>NZ_JACSKC010000001.1 GCF_018617395.1 Exiguobacterium sp. s48
CCAGGCAAGATCGTTCCGCAATAGCTCAGTGGTAGAGCAACCGGCTGTTAACCGGTAGGTCGTAGGTTCAAATCCTACTTGCGGAGCCACTTTCTCTTTTGGAGAGCTGTCCGAGTGGCCGAAGGAGCACGATTGGAATTCGTGTAGGCGGCAAAACCGTCTCAAGGGTTCGAATCCCTTGCTCTCCGCCAGTTTTTCAAATATGTAATGGCCCGTTGGTCAAGCGGTTAAGACACCGCCCTTTCACGGCGGTAACACGGGTTCGAATCCCGTACGGGTCACCAATTAATTTTATATCGTCGCGGGGTGGAGCAGTCTGGTAGCTCGTCGGGCTCATAACCCGAAGGTCGTTGGTTCAAATCCAGCCCCCGCAATTAAGTCCGGTCTCGTGGTGTAGGGGTTAACATGTCTGCCTGTCACGCAGAAGATCGCGGGTTCGAATCCCGTCGAGACCGCCATTTTTATTTTAAATCAATATACTACATATGGCTTTGTAGCTCAGTTGGTAGAGCAAAGGACTGAAAATCCTTGTGTCGGCGGTTCGATTCCGTCCAAAGCCACCATATGTGGGGGGGTAGCGAAGTGGCTAAACGCGGCGGACTGTAAATCCGCTCCCTCGGGTTCGGCGGTTCGAATCCGCCCCCCCCCACCACTTAGGGGCATAGTTTAGCGGTAGAACTACGGTCTCCAAAACCGTCAGCGCGGGTTCGATTCCTGCTGCCCCTGTTTTAATTTCATCATGGCGATTGTGGCGAAGTGGTTAACGCACCGGATTGTGATTCCGGCATTCGAGGGTTCAATTCCCTTCAGTCGCCCCATTATTATTGGGCTGTAGCCAAGTGGTAAGGCATCGGATTTTGATTCCGACATGCGTAGGTTCGATCCCTTCCAGCCCAGCCATTTTGCGGAAGTAGTTCAGTGGTAGAATACGACCTTGCCAAGGTCGGGGTCGCGGGTTCGAATCCCGTCTTCCGCTCCAATGACTTTTGGCGCCATAGCCAAGTGGTAAGGCAGAGGACTGCAACTCCTCTATCGTCGGTTCGATTCCGACTGGCGCCTCCAACATAATATGCCGGTGTGGCGGAATTGGTAGACGCGCACGACTCAAAATCGTGTTCCTCTGGAGTGTCGGTTCGACTCCGACCACCGGTATCAGATTTAAGGTTCTAACTTATGTTAGAGCCTTTTTTTGTGTTTTCTTTTACACGACTGTTTTTACAAAGAATCGTATTCATTGAATCGTGTTCATTGCTAAAGGGAGTGTAAGCATGCGCAGAAAAAGAGAACTATCCAAAGAAGAATTGAGAATTATTCATACAAGAGTGAGTGATGAAGAGGCAATCGATGAGTTCTTTAAGCACTGTTACTTAAAAAATCTTAGACAAGCAACGATTGACTACTATCGAAACGAGTTCATGGCAACGAAGCGCACCTTGAACAAAGAGTTGGTAGATCTGGAGACTTCGGACATTGAACATCTCATTATTATCAGTAAAGAGAGAATCAAGATCACAACTATCAACACAAGACTGAGGGCTCTAAGAGCGTTCTACAACTTCATATACAGAAAACGTCTCATCTCAACAAATCCGATGGAAGATATAAAACTTCTTAAAGATCGTCACAAGATGATAGACGCTCTAGAGAACAGTGAAATTGAAAAGTTGTTAAAAGTCATGCGAGATGAAAAGACATTTGTTGGCTTTCGGGATGAAGTGATCTTTCTTGTGTTCTTGGACACAGGAATCAGGCTATCAGAACTTGTCGGTATTGAGATTGGTGACATCAGGGGAGACGAACTCCTTGTTAGAAAGACTAAGAATAATTTCGAGCGAACTGTTTATTTATCGGAGTTTACACAGCAGCAATTGAAGCGCTACTTAGTCATTCGAGGGCAATTAGATACAGATGCTCTATTTATCAATAGAGACAATGGCCCTTTAAAGAGTCACAGCATTCAAGGGCGTTTTACTCGCTATGGGCAGTTGGCAGGTATCGAGAAGAGAGTGAGTCCTCATACATTTCGTCATACGATGGCCAAACGCATGGTGATGGAGGGAATCGATGCATTCTCACTGATGCACCTATTGGGTCACACGGACATCACCGTCACGAAAAGATATGTAAACCTATGGGGCAAAGATTTGAAGCGCAAACATGGCAAATATGGAGCTCTAAAGGGTCTTCGGTTGTAGTTGTGTACGAACATTTGTTCGTATTATAAAATAAAAAAATAGAGCCGTGAGATGGCATTCTCACAGACTCCGGGGTAATCAGAGGTTCCGTTAAGGTCGTTATAACAACAACAACACGAAACACAACACTAATGTTGTTATTATAACGGCTCTCTCTGAAAAATTCAAATCCAGGGTAGGGGAGAGTTTGAGATGAGTCATTACTTTACAAGAGGCGATCGAGATCAACTCATCTACTATCAAGTACCGAAAGTGTTGATAGTGGGAGAAGCATATCGAGATATGAAGCCGAATACAAAATTAGTCTATATTCTATTGTTGGATCAAGTGAAGTTATCGATGCAGAACGATTGGCAGGATGACGGAAAATACTATGTACGTCTTGGTGCTGAAAAGGCGGAAGAATTATTAGGTATGTCCTCATCTACTTTTAAGCGTTGTAAAAAAGAATTGGCCGACTATGGTTTGTTGGAAGAAGAGCGAGATGGACTGACACGAGCGAATAAACTATTTCCTTTGAAACTAACATATACAGATGATGATTTGATTAAAGTAAACTCGGACACTGAAACTGCAATCAAAGAAGACATGGATCATGCTGCCCAAGTTAACGACAATAATATGCAATTAGATAAGGCCCCAAGCCTGAAGTGTCAAAATGATCTTTCAGGCGATGAAGTCACTTTGAACTCTCCTGAAGGGTCAAATTGGTCAGAGCAAAGGGTCAAAATGACCCATCAAGAAGGGTCAAAAAGAACCACTAATAAGAATAACTATATTAATAATAACTTAAGTAATAATAATGATAACAAATCTGTTAACAAGCTTGTTAACAAAGAAACGGTTATCAATGACATTAGAAACGATGAAGATGAGGTAACAATTCACAAACTCACAAACGAATATCGCCTCAAGGGTCTCAATAAAGATATTGTGCTTAGAGTCGTTAAAGAGGTAATGAACAATCGAAGTGAAATTAAAAACTTGGGTGGATATTTGCGCTCTTGTTTGGAGACGACTTTATACAGAACAAGAGCGAAGAAAGGCGAAGTAACGTATGAGGAGAAGCAAGAATATATTAATCGAGTCTTTGGGATGGGCTGAGGAGCTCATAAATGGCTCGTATTAGACTTCGGCTCTTTGAGAAATATGAACACTCATCAACTTGGTGATTGAGCAATGACAAGCTCTACGGGAATAAAGGATTACTCTCATAGAAATTAATCTTAGGCTATTTTTAATTGTGATGTCGATTTAGTCTGAAGGAAATGAAAGATGATATCTGCTAGCTCACTTCAGAGCGCAGCGTTTACGTTTTCAATGGCACAGATATAATAAATAATTCTCTAATTAATTTTTGATATTCGTTTACGTAATCATTTATCTAGATATAAATGTATTACAACCGAATAACATTGGAGACATTAAAGTGCCGAGAGTTCACTCCTATATCAAATAACTCCGAGGTCCGTAGATGCCGTTGCAAAATCAAAACTCTGCTGATGGATATGGATTCATTCGATATTGACCAACCTTATCAATATCTTGCAATGATGAATTCATTATTATCCGTTATTAGGGTTTTTAATATTTGAACCTAACAGAATTGACTGTTGAATCAATATTGGGTGGAGCGTTTCTTCATGACACGGTAAGAAGCTGTGCATGTCGCGACATTAAGATGTGATAATTACCAAGGCTCGGATGAGGTAATTTCTTTTTAAATGTTATTATTTTTAAAAGTGTTCTTAATGTTTTTGAGTTGTATACAATGGGAAATTTATAAGTTTTTAAATTAATCATTAATCATTAGTCATTAGTTATTAATCAATTGATTAGTGTTTAGTCGTTGATCAATAAAAAATAAAAAAATGCCTGCCGAATCAAAAGTCTTTAAAAAAACATAAAAAGTAGGGTTCGAAGAAGCCGTCACTTTTTATGTTTTTTAAAGTTTTGATTCGATCGTGCTTCGAATGAAACAGCTTGCTGTTGAAGTAGAAGTGCGATTATACAGTCTTGATACTATTTCTTTTAAAAGAGAAAAGTATGAATCAGCTAAATAAATGTTGTAATTTATAAGCCCTAAAATACTTATTGCTTGGGTTTTTGTGCAAAAAGTATTAGAAAAGTGTTGGTATACATAGCTTCGTGGGCTCTTTCTCTTAAAAGAAAAGAAGTTAATTAAAAAATAAATAAAAAAACTCGTTACCTAGCGGAAAAAGTGAAGTGAGATCGAGATTCGAAGAATCCGGTCGAACGAACTCTTTTCCGATACAGCGTCGACATGGTTGCGGAGCGACAAGCGGAGCAGTCGATGCAAAAAAAGAGTTCAATTATATAAATAGCAATTTACGTTTGAATTTCGACTGATATAAAACAAGTGTTAAATCAAATATCAGGAGTGAAATTCAAATGGAGAAAGTAAAAGTAATTGATGCAATCTGTGGTGCAGGAAAGACAAGTTATGCAATTCAAATGATGAATGAGAACACTTTCGGAAAAAAGTTTATCTTTGTGACTCCGTTCTTATCAGAAGTTAAACGAGTCATTGGTGCAACAAATTTAAATATGGCTACTCCGATTGCAGCAAGAGGAAAAGGGAAAAAACTAGATCACTTAAAGAAGCTACTGGCTGATGGAAGATCAATCGCAATCACACATCAACTTTTTAAGATGATGGATCATGAAGCACATGAGTTAATTAAAGAGAGTGACTATACATTAATTATGGATGAAGTGGCTGAGGTTATTGAGGTATTTCCTATAGCTAGTCAGGACATTGATATTTTGATTAATGATGGACATATCAAAATTGAAAAAGATTCATCTGTAACTTGGCTGTCGGACTATAAACAAGATGAGAAACATGCGATATTCGCTGATGTTAAAAATGATGCAAACCTAGGGATTCTCAAAGCTTTCGGAAATACAAAGCTACAGATGGTATCGTTATTACCTATAAATTCATTCAGTAACTTTAAAGAAGTTTATATTTTAACTTATCTCTTTGATGGGCAACTTCAGAAGTATTACTATGATTATTTTGACCTTCAGTATAAAAAGTATTCAGTGATAAAAAAAGGCGATTTGTACAAGCTTGTGAGCTACCATAATAAATACGATCAGCGAGAAAAACTAAAAGAGTTACTAACAATTTACGAAGATTATGAGACACAAGGAAGACCAAGTACCTTAAATTCAAATTATTTCGCTCGAGTTAAAAAAACTAATCGATATCTTTTATCATACTCTTGGTATGAGAGTGCTACTCCAGAAAAGTACAAGAGATTACAGCAAAACCTTACTTCATTTTTCCGGACTCAAGCAACGACAGATAATGATAAATTGTTTTGGACAACTTATAAGTCAAAAGCAAAACGCTTGTCTAACGCAAAGTGCAAATTTAATAAGTATGATGATCGAGAAAAAGATAATTTTGTACCTTGTACGATTCGAGCGACAAATGATTATGCGCACTGTACAGCTATGGCGTATATGGTCAATCGCTTCTTAAACCCAGTAGAAAAGCAGTTCTTCTTAAGCCATGATATTCACGTGGATGAGGATCTACTGGCGCTTTCAGAATTAATTCAATTTATGTTCCGAGGATCTATCCGAAATGGCGAAAAAATGGCATGTTATATACCATCGGAACGTCAGAGAGACTTACTAAAAAAATATTTAGATTATTTGCTATAAATTTCTCAAAAAGCTGATACAAACCCCTTAGTTGTGTACATATATAGTAGAGAGGCATATCTCCATTAATATGTACTCGATTTGAGAGGTTTGTAATGAATCTGTCTTCCTTCTTTTATTTACTCTGTCAACGATATTCGTTGATGGAGTATTTTTTTTAGCTACACTTACTGCTTTCAATAGCAACGAATATAACACGGAAAGGGAAATGAAATTTGAGCTTATTTAACTATCAAAAAAATAAAAAATCTACGCAAGGTGATTATTTTGCGCGAACAATCTTAACTGGGACTCGTCCGGTAAAAGTCCGAGAGGAAGATGCGTTGAAGATTCCAACTGTTTATGCGGCCGTAGAGCTGATTACATCATCGATCTCGCAATTACCAATCTATTTGTATCAAGAACAGTCAAATCATTCAGTAGATCGAGTACAAGACGAGAGAGTCGATTATCTCAATCACGATGCAAATGAAGTAGAGACTGGTCAAACATTAAAGAAAAAAATTGTACAAGATTTCTTACTTCGTGGAAGGGCATATCTTTATAAAAAGAACGGATCTCTTCACTATTTATCGGCCAAGTCAATGAGTGAGGAATTGTACACAGAAGACAATATTACAGTTGCACATAAGCGCTATCAGTACAGTGGTTTATCAAGTAACGTTGAAATTCCTTCAGAGCAGTTAATTGTTATTGATTCAGGAACAGACGGATTGCTAGTTAATTCAGATAAATTATTTAATACAGCGCTTAGTCAACTTAAATATGAAGAGAACTTACTTTCGAGTGGGGCACTTCCGACAGGAGTTCTTAAAGTACATTCGAAACTAACAGAACATGCAATCAATCGCTTAAAGAAAGGGTTTGATTCTCTCTACACTGGAACTGAGAATACAGGCAAGACAATGATTCTTGAAGAAGGATTAGAATTTTCGAAACTTTCGTTTTCTCCAGATGAATTAAGTCTTCATCAAAGTAAAAGCACAATCACTTCAGAAATTGCACGAGTCTTTAACGTTCCAGAGAGTATGCTCAACAGTACGGCTAACAAGTATGCTTCTCTTGAGCATAACAATCTACAATTCTTGCAGAACTGTATTGGTCCTATCATTACAGCAATCGAATCAGCACTTGATAAGAATTATTTACAGTCAGGCGAGAAATTGCTTGGCTATTTCTTTAGGTTTGATACTTCAGAACTACTCAGAACAACAGAGGCTGAGAAAGTAAAAACAGTGAGTCAGGCATTAGAAAAAGGGTTGATCTCATTTAACGAGGCACGTCATCGTCTTGATTTACAAGGGATTGAAGAAGACTACTTCGTTCTTGGGCTTGGTCAGGTCTTAAAGAAAGTTTCGGATGACAGCATGCTTGTCTTAAATATCGGAGAACAAATCGAGACAAAGGAGAAACATAATGGAGAACACAGTGGAATTACGATTTAAGAATTTACAACTAAGATCAACTGATGCGAATCAGTTAGTAGTAAGAGGATACGTGAACAAGACGAATCAATTAAGTGAAGTCATGGGAACGGCAAAGAAGTTTGTTGAGAAAATTGAACGAGGTGCGTTCACAAAAGCACTTCAAGTAAAAAAACAGGACGTTGATTTTCTTGCAGAACATGATCAAGAACGTATTTTAGCTTCGACAAGTAATAATTCACTTGAACTAAAAGAAGATGAGGTCGGTCTATTTATGGAAGCGAGAATTGCACCGACTTCATGGGGGCAAGACTACTATGAATTGATTACTGCAGGCCTGTTTAAAAATATGTCATTCGGCTTCAGAGTATTGAAAGATGAATGGAAGTATCTTGGCAAAAAACTTCACGAAAGAACAATCAAAGAGTTAGAACTATTTGAAGTAAGTGTTGTAAAGAATCCTGCATATTCACAATCAAATATTTCAGCGAGACAGTTTACGTTAATTGAAGAAGTTGAAGTTCCATCAATCGAACAAACAGAGAAAACTAAAGGGGAAACTAGAAACATGAGAAAAATTGAGACACGAAAAAACGAACTAGAAGAAATCTTAAAAGGCGAGAGTCGTTCACTTCAAAAAACTGCAGACGGACACACTTTAGTTCCACAATCAGTACATCAAGACATTGTGCATTTGATGGAAGAGAAGTCTCCAATCTTTGCGCTAGCAAAAAGGTACGATTCAGTCAGTGGTAATTTGAAAATCGCACGAGAAGACGATTCTATTGAAGCAGGATTTGTAGGTGAAGGCGATGATATTATTGAGAGTTCATTCGGCTTTGAATACGCTGAGCTAAAGCAAAAACGCGTTGGCGCAGCAGTGACGCTTACGAATCAGTTAATCAATGACAGTGGAATTAATATTGAAGACTACGTTAAATCATTGTTGGCTAGACGAGTTGTTAAGGTTGTTGAGCGTTCTATGTTAGTAGGACAAGAACCTGAGGAGTTAAATGGTATCGTGCATGATGAAAATGTAAAGGCAATTTCGATGAATGGTGTTGTAACGGTAGATACACTTGTTGATCTATATACATCAATTCATCCTGAGTATCTTGATGATGCGGCATTCATTATGGAGAAAGGATTCTTTGATCAAATTGCAAAATTAAAGGATTCAAATGGTCATTTCTATATGCAAAATGGTATGGTCAACGGTCAATTGATTCGAACGCTTTTCGGAGCTCCAATCCATGTAACTGATTCTTTACCGACTACAACACCTGTTATCTTCGGGAATTATCAAGAAGGTGTATCAATGATGATCAAACAGCAGTCAGGACTTCAAGAAATTGTTGATTCAAAGCAAGCACTTCGAGGTTCGAAATTATTAGTGTTTGATATGTATATGGATTCAATCGTGACAAATCCACAAGCACTTGTTAAGTTGCAACAAGTATAAGTAACTATGCGGAATCGTTAACTCGGTTCCGCACTTTTTTATTTGAATAGGAGAGAGAACCAATGACAAAGAAAATGAGTGGTATGAAAGTTAAGTTATATATTTATCGACAAGGCACTGGCCGAGTATTGGCAGGTCAACGAAATGCTTCACTTGGTCGTTCGGCAGAATCAATTGATGCTACATCGAAAGACATAGAAGGATTCTGGAATGAATCATTACCGGGCTTCAAGTCTTACACGATTGATGCTGACGGCGCATATGTCGAATCAGATGCAGCATACGAAGAACTCGAGACAGCATTCTTAAATTCTGAGAATGTAGATGTCTATCTTGAAATGCCATCAGGCAAGCGATACGAAGGGAACTGTACAATCACAGACTTCTCACTTGATCTTCCATACGATGATCTCGTAACGTACTCAATCTCACTTCAAGGTAATGGTTCATTGAAGATTATTCTGGAGAGTAATCAGACTGAAGCAATCACTTCAAATGAGGTAGAAGTCTAATGGAACCATCAACTAACACACTAAACATAATCACTAAGTTACAATCCTTAACTGCGCTTCGTCATGACCTGGGTGAAGAGTTATATAGACGATCAGTTGCAGGGTTATACACAAAACATATTGTCAGTAAGGTGAGAGAGCGAGAGATGGACATTGATCGGAGTGATCTACTCTCGCGTATCAACCTAATGATGGTGAGCTTCCAATGTGAAGAAGTATCATATGGCTTTCTTCGTCAGTACATCTGACTGATGAAGATACGCCCTACATAAATTGAAAAAAACATAGTAATGCTTATAATAACTTAGGGAGGAGTGGACACACAACAGGACCCAAAACTCCTATTTGATGTTGAATATATAAAAACATGTAAAGGAACATACGTTCGTGATATAATTTATATGTAATGACGCTTATTGAATTTGATTATGTTATATTTAATTGGTTATACCAAAAAGATTAGAGAAGGAGACGGAGATAAAATGGCTACCGGTATCCCATCGCCAAAACAATTCAATGATAACTTAGATTTTGAAATTTCTTACAAAAATAAAGAGCCAAAAGATAAAGTATTAAAAACCAGCAACGATGTTGATATTATAAACTTATTTAATTGTGGTGAAGAATCTACAAACGCTATTTATTATGGAGATAATTTAGATGTTCTAAAAGAATTGATGAAGAACCCTTCAGTTAAAGGGAAAGTAAAATTAATATACATTGATCCACCATACGCTAAACAGCAGAAATTTTCATCAAGAAGCCAGGAACATGCTTATGACGATGTGCTTGTAGGAGCAAGATATTTGGAATTCATGCGTCAAAGATTGATTGTAATGAGAGAATTGTTAGCACCAGATGGTTCCATCTATGTTCATTTAGATGAAACAATGGCTTTTCCAATGAAATTGATAATGGACGAGGTATTTGGAGCTAAAAACTTTAGAAACTGGATTACTCGAAAAAAATCAAATCCTAAAAATTCTACTAGTAAAAAATTTGGAAGTATATCTGATTATATACTTTTCTATACAAAGACATCTAAATATGTCTTTAACAAACCTTATACACCATGGACTAAAGAATTAGGCGAGAAAGAGTACAATTATACTGAGAAGGCAACAGGTAGAAGATATAAGAAAGTACCCATCCATGCTCCGGGTATTCGAAATGGTGAGACCGGGAAAGAATGGAGAGGAATGCTTCCTCCAAAAGGTAAACATTGGCAATATACACCTAGTAAACTTGATGAAATGGACGAAAGAGGAGAAATTTTTTGGTCTAAAAACGGAAATCCCAGAAGAAAGATTTATTTAGATCAAAGTCCAGGAATAGCATTTCAAGATATTTGGCTAGAATATAAAGACGCTCATAACCAAAATATCGAAATAACAGGTTATCCAACCGAGAAAAATCTATCGATGCTAGAATTGATTGTAAAAACAGCTACTAATGAAGGTGATATTGTTTTAGATGCATTTGCAGGAAGTGGTACTTCATTAGTAGCAGCTGAAAATTTGAACAGACATTGGATAGGAGTAGACAACTCAAAGTTGGCGATAACTACAATGTTGAAACGTTTATCCCATGGGAGTGAAAAAATGGGGGATTTTGTAATGAAAAATAATGAAGTAAGTAAACAGGAGGCATTTGTCCTAACAACTGAATCAAAAAAGAACTTTAGTTTTTATGTGACAAATCAAATTTTTGACTCACCACTAGATTTGATTGAGTTAAAAGAAATTTTGAACGTTTAACTTTCCAGCCACTCCGTTGTAAGTCTTTCTTCAAGCATTTTTAACGTGCATACCATGACGCTGCCACTCCCGTATTCTTCTACAGCAGAATAATCTCGCCACATTGAACCTAATAATAAACCGGGTCCATCATTTATAAATAGAGTTTTTAGTGGAATATCATATTGTTGTTGGTACTCAAGTATCATAGTAACTTTATCCCTATTTCCACTTATTCGATCATCCTCTTGTGCTCCTCCGCGATCAGAGTCATATCTCGCAAAGCCTACTACAAGAGGTTGATCATCCTCTTTTCGGTATATTATAAAATCTGCTGGGGCGTTATAAGGAAAGTCATCAAGTTCATTTGAAAGAATTAAATCCTTTCCAGCTTTTCTTGGTCCTTTAATTTCATAATTTTCTCCAAAATTCGCTTCAAACCAAGTGAAGAAAGTTTCTGTAAGTTCATAACCTTTTTGCCCTCGATCTTTATATTCATACAAAAGTGCCATGATTGCAGGATCGGGTTCATCGCGAGGATATAGCTTTCTCTTAACCTCTTTCAAGTCGCGAAATCTTGTACTAAACTCACTAATGATTGAAGGAATATTTCTCTTAACCTTAAGCATTTCAACAGAAGTGTCTGGTGAAACGTATTTCCTAAAAATACGCAATAGCTGTATTCTTAAGTTTTTATCTTCCTTCGTAATGTTAATTAACAAGTCGCTAGAATCAGTAGATTCATGAACTAAATCATAGAACCTAACTAGGACGTCTGAATATAAAATCTTGGCAAGCTCAACATAGTCAGGGTAATATTCAGAATCAATAAAAGTAATGCTTTGTTTTGCCACTGGTGAGTAATCTCTGAAAGACTTCATGCAATCATCCAATCTTTAAAATTATTTGTCACACACATTATATTACCATATGTTGTATATTTATCACTAGAATATTAATGGTTAACTATAAAATTTCCCAGTGCTTAATTGAGTACAAGAACTTATTGATTTTTTTATTTTAAAAATATTTTAGTCTGTAACCCGAAAAAATCTTAAAATAGAAAGTTTGTATAAAATACTATAAACTGATTACTAAAAAACTCTTCGCTTTTCGAGAGTTTTTTTGCATGTTAATTTTACATTAGAAAAATGCCCGATATAACTGTAAGAGAGTTGATAAAGAAACAGAGAGACACAAGGCAATGAAGAATTACTTTTAATCAAAAAATAGATTTTGTAACACTTAAATATTTTTATTTGGCGGTCTAAGGAATTGCAATACATAATAATTGCATAGGGAGAATTAATCCAAAATAGATAGTCAGAACATATTTAAACAGACACTTTTTGTTATAGTTTTATGAATTAGAACAATTAATCGAGGTCGAATTAAAGACACGGGATTAAAAATACAATCAATGTTTGCTTTTTGTTCTAATTGGATCAATAGATAAATATTATCATCTGGACGGAGAAGAAAATCATAAAGACATAGTTTATATGCATTTAATAGAATGTGGTTAGTTAAATTATGTTCAAACGATGGGTATTAAAACTGTGATTTCAGGAAGTGTAATAAAGAAACTTATTTTTGGTGTAAACAACTCGTTACAATCGAAGAAGTTATAACTGCTATAGGTTAATGTACAAATGAAGAATGGGCTAAAAGAATAATCAAACAAAATCATAAAATGTAAATTTTATTTCTTCTATATATAGAGGTCCAATTGAATATGTTATTTAAGAAGTTATTTAATTTTATATTTAAGAAATTAGATAACTTCTTATTTAATTGAATAAATGATTGAAAGTATTAAATAAGAAAATCAATAAATCGAATAGAAAGGTGTAAATATTGTGTTTCCAAGTAAAGAAAGTCTCGAGCAATATCTTAAAGAAAAAATGACAAATGAGGACATCGCAAAAATATATGGATTGTCGTTTCAGAAAGTAATTGGTTTAATAAAGAAGTATCAACTTGATCCCAATGAGCTACGACAAACAGATCAATACATTGTTTATCTTCACCGAGAGGATGGAGAAGTCGTTTATGTCGGTAGTGGCGTTTGGTATCGTATGAGAAGATATACGAATCGTCGGAATGTTGATCATCGGAATATGATGCAGTCTGGTAACTTAGAGTATGAAATCGTGGCGGAGTATGCAGAACGAAGAGATGCGTTAATTCATGAGCAACGATTGATTCATTACTATAAAAGTAAGAATCTCGCTCGATTTAATAAGTACATTGCGTAAGAGGTTGACGAAACAGCAGCCTTAGAAGTATGTTTGTAGTAGTCGTGTTGAACGAATTTTAACGAAAATGCAGAAGCGTTGATATACAACATAAGTAAGAGATTTAAATTTGATTCGGGACTCAAAATCGTGTTCCTCTGGAGTGTCGGTTCGACTCCGACCACCGGTATCCGTATGACTCTAACTGAGGTTAGGGTCTTTTTTGTGTTCTCTATCCTTTTTTTGAGAAGGGAGGACATTCATTTAGCTCGAATGTTTTAACAAGAAGAAATGAGGTAGATGTTATTCAATCAGAACAATCGAATCGGTTTATCCGAATTGCTGACAACGAATGTGTCGGATCGAGTCGCTTATACGAAGTGCTGACTCGAGAAGTGACCAAGCACGAATGGCTCTTATCTTTGTGTGAAGACATACCAAAGGGACAACCTGCTCCAAATCTATTGTTTGCCGCCGTTCATGAACTGGTACTTCAACACTCTGCTGATGAGTTAGCCACCTATTATCCTAGCGTGACAAAATCTCCAAAACAGGCTGAAGATGTATTTCCCTCTTTTTTAGCTTTTTGCCATACATACGAAAGTGAAATCCGTCATCGATTGAGGACCCGTCGTGTGCAAACGAACGAGGTTCAACGATGCGCCTACTTGTATCCGATCTTTTCGAAGATTCAACAACAGACGAAGCGACCACTCGGACTGCTTGAAATCGGAACGAGTGCAGGACTTCAACTATTTGTTGATCAGTACGCTTATGAGTATAATGGTGTCCGATTCAATCGGATAAACGCCTCATCAGTAAACATCTTAGCGACCGTCGAATCGAACGAACCACTCCATCTCGAGGCTACGACGTCACTAGACATCGGAACGCGTATTGATGTCGACTTGAACATTGTAGATTTGACAGATGAAGCAGAGCGGTCGTGGTTGAATGCGTTAATTTGGACAGAACATGAGTCACGGCGTCAACTGCTCCAGGCGGCCATGAATGAAGTCGATTTTAATACGGTGACGCTCATTGAAGGGGATGGCGTGACGATGCTACAAGAACTTGTATCACGTGTGCCGGAGACAGAGACGTTATGTATCTTCCATACACACGTTGCGAATCAGATGTCACGTCCCATTAAAGAAGAACTCTTGAGGCAAGTCGAGCGAATTGGACAATCACGAGACGTCTTCCATATCTATAACAATGTTCAAGATCGTTATCTACACGTCGATTTGTATCTAGATGGTCAACTCACAGCGTTGACGTATGCAGAAACGGAGGGGCATGGCCGTCAATTTCAAATCATGACATCACTCGATTCCTTGTTTCATCAAGGATCATTTGAATGATTAAGGTATACCAAGATATTATTTCTAATGATTTTAGAAAAACTTACGAATACTTGTTGACAGTTTAATAGTATAGGTGTATATTAACTATAGTCGCTTGAACGACAACAATATTTCATGCGGGTGTAGTTTAATGGTAAAACCTCAGCCTTCCAAGCTGATGACGAGAGTTCGATTCTCTTCACCCGCTTCACATCTCTCTGCCGAGTGGCGGAGAGATTTTTTGTATGCGAAAATATATAGAGGAGGTGAACGGAATGGACCCGTACACATTAAAACAACAAATCATCGAGTACGCCGAAAACATTGGGATTGATGAGTTGAAAGTGACAACGGCTGATCCGTTCATCGTCATGAAACAGCGACTTATTCGGCAACAAGAGAAAGGGTTTGCCTCTGGGTTTGAAGAGCCCGACCTAGAGAAGCGTACGAACCCGGAACTCTTACTTGAAGAAGCCCAGTCAATCATTGCGATTGCCATTGCCTATCCAAGTAAGTTGAAGGACGCACCACGTAGTGTCGCTGGCGAGAGACGAGGACTATTTGCCCGAGCCTCATGGGGACTGGATTATCACCGCGCCGTCGGTAATCGATTAGAGAAGCTTCAATCGTACATTGAAGAATTGGTTCCAGGCGTCCGGACGCGCTCGATGGTCGACACCGGTGAGCTCGTCGACCGGGCCGTCGCTGAACGTGCCGGAATTGGCTTTAGCGGGAAAAATTGTTCGATCATCTCACCTGAAAAAGGATCCTATCTTTATTTAGGCGAAATGATTTTAGATGTTTACTTGCCGCCGGATGAAGCGATTGAAGATGGGTGTGGCGACTGTGATAAATGTATGACGGCCTGTCCGACGACGGCACTCGTTGAACCTGGTGTCCTCGATGCGAAGCGCTGTATCGCTTATCTCACGCAAATGAAGACGTTGATGCCACGAGAGTTTCGTTCAAAACTTGGTGGACGACTATATGGATGCGATACGTGTCAGCAAGTCTGTCCATATAATCGCAAAAAGGATTGGCGTCACCACGAAGAACTGTTGCCGGAAGCTGAGATTGTCAAACCGCTCTTAGAGCCACTTTTGACATTGAGCAATCGAGAGTTCAAACAAAAGTTTGGACACTTGTCGGGCGCATGGCGTGGGAAGAAACCGATTCAACGAAATGCGATTTTAGCACTCGCGCACTACCGTGAACCTTCAGCAATTCCGATCTTACGAGAATTCATCAAACAGGATGAACGAGAAGACATGCGCGCAACGGCTGTTTGGGCAATCGGTGCCATTCTTGGACCTGATGCCGATTCGATGTTCGAAGAGATCGAACGAAATGAAACGTCTGATATGGTTCATGAAGAGATTCGTATATATCGAGAGGAGTGGGCACATGAAGATCGTGTCGTCTAAATGGGGACCGTTAGCGTATGAATTAAACGCAGCAGGCAAACTGACGGCTCTTGAGTTCACAACACATGAACCGACAGAAGAAGCACCTGAGTGGTTGCGAGATCTCATGGTACGAGTAGAACAGAATGGATTCCATGAAGCAGATCGTGCCTACGTCGAAATGAACGGGACACCGTTTCAACAGGACGTCTGGGATGCGCTCTTGACCATCCCATATGGTGAGACGCGCACGTATAAACAAATTGCCGAACAAATCGGTCGACCGAAAGCCGTTCGCGCCGTCGGTCAGGCGCTCAATCGAAATCCGTTGCCGATTCTGTTTCCGTGTCATCGTGTCATTGGAAGCAGTGGAAAGCTTGTCGGTTTTGCGGGAGGGTTGTCCGAAAAACAACGCCTTCTAGAATTTGAAATGAAAAAGTGAGGGAAATCAATCATGGCGATTCATGTCGTAATGTTTCAACCAGAAATACCAGCAAATACAGGGAACGTCTCACGGACGTGTGCGGCGACGAACTCGGTCCTTCATTTGATCCGTCCGCTAGGGTTCTCGACGGATGATAAAATGTTGAAGCGTGCCGGTCTCGACTATTGGCAATTTGTCGATGTACGCTATCATGACTCGTTAGAAGAGCTATGGGAGAAACATCCGGACGGACAGTTCTTCTACATCACGAAGTACGGGGAACAGTACCCGAGTGATTTAGACGTTTCAGATGTGGACGGTGACTATTTCTTCGTCTTTGGTCGTGAAACGAAAGGATTGCCGATGGAAGTCATCGAGAACAACTTGGACCGCTGTATCCGCCTACCACAATCGAATCTCGTCCGTTCATTGAACGTATCTAATACGGCAGCCATCATTGTCTATGAAGCGCTTCGCCAACAAGGATATGCAGGATTGAAATAAAAAAAGAGCCGGATTCGTTAGAATCCCGGCTCTTATTCGTTACCCTCAGGTTTACGGTTATATCCAGCTGTCAAAATTGCTGAGAGGAAGACGACGCTGATTCCAACCATCAATAATAGGCCCATCCAAAAATCCCCCTTTTATTCTCCATAACTATAAATAGTATAATATACTTGGTAGGTGAATTGCACTGAATATAAGAAATTACTGTGAAATTGGAGAAGGAACATGAAAACGAATGTGTACTTATTAAGCTATGCCCCGCTCATCGGAATTATTTTGTTTTCCATGTCGCTAGCGATTGCGACATCTGAGTACGTAATCCAATGGCTGAATCAAATTGGTGTATATAGTGAAATTATCGAACTCTTATCTGTGCAAGAAACGAAAGTGCTTGTGCTCGTCGTATTCTTCACGGTTTTCTTTATGCTGTTTAGCGCTTTTAAATTGGTCGCCGATACGTTCAATCAACTCGGCTTCGCCTTTTTTGCGCGCGAAACGAACGGGACATCGCTTCATCGATTGAAACCCGGGGCCATCATTTTCCTAATCGGATCGGGGATCAGTTTTCTCTTTTTGAACACTTTACTCGCCGTCCTTGCCGTCCTCGTCGGTACGCTCTTGATGTATCTCTTTTACTACGTCTGGCAAGTGAGCCAATCGATGTCCGTCCCTCGTGCCATCGGCTTGTTGCTTATGCAGGCCGTCATGTGGGCGACGTTAATCAGCGGATTAGGTTGGTCAATCCTTCGCTTGTTTAACTCTGTCGGAGATATCATCTTATGATGTATGCTTTTGAACCGACGATTGACGTGTTAGAAGCCTGGTCTCATACATTTGTTCCGGAAGAGACCTTGTATTGGATTGATTCGTCATTTCTTGAAGGTTTACCGAGTTCTTGTCTCGTGATTCCGAGACAGGAATTCTTTCATCATCCGCTGTACCGACGGCCCGACATCACGAATCCGTATGTGACCTGGCAGATGGGGCAAGAGGTTACATATATTGTGCATGCGTTTTCTCCATTTTTACATGAATTACAAGACCAAGTTAGAAATCGTCTGTTGGAATACCAAGTGACGACCCATCGCGGTCTCATTTTACCAATCAGCGTTACACAGATGACGAATTGGTCAGATGACGCAATCGTGGAGAAGGATGGGGCACATTTCCTCGTCTTGCATCACGCGAATTGGAATGCGCTCACAATGAAGATGCGATATTCGATTCTACTCGACTATGCGAAGGAGTGGGACACATGGGAAGGGGAAACCTATGATGACTCGACCGCTTCGCATCTTAAGGGATATGTAAATCGGTTTCCGATCAAGGACGGAAGTAACTGTCTTGCGGCGACACTGTTTGCGATCACAGGAAATGAAGAGATGGTTCACCAGTGGATTCATCCAGAGACGTTTTTACAAACGTTAAAATTAAGTGGATATGACTCGGTAGAGGATCATCGTCCAACAGCAGGAGACGTCATGACGTTTTGGAATACACAGGGGCAACTGATCCATGCTTGTTACTGTGTGCGTGAGAATCTCTACTTCAATAAACATGGTCAAGTTCGTTTCAATCCTTGGAAACTCATCCAGTCAGAAGAACTTAAGACACATTGGGGCGCATATCGACTACAAATCGCGCGCAAGAAATAAGAAAGAGTCAGCCGATGAAGGCTGACTCTTCAGACTGTAGACAAAGTATAGGTCTTATGCCCAATCCGGACATGGCTCGCTTTCCTAGGGGCAAGCAGGGAGCCGCATCGCGACTGCGTCACTGCTGGGTCTCCCTTTGCTTGCTATTCCCTCAGGAGTCTCGCCTGCCCGTTCTTGGTCACCTTTTGTCCTCCGTCCCATATAATGGTGTGAGAAGAACACACAGGGGCGGATCTGATGATCAACAAGTCGACACCATCCATCCTTCACGGTCTGACGAACGGAATGGATGTTGAACGGCGGCTCGAGGCGGATGATCTCGGGATTGATGACGGGCGGGCTCGGCGTTTACCTTCCCTTTTCCCTGATACATCGATTCGAAGTAAGTATCGAGTATTTTCTTCGGCCGTCGTGGCCTTAGAAAAAAGACGAACGGCCGGCAGGTGACGACCGTTTGCGTTGCTCGCCCGACGGCGCCGCGACTCCTACAGGAAAGCGTGGGCGCCGGAAGGACGAGTTCGAACATGTTATTTGTCAACATTAAAAGAGTCAGCCGATGGAGGCTGACTCTTTTAATGTGCTTCCGTCCAGACAATCGCTGGATACGCACGGTTAGCGAGATCTGGGAAGGGACGTGGCGTGTCGGCACCTAGCCAGATGGCGGTGATGGTACGGTCGGTTAGTCCAACGTACCACATGTCTTTGTTGTCGTTCGTCGTGCCAGTCTTGCCTCCGAGATATTCATAATCCGCTTTCACTCGATTCGCATATCGTCCCGTTCCGTAAGTCGTGACGGTCGATAATGCCTTCTTCATTACGTTCACGGTATCCGATGACCAAATAGGTTCTTCCGTTAATTTTGGCGTCAATGTCGGCTCACCCGATTTAAAGGTGATTTGTTTAATCGTATGCCCAGACGTATAGACACCTTTGTTTAAGAATGGCGTGTAGGCGGCCGCTAGTTCTTTTGGGGAGACCCCTTGCGTAAGACCACCGAGGGCACTCGCTAAATTCTCATCTTTTTCATCCCATTGACTAAACATCATGTCTGCTGTTTTGTAGGCACGCTCTTGATCAATGGCTGAGAAGGCGGCGAGAGCAGGGGTGTTATACGAGTAAGCGACGGCATCTTTCAATAAGACATCACCTAACACGCGATCATGACTATTTCCTGGACAGTAGGACCCATAACAGGTCGGACGGCCATCGAGTACCGTTTCAAGCGTCGCACCCGTCTCTTCGATGAATGGTGCGAACACGAGGACAGGTTTGATGGCAGATCCCGGTTGACGATACGCTTGTGTCGCGCGGTTGAACTCCCCGACTTGAGTCATTTCCGAATCAACCATCGCCACAATCCGTCCTTGAGGTGTCAGTTCCGTATAGCCACCGTTTACACCAGGAGGTAGTTGACTCATCACACGTTTGGCTTGGTTTTGTTTCCCCGTCGACAAATAGGTCTCAATCGTCGCTTCGTGGGTGGATAAGTAATCTCTTGCTTCAGTGTCATCTAAATCATATCGTGAGCGAACCAATTGAATGGCCTCGCGGACAGCCGTATCCATATAATCCGGATATTGAATCGTTTGACTGCGAAACGAAGCTTGCAATTTCACGCCATGGTATTGGTCATAGGCGCTCTTTGAAAGAATTCTTGCGTCGTACAGTTGCGTCAAAATGCGGTCCTTCCGCTCGAAAAAAGCATCGGATGGATGAAGTGCGTCGTAAAGGGACGGGTTATTCGGTACCGTCAACAAGTAAGCGAGTTGATTCCAATTTAAATCGTCGAGTGATCTAGAAAAGTATGTATCGGCTGCGGATTGAATGCCATATACATTATGACCAAAAAATATAACGTTGCTATAGGCTGTCAAAATTTCTTTCTTGCTATAGTTTTCTTCGAGTGCTCGTGCGAGTAATAATTCTTTCACTTTTCGTTCATATGTCCGCTCATGGGTAAGGTACACGTTTCGTGCGAGCTGTTGTGTGATCGTACTTCCGCCTTGAACGGAGGTCTCGTTCGCATTATTGATAAATGCTCGGGCAATCCCGCTCAAATCATAACCGGGATGGGCATTAAATTTACGGTCTTCAATCGTCGTGATGGCATCCTGAACATGTTCGGGTAACGCCTTCGGAGATACATCATTTCGACGGCCAGCCAAGTAGATTTTCTGTTCTCCACCGTTGTATGCGAGTGTGACAGCATGTTTTGAAGAGAGCGGTTGGGCCGACACCAATTCTTGTCCCCAAGAGAGGATTTCGTCTGCCTGATCGATTTCTTCTTTCAATGCTGTCGCAAGCGACAAGGAGGCGGCCAAAAGTCCTGCAAAAAATAGGGTTCCAATCCAAGCTCTCATCTTTTTCACCTCTCTCTATACATTATATCGTCCGATTTACAAAAAAATAAAAATGTAAACGTTATCATATAATAATTCGAGAAGGAATACTTTAGGAAATAGCGAAAAAGGGTAAAAGAGGTTGTATATTACGATTTTGAGGAGGCTTTTTATTTATGAAGCAAGAAATGGTTGCGATGCTCCTTGCAGGAGGAGAAGGAAAACGATTGGGGCCTCTCACGCGAAAAACGGCGAAACCTGCCGTTCATTTCGGGGGGAAGTACCGCATTATCGATTTCCCATTATCAAACTGCACGAACTCGGGAATTACAACAGTCGGGGTGTTGACGCAATATGAGCCACTTGAATTGAATCGTTATTTAGGAATCGGGACGGCATGGGATTTAGATCGGCGTAACGGGGGATTAGCGATACTCCCACCTTATCAAGCACAGTCGGGGAAAAACTGGTACGAGGGGACGGCCAATGCAATCTATCGTAACTTGAGCTATATCGACGATTACGATCCGGATTACGTCTTAATTTTATCGGGAGACCACATTTACAAAATGGACTACGAGAAGATGCTCGAAGCCCATAAAGAGAAACAGGCCGACGTGACCATTTCGGTCATGGAAGTACCTTGGGATGAAGCGTCACGTTTCGGAATTTTAAACACAGCGGATGACCTTCGCATCAACGAGTTTGAAGAGAAGCCTGAAGAGCCGAAGAGCAACTTGGCCTCGATGGGGATCTACATCTTCAACTGGAGTGTCTTACGCGAACATTTAATCAAAGATGCTGAAGATGAAACATCGAGCTTTGACTTCGGGAAAAATATCATTCCAAATACACTTCTTCAAGGTCTTGACGTCTTCGCCTATAAATTTAAAGGCTACTGGAAAGACGTCGGAACCATTCAATCGCTCTGGGAAGCGAATATGGATCTCTTGGAAGAAGAGCCGCCGTTCGATTTGTATGACCCGGAATGGAAAATCTATTCGGTCAACCCAAATCAGACGCCTCAGTATATCGGGAAAGATGCCTGTGTCGAGCAGTCTGTGATCAACGAAGGGTGTCATATCGAAGGGGAAGTCCAACATTCGGTCCTATTCTATGACGTACGTGTTGGAGAAGGATCGCTCGTCAAAGACTCGGTCATCATGCCGGGAGCCAGAATCGGGAAGGATGTAACAATTCACAGAGCCATTGTCGCAAGCTGTGCAGTCATCGAAGACGGCGCGACAATCGGTGAGCCGGGTGGTGAAATCGTTGTTATTGAACCACACGAAAACATTGAAAGCGGCACCGTCTTCAAACAACGAGTTTGACACGAGTAAAGAGACACGCAAGGAGGCGTTACTGTTGACGAACGATTTATTAGGGGTCATTAACTTAGGCACGGAACAAGGACTATTCCCAGAATTCACAGGACATCGCAATTTGGCGTCAGTTCCATTCTCGGGACGATATCGTCTGATTGACTTTACATTGACGAATATGATTACACAAAACATCAGTCAAGTCGGGATCTTTACGTTAGACAAGTATCGTTCTTTGATGGACCACCTCGGCTCGGGGAAAGAATGGGACTTAGACCGCTCGCAAGGTGGACTTCACATCTTCCCACCAGCACTGAAGCCTGACGGAGAAGCGTATCTTGGCGACTTGGCCAACTTCTCGATGCACCGTGAACACTTTATCCGCAGCAAGCAGCCGTATGTGGTCATCACAGGTTCGAACGTACTGACGACCGTCGATTATAACGATATGCTTGAACATCATAAATCGATGGGCGCGGACATCACGCTTGCCTATACGACACATGAACAGAAATGTGGCTACTGCCGTCCGATTCGTCTTGGTGAGAACGATCGCGTTGTCGGAATCTCCGAGCGAGGATTCTCACCGGATGATGAATACACGTATACAGAAACGATCATCATGTCGAAAAATCTCTTTATGCGTCTCGTCGATGAAGCGACTTCGAAAGGTGAGTATGATTTATTAGACGGCGTCATTCGTCCGCAACTCCATCGTCTTCACGTCCATGGCTATCACTATGTCGGGAAAATGCAGGTCATCCATTCAGTACTTTCTTATTATAACGAGAGTATGCGATTACTCCGTGGCGAAGGCATCATCTATGACTTCCCACATATCTATACGAAAATCAAACATGAGCCACCGACTCGTTACTTGAAAGGTTCAAAAGTAAACGAAGCGCTCGTGGCGAACGGGTGTAAGATTCATGGTGAAGTTCAAAATAGTATTCTCTTCCGTGGTGTTCAAGTCAGTAAACATGCACGTGTGAAAAACTCGATCATTTCGTCGAAGTCAATCATTGAAGAAGGGGCTGTCGTCGAGAATGCGATTTTGGATAAAGAAGTTGTGGTAAAACGAGGACAAGTCATTCGAGGCACGATCGACGAACCGATTGTCATCGCGAAACGAACAGTAGTGTGAGGAGGATTTTATGAAAATTTGGTATGTTGCTTCAGAAGCGGCACCGTTTATGAAAACGGGGGGGCTAGCCGACGTTGTCGGTTCGCTCCCCCAAGCGGTGGCGAACCTAGGAGAAGAAGTCAGTGTCGTCATGCCGAAATACGGCTCGATTGCTAAAGAGTACGTGGACGAGATGGAATATTTATTCGACCTCATTGTTCCAGTCGGTTGGCGTAAGCAATTCGGAGCGGTTCTTAAATTAGAACGTGATGGCATTACGTATTATTTCATCGATAACGAATATTACTTTAAACGTGACGGGGTCTTATACGGACACTTTGATGATGCCGAACGTTTCGCTTTCTTCTCACGTGCCGTACTCGAGATGATTGGAAAAATGGAAGAAGTGCCTGATGTCCTTCATTGCCATGATTGGCAGACAGGGATTCTACCAGCCTTCTTACGAATTCATTATCAACATATTGAAGCGTATCAACGCATTCGTACGGTGTACACAATCCATAACCTACAATACCAAGGAATCTTCCCAGAAGAGATTCTTGGGGAACTGTTACAGTTCGGTCCTGAACATTTCACGGCTGAAGGAATTCAACATAACGGTCTCGTCAATTATATGAAAGCTGGAATCGTGCACTCGGATCAAATCACGACCGTCAGTCCATCGTATCGAGATGAAATCATGGAGCCATACTACGGTGAAGGGTTAGACGGTGCCTTACGTCATCGCGCTGTCGATGTGCGTGGGATTTTAAACGGAATCGACTTGGCGACCAACGATCCAAGTACAGATACACGGATTGAAAAGACATACAATCTCGACTCGTACAAAGAAGGAAAAGGTGTCAACAAACGAGCGTTACAAGAGCGACTTGGGCTAGAAGTGCGCGACGATATCATGCTCATCGGTTTTGTCAGCCGACTCGTTGACCAAAAAGGCCTCGATCTCATCAACGGTGTCCGTGAAGAACTTGGACAGCTTCCTTGTCAGTTCGTCTTTCTCGGTTCGGGACAACCGGAATATGAAGGGATTGTTCACGAGATGACGGCAGCTCACCCCGGGAAAGTCGGGTCATATATTGGTTTTGACATCGAACTTGCGCACTTGATCTATGCCGGATCGGATGCTTTTTTAATGCCGTCACGTTTTGAGCCTTGTGGACTCAGTCAGTTGATTTCTATGCGATATGGAACGTTACCAATCGTACGTGAGACGGGTGGACTACGGGATACGGTGAAACCTTATAATGAGTTCACGCAAGAAGGAACCGGGTTCGGCTTTGCAAACTATAATGCTCACGAGATGTTGGCGACGATTGAAAAAGCCATTCGTGTCTATTATGAAAAAGAAAATTGGCATGCCCTCGTCCATCAGGCGATGACCGCGGACTATAGCTGGAAACAATCTGCCAAGCAATATCGTGAGTTATATCATTTATTCGCATGAGTGGAAGGAGCTAACTTGATTTATGTTCACAGATAAACAGAGCTTTGTCGACGCGTTTAAAGAACGGTTCATCGCATTAAATGGGAAATCGATCGAAGATGGGACAGAGCAGGAAGTGTATCAAACCTTGGCGACAATGGTACGTGAGCAGGCTATGCCGAAATGGATCCATACCCGCGAACGTCAAGAAGAAAAACATAGTAAGCAAGTCATTTATTTCTCTCTTGAATTTTTATTAGGACGTTTTTTATACAATAACCTCCTCAGTCTAGATGTACTAGAGCTCGTTAAAGAAGGGCTTGAAGACCTCGGATACGACTTCACCGAGATCACCGAGTGGGAACCAGAACCGGGTCTTGGGAACGGGGGACTCGGACGATTGGCAGCTTGTTTCCTGGATTCCTTAGCCGCACTCAGTTTACCTGGGCACGGGAACGGGATCCGCTACCGCTATGGACTCTTCAAACAGAAAATCGTTGACGGATATCAAGTCGAGTTGCCGGATAACTGGCTCCGTGACGGCAATATGTGGGAGACGAGACGTCAGGATAAGGCGGTCGAGATCAATTTCGGTGGCTGGATTGAGATGAAGCAAATCGGAGACCGGTTGCGCGTCGTTCATCACCCGGATGAGGTTGTTCTTGCCGTTCCATATGATATGCCGATTATCGGATATCAAAATGATGTCGTGAATACGTTACGTCTTTGGAACGCAGAATCGCCGCTTGACGATGAGGCGTATTTAGAGAAAACGAAAGGGACGTATAAAGACCTGTTGAAGCACAAACAGTCGATTGCGACCATTTCAGAATTTCTCTATCCGGATGATACGACCTATGAAGGAAAAGTATTACGTTTGAAGCAACAATACTTCTTTGTATCGGCAGGCATTCAATCGATGCTCGCTTCCTATGTGAAACGGAATAAGCCACTCAAGCAATTAGGTGATCATTATGCGATTCACATCAACGACACGCATCCGGTCGTCGCGATTCCTGAATTGATGCGCATCTTGATGGACGAGCATGGATATGGGTGGGACGAAGCATGGCGCATCACGAAGAGTGTCATGTCGTTCACGAACCATACGTTACTCGCAGAAGCATTAGAGAAATGGCCGGTCGAGATGTACCAGCGCCTCTTGCCGCGCGTGTATCAAATCATCGAAGAAATCAACCGACGTTTCTGTCGAGACGTACTCGTCAACTATCCACACCTCGAATCCCATATGGGTGAGATCGCCATCGTATCCAATGAACAGATCAATATGGCCAACTTAGCCGTTGTCGGTTCTCACTCAACGAACGGCGTGGCGCAGATTCATACGGACATATTAAAACAGCGCGAGATGCGTTACTTATATGAGATGTTCCCGCTTCGCTTCAATAACAAGACGAACGGGATCACACACCGCCGCTGGCTTTTAAAATCAAATCCGCGTTTATCCGACGCCATCACGGAAGCGATCGGCCCGTCATGGATCGAACATCCGAATGATTTGGAGAAGTTGATGGATGTCTCGAAGGACCAAAGTTTCCAAGAAAAAGTCATGAATGTGAAGCAACAGAATAAATTTGATTTAGCAGCATACATTCAAGAGGAAACGGGAGAGAAAGTGGACCCGCACTCGATCTTTGACGTGCAAGTCAAACGCCTACACGCATACAAACGACAACTGCTGAACGCTCTTCATATCCATGCGCTTTACTTGAAGATTCAGGCGGACCCGACGTTCACAATGGTACCTCGTACGTTTATCTTCGGCGCCAAGGCTGCGCCAGGTTACTACTATGCGAAAGAAATCATTCGCTATATCAATGCGCTTGCCACGCTCATCAACAAAGACAAACGGGCGAGCCAATTCATCAAAGTCATCTTCCTTGAAAACTATCGTGTCTCCATGGCCGAACGAATTTTCCCAGGGTCTGACTTGAGTGAACAAATCTCGACTGCGAGTTATGAGGCATCGGGAACCGGAAACATGAAGTTCATGATGAACGGTGCCTTGACGATTGGGACGTTAGACGGAGCCAATATTGAGATTCGTGATGCCGTCGGTGATGATCACATCTTTATCTTCGGATTATCCCCGCAAGAAGTCATGAACTATAAGAAATTTGGCGGATATCATGCGGCTGAGATGTATCACGCACATCAAGAAATCAGAGATGTCGTCGATGGTCTCGTCAATGGAACATTCGATAAAGTGGGCGAGTATCAATTCCAATCCATCTTTGACTCACTCCTCGTCTACAACGATGATTTCCTTGTCTTGAAAGACTTCGTCTCCTATATGCGGGCGCAGCGACGTGTCGATGAGGTGTTCAGTGATCCGTCGCGTTGGGCAGAGAGTTCCATCGTCAATACGGCAAAATCGGGGATTTTCTCGAGTGACCGTACCATTACGGAATACGCCAACGCAGTCTGGAATATCAAACCGACGAGCGTGAAATAAAAAACGATCCACCCATTATGGGTGGACCTCGTTTTCTGGATAGCTGATCCAATCAGAATAGGACCCCGGATAGAGCCGGACATCATCTTTTCCGAGCGCATGGAGTGCCAAAATATTGACACAGGCGGTTACACCGCTACCACAATAGAAGATTGGGTTTTCGACAGGGAGAACATCTTGATACAGTTCCTTCAAGTCGTGAAAATCTTCTAATGTTCCGAGTTCGGTGATGGCCTCTGCATAGGAACAAAGTAACGCATTGGGGATGTGACCTGCTTTTTGGTCAATCGGTTCGTGTGTGCCGTTGAAGCGATCTTCGGTTCGCGAATCATAAAGCGCACCAGTGGTCGCGGCTTTAACTTCCTCCAGGGTCGCAATCATGTGGTCTTGAAAGTCCGGCGTATAGTCGCTTGCCGGATAATGGGGAACATCTATCGAGGTATCTCCGCAATAGGTGATACCTGATTGAATGCCACCTTCTAGGACGACGACGCGCTCGTGGCCGGCCCATTTAAAGAGCCACCATGCGCGGGCTGCAAACGGGAAGCCATCATCATAAATGATGACGAGGTCTTCTTTTTTCAAGCCGATGCGACGAAGTGTCGCCGTCCATGCTTCTTTCGAGGGAAGCGGATGGCGTCCGCCATGTTCGCCGACCGGACCGGACAAGTCTTCCATCAAATCGAGAAAGACCGCGTTCGGAAGATGTCCCTTTCGGTAGACATATTTACCATAGGACGCGTCGTTTAGCGAATATCGGCAATCGATGAAACGAATCGAGTTCGTATGCACGATTTGTTTTAATTCTTGGGCACGCATTGTTGGAAACATTCATATCACCTCGAGGTTTCGTTACTCTCATCGTATACAAGATGGAAGCAATTGGCGAGTACTTCGATTGAATTTTTTAAGTGTGAAAGGGGAACTGGTCATGACATGGCAACAAACATATGAACGTTGGAATCAATTTGATGGGCTCGAACCGCATTTGCGTGCGGAACTCGAGGAACTTTCTCAAAACGAGACGACGTTAGAAGATGCGTTTTATAAGACATTGGAGTTCGGGACAGGCGGCATGCGTGGAGAAATCGGACCGGGTGCGAACCGAATGAACATTTATACGATTCGAAAAGCATCCCAAGGGTTTGCGGACTTTATCTCTGCTTCGGGGGAAGAGGCGAAACGTCACGGCGTTGTCATCGCCCATGACTCTCGTCATTTTTCACCTGAATTTGCGTTAGAGGCGGCACGGACGCTTGCCTCGAATGGCATCAAGACATACTTATTCCCAAGTCTACGTGCGACACCTGAATTGTCGTTTGCCGTGCGTCATTTGAATGCGTTCGGTGGAATCGTGATCACAGCGAGCCACAACCCACCGGAATATAACGGGTTCAAGGTCTACGGGGCAGACGGTGGACAGCTTCCGCCAGCAGAAGCGGATGAACTCGTCAGTTACGTCAATGCGATTGAAGACGAGTTGAAAATTGAGATTGAAGTTGAAGCGGCGCTTCGACAAACGGGACTACTCGTCACAGTCGACCCATCAGTCGACGAAGCCTATATGGAGGCGCTCCAGTCCATTCGGATTCATCGTGACGTTCAGGACAGCCCGCTTAAAATTGTCTATTCTCCGCTCCATGGGACAGGACGTCGTCCGGTCATGGAAGGATTAAAGGCGTATGGATTTGAGCACGTGACGATTGTAGACGAACAGGCAGAGCCAGACGGTGCCTTCCCGACTGTCAGCTATCCGAACCCAGAAGAAAAAGCGGCGTTTAAACTGGCGATGGAATATGGGGACCGCGTCGGGGCTGATTTACTCATGGCAACGGACCCGGATGCGGACCGTGTCGGCTTGACGGTGCGCGGACGTGACGGAGAATGGTTCGTCTTGACCGGCAACCAGACAGGTGCACTCTTAATGGAATACATCTTGTCACAAAAGAGCGAGACGGGGACCCTCCCATCAAACGGATTCGTTGCTAAAACAATTGTGACGTCTGAACTCGGTGCAGCGATTGCGAAGTCGTACGGCGTACATGTTGAAAATACGTTGACGGGATTCAAGTTCATCGGTGAGAAGATTAAACAATATGAAGAGTCCGGGGAATATGAATTCTTATTCGGATATGAAGAAAGTTATGGCTACTTGATTGGAGACTTCTGTCGTGACAAGGATGCTGTTCAGGCTTGCTTACTCGCAGCGGAGATGGCGGCATACCATAAACAGCATGGTCGGACGCTCTATGATGCGTTGCAGGCGATCTATGAGAAGTATGGATTCTATGAGGAATCTCTCCAGTCGATGACATTGAAAGGGAAAGCCGGACTCGAACAAATCGGACGAATGATGGAGGCGTTCCGCGCCAATCCACCAAAAGAAGTCGGTGGATACGAAGTCGTTCGTTTCGAAGACTATAAGAAGCAAGTGACGACCGACCTACAGACCGGCACGTCTGAAGCCATCGCGTTGCCGCCATCGAACGTCTTGAAGTTCGTCTTTGCGGACGGTTCGTGGTTCTGCCTTCGTCCATCTGGCACAGAGCCGAAAATCAAGTTTTACTTCAGCGTACATGCCGATCGTGCCGAGAAGACGACCGCAAAACGTGAAGCGATTGAAGCAGATGTCATGAAGCAAGCGGAAGCGATTGATTGACGAGGAACATCACTCTAGAAATAGGGTGATGTTTTTTGTTTGACATGAAGACATCTCGCCAGTATGATGAGGATATTGTTTAAAACCGTGTAATCATATAAGGATTATAGGAAAGGCGGAGTTATTATGAAAAAGACATTAACAAGCGTACTCGCAATCGGAGCATCTGTCGGGCTTCTCGCGGCTTGCGGTAACGAAACAGACAGTGGAGCGGACGAAGCGGTCATCACGGTCGGGACAGAGGCGACATACCCACCATTCACTTACAAAGAAAAAGGTGAATTGATGGGATATGACATCGACGTCTTGAACGAAGCGGCAGAACGTGCGGGTTATAAAGTAGAGTATGAAGCGATGGACTTTAAAGGACTCGTTCCGGCACTCGACGCAGAACGCATTGACATGATTGCCAACCAAATGAGCATCACACCTGAGCGTGAAGAAAAATATGCATTCTCTGACCCATATGCGGTATCAGGTGCACAAGTCATCGTTGCATCAGATAACAATGATATTCAAGGAATCGATGACCTCGACGGTAAATTAGTCGGTTCGACACAAGGTTCTGCTTACGCACAAATGGCTGAAGAAGCCGGAGCTGAAGTGAAATTCTACAAAGGGGCGAACCAAGTTTTACAAGACCTCGAAGTGGGTCGTTTGGACGCAGCCCTCAACGACCGTCTCTTCATCTTGACGGAACTTGAAAAAACAGGATATGACGTCAAAGCGGTCGGTGATATCTTCAACACGAGTGAAGCTGGATTCATGACACGTCAAGATAGCGACGTGCTAGACAAGTTGAACGATGCGCTTGCAGAGATGAAAGAAGACGGCACGATGAAAGAAATCGGTGAGAAATACTTTGGTGAGGATATCAGTCAATGAATGAACTGATCACGACCGTCATAGATAACCGTTCGGTCTATCTTGAAGCCATCCAGCTCACGTTGATCGCCAGTGTCCTGTCGATTCTTCTCGCCTTGGCGCTTGGTCTGATCATCGCTTTACTTCATAGCAGTCCAATCAAAATCGTACGGTTGTTCACACGGACGTATATTTCTTTCTTCCGTGGAACACCGCTCTTACTTCAATTGTTGATCTTGTATGTCGGTCTCACCGGAGTCGTGCAACTCAGCGGGATGCAGGCGCTCATCTTCGGATTAGGTTTCCACTTTGCGGCCTATATCTCGGAGGCGTTCCGAGCAGCCATCAACTCGGTGGACAAAGGACAAGTGGAGGCAAGTGTCGCGCTCGGTATTCCGAAAATGAAGCGTTTCAAAGATATCATTTTCCCGCAGGCGCTCTCTCGTGCCATTCCGCCTGTCTCGAACTCGGTCATCGACATCATCAAGTCGACGTCACTCGGTACGGTCATTGCGGTACAAGAATTGACGTATGTGTCTGACCAAATTGCGGCAACGACGTATTTGGTCATGCCACTACTCTTGTTCTCAGCTTCGATTTACTGGATTTTATCGACTTTGATTCAAGCCGGTCAACATAAGCTCGAACAGCGCTATGCGATTCGATAAGAAAAAGACTCGATTCAGACGAATCGAGTCTTTTTGTATGCCTTAACGGATCACTGCTTCTGTTTCTCCGTCGAAGAAGTGTGCTTTTGTCATATCGAGTGCGAGTTCGACATCGTCACCCATGTGGATGTTTGAGCGACCATCGACACGTGCTGTGAACTGTTGTCCACCAAGCTCTGCGTAGAGGTATGACTCTGATCCCATGAGCTCAGCGACGTCGATGTGCGCTTTGAACGTGTGTGTCGTTGGTGAGTCGATGTAGATCGGCTCATCATGGATCGACTCTGGACGAATTCCGAGAACGAGCTCTTTTCCGACATAACCACGATCACGAAGTGTTTTCATTTTTCCTTCTGGTACGTTGACTTCTTCACCGTTCGTGATGAATTTGCCTTCTGCAAGTGTCCCGCGGAAGAAGTTCATCGACGGTGAACCGATGAAGCCAGCGACGAAGATGTTGTCTGGATGGTCATATACTTCTTTCGGCGAACCGACTTGTTGGATGATTCCGTCTTTCAAGATGACGATCCGTGTAGCGAGTGTCATCGCTTCCGTTTGGTCATGGGTAACGTAAATCGTTGTTGTATCCAAGCGGTTGTGCAATTGAATGATCTCTTTACGCATTTGAACGCGGAGTTTCGCATCCAAGTTTGAGAGTGGCTCATCCATCAAGAAGACTTTTGCGTCACGGACGATCGCGCGGCCGATGGCAACACGCTGACGTTGTCCACCTGAGAGCGCTTTTGGTTTCCGCTCAAGGTATTCTTCCAATCCGAGAATGCGAGCAGCGTCTTTTACGCGACGGTCAATCTCGTCTTTCGGGAACTTACGGAGCTTTAACCCGAATGCCATGTTGTCAAAGACACTCATGTGCGGGTAGAGCGCATAGTTTTGGAAGACCATGGCGATATCACGATCTTTAGGCGCGACATCGTTCATTCGTTTCCCGTCAATGATAAAGTCACCGTTCGAAATCTCTTCAAGACCTGCGATCATACGAAGTGTTGTCGATTTACCGCAACCAGACGGTCCGACGAAGACGATGAACTCACGATCTTTAATGTGTAAGTTGAAATCGCTGACGGCTTTTACGCCACCATCGTAAATTTTATCAATATGCTCTAAACGAATTTCTGCCATGTCGTTTGCCTCCTAAAGAATCTGTTTGTATATAATAGCGCTTACAAGAACGATTATATGATGAAACCGCTTGCATTGAATATGGACAAATTGCACAAAAACCGTCAATCGGATTTGTGCAACGTGACCATGAGTTGAAGGAGACTGGCGTCATAGAACGTTCGGGCATCATAACCGGTCGTCTCAAACAGGCGATCGAGTCGATAGTTCAACGTATTACGATGCATGAATAATGCTTTGGCCGTATGAGAGACGTTCAATGAGTGATTAAACAATGCCTCCAACAGTTCGATTGTGGATAAATCGAGCGTCTCCATTAAAGGCGCAGTGATATGCTTCCGCTCTTTTAAGTCCTGTTCTTGTAGTAAATAATGGTATAATAATTGACTAGCAGGGTAAGTTTTAGTAGACAGACGAGCGTATGGCATGAGCAGCTGGTGTTGATCATAGACGCGAGCGAGAACGCCTTGTGGACGCTCGCTGTATACGGCGTACGCCTCGATAAAGCAATCACTCGCAATGGCGCGTAGTACATCTTCGAATTCTTGAAGGTCGACTAACGAATCGCGCTCGATGAGTTCGATATGTTTTTGCGTCATCAACACGATTTCTGCATGTGGCATAAAATCATGGAGGATGCTGATGAACGAGTCGAACGCATCTGCCTCTGCTTCTTGAAGCGAGAGGGAGATCAGCCGAAACGGTTGATCTAAGCGAAACGTATCATCATGCAGACGTTCTTGCCATTTGCGTTGATGGGGATCGGCTTGAAGAATCGGTGTTGCCCACATGGCTAACAGTTGCTGTTCACGTTCGGTTAACTCGAACGTCGGAATTCCAAAAATGATACCCTCTTGCGTCTCGAACCAATCAAGGTCTCCAGATGCATCTTCCGACCGATGGACAGCAGTCGGAAAAATCGATTTAATACGATCAAACGTATTCAATACTATCACCTCAACAACAATGTATCATATTTCAGATCGGAGGCTTGCAGTTTGGACGGGTTATTAAAGATATTACTCATGATTGTGATTGGAGCTACCATTGGGGGCGTGACCAATTTTCTCGCCATCAAAATGTTGTTCCGACCGCATGAGCCGAAATATATCGGTTCATTCCGGATTCCATTCACACCAGGACTCATTCCGAAACGTCGGGATGAATTGGCATCTAGTTTAGGCAAGACGGTCGTCAAACACTTGTTGACACCGGAAGGCATGCGTAGACGTCTGCTCGACGAACAGGTGACGACACATATCACACACTTCGCGCAACAAGAAGTTCAAACGATGTTACGCTCGGATAAGACGGTTCGCGAGCTAGTGGAACCTCTTTATCCGAATGCGGAGACACGGATTCTCGCGTTGGCAGACGACAAATTGCGTGATGAGTTAGCGAGTGTCCTAAAAGAAGTGAAAGAGCGAAAATTGTATGAGGTTCTCGGCGAAGAGGGGATGGACCGTGTGCGCGCACTCATTCCTGAGATTGTAGAGGCGCTTCTCGTCAAGTCAGAGGAGTACTTCTATTCACCAGAAGGTGAGGCACAACTTCGCCACATGGTCGATTCGTTCGTCCAGCGTCGCCTCGGATTTATCGCAGGGTTCATTCAAAATATGAACTTTGTCGAGATGGTTCGACCAGAAATCGTCAACATCTTACGTGGTCAATCGACCCGTGACGGAATGACGACGATGATCACGCGTGAATTTGAGCGATTCAGTGAGAAGACGGTCGATACGTTAATCGATGATCGACTAGAAGCCCGCCTGATCGATGGCATCGTCGAACAAGTCATTACCCGTCTGCCAATCGGGCAACTGTTGGATCGTCCGGTCGCATCGTACACACACTCCGTTGAATCCCGTGTCGTCGACGAACTCGTCCCACAAGGTGTTACCCTTGTTATTGAGCGCTTCACGAATCAAATGGAGACAATCATGGACCGATTGAAGATTGATAAAATTGTACAAGAACAAGTCCAATCACTCGACACGTCATACCTCGAAGAGATCGTTTTATCCATCTCAAAACGAGAGTTCCGGGCAATAACATGGCTTGGTGCGCTGTTAGGTGGTATGATTGGGTTGATTCAAGGGTTGATTGCTATCTTGTGATGGCTTGACCCTAATAGCATTTAGGAGGACGTTACATGTCACAAACAAACTTGTACGACCAAGCTTACCAATTGGAGAAAGCACTTCGCGATTCTGAAGAGTTCACAACACTCTCTTCTTTATACGATCGTGTCAATGCGGATGCGGAAGCGAACCAGTTGTTCGCTGACTTCCGTAACATCCAAATGACGCTTCAACAAAAGCAAATGCAAGGAGAGGAAATCTCTGAGCAAGAAATGATGGATGCGCAAACGAAAATGATGAACGTTCAACAGAACGAATTGATCATGGAGCTCATGCAAGAAGAGCAACGCATGCACCAACTCGTTACAGAAGTAACGAAAATCATCATGAAACCACTTGAAGAGCTTTACGCGCCGATGGTGAACGAAAACGAAGTTCAATAAGATGTGATGAGCGGATGGCTTTCGAGCCATCCGTTTTTTTGTGAACATCATGACATCACCTCTTACCTAGCATGATTCTTATACAAATGGCAGGAAGTGGAACAAGGAAAGAGAATGAAATATAGATGAAGGTATCGAAAGGATGGATGATGGTGAAAAAGTGGATGATCGTTTTCTTTTGCCTCTTTCTTGTTGCGTGTGGGAAAGAGATGGAGACTGAATCAGAACCTGAGATGACAGCGAACGGGCAGGTGGCCGAAGCGTATCTCGAAGAACAACAGTACCCTATTGTCTCTTACGACGGTGAACATACGAGTGACTTAACCTTAGAGAAATTGACAGAGGATCGTGAACGGACCATTTGGGGACTACAAGCCGCATCACCGGATGAATACATGGGTAAGACCGTATACTATGAAAACTTTACGGTGAAAGATCATCCGATTGGTGAGCAATCTCCAAACGGTCAGACTGCTGTCTCGGTAATGATTGTAGATGGAAAGGTCATCGGGGGGACATCATTCCCCGTGACAGACGGATCAGGTTCAGGGAATGGATATAGTCTGAACGGAGAATCGCTCGAGGACATCCACCCTGATCTTCAAGAATGGCAGGATGCATGGGATAAAAAATATGGGGAATGAAAAAGTAGACCAGGACAATGATTGTCTTGGTCTACTTTTATTAGGATGCCGTTCCTTTTAAATTCCCCGGTAATTTGCAACGTTCGAAATAGATGAGCTGTCCTCGGCGAACGATGCGCGCTCCCTTATGCTCATGCCCTGCGGCGCGAAGCATATCGAGTCCTAATTGTTTGGCTGATTGATCGTCACTCGCTTCAAACATTTCATTCAACACGAGCGTGCCGTCATTCTCAAATCCTGTCACCGTGTATGTTTCCATTCACACGACCCCCTTTTCTATATTCTAATGAATGGTCATTCATTCTTCAAGAGAAGGTTTCGTCAGTTCATCGAATGTCAGTTGTCGTGTCGATTCAGTCCGAGGAATCAGATCGGATACGGTCAGTCCGATCAGGCGGACGGGTTCGGTGACATTCATCTCATCAAACAGGCGTCTGGCAAGTCGACGTATCTCGTCATGGTCATGTGTCGGATGATTTAGTTTGATTTGATGACTCCGAGCCTGAAATTCGCTCGTCTTTAATTTGATGGTGACCGTTTGACAGCTCAATTCGCGGCGATCGAGTTGACGCAAGACGTCCTCCATCTCCGGAATGACCCGTTCAAATACTTCTTCAGGGTCATCAATGTCAAACGCGAAGGTCGTTTCTGAACCAATCGACTTACGTTCCCGTGTAGCGACGACAGGACGCGTGTCTCGTCCATGTGCCAGTTCATATAGTTGTTGCCCACGATCGTGTCCAAAGATGGCTTTCAACTGTTCGGGACGAGCTGATTGTAAATCATGGATTGTATGATATCCACTCTTATGAAGCGTTTGTGCAGTCACTTTTCCGACGCCATGCATGGCTTCGATGGAGAGGGGGGCGAGAAAATCAGCCACACCATGCGCCGGGACGACGGTGAGCCCATTTGGTTTCTCAAATCCAGAAGCAATTTTAGCGACAAATTTTGACGGCGCGACCCCCGCAGATGCGGTGAGACCGGTACGACGTTTGATTTCCCCTAATATATAGCGGGCAATATACGGTCCTGATGTGCTCAATAACGTGTTCTCCGTCACATCTAGATACGCCTCATCGAGCGAGAGTGGTTCGACAAGCGGTGTGACCGATTTGAAGATCTCCATCACTTGTGCGCTGACTTGTCGATAAGCTTGAAAGCGCGGCTTCACAAACGTCGCATGAGGACACAAGGCGAAAGCACGACGTGATGACATCGCGCTGTGCACGCCGTACTTCCTCGCTTCATATGAACATGTGGCGACCACACCTCGGCTGTGCGGTGGCCCACCGACGATGACAGGCTTTCCTCGTAAATGAGGGCGGTCTCGTTGCTCGACAGAGGCATAAAATGCGTCCATGTCCACATGAATGATGAGTCGTTCCATAACATCACCTTTCTATACAGTTCACTTTCTTTTATTATAACGAACTTTTGTTCGTTTTTTTAGATTTTTGTTTGGCTTTATCTTTTGCTGACATGGTTTGATTCGGAAACTGTAATAGCGAACCGATCCAATTTTTTCGTTTCAACCACACTTGGATGATGAGCGTGAAGAGAAGAATCATGAGCCAGGCGAATCCATATCCAAGCGGCCATTCCAGTTCAGGCATGTTTTTAAAGTTCATCCCCCAAATCGCACCAAAGGCGACGACAGGGGTCGTCAAGGCTGTAAATACGGTGAGCGCCTTCATGATCTCATTCCCACGAAAGTTTGAGAGGGTGGAAGCGAGGTCTGTCATAGCAATGACGTCCCCTTGGTAGTGCGTGATGAGCGCCAATAATCGATTTACCCGATAGTCCGCGAGTTGATAGGATTTTAACGTCTGTAAATCGATCGTTAAAAAAGCCTCCCGTCCTGCCATAAGAAGTTCTTTATAAGGTGTTACGGTATCTGACCAGCGCTCGATTTCACTTCGAAGACCAAAGATCTCATTCATGAAGGTCGCAGGGACCTGACCTGCCATTTCTCTTTGTGCAACGAGTAGTCGTTCTTCAAACTCATCGATGCCATGGAAATAGTTGTTCATCCGTTCGGCAAGTAACTCATAAAATGCTTCGAGCGGAGAGTTGCATGCTTTAGCGAGTACCGATTCATGATGTAAATCATCAAACCCAATCGTCCATAAAAAATCGGGTCCGATAAAATAATGGCCAACTTTTTGAGGCTCCCGTTCTAACTGTTCATAGTCGAGCGTGAGTGAACCATACATATATCCGTTCTCGACGACAATCTTCGTCACATTCGAGGTCGTCAATTGTTCAAGCCAATACGTATAGGCTTGGGCATATTGCTGATCAACATGCACATAGTCTTCCGGTCGTGTATACCAATCCCATTCCATCATCCATTCCTCCAATTCACTATATTGATAGTATTCCCAAATTGTCAGGAATGTTGGCATCTGTCGCAAACTTTCGATAAGATGAAGGTACTGAATAAGAGAGAGGTGCTTTCATTGACGACAAAAATCGGTCAGCTCAAAGTGGGCGACACGCTAGACCAGTATGTCATGATTAAACAATCGTATAAGGGACTTGCCGGGAACGGGAAACCTTATTTAACATTAATCCTTTGCGACGAGAGTGGCGAAATCGAAACGAAATTGTGGGACAGTTCAGATACCGAAAAGTATGCAACGAAAAAAATCGTTCATGCGGCGGGAGAAGTGATGGACTATCGTGGACGCACGCAGTTGAAACTAAAACAAATTTCAATCATCGAGCAGGAAGTGGATATCGCACCGTACGTCCGCTCGGCACCGATTCCAAAGTCAGAGCTCGAAACGACGATTCGTGAATTCATCACGTCACTTCAACACGATGAGATTCGCCGTCTGGTCGAGGAAGTCGTGAATCGTCATGAAGAGGCGTACTTTACGTACCCAGCTGCCGTTCGTCATCATCATGCGGTCTACTCGGGACTTGCATTCCATGTGATGTCGATGTTGAAGCTCGCGGATACGATGTGTGAACTGTATCCATCCTTGAATCGTGATCTTTTGATTGCAGGTGTGATTTTGCATGATTTGGCGAAGGTCATCGAGTTGTCTGATGCGATTACACCAGAGTATACGCTTGAAGGGAAATTGCTCGGTCATTTGTCACTCATGGCATCGGAGATTGAAGTCGTGTCACGAGAACTTGGAACGGACCGTGAAGTGACGACCTTGTTGCAACATCTCGTCTTGAGTCATCATGGGAAACCGGAATGGGGCTCTGCGAATACGCCTCAGCTTCCTGAAGCGGAGATGTTGTTCTTTATCGATAACATCGATGCGCGCATGAATATGTTTGAGAAAGCGTATGAAGGGGTCGAGCCGGGGACATTCACAGAGCGTGTCATGGCACTCGATAACCGTGCCTTCTATCGCCCGAATCTATAATAGGTGATCAACGAAAAAGGGGTACTCCATTGCTGGAGTGCCCCTTTGTGATTATTGTTCAGTTGATTCTTCTGCAGGTTCTTCTGAAGACTCGTCTGCGTTTTTGATCGCTTCTTTGACAGCGTCAAATTGTTGTTCTGCTTTTGCATCTTTCACGTCTACGTTGTATTTTTCAATCAACTCAGCGTAAATTTTGTTCGCATCGACAGAAGCTGATTTTTCAGCCGCCAACTCTTCACGGATACGATCTTTCTCGTCCTCGAGTTTCAAGTCTTTCTCTTTACGGTCTGTCACTTTGATGACGTGGTAACCGAATTGTGATTGGACTGGCTCAGAGATCTTACCGACGACATCCTCTTGGAATGCATAATCTTCGAATTCAGGTACCATTGCGCCAGCAGAGAAGAAACCGAGCTCTCCACCTTTTTCACCTGAACCGGTATCCGTTGATTTTTCTTTCGCGAGTTTAGCGAAGTCCGCACCGTCATTCAACTGTTTGATGATATCTTGTGCTTCTTCTTCTGTTTCGACGAGGATGTGGCTAGCTTCCACTTCCACGTTCTCTTTTGCGAACTGTGCCTCGATGTCTTCATCTGTCACGTCGACAAGTTCAGATTTGGCAGCATCAACGAGCATTTGTCCACGAAGTGCTTCTTTGAACTCTTCTGTACCGCTCATACCTGCTTGTTGAATCGCTTGTTCAAACTCTTCTTTTGAGTTGAATTGTTCTTCTGTCTTACTGAACTCTTCGTCTACTTTTTCTTGGTCGACTTGGTCACCGTATTCTTTTTCAAGAAGTGCATTCATTGTCTCTTGGAATGCAAGTTGTGGCACCATGCGGTCATAACTCTTATCTGCGATTTCACCGCGAGTGATTTCGCCGCCTTTGTACGTGACGACTGCTGAACTATCTGATTCGCCACCTGCGTTCGTTGCGGCGTACGTACCGCCAGCACCAATAACGAGTGCGAGTGCAGATGCTCCGACGAGAGCGCCGGTTGAGAATTTCTTATCTTGCTTTTTTGGTTCGTTTGTCATTCCGTTTGACATGTATTCCACCCCTAATAATTCTTTAAAGTTTCTAAGTCCGACTATATCACATTTTCCTAATCATGACAGCTGTTCTCTTGTCTGTACAGTATCATAGCACACAATCCTGTCGTATAATGATGAAATAGAATGTGAAATGATGGGGTGAGGGAAGTGTCGCTAGAGGAGAAGGTCGAGCATTTAGCATTTCAGATGACAATCTTACTCGATATTATCGATTGGACGGATCGTCCATTTGAATATGAAGTGATTCGAGCAAACTTGACAAAACAGGATGTCGAGTCGTTTTATCAATTGCTTGAAGAGATTCGGGAACAACAAAACGAGCAATTACGCTATGGATATACGTCCATAGAGCCACTGCTCGTCCATTTCGCAGGTATGTTAGATGTGAGACTAGACGTCAAAACGATTCTTGAGGCATGTGTCCGTCAAGGAATCGAATTAGACGTTACAGAACCACTTTATCGGCAGGTCAGGCTTCTTGACTGAGTTCATCCTCATCAGGGCGTCTGCCTGCCTCTTCTGTAATCATTTTAGATGTTTCTGCGAAGATGTCCATGAAGTTGTCCCCATATAGTCGACGGACAATCGCTGTCATGTCTGTTAAGTCAGGGAACTTGCCATAGAGTTCTTGTAGTGGAAGGGAAGCACGGAACACGCCGTTTCCTTCCGGGTCAAACGCATGAATCGTCTCAAGCAACAACGATTCTCCTTCAGGTGTCAATTGGACATACGTATTTCGTTTGTCCGTCTCTTTTTTAGAAAACGTAAGTAATCCACGATCCTCTAACTTCTTCGAGAAGTTGAAAGCGGTCGAGACGTGCATGACGCCATATTTTGCGATTTCAGAAATCGAAGCACCGCCTAAAGCGTGGGCAATCCATAAAATATGATGTTCGTTGATGTTTAAATCAAATGGTTTAATCCAGTTTTGCCAGTCTTTTTCGACGGTTTTCCACAAAGCCTTACTCAATTGAATGATTTTGTGGCTATAGAGCATGGCCTCAGGGCCAGTGAATTCTTTTTCGTGTTCCATCTCGATCCATCCTTTCCGGATAAAAAGTCAAATGTAATCGACGGACAATGACCTCAAACACTCATTGTGTTTGATTGACGGTTTGGTCAGTCATAGTAGACTGTACGTTCGAGAGCTCTTTAAGGTTCCCTTGAATACGCTCGACTGAAGGCTGAATGTCTTGTTGATAGCGTTCGACTTCGGCTTTCACTTGGTCAGTCAATTCTTTTCCTTGTAGTTTACCTGCAGCAGCAACCTGCGATGCATGCTTCGCCACATTGCCAAATTGTTCTTTTAGCGTAGTGATTGTGGATGCCCGATGCTGTTGAGCAGCGGCGTCATTTGCTGTTCCTCGTGCCAATTTCTTAAACGTTGCAACTCCTAGAAATGCTAAAACAAAGCCGAAAGCAATCCAATCCCGACGTTGGCGACTCGACAATTCATTCCCCTCCTCAAGCTCGGATAATCAGAAATACATTCTTTTCATATTATTTTACCAAAAAAGAGTGATTAAAAACCTATATTGCAAATAAAATTTTTCAGAACATTCAATTTTGACCGAAAAATCATTTTATTTTAAAATATAGGTAAAGGAAGGTGATCCTCAGTGGAGAAAGCGAAGCGTTGGGTAGATGATATGCTTGACCTATATCTCGCTGCGAAACGACTGGGAGATGACACTTGGGCCGAATCTATTATGAATACACTAGAGGCGGGGTACGAAGCGTCGGAGCAAACGAAACAGGCACGTGAAGAATCGATGCGAGAAAAGCGTATGCTTGAAATAGATGCCCGTCTAACTGAATTAAGAAAAGAATTTGAACAAGCGACATCTGTCAAGACGCGTCAACAGTTATATGAAGTGGCAATCAAGCTTCAGGTCGAGCGAGCACAGTTGGAAGAGGAGCGGAAACGACACCGTGACTCCATCAATCAATCATAAAAGAGACCCGTCATCGACGGGTCTCTGTCTGTCTTACACGTGTGCATGAATATTTGATGCGAGTGTTGTGAGTTCTTCAGACGTGAACGCATCGTTTTGTGTGATCCATTTTGCGCCGAACCCATCTTCGTGTCCGAAACGCGGGATTAAATGAATGTGGAAGTGATAGACCGTTTGCCCAGCAACTTCTTCGGCATTAGATAAAACGTTCATTCCGATTGCACCCGTCTCGCGTTGAATCGCTTTGGCAATGGTCGGAACGCGTTTAAAGACGTCCGCTGCGACATCTTCAGGTAGTTCGTAAACGTTTTTCGCATGATGTTTTGGGATAACGAGCGTGTGCCCTTTCGTCACTTGAGAGAGGTCGAGAAAAGCGACGACCGCTTCATCTTCATATACCCGATAGGATGGAATTTCTTGTTGCGCGATTTTACAAAAGATACAGTTTGAATCAGTATGCATCTGTATGCCTCCATTCTAAATGTCGTTTCCGTTCCATCATAACATGGAAGTTCGGGCGCAAGAACGATAGGAAGAGAGATTGATTCCTTCTATAATAGAAGTCAGAAAGGAGGTGGGGATATGTCGTATACAAGAAGTCGTAAAAAAGACGGGCGCCGAAAGATTGTAACCATGTCATCTGTAATAGCTATTTTAGTAGGATCCATTGTTTTCTATATATATGCGTATAAGCCGGCGGCGGAACAAGACAAGATTCATGTCGCATTCAAAGAGGCCTTATTAGAAGAAGACCGTACTTTCTTTGAGGAGAAAGTCGAATACCTTGGAGAACCCTTATCGCGAGCGGAGGCCTTGCGATTCATGGGGTGGTTGAACGATGAGAAATCCATTCGAGGAGAAGCGATCGCAGAAGTTGCGAAGGACCGTGCGAACCGAGCGTCAGGTTTGGAAACAGAAGGACTCTTTCGTTTGATCGATACGGGAGAAGGAAAGTATGGATTTTCTGACTATCGCATCGAACTGCTCCCTCAACGGATTGACGTGACTTCGGACTTGGCATTGACGAATATTTGGATTGATGGGCAACAAGAGGGGCGAATCGATGAGGCCAATGGAACGCTATCATTTGAAAAGATGCCAGGTCGATATGATGTCAAAGCGGTAGCGGTCACCAATGGAGAGACGGTCACTGAGACGGAAACGATTCAATTGATTTCCTCGAAATCGATTGAATATGCCCTCATGCCCGAATCGAGCGAGACCATTGCTGGACAATTCGACTTGAAGCGGGCTGAATTGATTGAAATTGAAGTGGAGGCGCAAACGGGTCACTCACTCGAAACAGTTGATGCTTTAATCGGACAGTCCGGTCAGCAGGTGCAAGAAACGCTTGGTGAACCAATTGAAAAGCGCGAAGGGAAATGGGACTACGAACGATTGACCGTCACGTTTAAAGGTAAGAAAGTCGAATCGATTCAAGTCGACCTCGACAAACGTCCGGATGATTTGATTGCTCTTCTCGGTGAACCGAAAGCGAAATCGGAACATCGGCTCGGAACAGAGTGGGATTACGGTCAATCCTTTTTCGAATCGTTCTTTACATTCTTTGGACTTGAGACCGAGAAACAGTTTATCGAAAAAAATGACGCGATGTATTTACTGATTCAATGAAAAAAGAGGGACATTCCATAATGGAAGCCCCTCCTATACATAACATGATTATGCCTTACGCATTGATTTCATAACGAACGATACGATCAAGATCAGGATAATCGCACCGATAAGAGCTGGAATAATCGCGATGTCCGCAACGATCGGTCCGAAGTCACCAAAGATCATTCCACCTAACCATGCACCGATGATCCCCGCGATGATGTTACCAATGATTCCACCTGGTACGTCCTTACCTAAAATCAATCCTGCTAACCAACCGATGATACCCCCGATAATCAAATAAAGAATAAACCCCATAAATCATTCTCCTTCCTCTGTTTTCCCATTGTTCTTTACAACGATTTTGTGGAACAATGGAAGTATTGATGTTTTATTTTAAAATGCCTTACAGTTCAGATTATTCCCATGTGACAACATTTAAAACATATACCACGAAAAAAAGTTGAAAATGAAAGGTGTGGTTTTCATGCTGCACGTCGATCGATTGAACGGCGGATACCTCGGTAAACAAGTTTTGCATGACGTTTCGTTTGAAGTGAAAAAAGGAGAGCTCGTCGGTTTGATAGGGCTAAACGGGGCTGGAAAATCGACGACAATCAAACACATTTTGGGGCTACTGTCACCCCTATCCGGAAAAATCGAAATTGATGGAGAGACTCTAGATTCTTCAGAAAAAAAGTATCGTAAGAAAGTGAGTTACATACCAGAGACGCCGATTTTATATGAGACGTTAACCTTACAAGAACATATAGAATTGATGGGGAAGGCATATGATGTGAACCCGGACGATTTGGCTGCTCGTACGAAGCGTTTGGCGAAAGAAATGCGAATGGAAAAGCAACTTGCCTGGTTCCCTTCCGTTTTTTCAAAAGGAATGCGTCAAAAAGCGATGATTTTGTGTGCGCTTGTGACGAAAACGCCCCTTTTAATTGTCGATGAGCCATTTGTCGGACTTGACCCGTTAGCGATTCGTCAATTGCTTCAGTTGTTTGATGAGTATAAACAAGACTGTGCGATTCTAATGTCTACGCACATTCTCGAAACAGCGGAGCGACACTGTGATCGCTTCGTGTTCCTCCATCAAGGTGAAGTCATCGCCAGCGGAACAGCCGCAGAGTTGCGTGAAACGTATCGATTATCTGCAGAGGCGACACTGGATGACATTTACGTAGAAGCGATCGCTTCGGAGGAGCGATTGTCATGAATCGATTTACAGCAAGGCTCGGAAATTGGATGGAAGAGGTCGTCAAGTACAGTCGCTACGTTGCGAACGGAGGACTGTTGTTCACGCTCTACTTCACCTTGATTTATGGGGCGTTCGTCTATAATAACTTCTTAGAACGAATCGACGGGACATTCCCGGGCGTATGGATTGCCGCGGTGGTCCTGTTGATCATGCCGCTCGGTCATCGGCCACGAACGTTTATTCAAGAGGCGGACCAAGTGTTTTTACTTCCGGAGTTAGGGGACATTCGACCGTATATGATTGGAGTCCGTTTGTTTAATCTCGTCTTTGCGGCACTGCGTGGATTGCTCGTCCTCCTTGTCTTGTTACCGCTTCTCGTACGAACAGAGAGTTATTCGAGTATCGAAGTGTTATCTTTTGTCGTGACGATGGTGCTGTTATCAGCTGCAGGGCGATTGGCGAAAGTAGAAGGAGTGCGCGAATGGACAATCCTGCCGTTTGCGCTCGGAAGTGGATTCTTATTATTGATGGATTGGACGCAGTGGGCATGGATCCCAGCGTTTGCTCCTTTTATTCTCTTACATCTAAAGCGAAATGAGCGGATTCCGCTTCTACATTGGTTGACACTCGAAGAGAAAAGTCGGGCTCAGTTTGAACGAGTGATCAGTTGGTTCGTCGATTTGCCGACCTTAAAAGAAGAGGTTCGAGAACGCCGTCTCATCACACGACTTTTGGATAAGCGGGTCCTCCAACACGTGGACGCTTCGCGTTACGTGTATGGTCTTCGCATTATCCGTTCGAATGATTCGCTTGATTTGATTCTTCGTTTGACTGTGGTGGCGCTCATTGTGATGTGGATGTCGGGAGGTTGGTATGTCGGGTTCGTCACACCGCTTTTCGTAGGATTGACGGCGTTACAGCTCGTTCCGTTGTTTAAACGGTTAGAGGCGGTTTCCATCGTTTCCTGGCTACCGATTACGCGTGATGAGCGGATTGAAGGGTACTCGTGGTGGGCGCTACGACTACTTGTCATCCAGTCTATCGTTCTGGTGATTGCATCTGTCGCTTTCGGTGCCACGTGGGATGCAGCGGTTGGATTGGTCTTGTCAATCGTAGTCATTCGTTACTATTTAAGACGATTGAAGTAAAAGTATCTTTCATTGATGTTCGTAAAACAATGGACGGACGAGGGGATTCAAACAAAACCTCGTTCGTTTTTCATTTTGTTTTGAATCAGAAAGGAATCTTGAAACGGAACGAAAAAGAGGTTGATCACCGTCGTTCAGTGACCAACCTCTTATCTGTTAAAAAGATTGAAGTTATTTTTTCGGTGACATGACCGATACGCTCGAACCAAGAATCTTCGGAAGGCGTCCAGGTTTCTCTGTCGTTTCTTCAACTTCACCATATGCTGACACACCGTGTTCTGCGATATCGAGACCGACATCTTCTTGTTCTTCAGTGACACGGAGTCCGATTGTGACGTCGAGGAGTTTCAAGAAAGCGTAACTACCACCACCCGCGATGACCATTGCGATCAACACACCGAGTGTCTGAACGCCGAGCTGTGTCAATCCGCCGCCGTAGAAGAGTCCGGCAGAACCGATTCCTGTGATTTCAACGAGTCGAGGAGAAGCGAAGAAGCCAAGTGCGAGTGTACCGATGATTCCGGCCACCCCGTGTACCGAGAAGGCGCAAAGTGGATCATCCACATATTTCGCCATCAAGATGCTCGTTCCGTATGTTGCGACCGAGGCGATTGCACCGATGACGACGGCTGCCCATGGCTCCACGAATGCACATGCCGCTGTGATGGCGACGAGTGCCCCGAGAACACCGTTGACGATTGTCGGGATGTCCGCTGTTTTCCGATGGAGCATGACGATACCAAGGGCGCCAAGTGCACCGGCTGCTGTTGCAAGCATAGTAGTCAACGCCACGTAACCAAAGAATCCGTCAGCGACCGACATCGTCGAACCAGCATTGAAGCCGAACCAACAAAGCCAAAGCACGAGTCCACCTACGACTGTCAACACGTGGTTATGACCAGCGAGTGATTCCGTCTTACGACGTGGTTTTAGGATAATTGTCGCCATGAGAGCCGCCATCCCACCTTGAAGGTGAACGACTGCCGAACCTGCGAAGTCTTGCATCCCCATCGAACCAAGCATTCCGCCAGCCCACACTGAGCGTGCGACGATCGGGTAGAGGATGGCAACGAAGAAGATACCGAAGAGAACGTAGGCAGATAGCTTAGCCCGTTCCGCAAATCCACCCCACGCGATGGCGAGAGATACTGCAACGAATGATAACTGGAATAAGAATTTGATGTCGATTGAAACATTTGCCCACTCGAGGCTTGAGAACGATCCGTTTAAGAAGAACCCTTCTGTCCCGAACCAAGTTGTCCCGTCACCGAATGAGAGGCCGAATCCGACTGCCCAAAAAGCGAGTGCCGCCACAGAGAGGCTGATAATTTGTTTGACTGCGACGTGACCGGCGTTTTTCGCCCGGAGCGTCCCTGTCTCGAGTAATCCGAAACCTAATTGCATCGTCAATACGAGCAATGCAGCGATGAGTACATACAGCGTGTCCATATAAAAAAGAATATCTTCCATGTTCATGCCCTCCTTTTTCTTAGGTGCTTTTTAAAAGTTGACTTCAGTGTAAAACGAAAATTCCATGCTGGATTGCAATTTGTCAGATTATCTGACATAGTTTTTTTATTAAGGAGGGCGAGGACGAATGGACTATAAATCGAAGAAAGTAATCGGGATGGGCGTCGTGACTGAGTTGACGGGACTTTCTGAGCGTCAGGTCCGCTATTATGAAGAAAAAGGTCTCGTCTTTCCTGAACGCACGAAAGGCGGGTCACGTAAATATTCTTTCCATGATGTGGAGCGTTTAGTAGAAGTGGCGACCAAGTTAGAGGACGGTTGGCGAATCCAAGATATTAAAGAGCGCGAACGACGATTGTCGGCGAAGCAGCGTGATGATTTGATTCGCGGTCAGTTGAATTCTGCCTTCCGAACATTTCCGACAAAAAAATGACACAAAGAAAACACAATGAAAATGCTTCACATTAGCATAATTCTAATTAATTTCTGTATAATGTTTTTGAGTTCACAAACACGAGAATAAAGAGTGTAGGAGAAATTTAGAGGGGAATGACGCGACGTATGAACGATACTATTTTAAAAGCGTTTAAAGGAGAGGCGACAGATTATGTACCTGTCTGGTATATGCGCCAAGCCGGACGCTACCAACCGGAATATCGAGAGATTAAAAAGACGAGGTCACTATTCGAGATCACGCATGATCCTGAACTTTGTGCATATGTCACGGAACTTCCGGTGAAACAACTCGGAGTCGACGCGGCCATTCTTTATAAGGATATTATGACGCCACTTCCGTCAATGGGAGTCGATGTCGAGATTAAGAGCGGAATCGGGCCGGTGATTGACAATCCCTATCGTACAATGGAAGATGTGGAACGTTTAAAACCGTTAAACCCAGAAGATATCTCATACGTCTTCGACACGATCCGTTTACTTCGGGAACGATTAGAAGTACCGCTGATCGGCTTTTCAGGCGCACCGTTCACATTGGCAAGCTATATGATTGAAGGTGGTCCTTCACGGAACTACCATCGCACGAAAGCACTCATGTATGCAGAGCCAGACGTGTGGAATGCGTTGATGGAAAAACTCGGTGACATGGTCATCACCTATGCGAAGGCACAAGCGGATGCTGGCATCCAGGCGTTCCAACTGTTTGATTCATGGGTCGGGACACTCAGCCGTAAAGATTATGCGCGCTATATCAAACCAACCACGGAACGGATCTTCAAAGAATTGCGTTCGCTCGACATTCCACTCATCATGCATGGTGTCGGTGCGAGTCACCAAGTCGAAGAATGGCACGATCTTCCGCTTGACGTGGTCGGGCTTGACTGGCGCCTATCGGTACAAGAAGCGCGCGATCGTGGAATCACGAAAGCGGTTCAAGGAAACTTAGACCCGTCGTTCTTACTTGCACCATGGCCGGTCATCGAAGAGAAGGTAAAAGAAATTTTGGATGAAGGAATGAAGCAACCAGGATACGTCTTCAACTTGGGACATGGGGTGTTCCCAGAAGTCGATCCAGCCGTTCTCGTCAAATTGACGGCATTCATTCACGACTACTCACGCGAAAAAATGGGAGGCAACTGATCATGAAAACAGTCGGACTACTTGTCATGGCGTACGGCACACCGTACAAGCCGGAAGATATCGAACGTTACTATACGCACATTCGTTACGGACGCAAGCCATCACCGGAAGCGCTCCTTGATTTGACAGAACGCTATGAAGCGATTGGTGGTGTATCTCCACTCGCAAAAATCACGATCGATCAAGCGGAGACGCTTCGTGACATCTTGAATGAGCGTCATGCTGGTGAAATCGAGTTTAAACTGTATATCGGATTGAAACATATCGAGCCATTCGTTGAAGATGCGGTCGCGCAAATGGCGAACGACGGCATTAAAGAGGCGGTATCCGTTGTCTTGGCACCACATTACTCATCGTATAGCGTCAAATCATATAACGGTCGTGCCCACGAAGAAGCGGCGAAGTATGGCATCGAAATTCGTTCGGTCGACTCATGGTATGACGAACCGAAATTCATTAACTGGTGGGCGGAAGCAATCAAGGAAACGTTTGCGAACTTGCCTGTACCTGCTGAAAAAGCATGTCTGATTGTGTCGGCACATAGCCTTCCTGAAAAAATCTTGGCTGGGGGCGACCCGTATCCAGATCAATTGAAAGAAACAGCGGATAAAATTGCCCAAGCGACAGGCGTACCGAATGTTGAGGTCGGTTGGCAGTCAGAGGGGAACACGCCAGATCCTTGGATTGGGCCGGATGTTCAAGATTTGACGGCTGAACTTTATGAAAAGCATGGCTACGAGGCGTTTGTTTATACACCTGTTGGTTTTGTTGCAGATCATCTCGAAGTATTGTTCGACAACGATGTCGAATGTAAAGTCGTATGTGATCGCCTAGGCGTTCATTACGCACGTCCAGCAATGCCAAATGCAGAGCGAAGCTTCATCGAAGCCATCGCGGATCGAATGGAAAGCGTGATTGTACATCATGCGTAAATTCACGATTGTCGGTGGTGGGATCACAGGTCTCACCGCCGCTTTTTATGCAGAGCGTTATTTGCCGGATGACGTGACCATCACGTTGCTCGAGGCGACCGATCGCCTCGGTGGAAAGATTGATACGTATGAAACGGGCGAATTTGCGGTTGAACGTGGACCGGATTCGTACGTTTTTCGAAAGACTGCGATGACGGAATTAATTGAAGATGTCGGTTTAGGTGATGAACTCGTTCGCAATGGTGTCGGTCAGGCTTACGTCCTTCATCATGACGGACTTCATCCGATTCCAAAACAGACAGTGATGGGGATCCCGCTCGACGTCAATGCGTTTCGTGAGACGACATTACTTTCTGAAGAAGAGCACGAAGCGTTGAAACACATGTTGCTGACGCCACCTGATGTAGAAGTGCCAGACTCGGATGTCTCACTTGGTCTTTATCTTCGTGAACGTGTCGGAGACCCGATCGTCGACCGCTTGATTGAACCGTTGCTCTCTGGCATCTATGCCGGAGACATCGATCAAATGAGTGCGATGTCGACATTCCCACAGTTCATCGAGGGAGAAAAGAAATACGGGAACTTATATGAAGGGATGCGTCATCTACGTCCCGAACAACGAGTCGCGGAAGTCGGGGCGAAAAAAGTAGGTCAGTTCGCTTCATTGAAACGAGGACTCAAATCACTGACGGACCGTCTGGCCGAACGATTGGAACGGACGGAAATCGTATTGAACTGTTCCGTCGAGCAAGTGTCCGAGCGCGAGGACGGATACCGTCTCTTCACGAATCGTGGAGACATTGATACGGACCATCTTGTATTGACGGTCCCACCACGTCTCATTCGTCAGTTCCTCCCGAAAGTCGACAGTGACTTTTTGGCAGATATGAAACCACATGCGACGGCGACCTGTTCGCTAGTCTTCAAAAAAGAAGATATTGAACTTCCATTTGTCGGTACGGGATTCGTGACGAGTCAGGAAGCGAACGTGACGATTACGGCATGTACGTTCATCGACCAAAAATGGCCACATGCCGTACCAGAAGGATATCACGTCCTCCGTGTCTTTTTAGGCCGCCCTGGAGCGGATGACATCGTGGAGGCATCGGATGAAGAAATTATTGAGACGGCGCTGCATGACCTTCGTGGTCTCATGCATATCCACCGTGAACCCGTTCAAACGGTCGTTAGTCGTCTACGCGACGGCTTACCGCCTTATGCGGTCTTTCATGCCGATCGTGTCAAAGCACTCCGTGCCGAGATGAGCCGGGTATACCCAGGTGTCATTCTCGCCGGAATCGCCTATGATGGAATCGGGATGCCGGATTGCGTGAAGAGTGTACATGAACAAGTGAAGGCATTAAGTGAAAAAAATGAGATTTGATGAAGGGAGGGTTCGGATTGTTCCGAAGCCCTTTCTTTTTGTTATAGTTAGAAGCGAAAGAGAAAAAGGAGTGATGGAAGATGGCAACGTATAAACTTTTTGTATCAGACATGGACGGTACGATTTTGCACAACCACACCAAGATTGCGAATGAGACGGCAGAAATCGTTCGTGAAGCAGAAGCAGCAGGGATTCGCTTTGCGATTGCGACGGGGCGCAACTATGTCAATGCGAAACAAATTTTAGATGAGGTCGGACTCTCTTGCCCGATCGTATCGTCGAATGGGGGGCGCGTGCTCGACACTTCAGGAGAAGTCCTTCACGAAATCGATTTGACGATCGAAGAGGCGCAACAAGTCATCGACGTGCTTCATCAAGATGATAAGTATGCGGACGTCTTTTACGAAATGTATACGGAGGCGGGACTTGTCGCGAGCCGTGGTGATTTGATTGAAGCATCCATGAAAAATTTGAAAGCGAACGGTGACGATCGTTCGCTCGAAATGTATGAATTCTTCAAGAATCGCTATTACGTCAATGAGGACGTCAAAATTGTCGACGACATTGAAACCTTTATCCGGGAAGAGGCAGGGCGTGTCTATAAGTTCATCGCGTTCTCAAGTCATGTCGAGAAGATGAACGGGCTTTGGAAAGAAATCGAAGACCAAGTCGAAGGCGTGTACGTCACGTCTTCAGGGAATGACAACATCGAAGTGATGGCACACGGTGCAGATAAAGGGAACGGTGTGACAAAACTCGCTGAACACTATGGCATCGATTTATCCGAAGTTGTCGTCATCGGCGATAACTTGAACGACGTACCGATGTTCAAAGTGGCCGGCAAAGGGATTGCGATGGGGAACAGCCATGAGGACTTGATCGCCATCAGCGACCATGTCACAGAGCGCCATGATGAATACGGTGTGGCGAACGCATTGAAGCGCGTGATGACAGGTGAGTGGAAGTAAAAGATTTGTCGAGCGCTCGTCTCGTTTCGTATAATACGAGTAACGAACATTCGACTAGGAGGAAATAAACTTTGAAATTTATTTTTAATCCGGATATCCGCGACCCGAAGATCAACTTGGCGGTTGAAGAGTATATCCTTAAACATTTAAACGTAGACCATGAAGATTACTTCCTGTTCTATATTAACGGTCCGTCCATCATCATTGGGAAGAACCAAAACACATCAGAAGAAGTCAACTTGAAGTACATCGAAGAGAATGGCATCGATGTCGTTCGACGTCTCTCTGGTGGGGGTGCGGTCTATCATGATGAAGGAAACTTGAATTTTAGCTTCATCACGAAAGATGATGGCAACTCCTTCAACAACTATAAGAAATTCACGCAACCGATTGTGGATGCGCTTCGTAACCTCGGTGTCGAGGCAGAAATGACAGGTCGTAACGACATCCAGGTCGGAGAACGTAAAATCAGTGGGAACGCTCAATTCACGACGCGTGGACGCATGTTCAGCCACGGGACGCTCATGTTCAATTCGAACATTGAAGAGGTCGTGAACTCGCTTAACGTCTCGGAAGAGAAAATGCGTTCAAAAGGAATCAAGTCAGTGCGTAGCCGTGTGGCAAACATCACTGAATTTTTAGAGCGTGAGATGGAGATGGAACATTTCGTCGAGGCGTTGCTTCATTCGATTTATGACGGAGAACAGCCGGAGCGTTATGTGCTCCGTGACGAGGACTGGGAAATTGTCCATGATATCTCAAAAGAACGCTATGCGAACTGGGATTGGAACTTTGGAAAATCTCCGAAGTTTGACGTCGAGTCGAAACGTCGTTTCCCAATCGGGACAATCGACGTTCGCTTGAACGTCAACAAAGGGACGATCACAGAAGCGAAGATTTACGGTGATTTCTTCGGTGTCGGTGACATCCAAGACGTCGAGCAAGCGCTCGTTGGGACGCGTTTTGAACGTGCTGCCATCCGCGAGCAATTGATGCAACTCGATTTGAAACATTACTTCGGAAATGTCGAGCTCGAGGAATTAGTCGATTTAATCAGTTAAGATAGTGAGGACGATCTCTGCGGAGGTCGTCTTTTTTGGCAGTTTCGTGAACGTTGAACGTACGGATTGCACCTCAATGGGAGAAGGCGTATTATAATTTGTGCAAGCGCTTTCGTAGAGGCTGATGAAAAATAGGAGGAATCACTATGTATCGAAGGCTCAGTGATTGGATGGATCCGAGTCGGATGTGGGTGACGGAACAATCGACGTTTGAACGGGCTGTTAAGGCGATTGGACTAGAGTTAGAACGGAAAAAGATTGTCGATTCTTCATTTACGCGAGTCGTTCTCGATCAAGAAACAATCATGCCGTCGGGCGTAAGTGATGTGGCCGAGCCGATTGCGGTCATTGATGTTCCCATCTCCATAGCGAAGCAAGATGGCATTTCCCTTCTTCATTTGTTGAACCCATGTGAAGTAAGAACGATTACGGGAGAATCGATTTATGCGAAAGTCATGTTATTGATTACGGCTACGACAGAAATGAAAAAACAAACGTATCATAAATTGATTGATGATTTGCTTATGGATGATGAAGCGCTTCAGGCACTTGTGCAGATACAAAGTCGTGCCGGACTATTCCATTTGCAGACGAACTTTTTGGAAGCGTTTTCTTATTGAAACATTTCATGTACAATAGAAGTAATTGAAAAGGGCGCGGGCAACGTGCTCTTTTTTATGGCTCAAAAGTGAATCATCATTCATTTAAAGGGGGATTACCATGGCAAACTTAGTCAAGTCACTACAAGAAGTAGTGGCCACTCACCCGCAGAAAGCAGCGTACGTGTTTGGGGAAGACACGGTGAGTTACGGACAGTTTTATGGGCAAATCAAGGCGATGGCATCGACACTTGAACAAAAAGGGATCGGACAAGGCGATCATGTCGCTCTCGTACTCGGTAACAGTCCTGCGTTCTTGATTGCATACTTTGCCGTCTTGTCACGTGGAGGGGTCGTCATTCCGATCAACCCTACATACACGCCAGATGAAATGGCCTACATTCTTCTCGATGGGGACGTCAAAGGAATCGTTGGGTTGTCACCGCTCGTCGCACAGGCGGAGGCGGCACTCTCGAAATTGCCACAATTGAAACTCGTGATTTCTGTTCCATATGCTGATGTTCCGGCGTTGAAACGTGATGGCGAAATAGAATTCATCCCATTCGCAGAAGCGTTTGCTGAATCAGAAGGGACATTGATCGAAGTGGACGAAGATGAAGTCGCCGTCATCCTCTATACGAGTGGGACGACCGGGAAGCCGAAGGGCGCATTATTGACGCACCAGAACCTGTTCTCAAATGCGCATTCCATCGGGGAGTATTTGGACATCACACCAGAGGATAAAGCGTTAGCGGCATTGCCGATGTTCCACGTCTTCTGTTTGACGGTCATTGTGAATGCACCACTCCTTCGTGGGGCGACGATTGTCATCTTACCGAAATTTTCACCACAGGACGTGTTTGACTTAGTACCGAAACATCGTGTGACGTTCTTTGCAGGAGTGCCGACGATGTATAACTTCTTGCTTCAGACCGCGATGAAAGTGCCGGCGTATACGTCTGCGTTGAAACACGTTCGTGTATTTGTTTCGGGAGGGGCAAGTTTGCCCGTTCAATTGCTTGAGTCGTTTGAAAAAACATTTGAGTGTAAAATTCTAGAGGGGTACGGCTTGTCTGAGGCATCACCGGTTACTTGCTTTAACCCACTTCATGGGGAGCGCAAAGCTGGGTCGATCGGCCCTTCAATCGTTCATGTCGAAAACAAAGTCGTCGACGAGCTTGGGGAAGAAGTCGGCGTCGGTGAAGTCGGGGAATTGATCGTACGAGGACCGAACGTCATGAAAGGATATTACAAATTACCGGAAGAGACGATGATAACACTTCGGGACGGATGGCTCTATACGGGTGACTTGGCGCGCCGTGACGAGGATGGTTACTTTTATATTGTCGATCGGAAAAAAGACATGGTCATCGTTGGAGGCTATAACGTATACCCTCGTGAGGTAGAAGAGGTCCTCTACCAACATCCTGAAATCGTAGAAGCCGCAGTTATCGGTGTGCCGGACGCGGAACAAGGGGAAGCGGTAAAGGCATTCGTCGTCACGAAACATGAAGGGGTGACGAAGGAGGATATCCTTGCCTATACAAAAACGAAGTTAGCAAAATATAAACAACCGACCTACATCGAAATAATCGAAGAGCTTCCACGAAATACGACCGGTAAGATTTTACGAACGGTCTTGAAGAGCGAAGCATTCCAAAATAGTTGAGTAGAGAAGGGCGACCTCGTGTCGCTCTTTTATATTCTTTTTATTTGACACTGTTACGGGGTAGGGGTATATTGATGGTGAGGTGATCAACATGGATGAATTTTTACATGACCAACCACTCGTTCCGCGTGATGATGCCGAACGGGAGGCACTCGGGAAACGTCTAAAACGAATCGAAGGACAAGTTCGGGGGATTCAAAAGATGGTCGAGAACGACCGCTATTGTGTCGATATTTTGACACAGACGTCAGCTATTCAGGCCGCTCTGAAACAAGTCGAGATGCAACTGTTAGAACGTCATATGCGCAAGTGTTTGGTTCATGCAAGCGAGACGGAAAACATGGAACCTTACATTGATGAATTGATGACGATTGTCAGCCGCATCAAAAAATAAGGAGGGATGTCATGAAAACCGTTGAGTTATCCATACAAGGCATGACCTGTGCGGCTTGTTCGGCACGAATTGAAAAAGTGTTGAACAAGATGGACGGAGTGGAAGCGACGGTGAACCTTCCGCTCGAGACGGCAACGATTCGTGTCGATGAAGGCATTACAGAAGAAGAGCTGATCGCGAGGATCGAAAAAATCGGATATGGAGCCGAGCCGAAAGTAGAGATGGCACCGCCGCATGATCTGCGCCCATTGCAACGGAAAGTCATCATCTCTGCACTGTTGTCGGCACCATTACTCCTCGTCATGTTGACGCATATACCTGGACTCGGATTTCATGCGCCATGGCTGATGAACCCATGGTGGCAATTCGCTCTAGCAACACCCGTCCAGTTTTGGATTGGGGCGCAGTTTTATCAAGGGGCCTATAAGAGCTTGAAGAGCGGCTCGGCCAATATGGATGTGCTCGTCGCGACGGGGACATCGGCCGCATACTTTTATTCTATTTTTGAAATGATTGTGCACCCGATGAATCCGCATCTCTACTTTGAGACGAGTGCCGTCCTCATCACACTCGTCTTACTCGGGAAATGGTTAGAAGGACGAGCGAAAGAGAAGACGACCGATGCGTTAAAATCACTCTTATCGCTTCAGGCGAAAGAGGCCATCCTTTTTGTCGACGGTGAAGAACGGTCTGTCGCTGTCGAACTCGTCAAAGCAGGAGACGTCCTCGTCGTCCGTCCGGGAGAAAAGATTCCGGTCGATGGACGAATCATTGAGGGAGAGACAGTCATCGATGAGTCGATGTTGACAGGAGAATCGATTCCAGCCGAGAAAACAATCGATGCTGAAGTCGTCGGCGGAACGATCAACCAGTCCCACCTCATCCTAATGAGAGCAGAACGAGTCGGGAAAGAGACGATGCTCGCTCAAATCGTACGTGTCGTCGAACAGGCACAAACGGATAAGGCGCCGATTCAACGTCAGGCTGACCGCATCTCGGGCGTCTTCGTGCCGATTGTCGTAGCCATCAGTGCCATCACATTCGCGGTCTGGGCGTTCCTTTTAAATGATATCGATACGGCCATTCGAGCATCGATTGCCGTACTTGTCATCGCTTGTCCGTGTGCTCTCGGTTTGGCAACGCCGACATCGATTATGGTCGGAACGGGACGAGCGGCCGAACAAGGTGTGTTGTTCAAAGGTGGCGGGCAACTCGAATCACTCAATGAATCAAACATCGTTGTTTTTGATAAGACAGGGACATTGACGAACGGGACACCGGAAGTGGTGGAAACGTTCGGAGATGAAACGATGCTCCGCCGTGCCGTCATGGCAGAACGCCAATCGACGCATCCTTTGGCAGCTGCCATCGGTCGGGAAGTCGGCGACGGTGTCGTGACAAAAGTGGAAGAGTTGGCCGGACGAGGAGTCAAAGCGGTCGTTGATGGGAAAGAACTCATCATCGGGTCTGTTCGAATGATGGAAGAGCTCGGATACAAATTGCCAGATTGGTCGATGCGGGCGATGACCCCGGTCTACGTTGCGGATGAGAGCGGGATTGTCGCGGCGTTCGGGCTACAAGATCAATTGAAACCGAAAAGTCGTGAAGTCGTGCAAGCCCTTAGTCAAACGCGTGACGTGTACGTCTTGACGGGTGATCGGAAAGAAGTCGCCTACGCGATTGCCGACGAACTGGGCATCCCTCATCATCAAGTGATTGCCGAAGTCCTTCCAGTTGAAAAGGCGGACCAAATTGAACGCTTGAAGCAATCAGGTCGCGTCGCCATGGTAGGGGACGGCATGAACGATGCCCCGGCTCTTGCGGTGGCGGACGTCGGGATCGCATTCGGAAGTGGTACGGATGTCGCGCTCGAGGCGGCAGATGTTACAATTGTAGGGCAAGACATTGAAGGCGTGAGTCGAGCGATGAATATGAGCCGGTTGACGATGAAGAACATTCGTCAAAACTTGTTCTGGGCCCTTGCCTATAATAGTCTTGGCATCCCGGTCGCTGCAGCGGGGTTACTTGCCCCTTGGATTGCTGGAGCGGCGATGGCGTTCAGTTCAGTATCTGTCGTCTTGAACGCATTACGATTAAAAACACAAGGAGGATCATCATCATGAAAGAAACAACGTTAACAGTAGAAGGTATGACATGCAATCACTGCAAAGCTGCCGTTGAGGGGGCATTGAATGAATTGAACGGTGTCGAATCAGCGACGGTATCGCTTCAAGAGCATCGAGTCGACGTAATTCATCAAGATTCTGTCTCACTTGAAGCGATGGTGGAGGCAGTCGAAGAGCAAGGATACGATGTAAAAGCATAACGATGCATAAGTCCCGAGTGAAATCGGGACTTCAGCTTGTTGACAAATAACATGTTCGAACTCGTCCTTCCGGCGCCCACGCTTTCCGCAGGCAATCCCGGAGCCGCATCGCGACCTAGGTCGCTGCTGGGTCTCCGTCGGATTGCTTTCCTGCAGGGGTCGGGGCGCCGTCGGGCGAGCAACGCAAACGGTCGTCATCTGGCGGTCGTTTGTCTTCTTCCAAGGCCACGACGGACGAAGAAAAAGCTCGGTATTTACTTTGACTCGATGTTTTAGGGGAAAGGGAAGGTAAACGCCGAGATCATCCTCCTCGGGCCGCTGTTCAACATCCGTTCCGTTCGTCAGACCGTGAAGGATGGATGGTGTCGACTTGTTGATCATTAGATCCGCCCCCTGTGTGTTCTTCTCACACCATTATATGGGACGGAGGACAAAAGGTGACCAAGAACGGGCAGGCGAGACTCCTGAGGGGATAGCAAGCAAAGGGAGACCCAGCAGTGACGCAGTCGCGATGCGGCTCCCTGCTTGCCCCTAGGAAAGCGAGCCGTGTCCGGATTGGGCATAAGACCTATACTTTGTCTACAGTCTGAAGTCCCGAGTGAAATCGGGACTTTTTTTGTGGTATTCAATGGATTAGATATATGCTATATTTAAGTTGATAATGAGAATCGATATCAACGGGAGGCGAACATCATGGAATTAATCATGATCAGTGGAGTGTTGGCGTTGATTAGTGGGGGCGCGGCATTTTTGACGCAACAGTTACGAACAAATTCAGTGCGGTGAAGAAGGTGCGATTTCGTTGCCTTCTTTTTTCTTTGACTTCATTTCTTTCCCATCATTTCACGACAATTGTTTGATATGATGAGAAAAAACGTGTTGAGGTGACTTGAATGTATACAATCTACTTAGTCGACGATGAAGCAAACTTAAACAAAATGCTCGTCACGTATCTAGAACAAGAAGGGTATAACGTCCGCTCATTTGCGGACGGGACATCTGCACAAGAAGCGATTCCGGACCAGCCAGATTTATGGGTGCTCGATATCATGTTACCGGACTTAGACGGGTTCCAACTGTTAAAACAAATCAAAGCCGTGAATGCGAATACGCCGACGATTTTCATCTCGGCGCGCGATGAAGATATCGACAAAATCATCGGACTTGAGATGGGTTCGGATGACTATATCGCTAAACCGTTCCTTCCTAGGGAACTTGTCATCCGCGTCAAAAAGCTGATTGATCGGGTCTATGGTTCGAAATCGAACGAGCATATCGAATACGGCGAGTACACCATTTATCCGGATAAACGTCTGATCAAGCACGGAGACGAAGAAATTGATTTGACTTCGAAAGAATTCGATTTACTTCTTCTCTTCCTCGAACATCCTGGCACCGCATTGTCTCGTGAGCAGATTTTAGAAGGCGTTTGGGGGAACGATTACTTCGGATCGGATCGCGTCGTCGATGATTTGGTGCGTCGTGTCCGAAAGAAATTGCATCGCCTTGAGCTCGAAACGCTTTACGGTATCGGCTACCGTCTCGTCAGACCATGATGGACGCGCTTAAACCGAAGCGTCTCATGTGGAAGATTTGGGTACTGATCTTACTCATTATCGTGACCCTCGCGCTCATGATTTTAATCACAGTCCGCTCATCCATTACCCAATTCATCGATGAGCAAGTGTATGAGACGTTACGAGATGTGGACTATTATTTAGGGAATACGAATGAGCTAGAAAACTATCCCCAAAACCCGATTGAGTATGACCGACGCCAACAAGAGTCCCGTTCGGTCAACCAATTGATTTTTCTCCCGAACGGACGAATCATCTACGGATCGGCACCGCTTGAATTGACGAACCGGATGTATCAGGAGGCGTTAAATCAAAACGGACAAGTCGAACGGTACCAGACGACGATTGACGGGGAAGACGTCTATTACATCATTCGTCAAAATGAATACGATGGAACGATCGTGTATCAGGCCTCTTATGCCTGGGATGCTTATCGTCGTGAACTGGTGTCGACATTATATTGGCGAATATCGATTCTAATTGGGATCATCAGCCTGTTGTCACTGATTCCAGCCTTGCTGATGTCACGTCAATTGACAAAACCAATCGTAGAGATGGAACGAGCCGTTGAGAAAATTTCGAATCGCCAGTGGGAGACGGCCTTGCCGTTAGATCGTCAAGATGAGCTCGGTCAGTTGGCTCATTCGATTGATGCCATGCGTAAGGAATTAAAAGAGCAGGATTTGGCGCAACAAGCGTTGCTTCAAAACATATCGCACGATTTAAAGACACCGATCATGGTCATTCGTGGATACGCCCAATCGATCGGCGATGGTATTTATCCGACGGGGGACTTAAAAGGTTCTTCTGAAGTCATTGATGAAGAGGCATCTCGACTCGAAAAGAAAGTCGTCGACTTGTTGTACGTCACAAAACTAGAATATTTCAAGGGACAGGAAACAAAACTCGAACCAATCAATCTCGATAAGTTGATGGAACTGCTCGTCGCACGCTTTAAACTAAGAGGTGAGCTCGATTGGGAAATCAACGGTGAAGGTGGAGAGATGCTTGGTGACGGAGAACAAATCCGGGTTGCGTTTGAAAACGTCCTAGATAACGCGCTACGTTATGCAGAGACGTGCATCCGGATCGACCTAAAAAGAGATGAGTCCGGCGTGGAAATCATCATCTTTAACGACGGACCACCGGTGGATGAGAGTTTAGATTTATTCCATCAGTTCTCAAGAGGGAAACAAGGGAAGTTCGGACTCGGTCTGTTCATCGTCCAGCGAATTGTGACGCTTCACACAGGAGAAGTGTCTTTACGGAATACAGGAGACGGAACTGCTGTACGATTTTACTTTCCGCGACTCAAACCGAACCAATCTTTAAAATCTAATGCTTAATCTTCAAAACCAGCCAGGAAACGGCTGGTTTTTTCGTGGGAAATAGATGAAAGCTCGTTTGCGACCAAGTTGGAATCCTGGTATGAATGTCATGTAAGCCATTATATACGTTATGGGGGATGAAAAGATGAGTAGATTGACCAATGAAACGCGAGCTTTAATTCCTGTATTTAATGAGTTTGGCGAAGCCGAGACACTTGTGTATCAGCCAGAGGGAGTCATGCGCATGAAAGGGTCACCGATCGATCTATTAGAGCATGCATGCCTGTACTATGGTTCGAGCATACAAGGTCGAATCGAAGCGGCACGACATGTCCTCGGACCACATCGAAAGACACCGGTCGTGATGGATTGGCATGCGGATGCTGTCTTCTTTCCGACAATTGCAAAGGAAAGTCCAGACTGCGCATGGATTAATTTTCAGCATGTGACGGCCATCAAGAAAGATGGAAAAGAGACACTCATTCAATTTTTGACAGGTGAATCGGTCAAGGTTCATGTATCCGACCATACAGTATCGAGACAAAAGCAACGGTCAATCGAATTATCATACGCTTTTCAAAAACGTTTCCATGACAGCACATTGCAACACGCTTAAGGATTGAATTCAATCATAAACCCCTCTATGATGAAGAAGAGATATCATATGTGTATTTGCACATCTTCCGAAAGCGAGGGGTTTTTATGTTTTTTGAAAAAATGATTGAGCGAGGGAAACTGGTCATCGTGTTTCTTCTCGTCGCAGTCGTCGTGGGTGTGCTGACATTCTTCCAGCTCCCTAAACGTGAGATTCCGGAAACCGGGATCAATATCGTGCTCGTTCAAACACCTTATCCTGGTGCGACAGCAGAGACGGTGGAACGAAATGTTACCGGTGTATTAGAAGAAGAACTGCGTAGTCTAGAAGGGGTAGAGAACGTGACGTCGATTTCGGCATCAGAGTTCTCGAACATCACGGTGGAGTACGCCGATGGAACCGATCAGGCAGAGTTCCAGGCGAACGTGCGTCAAGCTTTGTCTGACGCGACACCTAAACTTCCAGAAAATGCGCTCGCGCCAACGGTCAACGATTCACTTGGCCAATTACCGGTCGCATCGTACTTATTGACAGCGGATGATCGTGATTCATTCGAGGATGTTCGAGCAGAGATCGAACAACTAGAATCGAAGCTTCTGCGAACAGACGGCGTGACAGGGGTCAACATCAAAGGATTGCCAGAACAGGAGTATGTCGTGTCACTCGACTCTGAAGAGTTGAGCTCACGTCAGCTTGCCTTCCCTGATGTATTGACAGCCATTAACGAAGAATACAAGACAACACCACTCGGTCGTCAATCGACTGAAGAGGGAATTTATCAACTAGCGATCGATAACTTGACGAATGTAGACGATATGGAACAAGTCATTGTCGGTTCATTCAACGGGGAACCTGTTTTGCTTGCAGATGTTGGTACGGTCGAAGAGACAGCGAAAAGTGAAACCGATCTCGTTTCATTAGACGGAAAGCCGGCTGTTTCGATTACAGTTCCGATTGAATCGGGTCTGGATATTCCAACGATGCAAGATCGTGTCAACGAGGTAGTCGAAGATGGCCTTGGAGACTTAGAAGGTTTTGAACTTGTTCCGTATTATGAACAGGCAAAAGCGGTCGATGCAATCTTCTCGTCATTGACTCGTGAATTCATTGTCGCCATCATTGCGGTTATCGCCGTGACAACGATTGGACTCACGTTCTCTGGTTCACTCATCGTCAGTCTGGCAATTCCGTTGTCGTTCTTGATTGCTTTGATTCCATTACAGTTTACCGGAGTTGACTTGAACCAAATCTCGATTATCGGGGCAATCATCGCCTTAGGGATCTTGGTTGATGATGCAATTGTCGTCAACGATAACATCTTGCGACGGTATCGTAACGGAGACTCGGCCATGCTTGGAGCGGTACGAGGAACGAAAGAAGTGTGGGGCTCGATTGTCACGTCGACACTCGCGGTCGTCTTCGCCTTCCTTCCACTCACTTTATTGTCAGGCGCAAACGGAAACTTCATTCGTGCCTTACCGACGGTTCTTGCGCTCTCCGTATTGGCCTCAATGGTCATCAGTTTGACGCTCGTACCGATTGCACAGTATCGTTTGAATCGTAAAGAAGTGAAAGTCTCAAAACGTGAACCGGGTTGGCTCGGTGGACCGCTCAACCGACTCAGTAATTTCTATGCTGACCGTCTCTTACCGAGCGTCGCGAAGCGTCCATGGACGTTCGGGATTGTCGGGTTTGTTATCACGACTGCATTGTACGGTTTGATTTTACTCACGCCGTTTGAGTTCTTCCCGGCGGCGAACCGCCCAGAAGTCGTGACGAGCGTGACCTTCCCCGTTCAAACCGATTTGGAAGAGACGGAGGCACGTCTTGAAGAAATTGAAGCGAGATTCAAAGAAGAAGAGGGTGTCGTGGAAACATCCGTCTTCGCCGGAGGAGGTCTCCCTGGTTTATTCACGGGTGGACTCGATCAATCTGGTGAAAACACAGGACAAGTGGTCGTTCGTGTTGACAACGAATCAATCGATGCCATCGAATTGATTGATAAGTATACGAACGTGTTGCGTGAAGACTATCCGGACGCCGAAATCTTCTTAGATACGCAACAACAAGGACCGCCGGCATCGGCACCTGTTGAGTTCACGATGCGCAGCGAAACGATTGATCAACTCGTGGCTGCACGTGACCAAGTGAAGGCCGACCTTGAAGAAATTGACGGGGCCATCGTCCTCGATAATATTAAAGAACCGTTCCAAACACTCACATACGAATTAAATCGTGAAGAAATGGCACGGGCCGGCGTGACAGCTAAAACGATCAGTGACCAAATTCGTCTCGTCACAGACGGAGTTCCGATTGGGACATTTGATGACGGTGTGGAACAACGTGACGTGAAAATCGTCATTGATGCAGAGGCGAACCGTGAGGCACTCGCCCTTGACGAGATTTTGGTTCCTGTCGAAACAGAAGCAGGACCTCCGGTTGCACCGCTCAGCACGTTTGTGGCGGAAACAAAAACGGAGCAAATTCAGCAGATTCCTCGTGAGAACGGGGAACGTTCGGTCACACTCCAAATCTATGCGAGCGAAGGCATGGATGAAGAGACGTTTAAACAAGATGTCGAGAAGGTGTTGGATGATGCGAAGTCTGGACTAGAAGATGAAGGCATCACGTTCGATCAGTCCGGGGCGAGCGACACGCAGAACGAGTTCTTCTTAGAACTTGCGACATTGTTCGTCGTCGTCTTGTTCTTGATTTACTTGATCATCGCATTCCAGTTCAACTCACTCTCGTTGCCGTTACTTGTCTTGTTCACCATCTATCTCGCAATCGCTGGAGCGGTCGTTGGATTGTTCGTGACACAGACACCGTTCAGTTTCATGGCATCGATGGGGATGGTTTCACTCGCGGGAATCGTCGTTCGAAACGCGGTCGTCTTGTTCGAATTCATTGAACAGCGAATTCGCGACGGACTAGCGGTCACGACCGCCGTATACGAAGCAGGTCGAGCTCGGATTCGTCCGATTCTCTTGACGGCACTCACGGCAGTCGTTGCCCTCTTGCCTGTTGCATTGGGTGATGACCCGCTCTTTAAACCGCTTGCGATTGGAATCGTATCAGGAATCTTGTTCTCGACGGTTCTGACGCTAATCCTTGTGCCGGCATACTACTTGATTTTGGCGAAACGTCGTCATAAGGACAAACCATTTACAGAATAATGAAGAGTGAAGATGTGACGCCTAAATGGTGTCACATCTTTTTTTGAACCATTTGTCACATGTTTTGTGGGATGTTGTATGGGTATAATTAGAAGAGAGGTTTTGAACAGTATGGGAGGGAATTGAAGATGAACGATTCATATACTTGGCTCAATCGCCGGAAAGTACGCCCTGCATATAGTGTGACCGGGAGCCGCTCGTGGTCGAGTGAGCGTGTCGTTCGACCAGATCGTGCTCGAGGGAAAATGGTACGCGATGTGAAGCGTGTACGTCGACCATATGTGGACGAATACGGCAATCGACGTTGGACGACGGGTCGTGTCGTCGTCACAGACGCATCACGCAAGGCACGTGCTCATGGACATGGTGATTCCGCCGTACAACTTGAGTTCTCAACGCCAACGCCATATGAGCGTGTGAAAGAGATGATTCCAACGAAACGAGTGCTCGTTCCAGTCGTTGCTGGACTTGCGGTGGTCGGTGGGATTGCCGGCGTCGCCTATGCACTTCGTAAAAAGAAACGAAATAAGAAGAACTAATAAAAAAATCGCCGAAAATTCGGCGATTTCAGCTTGTTGACAAATAACATGTTCGAACTCGTCCTTCCGGCGCCCACGCTTTCCGCAGGCAATCCCGGAGCCGCATCGCGACTCAAGTCGCTGCTGGGTCTCCGTCGGATTGCTTTCCTGCAGGAGTCGGGGCGCCGTCGGGCGAGCAACGCAAACGGTCGTCACCTGGCGGCCGTTTGTCTTTTTTCTAAGGCCACGACGGCCGAAGAAAATGCTCGATACTTACTTCGAATCGATGCATCAGGAGAAAGGGAAGGTAAACGCCGAGCCCGCCCGTCATCAATCCCGAGATCATCCGCCTCGAGCCGCCGTTCAACATCCGTTCCGTTCGTCAGACCGTGATTGATGGATCGTGTCGACTTGTTGATCATCAGCTCCGCCCCTGTGTGTTCTTCTCACACCATTATATGGGATGAAGGACAAAAGGTGACCAAGAACGGGCAGGCGAGACTCCTGAGGGAATAGCAAGCAAAGGGAGACCCAGCAGTGACGCAGTCGCGATGCGGCTCCCTGCTTGCCCCTAGGAAAGCGAGCCGTGTCCGGATTGTGCGTAAGACCTATACTTTGTCTACAGTCTGTAATAAAAAATCGCCGAAAATTCGGCGATTTTTTTATTTGAAGCGTTCAGCGAGAATGCGCTCGAGTTCACGTTGCCCGAGTTCACGCATTTCTGCCTCATTTTCTTCATCGTATGCATCGTCCGAGAAGCGGCCGACAAATTCGACTTTGCCATTACCGAGTTCACGGAATACTAAGTTTTTGCGATCGTTGTAAAAGACGACACGGTATTCACGACCGTTTTCATGGTCGTAGTTGAAGACGCCTTTGATGTGGTCCATATTCTTTTCTTCTGGCTGGTCCTCATCATCGTCCTCATCTTCTTCTGCTTCAGCTGCTTCGTTTGCTTCATCAAGCGCGTCGGCGAGGACTACCGTTTCTTCTTTTTCTTCCGTTTCCTCTTCTTCAGATGAAACGACTTCTTTTTTTTCTTCTTCTGTCATGTGAAACGACCTCCTTTACTTACTTTCCTATCATACCCACTTTTTATAGTTGTGACTACTCAAAATGATGCGAGCAAACACGGACAACGTTCGAAGATGACATAATCAATCGTTGAAACAGCTGACGTTTGATGGACTCTGGAGCATCCACCGTCTTGAGCGCTTGCTCCATACACCCGAGCCAATGACCTGCGTGTGTTTCAGAAATCGGATGTTCATGATGAATCATCGCTAAGTTTCCGCCACCGCGACGTTCTGAATATAGTTTTGGACCACCGAGCAACTGTGTTAAAAATTCAAATTGATGCTGTTTCACTCGATCTTTGTCTTCCGGAAATAACGGAAGTAAAATCGGATCGGTATAGACGAGGTCATAAAATGCGTCAACGAGTTGTTGCACGCCACGTTCGCCTCCGAATTGTTCATATGCACTCACATGTATTCCCCCTCTTATGTTCAGTCTAATCGATTTTGAATGAAATTGGGAATGATGTAGGGTGTAACTTTTTTGGTTAAGGTATAGAGGAGGTTTCCCTCTACAAATGATTAGAGATGGTTCATAATGAAGAAAAAGGGAAGGAGTGTTCGCTAAAATGACCGTAACCTTTCATGTAGGTCGCTCGGGAACGGGCAAAAGTGAGCGAATGATCCAAGAGGTGATTCGAGAACTGAAGCAAAATCCGAGTGGACCGACAATATATATTCTCGTTCCGGACCAGATGTCCTTTGAAATGGAGAAGAAAATGGCGTCGGTAGATGGTCTTCGCGGCTCGACACGCATCCAGGTTCTCTCGATGCGTCGACTCGCATTTTTGATGATGCGAGATGCGGGCGTTGCGACAGACCGATTCTTAGATCAGACCGGTACTCACCTATTATTGAGAAGAGTAGTCGAAATGAGTGAGGAGCGATTGACCCTCTTCCGTCGAACGATGAATCAGTTCGGGTTTTATGAAGAATTGAACCAATTAATTTCGATGTTGAAGCGAGGGCTTGTTGAACCGGAGCACTTGTTGCGGTTAAGTGAACAAGCGCAGCATCGGGCCTTGAAGTTGCAAGATCTATCCATCATCTATGAAGGATTTTTAAAAATGACAGAAGGCAAGTCGCTTCATGCCGAAGACTATTTCAACGTCATGTTGCAAATTTTGCCGGAAACCGACTTGACGGGTGTTCGGGTTTACGTGGACGGCTTTAATGAATTTTCAGAACAGGAATTGGCTGTTCTCGTCGCGCTCGCAGAAAAAGTCGATGTCGATCTGTTACTGACACTCGATCCGGTGTCGATGTATCGTCTCGACCCATTATTTGGACCGACACAACGCACGCTCATGCGCTTGAAAGAATTGTTAACGGAACGACAGATCCCCTCGGAGAATCACGCGTATGAAACTGTATATCGTCATACCCATCCGAGTCTTCAATATTTAGAGGCGACGTTTGATCAGCTGACGGCGGAACCGTATAGCGGGGCGGAGAACCGTGTCGATTTACATGCTGCTGTCGACCGAACTGTCGAAGTAGAGGCGGCCGTTCGAGAAATCATCCGACTCACTCGTGAAGAAGGATATCGTTACCGGGACATCGCGCTCATTTCACGATCGCTCGAAGAATATGGAGATTTGGCTTCTCAAGCGCTACAAAAGATGGGACTTCCATACTTTCTCGATGAACGGCAACCGATGCTTGACCATCCTCTCGTTGAATTATTGAAGGCCAGTATCGATATCGCCTTACGAGGTTATCGGGAAGAATCTGTCTTTCGAGCGCTAAAGACGGAGCTGGTCGTCCTCGACCCAACACATCGACGTACGTCCGTCGACCGTCTCGAAGCGTTCGTAATCGAACGAGGAATCAAACACTACCATTGGCACGATGAATGGCAATTGCGTCGTCGAACGGGTGAAGAAGCAAGACTCACAAGTGAGGAGCTGGATACCGAGGCCGAATTGAACCGTTATCGGGAACGTGTCATTCACACATTTGACCCGTTACTGTCGGATTTGAAGCAAGCGAAGACGATGCAAGCGTACACACATGCCATGTATGCTTTTTTAGAGCGTATCGGTGTATCCGATTGTCTGACACATTGGCGCGACGAGGCGATAGAAGAAGCAGAGCTACTCGAAGCTCGCGAACATACCCAGGTCTGGGATGCGGTCTTACATTTGCTTGAACAGTTAGAGGCAGCGGCTCCAGAAGAGACATTGTCAACGGATCTTTTCTTACAGATGATGGACACGGGTTTAGACAGCCTCCGCTACGCCTTGATTCCTCCATCACTCGACCAATTGACGGTGACGGACTATGTGCGTGGGCGATTGATCGATAAGAAAGTCGTCTTCTTGCTCGGGGCGAATGAAGATCAAATTCCGCTTGTCACGACACAATCGAAACTCTTGACCGATCACGATTTAGATTTCATGCATGAGAATGGTCTTCGTGCCGGAAAGGCGACAGAACATCTGTTTGATGATGAAACGTATTACTTATACAAAGCTGTGACAGCACCGAGTGATCGTCTCTATATCAGTTATGCTCTTGTAGACAGAACGGGGAAGGCAGTTCAACCAGCGCGCTTCATCGCGGATTTAAAAGCTCGACTTCACCAACATGTGATCAAGACGCATTTCGCAGAAGCGGGGGAACACCGACCACGAGAGCAATATGCATTCTTGACGAGCGTGAACCAGACGGCTGCGGTAACGGCACTTGAACTTCAACGTTTAAGTCGTCATTATCCGATTCAAGATATGTGGTTTGCTGTCTATAACGAATTGCTGAAACTTCCAGAGGGACGGGAACGTTTGCAGTTGTTGACGAGTGCATTGTTCTATCAAAACATTCCAAAGTCACTAGACGACCAGGTCGCAAAATCCCTATATACTCCATCGATTCGGGCAAGTGTCTCACGACTTGAGACGTTCCAAGCCTGTCCGTTCAAACATTTCGCAAGTTATGGATTGCGTCTGAAAGAACGTCGGTTGTATCGCCTTGAAGCACCGGATATCGGAAATCTCTATCATCGAACAATCGAACATATGTCCCAGACCGTGAAGATGGACGGCAAAGAATGGCGAGATGTGGCACCTGATGAATGTGCGAACTTAGCGGAACAGGCAGTTGAACTCGTAACACCCGAGATTCAGCATGCGATTTTGATGAGTTCGAATCGATACGCCTACCTCAAGAAAAAATTGACGGACGTCGTGAGTAAGACGGCAGAAGTGTTGATTGAACAATCAAAACGAGATGGCTTTGACCCGAAAGCGTTTGAACTGGCATTCGGAAGCGGTCAATTCCCTCCAGTGTCGTTCACACTATCGAATGGAGCAACGTGTGAATTGATTGGTCGGATCGACCGGGTCGACACCGCCATGGTCCACGACCAACTGTACGTCCGAATCGTCGACTACAAATCGAGCAAGCGAGAAGTTGATTTTGCGGAAATTTATTACGGTCTGGCGATGCAGATGCTCATTTATTTGAAAGTATTGATTGAACAGGCAGAGGTATGGACGAAAGAAAATGTGGCACCGGCAGCGGCGCTTTATTTCCACGTTCACCGTCCACTCGTTCCACCGTCTAACTCTGAAGAAGAGACACGACAGAAAGTATTGGAGTCGTATCAAATGCAGGGGTTGTTAGTAGATGACCCAGACATTTTAGAGATGATGGACCGCACTGCGAAAGGCTCATCAAAAAAATCAATCGTCATTCCTGTTAAATACAAAAAAGATGGCTCACCTGACGCCAACACGTTGAAAAAGATTGTGACGCCTCCACAACTCGAACAGTTGATGGACCATGCGTTTGACGTCGTCAAAGCGAGTGCTGAAGACATGTATAAAGGTAAAATCGACGTAGAGCCCTATGAATATAAAGAACGGCGCCCGTGTCAGACATGTCCGTACCAAAGTGTTTGTCATTTCGATGAGGCGCTCTCGAACGAGCCTCGTAAATTGAAGAAGCTCGAGAAAGAGGAAGTATTTGAAGAGTTAGGAGGCGATGACCGTGAAATGGACGAATGATCAGTTCGCCGCAATCGAAGCGCGAGGGAGCCACGTACTCGTCTCGGCTGCGGCCGGGTCGGGGAAGACGGCAGTTCTCGTCGAGCGGTTGTCTAGTCGATTGCTTGATGAAACGGATGAACTCACGGCAGACCGAATGCTCGTCGTCACCTTTACGAATGCGGCAGCGGCAGAAATGAAACGGCGGATTGCGAAGGCGCTTGAGGGAGCACTTCGCGACGACCCGACGAATGAGTATATCCGAAAACAGCGACAAATGTTGAATCGGGCGCTCATCACAACCATTCATTCATTTTGTCTAGAGGTGATTCGTGAAAATTATTATTTGTTGGACTTAGACCCAGCGTTCAAGATTGCGGAAGAACGAGATCTCGTATTGTTGCAGGATGATGTGTTAGAAGAGGTTCTTGAGGATGAGTACGGAAAGCAGGATACCGATTTTTTCGCTCTTGTCGATGCGTATACGTCAGACCGTGGTGACAGTGAAATCGAGGATTTGGTCCTCGGCTTATATCACTATGCGCGCACCCTGCCGGATCCTGATGCCTATTTAGACAAACTTGTTTCCATGTACACGTTTGGAGAAGATCCTGATGAGGAGGCAATCTTGATCGAGTTTGGCCAAATGTTGTGGGATGACATTGAAAAAGCAGTACGGGATCTTCGGAAACTTGAAGCGGAGCTTCGGGTCGCCGGGTATGAACCCCAGTCGGAAAACATCAGGCAAGCGATTTTCCCATTTGAACAACTTGAAGGGGAGACGATTGTCTGGAGTGAGCTCGAGACGGTGGCTCGTGCGATGAAGTTTGGAACGATGAAAGCTGTTCCGAAAAAAGAGGAGCACCAGATTTACCACGAGGTCCTCAAACCAGCCTACGACCAAGCGAAGAAAAAATTGACGGCAGCGGTCGAACAGGCTCGGGTCAGCGGGGCAGACTTATTGGAGAGCGTCTCGATGCAACAGCCACTCGTTGAAACACTCGTTCGAATCGTCCGTTCGTTCGGTCAAGCATATGAGCAGGCAAAGCGTGATCGTGCCTTTGTCGATTTCAGTGACTTGGAACATTATGCGCTCGCCATTTTACGACAAGATGGGGGACCTTCCGATGTCGCGGCGCTCTATAAGGAACGTTTCGCTGAAGTACTCGTTGATGAATACCAAGATACGAATGAGATTCAAGAAACCATCATCAATCTAGTTGCGAATGAACGAGAGGAAGTCGGGAACTTATTCATGGTGGGCGACATCAAGCAATCGATTTATCGATTCCGCCACGCAGAACCGGGTCTTTTCATTGATAAAGCGACGCGCTTTAGACAGGAGAACACGGGGAAACGAATCGACCTATCCCAAAACTTTCGGAGTCGAGCAGAAGTTCTTTACGGGATCAATGATTTGTTCGTTCAGCTTATGGACGAAGAGGTCGGTGAAATTGCGTATGATGAGGCGGCCCAACTTGTTCCGGGACGTGGGTATGAACCGATTCCAGCGGACCCTGAGTTTATTTTGATCGATGGAGCGAGTCGTGAGTTATCGAAGCAAGAAGTCGAAGGACGAGCGATTGCAACGCGAATCTTGGAACTCGTATCAGGGGACGAACCGTTTAAAGTGACGGATGAATCAACCGGTCAGCTCCGGAACTGTGAATATCGTGATATCGTGATTCTCGTACGTTCGAAAAAAGAACGTGTGGAGCAACTGATGGATATTTTGACACAATACAATATCCCAGCCTATACGGATTCAGATGGCGGCTATTTTCAAGCAACCGAGATTCGGATGATCCTTGCTCTCTTAAAAGTGATTGATAACCCGCTTCAAGACATCCCACTCGCCGGTGCGCTTCGCTCCCCGATGTTTCGTTTCGATGATAGCGAGTTGGCGCGGATTCGACTTGAATCAGAGGATTCTTTCTATGAGGCGCTCAAGGCGAAAGCGGATGACGATGATGAGCTTGGAGTAAAATGTGGCGATATGCTTGACCGCCTCTCCCGCTGGCGCACGTATGCACGAAATCATAGCTTGTCCGAATTGATTCAACAATTGTTCAATGACACCGGGTTTTATGACTTCTCAGGCGGGTTGCCTGGAGGAAAAGGGCGTCAGGAAAACTTGAAGGCGCTCTATGATCGGGCACTCGCTTACGAACGTAGCGGCTATCGTGGCCTCTATCGCTTCTTACGCGTGATGGATCGTCTACAAGATACCGGTGAAGATTTGTCAGAGGCACGGTCGCTCGGGGACGAGGAGAATGTCGTTCGCATCATGACTGTGCATAAGTCGAAAGGTCTTGAGTTTCCAGTGACCATTGTCGCCCAACTCGGGAAACAGTTTAACAAACGCGATCAAATGCAACGTGTCATTTTCCACAAACAATACGGAATCTCGCTCGATGCGATTGATGTCGTGACCCGCACGAAATCGGAAACGTTCGTGAAAGAAATGATTCGACGGGATTTAGACGCGACGATGAAAGCGGAAGAGATGCGCGTCCTTTATGTCGCCTTGACGCGAGCAAAAGAAAAACTGATTCTCGTGGGAACAGTTGGTGAACCACTCAAACACCTTCAGCAATGGCTTCAGGTCGAGCAAGCGGGAGACGTGTTGGCGAGTGAAGCCAGACGAGAGGCAAAAACGTATCTCGACTGGGTTGCGCCGGCGCTCTTACGTCTGCCAGGTGCCACCTCGTTTATTGAATCATTCGGCTTCACGGTCCCCTCTACTTTCCAAGAGTCGACCTCGTGGAATTATCGAGTCATCGGAGAGGCGGACCTTGCGGAGATTGCGACCCTTCAAGAAATGATGGCACAGTTACATCACGTGCAGCGATTTGAAGCAATTGATTTTCCGATTCAAAACGAAGAAGAGACGGTTCGTGCCGTACATCGGGCTTTGACCTACACGTATCCTGCCCAAGATGCGGTACGTACGTCGGCTAAACAAACGGTGACCGAATTGAAACGGGCGATGCAACTCGAACAGGCCGCCTTCGAAGATCCGGTTCGTCCGGTCGATACCCCATATCGGGAACCGAAATGGCGTCAAGTCAAACAGACCGGAGCAGAGCGCGGGACGACGTTACATTTGATCTTCCAATTGGCCGACCCGAATCAACCGATTCTCGAGCAAATTGAGAAATGGGAGATGCAAGGAATGCTCAGCCCGGTCGAGGCCGAGACGGCACGTTTGGCTATGCCTGACATTGAAGCGTTTTTCCAAACGGAGGTCGGGCAGGCACTTGCCGATGCCCTTGAACGTGGGACAGCTTGGCGCGAGTTACCGTTCACTTATACGGTTCCAGCTGAACGAGTCAATCCGGATGGACACTTCACGGATGAGCACGTCTTGATTCAAGGGATTATTGATTGTCTCTATTTCGATGGGGAATCCTACGTACTATTGGATTACAAATCAGATGCTGTCACCCATCTATCCGCCTCTAAGGAAGACGCACATGAGCGTTTGCGAGATCGGTATGCGATTCAGTTGCAGTTGTATCGAGAGGCAATCGAAACCATTTGGAACATTCGTGTTGAACGAACGCTGATTTACTCGTTAGATTTACAGGAAATTGTGACCGTGGCAACGTCATAAACCGATTTGAAAAGAGTGATGTCATGTTGATGGCATCGCTCTTTTCTTATGTGCACATTCACATTCAATTTCGTTGACAATCTAAACAGAGAGGAGTAATTTATTTTATATAAGTAATTGTTCCATATAGAACAATTCGACACGGAACGATAAAGGAGTGAACAAGTTGAACGAGACAAATACAAATCGAGCACGGGAGATGATGCAATCCTTTTGGCGAGTGCAACGTGTATTAGTTCGTCTCATGCATCAGACGGCGCAACAAAATGATCTCACGTTGCCTCAATTACATGGTCTGATGATGTTGAATGAACAGGGTGCGATTACGCAAAAAGAATTGGTCAGGCGTACGAAGATGCCTAAGAGTACATTAAGCCAATCGTTAGACGGTCTTGTGGAAAAAGGACTGATTCGACGTGATGTCAATCCAGACAATCGACGGGAAGTCGTCTTGACGATTGATACATCCGGCAAACGCTTGATTGAGGAGATTGAGAAACAGGAACAAGGCACAGAGCAACAATTGAATCAAATCTTGTCACGCCTTGATGAGGAAACGTATCGTCATATGATTGAAGCACATCAACAAATTGCAAATGAACTGAATGAAGGGCATACAGAATGCGAGGGAGGATGTCGGCATGATTAAGCTGTTAAAGCGTCTGATTACTTATAAATGGGCAGTACTGATGGTTTTACTATTTGTGTTCGCTCAGTCATTGGCAGATTTGTTTTTACCGACGCTGATGGCAGATATTATCGATAAAGGGGTCGTCACAGGAGATACCGCATACATTTGGCAAATGGGAGGGGTCATGCTTGGAGTGACGGGACTCGGCGCCCTTGCTGCCGTCGTGGCCAGTTTCTATTCCTCGAAGGCTGCGATGGGATTTGGCCGCGACTTACGCAGACGTGTGTTCAATCATGTGGAGCGTTTCTCGCTTGAAGAGTTTGATCGTGTCGGAACGGCCTCACTCATCACGCGAACGACAAATGACATCACGCAAGTTCAACAAGTCATTATCATGATGCTTCGTATGGTCGTCAGTGCACCGATTATGTTTGTCGGTGGATTGATCATGGCGACCTCGAAAGACGCAAAATTATCACTCGTCATCGTTGCAGCGATGCCTGTATTGGTCATCTCGATTCTCCTTATCTTCTGGAAGGCGATGCCACTTTTTAAAAAAGTACAAAAACGATTGGATCGGCTCAATCTCGTTCTCCGCGAAAATTTGACAGGCATCCGTGTCATTCGAGCGTTTAACCGTGAAAAAGAAGAGCAAGTTCGAATGACAGAGGCGAATGAACAATTGACAGACGTCTCGATTAAAGTGAACCAAATCATGGCCTTCCTAATGCCGGTCATGATGCTCGTGATGAACTTGACGGTCGTTGGTGTCATTTGGTTCGGAGGAATTCGCATCGATAATGGCGCGATGCAAATCGGAGACTTGATGGCGTTCATTCAATATGTGATGCAAATCATGTTCGCACTCGTCATGGCATCGGTCATGTTCATCATGGTTCCAAGGGCATCGGTTTCAGCAAACCGAATCAACGAGGTGCTCGAGATGAGACCATCCCTTGTGGATGATGGAACGAAAACTTTAGACAAAGAACGAGGGACGCTCGTATTTGATGATGTGACGTTCTATTATCCTGGAGCTGAAGAACCGGCATTATCCGATATCAGTTTTTCGGCAAAGCCAGGAGAAATCACTGCGGTGATTGGTGGAACCGGATCCGGCAAATCGACGCTTGTCAATTTGATTCCTCGATTTTATGATGTGACGTCTGGTCACATCCGCGTAAACGGTATGGATCTCAAAGAAGTCCCTCAAGAAACGCTTCGTTCAAAAATCGGATTTGTTCCGCAAAAGGCGTTACTCTTCACGGGTACGATCGCAGAGAATATTCGATACGGAAAAGCCGATGCAACGATGGAAGAAGTTGTACATGCCTCATCTATCGCGCAAGCGACCGATTTTATCGAAAAGATGCCAGACCGATATGAGGCTGTGATCGAACAAGGCGGATCGAACGTGTCGGGCGGGCAGAAACAACGTCTCTCGATTGCAAGAGCGCTCGTACGGAAACCCGATTTGTATGTATTCGACGACAGTTTCTCGGCACTTGATTTTAAAACAGATGCTGCGCTTCGGAAGGCGTTAAAAGAAGAAACGAAAGAAGCGACGGTATTGATTGTCGCGCAACGCGTCAGCACCATCATGGATGCCGATCGCATCATCGTGTTAGAAGAAGGGAAAGTCGCTGGAATCGGGACGCATGAGGAATTGTTTGCGACGAATGCGGTTTATCAAGAAATCGTGAAGTCACAATTGTCTGAGGAGGAAATCGCATGAGTGAGAAACAATCGAATACGAGACAAACTCATGGCGGACACGGTGGGCCAGGAGGTCCTGGCGGTGGGAACATGATGATGATGGGAGAAAAGCCGAAGGAATTCAAAGTGACGTTCCGTCGGCTGCTCGCCTATTTAAAACCACGGCGCAATACATTGATTGCAGTCTTCGTCGCAGCGATCTTAAGCACGATTTTTATGATTGCCGGTCCAAAAATCATGGGGATCGCCATCACAGAATTGTTTGAAGGCGCCTATGCCAAATTTACGGGTGTACCAGGAGCAGAGATTGATTTCACGAGAATCGGTCTAATCTTGTCACTCCTCGCTGGTCTTTACGTGATCAGCAGCCTGTTCAACTATGTGCAACAATACTTGATGTCTGGAGTTGCCCAAAAAACGGTGTATGACTTACGAGAAGACGTCAATAAAAAGTTAGAGCGACTACCGCTTAAATATTATGACGGTCGTTCAAACGGGGAAACGTTAAGTCGGGTGACGAACGATATTGACTTGATTGGGAGTACGCTACAACAAAGTGTGACTTCATTCATCACCTCGATTGTCACCATCATCGGGATTTTGATTATGATGCTGTCAATCAGTCCACTGTTGACGGTCATCTCTCTCGTCTCTTTACCACTCACCATCTTTGCGATTCGTCCGATTTTAAAACGGTCACAACGATATTTCTCGGATCAACAGCGTCACCTCGGACGATTGAACGGTCACGTAGAAGAAATGTATACCGGACATGCGGTCGTTAAAGCGTTTGGTCGTGAAGAGACGGCTGTGCGTGAGTTTGAGGAAGTGAATGAAGAACTTTACGATGCCGGAAGAAAAGCACAATTCATTTCCGGTATTATCATGCCGATGACGATGTTCATCGGAAACATCAGTTACGTGTTAATCAGTGTGGTCGGTGGGATTTTGGTCACACAACGCAGCATCTCCATCGGGGATATTCAAGCGTTTATCACATATACACGCCAGTTCACTCAACCGATCACCCAGACAGCGAATATTGCAAATATTGTCCAATCAACCGTTGCTGCGGCAGAGCGAGTTTTCGAATTGTTAGATGAAGAGGAAGAAGTAAAAGAGGTCACGACGTATCGATTAGAGCGCGCTGAAGGAAATGTTGCATTCCGTCATGTCGACTTCGGATACGGGGACAATCTACTCATTCAAGATATGAACCTCGATGTGTTGACAGGACAAACGGTAGCCATCGTCGGTCCGACAGGTGCCGGAAAAACGACATTGATTAATCTGCTCATGCGCTTTTATGAGTTGAACGATGGAGAGATTTTAATCGACGGGAAAGACTCGCGGCAAATGTCGAGACACGATTTGCGTCATACGTTCGGGATGGTCTTACAAGACACTTGGCTCTTTAATGGAACGATTCGTGACAATATCGCCTATGGGAAAACAGGTGCGACGGAGTCTGAAATCGTCAATGCGGCGAAAACGGCCCATGCGGATTCGTTTATCCGAACGTTGCCTGACGGTTATGACACCGTGTTGAATGAAGAGGCAAATAACATTTCACAAGGTCAAAAACAGTTATTGACGATTGCGCGAGCAGTGCTTGCCAACCCGCCAATCATGATTTTAGACGAAGCGACATCGAGTGTCGATACGCGTACCGAGATTTTGATTCAACAGGCGATGAAGCGGTTGATGGACGGTCGGACGAGTTTCGTCATCGCGCACCGATTATCGACCATCAAAGATGCAGATTTGATATTGGTGATGGATCAAGGTCGAGTCATTGAACAAGGGACGCATGAATCGCTTCTCGAAGCGGGTGGTTTTTATGAAGATCTTTACAATAGTCAGTTCGCTGAAAAAGAAGTCGTATAACTGGAATACAGGTTTTAGGACAATGTGATTAGGCAAAAGACGTACGAAGATGAGTTTCGTACGTCTTTTTATTTTGTGTAACAATTACAAATCCGTTAAAATAAAAAAATGGGATAAAAAATGGAGGAACGATTATGGTTAAAATCTTACTAGCAGAAGACGAAGAAGTACTACGCATGCTTGTTATGGATACATTAGAAGACGAAGGATATGATATCGATGAGGCACAAGATGGCGTAGAAGCTTATCGATTGATTGAAGAAAATGAATATGATTTGGTGATTGTGGACCATATGATGCCCGGCATGACAGGGCTTGAAGTGATTGAGAAAGTACGGAAATTACCAGGGCGACAAGAAACGAAAGTGATGATGTTGACAGCGAAAAGCCAACAATCTGACCGTGATTGCGCGAACGAGATTGGGGTCGACTACTTTATTTCAAAACCATTCAGCCCACTTGAACTCGTTAAAATCATAGGAGGAATCGTGAAGTGAAAAGGTGGTTTAAACAAAAACTCGGACGTGACATCATGGTCGTCCTTTATTCGTTCCTCGTCCTAGCGTTGGTCGGATCGGTATTGACGTATGTCTATATCGAAAATCGACTCGAGGCAAATGAGGCGAGGTTGCGCCAAGTGGATGAACGCGTCGATCGTCTGACGAACATGTGGGACGAGTGGCAAGCGGATCAATATGACACACGTGGGTACCTCTTGTTTGGAGACATCGCTTCTCTTGAACGAGCGAGTGGCAATGAAGCGAAATTCCAACAGGAAATCAATTGGTTCAAAACGCAAGTCACGACGCGTCAAGGTGAACTGTTCGCAGAAGATCTTCAACAGTTTCATGACTTTTATTACGATGTCATCATCCCGGTGACGTACGAGTATGCAAAAGCGCAGCAAGACGGTGACGTGACAGAAACGTTTATCGATGCGCAGACCATTGCGGAGTTGCCGACAGCGAAACGATTGATTGATCAAGGTCTCGTCCAATTTAATCCGCAGCGGGGAATCGATATCCTTGGACCGATCGATGAAGTGGAGACGTCGCTTGAGAACTATCGTGAATTGATGGCGTCTGAAAAAGAGAACGTCTATGCGGAATGGCGTCAAAATAACAATATTCTTCAATTCTTGTGGATTTTGAGCATCGCTTCGTTCGCTGCATTGATTTTACTGTTTGTCCAACCGTTCCTCCGCCGACAAACACGTCTGATTTCAAAACTTTCGATCGCATCGAATCGCTTATTGAAAGGTGAAATTGTTGATTTGAGTGATCAGATGAAACGGGAAGACGAAATCGGGACGATGTCTCGCTCATTCCATAAGATGGCTGAAACGCTTCGTGATAACGAGCGTCATCTGATTGAAAAAAACCATGAACTTCAAGCGCAACAAGAAGAACTGATCGCGCAACAAGAAGAGTTGCAGGCACAACAGCAAGAACTTGAAGAGATTCTTGAGCAGACGCAACAAAACGAACAGCATCTCGCTTACCGAAACGAATTGACGGAGACGTTGGCGTCACGTGATTCGCTTACGGCTTATCCAGAGATTATTGAAAAGTTAGTCACGATTACAGATTCAGAGGTCGGGGCACTCGTCTTCGTGGATGAATCAGGCATGTATCGCGTCACGAGCCACGGCTTGAACGACACGTTGTCTCGTCAGTTGCTCGATAGCGAGAACTCTGTATTGACGCGCGCGATGACATTGAAGACGACGGTACACTCGTCGAAACAAGTTGCGAGCGACCATCCGCTTCCTTATCCGTACTATATGTTTGAGACGGCGGTACCGGTCCATGATCCAACAGATGATTCAATCATCGCGTTCATCTATTTGGTTCGCTACAAAGACCGCTTCACCCAAACACAAATGGGCGACATCATGTCATTCGCTCGCCAACTCTCACTCTCTCTCTTACGGATGCGTTTATTTGAAGAGATGAAGCGTGAGAAAGGAAAGACAGAACGAATCCTTGATTCGATTCGAGAGGCTGTCGTTTATATCGACCATTCGACAGATGACGTGTTCGTTAACCGTCCACTCTATGAGATGTTCCCTGAACTCAGTGACGTTAATTCACAAGAGCTTGAAGAAGAATCGTGGGAAGAATGGCGGAATCGTCTTGTTGAGACGGTCGATCAAGCGGAGGACTTTACAAAGTATACGAATCGCCTGTTCACTGAAGATTTCCCACATGACAGTGTCAGCTTCTCCATCCGTAAAGGCGAAATGAACTTGCAGATGTACGCGGAGCGAATCATTGTCGGTGGACTTTCGAAAGGGACGCTTCTCGTCTTCCGTGATATCACGAGTGAGACAGAGGCAGAACGATTGAAGAGTGAGTTTATCTCCACCATTTCGCATGAATTGCGGACACCGCTTTCGTCTATCTATGGGTTTACCGAATTGATGGTCAAGAAACAGTTGCCGAATGAGAAACAAGCAAAATATTTAGAAACCATTCACGCTGAAACGGAACGCTTGACCCATCTCGTCAATGACTTCCTCGATGTGCAGCGAATGGAGTCTGGCAGTCAAATGTATGATCGGGAACAACTTGATATCGAACCGGTCGTTCGTGATATGCTGACGTTCTATGAGGCATCGTCATTAAAACATGAATTCGAATTGATTGCAGATGATGCACGCCCGTATGAATTGTTCGTCGATTGCCAGAAGTTCAAACAGTTGATGAGTAATCTATTGTCGAACGCCGTGAAATATTCTCCACGAGGTGGAAAGATTACGGTGGAACTTTCGCATCACGAGCAAATCGTTTCGATTAAAGTCAAAGATGAAGGAATTGGAATTCCGAGTGACGCACTCGATCGCTTATTCGATAAGTTTTATCGCGTCGACAATTCTGACAGCCGAGAAATCGGAGGTACAGGACTCGGGTTGCCGATTTGTCAGGAAATCGTGCGTGGTCACAACGGTCAAATCCACGTCGAATCGATTCAGCATGAGGGCTCGACGTTCATCGTTGAAATTCCTAGCTACGAATATGCTGTCCAAGAGGCAGAGACAACACCTGTATAATGAATGGAGTCATCCTTAGTGGATGGCTCTTTTTTTAGAAAGCGTTCGCTTGACCAATCAGGAGAGAGTTCGTGTACAATGAAGACTGAACAACAACATAAAGGGGGGCATTAGAATGCCACTGATTGCATTCTTGCACACACACGTTACGAGCTGGATTTTGTTACTTATTTTGTTTGCCGTGGCCTATATCGGTTATAAGAACGGCAACAAGAGTGGAAAGATCGCACATATGGCGTTTCGACTCATGTTACTCATCGCATTCGGAACAGGACTGTATCTTTACCTTCAATTGAACGGGGGAGGCGCGTTTTATCACGTGAAAATCACAGTCGGATTACTGACATTGATTTTCGGTGAGATGACCCTCGTCAAAGTCAAAAAGAAAAAACCTGCGAATGCCTTGTTCGGTGGATTCATTCTTTTGGCACTCATCACTATTTTTGTTGGGTATGCGTTACCGTATGGCCAGTCTCCATTCAACAGTTTCATTCAATAAGACGTTCCCACTTCGCATATCGAAGTGGGATTTTTTTGTTTGTACACAAATTATTAGGGGAAAATAAAAAAATCAGTAATCATGATGATGAGGTGAAACGATGGATCAACAGATGACGGAATGGACACGCGTATTACACGCACGGAAATGGATGAAACAAACAGAATCATTCTTACCCCTATGGCACGGCTATATCGGCTATAAGTTTGGCCTATTCGATGCGCTTCAAGGTGGTGCCAGTATGGCGGAGATGAATTTACGTTTAAAGCGCCCGTTGACACAACTCGCGTTAGAGCGTTGGTTAGAAGTCGGGGTCGCAGTGAGGCATTTGAAGAAAAAAGGGTGGCGGTATTATCCGACACGCGGATTAAAATATCAATTATCTGGTAACGATGAGCGGAGCATCGGATTCATGCTTCAAGAGATGATGGAACTTCATATCCCTGCGCTAATCGCTTACCCAGAATTTTTAGAATCTGGAAAACAAAAGACGTTTGATGGGGCCGAGCACGGTCAAGTCGTCGCGAAGACGTCGACACTCGTTGAAACGGTCGCATTCCCGATTGTGCAACAGCTCTTGCGTCAAGCTGATGTCAAGTCAATGCTTGATATCGGGTGTGGGCACGGTGGTTATTTACGTAAATTACAAGCGCTCGAACCAAGTTGGGAACTAACAGGAATCGATTTAGAGGAAGAGGTAATCGAAGAGGCACAATCTCGAGACGAGAGTGGTGAGATACAGTTCGAAGTCGCTGATTTCATGAGTTGGGAAACGGAAGAACGGTTCGATGCGGTCATGATGAATAACATGCTGTATTATTTCTCACCGGAAGAGCGAGTCAAATTACTTGAAAGATTACGTGAACGACTAGAGGAGAACGGTGTCGCTGTTCTCGTGACGCCTCTTGCGGAAACGGCGCTAGGTGGACGGTTCGCTTCCGCATTCAACGCCTTCATGACGCTCCACGATAACTTGTATCCACTTCCGACAATCCCTAGACTACGCCGACAGATGCAAGAAGTCGGATTCGATCAGATTCGATTCATTCCATTTATCCCAGAAGGGTCTTGGTATATCGTCATCGCCGAGCGAGGAAAAACGAACCTGCTCAATCAACCGATTCAAAATTGAACTTGTCTCCGGTCATTTCTATAATGATAGAGAAGCATAAGAGACTATTCACATAGGGAGTTGTTGAGTGTGTCGAAACAAAGAGTTGCCGTTATTGGGGCAGGACCCGGTGGATTGGCTGCTGCGATGCTACTGGCGCATCGTGGAGTAGATGTCACCGTATTTGAGAAACAACCGTTCGTGGGAGGCCGGACATCACGCCTGCAAGTTGGTGAGTTCACGTTCGACCGAGGACCTACTTTTTTAAATATGCCATACATTTTAGAAGAGATTTTCGAAGAAACAGGTCGAGATCTACACGATTACGTTGAGATGAAACAACTCGAACCGATGTATGATTTGTATTTTGATCGTGGGACGCGTCAACTCTCGATGACGACAGATCGTGACGAGATGCATCGTGCCATCGAAGAACAATTCCCGGGAAATGGGGAAGGATATGAACGGTTTATGAGTGAACAGGCGATCAAACTGTCAAAATTGATGCCAGTCTTACAAACAGCTCATGATAAATTAACTGACTACGTTTCATTGCGCGTGCTTAAAGCATTACCGTTCCTCTCAATCGGTAAATCGTTATATGACGTCTTATCCGAGTATTTCACGAGTGAAGAGTTGAAGTACGCCTTTACGTTCCAAGCCAAATATTTAGGAATGTCCGCTTGGGAGTGTCCTGGCGGTTTCTCCATCCTCTCATATATGGAGCACGCTTACGGGGTTCATCACCCAATCGGTGGCGTGAACCAGCTTTGTCATGCGATGGCGCGTGTGATTGAAGAAGATGGAGGTGTCATTCGACTCGGTGAACCAGTGGAACGTCTGCTCTTAGAGGACAAAAAAGTGACGGGACTTGTGGCAGGAAGTGTCCACTATGCGTTCGACGAAGTCGTGATTGGTGCCGATTTTGCTCATGCGATGACGTCGCTCGTTCCAGACGGTCAATTATCAAAGTGGAGTCCGGCTCAATTGAAGAAGAAACGCTACTCCTGTTCAACGTTCATGTTGTATCTTGGATTGAACCATGTCTATGAGGACGTGGCACATCACTCGATTCACTTTGCGGACGATTACGAGTTGAACGTCAAAGAAATGACGAAAGAGTTGAAACTAAGCGACGATTTCTCGTTCTATGTTCAAAATGCCTCACGCATCGATCCAACGCTTGCACCTGCAGGAAAATCGTCCCTCTACGTTCTCGTACCGGTCCCGAACAATTTATCTGGTCTTCCATGGGAAGCGTTACAGGCGACAATGACAGAGCGCGTCCTTGACGCCCTTGAGACCCGTTCCCCATATCGGAACGTTCGTCAACACATCGAAGTGATGGAAACGTTAACTCCAGAGGACTGGGAAGCGTTCGGTATCTATGAAGGGGCAACGTTCAATCTAGGGCATAATTTATCGCAAATGATGTATTTCCGTCCGCATAATCAGTTCGAAGAGCTCGATAACGTCTGGCTCGTCGGTGGTGGGACTCACCCAGGAAGCGGTCTTCCGACTATCTTTGAATCAGCTCGCATCACAACAAATCTATTACGTGACCGGGCAGGTGTCGGCCGATGAACATCAGCTTTGTAGGCGCAGGGGTCGGTACACTGTACGCCGCCCTCTTACTGACGAAACGTCATCCGTCGCTTCAAATCACAATCTATGAGAAAGAAGCGCGCGTGGGCGGACGATTAAACTATGTTGCATTTGAAAACGGTGCGAAAGTTGACGAAGGTCCGACAATCGTCTTGTTACCGAGCAAACTCAGGCAACAGTTAATCGAAGCAGGTCTTCCTGAGGCGGACGTGGAGTTGCTCGAAGTCGACCCACTCTATCGCTTATGTTATCAAGACGGAACCTCGTTTTATAAATATCGGGAGATTGAGCGACAGGCAGCAGAAATTGAGCGAATGTTTGGAGAAGGGGATGCGTTCCGTCAATATATGTCTCAAAAAAGAGACGAGTATCGAATTGGGTTTGATACGTTCTTGGACCGCGGGTATTCATCGAAGACCGAACTGTTCGAGCCGAAGCTCCTTTTATTACTCATGCGTTTAAAAGCATATGAAACGGCCCATGCGAACATGAAACGCTTCTTTGAAGACGAACGTTTACGCGTCGCCTATAGTCTGCAGACCCTTTATATCGGTGGGAATCCTTATGCCACTCCTTCGTTATATGGACTCATCCCTTATCGTGAACAAGAAGAGGGCGTTTGGTATGTAAAAGGAGGATATTTCTCCCTTGCGACGAAAATGGAACAAGAACTGAAGCGGCGCGGTGTTCGTTTCGTCATGAACGCTACCGTCAATCGTGTCCATGTCACGGATGGGGTGGCAAATGGAATCACGGTAAATGATGAATATGTACCGTATGATGCCGTCGTCGTGAATGGTGATTTCCCGCTCATGGAGCGACTGATTGATGGTGTGACGCCAAAGACGTATGAACCGTCAAGTGGTACGTTACTCCTATACTTTACCGTCAACGGCGAACTCGATCTACCGGTTCATCAATTCGATTTACCAAATGATTTTGAAGGATCGATGCGTACAATCTTCGAGGATGGTAAACTAAGTGAGTATCCTGCGATGTACACTTTTAACCCATCGCGTATCGATGTGACGCTCGCGCCAGTAGGGACGAGCGTGTTATATGTTCTTGTTCCGGTCCCTCGGAAGTTAGAGCAGGAAGACTTTGAGTCACAAGGAACCATCGAACATCTATTAGGAAGAATCGAGACATTCATACCTGATTTTCGTGAACGTGTCATCGAGATGAAAGTCCGGACACCGATGGATGCCGAGCGATTCGGCTTGTTCGAGGGAGGAAGCTTTGGAATTGCACCAAAGTTATCGCAGTCAGCCGCGTTTAAACCTCAGGCAAGACCTTATCCGAAAATCGAACGCCTTTATGCGGTGGGAGCATCTGTTCATCCGTGTGGAGGTGTGCCGATTGTCATGATCGGGTCACAGTTACTCGTGAAAAAAATGGAAGAAGAAATGGGGGCAATACATCGTGACGACACAAGAAGCGTATCGTCAATGTGAGGAAATCATGAAGAAGGGCTCGTTGACCTTTTATCGGGCCTTCTCTTTGCTCTCAAAACCTGATCGTCAAGCGGTCATGGCCGTATATACGTTCTGTCGCACCCTCGATGATGCGGTCGATGAATCAGACCGTCCAGAAGAGAGTTTGGTAGCATTTTTGCATGATTTTGATCGCTTTTTGGCTGGTTACCATCTAGATGAAGCACTATGGGTCGCTTTGCGTGATGTGTGGCAACGCTATGAGATGGACGTCGACCCTTTCTTTGAGTTGGCAGAAGGAATGAAATGGGATTTACATAAGTCTCGATATGAGACGCTCGAAGAAACGGAGCAATATAGCTATTATGCAGCGAGCACGGTCGGGCTCATGTTACTTCCGATCCTCGTCCCAAATCAGGACGAAGCGACACAACGTCAGCTTCGCCAAGGTGCAATAGACCTCGGGATCGCGATGCAACTGACGAACATCTTGCGAGATGTTGGTGAAGATTTGAACCGAGACCGCATCTATTTACCACGTACGATGATGCGACAGTATGGTGTGAATGAAGAGATGTTACAACAACGAGAAGTGACGCCTGCCTTTATCGACCTGTGGGAGGCGTTGGCGAAGCGTGCCGAATTATTGTATGAACGGGCACGTGCGACCCATCACCTCTATCCGCTCGCCAGTCGAAAACCGGTGCAAGCGGCAGCCCTTCTCTACGAGGGGATTTTAGATGCTGCACGTGCGAATGGATACGACGTTTTTACAAAACGGGCATACGTATCGACCTTACAAAAAGGAAAGTTGCTAGCCAAGCTATAAGAATTCCGATTCACTGTAGGCGCATCCTAGCGCCTACAGTTTTTTGCGTAAAAAAAACCACTTTTGGCGGGGGACCAAAAGTGGCGTAAGCGTTATGTGATTCATTCATCGGGGAAATGAATGAATCGGTTTGTGATGAAGCCCTAAAGATGTGCCGGGATTCATGGGGAATGAATCATAGGGACATCTTCGCTGAAACAGGATGCTTGATGGACTAAGGGGGAACATCATACGCAAGCTGTCTCAACTACGGGATACGAGTGGGGAAACTCGCTCATCACTTTCTCGGGTGTGACAAGTTCAAAACGCGATTTGGCTCGGGGAAGCCATTCGATCGCTACAGGTGTAACAAACGTTACAGAACTGCTTGAACTCGAATATGATATTATCACGTCTCCAACTTGTCGACAAGTGTCGAAACTCGCGTTCACAAAATGTTCATATTGTCAGAGGTATGTCCTCTAACATCGATCGTGCGGCGAATTGTCCTGAAAGCGTCACCATCGGGCTGCCGCCTCCAGGATGGGTCGAACCTCCCGCAAACCAAATGTTCGAGACGTCCGTCGACCGGCCTTCAGGTCTAAAGAATGCACCCTTTTTCGAGTTGGCCGATGTTCCATATAGTGCCCCGTAATACGCATAAAAATCGCGGGTCAAATCTTGCGGGGTCACACGCTTATGATAGAGCACCTCGTCATCCTCCCAATCCACACCGAATTCACGTAAACGGCGACGAATCAAATGTTCATACGTATCCGCATCGATTTCGGTTAGGTGAGCTGGCGCGTTGACGAGAATGAACAAGTTATCGCCTGCTTCGCCCATCGATGGGTCCGTGGCGGATGAATTCGAAATATAGATGGTCGGTTCGTCCGCATAGCGCTCTTGTTGAAAGAGTGCCTGAAATTCCCGTTCATAGTCATCTGAAAAGTAGACGTTATGGTGCGCCAAGTTCAATCGTTTCGACAATCCGATCATCAACACAAACGCAGAAATTGACGGTTCGACGGTGTCACGCGTCGGGACCGGGAAAGAGGGGCGGTCTTTGGCATCGACGAGTCGTGGGTATTGCGTCAAGAGTTCGCCATTAAGAAGGACAGCGTCACACGAGATGACTTCTTGGTCATCGACGACGACCTCATGTGCTTTTCCGTTCAACACATCAATCTTCGTCACTTCATGACCGAGACGGAACGTCACGCCGAGTTCGCTTGCCCGTTTGGCGAATCCCTTTGCGATATTCCAGTTCCCACCCTTCGCAAAATAGACGCCTTCATTCAATTCCAAATGTGCGATGAGGGCAAACGTTCCGGGTGTCACGTATGGGCTGCTTCCAATGTACGTCGCATAGCGATCGAGTGCCTGGATGATACGCGGGTCCTTGAAGTATTTCTTGTGAAGGGCATGCAAACTTTGAAGTGGGTGTACTTTGACCATGTCCGCCCAAAGACCAGGATCTAACTTTGTCTCCATTTGTGTGAAGAAGCGTTTATTTGCAATAGCGAATAATTTCTCTGCTTCATCGAGATAGGCACGCATTTGATTATGCTTGAATTGATTACCCGTCAATCGTCGTACTTCGACTTCAAGCTTTGCCCGGTCAGCGCTGAATGTGAAGGATGATCCATCGGAATAGTGGTTGACGGTATGCTGGTCGAGTTTGATTAACTCAAAATAGTCATCCGGATTGGCACCGCTATTTCGGATGACCGAACGGAATACGTCCGGCATCGTAATCGTATTCGGACCGAAGTCGAACCGGTGACCGTCGGTGATGACGGGCATGAGTTTCCCGCCGACATGTTCATTTTTCTCGATGACCGTGACGTCATAACCACGCGCTGCGAGCGTGACGGCGGCGCTAAGTCCACCGAGTCCAGCTCCAATCACAACAATTTGTTTCATACATGTGTCCCCCTTAAGACGTCTACTTAGGAATAGTGACGACCTTTCCACGTGATCGGCAACCGTCTCCATTTACGTATGACGGCGTTCCCGAGTAAGGTCAAGTAAGCGATTAAACTGAGCGGATGGTACCATGTACCGGTGCCGATTGATTTGAGATCGACGGCTAGACGTGCAAACAGCACGAAGAGTGCCGCACTGATGGTCTGCCAACTCGGTGAAAAAATCCAAGCAAGCATGGCGGTCAACTGGATGCCATAATACGCCATAAAGTACAAAGCGAGTCCTACTGATTCATTCATTCCCTTGAATACGTTTTTTGAAAACCCGGTCCATACTTCTTCGTTCGTCTCATACATATCGCAAGAGATGTATGGAGAGACTTGGACGAGTGAGGTGATTTTTTGATGACGTTTGAATGTTCGGCATAAATCGATATCATCAATCAATGACGTTCGAATGGCGGCATGTCCACCGACTTCCTCATAACTGCTTCGCTCGACGAGAACGTTCATCCCGTTCGCCGCCGCAAATGCAGGGTGTTTCACTTTACGCCAAAACAATGGGAGATGTTGGGCGATGAGCACGTGTTGCATGGGAATCAATAATTTCCCGAGAAATGTGGACGTCGGAAATTGGGGGAACCCGGATAAAAAGACAGCCTGCTCACGGACGAGTGTCGCATGCATGCGTGCGATAAAACTTGAATCAATCGTGACATCCGCATCTAAAAACAAGAGATACGGTTCCGTGGTGCGTATCGCCAACTGATGACAAGCGTGAACTTTTCCTGCCCAGTCACTTGGCAACGGGACTCCTTGAATGATTGTAAAACGAGCGTCGTCCGCGATGGCTCGATTCAATTTTTCGTATGTATCGTCTTCGGAACGATCCTCATAGATGTAGACATGAGTCCCTTCCGGTATCGCCTGCTTCAAATTTGAAATCAATCGGTCGACGTGTCGTGACTCATTGCGCATCGGAATACAGACAGCCGTTTCTGGTGACCGTACTGGAGCGGCAAGCGGTCTTAAAAACAATAGATTGACGACGGTGAAAATGAACATGAGGAGGGTGATCATCCATAAAATCATTAGCGTCCCCTCCCGAGTCGAAGCAACGTCTCCGTCCATTCAGCCAGATTGCGACGTGGTCGAAAGAGAGGTACATAGGCGTCAGACCGTATAATGACGTCTTGTCGCACATCGTCATAGAGTTCTTCAAGTGCTCGCGCAATCTCTTGTTTTTGAGCTCGTCGTGTCGTGGTCGTTACGATAATCTTCCGAAAGCGTACATATACGAGTGGCTCCGCATGGCTCTCGAACGAATAGTACATGGCACATAACTGCACGGTTTGGTCGTTCAGTAACAATGTCGCACCCGATTCAATCTCGACGGGGCGCAGTTCCTGAGGCATCTCTTGTCCTTGAGGGAACATCCATACGGATTTCCCAGACGTTAGTAATTCATTCGCATAGGCAAGTGAGGCACGTACGTCTGAGAGACTACCTTTTTTCACCGAAAAGGCACCGAGATGCCGAAAGAACGGGAAGCGATTTAGTCCATCCTCATCCATCAACACATGAATGTCATGTCGTAAAAAGTGTTCATTGATCATATACATGATGAGGCCGTCCCACCATGCACTATGTGTACTTAAAAATAGTCCGGGAGTCGGGACATCGTCCGCTCGAATATAGATGTTATGGAACGATGGACGAATCTGACGTTCCCGTACGAACGTTGAAAATACATTATTGAACCACTTCTTTTTGTGTGATTCGATCATCGCGACCTCTCCTTTCAAGTAGAATCACTCCCGATGTGAGAATGCTGAGCAAACCGATTCCATAGAGACCGGCATTGACAGCGGTGACGCCGAAGAGCACATGTAGCATGACGAACAAATAGACGCCGTGCCGAATGAACAAGGAGTCGACTGTTCGTTCGTGACGCTGTAACAGCCAGGAGAAAATGAGGGATAACCCGAACCAACCGATAAAGTTTTGTGTCGGAATGTCATAATATAGCCCATCATTTGCCCATTCCCAGTAGCCTTTCACATTTGCCGCCACAGGATCGATCGCCATATCGAGCCATACGGCCAGAATCGGGACAAGCCATACTATATGTTGGCGGAACGTGAAGAGACGGGCCACAGCGAAACTTGATCCGATCACGGCAAGCCATGCCGCACCGATTGTGACAGGGACTCCAAACACTGTCGGACCGAACGCCTCAGCGTAGATGTACTCGCTGAATGGGAACCCCGTTTTCACACCGAGTGTTTCGACTGCGATTGAACCGAAGAAAATAAACGGAACAATCCAAACACCTTGCCGGATTCCTTGATAAAGAATCGTTCCACCAATCGCCCCGGCTAGCCATAAAAAGACGGGGTTTGCCCACTCGAGCCAAGGCGGAAGTAAATCGAACCCAACTAAAATCAACCCAATGAAATACCAAACGATAAACCACTTCCAAATAAACGGATACACTTTCATTCCATCACCTCTTCTCTCATTCTAAAGCTCATCTGAGTCTCCGTCTAACAAATGCATGCACAAAAAAGAGCCTCGTCGAACGAGACTCTCAATTAGCCATCCGCTTCCGTCTTTTCACGAACGAGAAGGCGATGAATAAAACATAAAACGGAACAGCGATGAACCAAAACGTCGGCCATTCTTTCCAACGGGCGAACATCATATAGGTCACGTAGACAAGACTGATTGTAATGATGAATGAGTGACGTGGCAGTGGAACATCTTTAAAGCTCGGGATACGGACACGGCTGACCATCAACAGGGCGAGCCCTGTGAAGAAGATGGGCGTCAACAGTTCGCTAACGCGATCACCGAACGTCGTGATGACAGCGAGGAGACCACCTGCGGCCGTGATCGGGACACCAGAAAAATAACTCGCTGCAACGTTCGTCGCAGATAAATTGAAGCGCGCCAGGCGATAGGCACCGAATAACGGGAAGAGTGCCGCGAAAAACAATCCATAATTGCCGTAATCAATAAAAAACGTATAATAAGCGAGCATCGCCGGGGCGACACCGAATGTGACGATATCAGCGAGCGAGTCCAATTCTTTTCCAAAATCGCCAGCGACGCCGAGCATACGGGCGAGTCGTCCATCCAAACTATCGAGCATCATTGCGATGATAATTAACAGTGTGGCGTTAGAGAAGTCACCACGTGCGGCGTAGACGATCGCGACGACACCACAAAATAAATTTCCGAACGTAAAAGAGTTTGGAACCCACGAACGGATGCGTTCTTTCCACATAATTTTGCCCCCAGTGAGGTCATTGGCTGAACCAGTGACCGTTTGTAAATTGCAATAAATCTTTAGGTGATAATTCGATTTGATAGCCACGCTTTCCGGCAGAGATGATAATCGTCTCTTTGTCCTGAGCTACCTCGTGTACATACACAGGGAACGTTTTCTTCGCTCCAATCGGCGAGACGCCGCCTCGAATGTAACCGGTCAATGTCTCAAGTTCTTTCATTGGAACAGGCGATGCTTTCTTCGCCCCCCAAGCTTTTGCGGCTGCTTTTAAATCAATGTCACGCTCTCCAGAGATGAGAAAGAAGGCGTATTGCTTTTTCTCATTCATGAGACAAATCGTTTTATACAGATCCTCGAGCGGCTTATTCAATGTCATTGCCACATGCTTGGCCGAGACATCGGTTTCATCCACTTCGTACGTATGGTAGGTGAACGGGATTTTCTTCTGTTTCAACTGCCGAGCGGCGTTTGTCAGCTGCATCTGACTCATCCTTTCGTGACCGACTTCTTTTAGAATAGCAAATCAACCAACTTCCCGGCAATTGAACTTCAAAAAACTTTTCAGTAAAGGAAGGAATTTGACGGAATGACGAAGAAATGAACAGTGATTCATTTTTGAAGGAGGAATAAAAGTGGAAACGATTCAATTGACGACACACAATGGGGTAGGTTGGTTAAAACTAAACCGACCTGAAAAGCTGAACGCCTTGAATGAGACGTTGCTTCGTGAGATGAAAACGGCAATCGATGAATTTGAACAGGACGACGCGGTTCGCGTCATCGTCCTCGTCGGCGAGGGGCGGGCGTTCTCATCGGGACAAGATTTGACGATTGAGAGCGATGCTGACTATGGGGAATATTTAGAAGATGTGTATCATCCACTCGTCCGGGCGCTTGCATCTTGCCGGAAGCCACTGATCGCAGGGATTCATGGCGTTGTCGCAGGAGCAGGACTCAGTTTGGCACTCGCGGCAGATGTTCGAATCGTCGCTGAATCGACGAAGTTCAGTTCGGCGTTCATTAAAATCGGGTTGGTGGCGGATGCGGGCGGTCCGTATCACTTACGTCGACTCATGCGAGACGATCTCGCGTTAGATTGGCTCTGGAGTGGCAGTACGATTGACTCGGAAGCCGCACGGACATTCGGGCTCGTCACCGAGCTCGTGGAAGATGCGAGATACACGGAGCGATTGACTTCATATGCGGAGTCGCTTGCTGCGAAATCAGCGGTCGCTGTTCAAGGGATGAAGGCGCTCATGCGAGCCACTTCATTTGAAGAAGGATTGAATGAAGAAATCGAGTGGCAACGGAAGTGTGGGGACACGGAAGTGCATCGCCAGGCGATGCAGGCATTCTTGATGAAATAAAAAAAGCGGCCGCGGCCGCTTTTTTATGTGGTTGATTTGGCTTCGAACTGGAAGCCTTTTTGTTGCCACGTTCCGTACTTCCAACGGCGGAACGCGAAGAATCCACGGAACCATTCATCGAGAGAGAAGGCGAGCCAAATCCCAAGGATGCCGAGTCCCATTTGAAGACCGAACAAGTAGCTGAACGCCACGGCGACACCCCACATCGAGGCGATTCCGATCATGACCGGGAAGCGGACGTCCCCAACGGACTTCAACGATCCCATCAGGACGATGTTCATGGCGCGACCCGGCTCTAAAATGAGCGTTGCCCATAAGATCGGCACACCGACCGCGATGATGTCAGGGTTTGACGTGAAGAGTCCGAGTAGCGACTCGCTGAACACCGCTAAACCGAGAGAGGCGACGAACGAGGCGAACATGGCAATCTTCAAGGTCTTGACGGCGCGATGGTACGCCTCTTTGAAACGTTTGCCTCCGATATCTCGCGCAATCAAGAGCTGTGTCCCTTGCGCGACGGCAACGGTGAACAAGAAGGCGAGCATCGACAAGTTCATGACGTATACACGAGCGGCGAGAGAGGCTTCCCCCATCGTCGCGATAAATCCGGTGATGATAATCTGTGAAGCTTGATACGACAAGTTCTCCCCGGCAGATGGAACGCCGATTTGAAGGAGTGACTGGATGTCATCTTTCTTCGGACGAATCACTTCTTTTAACGGGAAACGGATCATGAGCTTCCGTTTGACGAGCCAGAACAAGAGGAGCATGGCGGCGAATCGTGCAATCACGATGGCCCAAGCGACACCGGCAACGCCAGTGACCGGAAGTCCGAACCAGCCGGTCACTGCAAAAATGGCTCCGACGGCGGTGATGATATCGATTAGAAGCGTCGCGAGCATGGCGTGCTTCGTCATTCCATGACTTCGGAGAATCGAACTGAGCGCCATGATGAGCGCTTCGGTGAATAACGACAAGCCGACGATTTGTAGGAACAACAGTCCGTGCGCGAACAGTTCGTCCGATAGTCCGAACAAGCGTAAGAACGTCTCACCGAACAAGAAGATGACGACGACCATGATCGCACCGAGCCACATGTTCAAACTGACGGCGGAGCGGGCGAAGTCACGACTCTTCTTCATGCGCTGTGCCCCGATGGCCTGACCAATCAAGATGGTCGCCCCGACAGACGTCACACTGAAGACGATCAAGAACACGTTTAAGATTTGGTTGGCAACCCCGACGGCCGAAGCGGCGGCGTCTGAGTAGTGAGCGAGCATCAATGTGGCGATGATCCCGGTTCCCATGTGGAGGGCGAGTTCGATGAAAATCGGCCACGACAGTTTGAACAGGGTGAGCTGTTCCGTTTGTTTCGTCTGCATGTAGTGTATTCTCCCTTTTCTCTATAATTCTCTCTGTTAACTATTAATCTTATAAAAATGTCAATGGTCATCTTACTCCTTATGAAATGAAAAAGAAAGGGGTTTGCTAAATTATTTTCAACAAAAAAATCACCCGAAGAAATCAGGTGATTTTCGAATTTATTTCAATTTCAGAATAGCAGCACTGAATGGTGCGAGTTCGATTTCGAGTGAGTCGAGGTCACGGTCATGCAAGAGGTCCGTGGCTGCTCCTGTATAACCGAGCGGATTCAGTTTCGAAGCAGAGTCCGAGTTGTTAAAGTAGACGAGATACGTTTCATCTTTCGTACACCGCTCGATGATGACGGCATTGTTCGCATCGTCGACTAGGTTGAAGCGATACGAGCCGGCGTTGGCGAGTACAGGGTGGTCCTTACGAAGCTGGATAAGCTTTTGAATGTAGCGGAATAGGTTGCGGTCTTCTTCGGCTTCATCCCATGGCATACAGCGACGGCAACCCGGGTCTTGTTCGCCTTCAAGTCCGATTTCGTCCCCGTAGTAAATACACGGGCTACCCGTATACGTTAGCATCGACGTCATCAAGAGTTTGAACTTGCCTTTATGACCTTTCGCCCGCGTCAACGCACGAGGTGTATCGTGCGAATCGATCAAGTTGAAGGTAACTTCGTTGACGTTCATCGTGTTCATCATCTCGACTCGCGTCAGTTCGTTACGGAACTCAGATGCAGATGTCCGGTCGAGGGCGAAATAGTTCAAGCTCGCATTCGTGAACGGGTAGTTCATGACGGCATCGAACTGATCACCTTGTAGCCAAGGTTGCGCATCGTGCCAAATCTCCCCGAGGATATAGGCTTCCGGGTTCGCATTTTTGACGGCCTTGCGGAAGTCACGCCAAAACGCATGGTCGACTTCGTTGGCAACGTCTAGACGCCATCCGTCGATGCCGAACTCTTCGACCCAGTAACGGGCGACATCTAATAAGTAAGCTTTTAACTCAGGATGCTCGGTGTTGATCTTCGGCATATTTTTTTCAAAGGCAAATGTATCATAATTTGGCTTCGGTTCTGTCGCAATCGGGAACTCGCGTAGATAGAACCAATCGCGATATTCAGAAGCTGGTCCGTTCTCGACGACGTCTTGGAACCATGGGTGATGATATCCGACGTGGTTGAAGACGGCATCGAGCATGATTTTAATTCCATTCTCATGTAACAGGTCGACCATCTCTTTAAATTTCTCTTTCGTCCCGAACTGTGGATCGATTTCCATATAGTCGAGCGTGTCGTACTTATGGTTCGTCGTCGCTTTAAAGATTGGACAGAAGTAGATGCCAGTGATTCCGAGTTCGACTAAATGATCGATATGGTCGATCACCCCTTGGAAGTCGCCACCGAAGAAGTTCGTCGTCGTCGGCTCTGTCGAGTTCCATGGCAACGTCTCTTCTGGGTTGAGTGATGCATCGCCATTGGCGAAACGGTCTGGGAAGATTTGATACCATACCGTATCTTTCACCCAGAGTGGGGCATGGAAGATATCGATCGGATTGATGAACGGCACACAGAAGTAGTAGCCTGTGTCATCAAGCGGTTTTTCTTCGAACCATCCTTTTTCCGTATAGACGGCCGTCTCTTGGCCATCGTTCAAACGGAATCCGTAACGAAGGCGTCGGAACGGTGGCTTGATGGCGATGAACCAATAGTCATAGGCATCGTCGAACCCGATTTTCTCCATCGGGGTTTCATATGTACGCCAATAGCTCGGTTTGTCTGGGTCAAAGTTCCACATCGTTGGATCTTCTGCGTGCCAGTCGTAAGGGTCGTTCCAAATCAAATCAACGGATTCGATATCGCCACGTTTCGTATGGAAACGAATATGAATCGTCTCTCGGTCATATTTGTAGACGAACGGGGACATCGCACGGTGATAAATCGCTTCTTTCATCATAAGGAAAACATTCCTTTCTCTATAGGGGATGACATCATTTTACAACATCGGGAATCAAAGAGAACAGATGTTGTGAAAACGTTTGCTCAAGCAAAGGGTAATAAAGCGTTTACATTTTGTCAATTGCTGAAACGCTTAAAATATGATGAATTTAAACAACAAATTTAAAAATTACATAAATGGGTCAACAGACGTAAAAAAAGTGTAAAAAAAGACTTGTAAAACGCTTTCACAACTGTATAATAAAAATTGAGGTGAGGATGCAAACGTTTTCACTACCATGTCAATTTCGTAGCGGAGTTTTTCAATTGACATGGTCGTGCGATTGCGCAAATCTGACCATACTATTTCCTTGGGGAGGTTTTTCATCATGAAGATGAAAAAAATGGTAGCAGGACTTTCAACAGCAGTATTCGCTTTCGGTGCACTTGCTGCATGTGGTGGCGGAACGGACAACGAATCTTCAACAGATAACGCGGCTTCGAATGATAACAAGCCTGAAAAAATCGTCATCTGGGAAGATATCGAAAAGTCTGAGACAACGAAAGAAGTTGCGAAGAAGTTCGAAGAAGAGAACGGCGTAAAAGTGGAAGTCGTCGAAGTACAGATGACGGATCAAAAAGACAAGCTTGCCCTTGATGGCCCAGCTGGTAAAGGTCCAGACATCGTTCTTGTACCACACGACCAAATCGGTACAATCGCTGACCAAGGTCACTTGGCACCACTTTCTGATGAGAGCGTGCTCGACTCATTCACAGATGCTGCGAAATCAGCAGTTATGTTTGACGGTCAAGCTTACGGATACCCGAAATCAGTTGAAACACCAGTTCTTATGTATAACAAAGATTTGATGTCTGAAGCTCCAAAATCAATGGACGACCTTTACAAGTTGTCAAACGATGTAAAAGCTGACGGGCAATACGGATTCCTCGCACTTTGGGATAACTTCTACTTTGCACACGGTGTAGTCGCTGGATATGGCGGATACGTGTTCAAAGAAGACGGTGGCGCACTCGATCCAATGGACATTGGTTTGAACAACGAAGGTGCAGTTGAAGGATTCGAATACATCGGTAAATGGTACCAAGAAGGTCTCTTCCCTAAAGGATTGATCGGTGAGTCTGGTGGCCAAGCGATGGACCAACTCTTCACTGAGAAGAAAGCTCATTCAGTCATGAACGGACCATGGGCAGTTGCTGGTTACACAGATGCTGGCGTAAACCTCGGTGCGGCTCCAATGCCTACACTTCCGAACGGTGAGCCAATCAAGACGTTCATGGGTGTGAAAACATATGCCCTTTCAGCTTACACAGAGAACCAAGAGTGGGCTGAGAAGTTCCTTCAAGAGTTAACAAATGAAGAAAACGCATTGGCAATGTTTGAAGCATACAACGAGATCCCACCAGTAGCAGCACTCGAGTCGAACGAGACAATCACGTCGAACGAAGTTGCGAAAGCGGTATTCGACCAAGCAACAAACGCAATCCCAATGCCAAACATTCCTGAAATGGGACAAGTTTGGGAGCCAATGGCACAAGCACTTCAACTTGTAGCGACTGGTAAACAAGATGCACAGAAATCTGCAGACGATGCAGTGAAAGTCATCGAGCAACAAATCCAAGCGAACAACCAATAAGGAATTGAAATGACGGGGTACGCCATACGGCGTTCCCCATCATTTTCTAGCATTGAGCAAACGTTTGCTTGATTGATTTGCTCAAATCGAAAGGAGAAACTGAGGATGGCTGCAATTGCGAACCCTAAAACACCGGACCAACGCCCGGACAAGCCAACAAACCATGCTCGGAACGCGGGACTACTTTCCATCATTCCGGGACTCGGACAGGTATACAACAAACAATACGCGAAAGCTGTAGCGTTCTTTATCGTCATCGTATCTTATTTTGCCGTAAACTATGATCTATTTTTCAAAGGGGCGGGCGCCGGACCAGGTGACCGTGGAGGACTTTGGGGATTGATCACGCTTGGTGAAGTGCCAGGACCTCGTAACGACCACTCCATCTTTTTGATGGTCGAGGGGATTGTCGCGTTAATTTTACTATTCTTCGGAATTGCGTTCTATGTTTGGAACATTCGTGACGCCTATCGTGTCGGTCGCGCTCGTGATCAGCATCTAAACCTTCCATCGTTCCAAATGCAACTGCGCAACTTGCGTGATAATGGATTCCCATACTTAATGTTAATCCCATCACTCATTTTGTTAGTGTTTACAGTTATTCTTCCATTGATCTTTACGTTCTTGATCGCCTTCACGAACTATCGCTATAACAACGCACCACCAGCGAAACTCGTCGAATGGGTCGGATTTGAGAACTTTACGCGTATTTTTGAAATCGATATCTTCCGTGACACGTTCGTTGGGGTACTCGGATGGACACTCGTTTGGACGGTCGCTTCAACAACAGGTGTCATCGCAATCGGGATCTTCCTTGCGGTACTCTTGAACCAAGAAGGATTACGATTCCGCCGCTTGTTCCGCTCGATTTTGATTCTTTCATGGGCAGTACCGGCATTCATCACGATCTTGATCTTCCGTTCGATGTTCAACGAATCGTTCGGGGTGTTCAATACAACGATCTTGCCCGCACTCGGTCTTGATCCAATCAACTGGTTCACGGACCCGACAGCGACACGTACGGCACTCGTGCTCATTCAATGGTGGCTCGGCTTCCCGTTCATCATGACACTTATGACAGGTGTCTTGCAGTCGATTCCTGGTGACTTGTATGAAGCGGCAACGATTGATGGAGCAACCATCTTTGACAAGTTCCGTTTGATCACGTTGCCAATGCTCTTGTTCGCAACTGCGCCAATCTTGATCACGCAGTTCACGTTCAACTTCAATAACTTCAACATCATCTATCTCTTTAATGGCGGTGGCCCTGCTGTACCTGGACAAACGGCCGGTGGTACCGACATCTTGATTTCTTGGATTTACAAATTGTCACTCGGTGCCAACCCGCAATACGGACTTGCGGCTGCGATCACACTTATCTTGTCATTCTTCATCATGACACTTGCCGTGATCCAGTTCCGTCGGACAAAATCTTTCAAAGACGAGGATATGATCTGATATGAAAAAACAAAAACGAATCAATTTGGCGATCTCGTATGTCATCTTGACGCTTGCGTCGATCATCATTCTCTATCCGATGCTTTGGGTCGTCGGAACGTCGTTCAACCCAGGGCGTACGATTACGTCAACCATCATTCCATCGAATCCGACATTTGTTCACTATAAAAACTTGTTTGACCTAACGATTTCAGATTATAGTTTATGGTATGTGAACACGTTGAAAATCGCTTTCATCACGATGGCGCTCTCTGTCATCTTGGTCACGATTACTGGATACGTTTTCTCACGCTATCGTTTCGTAGGACGGAAGAACTCACTCGTCTTGTTCCTCGTCCTTCAGATGGTGCCACAGTTCGTTGCGATCATCGCGATTTATGTATTGCTCAATATGCTTAACCTTCTTGACACACATACAGCGCTCATCTTGCTTTATGCAGGTGGTGCGATTCCGATGAACACGTACTTGGCGAAAGGCTACTTCGACACGATTCCAAAAGAACTTGACGAAGCAGCCCGTATGGATGGTGCTGGTCACCTCCGAATCTTCTGGCAAATTATTTTGCCACTTGCGAAGCCGATTGTCGCAACGATTGCTCTCTTTAACTTCATGGGACCATTCAACGACTTCATTTTGGCATCGCTCGTCCTTCGTTCACCAGAGAAACAAACATTGGCAGTTGGTCTTTACAACATGATCTCGAAACAGTTCGATAACAACTTTACGTTATTCGCGGCAGGAGCTGTCCTTTCAGCCCTTCCAATCGTCATCTTGTTCTTCATGTTCCAACGCTACTTCGTTTCTGGCCTCACAGCGGGTGGTACGAAAGGATAATACTCGTAAAAGGAGGAAGCGATATGAGGCGAGGCGTCGTGCTCGTGCTCCTGTCGCTTCTTTTGTTTCCGACTGTCGTCGGGGCAAAGGAAGCCGCTACTTGGGAACAAGAACGCATGTATTTTATTATGGTCGACCGATTTGTTGACGGAAATCCGGACAATAACGAACAGGTGGACAAAAATGATCCAAAAGCCTTTCATGGTGGAGATATTCGTGGGGTCATCGAGAAGCTCGATTACATCGAATCACTCGGATTCACGTCCATTTGGTTAACACCTGTTTTTGAAAACATGCCGGACGGCTATCACGGGTATTGGATTAAAGATTTTTATAACATCGACCCACAATTCGGGACGAAAGAAGATTTACAGGAGCTAGTCGATGAAGCGCACAAACGAGACATGAAAGTCATTCTCGACTTCGTCGTCAACCATGTCGGACCGAATCATCCTTGGGTGGAAGAAAAACCTGACTGGTTCCATGAACAGTTACCGATTGTATTTTGGAAAGACCAGGAGCAAGTTGAGACACATTGGTTGTTTGATTTGCCCGACTTCAAAACAGAGGATCCGGAAGTCAAATCGTATTTGATTGACGCGGCGAAGTATTGGATTGAAGAGACGGATATCGATGGCTACCGCCTGGATACGGTCCGTCACGTCGATCAAGCGTTCTGGAAAGACTTCGTCGAAGGTGTGCGGTCAGTCGACCCGGACTTTTACCTACTCGCTGAAGTGTTTGACCCGGACCCGAAATATGTCGCGCAATATGATGACCTCGGGTTCAACAGCATCACGAACTTTACATTCTATGACCGCGTATCAAAAACGATGACACAACAGCAAGCAAACGTCGACGAAATCGATGTTGCTGCTAGTTATGCCGAAACATTCTTCAACGACCCGAATCAAATGGCGACGTTCCTCGATAATCACGATGTGGAGCGTTTCACTTACCAAGCAGAGGCAAACGGAGTCGAATCTGCAGAACGCCGACTACGCCTTGGGCTCTTTGCGCTTTATGCATCACCCGGGATGCCAATCGTCTTCCAAGGGACTGAGAATGCTCAAAACGGTGGAGCCGATCCGGCGAACCGTGTCATGACGGAATTCCCGGGAAATGAAGATCTGCATGAATACGTCGCGACGATGAATCGCATGCGGGAAGAGTATCCGGTCTTTGCGACAGGTGAACAGCGAATGATTGCTTCAGAAGATGGAATGGCTGTCTTTGAACGAAAAGACGGCGATGACGTCGCCTTATATGCCATCAACATGAATGGTGAGGATCGAGAAATCGAAATTGATGTCAGTGAAATCGGGGAAGACAAGAGACTTCGCGGCCTTTTATTCTCGCAACTGGTCACAGATCAGCGCGGAACGTTTACAATTGAACTATCCGGCGAAAGTGCGAACGCTTACATCGTGGAGGAATCATCGGTCAATCCGTGGATGATGGGACTACTCGTCATTACGATTCCGATTTTCTTAACGGGTTTGGTCATGTGGAAGCGACGCAAATAAAAATGAAACGCTGAAAGACATGTTTGGAATTCACGGAAGCAGGGGGGAACACCATGCAAATCACAATTAAAGATGTGGCGAAACATGCGAACGTGGCACCGTCTACGGTATCGCGCGTCATCGCTAACAGTCCACGAATCAGTCAAAAGACAAAAGAACGGGTCAGAAGTTCTATGGAAGAACTCGGGTATCACCCAAACATTCATGCGAGAAGTCTTGCTAACCGTTCGACACAGTCGATTGGTCTCGTCATGCCGAGCGCGGCAACAAAGACGCTTCAAAATCCATTCTTCCCAGAAGTGCTACGAGGAATTAGCACGAAAGCGCATCAGAATGGATACTCGCTTTATATGACGACAGGTGTCACGGAAGAAGAGGTCTTATCCGGTGTCATCGAGATGGTACAAGGACGCCGTGTCGACGGTGTCATCGTCCTCTATTCACGGGAAGATGATCAAGTCGTTCAATACTTACGTCAAACGAAGTTTCCGTTCGTCGTGGTCGGGAAGCCGTTCGGGGACGCTTCTTCCATCACATACGTCGATACGGACAACTATTTGGCAGGTCGTGAAGTGACGAAACACCTTTATAACTTAGGTCATCGTCGCATCGCCTTCATCGGGGGCTCGGATAAACTCGCCGTCACACAAGATCGTCGGAACGGGTACGCGACGGCCCTCATGGAGGCAGGCATTCCGGTATGCGAAGACTATATCGCCCGGGCCGAATTTATGACGAAAGGCGGCGCGAAGGCAGTTCGTGAATTACTGCAAAACGAAGAGCCACCGACAGCCGTCGTCGTCAGCGATGACATGATGGCGCTCGGAGTCATCAGCACGCTCAGTGAGATGGGACTGAAGATTCCGGAGGACGTCGCGGTCGTCAGTTTCAATAACGTCTATATCGCAGAACACTCGAACCCGCCACTCACGTCGGTCGAAATTAACATCTTCGGTCTCGGTTTCGAGGCGACGAATTGCTTGATCGAACAAATCAGTGATAATGCGCCTCCTTATGGGAAGCGCGTCATCGTGCCACATTATCTGGTCGTCCGCCAATCATGTGGGCAGAAGAAGAGTAAGGCAACCGAAACATTAGAATCGAATTCTTGATTTACCAGACGATTTCGCCAGAGCGGGGTCGTCTTTTGCATATCCGTTTGATTGAAGCCGTCTGATGTAGGGAATTTCTTTCACGAAGGAATCGAAATCGAAAGGATGGATAGAGATGAGTGAAAGACGATTTGTCGGGACATTCGATACGAAAGAAAGCCTATTGTCAAAAATTAATGAGCTGAAAGAAAACGGCTATGATGAAGGGGAACTATTTGTCCTGACGGAGCGGGATGAAGCCGTTCATGTCCTTAAACGAGAGACGGACCTAAACGTAGAAGAAGGTGACACATCCTGGCTAGACAACCTCAACGGAGGGGGAAGCGAGGATCGGGATACGAAACAGGCGCTCACCGATTTAGGGATTGCAGACGACGAAATCGAACAGGCGCATTCTGACATCAAGCAGGGGGGATACGCCCTCGTCATCGACGAACCGGACACGGGGTTCAATGATGGGCGAAGTGCAGTATTCGAGGGACACGAAGCGAATGCGGCATTTGGTGAGAATCAGGAAAATGAACAGAAAGATTGATTGAAACCGTCTCAATTAGAGGTGGTTTTTTTGATTGTAAAATGTGACGAAAAAAAGAAAGAAAAAGTTTTATGCAAACGATTGCATTATTGTATCAGTCGTGTAAAATGAAAAGTGAGATTAAATACAGCGCTTTCATAGACAAACGGTTGCATGGACTGATTGTCCGTCGAAGGTAGCCTTGTAGAGAAAAAGGAGTGGCAGACAGATGAAACGATTGTTTGCAGTCGATGAATGGAAAGTAACAGAAGAAGGTCTTCACCCGAAGGAGAACCGTCTAGCAGAATCACTTACATCGCTCGGAAATGGGCATATGGGGATGCGAGGAAACTTTGAGGAAGATTACTCGAATGATACGCACCAAGGATTCTACGTGGCGGGTGTCTACTATCCGGACAAAACACGTGTCGGTTGGTGGAAGAATGGATACCCTGAATACTTTGCCAAAGTATTGAATGCGACAAACGTCATCGGTCTCCGCGTGGCGATCAATGGTACGCCGGTCGACTTGGCGAAATGGGAAGTGAAGGACTTCACGCGTGAGCTCGACATGCAACGTGGTGTTCTCACACGAACGTTCACCTTGATGAACGGAACAGAAGAAACGAATGTTGAAGTCGTCCGATTCTTCTCAATCGTGGATAAAGAAATCTTGGCAATCCGTTATAACGTGACACCGATTAACTATGAAGCGAAAATCGAGTTCACTCCATACCTAGACGGCGATGTCGAAAACGAAGACTCGAACTACGATGAGAAGTTCTGGTTACCGGTCGACCGTGGTGTGGAAGAGCGTTTTGGTTTCGTCACGACGAAAACGAAAAAACTCGACTGGCATGTCACGGCATCGATGATTGCGGACGTTGAGGGCGCACGTTGCGAAGTGCTTGAATCGACAGACTTGTTCGTGGCCAATACATTCACAGTCAACGTGGCTGCCGGTGAGACGGCGACTGCCTATAAATATGTATCGGTCGTGACAAACCGCGACCATGAGATTGAGGATCTTCAATCTGCAGGAATGAAACGTGTCGAAGCGGCATTCGAAAAAGGTTTTGAGACACTTCTTGCGGAACAGACGGAAGCATGGCTCGCACGTTGGGAAGATGCGGACGTTCGGATCGATGGAGATATCGAAGCGCAACAAGGGATCCGTTTCAACATCTTCAACATGTATCAGACGTATACGGGTGAAGATTCACGTCTTAACATCGGTCCAAAAGGATTCACAGGCGAGAAGTACGGCGGTGCGACGTATTGGGATACAGAAGCCTACTGCCTCCACTTCTATTTAGCGACAGCGAAACCAGAAGTCTCATGGAACTTACTCAAGTACCGTCATAACCAATTGCCACAAGCGAAAGAGAATGCCGTGAAGAATGTCGGCATGGAAGGTGCGCTTTATCCAATGGTCACGATGAACGGGGAAGAGTGCCATAACGAGTGGGAAATCACACATGAAGAGATTCACCGTAACGGTGCGATTGCTCATGCGATCTTTAACTATGCAAACTTCACGGGTGACAAGTCGTACCTTGGACAATACGGATTGGAAGTATTGGTCGAGATCTCGCGTTACTGGGCTAGCCGCGTCAATTTTGTCCCGCACAAAGACGTGTATATGATCCTAGGCGTCACAGGTCCGAACGAATACGACAACAACGTCAACAACAACTGGTACACGAACTTGATCGCCGCGTGGACACTCGAGTATACGCAAGAAGTGTACAACTACTTGAAAGAAGCAGAACCTGCACGTCTCGAAGAACTCGTGTCGACACTCGGTATCACGGATGCTGAACTCGCGAAATGGGCAGACATTCAAACGAAGATGTACTATCCGAAAGACGATCTCGTTCCAAATGTCTTCATGCAACAGGACGGATTCATGGATAAAGAGCAGATTTTGGTGAAGGACCTCGATCCAAAACATCTTCCACTCAACCAAAACTGGTCATGGGATCGCATCCTTCGTTCGAACTTCATTAAACAAGCAGACGTCCTCCAAGGACTCTATACGTTCGGTGACCGCTTCACGGTCGAACAGAAACGTGCAAACTTTGACTTCTATGAGCCACGCACGGTTCATGAGTCAAGCTTGTCACCATGCGTCTACTCGATCATTGCGGCAGAAGTCGGTTATGAGGACAAAGCGGTCGAATTGTATCAACGTTCCGCGCGTCTTGACCTCGATAACTATAACAATGACACGGAAGACGGCTTGCACATCACATCGATGGTCGGTTCATGGATGTCCATCGTTCATGGTTTTGCGGGAATGCGGATTCAAGAAGATACGCTCTCGTTCAGCCCGATGACTCCGAAGGATTGGAACGGCTACTCGTTCAATATGCTCTGGCGTGGCCATCACTTGACGGTCACATCATCGCGTGAACAAGTGACAATCAAGCAAACAGGTGGTACAGACGTAACGATTCACGTGTATGGAAATGCAGTAACGGTTCCTGCAGATGACTCGATTACAATCGAAGCAGTGAAAGCGTGACCATTCGCTTCATATGAACAAGTCGACTTCGGTCGGCTTGTTTTTGTATGAAAAACTTATCGGGTTTCCTGCATATTTGCTGTATGCAGCATGAATAATCTATGTTATCTTGATTCTTAGCTATTTTGAGAAAGGGGAGTTGAAGCTTGACGGAAGCCGTTAAAGAACATACACGAATCGGGGTTGTCTCGATCATCGGAGGATTGTTCGTTGCCTTATCCATGACATTATTTTTAATTCCAGCCGGCGTCTATTCGACAGGATTTACGGGCCTTGCCCAAATCTTGACAGCACTACTGGCCGGTACACCGTTTGAACTAGGGGAAGGGCTCTGGTTCTTTATTCTGAACGCACCGTTACTCGTCGTCAGTTACTTTATGCTCGGGCGGAATATGATGATTCACACGCTTGTCAGTGTCGCCTCGGTCACCTTGTTCATTCGTTTGCTTCCGCAATCGCAGCTCCTCTCGGACGACCCGCTCTTAAACGCCGTCTTCGGCGGTGTGCTTTTGGCAATCGGTTCAGGGATTACGATTCGATACGGAGCCTCGACAGGTGGCTTTGACATCGTCGCATTGATTTTGGCGAAATTCACGAACAACTCGGTCGGGGTCTATCTCTTCTTGATGAACATGATGATTGCCCTAGCTGCAGGCGCCTTGTTCGGGTGGCCGACAGCGCTCTACACGATCGTTTTCTTATATGTGACGTCAAAAGTGATCGACGAGATATATACAAATACACAGCGTCAAACGCTCTTTATCGTAACGAATCACCCGGATGAGGTGACGAAAGAACTTCATCAGCACGTGTTCCGTGGTATCACGCTCATGCCGGCGATCGGGACATACTCGAAAGTCGAGAAAGCGACGCTCATGATGGTCGCCCAACGACACGAGGTGCGTGAAATCACGCGCATTTGTAAAGATGCGGACCCATCCGTTTGGATCAATATCTTGCCGACAGAGGACGTCGAAGGAACGTTCCGTCGCTAAATTAACCCCTACTGTGCAAGCAGTAGGGGTTATTATATATGTATGACATAAGACGGTTTGGGGAGGATGCATGAATACAAAAACAGAGGCTATTCATCCTAATCAGGAAGAATAGCCTCTGTTTGATAATGGTTCAGTTCTAGTCGGTGCTTTCGTTATGCCTTGATGCCAAGTCTCTCTTCTAGGAAGAGGGCAATCCCATCATCCATGTTCGAAGCCGTCACTTCGTTGGCGACGCTTTTCAGTTGGTCGATGGCATTCCCCATCGCGACACCGGTCCCGACATAGTCGAGCATCTCGAGGTCATTCTCCTCGTCACCGAAGGCGATGATGTGTTTCCGATCGATATTCAAATACTTCGAGACTTCTTTCAATCCGAGTGCTTTTGATGTGTTTTTACTCATGACTTCGATCATATGCTCCGGCATGCGCCACTGACGATTCAAGACAGCCTCTGCATGTAGGTGGTCGAGCTGTGAACGAACAGATGCAACATGGTCTTTCGTCGCGTGAATCAAAAGTGAAGTCGGTTCATCTTGAAGATGCTTCAACAGGTTGCCGGATGTGACACTGAGCGCCCGCTCCGCATAGGGACTATAAAATTCTTGCGGGTCTTTTTGGAAGTAGACATGGTCGGTTACTTCCACGACGATGTTGTGTGCTTTCGTATCCGCAACTTCCTCAATGATATCGTGAGCGGTCTTGAGTGGGATCGGTCGGTGTGTGACCGCATAACTCGAATCTTTCGGGTGATGCACGAGGGCACCGTTGAAATTGACGAGTGGCGTCGTCAGGCCGAGTTGTTCATAATACATGATGGAGTGACGTTTCGGTCGCCCTGTCGCAATCATGACCTCATGACCGGCTTCACGAGCCGATTGAAGAGCGCGGAAGTTGCGCTCGCTAATTGTTTTATCATCTTGTAATAACGTTCCATCTAAATCAACTGCGATTAAATAACGTGACATCAGTCATCCTCTTTTCTTCACAATGATGTTTCTACGACCGTACCACATTTTTTGATTTGACGGAAAGAAAATACAATCGATGTCGCACTTTCCTGTCGAACAATGCTATACTAATGTCGTATGAATTTTTACGAATCATCTGTGAGATGGAGGGGACGTACAATGCGTTATGTAGTCACATTGTTCTGGGCGATTTTGCTCTCGAATACAGCGGTATTTATCATTTCTGCTGTAGATGGAGTAGAATACAACGCGATGATCGCAACTGGTTTTGGCGTGATCATCACAATCTTCGTTGCACTTCTCGATGTCATGAATCAAGACATGGGAATCAGCGACGTTGCACAAGAGAAGTAAGCCGTCTACAATCAAACTGACTCGCGCATGAGTCAGTCTTTTTTCTTATATCGATTTTAGAGGAGGGCATCACATATGAAAAATCCTGAAAAACGCGCGAACTTTATCACGTTCGCCATCATTGGTGCAATTATCGTCATCGGAATCGCTTTATTATTCGTTCTAAATGGTAATAATAATACAGATGATGGTGTCAACGCCGTCACTGCAGAGGAATTGCAACAACAGTTAGATCAAGATGGCGAGGTCGTCGCCTATTTCTGGCAAACTGGCTGTGAATATTGTGAGCAAGTAAAACCATATGTTGAACCGATGATTGAAGAGTATGACGCGGTATCGATCAACTTGGCCGACCATAACGTCTGGGAAACATATGGCATTCAAGGAACACCGACTCTTATTCGTTTTGAAGATGGAAAAGAAGTCGGTCGCATTGAAGGGGCAGTCTCTGAACAACAATATGAGACGTTCTTTAAGAATGAGGAGGCAAAAGAGGAATGAAGCGTCGTTTCTACCAAATGTTATTTGAGCTGAACGCCTCACCTTGGATTGCCACTCGCCTCAAGCGTTTCGCAGAGTCAGGCGCAAGTCGCCACTTGATTCCATCGTTCGCAAAAGTGTATGACATCGCTGTCGATGAAGCAGACCAACCTTTACAAGCGTATCCTTCACTTCACGCATTTTTTACCCGTCATTTGAAGACGGGGGCACGTACGATTGATGAATCAGCCGATACCCTTGTCTCCCCGTGTGACGGGAAGCTGTCAGTCATCGAGGCGATTTCGGAAGACAGTCGCTTCGAAGTGAAAGGCCAATCTTACACGCTCGCGGAATTGCTCGGTTCACAACAAGAGGCGAGACGTTACGCAGGTGGTACGGTCGTCGTGCTCTATCTCAGTCCACGTGATTATCACCGCGTCCATACACCACTCTCGGGTCGCGTCCTTAGCCACTATGAGCTCGGGGACCGTTCGGCACCGGTGAATGAGATCGGATTGACAGAGACAGTGCGCCCACTATCTCGTAACTATCGTCGTGTGACTCGCTTTGACAGTCCAGCTGGGACGTATGAGCATATCATGGTCGGGGCCCTTAACGTCAACACGATTGAGTGGACGCTCGAAGGAGAGCAGGCGAATAAAGGACAGGAAGTCGGATACTTCTCATTCGGCTCGACCGTCGTCCTTTGTTTTGAGAAAGATACGATTCAAATGGACCATCAAAAAATGGGTCCGGTTCGGCTCGGTGACGTCATCGGGACGATCAAAACCAACTAATTTTGCATCAATTTTCTTCCGACCGAACGATACACTAGTCGTTTGGTCGGTTTTCGTTTACCATAGAAGGGATATCAATACTTGTATAAGTAGTTGAATCGTTTAGCTAATTGGAGGAATTTTACGTGTTTAATCGACTTTATCCGAAGCAGTTCGTCGCATCTGTGTTTGACATCGACTTAGAAGAATTGAAAGACCGTGGGGTACGCGTCATTATGACAGACCTCGATAATACACTCGTGGCATGGGATGTCCCTCATGCACCAGAGCTTTTATTGATGTGGCTTGAAAAAGTGAAATCATACGGTTTCGATGTGATTGTCGTATCAAATAATAATGAGAATCGTGTACGAACGTTTACGGAGCCGCTCGGCCTTCATTATGTCGCTCGTGCGAGAAAGCCTTTGCCAGCCGGATTTAAAGAAGCACTCTCGAAATATGGCTATTCACCGAAAGAAGCCATCTTTTTGGGAGATCAGCTGTTCACAGACGTGCTCGGCGCCAACATGGCAGGCATTCATGTCATCCATGTCCAACCGGTCGTCAAAACGGACGGTCTGGTCACAAAATTCAATCGGATGCTTGAAAAGGTCGTTTTCGCCCATATGAAACGTCGCGGGAAGTATGTATTGATTACGAAAAAAGTGGAAGAACTCGCCGTCGACGCACAGCGTGCAAAAGTCGCGGTCGCCGAGAAAATTGGTGAGGCCATTCATCCACGTTCCGAAGATTCACATAAAAAAGATGAATAAGACCTCGAACGCACAGGAAGAAGGAGGCTGCCCATGTACGGCGACCAAGGCGTCGGAATTAACGCTTCAGGAGTAGCAGCGAGGTGCTACGGCGAATGAAGAAGGGGAAACCTAAACGGCAGTAAGTATAACTATGGAAGAAACCAAACGATATTGCGCTGGGTGCGGCGTGGCCATCCAAACGGAAGACCCGAACGGGGTCGGCTATGCACCGAAATCGGCACTTGACCGTGAAATTGTCATTTGCCAACGTTGCTTCAAGTTGAAGCATTACAACCAAGTTCAAGACGTGGAGTTATCAGATGATGACTTCTTGCGCATCTTGAATGGTATCAGTTCAAAAGAGGCACTCGTCATCAAGATTGTCGACATTTTCGACTTCAATGGCAGTTGGCTCCCTGGACTTCAACGCTCAGTCGGTTCAAACCCGGTACTGTTAGTCGGAAACAAGGTCGACTTGTTACCGAAGTCCGTCAACCCGAACCGGATGGCGAACTGGATGAAGGCAGAGGCAAAAGAACTCGGATTGAATCCGATCGATGTTCATTTGATCAGTGCGAAAAAAGGACACGGTATCGATGAACTTGCTGAAAAAATTGAGTATTACCGGAAAGGCAAAGACGTCTTCGTCGTCGGTTGTACGAATGTCGGGAAGTCGACACTCATCAATCAGGTGATCAAACGTTTCGGTGAAGAGGATGAAGCCATCATCACCGTCAGTCATTTCCCGGGAACGACGCTTGACTTGATCGACATCCCGCTCGACGATGATGCGAACCTGTATGATACACCGGGGATCATCAACCGTCATCAAATGGCACACTATGTCGATGCGAAAGATTTGAAGACGATCACACCGAAGAAAGAAATCAAACCTCACGTGTTCCAATTGAACCCGCAACAGACGCTCTATTTCGGCGGGTTGGCACGTTTGGATTATCTTGAAGGAAATAAGCGTTCATTCGTCATCTATATGTCGAACGAGTTGAAAGCGCACCGAACGAAACTCGAACGTGCGGATGAGCTCTATGACCAACATATTGGGAAGATGCTCAACCCACCGAACGAAAAGACAATGGAAATCTTACCGCCACTCGTCCGTCATGAGTTCAGCTTGCGGGACGGCGTGAAAACGGATATCGTGTTCAGCGGTCTCGGTTGGGTCGCCATTCACGGAAAAGGTGGTCGCATCGCGGCATGGGCTCCAAAAGGCGTCGCGGTCACACTTCGCGAGGCGCTCGTATGAATCTGGCCGTCATCGGTCACCCGATTGCTCATTCGCTCTCACCCCAGCTGCACGAGCAGTGGTTGAGGGCGTCTGGGCTTTTCGGGCGTTATGAGGCGATTGATGCCACCTTGGATGAACTCCCTGATTTATTTGCAGCGATGCGAGGCGGGGACTGGGATGGATTCAACGTCACGATTCCCTATAAAGAAGCGGTCGTTCAATACGTCGACGAACTTGACGAGGCAGCAAAGCTAGCTGGTGCCGTCAACACCGTGTATAAACGAGACGGACGACTCATCGGGACGAACACGGACGGTGCCGGCCTTGTCCAAGCATTGTTGCCACTCACAGACTTCACAGGACGTGTTCTGATTGTCGGTGCAGGTGGTGCGGCACGTGGGATTGTACAAGCTCTTCCGACACGTAACGTGACGATTGTCAATCGAACTGTCGAACGGGCAAAAGTGCTCGCCGATACGTTCGGAATCGCCCATACGACCTTCGATGAGATCGACATCTCGCAGTATGAGGTCATCATTCAGACGACTTCTGTCGGGATGGACGAGAGATCGACACCACTTTCATTAGAAGGATTACGACAAAACACGGTCGTTTGTGATATCATATATCGTCCACTTGTCACCCCGATGCTTCAAGAAGCGAAACGTCGCGGGGCGAAAATTGTGACAGGGGTCGCCATGTTCGTCGGGCAAGGCGCGCTCTCGTTCGAGAAATGGACGGGCGTAAAACCGGACGAAACCATTGGAAAAAAGTTAATCGAAGGATTATTGGAGGAATAATATACTATGTTATCAGGTAAACAAAAACGCTTTTTACGTGCCGAAGCACACCATCTCTCACCGATTTATCAAGTCGGGAAAAATGGGGTCAGTGAAGCGATGTGTAAAGATATCGCCGATGCACTCGAGAAACGTGAATTGATCAAAGTTCAAGTGCTTCAAAACTGCATGGATACACCAAAAGATGTAGCCGGTGAATTGTCAGAAGGTACACAGGCTGAAGTCGTTCAAGTTATCGGGAAAGTTATCGTCTTATACAAAGAGGCGACAGAGAAAGAAAATCGCCAAATCAAACTCCCATGAGCCGGATCGGCTTGATGGGTGGAACGTTCGACCCGCCACATCTCGGACATCTGTTAATCGCGGAACAAGCGCGTGAACAGCTTGCACTCGATGAGGTGTGGTTCTTGCCGGCTGCGATTCCGCCACATAAGGTCGGATTCAGTTCTGCGGAACATCGAATCGAGATGACGCGACGCGCCATCCAACATCAGTCCGACTTCAAGTTGAACTTGATTGAATTTGAACGGAGTGAGCCGTCCTATACGGTCGAGACGATGAAGCGGCTGATTGAACAGTATCCGAATGATGAGTTCTACTTTTTGATTGGCGCAGATTCGCTCGTGTCACTCGAATCGTGGCATGATTATGAGACACTCATTCAACTCGTCACGTTCGGTGCGGTCGCTCGCCCGGGGTCCCGTTATTTGATTCCGGAGAAGGCGGACGTTCGTACAATTGATATGCCACAACTTGAAATCTCATCGACGGATATCCGTGAGCGGGCGAAGCGAGGCAAATCCATCAAATATTTGGTCCCGACGCCAGTCGAGACGTATGTGAAGGAGCAGAAGTTGTATGACGTTTGAAGAAGCGCACGATTTGATTAAACAGACGCTACCGGAAAAACGCTATATCCACACACTCGGTGTCGTCGAGACGGCGGAGCGATTGGCGGTTCAGTACGGCGCGAACGTGGAAGAGGCTCGTCTAGCAGCGATGCTTCATGATTATGCGAAGTATTTTGACGTCGAAGAAATGCGTCAAGTCGTCATTGAAGAGGGACTTGATTCCAATCTTCTCGAATATGGGGACGAATTGTTGCATGCGCCGGTCGGTGCGATTTTACTGGCTCGTCAATATGACCTTGACGAGGCCGTGCTTTCTGCAATTCGAAATCATACGACAGGAGAGCCTGGGATGTCTCGTCTTGACCAAATCTTGTTCGTAGCTGATGCCATCGAACCGAATCGGGATTATCCAGGGGTTGATCGCCTGCGGGTAGAGGCAGCGCATTCGCTCGAAGGGGCGGTTGTGGCGACACTGAAGCAAACGATTGAATTTTTATTGAAGAAGTCGGTGCGCATTTTTCCACTGACAATTGAAACGTATAATGATTTTGTGAATACACCTTAGGAGGGTCAATATGACTGCAAGAGAAGAATTAGAATTGATTGTAAAAGCGGCTGACGATAAACGTGCCGAGGAAATCGTCGTACTCGACATGGAAGGAATCTCACCGATTGCGGACTACTTCGTCATCTGTCACGGGAACTCAGAGAAACAAGTCGAAGCGATCGCACGTGAAATCAAAGATGTGGCTGGCGAGAACAACTTACCGCTCCACAAATTCGAAGGAATGGATACGGCACGTTGGGTCCTCGCTGACCTTGAGAACGTCGTCGTTCACATTTTCCATCGCGACGACCGTGATTACTACAACTTAGAGAAATTGTGGGCTGACGCGCCGCACGTCGAAGTGGAAGTCGGCTAATGGCATACGAAGGATTCGCCTATGTATACGACGAGTTGATGAAAGACGCGCCGTATGATGAGTGGGTCGCTTTCGTGCGTCGTCACGTCCAAGATGGCGCGACACTCGCGGATGTCGGATGTGGAACAGGATCAGCAACGATTCGCCTCGCCGAACATTACGACGTCATGGGGATCGACTTATCGGAGTCGATGCTCGAAGTCGCACAAGAAAAGGCACTCGAAGCCGAAATCGAGTTGCCACTTTGGGAACAGGATATGCGTGAACTAGAGCTGCCGGAACCGGTCGATGCGGTGACAATCCTCTGCGATTCACTTTGCTATCTACAAGATGAGGCAGATGTGATCGACACGTTTGAATCTGTCTACAATCAACTCAAACCGGGCGGGCTATTCATCTTTGATGTTCACGCTCCGAACAAGATGCAGACGCTCTTCAACCAAAAGACGTACGCGTCAAACGGGGAAGACTGCTCGTATATTTGGTTTGCCGATCCGGGAGAGGCACCACTCTCAGTCGTTCACGATTTGACGTTCTTCGTCGCGCTTGAAGACGGAACGTACGAACGGATCGAGGAGACACATGAACAACGGACGTATGAACCTGGCCAGTACATGCAATGGTTGATTGGTGCCGGGTTCCACGTCAAATCGGTCACTTCTGATTTCACTGAACATGCACCGGGAGCGGATGCCGAACGCATCTTCTTCGTTGCCCAAAAATAAGGAAGACCCCATCGTAGATTAGCGATGGGGTCTTCATCTGTATCAGAAGTTTAATACTCGATTTATAAATTCAGCTTTGGCTTCAGTATATTTTTCTCTGTCCTCACGAAATTCAGTCGCTAACTGCTTTTTTAGAAGCCCGTATTCCTTCGCGAGTAAAGGAGATTCCCGTAGCTTGTCTCGAAATTCAATCTGTTCTTCCCACCGTTTTTCTGTGCCTTTCATGAGATGCAAATGAGCAACTCGTTTATCATCTTTCACTTTCACAAAAAATCTGCGCCAGGGCTTTCCATCCAATTCAGGTGGTACATAGTGCCAACCATATGCGGTTAAAGTATCAACAATCGCATTCATATTTACAAACGATTCGATTCGAATCATCACATCAATAATGGGTTTTGCAGGTAGACCGGGAACCGCTGTGCTACCTATATGTTCTGCTCCCTTAATATCAAATTTTGAAAGTACGTCAGACAACTCTCTTGTTTCACGTAGACCATATGCTTCCCATTGCATATTTGCATCTTCTATTTCAATCGCCTCATATGCCCAAATAGGAATCGTTAAGTGATCAGGATTCTCTTCTTTCATGAGTTTGATTCATCTCCTTGAAAGTACTCTCTGTGGCGAAGCTAATCTTGAAAAGAACAAAAGACCTCATCATAAAAATGTGTTTGAGGTCTTTTGGACGATCATGCTTCGTGGCTGAACTGCCACTGGACACCGAACTGGTCTTCGAGCATGCCATATGCTTTGCTCCAAAATGTCTCTTGAAGCGGCATCAAGACACGTCCGTTCACAGAGAGCGCCTCGAATTCACGATGGATGGCATCGAGGTCGTCCGTGACGACAGCGAGCGTGACATTGTCCCCGAACGTGACCGGTCCGTCAGGCATGGCATCAGAGAACATGAGCGATGAGCCGTGAATCAAGAGTCGGGTATGCAGCACGAGATCAGCCATTTCACTCGGCACCGGTTGACCGTCTGGACCAGGTTGATCACCGAACGTCATGATGTCTGGAGCAGCGTGTTTGAATACGTCCGCATAGAAGTTCACGGCGTCGCGGCAATTCCCGTTAAAGTTGAGATACGGATTGATGGGCATAGCAAGTTCCTCCTCGGATTCATAATATTTATTATAGAACATATGTTCGTAAAACGCAAGTGAGTCCAACTAAATTCGATTGTGTGATTGAACCCAATTGAGACTTGGGAATAAAGTGAATAGAGAACAAAATAGACGAAAGAAGGCGAACTATCATGAATCTCACGAAAGGACGTATCCTCGAATTCGGATTCGTCTTGTTCATGGCGGTCATGCTCGTGACATCGATTCTAGAAGAATCATGGTTCGATGCGAGTGTGGCGGGGGCCGGAATCATCTCTGGTCTCATCCCGTTTTTTATCGAAAAGACGTTCAAAACAGAGCTCGATAGCAAAATGAAGGTGGCGTATATCCTGTTCCTATTTGCCTCACAGTATTTAGGGTCGATCGTCGGATTGTACGGAAACGGTTGGTGGGATACATTCCTTCATCTCTTGAGCGGTATCTTTCTCGCATTCTTAGGATTCGACTTCTTCAGCCGGCTCGATGACGACATTCGGACCGAGATCCCGAAACGATTTTTATTCGTATACATTGTCGTCTTTTCAATGGCCGGTGCGGCTCTTTGGGAGATGTATGAATTCACATCCGACGTCGTATTGAACACGACGATGCAAGGGAACGGGAACGACGATACGATGGTCGACATCATCGCCGGGTCACTCGGTGGAGTGCTCGCTGCATTCTTCGTCGTGACGCTCCATCAACGGGAAAAAGCCAAACAAAAGAGACACATGAAAAAAAGTTCGTGATTCACGAGCTTTTTTATTTGTAATCATTCTAATCTTTTATTAATATCAATATTGTAATGATTATAAACAACGGGAGGCAATCATATGGACCAACATCGTCAACTAACTACGAACCAAGGCGTACCAATCGGGGATAACGCTAACTCCATCACTGCGGGTCGTCGGGGACCGACGCTTCTCGAAGACTACCAATTAATTGAGAAATTAGCGCATTTCGATCGTGAACGTGTACCAGAACGTGTCGTTCATGCGAGAGGGGCAGGGGCGCATGGTGTCTTCACTGTAAAAAATAGTATGAAACGATATACGAAAGCCGCCTTCTTGCAAGAAGAGGGGCAAGAGACACCTGTGTTTGCGCGCTTCTCGACCGTCATTCACGGTTTAGGTTCACCGGAGACGCTTCGTGACCCGCGTGGTTTCGCCGTCAAGTTTTACACGGAAGAAGGGAACTATGATTTCGTCGGTAACAACTTACCGGTGTTCTTCATCCGCGACGCGATTAAATTCCCAGACGTGATTCACTCGCTCAAACCGGACCCACAAACAAACCTTCAAGATCCGGACCGTTTCTTCGACTTCATGTCGCTCACACCTGAGTCAACGAACATGCTTCTTCATTTATTCAGTGACGAAGGTATTCCGGCATCGTATCGCCATATGCGTGGATCGTCCGTCCACTCCTTCAAGTGGGTGAATGAGTTCGGAAACACGGTGTACATAAAGATGCGCTGGGTGCCGAAGCAAGGTGTTCAAAACTTGTCGATGGAAGAAGCGGCGAAGATTCAAGCAGAAGACTTCAACCATGCGACACGTGATTTGTTCAACGCGATTGAGCAAGGAGACTATCCGGAATGGGATCTATATGTACAAATTTTAGACCCGGCGGACATGGATAACTTTGATTTCGACCCACTCGATGCGACGAAAGACTGGTTCGAAGACGTCATCCCGTATCAATTAGTCGGAACGATGACCCTCAACAAGAATGTCGACAACTTCTTCGCCGAGACTGAATCAGTCGGCTTCAACCCGGGCGTCCTCGTACCAGGGATTCAGCCATCAGAAGATAAGATGCTCCAAGGACGTCTCTTCTCATATTCAGATACGCAGCGTCACCGCATCGGACCGAACTATCTCCAACTTCCGATCAACTGCCCGTTCGCTCAAGTCGCGAACAACCAGCGTGACGGGGCGATGCCATTTAAGCAACAGACGAGCCCGGTCAACTATGAACCGAACCGTTATGAAGATGCACCGAAACCGAATGCGGACTATATCGAGACGCCGCAACCGATCACAGGCGTGACGGGTCGCCAGAAGATTGAGAAGACGAACGACTTCGGTCAGGCTGGAGAAGTGTACCGTCGCTATTCTCAAGAAGAGAAGGATGCGCTCATCTGGAACCTTGTCGCTCACATCAAAGAAGTTCGTCATGAGAAGACGGTTCTCCTCTTGATTTGCAACTTTTATCGTGCTGACCGTGAACTCGGGGAGCGTCTCTCGAACGAGTTGAACGTCGATCTCGCACCATTCTTGAACCAAATGTCGAAATAAACGAGTAGCCGCGGTCATGTACCGCGGTTTTTTATATGCAAAAAGACGTCCCTCTCATAGAGAAACGTCTCGTTCATTGTTGTTATTCTCCTACCATCCCGTCACCGTCACGGTCGTCCATATACTGGTACAACCAATGATCACGCGTGATCGGCATCTCGAATCCGGCGTTTTTTGCTTCTTTGATTGTCACTTGCCCGTTCCCGTCAACGTCGATATCGGATAAGTCGCGTTCCTCGACTGGATCCGTCGTCACTGCAGGAGGGGAGTCGTCCGTCAAATCGAGCGATTCGTTCACCTCTTCTGGATCCGCGTTATCATACGAATCCGTGACCGTGTTGCCGCGTACGGTATACGTATATTGATAGTGGGAAGGAATCTGAGTCGTTGTATTCGGATAGGTGATGATGGCTTCGAAGTTTTTCGCCCCGCCAGCCTTCCGGATGACATCTTCCATGAATGCCTGGTCGCCGTAACGGTTGAGTGCGCTGTTTTGTGGCGTGATGTTATAGGCGTTCGAGACACCGCCGAGTGAATCGGCGATGATATGGCCTTCGTCGAGGTTCGGGTCTTCGACACCTGGAACTTTCGCCTCGTCTGAATAGTAACGTCCTGAAGAATTGACGTCTTCGCTCTTATCATCCTGCAGGACAATCTCATCGGCAATCACGCGAACCAGCTGACCATGTTCGTTCGTGAACGCCCAGTACTCCCGGTCGCCGAAGCCGATATCGACGACGACATTTGCTTCACGATTACCGGATTGATCGCCGCCATCCACCTCGATCAACGTATAGCCATCAAATACATCTTCTTCCTGTTCAGGTGAAGGTGTCTCGGTGGTCTGTTCCTCTTGTGCCGGTTCCTCTTCAACAGTGTCCTCGGTCGACGTCGAGACACTCACATCGGCATCCGTACAACCGGAGAGAAACAGCACCCCAAGTAAGAATGGAATGTAAAATGGTATTCTTTTCATCTATATCGCTCCTTATTCGAAGTTAGGCTATCGTATTTACTATGTAGCTTATAATGATAGCATAAGAAAACAAGATATGAGCGTTCTCTCCTCAAAATGTGCTCAATGGATTCCTCTCATTTGTGGATTCAGAGAGCTTGTGCCAAGATTGAAAAAAGGGGGAAGAACGTATGAACGAAGTGATTGAGACCTTATTGAACCACCGTTCCGTCCGCGATTTTACGGACGAGACATTAACAGATGAACAAATCCAGACCATCGTCGAGAGCGCACAACGGGCATCGACATCTAGCTTCATCCAAGCCTACTCCATCATCGGGGTGACCGATGAAGCGAAGAAGAAACGACTCGCTGAGATTGCGGGCAACCAGTCCTATGTCGTCGAGAACGGTCACTTTTTCGTATTCTGTGCAGACCTGCATCGGCATGAAATGATTGGTGAGCTACAGGAGACTGAAGTATCTGCGACGCTTGAGACGGATGAGAAACTTTTGGTTGCTGTGATTGACGCGGCGCTCGCCTCACAAAATGCGGCCATAGCGGCAGAGTCGATGGGACTCGGCATCTGTTATATCGGAGGCATTCGGAACGACCTCTTTGCCGTGAAAGAAGTGCTCGAATTGCCGGAGCGGGTCATTCCGCTTTTCGGGATGGCAGTCGGTGTACCGGCTTCAGTCGAAGATCAGAAACCTCGTCTCCCGTTCCATCACGTCTACCATGAGAATACGTACGAGACGAATCCAGAACGCATCAAACAGTCCCTTTCGGATTATGATGCATTGATCCATGATTACTACATGGTCCGTGGCTCGAATCCGCGTAAGGATACGTGGACCGGACAGATGGGACGCATGTTGTCGAAATCGACACGTCTTGACGTCAAAGACTTTTTGAAAGCACAAGGCTATTTGAAGCAATAAGAGAAACCGCCGACAACTCAATGTCGGCGGTTTTATGATGTTCAATGTAGTTGAGCGTCGAGCCAATTCTTGTCAATGGCACCAAATTGTTTCGCGATGATCACGCCAGATTCATCGAGCACATACGTCGTTGGCATCGCTTGAATCCGATACGCATCACCGACTTGGCCGTAACGGTCATAGACGACGGTAAAGGCATCTTCGTATGGTTCGACAAATGAGACAGCGTTGTCAGGGTCGCGTTCGCTCGTCGTAGTGTTGACGGCGACAATCGTCACGTCGTCTCGTTTTTTCGCGAAATTCGCCATATCGGGCATCTCTGCACGACACGGCGGACACCAGGACGCCCAGAAGTTGACGATGACGCGCTGACCACGTAACGATGCTAAGTCGAACGTACTCCCATCGGTTCGCTGTAATGCGAACGAAGGAGGGATTTGTCCGATATTTAGCCCGGTCGACGCCGTCTCTCTCGTGACAGTTTGTGCCCCCTGTTCAGGTATGGCTACATTCACGACCGCGAGCAACACAAGTACACCGATACTGAGTTGAATCGCTTTTCTAGAAGGGCGAGCGAGAACAACGCTCAATCCGAACAGGATGGTGACGATTCCGATCGTCCACCATTGAATCTGTCCGACCGCATACGATTCGAATAACCAAATACTAGATGCACCGAATGTGGTCCAAAGAATGTTCCCACGAGTCGGTTGATGCATCCAGCGCCACGTCATCCTGAGTAGCAGAAGGATGAGGGTTGCACTCCATACATGAATCGGCTGATCTGGGAAACGCCAAATCGTTCCGTACATTGGAACCGCGAGCGTCATACCGAACCAAATGAAAAGGCCGCTCAGCACCCAATAGCCTAAAAGGTCTCGGTCGAGTCGATAGACGAACCAAAGGACAATAGCGGCCGCAATCCATTGAGACCAAGCGCCTCCCGTTGCATAAAGCGCGAGCGACAGGTCACGTGTCGTCAACAGACCAATGAAGATGGCGCTCCCTTTCCAGGCAAGAAAACCATAGAACCATGTGCCGATGACGGCTTCCCGTTGTTTACTCGTCAGTCCGCGAAAGCGAAAGATCCCGTAAAGGACGACAAGGCTTAGTAAAAAGATGAGTAAATCGAAACGAATGCTGAGTGGACCGATAGCGACCACGTCTTTCCCTCCTAAACAAAAGGCGCCCCTCTCGAAGCGGGCGCCATATTCCTAGTCAGTATAGCATTACTTGATTTGTTGAGCGTTTAAGACAGTCTTCATCGCGCCGTAGCCACCAAGGATGTTGTGGATATCTTTGTAGCCGAGCGATTGAAGGACACTTGCCGCCATGCGTGAGCGGACGCCTGATGCACAGTGGACCGCAATCGTTTGGTCTGTCGGAAGACCTTCGTGATCCCGTACGAGTTTACCGAGCAAGATGCGCTCTGCTTTTTCGTAATGGCTCGCGTTCCATTCGGTCGCGTTTCGAACGTCGAGGACGAAGACGTCACCTTTTTCAGCAGCATCGATGGCTTCTTCTGCCGTCACGTCCGTATACGTTTCCGTCAAGAGTGATGCGTCGAGCTCTTCGACTGGGACGATGAAGCGGAGGCGATCGAGACCGATTGATTGAAGATCAGTTTGTACTTGATCGACATCTTCCGCACTCGCGATAAGTGTGATGTCTTTGTCGAAGTTGACGAGCCAGCCTGCCCACGAGACGAACTTGTTGTTGTACGGGATATTGATTGTCCCAGGGACGTGTCCGTTCGCAAAGTCCTCACCTTTACGCGTATCGACGACCTGTGTATTTTCAACAAGTGTATCGAGACGATCTGTGCCTACGATTTCTGGGCGAGCGACTTCTGTCGTCACTTGAATGCCTTCTTTGTTCACTTTCTTCATCATGGCGAAGTAGTTCGGTGGTTCGGGTTGATCCGTCGTCAACTCTTTGATGAAGGCATCTTTGTCCGTCATTTGAAGGGCCCAGTTCGTTGCTTTCTCGTAACCGACTGTCGATGTCGGAATCGCGCCGAGCGCTTTCCCACAAGCACTACCAGCACCGTGTCCTGGCCAAACTTGAACGAAATCAGGGAGCGCCATGAATTTTTTGAGTGAATCAAACATTTGTTCCGCACCGATTGCCGTCGTTCCTTTCACACCGGCTGCTTCTTCAAGAAGGTCAGGGCGACCGATATCTCCGACGAAGACGAAGTCGCCTGTGAAGATCCCCATCGGTTGTGTCTGGTTCCGGTCATACAGAAGGAACGAAATGTGTTCTGGTGTGTGACCCGGTGTATGCATGACTTCAAGTGTCACATTACCGACTTTGAATGTGTCACCGTCTTTCACGAGTTGTGCATCGATGTCTTTGGCGAATGCGTATTTCCATGAAGCGTCGCCTTCATCTGATAAATAAGCTTTCGAACCTGTTCGCTTCGCGAGTTCGAGTGAGCCCGATACGAAGTCCGCATGGATGTGTGTCTCAGCTGTTGCAACAATGTTCATGCCTTCTTTTTTCGCTTCTTGAAGATATGGCTCGATGTTACGGGCCGGGTCGATAACGATCGCTTCTCCTGTCATTTGGCAACCGACCATATATGAAGCTTGTGCTAATTTTTCATCATAAAAATAACGTAATAACATGTGAAATTCCCCCTATGACTAAAATAATGGTTTTTATTCGACTTCGCCTTGCCAGCTCATCATCCCACCGTCGACGTTCGTGACGTCGAATCCAAGTGAGTCGAGATAAGCAGATGCGTTCATGCTGCGTCCGCCAGCTGCGCAAATAACGTGAATTGGTTTAGAGCGATCGAGCTCATCGACTTTTGCCCCGAATTCAGAAAGTGGTACGTTTTTCGCTTGTTTGATGTGACCGCCGGCATATTCATCCACTTCTCGCACATCAATCAAATTGAGTGATTCGTCCGCTTGGAGTAATGCTTCTAATTCAGTAGTCGTAATCGTCTTCATGAGTCTTTGATCTCCTTTTCGTGTGTAAGGTTTTATGGCAACGAGAATGTTTCGTTGGCTTTAATATACCCCCTAAGGTATAATGAGCGCAAGTGAAAAGAATTGGAGGCGAAAAAATGAAGAGAATTTCCTTATTTGTTGGGATTTTGGCTTTAATGGCGATTTTTATCTTTGTAATCACATCAGAAAAGGGTGAGATAGCGAAAATCGATGTTAAAACTCTACAAAACAAATTGGAAAACGAGGAAATAACACTCCTTGACGTTCGAGAAGTGTCCGAATACGAGGGGGGGCATATTGAAGGAGCGGTGAACGCACCACTTTCTTCATTAGATGCCAACGAGTTGCCGTATCCGAAAGACGAGCCGATCTACGTCATCTGTCGGAGTGGGAACCGAAGTGCTCAGGCTGCTAGCCGATTACAAGATGCCGGCTATACCGAAATCTATGATGTGTCAGGCGGCATGATGGCTTGGGAAGCTTCTGAATAAGAAGAGAATAAAAGGATAATGGAGGAATCGATATGGAGTTTGGGTTTATCATTACGATTTTTTTAATTGGTTTCATCGGGTCATTTATTTCAGGGATGGTCGGGATTGGTGGGTCAATCATCAAATATCCGATGTTGTTGTACATCCCACCACTCTTAGGATTTGCGGCGTTCAGTGCCCACGAAGTATCGGGAATCAGCGCCATTCAAGTGTTCTTTGCGACGATCGGTGGGATATATGCCTATCGTAAAGGCGGATACTTAAACAAACAGTTGATTTTATATATGGGTGTGTCGGTCTTGATTGGTAGTTTCATTGGTGGATACGGGTCGACGCTGCTATCTGAAACAGCCATCAATGTCGTTTACGCCGTTCTCGCGACGATTGCGACTGTGATGATGTTTTTACCGAAACCACAAGTGGACGATATGCCACTTGATCAAGTCCAGTTCAACAAGATGATTGCCGCAAGCTCTGCATTCATTGTCGGAGTCGCAGCGGGAATCGTTGGAGCGGCAGGGGCGTTTATTCTCATGCCGATCATGCTCGTCGTTCTGCGCATCCCGACAAAAATGGCGATTGCAAGCTCACTCGCCATCACGTTTATCTCGTCCATCGGGTCGACGTTCGGGAAAATCATCACAGACCAAATCGTCTGGGGTCCGGCGATTATTATGATTATCGCCAGTCTGATTGCCGCACCGATTGGGGCGAATGTCGGTAAAAATATGCATACAAAAGCGTTGCAATGGATTTTGGCGTTACTCATCTTGGCCAGTACCATCAAAATCTGGAGCGACTTAATCTCGTAAAAAAACACGATGCCATTTGTTTGGCATCGTGTTTTTGTCTTATTCCGCGAACGTTTTGCTTCGGAACATAAACGCCGTGATGAGGTAGAAGGCGATGATATGAAGGGCGACATAGAAAATCGAGAAGCCCATCGTCGCGTCCATCGCTTTCATGAACTCTGGGTTGACGTCATAGATGGAAAGATCCGTATGCAAGAAGACGATCCATTTCGCAAGCTCGGGTTTCCAGGCGACGAGAAGTCCACCGATGATACTCGAAGCGAAGTTCGCGAGCACCGTGAATCCGATGACGACCCCGACCGACTTGAAGACGACCGAGAACATGAGCGTCAAGAAGATGATGAAGATCGGTCCGCTCACACTGATGAGGATCGGACGAACGACATCCCATGCGACAGAGCCGTCTAACGTGAGCGAGAAGCCGAACGCGACGACTAAGATGAAAACAAATTGGAGCAACATGACGAGAACGGCCATGACGAGTTTCGACAACAAGATGCGGTCTCGGGAATATGGACTCATCAAGAGATGCTTCAACGTGTCAAATTTCAATTCGTTCCCAACCATCTCGGCTGTAAAGACGATCGTAAAGATACTTAGGAAAGCGATAGCGCCCATCGTTGAGAATTCAAAGAACGATGCCGCTTCCGGTGTCCCATCACCACTAGCTAATACAGCGTATACGATGAGGATGATTGCCGTATATACGCCTAAAGCAACGTAAGGCTTAATCGTGCGGCGCCATTTCATCCATTCATTGCTGAGTAATGAACGCATTGTTCGTACCTCCTTCTTTTTTCGTCAATTTCAAGAATTGTTCTTCGAGCGACTCGTGTTTCATGCCAATTTGATAGACGGCGATATCACGCTCGATTAATTGTTTCAGTAAGACCGGAATGTCCGTCTCCTGTCGCGGCACGATAAACGCCTCGGCAGATTGCTGGACGATCTTCACGTCATCGAAGGTGAGGGCGGCAACATCGAGTGCCTCATTCATCTGCTCTTTGGCAACTTTACAGAGGATGACGCTGTCTGCTTTCGTCTTCCCGTCTTCCACTGATTTGATTTGTCCTTGGTCGATGATGGCGAAGCGGTCGGTGATCAATTCCATCTCGCTCAACAAATGACTCGAAATCAAGATGGCGATTCCACGGTGATCGGCAAGGTGGCGTAAGTAATTTCGGAGGTCGGCGATGCCGGCTGGGTCGAGCCCGTTCGTCGGTTCATCCAAGATGAGTACTTTCGGATTATGCAGCAAGGCACGGGCAATCCCGAGGCGCTGTTTCATCCCGAGTGAGTACTGCTTGACTTTCATATCGAGCTTTCCGTCAAGTCCAACGAGCGCACCGAGTGCGTTCAAGTCGACTTTTTTCAAGTTCGGAATCAAGTTCATGGCGTGAATCAAGTTTTCACGACCGGTCATGTACGGATAGAACGCCGGATTCTCGACGATGGCTCCGATACGGCTGAGCGCTTCTTGGCGATTGTTTGCTACGTCATACCCATCGACCGTCACAGTTCCATGCGTTGCTGGCATGAGGCCCGTGATGATTCGGATGGTTGTCGTTTTCCCGGCGCCGTTCGGTCCGAGGAATCCGAAAATTTCTCCTGGAACGACGTCAAAGCTGACATTCGTCAATACCGTTGCTTTTCCCATTTTCTTATGGACATTTTGTACGGATAACATGTGGTCACCTAGCTTTCTATTAAGAGTGATAGTGTACTGCCTACATCCCCTTCTACGGCTTGTTTGAAATAAGGTTTCATCATTTTTTGAAATCGTTGAAACAAATTGATCATGACACAATTTATCGATAAGCAAAACTTATCGAAATAGTATGGACGAATTGTGAATTTGTAAGGGTCTTTCCGGCACGAAAGGTGTAGTATGTAGTTGAGCGTAAGAGGCAAGATTTGGTTTTGTTCACCAGGGTAGGAGAAGGGTGAACTGCTTCGGGCTACATGTTAAAATGAAAGCGTTCACAGATTGGACGTTTAGGAATGGATAAGGGGGATTTATTCAATGGGAGAGTCGTCGAATGTTCACGAGAAATCGCAGGCATTTTATGGTCCTAACTTAGGCTACATCATTGAACTGTACGAACAATATTTGGAAGACCCATCATCGGTCGATGAAGAGACGCGTCAATATTTTGATGAATTTGGGGCGCCAGAATCATCACCGACAGAAGTACCGGTCTCGGGTCCATCGTTTGATTTGGAGAAAGTCGTCTCGGCGACACGTCTCGTCAACGATATTCGTGCGTTCGGTCATAAAGCGGCTGATATTTATCCGTTAAAAGACCATCCGCGCGAACAGGAATTGTTCGAATTGTCACGGTACGATTTGACAGAAGACGATTTAAAACAAATTCCAGCTCGTCTTCTTTCCGACGATGCACCTAAACCAAACGCGAGTGCTCTAGATTTATTCCGTCATTTGCTCGATGTTTATACAGGGACGGTCGCTATCGAACTCCGTCATTTAGATGATATGGAAGAGAAGAAGTGGATCCGTCGCCAAGTTGAACAAGGTGCATTGAAGCACACCTTCTCAAAAGAAGAAAAAATTGAATTGTTCAAACGTCTTGCGGAAACGGAATTGTTTGAATCATTCCTTCATAAGACATACGTCGGACAAAAACGCTTCTCAATCGAAGGGTTAGATGCGATGGTACCACTTCTCGATGCGATGGTCGGAGGCCTTATTTCGAGCGGGTCTGAACATATCAACATCGGGATGGCTCACCGTGGACGTCTGAACGTCCTCGCTCACGTCCTGGGCAAACCGTACGAGATGATTTTTGCGGAGTTCCAACATGCACCGAACAAAGAATTGATCCCGTCTGAAGGGTCAATCGGCATCAACTTCGGATGGTCGGGCGATGTGAAATATCACCTCGGTCTCGATCGCAAAGTCGTCGAACAGCAAAAAGAAGTCCGTCTCAACTTAGCGAACAACCCGAGTCACCTCGAGTTCGTCGGGTCAGTCGTCGAAGGGTATACGCGTGCCGCACAAGATGATCGTTCTGAAAAAGGATCAGCTGTACAGCATGATGATTTGGCGGCATCGATCTTGATTCACGGAGATGCAGCGTTCCCTGGACAAGGAATCGTTGCAGAGACACTCAATATGACGAATTTGACGGGATATCGTACAGGTGGGACAGTTCACGTCATCGCCAACAATACGATCGGCTTCACAACAGACCCGAACGATTCACGCTCGACACGTTACGCAAGTGATATCGCTAAAGGGTATGAAATTCCGGTCCTCCACGTCAATGCGGATGACCCGGAAGCGTGTGTTGCTGTCGCGAAGTTGATTAGTGAATATCGCGCGAAATTCCATAAAGATATCTTAGTCGATTTGATTGGATACCGTCGATACGGACACAACGAAATGGACGAACCGATGAACACGAACCCGGTTCTTTATAAAGCCATCAAAGGACACCAGTCCGTCCGTCACGTCTATGCCGCACAACTCGAGGCAGAAGGCGTCATGACGAAAGATGAGAAAGCACAAATCGAGCAAAAGATTGAAGAGGCGCTGAAAGCAGCGCGCGACCTCGTTCCTTCTGAAGAAGAGGATGCGGATATCGTCTTGCCGGATGCGGTCCATAAAGGATTCCCGAAAGTCGATACGAGCGTGAAACGCGATCTCTTGACTCAATTGAACGACGAATTGCTTGATTGGCCGGAGGGCTTCGGTGTCTTCCACAAACTTCAAAAAGTACTCGACCGTCGCCGTGATGCATTCAGCGAAGGAGGAAAGATCGACTGGGGCCATGCGGAGACACTCGCATTCGCGTCGATTCTTTCAGACGGTACGCCGGTTCGTTTGAGTGGTCAAGATTCCGAACGTGGAACATTCGCTCAGCGGAACATCATGTTGAACGATGTCGAGTCAGGGAAGAAATTCTCGCCACTCCACCAGTTATCGACAGCAAAAGCATCGTTCTCGGTCTATAACAGCCCGCTCTCAGAAGGTTCGGTGCTTGGATTTGAATATGGTTACAACGTCTTCGCACAAGACACGCTCGTCCTATGGGAAGCACAATACGGGGACTTTGCGAACTCGGCACAAGTCATGTTCGACCAGTTCATCTCGGCAGGACGTGCGAAGTGGGGTCAAAAGTCAGGCCTCGTCATGCTCTTGCCACACGGTTATGAAGGACAAGGACCAGAGCACTCGAGTGCACGGATGGAGCGTTACTTGACCCTTGCAGGAGAGAAGAACTGGACAGTTGCTAACCTTTCATCTGCGGCACAATACTTCCATATTCTCCGTCGCCAAGCAGAGATGCTCGGTAAAGAAGAGATTCGCCCGATGATCATCATGACTCCGAAGAGCCTACTTCGTCATCCGCTCGCAACGTCCCCAATCGAGGCGTTCACGGAAGAGAGTTTCAAACCGATCGTTGAACAACCAGGTCTCGGTGAGAACGCGGAGAAAGTCGAACGTCTCGTCTTCTGTACAGGGAAGATGGCAATCGATCTTGCGGAAGCGGTCGGCAAGTCAGAAGAGTCACTCGACTTCTTGCATATCATCCGAGTCGAAGAAATCTATCCGTTCCCGGTACGTGAGATTCGTGACGTCATCAGCCGTTATCCGAATGCACGTGAAATCGTCTGGGTCCAGGAAGAACCGAAAAACATGGGGGCTTGGACATATATCGAGCCTCGTCTAGAAGCGGTCACTACGAACCGACTCGATGTTCGTTATATCGGCCGTCGCCGTCGTTCGAGTCCAGCTGAAGGAAATCCGACAGCTCACAAACAAGAACAAGCACGCATCATCCGTGAAGCACTTTCTCGTGACGTCGTCTCGAGCGGTGCAGGCACGAGCACATATCAAAAAGATCGTAAATAAGTTAAGGGGGAACTCATTGTGATCGAAATCAAAGTACCGGAATTAGCAGAGTCCATTACAGAAGGAACGGTCGCTACATGGCTCAAACAGCCAGGCGATCAAGTTGAAAAAGGGGAAGCCATCGTCGAGCTCGAGACCGATAAAGTCAATATCGAAGTCCCGGCTGACGAAGCGGGTGTGTTAGAAGAACAACTTGCTGGAGAAGGGGACACGGTTCAAGTCGGTGAAGTCATCGCACGTCTCGGTTCAGGTTCAGGTGGCGGAACGGCTGTCGCGACGAAGACGAAGACAGAAAACGCGACTGAAACGAAAACAGAAGCACCGACTGAGAAAAAGACGGAGTCCGTCGAAGAAGGCAAGAAAGTCGAGAAACGTGAAGAACATGTTGCCAGTCCTGGTAAAGGGCCGATTGCGACACCGGCTGCACGTAAACTTGCTCGTGAGAAAGGCATCGACCTTTCAGCCGTTCAAACGAACGATCCAATTGGACGCATCAATGTCCATGACGTTTCAAAACATGAAGAGAAACCGTCTGTGAAAGAGCAGAAGCCAGCGGCAGCAGCTCCGGCACCACAACCGGCTGCGAGTGGAAAAGAAGAAGAGCGCATCAAAATGACGCGTCGTCGTCAGACGATCGCGAACCGTCTCGTTGAAGTGCAGCAGACGGCCGCAATGCTCACGACGTTCAATGAAATCGACATGTCTGCGGTCATGGCACTTCGTAAACGTCGCCAAGAGAAGTTCGTGAAAGACAACGATGTCAAACTCGGCTTCATGTCATTCTTCACGAAAGCAGCGGTAGCGGCTCTCAAACGGATGCCATACTTGAACGCTGAGATCCAAGGCAACGAAATCGTCTTGAAGAAATATTATGACATCGGGATTGCCGTATCGGCGCCAGACGGTCTCGTCGTTCCGGTCGTCCGTGAAGCGGACCGTAAAAACTTCGGGGAGATTGAGAAAGACATCCTTCACCTTGCGGACAAAGCACGTAACAACAAGCTCGGATTGAGCGACCTCACTGGTGGTACGTTCACGATCACAAACGGGGGTGTGTTCGGTTCACTCCTCTCAACACCAATCTTGAACGGACCACAAGTTGCCATCCTCGGGATGCACTCGATCCAACTCCGCCCGGTCGCGATCGACGCGGACACGATGGAGAACCGTCCGATGATGTATGTCGCACTCTCGTATGACCACCGAATCGTAGATGGTCGTGAGGCAGTGACATTCCTCAAGCACATTAAAGACATGATTGAAGATCCAGAACAATTGTTGTTCGAAGCGTAAGAAGAGAAGATGCTCGCTCCTATCTTGGAGCGGGTATTTTTTTATGCCAGGTCTCAACGGAACCCTTTTTATGGAATTTTTGTATGGATATATATGTTATCCTTGATGAAGAACAACGAGAAAAGGGTGTGGGGACAGAATGAAACGGAACAAGACATTTTGGTGGGGTGGAATCATCGGACTTGTCATCATGGTGATCGCGGCCTATGCTTTCTATACATACTGTAGTGGACCGAATCCTAATGAACTCGACCGGGAACAAATGACGGAAGAAGACTACACACGAGCACTCGAATTGATTGACATCATCAAAGAAGAAGACCCACTCGGGCGCCGTCAAAATGTGACGCGCCGCATCAACCCACAGGAGACGACGGGACTCATCTTTGATGATCCCAAAAAGTTGAACAAAGGAAATCTTGTCGACGCGATGCATCTGATGACCCATCAAAAAATCTTAGCGACAGAAAAAGCGGGTGCCATCCCGATGACGCATGACAATCTAAAAGAGGTTCGTGACTATTTGGAGTTGCTACGCGATCAAAATAAAATTAAAAACGATGACTACCGTCAACTCGGAGGAATCATTGAACGATGGGAACAAGCCATCTTTGATGAGATTGACAAAGAACAGGACGTATTGCTAGAAGAGATGTATGCAGCCATCGGATTCTCGGACGGACTCGCGACACGTGCGGAAGAAGAGTTGTTCATTTTGAATAACTTTGGGGAGGAATACGTGTATACGATGGATTTGGAGTCGATGCCAGAAGAAGAGCAGCAAGAAGACGCGAATACGAAAACGGAAGAGTAAGCGAAAAGGAGTTCATCACGAACTCCTTTTCGTATGGGGGCCAGTATTCATTCGAACGACTCATGGAAGGAAAGCTGTTGTTTCCCGTTCGCTTTTGACCGATATAACGCGTCGTCCGCTTGTTCGATCGCGACATGGGGTGGTTCCGGTGGACTCCAAATGGATGCCCCGATACTCGCCCCGATGTTCACCGATGCGATGTCTAGCGTAATCGGTTCAGAAAGCTTAGCGATGAGCGTACTCCCGATCTCGAAAATCTCTTGAATTGAACGAAGACGTCTCGGGAACATGAGGAAGAACTCGTCTCCACTTAACCGGACGGGATAGACGTCATCGATTGTGAGTGCTCGTAACCGTTGTGCGACTTCGACCAATACCTCATCCCCGACAGCGTGACCATACGTATCATTCACTGCCTTGAAGCCATCAAGATCGATATAGAAGAAGACGTATGGCTCTTTCGAAGTGTGAAGTTGATTCAGCTGTTCACGTAAGGCGACACGGTTCGCGAGACCAGTCAGCGCGTCACGGTTCGCGAGCGTCTCAAAATGTACCCGCTCCGACTCAGACTCTGTCAGGGAGGTGACGAGCGACTCCAATGCGAATGCGAGGGACTCGATCTCTTCGATTCCGGATTGATGAGGGAACGTATTGGCTTTCCCTTGCTCCATGAGTGAAGCCGTTTCGGTGATTCGCTTCAACGGTCGCGTCACGACAGATGCGAGGAGCCAACCAAGGACAGCTGTCACGAACGAGGCCAATAAACCGATCCATAAAATTCTTGTTTTAAGTGTCTCGACCGGTGCGAATGCGACTGATGTCGGTTGACGGACGACGACGCGCCATCCAAGTCCAGGATATTCATCATACCCTTCTCCGATTGACATACCCGTCAGATAGTCCTGCCCATTTTCCCATTTTTTCACGGAAGACCCTTCTGTAAATGACACGGGCAGTGGTTTTCCAACCATGTCATCTGGACCGAGGAGAACGAGGTTGTCTCGTTCACTGACGACGAATAAATCCGTATCGTCGACTTGGTCATGAAGCGTTCGGTTGAAATGTCCGAGTACTTCTTCACCCCATGCCCAGCTTAAATGCGTGGCGAGCACTCCTTGAAATACACCGTCTTGAAGTAGCGGGACACTGATATCAACAAATTGGAGCGGTTCCCCCGTAGGATTCGGCAATAATTCAGCTAAGAGGACCGCCTCATGGACGTCTCCGATAAAGGGGGCATCTTGTGCTTCCAGATAAACCGGTCGTTCAGCAATCGATGCCCCTTCGAGAATCCCGTTCGTCGAAGCGACGACGGTCCCGTCTGGATCTGTTACGCCCATCCATGAGAAGGCGGGGATGTTCGATTGTACTTGATCGAGGAGTCGACGTGTTTCGTCTCGATCTTCTAAATCGAGGCCTTGTAAAAGTTGGACTTCTTGATAACGTGACCACATATAAAAGTCGAGTTTATCAGCCAATTGATGCGATGTCGTCGACAGGCGTTCCCCGATTTCTTGTTCGAGTGCGTCAGACGCCCGGTGACTGATGAGAGATGTGAGTGCAATCGTCAGTAAAAAGACGAGCGTGGCAATGCTGAGCGCCAATATAAGTCCGAGGCGCATCGTAAAAGTCTTGATCATGCGAGAAAAACCTCCTAAAGCTTGAATTGAAGAGAATTATGAAAAACGAGTCGATATCATGATAGGAGGAAGAGCTTCCGCTATAATGAAAGACGAGTCAAAATAGATAGAGGTGAAGAGAATGAAAAAGAATCAATGGTTGGTCATCATGACCGTCGTCGCGGTCGCGTTGATTGCTTTGGCGTTCGTCTTGCTCAATCAAGATGAAACGACAACGGTTGACCGAGGTGATCACGTATCGATTGAAGGACAACCGACACTCGGAAATCCGGATGCGAAAGTGTCCATCGTCGAATTTGGAGATTATAAATGTCCGTCTTGTAAACAATGGGGCGAAACGATTTATCCTCAGTTGAAAGCAGACTATCTCGATAAAGAAGATGTCAGCTTCAGTTATATTAATGTCTTGTTCCATGGACAAGAATCGATTTTGGCATCGCTCGCTTCCGAGTCGGTATACGAGCAAGATCCCGATTCGTTCTGGAAGTTTCACAAGGCGCTCTACGACGCGCAGCCAGAATCACAACAACACGACGACGTATGGGTGACCGTTGAGAAGCTGAAGGAAATTGCGAGTGAGACGACATCGGTCGACTTGGCACAGCTCGAGCAAGATCTCGGAGAAGATTCAACCGTCATCGAAAAAGTCAGCACAGACGATGGATTGGTGAAAGAAAATGGGATTCAGTTCACGCCATCGATTATGATTAACGGTGTGATGCTCGAGGACCCGTTTAATTATGAGCAAATCCAACAGTTGATTGAACAGGATTTGTAAAATGAAGACGTTTTTCGAAAAATACGGCCTGTATCTCGCATGGCTTGTCTCTTTGACAGCAACCCTTGGAAGTCTCTACTTTAGTGAGATTCGAGAGTTTGTGCCATGTGAGTTGTGTTGGATTCAACGCATCTTTATGTATCCATTGACAATCCTCCTAGGGATTGCCGTCTTTACAGACGATCGGTCAGTACGTAAATATGTGTTACCGCTTACTATCATAGGCGGTTTGGTTTCACTTTACCATTACTTGGTACAGAAAGTGCCAGGTTTTGCAGAAATTCAACCGTGTACACAAGGAGTTCCGTGTAGTGGTCAATATATCAACTGGCTAGGGTTCATCACGATTCCCTTCCTCGCATTGACAGCCTTCGCACTCCTTACCCTCTTCATGTGGAATATCAAAAAGCGATAAGGAGTTGGCGCGTGTGAAGAAATGGTGGATGATTGGTTTGATGACGATGCTCATCGTCCTAGCCGGATGCGGACAAGAGATTGAGGATCCGCTTAATTGGGAAGTTGAATCGTTCGAATACATGAACCAAGAAGAAGAAATGGTCAGCCTCGACGATTTAAAAGGGAAAGTGTGGATGGCGGATTTCGTCTTCACAAGCTGTGAGACAGTCTGTCCACCGATGACTTACAATATGACGAAGCTGAACGAAGCGCTCGAAGAAGAAGGTGTTGAAGACGTGCAGTTCGTTTCGTTCAGCGTCGACCCGACGGTGGACACTCCGGAGAAAATGAAAGCGTTTATGAGTGGCTATGACCTTTCGAAAGCAGATTGGCAGTTCCTCTCCGGCTACTCGCAAGACGAGATTGAAACGTTTGCCCAACAGAACTTCAAGGCGCTCGTCCGGAAGCCTGACGAAGGCACACAAGTCGACCACGGTACGTATTTCTATTTGGTCGACCAGGAAGGGAAAATCATCAAAGCGTATCCTGGTTTCCAAAACGTCCCGACCGAAGACATCATCAACGACATTAAAATCTTGCAGAAGTCTTAACAGAAGACCTGTTCCACATGCGGTGGGGCAGGTCTTTTGAGTGGGGAAACCTGATATACTTGAAAGACTAGGCCGCCACAATCAAGAGCACTTATTTTTTGAAAGATGAGCGAATCTGCATACTAACCGTTATATGAATGGGGCATGCACGCTATAATCAATTCAACGAACATGTAGAAAAGAGGATTTAGATGAAAAAGACGATGTTGCTCTCATTAGTCGGACTGGCTGCCGTCACCGGGACGGTCTTGACGCAGTACAAACCACTCGGACGTAAGCCGAAATCACTTCAATCGCCGAACCAGGTGAACGGGAGATTCCGTAATCAATACGAGACACCGATGAACTTCTCCGCAGAGGACATGGTATCGATGGCGCGTGACTATCGTGACGTGACGTCACTTCGTAAGCCTACCGAACGTCTTCCGATCGTACCCATCGATTTTGAGGAGAAGACGGGCTCGAGCTTCACGAGAATCTATTGGCTCGGTCATTCGGCGCTCATGGTACAAATGGACGGGAAGACAATGCTCGTCGATCCGATGTTTGGACGTAGCCCATCTCCGCTTCCGTTCGCAAAAAATGAACGTTTTAGTGAAGACTTGCCGTTCGACCTTGAGGACTTGCCTGAGATCGATGTCGTCTTGTTGACGCATGATCATTACGACCACCTCGACTATGGGACGATCCTTGCGATTAAAGACAAGGTCGCCATGTTCATCGTGCCGCTCGGTGTCGGCAGTCATTTGAAACGATGGGGTGTCGGGGCAGAGCGAATCGTGGAACGGGATTGGGGCGAGTCGTATGCGTTCGGGAACTGGACGTTCGTCTGTACGCCGGCGCGTCACTTCTCCGGTCGTTCGTTGACGGACCGCAACAGCACGTTATGGGCATCGTGGGTCGTCCTCGGTGAGACGGACCGGCTCTTCTTCAGCGGGGACAGCGGTTACGCTCCACACTTCAAGATGATTGGCGAACAGTACGGACCGTTTGACTTCGCCGCACTTGAATGCGGTCAATATGATGTACGCTGGCCAGACGTCCATATGCAACCGGAAGAGACCGCGCAAGCGTTTCACGATTTACGCGCCGACCAGATGATTCCGATTCATTGGGGGGCGTTCACACTCTCGTTCCATGATTGGTTCGACCCGGCAGAACAGATGGCGTCTCTTTTACCGAAAGACGTTCTTCTCACGCCAATGATTGGGGAGCGCATCACGCTAGACGGTCGGAACGATACGACGACGTGGTGGCGAGAACTCGAAGACGCAAACAAGCGATGACCTCGGTCACCGCTTGTTTTTGTTAAGAAGACATCTTCTCTGTGGCATCTTCTTCGATATGCAGTTTATGTTTACGTGTATAGACGAGGAACGCTGCGGTCATCGCAATCGAACTGACTCCGAACAAGACAACCATAAGCTGAAGTCCAATCAAGTCGAGGAAGAACCCCGTCACGAGAAGGACGATTTGGAAGATGATCCGGTCGAGCATGTTTCGGAACGAGAAGAAGCGCCCGTGATATTCTTTTGGCATCCGTGTCTGGAAAATCGTGACGGCCGTCGGGAAGAAGCAACCGACCGAGAATCCGAAGACGACGAACGCGGCGATCGACATGAACGGGATATCCGCAAAATACAGCATCAATTGTGCGACACCGATCAAAAACGAGAACGAGAATAAAATCGAGAACGCCGAGAACTTTTCGCCGATTCGTTTGATCATGAAGGCACCTGTCATGAAGGCGAGTCCTTCAGCCGTATAAATCCATCCTTTAATCGCTGTCGAATCCTGCAACTCACTAATGTTGATGACGAGTAAGTTGAACCCTCCGATAAAGAGGAGCGGGATGAGCGTCATGACGAGTGTCATGAAGATGACCGGGATCGATTTGATGATCGGGAAGACGTCTTTGAAGCCGCTCGACGCTTTCGCATCGATTTTTTTCGCGGACGGTGTCTTCGACTCATCGAGTTTCAAAAAGAGCGTCGCGACCGCAAGCAACAGATAAGCGACGAGCGAGAGCGCATAGACGTTACGGAGCGAGATGAGCGTCAAGAGGACACCGGCAATCGCCGTCCCGATGACACGTGACAACGTCGAAACGTTCATATGGACACCGTTCAAGGCGAGGAGCTCCCGTTCTTTCACGATGAGCGGAATCGCTGCCTGCAGGGCAGGGAAGTAAAAAGCGGCCGACCCTTGTAAGATGATTAAAAAGACGACCATCCACACGACTGAATCCGTTTCGATGGCGACGAACATGAAGAGCACGCTGAGCGCTCGGACAATGCTTGAGATGAGCATGATCTTTTTCTTAGAGCCTTGGTCGGTCAAACGTCCGGCGAGCGGACCGATGGCGACCCCGGCGAGTAAACCGATGGCGAGAATGACCGCTTTCACAAAGTCGGATGGAACGCGGTCTTGCATGAATTCCAAGTTCCCGATGATACCGAGCCATAGCCCAAGACCGGCGACGAATTCGCCCGTCAAGATGATCCAGACGTTCCGATTTTTCCACATAGATGTAGTCCTCGATTCTTATATGCTAATCACTATTATCAAGTAGTAGAGTGAAGAATACCACAAAAAAGAAGCCGAACGTCGGCTTCTTCATCAATCAAATATCACAGTTGTCGTCGGTACACGTCGCACCGTTCGAAAGGACTTGGATCGTCGGGTTATTCTCAGACCAGACTTTTTCGAGCACTTGCGTGAACGCTTCCGTCGGCTGAGCACCGGATACTCCATACTTGTTGTCGAATACGAAGAACGGAACACCTGTGATGCCGAGGTCGCTTGCGCGCTTCTCTTCAGCACGTACGTCTTCCGTATACACATCCGTCGTCAAGACGTCACGCACCGCGTCATGGTCGAGACCAACGCTTGTCGCGATTTCAAGCAACACATCATGATTCCCGATATGTTTTGCATCGACGAAATACGCTTGAAGCAACGCTTCCGATAATTCTTTTTCTTTTCCGACCGTCTTCGCATAATGCGTCAAACGGTGCGAATCGAGCGTACCCGTCACGACCATGTTCTCAAAATCATAGTCGAGTCCGACTTCGCGGGCTTGGGCAGCCACTTGCGCTGTCGTTCCTTTCGCTTGTTCAATCGGCATGCGATATTTCGTCGCGAGTGCCTCATAGATGGAGCGTGAATCGTTCGTCGGGGCGTTCGGGTCGAGTTCGAAACTCTTGAATTCGACTTCGACTTGGTCCGCTTGTGGGAACTGTTCGAGCGCCTCCTCTAGACGACGCTTACCGATATAACAAAACGGGCAGACATAATCTGACCATACTTCAATTTTCATCATAAATCCCTCCTAGCCTTAGTGTAGGAAATCTTGAATTCAAAGTACAGGAAACGGCTCATGAAAAAAAGCCCTCCACGAGGAGGACTTAAAAGACATACCAGAATACACAGACGAAGTGGGCAAAGCTTCCGAACAAGATGAACAAATGGAACACTTCATGGAAGCCCCATCCTCGCCAGTTGACGAATTTTGGTTTGAACCCATAAATGAGTCCGCCAATCGTATACATGACGCCCCCGAGGACGAGCCAGAAGATGCCGGCGTTGCCGATCACGTCATGGAGCGGTCCGATAAAGAAGACGGACAGCCAACCCATCCCGATATAGAGCGCAGTCGATAAGAAGCGCGGGGCATGGAACCAGACGAGTTTGAAAACGATGCCGAACAAAGCGAGTGCGTGTACCGTTCCGAAGAGGACCCACCGCGTCGGTCCTTCGAGCGCGAGTAGCGTGAGCGGTGCGTATGTACCCGCAATCAATGCGTAAATCATCGCATGGTCGATTCTCCGGAAGAAGGCGATGACGTTCGGTGAGGCGATGATGCTATGGTAAAGACCTGACGACAAGTAAAGAAAGACGAGGCTGATCCCGAATAGGATGGCGGCCATAATCGCAAGCGGCGAGCCAAGCAGTGATGCTTTGACGACCATGGCGATGAGCGCGATGAAAGCGAGTACCGCACCGGCGAGATGCGTCAGCGCGTTAATCGGTTCACGGAAAATCGAATGCATGTAAAACACTCCTTATCACATCATGTAGTATTGATAACTACATGATATACTGAAGAAGAACAAACAGCAAGGTGTACCTTTCGACAAATGAGAGTTTTCTTTATACTTGAGGGTGAGGTGAGACGGATGAAAGCGAAGAATATTACCGAAACGGAAGGGACGCTCCCGAGGGACGTATTGCCGACTGTCGATTTATACATGGACCAGGTCATCCAATTGTTCGAGCAGCACTATGGGAAGATGAAGCGAGACGAGGATGAGACGATTTTGACGAAGACGATGATCAACAATTACGCCAAGGGCAAGTTGTTTCATCCCGTCAAAAATAAAAAGTATACGAATGAACATCTGATGTTACTCAGTTTGATTTATGAGATGAAAGGTCTCTTGTCGATCAATGACATCAAAGAGACGCTACGTCCATTAAATGAGTCAGATGAGACGTTCTCACTTGAGGACTTTTATGAAGCGTATCAGGCACAAAAAGTGAAGAATTTAGAAGCGTTCGAAGCCCAGGCAGACACGCTTTTGAGCACATCGGTCGAAAAAGAGAATGGTATCCAGCGGTCGCTCGCCATTGCGTCTGCCGTACACATGAGCCACTTGTATCAACGATTGGCCGAACAGTTGATTGATGATAAATAAAACAACGCCACTGTAGACAAAGAGTCTATGGTGGCGTTGTTTTTTAGTTGTTGATGTATTTCTCGTAAACCGAACCGAAGTCTTTTCGGTTCCACTCATGATAGTGACGTTGTAGCCAATCGAACGTTTGCTCGTTCAATTCCTTGAACGTGTTCGGGACGTTCATGTCCCCTTCGCGGAGCCCACTTAATATCGACACCGAGTGCGTGAGCGACGTATTCGCATACTCCATCATACGACGACCTTCCCGCTGGATCTCTTCAATCGCGAGGAGTGCCTTATACAAATCTTTGACATGCTCGATTTGTTTCTTATTGATATCAATCGAGTACGCTTTGTCGCCGATTGAGAATTTGACTTCGACATCGAGGTCGACCGTACCCGCCGTCTCGAACATGACGTGCTTGATTGGATAATGTGAATACGGATAACGATAGAGAACGCGCTTCGAACTGATGGCGCTCGTTCCATCGAGGTGGATCATCGACAAGTTGGTGAAACAATACTCATCTGATTTTGACTTGATCAAAAAGTAAATCTTTTCATTGTCTTCGTGAAGGACGTAGTCATCCGCATCCGCCTTGTCGAAGTCGGATGGGTCGATCACCTCACCGATATCACTGAAGCCGGTCAAATCAGAAGCTAGTTTTTTGAACATGTCATTCACTCCTCAATAATGGATTTTATGCATCTCTTTCGGGTCGGAGCCGGTCCGCTCATCACGGTTGAGCGCATCGATGGCCGCCATCTCTTCATTCGTCAACGTAAAGTCGAATACCTGTATATTTTCTTTGATTCGACTTGGAGTGACCGATTTCGGGATGACCGCGACGCCGTTCTGTAAGTGCCAGCGCAAGATGACTTGGGCCGGTGACTTGCCATGAGCGTTCGCAATCTTGACGATGGTTTCATCTTCGAGCGCTTCGCGTCCTTTCATGAGTGGACTCCACGCTTGAATTTGGATGTCATATCGTTTGCAGAATGCAATCAATTCTTTTTGAGACAAATATGGATGGATCTCGACCTGGTTCACCGCTGGGACAATCGAGCACGATTGAATGATTTGTTCCAAATGCTCGATTTCAAAGTTCGAGATACCAATCGCTCGGACGCGTCCTTCTTCGTACAGTTGCTCGAGTGCCTTATACGTTTCGACGAATTTGCCAAAACGAGGCATCGGCCAGTGGATGAGGAACAAGTCGACGTACTCGAGTCCGAGCCGGTCAAGGCTGTCTTGAAACGCTTGGAGCGCCTCGTCGAATCCGTGAAACTCGTTCCAAAGCTTCGTCGTCACAAAAACGTCTTCCCGTGAGATACCTGCTTCCCGAAGCGCTTGTCCGACACTTTCTTCATTTTGATAAATCGCGGCCGTATCGATTAATCGATAATCCGCATCGAGCGCAGCTTTGACCGTATCGACCGTTACCGCGCCGTCTTCGACCTTATAGACACCGAGCCCGAGCATCGGCATCTTGACGTTATTGTTCAACGTCGTCCATTCCATAAAAAATCCCTCCCTCTCGTCTATAACGTTACCGAAGTTTTGGATGAAGGGAAAGGAAAAACTACAGGCGGATGCTCTCCCCATGCGACTTGATCACAATTTGGTCACGGTCGAGTTTTGCGGCCGCGACGAGACGGTGATATGGCTCCTCGACCGGCTCGTAGGAGAGGACGAACGTATCCCAATGCATCGGGAAGAAACGCTTCGCCCCGCTCTCTTTGTACATCATCCAAGCCTGTTCCGGAGTGCAGTGCGCCTCTTGGAACGAGTCCGGTTGATAGGCGCCGATGGGGAAGAAGGCGAGGTCGATCGGTTCACGGTCCGCGAGTCCTTTGAAGGAGTCGGTATACGCCGTGTCTCCTGCAAAGAGCATCCGGATCCCTTTGTATTTGAGCAAATACCCGTTATAGCCCATATGTTTGTCCCACGGGAAACGGTTGCCCCAATGTTTGACGGGAATGGCGCGGACATCGAGTCCGTTCGCAAGCGTCACTTTATCATGTGGATGTAGTTCGAGCGTCTGCAGACTTGGGTATCGTCGGAGCAGGCGACTCGTCCCAGGGGCAGAGACGACGATCGTCTCGCGAGTGATGAGTCGTTTCAAACTTTTATGGTCAAAGTGGTCCATATGGGCGTGGCTAAGTAGAATGACGTCGACCGGACCGACCTCCTCGATCGAGAGGGCGGGAGCCGTGTGACGTTTCATCCCAATCGTTAGCGGTCCGAGATGAACGCCGATTCGTTTTGAGAAGACGGGATCTGTCAAAATTTTGAGTCCATACCAATGGATGAGGACGGTCGAATGGCCAATCCACGTCGCTTGCACATGCGTCTCATCAATGGTTGTCAGTTCTGGACGTTCCGGCCATTTAAAACGCGGTCGAGGGAGTCGTCGTTTGAATCGTGTATAAAGAAACGTTCCGACACTCGCCAAGACGGCACTCGGAACGAGGATGCGTCGGCGCATCATGCATCACCTCACTGTTCGAATATACTGTCATCATAACGCGGAGGAGCACACATCGCATCCGCCTAAAGGTGTAGAAAAAATGGGAGATTGTGGGGCGCACGCTTGCGAATCCGCTTTCAATTTGATAAGGTGGCAGTAACTTAGGAAAGAGAGGTACACCGTGCGATGAAAAATACACGTTCACTCCAACGATGAGACGAATCATCACTGTTCGCTTGAACAGTCACGGGTGAAGTGTGTCCATTTTTCAAGTGCGGGAAGCTCTCGTTTCCTTTTTGAACGGATTCCTTCACACCACCGCTTTGAAGCGGATGGTGTTTTTTTGTTTCATCGCGTATCGGAAAAATGAGCGAGGTGAAACAGATGTTAGCAATGAAACAAGTCCGGTTTGATTACGACCGGAAACCATTATTTGAAGCGGTCTCTTTTGAGGTCGCGACTGGAGAACGCGCTGTATTATTTGGACTGAACGGGAGTGGGAAGACGACGCTCTTCCGACTCGTGACAGGGGAGTTGACCCCGCAAGACGGGACGATTGAATGTCAAGGTCAGGTCGGGCTCGTCCGACAGACCATCGAATCGCCAGACATGACCGTTCTCGAGTGGACGATGCGCAGTGATCTTGAACGATATGCGCTCTATGAAGATGTTTCTTCTGGTGACGAGATGCGTGTCATGCGGTCCTATGAACAGGCGCTCGCACTCGATGTGTATAACTTAGAGCAAGAGGCGACAAGAGCGTTGACGCAACTAGGTCTAGAAAAACAGCTCACTCGGAACATCAACGAGTTGAGTGGGGGCGAGAAGACGCGAACACAACTTTCGACACTGATGATGAAGCAGGTGGACCTTGTCCTGCTCGACGAACCGACGAACCATCTCGATCTCGAGTCGATCCACTGGCTCACGAAGTGGTTGAACCAGTTCAAGGGAACGGTGCTCATCATCTCCCACGACCGTCAACTGATGGACGACGTCGCGACGGTCATCCTCGAACTGTCGGATGGGGAGGTCACAAGATATCCGGGGAACTATACGGCGTATAAACAGCAAAAAGAAGAAGAACGTGTGCGTGACGAGCGGGCCCATGCCCGTTACGTGAGTCGTAAGGCAGAACTGCTCGACATGATTTCCCAGTACAAAGGCTGGCACTTGAAGGCGAAAGCGACAGCGAGTGTCCGCAGTCCGGGGGCGCAAAAAGGAGCGGCCAATCTCGCCGTCAAAATGAAGGCGAGGGAACAAAAGCTCAGACAGCTCGAAGACAATCGTCCGCAAAAGCCAAAAGAGGAGAAAACCATCTCCGTCCGTTTTGCGGCGGATGAGCTCGAAGCGAAGACGTGGTTGACGTGTGAGGATGTGACGTTTGGATACGAGAAGCCGTTCTATGACCCATTCTCTTTCTCAATAAATAAAGGAGAACGGATCTCGATTACCGGACCAAACGGGAGCGGAAAGACGACGTTATTGAACGTACTGATTGGTGAACGAGTGCCACATTCAGGCGTGATCAAGCGACATCCTCGTCTGAAGATCGGGTATTTCTCTCAAACGCTCGAGCGTCTCCCGGAGACGGGGACGTTACTTGAGGCGTTACTCGCCAATAGTGAGATCGGAGAAACGGAGGCGCGGACGTTGCTCGCTCATTTCTTGTTCCGACGAGATGAGGTGCATCGACCGATTGCCGAGGCGAGCATGGGAGAAAAGTGTCGAATCGCCTTTCTCATCTTGTATTTCTCGGATGCCCATCTGTTGGCATTAGATGAACCGACGAACTATTTGGATGTGGCGACGCGTGAACAAATCGAGGCGGCCATATCCGTCTATCCGGGTGGATTATTGTTGATTTCCCACGACCGCTACTTTCATCGTTTGACTTCGCGCACGATTGAATTAGGGGAACACATCATCATACGTGAGAACGATGATACCGGTAAGCCGGTCGATGTCGACCAAATGGTCCGAACGATGGACGAATTGACAAAAGATGAATTGAAATTTTTTGATGAAGCAGGAAACCTCCTACCATTTGACGAAACGAGTGAAATGAATCGAATCGAGTAGGAGTGAAGAACATGAATGGAGGAAGATTGTCGCGTGCGACGACGCGGAAGCGTAAACGCGTGTTCCGCATCACGACGGCATTGGCACTAGTGCTCGCCTTAGTCGGCATCATCGCGTTCGCGGCATTGATTGACAAGAAGCAAGAATCGGCGATGCCGGAATCGGATGAGATTGCCACGGAAATGGTCGACTCGGAGTCGGAACAACCCGTTGATGAGGAAACCGAATCCGCCGATATGATTTATATCGAACAACCGTATACGAAAGTATATGGGGATGATCGGGTCGCAGTCGTCTACGAAGCCGACCTCGGTGACCGGTTTAAACGACTGGAGACGGTGAGTGGTTTTGTCAAAGTTCAGTTGAACGAACGATTGACGGGATGGGTCACGGAGGAGAGTGTGACGACAGAGGCTACACAGTTGTCCGATGACGAGGTGATTGCCGCTTGGCAACAAGTCGTCCCGAATGCTTCGGAGACCGCCCTTGACTGGATTGGGAAAGACATCGAGTCCGTTCGTGCGGAACTTGGTAGTCCTTCTGCTGTTCAACGTGATCAAGTGAATGAGTATTATTTCTACGATGGCTTTTTCCTCATGGTACGAGACCAGAAAGTGCGAGCGATCGATTGGGACAATCAGGCATTCGCGACACCGGACGTACAAGCGACAAGCGATCAAACGACAGGGGTTTGGTTCGAGGGGAAGACGGTTCAATTGAAACTGTTCCCATACAGTGGCGTCATGCGTGTCCGTCTCGAACATAAATGACATGAAGCGGGAGAATCGTTCTCTCGCTTTTTTTATTAGCAAACATTCAAATGAACGTTTGAATGTTTGCGGAAAATGGAATAAGATAAAGAGTGGAAGGAGGAGTCAGTTATGGGACATCATCATGATCACGACCATCATCATCATCATTCTGCGAATCAACGAGCGCTTTTACTTGCATTCGTACTGATCGCAGCGTTCATGGTCGTCGAAGTGATCGGCGGACTATGGACGAACAGTTTAGCCCTTTTATCAGATGCGGGTCATATGCTTGGAGATGCGGCAGCCTTAGGGCTTAGTTTCCTTGCAGTTCGATTTGGGGCGAAAGCGGCGACGCCAAGTCGGACGTTCGGATATCGACGTTTTGAAATATTAGCAGCATTCATCAACGGGGTGACGCTTCTCGTCATCTCGATCTATATCCTATTTGAGGCGTATCAGCGACTAAGCGCACCGCCAGACATTTTGAGCGGTGGAATGCTCATCGTTGCCATCATCGGACTGCTCGTCAATATTTTAGCAGCTTGGATTTTAATGCGTGGCGAGAAAGATAATTTGAATGTGAAGAGTGCGTTACTCCATGTATTCGGAGATTTACTCGGGTCGGTCGGAGCCATCACGGCAGCGATCCTCATCATGTTGTTCGGTTGGACGTGGGCGGACCCTGTCGCGAGTGCGTTTGTCGCGATATTGATTTTAATCAGTGGCTATCGGGTGACACGCGATGCGATTCATATCTTGATGGAAGGGTCGCCGGAGCAAATTGACGTCCGGGCGATGCAAGAAGAGATAGCGGGCATCGAAGGGGTGAAGGAAGTTCACGATCTTCATGTCTGGTCCATCTCCTCGAGCGAGCATGCGGCGACATGTCATGTCTTGATCGATGAAGAGACGGATGACCAAGACATTTTGCGGCAAGTGACGGAACGGATTCGGAAATATGGAACGTTTGAGCGCTCGACGGTACAGGTCGAACGAGAGCGTCAATGCTGTGAAGAACGAATTATTTGGTAAATAAAACGGACACTTGCCTGAGTGTCCGTCAGCTTGTTGACTAACTTGAATCTTATCGCTCGCCTGTCCGGCGCCCACGCTTTCCTCAGGCAATCCCGGAGCCGCATCGCGACCTAGGTCGCTGCTGGGTCTCCGTCGGATTGCTTTCCTGTAGGAGTCGGGGCGCCGTCGGGCGAGCAACGCAAACGGTCGTCATCTGGCGGTCGTTTGTCTTCTTCCAAGGCCACGACGGCCGAAGAAAAAGCTCGGTATTTACTTTGACTCGATGTTTTAGGGGAAAGGGAAGGTAAACGCCGAGATCATCCTCCTCAGGCCGCTGTTCAACATCCGTTCCGTTCGTCAGACCGTGAAGGATGGATTGTGTCGACTTGTTGATCATCAGATCCGCCCCCTGTGTGTTCTTCTCACACCATTATATGGGATGAAGGACAAAAGGTGACCAAGAACGGGCAGGCGAGACTCCTGAGGGAATAGCAAGCAAAGGGAGACCCAGCAGTGACGCAGTCGCGATGCGGCTCCCTGCTTGCCCCTAGGAAAGCGAGCCATGTCCGGATTGGGCATAAGACCTATACTTTGTCTACAGTCTGACGGACACTCGCCTGAGTGTCCGTTATTTTCCGTTCACGTCAATGACGACAATCTCTGGTGGATTGTAGATACGTGGGATATTGAAACTATAGTTGAATCCACGGCCGATGATATGGGTGAACGTCTCGTGTTCATAAAGACCTCCCGCGTATTTCGGGAAAAATCCCTGGTCTGGTGCGAATAGGCCGTTCATCACATAGGGGATTCTAACTTGTCCGCCGTGAGCATGTCCTGATAAGACGAGATCGAACGGAAGCTCGGCATAAGTGTCAATTTTCTCAGCACGGTGGGACAGGAGGACTTTGAACGTGTCGTCTCTTTCAATGTCTTCCATCGCGACCGTCGACTCCGCATCCCAGTCCGTATAGATGCTTTCTCTAAATCCGCGAAGCGGGTCTTCTAATCCACCGATGACCAGTTCGATCCCATTGATCGTGACTGTTTCCCACTCATCTTCGAGCACGGTGACACCGTGTGAACGGAAGACTTCCTTCACGTTGTGACGGACATAATCGTCCGAACCATCGATTTCGTGATTGCCGGTTACGAAATACATGGGGGCGATGCCGGCGAGCCCTTCGATGAGATCAAATGCGGGATCAGGAGAACGGTAGCGGTCGAGTAAATCACCTGGCAAGGCGATCAGGTCAGGCTCCTGTGCGCGGACTTGGTCAATCAAAATGGACTGTTTATAGCCGTAGGAGGCACTGTGCAAGTCAGAAAGGAGTACGATGCGAAGCGATTCATTTGTTGCCAATTTTTCTGAGGTCACGTTGTACGTGCGGACGGTCAACCCGTTGTAGGTCGCCGTGAGCAACAAGATGCCGAGCATGGCAAAAAGAAGGGTTGATTTTCGGATCTTCATCTCACTTCGCCTCCTTTCATCTTGTGCCTCTATCTTACCTTGATGCATTCGAGGAATCAAAAAAATCCCGCTCTAGGAGGCGGGATTAAAAGATTACGCTGCTTTTGCTGTCAATTTGACGTCGATATTGCCGCGCGTCGCTTTTGAGTAAGGGCACACTTTGTGTGCTTCTTCGACAAGATGTTCTGCTGTCGCTTGGTCGACACCTTTGATCTCGACTTCAAGTTCGACTGAAATGAAGAAACCTTCATCGTTTTGGTTCAATGTGACGTGACCTGTGACGCTCGAACCGTCTGTCTTCACACGTTCTTTTCCGATGATGAGGTTGAGGGCACTACCGAAGCAAGCCGCATAGCCAGCTGCGAAAAGTTGTTCCGGGTTTGTCGCACCGTCGACGTGTTTCGCGCCAGGCATTGAGACGTTCATGTCGATGACGCCGTCAGTTGATTTCACGTGACCTTCGCGGCCACCGATTGCTGTTGCTGATGCTGTGAATAGTGATTTCATGATTGAATTCCTCCATTTCATTTTTAACAATTAAGTTGTGCACAATTTAAATTATAGAGCAGTCAAAAAGTTTCGCAAGTGATATGCTTGGCTAAAGAATAGTACGGAGGATTATGCATGGACCAATCGTTAAAGTTAGAACATCAAATTTGTTTTCAGTTGTATACCGCTTCAAAAGAGCTTACCCGGTTATATCGCCCAATTTTAGCACCGCTAAACCTGACGTACAGTCAATACCTTGTGATGCTCGTCTTATGGGAAGAGGACGGAATGGATTTGCGGCAACTCGGATCACGGTTGACGCTCGACTCCGGGACGTTGTCACCGCTCGTCAAACGGCTCATTCAAATCGGCTATGTAGAAAAAAGTCGCGCGACCGATGATGAACGAAAAATCGTCGTCCGATTGACAGAAAGCGGTAGCGCGTTGCGTGAGCAGGCGTTGGATGTGCCACGACAAGTAAGTGGTATGCTAAATATAGATGAAGCGACGTATATCGCATATATGGAGATGCTCACCGATATTAAGACGAGATTACACGATTTCGGGGAGCGTCAGCGCGAGCAGTAAGGAAGGAGGAGCCATGTTTCGAAAATTGATCATCCTCTTGATAGGGATTGGACTTTATATGGCTTGGCAATATGAGATGCCGAACGTGTCTGCCCCGACGAGCATTCAGGTTGAGTCTGAGGTGGCAACCGAACGGGCGACGGACGCACCGAAGTTTGCGAGTCAGTACGCCGGTCACGACTGGTATTTAGTCGAACGTGGCGGTGATCGCGGACTTGAACTGATTGACGAAGACGGCGCGAAAAAAGGATTTTATCAGTTCGAGACGGGAAGCACATATCGTGGTCTCGTACTGAATGAAACGACACGTGGTCAAGTCGAAGATATCGGCTTTGAGGCGGTGACTTCGTATAATAAAGGGCTGAATCGATATTTGATTCCAGACGACCCATCGTTTTCCGTTTTCGCGATTGATGGCCAGTACGTCACCTTCTTTTTTGATCAACATGATGATGATCTCTTGAAAGGGATTTTGTCGGTCGGTCGTCGCGTTGAAGAAGCGAGTGACGGCTATTATGGTGACCTCTCTAAGGAAGGGACGGTCGCCAATGAACAGTTGATGCGCATCCTCATGAACTGGGACCGCGAAAAGTTTGAATTGAATGCGTTAGCCGATTACGAACCACTCTACCCGGTCGTTCGGGCACATAGTCAGAACATGGCGGAGAACGACTTCTTCAGTCACACGAATCCTGAAGGACAAGACCCATTCGATCGAATGGATGAGGCGGGACTTTCGTACTCGATGGCCGGGGAGAACTTGGCGATGGGACAGATGAGTGTGTTCCATGCGCATTGGGGACTCATGAACTCGAAAGGGCACCGGGAGAATATTTTGCAACCTCGATTCACTCACGCGGCGGTCGGACTTGCCTACAATGATGAGAACAGTCCGTTTTACACGATTAATTTCATCACACCACAATAAAAGGATGACTCTCCGGAGCCATCCTTTTTTGATATTAGATGAGTTTTTTCACCGCATCTTCAATCTCAGCCGGTGTCGTCTGAGGTGAGAAACGTTCGATGACGTTCCCGTCGCGGTCGACCAAAAACTTTGTGAAGTTCCATTTGATCGCTTTCGACCCGAGAAGCCCAGGTGCTTCTTTTGAGAGATAGGTGAAGAGCGGATGCGCGTCCTTGCCGTTTACGTCGACTTTCGCGAACATCGGGAACGAGACCCCGTAATTCAGTTGACAGAACTCTTGAATTTCTTCATTGGAGCCCGGGTCCTGATGACCGAACTGGTTGCACGGGAAGCCTAGGATTTGTAGGCCTTGTCCCTTATAGGTGTTGTAAAGTGACTCAAGACCTTCAAGCTGTGGCGTGAACCCACATTTGCTCGCCGTGTTGACGATGAGTAAGACGTCGCCTTGATATGTAGCTAACGGTTGTAATTGTCCTTTCATGTCTAACGCTTCAAAATCATAAATCATGGTGATTCCCCCTTTTTCTGTAGTATACCAAGAGAAAGAGAGAGTCTCGACTTTGAACGCGTTGCGTGCAATCAAATTGTTATGAAATCATGATGTCGCTGTTACATCTTTCCGAAGAAAGAATCCGTATAATGAAAATCGTTGTAGAAAGGAACGGTGTTATGCGACTTTTAAAAAATGAATTTATATGGATCGGGCTTATTTTAATCGGACTCTTCTTATCGAGTGCGACGCCTTACTCGGACCAGTCCATCGTTTCGCCACTCGAGCGATTCAATTGGACCTGGATCGAACCGACCCTCGCAAACGTACAGTTCGACTACGCCGGAAAGGAAATCTCGCTCGATACGTTGGGGACGGCAGGGTTGATTGAGTTCTTCATGCGGAAGACAGCTCATGTCGTCACATTCCTCGTCCTCGGTGCATTATTCGTGAGAGCCATCTCGAGAACGAATCTTCATGCCGGGTTAAACCTGCTCTTCGCCTGGGCACTCGTGAACACGGTGGCAATCTTTGATGAGTATCATCAGAGTTTGACCCCTGAACGGACTGCTCTGTTAGAAGATGTCCTTTTGGATAGTACGGGTGCTGCGGCCGGTGTCGTTTTGATTGGTGGGTTCCTATTGCTTCGTTCGAAACGGAAAAATGGAAAACGGGCCGGTTATGTGGCACTAAGGTAGTCAAAAAAATGAATAGGTTACTATGTGAAAAGCGCTTTCTTCGAGTGCTTTTTTTCTTTTAAAAATTATTTTGTGACAATAAACCAAATAAAATATTATTTATACCCACGTTTTTTAAAGAATAAAACCTAAATTTGGTCAATGTCATACGAATGAAATATAAGTGTAAAATAACTTTTGGTTTAGATTGCTATAATGAGTCACAGAGCGAACGAAATGTCGCGACTTATCTTATTAAAAAACACATGAACGATTATAGATAAAAAATACACGGGAATCAGCGGAGGGAAGCACATTGGGTAACTTGAAGAAATTTGCAGCAACAGTCACTCTAGGCGCACTCTTGATCGGCGGAACGTCACCGACTTATGCGGCCTCACTTACAGAGAAGCAGAAGAAAGTACAAGAACAACGACAAAAGAATAGCAGCGAGCAGTCGAAAGCAAACTCTTCGATTCAATCACGTGAGCAAGCCATCAGCAAAGAGCAACAAGAGATCAACAAGTTAGATGCTGAACTCCAAGACGTCATCAACGATGTCGCTCAGAAGAAAGCTGAAATTCGTGCAACTGAAGAAAAAATCAAAAAGCTTCAAGCACAAATCAAAAAGTACGAAGCAAAAATGAAGAAGCAAGAAGAACTCATGAAAGACCGTATGGCGACGATGCAAAAGAACGGTGGCTCGTCAGTCAACTGGGCTGAGTTCATCTTTGGTTCGAAAGACTTCGGTGATTTGATCACACGTATGATTACTGCTGGTACGATTCAAGAGAACGACCAACAGATCTTTGAAGAATATGAAGCAACAAAAGATAAACTCGCGAAAGCGCAAGCTGAATTAAAAGCAGAACGCGATTCACTCGTGAAGCAAAAAGAAGAACTTGAGAAGCGCCAAAAAGAACTCGATCAAAAAATGAAAGAGCGTGCGGCGAAAATCAAGAAACTTGAAGCTGAAAAAGTGAAGTTTGAATCGAAACTCATGAGCTTGAAAGAGATGGAAGACACACTCAAAGCGCAAGAAAAAGCGATTCAATCTGAAATCGAAGCACAACGTCGTGCGGAAGAAGAAGCACGTCGTGCGGCTGCAGCAGCTGCGGCAGCGAAAAAACAACAAGGTTCAAGCTCGAACAGTGGTTCAGCTGCGACAGCGGCGCCTGTTTCATCTGCACCAGCAAGCGGTGGCATGTTCCAACGCCCTGCAAACGGACGTCTCTCACAAGGGTGGGGCCCAGCAAGCGGTGCGAACGGCTACTCGTTCCACAACGGTCTTGATATCGCAGGTCCAGTCGGTACACCGATCTATGCAGCACAAACAGGTACGGTCCTCCGTGCAGGTTGGGGTGGCGCTTACGGGAACCATGTCATGATTGCACACGTGATCAACGGGCAAGTATGGACGACGGTATACGCTCACATGAGCTCGGTATCCGTTTCTGCAGGTCAACGCGTGTCACAAGGACAAAACCTTGGCGGCATGGGTAGCACAGGGAACTCGACAGGTTCACACCTTCACTTCGAGATTCACCGTGGCGGCTATTCGTACTCTTCATCGAGCGCGGGAAGCACAGTTAACCCAGCATCATTCTTCTAAACACAAAAAAGTGATCGACGAACGCGTCGATCACTTTTTTGTTGCCCGATAGACGATGAACGTCAAAAGGGCGGCACCGATGACACTGAGCAAAAGCGTGTCGATATTCGGGTCATTCAGAATACTCTGTCCACCGACGATTAGCATATAAAGAAGGATTGCCACGCCGAGCGAAACCCAAATGAAACGGAATCTATTCATGAAAAATCGCCTCCACCTAATAGTATAGGGGAGGCGATTCATTTCATCTAGCAAGTCGGACCCAAGCAGATTCCATGATTTGTTGATAACCAACTTCTTGATAGATTTTATTCGATGTCGGATTCGTCAAGTCCGTATAGAGGACGCAGAACGCTTTCGTCTCGAGGATTTGACGACTAAGATCTGCGACTAAACTTCGCGCGTAACCTCTTCCACGCGCGCCAGGTGACGTATAGACGAACGAGACGGTGATTCCATTCTCGGTCGGACGAGCACGTTTCGCACATGAGACGACCTGACCGTCGACTTCCCAAAAGACGGCCTCTTCCCTGTCGAGCATCGCCTGTACGGCCTTTGTTACTTTCTCGGGTGGTGAAGAACGAAGACCCGACTCGGCTTCGAAGGCGCTGTACCATGCCTCAAGTTGTGCCTGGTCGGCTGTCGTCGCTTCACGCATATGACCGTTCGCCAACTCGATGTCTTCCACATGATCGAGTCGATAGAGCCCTTGTGACATGAACATCTCGCGCGACCCAGATGTGATCTCTTGCCACGCTTTCCCGAACCGTTCGGCTTGTGCACGTTCCGAGACGATTTCGGTGAAGGGAATCTCGTTTTCGAGAAGGTGTGGGATGATGAAAGATGGAAGCTCATCCTCCCGTTCTTGATTCACGACGATGTAGTGGAGCGGGTGTGGCGGTGTCACCTGCAGGATGGCGAGAAGTTCACCTTCTGCTTCGACGGTAAATTGCTGAAAGGTTTCATAGACGCCTTGTATCACGTTGTTCAACACGCCGATCATCAGACTGTTCTTCGCTTCTTCCTTCAACAATGCATCCATGACGCGATCTGAGAAGTGGTTCGGGTCTTTCCATTCAATCCATTCCATATGGTTCTCTCCTTTATAGTATGTAGATAAAAACGGACAAACCTGATGGCTTGCCCGTTTATGAGTCGTTCATTATGCGATCTCTTCTTGTTTCGACGCTGTGTTGTCGAGAAGTTTTGTGTTGTGTTTGAAGTAATGAATGATTTTCGCGATGGCGCCGTCACCTGTGACGTTTGTTGCTGTCCCGAAACTATCTTGCGCCAAGTAAAGGGCGATGACCAAACTTTGCATCGTCGCATCGAACCCGAGGATCGATCCGAACAACCCGAGTGATGCCATGACGGCCCCACCTGGTACACCTGGTGCTGCAATCATCGTCACCCCGAGTGCGAGGATGAATGGGAGCACGATGGCGTAAGACATCGGCATGCCGTTCAAGTACATGAGCGCGACACCGACCGACGTGAGTGTGATCGTCGACCCTGACAAGTGAATCGTTGCTGAGAGCGGGATGACGAAGTTCGCGACCCCCTCATCCGTGTTGTTCAACTTCGCTTGACGAAGTGTGACTGGAATTGTAGCAGCCGATGATTGCGTCCCGATGGCTGTGAAGTAAGCCGGCATCATCGTCTTGAGCAACTTGAACGGATTCTCTTTGTTGAGTCCACCTGCGATCGAATATTGAATCATGAGCATCGTCAAGTGAAGGACGATGATGGTAACAAAGACAAGCGAGAACACTGAAAGGATCTCAGCGACTTGTCCGGCGTACGTCATGTTCATGAAAATTCCGGCGATGTGGAATGGTAAGAGTGGAATGATAACTTTGCTGATCAATAGTTCAATGATATCGCGGAAATCCATGGCAAGGTCAAGTGACCGTTTGCTTTCGATTGCGGCAATCCCGATTCCGATAACGAAAGCCAAGATGAGTGCGGTCATGACACCGAATACCGGCGGAATATCAAATTCCATGAACCCTTTGAGGAGAGCTTCCTCAGGATTCTCGGCTTCTGTTGTCGACCGAGTCAAAATTTGTGGGAATAAGTTGCTCGTCGCAAAATATGCGAGCGTCCCTGCGACAATTGTCGAAATATAAGCGATAAGAGCGGTGAGTCCGACTAATTTTCCTGCTCCTTTTCCAAGTTCCCCGATTCCCGGGATGATAAAGGCAAGAATAATCAGTGGAATGGCGAAGCCTAAGAACTGCCCGAAGACCGTGTTGAACGTGACAAACGTCCGAACGATCCAGTTCTGGCTTTCTGGTACGATGCTCCCGAGTAATATCCCGAAAGCGATCGCGATGATGATGCGACCTAAGAGGCCAATGCGTAATTTCAAATCAATCATCCTTTCTGTTTGTTTGAATAGTTGATATTTTCGCACATTTCACAATATGATGCCACCATCTCTTTCAAATTTGTTGAAGAAAGACGTTTGACGACTTCATAGAAGGGTAATAGAAAATGTTGTACATATCAAGGGAAGGGGCTTCTCCTTTTCCTAATATAAAAACGATGTTATGATTAATGCTGACAGACGTAAAGGAGGGGTGCGCGTGCAGTTACAACGAACAACGATTCACATTGCGGGTCAAGACTATACGATCGTGAGCGAAGAACCCGCCGATCATGTGAGGGAAGTAGGCTTTTTGGTCGACAGTAAGATCCGCGAGATTCGTGAACAATCCCCTCATCTAGATGCTCGTCAGGCAGCGGTCTTGGCTGCGATTCAAATCGCGAGCGACCACGTCAAAACTAAACGAAATATGGGAGAATAAATCAATCCATGGTTACGCTACTTATACTGTTTTTCTTATTTATTGGAATCGTCAACGGTTTTCGTCGTGGCGCGATTCTACAGCTCGGCCATTGGGTCGCGCTTATCATCAGTTTTCTTGTCGCCAATACGTACTATAAAGAGTTAGCGGAAGCGTTTAAGCTGTGGATCCCGTATCCGTCTCAGCTAGACGGGACGCTGCCGGGTGGCGTGTTGGATCTCAACTCCCTGTCGGGGATTGAGATGACATTCTATAACGTCTTTTGGTTCGTCGTCTTGTTCCTCATCACGAAGCTCGTCTTGCATCTCATTTTGGCGATGCTCGACTTCTTGACGGACTTGCCAATTTTACGCCAATTAAAAGGTGTGATCGGTGCCGTTCTCGGGTTCCTTGAGGCGTACGTCATCACATTCTTCATCCTTTGGGTGATTGCGTTCGTGCCGATGGCGAGCGTACAAAACGCCGTCGACAACTCGTCGCTAGCGACATACATCATTCAAGACACGCCATATCTATCCGATTGGTTTTCAAATAAGATGTTGTGACACGACAGGCCGGAATGCAAGCTAGTGCTTGTGTCTCGGTCTTTTCTGTGTGAAGAGGGGGAAGCGAATGAATAAAGTAGAAGCAATGATGTTGCTCGAAAAAATCGCGCAATACATGGAAATCAAAGGGGAGAACCCGTTTAAAATCAATGCGTTTCGTAAGGCTGCGACAGCGCTCGAGAACACGGACCTTGAACTCGAGGACATCGATGACTTGACCTCGATTTCAGGAATCGGAAAGGGGACGGCGGCCGTCCTTGAGGAGTATCGAGACACAGGACGCAGTGAAGTACTTGAAGCGCTCCAAGAAGAGATTCCGTTCGGTCTGATGAAACTCTTGAAGATTCAAGGGCTCGGTGGGAAGAAGCTAGCTAAACTCCGTGAAGTCGGCGTCGTCGACTTGGAATCGCTCATCCGGGTGCTTGAAGACGGGACAGCGGCATCGCTCCCAGGCTTCGGTGCGAAAAGTGTGGAGAAATTGCTTGCCGCTGCGAAGAACCTTGAGTCACGTCCAGAACGATTAGCGTACGCAGTCATGCGACCGATTGTTGAAGAGATCAATGAGGTGTTAGAGAAGGAGACGCTCGTCTTGCGTCATTCGGTCGGTGGCAGTTTCCGCCGTGCCGAAGAGACATGTAAAGACCTCGATTTCATCATCGCGACCGAGGAGCCGATTGAACTGCGTGAGAAGCTACTCGCCTTGCCGTTCATCAACGAGGTGATTGCGGCAGGTGAGACGAAAGTCTCGCTCGTCCTCGAACGCGAGGAGATGGTGTCGGTCGACTTCCGTATGGTCGAGCCAGGCGCGTTCGCTGCGACGCTTCACCACTTCACTGGTTCAAAAGACCACAACGTCCGTATGCGCCAACTCGCGAAGGCGAAAGGGGAATCCATCTCCGAATACGGAGTCGAGACGGCAGATGGGTTGTGGCAACCAAAAACAGAAGAAGAATTGTTCGAACGGTACGGTCTCCCATTCATCCCGCCTGAACTTCGGGAGGGACATGCTGAGTTCGAGCACGACTTATCGAAACTCGTCACGCTCGAGGACATCAAGGCTGACGCACACATGCACACGGTCTGGTCGGACGGGAAGTTGACCGTCGATGAGATCGTCGTGGCGATGAAAGGGCGCGGCTATGAATGGATGGCCATCACGGACCACGGGAAGTATTTGACGTTCGTGAATGGCTTGACGGAGGAACGACTTGTGGAACAAGGGAAAGAAATCCAAGAAGCCGCGAAGACACACGACATGAACGTGTTGCGTGGCGTCGAGATGGATATCCGTCCTGACGGGACACTCGACTATGAACCAGAATTTTTAGAGACGCTCGACTATGTCGTCGCTTCCATCCATTCGAAGATGGACCAATCGGTCGACGAGATCATGGCACGTCTCGAGAACGCCTGCCGTTCCCCGTACGTCAACGTGATTGCCCATCCGACGGGTCGACTCATTGGTCGTCGGGATGGCTATCCGATCGACGAGGACAAGTTGATCGCACTCGCGAAAGAGACGGGGACGGCGCTCGAGTTGAACGCCAACCCGAACCGCCTCGACTTGACAGCCTCTACACTCAAGAAGGCGAAGGCAGCGGGCGTCAAAGTGATGATCAACACGGATACGCACCACCCAGATATGATGGAAGATATGGCACTCGGTGTGTTGCACGCCCGGAAAGCCTATCTCGAACCATCGGATATTATCAACTGCTTCACGTTTGAAGACGCCAAGGCGTTCTTTGCGGCGAAGCGATAGAAAGGAACATGCTAGATGGACCACGCGTTACGCGTATTAGAATATGAAAAATTGCGTCAACAGCTTGCCGGTCATGCGGCGAGCTCGCTCGGAAAAGATTTGGCGCTGAAGATGCAACCTGACTACTCATACGACCGGGTGCTCTCAAATTTGAATGTGACGAAAGAGGCGACTGAGGTCGTTCGTCTTCGTGACCGTCTGCCGCTCGGTGGGCTCACGGACGTCCGTGCGGAAGTGAAGCGGGCCGCCATCGGCTCGGTCCTCTCGACGAGCGAGTTGCTCGCCGTCGCTGCCGTCATGTATGGCGGTCGCCAAGTGAAGAACTTCTTTGAAAAGCTTCACGAGGACAACGAGGAGATTCGCATTCCACGCCTTGACGAGTATGCGGACAAGTTGACGAAGCTCATCGAGGTCGAGCAGGCGATTCGTCAGGCGATTGACGACCAAGGGATGGTCCAAGATTCGGCGAGCTCACAACTCCGTGGACTTCGGACACAGCTCCGTAGCTTTGAAGGCAGTGTCCGTTCACGCATCGATAACATTCTCCGCAACAATGCGAAGATGCTTTCAGACGCGATCGTCACGATTCGAAACGACCGCTATGTCGTGCCGGTCAAACAAGAGTATCGCCAGGCGTTCGGCGGGATCGTGCACGACCAGTCAGCTTCTGGCCAGACGCTCTTCATCGAGCCGCAAGCGATTGTTTCCATCAACAACGAGATTCAAGAAGTTCGCCTGAAGGAACGTGCTGAAATCGATCGGATTTTAAGTGCGCTCTCGAACGAGGTCGGTGGGGTGCATGATGCCATCATGACGAATATCGATGTATTAGCCGAACTCGACTTCATCTTTGCGAAAGTCGCTTACGGACAAGAGATGAAAGCGACCGAGCCGAAGTTGAACGACAATCGGGAAATCAAATTGAAGCAGGCACGTCATCCGTTCATCCCGAAAGATGAGGTCGTGCCGATCACGGTCGAGCTCGGGGAAGACTACACGTCACTCGTCATCACCGGACCAAACACCGGCGGGAAGACCGTCACGTTGAAGACGATCGGACTCCTTCAGTTAATGGTGCAGTCAGGTCTCTATGTACCGGCAGAATTCGGGACAGAGCTTTCCGTGTTTGACGCGGTCTATGCCGACATCGGGGATGAGCAATCAATCGAACAGAGTCTCTCGACGTTCAGCTCGCATATGACAAACATCGTCGGCATGCTCGACAAAATCGACTTCATGTCACTCGTCCTCTTCGATGAGCTCGGTGCCGGGACGGACCCGCAAGAAGGGGCCGCGCTCGCCATGGCCATCTTAGATGAAGTGAAACGCCGCGGGGCACGTGTCGCAGCGACGACGCATTACTCGGAACTGAAGGCGTATGCTTATAACCGCGAGGGTGTCATGAACGCCTCGATGGAGTTTGATATCGAATCGCTCAGCCCGACGTACCGTCTTTTAATCGGTGTACCGGGTCGCTCGAACGCCTTTGAGATCAGTCGTCGTCTCGGACTGTCTGAGCAAGTCATCGATAAGGCGCGTAGCCACGTTGGTAGTGACGCGGAGTCGGTCGAATCGATGATCAACGAACTTGAAGCAGCGAAACAACGTGCTGAACAGCTCGAACAGGAATTGATCGTCAAACGCCATGACTTCGAAGAAGAGCAGGCAGCGTTTGAAGCGAAGATGACCGAATTTGAGCGCGAACGCGACAACTTGTATAGCGCGGCCGAGGCGAAAGCCGAGAAGGCCGTCGAGCAGGCGAAGCGTCAGGCGAACGAAGTCATCGACCGCTTGAAGAAGCTACGTGAACAGGGAATCGTCAAAGAGCACGAGATTATCGCAGCGAAGAAAGAGCTCGAGTCGGCCAAACCGACGCTTCAAGAGAAAAAGATCCAAAAAGTGAAACAAAAAGCCCAGCAGAAACGTACGTTCAGTAAGGGCGAAGAAGTGAAAGTGACGACGTTCAACCAAAAAGGCTACATCGTGAAACAAATCAACGACAATGAGTACAACGTCCAAGTCGGCATCATGAAAGTGAACGTCAAAGCGGACGACCTTCAGAAGATCGGTCCATCGAAAGAGAAGCCGCTTCAATCGAAAGGAAGCTCGCTCAAACGACAGAGCTCGACGAAGTCCGAGCTCGACCTTCGTGGCGTCCGTGTCGAGGAAGGGCTCATGCGTCTAGATAAGTATATCGATGAAGCGCTCGTGTCGGGCTATGATAACGTCCGCATCATCCACGGTTTAGGTACCGGGGCGATGCGTCAGGCGACACAAGAATTTTTAAAAGGACATCGTCACGTGAAGAGCCAGCGCCCGGGAGGAATGGGCGAGGGTGGACTCGGAGTCACGGTCGTCGAACTAAAGTAAAGGGAGTCGGGGAATGGGCACGTTAACGTTTGCGGTTATGCTAGAGTCGTTCGGACTTTATTCGATGGCAGGACTGATGATTATTGTCGGTCTCGCCATCTTCGAGGTGACGACGCCATACAGCAACTGGCGCGAGATTCAAAAAGGAAATATCGCTGTCGCTTTGGCAACAGGTGGGAAGATTGTCGGTCTCGCCAACATCTTCCGTGTCGTCGAGAGCTATCATGAGAGCACGATCGATATCTTCATCGGTGGAGGGTTCGGTTTCCTATTGCTTCTGGCGACTTATTGGTTATTTGAATTTTTGACACCGACGCTGAAGGTGAACGACGAGATTCAACAAGGAAATATTGCTGTCGGATTGTTGGCATTCTTGCTGTCGATCGGGGTATCTCTCGTCGTCGGCGCGGCATTGGTGAGGTGAAGACATGGTATACGAACGATTGGCAAAGATTTTGTTCATCGGGGCCGGGCTGTTCTTAGTGGCAGCGGCACTCTGGTATATGTTTTATTGAGAGACGAGGATCATCCATTTGGATGATCCCTTTTTTGATTTTGGTAACCTTGAATATAAAATATATAGGTGAAAGGAAAATATTTTACAATTCGTGTGAGGAAATCGATATACTGAAACTAGATTATGGAACGAGATACATAAGAAGGTTGAGGTGTGGGTCATGGCGAACGGATCAGAAGTGTTTGAAGTCTTGATGACGAATGCAGTGAAATTGCCTGGAGTGAAAGTAGACCGGAAAGAGTTTTTAGCTCAAAATTTTAGTAAGTACGTGCCGGCGAATCAGTTGGCAGAGATTATAGAGAAGGGACCGCTTGAGGCGAACGTCCCTCTTTCAGTCATCAAAAAAGTAGCGAAGCGAAATATCGCCAATCAGACGATGAAGAGTTCGAGTGCATCGTTTGCAGCCGGTCTACCTGGAGGCATCGGTCTCGCCGCAACGATTCCGGCCGATACGGCACAATTCTTCGGTTTCGCCCTCCGTTTAGCGCAAGAAATCGGGTATTTATATGGGTACGATGACTTTTGGGAAGACGGGGAACTAGATGTCGAACGGGTGAATGGAGAATTGATTCTCTTTTTAGGTGTCATGTTCGGCGTGGGCGGTGCGACGGCTACCATCAAGGCACTATCCGCACAACTCTCGAAAGAAGCTTTGAAAAAGATCCCGAACAAAGCGCTGATGAAAACGGTGTACTATCCAATCATCAAGAAAATGTCAGCGATGATTGGGGTGAAGATGACGAAAGACACGTTCGCCAAAGGGATTTCGAAGATGATCCCACTCGCAGGCGGTGTCATTTCGGGAGGAATCACGTACTCATCGATGACGAAGATGGGCAATCGCCTTATGCATGCGCTTGAAGAAGGCGTCAACATGACGGAAGCGGAGTTTATTGAAAGTGTGGAAGCAGTCAAGCGTGAAAATCTTGAAATCATCGAAGCAGAATTTGTAGAAATTGATGAGGGATCACGTAATGACGGGGAAGTCATCTAAGAAGATATCGTATGTTCTAGGAGGGGATTATTCATGAATCTAGACTTACACTACTTGATGTCGACCGAGCGCTACGTACTCGACATAGAATCGTTTCAGATGAAGAATGAAGCGTATTACCCGTTAGAATGGACGTTTTATGGAGCAGCGAATCCGACGATGCTCCTCACATGGGACGCTAATCGCGACCGCATCCGAATCCGCTTCGAACAGTACGCCGTCTTTTTAGGGACACAAGAAGAGCACGGAATGAAAGAAGATGGGTTATGGAACGAGCATCCGATTGTGAAACTATCCGCATCGCGCCTGATGTCATTCGCTAGTGAACGGATGGCGATTCATCCGGTGAACCGTAACCGTGGCGCGCTCGCACATTACGTCATCCGTACGATCGAGCAGGAGTTTCATGTGTTAGCGTATGAAGACCCGATCGTAGAAGATTTAGGAAAAGTCGGGGACACGGGAGTACGTGTCGAAATCGTAGAAGAAGCCGAATAAAAACAACGTCGCCTCTTATCGGAGGCGACGTTGTTTCGCTTATGGAACATCAATTTTGACGGTATAGGTCTTCGGCATGGCATCACTCGAAGCGAACAAGACGAGCGTCTTCGCTTTCTCTGGGACGAGGAAGACTAAATCAATTTCGGATTTCTCGCCTGGCTTGTAACGGAAGCCACCTTGGAATGCTTTCTTATTGTGGTTGACCATGTCGACGGGGCTGTATTCCGTCCCATCTGGCGTGTACATGCGGAATCCGTTCGGACGATAGTCCGCATAGCCACCATAGCCCTTATCTTTGTCATACAACGTAAGCGGCAGACTGACGAATCGCTTCCCAGCTTCCGGTTCAGTCCCGTCCGGAGAGGCGTACACGGGTTCACCCACTTGAAATTCGCGTTTCTTCATTTTTGGATCCCCGATAAACGTTTGGAACGTGCCGAGGTTCATGATTTTTTGAAGGTCATCTTCTTTTTGTGTGGTGTCTTTTGCTTCTTTCGGTTTATCTGCTTTTAAATCAGCCTGTTTCGCACCCGTCGTCTGCGCAGTCGGGGCTGGGGTCGCTTTCGCTTCTTCCGTGACCGGCTTGACTTCTGGTGATGTGAAGACGAACAAGCTGATGATTCCGACGACGAGTGCCGTCGCCGTCGTCCCGAGTACGAAGCGGAATCGTTTCTCGACTTGTTTTTGGTTGACGACATGCCCACCGATGGCTTCAGCCGGCGTGATGCGGACCGCGCGTTCGGCAGGAAGCAATGCACCTAAGACCCCTGTCACGACCGGAATGAGGATGGTCGCAAACAAGAACGGTAGCTCTGACGTCGGGAACTGTTGATACATGATCGTAACGATGATGATGGTGAAGGTCACACCGAGTAGTCCTGCGAAGAAGCCAGTCAACGCACCTTCCGTCAAGACGAGACGACGGATGGACGTGTTCTGCCAACCGAGCGCTTTCAAGACGGCGAGTTGAGGCTTACGCTCGGATACGTTTTGCCACATGATTTCGGTCGTCGTCAACATCGCAATGAGTAAGGCGACCCCCATGGCGACGTAATGCATCGTCCCGACTTCTAGTGCCACGAACTCCCCAATCCACGTCGTATACAAGACGCCTTGGAGGCGGAACGTGACGAACAAGAAGAAGCCGAACAGACTCGTCGGTAAGGCGATGGCGAGAATCGACAACAACGTCCGTGGCCAATACGTCACGAGTTGGTTCAAGCTCATGCCGACGCTTGAGCGCGAGCGGCCGAGACGTCGTCCTTTTGAGACTTCACCGGACTGCATCGTTTCATATGGCTTGATGCGACGGACGAGTCGAATCGGGATGAGTGTCCCGAGCCAGTAAATTAAGAGCCCGGCCAGTCCAATTAATAAGATACGGGTAATCGAAGTCGAGCCGGCCGCCGTCCAAAGGAACGTCCCGAGAATCATCCACGAGATGAGCGCGACCATCGACCCGAGGATCGTGGCTTCTAAGAATAACAGTTTCGAGAGCTGACTCGGCCGCCAACCGAGCGACAAGAGGATGGCGAACTCTTTCTTCCGTGCGTACAACATGATGATGTTCGAGCTGAACACGTACAGCATCGCGACGAGGATAACACTCGCGACGACGCCGGAGAAGCCGAGTTTCGCTTCTTGGAAAATCGTGATTGACGACCCGATTTTAATCCATGGCTGCTGAATCCAACCGAGCGAACTTTCTCCTTTTAAACCTGGGAGATACGTGACGGCGTATTGTGGAGATGAGCCGAGCGTGACGTCCGTGATGAGACCGGTCTTGTCCTCGATCTCTTTGGCGACTGCTTGGAGCTTCGCTTCACTTTCTTCATTCAAGACGTCCACGTCTTTCACGTTGACACGAATGGCTGAGATGGCCTTGTCACCAGCGATGGCGAACGCCGCGTCGAGTGTCGTCAACATTGACGGTGGCTTCGTCAAGAAGCTATATGGGTTATTCGTCGGTTTGACGGTCGTCGGTGGGTTGACCGGTTCATCCTTCGAGTTCATGACCCATTCGGCGCTTGCCGGGAAATACGTCTCCATCGGGAGTTCCGTTAGCGGGTCTTTTGACAGCTTCAGTTTCGATGGGTCGAATAGTCCGATGTAGTTATATTTCACTTTCGGCACTTCGTTGAGGTCTTCCGCGTATAAATTGGACTTACGATACATACTTTCTTGCCCATACTTCACTTCACCCTCAGCGAGGAACGGTTTGATTTGATACGAGTACGGCCACCGTTTCGGGAACGGGCTCGTCACGCCTTCGTAGACAAGAGGTGATGCCTTCTCGGAAAGCCAAGTGTAGTCAACCGTGACACGAGGATCTTGTGGCTGTGGTGTTCCTTCTAAAATGTGTTTCGTGATATTGTCGTGCATTTGTTGGGCTGTAAAGTCGTATGAGGCGACTTTCGTCCCTTTCAAGCTATCTAGATATTCCCCTTTCCCTTTCTCGAGATAGGTTTTGATAAAGGCTTCTTGGTCGCTCGTATCGGCATCGACTTCTTCGATGGTGTAGTTGATCGAGGCATCGACGTAGTCTTTTGTACTCATCAAAATCGGGATTGTCGTGATGTCTTCATCGTAAGGTTCTGGGACATCCTCTTCATTGAAGTAACGACTGAACGCTGTCGCTTGTACGGCATCGTCTAACCCGACGAGTTTCGCTTCGGCGACCGGGTCGATCCCCGCGAGCATGACATCGCTTCCGTAACTGAGTGGGAATTCTTCATATAGGGCGGTCGGGCCGATGCCGATGTGAGTGGAATCACCGTTTGGCATCCAGCCGACCCAAAAGTAGGCTTTCAAGTCTTGGAAGTCATTGATTTTTTCAATACCCGTATCGATGAGTGTGTTCATCTTAAGGCGATAAAGTCCCGCTTTATCAAACGTGTGCGTTTGCGTGAACGAGCTCGAATAAGTCGACCCAATCATCGCGATCGGTGCCGCGACATCGATGTCGGCAATCTGTTGAATCGTCTCGTATTGTTCGCGTGTGATTCCGCCTTCGAGTCCGCTCATATAGTTTGGCTCGAGCAAGTTCAAGTCCTCGGTCACGCTTCGGCTGCCTTCCGGACGGACGACGATGTGATAAGACGAGTCCCAACGCTTTTGTAGCTCGTTGACGACCGTCCCGTTATTCGCCTGCGTCACACCGAGAAGATAGCTGAGCCCGGTACTGACGATGAGCATCCCGACCATGAGCAGGATGAATCGTTCCTTATTCCGCCACCACGAGTTCCAAATGAACTTAAGCATGATGGACGTCGCTCATAGCGACGACCTGCCCGTCGCGCATCTCGATTTTTCGGTTGGCCCGGTCGGCGAGTTCCGGGTCATGGGTGACGAAGAGGACGCCACATCCGTTCTCGCGATTCAAGCGGATTAATAGATCAAATATGACGTCACCCGTGTGTGTATCGAGGTTCCCCGTCGGCTCATCGGCGAGGAGCCATTTCGGGCGATGAATCAAGGCGCGGGCGACGGCGACGCGCTGTTGCTGACCACCTGACAGTTGGGACGGTAACGAATCGACCTTGTCAGCGAGACCGACCTCTTTCAACAGTTCGAGCGCACGTTCATGGACATCGTAATCAACTTTTCGTCCGAAGAGCGGGGACATGACGTTCTCAAGCGCCGTCAACGTCGGGATGAGGTGGAACTGTTGGAAGATGAAACCGATGTTCTCGAATCGGAAGTTCGCGAGCTGTTTCGCAGATAGTGTCGAGATGGGTTCATCGTTGAAGAGCAAGGTACCCTCTGTCGGACGGTCGAGTGTACCAATCAGACTGAGGAGCGTCGATTTCCCAGACCCCGATGGTCCGATAATGGAGATGAAATCCCCGTGCTCAAAGCGGAGGTTGATGTCCTGTAAGGCAACCGTTTTGACGTCACCCGTGTCAAAGCGTTTTGTTAAGTGTTCACATGTGAAGTGATAGGCCATATCGTTAAATCTCTCCTTTAACTAATGTATAGTGAAAATATGTAAGAGGACGTAATATTCTGACTATTTTAGATTAGAGGAAAAACTTTCCTTTAGATAGCTGGATAAATTTTTATCTTGGTTTCAAAGGAGTAACGGATAGATATACGGAATAGTAAGCGTACATAGGAATGGTAAAAAAGGAGCGGAGCATGTGGAATCTTCGAATCGAAAGTCAGATGAAATCAAGCTTGTAATTGGAGCGGGGGAGTACAATAACAATCCAGGTTGGATCCATACTCAAGAAGAAGAATTAGATGTATTGGACGAATTTTCTTGGCAAAACCGTTTTGCTATACATTCAATCAATGCGATTTTAGCCGAGCATGTATGGGAACATCTCACGTATGAAGAGGGAGTGACCGCAGCGAAGCTGTGCCATCACTATTTAAAGCCTTTAGGCTATATTCGCTGTGCGGTACCAGATGGATATTTTCCAGATGAGTCGTATCAACAGATTGTACAAGTCGGTGGACCTGGTCCGAAAAATCATCCGGCGGCGAGTCACAAGATTGTCCATACATATCAATCTATCATCAGTCTGTTTGAAGAGGCGGGCTATGAAGTGAAATTACTTGAATACTGCGATGAGAATGGAAAATTCCATCAACAGGATTGGGATGGAGAGGATGGCGTCATCTTTCGGTCCAAGAAGTATGACCCTCGAAATCAAGCAGATGAGCTTGTTTTCCCTTCTTTAATCATTGATGCCATCAAACCGGAGTGAGGTTGAAGGAACAAAGAATTGTACAATTGATTACTAAAAAGGGAATAGATAAATAAATAAGCGGTCGAGCGAAAGGGAGTGAACGCGATGAAATCATTCGAGATTGAGTTCCATTTAGTCAATGGGGAAGTTCTGACGTATATGGTGGAAGCTGACACACGATTTGAGGCATTGGAGTCGATTTACCAATCGTTTCGACATGCGAGTGATGGGTTCGTACAGTTTGAGGACGAGTTGATTGTGATGTTGGATCATGTGGCGTATGTGAAGGCGTTTGAGGTGGATTGAAAAATAAAAAAGAAAAGTGAAGTTAAATCACTTTTCTTAAATACATATCTTAAAAAGATTAATAGAGAAGTTGGTCATTTGTTAGTGAGGACAGCTTCTAAGTATGCTGCAAGTTTTTCAGAGCGCTTCAGAATTAATTCTTTTGTCCAATAGACACTTGAAGAAGATTCATCCATAAACAAATAGCTATTAATTCTTTCGAATTGTTGTACTTCTTTTCCAGACTTCATCGACGAGACTAAACGATCTGCCAATACTTGAGTGGTCCAAATTGATGAATCTGCATATACAGATCTCTTCTGATCAAATTGTTTATTAGAAAGTGAAGAGTTTTCATCGTTACCGATAAGTGCAAAATTACCAATCCGATTCACGTATTCTTTATATTCTTCCAAGTCTTCAAAACCGGAAGCCTCTATCAGTTCATTGCTGATAGGTGTTCTTGGCATGATATGTTCTAAAGTGACCTTTTTATTTCGGTTTGACGTTAGAAGAACGGTATTATCGGAATGACCATAAGCTTCAATGAAACGAAGCAAGTCGTAACCTTTTTTATTGTAGTTTCCTCTAGTGTTCTCAAATTTTCTAGAAAATACAGCTTCTTTTGCAAGTTTAGCTTTTTCTGAAATTCTTCTTTCTAATTCACTTACGAATTGATGATAAGCCTGGTCTTGTCCTTCTCGTTTTAAGTTTGCGTTATATTTTTTTATTAATGAAGGTATTTCAGCTTCAATATAGTTAGTTTGCGTGTAAGAAAAAATAACACTTGCACCCAATCGAATTGCCAAATCAACAATCTCTGATTTTCTTTGTTCTGATTCATTGTAAAACGGAATGAGGATTGTTTGTGCCTGTTTTAAGTTCAAAAGCTTGAATAAAACATTTAGTAAGTGGGTGTTTTTAATAAATCCTTCAAACTCTTTACGCTCTAATTTTCCGTAAGTATATGAAACATCATGCATCTCAGAAACGATTGACAGAACTTCCTCTTTTGCTGGATTTAGTTCGGAATAATAGTTAAAAAGTTTATCTTTACGAACATTCTCTCCAGTCGTCCCAACTAAATAGTGCTTTAGAAAGGTTGAAGATTCAACTTTTCTTTTAGGACTTAGTACGAGGTTGTCGTTAAATTTCTTCCACATTTCAGTAAACTTATCTCGTTCATCGTCACTATAGAAATCTTTAGCTAAATTTTTTAAAAGCATGTTTTTAATTAAATCTAACGGTTCTAAATCTTTCCCTCTGTTATTCAAGATTTCAAATAATTGAAATGCTTTAGATAATGTCGGTGCAGTAGTTACAATTAACATGACTTTATGTTTTATGTAGTTTACAAATTTCAATAATTTCTGATCATCTAATTTAGCGAGTTCTTCTTTTAATACATCATATACTTCTTCAATTTGAGTAGAAGTTTGAGATAGGTTTTTCGAATTAGAATCTGGGCGAATAATGTGCCGATAAGTACTACCAAATTCTAAGCTTTTGTGATGCTGTATTTTAGAAGTTTTAAAATTTGCATCATCGTCAAATAATCCATATCCTTTGTTTAATTCACCTCGGACATTCATCCATTTTTGAATTGTATCAAAGCTGCTTTTATTCTGATGTAAACGATAATCAATTGTTTCTTCTAGAACTTTATATAGTAACGAAAGGGTTGTAAGTCTCTGTTGACCATCAATCACAATTTTGTTTGCAGGTTGGTGATCATTGTTAATCAACACGATATTTCCCAACAAATAGCCGTCTAATAACGAACTTTCCTTTGTAAATTCTTCTGTGTCTTCATTAAAATCTTTAAAGAGCTGTGTAACTTCTTCTTCCCCCCATACAAAATCTCTTTGGAAATCAGGAATTTCATAAATAAAATCATTATTAAATACGTTAAATATTGATTGGATTTCTGAAGTAATCAATTAGATACAGCCTCCTATTTCATAAAACAAACCTTCAAATAATTGGGTATAATGAAAGTATAGTATTTTAATAGAAATTGATCTACCGCAATGCATGCAGAAAGGGTTGAGAATAATGAGGAAAGAGTACAATAAATTAATCCGTGACCGCATTCCTGAAATTATTCACGAATCAGGAAAAATCCCGATTGTGAAGCAACTTACTCAAGCCGAACACTTTGAGCAAGCACGTTTGAAACTCTATGAAGAAATCAAAGAGTATGAAGAGACGAACATTGATGAAGAGTCTCTTGAAGAGTTAGCTGACATTTTGGAGTTGGTCTATACACTTGGAAACATGCATGGGGCAGACTTCGATGAATTGAACCGCATACGTGAAGAGAAACGCAAAATACGTGGCGGTTTTGAAAAGGGTCTATTTTTAGAAGAGGTCTTCGATCATGAGTGATTTACGACTCCATACGAGCAATCTAGGCATCCCTTTACAAGAACACATAGACGCGGCGACTGAAATTTATATGGTCGTCGCGTTTGCTCAAGTTTCGGGAGTGAAAGAATTATCCGCTTCGTTAAGAAAAGCGAGTGAACGTGGCGCTCAAATCAGAATTTTGGTAGGAGACTATCTGTACCTTACCGATCCTGATGCATTGGATATGCTATTACAAATACCGAATATTGAGCTCCGGCTATACCGCTCAAAAGGGAGGTCGTTCCATCCAAAGGCATATTTGTTCCGTACAATAGGAAGCGGTACATTTTTTGTTGGTTCCTCGAACTTGTCGCATAGTGCGTTGAATCATGGTGTGGAATGGAATGTTGAAATTCCTTCAAGTGTATCAGAGAAAGTGTTTGAAGAGTCAGTCGCTGCGTTCCATGAATTATTTTATAGTGAATATGCGCAAATGATGAATTCAGTTTCGTTACAGCCGTATCGCGAAGAGTATGAAGCGCGAAAGGATCGAATGAAGGAGCTGGAGGTCGCTGAACATTCTCCTGTCTACATAGAAGATGATTCGATTACACCGACGTCTGTCCAAGACGCAGCGTTATTGGCACTCCGGGAGACGATGGCGGAAGGTCGAAAAAAAGCGATGCTCGTTTTGGCGACTGGATTAGGAAAGACGTATTTGAGTGCATTCTTTGCACGTCAATTCAAACGTGTCCTTTTCGTCGCACATCAAAGAGAACTTTTGTTACAAGCAGAAAAGTCATTCCTCAATGTGGCGACCGACTGGAAGACCGGGTTACTACTCGGTGGTGAATCAAGAAATCAAGATACTGCTGACGTCGTGTTCGCCTCGATTCAAACGTTAGCTTCGAAACAAAGAATGGAGCAATATGACCCGGAGCAATTCGATTTGATAATCGTGGATGAGTTCCATCATTCGGCTGCTCCTTCCTACCGTCGGGTGCTAGATTATTTTCAACCGAAGTTCTTACTCGGTTTGACTGCAACGCCTGACCGTTTAGACGGAGGAGACGTATATGCACTTTGTGATGATAACGTCGCCTTCCAGATGCACTTTACTGAAGCGATTGAAGAATCGTTTTTAACCCCGTTTCATTATGTTGGAATCTATGATGAAATCGACTACTCTCAGATTCGTCTGATCAATGGACGTCGTTACGATCAAGAAGAGTTATTGGCAGAACAGTTAAAAGAAAGTGTTGCTGAGAAGATTTATAGAGCTTGGTCAGAGCATCATCAATCGAGAGCACTCGGCTTTTGTTCTTCCGTTATACAAGCTGAATATTTGGCTGATTATTTCAGGAGGCAAGGAGTACAAGCGGTAGCACTTCATAGTCAGGCCGATTATGATCGAACGGAAGTAATTGCCCAATTAAAGCAAGGACAATTGGACATCATTTTTGCAGTGAATCTATTTAATGAAGGTGTAGATATTCCTGAAATCGATACGCTATTGTTCTGTCGTCCGACTGAATCATTGACTGTGTTCACCCAGCAAATCGGACGAGGACTACGTCTATCAACAGGAAAGACACATTGTACGATTATCGATTTGATTGGGAACTATAAAAACATTGATAAGAAACTGGCGTTATTGACGACAGGCGGTCCAGATTCACTGAAGAAGGTTCCAACATCAAATAACTTACCTACTTCGTGTACAATCGAATTTGATTTAGAGACTGTCGATCTTTTGAAGAAAATGATGACTCGATCTTCGACACGACATCAATTATTAGAACGAAATTATTTCATGGTGAAGGAAGAACTAGGGAGACGACCGACCTACCTAGAACTAATCCAACGAGGTGAATATTCATTGGAAGCTTATCAATCCGAAAGGAAGCACTTTGGTGGCTTCTTCGGTTTTCTAAAGAAAATTGGTGAGTTAACAGACGGTGAGTTAAGTGTTTTTGAAAATATGTATCCTCTTTTGTACGAAGTGGAGGATACAAGAATGACAACAAGTTATAAGATGGTTGTATTATCCGTCATGTTAGAGCGGGGAGCGCAAATGTGGTACAATCCTTTGAAAGCATCTGATGCAGCTTATCCGTTCTATGAATACTTGACGAGCGTACCTTATCGCCAACAGATTGATGGAAAGACGAAAGACTTTCAGCAACCTTTCCATCAACAAAAAATTGAAAAATTGTTATTGCGCATGCCATTCGATAAAATTGCCAAAGGACCGTTTTATGTAGAAGGTGAAAGCCTACATATCGAATTCAATGAAGCGCTCCGCAATCGGATTGTTTATGAATGGGTGAATCAGATTGTAGAAGTTCGGTTACATTACTACTTCAGTCGGAAAGCGCGACGAGCATACGATTGATCAATTCAGTTATATTGAAAGAAAAAGTAGAAAGGTGGGGTAATTTGAAACGCCTATTACTACGCAAAATCCAATTCGCCCTCGAGCATCACGGCGGGACGGCATCCTTGAAAGACATTTATGCGTATGTCGAAAAATCGTATTATCAACTCGAGCTTGACCGTTATAAAGATTGGAAAGGGCACGTTAATAAACAGATTCGTGCGCATTCCAGTGATTCAGCGAGCTTTACTGGGAAAGAAGACCTTTTTTATTCCACAGGAAATAAAGGCATTTGGGGTCTCAGACAATCCAATAACTAACGAAAGCGGGACCAATTTCACTTGGTTCCGCTTTCAATGTTTACAAAACATCACACCCTATTGTCACACAATGTTCATTACTGTACACTTCGATATTGTGTGCTAAAAATTATGTTAGGGGTTAGTCAATGGAACTTGTACAGCAATTATCTCAAATGCAACTGATCAACCAATTCTGGTTGCTTATGGCCTTCGTCATTCCAATGGTCATTTTATCTCGTATGGTCGTGGCTGGGACGCGCTTCTCGCCGATCCTCGTCATCGTCATCTTCGGTCTCGGTCTCGGGTTCGGTATGGTCGAGCTCGGTATCGCGACGCCGGGTCTTCCTGAATTTCCGCTCGTCGACTTCTTGTCACGGACGACAATCATCGCATTAGTCGTTTCGTTCTTCGTCGGTGGACAAGAACTTCGTAAAATCTTAAGCAAACAAGAGCTCGACATGGAGGATATCGTTGTTCCTTCTAAAGAAGAGATGTTCCTCGGGACAGGACGTACGCAGTTCATCTTCATCCTTCGTTCGTTCTTCTTGCTCGTCGGTTTGGAAGGGTTCTTCCGTATGGCAATCGAGCCAGATACGGCAGAAGGGATTGCGCTTTACTACCCAATTCTCGCACTTCTCGGTCTTGCGGTGTCGTTCTTACTCATCGACCATAAAGCACAGATTCAGGACAAGAAAGTATACATGCAAAAAGGTGTCATCGAGACAGTCCTCTTGCTTGTCATCTTGTTCGTCTCGTTCTTGATTGCGACAGCGGTTCAGCCGATTATCGCACTTCCGCAAATCTTCTTTGCGATGTTGATCTCGTCAGCACTCGGTGCCATCTTCCATAACTGGACGTATGGACCGACTGTCCGCGCGCTTCTCTTCGCAGGGATTCCGGTCGTCTTGGCTGCCAACTTCATGGTTGGGGGTTCACGAATCGGTGACGCGTTCGCAATCGAAGGCATGAACTCGATTCTCGTGTACGGTTTCTTCGGTCAGTTGTTCTGGATGTTCGGTGGAATCGCACTCATCATGTGGTTTGCTCGCACAGGCCACGTCCGTAACCTCGCGCCAGGTATGGCGGGGTCACTTTCACATAGCGGTCTCACAGGAGCGTGTACGGCTGGGGACTTCGGTCAAGTGGCGGCAAAACGTGCGCCAATCATGATCAACATCCCGTTCTTCGGACATATCTTCGTCTTCTCGATCCTCGCAGTTAGTGCCGACAACGGCGCGCTCTGGATTTGGCCGACGATGATCATCGTCTTAGTCGGTCTCGCGCTCACGGCGCTTTCGTTGAAAAACTTGCGTGCGGCGAACGGGGAAGACTTCAAAGAAGTCAAAGCCCTTATGCAGTTCTCGTTCGGATGGCAAATGATGGCCGTCTTCGGTGGTCTCGTCATCTTGACGTTCAGCACGATTGCATTTGATTACACGACGATGGCACAGTCGTCAGCGATCTCGCACTTCGGCTTGTTCGCAGCGGTCCAAGGCGGCATGTTCGGAACGGAAGCGTCGCTTCTCATCCCGCTCATCTTCTCGATGCCGTTCCTCGTGCACCCGATCGTCTTCTACATGTTCGGGAAAGCACTCGACAACAATGGCGAAATGCCACGTGTGCCGGTATATGCGATGGCGCTCGTCGGTGTCGTCGGTGTATCTGCAGCGATTTTCGTCTTATAAGATATCAATTCCGCTCTGACTTCGGTCAGGGCGGTTTTTTTATTTGATGATTTGGATATGGTAGACTTTGGATAGTGAAAGCGGGGGAGAGTATATGAAAAAATGGTTGTTCTTCGGTTTTATCGGGTTGATTATAGCTAGAGTTTGGATTGTACCGATGTATACGACTAGTCCAGATATGGATGACTTTGTGAGCTGGTTCGAGGAAACATATTCGGTACAATGTGAAGATGAGAGCTGTGACTCATTTACGCTGATTGGTGATCAGACAAATACATATGTGAATGAAGAAGGGTATATGAAACAGTCCAGTGGCTTTTTCACTTTCGACATGGAGGTCAGGCGATTATATCGAAGTGTTGAAGAACCGAAACGAGTCGGGACGATTGAAGTGAGATGGAATCAAGATTCGTTCGAGATTACGGAAGAGACGGGTATCTTTGTTTCTTCGCCATAGGAGACTTGTGAAGCATGCTGATGATCACTCAGGATATAAAGGGGAACCGCTATGAGGCGCTCATCGATACTTTGCTTGGGCACTGTACTCACTTTGCGTTCGTGGAAGACAGGCGCCGAATGGAGATCGAAGAAGAGCGCCTGGTGTATATGGATGTACTGACGGAAGAGATTCGCTGGGATTTGATGGAACGAACCATCGTAAGTGAGTGGGAGACGACAAGACTATCTGGGGATACGGCGTATCTATATTCGTTCCATATGAATTATCGGACAGCACAGTTCCTAAAAGAGCATGGTGGCTCATTGTTCAGTTGGCTCAATCCAGAACTTCCAGAAGACTTGATGTTTTATAAGGGGGAGACGTGCGTGCTCGCGGTATGTCCCCATGAATCGTTCTTTGTCGTCGATGAAGCGATGTGGGGGCAGTATTTACATCAAGCGTAGTGATTGGTATTTTTCAAATTTCCTTACATGCATTAATCCAAAGTGATTAGACACTTAAATAAATGGTCTCCTAAATGCAATAATATGATTTTTATGTTGACGCTTACATTTTTTCGTTTTATACTGACGTCAGAACTAAATATCACATTTAGACATGTGACTGGTGATGCAGGCAGGATCTAAAATTGTTTTGTGGCCAAGTGTGGACTCATTACGATTTTAGGTCCTTTTTTGTTGTCTTCAGGGATGTGTCTTGCAAAAGGAGCCAAGCAAATGAACCATCAACAAGTCGCAAAAGATGTTTTGCATTTAATCGGTGGCAAAGAAAACATCTCTCATTTTGAGCATTGTTCAACACGCCTTCGCTTTACGTTGAAAGACGACTCGAAAATGCAAAAGAAAAAGCTTGAACAAACGCCGGGTGTCATGGCTGTTAGAATGACAGCACAATGCCAAGTGGTCATTGGCAACGAAGTCGTTGAAGTATATAACGAAATCCGGAATTTAATCGGGGAAGTTGATTCAACCAACCCCGAAGTTAAGAAAAAGCAAAAGCTTGGACCAACAATCCTTGATTTTATCGTTGGGATTTTCCAACCACTCATCCCTGCAATCGCCGGGGGAGGAATTTTAAAGTCACTCCTTTTACTTTTAGCATTGTTTGGTTGGATGGATTCAGATGGACAAACGTATAGAATATTGAATTTGGTAGGAGATGCGCCACTATACTTCTTACCACTGCTTGTCGCTGTGACAACAGCGAACAAATTAAAGGTCAATTCACTAGTTGCTTTATCAGCAGTCGGAGCGATGCTGTTGCCAAACATGTCAGCGATGCTAGCTGAAGGCGCTCAATTATTTACGTTCGATATCGTAAATATCGCTTATGCATATCAAGTATTTCCGGCTATTTTGACTGTTCTTTTATATGCACAAGTTGAAAAAGCCATTACAAAGGTCTCTCCAAAGCCGATTCGAATTTTCTTCGTGCCAATGATGTCACTTTTGATTACGGTACCGATTGGTCTTCTATTACTCGGTCCATTCGGTTTTAGAATCGGACAAGAATTTGCTTCACTTATTTTATTCATCTTTGAACAGGTTGGTTGGATTGCAGTTGGTCTTTTAGCAACGGTTCTCCCGCTTATGGTAGCAACAGGTATGCATAAGGCAATGATTCCGTACGCGGTCACGACAATGGGAGAACTCGGGAAAGAGGTCCTTTATCTCCCCGCATCCCTTGCACATAACGTTGCTGAGAGTGGTGCATGTTTCGCAGTTGCTATCCGAACTAAAGATAAGCTCTTGCGAGCAACAGCAATCTCTGCAGGAATTTCTGCATTATTCGGAATTACAGAGCCTGCTCTTTATGGGGTCACGTTACAAAATAAAAAAGTGCTTGGGAGTGTCATGCTCGGATCGTTCGTCGGAGGTACATTCGTTGGAATCGTCGGACTCCAGGCTTTCGTACTTGTAGGTCCTGGTTTGGCAAGTTTGACGATGTTTATTTCTGAAGAATTACCTCGAAATATTCTTTATGCAATCGCTGGCTTCGGAATTTCGTTTGTAGTTGCATTTGTTTCAGCATTTTTACTTGGAAAAGATCAGGTCAAAGAAGAAGAGTTACCAGATCAACACTTTGCTGATGAAATTGGAAGTCGAGAAACATTCAAAAGTCCTGTCGTGGGACAAATGATTTCTTTGGAACAAGTGAACGATTCAATATTCTCTTCACGAGTAATGGGTGACGGGATTGCCATTGTCCCAGCCGAAGGAAAGTTGTATGCACCGGTCGACGGTACAATCCGCGTTGTAATGGATACGGAACATGCGGTGGGAATGCAGACGGAAAATGGAGCAGATGTTCTATTCCACATCGGGATTGATACAGTTCAATTGGAAGGAAAGTATTTTAAAGCCCATGTTCAGCCTGAGCAATCTGTGAAGGCTGGAGATTTACTTGTAGAATTTGATCTTGATGCAATTCAGAATGCAGGATTTGATCCGGTAACACTTGCTATCGTCACAAACAAAGACCGTTACGAAGTCATTGTGCCACCAGTTCAGTTAGTCAGCCAACACGATACAATCATGACGTTACGTCCAATAGGAGGAGAATTAACATGAACAAAACATTTCCAAAAGGATTCTTATGGGGAGGCGCAATTGCAGCCAACCAAGCAGAAGGGGCATGGAACATTGATGGAAAAGGTTTATCCGTTGCAGATGTCGCAACATTCAAGGCAAACCTCAGTTTAGATGACTATGACGGTCATGTTGGGGTGACGACAAAGAGTGTAAGCGAGGCGATGGCAGATAAGACGGATACTATCTATCCTAAACGAAGAGGTATTGATTTTTATCATCATTACAAAGAAGATATCGCATTATTCGCAGAAATGGGTTTTAAAACATTAAGGGTATCTATTGCTTGGAGTCGAATTTTTCCAACAGGTGAAGAACTTGAACCGAATGAGGACGGTCTAAGATTTTACGACAATGTTTTTCATGAATTGAAACGTTATGGCATTGAACCGATAGTGACGCTTTCCCATTATGAGATGCCTCTTCACTTAAGTGTGGCGTATAATGGTTGGGTTAATCGTGATGTCATTGATCACTTCGTTCGTTTCAGTGATGTTTGCTTCAATCGATACAAGGGACTTGTGAAATATTGGCTCACTTTTAATGAGATTGATAGTATCAATCGTCACCCATTCACAACGGCAGGTATCATTCCAGATCAATGCCCGCCTGGGAAAGAAGAGGAACTTGTATATCAAGCGTTGCATCATCAATTTGTTGCATCAGCACTCGTGACAAAAAGCTGTCATGAAATTATTCCTGGGAGCCAGGTCGGTTGTATGCTGACAAAATTAACCACTTATCCTCATACATGTAAACCAGAAGATGTAGAGGTGGCGCTTAAGAAAAATTTACACAATTATTTCTACGCTGATGTACAAGTATTCGGAGAGTATCCAGCATTAACGCTGCGTATGTTTGAGAATAAAGGGATTCAACTTCATTTCGAAGAAGGTGATTTAGACATATTGCGTCATAATCCAGTCGACTTCGTCTCATTCAGTTATTACATGTCATTGACTGAGTCGGCAGAAGAGGGTCTTGAAAAAGCTGCAGGAAACACAATCATGGGGGTCAAAAATCCATACCTTCCTGCAACGGATTGGGGATGGCAAATTGATCCACTCGGACTTAAAATTTCATTACTTGAGCTCTATGACCGATATAAAAAACCGCTCCTTATCGTAGAAAATGGGATGGGTGCAGTCGATCAAGTGGAATCAGACGGAACAATTCATGATTCTTATCGCATTGACTACTTTAAAGCTCACTTCCGACAAATGAAAGCTGCCATAGATGAAGGTGTAGAATTGCTAGGTTATACAAGTTGGGGGCCGATTGATATTGTAAGTGCTGGGACATCCCAAATGTCGAAACGATATGGTTTCATTTATGTCGATCAGGATGACGAAGGGAACGGAACGCTCGAACGTCGTCGGAAAGATTCGTTCTACTGGTATCAACAAGTCATCGAAACGAATGGGGCATCACTTTTCGAAACCACGCCAAAATAAAAGTAGGTGTAAGTTGTGATTAAAATCAAAAAAGTATTGAATTCGAGCGTAGTTTTGGTCGAGGATGAAGAACAAAAGGACTTCATCCTCTTTGGGAAAGGACTCGGTTTTGGTCGCAAAGTAGGGGACACGGTTGAACGAAAGAGCGCCGATCAAATTTACATGTCGGTCGATAACCCGAAGGCGAAAGAGTTAATTCATCTAATTGACTCAATTCCAAATATCTATTTAAGTTTGACCCAAGACATCGTTGCTCATGCTGAAAAACAATTAGGGACGAAGTTGAATAGTGGAATCTATTTCACACTCATGGACCACTTGCACTTTGCAGTAGAGCGTCATCAAAAAAATATCAACATCACGAATCGTGTGTATTGGGAAATCAAGAACTATTATACGGTCGAGTTTGAAATTGGTACTTATGCGGTCGACTTACTCAATCGCGCCTTGAAAGTTGATTTCCCAAAAGAAGAAGCTGCCAACATTGCGTTTCACTTAATTAATGCACAAAGCGAGGAATCGAGTTCACGTGCAGGAATGAACTATGCTAAATTAATTGGCGCAATCGTTAACATGGTACGCTATTCCTTGAATATCTCAATGGATAAAGAAAGTATTCATTACACGCGTTTTATCACTCATGTCAAATTCTTCGTTGAACGTTTTTATGAAGATAAACTGTTAGTCGAGAAAGATAACTTGTTATTCAATCAAATCGCGACCCTTTACCCTAATGCGATGGAAGTAGCTTTTAAAGTGAAATCGTATATCGAGCAAGTGCATGAAAAAGAAATACCGAATGACGAGTTAACGTATTTAGCTGTTCATATTCACCGGTTGATGAATCAGGACGAGTTAAATGATAAATAAAAATCACTAGTGCTAAACATCAAGTGTTAAAAAAAGCGTCCGACCTTTTCTCAGGTCGAACGCTTTTTCTGTCATCACATAATCATCGACAACAACGTCAAGATGGCGAGCCCACCTTGTGTCAGAATAATCTTCTTGTCACTCGTGATACTGCCATATAGGGCAACGAGAATGATATAGGTCAGGATCATGGTGACAATCTCGACCGGATTGGGGGAGACGTATAGCCCGTATAAGAGTCCGACCCCGATCAATCCGTTATACACTCCTTGATTTTTGAACAAAACCGATACCGAGTCTCTCTTCAGTTCGTCTTTCGACATGCGGAAGACACGTGACGTCGAGGAAGAGGCTGTCGCAATCGTTTCTAAATAGAAGATATAGAAGAATTCGATGGCGACGAGCGTCCCGAGCGCAAGGGTGAGCGTCGACATATTAGTTGACCGCTGCTACTTGTACGACTGGTTTTGCAGACACGTAGTTCGCGACGTTTTGTGCGAAGTTAATGAGGACCGGGTTTTGATTGTGTTGCTCGAGAGCAGTTTGGTCTTCCCAGTTCTCGATCATGACGAAACGGTTCTCGACAGACGTTGACTCGTATAGGTCATATCCGACGCAACCCGCTTCTTGTTTTGATGAGTCGATCAAGACTTGGATGTCACGCAAGAAGTTCTCGCGTTGTGATGCTTGGATATCGAATGTGGCGTTGACTAAGATCATGGTTGATTCCTCCGATTGTGTGGTGAATTATTTGAACGATGTGACCGTTTGAGCGTCAAGACGTACAGATTGGTAACCTTCTTCTGCCGCTTTCCCAACAGACAAGATCATGACTGGTACATAACGGTCTTTGTCGAGACCGAACGCTTCTGCGAGTTGGTCTTTCTCGAAACCACCGATTGGGTTCGTGTCATAGCCGTGTGCACGTGCTGTGAGCATGAATTGCATCGCTGCGAGACTTGCATCGATTTTCACGATGTCGTTCATCTCTTGTTTCGAGAGGTTTTTGTAGTAAGGGATGATTGCGCCGAGCTGTTGGTCACGCACTTCTTGTGGCATTTTGCCTTCTGCGACCGCTTGATCGTAGATTTGTTCGCCGTACTCGTAGCATTCCATGTCTCCGAAGATGAGGAGCATCGCTGATGACGAATCGTTTTGACGTGTGTTGAAACGGATGAGTGGTTTGAGCGTCTCTTTCGCTTCTGGGCTTTCGACGACGACGAAGCGCCATGGTTGCATGTTGACCGATGATGGAGCCGTTGTTGCTTCTTGGATCATCTCGAGCATCTCTTCTTGGGAGATTTTCACGTTCTCGTCATAGACACGGATTGATTTACGACCGAACATGACGTCTGTAAATGTGTTGTTTTCGAATGTAGTTGCCATTGGTGAATTCCTTCTTTCTCTGTTTAGGCGTGACTGTTCAATGTTTGAAGCAGCCCAGATAAGTGTTGAATCTCTTCAGCGGACAAGGCTTGTAAGACGAGGTGGTTGGCCCGTTCGTCTCGTTCGCAGTGCCCGAGGTCTTGCTCTGCTTTCTCTGTCACACGGACGAACATCTCGCGATGGTTCTCAGTGTTCCGCTCTCTGACGACATATCCTTTCTCTTCAAGGATTTTCAAATGTCGAGTGATGGCGGCATTGTCGATTTTCATCTCTTCTTTAATCACGCGTTGCGAACAAACGCCTCGTTCTTTGACGACTTGTAGCATCTCGTAGCGGGTCAGGCTGAATCCTGTTTCCCGTTCGAACGACGATGCGACGTTTTGTTCCGCCAACTTGATTTGGTAAAGTAATCGGCTGATTTCACGTAGGTCCATTGCGTCCCACCTTTTTCAATTGACTTATCAATCGTTGACTTGTCAAACGATACAATGTTTTGGATTGCCTGTAAAGTCAAACGCTCAAAAAAAAGACGACACCGAATTATCGTGTCGTCTCCTCTTCGATGGGGGTGCCATCAAAATGATATTCTGTCGTGAATGTCGTCTCGTCGAAACCGTACAGACGGTCGTAGGCGTTCAAATCTTCAATCGTCCTCACATCGAGGAAGGACGGGTCGATGTCAGACGCTTTGCGCGTGAACATAATGTACCGTTCCGTATAGTCGTCATTGCCACCTGGTTTCCCGTCGAACGAGAAGTGAATCCAATAGACGTCGGATTCCACTTCGCGTATGACGTCGAGAATCCGTTGTTTCTGTTCGTCAGTATTGTTCCAGTCTTCATGAAACATGATCGAGACGTCGAGATACGTCTTCGGATTCGTTTCATAGATAGACGTCGGGGTCGGGCTTACTTTTGCTTGCGCATCATCGGACACTCCGGTCGGTACTTCCGCACGGACCGTCTCTTCCTCTTTTAAAATTCCTTGCGATACGAGGCGCTCGTGAATCGTCCGCTCTGCCTCGCGTTCCCAATACGTCTCGAGCACATTGTCATGGATCGAGCCGTCACCATATGTCTCGATAAAATATTTGCCGGCGAACGGTTCTTTCGTCAATGTCATTTCTCCGATATAACCGCCCATATGCCAGTCGCGTGACAGCTCGATGTCGGATTGTTCACTGTATGTTTCCTTCACGTACGCGCTGTATGCCTCACGCGCCTCTGATTTTTCATGTGTCGTATATACGAAGAGTCCGCCAGCGAGAAGCCCTCCGACTATGGCTGCTATAAATCGTTTTTTCATCACTTTTTCACCTCTACCCCAATGTACCTGATACGACGAAGAGAAACCTCGGTCCAAAGTCTTATTCAAATCATTTCCATTTCCCTGTAAACTAAAAGTGCCCTCAAAGAACTATTGTAATTGCGTGTACTAATACATATAATACACTTAAAGAGTATCATTGACTATGAGAGGGTGTGACCCATGTTATACAAAATTGATATGAAAAGTTCAGAACCGCTATATGAACAAATCATCAATCAAACGAAAGAGCTCGTCATCCGGGGGATTTTACGGCCTGGAGACAAAGTCATGTCCGTGCGCGAACTCGCCACCGACCTCGTCATCAATCCGAATACGGTCAGTAAGGCGTACCAGGAGTTAGAACGGCTCGGTCTCCTCGAGATGCGACGTGGACGTGGAACGTTCGTCTCTGAGGACTGGGTGGACGATGATGCGGCACGTGATCCGGTCATTGCCTCGATCAAAAAGATTGCGATTGATTGCCACTATGCGAATGTGCCATTGGACGAAGCCATTGACGTATTACGGACGGAATATGAGAAAGTAGGGAAAACCAATGCTGAAAGTTGAACAGTTAAGTAAACAAATCGACCGTCAGACGATTCTCGACGGCATCGACTTCACGGTCGAATCAGGAGAAATCATCGCGCTCGTCGGTCGTAACGGTGCCGGTAAGACAACGCTTCTCCGGACGATGGTCGGCATCATCCGCCCAGATATGGGAGATGTACTCTATGGAGCAAAAAGTATCTTTAAAGATGCGGGATTGAAGCGTGACGTCATCTTCGTACCGGATTCAGCCGACGCGCTCAAAAATTATACGGTGAACGAGGCGACGGACTTGTATGAGTCGATTTATCCGTCATTCAACCGTACCGTCTTTCGTGAGACATTGACGCGATACAACATCGACAACAAAAAGATTCGCCAACTTTCAAAAGGACAAAAGGCACTCGTCACGTTATCGCTCGCTTTCGCCGTTCAAGCGAAATACTACCTGCTCGACGAACCAACGGACGGTTTGGACGTCGTCGCCAAATCTGACGTGTTGAAACTGATGATTGCCCAAGTCGAGAATCGGAACTGTTCGATCATCGTCTCGAGTCACCAACTGCATGAACTCGAACGCATCGCTGACCGCATCATCATGATTGAGAACGGACGTGTCAAAGCCATCTTGTCGCTCGAAGAGGCACGTGCCCTCAGCATTAAGTGGCAAGTCGTGTTCAATGACCATGTTCCGGTCGAACTGCTCGAACGAAAAGATATCGAAATCATCAACGTGACAGGACGTGTCGTGCTGTTCATGGCAAAAGAACGGACGGAAGAGCTCGAAGCGTTCATCGATTCATACAATCCGATGCTGATCGAAGAGATTCCGATGTCTCTTGAAGACGTATTCCGTGTCCAGTTAGGAGGAGAAGCCCATGCTGTCTAAAGTATTGTTAAAGAAAGATTGGAAACAAGTATCACTGCTTTGGATCCTGCTCGTCTTCTTAGGCGTCGTCGCCTTCACGGTGCCGGCTTGGACACAATTTGAGCAGTTTGATGAGCAGATTAAAAATGCGAGAGCGAATTCTGTAGATTACGGTATCCCGTTTGAAGAACGAGATCGCCTGACGGACGAGTCCTTCTTTGACCTCGATTCAAGCATCGCCTACTATATTGGGGATATTGGAAGTGTGATTCCTCTCGGTCCCGTTGTATTTTTGTTTGTCGTGTTTAGTGCACTCATGGCCACCTCGCTCATTGGTGCCGAACGCAACAGTCAAATGTCGGATTTTTCGATGTCGCTTCCGTTCACCCGAACCCAGCAGTACATATCAAAATGGGTATTGGGGGCAAGTGGGATTGTCATGTCTACGCTGTTAGGAAGTATCGCGATGTTTGCATTGATCGCCACTTCCCGTTATTCCTTCTTATTAGAAGGGACCGTTTTCAAATCGGTCGTGATCGTCCTGTATATCGCATTGATTGGCATTTCGTTATTCTCATTGGCTCTATGGATGGGATCGTTCGGTGGGGAATCGATTTCTCAAACGGCGTGGTCGTTTGTCGCCTTGATATTCCCGTTAGGCATCATCGCATTGATTCAAGCCTCGGCCTATGTGTTTACGAGTCTAGAGGGACTAAGTTCATGGTTAGATTCCCTATACAATGGTGTATTTATTCAAGTCGTTTCGCCCCTTGGAAACTTAGCGAATCTGACTTTATATGAATTCATCCAATCTGACCAAGAATGGCAAGATTTCATCTCAATCAGCATCCCATCGTCCATCGTCTTCATCGTTTTGTCATTCTGGTTAGGAGCTTGGATGTATAATCGTGCGCCACAAGAAAACAACGGTCGCTTCTTCATGTTCAACAACTGGTTATGGCTCGTTCACATCATCATCGTTGTTTGTATCGCGATGTTCACAGGAATTATGTTTACGACGTTCACGTATGAAGCGAATAGCGTGTTATATATGATTGGCTTTGTAATCGGTGCGTTCTTGGCACATTTACTCGCCAAACGCTTGCTTTACCGTTTCAACTTGAGACTCAAATCGTAAGGAGGGACACCTATGAAACGCTTCTGTCTGTTGCTCGTACTCATTCTTTCGTTAGCTGGATGCACGAATCCAGATACACCGACGGCATTTGAATACAAAGGATCGAAAGTCGGAGATCACAATGCAGTCATTGGAATTGCCGGGAGCTTGCCGCTACATGAGTGCTATCGATCGGTCGAGTTGCAGACGAAGAAGCGTCCATATGGGTTGACCGTCCGTTACGAAGACCCGGGGATGGAGCGAGCGGAACAGGAACGTCTCGCGATTCGGAATGCGGCTGCCTATTTCACCCTCATCCCGAACGCCGAGATTGTCCGCTTCGCATTCCCGAACCGGACGTATGCCTTCTCCCGACCGGAGATGGAGGCATGGTTCGAGACAGACTTCGCAAACATTCGTCATGAAAAAGAATTGCAACAACTCATGAATCAGAAGCTTGAAAAACTAGAGTCGACAGATTCCTATTTCAGGCGAGTTTGACAGCGATTGGATGACAAATCCAATCGCTTTTTTTGATATTTTCTGAAAATTATCGGGTAAAGGGTAGATGAAAGCGTTTTCTTAGCATTATAATGGAGTTAACTGAATGAGTATTCATTTCCAAGGAGGAACAGCGATGAACAAACCGTGGTTACAAGATTATCCAGAAGGTATGCCCCAATCGATTGATTATGAGGTAAAACCGCTCTACGAGGCATTGTCTCGCGCAGCGAAGGATTTTCCGAATCGTACGGCCGTCTCCTTTATCGGGAAAGAGTGGACGTATGCTGAAATTGATGACGCCGCACGTCGACTCGCCACGATGCTTCAAGCGAAAGGTCTCGAAAAAGGGGACCGTGTCAGCCTCATGCTTCCGAACTGCCCTCAGTACGTCATTTCTTTCTATGCGGTCTTGTACGCTGGTGGGACAGTCGTCCAAACAAACCCGCTTTATACGGAGCGAGAGCTCGAAAACCTCGTAACGGATGCAGGCGTCAAACTAGTCATCACCCTCGATTTGTTATATCCGAAAACGCTTCGCGTCAGTGAGAAGACGGAGATTCAGACCGTGATCACGACGAGCATCGCTGACTACTTACCGTTCCCGAAAAATAAACTGTACCCAATCAAAGTGAAGCGCGAGAACAATATCGTGATCGATACGACCGGATCGACTCCGTTTAAAGACTACAAAGACTTCAATCCGGTCACGCCACTCGACATCGATCCGAAAGAAGATGTCGCGGTTCTGCAATATACAGGAGGAACGACGGGTCTTCCGAAAGGGGTCATGTTGACTCATTTCAACTTGACGGCGAATGCGGACCAGATTACGAACTTATTCTATAAATACAATCGTGGAGACGAAAAGCGCGTATTGTGCGTCGTGCCGTTCTTCCACGTGTACGGGATGTCATGCTGTCTAAACTTTGGGGTCACGAACGGTTATGAACTCGTCCTTGTCCCACGCTTCGACGTGACAGATGTCTTGAAGACGATTCAAAAGAAAAAGCCGCATTTCTTCCCAGGTGCCCCGACGATGTATGTCGGAATCTTAAACGATCCGAAATTGAAAAAGTATGACTTGTCTTCGATCGAGGCGTGTATCTCAGGTTCGGCCCCACTTCCAATCGAGGTGCAAGAAGAATTTGAAAAAATCACGGGTGGTCGAATCGTGGAAGGGTACGGCTTATCTGAGACATCTCCGGTCACACATGCGAACTTCTTATGGGATAAACGGATTGTCGGCTCAATCGGCGCGCCGCTCTCGGATACTTCTGCTAAAATAGTGATGGCAGACGGAGAGACGGAGGCAGAGATTGGTGAGATTGGCGAAATCATGTTGAGTGGTCCGCAAGTCATGAAGGGCTATTGGCAAAAACCTGAGGAGACGGCAGCTGTCTTAAAAGATGGGTGGCTCGCGACGGGTGACCTCGGGTACATGGGAGAGGACGGCTTCTTCTATATCGTCGATCGGAAGAAAGATATGATTATCGCGGGGGGCTTCAATATTTATCCGCGTGAGATTGAGGAGATCCTTTACGAGCACCCGGCCGTCAAAGAGGCGGTCTGCATCGGTGTGCCGGACCCGTATCGTGGCGAGACGGTGAAAGCATTTATCGTGCTTCGTGATGGGTCGAACGTGACGGAAGAAGAGCTCGACAAACATTGCCGTGAGAAGCTTGCGGCCTATAAAGTGCCGAAGTTATATGAGTTCCGTGATGAGCTACCGAAGACGTTTGTCGGGAAGATTCTACGCCGTGTCCTCGTCGATGAAGAGAAGGCAAAACAAGTGAAACAAAGCAGTTGACACCAAGCGTAGGCATGATAGAATAATAAATGAATGAACCATCATTCATTTTTCTGCAACGGTAAGGAGCTTGGGGTTTATGACAAATAACATTTCGAAAAGTGACCGAATCATTGATGCGGCGGTCAAAGTAATCGCCAATCATGGCTATCATGGTGCAAAGGTGACAGCCATTGCCAAAGAGGCGGGTGTCGCGGACGGCACGATTTACTTGTACTTTAAAAATAAGGAACATCTCTTAATTGAATTGTTCCAGGCAAAGATGGGGCTATTTATCGATTACTCGAAACAGCAAATCGAGAACGAGTCGACAGCCGGTAGTAAGTTATACCAACTGATCGAATCCCATTTGAAACAATTGTCGGCCGATTATGACCTCGCTGTCGTGACCCAAATCGAACTTCGACAGTCGAACTTGGTACTTCGTCAAAAAATCGGGGAAGTGCTTAAACCATACTTGAATTTGATTGATTCCGTCGTCAAACACGGAATCGAGACAGGAGAGTTCGACAAGGATTTAGATTATCGACTCGCCCGTCAAATGATTTTCGGCACAATCGATGAGGTTGTGACGAGTTGGATGGCGAGCGGCTTCAAATACGATTTGATGTCGACGCTTCCGGATGTGCACCATATGTTAAAAAAGGGGCTTGCTTAATAGTAAGCCCTATCACTAGCTCAAAAAATGAATGCTGATTCATGAATGATGGGAAGAATTGACTAAAGGGGGATCAACCATGAATATTTTTGTTTTGCTGAAACGTACGTTTGATACAGAGGAAGCGATTCAGCTCGAGAATGGGGAAATTCAAGAAGACGGCGCTGAGTTCATCATCAACCCGTATGACGAATATGCGGTCGAAGAAGCGATTCAAAAACGTGACGCACTCGGGGGAGAGGTCACGGTCATCACGGTAGGACCAGAAGACGCGGATAAAGAACTTCGGACAGCGCTCGCAATGGGTGCGGATAAAGCCGTTCGCATCTCAATCGAGGACGATGTCGAGGACGCGGACCATGTCACGATTTCAAAAGTGCTCGCGACATACCTAAAAGAACAAGACGTCGACCTCATCTTCGCAGGAAACGTTGCTATCGATGGCGGTAGTGGACAAGTTGCTCCACGTGTCGCAGAACTATTGGACATGAACTATGTGACGACGATCACGGCTCTCGAAATCGACGGGTCAACAGCAACGGTCACGCGTGACGTCGAAGGGGACACGGAAGTCATCGAAGTCGCACTCCCACTTCTTGTGACAGCGCAACAAGGATTGAATGAGCCACGTTACCCGAGCTTACCTGGAATCATGAAGGCGAAGAAAAAGCCACTTGAAGAACTTGAGCTCATGGATATCGACCTCGACGAAGATGAAATCGAAGCGAAAATCGAGACGATTGAACGATTCTTACCGGAAGAGAAGAAGGCTGGCCGAATCCTTGAAGGCGACATGTCGTCACAAGTAAGCGAGCTCGTACAACTTCTTCGCACGGAAGCGAAAGTCATTTAAGGGGGAGATCATTGATGAAAGCTTTAGTACTCGCAGAAGCGCGTGAAGGCGCGTTACGTAACGTATCATTCGAAGCCATCGCTGCGGCGAAACAATTGACAGACGATGTGACGGCAGTCGTGATCGGGGATCACGTCCAATCACTCGCACAAGAACTCGGGGAGTATGGCGCAAGTCGCGTCCTCGTCGTCGAGGACGATCGTCTCAAACACTATACGCCAGACGGCTACGGACAAGTGCTCCGTCAGTTGATCGAGCAAGAGAACCCAGAGTTGATCGTCCTTGGACACACGGCTCTTGGGAAAGACATTGCACCGAAACTCGCGGCACGCCTTGATGCCGGACTCATCAGTGACGTCGTCTCGATCGAAGGATCAGGTCGTGACGCAGAGTTCGTTCGCCCAATCTACTCAGGGAAAGCGTTCGAAAAAGTAAAATTCAAAGACTCGGTCATGTTCTTCACAATCCGTCCGAACAACATCGACCCGCTCTCGCCTCAAGCTGGAGCGAGTGTGACGGTTGAAACGCCTGCAGTCGAATTGAAAGACCTTGCGATGATCGTCAAGGAAGTCGTCCGGAAGGCGACTGGGAAAGTCGACTTGTCGGAAGCGAAAGTCATCGTCGCAGGTGGACGTGGCGTGAAGAGTGAAGACGGATTTAAACCGCTCGAAGAGTTGGCTGAACTTCTCGGGGGAGCCGTCGGTGCTTCACGTGGAGCATGTGATGCCGACTATTGTGACTATGCACTTCAAATTGGACAGACGGGTAAAGTCGTTACTCCTGACCTTTACATCGCTTGTGGGATTTCTGGAGCGATTCAACACTTGGCAGGGATGAGTAACGCAAAAGTCATCGTCGCCATCAACAAAGATCCGGAAGCCAACATCTTTACCGTAGCTGACTACGGGATCGTCGGCGATTTGTTCGATGTCGTCCCGATGTTGACAGAAGAATTCCGCAAACACCTCGTCAATAGCTAATAAGCAAAACGTTTTGGGGTTGTTACCCTCCGTGGTATACTCTGAACATGAATTGCATGAGAGTTCTCTATCAGGACTCTCTCATCTTATTGGGGAGGTTTTTACAAATGGCTATTAAACACGCAACGACTCAATCGTTTGAACAAGATGTAAAAGAGGGCGTCGTCCTCGTAGATTTCTGGGCAACTTGGTGTGGACCATGTCGCATGATCGCGCCAGTTCTCGAAGAACTCGATCAAGAAATGGGTGACCAAGTCCAAATCGTGAAACTCGATGTCGACGAAAACCCAGAAGTCGCAGGTGCTTTCCAAATTCAAAGTATCCCTACACTCATGATGTTCAAAGACGGCGAACCTGTTTCTAAAACAATGGGCTTCCAACCGAAAGAAGCATTGAAAGAGTTTATTGCGACAGCACAATAATTGCGTAGCAGCCGATTCGAATCGGCTGCTTTTTTTGTTTTATCGACTTGAAAAGAAGGAAAAGGACAGACGAGCGGGGAATAAGTTGAGTTATCCCATACAGCCTGATTGAAGGGCCAATTCTGATACATATCGTCTGTTTTTCAAATTTTTTTTTGAGGATTTTCCGTCGGCTTCCTTCATATTTAACAGATTCGAAATTTTGACGAGAGAGCATCTGAACTGGAAGCTTTTATCATGGAAACAGACTGAAAATTTGCGCTATACTCATGAGGAAGACTTGATGGAGTCAAGTGAACTTACTTTACGACTCACTCAATGGTACGACTCTGTTCGAAGGAGGAATTTTCTTGTCGGTGTTACATTTAGCTATTTTGTTGCCGCTCCTTGCGGCACCGTTCATCCCGCTTTTGTTTCGGGGGATGAGACAAATTCATACAGGCTGGTTCGTCTTAATCGTTCCGGTCGTCCTCGTCACCTACTTCGCCGGATTCATTCCGATTACAAGTGCAGGGGACGTCGTGACAGAGACGATTGCGTGGATGCCATCCCTCGGGATCAACTTCACGGCATATGTCGATGGACTGAGCCTATTATTCGCCCTTCTCATCACAGGGATCGGGTCACTCGTTGTTCTCTATTCAATCTACTATCTGAATAAGGACAAAGAGTCGCTCGGGAATTTTTATGTGTATCTCTTGATGTTCATGAGTGCGATGCTCGGGGTCGTTCTCTCGGACAACATGATCGTCATGTATATGTTCTGGGAACTCACTTCGATTTCATCTTTCCTGTTAATCGGATATTGGTATGAAAAAGAACGTTCTCGTTACGGCGCTCAAAAGTCGATGCTTCTCACGGTGTTCGGAGGATTGTCGATGCTTGGGGGGATCGTACTAATCGAGTCGATGATTGGCTCGTACAGCATTCGAGACATGGTCGCAAACTCCGGTGTGATTGCGGAGAGCCCATTCTTCCTCGTGGCGATGATTCTCATTTTGCTCGGGGCATTCACGAAGTCCGCGCAATTCCCGTTCCACATCTGGTTGCCTGACGCGATGGAAGCACCGACTCCGGTCAGTGCATACCTCCACTCGGCAACGATGGTCAAGGCGGGTCTTTATCTCGTGGCCCGTATGAGCCCGGTGTTCCAAGAGTCGGCTGTATGGTTGTGGACGATAGCCGTGGTCGGGATGTTCACGATGTTCTGGGGCTCGTTCAATGCCGTGAAGCAGACCGATTTGAAAGGAATCTTGGCATTCTCGACAGTCAGTCAGCTTGGATTGATCATGTCGCTCCTCGGTCTCGGGGCTGCGGCGCTTCACTATGACGGGATGGATGACAATATCTTTATGGTGGCGACGATTGCGGCCATCTTCCATCTCATCAACCATGCGACATTCAAAGGATCGCTCTTCATGATGGCGGGGATCGTCGATCATGAGACAGGGACACGTGATATTCGTAAGCTCGGTGGTCTGATGACCGTCATGCCGATCTCATTCACGATTGCCGTGATCGGTTCCTTGTCCATGGCAGGTCTTCCTCCGTTTAACGGATTCTTGAGTAAAGAGATGTTTTTAAAGGCGACGACGAAAGTCTTTTCAGCCGATTTCTTTGCACTTGATACGATTGGAATTGTACTCCCGATTATTGCGTTTGTCGGAAGTGTGTTCACGTTCATCTACAGCATCATGCTGTTCACGAAAACGTTCATGGGTAAAGCGAAGTTCGACCAGTTACCGAAACAACCGCATGAGGCGCCGATTGGGATGTTGATTTCTCCTGTCATTCTTGCGCTTCTCGTCGTGGTTCTCGGTTTCTTCCCGAACGTTTTGTCGCACTCGCTCATTAAACCGGCAGTCGAATCGATTTATCCGACCCTTGTCGCAGAGGGACAGGAAGTCGACGTCCACATCTACTTCTGGCACGGATTGACACCTGAGTTGTTCATGACCATCGGGGTCGTGGTGCTCGGTTCGTTGCTGTTCTGGCAGTTGGGTAAATGGATGGGCATCTACAACCGAATCCCATATCGTTTGACGCTGAACGGGATGTACGACGGCACGCTCGTCTGGTCGAACAAAGCGGCATATCGCTTTAAAGACAATTACATGACGGGATTCATTCGGTCATACTTGATCTACATCTTCGTATTCCTTTCAGGGATGATGCTCTTTAGCATCTGGTGGTTCGGGATGTACGACTTCTCATTTGAGAACTTGGCAGAAATCGCACCATATGAATATGTTCTCGGGACCGTCGTCATGCTCGGTGCGCTCGCCATTCTCTTTATGAAGTCGAGACTTCCATCTATTATCTTACTCGGGGTCGTCGGTTACGGCGTGGCACTCTTCTTCGTCTTCTTCGGAGCCCCTGACTTGGCACTCACACAGCTCGTCATTGAGACGGTGTCGGTGGCGTTGTTCTTACTCGTCTTTTATCACATGCCGGACATCAGTAAGAAAGAAGTACGCATGCGCTTTAAAGTGGGGAATGCTCTCGTGGCGATTCTCGTCGGGACGACCGTGATGCTCCTCAGCTTCATGGCATTGACGAATAAATCGCTCACCTCGATCTCTGAGTTTTATAAAGAGAACGTGTATGAGCTCGCTGCCGGGAAGAACATGGTCAACGTTGTCCTTGTCGACTTCCGTGGCTTTGATACCTTGTTTGAAATCGTGGTCCTCGGACTTGCGTCCCTCGGGATTTACACGATGATTAAATTTAGAACATCACGACGTACGAAAGGAGAAGGTGCACATGAAGCAAAACAGCAAACGCGTCAATGACGTTATTTTGCAGACGGCCGCAATCATCATCTTCTTCATCATCGTCATCTTCTCGATTGATTTGTTCTTTGCCGGTCACTATTCACCAGGTGGAGGCTTCATCGGTGGATTGATGACCTCTGCGGCCCTCGTCCTGTTGTTACTCGCATTCGATGCGAAGACGCTCGCGAACGTACTTCCGGTCAACTATCGCCTCATGACAGCAAGTGGGTTGCTGATTGCGCTTGCGACAAGTCTTCATTCAGTTTTTCTAGGTCGTCCGTTTTTGACACATGCTTATGGAAAGTTTCATTTGCCACTTCTCGGTGAGCAGACGCTCCATACGGCGATTGCATTCGACTTAGGCGTTTACCTTGTTGTCATCGGTGTCACCATGACGATCATTCAAACGATTGGAGAGAGTGAATAATGGAAATCTTCGTTAGCATCATCATCGGTGTCCTGACGATGTGTGCGGTCTATCTTGTTCTCTCAAGAAGTTTGTTACGCATCATCATCGGTACGGCACTGTTCAGTCACGCCGCACACTTGCTCGTCTTGACGACGGCAGGATTGAAGACGGGGGCTGCCCCTGTTCTTGTGGATGGGGTGACTGAATTCACAGACCCGTTACCACAAGCTCTCGTCTTGACGGCGATTGTTATCAGTTTTGGGGTGACGGCGTTCTTCCTCGTACTTGCTTATCGCACGTATCAGGAGCTCAGCACGGACAATATGGAAGAAATGAAAGGAACAGAATCGTATGATTAACTTACCGGTCTTTCCAATCGTCATTCCTGCGCTTGCGGCCATCCTCATGATGTTCATGCCGAAACGTGTCCAGCTGCAGCGCGGGATGGCTCTTGGAGCTTTAGTCATCACTTCGATCGTGTCACTCTTTCTCGTGCACACGGTCTCGACAGAGGGAATTCAGACCCTCAATCTCGGGAGTTGGCAGGCACCGTTCGGGATCACACTCGTATCGGATATGCTGTCAGCCCTACTCGTCACGACGTCGACATTGCTCACACTCTTTATCGTGTGGTTCGCCGTCCATTATTTCTCAGATTCGTATGAAGGCAACTATCTCTACATTGCGATGCTGTTCTTGCTCGTCGGGGTGAACGGTGCCTTCACGACAGGCGATATTTTCAACTTGTTCGTCTTCTTCGAGGTTTTCTTGATGTCTTCGTATGTCCTGATTGTACTCGGTGGACGTGGCGTTCAGTTACGCGAGTCGATCAAGTACTTGCTCGTAAACATTATTGCATCGGCTCTCTTCGTCATGTCAGTTGCCTTACTCTATGGCGTGACAGGCACGCTCAACTTGGCAGACTTGGCGATGAAGATCCCGCTCGTCGACAATCCGGACGTCATCACCGTCATCGGTGTGCTATTCGTCATCGTCTTCGGGATGAAAGGGGCACTTGTCCCACTTCATTATTGGCTACCAGGAGCGTATGTGGTCGCGCCGACACCGATTCTCGCGATGTTCGGAGCCCTCTTGACGAAAGTCGGGATCTACTCGATCTTACGGACGTATACGCTTCTCTTTGATGGGAACGGTGATTTTTTACAGACCTTCCTCATGGTGCTCGCTGCCCTCACGATCTTCATCGGGATGACGGGTGCGATCGCCTATAATGATGTGAAGTTGATTATCATCTACAACATTATGATCGCGGTCGGGGTCATCCTTTACGGAATCTCGGTGAACACGCAGACGTCCCTTGAAGGGTCGCTCTACTACTTGATTCACGATATGTTGATCAAGGCCGTCCTCTTCATGCTCGTCGGGATGATGATTGGCATCACCAAATCTGGTCAACTCCGGGATATGGGGGGGCTCATCACACGATTCCCGCTCTTCGGATGGACGTTCTTCGTCGCAGCGCTCTCGCTTGCGGGGATTCCCCCACTCAGTGGGTTCTTCGGGAAACTGTTGATCGTGTCAGGTGGGATGAACGAAGGCGAGCTCTTTGGACCACTTCTTGTTCTCATCTCAAGTCTCTTCGTCCTCTATTCGGTCATGAAGATTTTCTTGAACGGATTTTGGGGAGAGGCGAAACGTGAGTACGATGGGCCACTCGCGCCATATACGAAACGATTGATTGTGCCGGTGTTCTTGTTGCTTGCCATTGCGGTCGCATACGGTTTTGGGGCAGAAGCCATCCACCCGTATATCACCCAAGCAATCGAACCGCTCGTCAATCCAGAAATCTATATCGATGCCGTGATAAAGGAGTGAATGACAGATGGCTTATCAACTATTGATTAACTTTTTCTTGGCGTTCATCTGGATGTTCCTCACGGGATCGTTCACATCGAGCGGTTTCTTCGTCGGTTATTTACTCGGTTTGCTCATCTTGTTCATGATGCGCCGGTTCTTCAAAGCGGGCGGAGGCGGATTCTATTTCGCTCGCGTCTGGCGATTGTTCAAACTGCTCTTGATTTTCATCCGTGAATTGTTCCTTGCGAACTTTGAGGTATTGCGTCTCGTATTAAGTCCGAAACTGAAGATTCAACCAGGGATCTTCCGATATGAGACATCGCTCGATAAAGGGTGGAAAGTTAGTTTGCTCTCGATGTTGATCACGCTCACACCGGGAACGCTCGTTGTCCAAGTATCGAAAGACAACTCCGTCCTCTATATCCATGCGCTCAATATGCCAGATAAAGAAGCGTTACAAAAAGATATATATGACAACTTTGAATTAAGTATTAAGGAGGCGACAGAGTGATGGATCTTTTAGATGTTCTCATCTACATCTCGCTCGCCATTCTTGTGCTTGCGATGCTGATGATGTTATATCGTGTCGTAAAGGGACCGACGACAGCGGACCGTGTCATCGCGCTCGATTCAATCGGAATCGCACTGATCTCGGTCGTTGCGTTGCTCTCCATCCTGCTTGATACGACACTTTACTTTGAAGTCATCTTACTGCTCAGTATTTTAGCCTTCATCGGAACAGTGGCATTCTCGAAATTCTTAGAGAGGGGAGAGATTATCCAAAATGACCGCGACAATGATCTTTGATCTTATCACCGGCATCTTTACGATTATCGGCGTCTTCTTCACCGTCGTCGCCGCAATCGGTCTCATTCGTCTCCCGGATATTTATTCGAGAACGCACGCTGCCTCGAAGAGTGCGACACTGGGCGTCATGTTCGTGCTCTTCGCGGCCGTTTTACACGTGTATGTAGATGAGCGCGTATTTGATGCAAGACTCTTGCTTGGACTCTTCTTCGTCCTCTTGACGGCTCCTGTCGGGGGGCACCTCATCTCACGTGCGGCGCACGCGAAAGGGGTCCCGCTTTGGGAGAAGTCGTTACAAGACGCACTGAAAGAAGACAAAGATAAAGGGATTGAATGAAAGAAAGACGGGATTCGCCATTCGGCGAGTCCCGTCTTTTGTTTAGATGAGATAAGTGAGGTCAGAAGCAGCAGTCGGATAGGCGACTTCTAAGTGCTTCACGTGTTGATGCGACAGTTTGTTCTGTATAATGAAAGAGAACAGATTGATGAGTTCCGGCGCATGGTGTCCGATTAGGTGTGCCCCGATGACATGACCTTCGGCGCTTAGAAGTATTTTCGAGTAAGCCGTCGTGTCATGGATGCGTGAATAAGTTAAGAAGTTCGACATGTCTGTCTCTTTCACGACGAAGTCGATCCCCTCGGCCTCCGCTTCCTCTACCGTAAGACCGACTTTTGCAATCGGAGGAGTCGCGTAGACGATGGTCGGGGCAGGGCGCTCTGGAAGTGCTCGCGTATTCCCGTGAAGCATATTTAAGGCGGCGAGACGGCCTTCCTGACCGGCGAACGGAGTAAGTGCGGGATTTGGACTGTTGGCGACGTCACCGGCGGCGTATATGTTCGGATTACTTGTTTGGAGATACTCATTCACGAGCAAACCGTGATGGTCAGCCTTGACTCCGGCCGCTTCTAACCGTAGTCGCTCGATGCTTGGAATTCGCCCGGTGGCGTTAAGGACAACTCCTTCAAGGGTAGAGTCATCTGATAACGTCAAGACGTTCCCGTCGATTCGTGTCGGTTCGATATCGTGGCGGACGGTGATTCCGATGCGCTTCGATTCCTCGACGAGCCGATGGACGACGTTCGGGTCGAATGATTTTAATGCACGTGAGCGGATGAGGAGTGTCACGTCACTTCCGAAGCGTCGAAAGATATGGGCGAATTCGAATGCGATATAGCCGGCACCCACGATATGAATCGCATCCGGTACTGCATCTAGGTCGAATACATCATCACTTGTGATGGCCAAATCGCCACCAGGGATATCAAGCGGACGTGGCGTTTGTCCTGTCGCAATCAAAAATTGATGGGCAGACAACTCATGACCATCGATGACGATGGAGTCTTCATCGATAAAGTGAGGCTCCCCCTGATATAAATCAATGTTTATCTCGTTCCAATGCTGTGTTTTTGACGTAGGGATCGAGAAGCGATATTCATCAATCCGCTTTTTAAAGGAGGCCCAATCGAGTGATAGGTTCCCTTCGACCCCGAGCTCGTGCATACGTTCCGTTCGGGCAAGGAGTTCGGCTCCTTCGGCAAGCATTTTCTTCGGATCACATCCGCGTTGTGGACACGTCCCCCCGAACGTCCAATTCTCAATGATGGCGATCTCTTTACCGGCTTCTCGTAAAATGGAAGCGGCTTGGCTCGCGGCGGAACCGCTACCGACAATGATGACATCGTATCGTTTCATAATATTAAATCCTCCTCTGACGAGATATCACACTCTTTTTCCCGTCCAGGAGGAAGCTAAACTGAGGTGAATGGAATTGAGTCATAGTGACCACATTAAACATAAATTAGCGCTACTCCCGGACGAACCGGGTTGCTATCTGCATAAAAACGAATACGGCGAGGTCATATACGTAGGGAAGGCGAAAAACTTGAAGAACCGGGTGCGTTCCTACTTCACAGGGGCACACGACATCAAGACGATGCGTCTCGTCGCGGAGATTCGTGACTTTGAGTACATCGTGACGGCGAGCGAACTTGAGGCGTTATTACTCGAAATGACGCTCATCAAAAAGCACGACCCGAAGTACAACATTCGCTTGAAGGATGACAAGACGTATCCGTACATCAAAATCACGAACGAACCTTACCCACGTCTATTGACGACACGTAAGCTGAAGAAAGACGGAGGCCATTATTTTGGGCCATACCCGAACGCCTATGCGGCGAACGAGACGAAACGACTTCTCGATAAGCTGTATCCACTCCGGAAATGTCAGCCGATGCCGAAGAAACTCTGTCTGTATTATCATATCGGGCAATGTTTGGGTCCTTGCGAGCTAGCGGTCGATACGGATTCGCAAAAAGAAATCGTCAATGAAATCCGGCGCTTCTTGAACGGGGAGACGAGTGAGACGCTCGCGAAGTTGAATGTCGAGATGGGACGTGCCGCTGAGGACATGCAATTCGAACGGGCGGCTGAACTACGCGATCAAATTCGAGCCGTCGAATCGATCATGAACAAACAGAATATGATCACGGCCGACCCGACGGCCCGGGACGTCTTCGGCTATACACTCGACCGAGGCTGGATGTGTGTCCAAGTATTCTATATGCGTGGCGGGAAGATGATCGAGCGAGATGTCTCGCTCTTCCCGATGCACGGAGAGCCTTCGGAAGAACTCGAAAGTTTCATCGTGCAGTTCTATGAACAAAACGTCGTGCCGAAAGAAATTCTCGTACCGGAGACGGTCCGGCTCGACTTACTGAATGACGCCATCGGAACGAAAGTGATGCAACCGAAACGAGGGGCGAAGAAACAATTGCTTGATTTGGCGACGAAGAATGCGTCGATCGCCTTGAACGAGAAGTTCGAGCTACTCGCACGTGACGAAGAGCGGACGTTGCTCGCAATGCGTGAACTCGGGGAAGCCATCGGCATCCCAAACTTGTCCCGTGTCGACATCATCGACAACGCGAATATCCAGGGGGCAGACGCCGTGTCGGCGCTCGTCGTCTTTGAAGACGGGAAGCCGCTCAAAAAAGAATATCGGAAATATAAGATTCGGACGGTCCAAGGACCAGACGATTACGAGACGATGCGTGAAGTCGTCCGGCGACGGTTCCGCCGTCTCTTGACGGAAGACAAACGATTACCCGACCTCCTACTGATCGATGGGGGGATTGGGCAATTGAACGCGGCCCTCGACGTCATCCAAAACGAGTTCGGGCTCGACTTACCGGTCGGCTCGCTCAAAAAAGATGACCGACACCGAACGAGCCAGCTATTGTTCGGAGAACAGGGTGGCGTCGTCGAGCTCCATCCACGCTCGAGCGCCTTTTATCTATTGCAGCGGATGCAAGATGAGGTCCACCGTTTCGCCATCACGTTCCACCGTAGCTTGCGGACGAAGAAAATGACAAAATCACTATTAGATGAGATCCCGGGTGTCGGTCCGAAGCGTCGACAACAGCTCATCCGTCATTTCGGGTCGATGAAACAGATCCGTCTGGCCTCACTCGAACAATTGAAGGAAGCGGGACTACCTGAAAAATTAGCGGAGACCGTGCTTCAATATGTGCACGAGGAGACGGATGAGTGAGACAGCTTCCGACAGATGTGGAGAATACAATCGCTTCATTCGTGAGAGCGATTGATGAATTTCTACCAACCGTTCAGCATATATACATTCATGGATCAGTAGCGATGGGTGGCTTTCATCCAAAACGAAGTGATGTAGATTTGTTGCTCGTCGTATCGAACGCATTGACTCGGGAGGAACGACATAAACTCATCGACTGTTGTCTCTTATACTCCAACGAACCATATCCGCTCGAACTGAGTATCATGACGGTAGCTCAGCTAAAAGACTGGTGTCACCCGAGTCCTTTTGAGTTTCACTATAGTGAAGGGTGGCGTTCTCGTTTTGAAAAGGCAAATGGGGAAGAGCGAACCGAATTGCAGCAAGGATTCACCGACCCTGATCTGGCAGCTCATATGTTGATGATTTTAGAACGAGGTATCACTTGGCGCGGACATCCACTACATCAATTGCTCTGCGGATTCGATTCCGCTCATTTTTCTGATGCGATTCGTGCAGATGCGATTGATTGTCTCGACACGCTGGAGGAAAATCCGATTTATTGCGTGTTGAACTTGGTACGCGGATTGGCTTATGAACAAGAACGTGTCCTGCTCTCGAAACAAGAAGCACTCGGTTGGCTGGAAGATAACGGACATTTTCCGGGAAATGTTGTGACGGTCGTTCGTAAGGCGTCTCAGGGCTGTGAAGGGGAAGGCGTGACGTTTGATCAATATGAACTCAATGACGTACGCCAGTATATGAATGAGCAACTTCAGCTGAAACAAAAATAAGAGTCGATGCGTGTGCATCGACTCTTATTCGTAATCGTCTTTCCGGTCTAGTTGGACGGTGATTTGGACAGCTTTTCGAGTGGGATCGGCATACCCCTCTGCGACACACTGGAAACGACCTGAAATTTGTTCGGCTAAAAACCCGGCTTCAAGTTGATAGTAGCCTGTCGCTTTATTTTGAGTCGCAGGTGGGGGAATCAATTCATATGTGAATTTACTTCCGCGTTCCTTCTTGATTGTCAACTCTCCCCAACCCGCTTCCGCGAAGAAAGCGATCAGTTCATCGTCAGACATCGTCGGGAACTTACGGGCGACCCGTTTCCCTGACCAATAGATGACTTGGGCGTAATCTTCACCAAGCAAGTCCGTCAACACATAGTCGCGAAGTAGTTCAATCGCGAAAATCGGTTGGCTCATCGTTTCCATTCTATCCCATCACTCCAATCTCTCTATATCATTATAACGACCATTTAGAATTTGGTCATCCTGTATTTTTGAAAAGAATGTGGCACAAATCGGCTAGGTTGTCTTGTCATACAATTTTCACAGGAGTAGAATAAAAGACAGAAAGCTATATCTGCATTTGAAAACGCTTTTATTGACAAAACGAGCCAGCGCTCGTGAAAAGGGGGAAATAGAATGGCAGCGCATCGTGACTACTTTAGTCGTAAAGTCCATTCGCTACTTGGGGTCATTCCAATCGGTCTGTTTTTGATCGTCCATTTAACGGTCAACTACTACATCGTCGATGGAGTGGAGTCATTCAACAAAGCAGCACAATTTATGGAGAGCTTACCGTATTTATACTTCCTTGAAGTGACGATTATCGCACTACCGATGATCTTCCACGGAGTGTACGGGGTGTACTATGCGTTTCTCGGATCGATTAACTCGAACCGCTATTCATACGCACGGAACTGGTTGTATCTCTTCCAACGCTTTACAGGGGTATTTCTTGTGATCTTTATTTCGTGGCACGTATGGGAGACGCGCCTTGCGAAATTACGCGGTGTGGAGGTCAATGCAGAAATGATGCAAAGCATCGTCGACAATCCACTTATGTTGCTCTTTTACATAGTCGGAATTCTTTCGGCTACATTCCACTTTGCGAACGGTCTCTGGTCGTTCTCAATCACGTGGGGGATTACACAGTCACCTCGTTCGCAACGACTCATGAGCTACGTATCAGGTGTCGTGTTCTTGGCACTATCTTTTGTCGGCATCCGTTCGATTTTGACGTTTGCAGGCATCTTGTAATTAGGGGGAATTGTACATGGCAAATCAAAGTCTGATCGTCATCGGTGGCGGTCTAGCTGGACTCATGGCGACAATCAAGTCGGCTGAGATGGGTGTTCCGGTAAAACTATTCTCGCTTGTACCGGTCAAGCGTTCACATTCAGTATGTGCTCAAGGCGGAATCAATGGTGCCGTCAATACGAAAGGGGAAGGGGATTCCCCGTGGCAACACTTTGACGACACGGTCTATGGAGGCGACTTCCTCGCTAACCAACCACCTGTTCAAAAGATGGCAGAAAATGCACCGAAAATCATTCACATGTTCGACCGGATGGGCGTTATGTTCAACCGTACGCCAGAAGGTCTCTTAGACTTCCGTCGGTTCGGCGGAACGCTTCACCACCGTACGGCATATGCGGGAGCAACGACGGGGCAACAACTTCTCTACGCACTCGATGAGCAGGTTCGTCGTTACGAGGCGCAAGGCCTCGTCGAGAAGTATGAAGGATGGGAATTCCTTCGCGCCGTGATCGATGAAGAAGGTATTTGCCGCGGCGCGGTTTGTCAGGATTTACGCTCGATGGAAATTAAAGCGTTCCCATCAGACGCGGTGATCTTGGCGACAGGTGGACCTGGGGTCATCTTCGGTAAATCGACCAACTCGGTCATCAACACAGGGCAGGCAGCGGCAGCGGTTTACCGTCAAGGCGCGGTCTATGCGAACGGGGAGTTCATTCAAATTCACCCGACCGCGATTCCTGGCGATGACAAGCTTCGTCTCATGAGTGAATCGGCTCGTGGGGAAGGTGGACGTGTCTGGACATACAAAGACGGGAAGCCATGGTACTTCCTCGAAGAGAAATATCCGGCTTACGGAAACCTCGTACCGCGTGACATCGCGACACGCGAAATCTTCGACGTATGTGTCAACCAAAAACTTGGTGTCAACGGCGAGAACATGGTTTATCTCGACTTGTCTCATAAAGACTCAAAAGAACTCGACATCAAGCTTGGTGGGATTCTCGAAATCTACGAGAAATTCGTAGGGGACGACCCGCGTAAAGTACCGATGAAAATCTTCCCGGCGGTCCACTATTCAATGGGCGGACTTTGGGTCGATTACGATCAAATGACAAACATTCCTGGACTCTTCGCGGCCGGAGAATGTGACTACTCGATGCACGGTGCGAACCGTCTCGGCGCGAACTCGCTTCTCTCAGCCGTTCATGGCGGAATGGAAGCAGGTCCTGCGGCAGTCAACTACATGCGTGGTCTCGATCAAGCGACAGAGAGCGTTTCAGAGGCGCTCTTCAACTTTAACGAACGTGAAGAAATCGAGCGTTTCAACAACATCTTGGCGATGGACGGAACAGAGAATGCGTATCAAATCCACCGTGAACTCGGTGAACTCATGACAGACAACGTTACCGTTGTTCGCTACAATGACAAACTTGAAGCGACCGATAAGAAAATCCAAGAATTACGTGAACGTTTCCATAACATCTCAGCTACGGATACGGCACGTTGGAGCAACCAAGGGGCATCGTTTATTCGACAACTCGACCACATGCTCGACCTCGCACGCGTCATCACACTCGGCGCACTCAAGCGGGACGAGAGCCGTGGTGCCCATTACAAACCGGAGTTCCCGGAACGTAATGATGAGCAGTTCATGAAGACGACGATGGCACGTTACAAAGATGGGGAAGTCGATATCTCGTATGAAGACATCGATGTTTCGTTAATCCCGCCACGTAAACGGGATTACTCGAAGAAAGGGGCGAAGACGAAATGACGACGCCAATGCAATCTGAACAAAAAGACATCCGTTTCATCATCGAACGCCAAGATGGACCGGATCAAGCGACGTATACGGAAGAATTCACGGTACCATACCGTCCAAACATGAATGTCATCTCAGCATTGATGGAAATCCGCCGGAATCCGGTCAATGCGAACGGGGAAAAAACGACACCAATCAACTGGGACATGAACTGTCTTGAAGAAGTATGTGGTGCCTGTTCGATGATCATCAACGGAAAGCCGCGCCAATCGTGTACGGCACTCGTTGACAAACTTGAACAACCGATTCGCCTTGCGCCGATGAAAACATTCCCGGTCATCCGTGACCTTCAAGTCGACCGTCAACGCATGTTCGACGCGTTGAAAAAAGTAAAGGCATGGGTTCCAATCGACGGAACGTACGACCTCGGTCCAGGACCGCGTATGCCGGAGAACAAACGTCAATGGGCGTACGAGTTATCAAAATGTATGACGTGTGGCGTTTGTCTTGAAGCGTGTCCGAACGTGAATGACAAATCAGACTTCATCGGTCCAGCGGCGATTTCACAGGTACGTCTCTTCAACTCGCATCCGACAGGTGCCTTCCACGCGGAAGAACGCCTCGAAGCGCTCATGGAAGACGGTGGCATCATGCAGTGCGGAAACGCACAAAACTGTGTCGAAGTTTGTCCAAAAGGTATTCCGCTCACGACGTCAATCGCTTCGATGAACCGTCAAACGACGCTTCACTCGTTCAAACAGTTCTTCGGTAGTGACAAAGGTCGCACCGGTTCTGCGGTCGAGGCATAAGCGAACCGATGACCAAGTACTTTCGAGAGCCAGGTTGGGAAACACGTGTCAAAGCAGGGATCGCACTCGATGTGAAAGTTCGATTTTCAGAGTGCGACCCGTATGGTCACATGAATAACACGATTCCGTTCATCTATTTCGAAGATGCCCGGATCGAGTTGTTAGAGGCGACAGGATTCTCCTTAAAGGATGGATTTGTTGTCGTCGCCGATGCGCAATGTGACTATGTTCGACAAGTCATGCCACGTCAACAGCTGACTGTGCATGCCAATATCTTGACGGTCGGAAACACTTCATGTGATATTCATTACGGGGCATATGATGGAGAACAACTCCTCTTCGCAGGACGCACAAGCCTCGTTCATTTGACGAAGGAAGGCCGTCCTACGGAATGGACTCCAGAATATAAAAACCGCTTGCAGAATTTTTGCGAATCCGCTATCATTTGATAATGAGTTCACAAACAAAAAATATTCTGCCGGTTCGCCTGTAGAATTGAATTTTGAAGGGAGACCATCATCTCATGGAAAAAACGTTCACAGTCGTTGCTGATTCAGGAATTCACGCTCGTCCAGCTACTCAGTTGGTTAACACAGCTTCTAAGTTCCAGTCAGACATCAACCTCGAGTACAATGGTAAAACAGTTAACTTGAAGTCGATTATGGGTGTACTTTCACTCGGTATCGCAAAAGATTCTACAATCAAGATCACTGCTGAAGGTGAAGATGCAGAAGAAGCAATCAACACGCTTTCTGACATGCTCACTAGCGAAGGTCTTGCTCAGTAATTCGGGTAAGGGACGAGGCGCCACTGGCGACCTCGTCTTTTTTTGTCATGTGACCGTTTCTTTTTCCGGTCGATGTTTTTTGGTAAGATAGGTGAGAATGGAAGTGATGCGAAATGAAACGAGCGATTGGAGTCCTCGATTCAGGAGTCGGCGGATTGACGGTAGTCAAAGAATTGATGCGCCAACTCCCTAAAGAAGAAATCATCTATATCGGCGACACGGAACGCTGTCCTTATGGTCCGCGTCCGCACGATGAGATTGAAGCATATACATGGGAATTGATTGAATTTTTATTGAAAAAAGATGTCAAGATGATTGTCATTGCCTGTAACACGGCGACGGCGGTCGTGTTGAAAGAGGCGCGGAGACGACTCGATATCCCAGTCATAGGTGTCATTGACCCGGGTGCCCGCGCTGCCGTCAAAGGCACGCGGAACAAACATATCGGTGTCATCGGAACGAAGATGACGATTGAAAGTGGTTCGTATGAGAAAGCACTTCGTCATGTAGCCGGTGAGGTCGATGTGTACTCACTCGCATGTCCACCGTTCGTGCCGCTCGTAGAGGCGGGTGAGGTGTCTGGAGATCGTGTGTATCAAGTGGTGGAGGAGACACTCCGTCCTCTCCAATCGTCTGAAATGGATACGCTCATTCTCGGTTGCACACACTACCCACTTCTCGCTCCCGTCATCCAAAATGTGGTCGGACCGGACGTCCACCTCATCTCATCGGGTGACGAGACAGCGCTTGAAGTGGCGGCGATGCTGGATTATCAAGAACTTGAAAATGGATTGGATACGGTCCCGTCCCATGCCTTTTATGCGACGGGGGATATCGAACTGTTCGACCGATTGGCAAGTGAATGGCTAGGAAGACCAGTCCATGCGGAGAAAGTCGAGGTGACCGGCATTGCGTGAGACGAGACGATTTGATGAACTACGTACGGTTGAAATCGTGCCACATGTAAACAAGCACGCGGAAGGGTCTGTCCTCATTTCGATTGGCGATACGAAAGTCATCTGTACCGCAACGGTCGAAGAGCGCGTCCCGAATTTCCTTCGCGGAAAACGGCAAGGTTGGATCAATGCGGAATATGCGATGTTGCCACGTGCGACGGGCAATCGGACTGTCCGAGAGTCGGTTCGAGGGAAACAGTCCGGTCGAACGATGGAGATTCAGCGTTTGATTGCTCGGTCGCTTCGCTCGGTCGTTGACTTGGAGCGGCTCGGAGAACGAACGATCTGGATTGACTGTGACGTCATTCAAGCAGACGGGGGGACGCGAACAGCTTCTATCACGGGAGGCTTTTGTGCGCTCGTCCTCGCCGTCGACCGATTGATCCGTCAAGGGAAACTCGACGATACACCAATCAAAGAAGGCGTGGCCGCGATTTCCGTTGGGCGAACAGATGAGCTCGTCCTAGACTTGGATTACTTGGAAGACGCCGCGGCAGAGGTCGACATGAACGTCGTCATGACGGCGAGCGGTCGATTTGTCGAAGTACAAGGTACGGGAGAAGAAGCGACGTTCACCCTTCAAGAGATGAACGAGATGCTCGCGCTCGCACAACACGGAATCGAATCATTATTCAAGACGGCCGAAGCGGCACTCGGTGCTTCGTGGTGGTACGTCGGAGAACGCTCGGAGGAGACATTATGAAGTTGATCATTGCGACACACAATCCCGGAAAAGTGAAGGAACTAGAAGGGATGCTGACACCGCTCGGTTTCGAAGTCGAGTCGTTACTCGATTATCCGGATGCACCGGAAACAGATGAGACCGGCACGACGTTTGAAGAAAATGCGGCGTTAAAAGCGACGGAAGCGGCTGCCTACTTTGGGCATGCCGTACTCGCGGATGACTCTGGCCTCGAAGTCGACGCGCTCGACGGAGCACCGGGAGTCTATTCTGCCCGTTTCGCTGGTCCAGAAAAATCGGACGAGGCGAACAATGCGCTTCTGCTTGAAAAGTTAAATGGTGAAACCAATCGGACGGCGCGCTTCGTCTGTGCCCTTTGTCTAGCGAAGCCGAGCGGGGAAACGTTGACCGTTCGCGGAACGATTGAAGGGACAATCGGCTACTCGCCACGAGGAGAGAACGGTTTCGGATACGATCCACTCTTCATCGTTCCATCACTTCACAAGACAGCGGCGGAATTAGAACGTGAAGAAAAAGCGGTCGTCAGTCACCGTGGACAAGCATTACGAAAATTGGAGGCAGAAATCATTCCATTCATGAAAGGATGAAGCTTATGCGTTTTCTAATAGTGAGTGATAGTCATGGCCTGACCGAAGAATTGACAACGATTTTTGAACGACACGAGGCAGAGATTGAGGATGCGTTCCATTGTGGCGATTCCCAACTCGCTTTAGTGGATGAACATTTGTTACCGTATCGAACGGTCCGTGGAAATTGTGATTTTGGGGGAGACTTACCCCTTGAACGGATCGAGACGACGGATGCCGGTACGATTCTTATCGTCCACGGGCATCATCATGACGTCAAATTTGATTTGAATCGATTGCGTTACCGGGCTGAAGAAGTCGGCGCAAATGTCGTCTTGTTCGGTCACTCGCATGTGGCAGGTGCTTTAATCGAGGACGGGGTCGTCTACATCAACCCAGGTTCGATTCGGATGCCACGTGGACGCTCCGACAAGACGTATGCGCTTCTTGACCTAGAAAATGGAGAAGCCACGGTGCGTTTTTATCGCTCAGAAGACGGTTCACCTGTCGAAGATTTGGACATCGCAGGAAAACTATGAGTTTCGAATGGGAAATCGATTGACAGGAAACCATTTTTCTATTATAGTTTTCATGTCAATGTCCCAATAGCTCAGCAGGATAGAGCAACGGCCTTCAAGACAAATAGGAGCCTTTATAGGGAAACAGAAACCTATAAAGTGGACGACACTATATCGGTGAAGCCTTAACAGATCATGCTGATGGTAATACCGAGGAAACTCATTCCCGATCGGGTCGAGTTGATTCGAATGTCTATGAATGTAGAGGTAGAATCAATGGAGGAGCATCATGCTCGTGAGGTTCCGTAGAGACTACACGTGTCGCACCTGAAACGGTGAAGATATAGTCCAGACTACAAACAACACGATGTTGGTGACGAAAGTCATGGTGGTAAGCTAAGCCGTCGGTCGGGGGTTCGAATCCCTCTTGGGACGCTTCCATTAAAATAGAGACGCTCTCTACGGAGATCGTCTCTTTTTTCATTTTCCGGGAAATCGATTGACAAGGAATTGCGTCCTAACGGAAGATGAAAGGGAATGGAAGAGAGGGTGAGGGAAGATGGAGAAGAAAAAGGATCAGGACTATCCGTTCCCCGGGAATTGGTCGCGTCTGCATAAGATGATTCAGGAGGCGGATGCTTCCGGAGAACGACAGCGGATCGAACCGATTTTGTGGGATTGGTATCAGACGATTCCGGGTGACCCGTTTATTTTCATGGAAATCTTCCAATGTGCGATGGAACGACCGGATGACCCCGAAACACTCGAAAAGCTGCAGGAGCTCGTCACGATTCAGATGGCAGAAGCAGAAGAACCAGCGTCTGGCGGACTTCAGATTGCACAATATTTCATCATGCGAGATCAACCGTTTGAAGCGGCCTATTGGATTCATCAGTATCTCGACTGGCAAGACAAAAAAGATACGGTAAATACACAGGCGGACCAGGTATTGCAGGTCTTGAAGATGACGGAATTTCCGGCTGCCATCGCCAAACTGAAGCGGACGTTGACGCGCGGGAGTACAGGGGAACAAATCGAAGCGTTACAACATGTCCACTTTAATATCGACAGCGTCCTCGACAATGTGCTTCATGAATTGCTCGTGTCGGATCGTCCGAAACTCGTCAAACTGATTGTGCTAGAAAAGGCATTTGCCGAACTGTCGGACATCGCATGGACGGATGAGGGCTCGATGCACGAGATGACGAAAGATGATGCTTCGATACAAATCGAAACGTGGGAAAAAACGGTGTTATCGCTTCAAAAATCAGTAGAGGGTGATGAGATTGGAACCCAGCTATTGATGAACTACATGTACACGCACTATCCGTATGTGCCGGCTTCAAAGGAAGAGGTCGAAGTGGCACTGATACAAGCGAAACAGGCGATTTTACATGACGAACCGGTCGACGGTTTGGCGTCCGCGATTTTGGAGGCGGATCTGCGCTTTACGCAGTCGTTATTAGACTAAATCCTTGTGTGCACACTGAGGATTTATGCTATAATACGGATTGTTGTACATTTTTGTACGGTATAAACGAATTGTTGGAGGGACTTAGCATGACAGCAAAATGGGAAAAAACATCAGGTAGCCAAGGTGTACTCACGTACGAAGCTCCTGCAGAAGCTTTTGATAAAGCAGTTGACGCCGCATTTAAAACAGTCGTCAAAGACTTGAACGTGCCTGGCTTCCGTAAAGGGAAATTGCCACGCCCAATGTTCAACAAAATGTATGGAGAAGAAGCACTCTATCAAGATGCACTCGACATTCTCTACCGCGACACAATCCAAGGTGCGGTTGAAGAAGCTGGTTTCGAACCAATCGCGCTCGAAAACATCGATGTAGACGGCACGCTCGAAAAAGGCAAACCAGTCGCGTTCAAAGTGACATTCGTGGTTGAGCCAGAAGCTGAGCTTGGCGAATACAAAGGTCTTGAGTACGAAGCTGTTTCTACTGAAGTAACAGAAGACGAAGTGACAGCAGAACTTGAAGCACTTCAACAGCAAGGCGCAGAACTCGCTGTTAAAGAAGGTGCAATCGAAAACGGCGATACAGCTGTCTTTGATTTCGCAGGTTTCGCTGACGGTGAGCAGTTCGAAGGCGGCACAGCTGAGAACTACACACTTGAAATCGGTTCTGGCCAATTCATCCCAGGATTCGAAGAGCAAATGATCGGCATGACTGCTGGTGAAGAAAAAGACGTTGAAGTAACATTCCCTGAAGAGTACCACGCTGAAAACTTGGCGGGTAAACCAGCGACATTCAAAGTCAAACTTCACGAAGTTAAAACAAAACAAGTTCCTGAACTCGACGACGAGTTCGCAAAAGACATCGACGAGTCAGTTTCAACACTCGACGAGTTGAAAGCGAGCATCCGTGAGCGTTTAGAAGCTGGTAAGAAACAAGAAGCTGACGGTACAATGCGCGACCAACTCGTAGAGCAGGCAACTGCAAACGCAACAATCGACGTACCTGAAGTTCTCGTTGACCAAGAAGTAGACCGCATGGTACAAGAGTTCGGCTCACGTGTATCTTCACAAGGAATCGACCTCAACATGTACTTCGAACTCACTGGCACTTCTGAAGAAGCAATGCGCGAAGAGATGAAAGAGCAAGCTGAAGAGCGCGTAAAAGCTCGTCTCGTCTTGAAAGCAATCGCTGAAAAAGAAGCAATCGAAGTATCTGACGAAGATGCTGAGAAAGAGCTTGAAGAAATGTCTAAACTTTACAACATCGCACCGGACCAACTCCGTACGATGCTCGCTCCACAAGGCGGACTTGAAACACTTAAAGGTGACCTCAAATTCCGTAAAGCGATCGACATCCTCGTTGAAAACGGTAAAGCGAAGTAAGTTGATTTTTAGTGGGACGACTGCTTAGCGGTCGTCCTTTTTTCTATCACAGCACTTTGCATGTGTAATTCTTTGAAGTCGCAATATGTTCATGCTACAATTATTTCAACGCAGAGATGTAAACTGTCTTTTCACGGTGCATCGCACCAGAAAATTCAAATCGCGATTTATCGCACTTACATCCATTTTCACCACAGAAGGGGTGTATCGAATGTTTAAATTTAACGAGGAAAAGGGGCAACTCAAGTGCTCGTTTTGCGGAAAATCGCAAGAACAAGTTCGTAAGTTAGTCGCTGGACCAGGTGTATACATTTGCGATGAGTGTATCGAACTTTGTAATGAAATCGTTGAGGAAGAGCTCGGTGTAGAGGAAGAAGTCGAATTCAAAGACATTCCAAAACCACAAGAGATTCGTAACATCCTAGACGATTATGTTATTGGTCAAGACCGTGCGAAACGTGCGCTTTCAGTAGCTGTCTATAACCACTATAAACGAATCAACGCCGGTGGGCGTTCGGATGATGTCGAACTCGCGAAGTCGAACATCGTCATGATTGGACCAACAGGTAGCGGGAAGACGCTTCTTGCCCAAACGATGGCTCGCGTCTTGAACGTCCCATTCGCAATCGCGGATGCGACGAGCTTGACGGAAGCAGGTTACGTCGGGGAAGACGTCGAGAATATCTTGCTTAAATTGATTCAATCAGCTGACTATGATGTCGAGAAGGCTGAAAAAGGAATCATTTATATCGATGAAATCGATAAGATTGCCCGTAAGTCTGAAAACCCATCGATTACGCGTGACGTATCCGGTGAAGGCGTTCAGCAGGCACTTCTTAAAATTCTTGAAGGCACGACAGCGAGCGTACCGCCACAAGGTGGTCGTAAGCATCCGCATCAAGAATTCATCCAAATCGATACGACAAACATTCTCTTCATCGTCGGTGGTGCATTCGCCGGCATCGAATCGGTCGTCAAACGCCGTATCGGGAAGAAAGTCATCGGTTTCGGAAATGATCAAGAGAATCGCGAGTTGACGCAAGAAGACTTGCTCGCCCGCGCACTTCCTGAAGACCTTCAAAAATTCGGGTTGATTCCTGAGTTCATCGGTCGTTTGCCAGTCATGGCGACACTCACGACACTCGATGAGGAAGCACTCGTTGAAATCTTGACGAAGCCGAAAAATGCCCTCGTTCGTCAGTACGAGAAGATGCTCGAGCTTGACGATGTGGAATTATCGTTCACTGACGAGGCATTGACTGAAATCGCCAAACTTGCGATTAAACGTAAGACTGGCGCACGCGGTCTCCGCTCGATTATCGAAGAAATGATGCTCGATGTGATGTTCACCGTCCCATCGCGTGACGATATTGAGAAAGTCATCATTACGGATGAAACGATTACGGGTCTTGCCGGTCCGAAATACGTCCTTCGTGATGGTACTGTCGAACAGACAGGGGACAACAAAGAGACAGCATAATTTGTTAACGAAGAAGGCTCAAACACTCGGCACATCCGAGTTTTGGGCCTTTTTGCACAGGAGGCGTTGTATATGGAAAAATTACCAATCCTTCCTTTGCGAGGAGTCGTCGTCTATCCGCTCATCGGTGTGACCATCGATGTCGGACGCCCGTTATCCCTTCGGGCGCTCCTTGCCGCAAAGGAGCATGAAACAGATTTGATTGTTGTGACGCAGAAAGAAACAGGGAACGAGTCGCCGGAACCGGAAGACCTATACACGGTTGGAACGCGTGTCCACATTGCGAAGATGAGTGAATTGTCGAACGAGACGATTCGGGTTCGAATCGTCGGGAAAGAGCGCGTCCGTGTCGACTCGATTGAATCGACAGATGAAGGATGGTTCGCCAATATCGAGCCGGTCGAACTCGCAGAAGGGGAAGAGGTCGAACGTACGGCACTCGTCCGTCTGTTAAAAGAACAGTTCGGAAAACTCGTCGCAAACATTAAGGGCATGTCGCCAGATGAGCGTCGTCGTTTCGAAATGTATGAGCGGCTTGAATCACTCACGGACTATATCACGTCAAAACTTGATGTCGACGTCGAGCTTCGCCAAGCGATGCTTGAAGAAGCAGATGCCGTCAAGCGAGGACTTGAGCTACTTGAAATCATCGCCCATGAGGTCGAAGTGATCGAGCTTGAGCAAGAAATGCGCGAACGGACGAAGAAATCGATTGAACAGTCACAGCGCGAGTATTACTTACGAGAACAGATGAAGACGATTCAACAAGAGCTTGGGGACCAGACGCAAGAGTCGGAACCGAACCGTCTTCGTGAGAAGTTAGAAGCGCTCGACTTGCCGGAAACGACACGAAAGAATGTCATGCGTGAAGCGGAACGGTTGAACGTCGTGCCACAAACGTCGCCAGAGTATGCGGTCATTCGTAATTACCTCGACTGGGTCGTGTCTCTTCCGTGGGGCATCGAAACGGATGATAAGCTTGACGTGAAACACGCGGCGGATGTGCTTGATGACGACCATTACGGCTTAGAATCCGTGAAAGATCGCATCCTTGAATATTTGGCCGTTCGTCAGTTGACGAACTCGCTTCGTGGACCAATTCTCTGCCTTGCCGGACCTCCAGGGGTCGGGAAGACGTCGCTTGCCCGCTCCATCGCTTCTGCACTTGACCGTCACTTCGTCCGTGTTTCGCTCGGTGGCGTGCGCGATGAGGCAGAAATCCGTGGACACCGTCGCACGTATATCGGGGCGATGCCAGGACGGATCATTCGTGGATTGAAGCAAGCGGAAAGCAAGAACCCGGTCTTCTTGCTCGATGAGATCGACAAGATGGCATCTGACTTTAGAGGAGACCCAGCATCAGCCATGCTCGAAGTGCTCGACCCGGAACAAAACGTCTCGTTCTCGGACCATTACATCGAAGAACCGTTCGATTTGTCGAACGTCCTCTTCATCGCGACGGCGAACGATGTCTCGCAAATCCCGGCCCCACTCCTTGACCGGATGGAACTCATCCAAATCGGTGGGTATACGGAACTTGAAAAAGTAGAGATTGCGAAGCGCCATTTGGTACCGAAACAACTGACAGAGCATGGGTTGAAGAAGAGTCAATTGACGATTAAAGAAGATGCGCTCTATGAAGTCGTGCGCCGTTACACACGTGAAGCCGGCGTCCGGAACTTAGAACGCGTCATCGGTTCGCTTTGCCGAAAAGCAGCGAAACAAATCGCTATCGGTGAGAAGAAACGCGTCACGATTTCGAAAAAAGCCATCATCACGTATCTCGGAAAACCGAAGTACCGTTATGGAAAAGGGGAGACCGAGGACTCGATTGGTGCAGTGACAGGTCTTGCCTATACGGCGTTCGGTGGAGACACGCTAACGATCGAAGTGGCACTCGCTCCAGGGAAAGGTAAACTTCAGTTGACGGGTAAACTCGGGGACGTCATGCAGGAGTCGGCACAGACTGCGTATAGCTATGTCCGTGCGAATGCAGAGCGGTTCGGGATCGACCCGACGTTTTACGAGCGACAAGACATCCACATTCACGTACCAGAAGGTGCCGTGCCGAAAGACGGTCCGTCAGCCGGGATCACGATTGCAACAGCACTCATTTCCGCGTTGACCGGGAAAAAAGTCCATCGTGACGTCGGAATGACCGGGGAGATCACACTCCGTGGACGTGTCTTACCGATCGGTGGATTGAAAGAAAAAGCGCTCGCTGCTCACCGGGCCGGGTTGACGACCATCGTCATTCCGAAAGATAATGAGCGAGACATCGATGACATTCAAGAGACGGTACGTGAGAAATTGACGTTCGTTCCCGTGACGACACTCGATGAAGTACTAGATGTAGCATTTGGAGGAAATTAAATGAAGATCAACAAAGCAGAGTTCGTGACGAGTGCCGTCGCGCCAGACCATTATCCGGTCCATGAGTTGCCGGAAGTGGCACTTGCGGGACGCTCGAACGTCGGGAAATCGTCGTTCATTAATAAGATTTGCCAACGGAAGGCGCTCGCACGGACGTCTTCGAAACCAGGGAAGACTCAGACCCTCAACTTCTTCAATATCAATGATGAAATCATGTTCGTTGACGTTCCAGGATACGGTTACGCGAAAGTATCGAAAACGGAACGTGAGAAGTGGGGCGTCATGATGGAGCAATACTTGACGAGCCAGGAGGCGCTTCGTGGTGTCGTCTTACTCGTCGATATCCGTCATGAACCGACGGGTGATGATGTGACGATGTATAACTTCTTGAAGCATTACGAGATTCCAGTCATCGTCGTGGCGACGAAACTCGATAAGATTAAGAAGAGTCAGCGTCAAAAACATGAGGCAGCGGTGAAACGCAAGCTTCAATTTGATCCATCCGACCGCTTTGTCGCCTTCTCAGCTGAAACGGCAGAAGGAAAAGACGAGGCATGGAAAGCGATTTACGCACTCATCACAGAGGGTGAATAAGGCGAAGGCGAAGGGATTCCTTCGCCTTTTTGTTTTTCTCATCCCGCAAGCGGGTAATTATCGTATAATCATAGTTAGTACATAGTCATAATCGTAAACGAGGTGGGGAAATGCAACGTATGTTTGAAAGCAAATGGTACCGCGCCCTCTTTTGGACGCTGACCATCTTTTTAGTCATTTGGGTCGGAACACAAATTTCCTTTGTGTTTGAGCCGGTTCAAGTTATTTTGGCACTTGTCACGGTGCCGCTCATTATTTCAGGACTCTTCTTTTACTTTTTGGTCGGCATCGTCGACTTTTTAGAGAAACGTTTAAAAGGGAAACGAACGTTAGCGGTCGCATTGACATTGATCGGGCTCGTCCTGATCTTCACCATTGTCTTCAGTGTGCTCGGACCCGTTTTAGGTGAGCAGATCACGTCACTGATCAATGCGATGCCAAGTATCGCGAAAGAACTTCAGCAACAGGCGTTCGCCGTTCGTGATTCGTTACTTCAAAATGAGTTCTTGTCGCGCTTCATGGCACAAAATGATGAGATGTTCCGTAACTTGACGACGAACATCACATCGTACTTAGGAGACCTATTCGGAAACATCGCCTCGTCATTCGGCCAAGTCGTCGGGTTCGTGACGTCAGCGGTCATCACCATTGTCGTCATTCCATTCATGCTCCTGTATATGTTACTCGACGGGAAACGATTACCGGATGCCATTGTCAAACTGTTGCCATCGAGCTATGAGAAAGAGACACGTCACATCTTGCATGACATGCACGAGACGGTCCGTAGCTATGTCAACGCGCAGCTACTCGTGGCGTTCTTTGTCGGAATCACCTCGCTCATCGGTCTTTGGATCGTTGGGGTGGATTATGCCATCTTGCTCGCGCTCTTCATGATGGTGACGAACATCATTCCGTACGTCGGTCCGTTCTTAGGAGCCGCACCGGCAGTCGTCGTCGCGTTTATCCAAGATCCGATCAAAGTGATTTGGGTCATCGTCGTCATTATCATCGTGCAACAAATCGAATCGAACGTCATCTCGCCGCTCATTCAAGGGAAATCTTTGAAAGTGCACCCGCTCACGATCATCATTGTCTTACTCGTGGCTGGGAACTTGGCCGGCATCATCGGAATGCTCATCGCCGTACCGTTCTATGCGGTCGCCAAAACGGTTGTTCAGAATATCGTTCGAATCTACAAACTGAAGGAACGTGAGCAATATTTAGACAAAGAAGAGGCAGAGAGTTCGATTATCACGGACCCGAACTCGCCAAATGCTTAAGAAAAAAGGGTAGGAATGGGGTTTCGCCATTTCTACTTCTTTTTGTCACAAAAAGTTCTTATTTTATTTCAGGAAAATCAAACAGAAGATTATAGTTCCTAGATAAAAATTGTTATAATGTACGGTAGAGATTGAAAAAGAAGAGACAACCGTCGGTGGATTTTAGATGAGGGGAAGAGATACATGCATATTGTCGTCGTTGGACTAAATAACAAGACAGCCCCTGTCGCGATTCGGGAGCAGTTCTCGTTTGGGGAGCAAGAAATCGTGGATGCGATGATTGCACTTCGCGAAGAGAAGAGCATTTTCGAGTCGGTTATTTTGTCTACGTGTAACCGGACGGAGCTATACGTCGTGACGGACCAACTCCATACGGGTCGTTATTACACGAAACGTTTTTTGGCGAACTGGTTCGATTTAGAGATGGAACAGTTCACGCCATACTTGTCGATCCGAGAAGGAGAAGAGGCGATTCGCCACTTATTCCGTGTCACATCTGGACTCGACTCGATGATCATCGGGGAAACACAAATTTTAGGTCAAGTGAAGACGAGTTTCTTCCGCGCTCAAGAGCATGGAACGACAGGAACGGTCTTCAACAAATTATTCAAAGAAGCGGTCACACTCGCCAAGCGCGCCCATACGGACACGCAAATTGGGGAAATGTCTGTATCAGTCAGTTCGGCTGCCGTGACGCTTGCGCAAGAGATGTACCAACAGCTTGAAGACAAACAAGTCGTCGTCGTCGGAGCCGGTGAAACGGGTGAATTGACGACACTCAACTTGTTTGAGGCGGGCGCCAAACAAATCGCTGTCTTTAACCGGACGGAAAGTAAGGCGAAGGCGGTTGCGGACAAGTTCCAAGGTCGTGCCCATTCAATTCGTGAAATCGCATGCGGATTACTCGATGCGGATATTTTAATCAGTTCGACAGGGGCGAAAGACGCCGTCATCGGATATGACGATGTGGCAGCGGCACAATTGTTACGCCGTGAACGTCCACTCTTGCTCATTGACATCGCTGTGCCGCGAGATATCGATCCAGCGGTCGCGACACTTCCGGGTGTTCATTTATTCGATGTCGATGATTTGAATGGAATCGTCAACAAGAATCTTGAGGCACGTCTCGTCGAGGCTGAAAAGATTGAAATGAAAATCGATGAAGCGATTCAAGAGTTCCAAACATGGCTCGTCACGCTCGGCGTCGTCCCGATCATGAATGAGTTACGTGCCCGTGCCCTTGATATTCAAGAAGACACGATGACGAGTCTAGAGCGTAAACTCGATCACTTGTCGGCACGTGACAAGAAAGTCATCGGAAAGCATATGAAGTCGATTATCAATCAAATGCTTCGTGATCCGATCGATTATATTAAGGACGCAGCGGCTCAGCCGGATGCGAACGTTCGGATCGCTCAATTCATCGAGACGTTCGGACTCGATGTCGAGTTGCCGGAACAACCTGTAGACGAAGTGGAAGAAACAGATGCCACTTCGGCTAAAGCACCACTTCGCGCATTGATGCGCTAACAAGACAAAAAGGCGACGTGTGTCGCCTTTTTCTATGAAGGAGAGATTGAACATGCGGAAAATCATTGTCGGCTCACGCCGTTCCCAACTCGCCATGACTCAAACGAAATGGGTCATCGAGCAATTGAAGCAAGCTGGAGCACAAAACGACTTCGAGATTAAAGAAATCGTGACGAAAGGGGACCAAATCGTCGACGTACAATTGTCGAAGGTCGGTGGGAAAGGTCTATTCGTCAAAGAGATTCAACAACAGATGCTCGATGGGGACATCGATTTCGCCGTACACAGTATGAAAGACGTTCCGGCCGAACTACCAGAAGAACTCTATATCAGCTGTATGCCAAAACGTGTCGATGCGCGTGACGTCCTCATCTGTGAGAACGGATACACGTTCGAGACGCTTCCGAAAGGTTCGATTGTTGGAACGAGTTCACTCCGTCGTGGTGCTCAGATCTTAGCGGCACGTCCTGACCTTGAGATTCAATGGATCCGTGGAAACATCGATACGCGTCTGAAAAAGTTAGACTCGGAGAACTACAACGCCATCTTGCTCGCGAAAGCAGGACTCGAGCGAATGGGGTGGACAGATCGTGTCGACTTTGAAGCGCTCGACCCGGACGTCATGGTACCGGCTGTCGGACAAGGCGTACTCGCCATTGAAAGCCGCAAGAACGATGCAGAAGTGACTTCAGTGCTTCAATTGTTACACGATGATGTGACGGCGAAAGCGGCGACGGCGGAACGAACTTTCTTAAAAGCCATCGAAGGAAGCTGTCACGTACCGGTCGGCGGTTATGCGACGGTCGACGGTGACGACGTGACGCTCACAGGCCTCATCGCGTCAGTGGACGGGAAAGAAGTGCTTCGCGTGACGAAGACGTCAACGGACGGGGTCGCACTCGGACAAGCAGTCGCAGAAGAATTGCTCGGTCGTGGCGGACGTGAAATCCTCGCCTCGGTCAATGAGTGACGTCTGGTACACGGGAACGAAACGAATGACCGCTTCGCAACGAGCACGGCTCGAGGCGAGCGGTCTTTCCGTTCATCATGTCCCGCTCATTCAGACGAGAGAGACGCACATCCCACCACCCGTGGAACGATTCGATTGGCTCGTCGTGACGAGTCAAAACGCGGTGCCCGCCCTTCAAAATCTGACGCGGGACGTGAAAGTCGCCGCTGTCGGAGAGAAGACGAAACGGGCACTTGAAGCGGAAGGGTTTACCGTCTCACTCATGCCGGAGACGTATACGGGTGAGGCGCTCTTTCAAGAGTTACGTGAAGTCGTGTCAACCGAGGAGGTCGTCTTGTTCGCACGTGGCAATTTGGCGAACACGAAGCACATGACGATGCTCTCTCACGTGCAGGACTGGGTCGTCTACGAGACGATTCCAGTGCCGCTAACACCGGCGCAACAGCAACAACTCGAAACCGTAAAGGCGATGCTCGTCTTGAGCCCGTCGGCCGTCGAGGCGCTCACACCACACTTGTCCCACTTCAACGGGACGTGGTACGCCATCGGTGAAGTGACCGGACGTGCCATCCGACAAGTGTCGACGTTACCGGTACGAGTGCCAGAATGTTATACTATGGATGCATTAATACAGTGTGTAGGGGAGGATTTTTCATGAACCAGTTTGACCGTCACCGTCGTCTTCGCTCATCGAAGTCGATGCGTGCCCTCGTACGTGAAAATCATGTTCGAAAAGAAGATTTGATTTACCCGCTCTTCATCATTGAAGGGACTAACATTAAACGTGAAGTCAGCTCGATGCCTGGCGTCTTTAATTATTCACTTGACCGACTCGAAGAAGAAATCAAAGAAATCGTCGACCTCGGTCTCCAATCTGTGCTCTTGTTCGGCGTGCCGGAACATAAAGACCCAGAAGGCAGTGAAGCGTATCACGATCACGGCATCGTCCAAGAAGCGATCCGTAAAGTAAAAGAGTGGGCACCACAGCTCACGGTCATCGCCGATACGTGCCTCTGTGAATACACGTCGACAGGTCACTGTGGCCTTGTGAAGGACGGGGACGTCGATAACGACGCATCGCTTCCACTTCACGTCCAGACAGCCATCACGCAAGCACAAGCGGGTGCCGATATCATCGCACCGAGCTCGATGATGGACGGATTCGTCGCAGCTATCCGTGAAGGTCTCGACCAGAACGGATTCAGTCACATTCCAATCATGAGCTATGGCGTCAAATATGCGTCAGCCTATTACGGACCGTTCCGTGACGCTGCCCAATCGGCTCCTGGGGAAGGCGACCGTAAAGGGTATCAGATGGACCCGGCGAACCGTCGTGAGGCGTTCCGTGAGTCACAATCGGACGTCGAACAAGGTGCCGACTTCATGATCGTCAAACCGGCTCTCGCCTTCATGGACATCATCCGTGACATGCGCGACTCACTCGATATGCCAATCGTGGCGTATAACGTGAGCGGAGAGTACGCGATGATTAAAGCCGCGTCACTCAACGACTGGGTCGACGAAGAACGCATCGTCATGGAGACGATGGTCGGATTCAAACGTGCCGGTGCCGATCTCATCGTCACGTATTTCGCAAAAGACGTCTGTCGCTATTTGGAAGGAGACTACGCATGACATACAACCAAACGCGCTCACAAGAAGCGTTCGAACAAGCCCGCCCGCTCATGCCAGGCGGTGTCAACAGTCCGGTCCGTGCCTACAAATCGGTCGGCATGACGCCAATCTTCGCCGAACGCGGTGAAGGCTCACGCGTCTATGACATCGACGGCAACGAGTATATCGATTATGTCCTCTCATGGGGACCACTCATCCTCGGTCACCGTGACCCTGTCGTCACGAAAGCGATTCAAGAACAAGCCGAAAAAGGCTGGACGTTCGGGACGCCGACTGAGCTTGAGACGAAGATGGCAGAACTCGTCATCGACCGCGTTCCGTCAATCGAGATGGTCCGTATGGTCAACTCGGGTACGGAAGCGACAATGGCGGCACTTCGCCTCGCACGTGGCTACACAGGGAAGACGAAAATCTTGAAGTTCGAAGGATGCTACCATGGACACGGTGACTCGCTTCTCATCAAAGCCGGGTCTGGTGTCGCGACGCTCGGTCTCCCGGACTCACCAGGGGTACCGAAAGAACTCGCGAGCCATACGCTCACGGTTCCTTACAATGACTTAGATGCAGTCCGCGTCGCCTTTGAGAAATACGGTGACGACCTCGCTGGCGTCATCGTCGAACCGGCCGCAGGAAACATGGGCTTCGTACCACCACAACCAGGATTCCTCGAAGGACTCCGCGAGATCACGGAACAAAACGGCGCGCTTCTCATCTTTGATGAGGTCATGACGGGCTTCCGTGTCGGGTACAACTGTGCACAAGGGTACTTCGGTGTCACACCGGACCTCACATGTCTCGGGAAGGTCATCGGTGGTGGACTTCCGGTCGGTGCATATGGTGGGAAACATGAAATCATGGAACAAATCGCACCGCAAGGTCCGATCTATCAAGCGGGTACGCTCTCGGGTAACCCACTCGCGATGATTGCCGGTTACACGACACTCTCGCAACTGAAGCCTGAGCACTACGCCGAGTTCGAGCGTAAGGCAGATCGTCTCGCGGAAGGCTTCACGCAGGCCGGTGAGAAATACAACATCCCGCACGACACGAACCGTGCCGGCTCGATGTTCGGTTTCTTCTTCACGAACGAGAAAGTAACGAACTTCGAGAAAGCGAAATCGGCGAACCTCGAGATGTTCCGTTCGTACTATCAGAAGATGGCGGCGCGTGGCGTCTTCTTGCCACCGTCACAGTTTGAAGGATTGTTCCTCTCGACGGCTCATACGGATGAGGATATCGAGAAGACGATTGCAGCGGTCGAGGCGACGTTCAAGGAGCTTCAAGAAGAGTTTTCACTCTAATCTTGACTGCTGACGTTTCTGTCGCTACAATTATTTAACAGATACGATGAAAAGCATTGATGAGGAGTAGTACGCATCCTCCATTCCTTTTAGAGACGCGACCGCTTGGTGAAAGGTTGCGAGGGATGGACGCGGAAGTCGCCTCGGAGCTGACTTTCTGAATGGAGTAGGAAAGTTCGGTCCATCGACCGTTATTCGATTTTGAGGGCGCCACTTGTTGGCGAACTAAGGTGGTACCGCGGAAGATCACGGCTTCTTTCGTCCTTAGCGTATAGGACGAGAGAAGCCGTTTTTGTGTTCATTATTATATAGAGGAGGCGCCCCACATGGCCCATGAGACAAATGAAATCACCATGCCGACGAAGTACGACCCAAGTGCGACGGAGTCAAAATGGTACGACTACTGGTTAGAGAACGATGTATTTAAAGCAGACGAGGACGATTCGAAACAACCCTACACGATCGTCATCCCACCACCGAACGTTACGGGGAAACTTCACCTCGGGCACGCATGGGACACGACGCTCCAAGACTTGTTGACACGCCTCAAGCGTATGCAAGGTTATGACGTGCTCTGGCTCCCAGGGATGGACCATGCCGGAATTGCGACCCAAGCGAAAGTCGAGCAAAAGCTCCGTGAAGAGGGCGTGATGCGTTACGACCTCGGACGTGAAAAGTTCCTCGAGAAGACGTGGGAATGGAAAGACGAGTACGCGAAGACGATTCGCGATCAATGGTCAAAACTCGGTCTCGGTCTCGATTACTCGCGTGAGCGCTTCACACTCGACGAAGGGCTCTCAAAAGCCGTTCAAGAAGTATTCGTCCGTTTGTATGAAAAAGGCTTGATTTACCGTGGCGAATATATCGTCAACTGGGACCCGGCTCAAAAGACGGCCGTTTCGGATATCGAGGTCATCTATCAAGAGGTCGAGGGTGCGTTCTATCACATGAAGTATCCACTCGCTGACGGATCTGGTCACATCGAAATCGCGACGACACGTCCTGAGACGATGCTCGGTGATACGGCGGTTGCCGTCAACCCGAAAGATGAGCGTTACACACACCTCATCGGCAAGACGATCATGCTTCCAATCATGAACCGTGAGATTCCAATCGTTGCAGACGACTACGTAGACATGGAGTTCGGTACAGGTTGCGTGAAGATCACGCCAGCCCATGACCCGAACGACTTTGAAATCGGAAACCGTCACGAGCTTCCACGCATCCTCGTCATGGACGAAGGCGGGAAGATGAACGAGAACGCAGGCAAGTACGAAGGGCTCGACCGCTTCGAATGCCGCAAGCAACTCGTGAAAGACCTTGAGGCGGACGGAACACTCGTGAAGATTGAGCCGCATACGCACTCGGTCGGTCACTCAGAGCGTTCAGGCGCAGTCATCGAGCCATACCTTTCGAAACAATGGTTCGTTGACATGGAGCCACTCGCGAAAGCGGCACTCGAGGCACAAGGAAACGACGACACGAAAGTCAACTTCGTCCCAGAACGCTTCGAAGGCACATACCTCCGTTGGATGGAGAACATCCGCGACTGGTGTATCAGCCGTCAACTTTGGTGGGGCCATCGCATCCCGGCTTGGTACCATAACGAAACAGGCGAAGTGTATGTAGGGAAAGAAGCACCGGCGGACAGTGAGAACTGGACACAAGACGAAGACGTCCTCGACACATGGTTCTCGTCAGCACTTTGGCCGTTCTCAACAATGGGCTGGCCGGATGCGGACGCACCGGACTTCAACCGTTACTTCCCGACGAGCGCGCTCGTCACGGGATACGACATTATCTTCTTCTGGGTATCACGGATGATCTTCCAATCACTCGAGTTCACAGGGAAGCAACCGTTCAACGACGTCCTCATCCACGGTCTCATCCGTGACTCGGAAGGACGCAAGATGTCGAAATCACTCGGTAACGGCGTTGACCCGATGGAAGTCATCGACCAGTACGGAGCGGATTCACTTCGTTGGTTCCTCCTCACAGGTTCGACACCAGGGAACGACCTTCGTTTCTATTGGGAGAAGATCGAGTCGACATGGAACTTCGCGAACAAGATTTGGAACGCAAGCCGTTTCGCACTCATGAACATGGATGGACTCAAAGTGGAAGACATCGATCTCACAGGTGAGAAGACGCTTGCTGACAAGTGGATCTTGACGCGCTTGAACGACACAATCGACCAAGTGACACGTCTCGTCGACAAATACGAGTTCGGTGAAGCCGGTCGTTACTTGTACAACTTCATTTGGGAAGAGTTCTGTAACTGGTACATCGAGATGGCGAAACTCACGCTCTACGGTGAGGACGAAGCAGCGAAGCACACAACCCGTTCGGTCCTCGCGCATACGCTCGATTCGATCATGCGTCTCATGCACCCGTTCATGCCGTTCCTTACAGAGGAAATTTGGCAGCACTTGCCGCATGAAGGCGATTCAATCGTTCGTGCAAGCTACCCGACGCGTCGTGACGACCTTCACTTCGCCGATTCGGTTCCAGCGTTTGAAGCTGTGATGAACGTCATCCGCTCGGTTCGTAACATTCGTGCCGAAGTGAACGCACCGATGTCGAAACCGATTCAGCTCTTCATCTCGACGAGCGACGATGCGACCCAAGGTTACTTGAGCGCGAATGAAATGACGATTGGCAAGTTCACGAATGCGACAGAGCTTGAAATCGGACGTGGCCTCACGGCTCCGGACAAGTCGATGTCCGCGATCATGACGGGAGCGGAGCTCTTCATCCCGCTCGCAGACCTCATCAACTTCGAAGAAGAAATCGCCCGTCTTGAAAAAGAAGTGGCGAAGTATGAGAAGGAAGTCGAGCGCGTGCAGAAGAAACTCGGAAACCAAGGCTTTATCGCCAAGGCGCCGGCTCACGTCATCGACGAAGAGAAAGCAAAAGAAAAAGACTACCTCGACAAGCGTGACGCGGTCCGCGCCCGTTTGGAAGAGTTGCGTAAGTAAGACACACCTTCTTTGGAGATTGATTCTCTGAAGAAGGTTTTTTTATGTTTTGGTAGAATTTGGAGAGATGGACGGAGAAAGGGGATATGAGATGAGACGACTTGAGGTAATATGTGTTCTTATGTTAGGACTGGCTGGATGTACACCATCAGAAGAGACGGAGTCTGTGGAGAAGGCAGATGTGGAAAAGGTAGAACAGGAGGGAGTGATTGATGAATCGCAATTCCCCGACGTAGACGTGACGGGGACGACGATTGCCGAAGTACAACCAGGGACAGAACGGGTCTCGGACGCGGTCGTGGAACAAATCACCCTTCAATATGAAGATGGCTCGACAAGACAGTTGTCGAAGGATCACATTATAACGGAGACGATGGTCGGGGGGATCGGTTTAGTTGCGATGACCGTCCCTGACCGTGAGAACCCGTTTGGCGTATTCATTCATGATGAAAGAAATGGATGGGCGCAGCGTGGCATGCAACGCTTTGGGATTCCGGAGACATCATCAGCGTTCGCTCACGGATTAGATCTTCCTAATAAAGAGATGGAGGCCATCAGCACTGATTACTCAGGTAGCGATTGGTCGGTGAAACTTTGGACGTTATATGATGAGACACGCCTCATCAGTATCATTGCGACGGATTCTTTCACTGAGGTAGAAGGGGAGATGTCGGAACAGCCAGAACCGTATGTATTGGAGCAATCATACGGGAACGGTTTATACTATTTAACCCAAGGCAAACTGATTATCGTGACAGGAAATATCTCGGAAGAAGAGTTGTTGGCACTCGCTGATTCGTTACCGGAACCTTCGTCTGTATCGTTTCCTTTTCGGGATTCAGAATAATATTAAGACCCGAGCGTCAAGAGCGACGTTCGGGTCTTGTTTGTACGAGCGACCAGACGATGACTCCAATCACCAATAGCATCGGGAGTTGGGTATATAATGGGGTCGTGAAACCGATTCGAAACAGATGGACGATGTACGTGGAATATAGAACCGTACCAATAAACAAGAGAGCAATATAGATGCGTCTCATGCCTCTTCCTCTTCACTCCAAAACGGCAAACGGCCTGTTGTGATGTAGTATGAAGACGTGAAAAGAAGACCAATTGCCACACCAGTCAACTGTGGCTGAATCGGTTGGCCGACTAATGTTAGATATAAACTATACACTACATAAGATGCTGAAGCGGTGATGAGGATCATCAACGGGATGAGTCCTTTCATTTTGTGTCACTCCATTCCAATTCACTCGAATATTTTATGAACTACTTTCTATTACGATAAATCGATGAGATAGGTTTCAAAAAAACCATCTTGCAAAAGTGAGATGGTTCACGTGCCACAAAACGTTTGATACGGATACGTCCGTGGTGGACCTGCCGATACGTATTCAGACGGTTGGTCGTAGTTATAAGGGTCACGTAAAATCGTGAGTAGCGCCTCGGTCGGTCCGAAGTCGCCTCGTTCTGCCGCTTGGATTGCTTTCTCGACGTGATGATTACGTGGAATGACGGCCGGGTTGTATTGGCGCATGATTCGACTGACGTCCTCGTCCGGGAGACCTTGCTCACTCAAACGTTTTCGCCAAGCGTCAATCCACGCCTTCCCATCTTCACGAGTTGCGAATGGAAGCGAATCGATTTCACCAAGCGTCAACGAGCGGAACGTATTCGTATAATCTGCCTCCGTCTCCATCATCAAGCGGAGCAGTTCATCGGTTAGTGCATCGTCACCGTCTTTTCGGACGAATAAGCCAATCTTATGCGCGAGTCCGGTAAAGTACGCTTCTTTATATAACTCGGTATAACGGGTAAGCTGTTTGTTCGCCACATCGACCGCTTCTTCTTTCGTCTCGCCAAGGAGCGGCAGCAATGTCTCCGCCAGTCGGGCGAGGTTCCAAGACCCGATATATGGTTGGTTCGCATAGGCGTAACGTCCGTCTCGGTCAATCGAGCTGAAGACCGTCTCCGGATGATACGTATCCATGAATGCGCACGGTCCGTAATCGAGACCTTCTCCACTGATGAACATATTGTCCGTATTCATCACCCCGTGAATGAACCCGACGAGTTGCCAGTTGGCAATCAGTCTCGCCTGTCTTTCGACGACGCGTCCGAGGAATTGCTCGTAGCAATCAGGCGCATCCACCAAGTCAGGATCATGACGTTTGATCGCAAACTCCGCGAGCGAAATAACATCATCGATAGAGCCGGCGCCTGCTGCGAATTGGAATGTCCCGACACGAAGATGACTTGAGGCGACCCGAGTCAGGATTGCCCCGTGCTTCGGACCTTGACGCATGATGGCTTCCCCTGTCTGAACGACGGCGAGCGCACGGTTCGTCGGGATGCCGAGAGCGTGCATCGCCTCGCTGATGATGAACTCGCGTACCATCGGGCCGAGTGCGGCCCGTCCGTCGCCCCCTCTAGAATACTCTGTCGGCCCAGAACCTTTCAGTTGCACATCGATACGCTTCCCGTTCGGAGTCACATGTTCCCCGAGCATGAGGGCGCGTCCGTCCCCGAGCATCGTCAAGTTGCCGAATTGGTGTCCGGCGTATGCTTGAGAGAAAGATGTCTCGGTTTGACGATTGCCGGCAAGTAAAGCGATGTCTTGTTTGAGTGTTTGCGCATCAAGGCCGAGCGAAGCGGCTAATGAATCGTTAAACAAGACGAGTGTCGGGTTGTCGACCGGATGGATGGGTCCACGGTCGTAAAAAATATCACGTAGTTCGAGGTACGTCGCCTCGAAGTTCCAGTCAGTTGTCATGGCGCATGCCTCCTTCTTCGCTTCGAGTATAGCATAGACTGTTTTCCATAACGGCTGTCGTGAATTTTGATAAGATGAAACAGAAGTGTAAACAGTAGGAGTGTGGAAGATGAAGACGAGACAAGATGTATTCGATTGGTTGAGTGGACAGCTTCGCTTCGGGATCAAACCGGGTCTTGAGCGGATGAACTGGATGATTGAGCAGTTAGGGTTAGAAGAACGCCCATCCATCCATGTGGCCGGGACGAACGGAAAAGGGTCGACCGTCGCGTTTTTACGGGCGATGGCGATGGAGAACGGCTTATCCGTCGGCACATTTACCTCCCCTTATATCATTCAGTTCGAGGAGCGAATCATGTTGAACGGGGAACCGATTCCGGAAGACGCGCTCGTCGACGTGGCAAATCGAGTCAAAGCGTGTGCGGACAAAGCACCAGAGACGTTGACGGAGTTCGAACTCTTGACGATGATGGCATGGTGCTATTTTGATGACACACGTCCTGATGTAATCATTTGGGAAGTCGGTCTCGGGGGTCGCCTCGATTCGACGAACATATTGAAGCAACCACTCGCGACGATCGTCACGTCAATCGGACATGACCATCAAGGGATTCTCGGCGATACGCTTGAAGAGATTGCGCTGGAAAAGTACGGCATCATGAAACGTGGCGTGCCGATGTTCCACAGTGTCAATCAGGAGAAGTTGATTGAATTGTTGCTTCAAAAAGGAGAAGACGTAGGCGCTTCGATTCATGATGTACGAACGCTTGTGTCAGAAATCGAGGACGGGGCTGGGACTGTCGTGACATATGAGGGGATGCCACCTGTCGTGCTCGGCTTGACGGGGCATCATCAAGCATATAACGGAGCGTGTGCCGTGGCAGTGGCGCATCATCTTGGATGGAAGGAAGAGGCGATCCGGTCAGGTCTTGAGCGGGCACAACATCCGGGGCGTTATGAACTCGTCTCCAAACGACCACGAGTGATCTTGGATGGGGCGCATAACCAGGAAGGCATCGAGGCATTGGTCCTTCAAGCCAAACAAGAACAAGACGTGACCGTGCTGACGGCGATTTTAGCGGACAAGGACCGTGACACGATGATTCACGCGCTTCAAGAGATTGGCGACGTGTACGAGACAACGTTTGATTTTCCTCGTGCGAGAACGAGAGATCAGCTTTTAAAAGATAGGGCACGCTTCGTTGAATGGAAAGAATGGCTAAGCGATTGGATGGAAGTACCGACGAGTGAGACGTTGATTGTGACAGGGTCTCTTTATTTCATCAGTGAAGTGAGACGTTTCCTAAGTTAAAACATTTACCTGATGTCAAAGAAATAGATGTATATTTTTTCAAGTGGGTGGGATAATTAGTAGTGAAGACTAAAAATAGGGAGGACTATACATTGCGTAAACTCATGCAATACATAGCGGTTCTCGTATTAATCATATCCATCATTCCACAAAAAGTAGTTGCGCAGACCAATCAACCGATTTTAAACGTATTGATTCTTCGTGATGCTTTTTCTTCGTCGAAAATACTTTCAGTGACTGAATACAATAACGCGGTGAAAACATATCGTGATTCATTGAATGTAAATACTGCGAAAGTGAATGCGCAGTTTATGACGATTAAACAATTTAATGCCTCCCGTTTTCCGATGACAGGTGCATTCGATGCGGTCATGATTGGAAGCAGTCCTTTAACTGAGAAATATAAAAATGGGACGCTTGTCGTCAACTCGAAAAATCATGACACGACAAATCAAATGAACGATCTGACAGAGTTGAAAGCGACGGAATTGTTCAATACGGTTGTCCGTGTCGGCTTGCCCCTTCTTATGCATGAGGATGCTGCAAACGGCGATACACAGTTAAAACGCTTGGCAGACTATCAACGTGATTATGCAAACGTGAAAGTCTTTAATCGAAATGATCAACAGAATGTCGATCGCGAGATGTCGCAGCAGTTGAATCAACTCACCATTTCCCGTCCGAGATTTCAATCAACTGAAGTGAAGTATAACAATCAGTCGATTAGCAATCAGACGATTCAAGTGAAAGATGGTGTCCGTCATCCAATCAACTTCGCCTATACATTATCGCAACCACCAACTTCTTCAGCATTCGTAGAATTGTATATCGATTACGACCATAACGATCGATTTGATGCGGATGAAAAAGTCATTGAGCAACAGGCAAAAGAATCGGGAACGCTCAATTTTACGTTATCGCGTCCGACGTTTAGCGGACCGAAGAACTGGATGCTCGTCGTCAAGGATGCATTGACAGGTCGAGCAGATTATCGTAAGGGGAGTATTCTCTACCTCGATGAAAAAGTGAAAGCGAACATCTTGCAGCTCACTGCTGGAACCGGCACGAACGGAAGAATTTCAAGCTATTTATCTAATATGTTAGTAGACCCGGCTGGGAATTATGAATTCAATTTAACGGACGGTACAACTAGTCAGTTCGAGGGTGGTACTTATGACCAGGCATTACTCAAAAACGACTACGATATGCTGATTTTTGGATTCCAGGATTCGTACAACGTTTATGGAAGCATGAACGCTGCGGCCACTTCGAAAGTCAAACGTTTCAGTGAAACAGGACAAGGTGTCATGTTGACGCACGATACGATTTTCCGTACGAATAGTTCATCATCACCTACGTCCGAGTGGGAACGTCAATTTGTGAATATCAATCCTTCACTGAATATCTCAGGGCAAAAAATGTATACGAACATGGGATTTGGTGCTCCTGAAACAACCAATAAGGCAGTTAAGGTACAGGATGGGATTTTCACATCTTATCCGTATCGCCTCGATGATTCAATCAAAAATATCTCAAATACCCATAACCAATACTTCACTCTCGATTTGAACGATCCGGATGTGACGCCTTGGTACAACCTGTATTCTACTGGTGGAAATCGTGTATATGGAGATGCAAGCAATCATTACTACACGTATACAAAAAACAACTTCACCTACTCCGGTGCAGGGCACACGAACAAGTTCTCGGTAGAAGATGAGAAGAAAATCTTCATCAATACGATGTATCGCGCCTTTATCGGGGCGAATCATAAACCTTACAACGTGATTGAGTCCGTCAGTGATTCAAACCAGTCCTATACCTCTGCTGATTTAAAAGCCGGGACTGTTGAAGTGACTGCTGGACAAGACGTTAAATTAATGTGGCGACCGAGCGACTATGACTTCCAAGACTTGTTCCTCAACTCAACAATCACGTATAACGGGAAACAAGTCGCATTCGAAAACTTACGTAACTACGAAGTCAAAGAGTTTACGATTCCGGCAGCGGATGTTGTGGCAGACCGACCGATTGAAGTGAAAATCGAGACGTCCGATCAACGGAATGCGAAGGTGATCGATACGTTCACCATCAACGTCAAACGTGCGGAAAATGTTTCCGACTTGATTCAAGTGTCCCGTTCGATTGATCCGTCGACGATCAACTTATACGAAACGGGAACGATTCACTATCAAGTTCAATATCCGGAACGTTTCGACCGATTACCGAATCAATTGGGCGATAAGTTTCTACGAGTGGATTTAACGACCTTCACAGAAAAACTACCAAGCCAATTCGAAGTGGTGGCGATGCGTGATGCGAACGGAAACGAATACCCTGTCACGAACCCGAATGAAATCAAGTTACAGTTGAAACCAGACTTGTACTATGAACGAAACGGGAACACGAACATTTTCCTCCCGAACGATAGTGGAAATCGAACCGTGAAGTTTGAAGTAGTCATTCGAGCCATCGAGCCTTCTGCTTCACTCATCCAATTGAAAAAAGCGGATAACCAATTGACGACGTTGATTGAGTATTCGAAGAAGCAAGATCACATTTTAGATAAGCACAACGACTGGGATAAGGAACTAGAGGTTCAATCGTCATTCGCAGACTTGCTGATCAATATCGGGGCGCCGTACGCGTACGAAGCGAAAATTCCTGACGTCACCTTACAAATCGGGGCACAGCAGATTGTGAGTCCGACCATCACGGATGCGAAAGGCAACACCTTTACGAACCCGAAATGGAGTAGCTTGAAGTGGGAAATCGTTGATGCGAACGGTGTCGCGAGACTCGTCACCCAAGGAAACAATGCGATTGTGACCGGTTTGAAAACAGGAACAGCGAAACTACGATTGACAATCGATCCGGGCGATAAGAAACCCCTTGTCGTAGCAGAGTCGAAAGTCAATGTCATCAGTCCGCCTGAGCAACTTACTATCCCGTCGACAGAGCTATATGTCGGTCAAACGACTACCGTCACACCAAAAGTCATGCCTGAAACGGCTCAATACAAGTCGGTTCGCTATGTCGTCGAATCCGGGGATAGTGTGAAGTTTGAACAAGTTGGAAACAACTTGAACATCATTGGACTGAAACCTGGTACGACTCAGTTTAAGGCGACAGTGGATGTCGGTGACCTCTTCGGTGGCTTGAATATCGCTACTCCGAGCACCGTCTTTACCATCCAAGTCAAGGCACCATCCTTGAGCCAAACGCCGAACCAACTCGACCTTTGGGTATGGGATAGTTTGGACGAAGAAAAACGTGTGAACGAAGTCGCCTCGATTCAAGTGACCTCAACACCAACCGTATCCATACCGTTTGAACGAATCGGGTCCATCCCATCCGCTCTGACGGTGACACAGAGTGCGACAGGATATGAATTACGTGCCAACCATGGCTACGGAAATAATGGAGTCGTGACAGACATTCCGATTCAGACGACATTCGATGACAATGCGTTACGAAACATTCGTTCCAACACGTCGGTTGTCCGCGTCAACGAATACCCGAACCAATTGATGTCAAAAGACATGACAATCAATATCGGGGAAGGGACGGCACCACGACCACCGCTCCTTGAGTACTGGCCAACGACTTCGACTTGGCGTGACTATCGCATGGAGATTGTATCCGGCGAAGAATATGTTCAAGTGAGTGGATCAGGAAAAGAGTTGATTCCAGTGAAACCGGGTGTGGCGAAAGTGGAAGTCTACACGACGCTTCCGGCTGGAAAACCGTTTGAAGCCGTGAAGGACTCGTTTTATGTACGCATCATCCAAACGAATGCCTCAGGACAGGATGATGACCGTTATTAAGTGAATGGCAGAAAGTTGGCGAATGATGAATCGCAAGCGAATGATGATTGGCATCACCGGATTGATTCTCGTGATCGGATTGGGAGGGCTCCTGTACTGGAGTCAATCCCAACCCGAGCTCTCGCAGTTATCCGGTGACGATTTAGTAAAAGAAGTGAGTCAACGCTCTTCGGTGACAGAAGAAGAATTGACAGATTTACAGGAAAGGGAGGAATGGGAGGCCGTCCGACTTGTTCTAGAAGATCAAAAAGTTGTGCCGACAGCCGAGCAATTCGCCACAGCAGTGACGCTCGCACCTCTAGACGTGATTGAAGCATACTTCGAGCAAGGGATTGACTCATTTGAAGCAGTGGAAGGGATGCCCGTCATCACACCGTTGTTCAGTGCGAACGGTAGTCCGGATCAATGGAAACTAGCGATGCGTTACGTTGAAGATGAAAGACTACTTGGCATTGCGGTCGACTCGTTGAATTTCGAGGCGGTCAAAGAACTTCTCGGGCAAGGCTATACGATTCAAGATCCTGAATCGATTCTGTTGCAACCGGTCCGTCACAATCAGGTCGAGTTGACGCAACTGCTTCTTGATCACGGCGCGCAATGGACGAAGGAAATGGAACAAACGGCCAAAGACTACAACTCGGACCTCATTCTAAAGATGAGGAACTAAAAAAATCGGCTTCTTCTCAATCAGAGAGGAAGCCGATTTTTTGAATTCATTTCAATTGAACGGGATGACTGACGAAGAATTGCAGTTGATTCGTGACAGGGAGTGTTTCCAATTGATTGAACACGGAATCGTTATACGTCAGTTTCAATCGAGACTTTTCGGCATCGTGAGCTGGAACTTGACGGTCAAAGTTTTCAGCTGGGCTCAAGCCGTTGCCCCCAGTAAATTCCCCTCTGAAGACATTCACTTCGAGTGGTCCCTTACTGTAGAGCCCCCCATTGACTTCGAGGATAGAGCCGACCGCATACACATAGGTCGGTTCGTTCGAGTCACTATACATGAATGCCTGGAGCGTCGTCGGCGTATCGTCAAACTCGTTGATTCGGTTCAACAGGATCTTTCCTTTGGATAAGAGGATGAGCGAGTTCCCTTTGTCTGCATCAATCGGAAGGATATTCGCACGATCGATGAACGTATCGCCTAACGTGTAGACCGTTGAACTGAAGGATACGTTCCCTTTAATCGTCAAGTCGCCACGTACAATCAACGGTCGCGAGATCATCAGTTTATCGAGCGATTCAATGACGACATCTCCGTCAAACAGGAGTGGAGACGTTGATTCGGTAATCGACTCGGTGACGTACATAGCACGATCGGAAATGGTATCCGGTAACGTCAAGATGGTCGGGTCGGTGAGTGCGTTATAAGCATCCGCCCGAAGATAGGAGGTTGGGCGTTCGACAATGGAGGATCCGTCTTCCGATAGGACTCGCTCGAGCTCGAATACTTGATCGCTGGAAGGAATTAATCCTTCTTCAAAGATTTTTGAGTCGACATTGTTGGTGTAGGCGAGTGGTGTGTCAAGACGACGATTCAAGAACTCGATGATGGAATAGTCATATTGGAACGGCGAGAAGCTACTCGGAGACACCCCGACATCCGCTTTTTCACCAGCACGCTCTGTACCAACTGTAAAGTAATTTTCTTGCTGACAAGTGGTACACGTTGCAACTTCTGATAAATCGATTCGCCCATCGAGATGTAACCAACTGGAGTTCAAGTTCGCAATGGTTTTGGCTTGACCATCAAGCTGGAAGTTAGCTTCGCGTTTGAAAGCGAGAGGGCCACCTGAATAAATATTTCCCTGAATTGTCGGCATACCGTTCACATTCAATTGTTGATCGGACCCGAGGACGTAGTATAGGAAGGACGGGAGAGCCGTCAAGTACAAATCTTGCGTGTATTCAACGGTGAGCTCCGGTTGTTCCGGGTTCACTTGTCGGGACGCCGTGACGTTCACTTGGAGAATCGTCGTGAACGGTGCCGTTTGAATCGTGGTATCCAGCGCATCTTTCTTCAAGTCGATGGAGTAGCGGACCTCACTGTCTGTCGTCAAATCCGTAAATGGTTCGTCACTGACAAGTAGGGATTGTACTGCGGTTTGAAATGCTGCTTCTGACTCCATATGCGCCGGAACTTCTGTTTTGCCATGGAGGGGAAACTCAGTGCGAACTTGGTCAGCGATCAGACGAAGTGCACTTTTCGCATCTTCATTCAGTTGAGTATCTTCTGTTCGGATGACCGTCAGTTTATTCGTCGCCAAGTTGACTTGCATGGCCGCGAGTGACAGAACGGCGAGCGCCGCCATCGTCACGAGCACGAGTACGAGGACATATCCCTCTTCACGTTTTCGCATCAAGGTGCCTCCTTTCGTTAAAATGGAATGGAACTTTCAAATGTAGTGACAGAATCAGAGGCGTTTGTTTGAGCTAGATCCATCTCGATTTCAATCAAACCTCCTGTCATATAACCAGGACGTCTAGGGTCATACACGGGATCTTTGACTTCAATGGTCATTCGCTCGACCGTGATCTGTGGGTTCGACGGAATGAACGAATCGGATGAGAGAACTAACTCCGCCGGAACGTATCCCGCTTCTCGGTAAATCATGCCGGCATCCGAGATGGCAGGCGTGGACAACCGATAAAATTGAAACGTGCCGTCCACTTCCGTCACGGCATCGAATTCGGTACGGTTCACGTCAGAGAGCACGGAAGCAATTAAATAGTCGGCCTCGCTTCGAAGTTCACTCGTCTCATTCGTCATCTGGAATCCGAGTGTTCCTGTGATGAAGGCTGTAATGATGACGCCGCTTAAAATCGAAGCGACGACGACCGTGACGAGCAACTCGACGAGCGTGAACCCATCTTCTCGTTTCTTCATCTCAATCAGTTGTCGGGACAGCCGTTTCAGGGAACGGTTCGCGCAATGTCGCATTCGATATGACTCCTTTCAAGGTGACGGGGGTTTGCAAACGGTCGGTCGTCACCGAGATTTCAACTTCAATGGTATGCCCAGGTAAGGTGGACAGCGATTGAATGGTTGCGATATACATGTCCCCATGAATTCGGGTATCTTCGCAAAAGTCGCATGTCGGGCTGATTCCGTCCCGATTTAACAATTGCCGTAATTCCAGCGGTTTTTCGACGGAGGCGGCTCGTCGATTTAATGTATGTAGCGTGTTTTGTGCCACTTGGTTTGCAATCGTCTGATTGAGACTGTCGTGGGTCGTCTTCAAGCTCTGACTGAAAATGGTAAGTAGAGAAAATGAGACAATGGAAAGAACAACGATCGAGACGAGTACTTCAACGAGCGTGAACCCTTTTTCAGAATGCGACAAGACATTGACCTCCTATTCAAAAAAAGTAAAACAATCGGTAAATAACGTATGAAATACTGAATTAAATGTTATTTTTTGTACAATACATATTATACTAAAGTTACACACTAAACGGATACATAGAATAGAAGTCGGATTATACACGGGGGGGAATTTTACATGAAGCGGTATGGGATGCATCTTTTCATTTTGATTGGACTCGTCGTACTCGTGACATTACCGACAATCGGTCTCGTCAATTATTTAGACGCGTCCGCTGAGTCGAGTGCTACATATACAGATACGACGGTCGCAGGTATCGACGTGTCAGGGATGACGAAGGAAGAAGCGAACGTTCGTCTTGACAATGCGATTAAAGATTTTAATACAATCCCCTTTACAATCAATTTGATGGATGGAACGGTCATGGAAATCGGCAAAGAGGTCGTGACGTTCGATGTCTCGAATACGCTTGAGTCGATCAAGGATGCGGGCGCATATCCTCTTCTGACAACGATAGACGAGTCGAAAGTCGAGCCTTATCTTGAAGGGCAGCCTGTGACGTTGACGATGATTGCACCCGCGTTGATGGATGCGGCGTCAAACCTTGAATCGAACGTGACGCTAGAGCAAGTCGCGGCGGAAAGCGAGGTCGTCGCTTCATTCACCGTTAGCCCGACACCGGCCATGCAATTAGCACTTGATCGAATGAACGGTTTTGAGATGGCTGCGGGCGACATCTTCAGTCTTAAAGCGTTCGGGGAAGACTACGAGGCGCTCACGACGCTCGGTTCTTCGTTCTATCGCCTGTTTGCGGCGACACCGTTTGCTATTCTCGAACGGGTGCCACATGAGACGCTCCCACCCGGTGTGGAGTTAGGATATGACACAAAAATCGATGAGCGGTCGAATTTTGCTGTTCAAAACCGTGAGGATTCCTCTTATGCGATTCTCGTCTTGAATGAAGGGGATTCAGTGACCGTTCAGTTACTCGGGCAACCGTTTGAAGCCGCTTTTGAAGCAAGAGTGGAAGAAGTGAAAACGGTGCCTCATCAAAAAGTCGTCCGATTCTCCTCATCGCTCCCATCTGGCAGCTCATCGGTCACGCAATCCGGTCAAGATGGACAGTCAGGTAAGCTGTATCGTGTCACGGTGACGGAAAATGGTGAAACGTTAGAGTTGCTTGGATTTGACTTTTATGAACCGACACCAGAGATTGTGACGAAGAGTTCCGTGCCGCTTCCGCCGCCGGACCCGGTCGAACCGATCATTCCGACATTCCCGGATGAGGATGTGGAAGAGGAACCGTCAACCAATGACTCGAACGATAGTCCGTTCGAATCCGAACCACCGGTATTAGAAGAAGTCCCTACAGAGGAGGAGGCTGTCGGATGATTGGCTATTTGATTTTACTAGGCTTTTGGGTGCTCGCCACACTGACATTGTTTGCCTTGTCCGTACCGATGATGCAAAAACGAGAAACAAAAATCATCATCAGTCTTTGGACGGCACTCTTATCTGGCGCCATCTACGTGATGGTAGAGGAATCGCTCGTACAAACGTGGTGGGCTTGGCTTGTTCTCGTTGTATTGTTGATTGGAGGGGTAGTTGCGAGCGTCTTCGTCGAAGAACGTGTTGACAAGGACAAGCAAATGGAGGCTCCTCAAAGGATGGTGAAGTAACGTGAGACGTACGAAAAGACGATTAGGTGAGATGCTCATTGAAGCGAGACTCATTACGAACGAACAACTTGATGAAGCGCTTGAACAAAAACGTCCGGGCGAGAAACTCGGAGACGCGTTAATTCGCCTGAACCATATTACCGAAACACAATTGATTCAAATGATTCATGAACAGTTGCATGTGCCGATCATCGAGTTGTACTCCTATGATATCAATGTGACGGTCACGAAACTCGTTCCGAAAGCGTTGGCGCAAAAACATGACATCATGCCGTTTGAGTTGAACGGCAATACGTTACATGTGGCGACAGCCGACCCACTCGATTTGATTGCCATCGATGACGTCCGTCTGCAGACGGGAATGAACATCGAAATCGGGATTGCGACAAGGGAGCAGATTCGAAAGACGATCAGTCGATATTATGAGATGGATCACTCGCTCATCGAAATTTTAAAAGAGGATGCCCCGGAGATCGAGCGGCAGGAATCTGTCAGTCGAGACGATGCACCGATTATTCGACTCGTGAACCAGCTGTTCTTAAGTGCCATCGACCAACGCGCTTCGGATATTCACTTCGATCCGCATGAGAAACACCTACACGTCCGCTTTCGGATTGATGGTGATTTGCGCACAGAAACCGTTTACCCGAAGAAGATCCAAAGTGTGATGCTGACGCGTCTCAAAGTCATGAGTAACCTCGACATCACCGAGAGCCGGTTGCCACAGGATGGACGAATCAAATATACACTACGCAATCGAGCTTATGATTTTCGGGTATCGACGCTTCCGACGATGTATGGAGAGAAAATCGTTATTCGGGTCCTCGATTCATCGCAGGGGCTGACCGATTTGACGAAACTCGGATTCGGTGAACGAAACGAGCAGGCGTATCGGGAGATGTTGAAACGCCCGAATGGGATTATCCTGATCACCGGTCCGACCGGTTCAGGGAAGTCTTCGACACTATACGCTTCATTGAAGGAGCTAAGTGATGAGACGAAAAATATCATCACGGTGGAAGACCCGGTCGAGTATCAACTTGACGGCATCAACCAAGTTCAGGTCAACTCGAAAGTCGGCTTGACGTTCGCATCAGGACTCCGCTCAATCTTACGACAAGACCCGAACATCGTTATGGTCGGAGAAATCCGGGACACGGAGACGGCTGAGATTGCCATTCGTGCCTCACTCACGGGTCATCTTGTCTTGTCAACGCTACATACGAATTCAGCCATCAGCTCTATCACGCGTCTCGTCGACATGGGTGTCGAACCATTCCTCGTCGCCGCCTCGACGACTGGACTCGTCGCTCAACGTCTCGTTCGTCGCGTCTGTCGTGACTGTGGACAAGTCGAACCGGTTTCGAAGAGTGAACGTAGCCTATTTGAGGCGGAAGGTGTTCACATCGACCGGATTGTGCGTGGGAAAGGTTGCACTTCTTGTAATGCTACAGGGTATCGCGGACGTCTTGCTATTCATGAGGTCATTCCGATTGATGAAGGGTTACGTCGGATGATTATGAATCAGGCGACCGAGTCTGAAATGGTCGAGTATGCCAAGTCACAAGGGGCGACGTTCCTCCTTTCGGACGGATTAGAAAAAGTCGCCGCCGGTCTGACAACGACAGAAGAAATATTACGAACGGTCATTACGGAGAATGTTTATGATTAATGAATCGATTGAAGTCATTTTGACGAATGCAGTCGAGAAACGTGCCTCAGATATTCATTTGACGGCAGGTTCTCCACCGATTATACGAGTAGATGGAAGCCTCATCACGATGGGCGAGGAGAAGGTATTGCCTCACCATCTCGAGGGATTTTTAAAAGAAATCATGACCGAAGACATGCGCGAACGTCTTGAGCATGATCGGGATCTCGATTTCTCGTTCGGTGTCCCACGCGTTTCCCGTTTTCGGGTCAACGCCTACTATCAACGAGGTACGATTGCCATCGCATTCCGTTCCATTTCCGGGGAAATCCCGACATTGAACGAGCTCAATCTCCCGACGGTGTTGAAGCGATTGATTGAGAAGCCGCATGGTCTCATCTTGGTCACGGGGCCAACGGGGTCAGGAAAATCGACGACGCTTGCCGCGATGATTCATGAGATTAACCGCACGCAACGAAAGCGGATCATCACGTTAGAAGATCCGATTGAGTATTTGCATTCCCATGATCAAAGTATCGTCGACCAACGAGAAATTGGCTCGGATGTCATGAAGTTCGTAAGTGGTCTACGGGCTGCGTTACGACAGGATCCTGACGTCATTTTGCTTGGGGAGATGCGTGACTTAGAGACCATTTCGACGGCGATGACAGCGGCAGAGACGGGGCATCTCGTCATGGCGACACTCCATACGTCGAGTGCGATGTCGACGGTGAGCCGGATTATCGATGCGTTCCCTGCCGAGCAACAAGACCAAATTCGGACGCAACTCGCCAACGTCCTACTTGGCGTTGTGAGTCAACGACTATTTCCGAGGATTGATGTACCGAAAGGGCGCGTCGCCGCCATGGAAATTATGTTAGGCAATCCGGCTGTCGCCAACTTGATTCGGAACGAGAAAGAGTTCCAGTTGCCGACCGTCATTCAAACAAGTCGCCAGCATGGCATGCAGTCGATGGATTCGGCGATTGAACAACTCGTTCGGCAGGGAATTATCAATCCGAACGCCGTCCCGACAGAAGAAATGAGGTGATGAGTGATGGCAATCTTTCAGTATGAAGGAAAGCTCCTGAATGGTAAACGTAAGAAAGGACGCATCACAGCCGTCTCACTTCGGGAGGCGAAAGATAAACTGCGTCAAGAATCGATTCTTGTGACAGACTTGTCTGAACTCGAATCGACTGGACTGAATAAAGAAGTCAACTTGTTACCGGAACGGGTCAAAATCGAACATTTGATCATGTACACCCGACAGTTCGCGACGCTCATCCGTGCCGGCGTCCCAATCGTTCGAGCGACTTCAATCTTACGTGTGCAAACCGAATCAAAAGTATTGAAGAAAGCATTAAGTCAGGTCGAAGATGATTTGAAAGAAGGAATTGCCTACTCCGAGGCAATCAAGAAACATCCGCGTGTGTTTTCGAACTTCTTCAGTTCGATGGCGCTTGCAGGTGAAACGAGTGGGAACTTGGAGGAGGCGCTCGACCAAATCGGGCTTCAACTCCAAAAGCAATATGATGTGAAGCGGAAAGTCATCTCTGCCCTCACGTATCCGTTGGTCGTCTCCATCGTTGCCGTCGGTGTGGTCGCCTTTTTGATGGTGAATGTCGTCCCGACGTTTGCGAGCATATTCGGTCAACTAGGGGGGGAGCTTCCACTGATCACGCGGATTGTCGTCGCAGTCTCCGATTTCATTGCAGCTTTTTGGTGGTTGTTACTCGGACTCGCGATTCTCGGAGTTCTCACCTTCATCTGGATGTTGAAGCGTGACCGGGAACGGTTCGTCATCGATGGTTTGCTACTAAAAATGCCGATTTTCGGAACGATTGTGATGAAGTCTCAGATTGCATTGTTAACTCGAAGTTTAGCGGTCCTTCTACAGGCAGCCGTCCCGATTTTGACGGCGATTGAGATTACGGAAAGAATCGTATCGAACCGCGTCATTCGAAAAGGATTGACCGAAGCGCGTGAAATGATGGCGCAGGGGGTACCCCTCCACGAGCCACTTATGCGAAACTCAAACTTCCCGGCGCTCATGACACAGATGATCGCTGTCGGGGAAGAGAGTGGAGATTTGGACTCGATGTTGAACGAAGTTGCTGAGTTTTATGAGACAGAGGTCGAGACGACAACTGACCGCTTGAAGTCGATTATTGAGCCGCTTCTCATCGTCGTATTGGCAAGCGTCGTCGGGGTCATCGTCATCTCGATTGTCGTCCCGATGTTCCAAATCTATGGTGATATTCAGAATCAGTAAAAGAATATGTAATCTTTTGAAAATATACCTTTTCAATACTATATTTAGAAGGTATAGTAAAATTGTTCTACTTCTATATTAGGTCTTAAGTAATTTATTTAGTTTAATCACAGCACATTACACAAAAGGGGAGAATGGATTATGGTAGAGAAGTTAAAAATGATTTGGCAAGATGCCAAACAGTTAAAAGATGAGCGTGGACTTACACTCGTCGAGTTACTCGTCGTCGTCGTTATTTTAGGGATTATCGCAGCCATCGCAGTCGTTGCGATTGGTGGGATCATCGAGAACTCGAAGAAAGATGCAATGGTAGCCGATGCGAAGCAGATGGTGAGTGCGGCGAAATTGTATGTTGCTTCAAATGATGTTGCTGATGGAACAGTAATTCGGTTCGTGGGAACAAAAGCTACTACGGAAGTAGACGCTTCAAATATGATTGACACAATGAAGGACCCATTCGGTTCGACTTATACTAATGGTGTTGTTTATGTTACAAAAGCAAGTAACAAGTACACATACAAAGTATGGCTTGATGGCACGAAAGATATTGGAACAGAGGCAACTTCTACTGGTACGGTAGCGAGTGGTAGTTTGAACAAAGATTCTGTTAACTGATATGAATTAAATTCCGGCTGGCGCTGGGCACTCGCTCAGCCTAGCCGGTTTTCTATTTTTGGCATATACTGACAAAAGGAGGATCCTTCCTTGATTGAATTGATTGGATTCTTATATAGCATCGTCCTCGGGGCGGTCATCACGTCGTTCACCAACGTCGTCGGGCTCCGCGTGCCACGTCAACAATCCATCGTGACACCACGCTCACACTGTCCGTCTTGCGGTCACGAATTGTCACCGTGGGAACTCATCCCGATTTTCGGCTATCTTGCCTTAAGAGGTAGATGTCACGGGTGTGGCGAGCGGATCGCGCCGACGTATCCGATCTTTGAATTGCTCGGAGCCATTGGATATGGCTATAGCTTTTCACTTTACGGATTCAGTATGACGACGCTGCTCGCATTCGCTTTCTTGTCCACGTTGTTGGCGCTTGCGATGTCTGATTTATCGACGATGCTCGTGCCGAACGTCATCTTGAAATTCACGGCACCGTTATTACTTCTCCTCACCTATCTCACAGGAGCATCTTGGTGGAACCCGCTTGTAGGGGCGTTGCTCGGATTTTCGCTCCTCGCGACCGTCTTTTTCATGTCAAAAGGGGGACTTGGGGCAGGCGACGTCAAATTGTTTACTATGATTGGTCTTGTGCTCGGTCCGCGTGACGTGCTCGTTGCCTTGTTTTTATCGAGCTTGATTGGGGCGATCGTCGGGATTGGGTTGATGATGACAAAGAAAATCGGACGAAAACAACCGATTCCGTTCGTCCCGTCGATTGCGCTCGGGACGATGTTGACGTTTTGGTTTAGTGATAGTTTTTTTGATTGGTATTTTGAGTTGATGTAGGGGGAAACGATCATGAGTCGTGGGATAGAGAAAGGGACGGTCACGTATTTTTCGTTTGATGCGCTCAGCATCCACGGGGCCGTTATCAAACAAGGGGTGTTCAAGCGAAGCGCCTCGGTTCAATTAGCAAAAGATGCATATGGAGAAGGAAAGATTCTCGATGAGACGTCATTTACGCTTGCGTTCGATGAACTCTGTCGCAAGTTGAAAGTTCGTCGTGGGATGACATGTGCGGTCGCGTTGGACGAGACCGAAGTGTTGTCACGAAAAGTCGAGATTCCATCTTCGATTCCAAAGGACGAGATTCGCGGCTACCTCTTCATGGAAATCGGGAGCTCGATCATCTTGCCGTTCGATGACGTGTCGTTCGACTATGAAGTGTTAGGAGAAGACGGGGTCAAAACGGACGTCATGTTGCATGCCGTTTCGATTGAATTGACGAAGTCACTTCGTACGTATATGAAAAAACGTGGTCTCGCCTTGAAGAAAATCACGCCACGGTCGGTCGCAGTCGCCAATGGGGTCATGCGCTTATCGGACATCGACCCGCTTCAGTCGACGCTCCTCTGGCATATCACGCCGTTCTCGCATCAATTGCTTGTGTTAGAAGAAGGGCAAATCCGTTTCATTCGTTCCATTGAAGTGGACCTCCCATATCAAGTTGGAACAAAGGATGGGGTCGTCACCTATACATATGATGGGACAGACGCGATGAAAGCCAATCAGTTAGATGACTGGTTGAACGAACTCGCCCGGTTCCTTGACTTCTATCGCTATTCACTGCGTACGGATGGTCGAGCCATCGATGAGTTATACGTGTCGGGTACTGTCCCGGAGGTGGATGATCTCGTCCGTATGATTGAGTCCGAATCGATTGTTTCTGTGACGCGAGTCGAACAACCCCTCGCCATCGCTCACGGAACACCGTTATCGCATCAAATGTTGCCACTCCTCGGGATGGCGACGCTTCAACGCGATCGGGATACGAACTTCATCAACTCGACAGACGTGACGCTCCGTTGGCCAATCGTGACAGGTCTCGTCGCCCTTCTTCTCGGAGGTGGGGCGGCCGGATACTTGTACTATGAGGTCGGTCAACTTGAAGCAGAACAGACACAAATTGAAGAAGAGTTACAGCTCGTACAAATTTATCAAACGGAACAAGTGAATTCGAAAGCGCAACAAGTGCTCTCGCTCGACCAGACCGTGACGGCATTGACGGATATGGAAAAAGACGCGGTACCGGCATTGCGCGCATTGACTGAACAGTTGCCGCCGACAGGCTACGTCTTGACGTATAACTATGCGGACGGCTCCATCATGAGCGTCCGGACCCAGTTCGAGACGTTAGAAGATTTGAACGCCTTCCAACGCTCGCTCATGACCGACGAACGGTTCCTTGACGTCAAACTTCTCGGTGTGACGACGGAGTTGAAAGCGGATGTGGACTCTGAAGAGGAGGACTCGTTTGAAGAGGAGCCGCTTCCACGATACATCGGCGAATTCACATTCATGTTCCAGGACGTCGAAGACGAGTTGACAGAGGAAGAGAAAGCTGATGCGGAGGTGGTGAGTCAATGAAACGTTCGACAATTTATGCGTTATTTGCGATTTGCCTCCTTGCCGCAATCATTGCTCCGGCATACTTTGGATATACGTATTACGTCAAACAAGGAGAAGTCAATACGCTTGAGCGTGACCTCTCACTTGAACAGACAAAATTAGAGTTATTACGTCAGGAAGGGAAAGCCGTTGATGTAGCGGACTCTCAGACGCTTCAGACACGAGTTCCAACAGTTCCTGCCCTCGACACGGTCGTCGAGGCGTTGTCACAGGCAAGTCTTCTTGCGGGTGTCAATGTGACAAGTATCGCATTTGCGGATGGCGTTGTGGCTGAGTCAGAAGTACCGGAAACGGTCGAGCCGTTCAATCCGGCTGATGTGAGCGCAACGAATGAACCGGCTGAACCGACGGATGTCGCACCCGTCAATGCCTCGACGGTTCGTTCGACGGTCAATCTTCAAGCAGAGACGTATGAAGCGCTCGTCTCGTTCTTGGAGTCGATCGAATCGATGAACCGGATTCACGTATTGCGGACAGTTCAATTCACGGGACCTGCTGAGACGGGACCAAATACGGTCGAAGAAGTGCAGTCGCTCGAGTTTACAGTCGAGCTTGATGCCTTCTATCGTCCGGATCTCGACCAACTCGTCCCGGACCGTTACATTCCGGAACCGGCCTTCGAGCAAAAGGATATCCCGGTATACGACTATACGACACCATGAGTCGGCACGTCCTTTCGCAATTGAAGGGACGTGTTTTTCGTCTCAGGTGATTGTGTTCATGAGGCACGTTGCCTACAATCAACAGTGAAGACTGAAACGGGAAGGAACGCCGTTTTGGAAGAAGAGAAGGAGTCGATACAATGAATTCAACACAGAAGCGTGTCATTCTCGCCTCGATGTCACCACGACGTACCGAGCTATTGACGAAAGCTGGAATCAAGCATGAGGTCATCCCATCAACCGTGACGGAAGGGACGGACGGTCGGGAGACACCGAGTGATTATGTCGCTCGTCTGGCCAGGGAGAAAGCGATGGATGTGGCAAGGCAACACCGTGATGCCATCGTCATCGGCGCTGACACGGTCGTCGTCTTGAATGGGGTCATATTAGAGAAACCGACAGACCGGGAGGATGCGAAACGGATGCTTGAACGATTATCCGGTACGACCCATGAAGTGCTGACGGGTGTGAGTGTCATCGGTACGACCCAAGATTTGTTCGTCACGACGACGCATGTGACCTTCACTGAGATTCCTGAAACCTGGCTAGCGGATTACCTGGATTCCACAGAGCCCTACGATAAGGCGGGGGCGTATGGGATTCAAGGGTCGGGTGGTCTGTTCGTCGAAAGAATCAAGGGAGATTTTTATAATGTCGTCGGATTACCAATCCATCCGCTCGTCAAGACACTCGACCGGCATGGGGTGACGCCTCGCTTCCTGTGAACTTGAAAGTAGGTGAAGGAATGACCATGGTGCTTGACCGTAGTGTAGAGACCGCCATCGCCAGATTGCTTCAAATCGGAGGACGGGGACCGGACCCGATGGAGACGGCCCGTCGTATCTCGGACGTCTACCCGACGTTACGGGCGCTGTCGCAAGCGTCCGTCAGTGATTTATGCAAAATTGAAGGGATGACGAAGAAGAAGGCAGAGCAACTCCTCGCCGCATTCACGATCGGGATTCGATACGTCGAGGAACCGAAAGCGAGTATGCCGACGATTCGTTCGCCGCAAGACGCCTATGAGTTGTTGCGGGATGAGTTGAGACTGTTGAATCAGGAGCATTTCGTCTGTTTGTATTTGAATACGAAGAACCAACTAATTGCTCGGAAGACGCTCTTTGTCGGAGGGCTCAACTCGTCAATCGTCCACCCGCGCGATGTGTTTCGTGAGGCGCTCAAGTTGTCGGCGGCATGCTTTATCGCCGTGCACAATCATCCGAGCGGGGACGCGACCCCGAGTCGGGAAGACATCGAGGTGTCCGAACGCTTGGTCGAAGCAGGCAATATCGTCGGCATCGCCTGTCTCGACCACGTCATCATCGGGGAAGACCATTACGTCAGCATGAAGCAGCGGGGATATATGAATGGGTAAGAAGTAGAGAGCAGGCATCGCGATGTCTGCTTTTTGATTGATTTCATTCACTTTTTCATAGAAGTCTAGAATATAATGAATAGAAAAACTCTGATGGACTAAGGTGATACATGTTCTTCTTTGTTCTCGTCCGTATAAGATTCTAGAGCTATGGAGCCGTTCGATACTCGGTAGTAGTAATAGGTGTTGGGGTCATTCATTAATTTGACACTTACTAAGTAATTTTTATCTTTTGGAAGGTTTGCATTAAACGCAGTAACACTCATGATTTCATTTTTAGGGACTTGCTTATCTTCCACTAAATGTTCGTATATCATTTCTTCTAACTGTTCCTTCTTCGAATCAATATAGAGAAACCATCCTCCAATGATTATGATGACAAATATAGTTAAAGTCGTGTAAATTCTCTTTTTCACTATAAATCCTCCTTTGGAAAAAGTGTTGATCATCATTATTGACGATTCCTTATTGCTCAGGGTTATTCATCTACAGTTGAGTTTCAAATAGATTAAAAACAAGTCATCTTCCTTCACTATTCAATTGTACCGATTTTGGATAATGCGTATAACCTCATTAAATTTTGGATATAGTTGGAAAATGATAAATGGAAGTGTAAAATTTGAAGAGCGTAGAAATAATGATGCATGAGTTTGTACATAGGAGGTTACCGAATGTCGCGAATCACGATATGGAATGTGATCGGTTGGCTGTTTCTCCTTTTCTTAGCAGTCAGTAAAGCATTTTTTGATGAGCAATTGTCCTTGATCACGACTGGGCTGGGCGGATTGATTTGTTTGATGTTGAGTTTATGGATGATTTATTCCGGAGAAGAAAAGTCGTCACAACATCCGAATGAAAGGTCTGAATGAACAGCGCTATCTAGACTGTCCTTTGGCTAAAGAGTAGATAAAGAATCAAATTGAGAAGAGCGGTGTACGCATATGAATGTATTGTCGGAAAATGAATTAAAAGAAGTCCTCCAGGTGATGAAAGATGGAGATTTGACGTATTACGAAAAAAACAAAGAAGCCATTCTCACAAGTATGGTTCAGCATATCGGGTCAACGGACGGCGAACTCCGTGATCGCCTTATATACACGATGTTCTATCGCCTTATCATTGAACAAAAAGACATCGATTTCGACAAGATGAGTGAACTCCTTGAGACGTCCTTGCATGCTCTCTTGTTTCATAGAATTGAGGAAACACAGTCAGATGCTGTCTTCACGAGAGCTTTCACAACTTTATTGATGGCTTTGATTCTGCATCGAGATGTAGAAACGAACTTTTTGACAGAAGACCAATTCCAGCAGGCAGCAGATGGTTTGATTCGATATCTTCAGCTCGAGAGAGATGCAAGAGGTTATGTGAATGGTAAGGGGTGGGCCCATTCGATTGCCCACGCGGCAGACGCGTTGGACGAGCTGATTGCAAATCCCAAACTAAATCCGAAGTCATTTCCGGAACTTTTCAATATCATCATCGTACAAGTCATGCGTACCGACATATTGGCGCATGATGAAGATGAACGTCTCATCAATCCGCTCCTGCGTTTACTCGAACGAGGGATGGATTCCGAAGTCATTCTTCGCCATGTAGAGCAACTTCCACATCTCTTAGAGGAACGTAAGCAACATCTTGATGAGGAAAAATATTGGTACGTCGTCCATAATGTGAAAACATTCTTGAAGAGTCTATATGTCCGTTTAAACGAAGAGCAGCGGCATGACCTGATCCAACAATCTATTCTCGTCATACTGAAAAAGTTGTGATGTTATAAATACAACATACTTTCCTAATTGGGATATGAAATTTGATTTAAAATCAAACGAGGTGATTTTATGGAAAAAATAATTTGGATTCTGATGGTCATAGTATCGCTATTTGTGAGTTACATACATTTAGAACCTACCATCTTCTCGATTGTTGTGTTCATGCTATTTGTATTCGTGAGCACAGCGCTATTCCTTCGGTTTCAAGAGGACCATTGGCTCAATCGCGTTTCACCGCTCGTTGGTGTTGGCATAGGGGTTCTCTCGCTCATCGCTTATATTGGTCTGCTTGTGCTCTCTTTCAATGAACTCGACCAACTCGGTATATGGACGGTGCTCGTCCGCTTACTCCTGATGTATGTCGGCATCTATCTTTTCGTCGTGACGACTTCAAGCTTTTTATCTGGAGCGACGCGCGTGAAACCGTCCCGCTTCTTTCGCCCGGTGTTGATTTTCTCGGTATTTTTCTACGGAGCGTTGTTACTGCTTCCACTTCAACCAGGATTGTAACCGTTCTCTTCCTAGGCAGACGCTCACTTGCGTCTGCTTTTTTGATTTGCCTTTTTGCTGAAAAGAAGGCAAACTAATAGACGGTGAGACAGGACTGAGATGCGGTTATTGTAAATAACCTGTAATCGAATGAACGTTTTCAAACATGATTTTTCCGTTATAATAAAAAATAGTGTAACGAAGAGAGGAGCAACACCTATGTTTCGTAGTTTTAACCGAGAAATCGGAATCGACCTTGGAACAGCTAATACGCTCGTTTATGTAAAAGGTCAAGGAATTGTTGTACGTGAGCCGTCCGTCGTGGCGTTCCGCACAGATACAGGTAGAATTGAGGCCGTTGGTAACCAGGCCAAAGATATGATTGGACGTACTCCAGGTAACGTCTCTGCACGTCGTCCGATGAAAGATGGCGTCATTGCTGACTTTGAAACGACAGCAACGATGATCAAATACTTCATGGAGCAAGCTCAAAAATCAAAAGGCGGTTTGTTCTCATCGAAGACGAACGTCATGATTTGTGTCCCAAGCGGTATCACGTCTGTTGAAAAACGTGCCGTGGAAGATGCTGCGAAACAAGCGGGCGCTCGTGAAGCATACACAATTGAAGAACCGTTCGCGGCAGCAATCGGTGCAGGTCTCCCGGTTTGGGAACCGACTGGCTCGATGGTCGTCGATATCGGTGGCGGTACGACCGAAGTCGCAGTGATCTCACTCGGCGGCATCGTGACAAGCCAATCGATTCGTGTCGGTGGTGACGAAATGGATGATGCCATTATTCGTTACATCAAGAACAAGTACAACCTCATGATCGGGGAACGTACGGCCGAGACGCTCAAAATGGAAGTCGGTTCGGCGCGCATCGACGCATCGAACGAAGCAGAGAAGATGGAAATCCGTGGTCGCGACCTCGTAACAGGACTCCCAAAACAAATCGAAGTCACGTCTGCAGAAGTGTGTGAAGCTCTTTCGGATACAGTTGAAGCGATTTTGGCAGGGGTCAAGCAAACGCTTGAGCAAACGCCACCTGAACTTGCGGCTGACGTCATGGACCGCGGAATCGTCTTGACAGGCGGCGGCGCGCTCCTCAAAAACTTGGACGATGTGATCTCAGACGAGACGCACATCCCGACACTCGTTGCGGATGAGCCACTCGACTGCGTAGCGGTCGGTACAGGGAAATCTCTTGAAATGATGGACGTCCTCCGTTCGAAATCAGGCATCTCGTCACGTCGATGAGAGGTGAGACACGATGAGCCGATTCGTACGTAATAAAAAGCTCATCATCACGCTAATTGTACTGATCTTGTTTTTCGTCATTTTAGGGGTTTCGATTCGAGGACGATCGGAATCAGCCTGGTACCAAGATGTCACGCGTGATGTGGTCGGCACGTTCCAGCGAGTGTTCGCGGTACCGATCGGATGGATGGACTCAACGGTCTCATCCATCTCAGACGTCCGCGATATCTACGAAGAGAACCGCCAGCTGAAAGAACATTTGGCGAAGTACGCCGAGGTATCGGTTGAAGCGGATGATTTACGTCGTGAGAATGAGGAGCTTCGAAAGATGGTCGAAGCGAAAGATAAGTCGTTACGCGACTTTGACCTCATTCCCGCGGAAGTCATCGGTCGGACACCGAACGATTGGCAACGCTACGTCACCATCAACGTCGGTTCAGAACGCGGCGTTGAGAAGGGCATGGCCGTGACCGCGGCGAGCGGGATGGTCGGTCGTGTCATTCAGACAAGTGCCTATACGTCGCAAGTCCAACTGCTCAGTGACAACAACCGGACGAACAACGTCTCGGCTGTCGTCAAAGATGCGGACGGCAAACCGACGTACGGGACAGTTGACGGATTCGACACGGAGACGAACGAATTGTTCTTCACGAAAGTATCGAATAGCGTCAAGTTGAAAGAAGGAGAAATTGTATCGACGTCCGGACTCGGTGGACGATATCCGGCCGGGCTCGTCATCGGTACGATCGAGTCGATCGAGACGGATGAATACGGCGTCTCACAAGTCGCCCGGATTAAACCGGAGGCCGACTTCAATGAGTTCTCACAAATGTACGTGATTGATCGGACACTAGACGAACCGTTTTTAACGGGTCCCGAGGAAGGAGGAGCAGCGGGTGAGTAACATGAAAGTGTTCATCGCCCTGTTCCTCCTTTTTCTTATTGAAGGAACGTGGGCATCGATTTTTTCTTGGCACTATGCCACACCATATCTTTTGTTGACACTGATCGGACTGATGTTTGTCAGTCTGTACGGTCGATGGGAGACGGCACTCGGATTCGGTCTTGTATTCGGATTACTGTATGATATCGTCTACACCGACCTGATTGGAATTTACGTATTTACTTTTTCACTCATTCCTCTCTTAGCCAGCTTCGTGTTAAAATATATAGGTGAGAACTTCTTCTCTGTCACCATCACGTTCACGTTTATGATTCTCGTTTTCACCTTTTCCATTTACGGGATTATGGCGGCGATTGGTGGGACATTGATGACGATTCAAACACTATTAGTTGAACAGATTCCAGGGACGATGCTCGTCAATGCCATCGCCATCGTGATTCTTTATTATCCGATGACGCGCTATGTGACGACACGCCCTGTTGCGAAAAGAGGGTAGCCATGATGGAGCGTAAACGACACATTACGATTAAAGGACATCGCAACGGCATTGCCATTCACTTCAATCCGAAGAGTGGCATCGACGAGGTGCTTACGGACTTAGAAGCGACATTACAAGAAATGGAGCCGCCGTCCGGAAAGATTGCCCTGAAGTTGCACGCGGGTACTCGTTATATTGACGAGGAGCTGTCACGTCAAATTCGTGAGGTCGTCGCTCGTCATGGCGTTTTTTATATTGAAGACTTGTCGAGCGATGTCATGTTGACGGAAGAGGCGAAAGCAACTTACGGCAGAAAGACGTTCCATTATCATAGTGGAACAATCCGTAGCGGTCAGGTCTTGACGTTTGACGGTTCGGTGCTCGTGATCGGGGACATCAATCCCGGTGCGGAAGTTCGAACGACAGGAAGTATTTATTGTTTAGGGACGATACGAGGAAATGTGCGCGCGGGTGTCGAAGGATGGGAAGAAGCGGTCATTACCGCGAGCCTGCTCCATCCAAAGTTTTTGGCAATCGGTGACCATGTTCTCACAGCCGGTGACGAGGAAGAACTTCCTGAGATTGAGATGGGTTGTGCGTATCAGACAAATGACGGGATTGAGATGACACGTCTCCGTCACGTCATGACGGGTCTGAAAGACGCATATGCAATGGAATTACAGAGAGGGTGAGTGGAATGGAACAAGTAGTAGAGCCTGTACATACAGAAAAAGTAGTGAAAAACGGCAGAGCCATCGTCGTGACATCAGGAAAAGGGGGCGTCGGCAAGACAACGACGACCGCTAACATCGGGACGGGGCTCGCTTTGTCTGGACACTCGGTCTGTCTCGTCGATACAGATATCGGATTGCGTAACCTCGATATCATTCTCGGTCTCGACAACCGGAGCATTTATAATCTCGTCGATGTCATCACGGGACAATGTAAGTTGAATCAAGCGCTCGTTCGCGACAAACGGTTCGAGGAGATGTACTTACTTCCGGCCGCACAGTCAAAAGACAAGACGTCGGTCAATCCTGAACAAGTGAAAGAAATCGTCGACCAGTTGAAGACGGAATATGATTTCGTTTTGATCGACTGTCCTGCTGGAATCGAGCAAGGATTTATGAACGCCATCGCTGGTGCGGATGAGGCGATCGTCGTCACGACACCTGAAAAGGCAGCTGTTCAAGATGCAGACCGAATCATCGGGATGCTCGAGCAAGCGGAACATATCGAGGCGCCGAAACTGATTGTCAACCGGGTGAAAAATCATCTCGTCGAATCAGGAGATATGCTCGACATTGATGACATCATGCGCATCTTGTCAATCGACTTACTCGGCGTCGTCATCGATGACGAGGAAGTCATCGCGGCTGCGAACCGCGGGGTTCCGGTCACGATGAACCCGGATAACTATGCCGGACAGGCGTATCGAAACATCACGCGTCGTATTCTCGGTGAATCCGTTCCACTGATGTCGATTCAGACAGATACGACACCGGTCGGCTTCTGGGCACGACTCATGATGAAATTTGGAATGAAAAAAGCGTAAAGGCAACGAAAGTTGCCTTTTTCTGTCGGAAGGAGTGATGCACATGAAGTTAATCTATGAACGAACCCCGTCCATCGAACGGGCGATGCTCGTGGATGGAGAACGGTTGCTTGAAGTCGAAGAACGGTTCGTCGACCAACTGTCGGTCGGGACCATTGTGGAAGCCGCAATCGAACGAATTCATCCGTCGCTCGGAGCGGCGTTTTTAACAGACGGGGAGACGACGTTCTTTCTCCCGATCGCGGAGACGCTCCGTGCGCTCGCCTCGTATCCGGAAGTACCGGCCATCGGGCAAGCGGCAGTCGTCGGGGAGAAGCGACTCGTCCAAGTGACGAAAGAAGGCATCAACGGCAAGCATCATAAAGTGACAGAGAACATCCGCTTCGGTGGACGATATCTTGTGTATTTCCCATTTGGCCGTCGACAACTGTTCAGCCGGAAGCTCGACCTCGTCACGCAGGATCGCCTCTCCAAAGCGCTCGACCTTACGGAAGAGGAAGGAGTCCTATTTCGAACGGAAGCCGGACAAGTGTCACCAGAGGCGTTACAGGAAGAACTTCATCTTTTGCGTGACCGTTCAAAGACGGTGATCGAACAACGCTACGGACAAGATGAGTTATTGTGTGAACATTTCGTGCGACGCCATGCGGTCGAATCCGTCCTCCTGAACGACAAGGAAGGGCAAGCGAGACTAGAGCGATTGGAAGTCCCGGTACAAAGTCATATTGGGAAAGGGCGGATGCCCGAGGCAAAACGTCTCGACAGCACGATTGAGAAGCTCGAGAGCCGTGCCGTCTGGTTGGATGGTGGGGCGTTCGTCTTGATTGAACAAGTCGAGACGATGACCGTCATCGACGTGAATAGCGGAAAGAATGTCGCCGTCAAAGATAAGGGGCGTGCGGCCGATACCATCAATGAAGCCGCTCTCTATTCAATCATGGAGCAGTTGCGTCTGCGAAATATCGGCGGCATGATCGTCATCGATTTCTTACGAGGTTCAAAGGAAGGACAGACGCGTCTCCTCAAAAAGATGAAAGAACTCGGGGCACGTGACCCACGACGGGTCGAAGTGTATGGCTTTACGCGCATGGGTTTATTCGAGTTATCACGTGAACGGACGGGTCGCTCGATCCAAGACCGTATGATCTATGAGGGGAAGCCTTCGAAACTTGCGATTTTCTCGCAGCTCGAACGAGCGCTCCTTGATTTGATCGGACAGTATGAGGCGGTCGTCCTCTCCCTTCCTAAGAAGTGGCACGAGGCTTCATGGCATGAATTTGACATCGATGTATATCTCGTCGAAGGAGAGCCGGAGTTCCTCTTTTACGGAACGTCTGAGGAATGTCAGAATTTCTTATCTCGGCGTTGACAATGAATATTTGAGAATGGTATTATCTATAACGTTAGTTCGTTTGGAAGCACCCAAATGGCTACAACCGCACAGAACGGGTTTTAAAGGTATTTGCCCTGCCCAGGATGGCGAGTCTGAGTTTAACAAGGAGGTGCACGTATATGTACGCAATCATCAAAACTGGTGGTAAGCAAATCAAAGTTGAAGCAGGTCAAGAGATCTACATCGAAAAACTCGATGCTGATGTCGAAGGTACTGTAGAATTCGGTGAGGTTCTTTTCGTTGGTGGTGACGATGTTAAAGTCGGCGCTCCACTCGTAGAAGGCGCTAAAGTTGTCGGTACAGTGGTAAAACACGGCCGCGCTAAGAAGATCACTGTCTTCAAAATGAAAGCTAAGAAAAACTACCGTCGTAAGCAAGGTCACCGTCAGCCTTACACGAAAGTTCGCATCGAGAAAATCGAAGCGTAAGCTATGATTCGGGTCAAGGTAAGACGAGACGAGGCGAAGTCGATTCGCTCCGTTGAAGTGACTGGTCATGCCAATTTTGCAGAACCTGGTTCTGACTTGGTGTGCGCCGGTGTTTCAGCCATCATCTTTGGTGCCTATAACGCCGTCGAAACGCTTGCGGGTCAATCGCTTCTTGTAGAAATGGCAGATCAAACAGAGGGTGGTTACTTTTATGTCGAGACGTATCCTGACTTATCACCGCAGGATATGGAACGCACCCAACTGTTATTAGAAGGGATGCTCGTGCAGTTAGACACGATCGCCCAAAGCTACGGTGAATATATCCAAATTGAACAATAGGAGGTGGACCTCATGTTACAATTGAACCTTCAGTTCTTCGCTTCGAAAAAGGGAGTTGGTTCGACTAAAAACGGTCGTGACTCAATTTCGAAACGTCTCGGTGCAAAACGCGCTGACGGACAAACAGTTTCAGCTGGATCAATCCTTTACCGCCAACGCGGTACAAAGATTCACCCAGGTGAAAACGTTGGCCGTGGTGGCGACGACACTTTGTTTGCGAAAGTTGACGGCGTAGTACGCTATGAGCGTCTTGGTCGCGACAAGAAACAAGTGAGCGTTTACCCAGTCGCGTAAGTTGAACGACGCAGAAGACTCTAGCCACTTATTTGGTTAGAGTCTTTTTTTCTAGGAGAGGATCAAATGGATTCAGAACAGACACTCGAGCTCTTATCGACCGTCCGTCACGAATGGATGAATCGGCTTCAATTGATCTCGCTTTATGCGGCTCTCGATCCGACTAAGCTCGAGGAACTTTACGAACGCTATCGGAAACAGGCCGACGAGGAGAGTGCGCTCGTTCGTCTGAACATGCCACAGACGAGCCTGGTCGTGATTCAAGCGAATTGGGAAGGTCGGATGACGTATACGATTTTGACCGACCAACTCGTCATCGATGACGCGCGAGTGGCAGAGATGCTTGTCCGCTTGTTAGAATATACGGACGAGCCGATTCATGTGACGTTCACGGACGGACTGATGGTTCGCGTCACGGGCGCTGTCCCGGACGACGTGATCGCGTCAGCCGATGTGTACGAACAGAACGTAGATACTACTACGTTTCACATAAAGGAGGGGAAATAAATGTTTGTCGATCAGGTTAATATTTTTGTAAAAGCTGGAGACGGCGGAAAAGGAATGGTCGCTTTCCGTCGCGAAAAATACGTTCCAGACGGTGGTCCTGCAGGTGGTGACGGTGGTCACGGTGGGGATGTCGTCTTCGAAGTAGAAGAAGGATTACGGACGCTCGTTGATTTCCGTTATTCGAAAAAGTTTATTGCCCATGATGGGGAAAAAGGAATGTCGAAAGGGATGCACGGACGAAAAGCGAAGCCGCTCATCGTCAAAGTGCCACCTGGTACCATCGTCTTCGATGCGGAGACAGATACTGTCATCGCGGACTTGACGGAACATGGTCAACAAGCGACGATCGCAAAAGGTGGTCGTGGTGGACGTGGGAACTGTCGTTTTGCGACACCTGCCAACCCGGCTCCGGAAATCGCAGAGAACGGGGAACCAGGTCAAGAACGTGAACTCCGTCTCGAGTTGAAACTCCTCGCAGACGTCGGTCTCGTCGGATTCCCGTCTGTCGGGAAATCAACGCTTCTCTCGGTCGTCTCGTCGGCACGTCCGAAAATCGGTGCGTACCACTTCACGACGATCACACCGAACCTCGGTGTCGTCAAGACAGCGGACGACCGCAGCTTCGTCATGGCCGACCTTCCAGGTCTAATCGAAGGGGCGAGCCAAGGCGTCGGTCTCGGTCACCAGTTCCTTCGTCATATCGAACGGACGAAAGTGATCGTTCACATGATCGATATGAGTGGCATGGAAGGACGCGACCCGTTCGAAGACTACACGACGATCAACCGTGAGCTCGAGTCGTACAATTTACGTCTTCTCGAACGCCCACAAGTTGTCGTGGCGAACAAAATGGATATGCCGGACGCGGAGGGACATCTCGAAGAGTTCAAGAAGAAGGTAGGGGACGATGTCAAAGTCTTCCCGATCTCAGCACTCGCACAAGATGGTCTTCGTAACTTGTTAATCGAAGTGGCGAACTTTGTCGATACAACACCTGAATTTCCACTCGATGAGCTCGAAGAGAAGACAGCGACGCCTCGTGTCGTGTATCGTTATGAGAAGGAAGAGAAAGGCTATCAAATCCACATCGATGAATACGATCGCTTCGTGATCACGGGCCCTCGTATCGAGAAGCTCTTCAAGATGACGAACTTTGACCATGATGAGTCAATCAAACGATTCGCTCGTCAAATGCGTCAGATGGGCGTCGATGACGATCTTCGTAAGCTCGGTGCCGAGGACGGCAGTGTCGTCGCGATTCTCGACTTCGAATTCGAGTTTGTGGAATAAAAAATTATTTGTTAAGAAGAAACGGAGTGTGAAGCTAACGTGGACCCTGTGCCCTCGTCAAGTTTAATTCTATATGTAGTTCTCGTCATGTTGTCAGCGTTTTTCTCATCAGCCGAAACGGCGCTCTCGAGTGTGAACCGGGTCCGGATGATTCGGATGGCAGAAGATGGTGACAAAGCCGCAAAACGTGTCCTTAGTCTCGTCGACCGTTTTGATGATACACTCTCGACGATCCTCGTCGGGAACAACATCGTCAATATCGGTTCTGCCACGGTGTCGACCGCCATCGCCACATCGATTTTTAGTGGCGGTACCGGGCTTCTTGTGTCGACATTCGCAACGACGGTCATCATCTTGATCTTCGGTGAGATTTTGCCGAAATCGCTCGCGAAAGAGTTTGCGGAGAAGTATTCGCTACTCATCAGTGGCATTCTCGTGTTCCTCGTCAAAGTCCTCAAACCGGTGACGTTGATTTTTACCGGATTGAAGAAGTTGACGCTCCGAATGATCGGGATGAAAGACAAGGAACCATCTGTCACGGAAGAAGAGTTGAAAGTACTCGTCGATATGGGAGAAGAGGAAGGCGTGCTCGGAGAGACGGAAGCAGAGCTCGTCCACAGCGCCTTCGCCTTCAACGATATCACGGTCGATGATGTGTTGACGCCACGAATCGATATTCTGGCCGTCGACATCGACGACTCGCTCGATGAAATCAAAGATACGATTTTCAGTGGAGGTCATTCCCGTTTACCGGTGTATAAAGACTCGATCGATAACGTCATCGGTGTCTTGTCGGAACGTGACTTCTTACGTTCGATGATGGGAGATGAAGTGACCGATATTCGTTCGCTCATTCGTCCACTCACTTTCGTGTCGCCGCAGACAAAATTGATTGAACTACTTCCGATTCTCCAGCAGAAACAATCTCACATGGCTGTCGTCCTCGATGAGTTCGGGGGCACGGCGGGTCTCGTCACGTTAGAAGACATGCTCGAAGAACTCGTCGGCGATATCTGGGATGAGCACGACGAATCCGTCGTCTACCTCAGACGTCTCCGTGAAGGGGTCTACGAGTGTATGGCTGACATGGACGTCGATGAATTCGCCGAAGAGATGGGGATTGCAGAACCAGACGTCGATTCGAACACGATGGGCGGTTGGTTCGTAGAATTGCTCGGTGATATCCCGGAGAAAGGTGCACAAGTCACATATCAAGACATGACGTTCACCGTTCTCCACGTGGAGAAACGCCGTGTCCGGAAACTGTTAGTGGAGACTGGACAATCGCAGCAAGATGATATGCAGGAAGCATAAAGAAAAGGGATGATTCGCTCATAGCGGATCATCCCTTTTTTGCGTTAGACGGATTGGCGCTCGATGCGCTCCATCAATTCGTATGGACGTACTTTGTAAATGGCATATGGCAAATAGGTCGGGTCAATGGCGTCGAGGAAGCGCATTTGGAAATGCTCTCGTTTGATGTAGTCATCGACGTTACTCGCGTCGACTTTATAGAATCCGACTTCTTGTGTTTCTCCTGCTTGTGGTTTGAGGTCGCCGGATACATATTTGGCGCGGAACGTGACACAGAGGACGCGGGATGAGACGTTTTGATAAATTCCGGTGATGCCTTCGACTTTGATCTCGGCTCCTGTCTCTTCGAGCACTTCGCGATGAATGGCGTCTGCGATGGACTCATGCTCTTCGACCTGTCCCCCAGGCATTTCGAATGAGTCGTTCCGATGCATATTCTTGACGAGGAGGACTTCACCTGATTCGTTCGTGATGTAAGCCGTCACGGATACAATCGTCCGGGGTGGTGTGTAGTGCCCTGTTGGTACCATGAACTCTTCGCTCGATCTGATGTACAAGTCTTTTCCGAGGCGGGCCCGCTTTTTCATCGCTTCTCGTCGTAACGTGCTACCACGGTAATCCCGCTCTACTTGTTCATAGTGTTCCCGGTCCCGATATTCCCATAAGGCCATGACCTCAGACTGGTCTTCGGTCACCCAACGTCCGACGAGACGAGCGCCGTGGGACGCTTGAATGGGGTAGATGTATGTATGGAAGAAGTCGGTGAATTCTTGCAGGCGTTCAGGTCGAATCGTATACGTTTTACGGCGATGGAACATGGTGATTCCTCCTTTTTCGTTGTGCGGTATCTTTTATGTGACCGCGATTCGCTTACATCGTACTTATTCGACAGATGAGAGCGTTTCCCTTTCCAACAAAAAAAGAATCAGCGTCAGTTAAGCTGATTCTTTCACACGTTTTGGTTGATGACGAAGGTGGCGAACGACGAGTACGATGCCGACTCCGAGAGCTAGGAAGGGAAGGAGATCATTTGTCACATGACCGATCATCCGCCAGTTGCTTCCGAACATCATTCCTAAATGGATGAAGAGGAATGACCAAACCGCAAAAATGAGTGTCGTGACCGTCAAGAATTTACGGAAGGAAAGGCGCATCACACCGGCGCTGACAGCAAAGAGTTGTCGCCAAAACAGACTGAGGCAGACAATCCATGCGCCATACTTCTCAAACCAACGCTCGGCGCGAAGTTGTTTCTCTTGCCGAATTCTAAAATAGCGATAGAGTTTCAAGGCAACAGGGCGCCCCCCAAAGCGTCCGATCCAGTAAAGTCCAATCTGACTGAGCGTGAAGGAAACCCACGCGAGTAGGAACATGAGAAAAAAAGGCGCATCATGCGAGTCAACGAGGAAGCCACCATATGCGAGAACGAGTTCGTTCGGGATGAATTGAACCAAAATACCGATGGGAATGCTAAAGACCCCGCATGCGGCGAGCAAATGCTCGAGGACATTCATGACGAGTCCTCCTTTCAACTAGATTTCAGGAAAGTTGTTCCATCCCTCAGTATAACGGACATCATCTAAAAGAAAAAGAAGAGATGTCACATATTCGTGACGTCTCTTCAATCTAATTCGGATACGAGAATGCCGAGTCGGTCCAGTTCTTTGACTGCCGCATCAATCGCCTCTTTATGATCCGATTCAAGCGTATGGATATGAAGGCCACCCGTCAATTGAGAGAGTGGCGCTGCTCCGTGAGTCTTCACCCGTTCGAGGAAAGCGCGGACGTCCCGACGGCTCTTCACCATCAGTTGTCCAGTGATGGAGCCGTATACCGGATGGTCGATGATGACGTCTTTAATGGTCACGCCTTCGTCAACGACGGCGTTCATTTCCGCTTCCATTTCATCAGCCGTATGACGACAAGCTACCTTCTTGGAATAAGTAGAGGGACTGAGGTCTCCTTGCAAATAGACATACCCTCGAGCGGTCGCGACGATTTGATGACCTTTCGCCTTTAATAGCGACAAATCTTGGACGATGACCTGACGGCTGACAGAGACGTGTCGTGCCAGTTCAGATCCGGTGATTGGTTCATTACTCGATTCGATGAGGTGAAGTAAAGTACGGCGACGTTCTTCACCGGCTAAACGTTTGTTCATGATGTTCGACTCTCCTTGCTAAAGTGACGATGGCATCGGCGAGGGCCGATGTGTCTTCGATGGTCGTTTGCGCGCCGAAAGAAATGCGGACGAGTCCGTGGCAGGCACTCGTTTCATAGCCAAGTGCTTCAAGCATGCGGTTTGGTCCATTTTGTCCGGCACGACAGGCCGACCCGGCCGATACTTGGAATCCGAGGTCATCGAGCTCCGTCATCCACCATTGTCCATCGCGCTGATGGGATACGAAGGAAAAAATGGCGGGACTTTGTTCGTCAAACTCGAGCCATTTGACATACGCTGACGTCTTCTCTTTCAAGATAGCACGAAATGCCATGAAATTTCTCTGAAAACGTGTCAGTTGTTCTTGACGCTCTCCGAGAGCTTTCACGAAAGCACTGATCCCAGGCACATCAATTGTTCCTGGACGAATCCCATATTGATGATGACCCGGGTAATAAGGTGGAGGAATCAATCGATCCATGTAAAGCGCACCGACCCCTTTCGGTCCACCGACCTTATGGGCGCTGAATGAATAGGCGTCAATTCCTTCGACAGAAATCGGGATTTTGCCGAGCGCCTGTACCCCGTCCACATGGAAGAGAATCTTTTTATATTTGATCAGGCATTGAATATGGTGAAGCGGTAGTACCCAACCTGTGTCGGAATTGACATGTTGGAAAGTGACGAGTCCGATATCACGATCTAATAACTGGGTGAACGCCTCTATATCAAATTTACCATCTTTCAGCTTTAACCGATGGACGATCACACCTTCACGCTCCCATTCCTCAAGTAAGAGAGCGACCGAGTCATGTTCATGCCAAGTTGTAATCACTTCTTTTCCTTTCATTCGTTTCCGTAAACTCGTCAACGCAATATAGTTGCTTTCGGAACCACTACCTGTGAATAATAATTTCCCTTTAAAAACGTCGACCCCGAGAGCTTGTTTAAATAGACGACGGGCCTCCGTTAAATAATCTTCTGCCATATAACCTTGGGTATGGAGTGATGATGGGTTCCCATAAACGTTTTTGGCCATCGCCACGTAATGGTCTAATGCTGCATGTGTCATCGGGTGTGTAGCGGCGTAGTCGAAGTAGCGGTTCATGATGGACTCCCCTTTTCTCATGTTGTCTTCTACACAAAATTATGCGAAACTAGTTTACAAGTCAACATTACATATGAAAAACAGGTGATATACAGGTGTCTTTACATATAGAGAAAACTGACATTTTGATTATCGGTACGGGACTTGCCGCTGTCGCGACGGCCTTGCATCTACAAAAATCATTCTCCGTTCTTCTCGTCTCAAAAGGCGAGATGACAGAGGGCAACTCCGATTTGGCACAAGGCGGTATTGCGAGCGCGTATCTGGAGAAATCGAGTGCGAGTCATAAAGAAGACACGATGCTCGCTTCTAAAAGGACATCGTGCGCTGAGCGCGTCGACATTCTCGTCGAAGAAGGTCGTCAAGTGATTGAAGAAATGGAACGGTTCGGTGTCCGCTTCGACCGTGAAGAGGGTGACTATGCCCTCGGACGAGAAGGTGCACACCGATTGAATCGGATCTTTCATGTCGGTGGCGATGAGACGGGACGTCATATTATGGGGCAATTACGTCAGTCGTTACCTGATAACGTGAACGTGTTGGAACGGGCGCTCGTGCACGATCTCATCATGAGAGACGGAAAAGTCGTCGGTGCGATGGCATTTCGTGATGAAGTGCCCATTCAGATTGAAGCCGGGGCTGTCGTATTGGCGACAGGTGGCATCGGGGGACTGATTGATTGGACTTCAAACGCGCGTACCGTGACTGGCGATGGTCTCGTTTTGGCAAATCGATGTGGGGCCAAGCTGACACACTTACAGCGCATTCAATTTCACCCTACGTTACTGGCGACCGACGAGCCTCATCTCGTGACCGAGGCGCTTAGAGGAGCCGGGGCGACGCTCGTTGATGACGAAGGAAACCATGTGATGGCCAATCATCCGCTCGGGAGTCTCGCGCCTCGTGATGACGTGGCGAAGGTTCTGACGGAACGAACGGGACCAGTCTATCTCGATACGACAAACGTGATACGACTTCGTGAACGGTTTCCGAAGCTTGCGTTGACATGTGACAAGCTTGGGATTGATCTTCGTCGCATCCCGGTACGTCCAGGTCTCCATTTTCATATGGGTGGAATCGAAGTGGATGATATGGGACGGACAGACGTTGACGGATTATATGCCGTCGGTGAAGTGGCGGATGCGGGCATACATGGGATGAATCGTTTGGCCTCGAACTCACTTTTGGAATGTTGGGTGTTTGGAAAACGAGTCGCGCGAGCGATGCGATTGAATAAGACGGCCACGGCGACGAAGGAGATGTTGGTGTACGACATCTCACCTGTGGCGTTTCAAGCGTTACGTGCTCAAATCGGAAGATGGTTGACGATTTCACCAAGTCTTGATGAATTGAAAGGTTTCTTACAAAATACCCAATCGTTGACCGTGACGAAACACGTGACAAGACAATTAAGTGAACAAACTTTACAAATTGATGCGGCGCGACTCATCGCGCAAAGCATCCTTGAAATGGAGAGGTATGATGAACACGATTTATCTACGCGAACAGCTGCGACAGTTCTTGATTGAGGATATCGGATATGGCGATGTATCCAGTGAGCTGATTGATGGACAAGACGAGTCGGTCGCAACAATCGTCGCCAAAGAACAGGGCATTTTCTGTGGGAAGCCTATCGTAGAAGAGCTGGCAACCATGCAGCGGCTTGAATTGGTCTCTTGCCAAGAAGACGGGAGAGCGGTTGTCCCTGGAGATGAACTCGTCGTCTTGAGAGGAAAGACGCGCAGGATTTTAGAGACGGAGCGTGTGCTGTTGAATGTCATTCAACACGCGAGTGGGATCGCGACGATGACGCGTCAGTGCGTGGAGGCGCTACGAGATGACGCGATTCACGTGACCGATACGCGTAAGACGACCCCGGGACTGCGGATGATTGAGAAGTATGCCGTACGTGTCGGAGGGGGATACAATCATCGTCTAAGACTCGATGATGCCGTCATGATCAAAGACAATCATATCGTCGCACTTGGTGGCGTAACGAATGCGATTCAAGTCGCGCGTGGTCGTGTCGGTCATACGACTCCGATTGAAGTCGAGGTCGAGTCGTTCGAACAACTGATGGAGGCGATTGTGGCGAAACCGGACATCGTGATGCTTGATAATCGGACGCCAGATGAATTGAGAGAATGGGTTCGTCATATACCAACGCACATCAAAATTGAAGTGTCTGGTGGCATCACGCTCGACACGGTCGATAATTATCGAGGCATTCGCATCGATGTCATCTCGCTCGGGCAATTGACTCATTCGGTACGAGCGTTCGATTGCAGTTTGAATTTACAAGGAGGAATGAAAGATGCAACTACTTGGAACACTTCCGCCGACGTACGCTAACTTGTCGGTGGAGGAGATGGAGACTCGGATTCAGGCGGTCAAAGACCGACTCGGGACGCGTCTCTTTTTACCGGCTCATCATTATCAAAAAGACGAGGTCGTTCAATTCGCGGACGCGACAGGAGATTCGCTCCAGCTCGCACGACTCGCAGAACAGATGAGCGAAGCCGAATTCATCGTCTTTTGTGGCGTCCACTTCATGGCAGAGACGGCGGACATGTTGACGCGGGACGACCAGATTGTCGTCTTACCTGATATGCGTGCCGGCTGTTCGATGGCAGACATGGCTGATATCGATCAGACGGAGATTGCTTGGGAAGAACTGACGGAACGATTTGGAGAGGACATCATCCCGATTACATACGTCAATTCAACAGCGGCAATTAAAGCGTTCGTTGGGCGTCACGGCGGGGCGACCGTCACATCGTCGAACGCCCATGAGATTGTTCGGTGGGCGCTTGAGACAGGCGAGCGTATTTTGTTCCTTCCTGACCAGCACCTCGGGCGGAACACGGCGTTCGATCTCGGCGTTCCGCTCGAGGCGATGGCCGTTTGGGATCCACTCCGTGAAGAATTGGTAGCAGAGGACGACGAACAAGTAAAAGTCATCTTGTGGAAGGGACACTGTTCTGTCCATGAGAAGTTTACGGTCTCGCAAATCCAGGCGTTTCGTGAGCGTGAGCCGGATCGTCGCATCATTGTCCATCCGGAGTGTACGTTTGACGTCGTCCAGGCAGCGGACGAGGCGGGATCGACGTCATATATCATCGACAAGATTGACGGGAGCGCACCGGGGACGAAATGGGCGGTCGGAACGGAGATGAACCTCGTCAACCGTCTAGCGGCGACGTACCCACATCTCGATATCGTTTCATTGAACCCGTTCATGTGTCCGTGCCTCACGATGAACCGAATCGACTTATCCCATCTACTTTGGGCGCTCGAGTCGCTTGAGACGGACCCTGTGAATGTGATTCGGGTAGATGCGGACACGACAGAATATTCGAAACGTGCGCTTGAACGTATGCTCGCGCGATAATCGCTTCAGGACAGGCAAACGCCTGTCCTCAGACTGTAGACAAAGTATAGGTCTTATGCCCAATCCGGACACGGCTCGCTTTCCTAGGGGCAAGCAGGGAGCCGCATCGCGACTGCGTCACTGCTGGGTCTCCCTTTGCTTGCTATCCCCTCAGGAGTCTCGCCTGCCCGTTCTTGGTCACCTTTTGTCCTCCGTCCCATATAATGGTGTGAGAAGAACACACAGGGGGCGGATCTAATGATCAACAAGTCGACACCATCCATCCTTCACGGTCTGACGAACGGAACGGATGTTGAACAGCGGCCCGAGGAGGATGATCTCGGCGTTTACCTTCCCTTTCCCCTAAAACATCGATTCAAAGTAAATACCGAGCTTTTTCTTCGGCCGTCGTGGCCTTAGAAAAAGACAAACGGCCGCCAGATGACGACCGTTTGCGTTGCTCGCCCGACGGCGCCCCGACTCCTGCAGGAAAGCAATCCGACGGAGACCCAGCAGCGACTTGAGTCGCGATGCGGCTCCGGGATTGCCTGCGGAAAGCGTGGGCGCCGGAAGGACGAGTTCGAACATGTTATTTGTCAACAAGCTGAGGACAGGTAAACGCCTGTCCTTTTTTCGTGTCGCCCATTATGGTACAATAAATGCAGTTTTTCCGACCGAAAAGGAGAGTACACCGTGATTGAATTCGTAAAAGGACCCGTCGCCTATGTGTGTGCGGAATATATAACGTTAGATGTCTCGGGCGTCGGCTACAAAGTACATGTGCCTAACCCGTTTTTTTATCGTGAACAAGACGAACATGTAATCGTGTTTACGCATCATTACGTGCGTGAAGACCAACAGACGCTATATGGTTTCCGGTCACGACGCGAGCGCGAGCTGTTTAATAAACTCCTTAGCGTAAGCGGCATCGGACCAAAGGGTGCGCTTGCCATCGTCGCGTCCGGCGATATCGACGCATTGATCGATGCGATTGAAACCGAGAATGAAAAATATTTAACGAAATTCCCGGGAGTCGGGAAGAAGACAGCCAAACAGATGGCACTCGACTTGAAAGGGAAGTTATCCGAGCTTGCACCGGATTACGTTCCGAACGAAGGGTTGTTCGCACAAGGTGCATCAGAACTAGACGAGGCGTGTGAGGCGCTCGTCGCACTCGGCTACTCCGAACGGGAAATCGCAAAAGTCCGCAGTGCATTGAGCGGGGAAATCTTGACGACCGACGCGTACATAAAACGCGCGCTACAGCTGTTATTGAAATAAGGAGGAAGCTATGGACGAACGATTGTTGTCACAATCTCATCAGCAATATGAAGACTCTGAAGAGTGGAGCTTACGTCCGCAGCGCTTCGAGCAATATATCGGGCAAGAAAAAGCGAAAGGTAATTTGTCAGTCTTCATTCAGGCCGCCAAACTTCGCAGTGAGACGCTCGATCACGTCCTGTTATATGGACCACCGGGACTCGGGAAGACGACGCTCGCCCAAATCATCGCCAACGAGATGGGTGTCGGGATTAAAACGACCGCCGGGCCCGCAATTGAACGACCGGGTGATTTGGCCGCAATCCTCTCGACCCTCGAGCCGGGAGATGTCTTGTTCATCGACGAGATCCATCGATTGAGTCGAACGATTGAAGAAATTCTCTATCCGGCCATGGAAGATTACTGTCTCGACATCGTCTATGGGCAAGGGGAGATGGCACGAAGCGTCCGCATCGACTTACCACCGTTCACGCTCGTCGGGGCGACGACACGGGCCGGGATGTTGTCGGCGCCTTTACGTGACCGTTTCGGGGTCACGTTGAAGCTCGAATATTACGAAGCACATGAGTTAGCGGCCATCGTCAGTCGGACGGCCCAGCTGTTCCGTCTCTCGATCTCACCTGAGGCGAGTGGCGCGATTGCGAAACGCTCACGAGGGACGCCACGAATCGCAAACCGTCTCTTGCGACGAGTCCGTGATTTCGCGCAAGTGGCTGGTACGAAAGAAATCGATCCGGTGCTCGCGTCTGATGCGCTCGACCGTCTACACGTCGATGCACTCGGACTCGATGAAGTCGACCATCGATTGCTTCGGGCCATGGTGGAGCGGTTCGGAGGTGGACCGGTCGGGCTTGAGACGCTTGCCGCAACCATCGGTGAGGATGCTCAGACGATCGAGGATGTCTATGAGCCCTATTTATTGCAACAAGGATTCTTGCAGCGTACGCCGCGAGGACGGATGATTACACAGTTTGCCAAGTCGCATTTTGGTTATGAAGAGGAAGAGGAGTAAGGTATGCAAGACATTCAATTAAACGTAAACGATTATGATTTTGAGTTACCAGAAGAGTTGATCGCCCAAGTCCCATTGCTCGATCGGACGAGCTCACGCCTACTCGTATTGGATCGCGAGACAGGGGACATCGAGCATCGTCATTTCCGTGACGTGCTCGATTACTTGAACGAAGGGGATGCGCTCGTCGTCAACGACTCACGCGTCTTACCGGCACGTCTCTTTGGGGCGAAGCAAGAAACAGGCGGGAAAGTCGAACTTCTCTTGTTGAAACAGACGGAAGATGACGTGTGGGAAGCGCTCGTCAAACCGGCGAAAAAAGTTCGTGTCGGTTCCATCGTCGAGTTCGGAGACGGTCTTCTCCGTGCCGAATGCGTCGAGGAACTCCCAGAAGGCGGACGTCGTTTCAAGTTTGACTACGACGGCATCTTCTATGAGATTTTAGACGAACTCGGAACGATGCCGCTCCCGCCGTACATTCGCGAACAACTCGATGACCAGGACCGCTATCAGACGGTCTATGCTCGTGAGCGTGGTAGTGCGGCCGCTCCGACAGCCGGTCTTCATTTTACCGAGGAACTACTTGAAGCGGCGAAGGCGAAAGGAGTTCGGTTGATTCCGCTCACACTTCACGTCGGGCTCGGTACGTTCCGTCCGGTGACAGCTGATTCGATTGAAGAACATACGATGCACAGTGAGTATTTCGAGTTGTCGGTTGAATCTGCAGCTGCGCTTCGAGAAATCCGAGCGAACGGCGGTCGTATCTTTGCGGTCGGGACGACATCGACACGGACGCTCGAAACGATCATGCGAGACCATGGGGACTTCGTCGAGTCATCGGGCTGGACGGACATCTTTATTTACCCTGGTGTCGAGTTGAAGGCGATTGATGGATTGATCACGAACTTCCACTTGCCTAAATCAACGCTCGTCATGCTCGTCTCGGCATTCGCGACGCGCGACATCATCTTACATGCTTATCGGACTGCGGTCGCAGAACGATACCGCTTCTTCAGCTTTGGAGACGCGATGCTCATCACGAGGAAGGAAGTAACAAAATGACAAAACATGCAGTCACATACGAACACATCCACACATGTAAACAGACCGGAGCGCGGCACGGAATCGTCCATACGCCGCACGGGTCGTTCGAGACCCCGGTCTTCATGCCAGTCGGGACGCAAGCGAGCGTCAAGACGATGGCACCGGAACAGGTCAAGGCGATGGGCGCGAATATTATCTTGTCGAACACGTATCATCTTTGGGTTCGTCCAGGTCATGAGGTCATCAAACAAGCGGGTGGCCTTCATAAGTTCATGAACTGGGACGGGGCAATCCTCACGGACTCGGGTGGTTTCCAGGTGTTCTCACTTGCTGACCTCCGAAACATCCAAGAGGAAGGCGTTCATTTCCGCAACCATTTGAATGGCGACAAATTGTTCTTGTCACCCGAAAAGGCGATGGAGATTCAGAACGCGCTCGGTTCGGACATCATGATGGCATTTGATGAGTGCCCGCCTTATCCGGCGACGCATGAGTACATGAAGAAATCAGTTGAGCGTACGAGTCGCTGGGCGGAACGTTGCCTCGAGGCACACGAACGTCCAGAAGACCAAGCGCTCTTTGGGATCATCCAAGGTGGAGAATATGAGGACCTTCGTCGTCAAAGTGCCGCTGACCTCGTGTCGCTTGATTTCCCGGGATATGCGGTCGGAGGTCTCTCGGTCGGTGAACCGAAAGACGTCATGTATCGTGCGCTCGAATTCACGACACCACTCATGCCGGAAAACAAGCCGCGTTATTTGATGGGTGTCGGCTCACCGGATGCGTTAATCGAAGGGTCGATTCGTGGAATCGATATGTTCGACTGCGTTCTTCCGACACGCATCGCACGAAACGGGACACTCATGACGTCGAAAGGTCGCGTCACGATCAAGCAAGCGAAATATAAGACAGACTTCGGTCCAATCGATGAGAAGTGTGACTGTAACACGTGTAAGAACTACTCGCGTGCGTACGTCCACCACTTGATTCGTGCGGATGAGATGTTCGGTCTTCACTTATGTACGACACACAACCTTCATTTCTTAGTGAAGTTGATGGAACAGGTTCGTCAAGCGATTCGCGAAGACCGTTTGCTCGACTTCAAGGAAGAATTCTTCGAAGAATACGGCTACAACAAGCCGAACGCTAAGAATTTCTAAGAAAACGTACAGGACATTGTGTGACATCTATTCAATTTCACGGTATAATGAACCTGATATTGAATGAAAGGGTGAATGTTACACATGGATACTCTCGTTGCGTTATTACCAATGATCCTGATTTTCGTCGTATTTTACTTCCTTTTGATTCGTCCACAGACGAAACGCCAAAAAGAAGTTCAATCGATGCAAAACGCCCTCGAGCGTGGCGACAGCGTTGTCACAATCGGTGGTTTACACGGCGTCGTTCATCAAATCGAAGACACACATGTCGTGTTGAAATGCGATCAATCGCTTCTCCGCTTCAACCGAAGCGCGGTTGCGGAAGTCGTGAAAAAAGCGAATGCCTCGTTCGAGGAATAAGCCAGTTAAGCATCTGACCAAAACGGTCAGATGCTTTTTTTTATGAAAAACGTCTGATTATTGACAAAGTATGTCAATTTGATGATTCATCCCCCTTATTTCGAAAAAACGATTTGAATCGTGAAAACGTTTGCATTAATGTCAAAGTGAGATGAAATCCGAGATGAAGGAGAACGAATAAAATGGACGTGAAACGATTAAACCCATTCAAAAATTGGAAAGGATGGACACGGAAACGATCTGGGAAGAGGAAAAAAGGACGATCTTCCTTGAGACGACGTATGTCGATTGCTCTGATTCCAACGATCGTTGCCCTTGTTATGGTTGGGGCACTCGGCTCTTATCAACTAAGACAATCGACTGCCGCTTATGACCGAGTTATTAGTGATGGGATGCAGGAGATGCTTCTTGCAGAAAACTTGTCTCTTGCAGTGACAGATGCCGAACGTTATTTGAACTATTATATGCTCGTCGCTAATCCGAAGACATTGATCAGTTTACAGAGTACACAGGAACAACGTGACGAGTTAATGGGGGAATTGAAAGCTTCGTCAACGGACGATAAAATCTTATCTTGGTTAGGCGACTTGGAGAAATTCAACGAGCTATTAGACCGTGAGATGAATCGTGCCATCGAACTTCGACAGCAGCAAGATGAAATCGGATATAAGACTGTGCTCAACACGAGTGTGACACCGACGACGGACCGCGTGCGCATGACCGTGACGGACCTTGTCGAATATAAAGGGGAGCTCCTTGCTTCCGAAACGAAAGCGGTGCAAGCAGACGCGGAGAGTTCAATCCTTTGGATGCTCATCATCAGCGTTGGTGGTGTCGTGATTGGGATTCTTTCGTTATTTGCCTTGCAGCGCCTGTTCTTGAAACCAATTAATCGTCTTGGTCGTCAAGCTCGCATTATGGCGGAAGGGGATTTGACCGGCGAAGATATCGAGGTCGCCTCAAACGACGAGCTCGGAGACCTTGTCACGGCATTTAACGAGATGAAACACAATCTGGTCGGCTTGATTCGTCGGGTTGGAGAGGCGTCGGACAAAGTGACGGCGTATTCGGAAGAACTTTATGCGAGTACAGATCATGTGGCGACGACGACCCAAGGGGTATCCCGTCTATTTGAAGAGATGAACGTGGCGGCACAAGGATCGTCGAAACGTGCGGAAGAAGGAACAATTGGGGTCAATCAAGCGGTGGTCGGATTGAACCAAATCGCCGCAGCGTCACAAGGTGTGAATGAACAGACGATTCACACGCTTGAAGCGGCAAACGGCGGACTCGAAACGATTCAATTGGCTGAGGAGCGCATGCAAGAAATTCGTCGTGCCAATGAACTCACAGAACAAATGGTGACACGTCTCTCGAATCAATCACTAGAGATTGAAAAAATCACTCGTTCGATCACGGCCATCACAGAACAGACGAACCTGCTTGCCCTTAATGCAGCCATCGAGGCGGCGCGCGCAGGTGAACATGGAAAAGGGTTTGCGGTCGTCGCGGCAGAAGTGCGAAAACTTGCCGAGGAGTCCAAACAGTCAGCCATTCAAATCCAAACCGTCGTACGTGACATTCAACGTGATACGAAGCAAGTCGAGTCAGCGTTTGAAGAGTCGAGCGTCCATGTTGAAAATGGAGTATCGCAAATGGGAGAAGTGGCCGAGGCGTTCCGAGAGATTGTATCGGTCATTGAAGAGACGTCGCGTCAGATGAGTGAGATTGCGGCAGCGACAGAAGAAGTCAGTGCCAACACGACAGAAGTTGCCGTATCGGTCGAAGACATGTCGACGAATGCTGTCTCGACACAGCGTAGCGTCGAAGAGGCGGGAGCGAACGTTGAAGAACAGCTTGCGGCCATTCAAGAAATCAATGGAATTGCTGAAACGATGAGTCACATGTCCTCTGAATTAAAAGATGTAGTCCATGTGTTTAAGACCACATAATAAATGCCCTGACGCGTGCGTCAGGGCATTACTCGTTACATTAATAAAATCAAACTTGTCGCCATGACGATCATACCTGCGACCATCCCATACATCGAATGATGGGCACGACCATACTCTCGAGCAGCAGGGAGCAACTCGTCAAGCGAAATGAAGACCATGATTCCCCCGACTGCCGCGAACAAAAGTCCGAAGACCGTGTCACTTAAGAACGGCATAAGGAGTAAAAATCCGATAGCGGCACCTGCCGGCTCAGCGAGACCTGATAATAATGAGAGCTTAAATGCTTTTTTGCGTGAACCGGTCGCATAATAAATCGGAACTGATACGGCAATCCCTTCCGGAATATTGTGAAGGGCGATGGCGATGGCAATCGCTAAACCTACAGTCGGATCATCTAATGCCGAGACAAAGGTGGCGAGTCCTTCTGGAAAGTTGTGAATTCCAATGGCGAGTGCCATGAAGATCCCCATTTTCTTTAAGCGGTTTTGTGTCTCGGGATGACTGATCGTTGTCGCCTCATGTGTGGATGCCATCGCCAATTCTTTTGAGGTCGGGTCGTTTTGCATCGATTCAACGAACTTGACCTCATGTGGGTTCTCCATTTTCGGGATGAACTTGTCAATCAAGCCGATCAAGAACATACCACCGAAGAAAGCGAGGACGGTATAAATCGTTCCCGTATATTCCCCATGCGCACTGACGAGTTCATCGAGTGCTTTCGGAAAAATCTCGATGAATGATACGTAAATCATGACACCACCAGAAAAACCGAGTGAGATGGATAGAAAGGCTGTATTCGTTCGTTTTGCGAAAAATGCGATCATGCTTCCGATCCCTGTCGCGAGTCCTGCGAACAAGGTAAGAAGAAACGCATACATAATCGTGCTGTCCATATCGTTAGACTCCTTTGAGTTTTTAATGTTAGCTACATCATACATCAGGTTTTGCCCTAGCGCAACTTTTAGTCTTGCATGCAAAATAAGTCTAGATATCCACGAATGGTCGTTACAATTTTAGGAAAATGATTGATAAATGTTTAGAAAATTTGTAATGTTAACGAGAGAAGTTTTTATAAAGAACAGTGGTTTAGAAAGGAAATAGTCGTATGTACAAAAAAGGCAATATTGCGATTTTCGCGATTATCATGATTGCGACAATCCTGCTCGCTGTGTTCACGACACCTTGGGTCGTCAAGAACACGAACCTCGGACTCGACTTAAAAGGTGGATTCGAAGTTTTGTATGAAGTACAACCGCTCGAAGACGGCGACGTCATCGACGAGTCGGCGATGAATGCAACCGTTCGCGCCATCAACAACCGAATCAACGTCCTTGGGGTATCAGAACCGGACGTTCGAATCGAAGAAAACAATCGCATTCGCGTGCAACTTGCAGGCGTGTCGAACCAAAACGAAGCGCGCGAAGTCATCTCGTCTACGGCACAATTGACGTTCCGTGACGTGAATGACAACGTCCTGCTCGATGGGAAAGACTTAGCTCCTCGTGGCGCGTCTCTCAGTTACAACCAACAAGGACAACCTGTCGTAGAGTTGACGCTTCAATCAGCCGATCAGTTCGGGGAAGTGACGTCTGAAATTTCACAGCGTCCAGCTCCTGAAAATCGTCTCGTCATCTGGCTCGATTACGAAGAAGGTGACACTTACGAAGAAGAGATTCAAAAAGAAAACTCGAAAATCGTGTCAGATGCTTCTGTAAATGGACCGATTTTATCTGATAAAGCGATCATTTCTGGTGGTGGAATCGACGCGGAGAGCGGGCAACGTCTCGCGGATATCCTAAACGCAGGGGCGCTCCCGGTTAAACTCGATGAGATTTACTCGACGTCGGTATCGGCACAGTTCGGTCAAGATGCACTTGAAGAAACGGTATTTGCCGCAACAATTGGGATTATCGCTGTATTCCTCTTCATGTTGTTCTTCTACCGTTTACCAGGACTCGTATCGATCATCACGCTCATTCTGTACATCAACTTGATCATGTTGTTCTTCAATGGAATCAATGCGGTCTTGACACTACCGGGAATCGCGGCACTTGTTCTCGGGGTCGGTATGGCGGTCGATGCGAACATCATTACCGCTGAACGGATCAAGGACGAGTTACGATCTGGAAAGTCGGTATTATCCGCGTTCCGTGCCGGTAACCGTCGCTCGCTCAGTACGATCATTGATGCCAACTTGACGACGCTCATTTCAGCTGCAGTCTTGTTCTATTTTGGACAAAGCTCAGTCAAAGGGTTCGCCATCATGCTCATGATCTCAATCGGGATGACGTTCATTTCGAACGTATTCATCTCACGTTATTTGATGCACCTCCTCGTTTCAAGTCGCCTGTTCGACAAACGTAAAGGATGGTTTGGTGTGAAGGAGAGTGAAATCCGTGAACTTTAAGCTTACTGAATGGAATTACGTCAAACATATGCGTACGATGTTCTTGATTTCAACGGCCATCGTCGTTCTCGGAATCGGTCTCTTGTTCTTCCGAGGATTGAACCTCGGGATCGACTTCGCTTCAGGTACACGCGTAGAGGTTCAAACCGAAGAACGTGTCTCTCAAGAAGAGTTCACGAAAGCGTTCAATGACGCTGGGGTCGATCAAGAAATCTCGAACGTCCAATATGCAGATGAAGGTCGCTTAGCATACGTGACGTTCGTCGGTCAACTAGGGCAAGAAGAAGTTGCGAACGTCAAGACGGCGTTCACTGAACAGTTCGGGAACGACCCGAATATCAGCACCGTCTCGGCTCAAGTTGGTCGTGACTTGGCGAAAAATGCTTTGTATGCGGTAGCCGTCGCCTCAATCGGGATCATTCTCTACATCACGGTCCGTTTCCAATTCTCCTATGCGGTCGCGACCGTGGTTGCCATGCTCCACGATGCCTTCTTCATGATTGTCGCGTTCTCGCTCTTTGGGATAGAGGTCAACTTGTACTTCATCGCCGCGGTCTTGACCATCATCGGTTACTCAGTCAACGATACGATCGTAACGTTCGACCGGGTCCGCGAGAACATCACGTCGTATGAAAAGGAACGGAAAATCAAGTCGATGGACGTCTACGAGTCGATTATCAACAAATCGATTCAAGAGACGATTGTGCGGTCGGTCAACACCGTCATCACGGTACTCGTGACAGCCATCGCCTTGTACGTCTTCGGTGCCGAATCGATTCGTAGCTTCTCGATTGCACTCATCGTGGGACTCTTTATGGGGATGTACTCTTCGATCTTCATCGCATCGTACTTGTGGCTCCTCATCAAACGCACGACCATCAACAAGAAAAAAGATACGCCGGTCACAGAGGCGTAACGAGTGGGTCTCCCTTCAAACGGGAGACCTTTTCAAATGTCAAGACGGCACATCTTTCACGCGGTCTGCTATAATCTACAATTGATTGGAGTGAAGGACATGTACCATTCGAAGAAACAGTGGCTCTATCCGGAAACAAATCCGGACGACGTCACACGTTTACAAAACGAATTAAATATATCAGCACAACTCGCGACGTTGCTCGTACAGCGTGGACATCAAGATGTAGAAGCGGCCAAGGCATTTTTATATGCCGAGGAAGAACTCGTCTTTCATGACCCGTATTTGTTTGAACAGATGGAAACAGTCGTATCCCGCATCAAGCAGGCGGCAGACGAGGGTGAGATGGTGCTCATCTATGGCGACTACGATGTCGATGGGGTCAGTGCCTCATCCGTCATGTGGCATGCGTTAACCGAAATCGGTGTCATGGCCGAGTGTTATATCCCGAACCGCTTCACGGAAGGATATGGACCGAACAAGGAAGCGTTCCAATGGGCGGCGAACGAAGGGTTCACCTTGGTCATCACAGTGGACTGTGGGATTTCAGGGATTGAAGAAGCGACACTCTTAAAAGACCTCGGTGTCGATTTGATCATCACCGACCACCACGAGCCGAAAGAAACATTGCCGGACGCGTATGCGATCATTCACCCGCACATCGACCCGAGATATCCATACGATAAACTCGCCGGTGCGGGGGTCGCCCTCAAAGTGGCACACGCCGTTTTAGGAAGAATGCCAGAAGAACTCCTTGATTTGGCAGTACTCGGAACAATCGCTGACCTCGTCCCGTTAGACGGCGAAAACCGGTTGCTCGCGAAGAAAGGGATCGCTGCGCTCGAAGCGTCGAAGCGACCGGGTATTTTAGCGTTACGTGAAGTGTGTGGTCTTAGTGACAGCGTGTTGAACGAAGAATCGGTCGGTTTCGCGTTCGGTCCACGCATCAATGCGGCGGGTCGTCTCGATTCGGCGATGCCAGCCCTTCAGATGCTCCTTGCTGAACACGTCGAGGAAGCACTCGAACTTGCGAAACAGCTCGATAAGCAAAATAAGGAACGACAAGATATCGTCAAAACGATTACGGCTGAAGCGAAAGAACTCGTTGAAGCATCGATGACAGAGGATCGTGTACTCGTCGTCGCAAGTGAGAAATGGAACCCGGGTGTCGTTGGAATTGTTGCCTCTCGTCTCGTCGAAGCGTATTATCGTCCGGTCATTCTCCTTTGCCACGACCCGGAGACGGGCAAGGCGAAGGGGTCGGGTCGCTCGATTGATGGGTTTGACTTATTTAAAGAACTCTCAAAAAATGAAGACATCTTGCCGCACTTCGGAGGGCATCCGGCCGCTGCCGGGATGACGCTCCAGTCCGAGAATGTCGCCGAATTGCGTGAACGACTGAATCGCCAAGCGGAAGTGATTCCAGATGACGTATTCGTGCCCCGGGTCAACGTCGACTTAAAACTCTCGGTCAATGACGTTTCACTCGACCTGATTTCTGAAATCGCGAAACTGGCACCGTTCGGGATGGGCAACCCGTCTCCACGTGTCGTCGTCGCTGATGCGAAACTGCGTGACATTCGTCAAATCGGACGGGATGCGACACATTTGAAAGTACAGCTCGCCGGAGACAAGCGTGAACTCGACTGCATTGGGTTCGGGTTCGGACATGTCGTCTCAGAAATCTCACAGATGGCCCACATCTCAGTGATGGGGAGTCTCCAAGTGAATGAATGGAACGGGATGCGTAAGCCCCAGCTTATGATTCAAGATTTACGCGTCGATGATTTCCAAGTATTCGACTATCGAGGAAAGAAAAAGTCGCTACAAGAGCTGAAAGATTTGCCAAAAGAACAGACGTCGTTCTTATCGTTCCAAGGGACAGATGAGGAGTTCCCGCTACATGAAGGGGATGAACCGCTCAACCGATTTGTCGTCTTGCTCGATTTGCCTGACGATGAAGAAGTGCTTGCGGAAAAACTTCATGAAGGAATCGAGCGAATTTATTGCGCTTTCGGACAAGGAGACTCATTCTTTGAACGTCTCCCGTCTCGTGAGGATTTCCGAACGTATTATGTCCATATGGCGACATGCGAACGGAAAAATCTACGTGAGAACTTGATTCGCCTATCGAAAGAGCGAAAATGGTCAAAAAATACGATTCAATTTATGCATCAAGTATTCTCTGAACTCGAATTTCTTGTTACAATGGAAGACGGACTGCCTGGAGTCAATCCAGAAGCACCGAAACGCGATTTGACCGAAGCGCCGTGCTATCAACGCCGGATTGGGCGCCAACAACTCGAAGAGCGTTTCGTATACGCGTCATTGGCGGAGCTCAAAGAGCGGTTACAATCGTTGCGATCGAACAAGATGCAGGAGGCATACACATAAAATGGATTTCAAACAGCATATTAAAGAAGTAGCAGATTATCCGAAGGAAGGCATTAGCTTCAAGGACATCACGTCACTTATGCAAAATGGCGAAGTCTACAAGAAGTCGGTAGATGAGCTCGTCGCTTACGCACGTGAGCGTGGAGCAGAGTTAATCGCTGGACCGGAAGCGCGCGGATTCGTCGTCGGTTGTCCGGCAGCGTACGCACTCGAACTCGGATTTGTGCCTGTACGTAAAGAAGGAAAGTTACCACGTGAGACAGTTCGTGTATCATATGGTCTCGAGTACGGAACGGACATCTTAACGATGCACAAAGATTCAATCCAACCTGGCCAACAAGTCGTCATCTTAGATGATTTGCTCGCGACAGGTGGTACGATTGAAGCGACCATCAAAATGATTGAGCAACTCGGCGGAGTTGTGGCAGGAATCGGGTTCTTGATCGAACTCGACGGACTCGGCGGACGTGAACGTCTCGAAGGATATGACGTGTTCTCACTCATCCGATACGAAGACTGATTTTCGAACGGGAAGCGACATGCTTCCCGTTTTTGAATAGTTTTTAAGGAAAATAACCGACAACCTTTGACAGGTCGTCAGATTTTTTCGATAATGGTTATAAAAATTAGAGAATCTTGAACATAAACTACTACCATGCTGCGACGAATCTGAGTCGATTGGAGCGGTAAGAAAAAGGGTGTCGAATGTTATGACCAAAAAACAAATCGTAAGTATTGAGGATCTTCTCGACGCGCTCGGGGAGTATATGGGTGACGACGATATTGCCGAAGTGAAACGCGCTTACGAATACGCAAAACTTCATCATACCGGTCAGTTCCGACGTTCGGGCGAGCCCTATATCCTCCATCCGGTCCAAGTGGCCGGCATTCTCGTTGACATCGGCTTAGATGCCACGACGATTATCGGAGCGCTCTTACATGACGTTGTCGAAGATACGGATATTTCGTTACAGCAATTGACGGAAGACTTCGGTCCGGAAGTGGCCATGCTCGTCGATGGGGTTACGAAACTTGGTAAGATCAAATATAAATCGAAAAAAGAAGAACTCGCCGAGAATCATCGGAAGATGATTATCGCCATGGCGGAAGATGTGCGCGTCATCTTGATTAAACTCGCTGACCGCCTCCATAACATGCGGACCCTTCAGCATATGCCGAAAGAGAAGCAAGTTCAAAAGGCAGAAGAAACGCTTGAAATCTTCGCCCCACTCGCACACCGGATGGGGATTTCGACGATTAAGTGGGAGCTCGAAGATATTTCATTACGTTATATCAACCCGCAGCAATACTACAAAATCGTCTCGATGATGAAACAGAAACGAACGGAACGGGAAGCACTCGTTACCTCTGTCATCACGGAAGTGAACGAAGTGCTCGAAGATGTGCATATCGATGCCGATGTGAACGGCCGACCGAAACATATCTATTCCATCTACAACAAGATGGTGAAGCATAAAAAAGAATTCAATGAAATTTACGATTTGATGGCGGTCCGCATTATCGTCGACTCGATTCGTGATTGTTATGCGGTGCTTGGCATCATCCACACGCAATACAAGCCGATGCCAGGACGCTTCAAAGATTATATCGCTATGCCGAAACCGAACATGTACCAGTCGCTCCATACGACCGTGATCGGTCCGAAAGGTGAACCGCTCGAAGTCCAGATTCGAACGAAAGACATGCATTTCATCGCCGAATTCGGGATCGCGGCACACTGGGCGTATAAAGAAGGGAAGAACGTTTCGACGAACGGATTTGACGAGAAAATCGCTCATCTTCGCGAAATCCTTGAACTTCAAAAAGATACGACCGATGCCGAGGAATTCATGGAGTCGCTTAAAGTCGATTTCTTTAGCGACATGTTGTATGTGTTCACACCAAAAGGGGACGTATTCGAATTGCCGAAAGGCTCTGTCCCGATCGATTACGCGTACCGGATCCATACGGAGATCGGCCATCGGATGACGGGGGCAAAAGTGAACGGTCGAATGGTGCCGCTCGACTACAAACTCGAGACGGGTGACATCATTGAAATCATTACGTCGAAGCACAGTTATGGTCCGAGCAAGGACTGGTTGAAACTCGCTGTTTCGAGTCAGGCGAAGAACAAGATTCGTCAATGGTTCAAACGTCAACAGCGTGAAGAGAACGTCGAGAAAGGGAAAGATCTCGTCGAGGCAGAAATCAAGAAACTAGGTTTCGAACCGAAAGAGATTATCGATGAGCCGGCACTCAGTATCGTCGTCGAGAAGTTCAACTTCGGGAACGAGGAAGAGATGTATGCCGCTGTCGGTTACCAAGGTATCACAGCCGCTCAAGTCGCACATAAATTGACGGAGAAGCAGCGGAAAGAACCGAAGCTCGAACTGTCTGAAGCCATCAGCGAATTAAAAGTCAGTCAGGCACCGAAGAAGAAAACGACGGAAGCGGGTGTGACGGTCAAAGGGATCGACAATATGCTCGTTCGCATGAGCCGTTGCTGTAACCCGGTCCCGGGAGACGAAATCGTCGGGTATATCACCCGTGGACGTGGCGTCTCGATTCACCGGAAAGACTGCTTGAACATCGTCAACGAACAACACCCGGAGCGTCTTCTTGATGTCGAATGGGAAGTTGGACAGGCGAAAGAGAAGAACTATAACGTCGATATCGAGATTACGGGATATGATCGTTCAGGTCTCTTGAACGACGTCCTTCAAGCGGTATCGGCGACGAATACGAATATCGTGGCCGTCAGTGGTCGGGGCGACCAAAACAAACAAGCTCGCATCTCGATGACGATCTCGATTCCGAACGTGAATCACTTACAGAAAGTCGTCGAGCGCATCAAACAAATCTCAGACGTGTATTCGGTCAGCCGAGTCATGATGACGTGACGAAAGGAAGAGGAACGTGCGTGTATTATTGCAACGAGTGAAAGAAGCATCAGTCACAGTCGAGGAAGAAGTCGTCGGGGCAATCAACGCCGGATACTTGCTTCTCGTCGGTGTGACACATGAAGACACAGAAGAGGAAGTGAACTGGCTCGCCGACAAGGTGACCGGGCTTCGCGTCTTCGAGGACGATCAAGAAAAGATGAACTTATCGATTCAAGATGTGTCCGGTCAAATTTTGTCTGTTTCTCAATTCACGCTCTATGGGGACACGATGAAAGGACGGCGACCCGCTTTCACAAAGGCCGCAAAACCGGACATGGCCGAGACGCTCTATGAAAAATTCAACGAGCGGTTGCGGTCGAATGGACTCGTTGTCGAGACGGGGCGCTTCGGTGCGATGATGGACGTCGCACTCGTCAATGACGGACCGGTCACACTCATGCTCGAAAAAAACGCTTGACAGATGCCGGCTTGATTCGGCATCATGAAGCATATAGTCAAACACCTATGATAAAGAAGAGTACGGTCAACCCACCAGCAAAGAGAGCGATGCCTTGGCTGAAAGCATCGACTGGATGATGACCCGAACGACACTTTGGAGGTGCTCCCTTGAAAATGAGTAGGGGGAGCCGTCTCATCGGGCGTTAACCGATTTCGAGTGGCAGAGTTTCAAGTAATGGCTCTGCAACGAGGGTGGTACCACGGGAAACTTACACAGGCTCTCGTCCCTTTGCGGACGAGGGTCTTTTTGTATTTTTTTAAGGAGGGAAATGTGATGATGAAAGCACCACGCGGTACACAAGACCTGCTTCCGGGCACGGTCGAGACGTGGCAATATGTCGAAGAAAAACTTCGCGACATGAGCGCCCGTTACAACTATAAAGAGATCCGCACACCAATCTTTGAAACGACGAACCTGTTCACACGCAGTGTCGGGGAAACGACAGACATCGTACAAAAAGAGATGTTCACGCTCGTGAAGAAAGGGAAAGACGAGTACACGCTTCGCCCAGAAGGGACGGCATCTGTCGTTCGTGCGTTCGTGACGAACAAACTGTTCGGAAATCCGGACCAACCGACGAAGCTCTACTATATGGGACCGATGTTCCGCTACGAGCGCCCACAAAAAGGCCGCTTCCGTCAGCTTCACCAATACGGTGTCGAAGCGATCGGCAGTAGCGACCCGGCCGTTGACGCTGAGGTCATCAGCCTCGCCTACTCGATCTACAAGTCGTTTGGACTTCAGAAAATCAAAGTCGTCGTCAACTCGCTTGGGGACGCGGAAAGCCGCAACGCCCACCGCGATGCGCTCATCCGTCACTTCGAGCCGGTGGCAGGCGAACTTTGCCAAGATTGCCAATCACGTCTTTACAAGAATCCGCTTCGCATCTTGGATTGTAAGGTCGACCGCGATCACCCGTCGATGAAGACAGCGCCGTCGATCCTTGAATATTTGAACGAAGAGTCGAAAGCCTACTTCGACCAAGTGCTCGCACAACTCGATGCACTCGGCGTCGCCTACGAAGTCGATCCGACACTCGTTCGTGGACTCGATTACTATACGCACACGGCGTTTGAAATCATGTCCGAGGCAGAAGGGTTCGGAGCCATCACGACACTTTGTGGCGGTGGACGCTACAACGGTCTCGTACAGGATATCGGTGGACCGGACATGCCGGGAATCGGTTTTGGGATCGGGTTGGAGCGCCTCATCCTCGCATTGGAGAATGAAGGAGTCTTACCTGAACTCGAGACAGGACTTGATGTCTTCATCGTCGCGCAAGGCGAGAAAGAAGTCGAATTGACGGCGACACGCCTCTTGCAACTCCTTCGCATGGAAGGGTTCAAGGCTGATCGTGATTACCAAGGACGCAAGTTCAAAGGACAATTCAAACAGGCGGACCGCCTGAAAGCCAAATTCACAGTCATCTTGGGGGATGACGAAGTCGAACGTGGGGCAGCCGCCTTGAAAGATATGACGACTGGTGAACAAGTCGATGTGCCACTCTCGGCCGTCGCAGACAAAATTCGTGAACTATCGGAAGGAGCAGGACAATGATCGGACGCACACATATGAACGGCCGCGTGACAGAGTCACTCATCGGCCAAGAAGTACAATTAAAAGGATGGGTACAAAAACGTCGTGACCTCGGTGGACTCATCTTCATCGACCTTCGTGACCGCACTGGGATCGTCCAAGTCGTCGTTCGCCCAGAAAATGAAGCAGTCCACAAGCTCGCAGAAACGATTCGGAGCGAGTATGTCCTCGACGTGAAAGGAACGGTTCTCGAGCGTGAGAACAAGAACCCGAACATGCCGACAGGAAACATCGAAGTCATCGCTTCAGAAATCAACATCTTGAACACGGCGAAGATGACACCAATCCCGATTGGTGATGAAGCGGAAAACGTCTCAGAAGACCTTCGCCTCAAGTACCGTTACCTCGACCTTCGTCGTCCAGCGCTTCAAGAGACGTTCCGTCTCCGCTCGAAGACGTCAAACACAATCCGTAACTTCTTGACGGAGCAGGAGTTCCTCGAAGTCGAAACGCCGATTTTGACAAAGTCGACACCAGAAGGCGCACGTGACTATCTCGTCCCGAGCCGTGTTCATGGTGGTGAGTTCTACGCACTTCCGCAATCACCACAGCTCTTCAAACAGTTGCTCATGGTCGCAGGATTTGACCGTTACTTCCAAATCGCGCGCTGCTTCCGTGACGAAGACCTTCGTGCAGACCGTCAACCTGAATTCACGCAAGTCGACATCGAGACGAGCTTCATGGACATCGAAGACTTGATGGCGATGATGGAATCGATGATGGGACAAGTCATGGAATCGACGCTCGGTCGTACGGACACACCAGCGAAATTCGAGCGTATGACACACGCGGAAGCGATGCGTCGTTTCGGTTCAGATAAACCGGACACGCGTTTCGGCCTCGAACTCATCGACGTGGCTGATGCTGTGAAAGGAGCCGGATTCAAAGTGTTTGACGCCGCACTCGAATCAAACGGACAAGTCAAAGCGATCAACGTTAAAGGTGAGGCGGACAACTTCTCACGTAAAGACATCGATAAGCTTCAAGAATTCACAGCGGTTTACGGTGCGAAAGGTCTCGCATGGCTCAAAGTGACAGCGGAAGGCTTGAACGGTCCAATCGCGAAATTCTTCGACGAAACGTACGCACAGAAGTTGATCGAAGCAACGAATGCAGAAGCAGGTGACCTTCTCCTCTTCGTCGCATCAAAACCAACTGTCGTCGCCGACAGCCTTGGCGCACTCCGCGTCAAACTCGGACACGAACTTGGTCTCATCGATGAGACGAAGTTCAACTTCCTATGGGTGACAGACTTCCCACTCGTGACGTTTGAAGAAGAAGATGGTCGCTTCTATGCGAACCACCACCCGTTCACGATGCCAAACCGTGAAGACCTTCACCTGCTCGAAACAGACCCGGCAAGCGTACGCGCCATCGCGTATGACCTCGTCTTGAACGGTTACGAGCTCGGTGGCGGTTCACAGCGTATTTACGAGCGTGACATCCAGGAGCGTATGTTCAAATTGCTCGGCTTCACGCAAGAAGAAGCAGTTGAACAGTTCGGATTCTTACTCGAAGCGTTCGAATACGGTACACCACCGCACGCGGGAATCGCACTCGGTCTCGACCGTCTCGTCATGATTCTTGCAGGTCGTTCGAACCTTCGTGACACGATTGCCTTCCCGAAAACGGCTTCGGCAAGCGACTTGCTCACGCAAGCACCGAGCCCGGTCGCGGACGCACAACTTGAAGAGTTATCGATTCGTACGGCAGTAAAAGAGAAGAAATAAGCACAAAAAAACGAGGGTTGCCATGGCAATCCTCGTTTTTTGTATGTGTGAAACGGATTTTGGATTCAACACGATGGTAGAAATTTAATTGGAACACATCCACTTATTAACGTTTATCCTCTTCTCGTTGCATATATTTTGCTGTCCGCTGCAACGCAAATCCGAAGGCAAACAGCGAGGCGATGACGGCGGACATCGAATAGACCGAATCGATGAATGCCAGATAGATTCCGAACAGTCCAAGACCGAAACTCAATAAGAAGAGAATGAGTAGTCTCGGATGTTGTTTCAACGTCTGTTTCATCGGCTCGGGACGTTCAACTGGCAACCCGTGCCGTCCGTCACGAGAAGATTCGAATTGAACACTTGCCCGTCACTTTTCAAGACGAGCGTACGACGGTCTTCGAGGAAGTCGATTTTCATCTGTTCGTCTAAAAACACTTTCGTCCAGTTTTTGATTAAGATTGGCCCAAGATTCGAGTCGATTTCGACGTCTTCTGGAGTCGTCTCTGTGACGTATCGAATTTCAAAGATTCCACTGTTCCCACAGCCGCAACCTTCCGTCTCATAGAAAAGGTGCATCTGTCCCTTTCGTTCGCCTTTCAATGACTCGATTCGTTCGAGCGCGCGTTCTGTAATGTGTACATGCATGTGTATCACTCCTTATCTTCATTATACGCCGATTGAAAAAAGAATGAAAAAGGGATGCATCCTGTTTTCCACCTTTCGGAAAAAAGCGTACACTTAGAGTGTTGAGAAGGGGGAAAGAGAATGATTTCACGTTTTTTTAGTTATTATCGGCCACATAAAAAGCTATTTATCCTCGATTTTTCATTCGCAATTCTCGTCGGATTGCTTGAACTCGGATTTCCGCTCGCCGTTCAATGGTTCATCGACGACTTGTTGCCGGGTGGGGAATGGAACTGGATTATCATCGTCAGCATTGGTCTATTGATTCTATACATACTGGCCATGATGATGCAGTACGTCGTCAACTACTGGGGACATAAGCTCGGGATCAACATCGAGACGGACATGCGGGAAGAGTTGTTCACGCATATCCATAAACAGTCGTTCCGCTTCTTTGATAATCATAAGACCGGACATTTGATGAGCCGGGTCACGAACGACTTGTTCGATATCGGGGAAGTGGCGCACCACGGACCCGAAGACTTCTTTATCGCCATCATGACGTTGCTCGGGGCGTTCGGGATCATGTTCTCGATTGACCCGGAACTCGCACTCGTCACCGTTGTCGCGGTACCGTTCCTGATCATCATGATCACGTATGCGAATAAGAACATGAACAAGGCGTGGCAAAAGATGTACACGAACATCGGGGAAGTGAACGCGCGCGTCGAGGACAGTGTGTCCGGGGCACGCGTTGTCCAATCGTTTACGAACGAGGCGTTCGAGATTGGACGTTTCCAAAAAGACAACAACTTCTATCGCGGCTCAAAGATTGAAGCGTATCGCGTCATGAGTACGTCACTCGCAGGTATCTATATCACGACGCGTCTCATGACGTTGCTCGTCCTCGTCTACGGGGCGTACTTAACGTACGAAGGACAATTATCGTACGGACAACTCGTCGGGTTCATCTTGTACATGAACTTACTCATCAAGCCGATCGAAAAGATCACGGCGCTTCTCGAGATGTATCCGAAAGGGATGGCCGGGTTCAAACGTTTCACGCAGTTGCTCGATGAAGAGCCAGACATCGAGAACAGTGCGAATGCGATTGAAGTCGAGATGTTGAAGGGCGATATCGTCTTTGACGACGTCTCGTTTGGCTACTCGGACTACCGCCAAGTGTTGACGGATATTGACTTGTCGATCAAGGCAGGGACAACCGTGGCCTTGGTCGGAACGAGCGGGGCAGGGAAGACGACCATCTGTTCACTCATTCCTCGCTTTTACGATGTCACGAAGGGTGCCATCTCGATTGACGGGTTGGACATCCGGGACATGACGAAAGAGAGCTTACGTCGCCAAATCGGAATCGTGCAACAAGACGTCTTCTTGTTTGCGGGAACGCTACGGGAAAATATTGCGTACGGAAAGCTCGATGCGACCGATACCGACATCATGCATGCGGTCGAGAAAGCACATCTCGGGACGCTCGTCGAAGAACTCGAGCACGGCCTCGACACACAGATCGGGGAACGTGGATTGAAGCTTTCGGGTGGTCAAAAACAACGCATCGCCATTGCGCGCATGTTCTTGAAGAATCCACCGATTTTAATTCTCGATGAGGCGACCTCGGCGCTCGATACGGAGACCGAGGCGATCATTCAAGATTCATTAAATGAACTGGCGGCGAATCGAACGACGCTCATCATCGCCCACCGTTTAGCGACAGTAAAGAATGCCGATCGGATTCTCGTTGTGACGGCGGAAGGAATCGTAGAAGACGGAACGCATGAAGAACTTAGCCAAAAAGGCGGCGTCTTCACGAACTTGTTACAACGTCAACAACTATAAATCAAGGGCTGCCTGGTAGAGGGTGGCCCTTTTTGGCGTGATAACAGCATTTCGTGGGTAAATACATATGGATGAGCGAAAGAGAAGGAGGAAGATACACCATGAAAGCTGTACAAGTCGTAGGATATGGGGATGTCGATCAACTCCAAGTCGTCGATATCCCAAAACCGACACTAAAAGCGGGAGAAGTGCTGATCAAGGTACGCGCCTGCGCGATTAACAATACAGAAATTTGGATGCGAGAAGGGGCGTATGGAACTGGCGAGAAGTCAGGTTGGCGTCCGGAAGGCGTCCAGTTCCCACGCATTCCCGGTTCAGACATCACAGGTGAGGTCGTCGAGCTCGGAGATGGGGTCGACCAAGGAATGATGGGTCGACATGTCGTCTTGTTCCCGTTCACTTCGAGCGGACCTGAGCGGAAAGAACATTTGTCGGACGATATGTCCTTTATTGGATCAGAGTATGACGGAGGGTATGCAGAATATGTCGCCTGGCCGGCTGACCTTTGTTTTGATATGCCACTTGATGATTTCGTCGAAAGTGCGGTCTTTTCCGTGAGCGGGCTCACAGCGTGGCATATGAACGAACAGTTACACATTCGTTCCGGTGAGACGATTGTCGTCACGGGTGCGAGCGGTGGGGTCGGCTCACTCAACGTTCAAATTGCGGCGAACGTTTTTGGTGCGAAGGTGTTCGCCATCGTCGGTGATTTGAAAAATGAGCAAGCGTTGAAAGCGTTCGGGGCGACCGAAGTGTTCTCTTATCGTTCTGAGACGCTCGCTGATGACATCATCGCTGCAAATGGTGGACCGGTCGATGCGGTGCTTGATGTCGTTGGGGATGCATTGTTTGATGTGTCTCTTCAAGTCTTGAAGAAGGGTGGGAAGTTCTGTATATCCGGTTCTGCTGGAGGACAGACGACCCATCTCGATTTTCGGACACTCTATTTGAAGCATATCGCCATGTACGGGTCTGTGCTCGGGACTCGACATGAGTTCGCGGAGATGTTGCGGTCGATCGCAGATGGGAAGCTCAAACCGGTCATTGACCGGACCTTCACGCTCGAAGAGGCTCGTGAGGCGCAGACGTATTTTAAACAATCGGGCAAGTTCGGAAAGATTGTCCTGATTCCGAACACATAAAAAGAGAGGGGAGCAATCCCTCTCTTTTTCATGCGAATTTTACTTTGAGACGATCGACGTAGGCGATAAACAGACGGAATCGCTCTAACCAGAACTGGAAGAATGGACCGATGAGGAAGATCGACAAGACGGTACCGAAGAAAAGTGGTCCTCCGAGTGCCCAACCGATGAGGCAAGCAGTCAGTTCCATCCATGTCCGCATGGCACGGACAGACGTGTTGAAACGATCTGCTAAGGCGAGCGTCAATCCGTCGCGTGGACCAGCCCCGTATCCGACAGCAACATATAGCCCGGCCCCCATTCCCATGACAAATATACCGAACGTGAGCCAAATGATATTCACCATCATCCCTTCAAAAACAGGGAGCCATTGCTCGTTTAAAATCAAGTTCATAAATACCCCGACAAACACCGCGTTGACGAGCGTGCCGAACTGAGGACGGACGCGGTCGAGTATGTATTTGAATAGGACGAGTAGAAGTCCGACGCATAGGATGACCGTTCCGATTGAAATCGGGAGATGGTGGGCAATCCCGATATGGAGGACGTCCCACGTGGACACACCGAGATCTGCTGTAATCATGATGGATGACCCAAGTGCGAGTAAGAACAACCCGGTCATGAAAAGACCCCATTTGAAGAGAATACGTAAAAAGTGGATGGATCGAACGTGCACGAACATCGCCTCGTTTCAAAAGAATGATTGATTTATCTTAGCATAGGCGATGGAAAAACATGAAAAAAACGTCTCAGCTTGTTGGCTGAGACGCTGGATTTATTTCTTAGGTGATTTCTTTGCTTTGTTCTTTTTATAGTAATCGTAGACGAACGGTGCGACCGCCGTCGCGATTTTGATTAATGTTCCCATTTTGCCTTTCTTAGCCATAATGTTGCACCCCTTTCTCTTCTAAAACAATATATTCCACACAATTTGATTTTAAAAACATATCTCGAGCACATTCCAACCTCATGAATGGAATCATAACGCATCATACTAAGGAGTGGAGGAGGTCTATTCATGAAGACAATCATTTGGTACCAAAACGATTTACGTGTCGACGATCATTTGCCGCTTGAGGAAGCACTTCGCCATGACGACCCGATTGAAGGTCATTTTTTCATCAGTCCGAATCAGTTCATTGAAAATCGTTATGGTGTCATTCCGCTCGGGAACGAACGACTCCATTTCCTGAAAGAATCATTAGAGGATGTGGCCGGTTCACTCGATGCGCTCGGAATCCCATTTCACGTGCATGTCGGTCATCCGCTCGAGACGCTCGAACCGACAGATCGTCTCTTGTTTCAACGGGCCATCGGATACAATGAGCGCCGACGTGAAGAGGAGGTAATGAAAAAGTGGAAGGGGGAGTACAAAACGTTTGAAGGCTTCACATTATTTGATGAAGAATACATCCCGTTCGAGAAGATGCCGTTTCTCTTCACAGAGTTCCGAAAAGCGGTCGAATATGATGTCCGTCCTCGCGAACTGATCTCCCGGAAGGCGACGGCTGCCACGCGCGAGGTGCCGTTTTCGTTTCCGATTCAAGAAGTTGAGAAAGATCCAAGGACAGCATTTCCATTTAAAGGTGGCGAACTGGCAGCGAAGCGTCGATTAAATGACTATTTGTCCGTGCCGATTCGAACGTATAAGGAGACGAGAAATGGGTTTGGGGTCGATGACTCGACGAAGCTATCTGCGTATTTAGCGAACGGATCATTATCGCCACGACGGATATTTTTTGAACTTGAAGCGCATGAACGTACACATGGGGTGAACGAATCGACTTATTGGCTCTACTTTGAACTACTATGGCGTGAATTTTTCCAATGGGTCGCGCTCGTACAAGGGAAAAAACTGTTTCGGTCACAAGGCATCCGCTCGAAACGAAAAGACTGGCGAGTCGATCCGGATGTCGTAGAAACATGGCGACGAGGAGAGACGGGCGTCGATTTCGTCGATGCGTTCATGCGTGAACTGAATGCGACGGGATGGATGTCCAATCGGGGACGACAAATCGTTGCCAATTATTTCGCCAAAGAGTTAGAGCAAGACTGGCGCTACGGGGCTGCCTACTTTGAATCAAAATTGATCGATTACGACGTGGCGAGCAATTGGGGGAATTGGGCGTACCAAGCGGGTGTCGGAAACGACTCAAGGGACCGCCGTTTCAACATCGAGCGTCAACAGTTCACGTATGATCCGGACCGTGCGTTTCGTAACAAATGGTTGTGACCAAACTGTCACGAGAAGTCGGCGTTTCTCATTGACTTCTTTTTACAGAAGCGCTATAGTTAAATCAACAGATGGGATACCTGAGGTGTACGAGAGCCGCCTTCGTTATTTTGAGCCAACACTTTGAATACGGGAGACCGAACTGCTAACCAGATCAACTGCCTCATCACGTGCAGGAGGACTTGTGAAGGAAACGCTAGGTCACCCACCTGCATACGCAGGTTCAAAAGCAGGGCATCGTCACGGCACTCCGGGCCCCATCGATTTTTTTTAAAATACGTCGCGAGACGTCTTTTTTTTGAATATAATTCCGAGTAAAATAGTATGAGAAAATAGGATTAGTTGGAGGAAGAAATATGTTACACCAGTTTTCACGTAATGAATTGGCCATCGGTTCAGAAGGTCTTGATGCATTAAAGAATAAAACGGTCGCAATTTTAGGAGTCGGTGGCGTCGGATCGTTCGCCGCAGAGGCACTTGCCCGTAGCGGCGTCGGACGCATCGTCCTCGTCGATAAAGACGACATCGACATCACGAACGTCAACCGTCAGATCCATGCACTGTTGTCGACGGTCGGTCAACCGAAAGTCGAAGCGATGGGCAAGCGTCTCCTCGACATCAACCCGGACTTAGACCTCGTCCAATTGAAAATGTTTTATACAGAAGAGACATACGAAGAGTTCTTCGCACAAAACATCGACTACGTCATCGATGCATCAGACACGATCATTTATAAGATTCATTTAATCGTAGAGTGTAAGCGTCGCGGTATCCCGGTCATCTCGAGTATGGGGATGGCGAACAAAATGGACCCGACACGTATTAAAGTCGTCGACATTAAGGATACGTCATATGATCCAATCGCGAAGATGGTCCGTACCCGTCTACGTAAAGAAAAAATCTACAAAGGCGTCCCCGTCGTCTTCTCGGATGAGTCTCCGATTGTTACACGCGAAGACGTGAATGAAGTCGTCGGGAAGAAAGACGCGCCGATCCGCAAAGCGAAGATGCCACCGAGCTCGAACGCGTTCGTTCCATCGGTTGCAGGGCTTGTCGCTGCCGGCTATGTCATTAACGACTTGCTTGAAAAAGCTGGCGTCGAAATCAATCGCATCCAAAAATAAAACGACGCGGGCTCATTTCGAGTCGCGTCGTTTTTCCCAATAGTCGAGCCGCTTTTGAATTTGTTGCTCAAATCCACGTGGCGTCGGTTTATAGTAATTTGGTCGTTTTCTAGCCAAATTCTCTGGCCAGTAGTTTTGAGGAACGAACCCGTCTTTTTCGTCATGTGGATATTTGTATCCGACCCCGTTTCCAAGTTCACGTGCTCCTGGACTATGGGCGTCACGCAGGTGTACGGGTACAGGTCCACCCTCAACTGTCCGGACGTGATGGAGCGCCTTGTCAATCGCGGTGATAACCGCGTTCGATTTCGGTGCGGTCGCCAAATAGAGAACAGCTTCTGCGATCGGGATGCGGGCTTCCGGGAAACCGATATATTCGCTCGCACGAGCCGCCGCATCGACGATGAGTAGCGCGTTCGGATCGCTCATTCCGATATCTTCGGCGGCATGGACGTAAAGGCGACGCATGATGAAGCGTGGCGATTCGCCAGCCTCGATCATGACGGCGAGCCAGTAAAGCGCCGCATCCGGGTCAGACCCACGAATCGATTTGATGAACGCCGAGATGACGTCATAGTGTCGGTCACCCGTCTTATCGTATTTGATCGACTTCTGTTGAATCGACTCTTCCGCTACCTCAAGTGTGATGTGAATCTGTCCTTCCATTTCTGGCGTGGTCAAGACGGCGAGTTCGAGTGCGTTCAATAGGACACGGTAGTCACCATCCGCCATTTTGATATAATGGTCTGCAGCAGCTTCATCCATCTTGACGGGATAATTTCCGAGACCACGTGAGTCGTGTAGCGCCCGCTCAAGGACGATACGTAACTCCTCAGCACCTGGTGGCTCAAGTCGAAATACGGTCGCCCGTGATAAGAGAGCGGCGTTCACTTCAAAACTCGGGTTTTCGGTCGTCGCTCCGATGAGGACGAGCTTGCCGGACTCAAGGGCCGGGAGGAGCGCATCCTGCTGGAGCTTATTGAACCGGTGAATCTCATCTAAAAAGAGAATCGTCCGTTCGTCCTCATAATCATACCGGGACTCCGCTTCACGAATGACGTTCCGCAATTCATCGAGTTTGGCCGTGACGGCGTTCAATTGGACGAATGTCGCTTTCGTGTAATTCGAAATGACACGGGCGAGTGTCGTCTTCCCGGTGCCCGGTGGACCATATAAGATAATCGTACCGAGTCGGTCGGCTTCGATGGCACGGCGAAGCAGCTTGCCCTCGCCGATGATATGGCGCTGACCGATGACGTCATCTAACGTTTCGGGGCGCATGCGGTTGGCGAGCGGTCCGCCATTCGATTGATGAAACAAATCAGGCATACGTAACCATTCCTTTCGACAAACGTTTGTTCGATTAGTATAACAGAAGGAGACTTGAAGATGAAAATATCTACAAAGGGCCGCTATGGCTTAACGATCATGATTGCATTGGCGCGTGAGACAGACAACAAGCCGCTCAGCTTAAAGAAGATTGCGGCACGCCATGAGTTGCCGGAGCATTATTTGGAGCAGTTGATCGGCCCTCTCCGTAATGGGGGACTCGTCAAGAGTGTACGCGGTGCGTACGGCGGCTATCAGCTCGTCAAACCGGCAGAAGATGTGACGGCGGGTGAAATCATTCGGTTGCTCGAGGGACCTTTAGCCATCGTCGAAGATTCTGAAGCAGATGATGCGGTGAAACGAAAGCTATGGGATAAAATCAAAGATGCCATCGATACCGTCCTTGACGAAACGACACTTGCGGATCTCGCTGAAGAAGAGTCAGATGGCTACATGTTTTATATTTAAGAACGAGGTGACCTTAGATGAACTATTTTGATCACGCTGCGACGACGCCGATGCGACCGGAAGTCCTCGAAGCGATGACACCGTACTTTTTAGAAACATACGGGAACGCATCGAGCATCCACGGAATCGGGCGTAACGCTCGGGCGGCACTCGATTCGTCTCGTCGCGTCCTTGCCAAATGGATTGGTGCTTCACCGAACGAAATCGTCTTCACATCAGGTGGGACGGAGTCGGATAACTATGCCTTATTCGGTGCGGCATATGCCCACAAAGAAAAGGGCACACACATCATCACGACAAAAGTCGAGCACCATGCCGTCCTTCATGCAATGGAACAGCTCGAGCGTGAAGGTTTCGACGTCACATATCTTGATGTCGATGTTTCAGGAGCGGTCGATATAGAAGCGTTCCGGGCCGCGTTACGAGATGACACGATTCTCGTATCGATTATGTACGGAAACAATGAGGTCGGGACACGCCAGCCGATTCAAGAAATCGGGGAGTTGTTACAAGACCATCAGGCTCTCTTCCATACCGATGCGGTACAAGCGCTCGGTACAGAAGAAATTGATGTGAAGGCGATTCATGTCGATTTATTGTCGGCGTCCGCACATAAAGTGAATGGACCAAAAGGTATCGGTTTTCTTTTCATGAAAACAGGTGTAAAATTAGCGTCACGTTCTTTTGGTGGACAACAAGAACGTAAACGTCGAGCCGGCACGGAAAATGTTCCGGGTGCCGTCGGATTCCAAAAAGCAGCTGAACTCGTCATGACAGAGCGTGAAGACCGAGTGGCTCTCTATGAGTCGCTCGATCTCGCACTGCGTCAACGCCTTGACGAACTAGGCGTCACTTATGAGGTGAACGGGTCAAATCGTTTACCTCACATCGTGAACTTATACCTTCCTGGAATTGACCTTGAACCCTTCCTCATCATGATGGATATGCGGGGCATGGCGATTTCAAGCGGAAGTGCCTGCACGGCAGGGTCGGTCGAACCGTCCCACGTATTGTCGGCGATGTACGGGGATTCTGAGCGGACACGTCAGTCTGTTCGAATCAGTTTTGGCCACGGCAACTCGGTCGAGGACGCGAAACGGCTCGCGGAGCGACTTCAAGAAGTCGTCTCGACATTTATGAACGGAGTGAGATAGATGAATTTACGCACGAAAGCCCCTGAAGAGACGACGGTCGTCGTCGGCATGTCAGGTGGCGTCGATTCATCGGTGACGGCCCATGTGTTGAAAGAACAAGGGTATAACGTCATCGGGATTTTTATGAAAAACTGGGATGACACGGACGAAAACGGTGTATGTACGGCGACAGAGGACTATGAAGACGTCATCGCCGTCGCGAACCAAATCGGGATTCCGTATTACGCGGTCAACTTTGAAAAAGAATATTGGGACCGTGTCTTTGAATATTTCTTGGCAGAATATCGTCTCGGTCGTACACCGAACCCGGACGTCATGTGTAACAAAGAAATTAAATTCAAGGCGTTCCTTGACCATGCGCTTCGACTCGGTGCCGACTTTGTCGCAACCGGACACTATGCACAAGTGGAATACGTCGATGGCGAACACCGCTTGTTGCGCGGGAAAGACGACAACAAAGACCAAACGTATTTCTTGAATCAGTTGTCGCAAGATCAACTCGCGCGGACGATGTTCCCGATCGGTCATATGGACAAGAAAGATGTACGTGTCATTGCTGAAGAAGCAGGACTCGCGACAGCGAAGAAAAAAGATTCGACGGGAATCTGCTTTATCGGTGAGCGGAACTTTAAAGAGTTCCTGTCGGAATACCTTCCGTCACAACCTGGTGAAATGCGGACGCTCGACGGTGTCGTCAAAGGACGTCATGACGGGTTGATGTATTACACGCTCGGACAACGTCATGGTCTCGGCATCGGTGGCGACGGGGACCCTTGGTTCGTCGTCGGGAAAGATGTCGAGAACAATGTCTTGTTCGTTGGACAAGGCTTCCATCACGATGCGCTCTATTCAGATGCGCTCCTCGCTTCGAAACTTTCATGGACGGGAGCTGCTCCTGCAGGAGAGTTCCGGGCAACGGCGAAGTTCCGTTATCGTCAACAAGATGTCCCGGTCACGGTCGCTCCGCTCGAAAATGGCGAAGTCCTCGTCAAGTTCGATGAGCCACAACGTGCCATCACGCCAGGACAAGCGGTCGTCTTCTATGACGGCGACGTCTGTCTCGGTGGGGCAACGATTGACGAAGCGTACCGAAACGGAAAACGACTCGACTATATCGGATGAGGTGATTGATATGAACGCAAACGAACAAGGCATCCAAGCGATGCAGCAAGGTGAATTCGAACAGGCAGCCAAACATTTCAACGAGGCGATTGAAGCGAACCCGACGGACCCGACTGGTTTCGTCAACATGGGGACGTTGCTTCAGGCGATCAACGATTACGATCGTGCCGTCATCTTCTATGACAAAGCGATTGAACTCGATGGATCGTTCGGTGCCGCGCACTATGCGAAAGGTGCCCTTGCCTATGAACTTGAGCAATTGGAGTCAGCAGAGGCGTCGCTTCGCCAAGCGCTTCTTTCAGGGATGGACGATGCCGATCTTCATTTCATGCTCGGTTTGACGTACAAGGCGATGGGTGACTTCGTCCGCGCGATGCCACGCCTACGTGAAGCGAAGAAGCAATCGCCGGAAGACGTGGAAATCACGTTCCAATACGGACTTGCCCTCGCACAAAGTGAACAGCTCGAAGAGGCGGTCGTCGCGTTAGAAGAGACACTCGACCTCGATGCGAGTCATACGGATGCTCGTTACAACTTGGCAATCGCGTATGCTTTCTTGGGTGACCAGGAACGGACGTATTCCGAGCTACAACGCGTCCTTGAGATGCAACCAGACCATGAACTCGCACGTGACGCCATCGCGAAGATGGATGCACTGCTTGGAAACTGAAACGTATGAAGACGAAAGTGCCATCGCAATAGAGCGATGGCACTTTTTTAGGGATCGAAATCAAAGTTGTTTCGTCGTGATTTTAACGGGTTCTCCGGCAAACTCGCCGTATGCCTCGTCCATATTTTTCGTATACAGTTCGATGATGTTACGACTCGGGTCTTTAAAGTACGCCGAGCGTTCTTTTCCGTTCTTCGTCTCATCCTCGTCCCACGTCCGAAGTTTTACAGGGACATCCGTTTCATCTAGAATTTCGAGTGCCTGTTCAAACGACTCCATCGGAACGAAAAATGCGCAGTGAACATGGACGCCACCTTCATCGTAGAGCGTGTCCCATTCCGTCACGTCTTGTTTCCGGTTCGCATCCTCTTCTTCTGTGAAGTTCCGTTTTAACCAAAGCCCTAGTCGTGTATTACCTCCAATATAGAGCCACGTTGCCCACGGTTCGTTCGCCTGTTCTTGTGACTCGCTCGGTTCGGCATCGTCTCCGACCCATTGTTCGACGACAGGAAGACCTAATTTTCCATGCCAAAAGGCTACGGCTTCGTTCATGTCTGTCACTTCTAACACGAGTTCGCATAATCCGCTGACTGGAATTCGATTGCCCATAGATGATTCCTCCTTCAATGTGTCATTCGAACAGTTCCCCGTTTCATTAAATCAAAAACGCGACTAGCTGTGTTAAAGGGGGGGAATGACAACCTATAGAAGGAGGTCGAGTGGCTTGCGAAAATTCAGCATGGTCAGTGTGATCCTATTTTTTATTGTCGAATTTGTGTGGTTGAATCAATTATTTGAATCGGTAAATGAACGATTAGCGAACGGGAAATGGACGAACACGATTTTATATCAAGTGGTCGTTGAACCACGAGGACTCTTAACGTTATTACTCCTTTTGTTTGTGGCGCTCCTCATTGTCGGATGGATTGTTCATTATGTGTACAGTGAACAGAAGTCTTGGCAGGATACGTCTGAACATGTCGGTGTGGGGTGGGTCGTTCCATTGATTCTTGCAGTACTCGGATTCCTTATTCCGAACGTATACGTCCAAGTCGGGATGTTACTTTTACAATTGACGTTCATCCCGCTCATCCCATTCATCCATCAGACCGTCCCATTTTGGAAAGTCGTGACGAACTGGTTGATTCAACTAATGGTCATCGGACTCGTCTTGTTTGGGGCGAGGGGGATGCTTGAGGACTCGATTCGCATTGAAAAGACCGAGCTTTTCACAAAACTCGAGGCATATCAGGCGTCTGGGGACTTGGATAGGATTCAGCGTTTAATGGAAGAAGTGGACCTAGAACAAGTCGAACGCATCTTGGACCGAGTAGACCTTGAACAACTCATTCGTATTTTGGAAGTCGTCGATCTCGACCGAATCGAGCAAATCTTGAGTCTGTTCGACTAGGGTATTTGTTCAATCGATTCATCTCGGGCTATAATGGATGGTGGAAAAATAGCTGGAGGTGTCGGATATGATGGCAGCACCTTATGAGTTGACTGGAAAAGTCATTCGAGTCCTGTTTCAATCAGAAGAAGAGGCGCATACGATTGCGCTCGTACGTATAAAAGAAAAGAATTTTGAGACGGACGAGACCGAGATGGTCATCGCAGGCGTCGGGGTTGGCATCGAGAAAGGCGAGACGTATAAGGCGCACGGTCGTCTCGTTGATCATCCTCGATTCGGGAAACAGATGAAGGCGGATTGGATTCGCCGTGTCGTCCCGATGACGAAACGAGCTGCCGTCCGCTTTTTGACGAACGGGTCTTTCCCTGGAATCGGTCAAAAGACGGCACAGAAGATTGCGGATTCACTCGGCGACGATTGTATCGATCAAATCGTGAGACATCCGAGCATCCTGTCCGAAGTCGACGGATTGAAAGAAAAGCAGGCGCGTGTCATCACCGAGCGCCTGAACGTCTTATACGGGGTCGATCAGTTGCTTTTATTTCTCGCTCCGTTCGACGTGACACCACGTCTTGCCTCAAAAATCCATAAAGAGTACGAAGGACGGGCGATGGAGACGATTGAGAAAAATCCGTATGCGCTCATGTACGATGTACAGGGAATCGGCTTCAAGACGGCGGATGCGATTGCGGCGCACTTCGGAATTCAAGGCATTCATCCCGAACGCATTGCGGCAGCGGTGCTTTACGTATTAGAACTTGAACAAGGGAACGGTCATCTTTATGTAACGGCGGAGCAACTTGAAGCGGAGATGCCTCGAATCATCGGGGCCGATCCGGGTGATGCGCTCGTCACGGCATTAGAGTCGCTCGCCAAAGAAGAACGGGTCGTCATCGATGACGGGGTCGTCTATCACCCTCGTGTGTTCCGTGCTGAGCGGAAGGCGGCAGAGGAATTGGCACGCATCATGGCGACGTCGACGACTGAAGACGTGGACATGACGACCATCTTTGACGCGATTGGACGTGTCGAGGAGATGTTCTCGATTGAATATGCGACTCAACAACGAGAAGCCATCGAACTCGCGCTCAAATCACCACTCATGGTTCTGACTGGAGGGCCGGGTACCGGGAAGACGACGGTCGTCCGAGGCATCATTCATGCACTCAGTGACGTCTTTGATTGGAAATTAGACCCCGTTCCGAACCAGCCGTTCCCGTTCGTCTTGGCCGCACCAACGGGTCGAGCAGCGAAACGCCTCAGTGAGTCGACAGGGTTACCGGCCTCGACAATCCACCGTCTGTTGAAGTTCGACGGAAGTTCGTTCCAAGTCGATGAGACGAATCCGCTTGTCGGGAAAGTGCTCATCGTCGATGAGGCGTCGATGATTGACATCTTCTTGTTCCGAAGTTTGCTCAAAGCAGTACCAAACGGCATGAAGATTTTGTTCGTTGGAGACCGCGATCAGCTCCCGTCTGTCGGACCGGGGCAAGTACTTGCCGATTTGATGGCGACGGACGGGATTCCGGTCGTCCGCCTTGACGTCGTCCACCGTCAGGCGTCGGAGTCGAGCATCCTTCGTCTCGCCCATTCCTTGAACGCGAAGAAAATGCCAGACGATTTGTTGGCGGCGCTACCGGACCGACGTTTCTATACTGCGAACCAAGAGACGGCGCTTCAAGCGATTTGTCAGATGGCGGGAGCGGCCCTTCGGAAAGGGTATTCACCATTTGATATCCAAGTGCTCGCACCGACATATCGAGGGGTGTGTGGAATTGACGGACTGAATGAAGCACTCCAAAACGTATTCAATCCAAAATCGAGTGCCCGTGAAGTGAAGCATGGGACACGCATTTACCGAAATGGCGATAAGGTGCTTCAGCTCGTCAACAACGCCGAGGAGAACGTCTATAACGGGGACATCGGGGAAATCACGAACATCTTCTACGCGAAGGAAAACGTCGATAAAGTCGACAAGATTTATATCCGATTCGACCAGACAGAGGTCGAGTACAACCGTAGTGATTGGGACCAGTTCACCCACGCATACGCCATTACAATCCATAAGTCACAAGGATCCGAGTTTCCGATCGTGCTCATGCCGGTCTTCTTTAACGGTGGCTTCCGGTCGTCGCGTAACTTGATTTATACAGCCGTGACCCGGGCGAAGAAAAGTTTACTGTTGTTCGGGGACGTACGGGCACTCGAGGCGGCGACACGTGAAGAGGAACCCGTACGACGGACGAAATTGGTAGAACGGTTAGGCGGGAAGTCTTGACGTCTTCATAAGCGCGTGTGATAATGACGAATAGACAACTGAAACGATACAGACGATGAAGGAAATGAGTACGTCGTCACCACCTCTACAGAGACATCTTCCTAGGCTGCGAGAAGATGGAGGTCGGCCGACCGAAGCTATTCTGGAGTCCCCACTCAACCTGGGCGCCTCATCCACGTTAACGGATGTTCGAGGCACGGTGTTTACCGTGCGAACGAGGGTGGTACCACGAAGCGATGCTTTCGTCCCTTTCCACAGGGGCAGGCATCGCTTTTTTTCGTTTCGTTCAGAAATAAGGAGGAATTGTTCATGAAACCGCTCAAATCATTGACTGGCGCACAGATTCGCCAAATGTACTTAGATTTCTTCAAATCAAAAGGGCACAGCGTGGAGCCGAGTGCTTCACTCGTACCGGTTGAAGATCCGACTTTGTTGTGGATCAACTCTGGTGTCGCGACATTGAAAAAATACTTTGATGGACGCGTCATCCCTGCGAATCCGCGGATCGTCAACGCACAAAAATCGATTCGGACGAACGATATCGAGAACGTCGGGAAGACAGCACGTCACCATACGTTCTTCGAAATGCTCGGGAACTTCTCCGTCGGTGAATACTTCCGTGAAGAAGCGATCACATGGGGCTGGGAACTGTTGACGAGCGACGAGTGGTACGGACTTGACCCGGACCGTCTCTCGGTCACGATTCACCCGGACGATGAAGAATCAAAACAAATCTGGTTGAATCTCGGCATGCCGGCTGACCGCATCATCCCACTTGAAGATAACTTCTGGGAAATCGGGGAAGGCCCATCTGGTCCGAACACGGAGATCTTCTTTGATCGTGGACCGGCGTTTGGAGACGACCCGACAGACCCTGAACTTTATCCGGGTGGGGAGAACGAGCGCTACCTTGAAATCTGGAACATCGTGTTCAGCCAATATAACCATGACGGGCACGGGAACTATACAGAACTTCCACGTAAAAACATTGATACAGGGATGGGACTCGAACGGATGGCGAGCGTCCTTCAAGACGTACCGACAAACTTCGATACCGACCTCTTCATGCCGATCATTCGTGAAACTGAAAAAATCAGTGGCGACGTATACCGTCAAGACAGCAGCAAAGACGTTGCCTTCAAAGTCATCGCGGACCACATCCGTACCGTATCGTTCGCAATCGGTGACGGGGCACTCCCGTCGAACGAAGGACGTGGCTATGTCCTCCGTCGTCTTCTCCGTCGTGCTGTCCGTTATGCGAAGATGCTCGGCATCGAACGTCCGTTCATGTATGAGCTCGTCGACGTTGTTGGTGACATCATGGTCGACTTCTACCCACAAGTGAACGAGAAGAAAGACTTCATCAAAAAAGTCATCAAGAACGAGGAAGAGCGTTTCCATGAGACGTTGAACGACGGACTCGCGATTTTAAACGAAGTGGCGAAAGCACAAAAAGCAGCTGGGTCAAACATCATCAGCGGTCAAGATGCATTCCGTCTCTATGACACGTACGGTTTCCCACTCGAATTGACAATCGAATACGCAGAAGACCATCAGATGACGGTCGACGAAGATGGATTCAAAGAAGCGATGAATGAGCAGCGTGAACGTGCACGTCAAGCGCGCGCTGATGTGGAATCGATGCAGATTCAGTCAGGTGTACTCGCGGACATCACGATGCCATCGACGTTCCTCGGTTACAACAATCTTGAAACGAACGCAAAAATCATCAGCTTGATTCACAACGGTGAACTCGCTGACGTCGTCGCTGCCGGAGAAGAAGCACAAGTGATTCTTGATCAGACGCCATTCTACGCTGAGAGCGGCGGTCAAATCGGTGATAAAGGACAAATCGTCGGAGAAGACTTCCTTCTTCGCGTGAAAGATGTGTCGAAAGCACCGAACGGACAGAACTTGCACACGGTCACAGTCGAGTCAGGTGTGGCGAAAGCGGAAGTAGCCGTCACGGCTACTGTCGACCAAGCATCGCGTCAAGCCATCGTCAAGAACCACACGGCGACGCACCTCTTGCACCGCGCACTGAAAGATACGCTCGGTGAGCACGTCAACCAGGCCGGTTCACTCGTGACGCCAGACCGTCTTCGTTTTGACTTCTCTCACTTTGGTCAAGTGACACCTGAAGAGCTTCAATCCATTGAGCGTCAAGTGAATGAGAAGATTTGGGCATCGATTGGTGTCGACATCGAAGAGATGAACATTGCGGATGCGAAAGCAAAAGGAGCGATGGCACTCTTTGGTGAGAAGTATGGGGATGTCGTTCGTGTCGTATCAGCAGGGGATTACTCAGTAGAGCTTTGTGGTGGGATTCACGTCTCCAACACGGCTGAAATCGGACTCTTTAAAATCTTGTCTGAATCAGGGATTGGCGCTGGGACGCGTCGAATTGAAGCGGTCACGGGAGCTGGCGCATATGAAGTGATGAACCAGCAAATCGAAACGCTTGAAGCGACAGCGAAGTTGTTGAAGACGAAACCACTTGAAGTTCCTGCACGCGTGCAAGCACTTCAAGCTGAAATCAAAGAAGTCGAACGTGCTTCAGAGTCGCTCAAAGCGAAGCTTGCTAATATCGAAGCCTCTTCATTGACGGATTCAATCGAAACAATCGCTGGCGTTCAATTGATTGCAAAACGCGTCGATGGACAAGACATGGATGCCCTCCGTAGCATGGTCGATGATTTGAAAGGGAAACTCGGTTCTGCCGTGATTATCCTCGGGTCGGCAAATGGGGAGAAGGTCAACCTCGTCGCAGGTGTGACGAAAGACTTGAACGACCGTGGCTTCCATGCCGGAAAACTCATTAAAGAAGTCGCGACACGCTGCGGTGGTGGCGGTGGCGGTCGTCCAGACATGGCACAAGCAGGTGGCCGTGACGCAACAAAACTGGACGAAGCATTGAAGTTTGCTTCACATTACGTCGAATCACTGGCATAATAGACTGTGAAGTGCAAACGGAAAGAGGTGGATTCTTGTGAGCCAAATGGATCGCACGATGCAATTCAATTTTCCAGAAGATGATCAACGTGCCAACACACGTGAGACGCTGATTACGGTATATCAAGCACTCGAGGAAAAAGGTTATCAACCGATCAATCAAATCGTGGGATACTTATTGTCAGGTGACCCCGCCTACATCCCACGTCATAATGATGCGCGAAACTTGATTCGCAAAATTGAGCGGGATGAACTTCTCGAAGAGTTGGTCAAATCGTATTTGAACGATCGTAGAGAGGATTAATATGAAGCGAGTCATGGGACTCGATGTCGGTTCGAAGACGATTGGTGTCGCGGTAAGTGACCTGATGGGATGGACAGCACAAGGTGTGGAGACGGTCTACTGGACTGAACCCGACTTTGACGAAGCTGTCCGTCTCCTTCGTCCGTTCATCGAGCAGTACGATGTGAAAGAAGTTGTCGTCGGTCACCCGAAAAACATGAATGGGACGGTCGGTCCGCGTGGTGAGGCGTCCGAGGCGTTTGCCGAGGCCTTTACGGAACAGACAGGGTTACCGTGCGTGTTGGTGGATGAACGATTGACGACGATGCAAGCGGAACGGATGCTCATTTCAGCAGATGTCAGCCGCAAAAAGAGAAAAGCGGTCATCGACAAAATGGCGGCCGTGATGATTTTACAAAACTACCTGGATCGTTCCGGGAAATAAGGAGGAATCTCTCATGGCAGAAATCCGTCGTGAAGAAGAAATGTACCGTATTCCAGACGAAAATGGAGACGAACATTTATTTGCAGAAATTTTCCGTATGACAAGTGACCGTACGAAGAAGACATTCGTTGTCCTCGAGCCGGTCGGCGCTCCAGAAACAGAAGATGAAGATACAATTGAAGTGTATGCATTTGAAATTGAAGAACTTGAAGATGGCGAATTCATCTTGAAGCTCGTCGAAGACGATGAAGACTTTGACGAAGTGATGGAAGCATTCGATATCGTCAATGACGAAGTCGGTCTAGACTAAATAGGGGACGGGCGGCTAGGGAACATCCCTCGTCGCCTCTCTTTATAAAAAGAACAGGGGAGAAATGCATGAATCATCCATCTATGTCAGATGAGAAACGTGCCCGCAACCGGATCGTCCGTCGCATTACGGTTGTCATCCTTGCCATCTTCCTTCTCGTCATCGCCACAGGGTCGGCGCTCGCTTACGTCTTTGTGAAGCGCTCTGTCGAACCGATTGACCCCACTTCAACTGAAACGGTCGAGGTCGAAATCCCGCTCGGTGCCGGTTCGGGATATATTGGTGAATTACTTGAAGAGAACGGGCTTGTAAGGAATAGCACGATTTTCCGTTTCTACACACGCTTTAAGAACGAATCATCGTTCCAGGCGGGGACGTATACGTTGTCTCCGTCACAATCAATCGATGAATTGATTGAAACGTTGCAAACAGGTAAAGTCATAGTGGTCCCAGATATCAAGCTCGTCATTCCGGAAGGATTCACAATCGATCAGGTGATCACGCGACTCGCTAAGGTTGCCGAAATCCCGAAAGAAGAGATTTCTGAGCAGTTGAGCGACCGTGAATACATTCAGTCTCTCGTGAATGAGCATGAGATGTTGACGGATGAAGTATTGCAGGACGGGATTTATCATCCGCTTGAAGGATACCTGTTCCCAGCCACCTATGAGTTTAATAAAGGGGTCACACTCAACGAGATTATCGATGAGATGTTGAAACCGACAGAAAGTATGTACCAAGAATACAAAGATCGTCTAGCCGATTCCGGACGCACGTTCCATGAAACACTCTCGCTCGCATCTGTTGTCGAGAAAGAGGCCGTGTCGACGGAAGACCGAAAAGAAATTGCCGGTGTATTCGAGAATCGCTTGAACGACGGGATGAAATTACAATCTGACCCGACCGTTTGGTACGGTACTGGGGAGTCATCGATTTTCACTTCATTTGCTGACCTTGAGAACGACTCGCTATACAATACGTATCGTTATGAAGGTATTCCAATCGGGCCAATCGCGGCTGTTAGCCGTGACGCGTTCGAGGCGGTGTTGAACCCAAATGATACAGAGAACATCTACTTCTACGCACGCCCTCCACGTGAAGGGTTCCCGAATGGGGAAGTCTTGTTCGAAGTCGATTATGAGGCTCACCAACAAAACGTCAATAAATACCGTTCCGAATGGGAAGCGTTTGAAGAAGCAAACAGTAATTGATGGGACGACCGGAAGCGGATGCTTCCGGTCGTTTGAATGAAGAGAATTAAGAGGTGGAACGAGTGGACCATGCATCCTATGAAGGATATGTAGAACAATTGATCAATGACCGCTCCCCGCTGTTGATGGAGATGGAGGCGTTCGCACGTGTGCATCATGTTCCAATCATGGATTTGACCGGATCGGAAGTGTTGCTCTCCTTATTGGCGATGCAACGGCCGGCCCGTATCCTTGAAGTGGGGACGGCTATCGGTTATAGTGCCATTCGCATGGCGGAGTTGTTACCAGAGGCGGAAATCGTCACGATTGAACGAAATGCGCGACGATTCGAAGAGGCGACTGGGTTCATCGGTCGATCGGATGTACACGATCGGATTACGCTTATCCATGGCGATGCCGTCGAGCTGATTGGAACGATTGAAGGTGAGTTCGATGCCGTATTTATTGATGCGGCAAAAGGACAATATCAAAAATTTTTTGATGGGTATGGCGCTTTAGTACCAATTGGTGGTACGATTTACAGCGATAATTTGTTTTTACGAGGGGACGTCTTGCTTGAGGATGTGTCAGTACTTGACCGACGCCGACGCAGGCTCGTTCGTCTCGTAAAACAGTTTACTGAGCAATTGATGGCACGGACCGATTATCATACTGCAATTTTGCCCCTTGGTGATGGCCTAGCAATCAGTCGTAAATTACGATGAGGAGGACTTAACTTTGATGCAACATAAACCCGTCATTATTGGCGTGGCCGGGGGTACCGGATCAGGAAAAACGACCGTGGCCCGCGCGCTCGTTGATGCGTTTCAAGGTCAATCGGTCGTCATGATCGAACAAGACGCGTATTATAAAGATCAATCAGAGATGACGATGGAGGAACGGTACAAAACGAATTACGACCACCCCTTCGCCTTTGATAACGATTTGCTAATTGAACATATCCAACAATTACAACAGCATCAAGCTGTCGAAAAGCCGGTATATGATTATGCCGCCCATACACGGTCAGATGAGACGATTTTGATCGAACCGGTCGATGTCGTCATCGTAGAGGGGATTTTGGCACTTGAGGATGCCCGTTTGCGTGAATTGATGGATATTAAAGTGTTCGTGGATACCGATGCTGACGTTCGAATTTTACGACGCATGCAGCGTGATATCAATGAACGTGGACGTTCAATCGACTCGGTCGTGGCGCAGTACACGAATGTCGTCCGCCCGATGCATTTGCAGTTCTGCGAACCGACGAAGCGTTATGCAGACATTATCGTTCCTGAAGGCGGAGAGAACTTTGTTGCCATTGACCTACTTGTGACAAAAATCCGTTGGGTGCTCACTGAGCGCAATCGCGCGTGAGGAAATAAATCGTTTTCAATTCAACCCTAGCTGTAATATACTAGGAGACAATGAAGGAGTGACAGAAATGGCTGAAAAACAACACTATATGACGTTAGACGGAAAAGCGAAAATCGAGAATGAATTAAACGAACTGAAGACGGTACGCCGTAAAGAAGTCGTGGAAAATATTAAGATTGCTCGTGATTTCGGTGACTTGTCAGAAAACGCGGAATATGACGCGGCGAAAGAAGAACAAGCGATGGTCGAAGGACGAATCGCTCAATTAGAAGAAATGCTCCGCAATGCGGTCATCATCCAAGATGATGCAGGCGACAACTCGATTGTCTCAATCGGGAAAACGGTCACATTCTTCATTCAAGAAGACAATGAAGATGAAACGTACACAATCGTCGGTGGCGCAGAGGCCGATCCGTTCACAGGGAAAATTTCGAACGAATCACCAATCGCGAAGGCGCTTCTTGGACGTACGATCGGAGATGTCGTCACGGTACAAACACCGGGCGGCGACATGATTGTCGAAATCAAAGAAATCAAATAATGCGAAGAGCGATTTCCTTTTTGGAAGTCGCTCTCTTTCTGAGGAGGAATCGGAATGAAGGTTGGAATTATCGGTGCGATGGAAGAAGAAGTGAACTTGCTTCGGAACGAGTTGACAGAACGGGTAGACACAGAGATCGCTAACTATCACTTTTATGAAGGGTACCTGGGCAACATGCAAGTCGTCATCTTGAAGTCAGGCATCGGCAAAGTCAATGCCGCCATCGGGACGACATTGTTGATCGATAAATTTAAGCCGGATGTAGTCATCAATACCGGTTCTGCAGGTGGGTTCAAAAAAGGAATGAAAGTCGGGGACGTCGTCGTCTCGACAGAAGTTCGCCACCACGACGTCGATGTGACGGCGTTCGGATATGAATATGGTCAAGTACCAGGCATGCCACCTGCCTATGAGGCGGATGCAAAACTAATCAGTGTCTGTAAAGACGTGATTGAAAATCTACCGGATGTGAACGTTCACCAAGGATTGATTGTGACAGGTGATTCATTCATTAACGATTCGAGACGCGTGTCCGAAATTCTTGGGCATTTTGATGGTGTCGCTGCAGTTGAAATGGAGGCTGCACCGATCGCCCAAACGTGCTATCAATTTGGCGTCCCATTCGTTGTCACCCGTTCGATTTCAGACAGTGCGGATGAAGAAGCGAACTTATCGTTTGATGAGTTCTTAGAGACGGCCTCGATTAATTCTGCGAAGATGGTCATGGCCGTCACAAAGCGTTTAGAACAATCTTGACCAAGTCATACCGAGGAGGATGCATTGACATCCTCTTTTTATTCCCTTATATTAGTACCAGATACTAAGAATAGGGGTCGACGATATGAATATTGGAATCATCGGCATCGGATCGTTCTTACCGGACAATCGGGTGACAAATATCGATTTAGAAAAACGAATGGATACGAGCGATGAATGGATTCGTACACGTACGGGCATCGAGGCACGTCATTTGGCTGAAGGTGATGTAACCGTCGCAGATATGGCGACACGTGCCGCAGAACGGGCTTTACTGAGCGCGGGCGTCACAATCGATGAGATTGAAGCGATTGTCTGTGCAACAGCTACGGCGCCGGCCTTCCCGGCAACCGCATGTGTGGTTCAAGCGAATCTGGGTGCGAAAGCCGCTGTCGCCTTTGATGTGAGCGCTGCATGTAGCGGGTTTATCTTCGCGATGGACACTGCCAAGAGTTTAATGGATTCAAAAGGGTTCAAGAAGACGCTTGTCATTGGAGCTGAGAAGATGGGTAGCCTGATTGATTGGGAGGACCGGTCGACGGCCGTCCTCTTCGGAGACGGGGCAGGAGCTGTCGTACTTGGGGAAGATGACATCGCATCGCTTGACTCGTTCGTACTCGGAAGTGACGGAACGGGTGGAAAACATTTGTATGAAAATGATGAAGGTAAAATTGTCATGAACGGTCGCGAAGTTTTCAAGTTCGCGGTTCGAAAAATGCCGGAAATCGTGCTTGAGGCGTTAGACAAAGCCGATAAGACGTTGGAAGACCTTGACGTCCTCGTTCCACACCAGGCGAACCGTCGAATCATCGATGCCGCAATGGAACGTTTACACTTAGAAGAAGAGAAAGTGGTCATGACCATTCAAGACCATGCGAATACATCAGCAGCATCCATTCCACTGGCTTTGGCCGAAGCGGTCAAGTCTGGCAAAATCCAAGATGGACAAACGGTCGTCATCGCAGGGTTTGGTGCCGGGCTCACTTGGGGGGCTAGCTGTCTGACATGGAATCACGCAACCATTACGGAGGGGAATCATTTATGAAACGAGTAGTAGTGACAGGATTAGGAGTCGTATCGCCATTAGGGAACGATGTTTCAACAATGTGGGATCGCCTGTTAAAAGGGGATAACGCCATCGATACGTTGACGAAAATTGACATCAGCCAATACCCGGCCAAAGTCGGGGCGGAAGTGAAGGAGTGGAGTATCGAACATTTGGTCGAGCCTAAGGAAGCACGCAAGATGGACTCGTTCATTCAATACTCACTTCTTGCCGCAGATGCTGCGCACAAAGATAGTGGTCTTGATGTAAAAGCAATCGCCGACAAAGTCGGAACATGGATTGGGAGCGGGATTGGTGGGGTCGAGACGATCGACAAACAATCCGTTGTTCTCCATGAACGTGGGCCACGTCGCGTCAGTCCGTTCTTTATTCCCATGATGATTCCGAACATGGCAAGTGGACAAGTTTCTATTTATCTCGGAGCAAAAGGACCGAGCAACTGTTCTGTGACAGCTTGTGCGTCAGGGACGAACTCCATCGGAGAAGCATTCCGAGTCATTCAACGAGGCGATGCCATTGCGATGTTCGCCGGTGGAGCGGAAGCACCAATCACACCACTCTCATTCGCGGGATTCTGCTCGAACAAAGCCCTTTCGACCAATCCGGACCCGAACACGGCGTGCCGTCCGTTCGATGAAAACCGTGACGGGTTTGTCATGGGTGAAGGAGCCGGGGTACTCGTCTTAGAGGAGTATGAACATGCGAAAGCACGTGGTGCGAAAATGTACGCTGAAGTCGTCGGGTATGGGATGAGTTCGGATGCTTACCATATCACGGCACCGTCACCAGAAGCGGAAGGCGGTTCAAAAGCGATGCATGAAGCGATTCGGGATGCCGGAATCACGCCGGAAGATGTTCAATATATCAACGCACATGGAACGAGCACACCACTCAATGATATGCTCGAGACGAAAGCGATTCGTCGTGTGTTCGGGGAACATGCCGACAAGCTTGCCGTCAACTCATCGAAATCGATGATCGGTCACCTTCTCGGTGGAGCCGGGGGAGTTGAAGCTGTCATCACGGCACTTTCGATTCATGAAGGAAAGATTCATCCGACAATCAACTGTGAGTCACCAGCGGAAGATTGTGATTTAGATTATGTTCGTGAAGGAAATCGGGAACTTGACATTCAGTATGCACTCAGTAACTCACTAGGCTTCGGGGGCCACAATGCGACGCTTGCATTTGCGAAAGTGACGAACTGACGGTAGAAATATCATTCAAAAAAGGTTAGGGTATAAGGGTTGGTCTAACAGAAAGGAGCGCAACGAATGAAAAAGAAATTATTCATCGTGGCCGCCTTGTTAGGTTCAGTCCTTATCCTTTTTTTATTTATTTGGAACGAACAACGAGAGCAGTCGCGCAAACTATTACCACCAGAAGAACAAACCATTACGATTCATGGGGAATCCCTTCCGACTCAACCGGACGTCATGCTCGCGATTGACCCGGCATCCCAAACGGTATTGTCACATCTATATGAAGGACTCTATCGGTTCGGCGCAGATGGGGAGATTGAACCGGGACTCGTCGAGAAGTTAGAACGATCTGAAGACGGAACGGTCTATACATTCACATTGAAAGAAAGTGTGACGACAGAAGGGAATGCGATTACTGCCCAAACGTTTGTCGACCATTTCCGTAAACTTGTCGATGATGAAACCAATTCTCCGTTCAGCTTCTTGCTCGCCGATGTCAAAGCCGCAAAAGAAATTGGACTCGGTCAAGAGGAACCGGAATCGTTAGGTGTCAAAGCAATTGATGATCAAACGCTTGAATTGACACTGATTCGACCGATGGAAGGATTCGAACAGGTTCTAGCAATGCCTGCATTTTTACCGCAGTCTTCGGTGAAGGCATGGGAAGAATTAGAAACAAACGGTCCATTTAAAATGGGGACAATCGGTGATACGAAAGTCTCGTTACATAAAAACGAAACGTATCGTGAAGCTGAGAAGGTTACGCTTGAAACGATTACGATCAAGAATGAACCGAACTTGACGGAGGCAAAAGGGATGCAACCCGTCCCATATGATTTTGATGTCTCATCTGTTGATGAAGAAGTCATGTCAGTAAAAGACAGTCCGCGAAGTGGCGTCTTTTATTTAAAACCGAATGTTGAAAAAGCACCGTTTAATGACATGGCGTTTCGTCAAGCACTCGCGTTGACGCTTGAACGATCAGCAATCGAAGATTCCCTTGCCCGAGCAGAACAACCAACCGAACGGTTACTCGTCATCGATCAAAAAGATACTGTTGCACAATTAGAAGGGGACGCTGACCAATTGTTTGAATCAGTGAAGAAACGTCTGAAGAAAGACGAAATCGAAATCGAACTTCTTAGCTTTGTTGATGATGAAGCGCGTCAAATCTCCACAAATTTAAAGAAGAATTTGGAACAGTTGGATGGTTTGACCGTCAAGGTCCTCGAACTACCTCTCGGAGAAAAAGTTAGGAAAGAAGTCTCAGGAGACTATGTTTTCTCTTTATCAGGTTGGCAACCCGATTATCCGATGTTGTCCGCCTATTTAACTCAATTTGAAACAAACGATGTGCTGAATTCAAGTCGATATGCGAGTGAATCATATGACAAATTGATGAATCAGGCTCGTTCAACGGATCGGTTAGAAGAGCGAAATGAAATCTTGCGAAAAGCGGAAGCACAGCTGTTAGAAGAGGCGGTTGTTATGCCAATCTATCAAGCTGGTCGATCCTATTTGATTGAAAAAAGCTATGACAAAATCGGTTATCCGGTCATTGGTCCTTCGTACGTCCTAACCTTTTTAAAAAAATACGAAAATTGAGCTAAAAGCCCACCGCTGTAGGTGGGCTTTTAGACTATAGATAAAATTTTTTAGAAAAATCAAAATAAACACTTTGCAAAATTATCAGAATATTGTATTATTGCATCAACGGGATTTTGGTAACAAATACTGTCAGAAGAAATGACTGAATTTTCTACCATCATTCACTTCGTTAAAACGAAAAAATCAGGGGGTCATCGCAATGAATAAGAAAAAAGGTTTTGCTTTAGCAACTTCGGTTACACTTCTATCAAGTGCATTCCTAGCTGCATGTTCGACAGGGGACGACGAAAACGCATCAACAGACTCGAATCAAGGTAATGCAGATGAAGAGCAAGTCCTCAACTTGCTCGACAGCTCAGACATTCCTTCACTTAACCCAACACTCGCAACGGATGCCGTTTCGTTCAACGTTTTGAACAACGTAAACGAAGGTCTTTACCGTATGGATGAGAACGACGAGCCAACTCCTGGTGTCGCTGAATCTCACGAAGTTTCTGAAGACGGGAAAACATACACGTTCAAAATCCGTGAAGGTGCGACTTGGTCAAACGGGGAGCCTGTCACAGCGAACGACTTCGAATACGCTTGGAAAGAAGTACTCAACCCAGACAACGCTTCACAATATGCATACGTTATGTCAGTCATTGAAGGCGCAGAAGCGTACAACACTGGCGAAGGCGAGCGCGATGCTGTAGGCGTTAAAGCAATCGACGATCAAACTCTTGAAGTTAAATTGACAGCACCTGCTGACTACTTCCTCGGATTGACAAGCTTTGGTGTCTTCATGCCTAAACTTGAATCATTCGATACAGAGCAAGGCGAGAACTTCGGTACATCTGCAGAGACAACTCTCTACAACGGACCGTTCAAACTCGAAAGCTGGGAGCGCGAGCAAGGCTGGAAGATGGTTAAGAACGACGACTATTGGGATGCGGATGCAGTCAAACTTGACGAAATCAACGTCAAAGTCGTTAAAGAAGTATCAACAGGTGTTAACTTGTATGAAAACGGTGACGTGGACCGTACAGGCTTGACTTCTGAACTCGTTGCTCAATACCAAGACAACGAAGACTTCTCAACTGTAGTTGAACCAACAATCTTCTACCTCCAGTTCAACACGAAAGTGAAAGAACTCGACAACCAAAAAATCCGTAACGCGATTGACCGCGCTTATGACAAAACAGCGATCGCAGAAACTCTTCTTGCGAACGGTTCAATCCCTGCAAACTTCTTCGTACCAAAAGATTTCGCTACAGGTCCAGACGGAAAAGACTTCCGTGAAGGCAATGGCGACATCGGTGGCTACAACGTAGAAGAAGCACAAAAACTTTGGGAAGAAGGGCTCAAAGAGCTCGGAACAGACAAAGTTGAACTTGAACTTCTCAACTACGACTCAGAGTCTGCGAAGCAAATCGGTGAGTTCATCAAAGGTGAACTTGAGAAGAACCTTCCAGGTATGAGCGTTTCAATCAAGCAACAACCGTTCAACAACAAACTTGACCTTGAAAACAAAGGGGACTTCGAGTTTACGTTCGCTGGTTGGGGTCCTGACTATCAAGATCCAATGACATTCGTTGACCTCTTCGTCACAGACGGACCATACAACCGTGGTAAATGGTCGAACGAAGAGTTCGATAAACTCATTGCTGATGCGAAAGCAAGCACAGACCCAGCTGAGCGTTGGAAGCAAATGCAAGATGCAGAGAAAATCGTTCTTGATGAGAACGCGATCTCACCAGTTTACCAACGTGGTTCAGCTCGCCTCACGAAGCCATATGTTAAAGGAATCGTTGAGCACGCATTCGGTGCGGACTACTCTTACAAGTGGGCTTACATCGAAGGCAAACAATAATCCATTTAGTTTTCAAAAAGAGAGACAGGGACGCCTGTCTCTCTTTTTTGTGTGAAAAAAGAACTCTCACGTGGAGAGTTCTCTTGAAAACATTACTTTTTCACTTTGGCACGCTTGCGACTGAGTCCCATCGCTTTTTCAATTTTGGCGAGATTTTTATTCGCCACGGCCTCTGCCTTTTCACGGCCAGCATCGAGGATTTCATCTAGTTCTGGTGAATCGATCAATTCGTGATAGCGAGTTTGAATCGGTTCGAGCAACGCAACGACCGCTTCTGCGACATCTTGTTTGAACATTCCGTAGTTTGAGTTCTCATACTGTTTGACGAGGTCGTCAATCGATGTCCCGGTAGAGAGAGAGTAAATTTCCAATAAGTTCGAGATGCCTGGTTTGTTATCACGATCGAACGTGATGATGCCGCTCGAGTCCGTGACGGCACTCTTGATTTTCTTACGGATGACATCCGGCTCATCGAGCATCGAGATATATCCTTTGGCGTTCGAATCCGATTTCGACATCTTTTTCACTGGATTGGTGAGCGACATGATCCGTGCGCCTTCTTTTTGAATGAGTGGCTCTGGCATCGTGAATGTCTCATAATATCGTTTATTGAAACGTTCCGCCAAATCACGAGTCAACTCGATATGTTGCTTTTGGTCGTCCCCGACTGGAACGAGTTCTGTATTGTATAACAAAATATCGGAGGCCATGAGCGTCGGGTAAACGAACAGCCCTGCGCCAACGTTCTCACTCCCTTGAGACTTGTCCTTATATTGCGTCATGCGGCCGAGTTCGCCCATTCCAGCGATACAAGTCAACATCCAGCCGAGTTGAGCGTGCGCTTTTACTTCAGATTGAACGAAGATTGTTGCTTTTTTAGGATCGAGGCCAGAAGCAAGATAGAGTGCCGCTAATTTTCGTGTGTTGTTCATGAGCTCAACTCGATCGAGTTGAACGGTAATTGAATGTAAATCGACGATACAGTAATAGGCATTGTTGTCGTCTTGCAAGTCGACGAATTGTTTCATCGCGCCAAGATAGTTACCGAGCGTCACGACGCCGGTCGGTTTGATACCAGAAAAAATCGTTGCCATGTGTATACACCTCCGAAAAATATAAAAAAACCGCAGTCGTCCTCCCGAAAAAAATCGGGACGAATAACCGCGGTGCCACCCAAATTTGCATAAACTATGCCACTTGAACGCTATAACGGGCGTGAACCGTCTCGCCATACTACTGTTCAAGCGAGCCACTCCGAAGTCCATTCGTTCAAGACCTTATCATCTACTCGCAGCACCGTAGACTCTCTGGGGAAAAGGGATATCGAACTACTTGTCTTCTTCATTGTGTTCTTATTCTGAATCTAGTTTAGCATAGGTTTTGAATCACGAAAAGATTAAATCAATGCGACGAGAAAGGAAAGAATGACACTCCCAGTTCCGACATACACCCAATTCCATGCCTCTTTCTTTCGGTGTTGACGATCTTCCGGATCTTCCTCTTCGTCTTCTTCGTAATCTGCATCGATTTCTTTTAAACGCGCTCGTCGACTTCGCTTAAATCCATACATGATTCCATCAAATAAACCCGTCGCACTCATATGCGAAAACATTCCAATCGCAAAGGTCAGGATACCTGAAACAAATAAGCCGCCGCTTAAATGAAACAGGACGGTCTCGCTTCGGTAATACGAAAAAATCGACCAAACGGTATAAAGAAGGGTAACAATCCCCCAAACAATTAATATATTTCGAAACTTTTTCAACGGTGTAATCTCCTTTCGAACTTTGAGAAGGAATGGTTTACCATCCCGTGTTTCTTCTATGATACTAGGAAGCTAGGGGAGAAAGCGAGTAAGAAATGTGGATGAATGATAGCGTTTTATTCAGCAGTTGACAATTTGATTAAAAATTTCTTACAATAGCCCTAACGTTCTTTCGTCGAATACTTTATGAAATATTCAGAAAATTAAAGAAAAAGTAAGATGTTCATTCGACGATCGGCTAGCTTTTCAATACGAAAGGGGAAATCGCAATGAAGAAAAAATCGATTTTGCTCATGATGACAATCATCTTGGCACTCGGTTCAGTTCTCGCGGCTTGTTCGACAGGCGGAGACTCTGATGGCGGCGGTTCTTCAAACGGAGAAAAAGTTCTTCGCTTGACAGATACGTCAGACATCACAACAGCCGATCCGGCACTCGCTACAGATGCGGTCGCATTCAACTTGATCGCCAACACAATGGAAGGTCTTTACCGTCTTGATAAAGATGGGAATGCCGTACCGGCTCTCGCTGAAGGCGAACCAGAAGTAAACGAAGATGAAACGGTTTATACGTTCACACTTCGTGATGCTGAATGGTCAAACGGTGAACCAGTAACAGCGAACGACTTCGTTTACGCTTGGCAACGTGCAGTCGATCCTGCGACGGGATCACAGTATGCATACATCATGAACACAATTAAAAACGCTGAAGCCATCAACACAGGTGATACACCGAAAGAAGAGCTTGGTGTAAAAGCGGTTGATGAAAAGACACTTGAAGTAACGCTTGAGCGTCCAGACCCATCATTCCTTTCACTTACTTCATTCGGTACATTCACACCGATCAATGAAGCATTCGCTACGGAAAAAGGGGAAGACTTCACGACAGGTCCTGAAAATCTTCTCTACAACGGTCCGTTCACATGGACTAAATGGGATCGTGAACAAGGTTATGTCTTAACAAAGAACGAATCTTATTGGGATGCTGAAAATGTTGCCCTCGATTCAGTTGATGTGAAAGTTGTAAAAGAAACATCGACAGTCGTTAACTTGTACGAAGCAGGAGACGTAGATTACGCAGGTCTCGCGTCAGAACAAGTTGCAGCCTTCCAAGAAGACGAGGACTATAACACAGGACTTCGTTCTGCAATCGGATACTTCAAGTTCAACCACGAAGATGAAATCTTCAAAAATGTTGATGCTCGTAAAGCAATCGCTCGTGCGGTTGACCCATCAGGGATCATCGACCAACTCTTGAACAACGGTTCTGTAGCAACGACTTCATTCATCCCGAAAGAATTCATCAAGTATGAAGACGGAACGGATTACACTGAAGGCGCTGAATATTTCAAAACTGATGCTGCTGAAGCTTCTTCACTTTGGGAAAAAGCAACAGGTGGTAAAGCGACAACAATCGAACTTCTCTCATTTGATAGTGAAGTATCGAAACAAATCTCTGAGTACATGAAAGGACAAATTGAGTCGAACTTGCCGAACGTAACGGTCGAAATCGCTCAACAACCTTTCAACAACAAACTTGATCGCGAAGCAAAAGGTGACTACCAAATGTCATTCGCACTTTGGGGACCTGACTACCAAGATCCGCTTACAAACCTCGGGATCTTCACGTCAAACAATGGTCAAAACGATATTAACTACAAATCAGATGCTTATGACAAGTTGATTGACGAAGCATCTGCTGAAACGAACGTAGATGCACGTTACGACAAGTTCAAAGAAGCAGAATCTCTCTTGATTGAACAAGATCAAGCAATCATGCCAATCTACCAGGCTGGTGTGGCGTACTTGATCCGTCCAAACATCGAAAACTTTAACCGTCAATTGTTCGGTGCTGATTACCAGTACAAATACGTTGATATCAAGTAATGGAATGAGGGGGCATGCGAACTGCATGTCCCCAATTTTCTAAAAAATTCTCTAGAAGTAAGAGAAAGTACTGTTCAAATGTTTTGTTGGTAAAGTATAATGTAGTAACAGTGAAAATTCAGAATAATCTTTGAAAAGAATATTCTTTGTTTTCAGCCGCTGTACTAAGAGCCTTGAGATGACGTATATCTTTATCTTTCAGAAAATTCCTTTCATTTTGTGAATTTGAAAAATAGGTCATATGTCATAGTAAAGCTGTTGGTGCAAGTAGTAGAAAGAATTAGACAAAAAACAGGGGGTTTTTATTCATGGGACGTTATATCCTACAACGGCTGACTTACGGCCTCATCACGTTCTTCTTGATTGCCACGTTCACGTTCTTCCTGATGGACCTGCTCCCAGGTTCGCCATATCAAAACCAGGAAAAACTGACAGAATCACAAATTCAATTATTGAATGACCGTTACGGACTCAATGATCCGCTTCCGGTCCGTTATGCCACGTACATCGGAAACATGCTACAAGGTGACCTTGGAGTGTCATTCCGTACTGCGAACCGTCCAGTAACTGATTTGATTTTGGAACGTATTGGTCCATCGGCACAATTAGGGCTCCAGGCATTAGTTCTTGGAACGCTATTAGGTGTATTGTTGGGTGTTGTGGCAGCGATTCGTCACAATACAGCCGTTGACTATGGTGCGATGTTCGTATCTGTAATCGGGATTTCTGTCCCATCGTTCGTATTTGCAGCCCTTCTACAGTACTATGTAGGTGTCAAATTGCAGTTGCTCCCGGTAGCATTCTGGGATTCACCAGCACATACCATTTTACCGACAATCTCGCTTTCTCTCGGTGTAACCGCATCGATTGCCCGTTTTGTACGTACTGAGATGCTTGAGGTTACCGGACAAGACTACGTGACTTTGGCCAAGGCAAAAGGACTTAGTGGAAACGCAATCGTATGGAAGCACATGGTGCGTAACGCGATGATTCCGGCAATCACGATCTTAGGACCGTTGACGGCCGCTCTTTTGACAGGTACATTCGTCATCGAGAAAATCTTTGCCGTACCGGGCCTCGGAGAATTGTTTGTCACGTCAATTACATTGAATGACTATACCGTGATCATGGGTACGACACTCTTCTTCTCGGCTGTCTTCATCTTGATTATCTTACTAGTCGACTTGCTATACGGCGTTGTTGACCCACGTATTCGTCTTGGGGGGAATAACTGATGATTGAAAACAAAAAGAATTTCGAACAGTTTGACCAAGACATGTTCACACCTGTAAAAATGAATGAACAGCTTGGCGAACGCATTGCAGGAAAAAGCTTAAACTTTTGGCAAGATGCATGGTTGCGCTTAAAGAAAAACAAAGCAGCGATCGTCTCGCTTTCGATTATTTTAATTCTCGTATTGCTCTCGCTCTTTGGACCTATGCTCTCGGGACGTGACGCATACGAACAAAATATTTCACAAGCAAAACTTCCGCCTAAAGTCACAGGTCTCGAATGGGCTGGATTTGACGGAATGGCAACACTCGGTGGAAAAGAGATCGATTTTTACGAACAGAAAAGTGTAGAAGAAAACTTCTGGTTCGGTACTGACTATCTCGGTCGTGATCTTTGGTCACGTATTTGGGAAGGGACACGTATTTCACTCTTCATCGGGTTAATGGCTGCGATCATCGATACATTGATTGGGGTCGCATATGGTGGAATCTCGGCTTACTTCGGTGGTCGTACAGATAACATCATGCAACGGATTGTTGAGATTTTAACGGGTGTACCAAACTTGATTCTCATCATTCTCTTCATCTTGATCTTTGACCCAGGTGTCTTTACGATCATCTTGGCGATGGCCATCACAGGGTGGATTGGGATGAGCCGACTCGTTCGTGGTCAGATTTTGAAACTCAAAAACCAAGAATTCGTTTTGGCTGCACGTACACTCGGTGCTTCAAGCATGCGTTTGATTTTCAAGCACTTGATTCCAAACACATTAGGTGCCATCATCATCACACTTATGTTCACGATTCCATCTGCCATCTTCTTCGAGGCATTCCTCAGCTTTATCGGGATCGGGCTTCAACCGCCACAGGCATCACTTGGTACGTTGATTAACGATGGATACAAAGAACTACGGACATTCCCGTTCCTTCTTGTCATCCCATCGGTCATCATCGTCTTGCTCATGGTCAGCTTCAACTTGCTTGCCGATGGCTTGCGTGATGCGTTCGATCCGAAAATGCGTAAATAATATAAACAGAGGGGGACTCGTGCATGGAAACGATTTTATCAGTCCGAGACTTAGAGGTCTCGTTCCACACATATGCCGGAACGGTTCAAGCCGTCCGCGGTGTTTCGTTTGATTTAAAAAAAGGCGAGACGCTTGCCATCGTAGGAGAATCGGGTTCAGGTAAATCCGTTACGTCGAAGGCAATCATGCGTCTCATTCCGAACCCTCCAGGTGAAATCACGAACGGAGAAATCATGTTCGAAGGAAAAGACTTGGCGAAGCTTTCGGAAAAAGAAATGTTAAAAATTCGTGGTCGCGATATCGCAATGATCTTCCAAGATCCAATGACATCACTTAACCCAACGATGACGATTTATAAACAAATCGCAGAAGGGTTGAAACAGCACCAAGGATTGACTGGTGAAGATGCGAAGAAACGTACGCTCGAACTTCTCACGCTTGTAGGGATTCCAAACCCAGAAGCGCGTTTAAAACAATATCCACACCAACTTTCTGGTGGGATGCGTCAACGGATCGTTATCGCGATTGCACTTGCGTGTAATCCAAAAGTATTGATTGCCGATGAACCGACAACGGCACTTGATGTTACGATTCAAGCGCAGATTCTTGAATTGTTGAAAGACATTCAACAAAAGACGGGTACAGCGATTATCTTCATCACGCATGACCTTGGTGTTGTTGCGAACATGGCTGACCGTGTTGCAGTTATGTATGCTGGGCGTCTTGTTGAAAAAGGGACGGTAGATGAGATTTTCTATGAGCCACGTCATCCGTATACATGGGGACTCCTCGGATCGATGCCGCGTCCGACAGATGACCGCAATGAAGCGTTACCGGCAATCCCGGGTACGCCTCCAAACTTGCTTGACCCTCCGAAAGGAGATGCGTTTGCACCGCGTAACCCTTACGCGATGAAGATTGATTTTGAGAAGGAGCCACCGATGTTCCAGGTAAGTGATACACACTTTGCTTCAAGTTGGTTATTGCACCCGCAAGCACCAGTAGTGAATCCGCCACGTGCGATTCGTGAACTCGCTCTCAAATATCGTCCGGACAGTGCGTTCGCTAAATCGTTTACGAAAGGTGGTGCTGAATAATGGAACGCGAGAAATTACTCGAGGTAAAAAACCTGAAGCAGCACTTTAAAATTGGCCGTGGCCGTGTCGTCAAAGCGGTAGACGGAATCACATTTGATATTTACAAAGGTGAAGTGCTCGGACTTGTAGGTGAGTCTGGTTGTGGGAAGTCGACGACAGGACGTACCATCATCGGTCTTTACGATGCGACTGATGGCGATGTCGTGTTCAAAGGCGAAAACGTACACGACAAAAAGTCGAAAGCAGACAAGTTGAAATTCAATCGTGCTATGCAAATGATCTTCCAAGACCCATACGCATCGCTTAACCCGCGTATGACGGTTGCCGATATCATCGCTGAAGGAATCGATATTCATGGTCTTGCGAAAACGAAAGAAGATCGCATGAACCGCGTATACGACCTTCTTGAAACTGTCGGTTTGACGAAAGAGCACGCTAGCCGTTACCCACACGAATTCTCAGGTGGTCAACGTCAGCGTATCGGGATTGCCCGTGCCCTTGCGGTTGAACCGGACTTCATCATCGCCGATGAGCCAATCTCGGCACTTGATGTCTCGATTCAAGCACAGGTCGTCAACTTGATGAAAGAATTGCAACGTGATCGCGATTTGACGTATTTGTTCATCGCCCATGACTTGTCGATGGTTAAATACATCTCTGACCGTATCGGTGTAATGTATCAAGGTCACCTTGTTGAGCTTGCGACAGCAGATCGTCTTTACGAAAACCCGATTCATGCGTATACGAAATCGCTTCTTTCAGCGATTCCGCTTCCAGACCCGGAGCATGAACGTACACGTAAACGGATTGTATATGAATCTACGTCGAAAGGTCCAGTTGGACGTTCAGATGAAGATTCAAGCATTCCGCCACTTCGCGAAGTCGAGCCAGGACATTTTGTTTCGCTCACGGACGAAGAGTACGAAGCGTATAAAGCACAACTCGTATAAACGTAAAAAATCCTGATCCCATAACTGGGTCAGGATTTTTTGTACAAAAAAATCACCAAGTGTAATAGGTGACGAATTAAGCGTTCGAAATACGTGGCAAGTTCGAGAGTCGTTCGACAATGGCATCGATTTGACGAACACGAGCCAAAGCATCTTCAATCTCCATTGTTTCATAGTGATGCAATCCACCTGGTTGTTCAACATACGTATCCGCATCGTGAACGAGTTGTTGAAGTGGCGTCCGTTGAATTCGGCTTGGTGGTAGATACGAATCAGTATGCAAGAGAATCATGACAGAAATCTCTTTGGCACGAGCAGGGTCTTCCCCGAGACGAATGAGTAATTTATGTGCCCGTTCCGCACCTTTAATTGCATGGATATCGTTTTGGCGATACAAATCATAATTCCATTTACCTTCTGTATACCATTCATAGTGGCCAATATCATGAAGTAGCGCAGCTTTCGTCGCTAAATCCGTATCGAGACCACGTTTCGTTGCCATTTCGAGAGCGCGTTCACATACATCGACTGCATGCTTTAAGCCAGATCGAGTCAAATATTTTTGGGTTACTGGGTGTTTCATAATGGTTTCTAATGTGATTCTCATCATCGCTCTCCTCCTTAAAAATAAAAAGGTTATTTCTATAAACTATACAGTTTTTTTTGAATCATTGCAAATGATATATGTGAAAATGAAAAAAGTACATGTAAGAATGATTCACATTTCACAAACGGATGTGCTATAATTTAGTTGTAGATATAGTGCAACTTCAAGATTTTCAGAATCGGTAATGCTCGGGTGGTTCTTTACGCTTTATGGGGGTGAGAGGCCATGAAAGAACGTGATAAGGTTCTACGAGAGAAGAAGAGACTTTTAAAAGAAGTGTTGAAGAAAAAGTTGAAAGACTTACAAGTTAAGCCAGGGAAAGAGACGGTGTCTCAACCGGTTTCTCGAATCCCTGCGTCTTAAGTTAGGTCGTTCAAGGTCGCATTCAACGAAGAATGCGTCCTCTTTTCTTATCCGATTGATAAAGAATATCATTGAAGTTTCAATAATTAAGAATTATTATAATTAAGTGGATGCGATTTTGGGTATACAAATAGAGTCACTAAAAAGATGGACGCATACTCGGTCAGGGAGGAAGAAAAATGGTCACACTATATACGTCTCCAAGCTGTACATCTTGCCGAAAGGCTCGAGCTTGGCTCGAAGAACATGATATCCCGTTTACAGAACGAAACATATTTTCAGAACCGCTCTCATTGAATGAGATTAAACAAATTTTACGCATGACAGAAGATGGCACAGATGAGATTATTTCGACTCGTTCTAAAGTCTTTTCTAAAATCGATGTGTCAGTTGATGCTCTTTCACTTCAACAATTGTATGATTTGATTCAAGAATATCCAGGGCTTTTACGCCGTCCGATTCTCATAGATGAGAAACGGTTACAAGTTGGATATAACGAAGATGAGATTCGTCGATTCTTGCCACGCAAAGTTCGGACATTCCAATTACAAGAAGCACAGCGACTTGTGAATGAATGAAAGCATACTGTCTAAGCAGTGTGCTTTTTATTATCGATTATTTCCTATAAAATAAAGATATAACCCTTCCTTTAGATTGAACGATTTCAAAAAGGGTACTAAGATAACAAGACATTTTCCCCTCTCCTCCTTATGTGAATTGGGAGCGAGGTGAGAAGGGAGTGGACAATCGTGAAAATTGAGCGCATCAATGACAATACCGTCAAATTTTTCATTACGTATGTAGATATCGAAAAACGTGGTTTCGCACGTGATGAAATATGGTACAACCGAGAACGTGGCGAGCAACTGTTCTGGCAAATGATGGACGAGGCTCACGAACGTGAAGATATCTCGTTTGATGGTCCACTATGGATTCAAGTCCAAGCTTTTGAAAAAGGTTTAGAAGTAACCGTTACTATTGCGAAAAATGTGATGGATAATGAAGATGATTCTGAACTCGGTTCGCTTCTTCGCTCAGCGATTGATGAAGCACGGGATCAACAATCAGTACTCGACCAATTGAGCGAACTAGACGAACTCGAAGCGGAAGCGGACGCTTGGGCACCACTCGCAATGGAAACAAATGATTTTGAAGCAATCATTTCACTGAGCAAACGTGCAGGTGACACGTACAGTGATTTGGATTTGAAACTATATCATTATCAAGACCGTTATTACTTGTGGGTGGAGTTCCCGGACGAAATGGAACCTGAAGACGAGGAGAACGCACTTAGTCTCTTGGCAGAATATTTATCGTTTAGTACACAGACGCAACCAATGCTTGAAGAGTATGGGAAACTCATTCTCGATGGCGACGTGTTTGCGAAAGTGCGTCACTATTTCTAATGATTCATCGCCTGTTCAATCGGACAGGCGATTTTTTCAAAAACGAAGGGTAAAGAGGTGTTGGTATGGTGAGACGAATTCGATTATTACTTGATGAGAGTGCATGGTTTGTTCCGTTCCTATATGGTGCAGGGGGAATCGTGCTTACAGCTTTGACGCAATTATTCGGTGATTTCTTCCGTGATTTGCTACCGGACTTTATTTATCTAGATTTAGATTCCGCTGCATCTGTATTATCTTCTACGTTCACAAGTCTCATGACGATGATGACATTCAGTTTTTCTACAATCTTAGTCGTCTTGACGACGTATTCTTCCCAATTTTCTCCGAGAACCATCAATAATTTTTTAACAAACACAGCCGCTAAGCACACGCTTGGTCTTTTTATCATGACGACGGTATATGGAATCTCCAATTTATTTCTTGTTCGTACGGCTGATGAAGGGGTCGTCTTGTCTTCGGGAATCAGCGTACTCTTGGTCATCGGTTCCATTTGGGCATTCGTGAAATTTATCCAGACGATCAGTATATCAATTCAGGCGGAACGTCTGTTATCAACATTACATAAAGAGGCCTTATCGGTGATTAGCGAGCAAAAAGATGCCATCGAGTCAGATGACGTTCATCTCGTATTACCTCGAACGGTTCATTCGTTCGAAGGAAAAGCACTTATGGCTCCTCAGACAGGGTATGTCCGCTTGTTCTTGCGAGAAAAGCAAGGCGACTGTGAAACGGACTTCGAATCCATCGTAGCTGTCGGAGATTTCGTCGCCAAAGGTGATTTGCTCGGATATTGGAAAGGCGAAGACGCGCCGGATATTGAACTGTTTGAGATTGGGGAAGTCCGCTCTTCGATGCAAGATCCGTCTTTCGCGATTGAAAAATTAAGTGAGATCGCACTACGAGGAATTTCACCTGGAATTAATGATCCGAATACAGCGATTCATGCCATTCATTACATCGGCGACATTTTGCGGGAACTTTGTGAATTGCCGGATGGCGATTTTCTCTATTCAAACGGGACGTCAGATTGGCATGTGAAACGTAAAGCGCTTGAAACGATTCTGTTTGAATCCTTGTCACCTATGCAGACATATGCGAGTCGAGATATCTTCGTGATGGGAGCTGTGTTCGAGGCGATCCGAATGGCCCGTCTAAAAGCACATGAAACATTAGATTCAACATTCAATGAGATGATTGATTATTTTGAAGATGTGATCGCGTGGGATGATTTACACTCGAAAGAAAAGCGCTATTTACAAAATAAGATGAATCGAGCAAAACAATTGAAGGCATAAATAGAGACCACCTTTTCAATGAAGAAGAGGTGGTCTCTATTCAAGAGAGGGTGTATCCGCCATCGACGGTAATGGCTTGTCCGTTAATATAGGTGGAGGCATCGGTCAATAAAAATTCAACGACGGGTGCGACCTCTTCAGGAAGAGCGGCATGTCCCCGGAAATGATGATTCATGGCTTCCTTGAATTTTGCTTCGCCCCCGTAGAGCTTGTGACTGAGCGGTGTATCGATCGGACCGAAACAAACGGCGTTGAATCGAACTTTTCCTTTCATACGATGTGCGAACGTTTTAGTCAGTGCGATGACAGCTGCCTTAGAAGCGGCATAATGAGCGAGCATCGGTGGGAATTTAACATGTCCCACGATGGCGGCGTTGTTGACGACGCTTGCACCGTGGTCAAACAAAGGGATGGCGCGCTGTGTGACCGTGTTAAGGGCATAAAGGTTGACGTCAAATACTTCCGTATAACTCTCATGTGTCAGCCGTTCAGGAGTGCCCGGTCTACCAAACGTGGCGGCATTGTTGAACAATCCGTTCAACGTCGCGCCTTGTTCTTTTAAATGGATAAAGAGACGGTCGATGTCTTCTGATGATGTGAGGTCACATCGAACGAACGTCGCTTGTCCATTTGAATCAGCCTCGAGTGCTGCGCCTCGAGCCTCATCACGACCGATTCCAAAGACATGATGTCCTTTTTCGGATAACTGTAAGGCGACGGCGCGTCCAATCCCGCTTGTCGCACCTGTTATTAGAAAAGTCCCCATAATTCATTCGCTCCCCTCAAAAAGTTGGCGTTAAGATGTATAATTAATGATAATACATGACAGAAACGAGGTCAGGTTATAATATGTTGCGACGCATACAAGTACTCTTTTCCCTTATTTTGCTCGCAGGACTCATTGCGATATTATCGTATTACTGGAGCTCACAAGTGATCGGGCTCTTCTCGATTCTCGTCTTTTTGACTACGTTCAGCATTTTGTTGGTGATTTTACTTGAAAATCGGAATCCACAGCGAACGCTCATTTGGGCAATCGTCATGATTGGATTTCCCGTCATCGGATTATTCGCCTATTTCGTATTCGGTCAGAATTATCGCCGGAAGCGAATGTTTAAAGAAAAAGCGATGCTCGATGAAGAGACGTACTTGGCCTATCGCCAAAAGGCGATGACATTGTCTCCTTCACTCATGTTCGCACATGACGACTATGAGAAGTTGCTGCATCTCACGTCTTCCTTGAACCAGCTACCTGTCTCGTCCAATACGTATACGCAGATATTAACGAACGGCCGAGAGAAGTTTTCGAAGCTAATCCCTGCTTTAAAAGGAGCATCGCGTCATATCCATCTTGAATATTATATCTTTCGAGAAGATCGTATTTCTCGGGAAATTCAGCAAATCTTAATTGAAAAAGCGAAGTCCGGGGTCGAGGTCCGATTTTTATATGATGCGGTCGGTTCGATTCACACGAGCGGTTCTTTCTTTGAAGAGATGAAGCAGGCAGGAGTTCAAGTGAAGGCGTTCTTTCCGGTCGTCCTTCCGCTCGTGTCGAGTAAGACGAACTATCGAAATCATCGTAAGATCGTCGTGATTGATGGCACGGAGGCATTCACGGGTGGCTTGAACGTCGGAGATGAATATTTAGGCGAACACTCTAAGTTTGGTTTTTGGCGAGATACCCACCTTTACGTCAGAGGAGAAGGGGTGTCTGAGCTACAATTGATCTTCTTGCAAGATTGGTACTACATGACGGGAGAACGCCTGTTCACTCCGTTTTATTTAGAACCGCTTGAAACGGTACGAAGCGCGAGCGGAGGTGTTCAAATCGTAGCGAGTGGACCGGATGAACCATATGAGACGATGAAATCCATATACTTTTCGCTCATCAATGCTGCGAAAAAGTCCGTCTATATTTCGTCGCCTTATTTGATTCCAGATGAAGACATCATGAGTGCCTTAAAGACGGCGTCATTATCAGGAATTGATGTCCGCATCGTCTTGCCGAGCTATCCGGATCATAAGATTGTTTTCTACGCGAGTCGATCCTATTACGAAGAGCTGTTACTCGCTGGGGTGAAAATCTATCTCTACGAGAAAGGATTCATGCATTCAAAAGTCATCGTCGTCGACGATGGATTGGCTACAATCGGGACGGCAAACATGGACTTCCGAAGCTTCCATTTGAACTTTGAGGTCAATGCACTTCTTTATAATACGAATTCCGTTCATCAGTTGAAACAAGACTTATATCATGATTTTGAAGGGTCTCACGAACTCGTCTTAGACGAATTCGCCAAGCGCTCATTCTTTATCAAACTCGTAGAATCATTGGCTAGAATGTTTTCACCACTATTGTGAGGGGGGAGCAAGTTGCGGTTTGCAATCGATCGGGAAGGGGATATCATTGATTCCTTTACATTAAATCGGATGCGAGCAGAGCAACTTGCTCCTTTTCGATGTCCGACTTGTCAGGAAATGTTGATTATGAAGCAAGGAGCGAAGCGACGGCTACATTTTGCGCATCTTCACACTTGCGGAAGAGCTGAATCCGTCCCGCATCATCAGGATAAATGGGCAGTATGCCAGTGGCTTCAAGAGAGGGGGTATCCTGTCGAGCAAGAGGTGACGATTGGGAATCGTCGAGCAGACGTTATCACCACGATAGATGGGAAGACCACCGTATTTGAGATTCAGGCGTCCCCATTACGACCGGAAGAGTATAACGAACGAACGATTGATTATAGACGCGCGGGGCTAGACGTGATTTGGCTCGCAAGCGGAATGGATTTGAAAATGAATCAATCTTTTCAACCGTGGATGCGCCTTGAACTCTCAAGAAGGCACATGCTTCTGACTGTAAACAATGGTTCGTTAGTACGTTTTAATGGTTTCCCCACTTCGATTAAATATGGACAAGGGAATTGGAATGTCACCTCTTCTGTGAAGACGATGCCATTTGAGGCATACTATCGATTTCACGCGCACGAGTGGATGGAGATGATTCGTCGTAACCGGATGACGCCACTCTATCCTTCTCCTCAGAATCGGAATCTGATCTTAAATCGACTCTATCCACTCGGTCTACTTCCATCACTTTTACCATCTGGCTGTTATCTCCCGCTCACATCGCTATGGGGAGTTCGGATTCATCCGATCGCGTTTCAGACCGTCCTGTATTTGAATCGGTACGAGTCACCAAAGGATTCAGTCGAATGGAGTATTGAAAAGACATGTCGTCAGTTTGGAGTGACACCGACAAGCGACTTTTCCCAGTCGTTTCATGTACAATGGAAACAACTCTTGAATGCATGTCGTCTATCTTGTGACGTCAGGTCATGGCCGCTTCCACATTCATATGAAGAAGCGAGATATCAAGATACACGCATGTTTCAAGGACTTCAGCGATTGATTGATCAATCGACTTAACTAGCACAAGGGGAGTGTACGTATGTCAGACGTATTGACTAGACAACAAGTTCCAGTGGAAGAAACGTGGAACCTAGAGACGATCTATAGCAATGATGAAGCTTGGGAATCGGATTTTCAAGCACTCAAAGAGAAAGTACCGGCGTTAATCGGATTTAAAGGAAAACTTGGTGAGTCGGCGGAAACGCTATACGATGCGTTACAGCTTCGGGACGAACTTTCTCGCATGCTACATAAGCTATACACGTATGCACATATGCGTTATGACGAAGATACGGCGAACAGCCACTATCAGGCACTGAATGATCGTGCTGGGTCACTCGCATCACAAATCTCAGCCCAACTCGCATTCATGACGCCTGAACTTTTATCCATCGAAGAAGCGCAAATCGAAGCCTTTATGGAACAGAATGACGCACTTCGTGTATACCGTCATGCATTCGACGAGTTGGCGCAAGAACGTCCGCACGTATTGACGGAAGCAGAGGAAGCGATTCTTGCACAAGCGGGAGATGTGCTCGGTCAATCGAGTTCGACGTTCGGTATGCTCAACAATGCAGATTTGAAATTCCCGAAAGTGAAAAATGAAAAAGGCGAAGAGGTAGAGTTGACGCACGGTCGATATATCACGTTCCTCGAATCGGCGGACCGTAGCGTTCGTGAAGGCGCATTTAAAGCAATGTATGGAACGTATGCGCAATATTTGAACACGTTCGCCTCAACATTGTCAGGAAGTGTGAAGAAAGATAACTTCTATGCGACTGTGCGCAAGTTTGAAAGTGCGAGACAGTCAGCACTCCATCAGAATGCGATTCCAGAGTCTGTATACGACGGCCTCGTGGAAGCGGTGAACGAACGACTTGACTTGCTACATCGCTATGTCGCGCTACGGAAGCGTGCGCTCGGATTAGATGAGCTTCATATGTATGACCTCTACACACCGCTCGTCAAAGATGTCGAGATGAAAGTATCGTATGAGGAAGCGAAACAATGGATGGTGGATGGCTTGGCACCACTTGGTGAGGAGTACGTCCAAATCATAAAAGACGGTCTTTCGTCACGTTGGGTCGACGTTCGAGAAACGCGCGGCAAACGTAGCGGCGCTTACTCGTCAGGGGCATATGATACACAGCCGTTCATTCTTATGAACTGGCAGGATAACGTCAACAACCTCTTCACGCTCGCACACGAGTTCGGGCACTCTGTCCACAGCCATTACACACGTACATCACAACCATATCCGTACGGGGACTACTCAATCTTTGTGGCAGAAGTCGCATCGACGACGAACGAAGCGTTGTTGAACGACCATCTCTTGAAAACAAGAACAGCGAAAGAGGAGCGTCTCTACTTGCTGAACAATCAGCTTGAAACGTTCCGTGGTACATTGTTCCGTCAAACGATGTTCGCTGAATTTGAACACATGATTCATCAAGCTGCTCAAGAAGGCGTATCGCTCACCCCGGAGTACTTAAATGAAACTTACCTCGAGTTGAATAAACGCTATTTCGGAGATGAGATTGTCGTCGATGAAGAAATTTCATACGAATGGGCACGAATCCCACACTTCTATTACAACTACTATGTCTATCAATATGCGACAGGGATCTCAGCATCTGCCGCGTTGTCGCAACAGATTTTAGAAGAAGGGGAGCCAGCCGTTCGTCGTTACATCGATAACTTCTTGAAGGCGGGTTCTAGTGACTATCCGATTGAAGTATTAAAAGCAGCTGGCGTCGACATGACGACGAAAGAACCGGTACTGAAAGCACTCGATCAGTTCGAAGCGGTTCTCGATGAAATGGAATCATTATTGTTCTCGTGAACAATATGTGACAATGTACACAAAGTAGTTGTCAGATGATTGCACACTAGGTATATTATAAGTGTGAAATCAATCACAAACCCCTTTATTGACCGTAAACTTTCTCCCATCTTGTAGGCCTTCCCCGGGCCACAAGGTTCGACGACTCTTGTCCCCGCTTGAGACGTCAAAAACCCCACGGCTCCCCGGCCGTGGGGTTCTTTTTATTTTGTTTGAGCCCACGCCTCACCGCTACATCCTGGTACAGGACGGCAGCGTTGCTGTAGGGAAAGCTTTTTCAGTTCACGTTCAATCACCGTTTTGTCCAAGTCAAGAATATACGAAAGTTCTGTGATCGTGGAGGCATCGTATCGTGCCAATACTTTCGCTACGTCCCAGTCGGTCGAACGGATAGGACTATATCCTAGCAATTCTGTCATGACCGATTGATAAACGTCATAAGGGTAAACCCCTTCAATCTTCAATGCCTCATCGCGCGTTACGAACGTTAGTGCAGGCAATGAATCAATCTCCCAATCTTTCAACACTTGATGGTCGACAGCTAGTGCGTTCAAGAGCTGATTCGATTGAAGATCGGCTTCGAGTTCACTTAAATCAAGACCGTACTCTTCAAAAGAGCGTGCGATTTCCCATAAATCAATCGGGTCGGGTTGTTTCGAAGAGAATAAATCATTTACATGTAAATGACGTAAGAAGCGCATCGCATGTCGTTTCCCTTGCAATTCCAGTGCTTTAATCATGGTGAGAAGGCGAACTTCTTCCTGACATCCGCCAACACAGCTAGGAACCGTAGAGACCATGCGGAATCGAATCACATGTCCGTATTCAATCTCCAATTTTTTAATCAGTGTCATCACGTGGAAATTCTCAGGACTCGAGATGTCCATGAAATAGAATAACTCCAATGGTTTATACGTTACTTGAATAGGAGTTTCTTCCAATGAACAGGATGACCCATTACATTGTTCAAGTTCCATTTGTGTCGCCTCCTCTCGTCAAAAAAATCATTTAACGTTGTAAACTCATTGTAGCAACCTAAAAAAAAGGTTGGCAATGTATCTGCTCAACCTTCAGAACGACTCATTTTTAATTCCATGAATCGAACAATTTTATTTTTTGCAGGACGATAAGGTAATTTGTGTTCCGCTAGGAGTTGTTCAAACGCGCGTTGACCGGCTTCCTCATTTGTCACTTCAAATTCTATTTCATAGTCAGTTGTCTCCAAATAATGGCTTTCGTCCAATACGAGGAGACCGTCTTCTGTCTGAAGCTCTGCCCGGTTCGTCTCGAGTCGCCCAAGATGTTCAAGTGGTGCATTCAGTTGAAACGGAGCAAGTGCTTGTTTCATTTGAACGTCATGGATAATCCCATATTTAAATAAATCTTCTGCCTCTTCTTCGGTGATCATGGCGTGTGTCTCAAGTAGCCCGACCTCGTTCGGCTGTTTTAATGTTAACACTTGGCCTTGTTTCTTTTCGCGGATTCGAAGCGCTGCCCCGTTTTCCTTTAACTGAAAAGATGGTGTGTCGAAATAGTCATTTGCTTGCCAACGAACTTGGTCTTTAAGTTGATAGGCTTGAAGAAGCGTCTCGTATTCTTCTTTCGTCAACATTGATTTAAATTCAATTTCCACTTCTTGGGTCATGAATCATCGCTCCATTCTATGAACAATTGTTCGTTTATGATACCATACAAACGGATACATACGGAAAGGACACGTTTTTTCCGGAAAAGAACGAAAGTGGTGACAGCGTATGCAATCAGTGAACTGGGATCAGTTTTTAGTACCGTATCAAATTGCGGTAGACGAGTTAAAAGTCAAATTAAAAGCCGTTCGGAAGCAATTTAAGTCGCAAAATGACCATTCTCCGATTGAGTTTGTCACAGGTCGAGTGAAACCGGTCGGTAGCATCCTCGAGAAAGCAAAGCGAAAGAATATTGCCGAGCATGAACTGGCGACCGACATGCAGGATATTGCGGGATTACGAATCATGTGTCAGTTTGTCGATGATATCGTTCACGTTTTGGATTTGCTTCATCGGAGAACAGATTTTAAAATAGTGGAAGAACGAAATTATATTACCCATCAGAAAGATTCGGGCTATCGATCGTATCATGTGATTATCAAATATCCGGTCCAGACGATTCATGGCGAGATTCCGACGCTTGTCGAAGTACAAATCCGCACGCTCGCAATGAACTTTTGGGCGACAATCGAACATTCTTTAAATTATAAATATGATGGCGACATGCCTCTTGAAGTACAAGAACGATTAAGACGTGCAGCGGAGGCGGCCTTTCTCCTTGATGCCGAGATGAGTCAACTCCGTGTCGAGATTCAAGACGCGCAGCAAGTGTTTCGAGATAAAGAAATGAACGTGAAAACAGACGAGAACTAGGGGGAACCGGTATGCAGTTTGCGATTGTATCGAGGGGAGATGCGCGATCAGCGGAGATTACCCAAGAACTGACTGAAAAACTTGAAGCGGCGGGGCATACGCTTTCTGAGGAACCACGCATTGTGGTTTCGGTCGGAGGGGATGGGACGATGTTGCAGGCGTTTCATAAATACATTGACCGTCTGGATGAAACCCTTCTTGTCGGAATTCATACCGGACACCTCGGCTTTTATGCCGATTGGCAACCGGATGAGTTGGATGAGCTGACGGAGATGATCACGAGTGAATCATTTGAACCAGTATCGTATCCGCTCGTCGAAGTGCTCATTGATTATGAGAACGGAAAGACGGACCGTCAGTTGGCGATGAATGACTGTACGATTAAGAATTACAAGCGAACGCTCGTCTGCGATTTATCGATTCGAGATGATTACTTTGAAACGTTCCGTGGAGATGGACTATGCATTTCGACCCCATCTGGATCGACCGCCTACAACAAGGCACTTGGAGGGGCGATTGTTCATCCATCGATCGAAGCCATTCAAGTGACCGAGATGGCATCGATCAACAACCTAGTGTATCGGACGATTGGGGCACCGCTCCTTTTGCCGAAACATCATCAAGTGAAGATCCAACCGCATACGAAAACTGAGTTTGAATTGGCGTTTGATCATCAAGAAGCGCTGTCTTGGTCAGATGTCGTCTCCATTCGGTGTGCGGTCGCAAAAGAAAAAGTGACGTTCGCTCGTTTCCGGCCATTCCCATTTTGGCGCCGGGTTCGCGAATCGTTCATCGAGGAAGGAAAGTAACGAATGCAAGGGTTTACGATTCGTCGCGTTGTGGAGAAAGCCATCCCACTTCGCGACTTTTTAATGCAAGATATGGGTATTTCTCGAAAGATGCTTACGCTCGTGAAGCATGAAGGGGATATTGAAGTGAATGGTATGCACCGCACCGTACGTCATGAACTTGTACCTGGAGATGAAGTGGTGGTGCGATTCCCACCCGAAGTCCCATCACTAGATATGGTCGTTTCAGAGCGGCCCATTCGAATTCTGTATGAGGACGATACGCTGTTGGCGGTCGATAAACCGGCTGGGATTGCCACGATTCCATCACGTCTACATCCGACCGATACGCTTGCGAACGCTGTACTCGGTTATTATCAAAAAATTGGTCTATCATCTGCAATCCATGTCGTTAATCGGCTCGATCGCGATACGAGCGGTGTCGTCTTATTTGCCAAGTACGGCTACGTTCACCATCGATTGAGCGAACTTCAGAAAGCGAATGGATTGATGCGTACGTATAAAGCGTTAATTGAAGAAGAAGTGACGCCACAAACGATAGATGCACCGATCGGGCGTGCCGAGAACTCGATTATGGAGCGAGTCGTGACAACTGAGGGACAACGCGCCATCACACATATCCTCTCATGCCAGCCATTTGGGAGCGGCTCATTATTGACGATTCGACTCGAGACGGGGCGAACCCATCAGATTCGCGTGCATTTGCGCCATATCGGTCATCCACTGATTGGAGACTCCATGTATGGGGGGGCAACTCGTATGGACCGTCACGCCCTTCACAGTGCGTCTGCGCGATTCATTCATCCGATGACAGGGGAAGAGGTTCAGATTGAGGCACCGATTCCGGAAGACTTCTTCAACGTGACCAACAATTAACTAACGCGGATGTTCGAGCGGGTGTGACCAATGCAATTTGGCACCTGCTCGACATTTTTTTATAAAGGCACATGTATGAATGATAAATCAATTTTTTTTGATATAAAAGATTGCTTTTCTTAGCAGGGTGAAGTACGATTTTATTAATCAATAAAAGTTGATGAAAGAGGTGAGGGTATGAACGATTCAACCAAAGCATTTAATGATTTGCCATTAGAGGATACGTTTGCCCACTACGAAGCGAAATTCAAAGCGTTGGCCGATCAAAAACGACTGCTCATATTGAATCAATTGTGTGCCGGCCCAATCAACGTGGTTGATTTGTCAGAAATCTTTGATATGCCACAATCCAAATTGTCGTACCACTTAAAAGTTTTGCTGACGGCGAACTTGATCACGAAAGAAACGAAAGGTACATGGAGTTATTATCAAATCAACGAACAGGAAGTCAATCACCTCCTGTCTCCAGAATTATGTTGTTTGTTCAGACCTAACGATGTTTGTTAGGTCTATCCAATGATTTATACATCAATTTTTTTTGATTTATAAATCAATATAATTTGATTTAATTGCGTTCAATTGGTCGAATGTGAATTCATCTCATGGAATTGGAGGGAAGCAAAATGATAGAACTACTCAAAAGTTTTAGCATCATTGCACTTGAATTGACCGTTTTATTTGTCGCTATTTCCTTTGTGATTCAAGTATTACAAGCGTACATCCCATACGGAACGATTGAAAAGAAACTGAGTGGGAACAACCGGATGGCAGCGAGCATGATTGCGCTTGTCTTTGCTTTCATCACTCCTTTTTGCTCTTGTACGACAATCCCCATCGTCGTGAATTTATTAAAGAATAAAATTCCGTTTTCTATCGTGATGGTTTTTCTATTTGCCTCACCCGTACTTGATCCGACAATCATGACGGTGATGGGAGTCGTGATGGGATGGGAAATCACGGTTCTCTACACGTTGATCACGGCGATTTGTTCAATATTCATCGGCTTCACCTTGGACCGTTTCGGTTTTGAGAAGTATGTCAAACGCGTCACGATGACAGGTTTCAATCCATCTAGCCATACGTTCAATTGGTTAGATGCTTGGAATGAAACCTGGCAACTGATTAAAAATGTGTACCCTTATTTGATTATGGGGGCTGCGATCGGTTCCCTGATTCACGGTGTTGTGCCGACTGAATGGGTGGTGCGGTGGTTCGGGCACGATGCCTGGTGGCTGATTCCCATTGCCGCAGTCATTGGTATCCCTTTATATATTCGTTTATCAAGCATGATCCCGATTTCTCAAGTATTGATTATGAAAGGCATGGCGCTCGGTCCTGTGATGGCCATGATGATCAGTTCGGCTGGAGCCAGTTTACCGGAAATCATCTTGATGAAAGCCATTTTTAAGAAACAACTTATTATCGCATTCGTATTGTCTGTTCTGTCGATGTCGATGATATCAGGAATCATATTTTATCTCGTATGAATGTGATGTCTTAAGGAGGTGAGAGAGATGTTGAACTTCTTAAAAAAACGACTTACGAAACCAGCGGCTAAATCATGTTGTTCGGTGAATATTCGAGAAATGAAAAGTGAGGAGGAGGATGTATGCTACGATTCTAAAAAGCTTGGAGATGACAAGGATACAGGACGAAAAAGGGCGTCGCAGTATAAAGCGGAGTGACGCTTACTAAAAAGGATCAAAGCAACTGTGCTTTGATCCTTTGCATCGTTAGTCTAATCAATCATCATCAAACATGTAAGTTTTTGATTTAGAAGCTACGTTCATGACGAGACCAATGGCAATCATGTTCATAATGATTCCGGTTCCTCCGTAACTGACGAATGGAAGGGTGAGTCCAGTGATCGGCAACACACCGATGGTCATGCCGATATTTTGGAACACTTGGAATGTGAACATGGCAATGACGCCGGTAACGATGTAACTTCCGAACGCACTACTTGACTCTAACGCGATATGAATCATGCGATAGAGAAACAAGAAGAAGACGATAATGACAAGGGCGGCACCGATAAAACCATAGTGTTCGGCAATAACTGCAAAAATGAAGTCGGTTTGAGATTCTGGCAAATAGACGAGTCCTTGACCGTATCCTGCCCCAAACATTTGACCAGAACCGATTGCCTGTAATGATTTAATCAATTGGAACGCCAGGTCATCCGAGTACTCGTATGGATAAATCCAAGCCTGGAATCGGTTTAGTGCATGTCCTGGTACGACAGCTTGAAGAATCTCGAAATGAGTGAAAAACAGATACATAAAGGTACCAATCGTCAATGCTGCGGCACTGAAAAGACCAAGCAACCACTTCCACCCAATTCCTGAGACAATGATGATGGCGCCGAGCATCGTCATCAAGACGAGTCCTGTCCCTAAGTCAGGTTGCGTCACAATCAGTCCGAGTGGAGGAATGGCGACTAATACTAATTTTACGAGGAGCCACGTATCGAGTTGAGAAGAGCCGTATCGTTTATTGTGCTCATACACAATCGTCGACATCGAAATGAGTAAAAATAGTTTCATGAACTCTGCCGGCTGAAAGCTGAACCCCGGAACGTTATACCATCCGTACGCTCCGTTAATATTCGGAACGAGCGACGTATCGCGAAGTGGGATGAGACCGACAAGCAGTAGCAAACCGAAAGCATATAAGTACCAATGAATTTTTCGGAGTTGCTCATATTCGATCGTCATGATGGCGAACATGGCAAAAAAGCCGATCACATAACGGATACCTTGTTCAAGAGCGAAGTTTATGTGCTGAAGTCGTGTCGGTAACATCGGTTGTGCCGTGTAGATGGCACCGAGACTAATGATCATCAGCATAAACACAATCGTCAGTAACGTCGTATCTAAACTTTTAAAATATGATTGAATGCGATTCATAATGGAGTCGTGTCACCCTTTCTATACGTATTTTATCTTACCGTAACTTAAAAAAATCGCAATACGTTATGAGTCAGTTGACAAAACAGAAACCTTTCTGTAATCTGAGGACAGATATTATTACCAGGTACTAAAAAGGGGAGCTTAAGATGTCAATTTTTCCAACATTAACGAATAAGACGTATGTCGTCATGGGAATCGCGAACAAACGATCGATTGCATGGGCCATCGCAAAAACACTTGATGAAGCCGGTGCGAAACTCGTATTGACGTATGCGGCAGAACGATTCAAATCAGGACTTGAATCACTTGCGAGCGAATTGAAACAGGAAGCGATTTTACTTGAGTGCGACGTGACGAACGACGAGGCGATTGATACAACGTTCCGTTCGATCCATGACCAAGCAGGGGAAATTCAAGGGATTGCACACTCGATTGCATTCGCAGATAAAGAAGCGTTGCGCGGTGAGTTCTCAGAAATGACACGTGGACAATTTGCGCAAGCATTAGATATCTCCGCCTATAGTTTGACAGCGGTTGTGAAAGCGGCGAAACCATATTTTGCATCGGATGCCTCGGTCATCACGCTCACATATCTTGGTGGAGAACGCGTCGTTCCGAACTATAACTTGATGGGTGTCGCCAAAGCCGCCCTTGATTCGAGCGTCAAATACTTGGCGAACGAGTACGGACCACACGGTATTCGAGTCAACGCGATTTCAGCAGGACCGATTCGCACATTGTCGGCAAAAGGTGTCGGTGACTTTAACAGTATCCTTTCTGAACTCGAACAGAAAGCACCTTTACGCCGAAACGTTTCTGCTGAGGAAGTCGCTTCCACAGGACTCTTCCTTCTCTCAGGGATGGGAAGTGGCGTGACCGGAGAAGTCATTCACGTCGATAGCGGGTTCCATATTTTATAAGTTTGGGGAATGGCGCAGCGATGCGCCATTTTTGTATTATCGCATGAAAAAATCGGGTAAGGACCTATGAAGGAGGTCAGATCATGGGTCCTTATCAGATTGATTTTACCGTCGTTCAGTATGTTAACAGACAAGTTCAGCCATCCGGTCGGGCGAGTATCGAACCAGTGACACGAATCAAACGTGTCCAACGAATCCGACCTCGACGGGAAGAATGGTTAGAAGAAGAGCAAGAAAAAAACCCCGGTCGCTATGTCGACCGGAGCATATAAGATTAACCTTTGAAACGGAACGTCTCATAGACGTTCCATGTTTCATTTTCAAGTTCGTACATGACGGCCATTCGTGTAATCGTCTCCTCAAAGTGAACCTGTTCCATACGTAGGCGTTCGAGAACATCGAACAGCTCGGCATCTGTCAAATCTTGGCCGATTGTGATGTGTGGTAAAAATTCATACTTTGATGATTGACTAAGTACGTCTTCGTGCAGACGTTGTTGAAGAGTGGACAACTCGCGTGTCGGCAATACCTTCAAATACAAGACATTGTTTGTCGGTGCGAAAGACCGCACGCCATCGACTTTTAACTGAATCGGTTTTGTCGAATCCGCGACTTGTTGTAAATACTCAAGTATTTTCGGCAAGTCATCTTCTGACACCTCGGTCCGCTCTTTGATTGTCACGTGAGGTGAAATTAACGCATATTTTGTGTCGTACCGTTTTCGATAAGAGTTCGCAAAATCTTGCACTTGTTTTGACGGAAATAAGACTACCCCGATCTTCATTCCTCTTCCCCCTTTAATCGTTTAACCTACATATTTATGATGAACGATTTAATGTGGGAAGTCAAAGCAGGGTTCGTCTTTTTTCGATTTTTCAGTATAATGGTTATATCATAGAGAGAGGATGACTCTCAGAACGAAGGGATGTGAAGCGGGATTTCGATCCTGCGCCAACGATGAAACATGTACCACACTCAAGAGACGTCCGGGAAGCGGCTCGAGCTCGCTTGCTCGAGCGCGGTGTCACGATTGAATCAATTGCGGAAATCGTCTATCAGATGCAGGCCCCATATTCGCCGCACCTCTCATTAAAAGATTGCAAAGATTCTGTCGAGGCGGTTCTTGACAAGCGAGAGTTGCAACATGCGATTCTTGTAGGCTCAGAACTCGATATGCTAGCTGAAAAAGGTCAATTATCTGAACCGCTCCTATCGATTATCGCATCCGATGAAGGGTTGTTTGGTGTGGATGAGACGATTGCAATCGGGGCCGTCAACACATATGGTTCGATTGCCGTGACGACTTTCGGATACTTAGACAAGGCAAAAATCGGCATTATCAAACAACTCGACACGAAGATGGATGATGGTCAAGTGCATACGTTCATGGACGACCTCGTCGGTGCCATTGCTGCGAACGCTTCAGGTCGATTGGCGCATCGTCTCCGCGATATGATTGATTTTGGTGAAGAAGAAATGCGAGAAAGAAAAGGATTGTATTGATGAACTGGACACCGCAGAAGGTGGTTCTCACCGGGACGGTCGCGTATGTGATCGTGTCGGTGTTTGTCGTTATGGGCGCAGTTGATCCCATGAATACACTCGTGTATGAATGGTTACAGCCCTTGCCGGATCGAGTCTTTGCGTACGTGACCGAACTCGGGAGTGCACAAGTCATTGTCGGACTTTCTGTTTTAGGTTTACTGTTTTGGTTGTGGCGAGGCGAACGCGTGGAAGCGTGGCGACTCGTACTTGTCGGAGTCGGGACCCTTTTGTTGACACAAGTTTTAAAGCTCGTCTATGGAATCGACCGGCCACTAATCGATGCATCTCTTGATGCGACGACCTATAGCTTCCCAAGTGGTCATTCTTCAGGTTCACTTGCGTTATATGGGTTGATGGCTTACGTGCTTTATAAAAGACGAGAGTCGAAACTCGCTATCATCGTGCTCGTATGTCTTGTCCTTGCGGTATCACTCAGTCGAGTCATCTTAAACGTACATTATTTCAGTGACGTCATTGGAGGATGGCTTGTCGCCTTGACTGTCATCGCGCTCTCTGAATGGATCATAAGGAGGAAAATGAATTGATTGTCGTCGTAGACGTAGAGAAATGGTTATTCGTCCAAAAGAAAGAGGCTGATGAAGCGCCCGTACCTACAATTTTAGTGGAAAAAGACATCGAAGGCGCAACATGGTTTACTTCGATGAGAATTCTATTTCAACTAAAAAAGTGGACGAGCCAACAACAGTTTGTTCCTCTCTTGTCATGTGAGGAATCCGGTTACCGTGCGTATGAAGTATTTCATGTCGATGCGGTACCGCCGATGGCTTTACTTAACGGAGGACGTACGTTAGTCATCAACAATCAACGGGATGAGTCGTTCGATATCGCATTACGAGAAAGTGGACATCAAACGGAAGAGTCGATTGTAGCGTTTGCCATCGACTATATCGAACAAACGATGCATGAACCTGTTCTATTTGCTGGGGATGGAAAAATTAAAGCATCCCGTGTCGTCCCAAATGACTTGTTGGATCCGACTGACCGTTTACAATCAGGACTCCGTCTATTTGAATGGATGAACGAAGAAGCAAAAAGTAAGGGGAATTAAGATGACGGATTGGGAAAATACGTTTCAACAATTGTTAGATGGTCAAATGGATGAGGTAAAGGTGCCACGAGAGGATTTTCTGTCCGTTCGAACGTTACTCATCGAAAAAGGTTGGCTATTTGAGGTCGTAGGAGAAGCTAAACACGGTGGAATCACGATTTATCGAAAAAATCCAGTTGCACCGACTTCATAATGTACGAAGAGACGAAGAATGATTCGATTCACTCGTCTCTTTTTTTTGCCTTTATGCTTGAGACTGAAGTTTGTATAAGTCTATCCGAAAAGTCAGTCGTAACCGCTTACATTTATTGTTCGATTTCGTTTTATACTACAGATGTAGGAGGCCTCTACTATGCAACTGAATGAAAAAAGTAAACGAATTCTGAATGTCATTCTGCATGAAAAGCAGATGACGCTGGATACATTGACTATGATGCTCCCTTATTCTCGGCGGACAGTTGAGTACGAATTGGAGCGGATACAGGAATGGCTCGTCGATCAAGGTTTATCGAACATGACGATAGACGGAACTAAAATTACATTGACTGTGACGGAAGTATTGATTGATCAAGTTGAGCGTGCTGAATTAGTTTGGTCAGATGAAGAACGAGAATTAGTTATCGCCATTTATGGGATGACTCGAGATGAATTTCTTTCGAGTTTCCATTTTCAACACTTGCTAGGTGTATCTAAATATACCGCTCAAGAAAGTTTAAATGCAGTTAAGAGAAAAGCTGCGAAATTTGGAATTGATTTTTCCTATACGAGAAAAGATGGCTATCGATTTAATGGGCATTTTCAAACAATCACGCTATATCTTTACCGCGCAATTGAGGAATTGCTTGATAAGTCAACATTTTCTCAAATACTTGATCTGTGTTTTGAAGATTGGCAGGACGATTTTGTAAAAAGAATTCTACAAATTGAGCAATTTGAAAGTCTTAAACAGTTTCAATTTGTAGAAAGTCATCGTGAGAGAATGGCGTATTTTATCATGATTGGTTCTAGACTGGCACCGAGTGCATACGTTCAAGACGAGAAAACTTGGGTAGTCGATCAAGTGGAACAGTCTGTTCGGAAGCATTTTGAGGATATTCCTCAATTATGGGACACGCTTATCATGCTTATTCAAAGTGGTCAGAAAGTATCGGAAGAAATGGATGAAACGGTTCAAAGAAAATTGGCTTCCACGATGGCTCAGGTGATTGAACGCTTTGAAGTTTTAAGTTGTACACGCGTCATCGAGCGAGAGGCATTGTGCGAGAAGTTAGTTCTTCATGCAAAAGCGACAATCAAACGGGTCCATACCGAAGTATTGCCACCTGAAGAATTAAAGCGATATGTCATGAAAGAACATCGTGTATTAAATGTGATTGTCAATCGTTCACTTGATCCGATGCGAGAGCAAATCCAAGCAGTTATACCTGAATCGGAAATCATGTATTTCACTTTGCACTTTGCGGCTCACCTTCATCAGCAAGGTCAGCGTCTAGATGAGAAGATGAAAGCGATTGTCGTATGTCCAAGCGGGATTAGCGTTTCGCATATGTTAGACCACATTTTAAAAAATCAATTTCCGGACTTTGTATTTCTTCCACCAATCTCGCAACGCGATGTATTAGAGTTCGCGCCGCTCGTCGATTTGATTTTTACAACAGTACCATTGCCTTTAAAAGTTCAACAACAAGCACATGTGACGCTTGTTCCGACACTTCCGACAAGACTAGAACAACTTGCCTTGAAGCGTCAAATTCATCAACGATTTATCGCAAACGGGTCGTTCGCACGGATGGGAGTGAACGACATTCTAGAAGTAGTAAAAAAATATGCGACGATTCACCAAGAGTCGCAATTGAGAAAAGAACTGAACCATCTTTTAAAAGATGATTTTACGAAAGATGAATGGAAAGGGGGACAACCCATGCTAAATCAACTCGTAACAGAAAAAGAAATTCAACTTCAACATCACGTTTCGAATTGGCAGGAGTCCATTCGTCTCGCGGCCGAACCACTATTAAATAATGGGTCAATTGAAGCCCGTTATATTGAAACGATGATTGAAAACGTAATCGAACATGGTCCGTATATCGTTCTTATGCCGCATATCGCCATTCCTCACGCACGACCGGAAGACGGTGTGAACCAACTGGGAATGAGTGTGATGAAATTGAACGAACCGGTCTTATTCCCTGGGGATAAACCGGTACGAGCATTTTTTGTACTCGCGGCAATTGATCAAACAACCCATTTAAAAGCACTCGCACAGTTGACGGAGCTTTTAGGGAATGAACAGGACCTAACTCTTGTCTTAGAGGCAGGTACAGTAGATGAAATTATGAAAGTACTCGATCGATATTCAGAGGAGGAAAAATGATGAAAAAGATTTTAGTAGTATGTGGTAACGGATTGGGCTCGAGCTTTATTATGGAATTGAATGTTAAGAAAGCACTCGAACAAATGGGGAAAGAGGCAGATGTCTCTCACACAGATATCGCGACAGCACGGACGGAACCTGCTGACATTTACCTCGGTGCGCAAGATATTATCGGAACGTTAGACGATGGGGCGAAAGAAATAGTTGCACTTGAGAACGTGATGAATATCGAGGAAATTAAATCAAAACTTGAAGGAAAAGTATAAATAGAATAAATCGTTTAAGGGGGAACGCGTATGCTTGATTTGATTATGCGAGATATACTGGGGACGCCTGCCATATTAGTCGGACTATTCGCATTGATCGGGCTTATCTTGCAGAAAAAAGATATCGCATCGATTGTATCGGGTACACTAAAAACCATTATGGGATTTGTCATTATTGGTGCTGGTGCGGGAGTAATTATTGCAGCGCTTGATATTTTCGGACAAATGTTTGACGAGGCGTTTAGCATTCGAGGAGTCATTCCAAACAACGAAGCGATTGTCGCCGTTGCGCAGGATGCGTTTGGCGTCGAAACAGCGATGATTATGGTGTTTGGGATGGTCATGAACATTGTACTTGCTCGAATTACGCCGTTTAAGTACATTTTTCTGACCGGTCATCACACGCTATTCATGGCGAGTTTGTTAGCGGCGATTCTTTCTGTATCAGGATTAGAAGGCACATTATTAGTGATTATTGGGTCCGTCTTGCTTGGACTTTGCATGGTTTTATTCCCTGCAATGCTTCAACCATTCGTTCGTCAAATTACGGGCTCTGATGATTTTGCAGTTGGACACTTCGGATCATTTGGATATTTTATTTCGGGAACAATCGGAAAATATGTTGGAAATAAGGAACATTCGACTGAACAGATTCAAGTGCCGAAACAACTTGGTTTTTTACGTGATACGTCCGTTGCTGTCTCGTTAACGATGACACTACTCTTTGTGGTCGTCGCCATTTTTGCTGGACCGGCTTTCATTGAAACAGAATTATCAGATGGATCGAATTATATCGTTTTCTCTGTGATCCAAGCGATCACATTTGCAGCCGGTGTATATATCGTCCTCGCTGGGGTTCGCATGTTGATTGCAGAGATTGTACCTGCTTTTAAAGGGATTGCCGATAAGATGGTTCCAAACGCAAAACCGGCACTCGATTGCCCGACGGTTTTCCCGTTTGCGCCAAATGCTGTCATCATTGGATTTTTAGCAAGTTTTGCAGCGGGGTTATTTTCAATGTTTCTGTTACCGTTATTCGGATTGGCAGTTATTGTACCAGGACTTGTACCACACTTCTTTACGGGAGCGACGGCTGGAGTATTTGGAAACGCCACCGGTGGGCGCAGGGGTGCAATCTTTGGTTCAATTGCTAACGGGATTTTAATCAGTTTCTTACCTGCACTACTGTTGCCACTGTTAGGAAACTTAGGGTTTGAGAGCACGACATTCGGAGACTCAGATTTCGCCATCGTTGGTATACTGGTCAGTTGGCTCGTTTCATTATTCTCATAAAAACAGGTCTCGCCCCCCAAGTGGAGGTGAGACCTGTTTTTTAGGCGTTAGAGGCCAATTTGATTTTTTGTCTTTTCATCTTGTGTAGTAACCATGCATAGAGGACTTCACAAGAATTGTGAGGAAGGGTCAGCTCCACAAGTGGATGGGCATGACCAAATATAGTGAAGCGCGAATGGTCTTCGTCGAGCAGGGAGACTTGAATGTCGGTCGCATCTTGTAATGCGATGCTTTGTTCCCCTGCGTGAGCATCTTTTAGTTTCAGCATTTTTCCATTCGTCGCAAACTTGGTGAACGATGAGACTCCTTGTACTTTCAGTTGTTCCATTTCGTGTATCTATCCATCGCGTGATGAATAGATTTTCACCTCGCTTTCTCTATATTGCCTTCCATTCCTCCAGAAGGTTATTCCTAGTATAACGCCTCGCTCGAAAAAGAAAAGTGTTAATTTAACAAAAAATTAAGACAATTTGTTATCAATTTTTAAGAATAGCGTTCATGTCCCTTAATGAAGGGAATTCACGTGTAATCATGGGATTGAAAATAACAAAAAAGAACCTCGTGTTAAGAGGTTCTGACGTGTTTCTTACATGTATGACCTTATAATCGTTCGATTTGCCAAGTGCGACGACGATACAACAGTTGTCCTTTTAAGGCGATGGACTCTTTTTTTGCATCAAAATCTTCTTCAAGGACTGACATATCTTCGTAACGACCCGCGACATAGAAGGAAATCACAATTTGTCGATTAAATAGATTACGTTTCGTGTGATCAAAGTCGATGATGAGGCCTTGAGGAGCTAAATCGAGTAATTCGTCAATGACAGGAAGTGGAATTGGGACAAAACTGATATTGCGAATGTCTCGGTCAAGCTTACTTTGCAGCATATTTTGAACGAAACGGTTGATGGTCGACCAGTCTCGGATATAGAGACTGCTGTGCCGATCATTCGCTTCGTTAAAAAAGGCAATCTCATTATCGAGCGAATCAAGAAATGGCTTTTTAAGACCACGCTCCATATGACTTAAAAACAAAATTTCTGCAATCTCATGATCGGACAAGGTTTCGAGCGTATTGTGATCAGGAAAGTCGATTGCTGTGAATGTTGTTTGGTTATTCAAATATTTAGACGAGAACGAAGAGAGTTCATGCGCTTCGATATAACGGAAGCGGGACCGCGAGGACTGCCTCATCCCTTTTACATCCGTTCTACAAATAATCATCGGTCTCGTAATCGAAAGTGCATCCGTCACATCGTTCAACGTCACGCCATGAAGCGTGAATCGTTGCACGTCTCGGTCTTGTTTCAAATAAAAGAGTTGTTTTGACATATGGTATCCCCTCAGTTTGACATACTACATTCATAGTAGCAAAAACACTTGGTTTCTGCCATCTTCAGCCGGTTCCTGAGGATTGAGTTCGATACATATGGGAAAAGAGAAGTATAATTGAGGAAACGAATAGGAAAGGCGGGTTCCATATGTGGGGATTAAAACGTAGTTTTCCCGAGCTTGCTACGCCCCGGTTTATATTGCGAGAGCTAGAACCGCGTGATGCTAGAGCACTTTATACCATTTTATCCACTGAAGAAGTGATGCGTTATTATGGATCAGACCCGTTGCTTGCCGTCTATGAAGCCAAGAACGTCATTGCGTATTTTAAAGACCAATTTCAACAAGGAAAAGCCATTCGATGGGCCATTTGTGATCGGACGACGAATGAATTAATCGGAACAATCGGATTCCATAATTGGACTCCGCAATATTATCGTGCCGAAATCGGATTTGAAGTGTCTCCTCACTATTGGAGGCAAGGGGTGGCTTTTGAAGCAGCGGCCGCCGTTATTCAACATGGATTCGAGGAGTTTAAATTTCACCGCATTTCTGCATTAGTCGCACCAGGGAACGAAGGTTCGAATCGCCTCGTCCAAAAACTCGGTTTTATCGAGGAAGGGCTGTTACATGATTATGCTTACAGCCATGGCCGCTTCATGGATTTGACCATGTATCGGTTGCTCAAATCAGAATGGGAAGAAAAGGAGCATCGATTCGTATGAAATCACTCGTTTTATTACATGGACTGTGTGGTTCGCCACAATATTTCGCACAGTTAGAACCATTGCTCGATGCGGAGGTGCACGCGTTTACGCTTCCCGGTCATGCAGGTACGGAAGTAGGACCGGACACGATGGATCAATTCGCTGACTGGGTCATTGAGGAAATCCGACTTCGTGATTTAGATCGACCGTTCGTGCTCGGGCATTCATTTGGAGGCTATGTAGCGACCAATCTTGTGCGTCGTTATACGGGAGAACTTTCAGGATTTGGATTGATTCACTCAACGGCGGCCGCTGATACAGAAGCGGCGCGGGAAAAACGAAACGGTGCCATCCATCAAGTCATCGAAGAAGGGGTCAAGCCGTTTATTGACGGAATGATTCCAAATATCTTCTCAAACGACTCTGACCCAGCGCTCATTCAACGAGCGATCGCAATCGGATATGAGATGACGGTCGAGGGAATCGTGAACGCGCAACAGGCAATCCGGGATCGTGAAGACGAAGTGGACACCGTCGAGACGACTGACCTCCCTGGCTTATTCATTTACGGCTCAAAAGACCCGAATATGAATGAGGAGCGTGCGTTTTTAGGTGCGTCACGACATACGAAAGCAATCGTTCCGTTCAGTCATATGGGGATGATGGAAGCCCCTGAAGAAGAAGCAAAAATCGTGAACGAATGGATGCAGGAGGTGGAACATGGAAAAGTATAAATTAATCGCTATGTCAGGAAGTCTTCGAAAGAAATCTTTTAATACCGCTCTTTTGCATTCAATCATTGAACTGGCTCAAGATGATTTCGACATTGAAGTCGTCTCCATCGAACTTCCACTGTTCAATGACGATTTGATTGATCCGGATGAACCGGAAGTTGTGGCCGCTTTGAAGCAAGCTGTTCGGGAAGCCGATGGGTTATTGATTGTCACTCCTGAATATAACCATAGCATCCCGGGCGTCCTGAAGAATGCAATCGACTGGCTTTCGCTCGAGCCAGGAACGCCACTACGGGATAAACCAGTCATGATTGCCGGGGCCTCTCCGGGCATACTTGGAACCGCGAGATGCCAAATCCATCTCCGACAAGTATTTGCCACAAATCGGGCAAATGTTTTACCGGGAAATGAAATTTTCATCACGCATTGTAAAGAAAAGATTGATGATAGCGGGTTGCATGATGAGAGGTCGATTAATCAAATCAATAAAACATTATTGGAATATCGTAAATGGATTGAATTTTGGAAGCGTAACGCAAAAAAATAACTTGAAGTCGCTCATGTTGTTTGATAGAAAGAAATTGTGAAAACAAACACAAGAGGAGCGACACCAAAATGGAAACTTACATCGAACTGTACAATGGCGGCGAATTAGGGGATCGGGCGGTAATGAACGATGGCATGACATTTGGACGGATGACGATTGTTGAATTGTTCTATCAATCCAATCATATTTTTGGTTACGTGAAAGAAAATGGTGAAAAACGGTTCTTCCTTGAACCCATTGCAGAAGATGACACGTTCACTGTGGATGGAGAAACGTATTCACTTCAACAATTTATCGCGTTGTTCTAATAAAATAGATGAATCATTGACGCAAGCGACTCGCTTGCGTTTTTTTGTCATTTTCGTCACGATGAAGAGTGAGGTGATGAGAATGAAACTAGTAGCAATTGAACCGACGCCAAGTCCAAATAACTTGAAGATTATCGTGGAGCCTCCGTTTGAGGGGAGAGGTGTCACATATGACAAATCAAGTACAAATGCTCCTGAAATCATTCAGGAGATCATTTCACTACAAGGAGTAAAGTCGGTCTATGCGGTATCTGATTTTCTTGCTGTAGAACGTCATCCGAAACATGATTGGCATGATGTCATGAATGAGATTCGACGAGCGTTCGGGGAACAGGTCGAAGAAATGGATTCCGTTCAGATGGATACGGATTATGAACCGGTTCATGTGTCTGTCCAATTTGTACTTGACGTACCGATGCAACTGAAACTCGTCAAAGGGGACGAAGAAAAACGGATCGGTCTATCTAAACGATTTGTAGATGCGGCAATGGAAGTTCAGGCACAGGTGAAAAATGTGATTCAAGATCGTCGTTGGGTCGAGCAAGCCCCGCGATATGGTGAATTGGATGAAGTCAGTGTCATTGCGCAAGAAGAACTAGAGGCTGCATATCCACAGGAACGGATTGAACGAATTGTAGCCCGTGCATTCGGACGGGAAGCCGATTTTGAGGCGAATGCAAACCATTTACAATCGGAAAATTGGAAAGATCGGATGGCGTTCTTGGATGAGCTCGAGATTCGTCATGAGAATATGCCATATTTCCGACGTGCGTTAGAGGATTCGATCATGGCGATTCGTCGACAAGCGGTTGTCATGATTGGGATGTTTGAAGACCGACGTGAGGAATATGTCACGTATATCGAACAGGCATTAGTGGACGCTTCGCCTATTGTAAGACGAACCGCTGGGGATACCGTCTCAGATTGGGCGTTGCCACAATCTCAGCCATCGATGATCGAGGCGTTGAAAGATAAGAATAAACTCGTTCGTTGGCGTGCAGCTCGATTCTTATTCGATTGTGGAGACGAAGACGCTGTTCCTGCTTTATCAATCGCAGAGCAAGACAAAGAATTTGAAGTCTCCTTGCAAGCCCGACTCGCGAAAGAGCGGATTACGAGCGGAGAAACAGCACTCGGGACGGTGTGGCAACAAATTTCGAACCGCTCAAAATGAAGTATCGTTCGACATATACTGAATCGATTTGATTTACAATTAAAGGTAAAGGGGGGCATCTGCCATGCGGATTGCCCCTCTTTTTCATGAATTCATATGCACATTTGCCCAATTGACTAACATTTGATGTAAACGTTTCGACAATAGGTATAACGTCACTGGTTCACTGTCGAACGATAGGACAAATATCTTGGTTTCAACTTGGTACACTAGGCTTATCACAGATGAACAAAGGAGCCATACTTATGATATTGTTTGCAGAAACGCCTGAACTTGTAGCTTATAAAGAAGTAGTAGGAGAAACGATGGTCGTCACGTTCGAATCGATGCACAGTGAAACGTTCTCTATCACGGCTCAAGTCCGGTCCGATCTCGATATCGCAGATTCATTGTTCATGACCGGATGGCAACAATATATGCAAAAAATCGAAGTTTCGTAAAAAAGGTAAATAATATAAGGAAAATCATTACAAACGTCTGCACTTTGTATACACTAGTGCTATAGACGTTTTTTATTTTGTTGAGGAGAGTGGGACCGATGAAGAAAACCTGGTTGCTCGCCGTAGTGACGGCAATCTTACTAGTTGTAGCGGGATGTGGGAAAGAAGAGGCGAAACCGAGTCAAGTGAACAGTGATTCGTCCGAACCCCCTGCTCCATTGACGCTCGATACGGAAGTCGCTTATGACTCGTCTGCGAATACACTGTCTGCGACGGTCACGATGACAAACCCGAACAAGAATGCAGTCGATGTGACGTTCAACTCGTCACAACGTTTTCAATTGGTTGTCAAACAAGGGGACCAGACGGTATTTGATTACGGCAGTGATTATATGTTTACAGAATCTGTGATTGAAGAGAAGTGGGAAGCGGATGAACAAAAAATGTTCGATGAAGTCTTCCCGTTAGAATTAGAGGCTGGCGAATATACAGTCGAGGTGGTCGGACTCGGTCAAGTCGACGGGGCACCGGAAATGGCTGTGACAGATGAGGCGACATTCACGGTGGAACGACCTGCTACAGAGACGCCGGATGATAGCACTTCAGAAACGCCGGAAGAGACACCTGCGTCAGAACCTCAAACAGATGGGGCATTCCGTGATGTAACGATCGATTTGAATGATACGATGATTCAAGTCAGTGGATTCACGGATGAGGTTGAGTTTGAGTGGGCTGTATCTGACGGTCACAACCTCTACGCCCAGGGTGCTGCAGAGGTGACGGGCGGCGGATTCTCCTTTGGGATTTTACTCGATGAAACACCAGCAAAAGATCAACAATTATTCTTAGAGATGACGCCGATCGGTGGAGAAGTCACATCATTTAAAATTCAATAATTCTTTGACGGAAACAGTCGTTTCCGTCTTTCTTTTTTTACCGGTAGTTGACGGGTTATTCGGATTATCAGACAATAAAGCAAAATGAGAGAATAGTGGGAGGGTCATCCATGCAACAACACATTATCGAATCAACACACGTCAAACCTACGATCAATCCAAAAGAAGAAATTCGTCGCCGTATCGATTTCTTGAAAACTTATGTGAAACGAGCAGGTGCCAAAGGTCTTGTTTTAGGAATTTCAGGTGGCCAAGATTCAAGTTTAGCAGGCAAGTTATGTCAGCTTGCGATGGAGGAACTGAGATCGGAAGAAGGTGGCGATTATACGTTTTATGCGGTAAGACTCCCTTATGGCGATCAACATGATGAAGACGATGCGCAACTCGCCCTCGAGTTCATCCGTCCGGACAAATCGTTCACTGTCAATATCAAGTCTGCTGTCGATGCATCGGTCGAGGCATTTCGTGCAGCAACAGGTCTTGAGTTGAGTGATTTCCATAAAGGGAACACTAAAGCACGTGAACGGATGAAAGTGCAATACGACATCGCGGCAACATTCGGTGCCCTCGTCGTCGGGACGGACCATGCAGCGGAATATGTGACGGGATTCTACACGAAACATGGCGACGGAGCCTGTGACCTTACGCCGTTGACTGGACTGAACAAACGTCAAGGGAAGGCTTTACTCCATGAACTCGAAGCACACGAGCGAGTGATTTATAAAATACCTACAGCGGACCTCGAAGATGGTCGTCCTGGACTTCCTGATGAAGTGGCGCTCGGAATGACGTATGACCAACTCGATGACTACTTAGAAGGAAAAACAATCGATTCGAAAATTGCAGAGCGAATCGAAACGATTTTCAAACGGTCACGCCACAAACACCATATGCCTGCCTCACTTTACGACGAGTGGTGGCAATAAACAAAGGAGGAGCTGTCTCGATGACAGCTCCTCCTTTGTTGTCTTACGCTTTCTTGAGTGGGACGAACTGAATGAGCAAAATACATGTAAAAGCGATAAAACTGAGAAGAGGGATGGTGACGAAACCGAAGTAATTCACCCAGCGAATGAGGCAGTCGTTCGTGCAGAAGGCTTCGCCATTCGGAATACGTTCTAAGATGACGTGATAGAGACTGATACTCCATCCGGCACCGGCCATGATCCCTACGAACAAGCGATTGACGTCTCGAGCGGTCAACATGATGGTCAAGTAGTAGATAGCTAGTGGATACATAAAAATGCGTTGGAACCAACACAATTTACAAGGCACAAAGAGCATGATTTCAGAAAAATATAAACTACCGAGCGTCGCGATGGTCGCAACGATAAAGGCGAAATGATGACGTTTCATCAGATTTCCTCCTAACAGTCAAATTGTTGAATAAACATGATATGATACATTGAAACAAATACTTATTCAGTATACAATCTTTCAAACGATAGAGAAACAGGTGACGTGATGCAAGTTTCGGAAGTGGAAGTATTAATCATTCTTGCGGAAGAATTGAATATGCGGAAAGCGGCGGAGCGATTGTTCGTTTCGCAACCAGCGCTCAGTCAGCGACTGGTGACCATTGAACATCAATGGGGGAAGAAGATCTTCGTACGCTCCACACGCGGGCTCGCTTTGACACCGGATGGCGAGAAAATCATTGAGTTCGCAAAAAAAATGTACAGTGAAGAACAGGAATTGAGAGGAGAACTGACGGCGAATCAGGGCGAGGTATATGGGACCTTGAAAATTGCCGTCGCCTCCATCATGGGACAATATTGGCTCCCGAAAGTATTGAAAACGTTCGTGGAACGTTATCCATCCGTACGGGTCAAATTGGTCACGGGATGGTCAAGCGAAATGATGCGTTACATGCTTGAAGAAAATTTCCATATCGGCATCATCCGTGGAAACCCCGATTGGCGAGGAGAGCGCATGAAGTTGTTTTCGGATTCTCTTCATTTGGTCGATTTAAAGATGACCGACCTGGCACAGTTGAAGAACAACGAGCGATCGTTCATCCAATTCAAGAGTGACTCGACGTATTACCAGGAAATATTAGAATGGTGGCAGGAACGGTTTTCGAGTCCACCGCTTACGACACTCGTTGTCGACCAAATTGAAACATGTAAACAAATGGCGTTGCACGGAATCGGATTCGCAATTTTGCCGGAGTCGACCATCAAAGATGTGAATGAAATGAACAAGATTCCACTGACATCTTCTGACGGTGTCCCGCTCGTACGGGATACGTGGATGCTTTCGACGGAATCGATGTTGGAATTGGCTCAGGTTCAAGCATTTTGGGACATTGTTGAAGAAGTTACAAAGGAGACGGAATGATGAATTGGGCAATCGAAGCAAGAAGACAGCTACATTTAATCCCAGAGGCTGGGTATGAAGAATTCAAAACACAAGCGACCCTCGAGCAATTGATTCGCTCGCTCGACTCACCACGAGTTCATATCACTCATTGGCGGACGGGTCTTTTCGTCCGCGTAGACGGTCTTGTTGGAGAAAAAACGATTGGATATCGTGCGGACATGGATGGACTACCGATCACGGAAGAGACGGGTTTAGAGTTCGCATCGATTCATGAAGGGATGATGCATGCATGCGGACATGATGTGCATATGTCCATTGCGCTCGGCTTAATCAAGCGTGCAGTGGAAGTGCCATTTAACCATCATCTCGTTGTCTTTTTCCAACCTGCAGAGGAGGGCCCTGGTGGGGCGGAACCGATGGCGAAGTCCGAGTTGTTTTATCATTTCCGTCCAGATGCATTGTTCGGTCTACATGTCGCACCAGAGTATCCGGTCGGGATGGTCGCTTCAAGACCGGGTGTCTTATTTGCGAGCGCACGTGAACTTCACATTACCATTCATGGGAAAGGTGGACATGGCGCTTTCCCACACGCAGGAATCGATGCGATCATCGTTCAGGCTGCATTGATTATGCAACTCCAAACGATTGTGTCACGAAATATTGATCCGATGGGAAGTGCGGTTGTCAGTATCGGGAAAGTGACTGCCGGAACGAAAGAAAATATCATCGCCGATACGGCTAAGTTAGATGGAACGGTTCGCGCGTTATCGGACAAAGAGATGGTCGTACTTGAGAGCCGAATTCGTCAAATCATCGCTGGGGTTGAAATGACGTATAACGTTCAAATCGACCTGGAGTTTGGCAATCGCTATCATGAGGTTGTCAACGATGAGCGCTATCTCTATCAATTCGAAGAAGCGGTCGAAGAAGTGGGTTACTCGTATAAAACGTGTGTCCCGGCCATGACGGGTGAGGATTTTGGATATATGCTCAAGCAAGTCCCAGGATTTATGGTTTGGTTAGGGGTAAACGATATGGGGTCAGGGCTTCATCAATCCACACTTAATCCAGATGAGCGTGCGATTGAAGTAGCCATCGATTTATTCGACCATTACTTCCGAACAGTCATGATTCAATAACACGAAGCGGTCACATCGTAGACCGCTTTTAGTGTGCTTAAAAAGGAGTGAGTGGCGTAGAAAAAGGGAAACATTTATTCATGTAAAGCGACGATTTTGTGGCGATTGCTCAAATGTGAACATTTTGCGAACTTGAGCATTGAGACATTACAGCGCAATATAAAATCATTATGATGTAAGTATCGAAGGGTATTCATCTGTGATTGTCGTTTCATACATGGGTTCGAAGCGATAGAGAGAGATAGGAGGTAATCAATAGATGTTTCAAGATCCTGTCCTGATGAGCCGGGCATTGACGGCACTCACATTAGGGTTTCATGTGATTTTTGCCACACTCGGCGTCGGGGTTCCACTTTTAATCTTATTGGCAGAATTTTTAGGGATTCGTAAAAATGATCCGAAATATACACTCATGGCTAGACGGTGGTCACGCGGCTATGTCGTGACGGTTGCCGTCGGTGTTGTGACAGGTACGGCGATTGGACTTCAATTATCGTTACTTTGGCCAAACCTGATGCGTGTCGCGGGTCAAACGATTGCGCTCCCATTGTTTATGGAGACGTTCGCCTTCTTCTTTGAAGCGATTTTCCTCGGGATTTACTTGTACACGTGGGATCGATTTAAAAATCCGTGGCGACACATGCTTCTCGGTATTCCGGTAGCGGTCGGTGCGTTATTCTCTGGATTCTTTATCACCACAGTAAACAGTTTTATGAACCAACCGGTAGGGTTTGATATCGTCGATGGTCGTCTAGCAAACGTCAGCCCGCTTGAGGCGATGTTCAGTCCGGCCATGCCGACGAAAATGGCACACGTGCTGACGTCCGCTATTTTGACATCAGCGTTCATTTTGGCGGCTATCGCTGCCGTTCAGTTATTACGTCAACGGCGTAATCAACTGGATCAGATGTCGATTGAGTATCACAAGAAAGGTCTCCGTTTGACGATGACCGTCGCATTAATCTTTGCGATTGCGACAGCGCTCGTTGGTGACTTCTCTGGTAAATACTTGGCTCATTATCAACCAGACAAATTAGCGGCAGCAGAATGGCATTTTGATACATCCTCTGAGGCGGAACTGATTCTCGGTGGATGGTTAGAAGATGATGGCGAGGGTGGTTATGAAGTTCGAGGCGCCCTGAAGATTCCATATGCGCTCTCCATTCTTGCAGGTGGTGTTCCGAACTATGAGGTCACCGGCTTAGATGAATTTGCGAAAGAAGATCAACCGCCACTCTTTGTCCACTATCTGTTTGATGCGATGGTCGGGATTGGGATGCTTCTCGCGCTCATCTCGTTCTTGTTCGTATTAGGGCGTTACATCAAACGATTGAACCAGTTCAGTAAACCGATGCTCTTTGCGATTGCAGCGGGTGGACCGCTTGCCATGGGAGCAATCGAATTTGGATGGTTCTTCGCTGAATTTGGACGTCAGCCTTGGGCACTCTATCAGTTGATGCGTACAAGTGAGGCCGCTACAACATCGGCAAATGTCGGATGGATGCTTGTCGCTTTCGCGATCCTCTACGTGATACTCGGAACGGTTACTGTGGCTGTACTGTCACGCCTGTTCAAAGAGAATCCAGTAGGGAAAGAACTAAAACAATCCGAACATCGTGGTGAAGCGATGTTTGCGGATGAAGTCTGATCGGAGGGTATGACATGCAAATTCAAGAATTAGGGATTGCCGTCTTGTGGACGTTCTTGTACGGCTATCTCATCGTCGCATCGATTGACTTCGGTGCAGGATTCTTCGCTTTTTACAGCCGCTACACGAAACGGGATCACTTAGTGAATCGACTCGTTAAACGCTACTTGTCACCGACATGGGAAGTGACGAACGTCTTCTTCGTCTTCTTCTTTGTCGGGATTGTCGGATTCTTTCCGGACACTGCGTATTATTATGGGACGGCATTACTCGTTCCAGCCTCTGTCGTGCTCATCTTGCTTGCGATTCGCGGAAGCTTCTATGCGTTTGCGAACTATGGTTCAAAAGAAAGCACATTGTATATGTTTTTATACGGGGCAACGGGTCTCTTGATTCCGGCATCAATGTCAACAGTACTGACAGTCAGTCAAGGTGGGTTCATTACTGAAACAGAGAATGGAGTCATCTTCGACGGGGCGAAGTTATTTACGAACTTCTACTCTTGGACAGTGGTCAGTTTGGCGATCGTGTCCGTTCTCTACATTAGTGCGATGTTCCTGTTGTTTTACGCAGATAAGGCTCGTGACCAAAACGCGGTCGAACTCGTGAGAAAGTGGGCGCTCTTCTGGAGTGTACCGACAATCATCGCATCGGGACTTGTCTTCTTCGGTTTGAAGTCACACGCAGCTTGGCACTATGAGAGCATCTTAGGAGGCAATTGGTGGTGGTTCGCGATGAGTTTCCTCTTCTTCGTGGTTGCCGTTTCCTTCGTATACATGAAGCGGAATTACGGAATTGCGTTCCTGATGGTCATGGGGCAATTCTTCATGGCTTGGTTCGGATACGGGTATTCGCATTTACCATATATCCTATATCCGTACATCGACATTAATGGAAGTGTCGTCAACGAGTCGATGGCAGTGGCGCTCGTCATTGTATTCATCTTAGGATTACTCTTGCTCGTACCGGCGCTCTATCTCTTGCTTCGTTTGTTCTTGTTTGACAATGACTACGTACGCGGAAAACGCTCGAGCGGAAAAGCATAATGTGAACGATGGGATTTCCTTTATATAAAGGAGATTCCATTTTGTTTTTTTATAGAGTTTTTAACAGGAATCAGTTACACTGAACGAAGAATCAAGAAGAGAACAGGTGTAGGAAAGGGATGTAGCATCATGACAGGTGAATTTGCAGTCATCGGATTAGGACGGTTTGGTGGGTCGATCGTCCGTGAGTTGTCATCGAACGGGTATGATGTCCTCGCAATCGACTCCGATGAAGAACGCGTCAATGAGTTTATGGGATTGGCTACGCATGCAGTCATTGCCGATACGACAGATGAGAACGTTCTTAAGAGTTTAGGGATTCGTAACTTCGAACACGTCATCGTGGCAATCGGAGAGAACATTCAAGCTTCGATTTTGACGACGCTCATTTTAAAGGAACTTGGTGTTCAAATCATCACTGTGAAAGCGACGAACGACTATCATGAAAAGGTACTTCGTCGGATCGGTGCGGACAATATCGTGCATCCGGAACGGGATATGGGTGTTCGAATCGCCAATGGATTGATGAGCCAAAGTATTCTCGATTACCTTGAACTATCGAATGAGCATTCGATTGTCGAGATTAAAGCATCTGACAAATTATCGAACAAATCGCTCATTGATTTGGATTTGCGAGCGAAATATGGGGTGAACATTGTTGCCATTCGTCGTGATGATGATGTCTTGATTTCTCCTCAGGCTGATGAAATGATTTTATCGGAAGATATTCTGATCATCATCGGGAAAGATACCGATTTAGACAGACTCGAGCGGACGTTACGTTCGAAATAAAAGAAAAGACCTCTTGAGCGATACCGTGATCGTTGAATCGATTGATCCAACGCCACGGTGTGACTCCAAGAGGTCTTTTAAATAAGCTTCATCGCTTTCAATCCATATTCAATCCCGTCTTCGAGAATGGATTTTGTGACGAAGTCCGCCACGTCTTTTGTTTCCGAGCGACCGTTACCCATGGCGATCCCTGTCCCTACATACTGAAGCATGGCTAAATCATTCAAGGCATCCCCGAATGCATACGTGTTCTCGAGACGATAGCCGTTTGTCTCGATGAAGTGACGGATTCCATCCGCTTTACTGGCCCCTTTATTGATGACGTCCATCGCATGAGGATGCCAACGGATAAAATCAAATTCACGATAAGCATCGATATAATGATGTTCGTCCTCTGGCGTGCAATAGAGTAACGTCTGGTATACATCTTCTTCTGCGTGGAAGTTTGGTTCGAATGAAGGGATTGGCATATCGAGTTCGCCGAGCGATTGTTCGACGATGGCATCATTCGGCTTTGAAGCACCGCCACGGTCCTGCCCCAAATAGACGAGGGTATGATCATGTGAAGCGGCGTGCGTCGTCAAGCGATTTAATGCATCTTTCGAGAGCGTGTTACGATACACGATTTCGCCTTTATGAACGACGATTTGGCCGTTATAGCAAACGAGACTATCGATTCCGACGCGTTCTGGGATATCCGATAGCATGGCCGGTCCCCGTCCTGTCGCGATGAACGTCTCGACACCGTTTGCCTGAAGTGCTTGGATTGCTGAAATCGTTGAAGGTGGAATATAGCTACCTTCATGTAAAAGTGTGCCGTCAATGTCGAAAAAAACAACTTTTTGATCTTCCATTTAAGTCACCATTCTTTCTCTTTGTCTAAAAAATATGTTTTCTGAACCCACTAAAAGGATAACACGAAATAGGGAAACTACCACGAATATCACATCGTTAGTGAAATATTGTCATGATATGAGCTATAATGAAAAAAGAATCTTACGGGCATATTCGAGAATCACTTATGTTTCACATAGATGTATTAATAATTGAAGTAAGGAGAGATTAAATGAAGTTTGTTAAGAACCACCAAACAGCCGTGTTCGCGTTAGGCGGACTGGGAGAAATCGGGAAGAACACATACGTTGTTCAATTCCAAGATGAAATCATCGTCATCGATGCGGGAATCATGTTTCCAGAGGATGACTTGCTTGGAATTGACTATGTGATTCCAGATTACTCTTATTTGATTAAAAACAAGGACAAAGTAAAAGGGGTATTCATCACACACGGTCACGAAGACCATATCGGGGGAATTCCATTCTTACTGAAGCAGGTCCAGTTACCGATCTACGCGACAAAACTTGCGCTTGGATTAATTAAAGTAAAACTGGAAGAGCATGGGTTGTTACGGGAAGCGGAACTCCATGAAATTGATGAAGATTCACTTATTAAATTCCGTAAAACGAGCATCTCGTTCTTCCGTACGACTCACTCGATTCCAAACTCACTCGGTGTCGTTGTCAAGACGCCACAAGGAAACATCGTCCATACGGGTGACTTCAAGTTCGACTTCACTCCGGTAGGCGAACCGGCCGATCTCGCCAAGATGGCGGAAATCGGAAAAGAAGGCGTGCTTTGTCTCTTGTCTGACTCAACGAATGCGGAAGTAGAAGGCTTCACGATGAGTGAGAGCGTTGTCGGTGGGACGATTAGTGAAACGTTCCGGAAAGCGGACGGTCGAATCATCTTTGCGACATTCGCATCGAACATCTATCGCTTGCAACAAGTGGTCGATGCGTGTGCCGAGACAGGTCGTCATCTCATGATTTTCGGTCGTTCGATGGAGAAAGTCATGACGATCGGACAAGAACTCGGTTTCATCAACGTTCCGAAAGGTATGATTATCGAGGCGAACCAAATGCGTCACTACGATCCGAATGAAATCGCGATTCTTTGTACCGGCTCACAAGGGGAACCGATGGCAGCGCTTAGTCGTATCGCGAACGGGACGCACCGTCAAGTGTCGATCATTCCTGGAGATACGGTCATCTTCTCTTCTTCTCCAATCCCGGGAAATGCCATCTCGGTCGGGAAAACGATTGACCAGTTATATAAAGCGGGAGCTGACGTCGTATACGGGAAGTTGACGAACATTCATACGTCGGGACACGGTTCACAACAAGAACAGTTGTTGATGATTCGCCTCTTGAATCCGAAATTCTTCATGCCGATTCACGGAGAGTACCGCATGTTGAAAAAACATGCTGAATTAGCTGAGTCGGTTGGTATTCCGAAAGAGAACAGTTTTGTCATGGATAACGGAGAAGTGCTCGCCGTTGACTCTGAATCAGCAGCGGTCACGGGTAAAATTTCTGCGAACGCAGTTTACATTGATGGGAATGGAATTGGCGATATTGGGAATATAGTATTAAGGGATCGTCGCATTCTCTCTGAAGATGGACTCGTTGTCGTTGTCATCAGTATCGATGGCAAGACACGCAAACTCGTCTCGGGACCAGATATCATCTCACGTGGATTTGTCTACATGCGTGAGTCAGGTAGTCTGATTCGTGATGGCGAACGTCTATTGAAGAAAACCGTCGAACAAGGATTGTCCAATAAGCAGATGAAGTGGTCGGAAATGAAACAACTCGTTTCGGACACGCTCACGCCTTATTTGGCTCAAAAGACGCGGAGACACCCGATGGTCCTGCCGATTATTATGGAAGTATGATCGAACGGGCTGTAGGAAACTACAGCCCGTTTTTTTCACCGCAACGTAGGAGGGGAAGCTTATGGCTAAGAAAAAGGGGAAGAAAGGTTGGTTGAAGTGGGGAGCCGCAATCATTGCGGTCATTTTTCTCATCACACTTGTGTATCATCAAGTGAAACCATTACCAGAAGGCGTATCACGACAATCTGATTCGTATCTCATTACGGATGACCAGATTGATTTTCTCCATGATTTGACGTACCAAGGAGAGGATACTGAAATCGTTGAGCAAGAGATTTTCAAAGAAGTGGAACGAGCGATTCATGAAGCGAAGGAATACATCGTCATGGACTTTTTCTTGTTCAATCCGTATTCGAACGAAGATCGACAATACCCGGATATCACGGCGCGATTATCATCGGCCTTATTGGAACAAATGGAACGGTATCCAGATATGAAAGTCGTCTTTATCACAGACGAAATCAATACAACATACGGTGGACATGTTTCCGAACACTTTGATGTGCTCGAGGAAGCGGGAGCAGAAATCGTCTATACGAATCTTGACGCCATGCGCGACCCGAATATTTTATATTCGACATTTTATCGGATGGCCATTCAATGGTTCGGAGACAGCGAGGAAGGTTGGCTACCTAATCCGATGGCCTCATCGGCACCAGACATTACGGTTCGTGCCTATTTAAGACTTCTAAATATTAAAGCGAACCATCGTAAGGTGATGGTCACAGAAAATGAAGGGTTCGTGTTGTCTGCCAATCCCCATGATGCCAGTGGATACCATTCGAATGTCGGAGTTCATCTGAAAGGGCCGATTTTAAAAGAAATCGCGGAGGGAGAGCAGGCTGTTGCGACGTTCTCCAAAGGGGATGCTCGTCGATTCCCGGATGAAGAGGCGTTAGCAAAGACTGAAGAAGAGCCGTCTGAAGCGCCGATGGAGATCCGGTACGTCACAGAAGGGAAAATCCAGGAGTCCGTACTTGATGCGATGAATGGGGCGGACGATGGGGACACTATTTGGATCGGAATGTTCTACTTGGCAGACCGGAATATCATCCAAGCCATCGAGGATGCTGCCGCTAGAGGGGTGAAAGTGAATTTGATTCTCGATCCGAACACGAATGCGTTCGGTCGATCGAAATCGGGTTTACCGAACTTGCCGGTAACGGCAGAGCTAAATACAGTGAACCCAGAACATATCGAAATCCGTTGGTATGACGTCGGTAAAGAGCAATATCATCCGAAAATGTTATACGTGGATGGAGAAGAGAAGACCGTTGTATTAGGTTCTGGGAACTATACGACACGAAATATGAACGATTACAACCTCGAGGCAGACGTCGAGGTAAAAGGAGAAGAGAATACAGCTTTCTTTGATGAAGTAGATGAGTATTTCAATCGTTTATGGAATAACGAAAATGGAACGTACACAGTGGCATATGACGAGATTCAAACCGATGTGCCTCTTGGGAAATACATCATGTACTGGCTTCAAAAAGTGACATGGACGATGACGTACTAAAAAACAGCTATCCTCGAATTGGGGATAGCTGTTTCGACGTTAATTCGTCTCGATTGGATTGAACTCATTCGTATATTCATATAAGAATTTTCCGGTCTCTTTCAAGACGTCACTCTTACGGTGAAGCGAGAAATGGTCGTAAGGGACGGTCTCGGTTTGAATATTGTTTGTGTACTCTTCAAGCAAGAGAGAACTCGATGGCTCGATGAGGTTAAATTCACCGCCTCGTCCGGAGAAGGAGAGGACTTGTACCGAACGGGGCCATGTCTCAAGTTTAGACTGGAACGCTTTTAATCCATCCGAATTTGGCGATAAGTCACGGATGGCTGGACTACCCGTATTGATGCCGAAATTACTGGCGGATAGACCAAAGTTCGCAAGGCGTGTACCTCCAAACGGACTATCGAACGTCACAAACTTATCAACGATATAAGTTTCTTGGTTCAAGATATAGTTGGCGGCTGCCACACCACCCATGCTATGACCAATGATATACATTCGGTCGAACGAGCGATTTCTCGATTTTTTATACGTTTCAATGGCTGCATTTAACCATTTCGTCTGATTGTTTAGTGAAGCTTCCGCATCCTCGAACTCAATTCGGACGATAGGGCGTGTTGAACTATAATCATAAATTTCACAATCCGTCTTCCCTTTGACAGTCACGGTACAAAGGGCACCGTCTGTTGCCAGTCCACTCTGCTCCATCGATTGTGAGAAACGAAGGAATGTTCGGTCTGTTCCGAGTAATCCATGTACGGCGAACGTAGGAATGAATTCGTTCGTTTGAGCCGCTTGGCGAATCGCTTCCGATTGCCGTTCATTTGCCAACTCTTGTCGGAACGTTACGACAATCAACGCAAGGGAGAGCGAAACGATCAACAAGCCGAGTAATCGTGAACGGATCGATGTCTTCCGGGGGTTGCCGATGTTTCGTCGATATTTGCGCCAAATAAAGTAGGCGAGTACGACTGCGACAACGAGGACGATAATCGTCACAATCCACGCTTTAACATTTGGCACGTGTGCGACGAGCTTCAAGTTGTTTTGTCGACCACCGTATACTTGCCACTCCACGTGTTTCATCGATCGGATGTCAAGGCCCGTCCCGTCCTCAACAAAAACACCGGTCGGTACATTCAGGTTAAAACGAATATCAGCTTGTCGGATGTACCGTTCAGCTAATTTTTTGGGTGAGCCCGACAGTTCGACACCTGGTAAGTCGACTTGATCGAGTCGAAGATCAAGGTTGGTCTGTAAAGTATAAGAATCAAACCAAATACCTTCACGTTGCTCAATATCAAACTTGATATCTGGGGGGACCAGAATACCGGCTGGTCCCGTTTTCCATTCTTCTTTAATCTGTTGCAACTCGTCCACACTTTTAAATGTTTTCTTTAAGACCATCCCTTCGTAGTCATCAGGACTCGAATAATCTTCCGTCTCATATCCATTCTCCTCAGCCTGCTCTTTCCAAGTATCCCAGTCGAGCCTGAGATTGAGTAATTTCATGACAGGATGATCACGGAACGCGTAAGTCGTTTCGAGCGAAACGGATTGGTCGTAGTGGACGGTCGCATCATAATTGATTCGCACACATCCACCGATTAAAAGAAATAAAAATGGGAATAGTAACAACAGTGCCCTTTTTCTCGAGCTAACCATGTTAAATCGGTTCGCCGTATGTTTCTAACGGATTCGACGTATTGATGCGATCATAGAACATGATCCCATCTAAATGATCGAGTTCGTGCTGACATACGATGGCGCGCATGCCACGCAAGCGAAGCTTGATTGGCTTCCCGTCACGATCGAACCCTTCTAACGTGATTCGACGAAAACGAGGTACATTTCCTTTGACCACGCGATCGACCGAGAGACAGCCTTCGCCACCGTTTAAAAATGTCTGTTCGACGGAATGGCTTGTGATTTTAGGGTTGAAGATGGAGAGTTGGAATGTCTCTTCCTCTTCTTGTAGAAGGACCGTGAAGAATCGACGATTCACTCCGAGTTGTGGCGCGGCGATGCCGACACCGCCTCTTAACTCATATTTTTCGCTCATCTCAGGGTCTTGACTATTAACGAGGAATGTCTCCATCTCGTCGAGTAACGCCAAATCTTCTGTTGTTGGCGGAATCGGTACCTCGATTGAACGAGCGCGAAGTCGCTCGTCACCTTCTCGAATGACATCTTTCATGGTTAACATACACAACTTCCTTTCTATCTAACGTATATGATTGATTATATCATATTTAATGAGGATGGAATGTGGATGGTACAGAAGGTGAAATGAAAATAATACAGAGATAAAATAGGTGTAATAACCCTTGAATGTAAGCGTTTTATTTTGACGAGCATATTTTTTGCGTTATTGTAACAACCCGTTTTATACTAACAAGGAAACGGCAGGAAAGTATAACTTTTCTGAATCACGTTAATACAGATTGCTTTTTTGGACAGATACACGTAAGATTTGAGATAGTGTTTGATCACAAAAAAGACAATTGTCTCATAGTTGAAAGGATGAGGTGAAACGAATGAACAACGTTCAGGTACTTCAAAACGTGGAAGAAAACTTCCAAACGTTCCGTATTCTCGACGAGAAGGGTGAGGTCGTCAACCAAGACGCAATGCCTGACCTAACGGACGAGCAACTTCAGGAACTCATGCGCCGCATGGTCTATACTCGCATTTGGGACCAACGCGCAATCTCACTTAACCGTCAAGGTCGCTTAGGATTCTACGCGCCAGTGGCTGGTCAAGAAGCGACAATGATCGGGACGCAATACGCGCTCGACAAAGAGGACTGGATTCTTCCAGGATACCGTGATATTCCACAACTCGTATTCCACGGACTTCCGCTTTATCAAGCGTTCTTGTTCTCACGTGGTCACGTGGCAGGAAACCGTATCCCTGAAGGTGTCAACGTATTGATGCCGCAAATCATCATCGGTGCACAAATCATTCAAACTGCGGGTGTGGCAATGGGCCTCAAACGCAACGGCAACAAAAATGTCGCCATTACTTACACAGGTGACGGTGGTTCATCACAAGGTGATTTCTACGAAGGATTGAACTTTGCAGGTGCATTCAAATCGCCAGCAATCTTCGTCGTTCAAAACAACCGTTTCGCTATCTCAACTCCTGTTGAAAAGCAAACTGCAGCTAAAACGATCGCGCAAAAAGCTGTTGCAGCTGGAATCAACGGAATTCAGGTAGATGGAATGGACGTTCTCGCAGTGCTCGCAGCGACACAACAAGCTCGCGTTGACGCACTCGAAGGAACACCAACACTTATCGAGTCACTCACTTACCGTTACGGACCACATACGCTTGCTGGGGATGACCCAACACGCTACCGTACAAAAGAACTCGACACAGAGTATCAAGAAAAAGATCCACTCGTACGCTTCCGTCTCTTCCTCGAGAACAAAAAACTCTGGAACGAAGACATGGAAAACGAAGTGATCGAGCAAGCGAAAGCTGATGTAAAAGAAGCGATCAGCCAAGCTGACAAAGAACCAAAACAAAAAGTTTCGGACTTCATCAACAACATGTTCGAAGAACTTCCTTCAAACTTGAAAGAACAGCTTGAAGAATATACTGCAAAGGAGTCGAAGTAAGTTATGGCTCAAATGACAATGATCCAAGCGATTACTGATGCGATGCGCGTTGAAATGAAACGCGACGAGAAAGTACTTCTCTTCGGAGAAGACGTTGGTAAAAACGGTGGGGTATTCCGTGCGACGGAAGGTCTCCAAGACGAACTCGGCGAAGACCGTGTCTTCGACACACCACTCGCTGAATCAGGGATTGGTGGTCTTGCAATCGGTCTCGGTCTTACTGGATTCCGTCCAATCATGGAAGTCCAGTTCTTCGGATTCGTATTCGAAGTATTTGACTCAATCGCAGCTCAAATGGCACGTATGCGTTACCGTTCAGGCGGCGCTTACAGCCAACCAATCACGATTCGTTCACCATTCGGTGGTGGCGTTAAGACACCTGAGCTTCACGCAGATAGCCTCGAAGGCTTGATGGCTCAGACACCTGGTCTTAAAGTCGTTATTCCATCGACTCCATACGATGCAAAAGGTTTGTTGATCGCGTCAATCCGTGACAACGACCCAGTCGTGTTCCTTGAGCACATGAAATTGTATCGTTCATTCCGTGGCGAAGTACCTGAAGGTGATTACACAATCGAACTCGGTAAAGCAGATGTGAAACGTGAAGGTACAGACGTTTCAATCATCACTTACGGTGCGATGGTGCACACTTCACTTAAAGCAGCGGAAGAGCTTGAAAAAGAAAACATCAACGTAGAAGTCATCGACCTCATGACAGTGAGCCCGCTTGATATCGACACAATTGTAGAATCTGTTAAAAAAACAGGTCGTGCAATCGTCGTTCAAGAAGCACAACGTCAAGCAGGTATCGCGGCGAACGTTGTAACTGAAATTCAAGAACGCGCAATTCTTCACCTCGAAGCACCAGTTCTTCGAGTAACTGCACCAGACACAGTCTTCGCATTCGCACAAGGTGAAGACATGTGGTTACCTGACCATAAAGATGTCGTTGCAAAAGTTAAGGAAGTTGTGAACTTCTAAGATCGTGTCGAATAAACGATAAGGGAGAATTGTCTCCCTTGTCGTGTTTACATGATGAATTGATGGGAGGAAAAACCAGTGGCAGTATTTGAATTTAAATTACCAGATATCGGTGAAGGTATTCACGAAGGTGAAATCGTCAAGTGGTTCGTAAAAGCAGGGGATACGGTCAAAGAGGACGATGTTCTTTTAGAAGTACAAAACGACAAAGCAGTCGTTGAAATCCCAGCTCCAGTCGACGGTACAGTCAAAGAAGTCAAAGTTTCTGAAGGTACAGTTGCTGTAGTCGGCGACATCCTCATTACATTTGACATCGAAGGCGATGCACCAGCAGGAGAAGAAGAAACTCCTGAACAACCAAAAGCAGAAGAGAAGACAGAAGACGTAAAAGAAGATGTGAAAGAAGACGCGCCACGCGACGTTCAACTTCACAAATCTGAACGCGTCATCGCAATGCCATCTGTCCGTAAATATGCACGTGAAAAAGGTGTCGACATCCGTGAAGTAAACGGTTCTGGCGACAACGGTCGTGTCTTGAAAGAAGACATCGATGCATTCGCGAACGGCGAAGCACCGTCTGCAGAAGCTACAACAGAGAAAACAGATTCTGTAGCACCAGCAGCTGCTAAAACGGAAATCAAGCCTTACGAGTCAGCGACTCCTGAACTTGAAACACGTGAGAAAATCCGTGGAATCCGTAAAGCCATCTCGAAAGCGATGGTTAACTCGAAACACACTGCACCACACGTTACACTCATGGACGAAGTCGACGTTACAAAACTCGTTGCACTCCGTAAAGACTTCAAACAAGTCGCGGCTGACCAAGGCGTAAAACTTACGTACTTGCCATTCGTCGTGAAAGCATTGACTGCTGCAGCGAAAGCTTTCCCAACAATCAACGCTTCAATCGATGACGTGAACGAAGAAATCGTTTACAAAAACTACTACAACATCGGTATCGCAGCTGACACGGACAACGGACTCGTTGTACCAGTCGTAAAAGATGCAGACCGTAAATCAATCTATGCACTTGCTACAAACATTAACGAACTTGCAGGCAAAGCTCGTGAAGGTAAGCTCGCTGGGGAAGACATGAAAGGCGGATCGATCACAATCACAAACATCGGTTCTGCTGGTGGACAATGGTTCACACCTGTCATCAACCACCCAGAAGTTGCGATTCTCGGTATCGGCCGTATCGCTGAGAAAGCTGTCGTGAAAAACGGTGAAATCGTTGCAGCGCCAGTACTTGCACTTTCATTCAGCTTTGACCACCGCCTTATCGACGGTGCGACTGCACAAAACGCTCTTAACATGGTGAAACGCTTGCTCGAAGACCCAGCACTTCTAATGATGGAGGGATAAGAACATGGTAGTAGGAGAATTCGCACAAGAAACTGATTTGCTTGTCATCGGTGCCGGTCCTGGTGGATACGTTGCCGCAATCCGTGGCGCACAGCTCGGAATGAAAGTTACAATCGTTGAGAAAGGCAATTTCGGTGGTGTCTGCTTGAACGTCGGATGTATCCCATCGAAAGCGTTGATCACAGCAGGACACAACTTCCAACACGCTAAAGGACATGACTCAATGGGTATCTCGTCTGATAACGTGTCAGTAGACTTCTCAAAAGTTCAAGACTGGAAACAGTCAGTCGTTAACAAATTGACTGGCGGTGTCAAAGGTCTCCTCAAAGGAAACAAAATTGAGATCGTTCAAGGTGAAGCTTTCTTCGCTTCTGAAGACACAGTTCGTGTCATCACAGAAGACAGCTCAACTCCTTACAAATTCAAAAAAGCGATCGTCGCGACTGGTTCTACACCAATCGAGATTCCATCGTTCAAATGGTCAAAACGCGTCCTTTCTTCAACTGGCGCATTGGCACTTCCTGAAGTACCGAAGAAACTCGTCGTCATCGGCGGCGGATACATCGGTATGGAGCTCGGTACTGCATACGCTAACTTCGATACAGAAGTTGTCGTTGTAGAGGGCGCTAGCGACATCTTGTCTGGTTTCGAACCACAAATGACGCAAATCGTTAAGAAGAAACTCAAACAAAAAGGGAACGTCACAATCCACACGAACGCACTTGCTAAAGGTGTCGAAGAAACGGAAGACGGCGTAACCGTTAAGTTTGAAGTAAACGGTGAAGAGCAATCTGTTGAAGCGGACTACGTCCTCGTCACAGTTGGGCGTCGTCCAAACACAGGCGACATCGGTCTTGAGAACGCGGACGTTAAAATCAGCGACCGTGGAATCATCGAAATCGATGACCAGTGTAAAACATCGAACGAAAACATCTATGCAATCGGTGATATCGTTCCTGGACCACCACTTGCACACAAAGCATCTTACGAAGCGAAAATCGCAGCGGAAGCAGCAGCAGGTAAGCCAGCTTACCTCGACTACTCTGCAATCCCAGCAGTTGTCTTCACTGATCCAGAACTCGCAACTGTTGGTTACACAGAGCCACTCGCAAAAGAAGAAGGACTCGAAATCACGGTTTCGAAATTCCCATTCGCAGCGAACGGTCGTGCACTCGCACTTGACGAGCCAGACGGCTTCATGAAGCTCATCACACGCAAAGAGGACGGTCTCTTGATCGGTGCTCAAATCGCGGGTACTGGCGCATCAGATATGATCGCTGAGCTTGGCCTTGCAATCGAGGCTGGTATGACTGCTGAAGATATCGCACTTACAATCCACGCTCACCCATCACTCGGTGAGATGGCAATGGAAGCTGCTGAAATCGCAATGGGTATGCCAATCCACGTTGTAAAATAAGAACGTCAATAAAACCTCTCTCACGACTCGTGGGAGAGGTTTTTAATGTAGGTAACGACACGCTCGACTTCCTTGAATCCAATTTTCTCGTGAAAGCGTTGACTATCTTTGTTTTCAAGCTCGGTATCCGATGCCAGCTCTTTGCACCCGTGATGTACTGCGAAGGTTGACGCAGCGTCGATCAGGTGAGAGGCGACACCTTGATGGCGCTCTGACTCGGCGACATAGATTCCTTCCACATACGCTGTCGGGGCAGTGGTTGAGCCTGGCACATAGTCATGGCGGAAGCTAAGCTGACAAAATCCGATCGCTTTTGTGTCGGAGGAGGCGATGAAATAGTGCATGTTCTTTGAAACGAGGCCGAGTTTGACTTCCATCCGTAATTCTTCAATGGGAGCGTCGGGCCATAGTTCGTGCATCAACTGCACGAGTGCTTCTTGATTTGATAATGTGGCATACTCAATTTTCATTCTCATCTCTCCTTAGGTTTCGTACTTGTAGTATAAAGGAAAATACTTGTGAAGAGAGAAGGGAGGGAATCCTGATGGCGTTCGATGAGGAATTATTATATACCGTATCTGAGACGAGTCGCGTACGATTTACTGGGATTGAAACGGAAGCCGCCCGTTATGATTTTGGTTTCGTTTATACACACCAATTCATGGGCAAGGTGTTAGTCGTCTGTATGCAAACGGGTCAATCGGCCCTTCTTGATGTGCATGCCCTTGAAGAACCCCGTCAATTGTATCCGATGCTTGGCATCAATTTGAATGACACGGAACATGTCGCGGAATTTTTACGAATTTGTTTGATCGAAAAAACAGAAGCATCTGAAGAAATTGATGCTTGAAAAAATGTAAGCGTTTTCTTATAATAGTCAGTAGGGGAAGCAATTCGATCATCTACAGCCACCTTTTCTGTGATGACATAAAAAACGAGCCGGTCACGATGACCGGCTCGTTTTTTTGGTTAGCGAATCGCTTTTGTTTGTTGGATGACTTTAATCATCTGAAGCGACTCATCTTCAAGGCCTTGAACTGGGAGTCCAGCTTCAATGTTGGCCATGATGTACTCAAGTGTCGACGTCGTAATCAGCTCACCTGGAATGATGATTGGAATCCCTGGTGGGTACACCATGATGAATTCCGCTGATATACGTCCAACTGCATTCTCGAGTGGAATCGTTTCCGTCTCTTCATAGAATGCATCGCGTGGGCTGAGTGCTAGTGGTGGAATTTCAGGAAGCATGATCGATAATGAATCATTTCCTGACGTTTGATAAACAGATACGACGTCACGCATCGCGTCAATCAATGCCTGAATCGTTGACTCATCATCTGCTGACGTAACGATGAAGAGTACGTTCAATAAATCGGACATCTCGACTTCGATGCGATGTTTCTCACGAAGATATTTCTCGACTTCAAATCCTGTCACACCGAGCTCACGAACGGATACGAGAACTTTTGTCTCATCGAGGGCATACGTCGACTCAGAATGTAGTTCGGCATGTCCATACACAGACAAGTTCGGCATATGATTGATGGCCGTACGAGCCATACGAGCAAGGTCGAGTGCCCGTTCGTTCATCGTATGACCTTTCGTCGCAAGCTGTCGCCGCGCCGCATCAAGTGAAGCAAGGAGCAAGTAGGATGTAGATGTCGTTGTGATCATAGATAGCATCGCATGGATTCGTTCTGGAGAAACAAGTCCACGTCGAACATTTAAAATCGAACTACCCGTCATCGAACCACCAAGTTTGTGCACGCTCGTCGCGGCCACATCTGCTCCGGCTTGCATCGCAGAGAGTGGGAGTTCATCGTGGAACGGGAGATGAACACCGTGTGCCTCGTCGACGAGAACAGGAACGTCTTGCGCGTGCGCGACGGACACGATGCGCTCTAAGTCTCCGGCGACACCGAAGTAGGTCGGGTTAATGACGAGTACGGCTTTCGTGTCTGGGTGAAGTTCAAGCGCACGTTCTACGGCACTTGCTGTGATTCCGTGTGCAATTCCGTACGTCTCGTCGAACTCTGGGTGGATGAAGACCGGGTGAGCTCCTGTTAGGACAAGCGCAGACATGACAGATTTATGGACGTTACGTGGTACGATGATTTTTTCATTCGGACCAACGACCCCCATAATCATCGCCATGATCGCACTCGACGTTCCCTGAACAGAGAAGAAGGTCTCATCAGCACGGAACGCCTCTGCCGCTAAGCGTTCCGCTTCAGCGATTGCCGCTTTCGGATGATGAAGGTCATCGAGTGGGGCAATATTAATCAAGTCAATTTTTAAGGCGTTTTCGCCAATAAAGTCACGAAATTCCGGGTCCATTCCTTTCCCGCTTTTATGACCAGGAATGTGGAAGGCAATTGGGTTCGAGTCGACATGTTCAAGCAACGTGTCAAATAGTGGCGTTTCGAGCTGAGTAGCACCTTTTAATTTCAATCGTAAATCCCCCTTGGAATCAGTTTATTTATAGGATGAATAATCATGTTCTGATATATGTTGATTTTGAAAAAACAAGCAACAAAAAAACTATAGAGATTTCTAGCGTAACTTGCAATAGTTTTTTTTGTTGATACAATGAGTGACGAGGTGAACAATATGCAAATCAATTATCCGATCAACCCTGATTGGACGACAGATGAACTAATTGATGTCGTCGAGTTTTATAACGTCGTCGCTCAAGCGAATGAAGGTGGTGTCGAACGGGAAGTCTTTCTCGATTCGTACCGTGCCTTCAAGCAAATCGTAACATCTAAGTCGGAGGAGAAACAACTGAACGCGGTTCACGACGAACAGACTGGTTATTCCACGTATCGTACGGTTCAAGCGGCTATGAAATCTACAAGTAAAATGATCAAATTGTAAGACCGAGCATGCCCGAGCAAATTCCGGCATGCTTTTTTGTTATTTCTCCTATAAATCGGGTACAGTTCTTTAACACGAATTGAGGTTTAGAGGCCTCGGAATTGGGAATATATCCATTAAGATAAAAAATTCAAAATAGTCAGACAATTCTCTTTCTTTTTCGAATTTTATCTGATATACTCAATTCAACTCATTAAACCGTAACTTGTAGCCCAACAAAAGGAGTGTGGCATCTTATGAAACAAGTGATTGAGGCATTCAAAAGAAAAGACGCAGAAAAACGGATCCCGGTGCTGCGCTTGGAGATTGATTATGAATTGGCAACTCTCTTCGATGCGATGGCGTCACAAGATGATGCTACAGTTCAGGCTAGCAAGCATCGGTTAGAGAAGTACCGCCAAGAATTATTGCGTCTCGAAGCCTAACCATTACACACACATTCAACCAGTATTCCGAGCGGATACTGGTTTTTGTTTGGTACAATACAGTTGAGGTGATCATAGATGATAGAATGGTTTGCAGTCGACTTGATCAAGCAGGCGGGAGAGTTGATTCGTCGCGAGATTGATCAAAGTTATGAAGTGGAACGAAAAACGGGAAAAGGGGACTTGGTCACTGAAATCGACCGGGCGGTAGAACAACTCATCGTTCGTCGCATCCAAGAAAATTTTCCGAACCATCAAATTATGGGAGAGGAAGGCACGACAGACTCACCAGAACGATTAACGGGGACGGTCTGGTTCGTTGACCCGATCGACGGGACATTGAATTTCATCCATCAAAAACGCATGTTTGCCATTTCGGTTGCCATCATGATTGATGGGGTCGTGGAGTATGGATTCGTCTATGACGTCATGGCAGATGAGATGTTTATGGCTCGGAGAGGGTATGGCGCGACGCTCAATGGCCGAACATTGACGACCATTCATGAACATCACGTGCGGGATGCCTTTTTAAGCATGAACGCCACATGGGTCACGCCGAATCATCAAATTGCTCCGGAAATCCTTGCTCCGATTGTGCGAGATTCCATTGGGACACGGGCTCATGGTGCCGCTTCGCTCGAACTTGCCTGGCTCGCAGCAGGTCGCGTCGATGGGTATATCACGATGCGTAATATGCCGTGGGATTATGCTGCTGGTAAATTACTCGTGGAAGAAGTAGGGGGGCGCGTCGTTTCTTTATATGGCGAACCTATCCGATACGAAGGAAAGACGTCAGTATTGGCGGGGAGCGAATCATTCGTGAACGATGTCATCAAACATTATGTCATCGCAAAAGGCGTGACCGTAGAAGCGAAACCGGATCTTCGGATTGTCGAACATGAGTCGTATGAAGAGGTCCGTGACCTTCTCATCTTAGCAAATCCGAATGAAGCGATGGTCCGAGATCAATTTCAAACAGGACGGACGTTTAAAGCGCTACTCGGTGGGGACATCGTGGGTGCGTATATGTTGGCCACACATGAATCGGGACGAATCGAGCTCGTTAATATCGCAGTGAAACCGGAACGTCAAAACCAGACAATCGGTCAGCGAATGCTTCAAGACGCGGTAAAACGAGCCGCTTCCATCGGAGGAAACGAACTACTCGTCTGTACCGGGAACTCAAGTATCATGCAATTACGTTTTTATCAACAAGCTGGATTCCGATTTGACTCGGTAGAGCGAGATTATTTCCCTAATCATGGATATGATGTCATCGAAGAAGATGGGCTCCTTTTACGAGACCGGATCTGCTTGACTCGTCCGTTATAACTTCACGTAAAAGGGTTACTCCGACATCATGTCAGAGTAACCCTTGTTCGTTATGATTGACGGTCTGAAAGAATGCGACGACGCAATTGGATACCGAAGTATGTCGCGACGCCACTTAATGCGAGACTGCCTAAGATAATCGCAGCACTTCCTTCGGCCACACCGATTCCGATACCGACAAAGCCGGCGACGACAGCCAACGCGACGAATAGAAACATAGCTTGCATGGAGACTCCTCCTTATTTTCTCTTCTCTATCCTATTGTATGATAAAAAACGGCCGATGAAAACGTTCACAGTCGATTCCACTCGACAAAGGTACTGTGACGTGTGCTATACTCTTAAAGTTGAAGAAAAGCTGAAACTTTTTAAATAAGAGAGGAATAACTACATGAACGTAAGAACAAACCTTCGTAACGTAGCCATCATCGCTCACGTTGACCACGGTAAAACAACGTTAGTTGATGAATTATTAAAACAGTCTGGTACATTCCGGACGAACGAGGCAGTCGCAGAACGTGCGATGGACTCAAACGATATCGAGCGTGAGCGCGGAATCACAATTCTCGCGAAAAACACGGCAATCGATTACAAAGATACACGCATCAACATCGTTGATACGCCAGGACACGCAGACTTTGGTGGGGAAGTAGAACGAATCATGCGTATGGTAGACGGCGTTATTCTCGTTGTCGACGCACGTGAAGGCTGTATGCCACAAACTCGTTTCGTATTGAAGAAAGCTCTCGATCAAGGACTTCGTCCAATCGTCGTTGTCAACAAAATCGACAAACCGATGGTTCGTCCACTTGACGTTGTCGACGAAGTTGTCGACCTATTGATTGACCTTGGCGCAGATGAAGATCAACTTGAATTCCCTGTCGTCTATACGTCAGCAGTCAGCGGTTCAAGTTCGTTCGATCCTGATCCAGCAAACCAAGAAGAAACAATCACACACGTACTCGATACGATTCTTGAAAACACACCGGCTCCAATCGATAACTCTGATGAGCCGCTTCAGTTCCAAGTAACAATGCTCGACTATGACAACTACCTCGGCCGAATCGGTGTAGGTCGCGTCTTCCGTGGGAAAATTAAAGTCGGTGAGCAAGTATCGCTCTGTAAGACAGATGGTTCAGTGAAACAACTTCGTGTCACGAAACTATTTGGTTACTTCGGACTTAAACGTATCGAAATCGAAGAAGCAAAAGCTGGTGACTTGATCGCCATCGCTGGTATGGAAGACATCAACGTCGGTGAAACTGTCACACCAGTCGGTAAAGAAGAGTCGCTCCCGCTCCTTCGCATCGATGAGCCAACACTTCAAATGCGCTTCATGACGAACAACTCTCCGTTTGCAGGACGCGAAGGCGATTTCGTGACAGCACGTAAAATCGAAGAGCGTTTGATGAAACAACTCGAGACGGACGTTTCACTCCGTGTCGAAAACACAGATTCACCAGACCAATGGATCGTATCAGGACGCGGTGAGCTTCACCTCGGGATCTTGATCGAGAACATGCGTCGTGAAGGTTACGAACTCCAAGTATCGAAACCACAAGTTATCATCCGTGAAGACGAGAATGGAACGAAAGTCGAGCCGTTCGAACGCGTCATCATCGATGTGCCAGAAGAATATACAGGTTCAGTTATGGAGTCAATCGGTCTCCGTAAAGGTGAACTCGCCAACATGAACACGAACGACAACGGTCAGACTCGTATGGAATTCATCGTTCCATCACGTGGTTTGATTGGTTACCGTAACGAATTCTTATCGGCGACACGTGGATACGGAATCTTGAACCATACGTTCGAAGAGTACCGTCCTTATATCGCAGCTGACATCGGTGGACGTCGCAGTGGTGTCATGGTTTGTATCGAAAACGGGAAGTCGACGGCTTACTCGATCGGTGCCCTTGAAGACCGTGGAACGATCTTCATCGAACCAGGTACAGATGTGTATGAAGGAATGATTATCGGTGAATGTAACCGTGACGTCGACCTTGCCATCAACGCCGTTAAAGGGAAGCAATTGACAAACATGCGTGCATCTGCAAAAGACTCAACACAAGTCTTGAAACGTCCACGCGTCTTCTCACTCGAAGAGTCGCTCACGTTCTTGAACGATGACGAGTACTGTGAAATCACACCGGAGTCGATTCGTCTCCGTAAGAAAATCTTGAACAAGAACGAACGCGAGAAAGCAGACAAGCGTCGTAAACTTGGTAAAGAATAAGTTAGCAGAAAGGGAACGCTTCGGCGTTCCCTTTTGCATGGAATAGTGTAGAATGGATGTGTATGAAATAAAGGGGGACTCTTTGTCTTGAAAGCTTCTCAAACAATCGATATCACACAGATTGACGTTCCGTGGATCGCCTCGATGCTCGGTGTCGGCAGTAATCCGAACGATTTCTCGGTCGGGTTCAATGCACTCGTCGTCGTGGTCATCTTACTGACGATTCTCGTATTCAAACTGGGATTCGCAAAACAATTGGCATGGTGGAAATCGCTCATCGTCTATATTCTCCTTTCACTTGGAGCGGGAACGATGGCACTCGTTTTCTTTACATGGCCAATTCCAGAAGTTCTTCTCGTGATGGCCGTCGTACTGGCTATCTATCGTGGTCGTCTCTGGTGGAACCGTCGTCAAGGTGCAATGGAATCATAAAAAATACGGGCGTCTCTTCGGAGGCGCCCGTTTGCATTACCAGTTTCGTTTTTGTCGAAATGTAGGATATAACTTGAATTGTCCAGATGCGGCGCGTTCAGCCGTTCGTTCGCTGATTCGCTCCTGACACTCTTGACACATATACGTTTTAGCCGGTTTGTTACGCAAGCGTTTTGCTTCAAACGACCATGAGTCGATCGTTTCGACTTTATCGCAAAGAGAACATTTCACACGCATCTTTTCACCTTCCTCTATACGTTGAGTATAGCATGATTTCATCTGTGAAAAGCAGGGAATTGAATCGGTAAGGGAGAATGGTACAACCATACCCGGTAAAAGGAGGGGAGTTGAATGGCGAGTAAGGCTACGTTTGAATTGACGTCCGCGCAAGAGCGATTATTAAACGATATGCCGTTAACATTTCTCGTCGGTTTTGATGAAGCGAAACGTTGGCCAATCAGTCACGCGATCAGTTGGGTGCAAGCACTCGACGCCGTTACGATTCGATTTTCGTTAACAAAAAACTCGCATATCGTGACCATCTTGACAACGGAAAAGACGGCTGGTCTCATCTTTATCGAAGACGGCCAATCTTATCATGTTCTACTGTCATCCATCCGAGAGTTTGAGCCATCCATCAAACCGAGCCTTCATCTTCGTTTTTTTGAAGGACATGTCGAAGAAGTGAGGAACATCTCATTTTACGGTGCAACATACGCACAGCCCGAAATCACGAAAACATACGATATTCGTGCGGCGGAAAAGCTTGACCGTGAAGTGAAAGAAAGTCTTCATTCTTGAATACTATCCTATATTCGAGGGGCGGCAAAGTCTATGAAAAAAACGTATGTCCTTGATACGAACGTACTACTCCATGATCCGCTATCCTTATTTCAATTCGAAGAACATGACGTGGTCATTCCGGCCATTGTTTTAGAAGAACTTGATGGTAAAAAACGAAACATGGACGAGGTCGGGCGTAACGCCCGAGAAACATCACGTGTCCTCGACCAACTCCGGACGACAGGGAAACTCCATGACGGCGTGCCGCTTGAAAACGGGGGGCGTCTGTTTGTCGAAATCGGTCAACACCAGGTCGATATTCCGTTCGATGTCATGACGAATGATAATCGCATCTTAATGGTAGCGTTAGGATTAATGAAACAATACGAGCATGACACGAGCCATAGAGTCGTCGTTGTCTCGAAAGATATATTAGTCCGCGTCAAAGCGGACGCCATTGGAATCGATGCAGAAGATTATTTGACCGATCATATCGTCGATACGACGGATTTGTATGCCGGCTATCGAGAAATTGAAGTCGATCAGACACTCATCGATGAATTTTATAAGGTGCGTCAACTTCCGACATCCGCATTGACGAAACAGACATTGTACCCTAACTCGTTCGTCGTCTTGAAAAGTAACGTCTCGAAAGCGAGTGCGCTTGCTGTGGTCGATTCGCTTCAACCGATTTTACGACCACTGGCACTTGATGCAGATCACATTTGGGGAATTCATCCACGAAACGTCCAGCAGCGGATGGCGCTCGATCTATTGCTTCGAGATGACATTCCGTTCGTCACCTTACTTGGGAAAGCCGGTACCGGGAAGACGCTTCTTGCCTTAGCGGCAGGACTCTCACTCGTTGAGGACGAGCAACGGTACAATAAACTCGTCGTCGCTCGCCCGGTCGTGCCGATGGGGAACGATATTGGCTACTTGCCAGGGGAGATGGAAGAAAAGCTTCGCCCTTGGATGCAACCGATTTACGATAACTTAGAATTTTTATTTAGCGCTAATTCAAAAGATGAGCTCGGAAATATTCTAGCCGGCATGAAGTCGATTCAACTTGAAGCACTTACCTACATTCGAGGAAGAAGCATGCCGGATCAGTTTATCATCATCGATGAGGCACAAAACTTAACGAAACATGAGATTAAGACGATTCTCACACGTGTCGGAGAAAACTCAAAAATCGTACTCGTCGGTGACCCGTACCAGATCGACCATCCGTATCTTGATGAATATTCGAATGGATTGACGTATGCGGTAGAACGATTCAAAGGTCAGAACGTCTTCGGTCACGTCCAGCTTGTAAAAGGGGAGCGCTCGTCGCTCGCAAGATTGGCGGCCGACTTACTATAAACCAACACAAAAACGCCGGGCAGCGATGCTCGGCGTTATTTTGTATCCAACTGTAGAGCTTGAACGTTTGTTCGTTCTAAAAATGCGTTCGAGATCATAATCAATCCTGTGATGACGAAGAGGGAAGAGAACCCGAAATGGGCCACTACTTGAGACCCGAAGAGCGGTCCAAGTAAATTTCCCATAAACTGTGCCGATTGGTTATAGGAAAAGATTCGTCCAGTCGCCGATACGGGTGTGTGCTGACGAAGAAGTGATTGAACGGACGGCATCAAGGCGGCTGTCGCGAATCCGATTCCGAACCGTAATAGAACCAGCTGGGTTGTCGAGGTGACGAACGCTTGCGGAATCAGGAATAAGCTATAAAGAAGCAGTGCCCAGAATAAAATCCGTTCTGCGCCATATCGGTCGGACAAGCGTCCCAAGCGTTGAGCAGAAAAAAGCGCAGCCAGTCCAGGTGCAGATGCGACGATCCCGGCCATAAAGGCGAGAGCGGTCGTATGCGGATTCAGTTCGCGGACGTATAACGTCAACAAAGGACCAATCGATTGTGTCGAAAACTGGGTGAGGAACGTTGTCACGAACAATCCGATAACGAGTTGTGGATGACGTAACGAAGTAAAGATGGATTTCATTGAAGCCAGTTCTTCGCGTTTCACGGGGACAAAATCTTCTTTGACGAACCAAAATGTGATTAAGAACGTGAGGAAGAGTGCACTTCCGGTAAAGAGAAAAACGGATCGAAGCCCAATCCAGTCTGCGAGGAGTCCACCGATGAGCGGACCGAGAAGACCACCGGTGATGCCACCGGTTGACAGGGTACCGAGCGCCCAGCCACTTTTCTCTTTAGGGGTTTGGGAAGCGACCAAGGTGATTCCGGCTGAGATAAAGCCAGAAACGGCACCCATAAGTAAGCGCAACCCGACTAATTGATAGACATCTTGAACGAAGCTGATGAGAAACATGACGATGGCCATACCGAGACTGGCTCGAATGAGCATCAACTTTCTTCCCTTGCGATCAGCCAAGCGCCCCCACATCGGAGATACGATGGCAGCCACGAGGAATGTCGCACCAAATGCGACGGCGGACCAGGTGACGACGTGGTCCGGGTCTGTTACCCCGAGTTGTTCAACGAACAATGGGAGAAATGGTAGGACGAGACTCATCGAAGCGGCGGTCAAGAAACTACCGATCCAGACAACGATTAAATTTCGTTTCCAAAGAGGCATCGTAAGCGTCACGACCTTTCTTATTCAATTTATAGTCAACACACTATATGTTACACTTTGTGAACTAAAAAGTCCAAAAAAAGAGAAGGGGAGTCCCTTCTCATTGACCGCTGAGCACAGTGATGTGATTCACTTGGCGGATAATCTGATTGTCGTACAGGACATAGACAGGACCATCCGTGAGCACCTTTCCGTCTTTTGAGAATTGTAAATAGACGCGAGATGCATCATGGAGTGGAATCGTCAACACGGTCTCCCCGTAAAAGCGGATATGCGTCGCCAAATCAACTGGTTCGGCATTATTTATAAATGGTGCGAGCGGCATTGCGAACGAATCACGTAGCGCCGCGTCCTTGTCTTGTCGAGACATCGGTTTATTATGGTCGATTCTAGTCCCTTGTGTCAGCCCATCATCCCATGCTTTCCCCATTTTTGCATAGTAGGCCTCTTGGTCATTCTCTGCCACCGCGTCCAATTCTTCAATTTTTCGTTTCCGATCATCAAAAATCCATACGGTCGGGTCGATCGTTAAAGGATGTCGAACCGATCCGTCTAGCGGAAAAATCATGCTAATATCCCCCTTCATACACATTACACATTTCATTATAGCGCTCTTTCTCTTAAAATGGAAAAGAGGAAGAATGTCGCAATCATCCATACTGTACATTGAATTATGATGAAAGATAATGTACAGTTGAGTTATGACAAACAGTCTGTCATCGTACGGAGGAGGGGTCGTAGTGGCGACAAATTTGGCTGCAATCCAACGGGAGCAAGCGCTTCAGTTACTCGAGGCGGATGCTGAAAAAATCCGTTGTCTGATTGAAGTGCAGTTAGAAAACCTTAAAATGCCGAAGTGCCCGCTTTATGAAGAGGTGCTTGATACACATATGTTTGGACTATCGCGCCAAATTGATTTTGCGGTTCGTCTTGGACTCATTTCAGACATTGAAGGTAAAGGACTGCTCGATTCATTGGAACAAAAGTTATCTGCCTTGGCAGAAGCTTCAGAATTATGAACCTTATACTCAAACTGTGCAAGTGGCGCTGTTTGAGTATTTTTTTATAAAGGTTGTCGGATTGTTTTACATAAGGAAGTGAATACATGAAAACACGGTTTCGGTATTTTGATTTTGCGTTGTTTTTGTCAGTGCTTTTGCTCGTCGGACTGAGCTCGATTATGATTTATAGTGCGAGCGTATGGAATCGTGGGGATTACGCGAATAACAGTTTGTTTTATCGCCAGCTCGTCTATGTCGGAATTGGGATTTTTGTTTACTTGATTGCCTCGCTGTTCCGTTATGAGATGTTTCGGAAAAAAGGACTTCGTCTCAGTCTCTATGCGTTATCCGTCATTTTACTGTTCGTCACGTGGGCCATGCCTCCGTTAAACGGGGCGCGCGCTTGGCTCATCGTCGGTGGATTCACGATTCAGCCGGTCGAGATTGCGAAGTTCGTTCTGATCATCTTGCTAGCGAACTACTATCATGAATTATGGAATAACGAGTTAAAAGGGCTTCCTGGTCGTCTCGCTCGGGCCGCCATCACGAAAAAAGGATGGCGTGCTCAAATCGGGGCCTTCTTCTTAGTACCGGTTCTCTTTTACTTTTCGTTATATGCCATCGCCATCAATGGGCAGCCGGATATGGGAGGGTTATTCGTCCTCGGGTCCATCATGCTTCTCATGTGGTTCGGTGTTGGGGCTCCACTTCGCATCATGATACCAGGAATATTAGCTGGGGTCGGCGCTGTCTTCTTGTTGTTTACGACTATCTTTTCAGAAAATCAACGGAGCCGGATCGAGGTCGTATTTAATCCGTTCATGGACCCGGAAGGTTACGGGCACCAATTGCTCATGTCCATCATCTCCATCGTACATGGTGGGTTGACTGGTGTCGGACTCGGGAACAGTTTTCAAAAGTATGGGTATTTACCAGAACCTGAAACCGACTATATCATGTCGATTATTGCTGAAGAGTTAGGGTTCTTCGGTGTGCTGACGGTTTTGGTACTGCTCTTCTTCATCGCGTTTCGCGCGATTCATATCGCCAATCATGCGGATAGTCATTTTGCGATGTTCGTGTCGTTTGGGATTGCATCACAAATTATTATTCAAACGGCCATCAATATCGGGGCGATGTCCGGTTGGTTCCCAGGGACAGGGGTAACCTTGCCACTGGTCAGTTATGGGGGAACATCGCTCATCATGATGATGGGTGTACTCGGTGTGCTTAGTAGCATCTCGATGCGTAACCGTCATCGAGAAGCGACACGACGAGAAGAAATTCGGGTGAAGTCGGAAGAAAACGTTCAACGTTCGTCACTTCACGTTGTCAGGTAAGAAAATAACCAAACTTTATTAACGGGGGGATTTCATTTGAAACCAATTAAAAAGTTACTTGTTGCAAACCGTGGGGAAATTGCCATTCGCGTATTTCGAGCGGCGACAGAGTTAGGCATTCGAACGGTAGCTGTCTATTCACAGGAAGATAGCGGTTCATTACATCGCTTTAAAGCGGATGAGGCCTACTTGATCGGTGTAGATAAAAAACCGATCGATGCATACCTCGATATTGAAGACGTGATCCGAATCGCTAAGGAGTCAGGCAGTGATGCGATTCACCCGGGATACGGATTCCTTTCAGAAAACATCGAGCTTGCAAAACGTTGCCGTGAAGAAGGAATTATCTTTGTTGGTCCTCATGAATCCCATTTGCATGCGTTTGGAGATAAAGTCCGTGCACGTCAAAGCGCCATTTCCGCTGGACTTCCTGTTATCCCAGGTTCAGATGGACCACTCACATCGTATGAGGATGCTGAAGCATTTGCCAAAGAGCACGGGTTCCCGCTCATGGTCAAAGCATCGATGGGTGGCGGAGGTCGCGGGATGCGTGTCATTCGGACGGAAGCGGAAATGAAAGACTTAATCGAACGCGCGAAGTCAGAAGCGAAACAGGCGTTTGGTTCTGACGAAGTGTACATAGAAAAACTCGTCGAACGTCCAAAGCACATTGAAGTGCAAATCCTAGGGGATGAGCATGGTCACATCGTTCACTTGTTCGAGCGTGACTGTTCAGTTCAGCGCCGTCACCAAAAAGTTGTCGAAGTGGCACCGTGTGTGACCTTATCTGATGCATCACGTCAAAAGATTTGTGATGCGGCGGTCCAACTCATGCGACACGTCGGATACGTTAACGCCGGTACAGTCGAATTCTTGGTGACCGAGGACGAGTCGTTCTACTTCATTGAGGTCAACCCGCGCATTCAAGTCGAACATACGATCACAGAGATGGTGACAGGGTTTGACATCGTTCAAACACAATTGATGATCGCGCAAGGTGAATCGCTCCACGGCGATATGATTCAAATGCCAAAGCAAGAAGAGATCAAACTTCTCGGTTATGCCATTCAATCACGTGTGACGTCTGAAGACCCAGGAAACAACTTCATGCCGGATACAGGTAAAATCATGGCTTACCGTTCTCCAGGTGGCTTTGGTGTTCGTCTTGACGGCGGAAACGCATATGTCGGTGCAGAGATTTCACCGTACTACGATTCGCTTCTCGTGAAACTGTCGACACACGGCATGACGTTCGAGCAAGCCGCTTCGAAAATGGTTCGAAACTTGAACGAGTTCCGGATTCGTGGAATCAAGACGAACATTCCGTTCTTGATCAACGTAATGAAACATCCGAACTTCATCAATGGGGACTACAACACGTCGTTTATCGATGAGACACCAGAACTGTTCGTCTTCCCGAAACGAAAAGACCGTGGGACGAAATTGTTGAACTATATCGGTGATGTGACGGTGAACGGATTCCCGGGTGTCGGTCTGAAAGACAAGCCGATCAGCCGCTCGGTGCGAATCCCACATGATCTTCCGTCTGAAGCAAAACCAGGGACGAAGCAAATCCTGACGGAACTCGGACCGGACGGCCTTGCCGACTGGATCAAACGTCAACCGGAACTATTGTTGACGGACACGACGATGCGAGATGCGCATCAGTCCTTACTCGCGACGCGTATGCGGACGCAGGACATCCTAAACATCGCCGAACCGACAAGTAAACTCATGCCAGAATTGTTCTCGGTCGAGGCATGGGGCGGAGCGACGTTCGATGTCGCTTATCGTTTCTTGTCAGAAGATCCATGGGTACGTCTAATGAAGCTTCGTGAGAAGATGCCGAACGTCTTGATTCAAATGCTGCTCCGCGGTGCGAATGCGGTCGGATACAAAAACTATGCGGACAACGTCATTGAGAAGTTTGTCCATGAAGCAGCGTATGCAGGAGTCGACGTGTTCCGAATCTTTGACAGTCTCAACAACCTAGAATCGATTCAATTGGCAATCGATGCGACACTTCCGACTGGAAAAGTGGCGGAGGCAGCCATCTGTTATACGGGAGACTTGTATGATGGCAACCGTCCGAAGTACCACCTTCCGTATTACATCGACCTCGCGAAGAAACTTGAGGCGAGTGGTGCACATATCTTGGCAATCAAGGACATGGCAGGTCTATTGAAGCCGGAATCGGCCTATGCACTCGTATCGGCATTGAAAGATGCCGTCGATTTACCAATTCATTTGCATACGCATGATGCCTCTGGGAACGGGATCTTCACATATGCTCGTGCAACAGATGCCGGTGTCGACATTGTTGACGTTGCCGCAAGTTCCATGTCCGGAATGACTTCGCAACCTTCGGGCGGAAGCTTAGTGTATGCACTCAACCATCACGAGCGTCAACCGAAGATCGATCCGAAGCAATATGAAGTGATCAGTGATTATTGGCAAGACGTTCGTCACAACTATGAACCGTTCGAGAGCGATATGCGTGCTCCGCATCCGTCTGTTTATGAGCACGAGATGCCAGGTGGTCAATACTCGAACCTTCAACAACAAGCGAAAGCGGTCGGTCTCGGTGATCGTTGGGGAGAAGTTAAAGCGATGTACGCCCGAGTCAATATGTTGTTCGGAGATATCGTCAAGGTTACTCCTTCTTCAAAAGTTGTAGGGGACATGGCGCTCTTTATGGTGCAACACAACTTATCGGAAGAAGATGTGATGACGCGTGGTCATCAACTGGACTTCCCAGACTCAGTCGTGGAAATGATGCGCGGGGAGCTTGGGACACCTCCTGGAGGCTTCCCGAAAGATGTTCAACAAGTCATCTTAAAAGGCGAGGAACCATTGAATGTTCGTCCTGGTAAACTGATCAAACCATATGACTTTGAATCGTCTCGGGAAGAGTTGTTTAAGAAATTCGAACGACCGGTCACCGATTTTGAACTTCTCGCCCATGCCCTTTATCCGAAGGTATATGAGGACTATGTCAAACATACGACGACGTATGGGGACGTATCCGTACTCGACACGTTAACGTTCTTCTATGGACTAAATGTAGGAGAGACCATCCAAGTCGAAATCGAGACAGGGAAAACGTTAATCATCAAACTCGTTCAAGTGAGTGCGCCAAACGAGGATGGCATCCGTCTTGTCTCGTATGAGATGAACGGGGTTCCGCGTGAAATCGAGATTAAAGACGTGAACGTCAAATCGGCAACGACAAGCCGTCCGAAAGTGGACCGTTCGAACGTGAAACAAGTCGGCGCCTCAATGCCGGGGTCTGTTTTGAAGGTATTGGTCGAACCAGGTAGTCGCGTACATCGTGGAGAGCAGTTGCTCGTCACGGAAGCCATGAAAATGGAGACGACGATTCAAGCGGCACAAGATGGTGAAATTAAAGCCATTCATATTAAAGAAGGCGACACAATACAAAGTGACGACTTGTTGATTGAATTTGTATAATCAAAAGAAGCATAGTTCGCTATGCTTCTTTTTTGTAGATGGGAGTGGGAATGATGAAACGAGTATGTTGGTTTCGATCGGATTTCAGATTGACCGATAATCATATGCTTCACCGGGCGCTGAACGATATGGAGGATGGGGATGACCTCGCTTTCGTCTTTTGGCTAAATCCGAAATACTGCGATCCGTTTGAAGTGCGTCACGATTATTTCTTCTCGACGATGCGGACGTTTATGGATGATTTAGAGTCGAAAGGATTAGGGCTTCGAGTGCTTGTCGCGGAAACAGAGAACGATTTCGTGAAACAGCTCGGAGAGATGGATGTGCTTTACTTCAATGCGGAGTATGTGGAACCGTTCAAGCAACGAGACGATCGTGTCATCGAAGCTCTTAGTGAAGAGGTGAAAGTCGTACGACTCCTTGATCGACATCTGTTTCATCCCGATGCGTTTCGAACGAAGAGCGGGGATCCGTATAAAGTGTTCACCCCGTTCAAAAAAGCAGCTTATGCCGAACAACCGCCAAAACCGTATGATGTTGATGTCGACCGTTTAAAGCATTTCATCAGCTCAGAAAATGAGCAACCGAGTGAGCTGAAAGACTTGTTCAAACGCTGTGAGCGAGAATGGAAAGGGTTAGGGGAGACCGAGGCGAAGAAACGGTTGACCCGTTTCGTCAATGATCGCATGGTCGACTATGACGAAAAGCGTGACATTCCGAGCATCGCTGGGACGAGTCGATTATCTCCATACTTACGAACCGGGGTGTTATCGATTCGTACCATCACCGAGCAGGTACTGTCCGCGAGACAATCAAAAGGACGCGACACGTATTACGATGAATTGTTGTGGCGTGAATTTTACTATATGGTGATGGCGAAGTTCGACGGATTGAAAGACAATCCGTTCAATGAAAAATACAAAGCGCTTGAATGGGAAGACGATGAGGCGCAGTTTGAGAAATGGTGTAATGGAGAGACCGGCTATCCGATCGTTGACGCGGCGATGCGTCAGTTGAATGAGACGGGTTGGATGCACAACCGCCTGCGGATGATTGTTGCATCGTTCTTGACGAAACATCTCCTTCTTGACTGGCGAAAAGGAGAGCGCTATTTCGAACGGAAATTGATTGATTACGAGGCGTCATCGAATATTGGTGGGTGGCAATGGGCAGCCTCGGTCGGGACGGATGCTGTTCCATATTTCCGCATTTTCAATCCGACGACACAATCCGAACGATTTGACCCTGACGGAACGTTCATCCGGAAGTATGTGCCGGAGCTGAAACATGTGACGGACAAATCGATACACTTTCCGGACCCGGCAGAGCGAGAAGATTATGCGATGCCGATTGTCGATCATAAAGAAGCGAGAGAACGAGCCCTCGAACGATTTAAAGAATTGTAAACAAAAAAGCGCCGCGGCGCTTTTTTGTTTGGTCATCCGTTCATGTTGTTGAGTTGTGTCCCATCTTGTCGTGCTGTCGATCGGTATGCGTGATAAGAAAGATAAGCGAGGATACCGAAGTAGCAAGTGATTAAGAATGCGTGAAGGAGTGGCACATATGTGGCGTGTCCACCGAGAACGATCCAAGCACCTGTTCCGACTTGAAGCAGAATGAAGAAGAGAGAAGCCGTCATGCCTCGTTCGATTAATCGGTTCGCCTCTTTTCGTGACAAGTAAAGAACATATAGCGTATACAAAACGAGTATACCCGCCATAATCCGATGCCCCATTTGCACGTAAGATTCAAACGTCCATACACTTTGTTCACAGATTGGCCAACCGACACAAGCGTAAGTGGCACCGAGATGTCGGACGTAGGCTCCTGTGTATACGACGACCATCGTGTAGAGGGAGAGACCATATAAGTGGGACCGCAATCGGTTCGATACCAACTTATGTTCTCGGTCACCTTCGAATAAGAGAATGGTCAAAACCAAGAGAGAAGCGAATGAAACGAGAGAAATTCCGAAGTGCAGTGCCAAAATGGCGTCTGATTGTTGCCAAATGACAGCGCCTGCTCCGATGATTGACTGGATGAGCATGAAGATGAATGCGAGAAACGCAAAGATTTTCACATCGACCCGATGTTTGACCGCGATGAACGTCCAAATCGCGAGTGCGATGATGAGGAGTCCTTCAACACCTGATACGACACGATGACTGTATTCGATCATCGTCTCGACACTAGGGTTGGTCGGGATCAATTTCCCATGGCAGAGTGGCCAGTCTGTTCCACAGCCATCTCCAGAGTCCGTCTTCGTCACGGTTCCACCCATGATGAGGACAAGCATCATCCCGAGGGTGACAAACCCTGAGAAAAACGCGAGTTTTTTATGCATGCATTACCACCTGCTTCTAATCAAAATCCGATAAAAATGTACCTTGTTTATTTATATTTTTTTCGCCATACTTATTATACGGCTTTCCGTTCAAAAAACGAAATGGAAAAGCTTGCAATCGTTATCAAAAACGTTATTCTAATATTAGCAAAGCACATAAGGTGTGACAAATATCACACTATTGACACAAAAAACTCGCTATTTTACAAGCATAAAGGGCGTATTTTTTAAAAAAATATGGTATCTTTGTAGAGAGTTAAGTGTATTTTGTTCATATTGTGTTTTTTCTGTGAAGAGAATGCGAGGATTTCGTGATTATGTGGGGGGGTCAGTATGACAAAAGTCAACCCAGGGATGACGGTAGATGTAGAGTATACAGAATCAACGTCATTCCGAGATTACGTCGCCTTAGCGAAAATGGGAATCGTTCGCGCCAACCTGTTGTTGGTGTTTGCGGGATTCTTCGTGGCAGCGACGTACCAGAGCGATACGCCAGTCCTTTACTTGTTTGAAGTTTGGCCACAGCTCTTATTAACAATGTTAGGAAGCGCACTCGTGATTTCGGGGAGTTGTTACCTAAACAACTTTGTGGACCGAGACATCGATTACTTAATGGATCGTACGGACAATCGACCGAGTGTAACCGGCAAGATTTCAGGAGAGAAGATTTTACTTCTCGGATTGACACAACTTGCAATCGGAACACTTTTATTGCTCCTTGTATCGTACGTCGCCGCAGTATTCGGTTTAATCGGGGCATTTTTTTATGTCGTGATTTATACGATGTGGCTGAAGCGTACGAGTACGCTCAATACAGTCGTCGGTAGTATTTCGGGAGCCGTTCCACCGCTGATTGGTTGGGCAGCATTAGACCCGACACTTCATATCGATGCGTGGCTCATGTTCCTTGTCATGTTCTTATGGCAACCACCACACTTCCTGGCGCTCGCCATGCGACGGACGGAAGAGTATCGAGCGGCAGGCATTCCGATGCTTCCGGTCGTGAACGGATTTGCCATCACAAAACGGCAGATCATCTGGTGGATTGTGACGCTGATTCCAGCATCGCTCTTATTTATGCATTACGGTCTTGTTTACTTGACAGTCGCAGCCGGTTTAGGGGGCTACTGGTTGTATCTCGGATTGAAAGGATTCAAAGCCGAGGATGAAATCAAGTGGGCAAACAAAATGTTCTTCTATTCATTAATTTATTTAGTCGTGTGGATTATCGCGCTGATTTTGACTGCAGCATTGGCATAATCGCACTCACTATATAGAAAACCATTACACATCATTTTGGGAGAAAGTGGGGATTGTTGTGAAATCATTTAAGAAGCTTCTGTTTGGCATCGTCCCGATGATGATGTTCGCAGTCCTGTTATCAGGTTGCGGTCAAGAGGGATTGTCTGCATTGAAGCCGATGGGAGAAGGGGCTGAGCTTCAGCTCCGCATCATTCTCATCAGTTTGGCGATCATGCTCTTCGTACTCATCATCGTCACGGTCATTTACGTGTTCGTGCTTATGAAGTTCCGTCGGAAAGATGAATCAATTCCGAAGCAAGTTGAAGGTAGCAGTACACTTGAGATGATTTGGACAGTCGTTCCGATTATCCTTCTCGTCATTCTCGCTGTACCGACAATCACAACGACTGTCGAACTCGCGAAAGCGAAAGAAGCGAAAAAAGAAGAAGAAATCAACGTTACAGCAAACTTGTACTGGTGGGAATTTGAATATCCAGAAGCAGGCGTTGTAACAGGGCAAGAACTCGTCATCCCAGTTGGGAAGCGAGTAGGAATCAACTTGACGTCTAAAGATGTCATTCACTCATTCTGGGTACCGGCTTTGTCTGGTAAAACAGATACGAACCCAGGACTTGATAACGAAATGTGGTTACATGCAAATGAACCAGGTACTTACTATGGGAAGTGTGCCGAGCTTTGCGGTCCGTCACATGCCCTCATGGACTTTAAAGTCATCGCGCTCGAGCAAGAAGATTACGACAAATGGCTCGAAGACATGAAAGCAAAACAAGACGAAAACGCTGAAAAACTTGTGGCAGACAACGCAAACTTGACAACAGGTGAAGAAGTGTATGTCCAAAGCTGCTTAAGCTGTCACGGTGGCGGTAAAGTCGCACCTAGTTTAACGAACTTCGGAGATCGTGAATGGCTCACAGGTTACCTTGAAAACAATGAGGATAACTTGAAAGAGTGGATTCGCAACCCGCAAGACAAAAAACAAGGGGCTAAAATGCCAGCTTTCAATGAGGGTCAAATCAGCAACGAAGAGTTAGACGCACTCGTTGACTTCTTGTATGAGCAGAAAATTGACTAACGGGAAAAGGGGGATTTCACGTGGCACAGACCACTGCAATGCAGCAATCGCGTAAATACAATGGCATTATGGATTGGATTACGACGGTTGACCACAAAAAAATCGGTATTTTGTATTTGTTCTCAGGAATCTTCTTCCTCCTTCTCGGTGGAATTGAAGCATTAATGATTCGTTGGCAACTTGTCAAACCAATGAACGACTTCGTCAGCGGTGAGACGTTTAACCAGTTGATTACGATGCACGGGACGACGATGATTTTCCTAGCAGCGATGCCGATGTTATTCGGTTTCATGAACGCTGTTGTCCCACTTCAAATCGGAGCGCGCGACGTTGCGTTCCCTTATGTAAACTCATTAGGTTTTTGGTTGTTCTTCTTCGGGGGAGTCATGCTGAACTTAAGCTGGTTCTTCGGAGCTGCACCAAACGCGGGATGGACAGCTTATGCACCACTTTCAACACAGCCTGAAGCGAGCGGTGTAGACTTCTACGCACTCGGACTTCAAATTTCAGGTTTCGGTTCGTTGATGGCCGGGATTAACTTCCTCGTCACAATCTTGAACATGCGTGCGCCAGGTATGAAACTGATGCGTATGCCACTCTTCACATGGACGACGTTCGTTGCATCTGCATTGATCGTCTTCGCATTCCCACCACTCACGGTCGGATTGTTCATGTTGATGTTTGAGCGACTCTTCGGAGCTGCATATTTTGACCCAGCAATGGGCGGGAACATCGTCATCTGGGAACACCTTTTCTGGATCTTCGGTCACCCGGAAGTATACATTTTGATCTTACCGGCATTCGGTATTTTCTCGGAAATCATTCCGACATTCGCGCGTAAACGTCTCTTCGGTTACACGACGATGGTCTTCGCAACAATGTTGATCGGTTTCCTTGGATTCATGGTTTGGGTTCACCACATGTTCACAGTCGGTCTTGGTCCAGTTGCGAACTCAATCTTCGCAGTCGCAACAATGGCGATTGCTGTACCAACCGGTGTTAAAATCTTTAACTGGCTCTTCACATTGTGGGGCGGTCAGATTAAATTCAACGTGGCCATGCTCTATTCAGTCGCGTTCATTCCTTCATTCCTCGTTGGTGGGATGACAGGGGTTATGCTCTCAGTTGCTCCGGCTGACTATCAGTACCATGATAGTTACTTCGTCGTCGCTCACTTCCACTACGTTATCGTAGGTGGGGTTGTATATGGTCTTTTCGCAGGACTTTACTACTGGTTCCCACTTATGTTTGGTAAAGCGCTATCTGAGAAACTCGGTTACTGGCAGTTCTGGTTATTCTTTATCGGTTTCCACTTGACGTTCTTCCCGCAACACTTCCTCGGATTGTTCGGTATGCCACGTCGAGTCTTCACATACCTTGGTGGCCAAGGTTGGGATACCCTCAACTTGCTCTCGACAGCAGGGGCATTCTTCATGGGTGTATCCACGATCGTCTTGCTCATCGCCGTTGTGAAAGCCTTTATGTCTAAAGAACGCGTCAAACCAGACCATTGGGGAGACGGACGTACGCTTGAGTGGTCACTTCCTGTACCGACTCCTGAGTACAACTTTGCTCAAACGCCACTCGTCAAAGGTCTTGACACACTTTGGCTCGAGAAGATGGCGGGGAACAAGCGTGTATCTGTTTCTGAAGAAGTGACAGACATCCACATGCCGAATAACTCGATTATTCCGTTCTTCACATCACTCGGTCTCTTCATCGCTGGACTTGGTGCGATCTTCCACTTGGATAACTCTGTGGTCGGTTGGTCACTCATTGGAGTTGGATTAGCGATGACGTTCGTTTCGATGTTCCTACGTTCATGGATTGACGATCATGGCTACTACATTCCGAAGTCTAAAGTCGAAGCAGACTTGAAGGCGATTCGCGAGAAAGGAGAACAATAAATGGCACATGCAGTTGAAAAACACCCAGTGACCGGAATTCCGGCCAACCCAGAGAAAGCAACGCTGGAAGGGAAAAATAAATATGTGGCCTTCTGGTTCTTCCTTGGTGGAGAGACAGTCCTCTTCGCCTCGCTCTTTGGAACGTATGTCGGTCTTTTAAACTCTGGCGCGCCAGAGGAGTTACGTTCATACAATATCTTTGAGATGGAGCTCGTCTTTATTATGACGATGCTCCTCCTCACAAGTTCACTTACTAGTGTTCTTGCGATGATGAATATGAAAGCAAATAATACGGGCCGCATGAAACTTTGGTTGATTGTGACACTCGTTCTTGGAGCAGGATTCCTAACTGCAGAGATTTACGAGTTCATTCACTACTACCATATCGGTCACACGTTTACGTCAAGCGCGTTCGGTTCAGCCTTCTATACGTTAGTCGGTTTCCACGGTGGACACGTGACGTTCGGTCTTCTTTGGATCACGACACTCTTGATTCGTAACTGGAACCGTCCGATCGATGTATACAATGCACCAAAATTCTATGTATCGAGTCTATACTGGCACTTTATCGACGTTGTTTGGGTCTTCATCTTCTCAATCGTCTACCTCTTAGGGATGGTGAGCTAATATGGAAAAACGATCAATGAACGAAACGCACAGACAGTTAGAACTTGAAATGAAAGCAGAATCAAAACGCGAGTATCAACTTCAGTTGATCAGTTTCGCGATGATGATCTTGCTCACATTCGTAGCATTCGGAGCCGTTTATGCGGAATTGATGCCAGTGTGGGCAGCAGGTGGTTTCTTAATCATCTTGGCGATCATTCAAGTATTCTTACAGTTGTATATTTTCATGCATATGAATAACCGTGGGAACACGTGGATCGTTGGTATGATGTGGTTAGGCATCTTTGTCGCCATCATCACGGTCGCTGCACTACGCTTACTCATTTGGTAATTGTGACAAAGGATTGAACATCTGTGGAAACACGGATGATTCGGTCCTTTTTCCTTTACTTCAAAAATGAATGAATAGTAATCTTGAAGTGAACGGTTTCAAAGGTCAGGGAGAGAAAGAAAAGGGGTGAACGGATGCTCTGGAATACGTCGGAGCTGCTCAATCAATTTGATTGGCTCACGTTATGGAGTCCGCTGTTCGGATTGCTCATGGTCGGGATTTATGTACTATACGCCGTCGTGACAGAGAGAATGGCGAAGCGAGGATATGCCTCGACCACGTTATTACAAAAGTTTAGTATGTTGTTCGCGATTTTGTTGTATTATATCGGTTTTGGAAGTCCAATCGATGTGTTGGCTCATATCATCTTATCGGTGCATATGTTCCAAATGGTGCTTGTTTATATTTTGGCACCGGCTCTCGTTGTATACGGACTCCCATACTGGGTGTTTGAAAAATTACTTAGCTTTAAAATCATTGGACCAACGTTTCAATTTTTAACAAAGCCACTGATTGCACTTCTATTATTTAACGCATTGTTCTCTATCTATCATATGCCCGTCGTGTTCGATTACGTATTGACGAACTATGGGGTGCACCGAATTTTCCACGGCTCGTTAGTCGTCTTTAGTTTGACGATGTGGTATCCGGTCATCGTCCCACTCGTTTCAGACGAGGAAGAAGGCATGTCAGATTTGAAACGAATGGTGTACATTATCGCTAACGGGGTATTGTTGACACCTGCTTGTGCACTGATCATCTTCAGCCAGACAACGCTTTATAACGCCTATACGGACGTCCAGACGTTCGCTTCGGTGCTCGGTTATTGTTTGCCGAACGGAGATGTATCGGGAATCGATTTGGAGGCGTTGATGGGTGCGACGAACAGTGCACTCGAAGACCAGCGTTTCGGTGGGGTCTTGATGAAACTTGGTCAAGAGCTCGTATATGGATTCTTTTTCGGATGGACGTTCTTCGGTTGGGTACGACGGACGAAATCCCTTGCTGTAGATGAAGGCATGTCCTTCACACCACAAGAGACAAATGAGAAAAACTAAACAGAACAAAAAGGGGAAACATTGATGAACTATCTTGCCTTAATTAGTGTGTCATTCATCGTCATCAGTGCGATACTTGTCGCCATTGGATGGGTGATTATCGCAAAAGACCGCAGCAACATTGAAAAACATAAAAAAGTGATGACAGCTGCTGCGATTGCGGCGACTACTTTCTTCATCCTTTATGTGTCACGAACCGTTTTTGTCGGAAACACAGCGTTCGGAGGACCAGATTCGATTAAACCGTATTATCTCGGCTTTATGATCTTCCATATCTTATTGGCGACAACAGGCGGTGTCCTCGGATTGATTTCGCTTTATCTCGGTTACAAAAATAAAATCGAGAAACATCGCAAAATCGGACCGAAAGCCTCAGTGATTTGGTTCTTCACAGCCATCACAGGTGTCATCGTCTATATCCTTCTCTACGTGGCATATGACCCGGGTGAGACGACGAACGTATTCCGCGCAATAATCGGATGATCCATAGAGAGGGAGAGCTATATGAAACGGAATAGCTATATGACGGTTGGTTTGACCGTCCTGACGCTTGCCGTCATCGGAGTAGCAGTATATTTTATATTCTTTGATCAAGAGGATTTACCGGTCATTCAAGAACCGACGCCGTTCACATTGACGAACGCGTTAAACGAAGAAACATTCAATTCTGATGATGGAAAAGTAAAGATTGTGACATTCTTTTACACGAATTGTCCAGATATTTGTCCATTGACGCTACGTGATTTCATGAAGCTTGAAAAAGAATTAAAGGCCGAAGGATTATACGGCACAGATGTAGAACTCGTGGCGATCACGGTTGATCCTGAGGTCGATACCGTGCCAGTTCTTCAAAACTACGGAGAAGCATTCCAAGCAGATCCGACCGGGTGGAAGATGTTGACGGGTGAACAAGTGGATATTGATCGAATTACACGTCAACTTCAATTCTATTATTCGAAGGCGAACAGCGGTCTCGTGACTCACGCGACAACGATGTACGTCATCGACCGTCATCACGATGTACGTGCTGTCGCGCAGATGGCAACGGCAGGGGATGAGCCGGTCGATATCGAATCTATCATGGAGGACGTGAAAGTGCTCGCGAATGAAAAGGAGTGATCACCATGAACGATACGATGGCTGTGATTGGGAATGACTATTCATACGGAGATGTGACGATTGCAGAACGGGCGATTGAAGATTTGATCGCCTGTAGCGCGATTGAGTTCGGCTTAAAGGAAGTAAAAGTCGTCTCTCGCTCAAAAGACCACTACGATTATCAAATCATTGCATCATTACCACTCGCCGAAGCAGAGCGATTGTACCGCTATGTCCGAGATCAATTTGATTTATTGCTCGGTCAAGTCGATGTGACGTTGAACATTATTGCAACCAACTGAACAAAGCCCACGGAAGCGAATCTGCTTTCGTGGGCTTTATTTGTAATCAAAAACCCCTTCGCTTATGCAAGGGGTTTGACTTCTAGTGTTTCAGCGAGTGCCTTTAAGCGGCGCTCACAGTCGCGGACGATTTCATCTGGGAAGACTTCATCGTATTCAACACCGTGTGGGTAATAATGCTTTCCTAAAATCGGAGTGAGCATTTTGACAACAGCGTGACGATCCTCGATTTGACCTTCGATTGCGTATACAGGTAAGCGAAGATAGAATGTTTCGCCAGTCGATTGTTTCTCATATTTCATATCATACGTGGCACGCTCGTAATCCCAAGCACCTTCACGGATGAAATGATGATGATCCATGATCGTCTCGAGCAAACCAAAACGGATTTCTTTTCCCTCGATGTGGAACTGCTCAAATTTCATCATAATCCCCCTTTTCGAATAAACCTCATATGTCATCATACCATATTCAAAAACGTTCTTGGAATAACGTGTGTTCAAATTGTGAAAAAAAGATGAACGATTGATTAGCGAATTGAATTTAAGTACTCCTCGATTTTTTGAGGAAGTTTCACGCCGAGTGGAAGCAGTCCTTCCGAGCCGAAAAAGACGTTGAACTCCAAAATATAAAATCCATCTTCTGTCACAATGACATCGAATGCTGCGTGGTTGATGGATAAGGTGTTCGCGATGGATTGAACTTCTTTGACGACATCTTCCGGGATATCTTCATAAGAGAAGTTGGCGCCTTGGGCAACGTTGTTTAAAAAGGCTTCACTGACACGCCAATAGGCACCGACGACTTCTTCTCCGATGACGATGACACGTAAGTCACGATCGTTCGGGATGAACTCTTGGACGTAAAACGTATCGTGTTTTTCAACGTACTCTAGCCAGTCTTGATCATTTTTAATCAACCATACGCCTTGCCCCATTGACGATTTAGCTTTTTTGGCAACGAACGGGTAGTGGAACTCTTCCAAAACGCGTTCAATCGTGTATGGATTTTTCCCGTAAATTAACGTCTTCGGAATGCGATGAGGATATGTTGCTTTAAAGGCGCGTGTCATTTCAATCTTGTCGTGCCCGAGATGATAAGTCGCAGGTGACGGGAAGATGGCTTTATTCATCCCATAGATGATGGAATTGACCATCCAATACTCGGGAAACAAAACAAGGTCGGCAGCACGTACCTTGTCGAGCTGGTCAAAATAGTATTCAGGTTTCGCATAGTCCGTTTTGATACCGGCCGATCGAATCATATTAAAAGAAACTTTTTTCATAAGTAGACGCATGGGTTGCGTCTATTCACTTCCTTTCTACATAGAACGCCTTACGGTCAACTTCAATTATAGTGTGGATTGCTTACATAGGGAAACAATTGTGGTAAAATCATGGCAGAAAGGGTGAGGGGTATGATAATCACTGAACAGACGATTGCCCTGCTCGATCAAACTGAAGAATTGACCGATTTGATTGAAGCAAGCGAATCGTTTCAAACATATATTCAAACGAAAGCGGCACGTCTCGCTTCACAAGAAGCAAAGGAGATTGAGCGTGAGTTTTTGAAGATGAAAGAGGACTACGAATATGTCCAACGTTTCGGAAAACACCATCCGGATCACGATCGCATCAAAAAAGAGATGCATCTCATCAAACGTCGTCTCGACGTTCAACCGGAAATCGCTGCGTTCAAAAAAGCGGAACGGAATCTAGACAAGTTATTAGGGGAAGTGAGTGAACTGTTGGCTCACTCAGTCTCTCCTCAAATTAAAGTTCCGACCGGCAATCCATTCTTCGACCAAGGTGGATGTTCTGGTGGGGGCAGTTGTGGAGGAGGCGGAAGTTGTGGATGCGCCGTCTAAGTTGAATGAACGGATTGGTTTCGTCGTATACGTGAATTCCTTGAAACAAGTGAAAGCACTCAGACGTTATGCGAATCTGTACTTTGTCTCAAAACGAGAGAAATATGCGTTTCTTTATACAGACCTCGACGGCCATGAAGCCGTACTCGAACAAGTAAAGTCATTGCCGTTCGTGGAAGCGGTCGTTCGAAGCGAACGTCCATTCATTTCTGAGACGTACGAGACAAAATCGAAATAAACCAAAAGATGAAGGTGGAATCACCTTCATCTTTTCTGCTGGAGGGAAAGACATGCGTGTCATATCTGGAGAACGAAAAGGGACCCGATTAAAGGCGGTCCCTGGGTCGGCGACGCGACCGACGACAGATAAAGTGAAAGAATCATTATTTAATATCATCGGACCTTATTTTTCAGGAGGAAAAGCGTTAGACCTCTATGCGGGCAGTGGGGGGCTAGGGATTGAAGCGTTGTCGAGAGGGTGTGACGAAGCCATCTTTGTCGATCGTCAACCGAAAGCCGTACAAACGATTCAAGAAAACTTGCGAGCGACCCATTATGAAGCAAAGGGAAAAGTATATCGTCAAGACGCGAAGGCGGTACTTGAACAGCTTGCAGGACAAGAAGAAGCATTTAAACTCATTTTTATGGATCCTCCGTATCACGCAGAGGAACACGTGATGTTCCTACAGAGGATTGATGAGGCGAACTTGTTACTAGACATTGGCGTCATCGTCTGCGAACACGGGAGTGGTGTGACGTTACCGGATCGTGTAGGACGTTTAGAACGAATTAAAGAACAGCGATACTCAGATGTCATCACCATCAGTTTTTATGAGTACGCGTCGGAGGAGTGACACGATGAAACGCATTGCGATTTGCCCGGGTAGCTTTGACCCGATTACGAATGGACACTTAGATATTATTGAGCGAGCGGCGGCCATCTTTGACGAAGTCATTGTCGCCGTGTTGGAAAACTCGAGTAAGGCACCTTTGTTTGATGTGGATGAACGGTTAGAGTTGATCCGTGATGTGACGACGCATCTGCCGAACGTGACAGCTGATGCGTTTGGCGGACTTCTTGTCGAATATGCTGCAGAACGTGAGGCGGCGACGATCGTACGCGGCCTCCGTGCAGTTTCTGATTTTGAGTACGAACTTCAAATCGCTTCAATCAATAAGAAGTTGAATGAGAACGTGGAAACCTTGTTCATGATGACGAACAGTCAATACTCGTTCCTTAGCTCGTCGATCGTCAAAGAAGTGGCGAAATACGGTGCATCGGTCAGTGAACTCGTCCCAATGCAGGTTGAAGCGGCGCTACGTAAAAAATATCAAGTGGGCTCTGAACAATGAAATCATTAAAAATCGGACTCGGGTTGCTCGCAACCGTGCTCCTCTTCTTATTCGTTCCACTTCCTTACTACATCTCATCACCTGGTGCAGCGACTTCGATTGAAGAATTCCTGACTGTCGAAGGGGGCGAGAAGGATGAAGGGGAACTGATGATGGTGACCATCTCGCAACGAAGAGCGACTCCGTTTTGGCTAGTGGAAAGTTGGGTCACACCATTTACGGAAGCCAATTTATCTAGTCGTTATTTATACGATGGAGAGAGCGAGGCGGATTACGACCGTCGTCAACAATTATTAATGGACTCCTCTCAACAAGCGGCGATTCAATATGCCTACAAATTGGCCGGTAGAGACGTCATCGTCGATTTTGAAGGAATTTATGTATCGGCTCCGATCCCCGGAACGCTTGCGGCAAACGTCTTGAAGCCTGGTGATGTCATCACGGCGATCGATGGGATGTCTTTTGCGACACGAGGGGACTTCTTGAACCGCGTGGCTGAATTTGAAGCAGGGGATGAAGTGAAGTTGACGATTGAGCGGGACGGGGAAGAGCGCATCGTCAAGACGCTCATTCAACCGATTGACCAAAGTGGGAATCGGGTCGGAATCGGGATTTATGAACCGCTTCCCGTTCAAAAGATCACAGCGGACCCTGAAGTGAATGTCGAACTGACGAATGTCGGCGGACCGTCTGCCGGTCTCATGTTTACTCTTGAAATCTATGATCAATTGACACCGGGTGATTTGGCGAAAGGGAAAAAAATTGCTGGGACAGGTACCGTCGATGAAGAAGGAAATGTTGGACCGATTGGAGGCGCCTGGCAAAAAATTGTCGCCGTGGACGAAGAAGAGGCGGAAGTCTTTTTTGTGCCAGCCGGTTCAAATTATGACGAAGCGATGGAATCACGCGACCGTCTCGACAGTGACATTCAAGTTGTCCCTGTGAAGACGGTCGAAGATGCGATTCGTTATTTAGAAGAGATGAACTGAGGACGTTGCCGATGCTCGATCAATGCCTCGTTCTGAAGCGGGAGTCGATACGCTTCGGTGACCCGGGCCTCGAAATCGAGCCGTGCATCGAATTTACTGAGGAGTGGGACGTCTTCTTTCACATCCCGTAATGCGCGTCGACCGATTTCATTAAAAGCGAGCGGTCTCACGTAAGGGACATCATCAAAACGTGTTGGTGCCTCCTCCTTTAACCAATGCAGGAGAATGGAGACGAACGCCCGCTGAATGGCGGTGCGCGTGTAGCGGCGTGTCGACACGACAGCAAGCGCGCGTTCAAACGATCGTTCGAGACCTGATTGTTTAAGCCGTGGGGCAAGAGACGAATCAATCCCGACGAACTCGGTCAGCGTAGTGAGGGGGAGGGTCCTTAATTTATATTGAAGGACGGGCCAATACAGTTCCCAGTGAGTCATCGCTTGCGTTTGGAACATCGCTTCCGTTGAAGCTGGTACGGCACGAACGTTACCTGTCTCTAAATAATGGGCCCGAATGCCTGTCGCTGACATGATATCCATCACTGATGGATCGTGATAGTCCGCACCGAGACGTTTGACTGTATGGAGTTGAAGTGATGTGGTTGCTTTAGCATAATGATAGGCCAAGATGTTATTCGGACGCGTCAAATCGAATGTCGGATACACCGCTTGAAAGGCACGACTAGACGCTTGTGCCGGAGAATGTCCTTCCTGCAACGCTTGGCGAAGTGCTGTTTTATAAAGAAGGGACTCTTCTACATTTGATTGGGCTGCATGGAGGATGGCATCTACATCGCCACTCTCGCTTCCGAACGATAGCGTCTGGCAACGGAGCTGTTCTGCAATCGAGACGGAGGCTTTCGCAAACCGATCGGCACGCTGGACCCCGTATTGGGTCGGTAGCTCGATGACCAGGTCGATGGCCCCACTCTCCACGGCGGCCTTAGCCCGTTTCCACTTGTCAAATGAAGCAGGTTCACCCCGTTGTGTGAACTGGGCACTCATGATGGCAATCATGACATCTGCCCCAGTTTCTTGCCGTGCAGTTTGCGCTTGATAAAAGTGTCCGTTATGAAACGGATTGTACTCTGCAATAATGGCCGTCTTTTGCATGATTTACTCCTTTGCATTGTCGTATGGATTGGTGTAAGATGAGTAAGTACGCTTTGGCAAAGCGCCGTCGTCAACTGATTTTAGTGTAAAGAAAAAACATTGACAAAACAAGTTGGCCTATCTATAATTCATATTGTTGCAATTGAGGTGATTCGGATGAAATGGTCTATTGCACAGCTACTTAAGCTCCGAAACCAGGGTGACGGTTTTACGATCGACGAGATGGTAGAACTACCAGAGCTTACTCAGCTCCATCCGGATATCCGTTCGATTCGCCCGGTGCATGTGCACGGGGATGCATCGTTCACATCTAATCAAGTTACATTCAATCTGAAGATTCAAGGTGACCTGACGTTGCCAGATGCGCGAACGTTAGAAGATGTCACTTATGAATTCGATATTGAATCGCTCGAGCCTTTCTTTTTGGAGAATGGGCGTTATACGGAGCAATTCGATGACGTGAATTTGCCAGAAGGAAATACAATCAGTCTTGTGCCGATTGTAAAAGAGCTCATCATGTTAGACGTCCCGATGCAAGTTTACGGGAACGAAACAGACAAAACTCAGGTTGAAGGAGAAGGCTGGACGCTCACTGACGAACAGCCGGATACCCAACCAAAAATTGACCCGCGATTCGCGGGACTGGCCGACCTGTTCTCGAAAAAAGAGAACGAGGAAGGTTAACTTTTCAAGGAGGTGGACAACGATGGCAGTACCATTCCGTAGAACGTCGAAAACTCGCAAACGTCTTCGTCGTACTCACTTCAAACTCAACGTACCTGGTATGAACGAGTGCCCGAACTGTGGCGAAATGAAACTTTCACACCGTGTTTGCAAATCTTGCGGACATTACAACGGTAAAGAAGTAACAAGCAAATAATGCTTGAAGGAGTGACCTGATTTCAGGTCACTCCTTTTTTGTTTGCGATTTTTGGGTCATGATGAAAAGTTGTGGTAAACTTTTTGTGCGAAAAAAGTTCTTTTAGGAGGAGGTCGACGATGAACTCCATCAAACGGATTGGCATCATCGGGAACGGAGCGGTTGGATTGCTGATGGCTTCCGTGCTCGCGGATGATTATGAGGTGACGATCTACGGAAGAAGTGCGACAGCTAGTGAAATTTTGATTACGAGGACCGGAGTGACAGACGGGACAGCGCGCGTTTCGTTCCGGTCTAGTCAGGTGCTAGAAGAAACGGAACAGGACGTTTTCTTTGTGACGACGAAAGCTCACCAAGTCGAGGAGGCGACGGCACGGCTTTCGGGGAGTGTGCCTGTTTTTATTTGTTCGAATGGAATCGCACACCTCGATTATGCGAAGCGTCGTGGATTTCATGTAGGCGTAATTGAGCATGGTGTGACGAAGCACGGTGATGTGATTGAGCATCGTGGGATCGGACGAATTCGAATCGGGAGTATGACCAATCTTGATCCGATACGATTTGCTGACAGTCCGCTACACATTTCGTGGGAAGAAGACATTGAACAGGTTATAGTCGAAAAGTTGTTCGCGAACGCCATTATTAATCCAATCACAGCCTTATGTCGTGTCCCTAACGGAGCGCTTGCGACTGCACCGTATCGTGAAATCGCACAGTCCATTTACGATGAATTGCTACCATTGTTCAAGCAAGATGTTCCCTACGCCTATATCGATTCGATTATCGAACGTACGGCGAACAATCGCTCCTCGATGCTGCGAGATCTCGAAGAAGGCAGAACGACGGAAGTCGACGCGATCTTGAAACCAGTGATTGAAAAAGCGGAAAAAATGCAAGTTTCAATCACCGTAATTCCCCTTCTACATAAACTGATTCAAGGAGCGAGCGCATCGTGCTAGTGTATATTGTTTCATTTCCACTCATCTTATGGTTTATGGTGTATATGATACTTAGAAAAATTATGCCGAAATCAATTAACGCATTCAAACTCGCATGTGATACCGGGGTCGTCCTTTGGTTTTATGCATGTGGGGTGTTACTAGAGGCAATCGTCGGGACGGAAGTGTTTCTATTACTCCTTGCTGCCTGTTGTGCCATCTTTCCGATTCATGCAATCTGGCAACGGATTCGCTATGAGGAAGTGCTATTCAGGAAGATGTTCGTCCACGGATGGCGGTTGCTCTTCTTGTTACTCGTCCCAACACATGCGGTTTTATTCGCAATTGGCGTAGCCAGAGAAATGATCCGTTGATTGATTGAAAGGAAGTTGTTATACGTGAAGGTAGAAGCATTTGACGCCCAATATGCCCCCTCATCTCCAATGATTCAAATTGATCGAGGCTATGAGCGCTGGCTTGATTATCAAGGTATGGATGATGTCGAAAAACGTGCTGAGGAAATTACAAATCGTTCCTATGAACATCTGCATGACCTTGTCCGAATTTTAAAAGAACAGCAACGACAGTTCGGGGAACTATCGGACGAGCTAACAGCGAACCTTGAGTTGCTCGAACGGCGAGAAGCATATGTCATGGTGACAGGACAACAGGTTGGTGTATATGGGGGGCCACTATTTGCCGTTTACAAATTGTTGGCGGTAATCAAGCGAGCGAAGCAGGCAGAAGTCACATTAGGGAAGCCGGTTCTCCCGATTTTCTGGATGGCGACGGAAGATCATGACTTTGCGGAAATCAACCACGTCTTCACAACACAACCGTTTTCTCGAAACTTGAAAAAAGACGCGTTGTCATCATTGCCATTGGCAGGAAAAGCATCGGTAGGGGACTTGGAGTTTGAACGGGTGAAGCTCGATCTTGTTCAAATGGCGCAACGCCTCCTATTAAATGAGACAGAGACGCCGCACACATCGCGGTTGTATCATGAATTGATTGATCTCATTCAATCGAGCCATTCGTTCGCTCAATTTTTCGGTGGGATGATGCGTCGATTCGTCGGAACCGACTTCTTGTTGTTTGACCCCCATGCACAAGATGTACGCGCCCTTGAGCGACCGATGTTCCGACGCCTTATCGAACGTCATGATGCGCTCCACGAAGCGCTCGCACATGCTTATGAAGAAGGGATGCCGTCGGTTGAATTGAACAAAGAGGCCGCTCATTTGTTTTATCATGACGGCACGCGGGAACTCCTCACAAAAAGTGATGGCGTCTATACGACGAAGCGTGGACATCGCTTCACAGAAACGGAACTGATTGCGGAGATTGAGGCGCACCCAGAACGTTTTTCCAATAACGTGATCTCAAGGCCGCTCATGCAGGACTACTTGTTCCCAACGCTTGGATACGTTGCGGGTCCTGGTGAAATCGCCTATTGGTTACAACTTCGACCATTATTCCACACATTGGGATGGAAGATGCCGCTCCTGATGCCACGACTTGGTGCTGTAATCGTGTCAAGAAACGATGAGAAGAAGCTTCGTCAAGAAGGTGTGACGTTAGAAGAATATATGACGCAGCCTCTCCCGGACCATGCGTTTGATGATGAAGCGTTTGAGGAGAAGTTGTATGCGTATCGGGCGCTCACGGAGGCGATCGGTCAGGAAGCACGCAAGCAGGGAAGACGTTTCGAATTGAAGTCGAGACATGTTCTCGAACGGTTGGCCGATGAGATGCGTGCCGAGTCAAAACGAGAACAATACCGATTGAACGCACGCCGAATTCACCTGTCGACTCGATTGTTCCCGATGGACGCACCGCAAGAGCGCATATTATCGATGGTTCCCATGTTGAATCGTCATGGATTAGACGTTTTTCGTCGATTGAAACTCGCCTATGAACAGTCTGATTCTGAACGATGTTTGTTCCGAGTCTAATCGATGATTGAAGAGCTCTTGACATCTGTCGAGAGCTTTTTTTTGTTGTTACCTTTTTGTTTCCTCTTTTCGCTAAAAACCTATACGGACCTTGACATTTTTATGATAAAGTAAGTGTAATAAAACAGTTGAAATATGTAGGTTGAGAGGGTTTTTTAAATGTTTGAGCATGAAACGGTTTTAAAAATGGAGTCCATCGAAGGATTGAACATCAAACCAGATGGGGTATATGTCGATTGTACGTTAGGTGGAGCGGGGCATAGTGAAGAGATCGCGAAACGTCTAACGACGGGTCAACTATATGCGTTCGACCAAGATGACGTCGCACTCGCGCATGCGAAAGAGCGATTGGCTCCTTATGAAGGCCGTGTGACGTTTATAAAGAGCAACTTCGTTCACTTGAAAGAGGAACTTACTCAACGCGGTGTGACAAAAGTGGACGGCGTCCTATTCGACTTAGGCGTTTCTTCACCTCAACTTGATGAGGCGGAACGAGGATTCAGCTACAACTATGATGCACCACTCGATATGAGAATGGACCGGTCACGGGAGTTTTCAGCATATCACGTTGTGAATGAATGGTCGTTTGGGGAACTTGCTCGTATTTTCTTTACATACGGGGAGGAAAAGTTTTCGAAACAAATCGCACGAAAGATTGAGCAAGCCCGTGCCGATAAACCAATTGAGACGACGTTCGAGCTAGTCGACTTGATTAAAGAAGCGATTCCTGCACCAGCACGAAGAAAAGGCGGTCATCCGGCGAAGCGGACGTTCCAAGCGATTCGAATCGCTGTCAATGATGAATTGAATGTATTCGACCGCGCTGTTCAAGATGCGATCGATCTCCTCGCATTGAACGGACGCATCTGTGTTATCACGTTCCATTCTTTAGAAGACCGGATTTGTAAACAAGTGTTTAAAGAACGGAGCCAGCATCCACCATTACCACCAGGATTGCCGGTTATTCCAAAAGAATTTGAACCTGAGCTCAAGCTGATCACGCGCAAACCGATTGTAGCGAGTGAAGGCGAACTCGAGGATAATCGACGTTCACGCTCAGCCAAACTGAGAGTGGCTGAAAAACAAAAATAATTTGGATTGTAGGAGGGATACCTGATGCCAGAAGCTGCCCGTAAGGCGTTGCAGCCTCAAGTTTCACCGAATCGAAATCCGATTCCGCAAGAACGACCAATACCAGCTCCAAAACGACGCACGTTGACCTTGTTCGAATCGATCCTGTATCCAGTCATGATTGGTTCAGTGGTCATGTTCGGTGGCATCACGGTGTCGAAGCATAACGAAGCGTATAACATTATGCGTGACACAGCGGCCCTCAATCAGCAAATCGATGGAGTTGCCAAAGAAAACGAAGAACTGAAGTATGAAATCGCCCAATTAAGCTCGCCCGAAAGAATTTATGCGATTGCCGAGAAACTCGGAATGAAATTCAATGAGAAGAATGTCAAGGTGATTGATTGATGAATTCTTTAAAACAGAGTAAAAAAAGAGTGGCGTGGGTAGCGATTGTCTGCTTCACCCCACTCTTTTTATTTTTTGTCGGATGGTTTCTATACTTATCCGTGACGCATACGTACAAAGGCGAGAACATGTTGGCGTTTGCGGAAGAACAGCGTTGGAAGGCGGTCAGTACGTTAGAGGCAGAACGAGGCGAGGTATATGATCGGTTCGGTCAACCGATTGCCATCAACATCCCGTCCTACCGGCTCGTTGCCGTGTTGAAACTCGGTGGGGAGCGGGTCAAAGAAAAGACACTCATGCCCGATGAATTCGCCGAAGCGGCGAAGCAATTGTCGACCGTGCTTCCTATGACAGAAGCAGATTTATTGAAACGGCTCGAACAAAACGCCGACCTCGGACAAATCGAGTTCGGTGTTCCCGGGCGTGACTTAACCGTGGAACAAAAAGAAAAAATCGAGGCGTTTGACCTTCCCGGCATCACATTTGTCGAGGAGCCGAAGCGCTATTACCCGAATAAAGTATTTGCTTCCTCGGTGATTGGGTATGCTCAGAAGATTGACCAGAACGGTCGCATCGAGCTTGTCGGGGAACTTGGGATTGAAAAGTCACTGAACGATATTTTGAGTGAATCGTATGGTCTGTATCGGTTCGAGAAAGACTTGGCTGGTCGCGAACTCGTGTCAAGCGATGAGCAGTTGAAAATCGAGCCGGAAGATGGGGCAGATGTCCAATTGACAATCGATCATCGGATTCAGCAATTGCTTGAGACGAAGATGAGTGAATTATACGAGGAGTATGAACCACAGCACGCGACGGCCATCATCATGGATCCAAAGACGGGTGAAATTATCGCTTTGTCGGACCGTCCGTCGTTTGATCCGAATACGCGTGAGATTTCATCGTATAGTAACTTCTCCGTATCGTCCCGATTTGAACCAGGATCGACGATGAAGATTTTTACGCTCGCCGCAGCAATCAACGAGGGCGTATTCAATCCGAATGAGATGTATGAATCGGGTTCATATAAATACGGCAAGACGGTATTCAATGATTACAACATTACCGGATGGGGTACCATTCCTATGGTAGAAGGCGTTTGGCATTCGTCAAACGTCGCATTCTCGATATTAGCGAACGAACGTCTCGGTCTCAGTCGATATGAAGATTATTTCAAAGCCTTCAAGTTTGATCAGCGGACAGGAATCGATTTGCCTGGAGAGGTCAATAGTCAATTCGACTTTGAGAGCCCGATGAACGTCTTGATTACCGCATGGGGGCAATCGACAGCGGTGACTCCGATGCAAATCTTACAGGCGACATCGGCCATCGCGACAGATGGAACGATGAAACAACCTCACGTCATCAAGAAAATCGTCAATAGTGAGACGGGTGAGACGATTCGGACGACCAATCCGAAAGAAGTGGGTCAACCGATCACTGCAGAGACTGCCAAAAAAACGCGTGAAGCACTAGACGGTGTCGTCAATAGCGACGTCGGGACCGGTCAATTATATGCGTTAGATAATTACCGCGTCGTCGGGAAGACTGGTACGGCGCAAATCGCCGAGAACGGAAAATATTTGAGTGGACAGTATATCCACTCGTTCGTCGGGATGGCTCCGGAAGACGACCCGGAACTTGTCATGTATATCGCAGTCGACAGACCGAACAGTGACTCGTCGACGACAGGACCACGTATCATGGCTCCTCTTTTTAAAGACGTGATGGACGTTGCCTTACGTTACCGTAGTGTCGAGCCGGAGAAACAAGAAAAAGCAGTCGAGGCTTCGACGAAAACGACTGCATCGTATCTTGGTAAAAACCGGGAAGAGGTCGTGAAAGAGTCGAAGGATCAATCGTTTAATCCGATTGTCTTAGGCGATGGGGACGAAGTGACGGCTCAAAGTCCTGTGAAAGGTCAATCGTATGTCGTCGGTGAACGACTGTTGCTAAAAACGAGTGATTCGTTTACGATGCCTACATTAAAAGGCTGGTCGTTACGTGACGTGAAACGTTTGGCGACGCTATATCAATTGAATTTAGAAATCGATGGTACCGGATTTGTCACATCACAATCGATAGGCAAAGGAAAGCCGGTCAAAACAGGTGCTTCATTAAAAGTGAAATTGAAGACACCGTCGAATTAACGCACGAGATGAAGAGGGCTGCGGCTCTCTTTTCCTATGTAAGAGGAGGAAGTTTGTATGGAACAATTGACAGTTCAGAAATTAGCGTCTTGGTTTGGGATGGATGTACGTGACGAACGCCTCGTCGAACGCGTCGCCACAGATTCGAGAGATGAAAATGAAGCGGGTCTCTTCGTCCCAATCGTTGGGGCGCGAGTCGACGGTCATGACTACATCGAGTCGGCAGTCGAAAAAGGTGCGATTGTCACGTTCTGGGAAGAAGGGCGTCCACAACCAGACAACCTTGTTGTCATTCCTGTCAAATCGACGGTCGAGGCACTGCAAACGGCAGCGGCCCGTTATTTAGAAGAAATCAAGCCACTTGTCGTCGCCATTACGGGATCGAATGGAAAAACGTCCACGAAAGATATGATTGCAGTCGTGCTTGAAGAAAAATTTAAGACACATAAGACGGCTGGGAATTTCAACTCGGACGTCGGCTTACCGTTGACCGTCCTCCGAATGCCACGGGATACAGAAGTGGCCGTACTCGAGATGGGGATGAATGGATTCGGTCAAATCGAAGCGCTATCCAAACTTGCCAAACCGGACGTGGCATTTGTGACGAATATCGGGGAGTCCCATGGTGAACAAGTCGGTGGGCGTTCGGGAATTGCCAAAGCGAAACTAGAAATCAAAGCTGGACTCAAAGCGGACGGTCGACTCATCGTCGATGCGGATGAACCACTTTTAGCCGGGCAAGGCTATCGTGTCGGGTATAATGAGACGGCTGACGGGAAAATCGAAGTGATTGAGACGTCGTTTGACGCATCGATTTTTAAATACAACGGTGATTTATATGAATTAAAAGTACTCGGTGCCCATCAGATTCGAAATGCGGCCTATGCGATTGCATGTGGATTAGCGCTCGGTCTTGATCATGCGATGATTCAACGTGGACTAGACCGAATCAAGTTGACATCGATGCGGATGGAAAAACAGATGTTTGGTGATGCCCATCTCATTAACGATGCCTACAACGCAAGTCCAACGTCGATGATTGCGGCAATTGAAACGGTCAAATCACTCGAAGGATTCTCACATCGTGTGCTCGTTCTTGGCGATATGTATGAGTTAGGAATGGATGAACAAGCACAACACGAACAAGTAGGTGAAGTCGTAACGTTCCCGGTGACGGACTGCATCCTAGTCGGGGAAAAAGCAAAATGGATTGCCGATGGGATTCAAGATTCACGTGTCAACGTCAAAGCGGTAGCTACTGTGGAGGAAGCGAAGGAACTCCTTCATCGTTATCAGCGACCGGATACTGTGGTATTGTTAAAGGCATCTCGAGGACTGGCGCTTGAGCGCCTCGTTCAATAAATAGAGTAGTGAGGTAGCATCATGTTAATTAGTTTAATCGTATTAATCAGTTCATTATTAAGTGTCTTAATCGTCATGCCACGAGCTATCCCGGCATTACGTCAGTTGAAATTTGGACAGGAGATTCGGGACGAGGGTCCAGGTTGGCACCAGAAGAAATCGGGCACACCGACGATGGGTGGGATCGTGATCTTGCTTGCGATTCTCGTCGGCTTCATCGTATCCGTCATCTTCGGAGAAGCGGTCGCTGGTTTTGGGACTCTTCTATTCGTTACGATGGCATTCGGTGTCATCGGTTTCTTAGATGACTATATTAAAGTCGTCAACAAGCGAAACCTTGGATTGACATCTCTTCAGAAGTTGATCGGTCAAATCGTAGTATCGGTATTGTTTGCATGGTTTTTATCACTCGGAGGAGAACTCGATACGTCAATCTCCATCCCATTCACATCGATTTCGTTTGATACAGGGTGGTTCTATATCGCCATCGTCATCTTCTGGCTCGTCGGGTTCTCAAACGCCGTCAACTTGACTGATGGGTTAGACGGACTTGTTTCGTTCTCAGCTATCCCGACGTTCACGTTCTTTGGAATTTATGCACATGCACAAGATGAACTCGGAATCGCTTGGTTCGCCTTTGCTGTCGTGGGTGCTTTGATTGGATTCCTTGTGTTTAATAAATACCCAGCAAAAATCTTTATGGGGGACACGGGGTCACTCGCATTAGGGGGGGCCGTTGCCGGACTCGCACTCATGCTGAAGCTCGAGTTACTCCTCGTCTTTGTCGGCATCATCTTCGTCATTGAGACGTTGAGCGTTATCTTGCAAGTCATCTCGTTCAAAACGACAGGCAAGCGTCTCTTTAAGATGAGTCCGATCCATCACCATTTTGAAATGGTCGGTTGGTCAGAGTGGCGCATCGTGCTCACGTTCGGTGGGATCAGTTTAATTACGGCAGGTTTATCATTACTACTCATGTAAAAGGGTGAGACAGATGGAAAAGCAATGGCACGGTAAAAAAATTCTCGTCCTCGGCGCCGCGAAGAGCGGTATTGCTGCAGCGACTTATCTGCATCATGCAGGAGCGGATGTAACCATCAATACGGGAAACATTCCGCCTCAAGAGGAACAAGAGAAAATTCAAGCACTCGGGATTCGTTCTGTCTTTAACGAACATCCAATCGGTTTGTTGAATGAGGCGGACTTGATTGTCAAGAATCCAGGAATTCCTTATCATATTCCGTTGCTCCAAGAAGCGATGTCACGAGAGATTCCGATCTATACAGAAGTGGAGCTCGCTTATCGAGCAACAGAGGCAGACTTTGTCGCCATCACAGGGTCAAATGGAAAAACGACGACAACGACACTAGTTCATGAGCTACTCAAAGGTGGTGAACGACCGGTGCATCTTGCAGGGAACATTGGATTCCCTGCGATCGAGGTCGCGACAAAAGCCAAAGCAGGCGATTTGATTGTCATCGAGTTATCAAGCTTTCAATTGATGGGGATCGAATCGTTCCATCCACGTTCCGCTGCTTTACTCAATCTATCGGAAGCTCATCTGGATTATCACGGGGACTTTAAGTCATATGCGGATGCAAAAGGAAACTTGTTCCGTCAAATGACGAATGACGATCAACTCGTTGTGAAACGTACCGATTCAGAAGTGATGAAACGTGTACCGGAGCAGATTCATCCGAGCACATTCAGTTTTGACGATGGCGACGCCTCGGTCGTTGATGGGTGGGTCACGGTTCGCGGTGAAAAAATCATCCAGGTAAACGAACTGGCTTTAGGTGGAGCCCATAACGTGGAAAATGTATTGGCCGCGTTACTTCTGATTGAACCGTTCCACATTCCGCGTGCCCATATCGAACGTGTGTTACGAAATTTTGGTGGAGTCGCGCATCGGACAGAAAGCCTTGGCACTGTGCTTGGTCGCTCTGTCTATAACGACTCGAAAGCAACGAACAACGTGGCAGCAGAAGCGGCTCTACGTGGGTTTGATGCCCCGATCGTATGGCTCTGCGGTGGTCTCGAACGTGGTGCGGATTTATCTGCCCTCATTCCAGCCTTATCAAACGTGAAAACGGTCATCGCTTTCGGTGAGACGGCTGAACGATTTAAAGCGCTCGGCGAGTCCCAACAGATTCCATCGTTTACGGTCAGTACATTAGAAGAGGCTCTTCCTCTTGCATTTGAACAATCAGATAAGGGAGACGTCATCTTACTTTCCCCTGCTTGTGCTAGCTGGGATCAATTTAAAACGTTTGAAGAACGAGGCGAGCAGTTCGTAAAACTCGTCCGTTCATATGAGGAGGCGAACCGATGAAGATTATGATATCTGGTGGTGGTACCGGTGGTCATATTTATCCGGCACTCGCACTGATTGAAACGCTACAGAAACGTCACCCGGATTTACAGGTACAATACATCGGGACGGAGAATGGATTAGAAGCCGATCTCGTTCCGCGAGCAGGGGTTCCGTTCAAGTCGATTCAAATCGCCGGTCTTAAACGTTCCCTTTCACTCGAAAATCTGAAGACGGCCTATTGGTTCTTAAAAGCCGTACGTTCTTTAAAAAAAGATATGGCTGCCTTTAAACCGGATGTCGTCATCGGGACAGGTGGTTTCGTATCCGGACCAGTCGTTTATACAGCACAACAACTCGGAATTCCAACGATTCTTCACGAACAAAACAGCATTCCGGGATTAACAAACAAATTCCTATCGAAGAAAGCTGATCGAGTCGCCCTCTCGTTTAAAGGTTCAGATGTCCATTTCCCAGGTGCGAACGTTCGATTAATCGGGAACCCGCGTGGAAGTGAAGTGCTACAAACAGAAGTCGATGAGGCTTCGGTAAGAGCACAATACAAGTTAGATGAGCGTCCAATCGTATTGATATACGGAGGAAGCCGAGGCGCAGAGGCGATCAACCGAGCGGTTGTGGAAGCAATCCCGACACTTTCGGAATTGCCGATCAATGTACTATACGTCACCGGAAAAGTGCATTACGATGCGGTGTCGAAGCAGGCGCCATCTTCTGATAACGTTCATATTCATCCATACGTATACGATATGCCGTCTTTACTCGCCTGTACGTCACTCGTCATCTCACGAGCCGGAGCATCAACGATTTCAGAATTGACGGCACTCGGACTTCCAAGTGTGTTGATCCCGAGTCCTTACGTGACCGCGGATCATCAAACGAAAAATGCATCTGCTCTTGTCGAGAACGGCGCAGCGTTACTTGTGAAAGAAGATGAATTGACAGGAGAGACGCTTGTACAAGCGATTCGTGAAGTCCTTGAACATCAAGAAGAGATGGCGAAAGCATCCCGTGCACTTGGATTCCCTCATGCGGCAGATGCTTTAGCTGATTTAGCAGAAGAAGTCATTCGATAAAGGAGTAGAATCCGATGGAACCTAGCCAACAAACGGTACGTAGTCTCGAAGACCGTATTCCATATATGAAGAAACAACGGCGAAAAAAAGCGAACCGTCGGATGTTTTCTGTACTCTCCTTATTTGGGATTCTAATCTTACTCGTAGTTTATATGCAAACCTCGATGTCAAACGTCAAAGAAGTGAACGTATCCGGTCTTTTCTGGTTAGAAAAGTCGTACGTGTTTCAAGATGTGGAACTCGACACGACGACAAAGTTTATTAGTCTGTCCCCAAAAAAGATGAGTGAGCAGATGGAACAGCTGCCTGGTGTCAAACAGGTAGAGATCGATCGTTCTTGGTACAACAATGTTCAAATCAACGTGACAGAAGAAAAGATGATCGCCTACGCGAGGGCAGACAAGGGAGATGTGGTCGTCTTAGCAGACGGCTCGCTTCATCCGACCGGTACCATTACTGACCCTCAAAAGTTAAAGGACGGTCCCCTTCTTAGGGAATTCAATTCTGAAGAAGAACTTAAAAAGATTGCGAGTGAACTCGAGCGTGTGGATGATGCGACTCGGGCTCGTATGTCAGAAGTGACGTTGGCAAAGAAAAAAGGAGAACCGACGCGATACGAGATTTTCATGAATGATGGAAATACATTGCTAACTCCGACATTGAAGTTAAGTGAGACCGTCTCGAAATATGGAGAAATCTATGAAAATATCCCGAAAGGCGAGCGCGGGACAGTCGTCATGGATGGTGGGTTTTACTTCGTTCCATACAAGAAAACGAATGAATAATCAGTTATATTACAGTCCTTAGACAGTTAAGGGCTGTTTTTTTGTTGTTTGTAAACGAATTGATAACGCGAAACCGCTTAAATTGTAGGATTCTACCTTTTCTCACTATCTTATTTGTTGTAAACTTAGACGTGAGATATCTTGTCGAAACCAACAATTTTATTGGATATCTGTATATGTGTCAGGCAATTGGAACAGGAAAATTATAGAGCGGAGGTGTTTCCCTTTTGGAAGCGAATGGTTATGTAGCCGCATTAGATATTGGAACGTCAGAGATTAAGCTCGTCGTCGGTGAATTGCTCGGCGGAACGCTTAATATTTTGGCAGAAGGGTGTGCACCGTCTGCGGGTGTAAAACGTGGCGCAGTCGTAGATATCGATAAGACAGTTCAAGCGATCAAACAGGCCGTTGAACATGCCGAAACATCACTAGGCGATCAAATTCGATCTGTATACGTTGCCATCGAAGGGGAACATATCCAAATTGCCCCATGTCATGGAATCGCATCTGTGAAGCGGGAAGACCAGGAAATTACGGACGCAGACGTGATGGAAGTCATCAACTCGGCACAAGTGATGCGCTTACCGGATGAGATGAGTGTCATCGACGTCATTCCATCCTCATTCACGGTCGATCAACAAACAGGTGTCGTTGATCCGCGTGGCATGTTAGGCTATCGACTTGAGATGCACGGGAAAATGGTAACCGGATCGAAGACCATTTTACATAGTATTCGTCGTTCGATCGAACGGGCCGGATTACAACTCGAAGGATTTATTTTAGGAAATCTTGCACTCGGCATGAGCGCGGCTTCTGTAGATGAAATCGATTTAGGAATCGGCCTCGTCGATGTCGGACATGAAAAAACGACGGTTTCCGTATTTTATCGGGGAGACCTCGTCTATTCATATATTCTCCCGGTCGGTGGGGACCATATGACGAGAGATTTGGTTTATAAGCTCAATTGTAAGTATCAAGACGCCAAAGTTGCGAAAGAAGAATACGGTCTCGCTCTTGAAGAAATGGCCGACGGGACAGAAGGTTTCTCCTATACGAACATCAATGGGGAAGTGGCGTTTGAACCACAATCAGAAATTAGCTACGTTTTAGAAGCAAGAATAGAGGAAATGTTTACACTTATGTTGAATAAGGTTCAAAAAGTAGGTGTTCCGATGCTAAATGGCGGATACTTACTTTGCGGTGGAGCAGCCGCTCTGCCTGGTATTCAGGAATTGGCGACTCGGATTATGGGCCAAAAGACGAGATTGTACCAACCTTCGTCGATTGGTGTCAGACATCCGAAGTACGCGACAGCCGTCGGCGTATTGAAATATGTGTTGATGAGCGATCATCACGTTTCGAAATCTCAACTTGAAAAACCGGAAGTTCGTCAAGAAACACTTCACACGAAGCAAGAAGCGACCGATATTCATGTAGGAGAGAACGAATACGAGACCGATCAGGAATCGAAAAAAGGGTTTAGTCGTTTGATGGAAAAATTATTTGGCGTTTAAGCTGATGTTGAATACAACTTGGAAAATACGTAGGGGGATACCTGAATGATGTACTTTGATGAGGCGATTGACGCCGTAGCAAAAATTAAAGTAATTGGAGTCGGTGGCGGCGGGTCAAACGCCGTTAACCGCATGATTGAACATGGGGTACAAGGAGTCGAGTTCATCGCTGTCAACACGGATGCACAAGCGTTGAACATGTCGAAAGCCGACGTGAAACTTCAACTTGGCGCAAAATTGACACGTGGACTCGGTGCAGGGGCCAACCCTGATATCGGTAAAAAAGCAGCCGAAGAAAGTCGCGAACAGTTGATTGAAGCACTTGATGGAGCAGACATGGTCTTCGTCACTGCTGGTATGGGTGGTGGAACCGGGACAGGTGCTGCTCCGGTGATTGCAGAAATTTCAAAAGAAATCGGCGCACTCACAGTCGGTGTCGTCACAAAACCGTTCATGTTCGAAGGACGCAAGCGTATGCAACATGCACAACACGGAATTCAAGCGTTCAAGGAAAAAGTAGATACGCTCATCGTGATTCCAAACGATAAGCTTCTTGAAATCGTGGAACGCAACACACCGATGATTGAGGCGTTCCGTGAAGCGGATAACGTACTTCGCCAAGGTGTTCAAGGGATTACAGACTTGATTGCGATTCCAGGTCTCATTAACCTTGACTTTGCAGATGTGAAGACAATCATGACGGAGAAAGGTTCTGCCCTCATGGGTGTCGGTGTCGCTACAGGTGAAAACCGTGCCGTTGAAGCTGCGAAGAAAGCCATTTCGTCACCTCTTCTCGAATCATCAATCGAAGGAGCGAAAGGTGTCTTGATGAACATCACGGGTGGACTTAGCCTCAGCTTGTTTGAAGTAACAGAGGCGGCTCAAATCGTTCAAAGTGCAGCTGATGAAGAAGTGAACTTAATCTTCGGTTCGGTCATCAACGAAAACTTGAACGACGAGATCATCGTCACCGTGATTGCAACTGAATTCGCTGAAGAAGCGCAAGGGGCGAACCCGTTCCTTCAGCAACCGAAAAAACAGCCTGAGGTTGAGAACAAGGAACCCCAACCAAAAGCAAATGAAACGGCTCAACAAGACGAAGGGAACTTCCATCGTCCTGTATATGGGGGAGACGTCCCAGATGAGACGATCAACATCCCTGCGTTCGTGAGACAACGCCGTAACTAAACAACTTGGGGTGCCGGTATTCGGCATCCCTTTTTCTAAAAGGAGAGACCGATGCAACTGTTACATACTTGGGAAACCGAAACGAATCGCTATCATGCTTATGTGACGACGCGAACGAACGGACATAACGCTGGTAACGTCGGATTACACGTGGGGGATGAAGTCAACCGAGTCGTCGAAAATCGTCGACAGTTCTTTGAACAATCAGGACTCTCGCTAGGCGATTCCGTGTGGGCCGATCAAGTGCACGGAACAACGGTTCAAGTCGTCGATTCGTCTGATAAAGGTAAAGGAGCGTTCCAGTATGATGAGGCGATTCCTCAAACGGATGGATTGCTCACGATGGAGGACGCGTTACCATTAGCACTCGTCTTTGCCGACTGCGTGCCTCTCTTCTTCTGTGCGAAAGAGCACGGAGTCATTGGGATTGCCCATGCCGGGTGGAAAGGTACGGTCGGAAACATTGTACAGTCCATGCTCGAAACGTTTGCTGAACAGGGAATCGAGGCGACCGATGTGGACATGCTCGTCGGTCCGTCCATCTCGGGAGATGATTATGAGGTCGATGGTCGCGTCCTACAGGCCGTTCGGGAAGTCTCACCCGTTGCATATGAACAGGCCGTGCGAAACGAGTCAGGGGACCACGCCCTTTTGTCCCTCCAAACCGTCAATGAAGTATTGGCAAAAGAACATGACACACTAGTCATGCAATCGAATTTAACGACTGGCGCAGATGCCCCGTATTTCTCCTATCGAGATGGAGAAATGAAACGTCGGTTTGCAGCAGTCATCGTCAAGGAGCGGAAATTGTGAGTATTTCAGATAATGTAAAGGAAGTTCAATCCATCATTTCATCACACGTTCAAGATGTGGACCCTACTTTGATTGCCGTCACGAAATCGGTCGGTGTCGATGTGGCCAATGCTCTCTACGAAGAAGGGATTCGTGACTTTGGAGAAAACCGTCCGGATTCTTTACTCGAGAAAGTTGAAGGGATGCCGAAGGATGCGAGATTTCATTTTATCGGTACGTTACAGACGCGAAAAGTGAGACAAATCATTGATCACGTCGCAGCAATCCATTCGCTCGACCGTTTGTCTCTCGCAGCAGAGATTGACAAGCGTGCGGACCGAATGATTGATTGTTTCGTTCAAGTGAACACATCAGGAGAAGATTCAAAACATGGTCTTGAAATAGAGGAAGTCGCGCCCTTCATAGAGAACTGTAAACAGTATCCTCATATTCGAATCATCGGACTAATGACGATGGCACCATTCACTGAAGATGAGTCCATCCTTCGTGAAACGTTCCGCCGTCTCCGTCATTTACGTGATGAAGTGAAGGCAAAGGCGTATGAACACGCACCTTGCACGGAACTGTCGATGGGGATGTCAAACGATTATCCAATCGCGATTGAAGAAGGCGCATCGTTTGTTCGTATTGGTACCGTACTTGTGCAATAATATATCTTAAGGAGGAATCCGTTATGTCAATCAAAAACAAAATGAAAGATTTCTTTGGACTCGAGGAAGATCCGAACAGCACATATGAGGAAGAAGAGTACGCAGTTGCAAATGCAGCCGCTCCTTCTACGACTGAAACATCGGTCGTCAGACAGGATGATCGCCCAAAATCAGCAAATAATCTCGTAGCGCTCAATACGAAAAAGAAAGACCGTTCGAAAGTCGTATTGGCTGAGCCACGTGTGTTCGCTGAAGCGCAAGACATCAGCGATCATCTGAAAGAAAACCGTGCTGTCATTGTCAACCTTCAGCGCATGTCAAAAGAGCAATCGCGTCAAGTCGTTAACTTCCTCTCAGGTGTCGTATATGCCCTTGAGGGATCGATGACTTCGATTGGACATAACACGATTCTGTGTACTCCGAATAACGTCGAATTGACGGGTTCAATTTCAAACTTGATTTCGGAGGATGAACTTCACAGTAAAGGGTGGTAACTGAATGGAAAACGTAATCCCTGCCTTAGGCAAAACGTTGAGCGACTTACTTGGTATCTATAGTTGGGTCCTTATCGGTTATATTTTATTATCATGGTTCCCGAACGCACGTGAATCAAAATTTGGACAGATTTTATCTTTCCTTTGTGAACCGTTTTTGGCGCCGTTTCGTCGAATCATCCCACCGATTGGTGGCATGCTTGATATTTCCCCAATCGTGGCGTTGTTCGTGTTACGTATGGCCCAATCTGGGATCGCTGCGATTTTTGGGTGACGTATGAGCGTCTATGACCATTATCGACCAAGTGAACGCGCGTTCGTGGAGCAAGTGCTCGACTGGGTACAGCAAGTGGAGAATAGCTATGTGCTGAAGTTGACGGATTTCTTAGATCCGCGTGAACAGCAAATCGTCAAACAGCTTGTCGGCAAACAACTTGTCATTCATGATGATGGCGGATTTGAAGGGGCAGAACGACGTCGACTGATTTTGGCCCCGGATTATTATGAACTGAATGCCGATGATTTCGAGATTGAGGTCCGTCGAATCGAGTATCCGACAAAATTTGTGGACTTGACGCATCGACAAGTGACAGGGACATTGCTGAACGCTGGACTGAAGCGCCAAAAGTTCGGTGACGTCGTTCTTGACGAGGAGATCGTACAATTTGCGACGACACGAGAAGCGGTCGGATTCATCGAAATGAACCTCGAGCGTGTCGGAAAAGCAAAAGTCCGTATTTCCTCTGTGGCGAAAGAAGAGATTCTCATCGTTCCAAAAACGGAGTGGGTGGAAGGCTTTGGCATCGTGTCCTCGTTACGATTTGATACGGTCGCAAGCGAGGTGCTTAATATTTCTCGGCAAAAAGCCCAGGCACTCGTCAAACATGGCGACTGTAAAGTGAACCATAAAGTCATTGAAGACGCGAGCTTCATCCTTGAGCCAGATGATCTGCTCTCCGTTCGTGGATATGGTCGCATCAAATTGATGGAGATTCTCGGATCGACCAAACGTGAAAAAATTAAAATCCAGTATGGCACCATACGTTGAATTTAGGAGGAAAGTCGAATGGCGTTGACACCGATTGATATTCATAATAAAGAATTTTCTTCCCGTTTTCGTGGGTACGACATCGATGAGGTCAATGAATTTTTAGATCAAATCATTAAAGAGTTTGAACTATTGATTCGTGAGAATCGACGGTATGAAGAACTTGTCAACGATATGCAAGCCCGCATTGACTACTTCTCCTCGATGGAAGATACGTTGAACAAGTCGATTATTGTCGCGCAGGAAGCAGCGGAAGAAGTGAAGAACAATGCTCAAAAAGAAGCGAGTCTCATTTTGAAGCAAGCGGAACGTGAAGCGTTCGCTCGTGAAGAAGAAGCGGCGCGCAAAGAGCAACTTGCTGAACGTGAAGTCGTCCAAATGCTCAAGAAAGTCGAGTTGTATCGAACACGTTTCCGTGTCCTCGTCGACGCCCAAATGGAGCTCTTAAACAGCACAGAGTGGGAGACGATTGTCGGGGAGCCGCCTGTGCAGACGGTTCTTGACGATAGATCAGAACTTGCGTATAATGACCACGAAGTCACACAGAATGAAGAACAACATGGATAAATGATCAACACGTTGAGTAGGACGCGTCGATCGAGTCATACCTACGAAGCGACTTAGGGACGGTGAGAGCCTAAGAGAAAGACTCGAATCGGTATCCCCTATGAGTCGTCGCGCTGAACTATAGTAGGCGTGACCGCCTGACCTCGTTATCGGTTACCGAGAGCGGTCTCATGAGAGTGAGACTAGTAGGGTGGTACCGCGAGTCAACCAACTCGTCCCTATCAGGGATGGGTTGGTTTTTTTTGTTTTCTAAAAAAATGTTGATGGAGGAGTTTCGATGAACTACAAAGACACGCTATTAATGCCAAACACAGAATTCGCAATGCGTGGGAATTTACCAAAACGCGAACCGGCAATGCAAACAGAATGGGAAGACATGGACCTTTACAACAAAGTACAAGAAAAAAATGCGGGGAAACCGCAATATATCTTACATGATGGACCTCCATATGCGAACGGCGACATCCACATGGGACACGCGATGAACAAAGTATTAAAAGACATCATCGTGCGTTTCAAAGGGATGAATGGCTATCAGTCTCCAATGATTCCAGGTTGGGATACACATGGTCTTCCAATCGAGAATGCCCTTCAAAAAGCTGGCGTCAACCGTAAGGAGATGACGGTCGCTGAATTCCGTGAAAAGTGTGCAGAATATGCGATGGAACAAGTGAACTCGCAACGCGAACAATTTAAACGTCTCGGTCTTCTCGCAGACTTTGAGAATCCATACATCACGCTTCTTCCTGAATACGAGGCGGCACAAATTCGCTTGTTCGGGTCGATGGCTGAGAAAGGTTACATCTACAAAGGGAAAAAACCGGTCTACTGGTCACCATCTTCGGAGTCAGCACTCGCGGAAGCTGAAATTGAATATTACGATAAAAAATCACCGGCTATCTACGTGGCATTCCGCGTTGTAGACGGTAAAGATACATTGACGTCAAATGATCATTTTGTCATCTGGACGACGACACCTTGGACAATCCCGGCCAACCTTGGAATCGCGGTGAGTGATGAGTTGACTTACACGCGTATCGATCATGAAGGGAAAGGCTATATCGTCGCAGAAACGCTCGTTGAAGAAGTGACGACAGCGCTTGGATGGTCTGACTATACAGTGAGCGGTTCATGGAACGGTCGCGATTTTGAATACATGACGGCGCAGCATCCGTTGTATGACCGGACGTCACTCGTCATCCTTGGTGACCACGTCACTGCGGATGCGACGGGACTCGTGCATACGGCCCCTGGACACGGGGAAGACGACTATCGTGTCGGACAGGCTTACGGATTAGACGTACTTTGCCCGGTAGATGACCGTGGGTATATGACAGACGAAGCCCCTGGTTTCGAGGGTCTCTTCTACGAAGATGCGAATAAACAAATCGGGATGAAGCTTGAAGAGAACGGCTACTTGCTCAACTTGAAGTTCATCAAGCACTCGTACCCGCACGACTGGCGTACGAAAAAGCCGGTCATCTTCCGTGCGACGCCACAATGGTTCGCATCGATCAAAGATTTCCGTGAAGATATGCTTCGTGAAATCGAAGAAGTGAACTGGGTTCCTGAATGGGGGATGACACGTCTTTACAACATGGTCCGTGACCGTGGAGACTGGGTCATCAGCCGTCAACGTGCTTGGGGTGTTCCAATCCCAATCTTCTACGCTGAAGATGGTACTGAAATCATCACGAACGAAACGATTGACCACATTGCGAACTTGTTCCGCGAGCACGGGTCAAATGTATGGTATGAGCGTGAAGCGAAAGACCTTCTCCCTGAAGGCTTCACACATCCGAACAGCCCGAATGGCGAGTTCCGTAAAGAACTCGACATCATGGACGTCTGGTTCGATTCAGGTTCTTCACACGCTGGTGTATTAGAGGAACGCGAAAACCTGCGTCGTCCGGCAGACCTTTACCTTGAAGGTTCTGACCAATATCGCGGCTGGTTTAACTCGTCACTCTCAACAGCTGTCGCGACGACTGGGAAAGCACCATACCGAAACGTCTTAAGCCACGGTTTTGTCCTTGATGGCGATGGACGTAAGATGTCGAAATCGCTCGGTAACACAATCGCACCGAACGATCTCGTAAAACAATACGGTGCCGAAATCGTACGCCTTTGGGTCGCATCGGTTGACTACCAATCAGACGTACGTGCGTCACATGACAACTTCAAACAAGTATCAGAAGTTTACCGGAAGATGCGTAACACGATCCGCTTCTTGCTCGGGAACTTGAACGGGTTCGAACCATCGATGCGTGTCGCATTCGACGACATGCCGGAAGCAGACCGTTTCATGGCGACGAAACTCAAGCAATTACAGACAAAAGTTGTCAAAGCATACGATGAATTTGACTTTATGGCCGTGTATCATCTCGTTCATAACTTCTGTGTCAACGAGTTGTCATCGTTCTACCTCGACTTCACAAAAGATATTTTGTATATCGAACGTGAAGACGATCTCCGTCGTCGTGCTGTTCAGACAGTCATGTACGATGCGGTCGTACTCTTGACGAAACTATTGGCACCAATCCTTCCACACACAGCCGATGAGGCGTGGAAAGAGGTTCCTGGGAAGTCAGAAGCAAGTATCTTCTTGACGGATTTAGAAGAAGTGAGCGCGCTCACAACAGACGAAACGGCTTTACTTGAGAAGTGGTCGAAATTCCTCGTCTTCCGTGACGATGTCTTGAAAGCGATTGAGATTGCACGTGGAGAAAAATTGATCGGAAAACCGCTTGAGGCGAAGTTGATCCTCGCACCGAAAGCAGAGACTGCCGAGTTGCTCAAGACGATCGACAACGTCAGTCAACTGCTTCAAGTATCGCAAGTGGAATGGTCTGAGACGGCAGACGTCGATTATGCGACGACGAAAATCACAGTCATGAAAGCCGACGGAGCCGCTTGTGCACGCTGTTGGACATACTCGACAGAGCTTGGACAAAACGAAGAGCATCCTGAGCTTTGCCCACGCTGTGCATCAGTAATCGGTTAAGACGAACCGGAGTGGCGTCCCCACTCCGGTTTCTTAACGGCTTGAAAGGAGACGCGTATGAAACGCTATTATGGATTGGCCATACTCTTGATTTTTCTCGACCAATTGACGAAATGGGTGGTCGTACAGACGATGACCATCGGGCAAACGATTGAAGTCATCCCGAATTTGTTATATTGGACGTCTTATCGCAATAAAGGGGCAGCGTGGGGAATGTTAGAGGGACAAATGGTGTTCTTCTTCGTCATCACAATGCTTGTCGTGGCAGGACTGATCTACTTCATGCACAAAGAAGTAAAAGGTTATCACCTTCTCGGATACAGTGTCGGACTACTATTGGCCGGTGCCATCGGGAACTTTATCGACCGCCTGTTTCGTGGCGAAGTCGTCGATTTTGTCGATACGTATCCGTTCGGGTACAACTTCCCAATTTTTAACGTGGCCGATATGGCACTCACGTTTGGGGTCATCTTGATGGTCGTTGGGATTTTATTTGAAGAAAAATTACACAAAGAAAGGGGACAATCGTAATGGAAACGTATACTTTTGTCGCCGATGAAAAGGCAAGGATTGATAAGTGGGTCAGTGACCGTGGTGAATGGTCACGCTCACAAGTACAGGAATGGATCAAGACGGGAGCCCTCCTCGTCAATGGTAGTGCCGTGAAGGCGAACTACAAGCTTCAAGTGGGGGATGAAGTGGAAGTGAACGTGCCGGAAGCGGTCGAGCTCGAAGTGTTGCCTGAAGACATCCCGCTCGAAATCGTCTTTGAGGATGAGGACGTCATCGTCGTCAATAAGGCTCGTGGGATGGTTGTTCACCCTGCAGCCGGTCATACATCAGGAACGCTCGTCAATGCGCTACTTTTCCATTGCGATGACCTATCGGGCATCAATGGGGTCAAACGTCCAGGAATCGTCCATCGGATTGATAAGGACACGACAGGTCTTCTCATGGTCGCCAAAAATGATTTGGCACACGAGTCGCTTGCGAGCCAATTGAAAGACAAGACAATCAAACGGGAATATATCGCGCTCGTCCACGGCGAACTTGTCCATGAACTTGGAACAATCGAGGCACCAATCGGGCGTGATACAAATGATCGTCAGCGCATGACCGTGACGGACCGGAACGCCAAAGAAGCGGTCACACATTTTCGTTTACTCGAACGTTATAAAGACTTCACGCTCGTGGAGTGTAAATTAGAAACGGGACGCACGCACCAGATTCGCGTACACATGCGTTATATCGGTCATCCGCTCGCCGGTGACCCGAAATATGGCCCACGCCGCACGATTGATTTAGGCGGTCAAGCGCTCCATGCGGCAACACTCGGATTCCATCATCCACGTACGAAAGAATGGATGGAGTTCGAAGCGCCACTCCCAGAAGACTTCAAAGCGGAACTCGCAAAATTAGATAAAATCGAGAAAACACGTTGACTTCTGTCACGTTCCGATTTATAGTCTAGGAAGCATAACACCTTTAAACCCAGTCCAGAGAGGCTGTGAAAGGATTGTGACCGCGGTCACATTTACGTCAATTCAACCCCGGCATTCGTATGCCGTTTTTGATGAAGACTCCCTTTCCAGTCGGATCAGGGAGTCTTCTTTTTTATGAAGTTTGGAAGGAGGAATCACGTGAAACAATCAGTCATTTTAGATGAGTCAGCCATCCGTCGAGCCTTGACACGAATCGCTCATGAAATCATTGAACGAAACAAAGGAATCGATGATGTCGTACTCGTCGGGATCAAAACGAGAGGCGAAACGCTCGCTGACCGACTCGCACGCCGAATCGAAGAGATTGAAGGCAAGCCGGTCGCACTCGGTAATCTCGATATCACGCTTTACCGAGATGACTTATCGAAGAAGTCGCTTGACCCAGAAGTGAAAGCGACGGAATTACCGCATGACATCAACGGAAAGACGGTCGTCCTCGTTGACGACGTTCTGTATACAGGTCGCACGGTTCGTGCCGCAATGGACGCGCTTGTCGACCATGGTCGTCCGGACTATATCCAACTCGCTGTCTTGATTGATCGAGGCCATCGAGAACTCCCGATTCGACCAGATTTTATAGGAAAGAACGTTCCGACGTCCAAGTCCGAGCAAGTCGTCGTCCGACTCAGTGAAGTCGATACGGCGGATGAAGTCAGTATCCATCAGCACTAAACCCATACCTTTAAGGTGGTCCTGAGAGGCCAGGAAGGAGAATTCAATATGAAACAACCTGTTCTACACATCCACGAGCGTCCAGCTCACTTTCCACAATGGCTGTTATTCAGTCTTCAACACGTCTTCGCCATGTTCGGAGCGACGATTTTAGTCCCGATTTTGACTGGATTAAATACATCGGTCGCCCTCGTCGCTTCCGGAGTGGCCACGCTCTCATTCTTAGCGATTACTCGCTTCAAAGTCCCGACATACTTAGGTTCAAGTTTTGCCTACATCGCCCCAATCATAGCGGTCAGCCAGCAATGGGGTGTCGAAGCCGCGCTCTTTGGCGGTATCGCCGCCGGTTCGGTATACGGCGTCGTCTCCTTGATCATCTATAAGACGGGCGTCAATTGGTTGCTCCGATTGCTTCCACCAGTCGTCGTTGGACCGGTCATCATGGTCATCGGCCTCTCGCTCGCTCCGGTCGCCATCGACATGTCGATGAATCAAAATGGTGCGTACAACGGAACATTCATGGTCATCGCTCTATTGACGCTTGGAATCACAATGCTCGCCATGACAAAGCTAAAAGGTGTCTGGGGAGCGGTTCCGATCCTTTTTGGAATCGTCGGGGGCTACGGGATTGCCGCAGCATTTGGAATCATCGATTACTCACCGATTCAACAAGCGAGCTTGTTCCAACTCCCTGACTTCACGATGGTGTTCGTCGACTACATGCCGATGTGGCAAGTCGGTGCACTCCTTGCAATCGTACCGGTCGCCCTCGTCACAATGACGGAGCACATCGGTGATCAGATGGTCACGTCGAAAATCATCGGACGAGAGACGATGAAAGATCCGGGTCTCCATCGCACGCTACTCGGTGACGGGGTAGGAAAAGCGGTCGCCTCCGCACTCGGTGGACCACCGTGTACGACTTACGGTGAGAACAACGGCGTCATGGCCATCACGCGAGTTTATAGTGTCTACGTCATCGCTGGAGCGGCGCTCATGGCCATCAGCTTCGGATTCCTCGGTCATATCGAAGCATTCATCTCGACCATCCCGAACCCGGTCAAAGGTGGAATCTCAATCCTCTTGTTCGGTGTCATCGCGTCAAACGGGTTACGGACGATGGTAGAGAGCAAAGTCGACTTGGCAGAGAAACGCAACTTGATCATCTCGTCGGTCATCCTCGTCATCGGGCTCGGTGGTGCGATGGTTCAAATCGGTAGCTTCCCGGTACAAGGGATGGCGCTCGCGACAGTCGTCGGTATTTTATTGAACGCGATCTTGCCGAAAGAAGAAGAGGAAACAGCGGTCGACATCAACACAACTGAAGAAACGAAACAAGCAAGTAACTTTTAATTCGATCCCGTGAGGTCGGCAAAGTGAAGGCTCGTTTATTTGGGTGTACCCTGCCCAGATAAAGGCGTCCCTTCACATCGGTGAAGAGACGCCTTTTCTCTTTGCCTCTAACTAAAGGAGGAGACGAACATGAATACGATGCAGACAAACGTAAAACCGGTCAAACACTTCGTCAGTTTGGACACACTTTCCCTTGAGGAGATCATGGGCATGATTGAAGAGTCGTTGCGCTACAAACAAGGAGATCTGCCTCCATTATTTGACGGGAAGACGGTAGCGAACCTGTTCTTTGAAAATTCGACGCGCACGAAAAACTCGTTTCAAATGGCCGAGCGCCATTTGAACATGCAAGAGATTCCATTCGATGTGACGACGTCATCGGTCACAAAAGGCGAAACGCTCTACGATACGTGCAAAACGCTCGAAGCCATCGGTGTGGACGCGCTCGTCATTCGACATCCGGAAGCAGGCTATTATCACGAACTCGTCGAGAAACTAAATATCCCGGTGTTGAACGGAGGGGACGGGAGCGGGGAACATCCATCCCAATCGTTGCTCGATCTCGTTACCATCTTTGAAGAGTTCGGAACGTTTCAAGGGTTGAACGTCGCCATCTGTGGCGACCTCGTCCATAGTCGGGTCGCCCGCTCGAATGCGAGCGTCTTGAAACGACTTGGGGCAAACGTGGTCGGTTGTAGCCCCATCTCTTGGTGGGACGATTCAATGGGACTAGAGCGAAAAGAACTCGATGACATTTTAGGTGAATGTGACGTCATCATGTTACTTCGTGTACAGCATGAGCGTCACATCATGGGAGACGTCTTCTCAAAAGAGGAGTATCACACACAGTTCGGTTTGACGGTCGAACGCGTCGAGCGAATGAAAGAAGGCGCCATTATCATGCACCCGGCTCCGGTCAATCGGGATGTAGAGATTGCCGGAAGTCTGATTGAACATGAGCGGTCACGCATCTTCCCGCAAATGAAGAACGGCGTCTATGCACGCATGAGCATTTTAAATCGAGCATTAGGAGGACAACAATGATACTTCAAAACGCGACATGGTATGACGAGGGAACGAAACGCACGACATCTATTCTAGTGAAGGACGGAAAGATCGAATCACTCGACTATATGGGGGAGGGCGCGGGGCAAGAAATCATCGATGCATCAGGCTATCTGCTCACACCAGGACTCGTCGATGTCCATGTCCACTTGCGTGAACCGGGAGGCGAGGTGAAAGAGACGATTCAGACGGGAACGATGGCTGCTGCGGCAGGCGGATTCACGACCATCTGCTCGATGCCAAACACGAGACCGGTACCGGACAATCGCGAGACGATGGACGTCCTCCTCCAAAAAATCGATCAAGATGCAGTCGTCCGAGTCCTTCCTTACGCGGCCATCACGAAACGACAGCTCGGTGAGGAACAGGTCGACATGGAATCGCTCGCAGATGCCTTTGCCTTCACAGATGACGGGGTCGGTGTCCAATCGGCGGCGATGATGCGACAAGCGATGAGAGAAGCGAAACGATTGAACAAAGCGGTCGTCGCCCACTGTGAAGACAATACGTTGAAGGCGGGATCGGTCCACGAGGGCAAATTCAGTGAGGCGCATGGCATTCAAGGAATTCCGAGTCTTGCGGAGAGCATTCATATCGCTCGCGACGTGTTGATCGCCGAAGAGACAGGTTGTCATTATCACGTCTGTCACGTCTCAACCCGCCAATCGGTTCGTGTCATTCGGGATGCGAAGCGTGCCGGCATTCGTGTGACTGCTGAAGTGACGCCACATCACCTCGTCTTGAGTGAAGATGATATCCCAGGACTCGATGCAAACTTCAAGATGAACCCGCCGCTCCGAAGCGAGGACGATCGACAGGCGCTTCTCGAAGGATTGTTCGATGGAACGATCGACATGATTGCAACGGACCATGCTCCTCATACAGCAGAAGAGAAGGCACAGGGGATGGAACGTGCACCATTCGGGATTACCGGCTTCGAGACGGCATTCCCGCTTCTCTACACGACGTTTGTGGAAACCGGCGTCATGGAAGAACATCAGTTGATTGATTGGATGACGAAACGCCCGAGCGACGTGTTCGGATTATCAAGAGGGGAACTGAAAGTTGGGGCGGATGCCGATTTGGTACTGATTGATACAGAAACGACGCGGGTGGTGGATCCGTCGACGTTCTATTCGAAAGGGAAGAACACACCTTTTACGGGGAAACAACTTGTCGGATGGCCGGTCATGACGATGGTCGGTGGCGAAATTGTATATAAGGGGCGATTTGATGAAACGAACATTATGGCTTGAGGATGGAATGAAATTTGTCGGGAAAGGGTTCGGGGCACCCGCTGATACGATGGGTGAAGTCGTCTTTCAGACAGGGATGACAGGATATCAAGAAATCTTATCGGATCCGTCGTACTGCGACCAAATGATTGTCCTGACGAACCCGTTGATCGGAAACTATGGTGTCAATCGCGAGGATTTTGAAACGACAGTTCCGGTGGCGAAAGGGTTAATCGTAAAAGAAGTATGCGATACGCCATCGAACTTCCGTTCAACGACGACACTCGATGCAACACTCACTCGCTTCGGCATTCCAGGACTCTCGGATATCGATACACGAATGTTGACACGTCACTTACGGGCGCAAGGTGTCATGCGAGGTGTCCTCGTCGATGGTGAATTGACATGGGACGAGGTACAGTCTCGCTTTAACGAACTGTCTCCGAACGACCAAGTCGCACGTGTTTCGACGAAACGGACGTATGTGAGTACGGGAACGGGACCACGTATCGCCTTGATCGACTTTGGCGCGAAACTCGGAATCATGCGCGAGTTGATGAAACGCGACTGTGAAGTCATCGTCTTCCCGCATGATGTGACGGCAGAAGAGGTATTACGGTACGAGCCAGACGGCATTATGTTATCAAATGGACCAGGAGACCCTAAAGACGTTCCGACTGCATTGCCGCTCATCGAGCAACTCATGCCGACGACACCAATGTTCGGGATTTGTCTCGGTCATCAGCTGATTGCCCTCGCAAACGGTGCGAATACATTCAAGCTTCCGTTCGGACATCGTGGCGCGAATCATCCGGTGCTCGAGCTTGAGACAGGTGCCGTGACCATCACTTCTCAAAACCATGGATATGCGGTAGAGGAAACGTCACTGCTCGATACACCGCTCATCGTGACACATCGTGCGGTCAATGACGGAACGATTGAAGGGGTAAGACATCTCCATCATCCGACCTTCTCGGTACAGTATCATCCCGAGGCAGCACCGGGACCGTTCGATGCCAACGACTTATTTGACCGTTTCATGCAACTCGTACAAGAAAACAAACAGAAAGTAGGAATTTGACATGCCAAAACGACCAGATATTCAGAAAATCCTCGTAATCGGATCAGGACCGATTGTAATCGGACAAGCAGCGGAGTTTGATTATGCTGGTACACAGGCATGTCTTGCCTTGAAAGAAGAAGGCTACGAAGTCATCCTCGTCAACTCGAATCCGGCCACTATCATGACGGATCCGACGACAGCGGATCGTGTCTATATCGAACCGCTCGAACCAGAATTCGTCGAACGAATCATTCGTCAGGAACGTCCTGATGCCCTCCTTGCCACGCTCGGCGGTCAGACGGGATTGAACTTGGCATTTGAACTCGACAAACGGGGCGTCTTGCGAGATTGCGGCGTGGAACTACTCGGGACGAAACTGTCTGCGATCGTTCAGGCAGAGGACCGGGAACAGTTCCGTAACTTGATGTTCGAACTTGGTCACGGCGTACCTGAAAGTGAGATTGTTCATACACTCGAGTCTGCTTGGGGATTTGCGGAACAGATCGGGTATCCGATTATCATCCGGCCTGCGTACACGCTCGGGGGAACCGGGGGAGGGATTGCCCATGACCGGGAATCGTTCGAGCAAATCGTTGAATCCGGATTGAAGGCAAGTCCTGTGACGCAAGTCTTGCTCGAGAAATCGATTGCCGGGATGAAAGAAGTCGAGTTTGAGGTCATGCGTGACTCGAGTGACCAAGCCATCATCGTCTGTGCGATGGAAAACTTTGACCCGGTCGGAGTCCACACTGGTGACTCGATCGTATTCGCACCGACGCAGACGTTGTCGGATCGGGATTATCAAATGTTACGGAGCGTATCGCTCGATATCATTCGGGCACTTGGGATTGAAGGAGGATGTAACATCCAATTCGCACTCGACCCGGACAGTTTCACATATTACGTCATCGAAGTGAATCCACGTGTGTCACGAAGTTCGGCGCTCGCATCAAAAGCGACTGGCTATCCGATTGCCAAGCTTGCTGCGAAAGTCGCTGTCGGCTACAAGTTGTCAGAACTAAAAAACCCGGTCACCGAGACGAGCTACGCCTCGTTCGAACCGGCGCTCGATTACGTCGTCGCCAAAATCCCACGTTTCGCTTTCGACAAGTTTGAGTCCGCGGATCGCCGCTTAGGCACACAAATGAAGGCGACGGGTGAGGTCATGGCCATTGGTCGGAATTTAGAAGAGGCTCTGTTAAAAGCCGTTCGTTCGCTCGAACTGGGTATGGAAGAACTTTATGTCCCACAACTTCAAGCGCTGGACACAGAACAGCTCGAGCATGGACTCATTCATCCGACAGACGAGCGTATGTTCATCATCTATGAGGCACTACGTCGCGGGTACACGGTAAAAACGCTACATCAACTGACAAAAATCGATCGATTCTACTTACAGAAATTAAACCGGATCTGGAAAGCCGAGCAACAACTAGCATCGGAGCCATTGACGTCAGAACGTTTGCTCGACGTGAAGCGACTTGGTTTCAGTGACGTCGCCATCGCCCGAATCCTAGAGACAGACGTTGAGACAATTCGTTCGCAACGTCATGGATGGAACATTCGACCTGTATATAAAATGGTCGATACGTGTGCGGCGGAATTCGCATCGGAGACACCGTATTTCTACGGGACGTATGAAGTGGAGAACGAAGCGGTGAAGACAGACCGTGAATCCATCCTCGTCCTCGGGTCGGGTCCGATTCGAATCGGACAAGGTGTCGAATTTGATTATGCGACCGTGCACTCGATTCAAACCATTCGAGATGCGGGATATGAAGCCATCATCATCAACAATAACCCAGAGACGGTCTCGACGGACTTCTCCATCTCCGATCGCTTATACTTCGAGCCGTTGACGACGGAAGATGTGTTAGAAGTCATCGATAACGAGAACCCGCTCGGCGTCATCGTCCAATTCGGTGGACAGACCGCCATCAACTTAGCGGCATCGCTCGAAGCGAACGGCGTAAAAATTCTCGGAACGTCATTAGAAGATATCGACCGTGCCGAAGACCGGAAGGCGTTCGAGGCTACCTTGTCCGCTGAACGATTGGCGCAACCACCAGGAAAGACGGCGACGAACGTGGAAGAGGCCGTCGAATGTGCGAACGAACTCGGCTATCCGGTACTCGTCCGACCATCATACGTGCTCGGCGGACGGGCGATGGAGATCGTGTATGAACAGTCGGAGCTCGAGCGTTACATGCGAAACGCCGTCATCGCCTCGAAAGATCGCCCGGTCCTAATCGATCGCTATTTAACGGGGATTGAGATCGAAGTCGATGCCATCTGTGACGGGACAGACGTCTATATCCCAGGCATCATGGAGCATATCGAACGGGCCGGCGTACACTCAGGTGATTCGATTGCCGTATATCCGCCACAACGACTCAGTGATGAATTGAAGCAAAAAGTCGTCGATTATACGATCAAGTTGGCGAAGGCGTTCCGCATTAAAGGGCTTCTCAATATCCAGTTCGTCTATGCAGATGATTTGTACGTCATCGAGGTGAACCCGCGTGCGAGCCGGACGGTTCCATTCATCTCGAAAGTGACAGGGTTACCGGTCGCGCGGATTGCGACACAAACGATTCTCGGAACAAGCTTGAAAGAACTCGGTCTTGGGACGGGCATCCATCCTGAGTCGGACAGCATTTCGGTTAAAGTCCCGGTCTTCTCGTTCGCGAAATTGAAAGAAGTCGATCCATCGCTCGGACCTGAGATGAAGTCGACAGGGGAAGTCATGGCAACAGATCGGACACTTGAAAAAGCGCTCTATAAAGGTCTTGTCGCAGCAGGGATGAACATCGCCTTAAAAGGAAACGTGCTCATGACGATTGCGGATCACGACAAGGATGAGGCGATTGCCTTAGCCAAACGATTCGACCGCCTCGGTTTCCGACTCATGGCAACGAGTGGGACGGCTGAACGTCTCGAAGCGGAACAGATGCGCGTCCGTCGAGTCGGGAAGATTCAAGAAGACGGTGAGACGATGCTCAGCGTGATCGAGCGAGGAGACGTCGACTTGATCATCAATACGACGAGTCGCGACGCACTCGTCACGAAAGATGGCTTCTTGATTCGCCGTACAGCCGCCGAACAAGGTACGCTCTGCCTCACATCGCTCGACACGGTCGAAGCGCTACTACAAGTCATTGAAAGCTTATCGTTCCAAACGGTCAGCATCCCGGCATTCACAACGTTCGGGGTGATGGTATGAGACATGACGTGACGATTGTCAGTAACCGGCAAATCGCAAAAGCGACGATGGAGATGAAAGTACGTTGCCCTGGGGTGGAGATCGCCCCTGGGACGTTCTTTCACATCAAGACGTCCGGTCTGTTACGTCGACCGTTATCGGTGGCGAACGTCGAGGGGGACGAAGTTACCTTCTTATACAAAGTGATTGGGGAAGGGACAACTGAGCTGGCGGGGAAACGTATTGGGGACACGCTAGACGTCCTTGGTCCGCTCGGGAACGGTTTCCCACTTGCCCAACAAGGAAAGCGGGTCGTCCTGGTCGGAGGAGGAATTGGGGTCCCACCTCTATACTATGTCAGACGCAAACTCCATGAGATGGGGATTGAAACGATTGCGATTCTTGGGTTTGATTCAAAAGAAAGTGTCTTTTATGAAGAAGCCTTTCGTGAACTTGGTGAGACCATCATCACGACAGTAGACGGCAGTCACGGGGAGTCTGGCTTCGTCACGGGTCCACTCGCACGCATCGAGGCGGACGTCTTATTCAGCTGCGGTCCGGAAGTGATGTTGAAGGCGGTCGCCGCTTCACCGATTCCGGAGCGTTACATCTCAATTGAAAATCGGATGGGTTGTGGCATTGGCGCTTGTTTTGCCTGTGTCTGTCAAGCACCGGAGGGCTATGTGAAAGTATGTAGCGATGGACCGGTATTCAATGCGGAAGAGGTGCTGTTATGAGATTGAATGTCGATTTACCAGGTCTTCATTTAAAAAATCCGATTATTCCGGCTTCCGGATGTTTCGGATTTGGAGAGGAATTTGCGAAACTATATGACCTCTCCATTTTAGGAGGTATCATGATCAAGGCGGCGACGGAGGAGTCGAGATTCGGTAATCCGACCCCACGTGTCGCCGAAACGGCACAGGGCATGCTGAACGCGATCGGGCTTCAAAATCCAGGCGTCGATGCAATCATCGAAGAAAAATTACCATTCCTCTCGACGTTCGACACGGAAATCATTGCTAATGTTGCCGGTTCGACGCCAGATGAATACGTGGAAGTCGCTCGTCGAATCAGCGCCGACCCGACGATTAAAGCCATCGAATTGAACATCTCATGTCCGAACGTGAAATGTGGGGGCATGCAGTTCGGGACGGATCCGGTGATGGCGGCAGAACTGACGAGACTCGTCAAAGCGGCTTCGAGTAAGCCGGTCTATGTCAAACTTTCTCCGAACGTCACGTCGATCACCGACATGGCGCGAGCCGTCGAAGCGGCCGGCGCGGACGGATTGACGATGATCAACACACTCGTCGGGATGCGGATCGATATTCAGACCGGGCAACCAATCTTGGCGAACCGAATCGGTGGGTTATCCGGTCCGGCCATCAAACCGGTGGCCATTCGAATGGTGTATGAAGTCGCGCAAGCGGTCGATATCCCGATTATCGCCATGGGCGGGGTGCGAACGGTCGACGATGTGCTTGAGTTTATTTATGCTGGAGCGTCTGCCGTTGCCGTTGGGACGGCAAACTTTGAAAATCCATACGTCTGTCAGGAAATCATCGAAGCATTACCGGCACGACTCGATTCACTCGGAATCGAACATATTTTGGATGTGAGGGGGAAGGCATATGCGCAACTTGTATCTCGCCCTTGACGTGGAAACGCGGGACGAAGCGTTTCAATTGTTAAAACATTTTTCAAACCGACCGGCTGTTAAAGTCGGGATGGAACTCTTTTATCGAGAAGGTGCGCGCTTTGTCGAAGAATTGGTCGACGAGGGTTACCCGGTCTTTCTAGATGTAAAAGTACACGATATCCCGGAGACGGCTCGTCGAACGATGCGACAAATCGGAAAGCTCGGTGTGGCTGTGACGAATGTCCACACGTTAGGTGGAGAAAAGATGATGCGCTATGCGTTAGACGGGTTACGTCAAGCGACTGATACCACTCAATTGATTGGGGTCACACAGTTGACGTCGACAGATGAACGAATGATGCAGACAGAGCTCGGTATTGCCGGACGACTCGATCAAGCTGTTCTCAGACAAGCGACACTTGCGAAGCAGGCGGGACTTGACGGAGTGGTCGCATCCGTTCAAGAAGCGAAAGCGATTCATCAGAAACTCGGGGATACGTTCATGACAGTCACGCCAGGTATCCGACTCGGTGAAACAGATGATGATCAAGTTCGCATCGCGACGCCACGAGACGCGAAACTGGCGGGCGTTCACTCGATCGTCGTCGGCCGACCGATTACACGTGCAGCTGAACCGATGGCTATGTACAACCAATTCATGAAGGAATGGGGACAACTATATGAAACAAATCGCTGAGGCACTTTTACAGATTGAGGCCGTCACACTTTCACCGACTGAGCCGTATACATGGTCGAGCGGCTTGAAGAGTCCCATCTACTGCGATAATCGGCTCACACTCAGTTATCCAGAAGTACGTCAAGTCATCGTCGATGGATTGGTGAAGTCAGTCAATCCGACCGAAGTCGATGTGATCGCAGGGACAGCAACGGCAGGGATTCCTCACGGGGCATTGCTCGCCGACCGACTCGGTCTCCCGTTCATTTATGTCCGTTCGAGTGCGAAAGGGCACGGGAAAGGAAATCAAATCGAAGGGAAACTCGACAACGGGGCACGTGTGCTCGTGATCGAAGATTTGTTATCGACGGGTATGTCGAGTATCGATGCAGCCCAAGCGATTCGTGCGGCAGGTGGTGAAGTCACTGGTATTCAAGCCATCTTCTCGTACGGATTGCCGGTTCTCCAGAAGAATCTAGCCGATGCAGACCTGACGGCGACATCGTTGACGACGTTCTCGGAATTAATTGAAGTGGCAGAAACGACAGGCGTTCTCACACGTTCAGAACTGGAGTCACTCCGTGAGTGGCAACAAGACCCTCGCGCTTGGAGCAATCTCGTCACCTCTTAAGAATCCACCCTCGGGCGGATTCTTTTTCAATTCGGCTTATGTCATACTTCGTGGTAAAATAATGAAAGTGATTTAAAAAGGAGAGGCATATGGCGTATTCAAGAAGCAAAGAAAAAACATGGGGGGCACGATTCCGTTCCATTCCCAAACATCGTAAAATCGCCTTCGGTCTCGTCTTGACCATCATCCCAGCGCTCTTTTTCGTGAATTTATTTGTATTCAGTCATTTGTTAGCGCTAGGAGACCAGTATGAAGACCGATATCAAATGAAAAAGTTACGACTCGAAACCCATCATGGGAACGTTGAATTTGTGCGAAGTCCAAATGAAAAAGTTCAAATTGAAGTGATGCAGACGAACTCGAAAGAACGTCGAATCAAAGTCAAATCGGTCGGAGATACCATCTATATCGTCGAGCGTTATGGATGGTTCAGCTATTTCGGTAGCCGAGCAAGCGACGAACCATCGCGATACAAAATCCGTGTCTCGTTGCCTAGCTCGATGACATCGATTCATCTCGATGCAGAACAAGTGACCGGGCAAGGATTAAACGCGAAGACCATTGTCATGAACGTCAATGCCGTCAACTTGAAGCAAATCGATAGTGACCGCCTGCGAATCGAGTCAAAAAGTGACACGACGATTGAATCTGCGAGACTCGTGACCGGGGATATTCGTTCTTATCGTCATGCGACGGTGAGTGATGTCGTCGTCAATCAAGCGATGACAATTCAAACAGAAGCCGGAACGCTTAGCTACACGCCGAAACATGCGACCGGTCAAGTGAACGTGACCACCGCAGGTAAAGTTTCGAGTAGTGATCGCTACGAAGAAGTTGAACCAGGGGTGTATCAGTTGTCGACATCGAATCGACCGATTGTTGAACTGATTTCTGAAACAGGAAAGGTCGAACTGAAATGAATGAAAAACGATACATCCCGAAAGTCGGGTTACGTACGTTAAAAACAGGGATTGCCGTCACGATTACCGTCGCGATTTCATGGTACATTTTTGGGATTTACTCGGGAATGGGCGCTATTGCAGCTGTCGTGGCGATGCAACCGACTGTTAAGCGTTCTTCAAAAATCGTCTTCAGTCGTATATTCGGAACGGTCGTCGGTCTCATGTGTGGACTTTTCATCGTCTATTTGTTCGGTGTCAATCCGCTCTCGATTGGGTTGGCCGTCATCGTCTCGCTTACACTTAACACGACGTTCGATAAGACCCACATGTCGACGTATGCGGCGTTTGCCATCGTTATGATGCTCGAAAGTCCCACTTCGGATTTCTTCCATTATGCGTGGACCCGTTCGTTATTGACGGCGGTCGGTGTGTTCGTCTCACTCGGTGTCAATTACGCGTTCATGCCTCCTCGTTATGAGGACCGGTTGTTGAACGAGGTACGAAAGACTTCTTCTTATCTGTTTCATCATTGGCGAGAACTCGTCGGTTCTCCGGCAGAACTGTTAGATACGCGAGCTCGCATTCTCGGCCATCAAGAGCTTCATATGATGCTCCAAGAGGATATGAAAGTGACGAACGTCAAATTGAAGTATATGACAATCAAGCAGTATCGCTTATTGATTCATTTAGAAGACAAGCTTGTCCTTTTGTTAGAGAGTTTGGCTGAACATAAAGAAGCGTTCCTATTGATGAGCGAGGAAGAGCGTCAAGCGTTCGAATCTGAGTTTCTGTATTTATTAGCGCACCATCACGATATTCTGTATACATGTGACAAACCCTATTCACTTTTCAAACTACCGCACGAAGATTTATCCGTTTCAGAAATTTTACACGGGCATTTGCTCGACTATCATGAACAGCTCGAAGCGTTTAAACATGATCCCACATCATAAACATGAAAACCCGCCATGAACCATGGCGGGTTTTCATTTATCACTGTTTCAAAGACTTCATCAATTGCTCATCTGGAGTCACGTAGACGGTCTGTTGATCCGTATAGATGACGAACCCTGGTTTCGCACCGCTCGGTTTTTTCACGAAGCGAGCACGCGTGTAATCAACAGGGACGCCACTCGACGCACGTGCTTTCGAGTAGTAGGCTGCGACTGATGCGGCTTCGACTAGTGTCGTCTCATCCGGTTCCGTCGAACGAATGATGACGTGAGAACCTGGGATGTCTTTGACGTGTAACCAAATCTCGTCACGACGCGCAAATTTGAATGTGAGGTGGTCGTTTTGTGTATTATTCTTCCCGACAAAGAATTCTGTGCCCGTTGAAGAGGTGTATGCTTCGAGTGAAATCTTCGGGTTCGCTTTTTTCTTTTGACGCTTTTGACGGATGTATCCTTCTTCTGCGAGTTCTTCCCGAATCTCGAGCAGATCCGACGGTGATGCGACGTCGAGTTGCGCGATGAGTGTTTCTAGGTACGCAATCTCCGCATCGTTCAGTTCAAGCTGTTTCTTTACTTCGACTTTCGCGACTTTCAGTTTGTTGTATTTTTTATAGTATTGCTGAGCGTTCTCATTCGGTGTTTTGAGCGGGTCGAGTGGAATGGAGATGGTCGCACCGTTCTCGTCATAATAATCGACGACTTCGGCGACCCGCATCCCTTTTTCGAGTTGGAACAAATATGTCGTCAACAACTCTCCGTATTTTTGTAACTCATCCGCCCGTTCCGTCGCTTTCAAGTCATCTAAAAGACGGCGTCGCTTCAGCAGATTTTTTTCAAGCTCTGATTTTAATAGTCGTTCGACATCGTGTGCTTGTTGTCTGACACGGTCTCGGTTCGCTTTTTCATAGTAGAAACGGTCGAGGACTTCTTGACTCGACTTATACATTTCTTCAGTTTCGATGTCCCCGGCTGTCAACGCAATCGGAGCGAACCGTTCTTTACCATTCGCAAGTTGTTGGAATACATAAGGACCTTCGAGTTGACGAAGGACGTTTTCGAACGCCTGTTGAACGGAATCGCGGTTAGGCATCTTTGCAAGATGTACGACTTCCTGTGCGATTTGTGGACTGACGCCGGCGAACGTGGAGACAATCTGTTTATCGAGCTTGCCGGCATTCCAGTCGATGCGTTTCAACCCTTCCGTCAAATCAGATAACGGATCGAATTTATGTTGTTCCGGCGGAAGGAGATAGTCACTCCCCGGCATGATGGTTCGATACGTGTTTTGTGAAGGTGGGAGATGCTTGATTGCATCTAAAATCTTGCCTTCCTCCGTCGTCAAGACGACGTTCGAGTGGCGTCCCATCAATTCGATGTATACTTTCTTCGACTCTTCATCGCCGAGCTCGTTCCGAGAACGAACGGAAATGACGATGACACGGTCCCGGCCAATTTGTTCGATTGCCGTGATGAAGCCACCTTCCACATGTTTACGGAGCATCATGCAAAACATCGGTGGTTCTTGCGGGTTTTTAATCGGTGTATCCGTCAACTGAAGACGGGCATACATCGCGTTTGCTGATATCAAGAGTTGCGCGTTTTGACGATTCGAACGAACTTGAATCATCAAATCGAGCGAATACGGTTGATGTACCTTGTTGATTCGCCCTCCGACGAGCGATTGTAATTCTTGTACGACACGATATGTCATTAATCCATCATAAGCCAATGATCTCATCACCTTTGTTCATTTTCTGTCTCTACGTTATCAGAAAAACAGAAAATATGGTACGATGGAGTAGGAAATCCGAACTTCTTCTTGCCGGGACAATTGATTGACTGCTATTATAATTAAATGTGATGTTAGAAGATGGAGGGCTTGCAGTGAATTTTAAAGAACGAGGATTATTAATCGTTTTGTCTGGACCGAGCGGTGTCGGAAAAGGAACCGTTTGCCGTGCTCTTCGCGAAGAAGAGGACAATAACCTTCAATATTCGGTGTCGGCGACGACGCGAAAGCCACGTGAAGGGGAAGTTGAAGGAGTGCATTACTTCTTCAAATCAAGAGAAGAGTTCGAACGGATGATCGAACAAAAAGAACTGCTTGAACATGCCGAGTTTGTCGGTAACTATTACGGGACGCCTGTAGAGTGGGTGCGTGAAACGCTCGAAAGCGGTCAAGATGTCATTCTTGAAATCGAGGTGCAAGGAGCGTTCCAAGTAAAAGAACTTCTTCCAGAAGCCGTCTTTTTATTCTTGGCACCACCAAGCCTTCAAGAACTTCGCAATCGTCTGATCGGACGAGGCACGGAGTCAGAAGAAGTTATTAAACAACGCCTTCTCGTCGCGCGTGAAGAAATCGAATTGATGGACGCTTACGACTATGTCGTCACGAACGACGAGGTTGACAAAGCCATCGATCGGATTAAAGCGATCGTGACAGCTGAGCATTGTAAACGTGAACGTGTTGCGTCACTCTATAAAAAAGCCATGATGGAGGTCATTTAATGTTATACCCTTCGATTGATGCCTTACAACGTACTATCCCGTCAAAATACACGATCGTAACGGTCGCTGCGAAACGGGCGCGTCAGATTCAAGATGGAAAAGCACCGAAAGTCGCCGAGCCAAAATCATATAAGCCGGTCGGTCAAGCGTTAGAAGAACTATTTTCGGGTGATACGACAATCATCGTGAACGAAAAAAACAACGGATGAAGTGTGACCCAAGTCGTTTGCGACTTGGGTCTCATTGTCTATAAGGGGGAGTTTGGGAATGGTGAAGGATCGTACTATTTTGTTATGCGTGAGTGGTGGAATTGCCGCCTACAAGGCGTGTGCCCTCACATCGAAATTGGTTCAAGCCGGAGCGAATGTTCGCGTCGCGATGACGAAGTCGGCAGAACAATTCGTGGGTCAGGCGACCTTCCAGGCGCTCAGTCGAAACCCGGTCTACACGGACGTGTTTGAAGAGCATGACCCGACAAAAATCGCACATATTGATGTCGTCGACTCGAGTGACTTGATTGTCGTCGCTCCTGCAACTGCGAACACGATCGCAAAATTAGCGAACGGGATTGCAGACGACTTCATCACGACGGCCATACTTGCTGCAAAGTGCCCAGTCATCGTCTCACCGGCCATGAACGTGAACATGCTCGAACATCCTGCCACGCAGCGGAATATTGAGACATTAAAGTCATACGGTTATCAGTTGATTGAACCGGGTGTCGGCAACTTGGCTTGTGGATGGATTGGTGGGGGACGTCTACCAGAACCGGAAGACTTAGTACGCATCATTGAAAGCCAGTTCGTCCCGAAACTGTATCTTGGAAAAGACGTGTTGATTACGGCTGGACCGACGGTGGAACGTATTGACCCCGTCCGTTACTTATCAAATGACTCTTCTGGAAAAATGGGCGTCGCACTAGCAGAAGTGGCACGTGACATGGGTGCCCGTGTCACGCTTGTCCATGGCCCGCTCCAAGTTCCGGTCCCAGATGGCGTGACAGCGGTTCCTGTCAAGTCAAGTGAAGAGATGCTGCGCGAAGTGACGAGCCGCTTTGAGGCTTCAGACCTCGTCGTGAAGTCGGCGGCAGTCGCGGATTATCGTCCGAAAACAGTTCATGCAGAGAAGCATAAGAAAGTGCATGGTCCACTCACAATCGAACTTGAAGAAACGACAGACATTTTAAAATCACTCGGTGAGAAGAAGACCCATCAAGTGTTGGTCGGTTTTGCAGCTGAAACGGAGAGACTCGAGGAGCATGCAGCTGCGAAGTTGAAACGAAAGAACGTCGATTTTCTCGTCGCGAACGATGTGTCATCAAGTGACGTCGGATTTGGAGCAGACGACAATGAGGTCGTCTTGTTCCGTGCGGACGGGACGACACTTAGTCTACCAAAGCAATCGAAGAAGGCGTTGGCGTTCGAACTGCTCACACAATTTAAGGAAGCGGTCCGATGATTGCACATGTACACGTTGATGCACCGGTAATTACGATTGATCGTCCATTTGATTACGAAGTGCCGGAACAGTTCGAGTCGTTGATTGAACCCGGAATGCGCGTCTCTGTCCCGTTCGGTTCACGACGTCTGCTCGGAATCGTCGTCGGCACGTCGGACGGGACGAGGGATGGATTGAAGCCGCTCGAAGCCTTATTAGATGAAGAATCTTCTCTTACGGATGAGTTACTTGACTTGTCCATTCATGTGAAAGAGACGACGTTATGCTTTCGTTCATCCGCCCTGCTTGCGATGCTACCAGCAGCGCTCAAGGTCAGTTACGATAAAGAAATTAAAGAGGGGCATGTCCCTGACGGGGTTCGTTTAGGGACGCATTTATCGGAATATCCGAAAGACGTCCAATCGGTCATTCTTGAACTCGCTAAAAAAGGGGAACTGACCCTCGCACCTGTCCTGAAAGAAAAGAAGACATTTAAAACAGATATCGTTGTTGAACTGCTTGATGCAACCGTCGTTTCGAAGCGTGCCAAAAAACAACTCGAAGCGATTCAACAGCTAGAAGAGACGCCACGCATGTATTGGTCGGCACTCCGTCAAATTGGTCTCACTCGCCCTCAACTTCAAAAGCTTGAAGACATCGGAGCGGTGCGACTGACCAAAGTGGAATTGAATCGTGACCCGTACGCGACAATCGAACAGGTCGAGGAATCCGTTCAATTGAACGACAGTCAGGCAAGTGCAGTCTTGGCCATTCACGAGGCAGATGCCGGTGAGACGTTGCTCGTTCATGGCGTGACGGGGAGCGGGAAGACCGAGGTCTATTTAGAATCAATCGGACAAGTCATCGATGAAGGGAAACAAGCCATCTTACTTGTCCCTGAGATCAGTTTGACGCCGATGATGGTCAAGCGCTTCAAGCGTCGTTTCGGCGATCGGGTCGCCGTGTTGCATAGCGCCTTGTCTAAAGGTGAAAAGTACGATGAGTGGCGTAAGATTAAACGGAATGAAGTCGACGTTGTCGTCGGTGCCCGTTCTGCTATCTTTGCCCCGCTCGACCGACTCGGTCTGATCATCTTAGATGAAGAGCATGAGACGACGTATAAGCAAGAGGAGAACCCGCGCTATCATGCGCGCGATGTCGCTATTTGGCGGGCTCGCTATCATGGATGTCCTGTTGTATTGGGCAGTGCCACTCCGTCGCTCGAATCGTATGCCCGGGCACAGAAAGGCGTCTATCGCTATCTGCATTTGAAAGAACGATACGGTGGCGAGATGCCACCCGTTCATATCATTGATATGCGCCGTGAATTGGCCAAAGGCAATACGACGATGTTCTCAGAGGAATTGTTCCAAGGCATTCTCGACCGGATCAAGAAAAAAGAGCAATGCGTCATTTTATTGAACCGTCGTGGGTTCACGACGTTCGTCATGTGCCGGGACTGCGGTGAAGGCATGACATGTCCGCATTGTGCCGTCAATTTGACATATCATCAGTATGGAGATCGGTTGAAGTGCCACTATTGTGGTTACGAGGTCGGTATGCCGTCGACGTGTCCATCCTGTAATAGCAAGAAAATCAAACAGTTCGGATCAGGTACCCAGAAAATCGAAACGGAACTGTTGAACCGAATTCCGGAGGCTCGCATCATTCGAATGGATCAGGACACGACGTCACGGAAAGGGTCGCATGAACAGTTGTTGCGCCGTTTCGAAGAAGGGGAGGCCGACATCTTACTTGGTACGCAGATGATCGCCAAAGGACTCGATTTCCCGAACGTCACACTTGTCGGGGTGCTCGCAGCCGATGCGACGCTCGGCATGCCTGATTTTCGGGCGACAGAACGGACCTTCCAACTCGTCACCCAGGTAGCAGGAAGAGCAGGGCGCGGAAAACTTCCGGGTGAGGCGTTCGTTCAAACGTATAACCCGGACCATTATGTGATCGAGACGGCGAGTGAACATGATTATGAGACGTTCTTTGCCAAAGAGATGGGACTCAGACAAGTCGGAAACCATCCACCGTATTGGTTTTTGACGCTGGTCACGTTCTCTGCGGAAAACCCGCTCGTCGCCAAGGCTGAGGCAGAACTGTTCGCATCTGACTTTTTACACGCACAAGTGGAAAATAGCCGTTTGAACGGACCGATGCCGGCACCGTTATCAAAATTAAAGAACGCTTATCGTTATCAAGTGTTCATTAAAACGAAACAACCTGAATCGCTTTATGCAGAGCTAGCACGATTACAACAAGCGAGAGCGAAAGCAATCAGTAAGAAAGAATATCAAATGAGTATCGATGTGAACCCATACGTATTCATGTGAGGTGGAGAGAAATGTATAAAGTAGTAGAAGTACCAAATGACATTTTACGCGTAACATGCGAACCGGTGACGAAATTTGATAAAAAATTACGTCAAACGGTCGACCGTTTGTTTGATACGATGTATGAGTATGACGGAGTCGGCGTCGCGGCACCGCAAGTCAATTTGAATCAACGACTCGCAGTCGTCCATACCGACGACGAGACGGGACCACTCGTCTTGATTAACCCGGAAATCATTGAAGCATCAGGTCGAGAAGTTGGACTAGAGGGATGCTTAAGCATTCCAGGTGAATTTGGATTTGTCGAACGTCATGAGTCAATCGTTGTGAAAAACCAAGACTTGAAAGGACGCACCCATACGATTCAAGCGAGCGGTTTTTTCGCCCGTGCGATTCAACATGAAATGGATCATTTGGATGGCGTCTTGTTCACAGACAAGATCGCTGTTCCAAACCCTGGAAAAGACAAGCGGATTGTTTTCATGGGAACACCGACATTTGCCGTATCGGTACTTGAGCGACTGCTTGAAGAAGGATACAATGTCGTAGGTGTCGTATCACAACCGGATAAACCGGTCGGGCGTAAACGTGAACTCAAGCCGACACCGGTGAAAGAGTGTGCGCTTCGTCACGGTATTCCCGTGTTGCAGCCTGAAAAAGTTCGAACAGACTATGCAGACATTTTAGAGTTGAAGCCCGATTTGATTGTGACAGCAGCGTACGGTCAAATCGTACCGCCTGCTTTACTTGAGGCACCGCCTCACGGAGCCATCAATGTCCATGCTTCCCTTCTTCCGAAATATCGTGGAGGTGCCCCGATCCATCAAGCCATCATCGATGGAGAATCGGAGACAGGGGTAACCATCATGTATATGGTCGACAAATTAGATGCAGGTGACATGATTGCCAATACGATCGTTCCGATTGAAGAAACGGATACGGTCGGGTCATTGTTTGATAAGCTGGCTGTAGCTGGAAGTGATTTGCTCATTCGAACGCTTCCCGCGTTTTTAGAAGGGTGGATTGAGGCAGTGCCTCAAGACGAGCGTGATGTGACGTTTGCTCCGAATATCAGCCGTGAGCGTGAACAGATTGATTGGACAATGGATGGCGAGTCTATCTACAACCATATTCGAGGAATGAATCCGTTCCCGACGGCCTATTCAACGCTTGAGGGCGAACGTGTGAAATTGTTTATGGGTGAGAAGACGACAGGTACGGGACAGCCGGGAGAAGTCATTCGCCTTGAAGATGACGGATTTGTCGTGGCGACAGGAAACGATGTTGCCATCAAGGTCACCGATTTACAGCCCGCAGGCAAGAAACGGATGGATGGTGCAACCTTTATGCGTGGCGCAGGACAAAAGCTACGCAGTGGCGACCGATTAGGAGGAACTCATGAACGTACGTGAAGCAGCGCTTGATACGCTGATGAAAATTGAACAAGGCGGCGCGTATTCGACGATTGCCGTCAATGACACATTGAAACAAAAAAAAGTTGCCCCAAAAGATGTCGGTCTCTATACCGAACTCGTATATGGGACGCTTAGCCGAAAAGGAACGCTCGATTATATATTGAAAGACCGAATCCGTTCTCCGAAGAAGCTCGACAAATTTGTCCTTCCACTTCTTCGGATGAGCGTTTACCAACTCTTCTATTTAGATAAAGTACCTGACCGGGCCGTCTTACATGAAGCCGTCGAAATCGCGAAGAAACGAGGGCATCACCTCGGGACGAGCAAATTCGTAAACGGCGTGTTACGCAATGTGCTTCGGGAAGGGTTTCCGGACTTTAGTAGCTTGACTGATGCAGAACGAATCGCCATTGAGCACAGTCATCCGGAATGGATCGTATCAGATTGGATTGAGTTATATGGCGTTGAAACGGCAGAAGCGATTTGTCAATTGAACAATGAGCCTGCCCCTGTCACGATTCGAGTCAACCGGAAGCGCATTTCAGTGGACGAGATGATGAACCGATTGGCTGATGCTGGTGTGTTGACGTCACGTTCGGAACTGTCGGCAGATGGACTCGTCGTGGAATCAGGGAACATCCATTCGACCCCGTTCATCGAGGAAGGTCTCCTATCCATTCAGGATGAGAGTTCCATGATCGTCGCGGATGCGCTTGGCGTGTCAAAAGACGATGTTATTTTGGATGCATGTGCTGCGCCAGGTGGCAAGGCGATGCATACGGCTGAACGGATGGAAGGTGGATCGCTCACCGCTCTTGACTTACATCCTCACAAGGCAAAATTAATCGACCAACAAGCCAAACGTCTACACATCAATGGAGTGACCGCACTTGCCCTTGATGCTCGTTTAGCAGGTGAACGGTTTGAAAAAGAAAGCTTTGACCGAATCCTTTTAGATGTCCCTTGTTCTGGCCTTGGCGTCATTCGCCGAAAACCAGATATTAAGTGGACGAAGGATAAAACCCAGCTTGAAAACCTACCAAACATCCAAAGACAAATCATCGATGCCGTATTGCCACTGCTCAAGCCAGGTGGTACGCTAGTTTACTCGACATGTACGATCGACCCGTCTGAAAATGAGACCCAGGCTGACTACATTTTGTCGAAAGGACTGGTCTGGGACAACACGCTCACGGGGCGTCTCCCACAATCTGTTCGTCCGAACATGACACCGGACCGTGCTGAATTAAAACTATTACCGACGACATTCGGAACCGACGGCTTCTATATCGCCGCATTTAAGAAAGAGGTATAAAACATGAATCCAAAAGCAGTAGAAAAAAATCCGCTCTTAGGCGCAAAACCGTCACTTTATTCGTTGACGTTCCCAGAACTCGAAGCATGGGTGATGGAAGCAGGAGAAAAGGCATTCCGTGCGAAACAATTATATGATTGGATGTACGTCAAACGGGTTACATCATTTGACGACATGACGAACGTTCCGAAAGCCCTCCGTGACAAATTAGAAGCATCGTTCCAATTGACGACGCTAAAAGAATTGGTCAAGCAAGAGTCACAAGACGGTACCATCAAATTCTTGTTCGAACTTCAAGATGGCTATTCGATTGAGACGGTTCTCATGCGTCATGAATACGGGAACTCGATTTGTGTCACAACACAGGTTGGGTGTCGGATCGGATGTACGTTCTGCGCCTCAACACTCGGTGGCTTGAAACGGAACTTAGAGGCTGGAGAAATCACGGCTCAAGTTCTTGACGTACAACGCGCATTAGATGCCACAGGCGAACGTGTCGACTCAATTGTCGTCATGGGGATTGGTGAGCCGTTCGACAACTATGATGAGTTGATGCGTTTCTTGCGCACCGTCAACCATGACAACGGACTCAACATCGGAGCACGACATATCACGGTATCAACGAGTGGGATTGTTCCGAAGATTTACAAGTTTGCTGATGAAGGGATGCGAATCAACTTCGCCATTTCACTTCACGCACCAACGACTGAATTGCGCACCAAGCTCATGCCGATCAACCGTGCCTTTGACTTGGACAAATTGATGGACGCAGTCCGTTATTACACGGAGAAGAGCGGTCGCCGGATTACGTTTGAATATGGACTCTTCGGTGGTGTCAACGATACGGAAGAATATGCTCATCTGTTGGCAGATCTTTTAAAAGGAATCAAATGTCACGTCAACTTGATTCCCGTCAACCATGTACTCGAACGTGACTATGTACGGACACCGCGTGCTCAAATCTTTGCCTTCGAAAAAGTGCTCAAAGACCGCAACGTGAACGTGACGATTCGTCGCGAACAAGGATCGGATATCGATGCCGCTTGTGGACAGCTTCGGGCGAAGGAGCGCGAACAAGAAACGAGGTAATCAGAAAGATGGAATTAGCATTTCGAACAGATCGTGGACAAGTACGCACACAAAATGAAGATGCAGTTTTAATCTTAGGCGATGCCTTATCAGGAATCGCACTCGTTGCAGACGGCATGGGTGGACATGCAGCGGGAGAGGTCGCGAGTCAAATCGTGATTGAAGAGTTTCGGCGGGCCTTCCCGTCTCTCCCGTCGACTCCTGTCGAGATTGAGCGATGGTTCCGCCATCACATTGATTTGGCGAACAATCAAGTGTTGCAATTTGCGAAACAGTCAAACCTTGTCATGATGGGAACGACTGTGGCCGCTATTTGTTGGCACGGTGAAACAGTCATCATCGTTCATATTGGAGATAGTCGCGTGTATGCACTTCAATCCAATGAATTAAAGCGTCTTACAGAAGACCATTCTTATGTGAACGTGCTCAAACAGCTCGGTGAACTCACAGAAGAAGAGATGCGGATTCATCCAAAACGAAATGTCATTACCCGGGCAATCGGTTCAAGTGAACAAGTCGAACCAGACATACAAGTGCTCGCTGACCCAGAGTTTGATGTGATTTTAATTTGTACAGATGGATTGACGACACATATGACCGATGGGGCAATTCAACATGTGTTACAACAAGCTGTATCTGCAGAACAAAAAGCGGAACAGCTCATTGCGGAAGCCAATCAATTGGGAGGGAGCGACAATATTACAGTCGCCCTCGTTCAATTCACAGATAGAAAGAGAGGATGAATCCGATGCGAAGCGGAGAACGAATCAACGATCGTTATCGGATCGAACAACAAATCGGCAGCGGAGGCATGGCTAATGTCTACCGGGCTCATGACGAGATCTTAAACCGAACCGTCGCCATCAAGGTGTTGCGATCTGAATTCTCACATAACGAACAATTTATACGCCGGTTCGAGCGTGAAGCCCATGCGGCTACAAGTCTGAACCATCCCAATATCGTCGCCATCTATGACGTCGGTGATGAAGAGGATTTGTACTACATCGTCATGGAGTATGTCGATGGTGTAACGTTAAAACAATATTTGCAAGAGGAATACATATCTGTCGACGAGGCATTACGCATTGTGGGACAGATTTGTGATGCAATTGATCATGCCCACGCAAACCGGATCATTCATCGTGATATCAAACCACAAAACATGATGATCGATCAACAAGGTAACGTGAAAGTGACCGATTTTGGAATCGCTGTGGCGATGTCGAATGCGACGTTGACGCATACGATGTCGGTGCTCGGTTCTGTGCACTACTTCTCACCCGAGCAGGCACGTGGGAAATTCGCCGATGAAAAGTCAGATATCTACTCGCTCGGTGCCGTTTTGTACGAATTGTTGACAGGTCGCGTTCCTTTTGTTGGAGAGACGCCTGTTGCAGTGGCACTGCAACATCTGCAGGACGATCCGATTCGACCAATTGACTTGAACCCAAATATTCCACAAGCGCTCGAAAACTGTGTCATGCAAGCGTTAGCGAAATCACCTGGTGCCCGTCACGTATCTGTCGCTGCCTTTAAAAAAGATTGTATGACCTCACTTAGCCGTGAACGGGCAAATGAGCCGAAACGTCTTCCGGCGAGCCAAGAAGAGTTTGATCATACACTCGTCATGGCACCGGTCATTCCTGATGAAAAAACGGAAGCACCTGTGCAAACTTCTCAGACTTCTGCTTCGAACGAGCAGGAAAAAGAAAAACCACCGGTCAAGAAGAAACGAAAATGGTGGATTTGGATTTTACTCGTTATGTTGCTAATTGGAGGGAGTATTACGGCTTACGTAGTCGCGGATGAAATGTCGCGTGCCGTTGTACCCGATGTCGTCGGAATGAGTATCGGCGATGCCACATCAGAACTCGAAGACTCAGGATTTGTCGTCGAAGTGACAGAACGGGCGAGTGATGACGTAGAAGAAGGTGAAGTCATTTCACAAAACCCGCAAGAAGGGCGTAAACCGAAACGAGGCACGACGGTGACCATCGTTGTTTCGGCCGGGAAAGAAACCGTCGAAATGCCGAATGTGGAGGGACTGTCCCAATCAGCAGCTGAACGTATGCTAAAAGATTTAGCGTTCAGTGACCTTGAAATCAAAACAGAAGCTTCGGAAACGGTCGACAGCGGAGATGTGATTTCGCAATCGCTCGACCCGGGCGAGGAAGTCGTTCCTTCTGAAGTGACGGTCACGCTTGTCGTCTCGACAGGAAGCAACAAGGTAGAACTATCAAATCTGGCAGGGTATACGTTCGATGAAGCGTCCATCTATGCCGAGCAAAATAAATTGAAGATTGTGAGACGTGACGAATTTTCGACGAGTGTTCCTAAAGGTCAAATCATTCGTCAACTTCCGACTGCCGGTACAGCAGTCGACCCGGGTACTGAACTGACGGTCATCGTATCGGAAGGGGTCGAACCGACCGATGTCTCGATTGAACGAGAAGTGAGTGTCGAGGTCGAACAGCCGGAAAAAAACAAGAAGCCGAAAGCGGTCGAAGTTGTGATTCGTACGGTCGATGCACGAGGAGAAATCGAAGTGTTACGTGATAAAATCACGGAAACGACAACGTATTCTTACACGCTCGTCATTGCTCCAGACGAAGTCGGGACAGCAACGATTGAAGTGGATGGTGATGTTGTCCGAACGGATTCCGTCACATATGCGCAAGCCAAAGAGGCACAATAAAGAGGTGACGGTGCCGTCACCTCTTTTTTAAGGGAGGAACTCAGAGTGAAAGGAACAATCATTCGTTTACAAGGCGGATTTTATGATGTGATGACCGAGTCGGGTCAAGAGATTCGGTGTCGGGCAAGAGGAAACTTCCGTAAACGTAACATCTCACCTGTCGTCGGGGATGACGTGGTGATTCAAGATCAAGAGGATGGAACGGGCTATATTTTAGAAGTAGAAGAGCGTCAAAACCACCTTGTCCGTCCGCCGATTGCGAACATCGATCAGGCGTTTCTACTCTTTTCCGTGAAAGAACCGGCCTTCTCTTACCATTTGCTTGACCGGTTCCTCGTGTTAATCGAGTCGAAACAAATTCATCCGATCATCGTGTTAACCAAGATGGACTTATTGACGGATAGCGAAGCAGAAGGAATTCAAGAAGCGATTGCCCGTTATCGCACCATCGGGTATGACGTGATTGAGACATCGACGGAGCAGGCGCATGGGGTCGAAGAAGTCAGGAAGCTCTTTAAAGGAAACACAAGCGTTTTTGCCGGGCAGACAGGCGTCGGGAAAAGTTCGTTACTCAATGCGGTTGCTCCAGAGCTCGAGTTGGCGACAGGGGCCATCTCCAAGTCGCTCGGGCGAGGGAAACATACGACACGTCATGTGACGTTGATTCAATTAGCCGACGGGCTTGTTGCAGATACACCGGGATTTTCGAGTCTCGAGTTCCCGCAAGAACTCGAGTCAGATGAGCTCAGATGGTGTTTCCCGGAGTTTGTGGAACGACATGACGATTGTAAGTTCCGAGGATGTGTCCACATCAATGAACCGGGGTGTGCTATCAAGCAAGCCGTGGAAGATGGCGAAATTGCTTCAACACGCTATGAGAATTATGTTACCTTTATGGAAGAGTTAAACGATCGAAAACGGAGGTATTGACAGATGATTAAAATCGCACCATCAATTTTAGCGGCAGACTTTGCCAATTTAGAGGCGGAAGTGAAAGCTGTTCAAGAAGCAGGAGCGGACTACATTCATTTTGACGTGATGGACGGTCAGTTCGTGCCGAACATCTCGATTGGGCTACCGGTCCTCGCAAGCTTACGTAAAAAATCAGACATGGTTCTCGATGTGCATTTGATGATTGATCAACCGGAGCGCTATGTCGAAGATTTCGTCAAGGCGGGTGCGGATATCGTCACGGTGCACGTGGAAGCGACGAACCATTTACATCGCGTTTTGCAACAAATTAAAGCCGCGGGAGCGAAGTGTGGCGTCGTCTTGAATCCGCATACTCCGTTGTCTACGATTGAACATGTCCTCGAAGACGTCGATATGGTGTTGCTCATGACCGTCAACCCAGGGTTCGGGGGACAAGCGTTCATTGAATCCGTCGTGCCGAAAATTTCAGCGCTCAACCAGATTCGTCAAGACCGTCAGCTCGATTTTGAAATTGAAATCGATGGTGGGGTCAACGAAGAGACGGCGAAGCTTTGTATCGATGCGGGTGCTGACGTACTCGTTGCTGGATCTGCGATTTACAATCAACCGGATTATAAAGCAGCCATTGATAGCATTCGTGGCGCATCTCGTGTATAATCAACGATAGAACAACAAGATAGAGTCGCAAGGGGTGTCACATGATGTGGCTGAGAGGCATTACGCTAACCCTTTGAACCTGTTCCGTTCACACGGACGTAGGGATGTGGCGAAAATGCACGTTGCGAATCGAAGCAGCATGGCGTTTACGTCATGCTGCTTTTTGTCGTTCACACAATAAAGGAGGAAGAAAGATGAAATCACGTTTCAAATTACAAGCACTTATCGAAATTTCATTGTTCGCGGCGCTTGGACTAATCTTTGATTTACTCATCCCATACCGTTTGCCACAAGGAGGGTCAATCAGTTTAGCGATGCTCCCGATCTTTGTGATGGCATTCCGTCACGGACTGAAAGGTGGACTTGCGACAGGAGCGCTCGTCGGGACGCTTCAACTCTTGTTTGGCGCCTATATTTTCACACCCGTACAGTTCCTACTTGATTATACGGTCGCGTATGGACTTGTCGGTGTGGCCGGCGTCTTTGCCGGACGTGTGAAACAGGCTGCTACTCAAGGGGCGACGAAGACGCTCGCAACCTATTTAGTGCTTGGCGCATTGATTGGGTCGGCATTGCGATATGCGGCTCATGTCATCTCAGGAATCGTCTTTTTCGCTGAGTATGCGGAAGGGCCGGTCGTGGCGTATTCACTCGGCTATAACGCGACGTATATGGTTCCGTCGTTTGTCATCTCAGCCATCGTATTAGTATTACTCTTCACGACAGCTCCACGCTTCACGCGTGTGGCGACACGGGACATTCGTCAATGAACGTCTTGATTGTCGCGGCGAGTCCGGAACCTATTCCGGACTTACCGCGTGATGCCGATTTAGTCATTGGAGTGGATGGTGGGTATCAAAAGCTGTTAGATGAAAAAATCGATGCGGACGTCGTAGTGGGCGATTTTGACTCGTACAAAGGACTACTGCCCGAGGAGGCGCTACGTTTTCCGTCGGAGAAAGATGTGACGGATCTTGAGATTGCGCTTCAGTTGGCGATCGATCGGGGGGCGACACGGATGGATGTGTACGGTGCGCTCGGGGGACGGATTGACATGACGTTCGCAAACGTTGGTCTACTCGAATCGTATCCAGGGATGATTCTCCATGGGAAGGGAAACATGATTTTTCTCGCTCGACCGGGTGATTCTGGGATTCCGAAACAAGAGGGACATTATCTGTCCTTCATGCCTTGGAAGACGGCCACGATTTCGATTAAAGGTGTCAAATATCCACTCGATCATCATGAGGTCAAGAGCGGAGAAGCATTGACCGTTTCGAATGAGTGGGTCGAAGCATCTGCCCGGTTGACGGTTCATGAGGGAATGGTACTTGTCATGATTGTCAAAAAATAAACAAAAAAAATCCCATCGGCGAATGCCGCTGGGATTTATTCGTTCGTGTATAAGTATTATACGCGTTCAACGAGACCTGATTTAAGTGCGCGAGCTGAAACCCAAACGCGTTTCGGTTTACCGTCAACGAGAATACGAACTTTTTGTACGTTTACACCCCAAGTACGTTTTGTCTTGTTGAGTGCGTGCGAACGGTTGTTACCTGATTTAGGTGATTTACCTGTTACGTAGCATTTACGTGCCATGCGTTTCCCCTCCTTTTTTATGTGGGTTCGTCCTAATAGACACTCGTTTATATTAGCACGGCTTTTTTCCCGATGCAACTAGAAAATCATACCATGACAAGAAAAAAACTTGACATTACTCTCAAGGATTTGAATAATGAATGAGGTTATCGCGTTAATTGACCGAGATTCTGGAGCAGGTTCTTTTAATAACTAGGTACTTATTGTAGAATGTACATTAGGAATCATTCCGAATAAAGGAGGCTACTCCATATGGCAATTGAAATGAAGACAACATATGGCAATATTGACATCACAAGTGACGTTATCGCGACACTCGCAGGTGGTGCGGCGATGGAATGCTTCGGTGTGGTCGGCATGGCTTCACAAGCACAACTGAAAGACGGCATTGCTGAATTGTTAAAACGTGAAAATTACGCACGAGGTGTCGTCGTACGTCAGGATGAAGAAGACGTACATATCGACATGCACATTATCGTAAGCTACGGGACGAAAGTATCTGAAGTCGCATACAACGTGCAAAGTCGAGTGAAGTATACGCTCGGAGAAACTTTAGGATTAAACGTTTCGTCGGTAAATATATTCGTTCAAGGCGTTCGTCTGACGAATGACTGACGAAAACGGAGGAGGATTTGGTGTGGGTTTAAAACGATTAGATGGATTGGCGCTCTCAAACATGATCGCGAACGGAGCGGCCAACTTGAGCCAAAACGCAGATTATGTGGATTCGCTTAACGTCTTCCCGGTTCCAGACGGAGATACGGGGACGAACATGAACTTGACGATGACGTCGGGTGCGAAAGAAGTAGCGGCCATGAACTCATCAGATATCGCGGAGGTATCATCAAAGTTTGCTCGTGGACTCCTGATGGGAGCACGTGGAAACTCGGGCGTTATTTTAAGCCAGTTGTTCCGCGGGTTCGGGAAAGCTGTTGAAGGAAAAGCAGAACTGACAACAGTTGATTTTGCAGAAGCGCTCAAGCGCGGTGTCGACACGGCATACAAGGCGGTTATGAAACCGGTTGAAGGAACGATTTTGACGGTTGCTCGTGAAGCGGCCGACGAAGCGCTTCTTGCGTCAGAGTCGACAAGTGATTTCACTGAATTTATGGAACGTGTCATCGTCGAAGCGAAAGCATCGTTAGACCGTACACCGGACTTATTGCCGGTATTAAAAGAAGTCGGCGTCGTCGACTCGGGTGGTCAAGGGCTTCTCGTCATTTATGAAGGATTCCTCGCAAGTCTTGAAGGAAAAGAACTCGAAAAACCACATACACCGGTCATGGACGCCTTGATCGAAGCAGAACACCACGCGCATGCGGCGCAAGGATTCATGTCAACAGAGGACATCGAATTCGGTTACTGTACAGAGATCATGGTCCGTTTCCAAGAGGACAAGTTGAAAGATGCACCGTTCAACGAAGACGCATTCCGCAATGAGTTATCTGAACTCGGGGATTCTCTCCTTGTCGTTGCGGATGAAGAACTCTTAAAAGTTCACGTTCACGTCGAGACACCTGGTGAAGTCATCACGAAAGGTCAACGTTTCGGTGAGCTCGTTGCAGTCAAGATCGAGAACATGCGTCAACAACATTCAACGATTCTCGAAGAAGAACAAGGTGCCAACCAACACGGTGTTCAACAAGCAGAGAAGCCAAAAGCACCATTTGCCATCGTGACGGTCGCAATGGGTGAAGGTGTCAGCGAATTGTTCCGTTCACTTGGGGCGGCACACGTCATCGAAGGTGGACAGACGATGAACCCATCGACAGAAGATATCGTCAAGGCGATTGAGTCGGCACATGCGGAACACGTCTTCATCTTCCCGAACAACTCCAACATCATCATGGCGGCTGAACAAGCGGCATCTGTCGCACCGTGCGGCGTTTCGGTCATTCCGACGAAGACGGTCCCACAAGGACTCGCGGCAGCTATCGCATTCAACCCTGAAGCGGATGTCGAGATGAACGAACAAGCGATGAATGCGGCTGCGTCAGCTGTGAAGTCTGGACAAGTCACATACGCTGTTCGTGATACGAGCATCGATGGTGTTGAAATCAAAAAAGATGAACATATGGCGATCGCAGAGAAGAAAATCGTTTCTTCCTCTCCGTCTAGTCTTGAAGCGGCTAAACGATTAGTTGATGCGCTCATCGACGCAGACGACGAGATCGTCACGATCCTAACAGGAGAAGGTTCTTCTGAATCAGACGTCGAGGCGTTGACGTCTTATATCGAATCAGTAAATGATGAGATTGAAATTGAAGTTCACGACGGCAAACAACCGCTTTACTCTTATATTTTTAGTGTGGAATAAGCTGTTTCGAATCCCTACCTTCTGTATAATGAAGGTAGGGATTTTTGAAAGGGGGAAAATTTGATGAAATATCGGAGTGTGTTTGACATCATTGGTCCGGTCATGGTCGGACCGTCGAGTTCGCATACAGCAGGTGCTGCTCGCATCGGCTTGATGGCTGGGAAGTTATTCGGAAGAACGCCGCGTACGGCGCACATCACATTTTACGGGTCGTTTGCTGACACGTATCGGGGTCACGGGACGGATGTGGCCATCGTCGGTGGAATCATGGGATTCGATACGTTCGATTTGAGAATCCCGCAGGCGTTAGACATCGCCCGTGAAAAAGGGATCGAGGTCATCTTTGAGACGAGTGACCTGTTGACGGATCATCCGAATACGGCCCGCGTGTTACTAAAAGATGAATTGGGCACATTTGAAATTGTCGGAATCTCGATCGGTGGGGGAACGATTGAAATCACGGAATTGAACGGATTCCCGTTGAAACTGACAGGTGGGGGACCTGCGCTCGTCGTCTTACACCATGACCGATTCGGGGCGATCGCGGCAGTAACGGGTGTGTTGGCGAATCACCAATTAAACATTGGTCATATGGAAGTGAGTCGTCACGAAAAAGGGATGCAGGCGTTGATGGCGATTGAGATTGATGAAACCATTCCTGCGGAAGTGCTCGCTGAGTTGGAACGATTGCCGCAAATCGAACGGATTGCTATTTTTGGGGAATAAGGAGAATGTGAGATGTTTAAATCAGTAGAAGAGTTAGTGACGATTGCAACAGAACGAAACATCCCGATTTCTGAAGTCATGATTGAGCAAGAGATGCATGTCAGACGTTCGAGTCGAGAGGACATCATCGGGATGATGGACCGTAACCTCGAGGTCATGGAAGAGGCGGTCGAACGGGCACTTCAAGGGGTGACATCGGTGACGGGATTGACGGGGAACGATGCCGTACTCATGCAAGATTACATTCGTTCGGGCAAGTCGCTCGCAGGGGATCTCATTTTAGATGCCGTGTCGAAAGCGATCGGGACGAACGAAGTGAACGCGGCGATGGGACGAATTTGTGCGACACCGACTGCGGGGAGCGCCGGGGTCGTACCAGGAACGTTGTTTGCGGTGAAAGATCGTCTGGAAATGGACCGCGACGCGATGATTCGTTATTTGTTCACGTCAGGAGCATTCGGATTCGTCGTAGCGAACAACGCCTCGATTTCAGGAGCGGCCGGCGGATGCCAAGCCGAGGTCGGTTCGGCGACTGGAATGGCAGCCGCGGCCATCGTTGAAGCGGCCGGTGGGACACCGGACCAATCGGCGACAGCCTTTGCGATTGCCCTTAAAAATATGCTTGGTCTCGTCTGCGATCCTGTGGCGGGGCTCGTCGAAGTGCCGTGCGTTAAGCGGAACGCCATGGGTGGTGCCAATGCCATTGTCGCAGCTGACATGGCGCTCGCGGGGATTACCTCACGTATTCCTTGTGACGAGGTCATCTCAGCGATGCACGAAGTCGGTCAGATGATGCCGACCGCGTTGAAAGAGACGGCCAAAGGTGGTCTTGCGAATACGCCGACGGCTCGTCGCCTCGAACGAAATATATTTGGAGCGAAAGAAGATGCAAAACAATGACCGATTGACGACGCTGAAAGGGGTCGGGCCAGAGATGGCCAAAAAATTAGAAGTGATGGGACTTGTTCGAATCGAGGACGTGCTGGAGCACGTCCCGTTTCGTTATGAGAATTATAATAGTGGGACGGTAACGACAGCCGTTCATGGTGACCTAGTTAAATGGAGTGGGACGGTTCAAGCTGAACCACTCGTTCGTTATTACAGTAAAGGGAAAAATCGACTACAGTTCCGTTTATTATTAGAAGAACGGTATGCCGTACAAGTGACGATGTTCAATCGGGCGTTCTATAAAGAAAAGTTAGTTATCGGTGAGACAGTGACGGTCAAAGGGAAGTGGGACATGAACCGGATGACGATTAGCGCAACCGACCTCGAATTCGGTGCCCCCTCTGGTGGTCTCCAACCAATCTACTCTCTACGAGCAGGACTGACACAAAAGAACTTTAGTCGAATCGTAAAACTAGCGTTTGAACAAGTGAATGATCTCCCTGAACAGGTGCCGCAGGCCATTCGCGACCGATATCGGTTAGTTGACCGAATGGCGATGCTTCGTGGGATGCATTTACCGGATACGGTAGAGACGTATAAGCAGGCAAGACGAAGTTACGTCTATGAAGAATGTTTACTGTATCAATTGAAACTACAAGCGTTTCGAAAAATGGAGCGGTCAGGAAACGGTCGGGCCCTTCAACTCGATAAACAACAGTTGAATGAATTTGTGAAACGACTCGCATTTCCGTTGACTGGAGCGCAGACACGGGTCATCCGTGAAATCGTGTCGGATCTTGAAAAACCGGAGCGGATGAACCGATTGTTACAAGGGGATGTCGGGAGCGGGAAGACCGTCGTTGCCGCGATTGCCTTGTATGCGACCGTCATGGCCGGGTATCAGGGTGCACTGATGGTTCCGACAGAGATTCTTGCAGAACAACATGCCACCTCATTACAAGAATTATTTGAACCATTTGGCATCAAGATCGCCCTTTTGACGAGCTCGGTGAAAGGAAAGGTGCGGGAGGCGTTACTCTCAGCGATTCAATCAGGTGACGTCGACATCATCGTCGGGACGCACGCGCTCATCCAAGGACCGGTCGAGTTTTCCAATCTCCATTTAGCGATTACAGACGAACAGCACCGTTTTGGTGTTGAACAGCGGAAGAAGCTACGAGACAAGGCGGAGTTTGCCGACGTCCTATATATGACGGCGACCCCGATTCCGAGAACGCTCGCCATCAGTGCCTTCGGTGAGATGGATGTTTCGACCATCGATGAGATGCCAAAAGGTCGAAAACCGATTGAGACGTATTGGGCTAAGCATGACCAAATCGACCGTGTCCATTCGATGGTCGATCGCGAACTAACGCTTGGTCGACAAGCGTATGTCATCGCACCGCTCATCGAGGAATCGGATACGCTTGAAGTGGAGAGTGCGACGGCGCTGTATGAACTGTTGAAAGAACGCTTCTCGAATTATAGCGTTGGTCTGATGCACGGGAAGTTGTCGAGCGCAGAAAAGGACGACGTGATGAAGTCATTTGCGGATAACACGACGCAAATCCTTGTTTCGACGACAGTCGTCGAAGTCGGGGTGAACGTCCCGAACGCTTCGCTCATCATCATTCATGATGCCGAACGCTTCGGACTTGCTCAATTACACCAGTTGCGCGGGCGGGTCGGTCGTGGTGCCCATCAATCATTTTGTATCCTTGTCGGAGACCCGAAATCGGATGTCGGGAAAGTCCGTTTGAAGACGATGACGGAAACGAACGATGGCTTTGTTTTAGCCGAGAAAGATTTAGAGTTACGTGGTGCTGGAGATTTCTTCGGTACCGCGCAAAGTGGTTTGCCGAGTTTTCGGGTCGCTGATCCGGTTCTCGATTTAAAAGTGATGGAAGTGGCGAGACAAGATGCTGTAGCGCTTCTCGGGAGTGAGGCTTTTTGGCATGATGCCCAGTATGACGTTTTACGAAACTATTTGAAACAACTCGACCTTCTCGTCGGGGAAAGGTTAGAATAATACTTGAAAATGACGACTAAAGAATATATACTGCTATTAGTACCAGGTATTAAGTTCTTTAGTAACTTAGTTTAGGAGGGAACTGAATGCGGGTACCTAAGAAAGAGCGGCAACGCTTGTTACAGGAAACGATTGAACACAACCCGTTCATCAAAGACGAAGAGCTGTCAAAACAGTTTTCCGTCAGCATCCAAACGATTCGACTTGACCGAATGGAATTAAAAATTCCAGAAGTGCGGGAACGAATCAAACATGTGGCTTCCGAACATCTCGATGAAGTCAAATCGCTTTCAATGAGCGAGGTCATCGGTGATATGATTGACTTGAAACTAGATGACTCTGCCATCTCTGTACTCGACATAGAAAAAGAACACGTCTTTAGCCGCAATGAGATCGCCCGTGGACATGTATTGTTCGCGCAAGCCAACTCGTTAGCGGTGGCGCTCATCAACGATGAATTGGCGTTGACCACTAAAGCGGATATTCGCTTCAGTCGCCAGGTCCATCTTGGAGAGCGAGTCGTTGCCAAGGCTCGTGTGCTGAAACTACGTGGGGACGGGAGAACAGACGTCACAGTCGAAAGTTACGTCGGCGAGGAGTGCGTCTTTGACGGCGACTTCACGATTTACCGACGTAGTGAGGAGGAACAAGCATGAAGTTAGCAATTGATGCAATGGGTGGCGACCACGCACCGAAGGCGATTGTAGAAGGGGTCAAGCGATTCATCGAGCAATTTCCGAATGAATCGATGGAACTCTTTTTAGTCGGTGACGAGGTGAAGATTGCCTCGTATGGTCTTGACGATCCTCGTGTGACGGTCATTCCAGCCAGTGAAATCATCACGGGTGAGGATGAACCGGTTCGTGCGGTACGCCGTAAGAAAGACAGTTCACTCGTCAAAGCAGCCCAACTCGTTAAAGAAGGAAAAGCGGATGCCCTCGTGTCTGCTGGGAATACCGGCGCACTGATGGCGGCATCACTTTTCATCATCGGACGAATCCCGGGAATTGAGCGTCCGGCACTATCTCCGACGTTCCCTACATATACAGGGAGTGGAGTCGTCGTACTGGATGTCGGAGCGAATCCGGATGCGAAAGCCGAACATCTTGTGGATTATGCCATCATGGGCTCACTATATGCCGAACACGTCCGAGGCATCAAAACACCTCGAGTCGCCCTTCTCAATATCGGAACGGAAGCCGGAAAAGGAAATGCACTCACGAAAGAGGCATTCCCCCTCCTTGAAGCGGCTCCTGTCCACTTTGTCGGGAATGTCGAAGCGCGTGAAGCGATGTCAGGAGACGTAGACGTCATCGTGACCGAAGGGTTTGCCGGAAATATCCTGTTAAAAGGTGTAGAGGGCTCCTCGGCGATGCTCATGAAGATGATGAAAGAACAGTTCACGAGTAATCTTGTATCAAAACTCGCCGCTCTCATCTTAAAACCGAAGTTAAGACGACTGAAAGAAACGCTTGATTATCGTGAACATGGGGGAGCCGGATTATTTGGGATCAATGCGCCAGTCATTAAAGCGCATGGGTCAAGCGACGCACTTGCCATCGCGAGTGCGTTGAAGCAGGCAAAAATCATGGTAGACCACGATGTCGTGGAGAAAATCAAGCGTGCTAAAGCGATAGATTAAGCGAAAGCAGGTGAGGACATGGGGAAAGTAGCATGGGTGTTTCCAGGACAAGGTTCCCAAGCCGTCGGAATGGGACAAACCTTCTTAAATCATCCTGAAATGCTTCAAGCAATCGGACGTCGACTCGGATTTGACCTTCTTGAAGTCATGTCATCCGGGTCGAAGGAAGATTTACAAGAAACAGAAGTCGCGCAACCGGCGATCGTGGCGCACGCCTCGTTGCTCGCGCAAGCTTATGCGAAGAACGGTGCGACACCAGACGTCGTCATTGGGCATAGCGTGGGTGAATATGCCGCGCTCGTCAGTGCGGGTGTCATCGATCTAGAAGAGGCGACCGTACTCGTCCGCGAACGCGGTCAGTTGATGTCTGAAGTAAAGGACGGAACGATGGCCGCGGTCGTTGGAATGACCGATCTTCAAGAGGCACACCACATTACGGAAAAAATTAGTGCGAGTGGAGATTTAGTTCAAATCGCCAATTTAAATTGTCCAGGTCAATTCGTGATTTCAGGACATGTCGACGCAGTCGAACAAGCGAGTGTAGAATTGAAGGCAGCTGGGGCGAAACGGGTGTTACCGTTACAAGTCTCTGGAGCGTTCCATAGTTCATACATGATGCCGGCAGCGACTCGTTTCCAGGATGTCCTCGCCTCATCGCCGTTTACAGAAGCTTCAGTCGACGTGATTTCAAACGTAGACGCGGCTGTGCATCGTGACCCTGAACACTTAAAAGCGTTATTGACGAAACAACTCTATTCGTCTGTTCGCTTTGAAGAATGTGTTCGTAAAGCGATTGCAGACGGTGTCGATACGTTTATCGAATTTGGTCCATCATCACCACTCTCTGGATTGATCAAACGAATCGATTCAAACGTTACGATTCAAAAGGCGACCACGTTAGAAGAAGTCGCCTCGTTAGGAGGAGAAGTTCGTGCGTGATCAAGTAGCGATCGTGACAGGTGCGTCCCGAGGAATCGGTGCGGCCATCGCGAAACGTTTAGGGGAAGACGGCTTCAAAGTCGTCGTGAACTACTCGGGTAGTGAACAAAAGGCAAATGAGGTCGTCGCGACCATCGTGGAGGCAGGTGGTGAAGCCCTTGCCGTCAAGGCCGACGTTTCAAATGCTGACGACGTCAAAGCGCTCGTCAAGACAACGGTCGATACGTACGGTCGGGTCGATTGCCTCGTCAACAATGCAGGAATTACACGTGACGGGTTACTCATGCGGATGAAAGAGGCGGATTTTGAAGACGTGTTATCGACGAATTTAAAAGGGGCCTTCTTGACATCTCAAGCCGTCACGAGACCGTTACTCAAATCAAACTCAGGTCGAATCATCAATATCGCCTCTGTTGTCGGGATTACCGGTAATGCCGGGCAGGCAAACTATGCGGCTGCGAAAGCAGGATTGATTGGGTTGACGAAGTCGGTGGCTCGTGAGCTCGCCGGACGTCATGTGACGGTCAATGCCGTCTGTCCAGGGTTCATTCAAACCGACATGACGGATGCCTTGACAGATGCACAGCGAGAGGCTACACTCGGACAGATTCCGTTCAATCGTTTCGGTCAGGTGGAAGATGTGGCAAACCTCGTCTCTTTCCTGGCATCGGAACAGGCCGCTTATGTGACTGGACAGACGATTGCCGTCGATGGCGGCATGACAATGGCGTAAAAGAGAACTTTACCAACAGACAGACATTTAATATACTTACCTTTGGAGGGATTTTATCATGACAAAAGAACAAATCTTAGTAGACGTAAAAGAAGCAGTAGCAGAGAAGCTCGGGAAAGATGTATCTGAGATCACTGCAGACAAATCGTTCAAGGACGACCTTGGCGCGGATTCACTTGAAGTGATGGAAATGGTGATGGACCTCGAAGACAAGTTCGACATCACGATCGAAGACGAAGATGCTGAAAAGCTCGCGACTGTTGGAGACGTAGTAGCTTACATCGAAACAAAAGTGTAATCAAGCTATCCCACCGCTCGGTTCCGGGCGGTGGGCTTGTGCTTATTCATGGAGGGAACTATGACAAAAGACAAACGACGGTTTGACCGTCAAGGGTCGGCGCAGCGTCGTCGACGTCAGGAAATGGAACGGGCACGCATCTTAGAATTATTTAAATCGTTACAAGAACGCATGGACGTTCAGTTTTCAAACCACGACTTGCTGATGCAGGCGTTCACGCACTCTTCATATGTGAATGAACAGCGTGGATTGCGAAAAGATAATGAACGTTTAGAATTTTTAGGGGATGCTGTCCTTGAATTGACTGTATCTCGCTTTTTGTATGAGACTTATCCGGAGCGTTCCGAGGGGGAATTAACAAAATTACGGGCGGCAATCGTTTGTGAACCGTCACTCGTAAATTTTGCGGAAGCCTATGCTTTCTCTGATTTCATCTTGCTTGGGAAAGGTGAAGAGTTGACCGGTGGGAGAAAACGTCCGGCTTTACTTGCCGATGTATTCGAATCTTATATCGGGGCTCTTTATTTAGACCAGGGAATCGAATCAGTCGAACGGTTCCTCGCCGAAGCGGTTTTTCCGAAAGTCTTAGCGGGCGTATTTGAAGAACAAACTGATTTTAAGAGCCAGTTGCAGGAAAGTGTTCAGCGAGAAGGGCTCGGACCGGTATCATATGAGATTATCGAAGAACGAGGTCCTGCGCATAGTCGTGAATTCGTCGCGCACGCTCGTCTCAGTGATGATATCGTCGGCGAAGGGGTCGGGCGTTCGAAAAAAGAAGCTGAGCAATTGGCGGCGAAAGAAGCACTCATCGCCTTCAATCGTCGATACGCAGACTTATAATCAAAAGGAGTGGACCATTCACGATGGTTCCACTCCTTTTTCATGTCAATTGACCGAGCTCTTCGACGATTCCGTCAACTTCTGAAATGGAGAGGGAAGAGCGTGTCATCACGTATTCATAAATTTCTTTTACCGCTGATGGGTCAGCTGCATTATATTCTTCCGCTTTGATCGCTCCGCGGTTAATAATGTTCATCTTATCCAAAATGGCTTCGATCATCTGTTCATTCGTCATCTGTATTCCCCTTTCTACAGTTCTTTTTAGAATAGCATGATTCTGGCATTTTGACGAACTGTTAACTGTGGTAAAATATACAGATGAATGCTTACTGCGGATAGGATGGTCACGATGCACTTAAAACGAATCGAACTCGCTGGCTTTAAATCATTTGCCAAGCGAATTGAATTAGATTTCCGTCCCGGCGTCACGGCTGTTGTAGGGCCGAACGGGAGCGGGAAATCCAATATATCGGACGCTGTTCGCTGGGTACTTGGAGAACAGTCGGCCAAATCACTTCGCGGTGCCAAGATGGAAGATGTCATCTTCGCCGGAAGTGAAGGAGAGAATCACCGAAATGTCGCCGAGGTCACGCTCGTCCTCGATAATCGCGACGAACAGTTGCGTCTCCCTTATGAAGAAGTGAGTGTGACCCGTCGCGTGACCCGAAGTGGGGACAGCGACTATTTTATGAATAAAAAACCATGTCGTTTAAAAGACGTCATTGACTTGTTTTTAGACACGGGTCTTTCCCGCGATGCGTTCGCCATTATCGGGCAAGGGCGGGTCGAACAGGTCATATCCGGTAAACCGGAAGAACGTCGTGCAGTCATTGAAGAGGCAGCCGGCGTATTAAAGTATCGTCAACGAAAAAAACAGGCTGAACGGAAATTGCAAGACACCGAATTGAACTTGTCTCGCGTCGATGACATTTTATTTGAGTTAGCGGATCGCGTTGAACCGCTCCGTGAACAGGCAGCGCTCGCTCGGGAGTATAAAGTGGCGAAAGCACGACACGATGAACTCGAAACGGGAATCATGGGTGCTGAGATTCGATTGCTTCAACAAGAGATTGAACTAGTGTCGGCACGTCACGTGGAATCTGTTCAACAGTTATCTGACTGTGACCGTTCGGTACGTGACCTCACCGATGAACGTAGCGACCTCGAAGCGACGCTTGCTCAGTTGCGTGAAGAATTGACAGAGCTCAACCAAAACGAAAGGGAGCACTCGACGTACGTCGAGCGCTTGACGGGTGATATCAAGCTCGCAAAAGCACAAGAAGAACATGGTGCCGAGATGAAAGACCGCCTCGTCCGTCAACGTGAAGAAGTACGTGTGGAAATGACCGAACTTGAAGCGCGCTTGAAGGTCGTTCGTGAAGAGCTTGACCAAAAAGTAAGCACGTTGCGACAAACGACCGAGGCAAGAGAAGCGCTACAGCAACAGTTGACATCCGCCTCTCGTGATTTCAACGCTGAAATCGAAGCGTTACAAAGCGAGGCGTTCGAACTTGCGACAACGAAAGCGACAATCGGTAACCAACAAAAACGAGAACAACGGGATATCGATATTGCCGTCGAGTCGAAAGAACGTCTTCTTCGTGAGAACAAACATCGCCTCGATGATCGTTCCTCTCAAGAAGCGACTCTCTTGGCGGCCCAAGAACAGTATGAAACAGTGCGGAGTCGTTTCGAACGACTGAGTAAAAAAGAATCGGAACTTCGCGACCAAGAGACGGCAATCCGTGAGAAACGGTCTCGAGCCGAATCATCTTATTATGACCTTGAACGGCGTCGCCAAAAGACGGAAGACCGAATCGAGATGCTCGAACGAATGAAGCAATCGTATGAGGGCTATTTCCATGCGGTCAAATTCGTCCTAAAAGACCGTTCGCCAGGTGTCCTTGGTGCCGTCGCTGAATTGATCCGTGTCCGCCCTTCTTATGAGGCGGCGATTGAAACGGCACTTGGTCAGACACAGCAACATGTGGTCGTACAAGATGAGTCAGTGGGGCGTCGTGAGATTGACAAATTACGAAAAGCCAACGCAGGTCGGGCGACGTTCTTGCCGATGACGACGATCAAACCGAGATTCGTGCCGAGTGATGTGTTGGATCGACTTGAAGCGATGAACGGGTTTGTCGGAGTGGCATCGGGACTTGTCGAAACGGATGAATCGTACGAGACGTTGAAAAAATCGTTGCTCGGTTCAGTGCTCGTTGCTGAGACTCTTGAAGTCGCGAACCGCATCGCCCAATCGACGGGATATCGTTTCCGTGTCGTCACGCTAGAAGGGGATATCGTCAACGTCGGTGGTTCGATGACGGGTGGTAGCCGCAAGCAAGGCGTGGCCTTGTTCACGCAATCACGTGAATTGGATGACTTGAAAGAAGGTCTTACCCAAGGTCTCGCGATGCTACATGAGCAAAAACAGCGTCTTCAAGAATATACGGAAGCGTTGAATGCAATCACTCAAGAATTATCAGCGCTTCGTGATGAGAAACGTACCGTGGAAGAATCGCTTCGAGAGGTCGAGGCTACTTATCGTACGGCCGAACGTGCCTCACTTGATGCCAAGTCACAACTAGAGCTGTTCGACCATGAAATGATGCGCTACGAGCGGACAATTGAGACATCGACTGCCGAATTGGAGCGATTGACGGTTGAATTGGCTGAAACGGACGGTGCACAAGCAGACATTCGCTCTCGCCTCGAATCACTTCGGGCAGAGCAGGCGAAAAGCGCTGAGAGTACGGGACAATTGGAAGCACGCCTTCGTCAAAACGAGCTCGATCTTCAGCGTCACACGCTCGAAGAAGAGCGGGTCCGAAACGAATTGGAGCGCATGACGACGGAACAAAATCGTCTGCAGGAACGTACCGATCAGATGGAGCGTGAACTCACGCGCCTCGATAGTGGAGAAGTCGTGTCATCTGCCGAGCTCGAAGCGACGCTCGCTACTGCCAAACTAGAATTCACAGAAATTCAAGAACGGCTTCAAAAAGTGACGGCAACGCTCAAGGCGAATGAAGAAGCGTACCGAATCATGCGTCAGCGAGTCGACCAAGCGACGGAAGCACGGCGTCAGGCGGAAACCGTCGTCAGAAAACTGGAGACGGCGAAACAAGAGTTCGAACTGAAACGGCAATGGAAGCTCGATGCGTTAGAAGAGAACGGACTCGTCGCAGAGCTACTTCCGGCACTTGAAATTCCACTAGAAGAGGCAAAAGAAGAGTTCAAGTTGCTCGTTCGCCAAATTGAAGAGATCGGACCGGTCAACATGAATGCGATTGAAGAGTTTGATAGTGTCCACGAACGCTTTACGTTCCTGTCCGAGCAACGGGATGACCTCGTCAGCGCAAAAGAAGATTTATATGAGATCATCTCGGAGATGGACCGTGAAGTGACGCGTCTCTTCAAAGAGACGTATACGAGTGTACGGGCGCACTTCAAGCAGACGTTCACCGAACTCTTCGGTGGCGGAGAGGCGGATTTGAAATTAGTTGATGAATCCGATTTATTGAATACAGGAATCGAAATCGTCGCCAAACCACCGGGTAAAAAGTTACAGACGCTCAGCCTCTTGTCTGGTGGGGAGCGTGCGCTGACGGCCATCGCATTATTGTTTGCGATTTTGAAGACACGTCCGGTACCGTTCTGTGTCCTCGATGAGGTCGAGGCGGCCCTTGATGAGGCGAACGTGCATCGTTTCGGAGAATACATTCGAACGTTGTCGATCGATACGCAGTTCGTCATCATCACGCACCGGAAAGGGACGATGGAAGCGGCGGACACATTATATGGCGTCACGATGCAACAGAACGGGGTATCCGAAGTATTATCGGTCGAACTGTCTGAAGCAAAACGTGTCGTTGAAATGGATGAAGAGATGGAGGAATCACGTTGAGTTTTTTCAAGAAATTAAAAGAGAAGTTGACGACATCTACCCAAGAGGTGTCACAGAAGTTTACCGAGGGGTTGACGAAGACGCGTGACGGCTTTGCAAGTGCCGTCAACGACCTCGTCTATCGTTTCCGCGAGGTGGATGAAGACTTCTTCGATGAACTCGAAGATTTACTCATTCAAGCGGACGTCGGGGTCACGACAACGATGGACCTCGTCGAAGATTTGAAGGAAGAAGTGAAGCGCCGCAATCTCAAAGACCCGGTCGCGGTTCGTGACGCCCTCGTTGAAGTCGTAGCAAAACGCCTTCAAGAGGATGAATCAGACCGTGAACTCAATATGCAGGACGGACTCACCGTCATCTTGTTTGTCGGTGTCAACGGTGTCGGGAAGACGACGACGATCGGCAAACTGGCGCATCAATTGAAGTCAGAAGGACGTTCCGTCATGCTTGCGGCAGGCGATACGTTCCGTGCTGGCGCCATCGAGCAACTCCAAGTATGGGGAGAACGTGTCGGTGTGCCCGTCATTCGTCAAACGGAAGGGTCTGACCCGGCTGCCGTTGTCTTTGACGCCGTTCAAGCAGCGAAGTCACGCAATATGGACGTCTTGATTTGTGATACGGCGGGACGTCTTCAAAATAAGGTTAATTTAATGAAAGAACTTGAAAAAGTAAAACGAGTCATTGAGCGCGAAGTGCCGAACGGACCGCACGAAGTCTTGCTCGCATTAGACGCGACGACCGGTCAAAACGCCATGGTTCAAGCGAAGGCGTTCAAAGAAGCAACGAACGTGAGCGGGATCGTCTTGACGAAACTCGATGGGACGGCCAAAGGCGGAATCGTCTTAGCGATTCGAAACGAGCTCGATATCCCTGTCAAATATGTCGGTCTTGGAGAGAAGATTGACGATTTGCAGGAGTTTGATCCAGAACAGTTCGTTCTTGGATTGTTCGGGGATGTTTTCGAGGACAAGAACGAGGGAGCTTTGACAGAAAAAGAGGACACAAACGAGGACCTCGCCTAAGTTTTACTGTTAAGAAAAAAACTTGACAAGTAATAGGCACGGCTGTACTATAGGTAGTTGTAAAGGGATTTCACTTAACATGTGGAGGTGAAAGGTTTGACGCTCGAAAAAACGAATCGCATGAACTATCTCATCGATTTCTATCAAGCGCTCCTCACACCGAAACAGCGCAACTATATGTCTCTTTATTACCTAGATGACTACTCGCTCGGAGAGATTGCGGAAGAGTTTGAAGTCAGCCGTCAAGCGGTCTACGATAACATAAAGCGTACAGAAACGATGCTTGAACAGTACGAGGAAAAGCTTGCCCTATTCGAAAAGTTCGAACAGCGCCAGCAACTTCTTCAGACCCTCAAACGTCAAGTCGAGCTCACGGATGACGTGAGTGCCACGATTTCTGCGCTTGAGAATTTAGAGTAGGGGGCTGAAGCATGGCATTTGAAGGATTATCAGAACGATTGCAATCGACACTTTCAAAAATGCGCGGTAAAGGGAAAATCTCGGAGGCAGATGTCAAAGAGATGATGCGTGAGGTTCGCCTCGCCCTCCTCGAAGCCGACGTCAACTTTAAAGTCGTCAAGCAATTCGTCAATGACGTGAAGGAACGCGCCGTTGGTCAGGATGTCATGAAATCATTGACGCCAGGTCAACAAGTCGTCAAAATCGTTCACGAAGAGTTGTCAAACTTGATGGGAAGCGATGTCGTCCCGATCTCATTCAGTCAGAAACCACCGACAGTCGTCATGATGGTCGGTCTGCAGGGGGCAGGGAAAACGACGACGACCGGGAAGCTAGCGAACTTGATTCGTAAAAAGCATAACCGCAGTCCACTTCTCGTCGCAGCGGATATTTACCGTCCGGCGGCAATCAAGCAGCTCGAGACACTCGGGAAACAACTCGATTTACCGGTCTTCTCGCTTGGCGATCAAGTGAAACCGGAAGAGATTGTGACGAAAGCACTCGAGTACGCAAAAACAAATCATCACGATTTCGTGTTGATCGATACGGCCGGTCGCCTTCATATCGATGAGACGCTTATGGGCGAGCTCGAAAATGTGAAGACGATTGCCAAACCAAATGAAATCTTCCTCGTCGTCGATTCGATGACAGGTCAAGATGCGGTCAATGTGGCCGACAGTTTCAATGAGAAACTCGGAATCACCGGGGTCGTGCTGACAAAGCTCGACGGAGATACACGAGGCGGGGCAGCCCTTTCGATTAAGGCAGTCACGGGAGCGCCGATTAAATTCGTCGGTCTCGGAGAAAAGTTGGATGCCCTCGAACCATTCCACCCGGAACGCATGGCGTCACGGATCCTTGGGATGGGGGACGTGCTCTCGCTCATTGAAAAAGCCGAGACACAGATGGACCAAGACGCAGCGAAGGAGCTTGAAAGCAAAATTCGTGACGCGTCATTCACGTTCGATGATTTCATTGAACAGTTGGCCCAAGTGAAAAACATGGGACCAATTGATGAATTACTTTCGATGTTACCTGGTGCAGGTAAGATGAAAGGGTTGAAGAACGTCCAAATCGACGAGAAGCAACTCGATCACGTCGAGGCGATCATTCGCTCGATGACGAAACATGAGCGCGCCAATCCGGAAGTGCTCAATGCGAGTCGTCGGAAGCGGATCGCAAAGGGGAGCGGTCGCTCGATTCAAGAAGTGAACCGTCTCATCAAACAGTTCGATGACATGAAGAAGATGATGAAACAAATGTCAGGACAAATGAAAGGGAAGAAAAAGGGCCTCGGTCTTCCATTCTTCTAACAAAAACTTTTGTCAGTCGAACGAAAAAGCTGTATACTATAAAAGTTGTCAATTCTTAAACACATGATGGAGGTATATTACCATGGCAGTTAAAATTCGTCTTAAGCGCATGGGCGCAAAAAAATCACCTTTCTACCGTATCGTTGTAGCAGACTCACGTTCACCACGTGATGGTCGCTTCATCGAGCAAGTTGGTCACTACAACCCGGTTGCAAAACCAGAAGCAGAAGTTCGCATCAACGAAGAACTCGCTCTTAAATGGTTGGCAGACGGCGCGAAGCCATCTGACACAGTACGTAACTTGTTCTCTAAAGCAGGGATCATGGAGAAATTCCACAACGCGAAAAACGCGAAGTAATGATGTGGCCGACCTTTTCTGAGGTCGGCCTATTTTGTTGAGGAGGGAAAAAAGATGGATTGGTTATACGTTGGGAAAATCGCCAATACGCACGGTCTTAAAGGGGAAGTGAAGATCTTGGCGGCGACAGACTTTCCAGAAGAACGATTTAAAAAAGGAAACACGTTATTCCTTGATGTCGACGGAACGAAACAGGAAATGACGATCACGACGTATCGTCCGCATAAGCAGTTTCACCTCGTCACGTTCAAGGGATTTGACAATATCAATCTCATTGAAAAATATAAAGGGCATAAACTATACGTTCACGCCGAACACGTCCACGATTTGGACGAACACGAATTTTATTATCATGAAATCATCGGCTGTGAGGCTGTCGTGGACGGGGAAGTCATCGGTGTCGTCGACGACATCTTTGAAACGAACGGAGCGAACGACGTCTGGGTCATCAAACGACCAGGCAAGTCGGATGCGCTCATCCCTTATATCGAATCGGTCGTCCAAGAGATCGATGTCGATGCGAAACGTGTCGTCATCACGCCAATCCCTGGAATGATTGACGATGAAGATTGATGTATTGACGTTGTTCCCCGAGATGTTTCATGCGCTCGATCACTCCATCGTCGGTCGAGCGAAGACGCTCGGGCAAGTGGAGATGTCGTTCCTCAACTTCCGGGACTTTTCAACGAACAAGCATCATAAGGTCGACGATTATCCGTACGGCGGGGGCGCGGGCATGCTACTCACCCCTCAGCCGATTTTCGATGCGTTCGATTCCCTTGAGGCGAAGAGCCCGCGCGTCATCCTGACGACCCCGACCGGAAAACCGTTCAATCAACGAATGGCCGAAGAATGGGCGAAAGAGGACCATCTAGTCTTTCTTTGTGGACATTATGAAGGGTTCGACCAGCGCATCCATGATGAACTGGCGACGGATGAGGTGTCGATCGGGGACTTCGTCTTGACTGGTGGAGAACTAGCGACGATGGTCATGATCGATGCGACCGTTAGACTTATTCCCGACGTCCTCGGCGATCAGGCGAGCCATGAGGATGACTCGTTCTCGACCGGACTTTTAGAATACCCGCACTATACGCGACCGGCAGATTTTCGTGGTCTGACCGTACCGGACGTCCTGTTGTCGGGAAATCATGCCCGCATCGAGGCGTGGCGACGCGAACAATCGCTCGAGCGCACGTATCGACGACGTCCCGATTTACTTGAACATACCGAGTTGACGGATGCTGACAAAAAGTTTCTACAATCATTGCGCGATTGAGAAATATATGCTATGTTTGAGCATGTGGGTTAAACCCATCGATTACCGATGTTCCGCTGTTGGATGCTTGGGCATATGAAGATATGAACATTGAAGAAAAAGGAGATATGATTCATGAACACACAAAAACTGTTCCGTGAAATCACAGAAGAACAATTCAAATCGGACGTACCTGCTTTCCGTCCTGGTGACACAGTACGTGTCCACGTTAAAGTTGTAGAGGGAACGCGTGAGCGTATCCAGATCTTCGAAGGCGTAGTAATCAAGCGTAAAGGTGGCGGCATCAGCGAAACATTCACAGTCCGTAAGATTTCTTACGGCGTAGGTGTTGAGCGTGCATTCCCGCTTCACTCACCACGCGTTGCGCAAATCGAAGTCGTACGCTACGGTAAAGTTCGCCGTGCGAAACTTTACTACCTCCGTAACCTTCGCGGTAAAGCAGCACGTATTAAAGAAATCCGTCGTTAAGATGGGAATTAAGCTTGTCGCTTGCGACAAGCTTCTTTTTTTCTAGTACAATAAGTTCAAATGGATAGAGGAGTGAGTGAAGTTGAAAGAAGTGTTTAGTTGGCTCAAAGCCATCGTTGTCGCGCTTGTCATCGCGTTCGTCATCCGGACGTTCATCTTCGTTCCCGTCATCGTAGAAGGAGAGTCGATGATGCCGACACTCCACAATGCGGATCGAATGATCGTCAGTAAAATTTCGAACTATGTTGGAGAGCTAGACCGAGGCGATATCGTCGTGTTCCATGCGACAGAATCAAAAGACTATATTAAACGTGTCATCGCTATTCCTGGAGACACGCTCGAATATCGAGATGATATGCTTTATATTAACGGCGAAGCGGTGGAAGAACCGTATTTGGATGAATTCCGTGCCCAGATGAACGGGTTCCCATTGACGGAGAACTTTACACTCGAACAAGTGACGGGTGAGTCGGTCGTTCCAGAAGATTCGTATTTCGTCATGGGTGACAATCGTCAAAACTCGAAAGACAGCCGTGAAATCGGATTTGTGTCGAAAGAGGAGATTGTCGGTAAGACAAACTTCATCTTCTGGCCGCTCGATGATGTAGGCACGGTAGAAGATTAAGGTGGTGCTTTTTTGGCAATTCAATGGTTTCCTGGCCACATGGCCAAAGCAAGAAGACAAGTTACTGAAAAATTAAAATTGATTGACGTCGTCATCGAGCTCGTGGATGCACGCGTGCCACAATCGAGCCGTAACCCGATGGTCGATGAGATTACGGCAGGAAAACCCCGCCTCATCGTCCTGAACAAAGCGGATATGGCCGACCCCGTTGTGACGGACGCGTGGTTACGCGCGTTGAAGCAAGAAGAGGTCGAGGTCGTCGCAGTCGATGCGAAGCATAGCAAAGGCTTGAAACAGCTCATCACAGGTGCACAAAAGTTGATGAAAGAAAAACATGATCGCATGCGTGAGAAAGGTCGCAATCCAGGACCGATCCGTGCGCTCATCATCGGAATCCCGAACGTTGGGAAATCGACGCTCATCAACCGTCTTGCGGGACGGAACATCGCCATCACAGGCGATCGTCCTGGTGTGACGAAACGTCAGCAGTGGATCAAGATGAAAGGCGGCGAAATGGAACTCTTGGATACCCCAGGGATTCTTTGGCCGAAGTTCGAAGACCAGCAAGTCGGATATCGTTTAGCTGCAACCGGCGCCATCAAAGATGAAATTCTTAACTTGGATGACATCGCCTTGTTTACGGTTCGTGAGCTCCAGGCGAGATATCCTGAGCAACTGAAGGAACGGTTCAAACTCGAAACGTTACCGGAAGATGCGGTAGAACTCCTTGAGATGATTGGTAAAAAACGTGGGTTGATCAGTGGCGGATACGTCGATTTTGAAAAGGCGAGCGAACTACTTTTGAATGAACTACGTCATGAAAAGATTGGACGGATCTCCCTTGAGACACCGGCTGACCATGAAATGGCGTGAAGCTCTGTGAAAACAGGGCTTTTTTGAATAGGAGGAAAATCGTGACGATTCAACAGATTAAACAACAACTTCAACAAATCCGATATGAAGAGTGGAACCAATTGAAGTCGACGTTGTCACAAGACCCACGTGCGGGCGTTCAGACATTGATTCGACAAAAAGAGCGTCAATTCGAACGGGAACAAGCGTTACGTGAGGATTTCGAACGACGGATGATCTATGAGCGTGAGTGGAAGCATAAAGGGTATACTCGGGTCGTCGGCGTGGACGAGGTCGGACGAGGTCCGCTCGCTGGTCCCGTCGTTGCGGCGGCGGTCCTGTTACCGGAAGATTTTTATATCGCGGGATTGAATGATTCAAAAAAGATGACAAAGTCAGCGAGGGACGAGGCATACGATCAGATTATCGAAGTCGCCGTGGTCGGTGTCGGCATCGTCGAACCGGCAACGATTGATGACATCAATATATATGAGTCGACGAAGCTTGCGATGATGGAGGCCATCCGTCAAGTTGGGGAAGTGGACGCTTTATTGATTGACGCCATGAACCTCGAGCTCGACACCCCTCAGCAGTCGCTAATTAAAGGGGACACGCTCAGTGTGTCGATTGCCGCTGCGAGTGTCGTCGCGAAAGTCGTCCGTGACCGGATGATGGAGGCGTATGACCTGACGTATCCTGGATACGGATTTGCGAAAAATGCAGGATATGGGACAGAGGCTCATTTGGATGGGTTGAGACGCCTCGGGGTAACCCCGATCCATCGACGTTCATTTGCCCCCATCAAGCATATGTGAAAGGAGTGATTGCGTTGCGTATCGATCATCAGGGCGTCATGCCATTCAAAGTGACAGAACAAACATCACGCCCGTTATTATTAGGGAACACGGTCGTCGGCAAAGTGTTGCAGCTCTTACCGGGTAACGAAGCGGTCATGCAATTGCCACAGGGAATCTTCCGGGTCGGTGTCAACGCGAACGTGAAAGAGAACGTCACGTACAAGTTAGTCGTCACAGACGTCGAGCCGAAACTCGTGCTAAAAGTGGTCACACAAGCGACGGAATCACTCATGACGGCAAAATCGCCACTACAAGCACTCGGAGAGCAACTCACGCGATTTATGCGTGATCCGATCCCTACACCGGAATCCGTGAAAACGGCAGGAAAGACGATGTTAGAGAGCGGAGCAGGGCAAGACATGAAGACGCTCGTCGGAGAGTTGTTCAAGGCAAAAGGAGAACCGAAGTTTGAACAGTTTGTGCGCGCGCAAGAAGCGTTCAATGCGGCGCAGAGTCCACCTTTTGCGGTTCAATCATTTCACATACCGCAATTAGGTCCGTTTGAACAAGTTCAACTTCGATTAGAAGCGCCAAAGCGAGAAATGATGGACTCCGATCACGCACGACTCGTGCTATTTCTCGAAACCCCACGATTTGGGGAGACTGGAATCGACGTGTTGATTCAAAAACGATATGTGTCTGTAAGGGTGTTTAATGAACAGCACGACTTGAGTCCATATGTCCGTACATATGAACCGATGTTGAAAGAGGGGTTGAAACAGGTGGCGTTCGAATTATCTTCTTTCTCATATGAAGTCAAACGTGAGCACATTCCTGAGACATTTGCGCCGCTAGGAAAGGTGGATCTTCAAATATGAAAGATCAAAAGAAAGCGATCGCCCTCTCGTATGAGCAGTCGATGGATGCGCCACATGTCGTGGCGAAAGGGTCTGGGATTGTCGCTGAGCGTATGCTTGAAGTGGCGCTCGCGAATGGAGTGCCGGTTCATGAAGACCCAGCGCTCCTCTCATTACTGTCGGCGTTGAACATTGAAGAGCAGATTCCAGAGGACGTATATCAAGTGATTGCTGAACTTTTTGTGTTTCTTTATCAGATGGAACAGGGTAAAATTTGATTTGTCTAGGGATATATGTGAAAAAAAGATGAAAACTTAAAGCAAGAACGATAGACAGCGCTTTCAGTTTTTCGTTACAATAGACGTGCCGATATTAAAGGGGACTAAGGGGGAAAACATATGAATATCCATGAGTATCAGGCGAAAGAATTGTTAAGAGAGTTTGGGGTAGCCGTTCCGACGGGTTATCCGGCCTTTACTGTTGAAGAAGCTGTGGCAGCTGCTGCGAAGCTTGACGGTGAAGTGAAAGTTGTTAAAGCTCAAATCCACGCAGGTGGCCGCGGTAAAGCCGGTGGCGTTAAACTTGCGAAGACAGACGAAGAAGTGAAGCAATACGCTTCTGAAATTCTCGGGAAAACGCTCGTGACACACCAAACAGGTCCGGAAGGAAAAGTTGTCCAGCGTCTCTATATCGAAGAAGGTTCTGCGATTGACCAAGAATTTTACTTAGGACTTGTGCTTGACCGTTCGATCGGCCGAATTGTCATCATGGGTTCATCTGAGGGTGGTATGGACATCGAGGAAGTCGCTGAACATTCACCAGAGAAAATTCATAAAGAAATCGTCGACCCGGTTGTGGGCTTACGTCCATTCCAGGCTCGTCGTCTCGCATTCAAGATGGAAGTTCCGACGAAACTCGTCAACAAGTTCAGTGACATGGTCATGAAGTTGTACAAAGTGTACGTTGAAACAGACTGCACAATTGCGGAAATCAACCCGCTCGTTACGACGAAGGACGGAAACGTGATTGCACTTGATGCGAAGTTAAACTTTGATAGCAATGCGCTTTATCGTCACTCTGATATCCTTGCGCTTCGTGACACGACGGAAGAGGACCCACGTGAAGTGGAAGCGTCGAAACATGACCTTAGCTACATCGCGCTTGACGGAAACATCGGTTGTCTCGTCAACGGTGCTGGTCTTGCGATGGCAACGATGGATATCATTAAACATTATGGCGCAGAACCCGCTAACTTCCTCGACGTAGGTGGCGGTGCGACAAAAGAAAAAGTAACAGAAGCATTCAAATTGATCTTGTCAGACGACCAGGTCAAAGGAATCTTCGTTAACATCTTCGGTGGAATCATGAAGTGTGACATCATCGCAGAGGGGATTGTCGCAGCGACGAAAGAAATCGGACTCGACTTGCCACTCGTCGTTCGCTTAGAAGGAACGAACGTTGATGCTGGGAAGCGCATTCTCGATGAATCTGGACTTGCGATTACAACTGCTAGCTCGATGGCTGACGGTGCAGAAAAAATCGCAGCACTTGTTCGATAAGGGGGAAACGACATGAGTATTTGGGCGAATAAAGATACGAAAGTCATCATTCAAGGGATTACAGGGAAGCAAGGTTTGTTCCACGGTGAACAAATGCTCGCATATAACACGAAATTAGTCGGAGGTGTCACACCTGGTAAAGGTGGAACGACAGTCCTCGACAACGTGCCAGTTTTCAACACTGTTTCTGAAGCGGTTGAAGCGACAGGTGCCAACGCATCGATCATTTACGTACCACCAGCATTCGCAGCGGACTCAATCATGGAAGCGGCGGATAGCGGAATCGAACTCATCATCTGTATCACAGAAGGAATTCCGGTTGTGGACATGATTCAAGTCAAACGGTATCTCGAAGACAAACCGGCTCGTTTGATCGGACCAAACTGCCCTGGTATCATTACGCCAGGAGAAGCAAAACTTGGAATCATGCCAGGTTACATTCATACGAAAGGGCATGTCGGAATCGTATCACGTTCAGGGACGCTCACGTATGAGGCAGTTCATCAGTTAACGACTGCGGGAATCGGTCAGTCGACAGCTGTAGGAATCGGGGGAGACCCGGTCAACGGAACGAACTTCATCGATACGCTTAAAGCATTCAACGAGGATGAGGACACGAAAGCGGTCATCATGATCGGTGAAATCGGTGGAACGGCTGAAGAAGAAGCAGCTGAATGGGTGAAAGCGAACATGACGAAACCGGTCATCGGCTTCATCGGTGGTCAGACGGCTCCTGAAGGCAAACGTATGGGACATGCTGGCGCCATCATCTCAGGTGGTAAAGGTACGGCTGCTGAGAAAATCAAGACATTGAACGCGAATGGAATCGAAGTCGCTGAAACACCAGCGGTCATCGGAGAAACATTGATTCGTGTCTTGAAAAATGAAGGGTTATACGAAGCGTGTGTCACGGGTCAACCGACGACATAAGAATCTTGAGGGATGCTTGCATCCCTCATTTTTTTAAAGGAGAGTTTGTGATGAATCAAACAATAGCTCGGTTTGCCGCTGAAAGAATTCCAGTTGAATTTGTGCATCATTATTTAAACGGGACACTTGAAACGCATCGCACACAATTTACTCCACACGTTTGGAAACGGGCTGAAACGGCTCTTTATGCATCAGAAACGTACAGACAGTTCGTCACATGGGAGGATGAGTTATTCCCGAAACGACTGTTAGAAATTCCGAATCCACCGTACTGCTTGTTTTACGAGGGAGATTTAGAGGTACTACAAGAAAGAACGACTGCGATGGTCGGAAGTCGTGAGTTGAATCGAATTAGTCAATTGTTGGTGAGTCACTATCACTCTTTAATAGAAGAAACTGTATCTGTTTCAGGTGGGGCCCTTGGGATTGATGGGCTCGTTCATGATTGTGCACTAAGCAAAAAACGTCCGACAGTGGCCGTACTTGGTGCAGGACTGAACAACCTTTATCCGAAAGCGAATCAACAGATGCTTTTACGGATTCCTGAGCAAGGAATTCTTTTGAGTGAGTATGCGCCAAACACACCCATTCAAAAATTTCAATTTTTGGAAAGGAATCGATTAGTGAGTGGTCTTGGTGATACGCTCGTCGTCATCCAGGCGAGGCGAAAAAGCGGAACGATGAATACGGTCGGACACGCTCTAGAGCAAGGAAAGACAGTGTTTGCCGTACCAGGTTCGCCACTCGATCCACTTGCTGAAGGACCGAACCGATTGATTGAAGAAGGTGCGATTCCACTGACGAATTCCGATCAAATTATTCGAGATCTCAAGATTGTACGTTGACAAACCGGTGAGAACATGAATATTATGGTAGGGATTTAAATGACCTCTAAAAGGGGAGCAGATGTATGGCAAAATATTTGGTGATCGTCGAGTCACCTGCGAAAGCAAAAACAATAAAACGTTATTTAGGTCCAAATTATATGGTTAAAGCATCGATGGGACACGTGATTGACTTGCCGAAAAGTCAACTTGGTGTCGACGTCGAACATGACTTTGAACCAAAGTATATTACCATCCGTGGTAAGGGACCGGTATTAAAAGAATTGAAAACAGCGGCGAAAAAAGCCACAAAAATCTTTCTCGCGGCCGACCCCGACAGAGAAGGGGAAGCGATTGCCTGGCATTTGGCACGCGCACTCGGTGTCGACGAAACGACAGAATGTCGCGTCGTCTTTAACGAAATCACGAAAGATGCGATTAAAGAATCGTTTAAACACCCGCGTAAAATCAATCACGACCTCGTCGATGCACAACAGGCTCGTCGAATCCTAGACCGTCTCGTCGGGTACGGGATGAGCCCTTTATTATGGAAGAAAGTCAAAAAAGGATTGTCCGCAGGGCGAGTTCAATCGGTTGCTGTGAAAATGATCATCGACCGTGAACGTGAAATCAATGCGTTCGACCCGGAAGAGTATTGGACAATCAAGCTTGATTTGAATCATGATGGGGAATCATTCGAGACCTCATTTTACGGAAAAGATGGGAAGAAGATGGAATTGAAGTCTGAAGAAGACGCGCAATCCGTCCTCGATACCATCGATGATACGTTTAAAGTCATTGATGTGACGAAGAAAGAACGAAAGCGGAACGCTTCGTTACCGTTCACAACTAGTTCGTTACAACAGGATGCGGCACGTAAATTAAATTTCCGTGCGAAGAAGACGATGATGCTCGCCCAACAATTATATGAAGGAATCGACCTTGGTAAGAAAGAAGGAACGGTCGGTCTGATCACGTATATGCGTACGGACTCGACACGGATTTCAGATTTGGCGAAGGCAGAGGCGAAAGACTACATCGAATCAACGTTCGGTGAAGAGTATGTCGCTTTGCAAAAACAAAAGGAAAAGAAAGCGGCCAATGCACAAGATGCGCACGAAGCGATTCGTCCGACATCTGCACTCCGTGACCCGGCTTCTTTAAAACCTTACCTGTCTCGCGACCAGTTGCGACTTTATAAATTGATTTGGGAGCGGTTGATTGCGAGCCAAATGGCGCCAGCCGTGCTCGACACCGTCAAAATCGATGTTGAATCGAACGGGATGATTTTCCGTGCGAACGGTTCGACAGTCAAATTCCCTGGTTTCATGAAAGTATATATCGAGTCGAAAGATGATGACATCGAAGATACGAATCAAGAGAAGGAGGGGCTCTTGCCACCTCTAGAAGTAGATGACACAGTGAGCTTTGAAGCAATCGAACCGAAACAACATTTCACTCAACCGCCACCACGTTATACGGAAGCGCGACTCGTTCGAGCAATGGAAGAACTCGGGATTGGTCGTCCATCGACGTACGCACCGACCCTCGACACGATTCAGCGTCGTGGTTACGTCGTCTTGGAGGAGAAGAAGTTCTTACCGACTGAACTCGGGGAACTTGTCATTGAGATGATTGATGAATATTTCAACGACTTTATCACAGTCCAGTTTACAGCCGACATGGAGACTCTACTTGACTCGATTGAGCATAAAGAAGTGGAGTGGACAGAAGTCGTTGCCCCGATTTATCGTTCTTTCGAGAAACGCTTGAAGCGAGCCGAAGAAGAAATCGAGAAAATCGAAGTGAAAGATGAACCTGCCGGAATCGACTGTGAAGTTTGTGGTTCACCGATGGTCATCAAAATGGGACGATACGGCAAGTTCATGGCATGTTCGAACTTCCCGAACTGTACGAATACGAAACCGGTCCAAGTGGAGATCGGTGTCCCGTGTCCGAACTGTAAAGACGGACAAATCGTTGAACGCCGTAGTAAAAAAGGTCGTCTCTTCTATGGATGCTCAAACTATCCTGAATGTGAGTTCGTGTCATGGGACAAGCCGGTTGCGAAACCGTGTCCAGTGTGCGACAGTTTAATGGTCGAGAAGAAAATTAAAGACGGCGTGAAATATCAATGTACGAACTGTACCCATACCGAGGTACATCAGCAAGAGGAGGATTAATGTTGCAACAACGTGTAACTGTAATCGGGGCCGGATTGGCCGGCTCCGAAGCGGCTTGGCAACTCGCTAAGCGCGGCATTCAAGTCGATTTGTATGAAATGAGACCAGTCCGTCAAACACCTGCGCACCACACGGACCAATTCGCCGAGCTTGTTTGTTCAAACTCGCTCCGTGCGAACGGTCTTCAAAATGCTGTAGGTGTCTTGAAAGAAGAAATGCGTACGCTTGACTCACTCATCTTGAAAGCGGCGGATACGGCAAGTGTCCCTGCTGGTGGCGCTCTTGCAGTTGACCGTCATGAGTTTGCAGGTTTCATCACTGAGAAACTAAAAAACCATGAGAACGTTACGGTCCATACTGAAGAATTAAAAGAAATTCCTGAAGGGATCGTCATCGTGGCGACTGGACCACTGACATCTCCTGACCTATCAGCCTCACTCAAAGCGTTCACTGGAGAAGATTATCTCTACTTCTATGACGCTGCGGCACCGATCTTAGATGGCGATACGATTGATCGTGACAAAGTGTATTTAAAATCGCGTTACGACAAAGGTGAAGCCGCTTACTTGAACTGTCCGATGACAGAGGAGGAATTCGACGTCTTTTATGAAGAGTTGATCAAAGCAGAGGTCGTTCCGCTTAAAGAGTTTGAAAAAGAGATTTACTTCGAAGGGTGCATGCCGTTTGAAGTCATGGCCGAACGTGGGAAGAAGACGCTTCTATTCGGACCGATGAAGCCGGTCGGTTTAGAAGATCCGAAGACAGGAAAACGTCCATACGCTGTCGTACAACTCCGTCAGGACAACTCAGCAGGGACGCTTTATAACCTCGTCGGATTCCAAACACATTTGAAGTGGGGAGAACAAAAGCGAATCATCCGTCTCATTCCTGGACTTGAGAATGCGGATATCGTCCGTTACGGTGTCATGCACCGTAACACGTTCATCAACTCACCGAGCTTACTCAAACCGACCTATCAGGCACGTACACGCGACACACTCTTTTTTGCGGGTCAAATGACAGGTGTCGAAGGGTATGTAGAGTCTGCGGCATCTGGCTTATTGGCCGGAATCAATGCGGCGAAGATGATTGCAGGTGAAGAACTTGTCGTCTTACCGCGTGAGACGATGCTCGGTTCGATGGCGCATTACATTACAACGGCAGACGGGAAGCACTTCCAGCCAATGAATGCGAACTTCGGATTAGTTCCATCGCTTGAGGATGCTCCGAAAAAGATGAAAAAGCAAGAACGGTATGAGCGTTACGCAAACCGTGCGCTAGAGACGATTCAACAATATAAAGATCTTTGAACAGGAGAGCCAATTTTTGGCTCTTTTGTTTTGAAGTAAAATTTCAATTGTGTAATTTGTTTCATACTTTGAAAATTTTCAGATTATTGAACGACTATCTATTGTCACCATACATTCTGTATGCTATGCTAATTTCGATTTGACGAGAACATGCGTTTTTACGTGTCATCGAGGAGGCGATAAAATGGGATTCTTAGAGGATCGACAATCATTTTTACGCTACTGCCAAATTGAACGTCGACTGTCTCCTCATACGAAACGCTCCTACGAGCAAACGCTCGACCAGTACGCCGCATATTGCCAATCGACGCATCAAGATCCCTACGATGCACAGACGGCGCGGCGTTATTTATATGTCCTTTATGAGAAACAGTTGGCGACCTCGACCGTGTCCCAAAAAGTATCTTGCTTCAAGCAATTCGGGAAGTATATGGCAAGAGAACACGGGGGAGAACCACTGTTTCATGATTTGACCTCACCGAAGAAAAGACAGTCTTTACCGACCTTTGCTGTCCCGTCAGAAGTTGAGCAACTGTTAGAGGTCGCATCGAGACAAGACGACGCCTTCTTAAGGGCGAGAGATGTCGCAATTATTGAAGTGTTATATGGGACGGGCATTCGAGTCGCAGAACTATGTGGAATGAACCTCTCCTCGTATGATGAGGTCCTGTCTTTTGTTCACGTAATGGGAAAAGGAAAGAAAGAACGGTACGTACCGATCGGACAATATGCCGTGAATGCCTTACGACAATACATTGACATTCGTAAAGACATCGGTCTCCCAACAGAAAACGCATTATTTTTGAGTCAAAAAGGGAATCGAATGACAACAGACCAAATTCGATATGTCATGAAACGGTTAAGAAAAGACAGTGGGGTACATAAGCCACTTACCCCGCACTCATTGAGACATAGCTTTGCGACGGACCTGTTGGAGCGAGGGGCGGATTTACGTGCTGTCCAAGAGTTGCTCGGGCATGAGTCCTTGTCTACGACCGGTCGGTACACTCACGTATCAACGGAACGACTCCGTTCAATCTACCAAGCGACACATCCAAGAAAGTAGGAGGTTACGATATGTTTCATGCAACAACGATTTTTGCAGTTCAACACAATGGTCAAAGTGCGATGAGTGGAGATGGCCAAGTCACATTCGGGAATGCCGTCATCATGAAAAATAAAGCGAAAAAAGTAAGACGTCTATATGGCGGAAAAGTCGTTGCCGGCTTTGCGGGAAGCGTAGCCGATGCGTTCACATTGTTTGAGAAGTTCGAATCGAAACTTGAAATGTATAACGGTAACTTACCGCGTGCAGCGGTCGAGCTCGCCAAAGAGTGGCGTGGCGATAAAATGTTGCGACAACTCGAAGCCTTGTTAATTGTCATGGATGCAGAACACCTTTTACTCGTTTCTGGGAACGGAGAAGTCATTGAACCGGATGATGGCATCCTTGCAATCGGGTCAGGCGGGAACTACGCCCTTGCAGCAGGTCGTGCGCTCGTTCGTCATTCAGCTGAAAAATCTGCTGAAGAAATCGCGCGAGCCGCTCTTGAGATTGCAGGAGAACTTTGTGTGTATACAAATGATCAAGTCATTGTCGAAACGATCGGAGGCGCTGCTGAATGAATCGAGAATTGACACCTAGACAAATTGTATCGGAATTAGATCGGTTCGTAATCGGTCAAAAAGATGCCAAACGGGCTGTGTCGATTGCATTACGAAATCGATATCGTCGTCAAAAATTGGATGCGGATCTTCGTGATGAAGTGACACCTAAAAATATTTTAATGATTGGTCCAACGGGAGTCGGGAAAACAGAAATCGCTCGTCGTTTGGCCAAACTTGTCGGGGCACCGTTCGTTAAAGTGGAGGCCACAAAGTTCACGGAAGTCGGTTATGTCGGTCGTGATGTTGAATCGATGGTACGCGACCTCGTTGAAGCCTCGGTACGTCTCGTCAAAGAAGAGAAAAAAGAAGATGTGAAAGAACCTGCCGAGCGCGCGGCGACAGAGCGATTGTTAGACGCCCTCCAAGGGAAGGCGAAAGCGACACCGAGTGCATCGAATCCGTTTGAGGCGCTGTTCGGTGGACAGACGCAACAACAGGAATCTACAACAGATACGTCAAAAAATGACCGAGCGCAGCTACGTCGTTTGCTCGAACTCGGCGAATTAGAAGACCGAATCATTGAAGTAGAGTTGGAAGAGAAGCAAACGATGGATTTATTCCAGGGTCAAGGCATGGAAGGGCTATCAAATCTTCAAGACATGCTCGGCCAAATCGTCCCGAAGAAACGCAAACAGCGTAAACTAACTGTACGTGAAGCGAGACCACTTCTGATTGCGGAAGAAGCAGAAAATCTGTTGGACTTGAATGAAGTCCATGATGAAGCGGTGAAGCGGAGTGAGCAGATGGGCATCATCTTCGTCGATGAAATCGACAAAATTGCGACAAAGTCCCAAGATCACGCCGGTGTTTCCCGTGAAGGGGTGCAACGCGACATTTTACCAATTGTAGAAGGGTCAACGGTCGTGACGAAGTACGGGCCCGTTAAAACGGATCACGTGCTCTTTATCGCAGCGGGTGCGTTTCATATGGCCAAGCCGTCTGATTTGATTCCGGAGTTACAAGGGCGCTTCCCGATTCGTGTCGAATTGAACAGTTTGACCGAAGAAGACTTCGTCAAGATTTTGACGGAACCGTCTCAGGCACTTATCAAGCAGTATACAGCACTCTTGGAGTCTGAAGAGATCACGGTACGCTTTACGCATGAGGCCATTGAAGAAATCGCGAAGATTGCGACACATGTGAATCGGGAAACCGATGACATCGGTGCCCGTCGTCTCTATACGATTATGGAGCGGGTATTAGAAGATTTGTCGTTTGAAGCGGCGGATATGCCACAAACCACTGTGGAAATCACACCAGCTTATGTTCAGGAAAAAGTCGGATCGATTGCAGATGATCGCGACTTGAGTCAATACATTTTATAAGAATCTGTATGCACATACAGGGAGGAACAAGACATTATGAATTTACTAGACAAAACACGTCAATTGAACACGATGCTTCAACAAGAGGCGAGTGCGCATGTTGACTTTAAAGAAATGGCGGACAAAATGCGCGAAGTGCTGGAGTCCAATACGTTTATCGTGAGTCGTCGCGGGAGACTTCTCGGCTTTGCGATTAAACAACAGATTGAGAATGACCGAATGAAGGCATTCTTAGTAGACCGACAGTTCCCAGAGCCATATGCATCGAACTTGTTCAATGTGAAAGAAACGACAGCGAACATCGACATCGATAGTGAATATACGGCATTCCCTGTCGAGAACCATGACCTATTCCTTAATTCGAAGACGACGATCGTTCCAATCATCGGTGGAGGAGAGCGTCTAGGAACACTCGTCCTCGGTCGTTTGGCAAATGAATTCACGGAAGACGACCTCGTGCTTGCTGAATATAGCGCGACTGTCGTTGGTATGGAAATTCTTCGTGAGAAGGCCGCAGAGGCAGAGACGTCAGCACGTAAGAAGGCTGTCGTCCAGATGGCAATCAACTCGCTATCGTACTCTGAACTTGAAGCGATTGAGCATATCTTCGAGGAACTCGGAGGAAACGAAGGTCTTCTAGTTGCTTCCAAAATTGCCGATAGAGTGGGAATCACTCGGTCAGTAATCGTCAACGCACTTCGTAAATTAGAAAGTGCGGGCGTTATTGAGTCACGTTCTTTAGGAATGAAAGGAACGTATATCAAGATATTAAATGACAACTTCTTGTTTGAATTACAAAAACTGAAATCAAACTGAAATACAACTTTCGATGTGTGATTTCCATTGAAAACACTTTAAATAGGGACTTTATCCCTAAAAAACCGCTTTCCTAATCAGGGAGGCGGTTTTTTTTAGTACAAAAGTAATTATTTTCTGTTTTTAACGTTAATTCGACAAAAAGATGTTAACCCATTTACCTATGTTTTAAAAAATATCTTTCAAGACTGTTACAGATTTGTTTCAATGAAATAGTAGAATTTCCAAATCAGGTATATTCAGTAGTCATTATATGAAAGCGAGTGAACGCCATGAATTGGATTGGTAGTGACTATCAATTACTCAAGCAAGCCGTCAATCATGCAGTCCTCAATCAGAAAGTCATTAGTCATAATCTTTCGAACATTGATACGCCTAACTTTAAAGCGAAACAGGCAGTGTTTGAACAAACGCTCCAAAGTGAGATGCGCCTGAAGCTTCAAGGTGGACGTCCGAGCGATTCGACAGAATCTAAAGTCGTTGATCGTGCAGGTGGGGCGATGAGAAGTGACGGCAACAATGTCGACTTGGATTATGAGATGAGTGAACTGGCGCGAAACCAACTCCAGTATGAAGCGATGATGGAACAATTGAATCGCAGGCTCGGAGGATTAAAATCAGTGATTCGAGGAGGTCGTTAATCGATGGGTATGTTTGATAGTTTTCATATCTCAGCATCGGCATTAACCTCTCAACGTTTACGGATGGATACCGTATCCGCAAACATTGCGAACGCTCAGACGACACGAGGGAAGCTCGTGGATGGGGAGTGGCAACCGTATACGAGAAAGATGACCGTGTTACAGGAAGCACCTTTCCGAAAGCAAATGAACGCCATCAATGGCGGGGTACAAGTATCACAAATCATTGAAGATGATGCCCCTTATAAGTTGGCCTATAACCCGAGTCATCCTGATGCGGACGAGCGGGGTTATGTTCAGATGCCAAACGTCGACCTCTTAAAAGAAATGGTCGACCTGATGGGTGCGACACGCTCTTACGAAGCAAACATCGCAGCGATGAACGCGTCAAAGGCGATGCTCGTCAAAGCGATGGAAATTGGTAAAGGATAAGGAGTGATGAAGGATGCAAATTAACCCGATTCAATTGATGAGCCCAGAAGTCACGCCATCAATCAACAAATCAACCCCATCTCAATTCGGGTCATATTTGAATGAAGCGATGAACGCTCTGAATGAAACACAACAAGCGACAAGTCAGGCCCGTAAAGATTTGGCCATCGGGAAGGCTGACCTTCATCAAGTGATGATTCAAAGCGAAGAGTCGTCGATTGCGATGCAACTTGCCATCGAGGTGAGGAACAAGGCTGTTGAGGCCTATCAAGAAATGATGCGAATGCAAGTTTAATTGTAGAGGATGACAAGTTGCGATGAATGAACAATTAAAAGAACGATTCAAAACCATGACTGACTCCATAAAGGCGATGCCTGCAAAGCGAAAACTCGTATGGGGCATCTCGATTGCGGTCATACTAATCGCGGCCATTGTGCTCACGTTCTTGCTTTCAAGACCGAATATGGCACCTCTCTACACAAACTTGTCTGCTCAAGAAGCAGGTGAAGTGACGGAGAAGCTAACAGCGGACGGAGTGCAGTCGGAAATTAAGGCGACTTCGAACGGAGTAAGCGTGTATGTCCCGAATGAAATGGTCGATCAGTTGAAAGTGAGTCTGGCCGCAGCTGGAATTCCTAAATCTGGGTCGATTGACTACAGTTTCTTCAGTGAAAATGCTGGTTTCGGTACAACAGACCGTGAGATGGCTGTTATCGAACGAAGTGCGATGCAGACGGAGCTCGAGCGTCTTATCACACAAATCGAAGGAATCAATCAAGCGAAAGTCATCATCTCACTTCCTGAGAAATCTGTCTTCTTGGCAGAAGATCAAGGTGAGCCGACCGCATCTATCGTCTTGAACATAGGAGCGGGAACAAATTTAGATCCGAATACGGTAAAAGGTCTCTATCATTTGATTAGTAAAAGTGTCCCGAACTTGAAACCGGAAAACATTTCAATCATGGACCAATACTTTACGTATTATGACCTTGATCAAACCGTTGTTGCTGGAGGTTCTTCATCAGATCCATTGGCGCTCAAGAAACAAGTCGAAAAAGACGTCCGTCAACAAATCCAGCAGATGCTCGCAGTGTTGCTTGGTGAACGGAACGTACTCGTCTCCGTCACGGCTGATATTGATACGACACAGACGGCGGAAGAGCAAAATCTTGTCACGCCAGTTGATGAAGAGAATATGGAAGGGATCGTGACATCGGCCGAGCGAATCGCTGAAGCATATACGGGTGGAACCGGAACAGCGACAGAAGCGACGGGAACTGGCGAGAATGACACAATCAACTTCCCTGCAGCGACCGGCGATAGTACGGAAGAAAGTGAAAAGAATCATGAAATCATTAATTATGAAGTCAACCGTATTACCAAACAAATTCAAAACGCACCGTATACGATTCGTGACCTTGGCGTTCAACTCATCGTTGAACCACCAGATGGCGCGACAACAATCGATCCACAGCTAGAAGGTGACTTGGAGACGATGATGTACTCAATCATCCGAACATCGCTAGCGAAAACGGATGAAGCTATAACGGATGCTGAACTTGAACAGAAAGTCGTCGTTGTATCAAGACCGTTCGCTGAAGTGGAAGAGGTTGCGGCAACAGAGCAATCGACACCGTGGTGGATGTATGCGGCAGCAGCCGGAGCGGTTGTTCTTCTCGCCCTTGTCTTCTTCGCGATGCGTCGTCGCAAACAGGAAGTGGTGGAAGAAACGAACGAATGGGAAGTTCCGTATGAAGATGAAGTACCTGACCTAGACCTCGAAGAACGAGGTGAAGGGGCAGTGAAGAAGAAACAGCTCGAAAAATTAGCTGAAAGTAATCCAGAAGAGTTTGCTAAACTGCTTCGTACTTGGATGTCTGAGGAGTGAGTAACGTGAACTATGCAAAACAATCGAATCGCGAAAAAGCAGCGATGCTCATGATTTCCCTGGGACCGGAAGTGGCAGCGAACGTCTATAAACATCTTTCAGAAGAAGAGATGGAACAACTGACGCTTCAAATTTCAGCGTTGAAAAAAGTGTCCCCGGAAGAAAAAGATAGCATTCTCGGTGAATTTCATGAACTCGCTATGGCGCAAAGTTATATCACTCAAGGTGGAATCGGTTTTGCGAAGACCGTTCTTGAAAAAGCGGTTGGAGAAGATAAGGCGATGGCATTGATTCATCGCCTCACCTCTACGCTTCAAGTAAGACCGTTCGAGTTTGCTCGTAAAGCAGATCCGAAACAATTATTGAACTTTATCCAAAATGAACACCCTCAAACGATTGCATTAATCTTAGCGCATTTGGAACCGGTCAAGTCGGGGCAAATCCTATCGGAACTTCCACCTGAAATTCAATCGGAAGTCGCGAAACGGATTGCCACGATGGATCGACTCAATCCGGATGTGATTCACGAAGTGGAACAAATCCTTGAAAAGAACCTGTCGCAGACAGATATGCAGGATTATGCGCAGTCTGGTGGAATCGAGGCGGTGGTCGAAGTGTTGAACGGTGTCGACCGGACGACGGAACGCACCATCCTCGATGCACTCGAGATCGAAGATCCAGAACTTGCAGAAGAAATCAAAAAACGGATGTTCGTCTTCGAGGATATCGTCACACTCGATTCTCGTGCGATTCAACGAATCATTCGCGAAGTCGCGAACGACGACTTATTGCTTGCACTCAAAGTGTCATCAGAAGAAGTCAAACAAATCATCTTCAAAAACATGTCCCAACGGATGGTCGAAACATTCAAAGAGGATATGGAATTCATGGGACCTGTGCGATTGCGTGACGTCGAAGAAGCACAGAGTCGAATCGTCGGAATCATTCGTCGCCTAGAAGATGTCGGTGAGATTGTAATCAGTCGAGGTGGAGGAGATGACATCGTTGTCTAATGTGATTAAACGTCAACGTGCAACGTCAAATGTACCCCAACGAATTGAATCTATGCGGCTAGAAGCCCCTGTTCTTGAAACGTCTGAAGGAATTGATCATCATGCTGTCATTCAATCGCAATACGAAAAGCTGAAACAAGAAGAAGAAGCGTTTCAGCAATTCCAGTTGACAGAACTTGAACAATTAGAGCGTTTCAAACAAGAAGCATTCGAAGCAGCTCACGCTGAAGGATATCAAGAAGGTCTTCTTCAAGGGAGACAGGACGGATTGAACGAGTTTGATGACATCTTGACCCGTTTGAACTCAGTGTCCACCGAATTAGAACTTTTGTTTGAAGAGAAGTGGAGACGAGCGGAGCAACAACTCATTGAGTTGGCAGTCTCAGTCAGCGCCCATGTGACGACGGAGCTTGTTCGAAAAGACGAAGAATTATTTGCGACAATGATTCGAGAGCAAATGACTCAGATGATTGATGCCGGAGCACTCACAATCTTTGTTCATCCAACTCGTCTTGCATCGATCCAACGATTTGAATCAATGTGGAAGACGGATGAAACCCTACCTCTGAAATATCGTGGAGATGGATCCTTAGATGAAACAGCAGTGCGAATTGAATCACCACATCGTGGCAATGAAGTCGATTTATCGTACAGCTACGAACGAATCCAAGCCAAAATCGAGGAGGTTTTAGCGGATGGCGCTTATTGAGAAGGTCATTGAATCGATCAATCAGTCTTCAGATGGCGAATTTACTCGTAAAATCGGTCGAGTCTGCCGAGTCGTCGGCTTAATGATTGAATCCAATGGACCGAGCGCGTTCGTCGGAGAGCGATGTTTGATTGTCCTACCTTCGAATGAAACGGTTGAAGCAGAAGTAGTGGGCTTCAATGAAGAACGCGTACTGCTGATGCCATACGGTGAAACCACACAGATTGCGCCGGGATGTCTCGTGAAAGGAACTGGCAAGATGCTTCAAGTTCCTGTAGGCGAAGAACTGATCGGTCAAGTGCTCGATGGGTTAGGGCGACCGTTGTCTGGCGAACGGCTTGTGACCGGAAAACGTTACGATGTACAACGCAAACCACCAAACCCATTGAATCGACCGAGGATTTTGGATGCGCTCTCGACAGGCGTCCGGATGATTGATGGTCTACTGACTGTAGGGAAAGGTCAACGGGTCGGATTGTTCGCCGGGTCCGGGGTCGGGAAGTCGACCTTACTTGGAATGATTGCCAAACGTTCTTCGGCTGATATAAACGTCATCGCATTGATTGGAGAACGTGGTCGCGAAGTAAAAGAGTTCATCGAAAAAGAGCTCGGACCAGAAGGCATGGCTCGTTCAGTCGTGATTGTAGCGACGAGCGACCAACCTCCACTCGTTCGCTTGAAGGGAGCCTATACGGCAACCGCGATTGCCGAATATTTCCGAGATCAAGGGAAAGAAGTGATCCTGATGATGGATTCGGTCACACGATTTGCGATGGCACAGCGTGAAATTGGCCTCGCGACTGGCGAACCGCCGACATCAAAAGGATACACGCCATCCGTATTCGCCATGTTACCTCAACTATTAGAGCGAAGCGGAACGGCAGCTACAGGTTCAATTACTGCATTTTATACGGTACTCGTCGATGGAGATGATATGAACGAACCGATTGCCGATGCCGTGCGTGGGATTTTAGACGGACACTTCGTCATGGACCGGGCGCTCGCAAACCGCGGGCAGTTTCCCGCCATCCATGTGCTGAAATCGATCAGTCGAGTCATGAACCAGATTGCATCGCCGTCACATAGGGAAGCGGCTCAAACGTTTCGTAGTTGGCTCGCGACGTATATCGATGCAGAAGATTTGATTAATATCGGAGCGTATAAAAAGGGCACCAACCCTTCAATTGATACCGCCGTTGAGAAATATCCGTACTTGCTGACGTTTTTAAAGCAATCGATTGAAGAAGACGCCGCATTCGAACAGACGATGACCCACTTGTCACACATCGCGCGAGGTGAATCATGAACAGACTTATATTAGAACGAATCATGCCGATTGCAGAACATGAGAAAGAGGATGCTGCCATTGAAGTGAGAGGTTTTAAGGCAAAACTCGAAACGGAAATGGAAAAACTATATGAACTGCTCCTCATGTATGAGGCGTTGATCAAACATCAGGACGAACAGTCCGGAAACATCGACCTTCTCATGTCGCAGTATCGAGAAAAGACGCGAGAGCAAGTGAAACGTCAAATCGAAACACAACAGCTCGTCGTTCAGCAAGCACGCAATCGCTATCATGCATCGCAGGAACGATTGCTTGGCAAAGTAGTAAAAGAAAAGAAATACGTCACGCTACACGAAAAAGTCAGTCTGCATGAGACGACAGTAGCAAAACTTACGGAGCAACAGATGATGGATGAACTTGCAGTGATTCATCATGGGAAAGGGAAGTAGCATGGCAAAAGAGAACAATAAACGAGGCAAGCAAATGATTGTGGCGTTAGTCCTCATTCCGGCAATCTTCATCTTAGTCGGTGGAATCGTCGTCATGAACTATGCGATGGATCGCCCCCTCTTGTCTGTTCCATTTTTAGAAACGAGCGATGACCAATCGGAAGTGACAAAAACGACTGAAACGAAAGTCAACGTAACGGGAATCGATTCGGACACAGCGAACCGATTGAAGGCCGCGAATAGCGAGATTGAAAAGCTTCGTAATGAAAATGTTGAACTGACGAATGAAGTAAAAGCGAGACAGAGCGAGATCACGGATTTGATTCGTGAACGAGACCGACTCGTCGCTGAACTTGAAGCCGCGACTAAAGAGGAAGCGACGTCATCTGATGTGGCGAGTGTATACGAAGAAATGTCGGCCAAGCAGGCGGCAGCCATCATGGGAGAACTCGAAAGTCCACAAGTGGCGGAACTGTTGAAGGAGCTATCGCCTAAACAACAAGCGGACATATTAGGTCGAATGAATGCACAACAGGCTGCGGTTGTGACGCAGCTTCTCCAATGAATAGGAAAAAGGAGGGCCAACATTGAATATCGCTTTATTGACACAAGCCATTCAAGGGTCGATGGCTCGCACCGGAATGGCGGAAGGCGAATCACAGGGGGCGGGCGGTTTTTTAAGCCTCTTATCTGCGATGCTCGCGCCGATGCAAAGTTCAGGGGAGCAGGTAGGGCTTCCTCAGCTTGAAGAAGGTGTGCTTCCTGAAGAACCAGTCGACTTAGAAAAAGTTGCACAAGAACTCGAAACGTGGTTTCAAAAACCTGATACGTTGAAGTGGCTCAAATCACTTCCGCAAGATGCGTATCGGACATTTATGGACGCATATGTAGGGTTACTCGGACAACTGTCTAATCCGTCGCCTGAAACAGAAATCTCGTCTTCGGTTTTACCGATGATCACTCAGACTGCGACTACGCCGAAAGTCCATATTACGAAGCAAACAGAGGGGAATGCTCAGACGACCAACATGTCACTCACTCAGCCCGTTCCAAACCAAGAACTTGCCAAACATGTTCAAACGATGCAACGGATTATTACACAGTATAAAGGACCGGTCGAAGGCACATTGAAAGATGTTCCCGTCTTGCCGAATGTTGAAACGGTGGAAGTCGCAAAACCTGCACGGCAACCGAACAATGTGGAATGGATGCCGAAAGGAATGAGCTGGTCGAAACCTCAAATCGATGTCGATACCGTCATGTATGCCTCTAAAGGTTCTCTTCCTGAAAACTTGCAGGCTCGGATTGAGGCGGCGCTTCAAAAAGCACCGTTCAAAAGTGGGGCAGACGGTTCTAAAGTATTCACCGTCAGACTCTATCCGGAACAACTTGGGGAACTCGTCGTCAAGCTAGAGCGAAAAAATGGAGAACTGGTAGTCAAGATGTTTGCTAGCAATCAAGAGGCGAAGCAATTGATTCAGTCACAAGTCCAACAGTTGCAACAAACGTTGACACCGCACTCGCAAAACGTTCGGGTCGAGGTCAACTTGACACAGCAAGCGCTCGAGACAAAGTCAGCGATGTCAGACGGTTCTGAGCAACCGGAACAAGAGCAACCACAAGAACAGCCTAAAGGAGGGTCTGAAGATGACGAGCATCCAACCGAAGACGAATGATTACACATTGCCAGACCAGTCGCTCCCAAAAGCGACGAACCAATACGATAAAGACATGTTCATGAAGTTACTGCTCGCTCAAATCGCGAACCAGGATCCGATGTCGCCGATGGAAGACCGCGAGTTCATTGCACAGATGGCGCAGTTCTCTTCTCTCGAACAAATGCAAACCATCTCGAAACAACTCGATTCTGTTCTCGTCGACCGTCACATGTCGTCGATTTCTGAATACAGTAGCATGATTGGGAAAACAATCGACTTCACATCTGAATCAAGTGAAGAGACGACGAAAGGCTCAGGTCGGGTCGTATCCATTTCACGAAACGACTTAACAGGGTATATGGCCGATCTTGAAGACGGCACATCCGTCAGCGTGTACGATATCACATCCATCAAATAATCATAGGAGGAATGCATTATGTTAAGAGCAATGTACTCAGGAATCAGTGGATTGAAGAACTTCCAATCGAAGCTAGACGTCGTCGGGAACAACATCGCCAACGTCAACACGTTCGGTTATAAAAAAGGTCGCGTCACGTTCAAAGACCTCGTCAGTCAACAAGTTGGTAGTGCGTCGGGTGGTAACGGAACGACTGCAGGTGGAATCAACCCGAAAGAAATTGGACTAGGTGGTACGATGGCAACTGTCGATAACGTCTATAACCAGGGTGCTATGCAAAACACCGGCCGTGCTCTTGATGTCGGGATTTCAGGCGAGGGCTTTTATGTTACTCGTACAGAAAACGGCTTCCAATATACTCGTGCTGGTAACTTCTACACAGATAATGATGGAAACCTTGTCACAGGAGACGGAACGTTCTTACTTGCATCTCGTACTGCGACGACACCTCCATTGACACCACCAGCAACGACTCCACCACTCAATGCTGTTGAAACTCCGATCACACCGTACGACCCAACTGTAACTCCAGGTCCTACACCTGCATATGGTCGTATTCAGATTCCAGCAACTGCTAAGGCTATTTCTGTCGCAAAAGACGGGAAAGTTAGCTTTGTAGATGACGCAGGTAAGCTACAAGTGGCAGGTTATATTGTCACAGCGAATTTTGCCAACAACGCAGGTCTTTCAAAAACTGGTGCAAACAATTTTTCTGAATCACAGAACTCAGGTATTCCACAGATTGGGATTCCAGGAGCTGATGGTAGAGGGTCACTCGTCTCAGGTGCACTTGAAATGTCAAACGTTGACCTTTCGGAAGAGTTCACAGAAATGATCGTGGCACAGCGTGGATTCCAGGCGAACACACGAATTATCACAACATCGGACGAGATTCTTCAAGAACTCGTTAACCTGAAACGCTGATGATTCGCGTCACGGCATTTCGCGGTGAGGAGTTCGTGCTCAACGCTTTGCTCATCGAAACGGTGAAGGCAGAGCCCGACACGATCATCCAATTGTTTAATGGCAAAACGTATCTTGTAAAAGAATCAAAAGATCAAATCATTGAACGAACTGAAGCCTTTTATCGCTCAATCGGTTTAGTTGGAACGATGTTCACAAGAGGTGAAGAAGATGAGTGAAGAAGAAAAGAAAAAAGGTGGCGGCCTGAAGGTCGTGATCATCCTGCTTGTCGTCCTTCTCGTCATGGGCGGTGCCGGATTCATGACTTACAAATATGTCTTTGGGGATAACGTCACTGCTAAAACGAAACCGGTCACGGCCGAAGAGTTGGCGGAACGCAGTTTTATGACTGATGACATGACGACGAACATTCAAGACGAGCGTTTCATCAACGTGCAATTTACGATTGTCACGGATTCTGCAGACACGAGAGAAAATTTAGAGCTTCGTAAGTTTCAAGTGCACAACGTCATTCTCGGTGACCTGTCCGGCATGACGAAAGCACAGTTGGCAACAAAAGAAGATATGCAAAAATTCGAACAAACATTACGAGAACAACTTAACGGACTGCTTGAAGAAGGTGAAGTCCAACGCGTCTATATGACGAAGAAAATTATTCAGTGAGGTGGCATCATGGGAGAAGTACTGTCTCAACAAGAAATTGATGCCTTACTATCTGCTTTAAGCAGTGGGGATGTCGAAGCGGACTCCTTTCTCGCACAAGAGGAAGAGAAGAAAGTTCGGCAATACGACTTCAAACGAGCCGTTCGATTTTCAAAAGATCAAATTCGTAGTTTAACTCGGATTCACGAGCATTTTACGCGCATGCTCACGACATTTTTCTCGGCTCAACTTCGCACGTATGTTCAGTTTTCGGTCAACTCGGTCGAACAATTACCTTACGATGAATTCATTCATTCCATCCCGAGTATGACGATGATCAACTTGATTGAGGCGCCACCGTTAAATGGGCGATTCATCATCGAGGTCAATCCGAACATCTCATATGCAATGTTAGACCGATTACTTGGTGGTCCCGGTGTCGAGATGGATAAAATCGAATCGTTTACCGAAATCGAAATGCGGATTTTGACGCAATTGTATAAGCGAGCCTTCTCCTCTTATGGAGATGCTTGGGAATCGATTGCGGAGATTAAAGCAGAGATGTCGGCTGTTGAAGTGAACCCGCAGTTCCTGCAACTCGTCTCACCAAACGAGACGGTCGTTCTGATTTCAATCGGTGTGACGATTGGCGAAGTGAGCGGGACAATCAATGTCTGTCTTCCATTCGTAACAATCGAACCGGTATTATCCAAACTATCGAGTCACTACTGGATGCAGGAAGCGAATCGCCGGAATGCGAGTCAGTCGAGTAAGGAACCGCTTAAAGCGCAGTTGATGAATTCGACGGTCGAAGTCGTGTCCTTGTTAGGGGAAACGACCATCACGTTTGGAGATTTGTTGCATCTCGAAGTCGGAGATTGTTTGGCACTCGATCAATTGGCAAAAGAACCTCTGTCCGTCATGGTAGGGGAAAATAAAGTATTTAAAGGGCAAGTCGGTGTGAGCGGGAAGCGAATGGCGGTTCAAGTGCTTCACCGTGTGAAGGAGGAAGAGCAATGAGTGAGATGCTGTCACAAGATGAAATTGATGCGTTATTACGTGGGACAAACGACAATACGCCGACGCCAGAAGTCGAAAACAAAGAAGAACATTTAGATTCGATGGAGAGCGATGCACTCGGGGAAATTGGAAATATTTCATTCGGGAACTCGGCAACGGCGTTGTCGACATTACTACAACAGAAAGTTGAAATCACGACCCCAGTTGTCAGTGAAGTAAGAATCGAATCATTACGCGAACGTTATCCGACGCCTCACGTGGCGCTACGAGTTGGCTATACAGAAGGAATCAAAGGAGAGAACGTTCTCGTCTTGACTCGTGGAGATGCGGCCATCATCTCTGACCTGATGTTAGGTGGGACCGGAGAGAATGTCGATCCGGAGAGCCTTGATGAGATCCGTTTATCAGCCGTCCAAGAGGCGATGAACCAGATGATGGGGGCAGCCGCAACGTCTCTATCGACGGTATTTTCCAAAAAGATTGACATCTCTCCGCCGCTTGTCGAAGTGTTCGATGCAACGAAGAATCAAACCATCATCGATCGCCTTGAACTATGGGAGACGATGGTACTTATCGAATTCAATCTCAAGGTAGGCACGTTGATTGATTCAACAATCGTACAGATTGCCCCGATTCAATTTGGGAAGCAGTTAGTCGATGAGTTGATGAAGGCGACTGGGGAGGTCCAAGCGGCATCGGAACCGGTGAAACCGCAGCAAAAAGCAGAAGCGCCAAAGCCGCAACCACAAGCCCAACAACAGGCACAACAACAAGCCCAACCGGTCCCGCAACCGGACAAGCAAAAGTCGATGCCGGAAGTAGCAGTGAGCCAGGTAGAATTCATGCCGCTCCAGTCACCTGCATCACAAGAGGTAGCCCCAGCGAATCTCGGTTTGTTGTATGATGTCCCGTTGAACGTGACAGTAGAGTTAGGCAGAACGAAAAAATCCGTTCGCGAAGTACTTGAGTTATCACAAGGCTCCATCATCGAACTCGACAAACTAGCGGGTGAACCGGTAGACATTTATGTCAATCAACAGCGAATCGCTAGAGGAGAAGTCGTTGTCATTGAAGAAAACTTTGGGGTACGTGTAACAGAAATTATTCAACCGCATGAGCGGATCGGAATCGTTTAAGGAGGAATTTAGAATGAGTGCAAAAGTATTAGTAGTAGATGACGCAGCGTTCATGCGCATGATGATCAAGGACATTTTGACAAAGAACGGATATGACGTGGTAGGAGAGGCAGAAAACGGAGCAGACGCAGTCGCGAAGTACCGTGAACTCACGCCGGATCTCGTTACACTTGATATCACGATGCCTGAAATGGATGGACTCGCAGCACTTAAAGAAATTCGTAGCTTCGACTCGAATGCGAAAATCATTATGTGTTCAGCGATGGGACAACAAGCGATGGTCATCGATGCCATTCAAGCTGGCGCAAAAGATTTCATCGTAAAGCCGTTCAATGCAGAGCGCGTCATTGAAGCAGTTTCTAAAACGGTCGCACAATGAAGAAATGGTGGTTGATTATTCTTCTCGTGGTCGGACTTTATGTTCCGACCACGGTTGAGGCCGCCACCGTAGACCAGCAATTCGAGCAACAACAGACAGATGAACAGGAAAGTAACGTTCCAACGACAGCGTCAACGATTGGCAATGGCGTGAAAGTTGTGTTAAGTCTCGTCGTCGTGGTCGGCGGTTTTATTGTCTTGATGCGGTGGCTCGGTTCCAAAACACAAGGCGTGAAAGCGACTCAACATATGAAACATCTCGGGGGCGTTCCGCTCGGTAAAGATCGATCCGTTCAACTCGTGAAACTAGGAGACCAAGTCTATGTTCTAGGCGTAGGGGATTCCATTCAACTTATTGACCGACTCGATGCGGAAACGGTGGATGAAGAACAAACAGAATCTTTATCACTCCGAACAACAAATTCGAACGCATTTTTAGATACCTTTAAGAAACAACTCGCTCAGCTAGAAGAAGTGAGGAAGAAGTCATGACAACGTTTGAGCAATTAATTAATTTAGAGACGCCAGACAGTACGTCGACATCAATCAAACTCTTGATTTTGTTGACTTTGCTGACGCTCGCACCGTCCTTTTTAATCTTGATGACTTGCTTTACCCGGGTCGTGGTCGTCCTGTCCTTTATTCGACCGGCGCTCGGTACACAGCAAACGCCGCCGAACCAGCTGATAGTCGGATTGGCGCTATTTATCACATTATTCGTCATGTCACCTGTTCTCTCTGATTTAAATCAGAATGCACTGAAACCGTATCTTGATGACAAAATCTCACAAGATGAGGCGTTCGATGAGGCGAGTGGAACGATGAAGGAATTCATGTCGAAATATACAAGACAAGAAGATTTACAGCTGTTTTTAAAATATGGGAATTACGAACAACCTGAAACACTTGATGACGTGCCACTTCTCGCTTTAGTCCCGGCATATGCAATCAGCGAGTTGAAGACCGCTTTTCAAATTGGTTTCATGATTTTCTTACCGTTTTTGATCATTGATATGGTCGTCGCGAGTGTCCTCATGTCAATGGGGATGATGATGCTACCACCAGTCATGATTGCTCTCCCATTCAAGTTGTTGCTGTTTGTATTGGTTGATGGTTGGCATTTAATTGTGGAATCACTGCTTAGAAGTATGTAGGGGGAACGGACATGACACAAGAAATGGTCATTTATTTGGCAACAGAGAGTGTGTGGACCTTATTAAAAATTTCAATGCCACTATTACTCATCTCACTGGTTGTCGGTCTCGTGATCTCGATTTTGCAGGCCACGACTCAAATTCAAGAACAAACACTATCCTTTGTTCCGAAAATCATTTCGGTGTTTATCGGTCTTGTCATCTTTGGACCATGGATGCTTCAACAAATCGAGGGATTCACGCGTTTGATTTTTGAGCTGATGGTTGAGGTTGCCTCGAAATGAATGCGGTCGATTTTATTAGTATGTACGGATTGACCTTTGCGCGACTCTCAGGTTTTTTTGTCAGCGTTCCGTTGTTCTCGACAAAACAATTGCCAGTGATGCATCGCGTAGGATTCAGTGCATTTTTAGCATACTATGCCATGTTCACGATTACAGAGCCGATTCAGATGACGAATGGATTTGTACTTCAAGTCGTGTATGAGGTCATGATCGGATTGCTACTCGGTCTATTGATCAATATTTTATTCTTTGCTCCTCAAATTGCCGGTGGGGTTATCGATTTGCAGCTCGGATTAGCGATGGCATCCGCATATGATCCAATGTTCGGGGGCCAGTCCCCTTTAATTGGTCGATTCTATTATATTTTTACGTTATTCATTTTATTGACGAGTAATTTACATCTTTTGCTGATTGACGGGATTTATTATAGCTTTCAAATCTATCCACCCGGTCAACCGATGATTAATTTTACGGAAGCCTCTCTCATGATGGCCGTAAAAGTCGTCACGATGACGATGATGGTCGCATTGCAATTGGCATTACCAATGATGGCGTCTTTACTGCTTGTCGATTTAGCACTTGGTTTTCTAGCGAAATCAGCACCGCAGTTCAATATTTTTGCCATCGGATTTTCATTTAAACTCGTTGCCGGATTCGCTGTCATGGTCTTGTTGATGGGATTGACATTGACCGGAATCAGTCAGTTTATTCCGTTGTTACAGGAAGTGATGCATGACTTTATGCTCATACTAGGAGACGCCTCATGAAGAAGCCTCTATATCCTTTATCGGTCAATCTACAGTTTTTTGCAGGTGAAAAAACAGAAAAAGCCACGCCACGTAAACGAGAAGATTCACGAAAAAAAGGACAGGTCGCCAAATCTGCTGACTTGACTGGAGCGTTCGCACTTTTTGCGATGTTTCTCATGTTATCTTTTTTCGGTCCTGTGATTGGGCAACAATTGTTGTCATTAATCGGTGATTTACTCAGTCCAGAGTATTTGTTGTTTAACGTGACGGGCGGCATGTCGGATATGGTCGTTGATTTGATGTTGCGTGTGGGCTTGATTTTAGCACCATTCTTTATCGTTGCCGTTGTATTTGGGATTCTTATCAATTATTTACAAGTCGGCACGTTATTTTCATTAGAAGCTATCCAGCCGAAGCTCGAGCGGATTGACCCGATCAAAGGGGTCAAGCGTATCGTCAGCATGAAAGCGGTCGTCGAATTTTTAAAGTCCTTATTCAAATTGTTAATTATCCTGACAACCGCAGTCGCTGTCCTTTGGCAAAATCAAAAAGAGTTGTCACGCATGGCCGTCGAACAGATTCGCGAATCGATTGTCGCGCTTGCCAGTATTACGATTCAACTTGGATTGTGGGTAAGCGTCGCCTTGCTCGCACTCGCGCTGCTTGACTTTTTCTATCAACGATTTGACTTCGAAAAGTCGATTCGGATGTCAAAGCAAGATATTAAAGATGAGTATAAAAATACAGAAGGTGACCCGCTCATCAAATCTAAAATTAAACAACAACAGCGAGAAATGGCGATGCGGCGTATGATGCAAGAGATTCCAAATGCCGATGTCGTTATCACTAACCCGACCCATTACGCGGTCGTCATTCGATATGATGACACGAAAGATTTTGCGCCACTCGTCGTTGCCAAAGGGGTCGACCGGGTCGCCTTTCATATTCGAGACGTCGCGAAAGAACATGATGTGGCTATAGTTGAAAACAAGCCACTCGCGAGAGCGCTCTATGCGCAAATCGATATCGGTGAAGTGGTAGACGAATCGTTTTATCAAGCAATCGCAGAAGTCCTTGCATTCGTCTATCAAATGAAACAACCGTCTTGAGGAGGAGTATGTGTTGGCAGTAAAAGCGAAAGACTTTGCAATCCTGATTGGTGTATTGATGATTGTCATCATGCTCATCATCCCGTTACCAGGGTTTTTACTAGATTTTTTAATCATCGTAAATATATTAATCGCCATCATGATTTTACTTGTGGCGATGAATGCACGAGAAGCGCTCGACTTCTCCGTATTCCCCTCTCTCTTATTGATTGTGACGTTGTTTCGTCTCGGACTGAATGTATCGACGACCCGTTCGATTCTTTCAAATGGGTACGGTGGGGAAGTTATTGCGACGTTCGGTGATTTCGTCATCGGAGGGAACGTCCTCGTCGGATTCGTCGTCTTCCTGATTCTCGTCATCATTCAATTTGTCGTCATCACGAAAGGGGCGGAACGTGTATCTGAAGTATCTGCACGTTTTACGCTTGATGCGATGCCAGGGAAACAGATGGCCATCGATGCCGATTTGAATTCAGGTTTGATTGACGACAAAGAAGCTCAGATGCGTCGCCGTAAAATTCAAAGTGAAGCGGATTTCTACGGATCGATGGATGGTGCGTCGAAATTCGTAAAAGGGGATGCCATCGCCGGCATCATCATCGTGACGATCAACTTGATCTTCGGGATTATCATTGGGGTCGTTCAAATGGGATTACCGGTCGGTCAAGCGTTCCAAACGTTTTCACTCATGACCATCGGGGATGGACTGGTGAGTCAAATTCCAGCCCTCTTGATTTCGACTGCGACCGGGATCATCGTGACACGTGCCGTTTCAGACGGAAACTTAGGAGAAGACGTGATTGACCAACTCGGACAAAATCCGTCACTCCTTTATATTGCAGGATCCATTGTCTTCATGCTCGGTTTTGTATCACCACCCCTTCTTCCTGTGACAATGATCATCGCGGGTACGGCATTCTTTGGTGCGTACACGATGAGACGGAACATTCGACAAGTGACAGAGGAACCAGTGATCGACGAAGATCCGTCCTCGATGGCACCGACTGAGTCCGTCGTCTCACTCTTACAAATCGACTCGATTGAATTCGAGTTCGGATACGGTTTAATTCCGCTTGCGGATGAATCACAAGGTGGCGACCTGTTAGACCGCGTCGTCATGATTCGTCGACAGCTCGCCCTTGAACTTGGTTTTATCTTACCGACGGTCCGGATTCGTGACCATTTGCAACTGTCACCGAACGCGTACCGAATCAAGGTAAAAGGAAACGTCGTTGCCGAAGGCGAGTTATTGCTTGACCATTACTTAGCCATGAGCCCAGGGATTGAAGACCCTGAAGTGTTTGGAATTGAAACGACTGAACCGGCATTCGGTCTCCCGGCTCTCTGGATTGATGAAGAGACACGAACCCGAGCCGAAATGAGCGGATATACCGTCGTCGATCCGCCATCCGTTGTCGCGACACACTTGACGGAGACGTTGAAGAAACATGCTGCGGATTTACTCGGCCGGGAAGAAACAAAGCAACTCGTTGAACATTTGAAGGAAACACATCCCGTGCTCGTGGAAGACGTCACGCCATCGGTCCTCTCGATTGGGGAAATTCAAAAAGTGTTACGACATCTCTTACAAGAGAATGTTTCGATTCGAAACTTGCCGCTATTGTTTGAAACGATGGCAGACTATGGGAAAGTGACGAAAGATGCAGAAATTTTGGGAGAGTATTGTCGTCAAGGGTTATCTCGCCAACTGACCGATCAAGTCAAACCACCGGAAGGTCCACTATATGTCGTGACACTCGGTGGACAGACGGAACAGACCGTTCAAGATGCGGTCCAAAAAACGGAATTTGGAAACTATTTGGCCCTCGACCCGGAGCAAGCTCGAGACATAATCGAGCGCACTGGCGAACAACTGTCGATGTTTGAACGATACGGGGCATCGGCTGTGATTTTATGCTCACCAACGATTCGCCTATTCGTTCGTCAATTGCTCGAACGGTATTATCCGGATGTGCCGGTACTGGCTTATAACGAACTGCTCAGTTCCGTCGAAGTGAAAAGTATTGGGGTGATTTAATATGCAAATTAAAAAGTTTACGGCGAAGACCATGAGTGACGCGATGGCGAAAGTGAAACAAGAACTTGGAGACGAAGCGGTCATCCTTAATTCGCGACAAGTGAAGTCAGGATGGTTCGGTCTCTTCGCATCTAAACAAGTGGAAGTCATCGCAGCGCTTGAGAAGGAACAGATTGTCACAAAGCCAAGGCAACCTGTTCAAGCTCAGACAGAACCGAAGCGACCTGTCGTCACACCGCCACCACGTGTGGTAGGAACGGCGCCGAAGCTACATGCCTCGTTACAGCACGTCGAATCATTGCTCTCGACCGAGTCTTTTGCGGATGAGTCGTGGGAAGAAACGCTGAACGAACTGTACTATACGACAAAATCTGTAGAAGAAGCGGAACGATATGTGTACGAACAAGTCAAATCGTCGTTCATTGAACCGCCTGAAGCGAAGCGTTACGTCATGGTCGTTGGACCGACAGGAGTAGGGAAGACGACCACGCTCGCTAAACTTGCAGCGCACTTCAAGTTAAAGGAAGGCAAAACGGTCGGACTGATCACGACCGACACCTATCGAATCGCTGCCATCGAACAATTAAAGACGTACGCCGAAATCATGAGTATCCCGGTAGAGGTCGCATATGATTTTCACGACTTCAAACGGGCCAAGCAATTGTTTGCCCGAAAAGACATCGTGTTGATCGATACGGCTGGTCGAAATTTTCGTGACCCGGCTTACGTCGAACAGTTTCATGAACATCATGACTTCACGGAGACAAGCCTTTCGCTCGTGTTGAGTTTGACCTCCAAAATGAAGGACATGGACATGATTTATTCGCAATTCGAATCATTGCCCCTCAGCTCGCTCATATTTACGAAAGCGGACGAGACGAGTGACATCCATGCGATGTACCGTATGGTGAAAAGGAGCGGGCTTCCCGTCGCTTGGATGACAGACGGCCAGGAAGTGCCGGACGACTTGATTCCAGGTCAGGCGGATCTATTGACGAAACGACTGTTTGAGAAAGAAGGGTGGGCAAGATGGACCAAGCAAGGCGTTTAAGAGCAATCAATGATGCCCACCCGACCACCATCGCCTTTGCAAGTGGGAAAGGCGGGGTCGGAAAGACGAACGTCTGCGTGAACACGGCCATCGCCCTAGCAGAACTTGGGAAGCGGGTGTTGATCGTCGACTTTGATATCGGTATGGCCAATGTGCATATCTTAATGAATGCCATGAAGTCCAGAACGATGATCGAGACCGTAAAAGCTCGTATTCCATTGGCCGCAGCTGTTCAGAAAAATGTATATGGTGTCGATATATTACATGGAGGGAGTGGGCAAGACCAGCTCGTCCATCTCTCAGAGGATGACATGCAATTTCTCATGCGAGAGCTCGAAGTATTGACCGAATATGATTATGTCCTGTTCGATATGGGCGCTGGAGCGACGGACACCTCACTTCAATTCATCGCGGGGTGTGATGAGATGTTCTTAATTTTGACGCCAGAACCTACCTCGCTCATGGACGGTTACGCATATACGAAACTGGTGCACCATCAATACCCTGACTTGCCGCTTGGCGTCATCGTCAACCGAGCCCAGTCCGGGGAGGAAGCCCTTCAATGTTTCGAACGGATGGAAGTCGCATGCAAACAGTTTTTAAATAAGAAGATTCGATTCCTTGGCTTTTTACCGGATGATGCCTCAGTCAGAAAGGCAGTCATCGCACAAGTCCCGTTTTATCAATACAACCGAAAAAGTGATATCAGCTGGCGCCTCGAACGAATTTTGACAACGCTTACGGGAACGCCTCCAAAACCACGTCACTTGATGGACCGTTTGATGGGGAACTTACGGAAACAGTGGAACCGAGTATAATGACAGGGAGGCAATTGAGATGGACGTGAATGAATACTTAGGGTTGTTTTTAGATGAATCCCAAGAACATATCCAATCGATCAACACGCAGTTACTTAAATTAGAACAATCAGGTGGAGCGGATGTTGTACAGGAAATCTTCCGGTCCGCACACACACTCAAAGGGATGTCTTCAACGATGGGGTATGAACGGGTCGCCAACTTGACCCATGAGATGGAAAGCGCACTCGACCTCGTCCGTGGGGGCAAGAAAGAAAGCAACCAACTTCTATTAGACACAATGTTCATCGCCATGGAACAAATGGAAGATATGATCGCGGACATCGAGAGTGGCGGAAAAGGCGCGAACGTGGATGTGTCAGAAACGGTCGCCGCCTTCCAATCCTTCATCGGTGGAAAAGAAGTCACGGTTGAAAAAACGTCAGAGACGAATACGTTTGAAGTTGATTTGTATACAAACTCGGTTATCGACCAAGCGAAACAAACAGGCTTTGAGGCGTTTCAAATCACGGTCAAATTATCTGACGCGGTCGTCTTGAAAGCGGCACGTGCGTACATGGTGTTCGATCGTCTTCAAGAACTTGGTGAGGTCGTACGGACGAACCCTGAAACGGAAGAGATTGAGCAAGAACAATTCGATTTGACGTTCGACGTCTTATTCTTGTCACAAGAGACGGCAGAAGTGATTGAACATGCGATTGGTCAAGTATCCGAAGTGGAACGTGTCGAAGTCCATGCGTTTGTACAATCAGCTGACAGTGAACCGGAAGTCGCGGTGACGGCAGAAACAATTGCACCAGAACCGGTCGTTCAAGCATCACCCGTTCAAGAAGAAGTGAAAGATACGAAAGAACAAGTGGCGGCGCAAGCTCAAGCGAAAACGATTCGTGTCAACTTAGAACGTATCGATCGTCTCATGAACTTGTTCGAAGAGTTCATTATCGATCGCGGACGTCTTGAGCGCTTGGCGGATGAAGTCGCTCAGCCGGAATTGAATGAAACGGTCGAAAAAATTAAACGAGGCACGAACGAGTTACAGTCACTCGTCCTGACGCTCCGGATGATGCCGATTGAGCAAGTGTTCAATCGTTTCCCACGAATGGTGCGTTCAGTCGCAAAAGAAATTCATAAAAAGGTCCAGTTGGACATCTCTGGTGCGGAAACAGAACTCGATCGTACGGTCATCGATGAAATCGGCGATCCGCTCGTCCACTTGATCCGTAACGCCATCGATCACGGTATCGAACGTCCGGAAGTACGTCTTCAAGCCGGAAAACCGGAACAAGGGATGCTTGCACTCCGTGCCTATCATGGAGGAAACCGTGTCTTCATCGAAATCGAGGACGACGGTGCTGGCATCAACGTCGATAAGGTTCGCTCAAAAGCACTAGAACGTGGAGTAATCTCGGATGAAGAAGCGACGATGATGTCTGAGAACGAATTGGCGATGTTGATTTTTGCTCCAGGCTTCTCGACGGCAGACGTGGTCACTGACTTGTCAGGACGCGGTGTCGGACTCGATGTCGTTAAAAATAAAATCGAATCACTCGGTGGTGTCGTTTCACTAGAGACAGTTGCGGGGCAAGGCACGAAATTCCAAGTCAGCTTACCGCTCACTCTCTCCATCATCTCGGCGATGCTCGTTCAAGTGGGAGAGGAATCGTATGCGATTCCATTAACATCAATTCTTGAGACGACATTGCTCGATGAAGCGGACATTTTGACGGCACACCGTGAGCGGGTGTTTGACTTCCGTGGTCAATTGGTCCCACTCGTCTATTTAAAAGAAATGTTTGGCATCGACTCGGAAACGAAATCGCAATTCCCAGTCGTTGTGGTCCGGAAAGGAAATAAACTTGTCGGTGTTGTCGTCAACGATTTGATTGGGCAACAAGAAATTGTCATGAAACCGCTCGGTACGTATCTTGAAGGGATTCCGGCTATCTCTGGTGCGACTATTCTTGGTGACGGTCGCGTCGCTCTTATTGTAGATAGTAATGATCTCTTTTAAGGAGGAATATAGATGGAACAGAAATGGGTAGTTTTTTCACTTGAAGAAAATACGTACGGAATCGACGTACAGTCGGTCCGTTCAATCGAGCGACTTCAGCCGATCACGCGGGTGCCGAACGCCCCGTCACATGTGAAAGGGGTCATCAACCTTCGCGGTGTCGTCACGCCGGTCATTGACCTTCGCTTACGTCTCGGCTATGAAGAAATCGAGCCAACGGATGAGACACGCATCCTGATCGCCTCGTTGAATCAAGGAGATGCTGGATTTATCGTTGATCGTGCGAACGAAGTCGTAGAAAGTGATGAAGTTCGCATCGAACCGATTCCGGAATCGAGCCGCGATATGCTTTCGGCTCATTTGACGGCCATCGCCAAAGGAGAAGACAAACTCTTCTCATTACTCGATGCGAACGCGTTGTTCGAGGAACAGTATGCTGAGTGAGTTTGAACAAGACCTGTTAAAGGAACTGGGAAATATAGGGTCTGGTCATGCGGCGACTGCCTTGTCCGCCATGCTCTCAAAACCCGTGAACATTACCGTGTCTTCTGCTGAGATGGAGCCGATCACGTATTTGCCCGATCGAGTCGGGGGTCCAGAACGACATGTTGCCTCGGTCTTGTTGGAATTAGATGGTGACATTCGTGGAATGATTCTCATTTTGTTCGCCGTCGAAGATGCCGAGCAAATGGTCTCGACGTTAATCGGGATGCCATACTCATTCGATTCAGTCGATGAACTTGGTCAGTCGGCTTGGGAAGAGGTCGGGAATATCATGAGCGGTGCTTATGCCCGAGCACTCGGCGACTGGTTACAGACACCGATTATGATTCAAGTGCCGGCAACGGCCATCGATATGGCAGGTTCGATTGTCGAATTTGTCGTCACTTCGGTTCAACCAGAGGAAGATTCGGCCCTATATATTGATACGACATTTATGATTGATCAAAAAGTAAGTGCAGGACATGTGTTGTTCCTACCGACACATGGATCGCTAAAACGGATTCAAGAACGGTTGCTTGGCCATGGCTGAAGTATTAAAAATCGGCATTGCTGAATGGAAGCAGACAACTGCACCGAATCGGTTACGTACAGCCGGACTCGGATCGTGTGTGGGTGTCATTTTATATGACACCCGCCTCCAATTGGCGGCTATGGCGCATGTCATGTTACCGGATTCGACGATTGCTCGGAAGAATCAAGCGATTGAAGTAGGAAAATATGCGGATACTGCCATCGATACGCTCGTCCATTCATTGAAACGTGATGGAGCGACGCGGCTACAAGCGAAGATGGCTGGCGGCGCTCAAATGTTTCAATTTAAATATGAGAATGAGGCCATGCGAATCGGTGAGCGAAACGCCGAGGCCATTCGTCAGGCATTAAAAGTACATCGGATCCCGCTCGTTGCAGAAGATTGCGGCGGACATAACGGGCGGACGATCGAGTTTGACGTCGCGACATCCGTCTTATCAATTCGGACGGTGAGCGTGGGTACGAAAGAACTATAAGGGGGGATCGACATGACGACTCATCTTACACAGTTGTGGGATCGCTGGAATACGGACCGTGATATGGATACAGCAAACGAACTACTAGCACATTACGAGTTTCTCATCCACTACCACGTACAACGGATGATCGTGACGCTTCCAAAGAGCGTCGAACGCGACGAATTGAAAAGTTTGGGTTACATGGGATTGTACGATGCCCTTATGAAATATGATCCAGAGCACAACAACAAATTCGATACGTATGCTGCGTTTCGGATTCGAGGAGCCATTATCGATGGGTTACGAAAAGTGGACTGGTTGCCTCGGTCGGTCCGAGAAAAAGTGAAAAAAATCGATCACGTGGCAGAACAGCTAGAGCAGTCGTTGCATCGTGCACCGACAAAGAGCGAGTTAGCATCAGCATGCGACTTGCCGATTTCTGAAATCGAAAGAACGATGGCGGAAGGGTATTTTGCCAATATGTTGTCGATTGATGAGGCTGTGACGTTGCAAGAAGAAGGAAAAGTCATGTCTGTCACGTATTTCGACCCTGATTCGGAAAAACCGGAAGATACGTTATTGCAACGTGAATTGATTGACGTTCTAGCTGCAGAAATCGATCATTTATCTGAAAAAGAGCGGCTCGTCGTTTCCTTATTTTATTTTGACGAATTGACACTGACAGAAATCGGAGAAGTGCTTGAACTATCAACATCCCGGATTTCACAGATTCATTCTAAGGCGTTGAAAACATTGAAGCTCGCGCTCGGGCGGTCGTATTTAGAAGAAAAGACATCGTAAGGAGATGAACAAGTGTATATTATATATGTGAGCATGGCTTGTTTGGTTGCTTACGGTTTTTTGTTCGGCTACCGTCAAGTCCAAGCGCTTCAGGAACGAGTCGAACGGCTTGAACGGGAGAAGCAAGAGACCGAAACGTTGCTTCTCTCATTCATGGAGTCGATGAACGACCTCGTCGTTCAGGAACCCACTGAACGTTCGAACGTGATTCAACAAGAGGAGCCAACACCTCTCAACGAGTCCGTTCAAACGATCGAAGAAGAGACAGAAGAAATAAAACCGTCCGCGTCAATCGACGTGGACGATGTCTTGTTGCGACACTCCGTTCGGGACGCTGCCCGAATCCTCGGAAAAGGAGAGGGCGAACTCGCGCTCTATGCGAAACTTCGTAAAAAGTGAGAGTTGCCGGATTTCGTGACATATGCTATAGTAGTTCTCGGTGTTAAACACATCACACACGTCTCGGGATGGTATTCCTCGGTGCCGAAAGGTCGGAATACAAAGATGAACGAGGCGGAGGACTTTTTTAAACCACAAGGAGGAAATTTATCATGGCAGTAATTTCAATGAAGCAATTGCTTGAAGCTGGTGTACACTTCGGTCACCAAACACGCCGTTGGAACCCAAAAATGGCGAAATACATCTTCACAGAGCGTAACGGGATCTACATCATCGACCTTCAAAAAACGGTCAAAAAAGTAGACGAAGCTTATAACTTTGTTCGTGAACTCGCGGCAGAAGGCGGAAACGTCCTCTTCGTTGGTACGAAAAAACAAGCTCAAGATACAATCAAAGAAGAAGCAATCCGTTCTGGAATGTTCTTCATTAACGAGCGTTGGTTGGGTGGAACACTCACTAACTTCTCAACAATCAAAAAGCGTATTAACCGCTTGAAGCAACTCGAAAAAATGGAAGAAGACGGCACGTTCGAAGTACTTCCTAAGAAAGAAGTCATCATCTTGAAAAAAGAAATGACTCGTCTTGAGAAGTTCCTCGGCGGAATCAAGGACATGCCTGGTGTGCCTGACGCCCTCTTCATCGTTGACCCACGTAAAGAGCGTATCGCAATCGCGGAAGCTCACAAATTGAACATCCCAATCGTTGCGATTGTCGACACAAACTGTGACCCAGACGAAATCGACTACGTCATTCCAGCGAACGACGATGCAATTCGTGCAGTTAAATTGCTCACTTCGAAGATGGCTGATGCAATCATCGAAGCGAAGCAAGGTGAAGAAGAAGTTGCTGAAGAAGCTGTAGCGACAGAAGCTGAAGCTACAGAAGCTGAGTAATCAGTGAGACAATAGGTGATAAAGGGAAAGCCTTTTATCACCTTTTTTTAGGACATGTAATCAAAAAGCCCTGTGCTTTTCTTAAAAAATTGTTAGTTTTACAAGGAGGAATTTCCGATGGCAGTTACAGCAGCAATGGTAAAAGAACTTCGTGAAAAAACAGGAGCAGGAATGCTCGATTGCAAAAAAGCACTCGTTGAAACAGACGGTGACATGCAAGCAGCAATCGATTTCCTTCGTGAAAAAGGAATCGCTAAAGCAGCAGCAAAAGGTGATCGTATCGCCGCTGAAGGTTTGACAGCAGTAGCAGTTGAAGGCAACAAAGCTGTGCTCGTCGAAATCAACTCAGAAACAGACTTCGTTGCGAAAAACGAGAAGTTCCAAACGCTCGTAAACAACGTAGCAAAAGCAGTACTCGCATCAGGCGCAACAACTGCTGAAGCTGCACTTGCAGCTGAGTACGAAGCAGGTAAAACACTTGAAACGTACATCCAAGAAGAAGCTTCTACAATCGGAGAGAAAATCTCACTCCGTCGTGTAGCTGTTCTTGAAAAAGCTGACGATGCTGTATTCGGTACGTACCTCCACATGGGTGGTCGCATCGGTTCAGTCGTTGTCATCGACGGCACATCTGACGAAACAGTTGCAAAAGATGTTGCTATGCACGTTGCTGCAGCACGTCCACTTTACGCGACACGCGATGAAGTATCAGCTGAAGAAATCGACCGCGAGAAGAAAGTCTTGACTGAGCAAGCACTTAACGAAGGCAAACCTGCTAACATCGTTGAGAAAATGATTGCTGGTCGTATGAACAAGTACTTCGAGGAAATCTGCCTCGTTGACCAAACGTTCGTAAAAGACAGCGACTTCAAAGTTGGTAAGTACGTAGAATCAAAAGGCGGAAAAATCAACTCGTTCGTACGCTTCGAAGTAGGAGAAGGTATGGAGAAACGTGAAGAGAACTTTGCTGAAGAAGTTATGAACCAACTTAAAAAATAATCTGCATCATCATTTGTGATGCAACTAAAATTGGGAACACGTCTGTATCACCTTGAGTTAGTTCGTTAAGGGAGCGTGTTCCCTTTTTTCAAGCAAGAGGAGGCAAAGTTATGGAACCGAAATATAAACGAATTGTGTTAAAATTGAGTGGAGAAGCGCTCGCTGGAGATCAAGGTTATGGGATTGACCCTAACATTGTAAACTCCATCTCAAATCAAATTAAAGAATTGATTGAGATGGGTGTAGAAGTCGCCGTTGTTGTAGGTGCCGGAAACATTTGGCGTGGAAAGACGGGCAGTGAACTCGGCATGGACCGGGCCAATGCAGATTACATGGGTATGCTCGCGACTGTATTGAATTCACTTGCTCTTCAAGATAGCCTTGAAACGTACGGTGTCCAAACGCGTGTCCAAACATCAATTGAAATGCGACAAGTTGCTGAACCATACATTCGTCGTCGCGCAATGCGTCATCTTGAAAAAGGGCGCGTCGTCATTTTTGCGGCCGGTACAGGAAACCCATATTTCTCAACGGACACGACAGCTGCCCTTCGTGCAGCTGAAATCGAAGCTGATGTCATCTTAATGGGTAAAAACAATGTAGACGGCGTCTATTCTGCCGATCCGAAATTGGATGCAACGGCAGTGAAGTACGATACGTTGTCTTATCTTGACGTCTTAAAAGACGGCCTCCAAGTTATGGACTCGACGGCAACGTCACTTTGTATGGACAACCACATTCCATTGATTGTATTCTCATTGCTTGAAGAAGGTAATATTAAACGTGTCGTTCTCGGGGAGCATATCGGAACGGTAGTAGGAGGAGTCAATTCATGAGTGTCAAAGAAGTATTGAAAACAGCTGAAGAAAAAATGGAAAAAGCGCATTCTTCACTTAAACGTGATTTTGGAACGCTTCGCACTGGCCGTGCCAGCGCATCGATTTTGGATCCTGTCCAAGTTGATTACTACGGTGTCCCAACACCTCTCAATCAAGTGGCCAACATCAATACACCGGAAGCGCGTCTTCTTTTGATTCAACCATGGGATAAATCGTTGGTTTCTGAAGTGGAAAAAGCGATTCAAAAGGCAGACCTCGGCTTGTCTCCATCATCTGACGGTACAGTCATCCGTTTGGCTATTCCTGCATTGACGGAAGAACGTCGTAAAGAGTTAGTTAAAGTCACGAAAAAATATGCGGAAGAAGCGAAAGTCGCTGTCCGTAACGTTCGTCGTGACGCAAACGAAAACTTGAAGAAACTCGAGAAAGATGGCGAGTTAACTGAAGACGACCTCCGCGGATATGCAGATGACGTTCAAACGTTGACGGATTCGTATATTAAGAAGATTGATGAATCTGCAGCAGTTAAAGAAAAAGAAATCATGGAAGTGTAATCACGGAAGTGGTATACCAAAAAGCTGTGTGGGGACCCTTTTTCTGAGAGGGTCCTTCTTTCATACAATCAGGAGGATAATAGAATGTTTAAATGGGTGAATCCTAAAACCAAAATCGAGGCGGAGTTGAGTGTTCCTGAGCACGTAGCCATCATCATGGATGGAAATGGACGCTGGGCCAAAAAACGTGGTCTTCCTCGCATCATGGGTCACCGGGAAGGGATGAAATCCATCCGGGAAGCAGTTCGAACTGCTCAAGAACTTGGAATTCAATCTCTCACGTTGTATGCGTTCTCTACAGAGAACTGGACTCGTCCGGAAGAAGAAGTCTCATTCTTGATGAAATTACCGAAACAGTTTTTGGAGACCGATTTAAGAGAACTCCATGAACAGAATGTACGGGTGCTCGTTGCAGGAGATACGTCGAAACTTCCTCGAGAGACGCGAGAGGCTGTTGATGAGGCAAGAGAACGTACCATTGCCAACACGGGGTTACAACTCGTTTTTGCTCTGAATTATGGCGGACGCGATGAACTTGTACAGGCTATGCGTCGTATCGCTGAAGACGTACAGTCTGGATTGATTCAACCTGATGCCATCGACGATCACATGATTGGTGAACGATTGATGACCCACGTTCAAGATGTGGACCTCATCATTCGGACGAGTGGTGAACAACGACTCTCGAACTTTTTATTATGGCAAAGCGCATATGCAGAACTCCATTTCACAGAGGTGCTGTGGCCGGAATTTAAGCGTGAGCATTTTGTAGAAGCGATTGAATCATATAACGCGCGCACGCGGCGTTTTGGTGGGGTGTAACATGAAGACACGAATTATAACAGGACTATGGGCAGGTGCCATTTTTATCACGGTCATCGCGCTCGGGGGAAACGCCTTTGTCTCACTGATGGGAATTCTTGCGCTGATTGGACTGAGCGAGTTCACGTTAATGCGAAAGCATAAATTATTGGCATTCCCGTTTTTAGTGACGGCACTACTTGTGGCGTTTCCATTCATCTTATTGTTATTAGAAAAACATATCGTCACGGACGACCTCCCGTTCTCGGTCGAACAGTGGCTCGTATTGGGCCTCGTTCTACTGTTGTTTTGGACGGTCGTCACAAAAAATCGATTCACGTATGAAGATGCCAGCCTCTATTTCGTTTCAGCTGTCTATTTAGTTGTCGGTTTCATCAGCTTTGCACTCGTCCGACTGTCTGACGATGGTCTATCCAAAGTGTTGCTCATCTTGTTCATGATTTGGGCGACGGATTCAGGTGCATACTTTACCGGCAAGGCGTTCGGAAAAGCTAAATTGTGGCCGTCTATCAGTCCGAACAAAACGATTGAAGGGGCAATTGGAGGCATTGTTTCTGCGATTGTACTCGGTGTCATCTTCGTTTTGGTCGATCCGATCTTGCCCGTTGTAGAAGTGCTCATCTTGGCAATTGTTGTGGCTGTCGTCGGTCAACTCGGCGATTTAGTACAATCTGCATATAAACGTCAATTTGGTGTGAAGGACTCAGGTCATCTCTTACCAGGGCATGGAGGAATTTTAGATCGATTTGATAGTATGATTGCGGTCTTTACCGTCATTTGGGTGTTTAATCTGCTATAAAAAGGAGTGTCGAGATGAAGCGAATTAGCTTAATTGGGGGAACTGGTTCGATTGGCGTACAAACATGTGACGTCATCGAACAGCATCCCGACCTGTTTGAACTTGAGGCGTATGCGTTTGGAACGAACGTCGATGTCGCTACAGAATGGATCAATCGACTTAGACCAAAATATGTATCAGCGACAAGCATCGAGGTACTTGAACAATTAAAGCCTCGCCTTACATACGAACCGTTGTATTTCATTGGTTCGGAGGGCTTGAAAGAATGTGCGACGGCTGAACGGGCTGATATCGTCGTCACTGCAGTCGTTGGAGCAGTTGGGCTCGAACCAACGCTCGCAGCGATTCAAGCAGGTAAAGATATTGCGCTCGCTAATAAAGAAACACTCGTCACCGCCGGGCATCTCGTCAAGGCGGCGGTGAAAGAACATGGAGTCAAATTGTTGCCAGTCGACAGCGAACATTCTGCTATTTTCCAATGCTTGAACGGCGAGCGGAGAGAAGACGTTTCAAAAATCATATTAACGGCTTCGGGTGGTAGTTTCCGCGATCGCTCTAGGGAAGAGTTGTCTGATGTAACAGTCGAAGATGCATTGAACCATCCAAACTGGTCGATGGGGGCGAAAATCACCATTGATTCGGCAACGATGTTTAATAAAGGACTTGAGGTCATCGAGGCACACTGGCTATTCGATATCGATTATAATGATATTGAAGTCATCTTGCATCGTGAATCGATCATTCATAGCATGGTAGAATTCAAAGATGCCGCCGTGATGGCCCAGCTTGGAAACCCGGATATGCGCGGCCCCATCCTATATGCATTATCAGGACCTAAGCGGCTTGAAATTGAGGGGAATAAGCGGTTAAACTTGAAGGAAATCGGAAAGCTACATTTTGAAGAAGCTGATTTTGAGCGCTATCCAGCACTTCGATTAGCGTTCGAAGCAGGTAGGGCCGGTGGTACGATGCCGACTGTCCTGAACGCAGCCAATGAAGTGGCAGTGGACCTATTCTTAAACGGTCATATTACGTTTTTAGAAATTGAACGAATCGTTGAAGAGGCAATGACTCGACATGAAGTGATTGCGCATCCGACGCTCGAACAAATTTTAGAAGTGGACCGAGTAGTACGTCAACAGATTCAGCAAGGAATTGAAGGTGGGGAATAAATCATGACGACTTTTATCGCCATCGTTTTGATGTTTGGCGTTCTCATTTCAGTACATGAGTGGGGACACCTCGTCATGGCGAAACGGGCAGGCATTCTCTGTCACGAGTTTGCGATTGGCTTTGGACCAAAAATTGTTTCATTCCGTAAAAATGAAACGCTCTATACCATTCGACTTTTGCCGATTGGCGGATATGTCAAAATGGCCGGGGAAGATTTCGAACCGATTGAAGTCCGTGCGGGTCAGCATGTCGGACTCCGTCTAACCGAAACAGGAACAGTGGACCGCGTCTATTTCCAACCGGATACGGCTACTGATGTCCAAGTCGTCGGAACCGTCGATAAGTTTGATTCGACGCACGAGTTGAAAGTGCAACTTCTCATCGACGAAGAAGTACGTGTTTACTCGTTAGAACGAGATACACTTCTTGTCGACCAGGGCATGGAAATTCAAATCGCACCGCATGATCGAACATTTGGAGCCCAGTCGGTTTGGAAGCGTGTCTTGGCGATTGCAGCCGGTCCGGCGATGAACTTCGTATTAGCGTTCATCTTGCTTGTTATTGTCGGTCTCGTTCAAGGTACTCCAACGAACGATGGTCAAATCGGTACCGTTCAACCGGATTCAGCCGCAGATGAGGCAGGATTAATGAGCGGTGATGAGATTGTATCGATTGAAGGGAAGCAAATTACGGATTGGCTCGATTTACGTTCGGTTTTAGCTGATCGAGCGGATACCCCTACGGAAGTCACATACATCCGCGATGGCGAAGAAGAAACAATCACGCTAACTCCACAAGCTGTCGAGCAAAACGGAGAGACGGTCGGGATACTCGGTGTCACGAACGCGCTCGAACGATCACCGGTCAAAGCTGTGACGACGGGGGCGGAAACGACATGGACTATGTCGACGCTCATCTTCTCTGCTGTCGGTGATTTGGTGACAGGACAAGTCGGTGTCGATCAATTGGCAGGTCCTGTTGGGATTGTCCGGATGACAGATGAAGTGGCGGCGAGCGGATTGATCATGCTGTTGAACTGGACAGCGCTTCTTTCCGTCAACCTTGCCATCTTCAACTTGCTCCCATTGCCAGCGTTAGACGGAGGACGCTTGATTTTCCTCTTGTTCGAAGCGGTACGGGGACGTCCAATCGATCCGAAGAAGGAAGGATTCGTCCACTTTATCGGATTCGCACTCTTGATGATTTTAATGTTGATTGTCACTTGGAACGACATTCAATCATTCTTTAAATAAGCTGTTTGTAGAGAAGGGAAACGTTGAACTGTATGAAACAATCTAGATTGCTCATGCCTACATTGAGAGAAGTACCGGCTGACGCCGAAGCGGTCAGCCATCAACTTCTCGTCCGTGGAGGATTCATCCGTCAAAATGCGGCAGGAATCTATTCATATCTTCCACTCGGACATCGTGTGTTACACAACATCCAAACGATCATCCGTGAAGAGATGAATCGTGCCGGTGCACAGGAGTTATTGATGCCTGCCATTCAACCGGCAGAACTTTGGGAAGAGACAGGACGATGGGGCATTTACGGCCCTGAATTGATGCGGTTGACGGATCGTCATGATCGTCGCTTCGCACTCGGCGCGACACATGAAGAATTGATCACATCGATCGTCCGAGATGAACTCAACTCGTATAAAAAACTTCCGATGAATCTGTATCAAATTCAAACGAAGTATCGCGACGAGCGTCGTCCACGCTTCGGGTTGCTTCGTGGACGTGAGTTCTTGATGAAAGATGCATACTCATTCCATGCGACACAAGAGGACTTGGACGAAGAGTATACAAACATGTATAACGCGTACTCACGCATCTTCGACCGTACAGGACTTAAATATCGTCCAGTCGTCGCAGACTCTGGTGCAATCGGCGGGAAAGACACACACGAATTCCAAGCACTCGCGGACATCGGGGAAGACACGATTGTCTATACCGACACATCAAACTATGCGGCAAACATTGAGATGGCCGAAACACTTGATCGTTATGAGATGCAACAAGCTGACGTTCGTCCGCTCAAAAAAGTGGACACGGAAGAAAATCGTACGATTGAAGATGTGGCGGCGTTCTTAAATGTGGATCCGAAGACGACAATCAAGTCTGTCTTGTTTAACGTGGATGGCGAAACTGTCATGGCAATTGTTCGTGGCGACCATGAAGCGAATGAAGTCAAAGTGAAGAACGCACTCGGTGGACTCGACATTCAACTTGAAGAAGAAGCGAAAATCGTTGAGTTGTTCAACTGTGCGCCAGGTACACTAGGACCAATCAACGCTCCGGTCAAAGTCGTTGCTGACTATGCGGTCAAGTACTTAGTGAATGCTGTCTGTGGTGCAAACGAGGCGAACACACATTACACGGGTGTAAACGCTGCGCGCGACCTTGCCGAGATGACATACCACGATTTACGTTTCGTTGTCGAAGGTGATTTGGCACCGGATGAGTCTGGTCCAGTTCGTTTTGCTCGTGGAATTGAAGTGGGGCAAGTATTTAAACTCGGAACACGATATTCAGAAGCGATGGGTGCGACATTCCTCAACGAAGAGGGTCGTGCCGAACCACTCATCATGGGTTGCTACGGCATCGGAGTGTCACGTACACTTTCAGCCATCGTCGAACAACATCACGACGACCGTGGAATCGTTTGGCCACGTAACGTGGCGCCGTTCGATCTCCATTTGATTGCGATCAACGCAAAAGATGAGACTCAAGTCGAGTTGGCGAACCGTCTTTATGAAGAGCTCGGTCAAACATACGATGTCTTGTTCGACGACCGAAAAGAACGTGCGGGCGTCAAGTTTGCGGATGCAGATTTGATCGGACTTCCGATTCGCGTGAACGTCGGGAAAAAAGCCGGTGAAGGCATCGTTGAAGTGAAAGTACGTGCAACAGGTGAAGTGATTGAAACATCAATCGATGAATTGAAACAAGTCATCGCTTCAAAATTGAGCGAAGTTCATTAATGGATGAAGGTGACAGCGGAAGCGGTCACCTTCATTTGTCGAATTGGCATAAAGGGGGAAAGACGGACCCGTGGAAGCAAATCAAAAGATGCAATTATTATTAAGTGACCTTGGGATCACGACCGAGACGGACCTGTTTGATCAGGCCGAACTCTCACGGCTTGTCGTCAATAAAAAGCGGCGAACGTGGACATTTTATTTTTCATTTCCAAAAGTATTGCCATACGACGTTCATCAATTGTTCATGAGTCGATTAGAGAGTCGATATGCGACGTTTGCGGATGAAGTGTACGCTCGGTTCTCGACAACAACTGGTGGAAGCGAGCAAGACTATATCGACTATTGGCCGCGAATCGTCAGCGAATTGAGCCAAGTATCTGGCGCGATGCGTAGTTATTTCGGTTCCGTTTCGCCACGATTCGAACAGAACAAACTCATGATTCCGGTGCGTTCTGCACCTGAGGCGAGCTATGTAGACAAAGAACTCTGTCAAGAAGTACAGGCACTCTATAGCGCCTATGGGTTCACGAAAAAACCGTGTCAGGCACATTACTCAGAAGACGCCGAGGCGAGTCAGGCTTTACGTGAACAAGTCGTTCAAGAAGATATTGAACAAGCGAAAATGGCACTTGCTGCCCAATTCGCTAAGGCGACAGAAACAAACGACGAACCGATCACAGAAATCCGGATGGGCGCACTCATTAAAGATGAGATTGTTCCAATCAAGACGATTATCGAAGAAGAGCGACGTGTTGCGATTCGTGGACTCGTCTTCTCGGCAGAGCGGAAAGAGTTGAAGAGTGGGAAGAAACTGTTCACCTTCAAAATGACAGATTATACAGATTCACTCATCGTGAAAGTATTTGCTCGCGATGACGATGACGACCGTATGCTCAGTGCCGTCAAAAAAGGAATGTGGATTCAAACGGCCGGTCGGGTCGAAGATGATTCGTTCATGCGCGAACTATGTATGATGGCGTCTCAACTTCAAGAAGTGAAGGTTGAACCGCCACGTGATGAATGGGAAGGCGAGAAACGCGTCGAACTTCACGCGCATACACAGATGAGCCAAATGGATGCCGTCACAAACGTCTCATCTCTCGTCGCCCGTGCTGCGAAATGGGGACATCGTGCCATTGCCATCACCGACCATGCCGGAGTTCAGGCTTTTCCGGAAGCGTATTACGCTGGGAAGAAGAATGACATCAAAGTATTGTACGGAGTCGAAGCGAACGTCGTCAACGATGGTGTCCCTGTCGCTTATCATGCGACCGATGTGGCATTGGATGATGCGACGTATGTCGTTTTTGACGTCGAAACGACGGGACTTTCTGCCGTTTACAATAAAATCATCGAACTCGCTGGAGTCAAAATCAAGGACGGGGAGATCATCGACCGGTTTGAGGCGTTTGCTGATCCGAAACACGCCTTGTCGGCGACCACCATCGAATTGACGGGAATCACCGATGACATGGTCCAAGGTCAACCGGACCCGGAAGTCATCACGAAACAATTCGTCGAATGGTGTGGTGACAGTATCCTCGTCGCTCATAACGCATCATTCGACATGGGATTCCTCGAAGCGACACTCCGTAGCGGAGGGCATGAGCCTGACGATTACCCGGTCATCGATACGCTCGAACTTGCCCGTACGTTGATGCCGACGTTGAAGAATCACCGACTCAATACACTCGCGAAGCGATTTGATATCGAACTGACACAACATCACCGCGCCATTTACGATGCGGAAGCAACGGCATATTTGCTTATGAAGTTGCTCGATCTCGCTAAACAGATGTTTGAGATGACCACACATCGCTCCTTAAATGCGAAAGTCGGGAGTGACGTGTCGAAGATTCGTCCGTTCCATGCAACCATCTATGCGAAAAACAAAAAGCCAGGACTTCGTCATTTATATGAGCTTATTTCCTTATCTCACATCGATTACTTGTATCGGATGGCACGCATGCCACGTTCCGAGCTCGTGAAGCGGCGGGAAGGATTATTGATTGGATCGGCTTGTGACAACGGGGAGATTTTTGACGCCGCCTTAAACAAGTCGGATGATGAACTCGAGAAGATGATGTCGTTTTACGACTTCATCGAGATCCATCCACCAGCGCTCTATCATCATTTGATTGATAAAGAGATAGTGGCGAACGAGTTAGAACTCCGTGAAATCATTAAACGTATCATTCGTGTCGCTGAGAAGGCCGAGTTACCGGTGTGTGCGACAGGTAATGTTCATTATCTAGATCGGTCGGACCGCTCATATCGTGAGATTTTGATTCGTACTCAAGGTGGGGCGAACTTTATCAACACGCGTAAAGAATTACCACATGCGCACTTCCGGACGACGAAAGAAATGATGGAGGAGTTCAAGTTTTTAGGTGACGATTTAGCGCGTGAAATCGTCATCACGAACCCGAATGCGATCGCCGATCAAATTGAATCGATTCAAATCATCCCGGATGACTTATACACGCCGAAAATTGAAGGGGCGGATGACGAGGTTCGGAATATGAGCTACGATATGGCTCGCTCCATTTATGGGGACGAGTTACCTGAAATCGTGGAAGCGCGACTTGAGAAAGAGCTCAAGTCGATTATCGGACACGGATTCGCCGTCATTTATTTGATTTCGCATAAACTCGTGAAGAAATCTCTCGATGATGGTTACTTGGTCGGTTCGCGTGGGTCGGTCGGGTCGAGTCTCGTCGCAACGATGACGGAAATCACGGAAGTCAATCCGTTACCGCCGCACTATGTTTGTCCGAAATGCCAACACTCGCACTTCTTCAACGACGGGTCAGTCGGTTCGGGATATGACTTGCCGGACAAGGAGTGTCCGGAGTGTGGCACGTGGTACAAAAAAGACGGTCATGACATTCCGTTCGAGACGTTCCTCGGATTCAAAGGGGACAAAGTACCGGATATCGACTTGAACTTCTCAGGTGAATATCAACCGCATGCCCACGCCTATACAAAAGTGCTATTCGGAGAAGAGTACGTCTATCGTGCCGGGACAATCGGAACGATTGCCGACAAGACGGCTTATGGGTATGTGAAAGGATATGCGACAGAGAATGACAAGATATATCGAAACGCCGAGGTCGATCGTCTCGTCTCTGGGGTCACCGGGGTAAAACGGACGACGGGTCAACACCCAGGGGGAATCATCGTCGTACCGGACTATATGGACATCGCGGACATTTCCCCGATCCAATATCCGGCGGACGACAATTCGTCGGAGTGGAAGACGACTCACTTTGACTTCCACTCCATCCATGACAACTTGTTGAAACTCGATATTCTCGGGCATGATGACCCGACCGTCATTCGGATGTTACAGGACTTGTCTGGTATCGATCCGAAGACGATTCCAACAGATGACCCAACCGTCATGAAGATTTTCTCATCACCAGAAGTGCTCGGGGTGACACCGGAACAGATTGAGTCGAAGACCGGCACACTTGGAATTCCGGAGTTTGGGACGAAGTTCGTCCGTCAGATGCTTGAAGAGACGAAACCGTCGACGTTCTCGGAACTTGTTCAAATTTCCGGTTTATCCCACGGGACAGATGTATGGCTCGGAAACGCGAATGAATTGATTTATAACGGGACGTGCGAACTGAAGGACGTCATCGGTTGTCGAGATGACATCATGGTCTATCTGATTTATGCAGGTCTCGAACCATCCTTCGCCTTTAAAATCATGGAGTCTGTCCGTAAAGGGAAAGGGCTCACGGAAGAGATGGAGTCTGAAATGAGAGAGAATAACGTGCCGGAATGGTATATCTCATCTTGTAAGAAGATCAAGTATATGTTCCCGAAAGCACACGCAACCGCCTACGTCTTGATGGCTGTCCGGATTGCCTATTTCAAAGTGCATCATCCGATTCTGTACTATGCGACGTACTTCACCGTCCGCGCCGGGGACTTTGACTTGTCTGCGATGATCAAAGGTCCTCAAGCCGTTCGTAAGGCGATGTCGGACATCCGAGAAAAAGGATTCGATGCGACGGCGAAGGATAAAGGACTACACACGGTGCTTGAACTAGCGCTTGAGATGCTCGAGCGGGGAATGAAGTTCCAAAACATCGACTTGTATCGGTCAAGCGCTACAGAGTTCTTGATTGAAGACAATACGCTCATTCCACCGTTCAACGCGGTCGACGGACTCGGAACAAACGCGGCAAAAGCAATCGTCGAAGCAAGGGAAGAAGGGCAATTCCTGTCGAAAGAAGATTTACGGAAACGAGCGAAACTTTCGAAAACGGTCATCGAGACACTCGATACGATGAAATGTCTCGAAGGTCTGCCTGATGAGAACCAACTCTCATTCTTTGATTTTGGGGTGTAAGTTGCGATTTATCGGGAAAATATGATATATTGGTATCGAACAAAGTTGGATACTACGACGGAAAGGAGTAGGGAACCCTACTCCTTTCTTGTATGTAAAAGCCAGAAGGAGGGATGAGAGTGTCCAAAATAACAGAAGTCGTTGAATCGATTGCATTGCCAATCGTCGAACGAGAAAACATGGAATTGGTCGATGTGGAATTCGTGAAGGAAGGTCCTGACTGGTTCTTGCGCGTCTATATCGATAAGCCGGGGGGCGTCGATTTGGACGATTGCGTCAATATCAATGAACAACTCTCGGAAAAACTGAACGAAACCGATCCGATTGAACAGGCTTATTATCTTGATGTCTCGAGTCCTGGTGCGGAGCGTCCGCTGAAAAAGCCGAGCGATTTCGAACGTGCAGTAGGCAAAAACGTCTACATGAAAACGTTCGCTCCGATCGATGGTGCCAAAGAGTTTGAAGGAATTTTGACGGCATATGATGGGGAAACGGTCGTGATCGAGACACGCATCAAGACAAGAAAAAAAGCGGTATCGCTACCGGTAGACAAAATTGCACAAGCCCGCTTAGCGGTCACGTTTAGTTAAGGAGAGGGAAGAAGATGGGTCCACAATTACTCACTACAATCGATCAGATTGCCAAAGAAAAAGGAATCGACAAAAATATCATTATCGATGCACTCGAACAAGCGCTCATTTCTGCGTATCGCCGCAACGTGGCGAACCCGAACGAGCACGTGAAAGTCGAGTTTGACCAGGTGACGGGAGATATCCGTGTCTATGCACTTTTAGAAGTGGTAGAACGCCTCACGCAACCGGACCAACAGCTTTCACTTGAAGAAGCACATGAAATCGATCCGAACTATGAGCTCGGTGATTTCCATAAAGAAGAAGTCACTCCGAGTGATTTCGGACGCGTCGCGGCGATGACGGCAAAACAAGTCGTCACACAGAAGATGCGTGAAGCGGAGCGCGAGCGCATCTACAACCACTTCGCTGACAAAGAAGACGAAATCATGACAGGAATCGTGGAGCGTTTTGACCCACGTAACCTCTATATCGGTCTCGAAAATAACATTGAGGCCGTCTTGACACCGAATGAACAGATGCCGAACGAGTCGTATCAAATTCATGACCGTATCAAAGTATACGTGACAAAAGTAGATTCAACGACAAAAGGTTCAGGTGCTGCGATTCAAGTGTCACGTACGCATCCGGGACTATTGCGTCGTTTGTTCGAACTCGAAGTGCCTGAGATTTCAAACGGGACAGTCGATGTGATGTCGGTATCACGTGAAGCGGGAGACCGTTCGAAAATTGCGGTTCACTCGGATATCGTCGACCCGGTCGGTGCATGTGTCGGACCAAAAGGACAACGTGTCCAAACGATCGTCGACGAGTTGAACGGTGAAAAAATCGATATCGTTCGCTGGTCTGAAGACCCGAAAGAGTTCGTTCGAAACGCGCTCAGCCCGGCGCAAGTCGTTGCCGTCTATGTCAACGAGCCTGCAAAGTCGACAACAGTCGTCGTACCGGACTATCAATTGTCACTTGCGATCGGGAAACGTGGTCAAAACGCCCGTCTCGCTGCGAAATTGACAGGCTGGAAAATCGACATCAAGAGCGAGACAGATGCGGAAGCACTCGATTTGTTCGATACGTTCGCTGAAAAAGTTGAATCAGAGCCAGAAATTGTTCAAAATGAAGTTGAACAAGACTTATCAGATGCTTCAGTTGAAACAGCTGTGGTGAAAGAAGAGGAATGACCATGAAGCAAAAGAAACTTCCTTTGCGTAAGTGTGTGGTCACACAAGAAATGCTCCCGAAGAAAGAATTGATTCGTGTCGTTCGAACGCCTGAAGGTGACGTGGTCATCGATCAGTCGGGTAAAGTGAACGGTCGCGGTGCATACTTATCAAAAGATATCGATGTCGTTCGTCAAGCAGAGAAAAAACGGACGCTCGATCATCATTTGAAAGTAAAGACGAGCGACGACTTGTATGAACAGCTAATCGCTGTCGCAGGTGGCGAATCATGAGCCAGTGGGAATCATTGTTAGGCCTTGCTGCTCGAGCGAGGAAAGTAACGATGGGAGAAGAGTTTGTATTAAAGGATGTACGAGCGGGTCGTGCCAAGCTCGTCATTCTAGCCGGAGATGCAGGTGCCTCGACAAAAAAACGAGTCACTGACAAATGTACGTCTTATCAAGTGCCATTGATTGAAGTGAGCGATCGCTATACAATCGGTGCCGCACTCGGTAAAGATATGCGAGTCGTCGTATCGGTGACAGAATCCGGATTTGCGAACAAGCTTAAGCAACTTCTCTCTTAACTATTAACGGAGGTGGATGCTTTGGGAAAACGCGTCTATGAATTTGCAAAAGAACAGAATGTAACGAGTAAGCAAGTCATTACTCAATTAGAAAAATTGAACAAACCGGTGAAAAACCACATGGCCGTCCTCGATGATGAGACAGTCAAACAGTTGGACCGTGTGTTCAATCCAGAAAAATATCGTGCTGAGAAGCAAACTGAAGCGAAAGCGACTTCAACTTCTAACGAGCCGAAACAAGAGAAAAAAGAACAGTCACGTCCGCAAGCGGCGCAACAAAACCGTGGCGGTCAAAATAATCGCGGTGGTCAAAATCGTAACGACAACCGTAACAACGACCCACGCAATAAAAAACGTGGAAAAGGGAAAGGGAAAGGCAAGCCAGTCAAAGCAGCTGTGCCACAAGAAGCCGATCCAAATTCGAAGACAAGTCAGCGTAAAGCGGCTCGTCTCGCGCAAGAGGCAGAAATGGGCAATGTCATCAAGTATGATGATGTACTCAGCGTATCTGACCTTGCTTCTAAAATGAACAAGAAGCCAAACGAAATCATCATGAAGTTGATGGGTCTTGGTGTCATGGCAACAATCAACCAGACGCTTGATGATGAGACGGTTGAATTACTCGCTGCAGAATTCGGCTATGAAGTAGAAAAAGAAGTAGTCGTCGATGAGACAGACTTTGAAACAGTCGAAATCGATTTCTCACAATACGACCTTGAAGAGCGTCCAGCGGTCGTCACGATCATGGGTCACGTCGACCACGGGAAAACGACACTTCTTGACTCGATTCGTAACACAAAAGTCGTCGCAGGAGAAGCGGGTGGAATCACGCAGCATATCGGTGCGTACCAGGTTGAAGTAAACGATAAGAAAATCACGTTCCTCGATACGCCAGGTCACGCGGCATTCACAACGATGCGTGCCCGTGGTGCGGAAGTGACAGATATCGCCATCATCGTCGTTGCGGCTGACGATGGCGTCATGCCACAAACAGAGGAAGCGATCTCGCACGCTAAGGCAGCGAACGTGCCAATTATCGTGGCAGTCAACAAAATGGACAAAGAAGGGGCAAACCCTGACCGTGTCAAACAAGAATTGACTGAGTTTGGTCTCATTCCGGAAGAGTGGGGCGGCGAAACAATCTTCGTTCCAATTTCGGCCATTAAAGGTGAAGGTATCGATGAGTTGCTCGAGATGATTCTTCTCGTATCTGAAGTCGAAGAATACAAATCGACGCCAGACATGCCGGCTCGTGGATCAGTCATCGAAGCAAAACTTGACAAAGGTCGTGGACCGGTCGCAACACTTCTCGTTCAACACGGTACGCTTCGAATCGGAGATCCAATCGTTGTCGGTAGCACGTTCGGTCGTGTCCGTGCGATGGTCAACGATATCGGTCGCCGTGTGAAACAAGTCGGACCATCAACACCGATTGAAATCACTGGTTTGAACGACGTCCCACAAGCGGGTGACCAGTTCATCGTCTTCGAAGATGAGAAGAAAGCACGTGCAATCGGTGAAAAACGTTACCAACGTTACCTTGAGTCACAGCGTCGTGAGTCGGCGAAAGTAAGTCTTGATGACTTGTTCAGCCGTATTCAAGAAGGTGAAGTGAAAGACTTGAACGTCATCATCAAAGCAGACGTTCAAGGATCAGCCGAAGCATTGGCTGGCTCACTCCGTAAAATTGACGTCGAAGGCGTGAAAGTCAACATCGTTCACCAAGGTGTCGGTGCGATCACAGAAGGTGACGTCATCCTCGCGTCAGCTGCGAATGCCGTTATCATCGGATTCAACGTCCGTCCTGACGGAAACGCCCGTTCAATGGCTGAACAAGAGAACGTTGAAATGCGTCTCCACCGCATCATCTACAACGCAATCGAAGAAATCGAGAGCGCGATGAAAGGGATGCTTGATCCTGAGTTCGTTGAAGAAATCACAGGTCAAGTCGAAGTCCGTGACGTCTTCAAAGTATCGAAAGTCGGTGCGATCGCAGGTTGTTATGTGACAGAAGGTAAAATCACTCGTGACGCCGGTGTCCGTGTCATCCGTAACGGAATCGTGATCTATGAGGGCAAACTCGATACACTCCGCCGTTTCAAAGATGACGTGAAAGAAGTTGCGACTGGATACGAGTGTGGGATTAAAGTAGAGAAATTTGATGACATTAAAGTAGACGATGTCATTGAAGCGTTCGTCATGAAAGAAGTCGAACGTAAATAATGTGAGGAGGGATCACGTATGAAAATTCGTGCCCAACGTGTTGCCGAGCAAATGCGTAAAGAGATTACAGACGTCTTGTTACGAGAAGTGAGTGACCCACGCACAAAAAACGCTACCATTACGAGCGTTGACGTGACAGGGGACTTACAACAAGCAACGGTCTATTATACGGTGCTCGGTGATGAGGAAGATGTGAAGGCAGAAACGCAAGCAGGTCTCGACAAAGCGAAAGGATTTATCCGTCGCGAAATCGGGAACCGTATCCGTCTTCGTAAAACACCAGAAATCTCGTTTGAATACGATTCATCGGTCGCATATGGTAGCCATATCGATTCGTTGATTCGTGATTTAAACAAAGATCAATAATTTGAAAGGGGAGACGTCGTTCTCCCTTTTTTGTATGGAGGGATGAAGTTGGAACCAAACGGAGTGCTTGTACTCGATAAGGACCGAGGCATGACAAGTCATGACTGCGTGTTCAAGTTACGAAAACTGTTTCAAACGAAAAAAGTTGGACATACGGGTACGCTTGACCCAGAAGTGACAGGTGTATTGCCCATCTGTTTAGGACGTGCGACGAAGTTGTCTCGCTTTATCACAGATGAAGGGAAACGCTACGTGGCCGAGGTGACAATCGGTAAGGCGACGATGACCGAGGACGCGCATGGTGAGGTCGTAGATCAAAAGGTGGTCACACCGAACGAATTGAACGAATTACAGATTGACGAAGCGATGCGCCAACTGACGGGAACGATTGAACAGATTCCACCGTATTATTCAGCAGTCAAAGTTAATGGGAAGAAGCTGTACGAGTACGCTCGGAAAGGCCAGACCGTTGAACGCCCCCGCCGGATGGTTGAGATTCACCGTTTGGAACGGACGAGTGAATTGACGTTTGAAGAAGACGTATGTCGCTTCCGAATGGAAATCGACTGCGGGAAAGGGACATACATTCGTACGCTCGCTGTACAAATCGGGGAGAAGCTCGGTTACCCTGCCCATATGAGTGAACTGAGACGCACGAGCTCAGGAACGTTTGAGGAAGCGAACGCCGTATCACTCGAAACGTTACAGTCTCTTGAAACGGTCGAGGAGCGAATGGCATATGTGATTCCACTCGAGGATGTCATCAAACGCTGGCCGGCGATCACGATTCCAAAGAATCGAGAGCATTATATTCGGAATGGCGGAAAGCTGAACGGCGTTTCGCTCGAATTTGAGTTATTTACTGTCTATAATGAAGAAGGAATCCCTCTTGCTTTATATCGAAGACAAGAAGGAACGACAGACGCTACAGTCGAGGTCATGCTGGCCATCGACTAAGGGGGAAATTGACAGTATGGAAACAAGACATCTCACCTATCCAGAAACACCTGACTTTTACCCATCGGTCATGGTGCTCGGTTTTTTTGACGGTGTTCATAAAGGGCATCAAGCTGTAATCAATCACGCTAAACGGGTGGCAGCGGAGCATAACCTTCCGGTGACGGTCGTCACGTTCGACCCGCATCCGAAGCAAGTACTTTCAAATAAGCCAGACGCAGTGCGTTATATCACGCCGCTGTCTCGAAAGCTGAAACGTATTGAAGCACTTGGAGTTGAGCGTTGTTTCGTCTTAACGTTCACAAAGGAACTAGCGGGACTTTCTCCGCAACAGTTTGTGGATGACTATTTGATCGGCGCTGGCGCTGTACATGTGACGGCAGGATTTGATTACTCGTATGGCAAGTTTGGTGAAGGAACGATGGAGACGCTCCCATATCATGCGCGTGACAAGTTCACGACGTCTATCGTGACGGAACAGACGATGGCCGGAGAAAAGGTGTCGTCGACTCGAATCCGTAAGCTGTTGGCTGATGGAAGTGTCGACGAGGCGCATGAGTTACTCGGTTCTCCGTATGTCATTTGTGGAGAAGTCATTCATGGAGACGCGCGAGGGCGCACGATCGGTTTCCCGACAGCGAACGTGTTGATGGACGCTTCGTATGTTATGCCACGACTAGGCGTATATGCGACACGGGTTACACTTCCGGATGGACGCACGTTTGATGCGATGACGAATGTTGGACGGCGTCCAACGTTTTATGAAACGGGCTCGGTCTCTGTTGAGAGCCATCTCTTTGACTTTTCAGAAGATTTATATGGACAAGTCATTGAAATCGAATGGATCCAATATATTCGGAACGAGCGCGCGTTTGACGGACTGGATGCATTGGTCGCCCAATTGAAAGAAGATGAGGTGTCGGCACGCTCAATCCTATCTTGACTTTCAAGAGTGGTTACGCTATCCTTGTCAAGTACGCAAAGTACACCGTTTCGCTTGGCTGGTCGATTCACCAACGCCGGCTCGGCAACGCGGCAATTTTTTATTAAATGGAGGTGGAGAGGCAATGGCACTCTCAAAAGAACGTAAAAACGAAATTATCGCGGAATACGCGACAAAACAAGGTGACACAGGTTCACCGGAAGTACAAGTGGCTGTGTTGACTGAACAAATCAACACATTGAACGACCACCTTCGTACACACAAGAAAGACCACCACTCACGTCGCGGTCTCTTGAAAATGGTTGGACGTCGTCGTAACTTGCTTACGTACCTTCGTAACAAGGACGTTACGCGTTACCGTGAATTGATTCAACGCCTCGGTCTCCGTCGTTAATCGATTGAGACTGTTTAACGGGCTGGGACAACGTCCTAGTCCGTTTCTTCTTTTTTAAGGAAAATGATTAGACATTCGTTAGAATGAGTTACATAATAAACTAGATAAGGTTTGAGAGGAGAATGTACATGTTAGGTACGAAACAAGTATTCTCTACAGAGTGGGGCGGACGCCCATTGTCTGTAGAGGTCGGCCAGCTTGCGAAACAAGCAAACGGCTCGGCACTCGTGCGTTATGGAGATACAGTTGTCCTTGCGACAGTGACGGCTTCAAAAGCACCAAAAGATTTAGACTTCTTCCCATTAACGGTCAACTATGAGGAGAAACTATATTCGGTCGGTAAAATTCCAGGAGGATTCCTTCGTCGTGAAGGTCGCCCGGGTGAAAATGCAATTTTGACATCGCGTCTCATTGACCGTCCCATCCGCCCACTCTTCCCAGACGGATTCCGTCATGACATCCAAGTCATGATTTACGTCATGTCGAACGACCCGGATTGCTCGGCTGAAATGGCGGGAATGCTCGGGACGTCGATTGCGCTCTCGATTTCTGACGTACCGTTTGACGGTCCAATCGCAGGCGTGACAGTCGGACGTGTGGACGGCGAGTTCGTCATCAACCCGACGACGGCACAAATGGAGAAAACGGACCTTGAGCTTCAAGTCGCAGGAACATCGACAGCCATCAACATGGTTGAAGCAGGCGCGAACGAAGTGCCTGAAGATGTCATGCTTGAGTCCATCTTGTTTGGACACGAAGAAATCAAACGCTTGATTGCGTTCCAACAAGAGATTGCTGATGCAGTCGGCAAGCCGAAGTTTGAGTACACGGTTTCAAAATACGATGAGTCACTCACAGCAGAGCTTGAAGCAGCTCGTCCTGAAATCGTGGAAGCGGTGCAAGTGGAAGAGAAACATGCTCGTGACGAAGCCATCAATGAAGTGATTGCGAAATATGTAGCGATGTATGAAGAACGCCTTGCCGATGAGCCTTCAAAACTCGGAGAAGTCTCAGGGATTTTGAACAAATTCGTCAAAGATGAAGTACGTCGCTTGATCACAGTCGACAAAGTTCGCCCAGACGGACGTCGCCCAGACGTGATTCGCCCGCTCGCATCGGAAGTCGGATTGCTTCCACGCGCACATGGTGTCGGTCTTTTCACACGCGGTCAGACACAAGTCATGTCGGTCGCAACACTCGGTGTCATCGGAGACGCACAGATTATCGACGGAATCGGTCTTGAAGAGAACAAACGCTTCATGCACCACTACAACTTCCCGCCGTTCTCGGTCGGTGAAGCTCGTCCGGTCCGTGCGCCAGGTCGTCGTGAGATCGGTCACGGTGCACTCGGTGAGCGTGCACTCTTGCCAATCATTCCAAAAGAAGCAGACTTCCCATACACGATTCGTCTCGTCTCGGAAGTGCTCGAATCAAACGGTTCAAGCTCACAGGCTTCCATCTGTGGCTCGACACTCGCCTTGATGGATGCAGGTGTGCCAATCAAAGCGCCTGTCGCTGGGATTGCCATGGGTCTTATCATGGAAGGGGAGCACTACACGGTCTTGACAGACATTCAAGGACTTGAAGATCACCTCGGTGACATGGACTTCAAAGTAGCCGGAACGAAAGACGGGATCACTGCCCTTCAAATGGATATCAAGATTGCCGGAATCACGCGTGAAATCTTAGAAGAAGCGCTTGAGCAGGCACGTGTCGGTCGTTTACACATCCTTGACCATATGCTCGAGACATTGGATGCTCCACGTACTCAATTGTCGAAATATGCACCGAAGATTGTGACGATGACAATCAATCCAGATAAGATCCGTGATGTGATTGGACCAGGTGGTAAGATGATCAACAGCATCATCGACCAAACAGGCGTCAAGATCGACATCGAACAAGATGGTACGGTCTTCATCGCTTCAACAGATCAAGAAGGAATCGATCTTGCCATGTCTATGATCGGTGATATCGTTCGTGAAGTTGTCGTCGGTGAAGTCTACGATGCAACAGTACGTCGCATTGAGAAGTTCGGCGCGTTCGTCGAACTCTTTAAAGGGAAAGATGCACTCGTACACGTATCCGAATTCAGCCTCGAGCGTGTCGCGAACGTTGAGGATGTCGTGAAACTCGGCGATTCGATTCAAGTCAAAGTCACTGAAATCGACGATAAGGGTCGCGTCAACGCATCACGTAAAGCGCTCATCTTAGAAGGATTGTCTCCTGAAGAGCGTGAGGCATATGAAGCGAAACGGAAGGCTGCTCGTGAGAGCCGACCGCCTCGCGAAGGCCGTCCGCCACGTCGTGACGGGGACCGTCGTCCACCGCGCTCGACAAATTAATTATTCTGGCCATCGTCTTGGTGCGATGGCCTTTTTCATAGGAGTGAGAATATGGAATGGATGACATTAGAGAACGGTATCCGGATCATCGTCGAACCAATCGAAGGTTCGCTTAGTACTTCGACCGGGGTATTCATAAAAGCAGGGACACGTACAGAAACATTTGAGAACATCGGCATCAGTCATTTGATTGAACATATGTTATTTAAGGGAACTGCAACGAAAAGCGCAAAAGAGATTGCTTCCTTTTTCGATGAGCTCGGTGGAAGTGTCAACGCCTTTACCTCGAAGGACCATACGTGCTTTTACGTGAAAACGCTCGATGAACATGCGGTCATGGCGCTCGACGTACTGACAGATATGTTGTTTGAGTCGGTACTCGATGAGACAGAACTAGAAAAAGAGAAACGTGTTGTCGTGGAAGAAATCAAAATGTATGAGGATACGCCAGAAGACCTCGTACATGAATTATTGGCCGTTGCGGCGTATCGTGACGATATCCTCGCTCAACCGATTCTAGGGACGGAGGAGAGTGTCAACCGATTGACACGCGACCAGCTCGTCGACTATTTAAAAGAACGATATGTGGCTGAAGAAATCGTTGTCTCCATCGCAGGACATGTCTCTGAAGATTTGGTGGAGGAAGTCAAACAAAGGTTTGCCCACATCCCTTCTAGGGAATCGTCGAAAGAAATCAATCAACCGGAACTGTTCCATGACACATTGACGAAACATAAGGAAACGGAACAAGCGCATCTCTGCTGGAACTACGAAGCGATTCCGGCGACGGACGATCGATTGCCTCATTTGGCATTGATGAACAACGCAATCGGCGCGACGATGTCTTCGCGTTTGTTCCAGTCCATCCGTGAAGAAGAGGGCTTGGCTTATTCCATTTACTCCTATTACACGACGTTTTCCGATCACGGTACGTTTACCATATACGTCGGTACGTCGCCGGATACGTTGGAACAAGTCGAAGTCATCCTAGAGAGAGAGATGAAGCGACTTGTCGCCGACGGTTTGACTGCTGAGGAAGTAGACAAAGGCAAGCGACAATTGAAAGGGTCGATCGCTCTTGGGAATGAAAGTTCGAGTGCCCGTATGAACCGGAACGGACGGAACTTGCTACTTCTCGATGAAGTCGAGCCGATAGAACAAGTGATTGCGAAAGTAGAACGGATTGAACGCGATGAGGTCAATGCATTGATTCGTGAGGTGTTGAGCCATCGCCCAGCGAAGTCATACGTCCTCCCAAACGAAGCGTGACTTGAAACCGAATTGTAAGTTCTCTACACTGATTAAGAGGTATTCTTTAGTTTGGATAGGATACAGGTGAAAGAAGGGAAAGACTTGAACTTAACGGATTTAGTGAAGACGATACAATTAATTAATCAACCAAATCTAGAAGGCATCGTCGTGACGCATGTGACGACGGACTCGCGAGAAGTTGTGCCGGGAACGCTGTTTGTCGCCATCAAAGGCTATACGGTGGATGGGCATGAATATGCGGCGCAAGCGGTAGAGCGAGGCGCGGTGGCAGTCGTTAGCGAACGACCGCTCGACCTGTCAGTGCCAAACCTGATTGTGCGAGATAGCTCGCGTTCAATTGGGTTATTGGCTTCGGCCTTTTATGCATATCCTTCGGAACAGATGCGACTATTCGGAATTACGGGGACGAATGGAAAAACGACGACGACGACGATTTTACGTGACGTCCTCGATGTTCTCGGTCATTCGACAGGATTGATTGGGACCGTCGAGGTACGGATCAACGACAAAATCGTCCCGAGTAAAAATACGACGCCTCAAAGTTCGGAACTTCAACAGTTGTTGGCGCAAATGCGCGACGAAGGCGTGACAGATGTGATGATGGAAGTGTCGTCACACGGTCTCGAGCTCGGACGTGTCATCGGAACGGATTTCGACATCGTTGGATTCACGAACTTGACGCACGATCATCTAGATTTTCATGGGACGTTTGAAAACTATGCACGCGCAAAAGGGTTATTGTTTGCTCAACTTGGTCAAATGGCCTCGCGTGGGAAGGTAGCTGTTTTGAACGCGGATGATGCACAAACGCCTCTTTATGAGATGATGACAGGTGCGAAAGTATTAACTTATGGGATTGATACGCAAGCAGACTTGATGGCAACGGACATTGAACAGACGTTGTCTCAGACTAGCTTTACGTTAAATTACCAAGGTACGAAACTTCCGGTGACGGTTCAGTTCATCGGTCGTTTCAACGTGTACAATTTGTTGCTTGCGACCGGGTGTCTTCTCGCTGCAGGGTATTCATTAGATCGCATCGCTAAAGCGCTTGAAGTGATTCATCCTGCTAAGGGGCGGATGCAACGCTTGGATGTTCCAGGTTATAACGTATATGCCGATTATGCCCATACACCCGATGGCATCGAACAATGTTTAAAATCACTCGTCGGTGTACCGAAAGAGAAGATCGTCTTTTTAATCGGTACCGGCGGAAACCGTGACGTGACGAAACGTCCGGCGATGGGAGAGATGGCGTCGACCTACGCTGGTACGGTCATCGTCACAACGGACGACCCGCGCTTTGAAGCGTATGAGTCCATCACAAAAGGGATTGCGTCCGGAATGACCCATGACAACTTTGTTGAGATTGGAGATCGTGAAGAAGCGGTTCGATACGCAGCGACCTTGGCCAAACCGGATAATATTATCGTGTTGGCTGGAAAAGGGCACGAGAAGTATCAAATTATCGGAAATGAAAAAATGCCGCTCGACGAAGAGGCGATTGTTCGAGCGACCATTTTGAATACGGAGGAAGCTTGATTTATGGCAGTACAACCAATTACGTTGACAAGAACAGAACATGATGAATTCGTCAAGACACATGATCGTGGCGACCTCTTACAACTGTCTAGTTGGGGAGATGTGAAGCGACAGAATGGATGGACATCAGAACGTGTCGCAGTAGGACGCGATGGGGTGACGACTGGTGCGGCATTGCTGTTATTCAAGCGCGTCCCGAAACTCCCATACACATTGTGCTATGCGCCACGAGGGTTTGTCGTTGATTATGACGACTTGGCATCGTTACAGGAACTTGTGAATGAAGCGAAGCGTGTTGCGACAGCACAGAAAGCCATCGTGATTAAAATTGATCCGAACATCGACCGTGATGAGTTACCAGGCCTATTGACTGAAATGGATGTCCTAGGGTTCACACATAAAGGGTACGGTGGTGGCTTTGACTACGCTCAACCTCGGTTCACCATGGAAACGGATTTACGACCAAGTGAAAAAGAGATTTTTGCGAAGTTTCATCATAAGTTCCGTTACAATGTTCGCTTAGCGGAGAAAAAAGGGATTGTTTGTTCAGAAGTTGGTCGTGACGGGCTCAAAACATTTGCCGATTTGATGAAAGTGACAGGCGAGCGTGATGGCTTTGCCATTCGAGGGCTTGATTATTTTGAGAATCTATATGACTGTCTCCAACCGGGGGATGCTCGTCTATTTTTGACAAAACTTGAACCTAAAATTGCGCTTGAGCAACAGCAAGCAACGCTTGAGAAAGCAAAAAAAGAGTTGGAGAAAATTGAACGTGGGCTAGAAAAGGAGACGATTGAAAAGAAACGAACGAGTCTTTTAAATCGTAAAGAGCAGACAGAGGCCCAAATTCAAAAAGCAGAACAGGCCTTGCCTGAACTCGTCGAACTCGATCAGACTTATCCGAACGGTTTAGTGTTGTCTGGCGGACTGCTGACGCTCGCCGGACGACGCTCGTACTACTTATACGGAGCCTCATCGAATGAGTTCCGCGAATTTATGCCGAACCATTTGATGCAGTGGACGATGATGAAAGCTGCAAAAGAAAGCGGAGCCGAGCGTTATGATTTCGGAGGAGTTTCTGGAAGCACGGAACCGGATGATGAATATGCGGGTCTGTACGCGTTCAAGTCCGGATGGGGCAGTGACATGATTGAAAAAGTTGGAGAATTTGACCTCGTATTAAACCGTCCTTTGTACATGGCGCTTGAAAAAGGATTGCCCATCCTTAAAGGTTTGCGTAAACGGTTTAGAAGATGAGATGGACAGGCGTGTTATCACTTGCGATGGTCGCCTTTCTAATCGGTATTACACTCGCTTACTTTTATATGCGGCCCGGGCCCGTACCATGGGTGGATGAACCGACGTTTGAAGCGGATATGTGTGTTCGTGATGTCGAAGCGGAAAACGCGATCTTGGCAAAGACGAAGATTGAATTTGATCAGTTGCATCCAGAGGTTGTCAATCGAGGTGTTTCATTTGTACGATTGGCCCATTCATGCTTGGACTTAGAAGTGCGACTCACATCAGGATATCGTTCGGCCAAAGAGCAAAATGCCCTGTACGCCCAAGGAAGGTCTAAACCTGGACAAGTCGTGACGAATGCGAAAGCGGGACAAAGCTACCACAACTACGGGCTAGCCGTCGATTTCGTCATCATCCATAACAACAAAGCGGATTATGATTTAAACGCTGACCGTAATCGCAATGATGTACCAGACTGGCAAGAGCTCGGTGAGTTGGGGAAAGCCCTCGGTTTTGAATGGGGAGGCGATTGGAACTCATTTCCTGATTATCCTCACCTTCAAATGGACTTCGGTTTATCACTTCGACAGCTGAATGCAGGGAAACGTCCCGACCAAGATGCGACCATGCCGCTTGCCGATACACTAAAACCTCTACTAGATTGAACGGAAATGTTGGCAATGAAGCCGTTTTCCGCTACAATATTCAGTAGCGATAAGGGACGAAACAGAATATGAAACAATTAGGAGGTTTTTGTTAGTGTCAAAAAAGAAGACAGAGAATATTAGCGTCTTTGCGCTTGGAGGCGTAGGCGAAATCGGGAAGAACATGTACGTCGTGGAGCTAGACGACGACATCTTCGTCATCGATGCCGGTCTCATGTTTCCAGGCGATGAGATGCTCGGGATTGATATCGTCATCCCAGACATCACGTATTTAAAAGAAAATAAAGATCGCGTACGAGCGATTTTCATCACGCATGGTCACGAAGACCATATCGGTGGACTCAGCTACGTCTTACGTGACTTGAAACATGTTCCTGTGTACGGAACGAAATTAACGCTCGGGTTAATTGAATTGAAATTAAAAGAGGCCGGTTTGTTGAAAGAAGTCGACCTTCGTATGATTGATGCCAAAACGAAATTGACTATCGCTGATCATCTCATCACGTTTTTCCGCGTCAATCACTCGATTCCCGACTGTGTCGGCGTCTGTATTCAAACGTCTCAAGGTGCGATCGTCCATACCGGAGATTTCAAGTTTGATTACACGCCTGTCGATGGTAAACAATCCGACTTCAATAAGTTAGCGGCAATCGGACAACGTGGTGTTCTTGCGCTCCTTTCGGATTCGACAAATGCTGAGCGACCGGGTCAAACCGGCTCTGAGTCGATTGTTGGAGCAGAATTGAACGATGTGATCTATCAAGCCGAAGGTCGTGTCATCGTGGCATCGTTCGCATCGAACGTGCATCGCCTCCAGCAAGTATTTGCGGCGGCGGAAGCGAATGATCGTAAAGTCGCGGTCGTGGGTCGTAGTATGGTCAACATCGTCGAAGTCGCGCAGAAGTTGAACTACTTACGCTTCAAGGCGAAGACACTCGTTGAATTGTCGCAAGTGAACCGTCTTCCGGACAACAAAGTCGTCATTTTAACGACTGGCTCACAAGGGGAACCGATGGCGGCATTGACACGTATGGCTCGTAACGCCCATAAACAAGTCAACATTCGTTTGAACGACACGGTCGTCATCGCAGCGACACCGATTCCAGGAAATGAGAAGTCGGTTTCAAAAACGATTGACCTTCTGTTCCGTTCTGGGGCGAACGTCATTTACAATCAACGTAAAGTTCACGTATCTGGACATGGTTCGGCTGAAGAATTGAAACTGATGCTCAACCTCGTCAAACCGAAATACTTCTTACCGATTCACGGTGAATATCGAATGCAAATGGCGCACTCGAAACTTGCAGAGCAAGTAGGTGTTAAGCCAAACAACATCTTTATCGTGGAAAAAGGAGATGTCGTTGAATTTACCGGTCGTAAGGCACGCATGAGCCGGAAAGTTCCTGCCGGTAACGTGTTGATTGACGGAATCGGTGTTGGTGACGTTGGAAACATCGTTCTTCGCGACCGTCGCTTGTTGTCACAAGATGGGGTCGTCCTTTGCGTCGTCACGTTGAACCGGAAACAGAAGAAATTGATTTCAGGACCTGAACTCATTTCACGCGGGTTCGTGTATATGCGTGAATCCGAAGAGATGATTTCAGAGGCTAACCGTATTGTCACGAAACAGATTGAGAAGAGTCTGCAAGCTGGCAGTGATTGGACCGAGTTGAAATCAAATATCCGCGAGCGACTAAGCGTCTTCTTGTTTGAACAGACGAAGCGTCGTCCGATGATCTTGCCGATCATCATGGAGATTTAATGATATGTGAGTGAGGCAAAAGTCATCTGACTTTTGCCTTCTTTTTTTAGGAGGAACTGAAGTGGCTCAAAAAACAAGAAAAACTCCCGTGAAGCGAAAGCGACCGGCAACGCGAAATACGAGAAAACGGAAATCACAACCGATTGCGCCACGTACATATGGATGGGGGTTATTTATTCTCGCCATCGTCGCATTCGTATTTGCCTCATTTGACTTAGGCTGGATCGGTCAACAGTTATCGATACTTTCTGATTACATATTTGGAGGATGGGGTGCGCTGACCTATTTGATGACAGCCATCCTATTATGGATTTTCCTCAATCCGATGAGGCCGATGCAACGAGCAGGACTACTCGCGATGTTCATCTCATTTTTATTGTTTGGTGACTTACTTTGGGGAGAGGAGCGCGGTGGCATCAATGGTGCCATCTATGAGTTGAATCAGTACTTGTTCTCAGACTTCGGAATCGTTTTTGTCGGTGTCGTTTGTTTAATTGTCGGTGTCTCCCTTTATATACCCACGATATGGGGGACGCTATATAAACGTATGCAAGAATCCGTCATCGCTATAAAAAATGAGTGGCAATCGCGACCGAAATCCGAGAAAAAGGTTACGTCGACTCAATCGAAAAAGACGGCCAAAACCCCTAAATCGACCGAATCAAAAGCAGAACCTGTATCAGAAGCGGAGTCGGATATGGATGCGGTAACGATGCATGACATTCCGATCGTTGGCTTTAGCGAAAAAGTGGTTGCGGAGAAGCGTGCTGTTGAAACAGAAACAATCGAGTCCGTTGATTCGGAAGGAGATACTTCGATTTCGACTGAAGAGATGATGATGACGGCAGCTCAAAATGTTTCAGACACATATGAACTACCACCGTTCTCAAATTTGAAAGAACCAGTCATTACGGATTTATCTGGCGAAAATGCACGTCTAAAAGAAAATGCATCAAAGCTGGTAAAAACCCTTAAATCATTCGGTGTCGGTGTAAAAGTGTTAAAAATTCACCTCGGACCCACCGTCACAAAATATGAATTACAACCGGATATCGGTGTGAAGGTCAGTCGCATCACTTCGCTAAGTGACGATTTGGCACTTGCACTCGCTGCAAAAGATATTCGGATTGAAGCACCGATTCCCGGGAAAGCAGCAATCGGAATCGAGGTACCAAACCAAGAAGTAGCGCCTGTATGTCTACGTGAAGTACTTGAAGCCGATCCGGTCAAACAAGATGATTCCAAACTGCTCGTCGCCCTCGGTCGCAGTATCAGTGGAGAAACGGTCGGGATTTCGCTCAATAAAATGCCTCACTTGCTTGTGGCGGGATCGACAGGGTCAGGAAAATCCGTCTGTATCAACGGCATGATCGTCTCCCTCTTGATGCGTTCTCGACCAGATGAGGTCCGACTCATGATGATTGACCCGAAAATGGTCGAGTTAAATGTGTACAACGGGGTACCGCATTTATTGACCCCTGTCGTCACGGATCCTAAAAAAGCAGCGCAGGCACTGAAACAAGTCGTTGCCGAGATGGAGAGACGGTATGAGTTGTTCAGTCGATACGGCGTTCGAAACATTGAAGGATACAATGAACTCGTCGATCAATCCGACGACGAGGATGCAAAACGGCTACCGTTTATCGTCGTCATCGTGGATGAGTTGGCAGATTTGATGATGGTCGCATCAAATGACGTAGAGGATGCAATCATGCGTCTCGCACAAATGGCACGAGCTGCAGGTATTCACATGGTTCTTGCTACACAACGTCCGTCTGTCGACGTCATCACCGGTGTCATCAAAGCGAATATTCCGTCACGAATCGCATTCGCCGTCTCATCGCAAACGGATTCACGAACGATTCTCGACGGTGGAGGGGCGGAGAAACTGCTCGGTCGAGGAGATATGCTGATGCTTGCGAACGGAATGAACAAACCGGTCCGGGTCCAAGGAGCGTTTGTATCTGACCAGGAAGTCGAAACAGTCGTCAACCATGTCATTGCCCAACAACGTGCGCAATATGTGGAGGCGATGATGCCAAAAGAAGAAGAAGTAACAACAATCGACTCTGATGATTCATTGTTCGGAGAAGTCGTACAATTCATCATGACACAAGAAACGGCATCGACATCGATGATTCAACGGAGATTCCGAATTGGTTATAATCGGGCGGCACGTTTGATTGACTCCCTTGAGGAAGCGGGATACGTTGGTCCATCAGAAGGCTCGAAACCGAGGAAAGTGCTCATTCAAGATCAAGAAGGATAATTGAAAAAAGCGAACGATTATATATCGATATATATAATCGTTCGCTTTTTATTTACTTTTAAAGATTGTGGTAATATTCGCTCTAATCTGAGAGGTTCGCTATAATATAAATGTAATATAGCACATATGACCTATATATCAAATTGGTACATACAATTAAAAAGTGCTGAAACGCTTACATTTTTTAATAACGTTTACATTTTACAAAAGTTTTTCAATTGCGGTTAGAAAGGGTAAAATGGACTCAGAGGTACGGTTCAAGCGAAAAACAAAAAATATTTCCTTGATTCCGAACAAAAACTATTGCGTTCTAATTCTTGAATCCCTATACTTAATATTGGCAAGGACATTCATACGTCAGATGTCTGAGCACTGGTAAGTAAATTAAAGGTGGTGAGGCCAATGTCGATTAAGCTCGATCATCGATTGCTCTACCTCCGAGTGATTGAGAAAATTAAGCAAGATATCGACGCTGGTGTCTATCGTGAAGGTGAGAAATTGCCTTCAGAATTCGAACTGTCGAAGCAACTCGGAGTTAGTCGAGCGACGCTTCGCGAAGCACTCCGAATTCTAGAAGACGAGAAATTTGTCGTGCGAAAACATGGTGTGGGAACATTCATTAGTTCTAAACCGCCATTCACTTCAGGGATTGAAGAGTTGTTCAGTGTCACTGATATGATCACACGAGCGAAAATGACACCGGGAACGAAAGTATTGGTGGCCGAGAAAGTGTTGGCAACAGAGAGAGAAGCCGAGCGTCTCAAGATTGAGCCGAACTCACCGATTTATCGAATTGTACGAATTCGATATGCGGATGACACACCGGTCGTCTATTGTGTCGACAAAGTGCCGGCCCATCTTGTCTCGAACCCTGAGGCGTTGACTGAAGGGAAGTCTCTATTTGATTCTCTCGAACAAGAGGTAGGACGTCGAGTCGCATATGCGATTACGCACATCGAACCGAGTGTCAGCTCTGAAATTTCGTCACAACTTCAAACGGATCAACCGTTACTTGCTTTAAAACAATTGCATTATGATGAGAGTGATTTACCATTACTCGATTCGGCCAACTTTTTCCGCGCTGATCGATTCGACTTCCACGTCGTACGTAAACGAGTTTAAACGAGCAGTTTTTGAACGGAAGAGTTATTTTTGGGGAATAGCGTGAAAGCGCTTTCTTATACCGGTGTAAAGACTACTGATAACATGACAACAAATTTTGTTATGAACCGAAAGGGGAAACACGACGATGATGAACAAAAAGAAAACGATTCTCTCAGCTTTAGCAGCAGGACTCACACTCTCTACAGTACTCGCAGCATGCGGTGGCGATGACAACGAAAGCTCATCTTCAAACGGTGATGGCGGCAAAGGCGGCGACTTCAAAGTTGCAATGGTTACGGACACAGGCGGTGTTGATGATAAGTCATTCAACCAATCTGCTTGGGAAGGTCTCAAAAAGTTTGGTGAAGACAACAGCTTGACTGAAAACGAAGGATTCAAATACCTTCAATCAGCAAAACAAGCAGACTATCAGCCAAACTTGCAACAATTGGCTCGTGACAACTTCAACTTGATCTACGGAATCGGCTTCTTGATGGCTGAAGACGTTCAAAAAGTTGCAGAACAATTCCCAGATAGCAACTTCGCAATCGTAGATATGGTTGTGGATGCACCTAACGTTGCTTCAATCACGTTCAAAGAGCAAGAAGGTTCATTCCTCGTTGGTGTCATTGCCGGTCTCTCGACAAAAACAGATAAAGTTGGTTTCGTAGGTGGAGTTGAATCTGACTTGATCAAAAAATTCGAGAACGGATTTAAAGCAGGTGTCATGGCTGTAAACCCAGAAGCGACAATCGACGTGAAATACGCTGAAGACTTCAACTCAGCTGAAAAAGGTACAGCGATTGCTTCAGGAATGTACGGTTCAGGATCTGACATCATCTATCACGCAGCTGGTGGTACGGGTGTAGGGGTATTCACAGAAGCGAAAAACCGTAAGAAGAACGGTGAAGAAGTATGGGTAATCGGGGTTGACCGTGACCAATACGAAGAAGGTCTCCCAGAAGATGTAGCCCTTACTTCAATGGTTAAACGTGTTGATACGGCTACTTACGATGTTTCGAAACAAGCAATGGACGGCAAGTTCCCTGCTGGTGAAATCATCGAGTTCGGTTTGAAAGATGACGGTGTCGGAATCGCTGAAACATCTGACAAGCACGTTTCGAAAGAAATCCTCGACAAAGTTGAAGAATACCGTCAGCAGTTGGTTGATGGTGAGCTCACTGCACCAGCAACAGATGCTGAGTTCGAAGAGTTCATGAAAAACGTAAAATAATTCATTGAGTTAGGGGGAGACCCATGTGGTCTCCCTTTACTTAAAGTTAGGGGTGAACTTTCTTGGAATATGTAATTGAAATGCTAAATATTCGCAAAGAGTTCGGTACGTTCGTTGCGAACGACAATATCACACTCCAATTGCGCAAAGGTGAAATCCATGCGCTGTTAGGAGAAAACGGAGCCGGGAAATCGACGCTCATGAACGTGTTATTCGGTCTTTACCAGCCTGAGGGTGGAGAGATTCGCGTACACGGGAAGAAAGTAGATATTGAAAATCCGAATATCGCCAACGATCTCGGAATCGGGATGGTCCACCAACACTTTATGTTGGTTGAAAAATTTACAGTCACGGAGAACATCATCCTTGGTCTTGAACCGAAAAGTGGGATGACGATCGATCGTGATACAGCTCGTAAAAAGGTCATGGAAATTTCAGAACAATACGGGTTGAAAATCGATCCTGATGCAAAAATCGAAGACATTTCAGTCGGTATGCAACAGCGTGTAGAAATCTTGAAGACGCTCTATCGTGGAGCGGATATTTTGATTTTTGATGAACCAACGGCAGTGTTGACACCACAAGAGATTCAAGAACTTATCCAAATTATGAAACGTCTGATTGCTGAAGGTAAGTCAATCATCTTGATTACACACAAGCTGAAGGAAATCATGCAAGTTGCCGATCGTTGTACGGTCATTCGCCGCGGTCGTTATATCGGCACGGTCGAAGTGGACGAGACGGTCAATGAAGACAGCTTAGCTGAAATGATGGTTGGTCGTGAAGTAAACTTTGACGCGGAGTATTCGAAAGCGGATCCGCAACAAGTCGTTCTTGACGTTCAAAACCTCGTCGTTAAAGACAGCCGTGGATTAAGCGTGGTCGAAGGGTTAGATCTACAGATTCGTGCAGGAGAAGTATTGGGGATTGCCGGAATCGATGGAAATGGTCAAACCGAGTTGATTGAGGCGATTACCGGACTTAAAAAACCGGAATCAGGTAAAGTAATGTTGAATGGTCAAGATGTTACGGGCCATACGCCGCGTAAGATGACAGAGGCTGGTATTGGACACATTCCGCAAGACCGTCATAAGCACGGGCTTGTACTCGACTATTCAATCCGCGACAACATGGTTCTTCAAACGTATTACAAAGAACCGTTCTCAAAACGGGGCTTGATGAATTATAAAGCGGTTGCAGAGAAGGCGAAGGCATTGATTGAGAAGTTTGACGTCCGAACTCCATCGATCGATGTTCCAGCACGCGCCCTATCAGGTGGTAACCAACAAAAAGCCATTATCGCCCGTGAAGTCGATCGGTCACCAGACTTACTCATCGCCGCTCAACCGACGCGTGGTCTCGATGTTGGTGCGATTGAATTTATTCACGAGCAACTCATTAAAGAGCGTGAAAAAGGACGTGCTGTCCTCCTCATTTCATTCGAACTTGATGAGATTTTACACGTATCCGACCGTATTGCTGTTCTCTATGAAGGAAAAATTGTAGGGATTCGTGATCCGAAAGAGACGACGGAACAAGAACTTGGCTTCTTGATGGCCGGCGGTCAGAGAGGGGACGAAACAGAATGAAAAAACTAAGTTTAAACCAACTTCTCATTCCACTCCTATCCATCATTTTAGGACTTCTCGTCGGAGCGATCGTCATGTTGATCGGTGGCTATGATCCGGTACAAGGATTCATCTCGTTGTTCGAGGGGATGTTTGGTAGTCCGTATGCGGTAGGGGAAACGTTACGAGCAGCGGCACCACTGATTTTCTCCGGTCTTGCGGTCGCATTTGCGTTCCGTACGGGACTCTTTAATATCGGGGTAGAAGGACAAGTATTGATTGGCTGGGTCGCGGCAGTTTATGTCGGAATTAACTTTGACTTGCCGATGTTCCTCCATTTGCCGCTTGCACTCCTCGCGGCGATGGTAGCAGCTGCAATTTGGGCGTTCGTTCCTGGTTTCTTAAAAGCGAAGTTCTACGTACATGAAGTCATCACGTCAATCATGATGAACTATATCGCTCTTTACACGACGAATGCCATTTTGCGTAATGTCATTGGTGTAACGAATGAGCGTACCGATTCAGTTAAAGAATCAGCATCTTTAGCATCACCATGGTTACAAGAATTGACAACGTATTCACGCTTGCACTGGGGTGTGTTAATCGCCGTCCTTGCTGCGATTGTGTATTACTATATTCTTCAACGGACGACGCTTGGATATGAGCTTCGTGCGGTTGGATTTAACAAACATGCGTCTCAATACGCAGGGATGAGTGTCAATCGAAACATCGTCTTGTCATTTGTCATCTCGGGAATGTTCGCTGGTCTTGCCGGTGCAATGGAAGGCCTTGGTACATTCGGTAGTATGACGCTCTCTGCATCGTTCACAGGTGTCGGATTCGACGGGATCGCCGTTGCCCTTCTCGGTGCGAACACTGCAATCGGTGTCGTGCTTGCCGCCATTCTCTTTGCAGGATTGAACATTGGTGGTTTGGCGATGCAATTAGGTGCGAACGTACCTTCTGAGCTCGTTAAAGTCATCATCGCAGCCATTGTTATCTTTGTGGCATCTGGTTATGCGATCAACTATGTTGTTGAGAAACTTAAAGGAAATCGTAAGAAAGGAGTGGAGAAAAAATGAGCTTCTTAGAAGTACTCTACATTGTCGTACCGGTTGCACTTGCCTATGCGACTCCACTCATTATCGCAGCGCTCGGTGGAATTTTCAGTGAACGGTCTGGTGTTGTCAACATCGCCCTTGAAGGAATCATGGTCATCGGTGCCGCGACAGGGATCATCACGACGCTCACTTTGACTGATTTAGGAGCGGGTGCGTTGAGTCCATGGATCGCGTTACTCGTCGCGATGGTGGTCGGCGCGTTGTTCTCACTCTTCTTGGCCGTTCCAGCCATCCTTTGGCGTGCGGACCAGACGGTACTCGGTGTCGCGATTAACATGCTTGCGATCGGTCTTGCTATCTTCGTCGTACGAGTTCTCTACAATAAGGGACAAACCGACTTTATCGAATATCGTATCGCGAAAGAGAACGTCCCGTTCTTATCGGACATTCCTGTACTCAAAATGTTCTTCATAAATGTTCAGTACACGTCGTTCGTCGCAATCGCTTTGGCGTTCGTCGTTTGGTTCGTCATCTTTAAGACGCCGTTTGGCCTTCGTCTCCGCTCGGTCGGTGAACATCCGATGGCAGCTGATACGATGGGAATCAACGTCACAAAAATGCGCTTCATGGGTGTCATGCTCTCTGGTGCCTTTGGTGGTCTTGCCGGAGCGGTCTATGCTGTAACAGTTACTACGAACTTCAGTGGGACGACGATCGTCGGTCAAGGATTCTTAGCCATTGCCGCAATGATTTTCGGTAAATGGAACCCGCTTGGAGCGCTCGGTGCCGGATTGTTCTTCGGATTCGCACAAGCCTTATCGATTATCGGAAGTAACTTGCCGGTCATCAATAACGTGCCGCAGCTTCTCCTCTTGATCGCGCCATATGCGCTCACAATCCTTGCACTCGCTGGACTCGTCGGTCGTGCGGATGCACCGAAGTCTGTCGGTATCCCATATATTAAAGGGAAACGGTAATTAGAAATAGGACATATGTCCATTATGTTCAGGTTGTTTGGCGCTTAAGCCAAACAACCTTTTTTGTTATACTTGGTGAGGGATGTCATAATCTATATAAAAGGAACCCCTCGACATGAAAAAAGACATATCAGTCAGTTGACCGATATGTCTTTCATTGATTATTCAAATTTTAATGCGTCGCCTTCGAATGATTCATCTGCCACTTTGATCGAATCTGTTGGGCAGCCTTCGAATGCATCCATCATGTCTTCATATAACTCATCAGGGATTTCAACAGTACCTGTGTTGTCGTCCATCAAGTTGAATGCAAGACCTTCATCATCGTAATCGTAAATATCTGGTGCAGCTGCGCCACAAGCTCCGCATGCGATGCATGTATCTTTATCAACGATTGTAAATTTTGCCATGATAATAACCCTCCAAACGGTTCGTTTCTCTTAAGAAGTCATTCTACTCACTATGAGTTATTGTAGTCTACATACCCAATTATTTCAATGAGGAAACGAATGTCTTTTTGGTAGGATAATGATTTATTTAAGGAAGTGACGATTTGGTTCATTTAGCGGATGGAGTACTATTGCTGGCCATCAAGCGTTTAAACGGAGAACGAAGTGAACGTAGCCTGTTTCATGTCTTGAACGGGAAACGATCAGCGACAACGTTACAGGACGCGTTCTTTTATGATTTAGAACCTGTTTTTGGACAGTTTCCGCAAACGACGTATATGTACGAGACAACATTGAAGACACTTGAAAAACGAGGATGGCTGGATCGGAAACGATTTCAACTGACGGAAGCAGGAGAGTTGATTTCATCACCTGAAGCAGTAGAAGATTTGTTCAACCGTCTCGGGGGACAACGACGGGATTACAATGCGACGACGTGGAAACGATTAAGTTTATTCGTCCAAACGTTCATGTCGAGAGAGCACGCTCGAACGTTTTATCCTGTACAAGCCGATCGACCGGCAGAGCAATGGGTCAAACAATTATTGAGACTTGATCGAGAATGGAAGCCGTTGATGCAGACGTTTCATCAAGAAATCGAACAGGCTCTCGAACGGATTGGCGATCCTTATGCGACGGCAGTCGTCTATCGATTTACTGGAGCGTTTGAAACTGGATTAACTTATGAACAAATTGCCGGATTGCTAGATGTCGATGCAGAAACGGCTCGGCTTTACTTCTTAGCAGGTTGGAATGAACTCTTGATCCAGTTGCCTGAAGATGCCAAACTTAGAGGGTTTACGTACGGTCTATCTTCGGATCAGATGACTTTTTCTGCGCATGAATCCTACGAATTATTTCTAAAAGGTTACTCGTTTCAACAAGTCCAAGCGACACGACGACTACGAACGAGTACGATTGAAGATCATGTTGTGGAATTAGCGATGTATTTAGATGTCTTCCCACTCGAGCAATTCGTCGCGATGGAAGACGTCGTGACGATCGAAAAGCTGAGACAGCCGACGAGTTGGGCACTGAAACCAATCTTTGAGGAGATGGGGAGTGTCAGTTACTTTCAAATACGCCTTGTCTTCGCAAGGCTGAAACGAGGTGAGACCTTTGTATGAATCAACACTGAAGCGAGTGTTTGGGTATGATTCATTCCGTCCGGGGCAACACGACATCATTCACGCTGCGGTAGAAGGGCAAGATGTGTTGGCAGTAATGCCGACAGGTGCAGGGAAATCGTTGACGTTTCAACTTCCTTCTTACATTAAGAACGCAGGACTGACGGTGATTGTCTCACCGCTACTGTCTTTGATTGAAGATCAGATGTTGCATATCAGAGAGCGTGGAGAACGAGGGGTCGCCCGTTTGACATCGATGGAGTCATCCGAAGAAAAGAATGAGATTATCAGTCAATTAAAGAAATATCGTTTTTTATACTTATCTCCAGAGCAATTGGCCGTCCCATATGTAACACGTGCACTTGCGAATGTGAACATTCAAATGCTCGTCATTGATGAAGCGCACTGCATCTCACAATGGGGCCATGAGTTTCGACCAGAGTATGCACGGTTAGGTGAATTGCGCAAACAGATCGGCAGTCCTCAATGCATGGCCGTCACGGCGACAGCCCCGGAAAGTGTGAAACAAGATATCATTGAAAAATTAGCGTTGTTTTCACCCGAGCAATTCGTTCATTCTGCCAATCGACCTGAAATTCGCTTAATCGTCGAACGATTAGAAAAAGAGAAAAAGCTTGAACGACTAAAAGAGTTGATGAAGGAAATTCCAAAACCAGCTGTCGTCTATACAGCGACACGCCGTGAAGCCGAAGCGCTAGCTTTCGAACTCGAGGACGCACTATTTTATCATGGTGGCATGTCGACAGAAGATCGCCGACTCGTTCAGTCGCAATTTTTACGAAATGAAGTTACTGTCATGGTGTGTACCAGTGCCTTTGGTATGGGAGTGAACAAAAATAATGTACGCTCGGTCGTTCACTATCAATTACCTGCCACGGTTGAAGCGTACATGCAAGAGATCGGACGAGCGGGACGTGACGGGCAACCCGCATTCGCGGTCCTTCTATATGCGGATGGAGACGAGCGCATCCAGCAATTTTTAATCGACGGACAGTACCCGAAAGACGAGGATATTCGATTGGCTTATTTTGAGCGCGAGAACGGAACCTCCTTACAACAGGTACAGCGTATGTTACGGATGAATGAGGAAGATCCGAAGTTCTTATTGTTGAAGCAATTATTATCTGAACGGTCGCTTCAAGAGACGCTTGACTGGGTAAAAGAAAGGAAACGAGATCGTTATCGACAGCTCGGACAGATGATGGATTATGCCCTCATCCGTACATGTCGACGTGATTATTTGCTTCGTTATTTTTCAGAGCCGACAATCGACCAAAAAGAATGTTGTGATGTGTGCGGTCCCGTTCATTTCCCAGATACTCCGACAATCGTTCGAAAAAATGTGACAGAATGGAAAATTCGGTTGACGCAAATCTTTTCCTTTGAATAATATCATAGTAAAATGATAAAAAAGGTAAAGGAGGGCATCCGTTGCGACATCGGAATCAGGCAGATTCTCTTCGTGATCAATTGGCGGACACGTTGCCATCTCGAGCTGAGAGGCAAGAGCACGAACGAAAGAGAAAATTGAATGATAACTGGATGAAGCGCCCATTGGCGATGACTTTAACGTTCGCCATGTTAGCGATTATTCTCATTTTCATATATATTGGGCGACACGCCATATTTTAAAGGAAGGTGCGGACAACGTTCGCGCCTTTTTTATATTCAAAAAGTACTCGATTGCACAATAAAAGGGGTAAACTCGTTTGAATGCGGATATACTTATATTATTAGAACGAGTAAGAGAGGAGGGCGGAGATGCCGAAATACTCCATCAAGACAGTCGCGACGTTGACCGGTGTCAATCCAACGACCATTCGGGCATGGGAACGCCGTTATCAATTTATCGTGCCGAGCCGAACCGAGTCTGGTCACCGCCTGTATTCAGATCAGGATGTCGAAAAAATCAAGTGGGTGGTCGATAAGCAGAAAGAGGGTTTGAGTGTCTCTCAGGCGATTCAGCAATTGCATCAGGCTCCGGAGCCTGAACCTACTTCCGCTAAACTGTATGATGAGGAATTAAAAGATGGGTTGCTCCAGGCGCTTCTCTCTTTTGATGAACGTACCGCTCATGACTTAATCAACCGTGCCTTTAATACGTTCAGCTTTGAAAAAGTGACGAAGGACATCATTGGACCGCTTTTGATGGATATCGGTACACGTTGGGAAGATGGGTCAATCACAATCGCGCACGAACATTTCGCCACGGCTTTTTTGCGGGCGCGTCTTTCCACGCTGTCGCTTCAGATGCCGATGAACCCTTTCTTGCCACGTGTCACATGTGTCTGTGCCCCGGGTGAAATGCATGAGATCGGACTGTTATTTGTCACCCTCTATTTACGTCAACACGGTTATGATGTCATTTTCCTCGGTGCAGGGTTTCCGAAAGAAGATCTGAGCAAAGCCCTTTATGATATCGATGCATCTTGTCTTATTTTTGCTTGTACATTGACCGATCACATTCCCGACCTAGAAGAGGCTATGGCATATATTCAAACTGAGCACCCTGGCTTAAAAATTGGGGCTGGTGGATATGCGGTTAGTTTAGAAAGGAATCGATTTAAGGATGCATTTCTTGGCGACACACCGGAAGAATGGACAAAATGGTTATCAACTATTTGACACGGGATGAAAACGGGAGTAGCTTATTATTAGGATTGACTATTCACTGGAGGTTTTCGATTGAGATTTGAAAAACAAACAAAAGAACATCTTCGTGTATATGTGACTGCGAATGAACTCTCGTTACGTGGAATCGCCATTGATACAATTGTGGGGGAAAATGGTCAACAGCTGTGGAAAGAATTGCTTGAAACAGCAGAAAGTGAATACGGATTCTCTCCGCAAGGAGCAGTTGATTTGAATGTGACGATGTTTCCTCGTGACGGACTTGTCATCGATGTTCAGAGAGGCGAAGCGATTGCCGAACTCGATATCGAACAGGTTGAGATTCGATTGACAATCGATGTGATTCATCACTTGATTTATCAGTTCGAGGACATTGAAGATGTAATCAATGCTTCGATTCGTCTATTCCCACATATACATGAAACTGAACAAGGCGGGACACTATATCATTACAACGGTCGGTACTATCTTCACTTCGTCGAGGTACTTCCTTCACAAGTGGAAGAACGACTTGCGGCAATCTTGTCTGAGTACGGGAAGACGACTACGGTCAGCCCGTACGTCATGATGGAATACGGTAAGACGATTCAAACTGAACAAGCCGTTAAAGAGCTGTACGATGCATTCGCATGAGTACGGCTTTTTTTTACTGTTCTGTTCCTATTGTTTTTAGCATGTCCGTGTTATGATTAGACTTGAATTTTCAGTAGTTAGTTGAAGGAGAGATTGGAATGAAAGTCGCTGTATTATATGGTGGAGTGTCAGGAGAACGAGAAGTATCCCTCACGAGCGGACAAGGAATGATTGAAGCGTTAACAGAGCGAGGCCATGAGGTCACGGCAATCGACTTTCATCCGGAAAGGGCGAGTGATTTGTTGACATTAGATGTCGACGTCGTCATCAGCGCGTTACATGGAAAGTATGGAGAGGACGGTCGCGTACAATCACTGCTTGAAATGGCGGGGATCCCGTATACCGGATCAGGAGTCTTGGCATCTGCCCTTGCAATGGACAAGGCGAGAGCGAAAATCATTTTTGCGGCATCTGGCATCCGTGTCGCACGCGATGTGTTGATCGAATCGACTGATTTGATTGATGCAAAAGTGAGTGAATGGGGCGATGAGTTCCCGTGTGTCGTTAAACCGGCACAAGAAGGGTCATCAAACGGACTGACGATTGCCATGGACGAAGCGATGTTACGTGAAGGGATCGACAAGGCGTTTGCCTGCGATTCAGCCGTACTGGTCGAGCAGTACATCAAAGGAAAAGAATTGACAGTGCCCGTCATCGGGAACTTTGGGAAAGAAGAGGCGCTCCCAGTTATTGAAATCATTCCAAAAAATGAGTTTTACGACTATGAGTCGAAGTATACAGAAGGTGGTTCGATTCATGTCTGTCCGGCAGAGATTTCAACTGACTTGACGGAAGAGGTTCAGCAGGCGGCAGTCATGGCACACCGCGCACTCGGTTGTTCTGGATATTCGCGTTCCGACTTCCTCGTTTCAGAATCAGGAAAAGCCTACATTCTAGAAACAAACACGTTACCAGGGATGACACCACTCAGCTTATTCCCCGATAGTGCAAAAGCAGCGGGGATTTCTTATGGTGAGCTATTAGAGCGCTTCATTGAGCTCGCACTTGAACGTGAGTCGAAATAAGACAGGTATAGGAATACACACTAAAAGAAAACGCTTTCATTATTTTTGTAAAACCCTTTCAAATTGAACGCGTATCGGCTATACTTTTAAACGAATACGAGGTTAATTCTTGGGGGAGAATTGACAATTTAGGGGAGGAAACCTTCATGATTACGGATCAAGAAAAAGGTCATCAAAAACGAAAAAACATCTTGGAATCGACACAAGAAGTGATTCACGAAGCTTTAGATAAACTCGGCTATCCAGATGAGATGTACGAGTTGTTAAAAGAACCGCTTCGCATGCTGACCGTTCGGATCCCTGTTCGCATGGACGATGGCTCAACAAAGATTTTCACAGGCTATCGCGCTCAACATAATGATGCGGTCGGACCGACAAAAGGGGGAATTCGGTTCCACCCAAGCGTAACGGAGGTAGAAGTAAAAGCATTATCCGTTTGGATGAGCTTAAAAGCAGGAATCGTCGACTTACCTTACGGTGGAGGGAAAGGTGGAATCGTCTGTGACCCACGCGAAATGAGTTTCCGTGAGATTGAGCGGTTGAGCCGTGGTTACGTTCGCGCCATCAGTCAGATTGTTGGACCGACGAAAGATATTCCAGCACCAGACGTGTTCACGAACTCGCAAATCATGGCATGGATGATGGATGAGTATAGTCGAATCGATGAATTCAACTCACCTGGATTCATTACTGGTAAGCCACTTGTCCTCGGGGGTTCTCATGGTCGTGAGACAGCAACGGCAAAAGGTGTGGCCATCATGATTCGAGAAGCGGCACTCCGTCGTGGTATTGAACTCAAAGGGGCACGCGTCGTTGTTCAAGGTTTCGGGAACGCAGGTAGCTTCCTTTCGAAATTCATGCACGATGCCGGAGCGAAAGTAATTGCTGTCAGTGATGCTTACGGTGCCATCCATGATGAGAACGGTCTTGATATCCCTTACTTGTTAGATCGTCGTGATTCATTCGGTACGATTTCGACATTGTTTAAAAATACGATCTCAAATAAAGAGATGCTAGAACTCGACTGTGACATTCTCGTACCTGCTGCAATCGAGAACCAAATCACAGAAGACAATGCGGACGCGATTAAAGCATCGATCGTGGTCGAAGCGGCAAACGGTCCAACGACGAATGAAGCGACAAAAATCTTAACCGAGCGTGGGATTCTCCTCGTGCCGGACGTGTTGGCATCTAGTGGTGGTGTCACGGTGTCGTATTTTGAATGGGTACAGAATAACCAAGGTTACTATTGGACGGAAGAAGAAGTCGAGGAAAAACTCGAGAAAGTACTCGTCCATTCCTTCAATACCGTATACAATACGTCATCAGCACGAAAAGTCGATATGCGTCTCGCCGCCTATATGGTCGGCGTACGTAAGATGGCGGAAGCATCTCGTTTCCGTGGATGGGTATAATCAAAAAGTTCGGTCAACATCTGTTGACCGAACTTTTTTTATACGTTAATTCGATTTGCGATCGTATCAGCAATTGCCTTCCCATGGAAGCGTCCGTTTTCGATAAAAATCTTATTGGCATCGTTTCCTGCTGCCACCACGCCTGCGATGAACAGATGTTCCACGTTCGTTTCGAACGTTTCTTCATCATATGAAGGAATTCCACTCTCTTCATCAACGAGAATGCCCGCGTCCTCGAATAAATGATGGTCCGGTTGATAACCGGTCATCGCGAACACGTGGTCAGCGTAGATATGTTTTTCTTCACCTTGTTGACGATAGTAGACGCCATCTTCCGTGATTCGTTCAATCGTCGCCTCGAATTCCATGCGAACTTTTTCATGTCGAACGAGCGAATCGAAGTTTGGGAGAACCCATGGCTTGACGGAAGGGCTATACGAATCGCCGCGATAAAGCACCGTCACATAAGCGCCCGCTTTCTCTAGTTCGATTGCCGCATCGACTGCAGAGTTCTTTCCTCCGATAATGGTGACATGTTGTTTGAAATAAGGGTGCGCCTCATTGAAATAGTGATGCACGTGAGGCAGGGATTCGCCTGGTACATCGAGTAGTCGAGGGCGTCCATAATATCCTGTGGCTAAAATCACGTAGTCAGCTTCACGAGTCGTCACCCCACGTCGTTCGTGTCTAGATGTCACAGTAAATCGTCCATTAATTTTTTCCACTGATTCGACAGTCTCGAATGGATGGACGTTCAAACCGGTCCGTGATACGACTTCTCGATAATAGACAAGGGCATCTTGGCGCCGGGGTTTTAAGTCTTTACAGATGAACGGAATGTCTCCGATTTCTAAAAGCGTGGCAGATGAAAAGAACGTTTGGTGTGTCGGATATCGATAGATGGCATCGACAATGTTTCCCCGTTCGATCACGGTACAAGATACACCAATCTTCTCTAGTTCGATGGCGGCCGAAAGACCACACGGGCCAGCCCCAACGATAATCGCTTGTTTATTCACTATTAAATCACCTCTTTGCTCATTGTAGGAAAGGGAGCGCGTGAGCGCAAGGTTATTGCTGGAAGCTAAAACTATGTTCTAACACCGATTGGCTCGAACCTGACTCGAGTTCGACTAAGAGGCGCAGACGGGCTTTTTGCGAATTTAAACCGTTCGAGAAAATGATGCCCATCTCTTTCAACTGTTTACCGCCACCGTCATATCCATAAACATCCTGAACGATTCCATTAAAGCAACGACTGACGATGACCACAGGGATTTCATCGACTAGGTGTTTGAGCGCCGACAAAAGGGTAGGAGGAACATTTCCTTGACCCAGCACTTCAAGTACGAGTCCGTCGTATCCGAGTGCAATCACCGACTCGAGCAAATCAGGTTCCATTCCCGCTACAACTTTTAGGACGGCAACGCGTTTTGAGATGGATGGAATCATTTTTGGTTGTCTGTTTGTCGGTTGACTATAGATGAGCACGTGGTCCTTTGTGACCATACCCACATTTCCGAAATGGACCGACTTGAACGTATCGACCGACGAGGTATGTGTTTTTGTGACGTTAAACGCCGAGTGGATTTCACCGTTAAATACGACGAGCACACCTTTGCCACGAGCTGCCTCGCTTTTTGCGACACGTAGGGCAGTGATTAAATTGAATTCTCCGTCTGAACCTACCTCGTTCGAGGATCGCATTGCGCCTGTCAGAACGATTGGTACCGGCGCCCCAAGTGTGATTTGTAAGAAATAAGCGGTCTCTTCAAGCGTATCGGTCCCATGTGTGATAACGACCCCATCATACGTGTCTTGTGTCAGTTCTCGTTGGATGAAATGCGCCAATTCAAGCATCTTCTCAGGAGTCATATGGGGCGAGGGGATGTTCGAAAAATGCTTCGTTGTGATGTGGGCGATGTCCGTCGCCTTCGGTAGTGTCGCATCAATAGGGTTGACGTCACTCGGTTCGACGTGACCTGTTCCGGACTGTGACATGGCGATTGTACCGCCCGTGTGGATTAATAATAAATGGTTCATATGTGTCCTCCTCATTATTTTTGTGGAAATTACCATTTTCTAGGGGTTCTACACTTTTTCTTTCGAGCAATTCAGTGTATGCTAGTGGAAGAAAGGAGAGATGCATGATGATCGCAATCGCCTTGTCTGCGGTTGCCCCGGGGCTTGCCCTTCTTTCCTACTTCTATCTTCGACATGAATTGGAGGCGGAACCGCTCGGATATGTGATTCGTTCTTTCGTGGCCGGCGCAGTTCTCGTGTTCCCCATCATGTTTATCCAATATGCCTTCGTTGAAGAAGGTGTTCTTACCGGACCGTTTTGGGGGGCGTATGTCGCCACTGCTTTACTCGAAGAGTTTTTTAAATGGTTTATGATTTATTATACAATATATATACATAAAGTCTTTGATGATTACTACGACGGGATTCTCTATGCGGTCGCCTGCTCATTAGGCTTTGCGACATTAGAGAATTTTTTATACTTATGGGTGTACGATTCATTAGAAATTGCGATTTGGCGTGCAATCTTGCCTGTGAGCGGACACGCCTTGTTCGCGGTCGTGATGGGGTATTGTTTAGGGCGGGCAAAGCATTCGGCACGAGAGAGAGTATGGCTGTTCATGGCCATTCTATCTGCGACAATCATTCACGGTACGTTCGATTTGATTTTGATTCTCGAGCCGGAGAACAAGCTACCTGCCGTTCTATATATCGTCATTTTATGGATGGTTGCTCTGCTACTAGTGCGAGCGGCCAACCTGTCCAATCGTCGTCAATTTAAATAAAGGGGAAGAGAACGTATGTTAAAAGAAGGTCAAGAATTAAGAATTGAAGTAGAAGGCCGCGCAGAGGGGAAGACGAAAATCGCTGCAATCGTTGATCAAGTCGTGTGGATTGAATCACCAAGTGATATGACAACACTTAAGACATTCTTTTTACACGAAGAGGAAGAAATACGGGTTTACTTCTTCCAAGGAGACAATCAATTGTTTGCTTTCGACACGAAAGTTGCGAAACGGATCAGTGATGCCCAAATGACGATTCGATATGCGTTTAACCTGCCGGACGAGAAAAAAATTAAACGTATTCAGCGTCGTGAATATTTACGTGTTCCTGAAATGATTGACGTGACCGTGCTCGCGGCTGACGGTGAAGGGTTCGAGTCGTTTGAAACGACGTCATTAGACGTTTCTGCAGGTGGAATGAAAATTATTGCGAACCGTGCGCCGGTTGAAGTGGATGAGTCACTCATCGTTGTTTTCCGAATTGAAAATGAACAAGGAACGCCTCAACTCTTTCGCGTAAAGAGTCGCCTCGTACGTATCCATAAGCAGGAAATGAAGCAGGAACTCTCGCTAGCCTTTGAAGATTTGACGCCGCGCGATCAAGAGACGATTTTACGTTACTGTTTCCGCGTCCAGCTCGAAGCTCGAAAGCGGACAGGGTCTATATTTTCTTCAAGATAAAAAACTGTTATGATGTTCTCGGGATTATTGACCGAGAGGAGGAGGGTATCGGGAACACTCGATACCCGTTTTGTATGAAAAAATCATTACAAATTGCATTAGATGGACCGGCTGGTGCCGGGAAAAGTACGATTGCCAAGTCGCTTGCGAAACAATTAGGATATGTCTATATCGATACGGGTGCGATTTATCGTGCGGTGACCTATCGCGCCTTGCGTGAAGGGATTGCGCTCGAAGATGGACCGGCTCTAGCGGACATGATTGCAAAGATGTCACTGCGACTCGTGCCATCTGAAGCAGGACAACGCGTATTTGATGGTGATGAAGAAGTGACAGATGTCATTCGTTCAAGTGAAGTGACGAACAACGTCAGTTTTGTCGCTCGACAACCGGAAGTGCGGGATGCCTTGATGGACCTACAACGTGATTTGGCGAAAGAGGGCGGGGTCGTCATGGACGGACGCGATATCGGTACGCATGTCTTGCCGAATGCGGACTTGAAGGTATTTATGACTGCTTCTGTTGAAGAACGTGCTCGTCGTCGCCATGAGGAAAATGTTTCAAAAGGGATACCGAGTGATTATGACCGATTGAAAGAAGAAATCGCTCTCCGTGACAAGCGTGATTCCGAGCGGGAGGTCGCACCCCTTCGCCAAGCTGAGGATGCGCACTTCCTGGATACGACGACACTATCGATTGATGGGGTTGTTCGGGCGATTGAACAATTCATTAAAGAGGTGAAAGCATGAGCGAAACATTAAATAACGGACCGTTTGGCATGTACCGGATGGCGAGAGCCGTCGTAAATGGCATTCAGCGGGCATCGTTTCAAGTCGAGTTCATCGGACGAGAAAACGTTCCGATGGATGGGTCTATTCTTGTTTGTTCGAATCATCAGTCAAACTGGGACCCAGTTTTATTGGCTTGCGCGATCCCGAAACAACGTCCGCTTCGATTTTTTGCTAAACAAGAACTGTTTAACGTTCCGGTATTAAAACATATATTAAAGCGCGCGGGACAAATTCCCGTCTCACGGGGAGAAGGAGACCGGCAGGCACTTCGTGTCGTTCTTCAAAAGCTGAAAGAAGACGAGGTCATCTCCATTTTTCCTGAAGGAACGCGTTCAAAAGATGGCACGCTCGGGAAGGCGCAGGCTGGAGTTGGATTCTTCGCAATGCGTTCGAATGCGCATATCCTACCGATTGCCATCATCGGGAAATATAAGTTTCGCGCAAAACTACGTGTCGTCATCGGCAAGCCGATCGACTTGTCAGAACTGAAAGAACGTAAGGCGAGCGCGCAAGAAGCAGCCGACTTAATTATGAATACGATTGCCGACCTTTACTTAAACCATTCATTCACGAAGTGAAAAACGGATTGTGAAATTGAGGTTTAAACTTCTTTCAATAGAGGTACAATCTTCATAACGCCTTGACAAAATCTCGGAATTATAAGAGATTTATACTAGGTGTAAGCGCCTTTGGCGCTCCTTTTTGTACTCATCGTGAGGGGGTAGTGTTGGAATGGTCGAAGAAATGAAAGATATGCCTGATTTTGAAATTAATCGTGGTCAAATTGTGACCGGAACAGTCGTCAAAATCGAGGATAAGCAAGCGCTGATCGATATCGGTTATAAAACCGAAGCGATTTTGCCAATTAGCGAAGTATCAAGCATGCATCTAGACGATTTAAACGAATCACTCCAAGTGAACGACGAGATTCGTGTCAAAGTGAAAAAGGTCACGGACGAAGAAGTGGTCGTTTCGAAAAAAGACGTTGATGCCGAAGCAGCATGGGATCACATCGTTGAAAAATTCGAATCGGGTGAAGTGTTTGAAGTGATGGTGAAAGACAAGGTCAAAGGTGGTCTTGTCGTCGATATCGGAATTCGCGGATTCATCCCTGCGTCCCTTGTCGAAAGTCACTTCGTCGAGGACTTCTCGTCATATTTGAATAATCCAATTACCGTAAAAGTCGTCGAGATCGACCGTGAAAAAAATCGTGTCATCTTGTCACATAAAGCAGTTGTCGAAGCTGAGATGAGCGCCAAGAAATCAGAAACGCTCGAATCGCTCGAAGTCGGTCAAGTTATCGAAGGTACGGTTCAACGTTTGACAGATTTCGGTGCATTCGTCGATATCGGCGGAGTGGACGGTCTCGTTCACATTTCAGAGATGGCTCATAGTCGTGTCGAGAAGCCGAGTGATGTTGTCACTGAAGGCGACCGTGTCAAAGTGAAAGTACTTGGTCTTGACTTAGATAATGAAAAAGTAAAACTCTCGATTAAAGAGACGCAACCTGGTCCTTGGGAAACCATTGAAGGCAAGATTCAACCGGGGGATGTCATCGAAGGTACGGTCAAACGTCTCGTGACGTTTGGTGCGTTCGTTGAGGTTGCACCACAAGTGGAAGGCCTTCTTCATATCTCGCAAATCGCGAACCGTCATATCGCGACACCTTCTGAAGTCTTGACTGAAGGTCAAGAAGTGCAAGTGAAAGTGCTAGACGTTCATCTCGACGATAAGAAAATCTCATTGTCGATGCGTGCTCTCGAATCATCTGAACCGACTCGTCAAGATGATGACCAGGAGTTACTCGATGAATATAGCGACCAAGGAGGATTCTCTGTCTCTGAACTGACAGGCGATGACTCTTCGGATGACTCAAAATAAGATGATTGTTCAAGCGGGAGTCATGCTCCCGCTTCTTTTTGTATGGTCACTTAATTTTGCCTGTGATATGATAGGTGAGTTGCGTTTCGAAATGATGAAATGATGAAATTTTGATAGAAAGTTAGTGAGGTGTTGTTATGGGAATTCCAGCAGTGGCCATTGTTGGCCGTCCGAATATCGGAAAATCCACAATTTTTAACCGCATCATCGGAGATCGTGTGTCGATTGTCGATGATAAACCGGGTGTCACACGTGACCGTATTTACGGCACAGGAGAGTGGCTCAACCGTAAGTTCCATTTAATCGATACAGGTGGGATCGAAGTCGGAGACGAGCCGTTGCTCGTTCAAATGCGTCATCAGGCTGAACTCGCCATTGATGAAGCGGATGTCATCATCTTCATGGTGAATGGACGCGAAGGTATCACGGCAGCGGATGAAGAAGTAGCGAACTTATTGTTCCGTTCGAACAAACCAATCGTTCTTGCCGTCAACAAAGTCGATAACTTTGAAATGCGAGATCTCATGTACGAGTTTTATTCTCTCGGATTTGGTGACCCGTTCCCGATTTCAGGTACACACGGGTTAGGACTCGGTGACCTGCTCGACCAAGTATTCGAACTCGCTCCAGAAAAAGACGAGTACGAGTACAACGAAGATGTCATTCAGTTCTCGTTGATTGGGCGCCCGAACGTCGGGAAGTCAAGTTTGACGAACTCAATCCTTGGTGAAGACCGTGTCATCGTTTCCAATATCGCCGGTACGACTCGCGATGCGATTGATACACCGTTCACACGTGACGGACAAGAGTACGTCATCATCGATACGGCCGGTATGCGTAAACGTGGGAAAGTATACGAATCAACAGAACGTTATAGTGTCATGCGTGCCCAAAAGGCGATTGAGCGATCAAACGTCGTCCTCGTCGTCCTCGACGGAGAAGAAGGGATCATCGAGCAGGACAAACGTGTCGCCGGTCTTGCACATGAAGCCGGGAAGGCGATTGTAATCGTGGTCAACAAATGGGATGCCGTCGAAAAAGATGATAAAACGATGAAAAAGATGGAAGAGAAGATTCGTCAAGAATTCTTATTCCTCGACTATGCACCGATTGTCTTCTTGTCAGCGCTCACGTCGAAACGCTTACAGACATTGTTGCCTGTCATCAAGCAAGTGGCAGAAACACATCGTCGTCGTATCTCGACAAGCGTGTTGAACGATGTCATCGTCGATGCGGTCGCAATGAACCCGACACCGACGGATAAAGGACAACGATTGAAGATCAACTACGCGACTCAAGTTGCCATCGAGCCGCCGACATTCGTCTTATTCGTCAACGACCCTGAGTTGTTGCACTTCTCTTATAAACGTTATTTGGAAAATCAAATCCGTAAAGCATTTGACTTCACCGGGACACCGATTCACATCGTGGCTCGTCAGAAAAACTAATAACGGGGGTGCCACTTATGGCAAACGTAGCAGTCATCGGAGCGGGAAGCTGGGGAACGGCCATCTCGCTCGTGTTAGCGGACAATGGTCATGATGTCCTGCTCTACGGACGTGAGCAAGAACATGTGGATGAAATCAACTCGTTGCATACGAACTCGTTGTATTTGAAGGATGCGCCGTTACCTGAATCGATTCGAGCGACGACGAACTTGAAAGAGGCGTTAGACGGTCGAAGCATCGTGTTTCTCGTCGTCCCGAGTTCGGCAATCCGTCCGGTCTCAAAAGAATTGAATACGTTGTTGACGAAACCCGTCACGATTGTTCATGCCGCAAAGGGAATCGAACCGAAAACGCATAAGCGCCTTTCGGAAATCATTGCCGAAGAGATTGAACCTGCGAAACGTCGAGCGATCGGTGTGTTGACAGGACCAACTCATGCGGAGGAAGTCGCGGTTCGAAAACCGACGACCATTACAATCGCATGTGAGGATCTCGATGTGGCGGATGAAGTGCAGGAACTGCTCACAAACGACCAGTTCCGTGTGTACTTGAACTCTGACGTTGTTGGGGCCGAGTACGGTGGAGCACTAAAAAACATCATCGCCTTAGCGGCAGGGATGACGGATGGTCTCGGTTATGGGGATAATGCGAAAGCTGCCCTCATGACACGTGGGATTGTCGAGATTGCTCGACTTGGCGTGAAGCTCGGCGCGAATCCAGCATCGTTCTCAGGGTTGACAGGAATCGGAGACCTCATTGTTACGGCAACGTCACAACATAGTCGAAACTGGCGAGCCGGAAATGCCATTGGGCGAGGAGAAAAGCTAGAAGACGTTCTCGGGAACATGGGAATGGTCGTCGAAGGAGTACGTGCCTGTGAAGCGGCGCACTCACTCGCGAAAGAGGCGGGTGTGGAGATGCCAATCACGGAAGCGCTCTATAACGTGCTATTTGAGGGCAAGAGTCCTCATGATGAAGTGAAGAAATTAATGAGACGCCCACAAAAGCATGAGATGGAACAAGTGTTTCATTTCGAAGAATAAGATAGGTCGAGAGAGGAACTGACGTTTTCGTTCAGTTCCTCGCTTTTTTTTGCTACACTTGAAGTCTGGAGAACATAGAGAAAGTAGGGGGATAGACGTGACACCGTCACTCATCAAAATGTGGATTTCATTCGCGGGGATTGGAGCTTTTGCCCTCGCTGCATTAATGGTCGCACTTAGTCATACGAAATTGAGCGGGTGGTTTGCAACACTCGTCAGACTGATTGCATTCATCATATTCTTGTTCGGGACTGTTGTTATGATTTTTGTCGTCGTCTCAGGGCCGACAGGAGGATAAACGTGATGAAAAAAATGATTGTTGCCATTAGTTTGACCATAACGACGCTTTTAGCCGGATGTATGTTCCCTGATTCAGAGCGTGCGAACAACATCCCATATGAGGATCAATTGAATACGGTACAAAGTGCGGTCAATGCCTATCGTGAACAATCTGGCGTCTTGCCGATTAAAACGAAGCCAGCGGAAACGCCTTTGATGGAACGCTACCCGATTGAATTTGCACGGCTTGTCCCAGGCTATTTGGCTGATCCACCTGGAAATAGTTTCGAAGGTGGCGGGTTATTCCAATATATTCTCGTTGACGTGGAGACAGATCCGACCGTGAAATTAATCGATTTGCGTGTATCTGAACGATTGCAACAACTACAAACGAATATCAATGCGTTTCGAGCGAAAGAAGGAAAGTTCCCATTCGACGGTTCGATTGGGAAAAACCAGTTCACGCTCGACTATGATAAAATTTTCGTCTCGGAAGAGCCGGTCATACCTAGCCCTTACTCTGACAGAGAACTTCCGATTTATGTAGACGGCACAGGACAACTATTTGTGGACTATCGGGAGGACGTGAAGGAAGCGCTTCAAAAGACGGACGAGACACCGGAAATCGGTGAAGACATTCGTTATTTACTGTATGAAGATGCCCCATTTGCCCCGGCTTACTCGCAAGGGTATACGATAGATGAACAAGGAGAAGTCGTTTTTTTAAACAACTGAACTCGTTTTAATAGTGAAAGTCGTGAAATCATGCAAAAAATGTTGTCATATCAACGTTTGTACGATATGATTAATCCCGTAAACTCCCTGTGAGAGGAGGTGAATCGTGATGAACAAAACTGAATTGATCCAAGCTGTTACTGAGAAAGCCGATGTTTCTAAAAAAGAAGCAACGAAAATCGTAGAAGCTACGTTTGAATCAATCACTGAAGCACTCCAAAACGGTGAGAAAATTCAATTGATCGGTTTTGGTACTTTTGAAGTTCGTGAGCGTGCTGCCCGTAAAGGTCGTAACCCACGTACAAAAGAAGATATCGAAATCCCAGCGAGCAAAGTTCCTGCATTCAAAGCAGGTAAAGCGCTCAAAGATGCGGTCAAGTAATCTGCAATACATAAGTCGCCGAGAGGCGGCTTTTTTGTTGGGTTTACGAGTTCGAATGACGTGAATGTGACAAAAATGTGCTATACTATGTCAGAATGACAATGAAGTGGACGAGGGGGGATAGCATGGAACAGTTGACAAATGAATTCGTTGTCACAGACCTTGCTCGTCAAATCGAACAACGTATGAATCATCCTTATTTGACGAAACACGAAATTGTACCAGCGGTCGATTTTTTGTTGCTTCGTTGGATGGTTGAGATGATTGATTTGGAATCGATTGAGCATCGACAACTCGTGATGGCAACGTATTTCGCACATCAAGCGCTCGAATTACACGATCAAGTGAACAGTAGTCCGAAAGGTTCTTTAGCGCGACAATTAAAAGTGCTCGCTGGCGATTTTGCCTCGGCTCAGTTTTATAAAATTTTGACTGGATTTCCATCGTCATATAGTAATCGATTTGGACAGTCTGTACAACGGGTCAATGCGGCAAAATGTACGTTACTACTCGAGACGAACGTTCCGATGAACGTCTGGCTCGAAGCGAACATCGGATTGATTCAAACGCTTGCCGAATTGCTTGAACGGCCATATTTGACAACGAGCGGGAAACGACTGATTGAACAGAAAGCGACGGCGCTTAGACAAGATCAAAAAGAGCAACTCACGACATTGCTTGCGCATGCGGTCGCTTAGAACGGAAAGGATGTTACGCGTTGCAACCGATAGAAAAAGAGCAAAAAGTATATGAAGTATTTCAATCTATTTCTCCGAGCTACGATACGATGAACTCGATTATCAGCTTCCGACTTCACAAATGGTGGCGTCGGACGACGATGAAAAAAATGAACGTCTTTCCGGGGGCCAAATGTTTAGACGTTTGTTGTGGGACCGCCGACTGGACGATTCAATTGGCGGAAGCTGCAGGGAACACGGGTGTCGTGAAGGGGCTCGACTTTTCAGAGAATATGTTAAAAGTGGGAGAAGAAAAAGTTAAATCGCTACCGAACGTTGAATTACTACACGGAAACGCGATGGCTTTGCCGTTTGGTGACAATTCATTTGATTATGTCACGATTGGGTTTGGACTTCGAAACGTCCCGGACTACATGACGGTATTGCGCGAGATGCATCGCGTCTTGAAACCAGGGGGCACGGTCGTGTGTCTTGAAACGAGTCAACCGACGGCACCTGTCTTCAAAGAGTTGTATCGGTTCTATTTCGGGACGGTTATGCCGTTATTCGGAAAAGTGTTCGCAGGCTCATATGATCAGTACAAATGGCTTCAAGAATCGACTGATCAATTTCCAGACCGTTTGACTTTGAAGCGTATGTTTGAAGATGCCGGGTTTGAACAAGTCGAAGTGAAGACATTCTCCGCTGGTGCATGTGCCATGCATCTAGGAAAGAAGTGGTGAATCATGTCTTTGAAGCGACTTTATCGTCATATGAACCGAGAGATTGATCAAATTGATCAATTTTTATCTACTCGAGTCAGGACGGACCACCCTGTCATCGAGTCAGCATCGCGTCAACTACTCGATGCTGGTGGAAAACGTATCCGACCAGCCTTTGTCCTATTGAGTGCAGGATTCGGTGAGACGAAAGATATCCGTTTGACGAAAGTTGCCTCAAGTCTTGAACTGATTCATATGGCATCACTCGTCCATGACGATGTGATTGATGATGCGATTCTCCGTCGCGGCAAACCGACCGTGATGGAGCGATATGATGAAACGGTGGCGATGTATACGGGAAATACGTTGTTCGGTGAGGCGATTCGTCTCGTGTCTGAGATTGAGTCACCAGAAGTGATGCGCATCATGTCGGATACGATGGAGCGGATCTGTGTCGGTGAAATTAATCAAATCCAAGATCAATATGAGTGGGGACAGTCACCAAAGCGTTATTTGGACCGAATTGCCCGGAAAACCGCCCTGTTGATAGAGACGAGTTGTGCAGCAGGTGCCGTCATTTCAGGCGCATCTCCGTCTGTTGTAAAGCAATTAAGCTTATTCGGGTATGATATCGGCATGGCCTTTCAAATGACAGATGATTTACTCGACTTCACAGCAAAAAGTTTTCAACTTGGAAAGCCGGTCGGTGAAGATTTGAAGCACGGTCATAAGACGTTGCCTCTCTTATACTCCGCAGAGGACCCCCGCTTTTATGAACGTCTTCGCCAAGTCAATGTCTCGACAGACCCTGAATTGACGAAGTCTCTCGTACGAGAAGTACAGCGAAATGGGGCACTTGAGCGTAGCCAACGAACGATTGATCGCTACGTGGAACGTGCCATCCGCCGATTAGACGGTTTGCCAGATCATCCCGATAAACGCTCGTTGATTGAAATTGCACAATATATCGGAAAGCGGAAATGGTAAATGCCTGATGTAACCCCTTTCAAAAATGTGTCGGACCGTGTACACTTAATACGTACATCGTACACATTTATTGACTTAGGGGGATTTGGGGAATGGAAAAGACATTTTTAATGGTTAAACCTGATGGGGTAAAACGCGGATTGATTGGGGAAATCATCTCACGTTTTGAAAACAAAGGATATACGTTGAACCGTCTCGAAATGGTGACACCGACAGTTGAGGTCGCAGAGGCACACTACGCAGAGCATAAAGAAAAGCCGTTCTTTGGTGAATTGGTCGAGTTTTTGACTTCTGGTCCGGTCGTCGCGATGGAATGGGAAGGTGAGGACATCGTGGCCGTCTCTCGTCTGATGATTGGGAAGACAAAGCCAGTCGATGCTCAACCAGGAACCATTCGCGGTGATTTTGCATCGACAATGTCACAAAACGTGATTCATGGTTCTGATAGTGTGGAAAGCGCAGAACGCGAACTTGGACTTTGGTTCGCAAAAGTGGCCTCACACGTTTCATGACTTTTCGAGGGACGGGGAAACCTGTCCCTTTTTCGTTCCTTTGGAAATGTCTTCGGTCACTTGAAAGATGAAATGAGAAAGAATTGAGGTTGAAATTGGTGATGAATGATTATGCCATCTTTGTAAAAAAGTTTTATATCAAGTCGGGCATTGACTTGAACTTATATAAAGAGGCGCAGATGAAGCGCCGTATGGTCGCCTTGCGTGAGAAAAAAGGGTACGCATCGTTTTTAGAGTATTTGAAAGCGATGGATACGAATCGTGAGTTGTATGAAGAGTTTTTGGATCGGATGACGATCAACGTCAGTGAGTTTTACCGAAACCCGATTCGATGGCAACAACTTGAAGAAGATATCCTTCCACATTTGATTCGAACGAGCCAAGGGAAACTACGCGTTTGGAGCGCAGCTTGTTCAACAGGGGAAGAGCCCTACTCGCTCGCCATGTTGCTGTCGAAACATTTAGCCCCGTCTCAATTCTCTATCATGGCGACAGACCTAGATGATGTTGTGATCGAAAAAGCGAAACAAGGAAAGTATCATGAACGGGCGCTGATCGATTTACCTGAAGAGTTTCAAAAGCGCTACTTCACGCGTCGTGGAGATGACTATTTCATTTCAGATGAGATCAAGCAATTGGTGACGTTTAAAAAACACAATCTGTTAGCGGACGTGTATGAGCGTAACTTTGACTTGATCGTGTGTCGCAATGTCTTGATCTACTTCACGGAAGAAGCAAAAGAAAAAGTATACACATCTTTCCAACGGGCGCTGCGTCCAGGAGGAATGCTATTTGTAGGTGGGACAGAACAGATTTTCCAACCGAAGCGTTACGGCTATGCGATGAAGCAAAGTTTCTTTTATGAAAAAATAGATGGATGAGGTGAATGGATGCGTTATTTGACAGCTGGTGAATCACATGGTCCCGGTCTGACGGTCATTATTGAAGGTGCCCCTGCCGGCCTGACAGTAGATTTAAACCAAATCAACTTGGAGTTGAAGAAACGTCAGTCGGGATACGGGCGCGGACGACGCATGCAAATTGAATCGGACGAGGTCGCTGTTCGCTCGGGGATCCGACACGGAAAGACGACCGGTGCCCCGATTACATTTTGGATTGAAAATAAAGACCACACACATTGGAAACATGTGATGCAAGCAGAACCTATTACGGATGATATGGAAGTGAAGCGCCGCATCTCACGCCCGAGACCGGGGCACGCTGACCTCGTCGGTGGACTGAAGTATGGACACCGTGACTTACGTGACGTGTTGGAGCGTTCGAGCGCAAGAGAAACGGCTGCACGAGTAGCCGTCGGTGCCTTTTGTAAACAACTCCTTCAACAATTGGGTATGTCTTTATTCAGTTACGTGAAAGTGATTGGCGGGGAGAAAGCAGAAGTGAAGACGGTACAGTCAATCGAGGAAGCACGACAACTTGTCGATACGTCTCCGGTCCGTACCCTTGACTCCGATGCGGAACAGAGAATGATGCAAAAAATTGATGAAGCGAAAGCGAACGGTGACTCGATTGGTGGAATCGTCTGTACGGAAGTGCACGGTGTCATTCCGGGTCTCGGTTCTTACGTGCAGTACGATCGGAAGCTAGATGCGAAGATTGCGCAGGCCGTCATGAGTGTGAACGCGTTTAAAGGGGTCGAGTTTGGAGACGGATTCGACATGGCCTACCGACCAGGTTCGCAAGTGATGGATCCGATCGCCTATGAAGAGAATGGTTACACACGACTCAGTAATCATCTTGGAGGGTTTGAAGGTGGTATGACGACGGGCATGCCAATCGTCTGTTCAGCGGTCATGAAACCGATTCCGACACTTTACAAACCGCTACAGTCGGTCGACATCGATACAAAAGAGGCGTTTCTCGCTCAAATCGAACGCAGTGACTCTTGTGCCGTACCGGCAGCGTCGCTCGTCGTGGAAGCGGTCATCGCCTTTGAGATGGCGAAAGAAGTGTGTGAAACGTTCGGGCAGGACACAATGGAACGAATCAAACACCGTGTGGAGGAATACCGAGAGGAGCTACGTGTATGGTGACCATTCCGATTGCAGCATCGACTCCATATGACGTCATCGTCGACAACCAAGATCGTTGGATAGAAACATTCGATTGGTCTTATTATCCGACGATTTGGGTCGTCACAGACGAACAGGTGGATGCTCTCTACGGTTCATCATTTCGAAATCAATTATGTGCCGTTCATCCGCACGTCATTTGGTCCGTCGTCGAGGCGGGAGATGCTTCTAAATCCATCACACATCTTGAGCATCTTGTATCGGAAGGGCTGCGTCATGGTTGCGACCGTCAATCGCTCATCGTCGCTTTTGGTGGCGGGATGATTGGCGATTTAGCTGGGTTCTTAGCGAGTGTCTATATGCGCGGTGTCTCTTACATACAGGTTCCGACGACAATTTTAGCCCATGATTCTGCCGTTGGTGGAAAAGTAGCCGTCAATCATCCGCTCGCCAAAAATGCAATCGGTTCATTTTACCAACCGATTGGTGTGTACTACAATGTGTCTCGACTCGCTTCCTTACCGGTTCAAGAAGTCCGGAGTGGTCTCGGGGAATTGATCAAACATGCGTATTTGTCACGTCACGTCCTCGAATCCTCGTTCGAGGACGAATTGTTTTCAGCCTTGACCGAACGGGATGAGTTGGATTGGGTCACATGGCTCGCCAAAGGGATCCGAGTGAAACAAGCCATCGTCGAAGCGGATGAACGAGAACAAGGGATCCGGGCATGGCTTAATTTTGGGCATACGTTCGGACACGCCCTCGAGTCAATCGAAGCGTATCGTATCCCGCATGGGGAGTGCGTCTTACATGGGATGGTCTTTGCTTTCTTACTATCCAATGATGAGACACGTGCGAAGCGATTATTTGATTGGATGCGTTTGAATGAGGTCACCGCAATCGATTGGAAACCGTTCGATCATTATGTGGAAAAAATGATTCGGGATAAAAAGAATCGAAATGGGATCATCCGTTTCGTGTTAATACGCGACTCCATTTCAGTGGAGGCGATTCAGCTCGCTGATATGCAATATACGTTTGAACAGATGAAGGGATGGTGGACAAGTTGAGTCTGAACGGTTCGATCCGAGTGCCAAGTGATAAATCAATCACTCACCGGGCACTCTTGTTTGGAATGATGTCGTCCGGTACGACATATGTAAAAAATCCGCTTCTTGGCGCCGATTGTCGTTCAACTCTTGAAGTGATCCGACGTTTAGGGGCAGAAGTAGTGGAACAAGATGATGAACTGATCATCAAAGGGATTGAGACGCCGCATTCAGCCACTCTAGACTGCGGAAACTCTGGGACGACGATGCGCCTACTCATCGGCATCTTATCCGGCTATACCGGTTCGTTTGAACTCGTAGGCGACGCATCGCTGTCTAAGCGTCCGATGCGCCGCGTCACGTCCCCGCTTCTTGAGATGGGTGCGCACGTGAAAGGAGAAGTGGCACCACTTGTGATCGAGGGGACATCGTTAAAGGCGATCGACTATACGTTACCGATTGCGAGTGCTCAAGTGAAGTCGGCCATTCTTCTCGCCGGATTACGTGCCTCAGGAACAACGATTGTTCGGGAACCTATGTTGTCCCGTGACCATACCGAACGGATGTTACCGCTTTTTGGCGCAGAGCTATCGATCTCAGAAGAAGAAGGGCAACGCGTCATACGTGTCGAACCTTCGCGGTTGACTGGGACGACGGTCGATGTACCGGCAGACCCATCGTCAGCAGCATTCTTTTGGGCAGGAGCGGCCATCATACCCGATAGTCTGGTTACGACGACAGACGTTTGTTTAAATGAGACTCGAATCGGATTTTTACGTACGCTCGAGCGGATGGGAGCATTGATCACCATTTCAAATGAACGTTCCGTCGGTAAAGAGCGAATCGGGGATGTCACTGTGAGAACGAGTGAACTGTCCGGGACGGTCATCGAAGGAGAAATGGTTCCTTCGCAAATTGACGAATTGCCACTGTTCGCACTCGTCGCATCACAAGCATCAACGCCATCTGTCGTGAAAGATGCGGCGGAACTACGTGTGAAAGAGACCGACCGTATCGATTCGGTCGTCACTGAACTGCGAAAACTAGGTGTCGATATCGTTGGAACGGATGACGGGTTTATCGTAAAACCGAGTCGATTGCATGGAGGAGATGTCACCACTTATGGAGATCACCGCTTGTCGATGATGCTTCAGATTGCTGAGCTGATGACTGATGATGTTGTCCATATTGAAGACATGGAAGCGTCCGAAGTGAGTTATCCTCGATTCCGTCTCGATTTACAACGAATCCAACGTAAGATAGAATAACGACAAACCGATGGCCAGGAGGATGGAACATGCTAGATGAATCAGCACTAACACATATCATCGAGATGCTTGAGTCAGGAGAGACCGAGCATGCGCTCGTACACATAGAAGAACTCGAAAAAGAAGGATCGGACGATGATCGATTAGCCATCGCAGACCTTTATTTAGAGCTTGGACTTGCTGACCGGGCAACCGAGGTGCTTTCGAAATTGTACGTTGATTACGAGGGTGATCCGAATGTTGCGTTGTCGCTCGCGGAAGCATATTTAGACAGCAATCGCGAAGAAGAAGCGATTGCCGTACTTGAAAAAATCAATTCAGATGATGCGGAGACACAAGTGAGAAGTCTTGTACTATTAGCGGATTTATATCAATCGCAGGGATTAGATGAAGTGGCCGTCAAAAAGCTGATGGAAGCACTCGAAAAAAATCCCGATGAACCGTTACTCATCTATGGATTGGCTGAATTATATGCGTCGACGGGTTCTTTCGAACAAGCCATTCCTCTCTACGCGCGACTTCCAAAAATGAATCTACCGTCCGAGATCGATTATCAGGCCGATTATGCGGAAGCCCTCACGATGGTCGGTTCATTCGAAGAAGCGCTTGAGGAGTATGAAAAAGCGAAGCATCGAGATTTAAATACCGTCTTCGGTCATGCGATGACGGCACATCGAATCGGTCGAGAGGAAGTCGCCATCAAGCAGTTCAAAGAACTTCAAGCGATGGACCCGGATTTTACATCCCTCTACCTTCCTTACACAGAATCGCTTGACGCGATCGGTCAAACGGATGAAGCACTTGAAATGATTGACCAAGGAATCACGCGAGATGATTACAATGATGAACTTCGTCATGTCAAAGCAAGACTGCTCCTTAAACTCGGTAATCGAGAAGGAGCCATTAAAGAATTGCGTGAAGCGCTCGTCTTGAACCCAGAATCGTTACAAGCAACTGAACTGTTGTTGTCGATTTTATTCGAAGCAGGAGAACTAGATGATGTTCTCGAAACCATTGATGCACTCGAAGATCATACGACCTCACCGCTTATGACCTGGTACAAGGCGAAAGCAAAATATGAACTCGAAGAATATGATGATGCGGTCAATCTATATGCCTCAATCGAGCCGATGATGAAAGAGGACGTGTCATTTGTGACAGAATGGGCTACACTGTTGATAGAGGAAGGTCGTCGACAAGATGCACGCCGAGTCGTAGAGCAATCGCTTGCACTAGTAATCGATCTAGAAGATCGCCAAGTGCTCGAAGATCAGCTCGAACAATTGTCTGATGACGTAGAATGATAATGGGAAGGGAATGAGGTCAGATGGTCGAGCGGAAACGGAATTTTTTAAAGCGATTCGTCGCTCATCATACACTTCGGAAACGTGAAGCGAAGTGGATTCTTGACTATTGGTTGAGACATCCTGAAAAACTCGGAAATGTGCACTTCGTGACAAACGCTTCCGTATCACCGAGAAGTCTCGTCATGACGGCATACGGGTTTGATGGTGAACCGTTCCGATACCGTCGGGGAGACCTTGTGACCATGAATCCTGAAAAGGCATATCATGACATCCGTCTACACGATGGCCCGATTTATGTGGAATTAAACTTCCAAGGAATGATGATTGACGAAAACTGGATCGATATCGTGGAGCAAAATCCATTCGAGCCTACAGCGGAAGTGAAAGATGAGGTTTCCTCTTCTGCGCAAACGGTCATTCAAGCTTCTGTTGCCCAGTTCGAAGAAGAGCGGTTATTGATTGAAATTGACAAAGCACTAGATCGTCGGGATGAAAATTTATTTCGTAACTTGACGAGCCGACTTCATCAAGTTCGTTCATCTAAATTATTTTAAAAAAAACAAGCGCTTCCGTTCCGGTAGGCGCTTGTTTTTTGGTATATTAATAACGTAGGAATACACAATTATTTCACAGTTCGTTCATAAGTTTGAAACGTGAACGAAGTCATGTACGCTACAATAGACATGATGAGATATGAAGGAGAGGAGGGAAAAGATGAGGTTCGATAGTCAAGGGGCACTCCGCTCGATTGCCGAAAGACAATACGTCGATACGCTCATCGTTCCGCTCGCAGAATTGGCGTTTGGTGAGGATATGGTTCGCAAAGCTGAAGGTTATGAAGTGATCCAAGCCGTCACGGCCGAAACAGAACGTCAATTATCTGGTCGAACGATGCTCAGCCCGACGATCAGTTACACCGATGTGGAAGCTGGTGTGGAATTGGCGCAGGATGTAGTGGCAAAAGCAGATTCATCTGGATTTTCTCACGTTTTATTTATTGCGTCAGACGTCCGTTTTAAATCGTTTGATTTGCCAATTTTGTTCGTACCGCCACTTGCGCTCGGATCGATGTCGAGCGATCAGGCGCATACGATGGTTCAAAATTTTGCGACACAAGTCATCACGGAACTTTCGAGCCGTTGGATGGCGACATGAAGCGGTTGACGTAGAGGTTTTATTGATATACTATTTTGTTGAGTGAGAAATTTTTGTGAAGAATGCATAAAGAATTATGGGGTTATGCACACGAATGAGGGGGGAACGAAATGGCTCAAAATGGGTCAAAAGTCACGCGCCGTCAGTTCTTAACGTACACACTGACTGGAGTAGGTGGCTTTATGGCGGCAACATTGATCAGTCCGATGGTCAACTTTGCGATCGATCCGGTTTTGAAAAAATCAGGAGCGGGCGACAAAGTAAAAGTAATGAGTCTTGATGACATCACGACTGAGCCGCAACGTGTCGACTTTAAGAAACAAACACAAGATGCATGGTACGAATTTGAAGAAACACTCTCTGCATGGGTGTACAAAACGGATAGTGGCGAGATTGTTGCCTTGTCTCCAATCTGTACACACCTAGGATGCCAAGTATCATATGGAGCAGACCCGACTCGTCCGAACGAGTATTTCTGCCCATGTCACTTTGGCCGTTATGAAAAAGACGGAACAAACATTCCAGGTACGCCTCCTACGGCACCACTTGCACGTTACGAAAAAGAAGAAAAAGACGGCTTCCTTTATTTGGGTAGCCCGATTTCACAGAAGTGAGAGGGGGACTAGTCGATGTTACAAAAAATTTATGATTGGGTCGATGAGCGCGTAGACATCACACCGCTCTGGCGCGATATCGCTGACCATGAAGTACCAGAACACGTCAACCCTGCCCATCACTTCTCTGCATTCGTCTATTGTTTTGGAGGATTGACATTCTTTACAATCGTCATTCAAATCCTTTCTGGGATGTTCTTGACGATGTATTATGTACCGGATATCATCAATGCGCACGCATCGGTATACTATTTACAAAATGAAATCGCACACGGTCAAATCGTACGTGGGATGCACCACTGGGGAGCTTCTGTCGCGATCGTCATGTTGTTCTTACATACGCTCCGCGTATTCTTCACTGGATCGTATAAAAAACCACGTGAACTTAACTGGGTTGTCGGTGTTCTCTTGTTCTTCGTCGTCTTGGCGCTCGGACTTACAGGATACTTGCTTCCATGGGATATGAAAGCATTGTTCGCAACGAAAGTTACGCTTCAAATCGCTGAAAGTGTACCGGTTATCGGTGGTATTGCGAAGACACTCCTCGCTGGTGGTGAGATTGTCGGAGCGAGTACACTCGCACGATTCTTCGCGATTCACGTCTTCTTCTTACCGGCGGCGTTGTTCGTACTATTAGGAGCCCACTTCTTGATGATTCGTAAACAAGGGGTTTCTGGACCGCTATAAGCCGATTCGAGAAGAAAAAGGAGGAGAAACGATATGCATCGCGGTAAAGGGATGAAATTTGTAACCGACTCTCGAGTAGGAATCTCGAATCGGAAACAAAACATTGCAAAAGACTATTCAGAATATCCAGGACGCACTGAAGCGTTTTGGCCGAACTTCTTGCTTAAAGAGTGGATGGTAGGGTCGGTCTTCTTGATCGGGTTCATCGCACTCACAATCGTTGAAGCTGCACCGCTTCAAAACATCGCCGATCCAACGAACACGTCATATATTCCGTTACCGGACTGGTATTTCTTGTTCTTGTATCAACTTCTTAAATACCAATTCGCTGCAGGGGATTGGATTGTACTCGGTACGATCATCATTCCTGGATTGGCATTTACGGCGCTTATGTTAGCTCCTTGGCTCGACCAAGGCCTAGAGCGTCGACCTGCGAAACGACCAGTGGCCATCAGCTTTATGTTGCTTGGTATTTTGTCTGTCTTCTACTTGACGTGGCAATCTGTTCAAACGACACACTGGGATCAAGTACACGCACAAGGTGAGCTTCAAATTCCAGGCGAAGGTCCTGAGATTGATACGGCAGCACCAGGGTATGAAATCTATTCAGCACAGTCTTGTGTCAACTGTCATGGTCAAAACCTTGAGGGTGGGGCAGCTGCACCTGCACTTGTAGGGACGACGAAGACTGCTGAAGAAATCGCAGACATCGCTGTAAACGGTATTGGTACAATGCCTGCCGGACAGTGGGATGGTTCTGACGAAGATCTTCAAGTATTGGCTGAATTCATCGCTTCATACGGTGAAGGCGGCGAAAATAACGAGTAAGTCATCAAGTGTAGCCTAAGTTTACTAGGCTACACTTTTTTACTTCATTGCTTTATTGACGATAAACTGAAGAAAAAGGATTGAGACAATGAACCCGATGTTTTTAAAACCGTTCTTGATGCATCGAATCACGTTAAGCCTCCTGTTCGTCATCAACTTGGGAGGTACGATTTACGGTTATATTTGGTATGAGCCTCAATTGCGTGACACCCCTTATCTGTATTGGCCGTTCGTTCCAGATAGCCCTACGGCTTCACTTTTCTTTACGATCGTTCTCGGACTGTGGATATTTAAAAAACGTTCTTCAATCTTCGAGACGCTCGCGTTCATCACGTTGATCAAATATGGCGTGTGGGCTGTCGTTATGAATCTATTGTTCCTACGCACGTTACCGGATGATGCGCCTACGATTACCATACTGATGGCGGTCATGTTGATGGTTTCGCATGGCGCGATGGCGATCCAAGCGCTGATTTATGCGCCGTTCATGAAGTGGACGATGACCTCGTTTGTATGTTCACTCATCTGGGTGATTCATAACGATGTAGTCGATTACGTTCTTGGACAATGGCCGCGTTATCCATCACTTGCGGAGTACATCATATGGATCGGATACGGTTCGTTTTGGCTGACAGGATTGTGTTTTTTGATGGGATATGCATTCGTTCTGCGTTCATCGCTTGAAAATAAGTTCATAAGAATGTAAAATCAAATTATCAAATACACGCAGAGGTGAAATAGAAAATGTCATTAGGTGGCTATATTTTCTATCTTGCACTGATTATGCTCATCCCTTTATGGGCCCAGATGCGAGTGAAAAGTACGTACAAGCAGTTTTTACAACAACCACTCCAAAGTGGTGTCACAGGTGCGCAAGTCGCTGATTTCATCATGAAACAGAACGGGGTGCATAATGTTCGAATTGAAATGGTCGATGGACTCATGAGCGACCATTATGACCCGGTCAACAAAGTCGTCCGTCTATCTCGTGAAGTATATCAAGGGTCGACCATTTCGTCGGCTGCGATTGCGGCGCACGAGATCGGTCACGTCATCCAGGATGCGACGGATTACAAGATGATGCGCGTGCGTCATAGTCTCGTTCCCGTCGTCAACATCACGTCGAACTTGTCGTTCCCGTTATTACTCGGTGGCTTCTTGTTCGGTGCACTCGGATTGGCACAACTCGGTGTCATTATGATGCTCGGGGCGGTCGTGTTCCAATTGATCACGTTACCGGTCGAGTTTGATGCTTCGAAACGTGCGATGGCACAATTGACATCACATGGTATCGTGACAGCGACAGAAGAGACAGGGGCACGAAAAGTCCTCAACGCTGCGGCTTGGACGTATGTGGCTGCAACGCTTGTTGCGGTTGCCGAGCTTATTCGTTTGGCACTTATTGTGTTCATGCCACGTGAGGAATAGAATGAAATCCCGTCGAATGGCGGGGTTTTTTCATTATTTAAGAAAGGACATGTTTTGATGAAACCACAAATGACAGCGGCTGGCCATGAGCGATTGACTCATCGATTAACGACGTTAAAAAGAGCCCGGACGGATGCGCGTGAACGCATTCGAGTAGCGCGGAAGTTTTGTGATTTTAGAGAGGATGTTACGTATACAGAAGAAGTACGTGATTATGAACGGTTAGAAGCGGAAATTTTAGAACTCGAACACCTCTTCAATGAAGCTGAGATTGTCGAATCGGACCATTCAGATGTCGTCACATTCGGGAACCGGGTCGTCGTTCGAGAATTGCATCAAAAAGAGTTGGAGAGCTGTCGAATCGTAGGCGAGGCCGAGGCGGACATCGATCAAGGGACCATCTCGATCACTTCGCCGATCGGTCGCACACTCCTCGGCGCAAAAGTCGGTCAACTGATAAAGGTGACCTCACCAGCAGGGGTCATTGAATTGGAAGTGCTTCATATTGAACCATAAAAAATCGCCTGTTCAATCGTGAACGAGGCGATTTTTTGATTATTTCAGAGGCATTCGATTCTCGTCGAACGTAAAGCCTTCCCCTCCAACCTCGTACACATGATGGAAGGTGACAAAGGCGTGGGGATCGATTTGTTTGACGATGGTCTTCAAACGATTCACTTCGTTTCGTCCGACGACGACATATAACACCTCGAGTTCTCGGTTCGAGTAGCCGCCTTTTGCGAGCAGTCTTGTCGTCCCCCGGTTCATCGTCGCATGAATCCCGTCCGCGATGGCAGTGCGGTGATCACTGATAATCATCGCCGCTTTACCGGCATACGTCCCTTCTTGCATCGAATCAATGACTCGTGCCCCGATATAGACAGCGAGTAGGGTATACATCGCCTCACGAGGATCGAGATACGTCAAACTGAGGATGATGACGAAAAAGTCAAAGATGAGAAACGTCTTGCCAATTGACCAACCGAAATAGCGTTGTACGAGTCGTGCGATGATATCGACGCCGCCCGTCGTACCCCCATTGTTGAAGATGATGCCGAGCCCGATGCCGATGAAGAGTCCGGCAAACAAACTGGCTAGCACCATATCATTCGTCAAATCGATGACAAGCGTCGAATATTTGGCGATGAATGCATACCAAAGTGAAAATGAGAACGTCCCGATGAGCGTATAGATGAAGGTCGTGCGACCTAACAACTTGTAACTCATGAAAAAGAGCGGGATATTTAATGCCAAGTTCGTGATCGAAGGTGAAATATCAAATAGACCACGTAGAATCAATGTGATGCCAGTGAATCCACCTTCGGCCAAGTTGTTTTGAACGTTGAAGTGATAAACACCGAATGCAAAAATAAAAGAACCTATTAAGATAAAGATAATATTTCGAACACGAATCGGTAACTGTACCGTCATTAGGTTCACCTCCCCTTAGATAGAGTACTCGAAAAACAACTCGATTGACTACCCTGAACATATGACATTCAGAATCGAGTCGGCTATACTTTTCAAAGAAGAGGTGATTTAGATGAAAGTAGTAGCCATCGGGGCACATCCGGACGATATTGAAATCGGGATTGCCGGAATGACCGCCCAATGGACGAAACAGAAGATTGAAGTCGTCTACGTCGATTTGACGAAAGCCGAGCTGTCTTCAAATGGAGACGTCGAAACAAGACAAAAAGAAGCAAGTGCAGCGGATGCGGTGCTCGGTGTACGCCGCCTGAATCTCGGATTCAGTGACCGCGGGATTGACGGAAGTGCCGACCAACTAGAAGCAATCGTATCGTTGATTCGTCACGAGCGCCCAACTCATGTCCTATATCCATATGAGGTCGACCGTCATCCAGACCATGCCGCTTGTGCACATCTTGTGACAGAGGCGCTGTTTAATGCCGGCATTCGAAAATACTTACCTGAACTTGATGCATACCGTCCGCAAAGTGTGTACCAATATATGATCAATGCGCATGTCGAACCAGACGTCTGCGTCGATATCAGTGACACCATCGACGTGAAAACCCAAGCCTTACAATGTTATGCCAGTCAGTTCACACCGATGAACGGAGTAAAGACACCACTCACCGATGCATATGTGGAGCGGGTCGTCGCACGGGAACGACATTTCGGGAGCTTGATCGGTACGTCATACGCAGAAGGCTTGAAACAAGTCCGACCATACGTTGTGAGACAGGCAGGTGAACTCGCATGACATATCGTATCGGCATTTTGTGTTATCCATCGGTAGGTGGCTCTGGGATTTTGGCAACAGAACTCGGGATGAAGCTTGCGGATCGTGGTCATGACGTCCATTTCATCACAAGTAGCATGCCGTTTCGATTGAACGCCTATCATCCGAATATCACGTTCCATCAAGTCGAAATCAACCAATACTCGGTCTTCCGATACCCACCTTACGATATGACGTTGTCGGCGAAAATCGCGAGCGTCATCCAATCGTTCGGGCTTGACGTCATTCATGCCCATTATGCGGTCCCTCATGCCGTATGTGCGGCACTTGGTCGTGAGATGGCAGGAGTGAAGACACCCATCGTCTCGACGTTACACGGGACCGATATCACGGTGCTCGGAGAGGATGAGGAATTGAAACCGGCCATTCTATACGGACTACGCCAATCGAATGCCATCACGGCCGTTTCGCATAGTCTAAAACGAGAGACGGAAGACCGCATTGCGAGTGATTTGCCCATTCAAGTCATTCACAACTTTATCGATGAATCGGTATATACGCCACAAATTGACCCGACGCTTCGGGAACGGTATGGATTGTCAGATGAGGACCGAGTCGTCATCCACATCTCGAACTTTCGACCGGTGAAGCGTGTCGATCTCGTTTTAGAGGCGTTCGACCAAATGGACGTCCCAAACAAAAAACTTTTGCTCGTCGGCGATGGACCTCTCATGGGGGCGATGCGTCGACTCGTGACCGAAATGGAACTTGAAGACGATGTCATCTTTGCCGGGAAACAAGAACAAGTCGCAGCGCTCCTTTCAATTAGCGATGTTCATGTCTTGTTATCGGACAAAGAGGCGTTCGGACTCGTCGCCCTCGAAGCGATGGCGACAGGGGTACCTTCAGTCGTGAGTGATGCAGGTGGTTTACCGGAAGTCATCACGGATGGCGAGGACGGGTTTGTCGTATCGAGAGGCGACGCAAGTCTTGCCGCTCATGCGATGCAACGTGTACTGACAGATGCCTCGTTACAGGAACGATTCAGACGTAACGGATTAGAGAAGTCTAAACGCTTCGCCTCACAAGACATCGTGACTGAATATGAGCGCTTGTATGAACAGGTGGTGAAATCATGACAGAATGGGAGTATGCGAAACAAATCATTGAAACGATTGAACGGCATGGTGGTGAGGCTTATATCGTCGGTGGGGCCGTTCGTGACTATGTCCTCGGAAGCTTACCGGATGACATTGATTTGGCGACGTCGCTCTTCCCTGAAGAAGTGATGGCTCTCTTTCCAAAATCCGTCCCGACCGGCATCGAGCATGGGACGGTCACGGTCATCATCGACCATCATCCGTTCGAGGTGACGACATTCCGTTCAGAAGGGGCATATTCGGATTCAAGAAGACCAGACCATGTCGCGCTCGGTGTGTCGCTCGAAGAAGATTTATTGCGCCGTGATTTCACAATGAATGCGATGGCGTTTCATGATGGACAAGTCGTCGACTTGTTCGGTGGTCAACATGACCTTGAAGAGCGGATCATCCGTACGGTCGGTAGCCCATTCGAACGTTTCGGTGAAGATGCTCTTCGCATCATGCGCGCCCTTCGTTTCATGTCTCAACTCGACTTCACCTTACATGAAGAGTTACGTGATGCAGCGAGTGTGCTCGGCCATAAGCTCGAGCAAATTGCGATGGAACGCATTGCAATCGAATTTGAAAAACTATTGGTTGGACCTGCGTATAAGAGAGCGCTCAATGAGATGGTGGCTCTTGGCATTCACCGTCACCTACCGGGCGTCACGTCGGATCTGATGAATCGTGTGCAGGAAGATGAGCGTACGCCTGTAAACGCGGCTAGCGGTTGGGCACTCTTTTTGTATCATTCGAACGATGAATCGTGGCTCTTGCCATGGAAACGCTCAAATGCCATAAAGCGCGAGGCTCGTACGCTAGCTAAATTGTGTGAGACGGGATTAGATGAGATGACGATCTATCAGACAGAGGAGACCACGCTATCTACGTATTTTCGGATGAACGGTGAGAGAGACCGGAGTCGTGAATTGAAGCAGTCACTCCCCATTCAGTCACGAAAAGAACTACAATTTGATGGACGAGATGCGCTCGAGCTCGGAGCAAAAGGAGAGGTCATTAAACATATGTTGGCCGACTTGGAACGACGGGTCGTCCTACAAGAGATGCCGAACCATGAGACTGTATTGAAAGAGGAGGCGAAACGATGGCTTCAACGCGCGGGCGTGTCCTGACGCTATTACAAAATGGTGAAGTATGGAGCGGTCAAGAGCTGGCACGTCAATTGAATATTTCACGTACCGCAATTTGGAAACATATCGAGACACTTAAACAAGACGGGTACGCGATTCATACTATTCCACGAAAAGGTTATCAACTACTCGAACAAAGCGACCGATTCGATGAACCGGCTTTTGTCTCGTTTCGGAAGGGGCGTTTTGGTCAAGTCGTACATGCGTTTGATCAAGTCGATACGACACAACGCATCGCACACGAACTTGCACAACAACATGCACCCGAAGGAACGCTCATCATCAGTGAAGAACAGACGGCGGGGCGTGGGCAGCTAGGACGTAACTGGCATAATCCGAAGCATGTCAATATTGCGGCAAGTGTCATTTTAAGACCCGATTTACCGATTCGGGAGGCTTCGAAGCTGACTTTGATGACAGCCAGTGCGTTTGCGACGGCGTTGAATGCGAGAAATCTCGACGTGTCAATCAAATGGCCGAATGATTTACTCTTAAATGGAAAGAAAATCGGAGGCATTCTGACAGAAATGCAAACGGAGGGAGATCGTATCCAGGCTGTCATTTTAGGATTCGGTATAAACGTCAATGGTGAAACTATTCCACCGGACTTGGCTCACCGGGCTACATCGCTCTATCTTGAAACGGGAACACGTTATCATCGCAGTGAGTTACTAGCAGAGCTACTAGTCGAACTCGAAACCGAGTACGACCGTTTCCTCGAAGATGGGTTCGCACCGGTACGCTTGAATTGGACGAAACATGCCGCTTATCTGAATGAATCGGTCACGCTGAGTGGGTCCCGGGCGTCAAGAACAGGCGTCATGCGAGGAATCTCTGATGAAGGTGCCCTGTTACTCGAAGTAGATGGGAAAGTCGAACCGGTCTATTCTGCTGAGATTGCAGTGTGGAATGATTGATGAAAACGACACCATCGACTATACTGAATGTGTCGGACGCTATCGATTTTTGAAGTGTACCACGCTTGCAGACTGTCACAATCAGTTGTCTGCCTTGATCATTTTGACAGGGACAGAAGGACACTACTCATGAAAACCATGAAATTGTTTTTCGTGCGCCTTCTTGCCTATTGTGTAAGAAGGCGTTTATTCTTTCCTGTCTCCACGTTTAGGAGGAGAAACAGATGAACACGATGACTTCGTTATTGAAAAAGATGAATGAACAAGAAAAGCTCGTCATGTTGACGGCGTATGATTATCCGTCAGCGAAACTTGCCGAGGCGGCAGGGGTCGATTTGATTCTCGTCGGGGATTCACTTGGAATGGTCGTACTCGGTTATGATTCGACCATCCCTGTGACGATGGAAGATATGCTCCATCACGCAAAAGCCGTGCGACGAGGAGCACAACAGACGTTCGTAGTAGTAGATATGCCATTTGCGACGTACCACGGAGATTTCGACCGTACGCTACAGGCGGCGGCACGTATGTTCCAAGAAGGACAGGCGGATGCCATCAAACTTGAAGGTTCAGGGGAAGTTCTCCGAACGATTGAACGCTTGACACAAGTCGGAATGCCATGTGTCGCCCATTTAGGATTGACGCCTCAATCAGTTGGTGTGTTAGAGGGATATAAAGTTCAAGGAAAATCCCTTGAAGCCGCTGAGGCACTTCTTCAAGATAGTCTGTCTGCCGAACGAGCGGGTGCGAAAATGCTCGTTCTCGAATGTGTGCCTCATCAACTAGCGAAACGAATCGCTGAGGCGTTGACTATCCCAGTCATCGGAATCGGGGCCGGGGCAGAAGTCGACGGCCAAGTGCTTGTCTACCATGACGTTTTAAAATATGGGGTGGACCGCTTGCCGAAATTTGTTCAAGCATACGCGGATGTGAATGATGTGGCGACACATGCGATTCAATCTTTCGTCGAAGAAACGAAAAACGGTCAGTTTCCGCTTGAACGTCATACTTTTACGATGGACGAGTCGTTACTAGATTCGTTGTACGGAGGAAAATGATGAAAATTATATCGACCGTTGAAGAATTACGTCACGCGTTACCGTCTGGGCAAACGATTGGGTTCGTTCCGACAATGGGTTATTTGCATGAGGGACATATGAGCCTCGTTGAAAGCGCACGACGGGAAAATGATATCGTCGTGATGAGTATTTTTGTGAATCCGACACAGTTCGGACCAAATGAAGACCTCGACCGATATCCGCGAGACTTTGATCGAGATGAGAAGTTGGCACGTGAGGCGGGTGTTGACTACCTGTTCTATCCGACGACTGAGACGATGTATCCACTCGATATGGCTCGTGTGACCGTCCGTCAAGGTGCAGACGTATTATGTGGGGCGAGTCGACCAGGTCACTTTGATGGTGTGTTGACAATCGTCTCGAAATTATTTAATCTTGTTCAACCAACACGTGCTTATTTTGGGCTGAAAGATGCCCAGCAAGTCGCGCTCATTGAAGGATATGTCCGAGATTATTTCGTACCAGTCGAGATTCGACGCTGCCCGATTATACGTGAGGAGACAGGACTGGCCAAATCTTCTCGAAACGTATATCTGTCAGAAGTTGAAAAAAGAGAAGCGAGTCAAATTTTCAAGGCGCTGACGTTGGCGAGAGAAGAATTAGAAACAGGGCAAGGTGCTGGAGCGGTCAAACGTCAATTGACGGAACGATTGAGCGAGATTCCGAATAGTCAAATCGATTATGTCGAACTCGTCGATTATCCGACACTCGGCTCCGTCACGTACGACTCAACTGAAATTTTATTAGCAGTGGCCGTTCAATTTGAACGCGCCCGATTGATTGATAATGTGATTTGGAAGAAGGGATGAATCCAATGATTCGTACATTTATGCACGCGAAACTTCACAAAGCAACAGTGACTGAAGCAAACTTACACTATGTCGGTTCAATCACAATCGATGAGGATTTGATGGACGCGGTCGGTATTATGGAGAATGAACATGTTCACATTACGAACAACCATAATGGCGCACGCATCGAAACATACGTCATTAAAGGGGAACGTGGTTCTGGTGTGATTTGTTTGAACGGCGCAGCGGCACGTCATTTCCAAGTAGGCGATGTTGTCATCATCATGGCATACGGTCAAATGACTGCGGAAGAAGCGAAAACGCATCGTCCAAAAGTTGCCGTCTTGAACGGACAGAACGAGGTCGATCAACTTCTTTATGAAGAAATCGCCCATACGATTTTATAAAGAGTTCGGGGGTGTCGTCAGAGGCATCCCCGTTTTTTCGTCATACGTTCTATGGTAAGATGAGACAGACAGAAAGCACGAGCGTGCCAAAGATGGGATGGATGTTATGGACACGTATGTGATTGTGGATTTAGAGACAACCGGTCATTCCGTAAAGTCCGGTGATGAACTGATTGAGTTTGCGGCGGTCGTCGTACAAGAGGGTGAAGTGATTGAGCGCTACAGCACCTTGATTCGACCGAGTCGACCAATCCCCCCTTTTATCACGCAATTGACAACGATTAGTGATGCTGACGTGAGTGATGCACCCCTATTTGAAGAGGTGATTCCCGACATTTGGAAAATGTTAGATGGTCGGGTATTTGTCGCGCACAATGTCACATTTGATTTAACTTTTTTAAATGAGAGTCTTGAACAGGCAGGATACCTTCCGTTTCAAGGGAGAGCTATCGATACAGTCGAGTTGGCTCGAATTCTTTATCCGACATTAGAAAGCCACGCATTAGAAGCCCTTTCTGATACGTTTGACCTCTTACATACAGATGCACACCGGGCGCTAAGTGACGCAGAGGCGACTGCCGAACTTTTCATAAGAATGCTCGACCGCCTACGCGACTTGCCGATTGTGACGTTGAAACGACTTCGCGAGCTGTCTGAATCGTGGACGAGCCATGTCGAACCGTTACTTGATGACATCATACTCGAGGTTGGAATTCGCCCAGACGACGAAACACGTTTTGATATTCATCGTAAGATTGCATTATATCGTCCTAGCGACTCATTCGTTCCGGCAGTAGAGCGTGAGCCGTTTGAACCGTTTCTGCTTCGAACGATTGAAGAGACGCTCCCATCAATTTTTGAACAGTTTGAACCAAGACAAAGTCAATTTGAAATGATGCGGCACGTCTATAAAGCGCTAGATGACGAAGAGACGTTGCTAGTGGAAGCAGGAACAGGCACTGGGAAGACGCTTGCCTACTTGATTCCAAGTGCACATCATGCACTTGAGACGAAACGACCGGTTGTCATCAGCACGCATACGATCCAATTACAGGAGCAATTACTCAATCGTGACTTACCTGTGTTGCGTCAGATTTTTCCAGAAATCGAATTTACCTTATTAAAGGGAAGACGAAACTATATCGACTTAAGAAAATTTGAGATGGTACTTGATGAGTCGAATGACGGCGTGTTGGTATCGATGTGTAAGGCGATGGTACTCGTCTGGTTGACGGAGACAGAGACGGGTGATTTAGAAGAACTCTCATTCCCGGGTTCTGCGACCCAAGGACCTGCCTCATTTAAACGCTTGATTCAGGCAGATGCCTCGAGTGAATTTGGACGATTCGATCCATGGTATAGCCGTGACTTCTTCACAAAAGCCGTCCTTCGCTCAAAAGAAGCGGATCTGATTGTGACAAACCATGCGCTCTTGTTCTCTGATTTACAACATCAGGCAGGCATTTTACCGACCGACACACCACTCGTCTTAGACGAGGCGCATCAAGTCGAAGAAGTGGCTTCCCATCACTTCGGTGTGACGTTTGATGCGATTCAATTTGACCGATTATTTAAATGGTTCGGCTATGGGGCAGACGGAAAATTCCATTCGCGTATCATTCAGCTAGCTGATTTAACGTCCGTCACCGAAGAGGCAGAAGCATTTAGTCAGCAGATTGACGGTGCGCTCGCACAAGTTGAGGAAGAACTTGAGGATCTCTTGACTGCCCTTCAATCGTTGAGCAAGAAAAAAGAGCCGAGACAAACAGTTCGTTTCGAGCGGGAAGGGGCAACGTTCAGACCGATTCGAGAAGTGGCGAATCGACTTGAGAACAAACTCCGTACATTACGCACGTCACTTCGTCATCTACATCGTCTGCTCGATGAGCGTAAAGAACATATGACGTTTAAGCAGCGGGCACTCATTAGCGATTTGAAAACGTTAATTGGCGACGTTCGTGAGCTCGAGAGCGTCATTTATGAGACGATGCTGACCCGAGACGACGATGCGGTCAGTTGGGTCGAATTGAATTTAGGCAACCGCAAACTGACTTCGGTGTACACCCAACCGGTTGAGATCGGTCCGTTGTTGCACGAGCGACTCTTCAAGAAGAGACCGACCATTTTAACCTCGGCGACGATGACGGTATCGGGCAAGTTCAGTTTTATGGAACGGCGACTCGGACTTGAAGGAGAACCGGTCAGACGAGTCGTATTGCCTTCTCCGTTCAACTTTAGAGAGCAGGCCAAACTGTTTGTTCCGTCAGACTTCCCATTGATCAATGATGTCCCGCTTCCTCAGTTCGTCGATCAAACGGCCCAATCGATTGTTCAAATTGCGAATGTGACGAAAGGACGAATGCTCGTCTTGTTCACATCGAACGAATTGCTCCGACTTACTTACGAACAAGTGAAAGATCACCTTGATCCGTCCTATACGCTTCTCGCACAAGGGGTGAGTGGTGGTTCGCGTAGTCGTTTGACGAAACAGTTCAAACGCATGGAGCAGTCGATTCTCTTTGGAACGGCCAGCTTTTGGGAAGGTGTCGATATTCCAGGTGAGGCGTTGACGTGCCTCGTCATCGTTCGTCTCCCGTTCGCACCCCCTGACCAACCGATCATGCAGGCGCGCTCAGAAAAAATTGAATCGCTTGGAAAATCACCATTTTTCGAATTATCGCTTCCGCAAGCGGTCATTCGCTTCAAACAAGGGGTCGGGCGCTTGATTCGATCAAAAGGGGACTATGGTGCCATCTTTGTATTCGATCGCCGAGTCGAGACGACGCGTTACGGCAAACAATTCATCAACAGTTTGCCTAAAGTCGACCGCATCGAGGGGACGTTAGAAACATCCTTGTCCGAGTTGGAATTATTCTTAGATAAGAAGGAAAAGTCAGTGTCACGAAATGATAGATAACGCTAGGCATCGTGATATTATCGCTTTATAATGATACGTATAGTGTTTTTGGAGGAGGAGTCAATATGAACTCGAATATTGAAACGCTCGCAAGCGTTCGGATTGAACCGACCGCGGACGTGTATAAGATTGTCGACTTATTGAATCGGACTTTGAAAAGTCAAGATTTGATGTTCGGTTTGTCACTTGAGAAGAAAGTAAACGATCCGAAAAAGGAAGAGATGGTCTTTACCATCTATCGTACAGAATGACCAGAAAAGCTAAATGGATCGTTTCGTTTTTAGTGGCTCTGATTGGTGTCGTTCTTGTCTTTAGCGTGATGTATCGATTCACCATCGGGCATACAGAGAATCAAAAAGAGAAACTGGTCGAACAGGCAATGATACGGCTGACTGACGAATCTCCAAACGTGAAAGTAGGTCAGGGAGAACTGTTCAATGGGACACAGGCGTATGTCGTCTTCTCTGAAGAAGACGGGAAGTCGATTTGGTTTGTGCCTCTTAATGATAAGTTGGAGATTGAGCAACGCGAAATCGATGAAGTGGAAGCGACCGATGTCTGCGCGCGTTCTGTCGAGGAAACGGGTGGACAACTCGTCAGCTGTAAGATTGGATTTGATGAGCGTGCACTCATTGAAGTGGTTACGAAAGCGAATGCTTCCTATACGTATTCGTATTACACGCTTCAGACCGGAGAGTTTATTCGACGCGTCCAATTGACGGATCAAATGTGACGAATTAGAGGGGGATATGGATGGAACATCTACTAGCGAAACGTGTAAAACAACTTACACCATCGACAACATTGGCAATCACGGCTAAAGCAAAGGCTCTTAAGGCTTCAGGTAAAGATGTCATTGGTCTCGGAGCAGGCGAACCTGATTTTAATACACCGGAACGAATCATTGATGCCGCGTGTCAAGCGGCTCGAGATGGCGATACGAAGTATACACCATCTGGTGGTACCGTCGCCTTGAAAGATGCCATTATTGAGAAAACGAAACGCGACAGCGGATTAGTGTTCGAGCGCAACGAGGTGATGGTCGCTTCAGGTGCGAAACATGCCCTTTATGCATTGTTCCAAGCGATTTTAGATGAGGGGGACGAAGTGATTGTCCCGACTCCGTACTGGGTCAGTTATCCAGAGCAAATCAAATTAGCAGACGGAGAACCTGTTTTGGTTGATACAGACGAATCGACGTCTTTCAAATTGACGCCGGAACAATTGGAACGTGCAATCACGGATCGAACGAAAGCGGTGATTTTAAACAGCCCTTCGAATCCGACTGGGATGATTTACACGAAAGAAGAGCTACAGGCACTTGCTGACGTCGTTCTTCGTCACGATTTACTCGTCGTGAGCGATGAAATCTATGAAAAATTGATTTACGGTGATGCGACGTTCATCTCGATTGCAACACTCCCGAATATGCGAGAACGGACAATCATCATCAATGGTGTCTCAAAATCACATGCCATGACGGGATGGCGCATCGGTTATGCCGTTGGGGATGCAAAAGTGATCGGTGCGATGACGAACTTAGCGTCTCACTCGACATCAAACCCGACGTCCGTTGCTCAAGCGGCTTCCGTGGAAGCGTACAATGGACCACAAGATGACGTAGAAATGATGCGACAATCATTTGAAGAACGACTCGATATCGTTTATGACCGCCTTATTCAAATCCCAGGTATCACATGCTTGAAGCCACAAGGTGCATTTTACTTATATGCCAACGCAAAAGTTGCCGCGACAGAGAGCGGCTATGAATCAGTCGATGCATGGTGCGAAGCGGTACTTGAAGAGGCAAACGTGGCACTCGTTCCGGGTTCAGGATTCGGACAAGACGATTACGTACGATTATCCTATGCAACAGAATTAAAACGCGTACTAGAGGCGCTCGATCGAGTAGAAGACTTCGTTACGAAGCGCGCTCGATAAGCGAAAGGATGGAAATGGACATGACAACAATTTCGATTAACCAATTTAAAGATTATGAAGGCCAAACGGTCCGCGTCGGCGCTTGGATTGCCAACAAACGTTCGAGTGGGAAGATTGCCTTCCTTCAATTACGTGACGGGAGCGGATTTGCTCAAGCGGTCGTTGTAAAAGCTGATGTGGCGGAAGAACTATTCACCCTTGCCAAAGGTGTGACGCAAGAAACGTCGGTTTGGGTCACAGGGAACGTCAAGTCAGATGGCGGACGTACACCACTTGGCTTTGAATTAGAAGTGTCTGATTTAGAAGTGATTGCGGAATCGGTGGATTATCCAATCACACCAAAAGAGCACGGAACGGAATTCTTGATGGACAATCGTCACTTATGGCTCCGTTCACGTCGCCAACACGCGATTATGAAAGTTCGTAACGAAATCATTCGTGCGACATATGAGTTCTTCAACAAAGAAGGATTCGTCAAAATCGATCCGCCAATCCTTACGAGCAGTGCACCGGAAGGAACGACAGAATTGTTCGAGACAGACTATTTCGGTCAATCAGCCTACCTTTCTCAGACGGGTCAATTGTACATGGAAGCCGCTGCGATGGCCCTCGGAAAAGTATTCTCATTCGGTCCGACGTTCCGTGCGGAGAAATCAAAAACACGTCGTCACTTGATTGAGTTCTGGATGATCGAGCCGGAGATGGCATTCGTCGATCATGACATGAACCTCGAGATTCAAGAGCAATACGTGTCATACATCGCGCAATCAGCGCTTGAAAACTGCAAAGATGAGCTTGAACTTCTCGGACGTGACCTTGAGAAATTGGCACAAGTACAAGCGCCGTTCCCGCGTGTTCGTTATGAAGATGCCATCAAATTCTTGAAGGCAGAAGGATTCGACGATATCGAGTATGGTGATGATTTCGGTGCGCCGCATGAGACAGCGATTGCTAATGCACATGATAAGCCGGTCTTCATCACGCACTGGCCAAAAGAAATCAAACCATTCTATATGAAAGTGGATCCTGAGAATCCAGAACTCGTTCTCTGTGCTGACTTGATTGCACCAGAAGGATATGGAGAAATCATCGGAGGATCACAACGTGAGGACGATTACGATCGTCTAAAAGAAGAAATCATTAAAGAAGGTCTCGACGAAACAGATGCGTATGACTGGTATCTCGAACTTCGTCAATATGGTTCGGTCCCACACTCTGGATTTGGACTCGGACTTGAGCGTACGGTCGCTTGGATCAGCGGTATTGAACATATTCGTGAAGCCATCCCGTTCCCACGTTTATTAAACCGAATTCACCCTTAACGATTAATCGGGGAAGACATTATGTCCTCCCCGATTGATGTGTCTTAGAAAGGAAGTGCGACATGGATGCACATCAATTAATTCAATTATTCGAGCAAAGTCCGGTCGTCATTCCGCGAAAATTGTTTACTGATGCAAGACGACTTGATTTATCACCCGTCGAATTCAGTCTCATCGTTCATCTTCTTGAAATGACCGGAGAAGGGATTGTCATGCCGCTCCCAAGTGAATTAGGGAAACGATTGAACATCTCGGAGAATGAGGCGCGATCTGTGTTACTCGGTCTATTGCAAAAGGAATTGATTGCGATTGACGCGTCCACTGCGGGCGAGCGATACAGCCTTTTGCCTCTTTTCAAGGCGTTACAAGGAGAAGAAAAATCAGCGCCGCAGCAGACGCTAAGTGAAAATATCATTCATACGTTCGAACGTGAATTTGGAACCATTACCCCGTTCGAAATCGAACAAATCGTAGGGTGGATGACAGAAGATGGCTTCAGTGAGGAACTCATCATGGCCGCGCTTCGGGAAGCGAAACTTAGAAACGTGCGAAACTTCAAATACATGGACAAAATCCTGCGTGTTTGGCAAGACCACCATGTCGAATCGCTCGAGGATGTCGTAGAATATCAACGGAGGAATAAGTGATGTTGACGAGAGCACAATTACAGGAAGTGTCAGATACGATGAAGCAAATGTTTCCGGATGCTCATTGTGAGTTGACGCATCAAAATCCATTCGAATTGGTGGTCGCCGTCGCGCTCTCCGCACAAGCGACGGATGCACTCGTCAACAAGGTGACGCCGGGTTTGTTTGAAGCGTTTCCGACGGTCGAGTCGATGGCCGCGGCTGATGTGTCTGAGATTGAGTCATTGATTAAACGAATAGGTCTTTATCGAAACAAGGCGAAGAATGTAAAAGCACTCTCTGAAAAAATCGTCAACGAACACGGAGGGATTGTACCGACCGATCGGGCTTCACTTGAGGCGCTTCCTGGGGTCGGTCGTAAAACGGCCAATGTCGTCCTATCTGTCGCATTTCATGAACCTGCGTTTGCGGTTGACACCCATGTAGAGCGAGTATCGAAACGTCTCGGCATCTGTCGCTGGAAAGACAATGTCCGTCAAGTCGAGGATACGTTGATGAAAAAGTTTCCACGCGAGGAATGGTCTCAACTTCATCATCAATTCATTTTTTTCGGACGTTATCATTGTAAGGCACAACGTCCAGGCTGTGAGGCATGTCCACTACTTCATATGTGCCGAGAAGGAAAGAAACGAATGAAGTCACAGAAAGTCACGACTTAAAAAAACGCATCGACACGATTCGTGTCGGTGCGTTTTTGATTAATGGTTCCAAGGGTGGTCGCTCCATTCGCGACGTTTTTTTGTGATCGGCACTTTTTTGAAGCCCCAGTTGCGAAAATCTTGGTCTGGACTTTCTTTACGGATGTAAATTTTGTCCTTGATTGCTTTAAAGATCCGGTTCTCGTCCCCATAATGGACGAACCGTGGTTTCACTTCAATCACGCCGCGACGGACACGAGAGAGTGGTAGACAAACGAGGTCGGCGATTTCGAGCCCCGATTGATACATCGTGTTCTGCTTCTCAGAAAAGATGAAGCCTTTAATTTTTTGGCGACTCTTTTCGACATCGAGGTGAACCGTACCTGAATTGAAAATATCGAAAAATGCTTTTTGGATTAACAGGTTTTGATAATCATCCCGTGATTCAAGGACGACACGAGCACTGACCGCTTCCGTCTCTTCTAAAAATGCGTAGAATGACTTCATCAAGTGAGCGAAGGCGACGACATATGGGTCTTTTGGCGTCGAGTAGAAATCATGCAATTTTTGCTTATCCACCTCGACACTGACAATCGTGCAATCGATTCCTTGTAAAAACTCAGGGAGTTTATCCCAAAAATCGCGTAACATATCAATTGTGATTCCATCCTCTTTTCCATAAGGATGTTCTGCTTTTAAAATTTCTTTTAAATGTAGAGGGATTTGCTCCGTATTAAACACATCTCGTTTAAACGCATGTAGCCTCCGTTTCAGTTCACAAGGTAATCCGGTTTCGTCCGCATCGATTGAATACTTATATTCCATGAGGACGCCCGTCAAATTGAACTGTGTATTCCCTTTAGGTGTCCCAGTTTCGTCAACGAACATGACATACTTCTTTCCACTTTCCATCCAATCCCTCCAAAACGGCTTAACGTTTTTAAATCACCTATTTTATTTCCACTGTATCTTGACTAGACAACTATTGCACCCTTTTTTACGAATGACATCAATTAGGTTTATCAATCGATTAACTTGGATAAACACTAAGGGTGCTATTATCATAGAAAAACAATCGGGACATACATAACGAGAGCTTTTCAATTTGGATACACAATCGCTTACATACTAGTTTAACATACGGGAGTTTGGTACGATATGTGTTGCGGTAAATCCACACAAGTGTCGACCGACATAAGTCGACAATCAGACCTGAGACTGAAGGAACGAGTGGACCGACCTGTTAATATGTATGTATGGGGTGACGACATTGTTCCATTATCCAAACGGTAAGAAAGCAAACACGACAAAGACATCTATAGGAGAAGGAAATTCTAAACGATCATCGAATTCTGAAACCTATGCGAACCGCGGAATGAACTTGGAGACGTTGTTAAATGAGACAAATGAATTTTATCGTATTCATCACCGAGCCGTCATCCATAAAAAACCGACACCGCTACAAATCGTCAAAGTAGATTATCCGAAGCGAAGTGCCGCTAAAGTGACAGAAGCTTACTTTAAACAGGCGTCTACGACGGACTATAACGGAGTGTATCGCGGCAAGTACGTTGACTTTGAAGCAAAAGAAACGAATAATAAGACATCGTTTCCGCTAGGCAATTTTCATGAACACCAGATTGAACATATGCGCGAGTGCGAGCGACATGGAGGAATTTGTTTTGTCATCATTCGTTTTAGTCGCTATAATACGCAATATGTATTGACCACGGAGCAACTGGTGCAGTGGTGGGAACAACGTTTGACGGGACGAAAATCGATTCCGCTCAGCTTTATCGAACAGGAAGCGATTGAAGTTCCGACGAGAGCCTTACCGTCGATTGATTATTTGACGGTGCTTGATCAATGGCTCGATTGAATAGAAGGAGTGAACCATGAATGGAGCGAAGTAGGGTCGCACGTCGACAAGATTCGACGACGAATAAACGCAAAAAAACTGGGAAACAACCAAAGACGAAGAGTAAGAAACCGATGTGGAAACGCATCTTTTTATTAGGATTCATGTTATTTGTGGCAGCGGTCATCGCGCTCGGTGCCTACACGGTGTATGCGATTGCGACAGCACCAGAACTTGATGAAGAAAAGCTTGTGGATACGTATCCGATTCAATTGCTTTCTGCTGAAGGAGAGCCGCTCGAAGGAGCAGGTCAAATACGGGAGTACGTTTCGATTGACGATATTTCAGAAGTGATGCAACAAGCAGTCGTTTCGATTGAAGACCGTCGTTTCTATGAACACAATGGAATCGATTTACGACGTATCGGCGGCGCTGTTCTTGCCAACTTGACTGATGGATTCGGGGCAGAAGGTGGGTCGACCATCACGCAACAGTTAGTCAAACAATCGTTCCTTTCGACAGATAAAAAATTGAAGCGTAAGCTTCAGGAGCAATGGCTCGCCCTTAAACTCGAACGTGAGTATACGAAAGAACAGATTTTAGAGATGTACTTGAACAAAAACTACTATGGTAGCGGTGGATATGGTGTGCAAACTGCTTCAAAACGCTACTTCAACAAACCGGTATCAGAAGTGAATTACCAAGAAGCCGCAATTCTCGCCGGTCTTCCGCAACGACCGAGCGCATATGACCCAATCAACGGTGATCAAGAATTGACACGTTACCGTCAGGAACAGGTGTTGTCTGCGATGAAACGGGATGGGCACATCACGGAAGAACAATATAATGAAGCGTTGGATGTCGAGATTGCCGATGTGATTTCGCCTGGAGAAGAGACGGAAGAGGAAGCATTCACACGTGCGATTTATTCACGTGTCCAAGCCGAGCTTGAGGAAGACTATGGACTTGAACAATCGGATATCTATGGAACAGGATTAAAAGTCTATACGTCAATCAATAAAGAGTTACACACTAAATTCAACAGTGATATCAAGTCGGATAATGTCAACATTCCGGGTGGAAGTTTCCCGGCTGACGAACTTCGTATGGGTGCAACCGTGCTGAATACGAAGACTGGTGAAATAGTTGCCATCATCGATAGCCAACAGGCAAAACAAGGTGACAAGTCGTATCGTGATTACTCGAATGAGAAGCGTCAAATCGGTTCGACGGCCAAACCAATCTTTGATTACGGTCCGGGAATCGAGAACGGTCAATGGTCTACAGGGAAGATCTTACTCGATGCACCGCTCGAAGGGTCTTACAAACCGAACAACTATTATCAGGAATATCGTGGTCAGAACACGATGCGGTATTTCTTGACGATTTCAGGGAACACGCCAGCGGTTCGTGCTTTCCAAGAAGTACGCGATGAATTTGGTCAGGGCGCCATCGAATCCTTCGCAAAAAATGTGGGAATCGAACCAATGTATGCTGGGGATGAATTGTTGGAAGCGAACGCCTTAGGTGCCGCTGAAGCAAGCACAACTCAAATGGCTGCCGCGTATGCTGCCTTTGGTACGAACGGGATGTATACGAAGCCTCACGTGATTCAAAAAATTGAATTTAACGATGGCTCGAGTATCAATTCGCCAATTAAAGCGAAACAGGCGATGGAAGACTATACGGCATACATGCTGACAGACATGCTCCGTGACGTCGTGAGTGGTTCGAACGGGACGTATGAACCTGGTGCATTCCCTTGGGACGTAGCAGGTAAGACCGGAACGACCAACGATGAGCAGGACAAATGGTTTACGGGTTACACGACAGATTACTCGATTTCCGTTTGGACGGGTAAAGTCAGCGGTGCTAGTGAAACTGCCAATAAACCGAACTATGCCCAATACTACTTCGAGTATATGATGCAACAAGTGACGAATGCGACGGGACAACCGGATCGATTCCAACGTCCAGACTCCGTCTTGTCACTTGGAAGTGAACTTTATGTCAAAGGGACGAAGCCAAAAGATCTTCAACCTGAGAAATTGGCCGCTCCAACAGGCGCAAGCGTCAACTACGATGAAGAGTCAAAAGCAGGTTCTGTCTCATGGTCATATGATTTCGATGCTGTGAAGGCGGATGGTTATAATGACGTCACGTTTACGGTTACGCAGAACTCTGCTGATGGTGGAGAAAAAGTTGTAGGAACGACCGGTGAAACAAGTATCGATATCTCGAACTTACCTGAAGGGGATACAACGTTCACCATCGTCGCCAAGGCGACTAACCCATTGACGGGTGAACAGCAGTCTGCCCCGGCACAGGCAAGTTACTCGATCGAACCAAAAGAAGAACCAAAGGATGAAGAAGAGAACACGTCCGAAGATGGTGATTCTGAAGATAACCCATCGGATGAGAACAACGGCAACGGGAATGAAAATAACAATGGTAACGGAAACGGAAACGGTAACGGAACCGATGACGGTACAACAGACGAACAAAATCCTGATGAGCCAGCGACTGATGAAGGTACTACAGATGAAGGCACCGATCAACCGACTGATGGAGAAGGAACGGGAACTCCTATAGACGGGCAGTCGAATAATGGATCATCCGACACGAATCGTGGTAATGGCAATTCGAATAACGGAAACAACTAACGAAGACAGGGCGACATTGTGCGCCCTGTTTTTCGTGTGACTTTGTTATAATAAAAAGAAAGGGAACAGGATGGTGACACATGGTTCAACTCTCTTTAAAGCGTAAGATGAAGGTATTACTTGTCATTGATCGATTGCAAGACGACGATTTCGGCGTACCTCTGGGCGGACATCTCGGATTAAAGCTTTCACATCTGCTATTAAAGGAGTCGATTCCACTCGGACGTCTCATCCAGGATCAAACTGTCGCTGAGGCGATTGGACACTCTTATTTAAAACGAATCGGTGTCGAAACGATGTTCACAGGTGAGGAACCGTACTATCCGGACCTCCTTCGAGGGAGCCGTCAAGCGTTATCGACAGATGAGGATTATTATAAAACGGTGCAGCGCTACGCCAAACATCTATTAGCGGTTCATTCGAAATGTACGAAGCTACATACCATTGTCTTGTTCGGACGCTCGACACAGCGTCTATTCTCAGACGCACTCAACCGTCTTGAAGAAGAGAATGAACATGTCGCCTCTACCTTTCAACATATGACCATATTAAAAATGCCCGCCGTATCGAGAATGGTACGAGATGAGAGGATGACTCACATCCAGCAAGTCGTAGTGGAACTTGCACCTTCGAATTCCTAATAAAAGAAGGTGAACTGATGCGGAAATCGCGTTCTGTTGAAGAAATCATAAATGAACTAAAAGAAGACCCTGGTTTTTCAAGTCACGTCCGCCATTGGCACACGGTCGATGCAAGACCGGCCCAATATGCTCCAATCCCTGATCAAGTGCCTGAACAGTTGGCGACAGTCCTTAACAATCGTGGAATCGAGCAATTGTATACGCATCAAGCTGAAGCAGTAAAGCAAACGGCAGCCGGACATTCGACCGTCATCGTAACACCGACTGCGTCCGGGAAGACACTTTGTTATAACTTACCTGTCTTGTCGAGAATGATTGAGAAACCGACTGCTCGTGCGCTCTATCTGTATCCGACAAAAGCCCTCGCGCAAGACCAAAACAGTGACTTGATGGAAATGGTCGAGGCCCTTGAAGGGAATCTGCGATGCTTTACGTATGATGGTGACACGTCACCCGCTGCACGAACAAAAGTCCGCGATGCGGGAAATATTGTCATCACGAATCCGGATATGCTTCATTCAGGCATCTTACCGCACCATACGAAATGGATTCGACTATTCGAAAATTTAGAATATATCGTCGTCGATGAATTGCACACGTATCGTGGCGTGTTTGGCAGTCATGTGGCGAACGTATTTCGACGGTTAAAACGAATTTGTGCCTATTATGGCAGTCATCCGAAATGGATTATGACATCCGCAACCATCGCGAATCCGCGTGAACTCGCCGAGTTGTTGACCGAAGAGGAAGTCGTACTAATCGACCGAAACGGGGCACCACAAGGAAAGAAACATCTCGTTTTTTACAATCCGCCTGTCGTCAATGAAGCGCTCGGAATCCGTCGGAGTGCAACGCTCGAGACGAAACGGATTGCTTCAAGACTCGTGGAGGCGAACATTCAAACGATTGTGTTCGCGAGGTCACGTGTACGAGTCGAAGTGTTGTTGACGTATTTACAAGAACTGACGCGGCGTGAGCTAGGTCCAAAATCGATTGTTGGCTATCGAGGAGGTTATCTTCCTTCTGAACGACGTGAGATTGAACGCCGATTACGTAACGGAGAAATCAAAGCGGTCGTCTCGACAAACGCGCTAGAACTTGGTGTGGATATCGGCCAACTGCAGGCCTGTGTACTCAACGGCTATCCTGGAACGGTCGCATCGCTATGGCAACAGGCGGGTCGGGCCGGCCGACGTCATTCGGAGTCACTCGTCGTGTTTGTGGCCTCTTCCTCTTCACTCGATCAGCTCGTCGTCGAACAACCGGATTTAATTTTAGACCGTTCGCCGGAAGCGGCGCGTCTCGATCCGAACAACCTGATTATTTTAGTCGACCATATGAAATGCGCCGCTTTCGAATTGCCATTTCAAAAAGGAGAGCGATTCGGAACGGTCGATACGGAGGATATTTTAGAATTCCTCACAGATGCCCAAGTACTACACGAACGAGCTGATAAATACTACTGGATGACAGACTCATTCCCGGCGCACGATATTTCCCTCCGGACGAGTGATCAAGAAAATGTCGTCATCGTCGATCAGACAGCGAAACATCAAGTCATCGGTGAAATGGACACGTTCAGTGCCATGACGTTGCTACATGACGAAGCGATTTACTTGCACGGAGCCGAACAATATCAGGTTGAAAAACTCGATTTTGAAGAAAAGAAAGCGTTCGTTCGTCGAGTCGATGTCGATTACTATACGGATGCGAATTTGGCCGTCGAATTAAAAGTGCTAGAAGAGAATAAGACTGATGGGGCGAAGACGTTTGGCGAAGTCTCGGTCATCGCGATGGCCACCTTGTTCAAAAAAATTAAATTTGGTACACATGAAAATATCGGTTCGGGACCGATTCATCTTCCAGAGCGAGAATTGCATACGACAGCAACATGGTTCACATTGGATGAACGGTTTGCATACTCTGAGGCAGACTTAGAGGACCAGTTGGAAGCGGTCAGTGATTTAATGAGACGGTTGGCGCCGCTTTATCTCATGTGTGATACGCTCGATTTATTTACAACGATTCAAATGAAGTCGACCCATACGAACAAGCCGACCGTTTATTTATACGACCGTTATCCAGGTGGCATCGGTCTCAGTGAGGCACTTTATAAAGATGCGGACGTTGTGCTTGAGGCAGCCGAGAAGACGGTGACGGATTGTCCGTGTGAGAGCGGTTGCCCACGTTGTGTCGGAATGATTGGATATGGAGACTTTAAACAGCAAGTCATTCGTCAATTGCAAGCCTTGAAAGGAACGATATGAAAGCAAAACTATCTAGATTAATTAAAACGAACGAGACAGCCCCAAAAACTAACGTAGCAACTCCTGATGAAGTGGAGCAACAAAAGTGGATGGCGCATGGAGGCGAGATTTTAACGTTGGAAGGGGAATGGTGCGTACGGATTCGAAAGACATATCCGCTCGACGAAGTGTATCACGATTTCATGTTCGGAGAAGCGAGACAGATGATGGGACAAACGGATCATCCATTTTTCGCCGTCGATTTAGAACCTCACCAAGTCCTGTTCATGGACACGGAAACGACCGGTTTACGCGGTTCGGGAACGTCTATCTTTTTAATTGGGTTCGCTAGAATTCAAGCGGAACAACTTGAAATGATTCAGTACGTGTTACCTCATCCGGCGTTTGAGACGGCTTTTTACTATTATTTCTTACAAGATATCGGGGATGAGGTACGATTTGTCACATATAACGGGAAGTCATTTGACTGGCCCCAAATCAAGACGAGACATACGTTCGTCAAATCCCGGGTGAAACAGTTACCTTCTGTCGGGCATGTAGATTTACTGCACGCAGCGAGACGATTGTTAAAACCGAGACTTGAATCGGTGTCCCTAAAAGCGGTCGAGTCGTATTTTGGGCATGGTCGTACAGATGACCTTCCTGGATTTTTGGCACCGATGCACTATTTCCAATACGTTAAAGAACGGAATCCAGAAATTTTGTTGCCGGTCCTTGAGCACCATCATGCGGATTGTCTAAGCCTTGTTTCCTTGTATACGCGCCTCTGTCAACTCGTCGCGACCCCGGTCACGGATTTTGGAGAAGAACGGGCACATTGGCTCCATGATCTTGGTGAACAGGAGCAAGCGCTGAAAGAATTTGAGCAACTACCAAGTCCGTCGAAACGTGCCGTCATGCGGCAAGCGATGTTATTAAAACGAACGGGTCGAATCGATCAAGCGCTACCACTTTTTGAGTCGCTTCACTCGATAGATGGGTATGTCGAACTCGCTAAATACGCCGAGCACAAAAAGAAAGATGTAGATCTTGCGATGGAATACACAGAGCGAGCGTTAGAGATTCTTGATCAAAAGCGGACAGTGTTACGTCAAACGATGCAACGCGAGAAGGATGCGTTAGAACATCGACGGGCTCGTCTAGAAAGGAAGCGACGATGAAAGTAGTAGCGATCACAGGATATCGTCCACACGAACTCGGAATCTTCAAAGCAGATCATCCTGGAATCGAAATTATTCAGGAAGCTTACCGGAAAAAGATTCTCGAACTGATCGAATTAGGTGCAGAATGGTTTATTCTAAGTGGAACGAATGGTTGTGAATTGTGGGCAGGACAAGTATTGTTAGAGGTAAGAGAAACATATCCGATTAAAATTGCGGTATTTCCACCGTTCTTGAATATGGATGAACGCTATAAACCGTTTGAACAAGAAATATTTGTCCAACTGCAGCTAGAAGCAGACTTTTTTGAACCGCTGACACAGCGTCCATATGAAGATCCGAGTCAACTTCGTGCGAAAACGGCATTCTTTTTAGATAAAGCAGAAGGATTGATTACCTTATATGACGAAGAAACGGAAGGAAGTCCCCGTTTTCTGGTCAATGGGGCCCGGCGAAAGCCGAATATGGAGGTCTTCCTCATTACACAAGAAGATTTACGTGTCATCGAGGAAGAAAAACAATGGGAACAACAATGGGAGTGATACGATGCAAACCGAATTAACAGCAGAAGCCATTTATAAACAAGAATTTAAAACTGCACTACGAGGTTACTCACAAGAAGAAGTGGATCAATTTCTTGATGTGGTCATTCGTGATTATGAAAAGATGGCGAAAGAAATTGAGCGTCTTCAAAAAGAGAATGACTCGTTGCGCCGAGAGTCAACGCCAGTAGCTGAACCTACTAAACCGGCACAACCGGTTGCCTCAAACTATGATATGTTGCGCCGTATTTCAAATCTCGAAAAAGCAGTCTTTGGAAAGCAAGTAGGGCCAAGCGAATAAAGAATAGGGGGTGGAGTCGATGTTGCAAGTGTTATCGGCTACGGAAAAGCAACCGGTCAAACAACAGACCAAAAAACTGTTTCGTATAAAAGAAGAAGTGATGAAAGCACCAACATGCTATACCGATCGTCTTGTCGATAACATTAGACAAACATGTCGATTTGACTGGATGATGATTGAACAAGTCGAATTTGGCGAGGATCTCGTTCATTACGTACTTGTCGGACCGAAAGGTGTATTCTTGATTCAATTAAATCGAACTTCAGCCCCTGTCCATTTGACGAATCGTGAGTGTCGGACGGAGACATCGATGGGATGGAAACATATCTATCCTCATCCTGTCACAGAGTTAGAGCGAATGACGAAACAAGTTCGGGCACGATTGAAGAAAGAATGTGGGCAAGCCATCCCTGTCTACTCTCTATTGATTTTTCCGGAAACGGAACAGTTGAAGCTCAAGCGAGTCAAGGCGAATTGTGGGGATTCTTTCGAATTTGTCAATCAGGTCATCAGTAAAACGAATCTTGAGACGTTGACAGAGCCACTTGTTAAACAAATTGCTTACTATTGCTCGGAAAGACAAATACATAAATAGAAAGAAGGCCGAAAATACGTTCGGCCTTCTTTCTATTTTAAGAGTTCTTTCGCTTTTGTCGCATCCTCACGATGAACGAACAGTGCAACACGATCATCTAAGTTCTTTGCGAGCGGTTTTAATAATTTGCCGGTCGGGAGTCCTTGTTCCACACGACAATTGATTCCATGCTCTGTCAGGTAATGATAATCACCTAACAGTTCTTCACCCTGTTTTCCGAATGCTTCACCGAAACGAACCCATTTTAAGTTGCGAATCGTTCGAATCGTAACTAGGATGATGAACAGAACGGCGAGTATGATGATGAATACTGTTTCCAATGCCTTCAACCCCTTCTTTACACAAGTTTAATGGTGTCACGAGTTGAAAGCAATATGAAGCGAACGTTATACTAAAATGGAAAAGAGGGGATCACATGAAAAAACCAGTGCAATCGAGAAGAGAGGCTATTTCGCTTCTAGAAAACCAACAAGTACTCTACATTCGCATTCACAATGGACAAACAGGGATGATCAAGTCGACCGATGAAGGGATTATTGTTGCCATTCCGAATGAAGAGACTGAAAAAATCGATTTTCGAAAGTTAGAAGATATCGAGGCATTTGAAGCGTTCTATGACTTAACTCTTTCAAAACCAGGTATTTTATATGTAAATGTTGAAGAAGGTCAATAACATGGAGAGCTTCACCGAGAACGGTGGAGCTCTCCATTTCAAAATCATGAAGACGATGGGAACCATGCGGCCAGCTTGTCTTTCAATGGTTTAAGACGGACATGATGTTGTTTATGCAATAAATAGCCATCTGGTCGAATGACGAGGATACCTCGCTTCATGAACAACGATTTGGCAAGTTCGTTACCTTGGTCAAAAAAAGGTCGACTCGTTTTTGACAATGTGATCGTTTGTATAAACGCCTGATGCTCGTTTAAGTATGCATAGATGGACGTTAAATCTCGTTTCCCATCATCGAGCAATAGCACTTGAAACCGCCCATCTGCAATTTCAGATATTTTTGTCCGAAACCCGTCATCCGTTCGTAAAATCTCGGTTTCTGGGAAAATCTTGCCTTCGGCGACACGACGAAACGGCATACGTAATCCTTTTGGATAAGATAAGTGAAGTTGTGAAATCCGTTCAGTGATTTTTTGATTCACGAGATTCACGCGTGTGAAGACATCGGCGCCGATTGCTTGGAACGGTAATAACATGGGAAGTGTCGTCTGTAGCATTTCGGTCGCAATATTTGTTGTTTGTAAGACATTGCGAGCTACGTGCTGGCGCTCATCCCGATACGTGGAAACTACATGGTGGGGAGCACCGGTTTTTAAATGGAGCCAAAGCTTCCAGCCTAGGTTGAAGGCATCGGCAATCCCGGTGTTCATCCCCTGTCCACCGACAGGAGAATTGATATGGGCCGCATCCCCCATTAAAATGATTCGATTGTGAATGAACGAATCGACCATGCGGTTATGGACGCGGAACAAGGAGAACCATTCGACCTCCTTAATCTCAACTGGCATGTGACTGCGCTGTTCTACTAATTCTTGCAAATCAGATTCTTCAAACGATTCATCTGTTCTTAAGTTCCCTGTGATTCGAATGGTTTCGTCCGTAAGCGGGAATACTTCTAGAACGCCTCGGTCTGAGAAGAATATATGAACCTCTTCCCGGGAAATAGGCCAATTCGCCTTTAAATCCGCGAGCACCCATGCTTCTTTGAAAGACTTTCCGCTGAACGGGAGAGCGAGCATCCGACGGATTGAACTATTCGCACCATCTGCGGCAACGACGTATTTCGCTTCGACCGAACGGTTGGCACCATCTGCTTCGGTCAAATGAGCGATCGACCGAGAAGGATATTGGGTGATGGATGAGAGTGTTTCTCCACGCTTTACAGCATGCCCATGCTTTTGTAAAGCGCGTTCTAAAATGTCTTCTGTTTCATTTTGACGAAGTAACGTCACGAATGGATAAGGAGTGACGAGTTTTGAAAACTCGAGTTTGGCTGTCCATTGACCAGAAAAATATAGATTACCCCGTTCTATCGTTCGAGCTCGTTCGAGCACTTCTTTAGCAACATCTAAACGAGAGAATACCTCGATTGTCCGCGGTTGAATCCCGATAGCACGGGAATTGTCCGACGGGGTCGTCTTACGGTCGATGATTTGAAATGAAACGCCATATCTGGCTAAAGTGAGTCCGAGCGTCAGGCCGGTTGGTCCGGCGCCGACGATTAATACATCTACTTGTTCGTCCACGGTGATCAACTCCTATCATTAATATTGATATTTCCGACATTGGCACCGCTTAAACGAAAAGTAGGGTATAGAACCGTATAAGATATTCGATGATGGAAGGTGAGTGAAGGTTTTGGAGCCATGGATTACAGAAGATCAAATCCGAAACAGTTTTTCAATGGAGGAAGATTATGAACAAACGGCAGCGGTGCTCATTCCGCTCATTGAAATAGACGGTGAATGGCATGTCATCTTTGAAGTGCGTGCCCATACGATGCGACAGCAACCAGGAGAGATTTCATTTCCGGGGGGAAGACTTGAAAAAGGGGAGACACCGATTGAAGCCGCTGTCCGAGAAACGTGCGAGGAACTAGAAATCACTTCAGAACAGATTGAAGTCATCGGAAAATTGCGACCACTAGCCACACCCCATCGTCAATTGATTTATCCGTTTGTCGGAATGCTGTCGGAATACCCGAATGTACAAAAGACGGATGAAGTCGATCATATATTTAAAGTGCCTCTATCTACACTACTCATGATTGATCCATTTCACGGAGAGATGGAGTGGACGATGAATCCAGATCAAAATATTCCGCTCGATCGATTAGCGAATGCTAAAGCATATAAAAAACGGGTAATTAAAATGAAAGAGCCTTTTTATGAACATGAAGACTACATCATTTGGGGGTTAACTGGAAAATTTTTAACGCAATTTATTCAACGGGTAAAAGAAAACGTATTCAAACGGATATAATTTCGTTATAATGATAGAAACAAATTTAGATTGGAAGTGAATGGGTGTGTCTGAAGAATTCCTCGTAGGTGATATCGTGAAGTCGACTCGTGAAGGATGGGTCGCAGAAGTGACCGCCGTACTGACCAATACTGTGATTGGAGACGTATCCATCATGGAAGAATTCCAAGAACTCGGTCTCGAGTTTGAAAAACAAGTTCTACTGAAATCAGAATTAGAGTTGATTGAACGCGCCAGCTAACCTTTTTCTGAAAGGGATGATTGAGGTGTCCATTGACAAAAAAGTACGTGAATGGCAAGAGGCGGGTTTGTTAGACGAAGCGACGGGGATGAAACTAGTCGACTACGAACATAAAAAACGGGCGACTAGTGATCGACAAGACCACAAGCCGCCCGTTTTAGTTATTGTGGGATCGATTTTATTGGCACTTAGCCTGTTTAGTTTCGTCGCAGCCAATTGGCAAGTGATACCTGATCTATTAAAAATCGGACTTTTTTTAGCGTGTATGATTGGATTTTATGTCTTTGCCGAACGAGTCCGACTAAAAACGCCTCGCTATGTGACGTTGTTACGCGTATTAGGGTTCGTCTTCTTTATTGCGACTATGGCCGTCATCTTTACGACGTATAATCTGTCAGGACAGTTGACGATCCTCTTTTGGATTTTCTTCACGATGGCAGTACTACACCGAATAATATATGAGCATATGATCTTTTCGATTATCTCTGCCATCACGGCGTTTATGGCGATCACAAATAGTTTTGAAGGAATCGGACTGACGTTGATTATTCTTGGTCTCGCCGTAACGTGGGTGTGGTTCCATTTTGTCGATGAATCGCTAGATCGAATATTCGCTTGGTTCACATTTTATGGGTTACTCAATATCATTGGGCAGTATGTCGACTATGAAGGAAGACTATGGCCACTTTGGTCACTAGTAATCCTACATGCCTTATTACTCTTTTACCGGAAGCGGGATACATGGCAGGCGACATATCTCTTTGTAGCCGCCGTCCTTTCAATCGGTTATTTAGTAAATGTCACTGAACGATGGCTATCACAAAGACCACCATCGATTGTAGAGGCTACCGTTCTATCTATTGCACTCGTGGCCGTATATTTGATTCACCGCAGAAGCGACCTTCTCTGGGTGAGTCTTCTCGCCGTCATACCGTTCGCATTATTTGAGGACACAGGGGTATTGCTGGCAGTGCTGATTGAAGTCGTGTCACTCGCATACCTTGTTCGTCAAGACGTGACGAGACAACGAACCATCTATGCATTTATTTATTTCCTAATCGTGCAAATGACCATCTATTTTATTTACGTTTGGGATCGTCTTGATATTTCACTCTTCTTCCTGATTGGTGCATTGATTGTCTTTGCGTTATCACTCGGTCTATGGTGGCGTAATCGCACAAGAGGGGATGTGACGACATGAACCACGTTTCAAAATGGATCATTCCTGCTGTTCAAGTGATCATTGCTTTACTATTCGTTTTCCTCGTATATGCCATCTCATGGGCAGGTGAGACATATACGTTTAAAGGGACCTCATACGAGCCTTATGACCCGTATTTCGGTGATTCCATCTATCTCGAATATGATGCGTTTGATGGACGGCGAGAGGTCGATACAGGAACCGTATACGTTACCTTTAAAGAAGGTGAAGATGGTTTTGCCGAAATCGATCGGATTGAATCTAAACCATTCTTTGGAGGGGTTCGGGCAAACTATTATGATCGACTTCTTTATATAGAAGAAATGGGGTCCTATCGTGTCTCTGAAGAGGAGGTCGATCAGGTGAAAGGGGAGAAATCGTTCATCGTTCAAGTCGATGTCGCCCCTTGGGGAATGCTTCGAATGCATGATTTGGTGCCAAATAAATAAGAAATCATCATGACAGGAAGATTACAGGTTTGTTACACAACTTATTGTAACGAATCTGTAATTTTTTTATGAACACTAGGTGTAGCAACGTTTCTTTTAATTGTTACAATCTGTAACCACTTTTTTCGTCATATGTCAGGAATGTTTCACTTCGATAAAATGGCTACTCCAATATGTTGCATCGTGGTAAATTAACATCTGTTCGTTACATAACGAGAAAGGTGATGACCTTACTACGATGAAATTGATTAAATATATGGTATTATCCGTGGTTGCGATGACAGGTATGTTCGTATTCATGGATCGGGCAGATGCTGCTCAGATCGGAATTGGGACAGAACAAAAAATCGTACAAAATCCACTTGAGTTGGAACGCCAAGCGATGGAAGTTGAACGAAAGAAAGAAGTCGCTCGTCAAAAGAAAATTGCCGAAGAGAAACGTCTAGCTGAAGAAAAACGCTTAGAAGCGGAACGTCTTGCGGAAGAAAAGGCGAAAGAAGCTGCCGAACAGGCAAGACTTGCTAAACTTGAAGCAGAGCGTAAGGCGGAAGAAGAGCGTCAGGAAGCAAAACGAGCAGCGGCAGAACAAGCAACAGCTTCTTCGAGTAATATGGTCGAGACAACACCGGTGTCTACCTCAACAAACAGGAAAGTCATTACGGTCGAATCGACAGCATATTCAAATGATATAGCTGACAATAAGGCGTATGGTGGGCGTGTCTTGACAGCGACTGGTCATGATGTGACTGATTCCATTTACTACAATGGGATGCGAATCATTGCGGTTGACCCTTCTGTCATTCCATTAGGGTCGAAAGTCCATATCGAAGGACTTGGCGATGCGATCGCCCTTGATACAGGTGGCCGAATCAAAGGTCATATCGTTGATTTACTCGTCGATTCAAAAGAAGATGCCATCCAATGGGGGCGTCGACATATTCAAGTGACGTTGTATTAATGATGAGGTTCTCCGAATGGGGAACCTTTTTTTGTTTAACAAAGCAGAGAAAAGGGCAAATTATTATTTGAATTTCCATTTTGGAAATAGTCGAGGAGGGATTAAGTTGATTGAGTTTCGGGATGTATCAAAACGTTACGAGGACGGAACGTTAGCCGTTAAAGAATTAAGCTTAACAGTAGAAAAGGGAGAAATCTTTGTATTAATCGGGCCATCTGGTTGCGGGAAGACCACAACTATGAAAATGGTGAATCGTTTAATCGATCATACGGATGGCAAGATTCTAATCGATGGCAAAGAAATCTACCAGTTCAATATTTTTGAATTACGTCGTAACATCGGATACGTCTTACAACAGATTGCATTATTCCCGCATTTGACGGTGGAAGAAAACATTTCTGTCGTACCCGAGCTACTGAAATGGAAAAAAGAACGAACAAAAGACCGAGTGACGGAATTGATGAAAATTGCTGGTCTTGATCCGAAATTGCGCTCAAAGAAACCTTCGGAACTTTCTGGAGGTCAACAGCAACGTGTGGGTGTATTGCGCGCCTTGGCCGCAGACCCCGACGTCATTCTTATGGATGAACCGTTCTCTGCACTTGACCCAATCAGTCGTGGTCAATTACAAGATGACATTAAACGACTAAATGACGAACTCGGAAAAACGATTTTGTTTGTCACACATGATATGCAAGAAGCAATGAAGCTTGGAGATCGTATCGCATTGATGCGTGACGGCGAACTCATGTTGGTCGGTACACCAGAGGAAATATTAGCGAGTGAAGATCCATTCGTCTTAGAATTTACACAACGTGGAAGAGGTGAGCTGGATGCTTGAGACGTTCCAAAATAGACAAGGACAGCTTGTCGAGGCACTGATTGAGCACTTACAGCTCTCTGTCGTATCGCTTTTGATTGCCGTCTTAATTGCCGTGCCATTGGGAATCTGGTTGACGCGCCGTAAGAAAATCGCCGAAACCGCCATTGGCGTCACTGCGATTATTCAAACGATTCCGTCTCTTGCCTTACTCGGATTAATGATTCCACTCGTTGGAATCGGGGCATTACCTGCTATCATTGCGCTCGTCTTATATGCGCTCCTCCCTATTTTACGAAACACGTTCACCGGGTTGAACGAAGTAGATAAATCGTTACTAGAAGCTGCTCGAGCTTGTGGGATGAAACCGAATCAAAGTTTGATGAAAGTTGAACTCCCTCTCGCGCTCCCGGTCATCATGGCCGGTATCCGTACGGCGATGGTCCTGATTGTCGGTACGGCAACGCTCGCAGCTCTCGTCGGAGCAGGTGGGCTTGGTACGTTAATCTTACTTGGGATCAACCGTAACGATAATTACTTAATTTTACTTGGCGCCATCCCGGCTGCCATTTTAGCACTACTATTTGATTTCTTGTTACGTCAGATGGAAGGTGCGACTGCCACGCGCAACAAGACGAAGTTGATTGCCGTGTCTACCGTTCTCGCTCTCATTATTGTGACACCCCTCGCGTTCGGACGCTCACAAGAGACCGATTTAGTCGTGGCCGGTAAACTCGGTCCAGAACCGGAAATTCTGATGAATATGTATAAATTATTAATTGAGGATCAGACTGATTTGACAGTATCCGTCAAACCGAACTTTGGGGAGACGACATTTGTATGGGGAGCCCTTCAATCGGGTGACGTCGATATTTACCCTGAGTTTACGGGAACGGCCCTTGCGAGTCTCGTCAAAGAGACACCGAATTCTAACGATGCCCGTGAAGTATATGAACAAGCAAGGGACGCCCTTGCGGAAGACGGATACGTGATGCTCGAACCGATGCAATTTAACAATACGTACGCACTCGCCATTCCTCGTGAGTATGCGGAGGCGGAAGATGTCACAGCCATTTCAGATTTACGAAATGTCGAATCCGATATAAAAGCCGGCTTTACACTTGAATTTACGGACCGTGAAGATGGATATCCGGGACTCCAAAATGAGTATGGGTTTGACTTCCCATCTGTTGTCTCGATGGAGCAAAAATTACGTTATCGTGCCATCTCACGAGGCGATGTGAATTTAGTGGACGCTTACGCGACAGACCCTGATATTGCTGAGAACGACCTTGTCGTTTTAGAAGACGATCGCCAATTCTTCCCGCCATATCAAGGAGCCCCACTCTTGAAAGAAGAAACGCTCGAAGAATATCCAGAAATTGAGGATGCGCTCAATCAACTCGCTGGTAAGATTACAGATGAACAGATGTCTGAATTAAACCGACGTGTCGCGTACGGCAATGAACGTGCTTACGATGTAGCAAAAGACTTCTTAGAACAGGAAGGGTTACTATGAGAGCTTTGATTATTTCGAATCCGAAGTCTGGAACGAGTGAGACGATGCTCGGCGAGGTCATCGGAACGATTGAATCGCTCTATGAAGAAATCATCATTAAGAAAACACAAGAGATTGGGGACGCCCTCCGATTTGCGGAAGTAAGCGAATCGTTCGACCACCTGATTGTCATTGGGGGAGACGGGACGTTAAATGAAGTCGTGAATGGATTGATGACTTTAGAGCGGGAAAAACGTCCGACCGTAGGAATCATTCCTGCAGGGACGTGCAATGATTTCGCTCGGGCTCTTGAGCTTCCTATACAACCGACGCAAGCCGCGAGCATCATCAAATCAAATCACGAGCAGCATGTGGATGTCATTCAAGTCGATGAGATGTACGCACTTAACTTTGTCGGCGTCGGCTTGATTGCCGATACATCACGACAAATCGATCCGGATGAAAAAGAATCACTAGGCTCCATCGGATATTTTTTAGCGACCATCCGCCAATTCCGTGAAGCAGACCCGTTTGCGATTCGATTATGTCAAGGTGAGAAAATTCTGTTTGAAGGAGATGTAAGTTTTCTATATGTAGGAAACGGAAGTTATCTCGGTACGGTTCCAACTAAACTCGAGACGCAATCTTTTTCAGACGGACTGTTAGAAGTCGTTCATAGTTCTGCAATCGGGTTTCCGATGATTCGACAATTATTAGCCCAACAATTTGGTCTCGATCAAAAATCGACGGAATGGAATCACTTTCAGGCAACACATCTCGAAGTAGAATTGAGTACGTCTCAAATCATCGATGTCGATGGTGAACACTTTGAAACCGATCGGTTGGCAATTCGGATTCTAGAGAGAGCCCTAACATTTTTAACACCATAAAGCATCAACAGAGAAAAGTATTCAGACTTTTCTCTGTTTTTTTGTTGTTCTCACTCTAGAACCATGTTAGTATTTCACTATTATTATGAAAATGAAATGAAAAACAGGAAGTAGGGGTAATCATGGCGCAAAATTCATTCGCCTCAAAAATTGGATTCATTCTAGCTGCCGCAGGGTCGGCAATCGGTTTAGGTGCGATATGGAAGTTTCCATATGTAACCGGAACTAGCGGAGGCGGTGCCTTTTTACTCATGTTTTTGGCGTTCACCTTATTACTCGGTCTGCCATTATTGATTGGTGAATTCATCGTTGGACGTTCAACTCAAAAGACGGCACTTCTTGCCTTCAAAAAATTGGGGCACGGTCGTTGGACCATTATTGGTTACTTAGGCGTCATCGCATGTTTCTTGTTACTTTCCTTCTATAGTGTCATTGGAGGATGGGTCCTCATTTATATCGGTCTCGGTTTAAGTGGAACTTTAAGCGGACGTACCGCTGACGAATTTGGAGACGTATTCGGGAACGTTGTCTCTACACCTGGAATTGCTGTACTCGGACAATTTTTATTCCTTTTGATTACACTTTTGATTGTCTTACGTGGCGTTGAAGCGGGAATTGAGCGTATGAGCAAAATCTTGATGCCGCTCTTATTCATCAGTTTCATCGTTCTCGTCGTTCGTTCGTTGACTCTTGACGGTGCGATGGAAGGTGTTCGCTTCTTCTTACAACCTGACTTCTCTGCCTTGACTGGAGAATCCGTGCTGTTCGCCCTTGGGCAGGCATTCTTCTCCTTATCGTTAGGGGTAGCGGCCATGCTGACGTATGCGTCCTATATTAAAACGAAAGGAACGTTGAATCGTTCAGCCAACATGATTGTCTTGTTGAACATTGCGGTTTCGCTATTAGCTGGACTAGCCATCTTCCCAGCAGTATTTGCATCGGGACTTGATCCGGCCGAGGGACCGGCGTTACTCTTCGTCGTATTACCGGCAGTTTTCAACCAAGTACCACTCGGTGGGTTCTTCATGGTCTTATTCTTCTTATTGTTCGCTTTCGCATCCATCACATCATCGATTGCCATGTTAGAGGTAGTCGTCGCTGGTGTAACGGACCGTCTGAACGAAAAGAAATCGACTTGGACGAAAAAGCAAGTTACGGTATCGGCTGCCATCCTTGTATTTGTGGTAGGCGTTCCATCTGCATTGTCGTTCGGATTATTAAGTGATTTGCATATCTGGAATGGTCGGACGTTCTTCGATACGATGGATTACCTTGTTAGCTATATTTTGATGCCAACAGGTGCGCTTTTGACATCGATCTTTGTAGGTTACGTCGTCGATCAACGTATTTTAAAGGATGAGATTCAAACCTCAGAACCAGGTAAGAAACTTTATCCGATCTGGCATGCGCTCATTCGTTACGTGATTCCGGTGACAGTCGCAATTGTCATGGTATCAACGTGGATGACAACTTAATCGACAAACCGTAGACGCTTAAAGGTCTACGGTTTTTTTCATAGCGCAACGGGAATGAAGTCGATATAGGCGGTGTTTCTACGCCTAGCGACGGAGATAAAACAAATTTTATTATGGTAGAATGATAGGGATGACGAAACTTTTTTTGACAGGTTTCGTAATGTACAATAGAAGTAACATGAGATGAGGTGAAAAGAATGAAAACATGGATGAAATGGGCCCTGACTGGGGCAGTCATATACTTTGCCATTAACGTATTCGATTTCTCCTGGTTATTCATTATAGTAGGGGCGCTCGTTTTGAACGAAGTTTGGTCAACGAACAAACGCAGAAATCGACAACGAACACCGACTCCCGTAGCGAAACGTGCCAAAAAGAAACTATTGCTGGATGAGGAAGAATCCTTTACCGGTTCTAGAATTTTGAAACCGATTGAAGAACCGATGCCGACACGTCAATTTGAGGCAACAGATGATTTGGAACTTCAATTCTTGCAACGGACAATCGAACAAGGATATGAGAAATTGCAACAAATCGACCGCGTGCTTCCTGAAATTAAGGATGTAGAAGTAAGACGTGAAATGAAGGCTGTCTCAAAAGAAGCGCACGAATTATTCGAAGAGCTTTTTGAAAATCCGCAAGATGCAAAACATGTTCGAGACCTGTTCACATTCTATTTAGATTCCCTCGTCTCGGTCGTCTTGAAATTTAAAGAACTTGAAGGAAAACGAGTCGTCATTCAAGAAGAGACTCGAGAACAATTAATCACAAATATGCGACTAATTGTCGATAAATTTAAAGAGCAACGCGGACGTCTTCTCGAAGATGATGCCGTAGACTTTGAACGTGAACTGATCATGATGGAGCGCGTCTTGTCTGATCAGCCGGAAGGGAGAAAGAAACATGACTTCATCGAATGAAACGAACTGGCAGTCATGGCCGGAAGAAGAACTAACTTCTGATACGAAAACAAAAACTGAGACGGAGGGGTTCAGCGATCCATCTGTTGAATGGTCATCCGTTTCCCAGACACATGAAGTACCAGCCATCCAAGCGAAACCGGACGTGCCTCAAGAACATCGTGAGCGTATCACACGATTGGCTGAATCCATTGACATTAAGAAAACAGATTCTGTTATGTTATTCGGTTCGAATGTCCAACGTGAACTTTCACAATTCTCTGATCAAATTTTGACAGAAGTGCGGATGAAAGATGGAGGAGAAGCTGGGAAACTGTTGTCTGACTTGATGCAAAACGTCCGCAAGATGGATCCAGATATGCTTCAACCGGAGAAGAAAAGTTTCATGGATAACATCCCACTGATCGGTCGCGCGAAGAAGAAAGCAGAAAACTATAAACTTCAATTCGAAAAAATGAACGTCTATTTGGAAGAAGTCATTCATAATCTCGACCGTGCGAAGTTCGGTCTCATGAAAGACATCACGATGCTCGATCAAATGTATGACAAGAACAAGCGGTATTTCGAAGAGTTGAACGTTTATATCGCTGCGGGTGAGACAAAGCTTGACCACGTACGGGAGCATGAGATTGCCCCGTTACGTCAAGAAGTGGAAATTTCTAAAGATCAAACAAAGCTTCAACAATTGAACGATATGATTCAACTGGCAGATCGTTTTGAGAAGAAGTTGCACGATTTAAAATTGAGTCGTACAATCAGCCTCCAAATGGCACCGCAAATTCGGGTCATCCAACAGAATAACCAAATTCTTGCTGAAAAGATCGAGTCGGCGGTCGTCAACACGATTCCGCTATGGAAGAACCAAGTCGTTCTCGCGCTCAGTTTGACGCGTCAGAAAACGGCACTTCGTATGCAACAGGATGTGACGAAGACGACAAACCAGCTGCTTGAGCAGAACTCGAAAATGCTTAAAGACTCATCGATTGAAATCGCACAAGAAAATGAAAAAGGGATTGTCTCTGTTGAGTCACTGAAAGTCGCTCACGAGAATTTACTTTCTACATTAGATGAGACATTACGAATCCAACAAGAAGGAAAGCAAAAGCGTCGTGACGCTGAACGTGAACTCGATCGCATGGAGCACGAGTTGAAAGAGAAAGTCATCGAGATTGCCTCGAAAAATAAAGAGCTACCAAAGAACACTGGATATTAAAGGGGGAAGTCTGAGCAATCAGACTTTCCTTTTCTACGAGGAGGGACTTGCGTGGAGAAACAACGACAATGGGATGAGACGTGGTTACTATTCGCTGATATGATGGCCGAGCGGCACTCGAAGTGTGCCTCGAAGAGCGTGGCCTGTGTCATTGTAAAAGATGAAAAACCGATTTCAATCGGCTTGAATGGTACCCCATCTGGTCATACGAATTGTAATGAAATCTATATCAAGCAAGAAGATGGGTTCTATAAACATGCTGACTATGTTACATCGACGGACCTCGATATGGTCAATGAACCGGCACGACTCATCCGGAATGGTGTGACATATATCAAGTGTACGGACCCTTATGATCATCATCACTGGTCGAAACAACATGAAATTCATGCGGAAATCAATGCGATTGGAAAGTTAGCTGCCGATTCGACGAATGCATTTGGTGCGACAGCGTATGTGACGCATTCGCCATGTCATGCCTGTTCGCTTGCCTTGATTGCGGCACGTGTCGCACGAGTCGTATATGCCGTCGGTTATGAACATGGGGATGGGTTGGAATTGATGCGCGAGAGCGGGATTGAAGTGTTACATATGCCACTTGAGAAAATGTACAAAAATTTATTGTAAACGTTTTCATTAGATGATATATTATTAATGTACTGCCAATGGTGTTTTACTCTTCCATTATTTGCCCCTCCTCGGAGGGGCCTTTTTTTTGTTCAAAATGAAGTGAGACAAACTTTACACATAATGTTCAATATTTCACAATATACTCTTTAAAATCTTTTATATAATAAAAGTAGATTCAAGAGAGGGGAATTTACTCATGGAAAAACTCGTTCGCTTTACAGATGGTGCATATGATGTAGAGGCGTTAATCACACTCGAAGAAGTGTGGGAAGATAAATTTGCGATTGGCATGCATCAGGAGCTGGCAGTCAAATCGTTGACGATAAATGGAAATGAAGTGTCAGAGATTAAACATGTCCGTGCGCTCCTTCGTTATTATCCGACACTCGGAGTATCCGGAATCTTATTGGCTTTAGACAAAGCAGCCGCTGAAATTGTCGCGTTGTCAAAAGATCAAGATCCAGCGCTCCAATACGTTGAGCTCGTGGCTATTCAAATGGACGAGGCAGCAACAAACGACTTGAAAACGTTATACGCAGCGATGTGATTTCAATTGGGTGAATCAATTCACCCAATTTTTTGTTGCATCTATTATTTAATATGGTATGATATTTACAGATGAAGAAATGGAACGCCATATCGTTGTCAACCATAAGCATGGGGATCTAGATAGCTAGATCGCTGTCAAAAAGCCACGTTCATAGGAACGTGGCTTTTTTTTGTGCAATCATATCGAATCCTGCCGCCACGTCTTGAGCGAGATGGGCATCCGAACCTAACGTGAAAGGGATGTGTAAGTCGTTTGCAACTTTTGCAAGTCCTGCTACGTATGGTTCACCACAATCTGGTTTTCTAAGTCCGGCGGTATTGAAATCAAGTCCGAACCCCCGGTCAGCAATCATCTGTAGTAAACGTCTTTCTTCCTCTTTTACTTCTGAACGACTCCACTCATAGTTTTTTTGATACTTAATCGGTAAGTCGACGTGTCCAATCCGAGCGACCTTAATCGTTTCCCATGGAAATTTGAGACTATGTTCAATCGACTCATAATATGCTCTCATCACGTTCTCGAATGAACCGAGCGCTCGAACCAGTTCATCAAACGTCTCAGCAGAATAATCGACCGGCATATATACACCATCTATTAATAAGAAGTGTTGTGACAAGATGACCTCATCGAGTAATGGGGCATACGGTTTCAACAGAGCAATCGACTCTTCTTCAAGATGCGGCAACAAGTCGACTTCTAATCCGATTTTAATATCGATCACCTCTTCATACTGCCTTTTCATCTGACGTAACGTTTCGAGATAATCAGGGAGTAAGTCGATCGACATCGCCGAGTCTTGATTCGGCACCGGATCGATAAACGATTGTGGGAACGGTGCGTGCTCCGTGAACGTCATCGTTTGCAGGTCTTTTTCGATTCCGACTTGAATATAATGTTCAATCGGGTCTTTTGTACCGTGTGGACAAAATGGGGTATGCACATGGCCATCATGGGTAAAGTTAATCATCTGTTACACGTCCTTTTCAGTTCAATTGGTTGACAGCTGTTCCTCTGTTTGATAAATTTAACACAATACTTTAGTTTGGTAAAGTGATAATAAGATAAAGGGTGATTATCATGATTTGGTCAAATTCAAAAGGTTCAATTCCAGAAGGATGGTATGAACTACAGTCAGGTGATGTCATTCGACCGAAGCGCTGGATGTTGTCATTTTTAGAGAAGGCAGAGTCGAGCGGTTATGCCGTCATCGACCCGCCGTTACTTGAATACTATTCCCACTATCAAAACTTGGCACTCTTTGACGAGTCGGCCTATTATCGTTTATTCGGGAATGATGGGGAACTCCTCGTCATGCGCCCTGACTATACACTGCAAATCGCAAGAAAGTTAGCAGACGGTCATGAACCGATGCGTGTCGCTTACGCGGGGGCCGTCTATCGTCGGACGGTCAAACATTCAGGGCAACCGCATGAACGGCAACAGCTCGGACTCGAGTGGGTCGATGGCGAAGAGAAGGACAGTCATCTGATTGAATCCTTTCTCGATATGACAGAAGGAGTCCTGCCTACTGAACGTTTGACGATCAAAATTGGGTCAGCGGCCGTCATCTCGCTCATCGCGAAAGAGACAGGTATTCAGGAACGGACATTCCGTAAAATCCTAGCACTTCGAAACTTAGAGTCATTGCGTGAATTAGCAGAGACGTATCGCTATCCATTGATTGCGAAGCTACCGTTTCTAATTGGGAATTCTGCACTCGAAGAATTACGGGCTGGGGCACCGGATTCTCTAAAAGATGCCATCGATGAAGTGGACGATGCAGTGCAACACTTACGTACCATCGGTTTAGAGGTATCATACGATTTCGGTCAAACGGGGGACTTTGATTACTATTCAGGTTTGACCGTGACTGGGAGTGTCGAAGGGAAGCGTGTCCTTTCAGGAGGACGATATGATTCACTCTATGGACATTTCGGACACTCGAGACGAGCATTCGGGATGTCACTCGATTTAGAACAGTTAGATGAGGTGATCAAATGAAAGTAGCGGTCGCGAAAGGTCGAATTGAAAAAGCAGCCCGTCAATTTTTTGTCGAACGTGACTTACCCGTATGGCCGGAGAAACGGGGCCGTGAGCTGACGGTACAAGCAGGAGATCATGAATTTATTTTCGTCAAAGGGGACGACGTCTATAAATATGTGATGCATGGAGCAGCAGATGTCGGCATTGTCGGTGGAGATATTTTACGAGAGAAAACACCCGGTGTGCTCGAAGTCGTCGACTTGCCGTTTGGGCGCTGTCGAATGGCCGTATGTGGTCCAAAAGTTCGACGCAACGGAACGAAAAAATTAAAAGTGGCGAGTAAATATCCGAACATCGCCATCTCACACTTTGCGTCAAAGCGACAAAACGTAGAAGTCATCGCATTGAACGGATCGGTCGAACTTGCTCCGTTAACGGGACTCGCGGATTGCATCGTCGATATCGTCGAGACAGGCGCGACGTTGGCTGCAAACGACTTGGAAGAATACGAGACGATTTTTTCAATCAATGCAAAATTCATTACGAGTGAGACAGCTTTAGCGGAACAGCCTGACGAATTGAAGGCGTGGATTCGAAAGCTGAGTCAGGAGGAAAACGCATGAGTACAGAAACGAATCGCTCAAGGCGCGAAGCTTGGGCGGAGGCCGTGAAACCAATCGTTGAATCGATTGAGGCCCGCGGAGACGAAGCGCTTCTAGAGTGGACGAAACAATTTGACGGGGTCGACCGAATCGAATCCATCGATTTGTCTCGCTTTATCCCCCCGACATCATATGCGGAATTAACAGAAGCATTGACGTTAGCAGCAGAACGGATTCGTGCGTTTCATGCTCGCCAAGTACGAGAAGACGACGTGTTCGAAGATACGATGTTTCGACTCGGGAGACGCTATATGCCACTCGATTCGGTCGGTGTTTACGTTCCCGGGGGTACAGCCGTCTATCCATCGAGCGTTCTCATGAACATCATTCCGGCAAAGGTGGCCGGTGTCAAACGTGTCGTAATGGTCACCCCACCAAAAGCAGATGGGATTGACATTTCCCTCTTGATCGCAGCAAAAATCGCAGGTGCCGATGAATGTTTTCTAATCGGAGGTGCCCAAGCCGTTGCCGCACTCGCATATGGGACAGAAACAATTCGTCCGGTCGATAAGATTGTCGGACCCGGAAATGCGTATGTCGCGACGGCGAAGGCGCTCGTCTCACATATCGTTGGGATCGACTCCGTCGCGGGACCGTCCGAAGTATTAATTATTGCCGATGACACGGCAAATCCGAAGTGGGTTGCCGCCGATCTACTCGCACAAGCAGAACATGATGTGGAAGCGACGGCAATCGCACTCGTCACGACAGAAGCGCTTCGTGATGAAGTCGACCAAGAACTTGAGCGTCAACTTTCGCTCTTACCACGACAAGAGATCGCCAGGGAATCATTGAAACGTGGCGGAGTAATCGTTCGATCACTAGAAGATGCTATCGATTATGCGAACACGATGGCTGCGGAGCACGTCCAGTTGGCCGTCAAAGATCCTGAAACGTTGATGCGTGCGATACGTCACGGCGGGTCGTTCTTCCTCGGTCACGAGGCGGCGGAAGCGTTCGGGGATTATATCGCTGGACCGAACCACGTCTTACCGACGAGCGGAACGGCACGATTCTCTAGTGGACTGTCGGTCGACGACTTTTATCGTCGTCAGACATTCCTTGAGATGACAGAGCTTGATGAGGCGATCACAAAGGCTGCGATTCGAATCGCCAAACAAGAACAATTAGAAGGACATGCCCGTGCGATGGCTGTTCGGATGGAGGACATATGAGACGAAATTATCAGAACATCCCGCGATATGTGCCTCACGCCGTATCAGGGTACGCGCTGAATCAAAATGAAAGTCAATATCCGTTACCAGAGCGGCTTGAACGAGCTATTCGAGACGTTTCACTCGAGGCGCTCAGCCGTTATCCGGTCGAAGAATTGCTTGCCTTAAAAGCGAGTTATGCGAATTATGCGGGAGTCGAGACGACGCAACTGATGGTCGGGAGTGGAAGCGACGAGCTGTTAGCCATCTTAAGTCAGGCCATTTTAGATACGGAAGACCGTGTGGTCGCACCGGCTCCAGACTTTTCGATGTATGGCATATACACACAGATTGCGAGAGGGCACTTCATGCAACCAGATAAGCTTGGATTGAGTTACGATGCCCTAACCGAACTCATTCAAACGAATGAGCCGAAGCTCGTTCTGATTTCGAATCCGAATAACCCGACCGGTAAGATGTGGACACTTGAAGAATTGTCGGACATTGCGACACGCGTCCCTTATCTCGTCGTAGATGAGGCGTATATCGATTTCACGATGGAGGACTCGTTTGTATCTCGCTTGAACGAACATCCGAACGTCATCATCTTACGAACATTATCAAAAGCGTTTGGTCTTGCGAACCTTCGAATTGGATTCATGATTGCGTCAGAAGAGATCATCGAACAAATCGACCGATTCCGTTCACCGTTCAATGTGAGTGGACTCAGTGCCGCAGTCGCCAACGTTGTATTGCGTGATGAGACATATATCCAAGAGTCGATTCAGTTCCACACGGCGCAACGTGAGAAATTAACCGAGTTGTTACGACCGATCGGTGAGATTTTACCGAGTCGTGCCAACTTTATCTATGTCAAAACCGATGACAGTGAAGGGTGGGCATCCCGCTTCCTAGAAAAAGGCGTCCATGTACGTGCGTTTCCGGATGGATTACGTGTCAGTGCAGGGACAGATGAGGCGTATGCCTATATCCGACAAACGATTGAAGAGGTGAATTCTGTTGAGAACAGCTGAACTAAAGCGTGAGACGAAAGAGACAAAAATTGAGATTCGAGTCAATCTAGATGGAACAGGAGAAAGCACCATCCAAACAGGAGTCGGTTTTTTTGACCACATGTTGACGTTACTTGCCTTTCACAGTCAGATGGACTTAGAGGTGAAAGTCGAAGGAGATACGTGGGTCGATGCTCATCACACAGTCGAAGACGTGGGGATTGCGCTCGGTCAACTCATCGCCAAGTCACTCGGGGACAAAGTCGGGATTCGCCGCTATGGGTCGAGTTACATGCCGATGGATGAAACGCTAGCACGAGCGGTCATTGATGTGTCAGGGCGTCCCTTCCTCGTCTATCAAGCGGATATTCGCAATCCGAAGCTTGGCGATTTTGATACCGAGCTCGCTGAGGAATTCTTCCGGGCCGTTGCCATGAATGGTCGACTCACACTGCACTTAGCTGTCCTGTATGGGTCGAACTCACACCACATGATTGAAGGGTTGTTCAAAGCGTTCGGACGAGCACTTGCTGAGGCGATCTCGAGTGATGGGACGAATCGCCTCCCTTCTACGAAAGGATGGATCGAAGGATGAAAGTAGCCGTCATCGATTATGGAATGGGAAACGTATTTAACGTCGAGCGTGCGTTACAAGCAATCGGTTGCTACGTCGTGATCACGAATGATGCTAGCAAAATTGAAGAGGCGGATGCCATTTTACTTCCTGGGGTCGGTGCCTTCCCGCAAGCGATGCAATCACTCGAACAGACGGGGCTCATCCCCTTATTGCAAAAGATGGCGACGGAGAAACCTTTTTTAGGAATCTGTCTTGGGATGCAGCTCTTGTTTGATTCGAGCACGGAAGGTATGCCGACAAAAGGTCTCGGGTTGATTCCGGGAACGGTCGAGCGGATGCGAGCGAAGCGTCTTCCACACGTGGGATGGAACTCGATCCTCCGTGATGAGGATGTCTATTTTGTACACTCATACCACGCTGTGACGGCCGACGATTACATCGTGGCGGCAGCTGATTATATGGGTGAGAAAGTTCCGGCAATCGTTCAAAAAGGGCTCGTGACGGGCATGCAGTTCCACCCGGAAAAGAGCGGGACGTTCGGTCTCAGTTTACTTCAAGAATGGAAGGAGGCGGTCGAACGTGAGATTACTACCCGCCATTGATTTGATTGGAGGCAAGATTGTCCGTTTGACGGAAGGTGATTTTTCCACGGAAGAACAATACGGGGATCCGTATGAATTATTAAAAGCGTGGCAAGGAAAAGTTCCGATGATTCACTTAATTGATTTAGAAGGGGCCAAGGCAGGTGAGCCGCGTCACTTAGACGTTGTCCGCTATGCGAAGTCTCTTGGATTTCTTGTTCAAACAGGAGGTGGGATTCGTTCTAAAGCCTCACTTGATGCGGTCATGGAAACGGGTGCGGACCGCGTCCTTTTAGGGACGAAGGCGTTTACGGATCCTGACTTTTTGGACAAGGCGATTGAAAAGTACGGGAAGCGAGTTGCTGTGGCACTCGATGCATATGACGGAAAGGTCGCCATCAATGGATGGCAGGAAGCGACAAAGCTCGATGACATCTCGGTCGCCCAAGATCTCGTCAAACGAGGCATTGAGACGATTCTGTATACCGATATCGGATCCGATGGGAAATTGAACGGACCGAATGTTTCTCGCATGAAGGCGCTGCGTCAAATCGTCAACGTCACACTGATTGCCTCAGGCGGTGTGACGACCGAAGAGGACGTGAAGGAACTAATGATGGCCAAGATTGATGAGGCCGTCGTCGGGAAAGCACTTCTGTCCGGTAAAGTGAGTATCGAAGAACTGATTGAGTGGGAGGCGCGTTATGCTTAAACGCAGAATTATTCCATGTCTCGATGTGAAGGATGGCCGTGTCGTCAAAGGGATTGAATTCGTTCAATTGAGAGACATCGGGGACCCGGTCGAAATCGCGAAATATTATGACGAGTCCGGAGCCGATGAACTTGTCTTTCTCGATATCACGGCAAGTACAGAGCGTCGCCAGACGATGCTCGATGTCGTCAGCGCTGTGGCACGAAAAGTATTCATCCCGCTGACAGTCGGTGGTGGGATTCGTTCACTCGAGGATATCTCCTCATTATTAAAAGCAGGAGCGGACAAAGTATCGTTGAATACGCTCGCTGTCGAATCACCAAGTCTCATCCGTGAAGCGGCCGATCGTTTCGGTTCTCAATGCATCGTCGTCGCAATCGACGTAAAGTTTGAAGATGGGGAGTACTATGTTTACACATATGGAGGTAAACAGAAGACAGACCTGTTAGCGGTCGAATGGGCGAAACAAGTGGCCGCGCTCGGGGCGGGTGAACTTCTTGTGACGTCCATGAACCAAGACGGAAAGCAAAGCGGATATGACCTTGCGATTTTAGAACAACTTCGCGAAGTCGTCGACATTCCGATTATCGCATCAGGTGGGGCAGGGAATGCCGAACACGTGGTCGAAGCGCTTGAAAAGGTCGACGCTGCGCTACTTGCCTCCATCTTACATGACCGAAAAACGACAGTAGAAGAGGTGAAGCACGTATGCACGAGTCACAACTTGCCGATGCGGTTCGTTTCGACGAAAATGGATTAATTCCCGCCATCATCGTCTCAGAAGAAGACGGGGCCGTCCTCATGCTCGGATATATGAATGATGAGGCCATCCGTCAAACGCTACGTGAACGGGTCGTGACGTTCTGGTCTCGTTCAAAAGGTAGGCTATGGATGAAAGGGGAGACGAGCGGCAACACACTTGACGTCGTCAGTATCCACGTCGACTGTGATCAGGATGCGCTTCTCGTTCGTGTCCATGCGAATGGTCCGACTTGTCATACCGGAAATCGAAGTTGTTTCTTTACGGAGGTGAACGTATGATTCATGAATTGGAGCAATTGATTCAATCCAGAAAAGATGAACCAAAAGAAGGTTCGTATACGACGTATTTGTTTGAACAAGGCGTCGAAAAAATCGCGAAGAAGTTCGGTGAAGAATCGTTCGAGGTCGTCATTGCTGCCATGACGGATGAAGACTTGGTCGAAGAATCAGCTGATCTTCTGTATCATCTACTCGTCTTATTGGCGGCTAAAGGTGTGCGCTTAGAGGATGTGGAAGCGTTACTCGCCAAACGTCACGGCACGACGACGCCGGCGAAGCCTCGTCGCGACGTAACGGAATGGTAAAGAAAAGAGGAAGGAGAACCGCTCCTTCCTCTTTTATATTATCGATTCACCGAAGCAGCCATGCGAATATATGTATGGCGTCGTCCACGAATGGCAATCGAAAGTGCCTGGATGTTCTCTGGTACGGCAATCCCGGACAGTCCGGCGTCACCGATATGGACGATATCTGCGCCGCCTCGTTTTGAAGAGAGTGCAATCTCCCGAACGGTCGCGACATCTGCGCCTTCTTGTGACGTTCCAATCGCCGCTAATGTGAGAGCGCCGAGCGCTTGCAGTTCTTGCACGAGTTCGTGGAACGATTCTTCACGGACACCAGGTACGGTGCCTGGAGCCGGCAGGAGAATGATGTCTGCACCAGCTTCGACGAAGCGGATATATGCGTCACGGTCCAACACATTGCCGACTCCGGCCTGGTGCATCTTTCCAGCAATGATGACCCCTGCGAATTCACGACGCGCTTGGATGATTGCTTGTTCGATGGCTTCATTCGTAACTCCGGTATTCGGATTGCCTGTCAGACAGACGAAATCAATCCCGAGCTCAGACGCTTTTTGGAACGCTTCCATTGAAGCGAGTCTACCTCGTTTCACGTCATTCATTTCAGACGACTTCTCTGAAAAATCGACAGGTTCCAAGTTGACTCCAATTGGCAATCCAATCAGTCGTTTTAGTTCCAGAATCGGATGGTCACTCATCTCATCACCTGGCATCTCGCCGAACAACGCATGACTTTCAAGTCCTTTAATGTAAGGGTGAAACACATCCAACATGTTCAATAAAATCAAGTCGGCGCCGAATGCTCGCGCGAGTTCCGCATTTGTCACTTCTGGGTAAAGTGGCTGAACCGTCGGGATGACCTCGGCCATGACCGTTCGTCCTTCCGCTTTTCGAATCGATTCGACTAGATCTTGGCGGTTAAACGTTAAAAAATCACTTGCCCGACATTCTAAAATCCGTTTCATCACATCTGCCTCCTTCTGCTCATCCTTGTCTCTATTCCCTAAACCTTCAAAAAATCCTCTATACTAACGAGTAAGGAGGGATAAAAATGACGGAAAAAGAGAAGATGATTCGTGGTGAACTCTATTTAGCGGGTGATGACACGCTCGTCGCAGACCGTAAGCGTGCCCGGCGATTGACTGAACGATTCAATCGATCTGGGATTGATGAGTTGGAAGAACGAAATGAGATTCTTAGTGAGTTACTCGGTTCGACGAAAGAGTCGTATTACATCGAACCGAACTTCAAATGTGATTACGGGTACAATATTCACTTGGGAGAACGATTCTATGCGAATTTTGATTGTGTCTTTTTAGACATCTGTCCTATCACGTTCGGGGATGACTGCATGCTTGCACCGGGCGTACATATTTACACGGCGACACACCCGATTGACCCAACTGAGCGCATCTCAGGATATGAGTTCGGGAAACCCGTGACCATCGGGGACCGAGTATGGATCGGTGGAGGGGCCATCATCAATCCGGGAGTGACGATTGGGGATGAGGCTGTCATTGCATCTGGTGCCGTCGTCACAAAAGATGTTCCACCACGGACGGTCGTTGGAGGAAATCCGGCACGTGTGATCAAGACGATTGACTGACAAAAACTCCTGAACATGAGGTTCAGGAGTTTTTTACGTGACTTGTATCCATGTATTGCTGAATAGCTGAATGTGCAAGATGAAGCGCCATCTCGTCCCCGATTGTCACCCGAATCCCCATCTGTTGTTTCGACGTGTGTACGTTGAAGTCAGTCAAGTGCGACCACAACTCTTCATGTTGCTCTAACTCGACATACAAGAAGTTCGTCGTGGCAGGGATGACATGACCGATGGTTTCGAAGGCTTGCGCCCACTTTTGCCGCATCTCGTCATGCCATTCAATTGTTTCTTGAAGATAAGTGGCATCTTTTAAGAAGATGTTGCAAATTTTTGCACTCACCCCGCTAATGTTAAACGGTGGGATGAATTGACGGAAATAGTGTGCGAGTTCTGTGTTTGTCACCATGAATCCGATTCGAACGTTTGCCAATCCAAACGCTTTTGACATCGTGCGAAGCACGATGAGATTCGGAAGGGTGGCAATGAACGGAATCGTGCTTGCATCTGGTGTGAAGTCCATATACGCCTCATCTACTACGATATATGGCACAAGTGAGGCGAGATGCGTCAACTCTTCTACGGTCCACAGCTTCCCAGTTGGATTGTTCGGATTCGAAAGGAGAAGAAGCTTCGGATGATGCGTCTCGATTGCCTCTAAAATCCCCTCATATGATAAATCATTGGCTTGAACATGTTGCCCGTGGGCAATGGTCGTGAAGATGGGATACATCGAAAAGTCAGGTGCCGGGGACAAGACGATGTCATGTGGTGTGAGCAATGCTTGCGTTACAACATGAATCATTTCATCACTCCCACAACCGACGAGTAATTGCTCAGGTGTGACGCCGGCGTATGTAGCGTATCGTTCGAACAATTCATTGATTGGTTCGACGGGATATTCGTGTAAGTCATGGTACGTCAACGAATCAAGCTGACTCTTGATTCGGTCAGGTAATGGGAACTGACTTTCATTTTGGTTTAACCGATGTCCCGTCGGATAAACGACGGGATAGATCGGAAGCTCGATTTGTCTCATTCAGTTGGCTCCATCGAGAACCATTTTTTCACCAATTCATCGATTTCACCTGACTCCATCATCTTGTTCAACTCTTCGTTGAACTGGTCTCGTAACTCATCATCTAATTTGAAGGCAGCAGCTGAGCCTTTTTCGCCATCCTCTTTCAAAGCGAATGTATAGAAGCTGTCATCTTGGTCTAAATATTTCTGTGCGACCGTGTCTTCGATGACCATCGCATCGATTCGACCTGTGTTCAACTCTTGAACGATTTCAGGGATTTTGTTCAACGATACGAGTTCAGCGTCAGGTGCTTGTTCTTTAGCGATATTTTCTTGAATCGAAGCCGTTTGGACACCGATTTTCTTACCAGACAAATCTTCGATCGCTTGAAGTGACTCGTCTTTTGTCATGATCAAGTTTGTCGCGGAAAGATAGATGTCTGAGAAGTCCGCATTCTCTTTACGCTCTTCTGTTGGCGTCATCCCGGCCATGACGAAGTCGACACGCCCGCTATTCAAGGCCCCAAGTAAGCTACCGAAGTCCATATCTTCAATCTTCAATTCGTAACCGAGACGTTCTGTAATCGTCTCCGCGATTTCAATATCAAATCCGACAATCGCATCCCCGTTTGCCGTATCGACAAATTCATATGGGAAGTAATCGGCGCTCGTCCCCATGACGATCGTTTTTTGTTCTGTCGCTTCACCTTCTGTTTCTTGACTACATGCACCGAGTAAAGCCGCGCTCAACATAAGTGTACCTGCTAATAACCATTTTTTCATATGTGTATAATGCCTCCCTGTTGTAGATGAGACTAAGTGTAAATGTATGATTATTAATTGTAAAGCATAAATATACAAAATTATTAAAAAAAGAAACACTTTCAAGATGAAAGCGTTCTCTTCTTAGTTTTTCAAAAGATACGACATAATTCGCTCAATCGGAATTTCTCGATTGTCCATCGTATAAATTTGTAAGTAAGGATGGTTAGTAGGCCGTTTGCAGTGTTCATTCATCTTAGACCAATTCTCATACGAAACTTGATCAATTTGACTCGGTCGTCTGACACGGTTTCGAAGTCGTGCGTTAATTTCTTCGTATTCTTCATGACGACACTCGATATAACGATAAGTCGCTCCGTACTTGGTGGAAATCGCTATCCCTTTATCGAGCATTTCGTCATAGAGACAAGGACTGTCGAGAATGACGTTTTGTCCAAGTGATAGGTGATACTCGACGAGGGACCAATCGACATCATAAGCCATCTTCCCGATTTCTCCATCTGAGAAGTTGCCAATAGGAAGCGTATGGAGTAAGGCGGTCTTTGAAACATCATGATCGATGACGACCGCATGTACGTGTTGGATGATTCGTTTAGCTAATGTAGATTTTCCTGATCCAGGTGTTCCAGACATTTGAAGAAAAAACAGATGATCACCTCCCAACTAAATAGAAATCAATCTAAATCTTGATATTCCATGGTGTTCTTTGTTAATGCTTTATAGTAAATATTCGTTGATTCAAATCCCTCACTAGATTTTGTATAGTACGGTATTGATCCCGCTAAAATGTACTCGAGTGAAAGGTACAGGTGATTAGAAGAGTCTCCTTTCCTTGTATCGAGAATGATTACTTCTTTTCCTAAGTTTCTGACGACATTTTCGGCAGAGAGCATAAGTGCTCGTCCGATTCCTAATCGTCGAAAATCTGGATGTACCATTAATTTTGCAATTTCAACACGATGAACGCCGTTCGGTTTCATACACATATGTAATTGGATAGTGCCGACGATCATTTCATCTTGTACAGCGATTAATAATTGAATCTCGGGTTGAATGACGTTAGACCAATAAGTCATTGCATCTTCAAGCGTCATATCTGGAAGAAACCCTATTGAAGCTCCACCTTCAACGACATGAATCAATAAATGGCTCATTTCCTCAAGATAGTCTTCGATACAATCGACTTGAATAACCTGATATCGCTGATTAAAGGTTTGGTCCGATGTTAGCATTTGCATACCATGATGACGTTCCCGTCAAGATCTTTGAAATTGAGCCAATGTTCGTGCTCAATGGGTGTAATGACATTAATATCGCTTTGAATCATATAAGAATAAGCTTGATGAATATCGTGCGTATTTAAGTGAAACAGTGGTGTCTGGATGATGTTATCTTTTGAGTAGATTTTGCTATCTAAAACGAGGTTGGTACCCTCTAATGGAATGACATATAAATGGTCGAATAAGATCTCTCTTTTTGTTGAAAGATCGAATAAATCACAATACCAGTCACGCGCTTTTTGAATATCACTTACCGGAATAAAGATGGTGCCGATTTTGTGAAGGATAGGGTTCATAGGAATTCCTGCCTTTTCATTTGATTAATGAAGTTTGCAACATCTTTCCGAGATTTTAAGACGATGATCTGTTTCTCGTGAGAATATTGTTTGATTCGTTTGACCATCTCTGGCTTTTGAATGTCAGGAAAATTCCAAACCCATTTCAGGAATGCGAAATCGAGTTTTTCCTCACAGGATGCGCCCATATCCGGTCGTGTCGTACCACGATATCGGACGACTCGCTTGAGGACACGATATATACAGACGATGCGTGGAAGGTCGATCAAAATGACGGTATCTGCTGCCTGTAAACGTAAATCAAGCGTGTTCCCGAAGTTTCCATCGATGATCCATTGATCTTTCTTCACAAGCTGTTGTTGGATGTCAATTCGTTCTTCACTTGGTGCCATCACCCATCCCGGTCGCCACATGAGGGCGTCCAAATGATAGACATCGAGATGTAATCGTTCACCGAGTTGACGGGCGAGTGTGGATTTCCCCGCACCACCAGAACCGATGATTATGATTCGTTTCATACAGTCACTTCTTTCATAGATGGACTCGATAAGATTAACTTTGCCCGTGCATCAATGTTTTCTGGTAGATTTTGTAGTGAAAAATATTTTAAATCTATCCCTTCATCATCGTTTAAACATAACGTGCCCGTCACTGTGTCAGTGATGAATAAATGGGTAACATTATGCACTTGATCGCCATTTGGATATTCAAAGAAAAAATCAGGTCCAGAGAAAACTGAGATTAGAGTTAAGTGGTTGGAAGAGAGACCCGTTTCTTCATACAATTCTCGTTGTGCGGTTTGTTCGATGGTTTCTCCAGGTTCCATCGCCCCGCCAGGAAGTCCCCATTCCTTTGTATCTTTCCTTAGTTGTAATAAAAATTCTTGATTATCATTTTGTACAGCTATTGCAGCGCCGATCATAATGAAAGGACGGTGACCGATGAGTTCTCGCATCGAATGTATATAATTTTTCAACTTATTCATCCTCCAATACAATCCATTTCTTCAATTGACCGTCCTCTTCATAAATGACCCGCACATCCATCTGTCCGATGACGAGACGTTGTTCCGAACTGAACACGACGATCGGATAGTTCGTGGACACCGGCTTGTCCGTCTCAAAGATTGGGCTATGCGCCTGCATCGCGTAATAGCCGTCCGATCTCGTGTTGGCTGCGCCTGCATCAATCTGTGTCACATGGTCAAATCCTCTCAGTCTGAGCACATAACTATAAGACGTTCTCGCTCCCTGTTCGAGACGCCATTCTTCGATGATGGCTGATTTGTCGTCCATCGTTCGTTCTTCTAGCACTTTTTGTGCCGTATACTCTTTTTCGTAAGGAATCATCTCTTGGATGCTGACGACGGTCATCGTCGCAAGCTTGAGTGATTCCTCGGAAGGCGGGGTAATCAGTATACCAATAAAGATGAGAATTGGAATCAATAAATAGACCATGACACGACTACGCATTTTCATCACCTTACCTTTTCAGATATAAACTATTTCTGCATAAGAGAATCAGTTCCCTTCAAAAGATCGTTGGAATCTCAAAAACCGATTCATTTCTTCAAGTTTTTGAATGAGCAGGTATGATATAAAGAGGAGGGATGTACATGAAAATCGGGATCATAGGTGGAGGCGTTGCGGGTTTGACGGCAGCTGCGCTCGCGCAACAAAAAGGGCATGATGTGATTGTATTAGAAGCATCGCGTGAATGGGGTGGGTGTGCCGGTAAATTTCAACGGGGTGACTATTTGTTCCCGGCAGGCGCGACACTCGGAATGGGATTTGAAAAAGGTGGAGTCCATCAGCGTGTCCTTCAGAAATTGGGCGAATCGGTCGAGGTGACGTTACTTGACGAGGTGATGGACATTCAATTACCTGACGTCACCGTCACTTACTATCGCGACCGAATGCGCCTGCTTGAGGAGCTCAGTCGCGTGTTCTCAGAGCATTATGAGTCAATCCATGCGTTTTACCGAGAAGTGTGGGGAGATTTTGAGAGGATTCGTCCGCTGTTTCAGCAGTTACCTGCACTTCCACTTCGGACGACATCAGACATAGTTTACGCGCTGAAAGGTTTTCGACCGAATCAAATCACAGCGCTCCTGAAACTCCAGCGGCCACTCGGTGACACGTTAGCTCGTCACGGACTAAACGGTACGATGTTCGAGCGATTTATCGATGGCGTCCTGCTCGACAGTTTGCAGACCGGTGCGAAAGAAGCGAGTCATTTACTCGGTGCAGTGGCACTGTCGGTCTATCACGAAGGAGCGTTCTATGTTGAAGGTGGACTGTATCAATTGGCTCATGCGTTAGAGCGCGCCGTCCGAACGTTTGGTGGCGAAACGAAATTAGGGAGAGACGTCCAATCCATCGAACAGGTAACGGATGGATGGCTCATCACCGATCGAAGAGGACGACTTGAACTAGTCGATGTCGTTGTTTCCGCCATCCCGATTGAGCGGACGAGCGAATTTCTGAGAGGACAAGAACAACGACGCTTCAAACGACAATATCGCAGACAATTGAAGCAGTCGCAATGGGGCACGTTCAGCCTTTACCTCGTCTTGCCTGAGGATGTGTGTCAACAGCAACCACTATTTCAACAAATCTATCACGAGCGATTACCGAGTGGGCATGCGTTCATTTCGATGTCCGCGCCAGGTGACGTGTTACGGACAGAACGACCGGAACGGACCATCACGGTATCCACACATATCGATTTATCAGAATGGCAACATTGGAAAGATCGGGCGGCATATGAGAAACTAGAACAAGATTGGACCAATCGTCTCGTCGACGTCGTCGCGACTGCATTTCCCGATTGGGACCGCGAGTCGTCACTACTTCTGCCTGGTGGACCCGGGGCATGGGTGAAGTATACGAAGCGTCCACACGGAGCAGTTGGAGGATATGCCCAGACGCCAAGCCAGGCACTCTTTCGTGCGGCAAGTTATCGTACCGACTTGCCGAACTTCTATGTGTGCGGGGATACGGTATTTCCGGGAGCAGGGACGATTGGCGCGATGACGAGCGGATTACATGTCGCCCGGGCACTCGGGGTGACGATTGATTAGGGGGATATTGATGAAGATAAAAGCGTTTGATGAACTGACAACGATGGAATTGTATCGCTTACTGGCATTACGGACTGAGATATTTGTGGTCGAACAGAACTGTCCGTACCAAGAGGTGGATGGAAAGGACGTAGCAGCCATCCATTATTGGATGGAAGAAGATGGAGAGATCGTCTCTGCGCTTCGCGTGTTAACGGAAGCATCTCCGGTCGCCATCGGACGTGTCGTCACGAAAGCGACGCATCGAGGGAAAGGGTATTCCCGCCTCTTGATGGATGCGGCAATCAAGGACTTCGGTCATGAGACATTATATCTGCAAGCGCAGACGTATGTGGAACCTTTTTATGCCTCGTTTGGCTTCAAACGGACGAGTGATGTGTATCAAGAAGACAGCATTCCGCACGTCGATATGTTACGAGAATCCTCGAATCCCGCTAGTACCGTTTCCGAATCGTTCATGTTAGAATGAGAAAGAACATTCACGTGCCATTGAGCACGATTACATTATAGACATAAAGGGGTTTACAATGGTGACCGATCAACAAGTAATTGCAAAAGCAAGAGAATTGGCAGACGTATTAGCACAAACACCAGAAGTGGCGCGTTTCAAAGAAGCGGAAGCGAAAGTGAACGGAAGTGACCGCGTACAGACGTTGATTAAACGAATCAAGTTCTTACAAAAAGAAGCCGTCAACTGTAAGCACTACGGCAAGACGGAAGCACTTGCGAAAGTCGAGCAAAAGATTGATAAAGCGATGGAAGAACTTGACTCGATTCCGGTCGTTCAAGCGTTCCAAGAAACACAAGTCGAAGTGAACGATTTACTTCAATACGTGACGGTCACGCTCGCGAACTCCGTGACGGACCGTATCATCGAATCGACGGACGGCGACGTCCTTGCAGGGAAGACAGGGAGCGGCATGGCGGCTGAACAAGCACGCGGCGGCTGCGGATACTAAAACGACACAGCTGGCCGATGGTCAGCTGTTGTACTTTCTAGAGGTGAATCAACATGCAAGAAGTCCATCAAACACCAATGATGAAACAATATTTCTCCATCAAGGCAGACTATCCGGACGCCTTTTTATTCTATCGACTCGGTGATTTTTACGAGTTGTTTTTTGAAGATGCACAAATTGTCGCAAAGGAGTTAGAGCTCACGCTCACTTCTAAAAACGGGAAACAGGCCGAGCATCCAATCCCGATGTGTGGCGTTCCGCATCATTCCGCGGCAATCTATATCGAGCAACTGATCGAAAAAGGATTCAATGTCGCCATCTGTGAACAGACGGAAGACCCGAAGGCGACGAAAGGACTCGTGAAGCGAGAAGTCATCCAAGTGATCACGCCGGGTACATACATGGCGTCACTCAGTGAAAAAGAGAACCGTTATCTCGTCGCCATCTCCGACGTCGCAGGACGATTCGGAATTGCTCGCGGTGACGTCACGACGGGGGAATCATGGTTGACGACGCTCTCGTCAGAAGAGGCCGTCTTACGTGAAATCGAAGGATTGCTCCCGAACGAGGTCATCGTCGAAGACGAACGACTCGCTGACTTGTTACGACAGACCGGCATTCCTCTCTCGATTCAAGTGGACAAGCGGGAGAGTCCGCTCGCACAAGGTGCGAAAGACGAGGCACAACGCTCGGCATTTGAATTGCTGTTTGCCTATCTCACGAAAACACAGAAACGTTCGCTCGATCACTTGCAACCAGCTGTCGCCTATGAGGTTGAACAGCATATGCAACTCGATGCCAATACGGCCCGAAATCTTGAACTGTTCCGTTCGGCTCGTTCGGGAGAACGGAAAGGGTCACTCCTTTCACTCCTTGATGAGACGACGACGGCGATGGGCGGTCGTTTATTGAAGCGTTGGCTCGAACAGCCACTCTATACAGAGCAAGGCATCAAAGAGCGACAGGACGCCGTCGAGAACTTAGTGGACGACTTCATGTTGCGCGATCAACTACAAGAAGAGCTGAAGCGAGTCTACGATATCGAACGCCTTGTCGCAAAAGTCGGGTACGGGACGGCGAATGCGCGAGACCTTGTCCAATTACGCGACACACTCGAGCGGATGCCAGCCGTCCGGTCACTCTTACAAACGGTGAAAGCCGATCGCTTGCTGCAAATCGAACAGAATCTTGACTCGTTCGAGACGTTGAGTGGACAGCTACGGGCTGCCCTCGTCGATTCACCCCCGATCTCGACGAAAGAAGGTGGGATGATTCGTCACGGGTATTCGGATGAGCTCGACGAACTGCTAGAAGCGAAAGCGCACGGGAAATCGTGGATTGCCAACCTCGAGCAACAGGAACGCATCGCGACCGGCATCAAGTCGTTAAAGGTCGGGTATAACCGCGTATTCGGTTACTACTTGGAAGTGACGAAAGCGAATGCGAAGTTACTTGAAGAAGGACGTTATGAGCGGAAGCAGACGTTGACGAATGCGGAACGATACATCACGCCAGAACTGAAAGAGAAGGAAGCCCTGATCTTAGGTGCGGAAGAGAAGAGCTGTACGCTCGAATATGACTTGTTTGTCGCGCTCCGCGAAGAAGTGAAGACGTACACGAAGGACCTTCAACAATTGGCCCGTTCACTCAGTGAGTTGGATGTGCTCCTCGCCCTTGCCGTCGTGGCGGAGAAGCGGGAATACGTACGCCCAGTTACGACATCTCACGTCCAAATTGAACGTGGACGTCACCCTGTCATTGAGACGGTCTTGCCGCGAGGCGAATATGTCGCCAATGACTTGACGCTTGACGACACACGTCAAATGTTACTCATCACCGGACCGAACATGTCCGGTAAATCGACGTATATGCGTCAATTTGCCTTAATTGCAATCCTTCATCAGATCGGTTCATTCGTCCCGGCAGAAGCGGCGGAACTCCCGCTCTTTGACCGCATCTTCACACGGATCGGTGCAGCGGACGATTTGGTGAGCGGACAGTCGACGTTCATGGTCGAGATGACCGAGACGCGCCAAGCCGTCACCGAGGCAACGAACCATAGTCTGATTCTATTGGATGAGATTGGTCGGGGGACGTCAACGTATGACGGAATGGCGCTCGCACAGGCAATTGTCGAATATATCGCCTCAACAATCGGAGCGAAGACACTCTTCTCGACGCACTATCATGAACTGACAGTGCTCGAAGATTCGATTCCGACACTTGAGAATGTTCATGTCCGGGCGATTGAACGGGATGGACGAGTCGTCTTCCTCCATGAGGTACATCCAGGACGTGCCGACAAGTCGTATGGGATTCACGTGGCGGAATTGGCTGAACTTCCGGATTCATTGATTGACCGGGCTCGGACGATCCTGTCAGAACTCGAATCCGAAGCAACGAAACCGAGTTTGAACGAGCAACCTTCTCCACCAGTGGAAGAAGTCAGCCAGTTGTCATTGTTCGAGTCGAATGACGTCGTACGGGAGCAACTGCTCAAACTCGATTTGTTGGCAATGAATCCAATCGAAGCGATGCAGGCGCTCTATGAACTGCAACAGACCGCAAAGAAAGGGTGAGTCGATGGGAATCATTCGAGAGTTACCGGAACAACTCGCGAACCGAATCGCAGCCGGGGAGGTCGTGGAACGACCGGCTTCCGTCGTCAAAGAATTAGTCGAAAATGCGATTGATGCGGGAGCGACGAAAGTGGACGTCGACTTACAAGAGGCGGGTATCCGTCTTATTAAAGTCCGTGACAACGGGCATGGGTTCCATGAAGAAGACGCGGCGCGAGCCTTCTTGCGGCATGCGACGAGTAAAATCCGTGACGAGCATGACTTGTTCCGGATTCGGACGCTTGGCTTCCGCGGTGAGGCACTCGCCTCGATCGCGTCGGTCAGTCACGTCTCGTTGAAGTCGAAGCGAGCAGCTGAAGAAGGCTTCGAGATGACGCTTGAAGGCGGTGTCGTCACAGCGATCAATCCGGCGGCGACGAACGTCGGGACCGAAATCGCGGTCAGTCAGCTCTTCTTCAACACACCGGCCCGTCTGAAATATTTGAAGACATCGGCGACTGAACTCGCGAGCATTACGGATACGTTGAACCGTTTGGCGCTGTCTCATCCGGAGATTCGTTTCACCGTCTTCCATGAAGAGAAAGAATTGTTGCGCACGAACGGGAATGGGGACTTGAAACAAGTCATGCTCGCCATCTATGGTCGCCAAGTCGCCGCACAAATCGTCACGGCTTCGAGTAAGACGAACGACTATACGTTGAGCGCGCATCTCGTACGCCCGGAAGTGACCCGTTCGAACAAACAATATGTGACTCTCATCTTAAACGGTCGAAGCATCAAGAATTTTGCGCTGACCCAAAGCGTGCTCGAAGGCTATCACACGCTCTTACCGATCGGACGCTATCCGATTGCCGTGCTCGAGGTGAAGATGGATCCGATGTTGATTGACGTGAACGTCCATCCGACAAAACGTGAAGTACGTTTGTCGAAAGAAAAAGAACTGTGCCAGCTCATCCGAGAGACCGTTCAATTGACGCTCCGGGAGCAACGTCTCATTCCGTCTGTGAAACAAGAAGCGAAGCCGAAACGTGTGACACCGTCTGAACAGTCGAAACTCGACTTTTCGATGGAGCCGCAACCTAAACAAGCCGACACCGTCGAGTGGAACTATCCGATTCCTCGGGATCGAAAAGAGTCGCTCACGTCTCCTTCCCAATGGAATCCGGCTCCGCTCGTTCATGAACCGGAGGCAGAGATGATCGAACCAAAACAGGTCGAAGAGCCTGTACGTCAGTCCGAGCGTCTTCCGGCGTTAGACGTCATCGGGCAACTCCATTCGAGTTATATCATCTGTGGAGCGGAAGACGGGATGTACGTGATGGACCAACATGCCGCCCAGGAACGCATCAAGTATGAGTTGTTTTATGAGCAGTTAGGACGTCCGGAAAAAGAGTATCAGCTCCTGTTGATTCCGCTGACGTTAGAGTTCACGCAAGAAGAGACGCTCGCCATCGAAGAAGTGCTCCCGCTTCTAGCGGATGCCGGCATCACGTTAGAGCCGTTTGGGGGTAACACGTTCCTTGTACGTGAAATTCCAACATGGTATCCGCAACATGACTTAGAGGGTACAATTCGTGATCTAGTGGAGATGGCTATTCAGCAGCGATCAATCGACATCGCGAAATATCGTGAGGAAGCATCGATCCTCATGGCGTGTAAACGATCCATCAAAGCGAATCATCCACTCAATATGGAGATGATGCGACAATTGATTGATGATTTGAGTCGAACGACGTCTCCGTTCACGTGTCCGCACGGGCGACCGATTCTCGTGAAGTGGAGCACGTATGAACTCGAGAAATTGTTCAAACGCGTCATGTAATCGTCTTGTTACCTTGTTTTAACACGATGTAACGTTTATGCAGGAGCCCTCATGGGAAAACTATACACATGTCACTCAACGCATCGAGGTTGAGAGGTGGCTTTTTCACTGCCTCACCCTCAAGATGCCGACATGAAATGTATATCCATGTAGGAGGAAAAGAAAATGACGAACAAACTTCAAGTATCAAAACGAGAATTACGCCCACGATCACTACGCACGAAGTTGCGTAACGAAGGAAAAGCGTTAGGCGTTGTCTATGGTTACAAAGTAGACAGCACGCCAATCGTGTTTGACGAGATGGACCTTCGTAAAATTCTTCGAGACCACGGTGACAACGCCTTGATCGAACTCCATTTCGATGGAAACAAGATCAACACGCTCGTGCACGGATCGGAAACGGATCCGTTCACAAACTTCTATCAGCACGTCGAATTTATGGCTGTGAAGATGGATGAAGAGACAGAAGTCGAAGCGGATATCGTCCTCGTTGGCGACGCGAAAGGCGTCAAAGAAGGCGGATATCTCGCCCAGTCACTCTATAAAGTGACGGTCGCAGCGACACCTGCCAACATCCCTGAACGCATCGAACTTGACGTGTCAGACCTCGAAATCGGTGACTCGGTGACGGTAGCGGATCTTCCAGAAGACAAATCGTACACGATCGTCTCGGAACCAGATATGCACATCGCCTCTGTGAATGAGCCGGTTGCTGAGGAAGAGGAAGAAACTGAATCAGAGGAAGGTTCAACTGAAGAAGAAGCTTCAGAAGGATCTTCTGAAGAAACAGAAGAATCGACTGAGGATAAAGAATAAGCAATTCGATTATAAAAGAGGAGCATCGTCCCTAGATGGGGCGATGCTCCTCTTTTTTCAGTATTGTTTCGCTAATCTTGTCTACAACTGATAACGTAATTATTAAGAAGCTTTTCTTCATTTTTAGTATCGGAAGGTGATCACTATGCAAGAGCTTACAATTATTGAAAGGAAGCATCTACATAAGCAGATTGGAGATAATTTAGATAATTATTTCATTATAGGTGAAATTAAAAAGGTTTATGAGATCACTAGTTATGATGATTTAACTATTAACGATAACAAAAAAGCTTTAATTGATTTTTTGGTTTACCAAAATGTATATCCAATAGTCATAACATTTATATTATCTAAAAATATAAGTCAGGATAATGAGATGGTTGAAAAAATGGATTCAAGGAAAATTAAATATTCTATGAACGATTGTGCTGAGGATGAGAATTCTTTTTATTACTGCAATGCAAAAATAGAAAACGAAAAAGATTTAAGGTTTTTGATTAACGAAACGTACTGGATGCCTGCTCAAAATGGGTTTTATAACATTATCTTTAAAGATAAATTGAATTTTACTTTAAAAAAATATGGTAAGTGGCTGTTCTCTAGCACTCAATTTGTACCTTTAATTGATATGAGTATACCAACTTCTTTTATTAAAATAGATGGAGATGGACTTGGGTTTATTTTATTTTCTAATGAAAAAAAATATGAATCTATTGAAGAATTAACAAAGAATATACCTCAAAAATTTTACATTGATTATTTAGACGAAAAATGAATTATGAGGGCCTCAGTTTGAGCATGTTATAACGCATAGTCATGTTACATAGATACTATGAAAAATGATATGTATGATGAGGTTTGGGGGTCTACTCATGATGACTCTTTGTTAGAATTATATAAACTGATAATAGCGGGTTTATCGATGTGAGGAATACAGTCCGTAGAGTTGGAATAAGACTAAATTTAGCCAGATCATATAGCTTTGTATCATGATGTTCATTTATACAATCAAAATTATAAAAACCATTTAAAACTTGTGAAGCCACGTGGTTTAAGCAACACATATTCCATACAGAAGGTGAAAAAATGAAAGCTCAGGAAATATTAAGAGAAATCGAAAAAATACACTACTGGGATGCGCGCGTTTTAGGATTCGATTGCCGTTATTTTGGAGATGAGGTTTTAATAAAGATTGAAGATGAGGAAGAGAGTTATCGTCACTACGAGATTGAATTTTTAGGTTGTATTAAAGTAGAGGTTTCTACCGCTCTAGATGATCGAACAATGCCAATCAAAGAACTGACGAGGGGACAACGCCCATATTTCATGCAGGATATTAGCATCGATAGTTACGAATTAGAGGGGCAGGAAATATTTATATGCCATCTCTTATTGCCTCCTGTTGCGGCAGAGATTCATTTCACGAAAATTAGAATCGGAAAGGAATATCACTGATAAATTTTACAATGTCTGAATCGCAATAGTCGACCAAGAGACAGTTAATAAATATATATTGAACTATCATGAAATGCAGTGATTACAGAAGAACATTATAATGCTATTCATAAAAATGAGTGAGGTGTATAATATGTCATACAAATCGATACAATCGCTATTACCTGTTAAAGAAAAGGCAATCCTGTTGGATCAGGTCGAAGGATTGAATAGATATCTTTGTATTCTACCGAACGATGAATTAGAAAGTCAGTTTGGAGATTTAGAAGAGTTCACAAAACAAGGCTTTGCAGTCGTAGGTTATGAAGATTTGCTAGGAGATTTTGTAGGAGTGGACATAAAGAGTGGACACCTTTTGATTGTTAATCATGAAACGCTTCATGTAGAGGAAAGATTAAATTTAACATTTGATGAACTCATGAGAAAGGATTAATCCCTTATTTTAACGATTGGCTTCATAAACTTTGTCTTATTATTCTCCCGAAAATTGGGAGAATTTTTGTTTGTCACAAATCCGCCATATGTAAACGATTACGATGTGAACACTCTGTCAATTCATGCAAGACAGGATTGCCAACAGAGACTGTACAGTTTATATTGTTAATGATTTCACATATTAGAACTGATACTTTCCTATTTAATTATTCAGAAAGAAGGGTTTGTGACATGGCATCAATGGAAATCCATGCACTCGAATCATTGCGAAAAAAAGCACAGGCTTCCTCTCAAATGATTCATTATCGTCCAATGGAATACTTTTTACGGGCAATGTTAGCCGGGATCTTTATCGGCTTTGCCTCAATCTTTACCTTGAAAGTCGTCAACGGTATGTATTTAGCGGAATCTCCGTTCACGACACTCATCGGAGGCTTCTCGTTCGGGATCGCGCTCGTCATGATTATCTATGGGGGAGCTGAGTTGTTCACGGGGAATACGATGTATTTCACAACGTCGACGCTTCGTGGTTATACGACGCTCAGTGATACGATGCTCGTCTGGTTGCTCTGCTTCGTCGGGAACGCACTCGGGGGAATTTTATTCGCCTTACTACTTGCACCGACTGGCGTCATCCAAGAACTCGGGATGAACAACTGGTTGTTCTCCGTTGTTGAAAGTAAAATGCATCATACGACGGTCGAAATTTTCTTCCGCGCCATCTTCTGTAACTGGATGGTCTGTCTCGCTATTTTCTTACCGAAACAAATGAAAAATGAGTTCGCTCAAATCTTCTCGATGATCTTCCTTGTCGCGGTCTTCTTCGCATCAGGATTTGACCACGTCATCGCCAACTTCGTCTTGTTCGCCTTGACGCTCGTCGTCCCACACCCTGAGACGATCAGCATGGCAGGTGCGATTCACAACTTGATTCCTGCAACGTTCGGTAACATTATCGGTGGAGCGCTCTTCATGGGAGCCATCTATACGTGGTTGAACTCGAAAGGTCTCCGTGAGGTACAAGAATTAGAGGAAGAAGTCGAATTAAAAGTCGTGAAAGCTGCTAAATAAATGATGTTTGTCACATATAACGTAGAGCCTTGTCTTACCGAAGACGAGGCTCTTTTTTATCGTATGACCACACGTAAACTGTCACAATATCGACTCGTGACCATCGAGAAAATCACATGCCATAATCTATATATAGGATTCTTAAAACGAATATGAATGTTTTGAATCCATATATAGTGAGGTGATGGGTTTTGAAATTACTGCAGTTGTATGAGGACGTCTGCGTCTTACCAGATCAAGACTTGGTACAAGAGAATGCGAACGTGGACGGCAAATCCCCGCTCGGAAAACTAGCACGACTCTCTTCAGAAGTGTCGAAAGAATTGTCGCAGACGTATTTGATGTCGGAACGGTCAAAACAAGCCGTCACTGATAACTTTTTATACGTGCACGATGCGGACTATTACATCACAGGATCGACGACATGTTGTCAAATTCCACTCGGTCAATTGTTGAAAGACGGCTTCCATACGGGACATGGGACGATCCGGTCCCCGAAAGACATTCGCTCCGCCATGGCACTTGCATCGATTATCCTTCAAGCGAATCAAAATATGCAGCACGGGGGGCAGGCGTTCCCGATGTTTGACGTCGACTTGGCACCGTATGTCGAGAAGACATATGAGCGTCAACTGAGCCGACTCCAATCGTTACCTGTTGACTGGGACGAGGGGCAAATGGAGACACTCGCGGAAGAAGAGACGATTTCGGCGACGTATCAGGCGTGTGAGGCGTTCATTCACAATGCGAACTCGATGCACTCACGAGGTGGTGGGCAAGTGCCTTTCGTCTCGATCAATTATGGGACGGACACGTCAAAGTGGGGACGTATCCTCATTCGGGAGTTACTCCGTGCCACGGAATGTGGGTTAGGGAACGGGGAGACTCCGATTTTTCCTATTCAAATCTTTAAAGTGAAGGAAGGAATCAACTTTCGGGAGGACGATCCGAACGTCGATCTTTTCCGTGAAGCGTGTCGGGTCACAGGTAAGCGTCTTTTCCCGAACTTCTCGTTCATCGATGCCCCGTTCAATGCCACGTACTATGATGGGACGCATGCATCTGAAGTGGCATACATGGGTTGCCGCACGCGGGTCATGGGAAATCGACATGGGGAGGAGACGTCAATCGGACGTGGCAATCTTTCATTTTCCACACTCAACTTGGTGAAGATGGCACTTGTATCGGAGTCGATCTCGGATTTTTACCGGATACTCAACCGATATGTCGACATCGGAATCGAACAGTTGGTCGAGCGTTTCGAGTATCAATGCAAGCGTCGCGCTGAAGAATTTCGTTTCCTTTACACACAAGGGGTCTGGCGAGGAAGTGAGGAGTTACATATTCAGGATGAGGTCCGAGACGTATTAAAACAAGGAACGCTCTCACTCGGTTTCATCGGACTCGCTGAAACGTTAAAGGTGTTGACGGGCAGTACACATGCCGAGTCGCGTGAGGCGGAACGACTCGGTCTCGATATCGCCACGCACTTAGCTGATCGCATGCGAGCGGCAGCCGATTCGTACGACTTGAATTTCTCGTTACTTGCGACACCGGCAGAAGGACTGTCAGGTAAATTTGTGACGAAAGACCAGGAAGCGTTCGGGATGATTGAAGATGTCACCAATCGTGCCTTCTATACAAATTCATTCCACGTGCCGGTCTATCAGTCTGTATCGATTCGTGAGAAAATCCGAATCGAGGCACCTTATCACGCATTGTGTGACGCGGGACATATCTCTTATGTCGAAGTCGATGGTTCTCTCGCCCACAACGCGGAAGCGGTGGAATCGATTGTTCGTTTGATGCGTCAACATGACATCGGCTACGGTTCGATCAATCATCCGGTCGATCGCTGCGGGAATTGTGGCTTAGAAGGGCTGATTGACGAATCCTGTCCGACTTGTGGCGAGGATACAAACATCGAACGAATTCGCCGCATCACCGGTTATTTGGTCGGGACGATGGACCGTTGGAATACGGCGAAACGAGAAGAAGAGCGGGCGAGGGTGAAACACGATGCGCATTCTATCCGTCGTTGAAGAATCCGTAGTTGACGGACCAGGGATTCGGACGGTTATCTTTACTGCCGGCTGTCCGCATCACTGTAAAGGGTGTCATAATCCTTCCTCGTGGAATCCATCCGGCGGTGAGGATGTCGAAGTAGAGGAACTTGTTCAACGCGTCAAGCTCAGTGGTTGGGACGGGGTGACCATCTCAGGAGGTGAACCGTTTCTTCAATCATTAGAGCTAGCAAAACTCGTCATGGCATGTAAGTCGCTCGGTAAAAATGTGTGGGTGTATACCGGTTATACGTTCGAACAGTTGGAAGCGATGCACGACGAAGCGATTCAAACCGTGTTAGACTACGCCGATGTCCTCGTTGACGGTTATTACGAGCAGTCGCTACGAGATATGGGACTCCGCTTTCGGGGATCGAGTAATCAACGAATCATCTTTTTGAATAAAGTGTAATCGAGGCAGAGATGTCTCGATTTTTTGTATAATGTTGAAAAAGGGGGATTTAAGATGAAATGGTGTAGTTTTGAGATGCAGGAAGAGCAACGAGTGGGGATCATCGAGGGCGATTTCGTCTTTGATGTCAGCAATCAAGTACATACGACTAACTTATTAGAAGTGATCGCCCGTGAGTTCGAGCCGGATATCGACTTGGACGTGGCGCCATCATACCGAGTGACGGAGGTGAAATTACTCGCCCCGTATCGACCGTTGAAAAATGTGATTTGTATCGGTAAGAACTACGAAGAACACGTGAAAGAGATGGATACAGCGGGAGCGGGGAAACTCGTCATCTTCACGAAAGCACCGACTTCAGTCGTCGGTCCGGAAGCGGTCATTGAGCGCCATCCGGAATTGACGGATAAACTCGACTATGAAGGCGAACTCGCCGTCATCATCGGAAAGTCGGGACGAGACATCGAATCGGTCGAAGAACACATTTTCGGATACACGATTCTAAACGACGTGACGGCACGAGACGTGCAAAAAGAACATGTCCAATTTTTCCGTGGCAAGTCACTCGATACGTTCTGTCCGATGGGACCATTCATCGTGACACCGGACGAGCTTCAATTCCCTCTCCAAATCAAAACAAGTGTTAACGGGGAGACGCGCCAAGACGGAACGACGGCCGATATGATTCGTCCGATTGACGAGCTCATTCGGACGTTATCGAAAGGCATGACGCTTGAAGCGGGTGACATCATCGCGACTGGTACGCCGGCCGGGGTCGGGCACGGGATGACGCCACCGACGTATCTTCAAACGGGTGACACCGTCGAAGTGACGATTGAAGGTCTCGGCACGCTAAGAAATGTGATTGTCTGAATGAAATGACGTAAAATGTGAAGAATCTTGTAATTCATTTATCATTTCATAAATGAGTGTTCCTCTTCGTTATAGTAAGGGTAGAAGATAACACAGAGGAGATGAATCATTATGGATCGTCACGATCAATCAAATGAACACGATCAATTACATGAATCAGAGCAACAAAAAGATTGGTTAGATACAGAACTCGGTTCATCCAACCGAGAAGAGACAATGGTACGAACACAAACAAAACCGTCATTCGTCAGCCGTATGTTCCCGGGACTTGTCGGTGGGGTCATCGGGGCGTTGTTGACGGGCGCAATCGCATATCCGTTTATCGACCAACCGGCTACGAGTGTGAGTGACACGAACGTGACCTCGCAAGGGACTCCGGTCCAGACGTCATCGAACGTATCCGATTCTTCGGTCACGAATGCCGTCGCGACCGCTCAACCTGCCGTCGTGACTGTGAACAACTTCGCCCAAACCGGATTCTCGAGTGAAGCGGTCGAGGCTGGAGTCGGGTCAGGTGTCATTTACAAAAAAGAAGGAGACTCGGCATATATCGCGACGAACCATCACGTCGTCAACGGAGCGGACAAGTTGACGGTCACGTTTAATGATGGCACGACAGCGGATGCCACACTCATGGGAAGTGACGCCACGTATGACTTGGCCGTCTTGAAAGTAGACGCTGATAAAGTACCGGCCGTCATCTCAATCGGCAAATCGAGTGAGTTAAAACCGGGACAAACGGTCATCGCCATCGGGAATCCACTCGGACAATTCGAGAACTCCGTGACGCGTGGTGTCGTCTCGTCGACGTCTCGTCTCGTACCGGTCGATACAGATGAGAACGGACAGGCCGATTTCAATGCCGAGGTCATTCAAACCGATGCGGCCATCAACCCAGGTAACTCAGGTGGTGCGTTAATCAACGAAGAAGGACAACTCGTCGGGATCAACTCGATGAAGATTGCGACGGCAGAAGTTGAAGGAGTCGGCTTCTCGATCCCAGTCGACATCGCCCTTCCGCTCATCAATCAAATCGAACAGACGGGAGAAGTGAATCATCCGTCACTCGGCGTATCACTTCGTGACGTATCAGAGTTCCCTCCAGGTTACTTGACGGAACAAATCAACTTACCTGAATCGGTAACGGCGGGAACAATCATTGTAGAAGTGCAGCAAAACAGTTCGGCTGCGAAAGCAGGTCTTGAGGCACGTGACGTCATCGTGAAAATCAATGACAAAGACGTTAGTTCCTTCATCGACCTCCGCAGTGAATTGATTCGCGATACGGATGGAACGGTCGACATCGAATATATCCGCGACGGAAAAACAGAGACGGTTCAAGTCGAGATTCAAAACGCGAACGGTTCTGCATTGTAAAAGGTGGGCAACATGCCCGCCTTTTTTGCTATGCTTATACAAAAGGAGGATGAGATATGGTACGAAACTTATATGGGGTGCTACTATTCGGGGCAGGGATTTTACATTTTGTCAGAGAGAAGGCGTTTATGTCGATTATTCCGAAGTCATGGCCGTTCCGTCGACTGATGGTGCGACTGAGTGGAGTCGTTGAGGTCATATTCGGAGCGATGCTCTTACTCAACAAGGGGACGACGTTCGTAAAGAGAACGCTACCGGCATTCTTTATCGCCGTCTTCCCAGCCAATATCAACATGGCCGTCAAACCTTCTAGAATCGGTGGGAAAGTCATTCCGAAATGGATCACGTGGGGTCGACTCCCACTTCAATGGATTTTGATCAAAGGTGTCAAAAAAATATAAAGGTGTGGAGATACATATGACAAACGTATTGAAATGGTTTGAACATTTTCATGCACATCCAGAAGTCAGTTGGAAAGAAGTTGAGACGACACGTACGATTGCCTCCATCTTATCGGACTGGTCGATTCCGCATCGGACGTTCGAGGATGTGACCGGGGTGATCGCGGAGATTGGATCGGGGGAAGACGTGATTGCGGTCCGCGCCGATATCGATGCGTTATGGCAACAAGTGGACGGTACGTTTCGAGCGAACCATTCTTGTGGGCACGACGCGAATATCAGTATGGTACTCGGAGCACTTGAACAGTTGAAGGACGAGCCGTTACAGAAGCGGATCCGTTTCATCTTCCAACCTGCCGAAGAGCAAGGGAATGGTTCCCTCGCCATGATCGAACGAGGCGCGTTAGAAGATGTGATGCAACTGTTCGGGATTCATTTACGTCCACAAGAAGAGTTAAGAAAGGGACAATACGCTGCGGCGATTCAGCATGGTGCTGCCTTTTTCCTAAAGGGAGAAGTGATCGGAGATGACGCGCACGGCGCAAGACCGCATCAAGGACAGAACGCACTCGATGTCATCTTCACGATTCAACACATGCTCAAAAGCATTTACTTGTCACCGTTTGAGCCACACTCCGTCAAGTTGACGAAAGTACACGCCGGGAGTGATAACATGAATATCATTCCGGGGAATGCGACATTCTCGATTGACGTCCGTGCCCAACAAAATGAGGAATTGCTCGAACTCCGAAATCGTGTCGAGGACATGCTTCACCATGTCGCTCAACTTCATCACATCAAAGTAGAGTGGGAATGGCAAGACTTCACACCGGGAGCGGTCGTCGGGGAAGAATCTAGCAAAATCGCCAAGCGAGCGATTGAGGGACGCTTCGGTGACGCGGCTCTCGTCGAACGGATCGTCACGTCAGGTAGCGATGATTTTCATTTTTATACCGTCGAGAAACCGACGCTAGATGCGACGATGATTGGAATCGGGGCTGACTTGGGTCCAGGACTCCATCATCCGCATATGATGTTTGACCGTGACGCCTTAGAGGACGGGGCTCGTCTACTTGCGGATGCGCTCCGAATTGCAGCGACTTAATTCAGAATGAGTGTGATAGACAGATGTCTGTCCACTCATTTTTTTATTGCATCAATCATTTGTAAGCGCTATCATAACGTTATTAGCGACAATATAACGACAATTCTGAATTTTCGCTATAGGGGAGGAAGTTATATGGAAACAACGGGGAACAAGCAAGACATGAAGTTAGGGTGGGCGCTCTTGCCACTCGGGGTGATGATCGTCGTCATGCTCATCTCGATCGTTAAGCTCGGTCAAGGTCCACACATTCCGCTCATCGTCGGAACGGCAGTCGCTTCAATCGTCGCCTGGCGTCACGGGTTCAAGTGGAAAGAGATTGAAGAGATGATGTATAAAGGGATTCGTCTTGCCTTACCGGCAGTCGTCATCATCATTTTGGTCGGGTTGACGATTGGGGCATGGATCGGTGGAGGGATTGTTGCCACGATGATCTATTTCGGACTGAAAATCATCTCGCCGGCATACTTTTTGTTAACCATTTGCCTCATCTGTGCGGTCGTCGCGCTCTCGATCGGGAGTTCATGGTCGACGATGGGTACGATTGGAGTAGCGGGGATGGGCATCGGGCTGAGTATGGGGATACCGGCGCCGATGGTAGCGGGGGCTGTCATCTCAGGAGCTTACTTCGGGGATAAGATGTCGCCTTTGTCAGACACGACAAACTTGGCGGCAGGCTTAACTCATACGAATTTATTCGTACATATTCGGCACATGTTATATACAACCATTCCGGGACTCATCATCGCGCTAGGGGTATATGCTTGGCTTGGTAGACGGTTCGCAGATTCGACGACGGACTCTTCAGAGATCACGCAGACATTGACGATTTTAGAGAACAGTTTTGTCATCTCACCATGGTTACTCCTCGTTCCACTCGCCGTCATTTTGCTCGTCGCGAAAAAAGTACCTGCGATTCCGGCACTCGTCGTCGGGATTGCCCTAGGCTTCTTGGCTCAAGTGTTCATTCAAGGCGGAACGCTCGCTGACAGCGTAGGCGCTCTTCAAAGTGGCTATGTCATTGATACGGGTAATGAACTGGTCGATAACCTCTTCAGCCGAGGTGGTCTTGATGCGATGATGTACACGGTCTCGATGACCATCGTCGCGATGACGTTCGGTGGAATTTTAGAATATTCGGGGATGCTCCAATCCATTATGAACCAAATTTTGAAGTTGGCGAAAACGGCAGGTTCGTTGATCGCTTCAACGATTTTAGCGGGAATTGCGACGAATGCGACGTGTTCGGAGCAGTACATCTCAATCGTCGTCCCGTCACGTATGTTTGCTGGAGCGTATGAAAAAATGGGACTGCAGTCGAAAAACTTATCTCGTGCCCTCGAGGATGGAGGGACGTTGACATCCGTGTTTATCCCGTGGAATACGTGTGGGGTATTCATCCTCGGAACACTCGGGGTCGGAGCGTTCGAATACGCACCTTACGCCGTCTTGAACTTCATCGTACCGGTCATTTCGATTGTTTATGCCTTCACGGGATATACGATTGAACGCATGGCGGTCATCCAACAGGAAGAACCTGTCGCAGAACAAGCGGCTCAATAAAACGATTCCCGGTCGTCAATCGACCGGGAATTGAAATTTATAGACGGTGCGCGGACGACCTTGGCTGTAGCTCATCTCTTCGCCAATCGGATGAACGAGTTTTGCATCAACCAATTTTTTGATGAGTCGCTCTGTCGTGCGACGTGTCACATTTAAATGGTCGGTCAGCTCTTTCGCTGTAAACTCGAGCTGGTCCATTGAAAAGTGAATGAGCTTTTCGATATTGGTCGGACTCATACCCGTCTGTTTCATCATGTCATAGACACGCGTTTGCGTGACGCGGAAATGAATCGTTGCCGGTTGATCGGTGAACGTCATTCGTTTTGAATCGTCGACGATTCGTATCGTGGCATTACTCGCCGTCTGAAGGGCAAGTTCGGCATGCTCAACGGCGCGTTGATAATCGGACCCATATCCAATCCCTACATGACCAGGTGAGTCCTCTGACAAAATAAAACCTTTTGATATAGCAGATTCAATCTTTCCTTTACTCGATAATAGGACGATACCGTCTTGAGTGGTCTCCATCAATTTACCACCGAAATAATGATGTGTTAACACATGGTTGAGCGTATCTTCACTGGCATCCGAGTAGAAGAGCACGGCGAGTTGGGACTGGTCTGATTTGTTCAATCGAATCTGTTGAATAAAATCATGGAAGTGGTGGAGAATTCTCTCTTCTGGCTCAATCATGAGTTGACTAGCAAATCCATTTTCCACTAAGTGTCGATGAACTCGCTCGACACTCGTCAAAGCGAATCGAGTCGACCCATTTCGTTGAAGTTTCTCATGAAACGAAATCAACTCTTCGAAATTCATATACGGACTAAGTTCTTTCACTTGCGGTGGCGACATGTGGCTTGGAAACGATGCTAAAATTGATTCAAGTCGTGACACATCAACGAGATCGATGGAGAGCTCTTCAATTCGGAGCTGTTGTGTCAACGTCACGTATAAGAGCGACGTCAATAAGACGACATCATCTTGAACGACGTGATGAGCGTACGGAAGAGACGCTACCTCTGTCGCGTACGTATAAGGAAATGAACCGGAGAAGAAAACTCCGTCAAAAAATAGGAGTTGCGTAGCGATGTCTTTCGCTTCTCGTGGGTCATCATACGGAAATCCCTCGATTCGAACATCGGGTAAAGAAGAACCTTTTTGTACCTGTTGAATAAACGATGGTGATCCGACGACGGCGATATGGATGGACATGTAAAATCCCCCTTGCAATTTAGCGACTATATAACGACAATATAGAGGAACAGGCAGTTGAAGTAAAGGAGTGATGAACATGAATATTCAAAAAATAGAAATTTTCTCGGTTCGATTTCCGTTAAAAGTACCATTCATCGTCAGTTATCATCGTTATGATGATATGCCGTCTGTCATCGTCAAAATGACGACTGCATGTGGACTTGTCGGTTATGGGGAAGCCGTGGCGGACGAGCATGTGACAGGAGAATCCGCTGAGAGTACGGTCAGTGTCCTCCGTCATCTATTGGCTCCGCTCCTAATCGGAAAAAATCCGCTGCACCTAGAACATATTCATGACGAGATGGACCGTGCGATTCGTGGTGTTCCGGCTGCCAAAGCGGCACTCGATATCGCGTGTCATGATGTGATCGGGAAAAAGCTGAATCAACCCATCTACGAATGGATTGGCGGACGGTACCATGAGTCATTCCCCGTCACGCACGTATTAAGTATTGGTGAACCGGATCAAATGGCTCAAGAGGCTCTTGAACAAATCAATCAAGGTTACACGGCCGTGAAGATGAAGGTCGGGGTCGATGTGCAAACGGACGTGGCACGTGTCAAGGCCGTCCGAGAAGCGGTTGGACCGGATGTTCCGATTCGGGTCGATGTCAATCAAGGGTGGATCAATGCGGCCAATACCGTTCAAGCGATGCGTCTACTCGAACCGTACGGAATCGATTGGGTCGAACAGCCGGTTAGCGCAGACGATTTTGAAGGCATGCTCGAAGTGAAACAAAAAATTTCCGTCCCGCTCATGATGGATGAAGGGCTGAAAGACATTCACGATATGAGACGTTTGACGATGATGCAAGCAGCCCATAAAGCGAATATCAAACTGATGAAGTGTGGCGGCATCTATCCAGCGAAGAAGTTGGTTCATATGGCGGAAATGTCCGGGATTGAATGCCAGATCGGTTCCATGGTCGAATCCTCCATTGCATCGAGTGCAGGATTTCACGTCGCTTTCTCGAGCAACATCGTGAAGACGGTCGAGTTGACGGGTCCGCTCCGATTCGGGAAAGATGTCGGAAACTTATTATATGATTTACCAATCATCTCACTGAATAATCGTCCGGGACTCGGTATTGACGTCGATGAGGACGTGTTGCGTGAATTGACGACGGATTCTTACGTGATTGGAGAAGAATCGCATGTGGAAAGGTGAGATCAAAGACCTTTCCCTTCATGTTTGTGTTCTAGGCTTGTCCGATTTACCGGAACTGTTGTCCGTCCAAGATGCGGTCATTCAGGCATTGGCTGAACCAGAACATTATCAATCGCTATCCATCGAGGAGTTCACGAAACTATTGAATGACCAGACATTGATTGGGGCAAGATCAGATGGTCGGATCATCGCGTTTCGAGCGATGCTCATCCCACCGATCGATGCGGAACATCTAGGGCGGGATATCGGTTGGCCGGAGGATTCGCTTGAACGTGTCCTGTATCAGGAAGTGACGAACGTCCATCCAGACTTCCGTGGATATGGACTACAGACACATTTAGGCAAACTGTTGATGGCACAAGTGGAATCGGATGATCGATTCGATGTCGTTTGCGCTACCGTCGCACCGTTCAATATTCCAAGCATGAAAGACAAGTTTACGCTCGGACTCCGAATCGGGGCGTTGAAAGAAAAGTATGGCGGGAAACTCCGCTATATTTTTTACAAAGAGATGCATCGTTCGTGGCATCCCACATCAGTTGTGCAAGATGTACCGATGGAAGATCGTGGGCGACAAGTTGAGTTGCTCCAAACTGGTTGGATCGGGACGGGCATGATGAAACAAGATGAACAGTGGGTCGTTCGTTATGAGAAGTAAAAAATCCTCGTCAAGCTGACGAGGATTTTGATTATTCGAGAACGAAGAGTACATCATTCGCGAATTTCTCATACGTACGGTCACTCGGGTGGAACTGGTCGGTCGCAAGGTCTCTTGATAAGTCAGAGATGTAGGCGAACGGGTCGATCACATCGATATTCTGCGCATTCGCCAATTGTTTCGCGGATGCGTTCCAATCGAGGATGAGCTGATTGAATGCTTGTCCATTCTCATCATTTTGAAACGGATTGTATAGACCGATATACACGATGGTTGCCGAATCGTTGAGCGAACGAATTTCAGTGAAAATCGTTTCTAAATTCGTCTTCGCATCCGTGACCACTTGTTGAATATCGACGGATTCGAAGTTATCGACGTTTTCTCCACGGTTGAACAAATCGTTTCCACCGATGGTCAACGTGATATATCGTGCGTTTTCGATGGTCCGACGCACTTCAGGTTGCTCGAGTTGTGTGAGTAAATCTTCTGTTCGTGCCCCAGACACGGCAAGGTTTTGCGTACGTACGCCTTCTTCTTCTTCAAGAGCAGCGCTGACAGGCTGTACATATCCTGCGCCTGATGTTGAACCGACACCGCGTGTCAACGAATCGCCTAATGCGACGTAAACGTTTCCTTCTGGTTCGGGACGTTCATCTTCGGAGGCAGAAAGTGTTCGCTCCGGAGGATTGACGATATCCTGATAACCGATCCATAGACCGTATAAGGCAATTCCCGTCAAGAGAACGGCGCCGGTTAAAAATGCATACCACTTCGACTGTTTCATGGGCTGACCTCGCTTTCTATATAGACATCATATCAAAAATGAATGGATGTGCCCTATGTGAATGTTCGAATAGGACAGATTCACTTTTGTCCGATAGAATAAAGAAAGAGGTGAGACAATGGAACCGACGTTAAAGCTACATGAACTGACAAAAGTGATTGGTAAAAAGACGATTATCGATAATATTTCGTTAGACGTCTATCCAGGCGAGGTATTCGGTTTTTTAGGACCGAACGGTGCCGGGAAGACGACAACGATTCGAATGATTGTTGGTTTGATCAAACCGACGAAAGGAAATGTATCGATTTGTGGATATCGTGTCGACAAACAATTTGTCCAAGCGATGAATCAAATCGGAGCCATCGTCGAAAATCCAGAACTGTATAAATTTTTATCCGGACGTGAGAACTTAGAAGCGTTCGCAAGGATGCTACCGGGTGTTGATGATAAGCGAATCCAGGAAGTCATCGACCTCGTCGATTTGACCGCTCGAATTGATGATAAAGTGAAGACATACTCCCTCGGGATGCGCCAGCGACTCGGTATTGCCCAAGCGTTATTAAACAATCCGCGTGTCCTTATCTTAGATGAGCCGACGAACGGGCTCGATCCGATGGGGATTCGGGATTTACGACTTTTCATCCGTCGTCTCGTAGAAGAAACGGGACTGAGTGTTCTCGTGTCGAGTCACATCCTGGCCGAGATTGAGCTGTTAGCAGACCGAGTCGCCATCATGTCGCGAGGCAAGATTGTCAAAGTAGGAACGGTCCATGCCTTAATCGAAGAACTCGCGTCAACGGTCGACTTACATGTGACGAATAGCTTCGAAGTATTGCCGATTGTGCAAGGATATGAAGGAATCGACCAAGCGGACGTGGTGGATGAACGAACGATTCGTATTTCCATGAACGTTGAAGAGACGGCGAAGTTGAATCGCTATTTAATGGAAAGAGACGTCGAGGTGTTTGGACTTGAGCGCCGTGTCCAAACGTTAGAGGATCTCTTCATCACATTGACAGGCGGTGATCACATTGCCTAACCCTTCAATGCTCGGACTCATTCGAAATGAAGTGCTCAAGATTCATCGGAAACGTCGATTGATGGTCGTGTCCATCATCCTGATTGTCCTCGTGTCGATGTTCACATACGCGAATTATCGGCAAATCGAAAAGCAACGTGAAGAGCAAGGGACGATTGATTGGCGCGTGGATCTTCAACAAGAAATCATTGATACACAAAACCGACTCGCATCTGCGAATGTTCAGGATGAGTTTCGACAAATCCTAGAGTTCCGAGTTCAGCAGAATCAATATTATCTGGATAATGACATCAACCCGAATTATCCGGGTGCCCCGACGTTCATGCGCGTCTTCTTCTCACAAGGGACAACGCTTGTCTTACCGCTCTTTATCATTGTATTGATGGCAGATATCGTGAGCGGAGAACATAATGACGGGACGATCAAGACGTTGTTATCACGACCGGTCCGACGATATAAAATTTTGCTCGCCAAATGGTTGACGACGCTCCTCTATACATCGATCTTAATATTTGTGACCGCCGTCGTTAGTTACGCCATATCCGGTATCGTGCTTGGGTGGGATGGTTGGACAGCCCCGATTTTGACAGGTTTCCAAGCATCCGCGACAGGAACATTCTCCACAGATTTCGTGCATACTCTTCCGATGTGGAAGTATCTGCTTATGTCGATGGGGCTATCATGGCTCGTCGTTGCCGCAGTCGGTACGATCTCGCTCATGATTTCCGTTTTGGTGAAGAATACGGCGACTGGTATCGGGATCATGATGGCCGTCCTAATCTCTGGGCCACTTTTGACATCGCTCGGCTCAAATTGGGATAGCTCGAAATACCTGGTCAACGTCAATTTCGGTCTTCATACCTATTTGGAAGGACAGGCACCTCCCATCGAGGGAATGACGTTGCCGTTTTCGCTCCTTGTCATTCTTTTATGGTCCATCGCCGCCTTGGCGTATGCGTTTTATCACTTTACTCAAAAAGATGTCTATTAACAGATCGTGCTCCTTTCCTGAAGGAGCACGATTTTTTTGTAGAATATATAGGATTTTTTAAAAATTATGGTTCTAAATACTCAATATTATGAATTGTCAAAATAATTAAAAAGTTGGATACACGGTTTGTGGGATACTGTGTAAAGTAAGAATCATCACAAAGGAGGGAAACACATGAAAAAAGTTGTATCAACATCATTAATCGCAGGCGTTTTACTCGTACCACAATTGGTAGGGGCGGCAGAATTGAAGTCAGGCACTCTGACGAAACCATCAGAAAGTGCACCGACAACAATCGTTAAAGAGTACGTGAAGTCAAAAGGTGAGTTCAAAACGATTGAGTCGAAGTCAGACAAAGTCGGGAAAGTGGTTAAACTCCAACAAACAGTTGATGGCGTACCGGTATTCGGTGGTGTGGTCGTCGGTGTCGTTGATGAAGCAGGTCAATTAAAAACTGTCGTAGATGATGCGAAATCGGTGAAGAACCTACATAAATCGATCAAGCTAAGCGAGAAGAAAGCCATCGCGAGTTATAAAGCGCTTGTCGGACATAAAGGGGCTTACGAGCTTGAACCGGAAGCGGAATTGATTGTCTATCCACAAGGTGACAAGTCGGTCTATGCATATCAAGTGACGGGAACCATTTTAGATGCTGAAAAACCATCACGTTGGACTTACTTCATTAATGCAGGAACGGGAGAAGTACTCAACAAGTTTGATCAACTAGCTCACGCGAGACCGACGAACGGCGTGACGGGTACTACGTACACAGGTACAGGAATCGATGTACTTGGTTACAGTCAGACGTTCAAAACTACGAAGAGTGGTTCTTACTATTACCTTCAAGATTCAACGCGAGGTAAGGGAATCTATACGTACGATGCAAGAAACCGTACTTCACTCCCTGGCTCACTTTGGGCTGATGTGGATAACGTCTTGAATACAACGTATGACCGTGCGGCAGTTTCAGCACACGTTAACGCTGCAAAAACGTATGACTTCTACAAAAACAACTTCGGACGTAACAGTTATGACAACGCAGGAGCTGCTTTGAATTCATCTGTTCACTACAGCCGTAGCTACAACAACGCATTCTGGGATGGAAGCAAGATGGTGTATGGTGATGGCGACGGTTCGACATTCACATACCTCTCAGGAGCACTCGATGTTGTCGCTCACGAATTGACACATGCCGTGACAGAATATACAGCAGGATTGATCTATCAGAACGAGTCGGGAGCGATCAACGAAGCGGTATCGGATATCTTAGGTACGGTTGCTGAATACAATGTTGGAACAAACTTCGACTGGTTGGTAGGGGAAGACATCTACACACCTGGTGTAGCAGGAGACGGTCTTCGTTCGATGTCGAATCCGGCTGCATACGGTGACCCTGACCACTACTCAAAACGTTACACAGGGACGCAAGATAACGGTGGGGTTCACATCAACTCAGGTATCGTTAACAAAGCGGCATACCTCTTAGGTAATGGCGGAACACACTATGGTGTATCTGTACAAGGTGTCGGAGTCATGGAAATGGGCGATATCTACTACCGTGCACTCAATGTTTACTTGACGCCAACTTCGAATTTCTCTAGTCTTCGTCAAGCAGTCGTTCAATCGGCGAAAGATCTTTACGGTTCAACAAGCGCACAAGCGGTATCGGCTGCGAAATCATTTGACGCTGTCGGAATCTACTAAGTTCTCAACATCTCTTCCGGTATTTCCGGAAGGGATTTTCTTATGCAGTTTTTGGGTAAATCAAGGTTGAACGTCGAGCGAAAAGGAGAACGAGTATGAACACGAAGGATTTTATTGTGTCACCGAACAGCAAGATTCAATTAGATGATTTTCAGACGTCTGTTCCAGACAAACCGGGGGATGACACCTTGACGAATGAACTCATCCCGAACAGTGTGGAGCGATTGAAAGAGCTGCATTGGCGATTGTATGCCGAGAGTAAGACAGGGATTATCGTCGTCTTGCAGGCGCTTGATGCGGGTGGGAAAGACGAAGCGATCAGCTATATCTTTTCAAATTTGAACGCCCAAGGACTAAAGACGAATGCGTTTCAAAAACCTTCAGATACAGAGAAGAAGCACGACTATCTGTGGCGAATGCACGACTTGTTACCGGAAAGAGGTCAGGTCGGAATTTTGAACCGATCCCATTACGAGGAAGTCATTGCGCCTCGTGTCCATGATTTGTTGGGGGACGAAGTACTTCCAGAGGAAATGGACCAGGAAGAGGTCTGGCAGATGCGCTATCGTCAAATCAACGATTATGAACGCTATTTACAAGAAAACGGATTCGAAGTCATCAAATTCTTTTTCAATGTTTCAAAAGATAAGCAACGCGATCGTTTGCTCGAACGACTGAAAGACCCAAAGAAGAATTGGGAATTCTCCTTTAGTGATGTCGAAGAGCGACAGCATTGGCAAGAATATCAAGAAATCTTTGCCGAGATGTTGTCGCACACTTCCACGGACGTATCACCATGGTATGTGTTGCCGGCAGATGATGAGTGGTATAGTCGATATGTTATTTCTTCTGTCATGATTGATGTCCTCGAGCGAATCAATCCGCAATATCCGACTTTTACGAATGAAGAGCAAGAACGCATCGATGAGGCGATTCAAACGCTTGAAAATGAATAGTGGATGACGTTCTCGTGAACAATCAAAAATCCCCTTGCACTGAAAGCGAATTCAAGATAAAGTGATACAGTAGATTAGAGGTCAGACATCTGTACAAAGGGGTAATGAGTGTGGGTAACGTAAGTTTATTATTTGGTGGCGTCGCGCTATTTTTAAATAGTCTCGTCCTTCTCGGGAAGGTTGATATGAAGAGTGCAGGATTTTTTAGTTTGTTTACTGGACTTTTACAAACGTTTATCGCCACATGGTTATTGATTGGGGCAAGTCCTGAAGAGCAGTTCGGTTTTGCGAGCATCTATCTGTTTGCGTTCACATATTTGTATGTCGGTGTGACGTTTATTTTGAACTTAGACGGCCGGGGCGTCGGCTGGTTCTCGCTATTCGTGTCGATTGCAGCCGCTTTTTACGGGGTGATGGCAATCGCTGTAGCTGATCCGATGGGTGCATTAACATGGTTCTTCTGGTCACTTTTATGGGGACTGTTCTTTTTTGGAATGGGACTCGGGAGACCGAACGAGGCCATCACAGCACGTGTCGCTCTCGTATTGTCGTGGTTGACGTTGATTGTCCCGGCGATGGTTGGGATGGCTGGACTGATGAACGGGTGGTATGACATGATCTGGTGGGCAGCGAGCGGTACGGCAATCCTGTACTTTATCGTTTCTGTCAAACGTACGAAACAAGCAGTGGGAGTTATATAAGAAAAAAATGAGGTAACTTAGTGAGATTATTTCGCACTTGGTTATCTCATTTTTTAGATTATGCATGAAACGTCTATTCAAAATCATTAATAGTTTGACTGAATAATTGATCTCTCTTTGCATCTCTATTGAAGTCCCCATCCACTCCATACGAGTAATACAGCAGATCATACTTATCATCCTTAGAATCTTTTACATAGAACGCATACTTTAAATGAGGTTCATCAGAGAATTGTAATTCATATATATAACCGAATTTTGTTAATGAAGATGAAGTAATCTCGTAATCTTCACTTTCAATTTGTGAATTTCTCTCAAGAGTGGCTATCAAGTAATCTTCTCTCATTATTTTTTCGAATGACACATAAATCATGAAAGAGACGCCAATGATAGAAATGAAAATGAAAAAAGTATAAAATATCCTATTTCTCATATGTAAATAATACCTCCATTTTCATATTTTACTTTTAAAGGTAGTATATAATAAAATTTGAGAAAAGTAATGAACGTCAATGAATCAAATTCATCTTAAATAAAAATGACGGGTGTGAATCTATTGATGGCGTTGAATACATTGAAAGAAAGATTGATTCATTATCGATTAGAAGTGCAGCGGGAAGATGGATATGTCGCAACAGAATTGTTTTCGTTTCAAGCACCTGCGACCGAAAATGACTTAGCTAGATTACCGCATCATTCACCATACGAATTGATTGAATTTTTAAGTTTACATAACGGAGCAGAATTATTTGTTCACCCGTCATACGGTGGAGGGATTCGACTTTTTAGTGTGGATGAAATGATCGAGTATCGGGAAATATGGGAGTGTCCTGAACCATTCATCCCCGTCGGAGCCGGGAGAGATGGGGAATGGATTGTTTGCGAGGTCGTCAACGAACATGAAAATTACATATGGGTCGGAGAATTTTTGACTTATGAAGATGACATTGAAAAACTTCCCATGGATTATACACGTTGGCTCGACTACTTAATTGTCGCGCAAGGTGCCCATTTTTGGGATTGGTTCAGAAGATAAGGTTTAATTAGTAGGTTGCTCATACATCTTAGTTGGCACACGCTTCACAAGTGTGCTTTTTTCTCATTTATTTTGTGTCTAAAATGTGAAAAGTGGGAATGTGATAGCTAAAGGAGGCGAAAGCAGATGAGTGATGGTCTCGTGTTGTTACTCGGATTACTTTTATGTGGTTGGATGCTGTTTGCCATCGTGTTTGATGATAAAATAAAAAGAAGAATTTGATGACCCGTCTCATGAGGAGACGGGTTTTTAATTGAGGAGTGAGATGTATGAAAAAAACACCTGTCGTCGTCATCGTCGGTCCGACCGCCGTTGGCAAAACGAAGACGGGCATCGAACTAGCGAAAGCGTTCGACGGCGAGATTGTCTCGGGTGATTCGGTTCAAGTGTATCGTGGCATGGACATCGGTTCAGCAAAAGTGACGAAAGAAGAGGCTGAAGGGATCCCGCATCATCTGATCGATATTTGTGACCCGGATGATGCCATGAGCGTTGCGATGTTTCAACAATTGGCGCGTGCCGCCATCGATGATATTTATTCCCGTGGCAAGTTACCGATTATCGTCGGTGGGACGGGTTTATATATTCGCTCTATCTTATATGACTATGAATTTGTGGAGCGACCTGTCGATGAAGCGTTGCGGGCTGATCTTGAACGGATGGCGGAAGTGGAAGGGCGTGAGGCGCTACACCAACGATTGATTCAACTTGACCCAGAGCGTGCGGCTACGATTCACCCGAATAACGTGCGTCGCGTCGTGCGGGCGCTCGAAGTAGCGATGCAAGGTGATACCCAGACGACGGACAGTGCGCCATCCGAACATTATGATTATCGATTGTTCGTCCTTCACGCGGATCGTGAGATATTATACGACCGAATCAATCAGCGCGTCGATGCGATGATGGAAGCAGGACTTGTCGAAGAAGTCGAACGACTTTTGGCACACGGATATCGGGATACACAGGCGATGCGAGCCATCGGCTATAAGGAAATGATTCCATACATCGACGGAAACATATCGAAAGAGAAAGCGACAGAGTTGCTCAAACAGCATACAAGGCAGTTCGCGAAACGGCAATTAACTTGGTTCCGTCATCAATTTGATGGAATTTGGGTGGATATGGGTCGAAAATCATTTGAACTATCATATAAAAATATTTATGATGAGGTAGAGGGGTTTTTTCGAAAATTCCGATTATTTTAAAGAGATAAAGACTAGGGGGAATCCAGCATGAAAGCGAGCTACAACATCCAAGACCATTTTTTGAATCAACTTCGAAAAGAAATGGTGCCAACGACCGTATTTTTGGTGAGTGGGTTTCAAATTCGAGGTGTCATCAAATCATTTGATAACTTTACCGTCATCGTCGAGTCGGAAGGTCGTCAACAGTTGATCTACAAACATGCGATTTCTACATTCTCACCGGCACGTAACGTGACGCTATATGAGCCAGACGCAGTCGAAGTAACAGAAGGATGAGTATAAGAAAGGAGCGGCCCGGGGACCGCTCCTTTTCTTATGCCGTTTTTGTCGTTCCAGGTTGCTTAATTGCCTCAAGGACGCGCTGAATGGCACATCCCCCGAGGAGTGAATCCATTTGACCACAAATCTGAGTCGGTGTCGAACGGTGTAACAATGTATATGTTCGTTTCCAAGCACGTTCTGCCGATTGGATTCGGACGAGAAGGTCGGCATGACTCAGTTCTTTCAACTTATCAATATTGAGTCGGTTCGTTCGAGCGAAACTAGATAAAACGACCGCCTTTGCTAGCGGTGTCTGAAGTGGGTAACCTGAAAGTTCAAGTGCCGCCATGGCCCCTTTCATCTCATGTTCGACGACTTTGTCGAGTGATGAATCTTTTGCATATGGATTACCGGAAAGATGCGTGAGTGACTGTTCTAAGTCTTGCATGCCCACCGGACAAGTTGATGCTTTTAAAATATGTTCAATGGATTGTTGCTCTTGTGCATAACGTGTCGCTTCCCCCGAGGCGATGAAACGCTCATACGTGTCGATTAATGAAATCATTATCGTTTCCCCCTTTATCGAACTATCTTTATCGTATCAATAATCGTAAGCGCTTTCAATATAATGATTGGAAAATCGAGACCCTACTAGAAAGTATGTTCGCCTAATGGTCGGAAACACGATACAATGTCAGAAGATGCGAGGAGGGAATGATTATGAACTATTATCAACAAATTGATCCGGTCATCGGTTCGACGACGGACTATGATCGATTTCAAATACCACGAATCGAAAAATCAACGGACCGTTTAGACCAGTTACCGGACGGGGCATCTGTTCAAACGAAGGCACTCGTCAGCACTGTCGAGTTGAAAGAAGGGAAGAGCGGTGCGAAGTGGCTACAATTAAGTGTCACGACGGCGAACGGGATGATGCGTGCCAAACATTGGCTCCGTGGTAATGAAGATGAGCTACTTCCGATCTATGAGTCGGGTGTCATCGAATTGTCCGGGAAAATCGACGTCTATCCAAAACCGGATGGCGCCAAATCGATTACGATTGATCGCGTCCACCCCATCTCGAAAGATGAAGCGATCTCATTATTACCAGGTTTACCAGGGGATGAGACGATGGAACAGTTTGCGGATGAATTGTTCAGTATACTTGATACGTTGTCACCGGCAGCTCAACAGGTTGCGGTTGGACTACTTGAACTGGTCTGGGATGATTTCGTTTTGTCGCCCGCGGCACTTTACCATCATCACAACTATGCGGGAGGTCTATTAAAGCATACCGTATGCATGCTTCGTCTCGGCTACAGGATTCAAGAGCAAGATGACTATTTGGCGATGGTGTTCCGTGTAATCAAAGAAGCGGAGCAGTTGCACAAAGTCGACCTTTGGAATACGATGAACGGTGTTAAAATCGAACAGGCATTTAAAGGAACGTTTGAATCACTGTATGCCGCCTGTGAAGCGATGGCCGAACAGAAAGAGCCACTGAATTGGGATGAACTTGCACTTGGAATCCTTTTCCATGACATCGGGAAAATATATGAATACAGTCATCTGTTATCTAGTCCGAATCGTTTTGAGAAGTTATCTCCCGTACAGGGCACAAGTGAAACGACTGGCATCTCCATCAACCCGATTGGGAAATTGATCGGGCATATGCCATATGGTGGGCTATTGTTTGAAGAAGCGTTACGCCAGAAGTCGATTCAATTACCGCTAGATGTTCATCATCGTATCTGGCACATGATTTTATCACATCATGGAAAACGAGAATGGGGATCGAGTGTCCTCCCGATGACGACGGAGGCATGGATGCTTCACTTGATCGATTTATTAGATGCGCGTTATGAGAAATGGGCTCGCGCGCACGAAGATTTGTAAGAAAAGGGTGATATCATGATTCCCGTACAATTAGTGACAGGGTTTTTAGGAGCAGGCAAGACGACGTATATGAACCGTTTACTCGCGGCGACGGATGAAAAGATTTGTCTGATCGTCAACGAGCTCGGCGCGATTAATATCGATGAACAATTGATCGTCAAGATGGACCAAGAGCAGATTGAGCTCTCGAACGGATGTATTTGCTGTTCCATCCAAAATGATTTGAGTAAGACGTTCTATCAACTCGCGGCAAAACAAGAAACATTCGACCGAGTCATCATCGAGACGACCGGTGTCGCCGATCCCGCACCAATCATTCAGACGATTTATTATGATGAATATTTGCGACAACACTTTAAAATGAACGCCATCTTGACGGTTGTGGATGCCAGTCAAATGGACCGTGAACTGTTCAAAGAAGGCATTCATCAAATCGCTTATGCCGATCTCATCTTGTTAAATAAAACCGATTTAGTGTCGTCGGATGAACTCGATCAAGCACGCCGCCGAATCGAACAACTCAATCCGACGGTAAGGATTGTGGAGACGATTCAAACAGAAGGCGATTACGAACTCCTCGAGAATACGTTCCAATTGTCACGTGTCGATGAACAGAAATTGAGTCAACTGACAGAGACGAGTGAATCGGTCTCCTCCCTTCGTGCCATCACGTTGAGTGCCGAGCGTCCGTTGTCTCGGGAGCGCGTGACCCGTTACGTTCGTGAAGTCTTGATGCACTACGAGGATGAGATGTATCGGATGAAGGCGATTGTCCGCTTACAGGATGAGGAGCGCAAGTTTGTCATTCAAGCGACGAATCAGTTGATGGGCGCGACATTTGCAAATGAGGTGCATGAAGGGGACCGTTCCGTGTTTGTTTGGATTGGGAAGGAATTAGACCAAGAGGCACTAGCACGGGGATTAAAAGCATGTGAGGTGGAGCAAGATGAAGCTTATTCTAGTTGACGGATTTAATTTGTTATCCCGTTATTATTTTGCGACGGAGCGAAGACGGGCACAAGATCCGGAAGTGACTGTGAAAGGATTACTCCGGAAAGTCGATTCTTGGATGACAGACTTTTCCCATATCGCTTTCTTTTGGGACGGGACACGAGAGTCTACCCACCGTTATGCGATATATCCTGAATATAAAGCAACGCGTAATGGACTCCCGGAACCGCTTTTCGAAGACTATTTGAAATTGAGAGCTGCTTTAGATGAACGAGGAATCTTACAATCCGAGTTGACGGGATATGAGGCCGATGATTTGATGGGTGCCGTCGCGACAGCGTTCCCGGGCGAATCATATCTCTATTCCTCGGACCGCGATTTACTTCAGTTATTGTCTCCGAACGTGTTTCAAATCATGCCGAAAAAAGGTGAGGAGCAGCTCGTCAATGAAGCTTCTTTTGAATTGATGTATGGCGTGAAACCATATCAGTTTGTCGACGTGAAGGCATTGCAGGGAGACTCTTCGGATAACATTCCAGGGGTACGTGGCATCGGTCCGAAGACGGCGACGATTTTGATTCAGCATTACGATACGATTGAGACGCTTTATGTGCATGTTCAAAATGAAACACTCGAAGCGTCCCATCAAAAATATGCCAAAAAACTGGACGGGAATGAAGAGATCGCCCTCTTGTCGAAACGACTGTCACAGATTGATATCCATGCACCTGTCAACACGGATTGGGAGGCGTACCGATTTGGTTCACATCTATTTTGACGCGGCCACCAATCAGACGTCTGGAGAGAACGGAATCGGCGTGTGGATCAAGTCGTCCGACGGTACCGTATCGACGTTTAAACGTCGAATGCAAGGATTGACGAGCGTTCATGCGGAATTGGCTGCATGTGCTTATGCGCTGGAGCAAGCGCATGTATTGGAAGGCGAAACCTCATTCATGTTGTATTCCGACGCCGAAGTGATTGTTCGCGCACTAGAGCAACGTTTCATGAAAGATGCTTCAGCGAAACCAATGTTTCTGAAAGCGCTGATTGCCTATGATGAATTGCCAACCGTGTTCTTGAAATGGATCCCACGAGCGGAGAATCGGGCAGACGTGATTGCACGTGACGCATTGAATAGTACGAATTAAGCGACCGAGATCATTCTTGGTCGCTTTTTTGACGGAGTCATTTCTTTTTAGATGGTTTTTCGCTAAAATGAAAGCGTAGTCAACTATAGAGGGGGAATCATACAATGGATTATCGGATTGAACGGGACACAATGGGGGAAATCAAAGTTCCAGCGACAGCGAAATGGGGAGCACAAACGCAACGTAGTCTCGAAAACTTTAAAATTGGAGCGGAGAAGATGCCGCTTGAAATCGTATACGCATTCGCCATTTTGAAAAAAGGTGCAGCTTTAGCGAACGCTGAACTCGGTGTACTCGAAGAAGAGAAAGCCGCAATCATCGCAGAGGTGGCAGATGAGATTTTAGCAGGGCAACATGATGCGGAGTTCCCGCTTGTCGTCTGGCAAACAGGGTCGGGCACGCAGTCAAACATGAACGTCAACGAAGTCATCGCACATCTTGCGAATGAGAAGTTACAGGCACGCGGTGCGTCAATCACGATTCACCCGAATGATGACGTCAATAAATCACAAAGCTCGAACGATACGTATCCAACGGCGATGCACATCGCAGCCATCCTTTCCGTACAAGATGATGTCCTTCCAGCAATCGACTCGCTGTACGGAACGCTTTCACAAAAATCGGAAGCGTATATGGATATCGTTAAAATTGGTCGGACGCACCTTCAAGATGCGACGCCGGTCACACTCGGTCAAGAAATTAGTGGATGGGTCCGGATGCTTGAATTGTCAAAACAGATGATTGAGCGCACGATTGAACCGCTCACAGAGCTTGCTCTTGGAGGAACGGCCGTCGGAACAGGAATCAACGCACACCCTGAGTTCGGCGAAGCCGTAGCGAAGAAAATCTCAGAAGAGACGGGTAAATCGTTTGTGACAGCCGTCAACAAGTTCCACGCCCTCACGAGTCACGATCAACTCGTCTTCACGCATGGTGCGTTAAAAGCACTAGCGATGGACGCGATGAAGATTGCGAACGATGTGCGTTGGTTGGCTTCTGGACCACGTGCAGGAATCGGAGAAATCACCATTCCGGAGAATGAACCAGGAAGTTCAATCATGCCGGGTAAAGTCAACCCGACCCAAAGTGAGGCGCTTACGATGGTTGCCGCACAAGTACTTGGAAATGATGCGACAATCGGTTTCGGGGCGAGTCAAGGGAACTTTGAATTGAATGTCTTCAAACCGGTCATCATGTATAATTTCCTTCAGACTTGTCGTCTATTGACGGACAGCTTACATTCATTCAATGATCATTGTGCTGTCGGAATCGAGCCGAACCATGAAGTGATCTCACGTAACGTGGAACAGTCACTCATGCTTGTCACGGCACTTAACCCGCATATCGGATACGAGAATGCGGCGAAAATTGCTAAAACGGCACATAAAAATGGCACTTCTTTAAAAGAAGCGGCATTGGAAACTGGTTTATTAACGGAAGAACAATTTGATCAATGGATTCGCCCTGAAGAGATGACGTCACCGAACTTAAAAGTGAAAAAATAACACAAAGCGGTCGCAAGACCGCTTTTAGTATGTCTTTTTTAGGACGTAGGTCCTAGTGATATGTAAAACAATAGAAAATAAATAAGGAAATAGTTGTATTTTATCTTGAGAAGTCGCATAATCGAAACATAAGAGAATTCGGGGAGTACGAACATAGGGGGGACGAAGATGGAGCAAGGTCAACTCACTGAGCGTATACATATGATTTTGAAAAAGATATCGGAGTCGAGACAAATTCCAAAAAGCGATATCGAGTTTCTACTCGATTGGATGAAGAAGGAAGTTCGGCAGCGACGGTTGATGCATTTGTTAGAAATCTTTAGTCGTGTCGAGTCTGACGCGAAGGAGTTGCCAAGCGTCCTCACACAAGCGGAAGCTTTGACCTTGATCTCTCCTGTGAAACGTTATATCCATACTGTCTTGGGGATTGAACAAGAGGATGAAGATCTCGTCCTCATCTTATCCGCAAGCTTTTCCACATTTAGTCGTTACAAGTCTCGCGTTGAGAAGCTCGGGGCACGACCGGTATTTTTGCAGACCCTTGAAGAAGCCGTCGAATACGATTATGAAGATGTGCCGAAAGCCATTATTATGGACGTGGAATTATGGCCACAATTCAAAGAACGAGATATCCAATCGTTCGTAAGCAAGATGAGAAAGCTTTATGTGCCTCTGATTGTTATCGGAACGAACGAACATTATCGACTTGCTGCGTATTCTTACGGGTTCGACGATTATTGGGAATCGTGGGTGCCGATGGAGGAACGATTGGTGCGTCTTGGGCTACATATTGAAAAATCTCGCCTCGTATCAAAAGCGTTACTCGTGGATGAATTAACGGGTGCTTTCAACCGTAAGTATTTAAAGGCGACCTTTTCTCGGTTCATTTCGAGATTGGAGCGGTCTGGTGAGAGTTTTGCTGTCGCACTGCTTGATATCGATCACTTCAAACAATTGAACGATACGTTCGGTCACTCGTATGGGGATGACGTACTTCATCGTGTGTCTGAAGAAATCCGACATGCCATTCGTTCAAGTGATGAGCTCATCCGATACGGTGGCGAAGAATTTTTAATCCTCTTAAACGTCTCAGACCGTGCCATCGTCGAATCGGTGCTCGAGCGAGTTCGAACACGCATTGAAGAGATAGAGTTTCCATACGAGCACCAGGTGACGGTGTCGATTGGATACACACGTGTCTGTCAGACAGGCTATACACTTGGTGAATGGTGTGCCTATGCGGATGAGGCGCTATATAAAGCGAAACGAGATGGACGAAATCGTGTCGTTCGATACACGTCTGCTGTTCGTGAGGAGAAGCGGATCGCCTATGTGACGATGTCTGCCAATACCTATACATCGCTCGCTGATCGACTGCCGAAAGAGCACCGTCGCTATGAAGTCGTATACCGTCCTTATGAAGCGTATTCTTGTAATGACAATATCGAGATGTTCGTTTTGGACGATGCACGAGCACAAGAAGCGAGAGGGACGTTGTCTGCTGTGAAAGAGCAACGAGGCAAATACAGCCACATTCTTGCTGTATCGAAACGAACGGCGTCTGAACTCGAAGCGATCTATGACGATTATGCGGACGGAGGACAGGACGAAGTCATCACGAAAAAAATTGAACAGTGGCTGGAAAAATTGCCAGACTAAAAAACAGACATCATGATTCGATGTCTGTTTTGTCGTATTGTTTGAATGAAAAGGCATATGCGTGTGTTTCGTCTTGCGGGTGGTCGGTTGTATTCGTAACCGTCCATTTCCCGGTTCGTTCGGGATAATACGTATCGGCCACGAACGATGCGGCGACTTCCGTTGCATAGATTCGGCTCGTCATCGGCATCGTCTGTTCATATAACGTGGCGCCACCGATGACAAACCATTCTTCCTGTTGACTCATTTCAACGAGACTGTCTAAATCATGCCACACCTCGACTTCATCGGCTGAAAAGGAAGCATCAGATGTGACGACGATATTGCGTCGGTTCGGCAACGCTTTACCGATGGACTCAAACGTCTTTCTTCCCATCACGACCGTTCCGCCAGACGTGATGACCTTGAAATGTTTCAAGTCATCTGGCAAGCGCCATAATAAATCATTATCTTTTCCGATTTCGCGACCTAGTCCATATGCGACGACGTGTGAAATCATACGCTCACTTCTCCTTTAATGTGCGGATGCGGGTCATAGCCTAGAATTTCAAAGTCTTCAAAACGGAAAGATTCGATTGAAGGGACGTCTCGAACGATGTTGAGTTGTGGCAACGGACGTGGTTCACGCGACAACTGAAGTTCTACTTGCTCAAGGTGATTGTGGTAGATATGTGCGTCACCAAGGGTATGCACAAAGTCGCCGACTTCAAGTCCGGTCACGTGCGCCACCATGTGTGTGAGTAATGCATATGAAGCGATATTGAACGGTACTCCTAAAAACGTATCTGCGCTTCGTTGATACAATTGACACGAGAGTTTCCCGTCGGCGACATAGAATTGGAACAATAGATGACATGGCGGGAGGGCCATCTCGTCAAGCTGTCCTGGGTTCCATGCCGACACGATCAATCGTCTCGAATCTGGATTCGTCTTGATTTGTTCAATCACTTGAGCCAACTGATCGACAGAAGAACCGTCCGGGCGTGGGAAAGAACGCCACTGTGAACCGTATACCGGACCAAGATTACCTTCCTCGTCTGCCCATTCATTCCAAATGCGGACCCCGTTTTCTTGGAGGTATCGAACGTTCGTCTCTCCTGAGATGAACCATAATAGTTCGTGAATGATGGAACGAGTATGTAATTTTTTCGTTGTGATCAGGGGGAACCCTTCTTGCAGATTGAAACGCATTTGGTAACCAAATACACTCGTTGTCCCGGTTCCAGTCCGGTCTTCCTTTACGACACCTTGGTCTAGGATGTGTCGACATAAGTCATGATATTGCTTCATAGGTGATGTGCCTCCTTCTCATTCTTCTACCACTAAAGGTATCAATTGTAGGGAGGAAACACAAGATATAGTGGTGAGAATCATCCTTAATCAATATCCTGGAAAAACAATTGTCATTCTTCGTTTTCGCGACTGTCGCTTTCGGGTATAATGGGGAATGAATAAAAGGAGGGGTTTGATGAAATTACAAGGGAAGAAAGTCCTTCAACTTGTCAGTAACGACTTCGAGGATTTAGAGCTTTGGTACCCGGTGCATCGCCTTCGTGAAGAGGGAGCACACGTGATCCTCGCTGGGGAGAAGGCCGATCACACATATATCGGTAAATACGGTGTGCCCGCAAAATCTGACGTGGCGTTTGATGATGTCGACATCACATCGTTCGATGCGATTCTCGTGCCTGGCGGTTGGTCACCTGACTTATTGCGCCGTTTCGAGTCGGTGAAAGGATTCGTCCGTTATATGGATGAACAAAAACGACCAATCGGTCAAATCTGTCACGCCGGTTGGGTATTGATTTCGGCGAACATTCTAGACGGGGTGAACGTGACGAGCACGCCGGGAATCAAAGATGACATGGAAAATGCGGGAGCGATTTGGCATGATGAGCCGGTCGTCGTCGATGGTCATATCGTCTCAAGTCGTCGTCCGCCAGACTTACCAGATTATATGCGCGCGTTCATCGACGTGTTCGCAAAACAGTAACTGAACCATAAAGGAGCTATTCAACGTTGAACTTAAAATCGAATCCATTACTTCGTAAATCAATGCAGTCCACAGCTTACAGTGCCGAACCGATGACGAAAGCAGGAACATGGTCTAAAGTGTTCACCTTGCTGTTACTCGTGACAGCGGCAGCCGGTACGACATGGCTAGTCGTCCCGACAATCGGAGAAGGGCTATTGTTCCCGCTCATGATCGGGTCACTCATTCTCGGCTTTATCTTTGCGTTGCTTATCACGTTTAAACCGAATACAGCACCGGTCGTCGCACCGCTATACGGGATTATCGAAGGGGTCTTTGTCGGCTCGATTTCGTATTTCTTTGAAGCGATGGTCCCTGGTATTGTGGGACGCGCCGTATTGACGACGTTTGTCGTTGCCTTTGCGATGTGGTTTGTCTATACGACAGGGCTCGTCAAAGTGACACAGAAGTTTAAAGCTGGTGTCATGGCAGCCATGTTCACAGTCATGTTGTTATACCTCGTGCAACTCGTGATGAGTTTGTTCGGCTCAGGCTTGGCATTTATGACTGGTTCAAGCCCACTTGCGATTGGTGTTCAATTTGTGATTGTCATCGTCGCTTCACTCGCGCTCGTCTTAGATTTTGACTTCATCGCGAGTCAGGTCGAAGCGCGGGCACCGAAACAGTTGGAATGGGTCGCGGCATTTGGATTAATCGTCACGCTCGTCTGGTTGTATATTGAATTGTTAGATTTACTTTATCGTCTAGCGATGAGAGAATAAGAATCAATCATCGATCCGTTGGGTCGATGATTTTTTTACGAAAGGATGTGTCCATCTGTCTGCACAAGACAGATTTATGATGAAGAAGATAGTGATTATCGGGTCAGGGATCGTCGGTGTTTCGGCTGCCTATCATTTAGCTGGTAAAGCGGATGTGACGGTCATTGACCGAAAAGAAGAAGGAAGAGCAACGGATGCGGCAGCTGGAATCGTGTGTCCGTGGATCGCGCAGCGACGCAATAAAGCTTGGTATGCACTGGCGAAAGGTGGAGCAAGTTATTATCCTAAGGTCGTCAAAGAGCTGGAGGCTGAAGGGGAGACGGACACCGGGTACAAACGAGTCGGGACGCTTGCACTCCATGAAGAAGTAAAGCTCGACCAGATGATGGAGCGAACGTTATTGCGTCGAGAAGAAGCACCAGAAATCGGTGAACTCGAACGATTGACTGCAGAGGAGGCGCGACGTCGTTTCCCACCACTTTCCGATGAATATGATGCACTACTTGTGACAGGAGGGGCTAGGGTCGACGGAGGTCGCTTTCGCGCTGCACTTGAACGAGTCGCAACAAAGCGAGGCGTCAAATTTGTCAACGGTTCCGCACGGTTGACGAGTGGAGATGAGATTGGTGTGGAGTGTGATGGGATAGTCTATGAAGCGGATGAAATCATCCTCGCGACGGGTGCTTGGTTACCGGAGTTGTTACAGCCTCTCGGATACACGGTACGAGTCGATGGGGAAAAGGCACAGCTCGTCCACGTTCAGTTAAAAGATACAGACGCATCAGACTGGCCGGTCGTCATGCCGCCACGTCGACGCTATTTACTCGGATTTGACGACGGGAAAGTAGTCATCGGTTCGACACATGAGAAAGGAAAGGCGTTCGACGTTCGTCCGACAGCAATCGGTGTACACGAAGTACTGACAAAAGGTTTGGAGTCGGCACCTGGACTTGCTGAAGCAGAACTCGTTGAAACGAAGGTCGGCTTCCGTCCGGTCACACCGAATTCCATTCCCGTTCTCGGCAGGGTGCCTGGGGCAGAAAAACTATTAGTCGCAAACGGTCTGGGTTCATCCGGTTTGACGGTCGGCCCATTCATCGGAAAAGTGTTAAGTGACCTTGTTCTGACAGAAGAGGCTGAAGTGGATCTATCGCTCTATCCGATTGAAGACTTTATTTATCGCACATGAAAAAGGTGACTGTCTGCTCATTTGTAGACAGTCACCTTTTACCGTTTCATGACCCCGTTCAAAAAGAAATGAAAGTAGACTTCCATCGTTTCCTTCATATCCTCGATTGAAAACTGAGGATCGGATAGGATGGCCTGCTGCATGAATTGAACATACCGTAAATACGAAGAAGTGGATAACGTCGAATCGATTGCTCCTTGGTCCTTCCCGTATTCAATCAACTGGGCGAAAGCAGTATATCCCCGAGTCGCAAGCTGTTCCCAGTTCGGATCTTGTTGAATCATTTCCGTGATGGTCTCGTCAAAGAGAACCGCCGTCTGGATTTTCCGTTTCAAGATCTCGACGAGTAACGCATCAAATGGGGCGTTCGACTCAATGGCGTGTTCGATCCAACTCATCTGCTCTTCTGTCATTTGCTTTAAGACTTCCACGATGACCTGGTCTTTCGACCCGAAGTAATTATAGATGGATACCGGGGAGACCTGTGCCCGTTTCGCTAACTCACTAATCGTGAATCGGGATTGTTTCTCTGCCATCAAGTCCTGAGCGGCACGTATAATCGCTCGTTGTTTCTCTTCGGTGCGTTTCGTAAATCCATCCATTGAACTAGACGCTCCTTTCTCTAGTTTTGTAATCAATATACCATTTCCATTTCAAAAAAGAACGTGATATACTAGTTTTGTAATCATATTGTTCAGATATTACAAAAAAGGAGGGGTCAAGATGATTCGGATTCAGCGATTGACGAAACGTTTTGATGAGACACATGGCATTTTTGATGTATCACTTCATGTGACACCAGGAACAATCTTCGGATTCATCGGACCGAACGGCGCAGGAAAATCGACAACGATTCGACACTTAATGGGTCTTTTGAAGCCGAGTGAAGGAAAGGCGACCATCAACGGATTTGATTGTTGGCAGGAGACGGAGCAAGTGAAGCGGAGCGTCGGCTATTTGCCGGGGGAAATCAACTATCCTCAAAACATGACGGGGGAAGAAATCATTCGATTGACCCGCCATCTGCATGAAACGAATCCGGATCGTGAACGGCACCTACGTGAACGATTTTCATTCGATGAGGCGACGAAAGTCCGAAAGATGTCAAAAGGGATGAAGCAAAAGCTTGCCATCATCACCTGTTTCATGAAAGATGTGCCCGTCTATATATTGGATGAACCGACGAGCGGATTAGACCCGCTCATGCAAGAACGTCTAATCGATTGGCTAATTGAAGAAAAGCAATTAGGAAAAGCCATTCTCATGAGTTCTCACCATTTCCCTGAGATGGAACGAACGTGCGACCGCGCCGCCTTGATCAAAGATGGACGCATCATCATCGAAGAAGACATGGAACAGCTACGCCAACATAGCGTGAAACGGTATCGAGTCGAATTTTCAACGGAGGCGGAGGCTGTTCGATTTGCTGCAGATTCTGGTGAACGGGATGGTAGACATGTCGAGGTCACCATTTCGACACCGACAGAGTTGAATCATCTCATTCGAACGTTGGCAGATTTTCAGATTCAATCGCTGGCAAGCGGTACTGACGAGCTCGAACATTTATTCATGCAATATTACGGGGAGGCGACCTGACATGTTGATTCGCTCCATGTTGAAACAGAATCGCAGTTGGATTCTTGGATATTCAGTCGGAACTAGCGTGTATCTCTTTTTCTTAGCCGCAATCTTCCCATCTATTCAAGAAACAGGGTTGATTGAAGCGAAATTAGAGTCGTTGCCAAAAGAACTCCTCGACGTCTTCCAAATCGATGCGTCGATGGCGATGGACAACGTTCTCAATCTATTGTCGAGTAACTATTATGGATTGATTTTTTACGTGCTCGCCGTTCTATTCGCATTGACTTTTGCCTCAAGACTGTTGGCCAAACCTGTCGACTCCGGAGAAATCATGCTGTATATGGCAGCCCCGATTTCGCGGGTGACGTACGTGATAGCAAGTTTTGTCGTCTTGCTGGTGGCAGTTGGGCTATTTGTCGGTCTGAATGGATTGAGTTTAATGGCAGCGGACCTTCTGTTCGATTTACAAATTGACTATGCGGTTCTGTGGATGCTTCAATTGAATGGGGCGCTCATGTTGCTCGTCCTAGGCGTAGCCGCTTATGTGATTGCGAGTCTGTTCGATGACAGTAGTAAATCCTATATGGTGACAGGTGGGATCTTCACATTCTTTCTCATGGTCAATATCATTCAGGGAGTGAGCGAACAATTTGATTGGATGTCGAACTTTTCATTCTTCTCACTCTTTGATGCGAGCGCCATCATGCGTGAGGAATATTGGGGAATCCATTTCATCTGGTTGCTCGGTCTCTTGACCATCTTTTCAGCACTCTCGTTCTTCCGTTTCACTCGAAAAGATTTGACGATTTAGTTTTCCGAAATAAATTGTCGGGTATGATACAATCAGCTCGTTAGAATGAAAAGGGGATGAATGAGATGTTATACGCTACATTACGTAACAAGGTAGAGATTCCAATGATCGGCTTTGGTGTCTGGAAGGTCGATAATGAAACCGAGGCACCAGCTGCTGTCGTTGAAGCCATCAAAACAGGCTATCGTCATATCGATACGGCGGCTATTTATAAAAACGAAGAAGGTGTCGCAAAAGGGATTCACATCTCGGGTGTCGACCGTTCGGAACTGTTCATCACATCAAAAATTTGGAACGATGATATCCGTGAAGGAAAGACAAAAGAGGCGTTCGAAGATTCATTGAAACGTCTTCAAACAGACTATTTGGACCTTTGCCTTCTCCACTGGCCGGTTGACGGTTTTGTCGATGCATGGAAAGATCTCATCGATTTATATGAAGCCGGAAAAATCAAGGCAATCGGTGTGTCTAACTTTAAAGAACATCATTTAGAAACGTTGAAAGAAGCAGGCTTGATGGCCCCGCTCATCAATCAGGTCGAACTTCATCCACAACTCCCACAACCTGATTTGTTGGACTACTGTCAAGATGAAGGGATTCAAATCGAGGCGTGGAGTCCACTCATGCAAGGTAAGTTTTTAGACATCCCTGCATTCTCTGAAATTGCAGAGAAGCACGGGAAGACACCTGCGCAAGTAGTGCTCCGTTGGCATCTTGAATCTGGCCATGTCGCGTTACCGAAATCGGTGACGCCGCATCGAATCCGTGAGAACTTTGACGTATTCGACTTTTCTCTCGACTCAGATGACCTTGCGAAGATTGATCAAGTGGCAACGGGTGAACGTCTCGGACCAGACCCGGATGAAATCGACTTTTAATTGAGAGGGGGCTCGCTTATGCGAGCCCTTTCTACGTGTAGAGACACATCGATGCGGGTAATGAATATTATGTTGCTAAAAGGAGGTGTCTGATCTTCGTCTAGAAGATCGTGCATATGGACTTATCAAAATGGCCAATTGTAAACTGGGTCGCTTTTTTAGCGATCGTCGTGATCAATTATTTCGCGAGTGGTGACAACGCCGCGGTTTCTGATCGAATCGACATTTACTTTAAGCCGGCAGGATATGCCTTCTCGATTTGGGGTGTCATCTATGTCGCGTTACTCGTTTGGCTGGTCTTACAGTTAAGGAAAGGAACGACGGCGAATCGTCAAGCCGAGCGTATGAAAGCTGGATTCTTAATCTCTTGCGTGCTGAACGGCTTATGGCTCTTAGCATTCACGAACGAGTGGTTCATCCTTTCCCTTGTCATCATGGTGTCATTCTTAGCTACCCTTTGCTGGCTGTATTATATCGCCTTTCGGACATCTACGAGCTGGCTCGATCGATTCCCGTTCTCCATCTATATCGGCTGGGTATCAGTCGCAACAATTGTCAACACATTCGTTGTGATGAAGACGGAACAGATTACATCATTATTAGGTCTTGATGAACTCGCTTGGACCTCACTTATGCTGATGGTCGGTGTGATTGTAGCCCTTCTCTTTATGTGGTGGCATCATGATTTTATCTATCCACTCGTATTTGTCTGGGCGTATATCGGAATCTTTGCGAGAATCGAAGAAGGGACTCTTTATGTCGTGATCGTCAGTGCCCTGGCTTTACTCGCCATAGGATATATTGGTTTGATTTTATGGAAACGTCCTAAATCATTTTTACACCACCCGCGTAAAACGGTAGAACAATAATCAAAAAAAGGATGTCCTATGGATATCCTTTTTTGTGTTCAAAAGAACCTATAAATAAATAATATTCATGGATATTTATTCTTTATTGAATATAACTAAAAACGATAAATCCATTGATAACAGCAGTGTATACGCTTTCAATAAGATTCGACATCATTCCTATTATGCAAAAACACATACAACTCACTTGATTTTTCAGAATATTTAGAACAAAATGTGAATTACGAAACTGTGAGTGAAAGGGGTCGATGATATGAGTCGAGTTGGTCTATATGACTCAAAATTTGAGAAAGATGCGTGTGGGATTGGACTTTACGTCAATTTACATGGGCTGAAAAAACATGAGATCGTCGAAAAATCACTCTCGATGTTATGTAATTTAGAGCACCGGGGAGGACAAGGTGTCATCGATGCAGGTGATGGGGCGGGTATCATGACTGAGATCCCACATGAACTCTTCACACAAACAATGAACCTTCCGTCGCCTGGTCGTTACGCTGTCGGAATGGTTTTTTTTCAGCCGTCTGAGAATCAACTCCACGAAAAAACGGCCATGATGGAACGTATGGCGGATGAACTGGACTGTTCGACGATTGAGTGGCGTGAAGTACCTGTCGATCCATTGCAAATCGGAGAGCATGCGCGAGTCACGCAACCGGTCATCTATCAATGGTTCATCTCATGTCCATTCCTTGACGAGGATGCGAATGAGCGTGTCTTCTATGAACTTCGTCGAAAAATCGAAAAAGTCGATGCGTTACACCTATATATCGCAAGCCTGTCAACGAGAACGATCGTATATAAAGGAATGTTGACACCAAATCAAATCGCAGCATTTTATTTAGATTTGCAATCCCCTCAATACAAGAGCACGTTCGGCATCGTCCATTCTCGCTTCTCGACGAACACGTTCCCGTCTTGGGAACGGGCACACCCGAACCGGATGATTGTCCATAACGGGGAGATTAACACGCTTCGAGGAAATATTGATGCGATGCGAGCACGAGAGGGCGTTACATCAACAGATTTATTTGAAGACGTTCATCACTTGTTCCCTGTCCTTCAAGAGGATGGGAGTGACTCGTCCATGCTCGATAACGCTTTTGAATTCTTCACACGAACCGGTCGCTCAATCGCACACACGGCGATGATGTTGATTCCTGAACCGTTCGTCGAAGGGCAGATGGAGTCGTTCAAACGTGACTTTTATCAATATCATTCATCCATCATGGAGCCATGGGATGGACCGACTGGGGTCGTCTTTACAGATGGACGTCAAATCGGAGCGATTTTAGATCGTAACGGCTTGCGCCCGATGCGTTATGTCGAAACGTTGGACGGGGAATTGATTCTTTCCTCTGAAACAGGAGTTATTCCGGTTGATGCAGAGAACGTCAAATCAAAACAACGTCTTAGACCGGGACAATTATTGTTGATCGACCTGATTGAAAAGCGATTGATTCCAGATCATGAGATCAAAGAGACGATTGCAAAGTCAGAGCCTTATCATAAATGGCTCAAGCAGATGATGACCCTCAAGGATAGTGGGGTCATAGAAGAGGAACTATTTGAGCTTCAGCGTGTGCAACGCGCGTTTGGGTATACAAAAGAGGATATTGAGCAGTATATGGTTCCATTAATCAAAGACGAGAAAGATCCAATCGGCTCGATGGGGCATGATCAACCAATCGCCGTGCTCTCGACTCGTCCTCGGTCACTCTTCCATTACTTCAAACAGCATTTCGCGCAAGTGACGAACCCGCCAATCGATGCCTTGCGAGAGAAGATTGTCACGGCGACATTCACTTGGATCGGTCCGCAAGGGGATCCGGTTCATACCGGACGCGGTCATGCGAAACGTGTGTGGTTAGATCATCCGATGATTGATGGGGCAACCCTTAAGCAACTTGACGAGAAGCTCAAGCTCAAACGAGTCGATACGACGTTTACTAATGATTTAGAGGCGTCGCTTGAAGCCCTTTTGCAACATGTCAGCCAGATTGTACGAAATGGTGCGAACGTGATCGTCCTTTCTGACCGACTCGTCAGTAATGAACGGATTGCGATGCCGTCTCTTCTCGTTCTGAGTGCGGTTCATCAACACTTGATTCGAGAGAACTTGCGATCAAACTGTAGTCTTATTTCTGAGAGTGGTGAAGTTCGAGAAGTGCATCAGGCAGCGACCTTGATTGGATATGGGGCAGATGCAGTGTATCCTTACGTTGCCTATGCGACGATTCGAGATTTAGTCGAACGTGAACAAATTATGCATTCACTTGAAGAGGCCATCCGCTCGTATCAAAAAGCGGTCGTTGAAGGGATCGTCAAAATTATGTCGAAAATGGGCATCTCGACGATTCAAAGTTATCGCGGAGCTCAAATTTTTGAAGCCGTTGGGTTAGACCGTGATTTGATCGAGACGCATTTCAGGGGAACGACATCTCAACTGTCTGGAATCGGATTTAAAGAGCTTGAAGACGAAGCGAAAACACTCCATACGTCTGCCTATACGACGAATCGTCCGCTCGAGGCGGGAAGTGATTTCCAATGGCGTGCAGACGGGGAAGAGCATGCATTTAACCCGAAGACGATTCATTTGTTACAACGCGCCTGCCGTGAGAATGAACGTAAATATTATGATGCTTATGTGAAGCTTCATGAATCATCAGGTCAGTTCATCCGACAGTTGTTTGCGTTTAAAACACAACGTCCTGTGCCGCTCGAAGATGTGGAGCCAATCACGTCGATCGTTCGTCGATTTAAGACGGGAGCGATGTCATTCGGTTCGTTATCGAAAGAAGCGCATGAAACCCTAGCCATCGCCATGAACCAGATTGGCGCGAAAAGTAACTCAGGGGAAGGGGGCGAAGACCGGGCCCGCTTCGTCCCGGATGAGTTTGGAAACGAACGCATCAGCCGCATCAAGCAAGTCGCTAGCGGACGCTTCGGCGTGACGGCCGAATATCTATATCATGCCGATGAGATTCAAATCAAGATGGCGCAAGGCGCAAAACCGGGTGAGGGTGGTCAACTCCCAGGAAACAAGGTGTACCCATGGGTCGCTGAAGTCCGGGGATCGGTACCTGGCGTCGGTCTGATCTCACCGCCTCCACATCACGATATTTACTCGATTGAGGACTTGGCTCAGCTCATCTTTGACTTGAAACATGCGAACCCGAAGGCGAAAATCAGTGTCAAACTTGTCTCAAAGTCAGGGGTTGGGACGATTGCAGCAGGTGTAGCCAAAGCGAATGCCGATACAATTGTCATTAGTGGGTACGATGGTGGGACAGGAGCTTCTCCAAAGACATCAATCAAGCATACAGGACTTCCATGGGAACTTGGACTCTTGGAGACGCATCAAACGCTCGCGTTGAACGGGTTACGGGGGAGAGTAACCCTCGAGACGGACGGGAAGCTCATGACGGGGCGAGATATCGTCCTAGCTGCCATCTTCGGGGCGGAAGAGTTTGCGTTTGCGACAGCACCACTTGTCGTTCTCGGATGCATCATGATGCGCGCATGTCATTTGGATACGTGTCCCGTCGGTGTGGCGACGCAAGATCCGGTACTTCGTCAGAAATTTATGGGGAAACCAGAACATGTCGTCAACTTGATGACATTCTTGGCGGAAGAAGTCCGAGAAATTTTAGCATCACTCGGTATGACCTCACTCGACGATGTGGTCGGTCGAACGGATCTTCTTGAAGAAAGTGAATGGAAGACGAGTCATCCGAAAGCGGGACGCTTAGATTTGTCCCCAATGCTTACGATGCCGACCCCGTTACCGGAACGAGAAGAAATGGCACATCCTGCATATCGCTCATACGACCATCGCAAGCTCATCCCGGCTGTATCACGTTCCATTACTTCTACTCAACCAACGTTCTTCGTAGGTCGTGTTCGAAATACCGATCGAGCGGTCGGAACGCAATTAGGGTTTGAAGTGACGAAAGTTCACGGTCAGGTAGGTTTACCGGATGATACGATTTCGCTTCGCCTTAGCGGGTCTGCTGGTCAAAGCTTAGGAGCATTTTTACCGAGGGGCATCACCATTTCCGTTATCGGAGATGCGAACGATTATATTGGGAAAGGTTTGAGTGGCGGTAAATTAGCGCTGATTGCTGAAAAGCATGCACCATTTGATGAGAGTAAACAAATGATTGCCGGTAACGTCTGCTTGTACGGAGCGACGAGTGGTCAAGCGTTCTTTAACGGGCATGTCGGCGAGCGGTTTGCCGTTCGAAACTCTGGTGCGACAGCGGTCGTCGAAGGAGTCGGGGATCACGGGTGTGAATATATGACCGGTGGAACCGTTCTCGTTCTCGGTGAAATCGGACGGAACTTCGCCGCAGGTATGTCAGGTGGAATCGCTTATATATACGGGGAGCAAGCGTATGATCGTCTCGTCAACGAGGAGCTCGTCTCCGTCGTAGGAGAGTTGAACGATGAAGATATGGAACAAATTTATGCACTTCTCGAAGCGCACCAATTCCACACAGACAGTGTCAAAGCACGTACCATTTTAGAGTCGTTTGAACAAGCGCGCTCTCACTTTGTGAAAGTAGTTCCGAGAGATTATGCGAACGTATTGGACGTCATGCGTCAAATCGAGACACATCGACCAGAATTGAGCGAAGCGGATCGGGCACTCGAATTGTTCCGAGTCGTGACTGAAGGAGGTACCGCATGAAACACAACTTTTTGAATATCGCACGAACGAGCTTACCAGAACGGCTTGTCGATGAGCGGGTGAGAGATTATGAGGAATACGCGACGCGATTGGATGACGAATCGGTCAAACAGCAAGCCGCGCGTTGTATGGACTGTGGTACACCGTTTTGTCACGTCGGTGATTTGATCGGTCAAGAAACGATTGGATGTCCGATTCACAACTACATCCCTGAATGGAACAAGCTCGTGACGAAAGCGGATTGGATGGGCGCATACCATCGATTGATGGAAACGAATAACTTTCCGGAGTTCACAGGGAGAGTTTGTCCGGCACCGTGTGAGGGGTCTTGTACACTCGGAATTAGTGAAGATCCGGTTGCGATCAAATCGATTGAACGAACCATCATCGATCGGGCGTTTGAAGAAGGGTGGGTGAAACCAAGACAGGTCCATCGAAGAACCGGGATGACGATTGCCATCGTCGGAAGTGGTCCTGCAGGTTTGGCAGCCGCTGATCAATTGAACCAACTGGGGCATTCGGTCACAATCATCGAGAGGTCGGATGAACCAGGGGGGCTACTCATGTACGGAATCCCGAACATGAAACTGGATAAGGATGTCGTAAGACGTCGCATTCGATTGCTCGAACAAGAGGGAATTGTCATCCGGACGAACATGGAGGTCGGTACCGACGTGACGGTCGATTCACTTCGTAACGAATTCGATGCGGTCATCTTCGCGACAGGGGCTCAGAAACAGCGCACGCTCGGGATCGACGGGGATGATGCAGAAGGTGTCGAAATGGCAATGGATTATTTGACGGCTTCTATGCGTGAGCGTAAAGGAGAATCGCTTCCGTCCATGTACGATGCCAAAGACAAAAATGTTATCGTCATCGGAGGTGGGGATACAGGGGCCGATTGTGTAGCGACTGCAATTCGTCAAGGAGCGAAATCCGTCGTCCAGTTCGGAAAGCATCCATCCAAAGGATTGTTTCGTGCACCAGAGAAACCTTGGCCCCTTCAACCTGACACACTTACGAACGATTATGCGTATGCTGAATCACTCGAGGTCTATGAGAAAGACCCGAGAACGTATTTGATTCGTTCCAACCAAATCGTCGCGAAAGAAGGACGTGTCACCGGAATCGAGACGGAGCGGATGACGAAAGTGGTCAATCCAGATGGACAGGCGACGTTCTTTGTAGAAGAGGATTCCCTTGAGATTTATCCGGCGGACCTTGTCCTCGTCGCGATTGGATTTGAGCGACCGGAACAGGAATTGCGAAAAATCGGTGTCGAGAAGACGAAAAACTTCCAGACGGCAGCGGACAATGTCTTTGTCGCCGGAGATGCGAAGCGGGGACAAAGCCTGATCGTATGGGCGATTCGGGAAGGACGAGAAGTGGCAGAGGTCGTCGATGCGTATCTCGATACTTGCAAGACCGAATTAAAAACCTCATCATAAAAAGGAGCGACATTCGTCGCTCCTTATCTTTTGTTAGGAGGAGTTTTATGTTCACCGAAATTCTCATGTATACGGGAATCTGGTTTATTCTCATCCTGATTTTATTAGGGACCATTTATTCACGACGGAAAAAATGATTAAAGTACCATCGCGGCAATGACGCCGAAGATGATGAGTGGAATGTTGTAGTGTAAGAACGTTGGCCAAACCGTTTCACGTAGGTGATCGTGTTGACCGTCAGCGTTCAATCCACTCGTAGGTCCGAGTGTCGAGTCACTCGCTGGGCTTCCTGCGTCCCCAAGTGCTCCTGCAGTCCCGATGATGGCAATCGTCGCCTCGACGGAGAACCCGTATTGTACACAGAGCGGGACGAAAATCGCTGCAATGATTGGAACGGTCGAGAAGCTTGAACCGATTCCGAGCGTGATGACAAGGCCGACAAGCAACATGACAAGAGCCGCGACCATTTTAGAATCACCCATCAAATCGCTTGCGCCATTGACGAGCGGTTCAATCGCACCTGTCTCGCGGATGACAGCGGCGAATCCACTTGCGGCAATCATGACGAAACCGATGAATGCCATCATACGCATCCCGCTTGTGAAGATGTCATCTGCCTCTGACCAAGGGATGAGGCGGAAAATTGAGAGTAAGATTAGCCCTGTCACTGCCGATGCAATCATCGACTCCGTCTGCAATTGGACGATAAGGACAATCAGTACAACGACAAGTGTCATGATCATCTTGAAACCACTCATTTGACGAACTTCATAATCAGTTGGTCCGAGCGCGATTGTTTCGTATGAACGAGGTTTTCGGTAATGAATGAACGCAGCAATCAAACCGACGACCATCCCTAATGCGGGGATGCCCATGATTGAGACGATGTTCACATCACCGACAGATAAACCGTTCGCTTCGACGTTTGCGATTAAAATTTCGTTCAAGTAAATCCCGCCGAACCCGACAGGTAAGAGCATATAAGGAGTCACAAGACCGAACGTCAAAATCGTTGCAACGAGACGCCGATCTAATTTCAATTCATTAAACAATACGAGTAACGGTGGAATCACGATCGGAATAAAGGCGATGTGAATCGGGAGCACGTTTTGTGAGCTGATTGACAATAATAAGAGAAGCGACAATAAGAACGCTTTAACATAGCTCACTCGTTTTCCTGACACGTCACGACCTGACATGGCAATCAATTTTTCTGCTAGGACGTCTGGTAACCCTGTCTTTGATAACCCGACGGCGAATGCACCGAGGAGTGCGTAACTAAGCGCAATGCTCGCTCCACCGCCTAGACCGTCACTGAAGGCGGTCAACGTATCGTTGAACCCAAGTCCTCCAACAAGCCCTCCGACTAGCGCTGCTAAGATTAATGATAAAACAATGTGCACTCGACTGATGGCGAGTGCGAATAAGACGATGACTGCAAGTAAAACTGCGTTCATATCAATCCAACACCTTCCATGTTTTCTTTCTCTTGGTATCACTTTAATATGATAAAGACTTTTTGAAATTTAACATATGATGTGTGTCTTGTCAAATCAATATGAAAAAAAGCGATAACTCGTTAAAGTTATCGCTCGTCTGTTACATGTCAACGTTATGATAGACTTGGCGCACATCTTCTAAATCTTCAAGAACATCAATTAATTTTTCAAATTGTTCTTTTGATGCATCATCAAGTGATACTTCGTTTTGAGGAAGCATCGTCAATTCTGCCACGGCAAACTCTTCTACTCCTGAAGCTTTAAAAGCGGTCTGTACAGCATGGAATGCTTCTGGCTCAGCGTACACAATGACCGTCTCGTCTTCCTCGATGACGTCACGGACATCAAGGTCATGCTCCATCATGAGCTCAAGGACATCATCTGCCGACAAATCATTGACACCGATGACGGCTGTTGCATCGAACATATACGCGACCGAACCGCTGACTCCCATGTTGCCTCCGTTTTTACCGAAAGCGGCACGAACTTCTGAAGCCGTACGGTTGACGTTATTCGTCAACGTATCGACGATAACCATCGCGCCGTTTGGACCGAAGCCCTCGTATCGAAGCTCATCAAAATTTTCTTCGTCGCCACCTTTAGCTTTATCAATGGCGCGGTCGATAATCGCACGAGGCACGTTATACGTCTTCGCACGCTCCACCACGAATTTTAATGACTGGTTCAACTCAGGATCAGGTTCCCCTTGGCGGGCGGCCACATAGATTTCACGACCGAACTTCGCATAGACGCGACTCGTATTCGCATCTTTTGATGCCTTCTTCTCTTTAATGTTGTTCCATTTACGACCCATTACATGTCATCTCTCTTTCCATTTGTACGTAGATTCATTACAGATTATATAAGAAGTTGCCTGAATTGACGAGAAAAGTTTTATTCTTCGCCTTTATCCATCTTTTCCACGATTTCTGTTAAAGTCTTCAAACTCTCGAAAAGTCGATCGGTTTCGTCCTCATTTAAAAAGGCGAGTCGTTCTTCAAACAGTTTTCGGAACGAGTCTCTTCGTTCGAGCAAAATATGCTCACCTTTTTCCGTCAACTGGTTCCAGATGACACGGCGATCGCGTTCGTCTGGGACACGGGTGATATACCCTTCATTTAATAACTTTGTGATAAGTGGGGTGACATTAGGCGGTGCGATGGAGAGTGTCTCGCTTATCCGTCCGTTTGTGACAGCCCCCTCGTCTTCAATCAACATCAAGAGATGGAAATGAGAGAAGTTTAAGTTCGGGATTTGAGGAAAATCAGATCGTCGTAACAATTTACGACGAATTAATGGAATCAGTTTGACAAACTGGTCCGCTGCATCTTGTTTCGGCATAATAGATTCACTTCCTAGTTAGGTTCTAACTTTATTATACACGAGTTAGGTCCAGTTGAACCTAAAAACGGGTTGATGTGATGAATGATACATCTTATATGCTGTTGAATCGACACAAGTTATGTAAGCGTTTACATAAAGAGTAACACACATTTTCATGAAAACGTATTCGATTTTACTGAGGGGACTCTAAAAAATCAAGAGCTATCAACAAATGACAAAAAAATATTGTGAAAGAGTTCACATTGTTGTCACCCACAAATCCTGAAAAACATTGTATTCTATGAATGTGAAGGAAAGCACAATCTCTTGAAAGCAGTCATCACATTGTGTCTTCCATCAAGTCAATATGTTCATTAAAAGCTCTCAATTATGAGGAGGAACCTAACATGGCAGTCAAAGAGAAAGCAAAAGTGGAAACTACGGCAGAACAAATGGTGGATACGCTCGTAGCGAGTGCGCACAAGGCACTTGATACGTTGATGACGTTCGACCAAGAGAAAATCGATCATATCGTACAGGCGATGGCACTTGCAGGACTCGAGCAACACGTCGCACTCGCGAAATTAGCGCATACAGAAACAGGTCGCGGTGTCTTTGAAGACAAGATGATCAAAAACATCTTCGCGACAGAATATATCTACAACTCACTTCGTGGAGAAAAAACAGTTGGCGTCCTTGAAGATGATGTTCAAAACGGAATCACCTATATCGCAGAACCAGTCGGTGTCGTCGCTGGGGTCACACCGGTCACTAACCCGACATCAACAACGATGTTTAAAGCGATCATCGCCATCAAGACACGTAACCCAATCATCTTCGCGTTCCATCCATCAGCGCAACAATGTTCAAGTGAAGCAGCTCGTGTCCTCCGTGACGCAGCGGTAGCGGCAGGTGCTCCTGAAAACTTGATTCAATGGGTTGAAGTTCCATCACTTGATGCAACGAAAGCGCTCATGAACCACCCTGGTGTGGCGATGGTCCTTGCGACTGGTGGGGCAGCGATGGTCAAATCGGCTTACTCGACTGGTAAACCAGCACTTGGCGTCGGACCTGGTAACGTACCGGCCTACATCGATAAGACTGCGAAAGTGAAACGTGCCATCTCAGACGTCATCCTTTCAAAAACGTTCGACAACGGGATGATCTGTGCGTCTGAACAAGCAATCATCGTCGACCAAGAAGTATATGAAGAAGTGAAAGCAGAGATGACGGCACTCGGTTGCTACTTCTGCTCACCTGAAGAGAAAGCGAAGCTTGAAACGCTCGTCATCCGTACGGATACATGTGCGGTCAACCCTGAAATTGTTGGGAAGCCGGCAGCATGGATCGCTGAACAAGCAGGTCTCAAAGTTCCAGCTGATACGAAAATCTTGATTGCAGAGCTTGAAACAGTTGGCGCAACTGAGCTTCTCTCTCACGAAAAATTAAGCCCAGTTCTTGGTGCATATAAAGTTCAATCACGTGAAGAAGGATTCGCGATTGCTGAAAAAATGCTTGAAATCGGTGGACTCGGTCATACAGCGGTCATCCACTCAACAGATGACGATGCCATCCTTGAATTCGGTCTCCGTATGAAGGCTTGCCGCATCATCGTCAACTCACCTTCAGCGCACGGTGGAATCGGTGACCTTTACAACGAAATGACACCATCCCTCACGCTCGGTTGTGGGTCTTACGGTAAAAACTCCGTCTCAGAAAACGTGACGGCGAAACATCTACTCAACGTGAAAAAGGTGGCGAGACGTCGCGTGAATATGCAATGGTTCAAAGTACCTGAAAAAATCTACTTCGAGAAAAACTCAGTACAATACCTTCAATCGCTCACAACGAAAAAACGGGCGATGATCGTCACAGATGAAATGATGGTCAAACTCGGATTTGCTGATAAAGTCATCAAAAACTTGCCAGCAGGTGTTGAGTACCGCATCTTCGACCAAGTCGAACCTGACCCATCGGTTGAAACGGTCATGAACGGTGCCGAAGCAATGCGTCACTTCCAACCAGACATGATCATCGCACTTGGTGGTGGTTCACCGATGGATGCCGCGAAAGGAATGTGGCTCTTCTACGAACGTCCAGAAGAGAAGTTCTCAAACCTTCGTCAAAAATTCATGGATATTCGCAAACGGACGTACAAGTTCCCGACACTCGGTAACAAATCAATGTTTATCGCCATCCCGACAACGTCTGGTACAGGTTCTGAAGTGACACCGTTCACAGTCATCACTGACAAAAAACGGAACGTGAAATATCCAATTGCTGACTACGCGATCACTCCAGACGTTGCCATCGTCGACCCTGAGTTCGTCATGACCGTCCCAGCTTCAATCACGGCTGATACAGGGATGGACGTCATGACACACGCGATCGAAGCATACGTTTCCGTCATGGCGAATGATTACACAGACGGGCTTTGCCTCCGCGCCATCAAGATGATTTTCGACTACCTACCAAAAGCGTATGAAAACGGTAGCGACGCGGAAGCTCGTCAGAAAGTACACAATGCTTCAACGATGGCGGGTATGGCGTTTGCGAACGCGTTCCTCGGTATCAACCACTCGATCGCTCACAAAATCGGTGGAGAGTTCCACGTGCCACACGGTCGTACGAACGCGATTCTCATGCCACACGTCATTCGTTACAACGCGACACGTCCATCGAAACTTGCGGCATTCCCGAAATATGAGTCATTCATCGCTGACGAGCGTTACGCAGAAATCGCACGTTACCTCGGTCTTCCAGCAAGCACGACAGCTGAAGGTGTCGAGTCACTCGTGCAAGCGATCATCGAGCTCGGTCAACGCTTGAATATCAAACTTTCGTTCAAGGCGCAAGGTATCAAGAAAGCAGACCTCGATGCGAAGATCGACAAGATGGCGGTCGACGCATTCGAAGACCAATGTACGACGGCCAACCCGAAAATGCCGCTCGTTGAAGAGTTGAAAGAAATCATGTACGCAGCATACGAAGGCGTATAAGGATCAACATGTACAAGTAAGCCCGTTCACTCGAACGGGCTTCAGCTTGTTGACTAACATGAATCATAACGCTCGCCTGTCCGGCGCCCACGCTTTCCGCAGGCAATCCCGGAGCCGCATCGCGACCTATGTCGCTGCTGGGTCTCCGTCGGATTGCTTACCTGTCGGAGTCGGGGCGCCGTCGGGCGAGCAACGCAAACGGTCGTCACCTGGCGGCCGTTTGTCTTTTTTCTAAGGCCACGACGGCCGAAGAAAAAGCTCGGTATTTACTTTGACTCGATGTTTTAGGGGAAAGGGAAGGTAAACGCCGAGATCATCCTCCTCGGGCCGCTGTTCAACATCCGTTCCGTTCGTCAGACCGTGAAGGATGGATGGTGTCGACTTGTTGATCATTAGATCCGCCCCCTGTGTGTTCTTCTCACACCATTATATGGGACGGAGGACAAAAGGTGACCAAGAACGGGCAGGCGAGACTCCTGAGGGAATAGCAAGCAAAGGGAGACCCAGCAGTGACGCAGTCGCGATGCGGCTCCCTGCTTGCCCCTAGGAAAGCGAGCCGTATCCGGATTGGGCATAAGACCTATACTTTGTCTACAGTCTGAAGTCCGTTCACTCGAACGGGCTTTTTTTGTGGTCGGAATATGATATTCAGTTTGTAAATTTGTATTTAAATTGATAAAAATTAGAATAGTCAGGCGATAAATAGCTGTATATAATAAAAAATGGTATACATAGTAACTTATTGATGAATGGAGATCGTGTCATGATCATAGTGTTTAGTTTGTTGCGTTCGATCGCAACTCTTTTCCTTTTTATTAATCCGATTCAATCGACACCGCTAGAAACGGCGGAATACATTTCGTCCATCGACCGAAGTGCAGACGGTTGGGAAAGTGCCGACTTTTTTGAATCTTTCGGAACCGAGCTATCCGTCGATATGACCCGGAACGTCCTTTATACAGAACGGGTGACCGGTTGGACTGAGATTGAGGTGGGAGATGAATCATACGAAGGACTCTCATCGATGACGTTTGATCAGCCGTTCAAAGGAACCATTTTACATCTAAAGTGGGGACAAGATATTCCGGACGTCAAAGAGAAAGTGATCGTCTTACCGACGACAAAGTATTCATATGACAACATCGAGGAAGCGTATACCGTTGATTATGCAGGTGAGGTTTTGAATGATCGGGAAGCGAATGCATACTTGTCAGAGCTCGCATCTGCAGGAGCTGTAGGATACTTGATCACCCCTTATGAAGATGATCCATATGAGATGGGCTTTGTTTTCGCGTCATCCTATATGCCGTTAGATGGTACAGGGGTCGACTTGGATACGGCTGAAGAACTGAAAGACGGAGAAATGATACAGGTCAAACCTTATCGTGAAGAGATTCCATATGTCGAATTTGTCCAACAAGGGAAATCGGAACGGGAAATCATTCTCATGTCACGACTCGATTCGTCCTGGCATGGGGCCCATTATTTGTCTGCCGTCGGTCCGTCGACGGTCTTATATCACCTGATGCAGGTGATGGACGAGGAAATACCGGACTATACGATTCGATATGTCTTTTTGAATGGAAATGGCGACTCTAGAGAAGCGAGTGACGATTTCCTTGAACGGCTAGCGGGACAAAAAGAAAAAGTGGAAACGGTCATCCTGCTCGATATTCTTGGGACTGGTGATGGTCCACTATACGTTCGAACGAAAGGAATGAAATCATATCCCATTCTTGAACAATCTCCTTTCGATCAATTAACAGTTCGTTCGCTAGGGAGTTCTCCGGGGGATGCTTACGATGAGGCTGGGGTTCCCTATATTATATTAAGTGATTCATTAGAGGGAAGTTGGCATGTGTTTACGGAGAAGGACACTCTCGAACGTCTGACGAAAGACGGATTAACGGATGCCGTCGATTGGCTACATGCTTGGCTAGCTGACTGACCTAATCATTGTCGCTGTCTGAGAAGACGGCGACATATTTTTTTAGATGTCGGTTTCGGGTATGATAGTAATGGAGGCGATACGATGAAACAAGAGATGACGATTACGACAGCATATGGAACGATTGCGGGGACTTTTCTTTCCCATGAGGAGCCTCGGGCGACCATCGTCATGTTGAGCGGAAGCGGTCCGAGTGACCGGGACGGCAACATGGGTGGTGTCGGTTTTAACACGTATGCCAAGTTGGCAGAAGCGTTGTACGACCATGGCTACAACGTGTTCCGATATGACAAACAAGGAATCGGGAAGTCTGATGGTGACTTCAACAAAGTCGGCTTACATGACTTGATTAACGATGCGATTCTTGTCGTACGCACCATTCGACAACTGGCCGATGTGAAGCGATTATATCTACTCGGTCATAGTGAAGGGGCCGTCCTTGCCCCTGCCGTTCAACTTGAGACGAAAGCGGATGGACTGATCTTACTTTCCGGTTTCCATGAATCGTCCAAGCAGATGTTCTTATACCAAGCAGGTGCACTCGCTAAAGACATCGAACGCGTGAAAGGGATAAAAGGTCTCTTCTACCGATTGACGGGCGTTGCCAAAAAGGTCAGACAACGACAGGATGATTTGTTAGAGCGTTCTTTACGGACGAACGTTTCGTCATTCAAATATCGAGGTCAAGTCGTGAATGCGAAATGGATTCGAGAACATGCATCCTATGATGTACGGGAACGATTGGAGCATGTGACCGTCCCGGTTCTTGCGATTACCGGGGGACGTGATGTTCAAGTCCCGCCAGAGCATGTCCATATGATTCAAACGAAAGGGAAGGTCACCTCATCGATCATCGATGATATGAATCATCTGCTCGTGACTCGGGAGTCACCTCATTCGCTTCTTATGCTGCATAAAGAGTATCGGGAGGCAATTGATGCACCGATTCATCCAAAACTCGTTCAAGAATTGGATGATTGGTTAAAAAAACAGTCATAAACATAAAAAACGGTCATTAAATGACCGTTTTTTATGTTATAATTGTGACAAATTGAATGAAAATGAATGTTTTTGAATGATTTTAGTTGTTTTTATAATGAAAACGCTTTATATTAGACGTATGGAGGGAACAAGATGTTAACGAAACAACGACATCAGTTGATTTTGCAACGCTTATCTGAGCAGAAGGTCGTCAAATTAAAAGAATTGGTTGATTTGACGGACTCATCCGAGTCGACAATCCGTCGAGATTTGACGGACCTCGAAGCGGAAGGGTATCTGGCGAGGGTTCACGGGGGCGCGACACTCATTGCGACTCCAGATGAGGAACCGACATTTGAAGAGAAGCGAGACCGATTCGTGGATGAAAAAGTTGCGATTGCACGGAAGGCCGCAACGTTCATCGAAGACGGGATGTCAATTTATTTAGATGCCGGTACAACCACTCAGGCGATGGTTCCTTTTTTAGAAGGGAAGAAGATTGTCGTCGTCACAAACAGTCTACCGATTGCGAATGAATTATTTGATCTTGATATTAAGACGTTTGTGATTGGCGGAGAATTAAAGCGTTCCACCCAGGCACTTGTCGGGTATAACGCACGCGAGAGTATGATGAATTATCGCGTCGACCTCGCCTTCCTCGGAATGAATGGAATCGACCTTGAAGCGGGTTACACGACCCCAGACCCAGAAGAAGCACTTGTCAAAAAAACGGCAATCGAATTGGCACAAACCTCGTTCGTACTCGCGGACGCATCGAAGATCGGGAAACGAACGTTCAGCCGAGTCGCGACGTTAGATGCCGCACAGTTGATCACATCGAGCGATGAGTCAATGAGTTCCATCCAAACAATCACAAAGGTGGTGAATGCGAAATGATTTACACGTTAACACTCAACCCTTCTATTGATTACTACGTAACATTACCAGAAGTACATCTAGGAGAAGTGAACCGAATCGAAGAGACGACGGAACGGGCAGGCGGTAAAGGCATTAACGTTTCCATCGTTCTTCGGGAATATGCACAAGAGACGAAGGCACTTGGGTTCATCGGCGGAACGACCGGTGACTTCATTAAAAAGTCACTCGTCAATCACGGTGTACACACCGATTTCGTAGAGGTGAACGGGAACACCCGAATCAACGTCAAGATTCGAGCGAAAGAGGAAACAGAACTGAATGCGAGCGGACCGAATATCACGGATGGTGAGCTCGAGCAATTGACGACCAAGTTCGACCAAGTTCAAGAAGGTGATATCGTCGTCCTCGCGGGTAGTATCCCAAGTAACCTCCCAGACTCGCTATATCGGACCATCGCCGAATCTATTCGCGAAAAAGGTGCCGACTTTGTCGTCGATACAACGAAAGACGCCATGCTCGAAGTGCTCGCGCTTGAACCACTCATGATCAAACCGAACCACCATGAATTAGGTGAATTGTTTGATACCGAGATTGAAACGTTTGAAGAAGCTCTTCCGTATGCCGAACAGCTCGTCAAACGCGGGGCGAAAAACGTCATCATCTCCTTTGCGGGAGACGGGGCGCTACTCGTCAACAAAGCCGGAGCCGTCACAGCGAACACGCCGTCCGGGAAGCTCGTGAACTCGGTTGGTGCAGGAGATTCTCTCGTCGCCGGATTCGTCGCAAATGTGAAAGAAAAAGGTGAACAAGAAGCATTTCGATACGCGGTCACGACAGGAAGCGCATCTGCTTATACGTTCGGCTTATGTTCAAAACAAGAGATTGACCGCTTGATTGATCAAGTACAACTTACACCATTAAAACGAATGGAGGAAACAACATGAAAATCACGGACTTGCTCCAACGCGATACGATTCAATTGAATCTTCGTGCCAGTTCTAAGCGTGAGGTCATCGAAGAACTCGTCGATGTCCTCGACCGTGCCGGTAAACTATCAGATCGTAACGGTTATCGCGATGCGATCCTAAAACGTGAAAGCGAGAGCACGACTGGTCTCGGAGAAGGGATTGCCATCCCGCACGCGAAAACGAGTGCTGTCAAAACGCCAGCAATCGCGTTTGGTCGCTCGGAAGGTGTCGACTACGAAGCGTTAGACGGACAACCGAGCCGCCTCTTCTTCATGATTGCGGCAGGAGAAAATGCGAATAACGAACACCTTGAAACACTCTCTAAACTTTCAGTTTACTTGATGGACCCTGCATTCCAAGAACGTCTCTATGCGGCCACTTCTGAAAGCGATGTCATCCGTGCCATCGAAGAAAAAGAAGCGGCAGAAGAGAAGCCAGAAGTCGTCAAACCGACGAATGAAGATGCACCGTTCATTTTGGCGGTCACGGCATGCCCGACAGGAATCGCGCATACGTATATGGCAGCAGATAGCTTAAAACAAAAAGCGGAAGCGATGGGCGTCGATATTAAAGTCGAAACGAACGGATCGACTGGCGTAAAAAATGAATTGACGCGCGCGGATATCGACCGGGCAACGGCGATTATCGTCGCAGCGGACAAGGCTGTTGAAATGGATCGTTTCGCTGGTAAGCGAGTCATCGAAGTTCCGGTCGCACAAGGGATTCGGAAACCTGAAGAACTCATCAATCGCGCGGTAAAACAAGATGCGCCGGTATATGAGGCTTCAAAAACATCAGGTGGTGCTTCGAAAGAACAGCGTACAGGTGTGTACAAGCACTTGATGAGCGGTGTATCTGCGATGCTCCCACTCGTTGTCGCAGGTGGACTCTTGATTGCCATCAGCTTCTTCTGGGGCATCAACTCCGCTAACCCGGATGACCCGTCTTACAATGAATTTGCTGCACAATTGATGACAATCGGTGGAGCTGCATTCGGCTTCCTCGTTCCGATTCTCGCCGGCTTCATCGCGATGTCGATTGCCGATCGCCCAGGTCTCGCACCAGGTCTCGTGGCAGGGGTACTCGCAAGTCAAGGGAATGCCGGATTCCTCGGCGGTCTCATCGCCGGTTTCCTAGCAGGTTATGTCGTCCTCTTCTTGAAAAAAGCACTCGCGAAATTACCAGCTTCACTTGAAGGGATTAAGCCAGTCCTCTTGTATCCGTTACTCGGCTCATTCATCTCCGGGATGATCATGTTACTCGTCGTCAACGAACCGATCGCAGCACTCATGACATGGTTGATGGATACATTGAACAGTATGAGTGGCGCGAACGCCATCCTTCTTGGTGTCATCGTCGGTGGGATGATGGCAGTCGATATGGGTGGTCCGATCAACAAGACAGCGTACGTCTTCGGTACGGCAGCACTTACAGCGGGTAACCAAGAAGTCATGGCAGCCGTCATGGCTGGAGGGATGGTACCACCACTCCTCGTCGCACTCGCATCAACAGTCTTCGCTCGTCAAAAGTTCTCGAAACAAGAGCGCGAAGCAGGAAAAACTGCTTATATCATGGGAGCCTCGTTCATCACGGAAGCGGCGATCCCATTCGCCGCTGCGGACCCGATTCGCGTTCTTCCATCAGCGATTCTCGGATCTGCCATTGCAGGCGGATTATCCGCATTCTTCACGATTCAATTACCAGCGCCACACGGTGGGATCTTCGTCTTCCCACTTCTTGAAGGAGCTGGAAACGTCGCGGTGAGTATGGGTCTCTATGCACTCGCCATCTTGGCAGGTGCGGTGGTCGGAGCATTGCTCCTCTCGTTCTTGAAAAAACCGTTAACAACATCGACACCAGTCCAATCTAAAGAAGTTGCATAACGTGAGAAGAGACGTCGCCTTTATCCAGAGGTGACGTCTTTTTTGTTGTCGATGTCCGTGCAAAATTCACATAATCTCGGATTGCAAGTTGGGGATTTGTGGTAAACTATTTGTAAAGCTTCGGGTGAGGAGGGGGTCACATTGGACATTCGGGTCGCCAAACCAGATGATGTGTATGGGATTGCGAGAGTGCGTGTGAACGGGTGGCGTACGACCTATCGGGGGATCGTACCGACCGAGTATTTGTTAAAAGTATCATCCGGCTCCATCGAATGGGCAGAACGCTTGCGGACCGCCCTTCGTCGGCAAGAAGTAGCCGGCTTTGTGGCGATTGTCGAGGACGAAATCGTGGGCTTCGTTCTTTACGGAGAAGAGCGGACAGGAGAGTATCCAGACCACACGAATGAAGTGTATGCCATTTATATTTTGGAGAACCATCAAGGGAACGGAATCGGGTCCGCTCTCCTTGAGCATGCCGTGCAATCGATGTGTGAGGCAGGACTCCTGATCTGGGCGCTTGAGATGAATCCGTTCCGCACGTTTTATGAGCGAAAACAAGGGCAGGTCATCGACCAGAAAGATCGAGAGTTTGGTGAATTGATGCTCCGCGAAGTGGCGTACGGTTGGGAAACGACCCGCCATGACTCCATCATGGGAGCCTGAGCTTAGAGACTGTAGAATGTTCTACGGTCTTTTTTTGTTGAGTGAAATGGATGCTAAATCAAAAGGGATCCTCTACTATTCAATGGCTAATCTACATCAATTCGAACGTCCAAATCAGTATGAACCGTATCTGTTAAAGGCGATTGCAGAGTACCCAGAATTCCCTCGTTACCATCTTGATCTTGGACGGTACTATATCTCAAACGAGAATATAGAAAAGGGAAAGCTGTATATAAGAGAAGGCTTGCTTAGAGTAAAAGCGTGTTTCACCGAAGCACAACCTTTAGACTTTGAAATGTCTTTGTATACGTTTATCGATGAAGAAATCGGTGGACTTTATATGTTCGATGAGTTTTACAAGGAATATAAAGAAATGTCCTTATGAATCAATTAAAAATAGTGTTGTTCCATTATATAAACTCTTCTATACTGAATTGAACAAAAATTCCAAATGAAGGGTTGGGGAAAGATGGAACATCGGAAAATCTGTATCAAGATAAGTGGAGCCGCTCTAGCTGGTGATGGAACGGATAATTTTGACGAAATGAGCCTCAGCCTGATAGCAGAAGAAATATTGTCACTCACAAATAGCGGGGTTGAAGTATGTGTCATGGTCGGCGGGGGAAATCTTTTTCGCGGAAATCAAGCAGAAGCGTGGGGGATCAATCGAGTTGAAGCTGACAGCATCGGGACGCTCGGGACAGTCATGAACTCATTGATGCTGCGTGGTATCTTGAAACGAGATACCAATCGAGAAGTACGCGTCATGACGTCGATTCCAATGCCAAGTGTAGCCGAGCCATACATTCAGCTTCGGGCAATCAATCATTTGAAAAAAGGGTATGTCGTCATTTTCGCAGGCGGTAACGGTCAACCGTTCGTCTCTTCAGATTACCCGGCTGTTCAGCGTGCCATCGAAGTGGGATGCGACGCCTTGTTTGTGGCAAAGAATGGCGTCTCTGGCGTATATGACCGCGATCCTCGTTTGGATTCGGACGCTCGTCAATATGAAACCCTTCACTATAACGATGTCATTTCGAATGATTTGAAAGTGATGGATCAATCGGCATTGCTTCTCGCGAGAGATCATGGTTTGCCGATTCACTTGTTCGACTTCAAGGAGCGGAACGCCATTCATCGGATTCTCGAAGGAGAGAGCATTGGAACGATGATTCATCACCATGAAACGCAGCTCTTGCAGAATTGAGGAGACAGCATGTATGAAGTAACAGATGGTCACGTCATTGGGAAAAACGGAATACCCATCCCGTATTCCTACCTGCAGCCTGATTCGTCATCCGACACACTCGTGATTTTGTTGCCCGGATACGGATATACAAATGATTCTCCAATGTTTCGCTATACGACTGGATTGTGCATAGAGAATGGGTTGAACGTTCTCGAAGTCAACTATAACTATCGCGACGAGCGGTACGATTCAGTCGATGTAAATAAGGCGATTGTTGATGATGTTCGACTCGTCATCGATCAAATCCTACATACTGATTCCGTTCGACGATACATCATCGTCGGAAAATCGCTCGGTACGGTTGCGATGGCAAGTGAACTCACCCGAAACGCGTTTCATGATGCCAAACTGGTTTGGTTGACACCTTTGTTGAAACGAGACGACATATACGAAGCGATCCAGTCTCATAAAGGACAACAGATGATTCTCATAGGAACGACGGACCAACATTATGTACTGGAACGAATCCAGCATCTTGAACATATGGCATTGACTGAACTCGAGATTATCGAGCAGATGAATCACAGTCTCGAGTACACAGGTAACACATACCAGTCACTCCGGCTACTTGAAACTCTTCTCAAGCGAGTGGAGCAATTTATCATGTCCTCATAGGTCGTGAACCGGAGGAGAGTTTCATGAGGAGAGCGCGATTAAATGTAAGGGAGGAGTCGACGTGAAATTTACCACTAAACGTCTAGAAATCAGACCATTTATGCAGAAAGACTTGCATGCTACATTCGAAATGTATTCAAAACCAGAAGTATGCAGATATCTTTTGCATGAGCCATGGACGTCTGAAAACAGGAAGAAAGAATTTGATAAAAAACTAACAAATTCTATTCTTACCGAGACTAGTACGTTGAATTTAGCAGTCGTACATCAAGATGAAGTGATTGGGGATCTCACGGTTTGGTACACGGGTATGAAAGATACGGTAGAAATCGGGTATTGTTTTTCTGAATCGCATTCAGGAAAAGGATATGCGACGGAGGCAGTGAGCGGATTGCTAGGGGAGTTGTTCACAAAGCTCAATCTACATCGGGTACAAGCCAATCTCGACGCCAGAAATGTAGCTTCCCAGAAATTATGCGAGCGGGTTGGAATGAGAAAAGAAGCTCATTTCTTGAGAGACTATTGGAATAAGATTGAATGGACCGATAGCATGGTGTACGCGATGTTACACGAGGAGTTTGTAAGATAATAAACGAAATAAGTGAAGTGAATAGAAAAGGAGATGACGCGCGTCATCTCCTTTTATTTACAATTTTTCAATAACCGTTTTCGGGTCGACACGTTCTGTATAGTCAGCAGGCACATCACTGAAAGAAATCGTCCCGTCGGATTGGATGATGAACGTGGCCGGTTTCGGCAACTGCCAATCCTCGTTCCCGTTATGGGCATCGACATTTAGTCCAGATGCTTTATAAATATCAATCAAGTAATCTGGCATGTCAAAGACGAGGTCGAATTGACGTGCGACAATATTATCAACATCACTCAATACATAAAAATCAAGTTCATTCTTTTCTTTCGTCGAAAGGGAATAATCCGGCGTCTCCGGACTGATTGCGACAAGAGTCGCGCCTTTTTCTTGAATCGTTGCCAACTCGCGCTGGTAAGCACGGAGCTCGAGGTTACAGTATGGGCACCATCCACCTCGGTAAAATGTGACGATGACTGGTCCATTTTCAAGGAGCGTTTTCAAGTTGACGGCTGTCCCGTCCGCGTGAGGCAATTCAAACGACGGAGCTTGATCTCCAACTGTCAATCCTGACGCAATTCTAGAGTCTTTCAATTCCTGAGTCGCCTGAGCCATCAATCGTTGCTTTTCGGCAGGTGCTTTTTGTTTAAACTGATCTTTATACGATTTGATTTCTTCCAATAATGAATTCATCTTTTGACCCCCTTTTCCGATATGGTAACTTAATCTTTCTCTAAACACGAATAGTTTGATTTGTCTAATCGAACATAGTGCTGAAACTCCATTTCAGTTTTCGAAAAATAATTTTCGAATAATTCAATCAACTCTTTAGATGAGATGACTTTTGACCGATATGGTGAGTAACCCAAGGGAGATTCGACTCATCGAACTCGCTTGAACATTTTATTCGGGGTAAGGAGATGTTTTATGAAACAGAAGCGTACGATTAGTATCAAGCAAAAGTTGATTGTCTTATCCGTTTTATTATTACTCATTCCAGCCACATTGATTGGAATCGTCGCCTATTCGCAGGCGAAAGGAAAAATCGAGTCTCAAATGATCCAGTCCGCCAATTCGGGGGTGGACCGGATGAACAACGAGGTCACGAACCTCATCGAACCGATTCAAACGGACATCTCGTTTTTTGCGAATCGGATTGATAGTTCAATTTATGAAGAGGGAGAAGCGAATCAAGCATTAGCAGAGAAGTTTACCGAGTATTTGGAGACACATCCAAAAGTAACGAACATCTACTTTGCTTCGGCAGAAGGCGCGATGACGATCTATCCTGAACAGGAATTGCCAGAAGGATATGATCCACGGACTCGCCCATGGTATGAAGCGGCTGAAGCAAGTGGACAAGATGTTGCCATCACGAATCCGTACGTCGATGCCGCCTCTCAAAAAATGATGATCACGGTTTCGAAGAAGACTTCAGACGGTAATGGTGTGGTCGCTGTAGACGTCGATGTGAACGATATCGCTGAAGTGGCGTCCACCATTCAAATCGGGAAAGAAGGATACGTTGCCATCTTCGACCAGGCCGAACAAGTCGTCATTCATCCGTCGACGGCTGTCGGTGAAAAGATGGATGAATCTTGGACAGAATCGCTCTTTGCCAATGAAGAAGGGACCCTGTCTGCATCGGAGAATGGAGAAGGTGTGGAGAAGGCATTCGTGACGAACCTCATCACCGGATGGAAAATTGCCGGTACGTTATATGACGGTGAGATTCAAGACGAGACAGTCGGCATTCTTTGGACGACTGGATTCGTCATCATCGGAATGTTCGGGATTGCAGCCATTCTTCTCTACTTTGTCCTCCGCTCAATCTTACGTCCGTTGCGTTTATTGACAGAGGGAGCAGAACGGATTAAATCGGGTGATTTAACAGAGCCGATCACCGTCTTATCGAACGACGAAATCGGGCGTGTCTCAGAGAGTTTTAACGAAATGAGCGATTCCCTTCGTATGGTGTTGCTCCGTCTTGATGATTCAATCAGTCAAGTGGCCGCATCGTCACAAGAATTGATGGCCAATTCGGCACATAATACGGCCTCATCGGAACAGATTGCTCGCGCAGTTGATCAAATGGCAGTCAGTGCCGATGGCTCGAAGCGACAACTCGACGACAATGCGACATCGCTCCAAGCGATCACATCGGGCATCATGCGAATCTCAGAGAGTTCAATGGACGTTTCTGAACTTTCACGCGAAACCTCGAATGAGGCGGAAGACGGTTCGACGACCGTGAAAGAGAACGTGAAGCAGATGCAGGCGATCGATGCGTCTGTCGTGACATTCGAGGGTGTCATTCACTCATTGGCACATCGCTCAAACGAAATTGGAGAAATCGTCACGGTCATCAATGGAATCGCTGAACAGACGAACCTGTTAGCGTTGAACGCTGCCATTGAAGCGGCACGTGCGGGTGAGAACGGCAAAGGATTCGCGGTCGTTGCGAGCGAGGTGCGTAAACTTGCGGAACAGTCACAGCAGTCGACGAAACAAATTGCGGCGTTGATTGATCGAATCAAGCATGAGACGGAACAGTCTGTACAGTTGATGCAGGAAGTATCTACTCATACGAAAGCCGGGTTGGCGTCATCTGAGATGACAGCAGACCGATTCGAGAAAATCAAGGAGCGGACAGTCGCGATGACACCACGGATTGAAGACGTGACCGCAACCGTCGAGGAGATTGCGGCGAACGTTCAGGAAGTGGCAGCGACGGCATCACAAATTGCCGACATCGCCGATGAGAATTCGAGCGTCTCGAAGCAAGTGGCGGCGACGACCGATGATCAATTGAGATCGATTGAAGAAGTATCACAGTCAGCAAAAGCACTCGCGACCATGGCCGAGGAGTTACAAGACCTCGTCTCGCGGTTCAAACTGTAAACGAGAATGAGGCAGAGCGGAGCGCTCTGCCTCATGTCTTTTTATAGGATTGGACTAAGAAGGCGTGACACCCCTTCACGGGCGCGCACCGTCCATTTACGAGATTCATAATCTTCCACTGTATAAATTCGACTGACCGCCGTATCGGTCTCGAATAAAGAAATGAGTTCGAGGGCGACCCGTTCATCGTAGATGAGTGCGTTCACTTCAAAATTGAGACGGAAGCTTCGGGCGTCCAAATTTGTCGTCCCGACGGTCGCAATCTCATCATCGACGACGAGCGTCTTCGCGTGGAGAAACCCTTCATCATACAGATAGACGTTTGCCCCGTAGTCGAGGAGTTCCCCAAGGAACGAGAGGGACGCCCACATGACGAATGGATGGTCCGGTTTTCCAGGAATCATAATATCCATCTGGACGCCAGAATGGAGCGCCATTTTACAGGCATCCATAAAGCTCGTGTCTGGGATGAAGTAAGGTGTTTGGATGACGACCCGACGTTTAGCGGACATGATCATTTTGACCATCATGTTCTTCAAATGTTCCGTATCCGAGTTTGGTCCGCTCGTGACGATTTGCATCGGAGAATTTTCTTTGATGTCATGTCGCGCAAAGCAGAAGGCATTTTCCGGGTCATGTTTTCGATGACCTGAATAGTTCCAATCTAAAATGAATCGGTGTTGGAGATTGTAAACGACGTCTCCTTCGACGCGTAAATGCGTGTCGCGCCAATAGCCGAATTTTTCGACTAAACCTAAATACTCGGTACCGACATTGAATCCACCGACATAGCCAATTTTCCCATCGATGATGACAACTTTTCGGTGGTTTCGGTTGTTCAACTTGAAGTTGATGATTCCGAGTGTCGGTGGGAAGAAGACGCGGACCTCGCCATCGTTCGCAATCAACTCTTTAAAGTCAGAATTACGGAGACTACGTGAGCCGACCGCATCATAAAGGAGTCGGACTTTAACACCGGCTTTCGCACGCTCGATTAACTCTTTTAATAGTGCTTGACCGAGAGCATCGCGCTGGATGATGTAATATTGAATATTGATTTCCGTTTCGGCCGAACGAATATCATCCATCAGCGCTTTAAACTTTTGTTCGCCGTCGTGCAAGATGAGGGAACGATTATGTACACTGATTAACGATTTAGACGATCGTAAATTCATTTGAAGCAGTTGGTCATACTTTTCAAACAATGGCTGAGCGAGCTGTGTTTGGCGCGTGTGAATCTGTTCAAGTTGCGCTTCGACTTGAAGCGAATGGAAGGAACGTTCTTCCACACTTAAATTATAGAAGTTATCCTTCTTTAGTTGTCGCCCAAGGAACAGATAAATGATAAAGCCGAGCACTGGTAAGAAAAACAGGACAAGAAGCCAGGCCCAAGTCGCGCCTACGTCACGTCTTTCGGCGAAGATGACGGCGAGTGCGAATAACATGTTTAACCCGAGGACGATATAGAGTCCCCAACTGAAAATCATAGACCAATCCAACGACATACACTCCTTTATAATCGATTCATAGCTTAATCATACATCAAATGAGGGAATAGGATGCTATCAAATGAAATAGGGGGAAAAGATGATGAACATGGAAGTCGTTTGGAAGAAAGGGATGGCGTTTGAAACACATACGCCATCTGGACACAAGGTGACACTTGATGCGTCAGAGGACGTCGGTGGGCTCGATACGGGACCTCGTCCGACGGAAATGTTACTTCACGCGACCGCATCTTGCACGGGAATCGATATCGTGTCAATTCTCCACAAGATGCGCCAGCCAATCGAAGCGTTTGAAATGAAAATTGATGGGGTGCGGGCGACCGAACATCCGAAACGCTTTACAGCCATTCACATCTTGTATATCCTGAAAGGCGAGTTATCGGAAGAACGAGTCCGCCGGGCCATCGCATTGTCCGTCGAGCGTTATTGTTCCGTATCGCATAGCCTCAATGCGACATTGACGTATAGCTATCAATTAAACGATGGAGACGTCACTCCGTTTGATCTTCAACAGTGAGCAAGATGGTTGAAAGGCATAATGTTCTCCGTTATATTTGTATTTCAAATACTGTATGACTAAAGGAGGACGTTATGATTCGACTCGCGACGAAGCGCGATGCCAAACACATCGCGAACCTAATCGAACAACGAGCCGTAGCGCTAAATGAACAAGGAAGCGACCAATGGACCGAATATTTGGAACAGGACCTCGTAGAGCGTGTGCGCACTGATATTGCGGAAGGCAGTGTATATGTCTTTGAAGATGACCAACAAATTTTAGCTTCAATCGCATTGTTACCTCCAGATGAGTGGGATGATCACTTATGGGACGACAGTGAACGTGGACAATATATCCACCGAATCGTCGTCAGCGAAAAACTAAAAGGGCAAGGCGTCGGACAGCAGCTCATGGAGCATGTCTTAGAGGAAGCCGATGAAGATGAACCAATTCGTCTTGATTGTGTTGCTGACAATGAATTTCTAAATGATTACTATCCACGTTTCGGTTTCGTCTTTGTCGATTCACGAAACGGATACAATACGTTCGAATACAGATTAGATGAGAGCATGAGTGCATAAGGGTCATTAGACCCTTTTTTTGATATAATAACAAAAGCGAAAAGGAGGGTTTTATATGATTAAAACCATGTTGGTAGGATTCGGATTCTCGGCGAACACGTTCCATTTGCCGTTCTTAAAGGCCATTGATTCATTTGAAGTGAGTGGCGTCGTGTCATCGCGCCCGGAAGAAGTGCAGGCTGAATTACCTGGTGCCACGGTATATGCGACATTAGAGGAGGCGCTTCAATCGGATGCTTCTCTATATGTCATCACGACACCGTCGCATTTACATAAAGAGATGATTGTTGCCTGTCTTGAGGCAGGAAAAGATGTGCTCGTTGAAAAACCAGCATTTCTGACAACGGAAGAAGGATACGAGTTGATGGCACTTGAAGAAAAGTCGAAGGGCATCGTCAACGTTTATCAAAACCGTCGTTACGACGGAGACTTCTTGACGGTTAAGTCGTTACTTGATTCGAATGAGTTAGGAGACTGGAAAGTGGTTGAATCTCGATTTGATCGTTTCCGTCCGAATGTACGTGACCGGTGGCGTGAAAATGCAGGACCCGGTTCAGGTATTTTATTCGATTTAGGAAGTCATCTGATTGATCAAACGCTCGCTTTGTTTGGAAAGCCGGATCGTATTCAAGCAGATGTGATGATTCAACGGGATGGCGGACAATCCGATGATGGGTTCCATCTGACTTTCTATTATGGTGAAAAGCGAGTATACCTTCGTTCGAACCCGTTCATCGCTGGAGAAACACCTCGGTTTGAAGTGCACGGCACACTTGGAAGTTTCGTGAAATATGGACTTGATCCTCAAGAAGAGGCTCTGAAGCAAGGCAAGTTAGAAAGTGATTTATTAGAGACTGGCGTATTATCGAAAGAAGAGGTTGCATCGATTCAAATCGAGAAAGGGAGCTATTTGTCGTATTATCAACAGTTAGCCCATAGTTATGAGGTACGACAACCAGTCGTTTCTCTAAAGGATGCAACGTTGACAACCCACTTGATTGAACTTGCACGTCAATCCAGTGAGACAGGAACAGTCATCACAGTAGATTGACACGCTTTTTCGTAGATTTACTAAACCGGCGATTAATTCACAATTGGAAAGAACGTGCGATGATTTCTTTGTGAACGTGTCGACACTTTTCTATTGTAAGAACAATCATACGAATCATAAAAAAAATCGATGCCACCGAACAAATTGTTCGAGCGTGCATCGATTTTTTGTTAGGCGGCATCTTCTTCTGTTGATTCGACTTTTTCCGTATGACGGACAATCGGGAAATTTTTGAACAAGCGACTTCCAATCAAGCCGAAACCAATTCCGAGGACAAACAGCACGACGGCTGTAAGCGTGACCGTTTGCCAATCATTAAAACCATACATGACAAGGAGTCCGGGGATTCCAGCTGCCGAACCCGGTGCATCGTTAATCATACCGGTCATGGCAACAATCAACCCGGCGATGGCTCCACCGACAAAGTTGACACTGTAAATCGGAATCGGGTTAGCGGAAATGAGGTCAGCTTGCGTCAACGGTTCGATGGCGACTGAGAGCTGATCCTTCTTTGTTCCGATTTTCAATTGACGGAATAACAAATAATTCATTGAGATGGATGCGGTCAACGCGAGCGCAGCAATCGCCATCGGGACGCCGGTCAATCCGAGCATGGCCGTCAAGGCCATTGAACTGAGTGGTGATGTCGAAACGACTGTGACAATCCCTCCTAAGACAAGACCCATGACGACCGGATTTTGAGTGGCCGCAAGTTCAATCACCGCACCGATTTGCGAGAGGGTGTTTGTCACGAGTGGGTCGACGCCTGTCGCGACAAGGCGTGCGAGCGGTGCCATGACGATGACATAGAAAATCATATCGACGCCTGTCGGGAGATAACGATTGATTCGAGTGCCGGCTAAAGCCAAGATGTAACCGGCGAAAAATCCAGGAAGGATTCCAAACCCTGATACGGATAACCCGATCATCAAACTATAGACGGGGTTGATTCCGAGTGCGATGGCGACGAGTGCCGCTGCTGCAGGACCTGACAATGCCCCAGCCACCTGTCCGACTTCCTCATACAGAGGGAGTGGTAGCAATCCGCCGATGGCATATGCGTTGAACGCTTCGACGAGAAAACTCGCGATTGCTGCACCAGCAAGCGCGCCCATCGCTTTCATTCCGGATGGTGCCTTATAGCTAAACAATGTGAATAAGGCGAGGATGAGCAGTAAAAGTGCAATTCCTTGAATAATGACCATAAACTCTTCCTTCTTTCTCTCTAATTTCATTCATAATTTATTCTATATTCAGGCATAGAAACGCTTATGTAAAGCCAAAATTTCAAGAAAAATTAAAAATGAAAGATGTTACCGTTTACAATTCGAAATGTGATTTCATGTAAGCGATATCTTGGGAAATCGCCAACAATTTGACACGTTTGGACGTGTTGTGGTCCACCAGATTGGGAACAGATAGATGATAGATTTTTCATAAAGTATTTCTCGAGGAGGAAGAACCATGCAAAACGAAGACAGGCAGTGGCACGCGCTTGAAATCGATGAGGTGCAATCTCTAGTAGAGACTGATCTTGAATCGGGACTCAAGAGAGATACCGTCACTAGTCGACAAGAAGAATTCGGTAAGAACGTGTTACCAGAAAAAGAGAAGACGCCAGAAATAATTAAATTTTTAAAACAGTTTAACGATATTCTTGTATACGTACTGCTCGGTGCCGCAGTCGTCACGGGCTTCCTCGGAGAGTACATCGACACAATCGTCATTGTGCTTGTTGTCACGATCATCGGTGTCGTCGGATATTTACAAGAGAATAAGGCCGAAGAAGCGCTCGAAGGAATCAAAAAATTATTAGAAACAAAGGCAACCGTCATTCGAGACGGCAAGCAATCTGAAATCGACTCGAGTGACCTGGTCGTCGGTGACGTCCTCGTTCTCGCAGCAGGGGATAAAGTACCGGCCGACGCCCGTATCGTACAAGCTGAAAAGTTTAAGGTCGAAGAATCGGCTTTAACGGGAGAGGCGACGACTGTCGAGAAAAAATCAGACATCGTAAAAGAAGAAGCTGTTTTGGCCGATCGGAAGAACATGGTATATTCCGGTACGAGTGTGGCGACAGGAAGTGCCAAAGCCATCGTTATCGCTATTGGAGAAGGGACAGAACTTGGTCAAATCAATGCCTCCATTTCTGAGGTACAAACCGTCAAAACGCCACTGATCCGTCAGACGACTAAATTTGGTCAAACTGTCTCGATTGCGATTTTAATCATCTCTGTCATCATTTATGCGTTTGGTTACTTCCTTCGAGATTACGAACCGGTCGAACTCATGTTGACGACGATTGGATTAGCTGTTGCTGCGATTCCTGAAGGATTGCCGGCAGTCATTTCGATTATTTTAGCACTTGGTGTGCGGAATATGGCTGAGAAAAAAGCGATTGTTCGGAGTTTACCTTCAGTCGAGACATTAGGGGCGGTTTCCGTCATCTGTACAGACAAGACAGGGACGTTAACGAAAAATGAAATGACGGTTAAACAGATCGTGACGGCACATCATGATGTCGAAGTGTCTGGTAGTGGGTACGCTCCGAATGGAGACATTGAACTGAACGGTCAGCCGTTTGATTTGGATGATGATGAGTCGATGGTTGATCTCTTGACCGTCGGTAAAACATGTAATGATTCACAATTGAACGAAGAGGATGGGGACTGGGTGATCAACGGGGATCCGACCGAGGCTTGTCTATTGACAGTCGCGGAGAAAGCAGAGCGTCCCATCGAACGATTGAAAGTGATATCGAAAATTCCATTTGACTCCGAATACAAATATATGGCGACACTCGTGGATTATAATGAGGAGCGAATGATATTTGTCAAAGGAGCACCTGACCGCTTGTTTGAGATGGTTGCTTCAGAAGACTTCACGCAAGACTATTGGGATGAAAAGCGTAAAGAGATTGCTGACCGCGGGCAACGTGTCCTCGGTGCAGGATTCAAACGAGTCGACCATTCGAAACAGTCAATCGACCATGAAGATGTAGAAAATGGTCTAACGTTCCTTGGGTTGTTCGGAATTGTCGACCCGCCTCGCCAAGAAGCGATTGAAGCGGTCGCTGCGTGTCGTGATGCTGGAATCCGAATCAAAATGATCACAGGAGACCATAAAGATACAGCAGTTGCCATCGCAAAAGAACTTGGTATGGAAGTGGAAGGGGCGCTCGAAGGACGTGAATTGACGGATATGTCGGATGAAGAGATTAAAGAAGCATCTATTCATAATGATGTGTTCGCTAGAACGAGTCCAAATGATAAATTACGCCTGGTCAAAGGATTGCAAGAGAACGGCCTAATCACCTCGATGACCGGAGATGGGGTGAACGATGCGCCAGCCTTGAAACGAGCGGATATTGGGGTATCCATGGGCATCAAAGGAACTGAAGTTGCAAAAGAAGCGTCGCAAATGGTTTTAGTCGATGATAACTTCAAGACGATTTACAACGCCGTACGTGAAGGACGTCGAGTGTACGACAATTTGAAGAAAACCATTTTGTTCCTCCTGCCAACGAATGGTGGACAAGCGTTACTTGTTGCAATGAGCATCTTGCTAGGAGCAGCGGCACCACTCAGCCCGGTTCAAATTCTTTGGGTCAATATGGTTGTGGCCGTGACACTTTCCTTGGCCATTGCGTTCGAGCCTCTTGAAGAGAGCACGATGAAACGACCGCCTCGACCAGCAAACGTCCCCCTTCTCAGTCGGTATTATATCTTCCGTGTCACGTTCGTATCGATTTTGATTGGGGGAGGTAGTCTTTGGATCAACTACATGCTTGGTGATTTTGATTACTCCACAGAAAAGTTGCAAACGATTACGTTGAACGCGATTGTCATGGCGCAATTGTTCCATTTGTATAACTGTCGAACTGAATTGGTGCCTGCATTCAATCGTCACTTCTTCGAGAACAAGATCGCTTTTCTCGTGTCTGGTTTACTCATTGCACTCCAATTGTTTATCACGTATGTTCCATTCATGCACACTTTATTCGGAACAGCTCCATTGACATGGGAAGACTGGATTTACCCTGTGGCGTTCGGTCTTGCAGTATTCCTCATTGTGGAGATAGAAAAAGCGATTTCGCGACGCGTGATTGGAAACCAAAACATTCACTGATTTGGTTTTACAACAATGAAAAAAGGATATACAAAGGAATGAAGAAGGAGGGATATGATGAAACGCGACGAATCACAACCAGGGGTTCATCCGGACCCAGTACCAGATGATGAATCGAACCCGGCGAAAAAACCGGCTCCGACACAGCATCCCGATCCAGACCCTGAAGATGAATCAAATGAATAAATTATGAAACCGTAAATAATGCCTCCTAGTCGATTGGACTAAGAGGCATTTTTGTGAGTTGGTTTATGATTTGGACATTACGGAACGGCTATTTTGTAGTCGATTAAAAGTTTTCTCGTTCATATGTTCCGTAATGACAAAATCACCGACCGGACATTCCCATTTCCCTTTTGAGACAACACATTCTTGTAAGGACACTTTGTCATCGTATAAATCAAGTTCTAACGTATCCTTCAAGAATTGATCTACTTTTGGGTTTGGTACTTTTACGTATTCATTGAATTCAAGTTCTTCATTCTTTACAGTCACGTAAGATGTGACTTGGAAATAACGCATGTGATGGTCTCCTTCATAAACAGCTAATCTTTAGTATAGCCGTTTCTGGTCAAAATGGGGGATCAAAGTTTCATTTCGGCTTGTTCTCGCTTCGGTGGAGCTTCATTAAACGGTTTCTGATGGCGAATCATGAGCCAAAAAATTAAACCGAAGAGTGGAATGTAAGGGAGTGGCCATAACCCCATTTTATAGCGTTTGGCGTCTCGATTCATTAACGTGATTTGAATGAAGGCCAACAAAAAGAAATCGACGGTCATCGTTCGGACAAATTGATTGTTCTCCACATAGGACCAGTATTCTGCAACATTACCAGTATTGGCTGCAGCAATGAACAACCCAATCGTCACCAGTAAAAGCACGACGCCGAGGATGCGTGTCGGAAGTGGTTTGACCGGTGTCGGATAAGGTGACTGTCTAGCGAAAGCCAAATATGGCGCTAGTAAGAATCCACCGACGAAGAAACTGCTCACTGCAGCAATGAGTGGATTTGGCTTCAACTGGTTCACTTCTGACCAAAGAAGTGGGAATAGTGCCAACGGATAAACGCCTAAAATGCTAAACAATGAAAGGGAATAGCCTTCATATGCGTCCGTATTATAGGTTATGAAGTCGAGTAAAAATCGTCCGTCAAACGGTACATTTGGGCCGAAAATAGCAATTGCGATCGCTAGTCCCCATGGAATCAATAAGAATTTTCTTGTCATACGAACACCTCGTCAATGGTTGATAGTTGTAGTATACCCTCTTTTGGAAACACGAAAAAATGAGAAGATGCATCACGCATGTCCTCATTTATTTTCACGTGCATACGTTTTAATCATCGTGACGAGTTGCTGAGTTTCATCAGACTTCACATCAAGCATGATCCCATAATCATACAGTGAGCCCGTTTGGCCACGGTGTCTGACATGTCCCATAAGTTCGATCGGTTGAAGTGTCGGAACGAGGTCAAAAAGAAAATGGACCTGTAAATCATCAGAGAGCGGGAAGAGATAGTCCGATCGCAGTTTTAATCCATGAGAACTCACATTGAGGAGTAATCCTTCCCCGTCATATAGTTCTTTTTCTTCCCAAACTAGTCGATAAGGGATGCTACGGGGATTCGGTAAGATATAGCGGAACGTCTCCTGTCGGCGATAACGCATCAATTCACCCCATTTCTTTACTTCTTTTATCGGTAAAATTGAATTCAAAATGAAGTGGAAATATGTATAAAATTATTGTGTGCTCGCTTTACAGAAGTGAGAACGCTTTCTATAATAGATATACGATTTGAATAGGGAGGAGATCAGATGAATGTTCATGATTTACTCCGACGTTACTCGATTCAAACACCAGTCATCTATGAAAAAAAACGTAACGGGGAGTGGGTTAAACTCGAGTGTCTACCTGCTTATACCATTCTTGAAGTCGAAACGAATGATCACACTATCGAAGCGGTTGCGATTGACGCGTTTAAAGCAATCACAGTCTGTCGAGAGTCGACGTCGATTGAAGAAGCCCGTCCGTATGCTGTGCGTATCCAGATCAAACGACCATAAAATAGCCGTAACTTCACATTGAAGTTACGGCTTTTGATTATGCGGCATGTTGTTCCGATTCGTCTTGTGGATTCGTGCGTTTGGCGTAATACATGAACGGAGTCGCCATCCACGCAATCACAAACTTCGCCACGTACGTCGTGATGAAGATATTCCACCAAATGTCCCATTCCATTCCCCAGAACGCGATGATACAAAATGTGAATGTATCAATCAGTTGCGATAAGACGGTCGAACCCGTCGTACGGAGCCAAAGCTTTTTCTCACCCGTTTTTGCGCGAATCTTCGAGTAGACAAAGACATCGAACAATTGAGAAACGAGATAAGCGGCAAGGCTACCGAGTGTGATTAACGGAAGCATCGAGAAGAGTGCTTCAAAACTATCGTGCATAAACATCGCTTCTTCAAACGGCTCATATAACAGAGCATATTGCATAAGAACCGTCGAGACGATCAAGATGAAGAACCCGAGCCATACGCCTTTACGGGCAGCGGCTCGTCCGTGCTTTTCGTTCAAAATGTCTGTCGCTAAATAGAGCGAACCGTAGACGATATTACCGAGTGTGAAAATGTATCCGCCAATTACAATCTGTTGCGTGACTTGAATATTGGCGACGACTGAAGCCATCGCAATCCAAGCATATAAGCCGACTCGTCCGAATAACTTGTAACTGAGGACGAGAAGACCGAGTGTAAGGATGGCAGAAGGAATCCATAACCATTCGTTTAGCATGAATCATGCTCCTTCCTCTAACTATTCAATGATTTCAACTTTTCAAGTTTATAGAGGAACGGAAATGATGTCAAGGTGAGGGGAGGTGTAGAAATTCATGTTGATGTCTAGCGCCATACAAAAAGCACTTCCTGAAATATTCAGGAAGTGCTTGTCACCGCTCGATTGAACGGTAGAGTTGATGCCTCCGACGAGAATCGAACTCGTGCTGCAGCATTACCATTGCTGAGGTCTGCCACTAACCTACAGAGGCGTTACACCAACTATGTTACACAGGTTAATCGTCATTTTCAAGCTTTTTTAGAATAATAAGACCCCCAATCTTCGATAGAAGAAGAGTGGAGGTCGAATGCTACATCATTATTGTTTACGGATCCAAACTGCACCTGCAGAGTTATCTTTCGCTTCACCGACCACGTCGATGACGAGACCGTATTGCGGAAGTTTACGTCCTGCATCTGGAATGAGCGAGTTGATGTACGAGTTCGCATCATTGAACTGCTTCACGCCAGCTTGAGCTTTGTAATCGTAGATTCCACGACTTGGTGAATCGATGTACCAAGCAAGTGTCTTATCAAGACTGAACGCCGCATCAGCGATTTGGTAACGCGTGCTACCCGCTACTGTTTGTTGTCCGTTCAAGTTACCGATCAGCGCTTGTGGATGTGAATCGACGACACCGAGGAAGCCTTCACCAGGGTGAACACCGACCCAGTTATCTGTGAACGAGTCATCACCATACCAAACGACAAGACCAGTGTTATATTTCACGCCGCGACCGTTGAGAAGACCCATATCCGACCCAGCGTGGTTACGCCATTCGAGGTAGTAGTAGTGCGGTTTCGTGTCATATCCGTCCGATTTGACGAAGCCTTCGAGCGTGACTTTCTCTGCGCCTTCTGCATCGTCTGCGAGAAGCGATTGACCTTCTGACTTGATTGACAAGTTGTCGAGTGCGAACCCTTCAAGAGCAAGTCCACCGTCTGTTACGTATTCGAATACGATTTGCACGTCTTGTCCAGCGAATTGAGACAAATCATATGATTTGTTTACCCAAGCGCCATTCGTTGATTCAGCACCGTTACCAGTGTCGTCATCACCGTAAACATCAAGGACGACTTCTTTTCCGCCACTAAGTGCTTTCACATACAAGTAATCGTAGTCATACTCGATCTCGAAGCGTGTGTCGAAAGCGAGCGTACCATCAGCGCCGAGTTTGACCGTCGGTGTCGAGAGTACAGTATGCAAGTCGTCGCCTTTTGTCGAGTAGTAATAGTAATCGCCGTATGCCGGCTCAATTCCTTTAATCTTCTTATCAGGAAGGTTGACTTTGATGATTCCTGGATTGTTTGACTTCGTCACAGATTGATCGAGTTGTGAGACAAACCCTTGTGCGTTAATGTCTTCAAGATCGACTTCTGTGATGTTCGCCCAGTTACCACCCATTACTTTTTGGAAGTAATCTTTGTTTTGTGGTGAGAAGCTTGTTGGCTCCGTACCAGCGACTTTACCAGCCCAGCTACCACCACTCATGATTGACCAAGATTGTACTGGCTCACCTTGACCTGTGTATTGTGTGTCATATTCATCTGGAAGACCGAGGTCATGTCCAAATTCGTGTGCGAAGACGCCGACTGCGCCATCTTCTGGTTGAATTGTGTAATCGTATGCTGCCATTTTACCACCCCAATAAGGGACAGCGGCTTCAGTGTTCGCAACTGGATATACTCCGTTAAGAACCCAGCGGTGTGACCATACAGCATCGTCACCAAGTGCACCGCCACCAGCTTCTTGCCCAGTACCCGCATGGATGATCATCAAGTGGTCGACGAGGCCGTCCGGCTCGTTGAAGTCACCGTCACCATCCAAATCGTATAGGTCATATTGGTCGTGTTCTGAAAGGTCGATTCCAGATGCGACTGCAGCATTCAATGCATCTTTAACGAGTTGACGTGGACCAGGGCCGGCGTTATCGTGTCCGCCAGTTGCACGGTCAGCACCATAGTCTTTTGCAGTTCCAGGAACAGTCAACCATTCTGAAACTTCACCGTCGACCGTGTAACTTCCGCCTGATTGTTCTTCATAATACTGTTTAAATGTTTGAACTTTCTCACCGTTGAACAGTTCAAATGACTGGTCACCGAACATGTAATTCTCGTAATGTTCCTTGCTGAAGTTGTCACTATACATATAGCCTGATTCTTGTTCAATGTTGTTATGTTTGAAATCGCTGTACTCGACGAGAAGAACGAGAACTTTGTCTTCACGAACAGAACCGTTATATGCAGACTGTTGTGCAGGGGAAACCTTCACTTGGCCATTCGGTTTTCCTTTACGATAGTTCGCTTGACCTTTTTTAGCTTTGTCGAGAATACGTTCAGATTCTTTTTCGAATTGATTATGTATCTTCTCTTTTGCTTTTGCAGCTTTTTCATTCAATTCGTCATCGTGCTTATGAGCATCCTTAGCCTCACCTTGTTTTTTCGAGATATACGCATCGACCGCTTTCATTCGTTCAGATGCAGATAATCCTTTTTTGATGACGCCTCGTTTTTCAAGTGCTTTCGCGAGACGATCCTCATCGATGATATTGTGGTCGAACGGAGCGAGCTCGCTTGTTGTCGGAGCAGATGGTGCGACCGAAAGTGGTGCAGCACCGGCAGCCGGAACGAAACTGACCGTCATGGCTGAAGTCATGAGAGCCGCGAGAGTCGTTCGACGCATGGAACGTTTTTTCATTTGTATGAACCTCCTGTAAAAAAATAATGGGAAAATGTGTGAGCTTGTTGTTAATGTACCTTTTGTGTCTGATTAATGTCAATATTCAGAAAATAATATACAAAAAAAGAGTCTAAAGTCCTATTTAGTTAAAATGAACTAAATAGACTCAGACTCTAGGTCGATATATCCGTAATGGAACTTGGACGTTTTACGTTTGATTTGAGTGAAACCGTACTGTTGAAACGCTGGACTTTCAAAATGAGCTTTCAAGACAATCCGTTTCTTAGCTACTCGTTTCGCTTCGATCATCATCTCTTCTGAGAGTGGGGAAGGATCGGCGATTGAGCGAAGTGGGTTCAAATGAACCGACTCTGAAATCGTTTTTTCGAACATCGGATCAAAGTAAATACAATCGAACGAATTCTCATCGCATATTTTTAGGTAGTCTTGTGAATGGGAGTGAACGACTTCAATGCGACGCATTGCTTCATTCACTTGCTCATCTTTCTCGACCCATACGGACATACCCTCGCGAACAAGTTGAGCTGTGATGAATTGACTCTCGAGGCCGATTACTTTACCGCTTGAACCGACGACATGGCTCATGACGATACTGTCCGAGCCTAGTCCGAGTGTACAATCTAGAATATGATCACCCGGTGTTGCTTGTATGGCGTCAATGAGTGGGTCTCTTCCACCTCGGATCAGTTGCTTCACCCGAAAGACAGAGCTCGAAGGGTGGAAAAAGAACGGCTCTGTACTATTCATGGGTGTGAACTCGACACGTCGCTTATCAAATACAAGTACATCTTGCTGATAGCGTTTTTTCAATTCATCCATAGAATGTTTGCGTCTTTCGACAAATTTCATGTTGTACTCTGCAGCATGCGTTTGCGCACGAGATAAGACATCATCTGTCGGGCGTAAACAAGTGGTTACGATATACATGATTCGGGCTCCTTCATAAAAAATGAGACGCAGGTGCGTCTCATTTTTTCTTACTGAGTAAGTCTGATAACTCATCGATGAGTGCTTTATGAGAAGCGAGTTCTTTCTTCTTCTCGTCGTTCACGTTCATCGGACGTTTTGAACGGCTTTGTAGCGCTTCAAGCGTTTCATCGATTGACGATTTCAACGTATCGCGTTCTTCAGGTTTCAAAGATACTTCGTGAGGATTTTCACCAGAAGCATCTAATTCGCGGAGGCGTGCCATCAATTGCTTCGCCTCGCGATTCAAATCGATTAATAATCTGTCAATTTGTTCCAATCGTAATTTGATCCCATCTCGTTCTGTAAACATCTGTTTCACCTCTTTTTGCGGTTTAACCCTAAGGTCTCTTCCTGTTTACTTTACCATAAAATTTGTTAAACGAAACTACCGGGAATATATTCCATTTATTTTGGCTGTAAGAAACATTGTTTCTCTATCCCCACACGAATGTCACCTGCTATACTAACTGAGCTAATAAGGAGGTGGGCGGATGGAGACAACAAATCATCCACCAAAAGCGCTCAAGGGAGCGATTGTGTCGATCACGGCATATTTGATCTTATCTATACTAAAGGTATTCTTCGGATACTTATATGAATCAGAGGCAGTTTTAGCCGATGGGTTCAACAATACGACGGATATTATCGCATCCGTCGCCGTCTATATCGGCATTCGGGTTGCGGCATTGCCTCGTGATGCGGAGCATAAGTATGGTCACGCCAAAATGGAGACGATCTCTGCGCTCATCGCTTCATTGATCATGATTGCGGTCGGTATCTTTGTTTTCTTCAATAGCCTGTCTAATTTGATCGGGGGAGAATATGCGGAGCCGAATCCGTTGGCCGCGGTCGTCGCCTTCGTCAGTGCGCTCGTCATGTTCGGGGTGTATCGGTTCAACTTGAACCTCGCGAAGAAAACAAAGTCATTGGCACTTAAAGCAGCGGCAAAAGATAACTTGGCCGATGCGATGATTTCAGTTGGAGCCACACTTGGTGTGTTATTCGCTTATTTTCAACTATCTTGGATGGACACGGTCTTAGCAATTGTCATTGCCGGCATGATTATCCGGACAGCGATTCAAATCTTTTTAGATGCCACCCATCAGCTTTCTGATGGATTTCCACCACACCTCGTCGAGTCTTATGAAGAAACAATTGAACAATTTGAGCGGGTGAAAGAAGTTCGGGAAATTAAAGGACGCCATCTTGGAAATCACGTGATGCTCGACGTGACGATTGCGGTCGATGGCGACCTGACCGTGGATGCGGCCCATGAATTATGTGACGACATCGAACGAAAACTAGATGAACAGCATGCGGTCGATTCGGTGCATATTCATATCGAACCGATTTGACGTTCGGTTATCTTTTGCGCTTGATGAAGGGATTCGTTTATAATAAGCGCAGAGAGATTGAACTACTAGTTAAGGAGGGCACGGGATGAATATCGTGCGTCAACCTATTCGCCAGATTGATGAGATTGAATATGAACATTTTCAAAAATATGGAGAAAACTCATACGGCGTTTCTGCAGAAGAGTTGAAAGGAATCCTCGAGGAAATGGGGTCGGAGCAACTTTATCACGCAGAAGAGCATAGTTATGGAGAGGACTTCTATTACGACTTGATGGTCGATGACAAACTGGTCGGCAAAGTCTTGTTACTCAAGCTTGCCCGCGTTTACCAGCTCGACTTGATGGTGTTTGATGCATACAAGAACAAAGGATATGCGACAGAGGGACTTCGTCTCGCGTTGCTTGATTCGAATTTGATTGACGGGCAGATCGTTCGTGCCGGTATTCCGCCAACGAGCCCACATCAACAAGAGATGCACCATGTTCTCCTGCAGAATGGATTCGAAAAACGAAACGGTCTGTATTATTTAAATTTTAAGAAACGATATGTAGTAAACCATTAAGCTGACGGCGTCTCGCACGTCAGCTTTTTTCATATGGAGGGGTAAGGATGAAGCAAGTCACCATTAAAGACATTGCCGAGCTCGCTGGGGTCGCAAAAAGTACGGTCTCACGCTATTTGAACGGTGGGTCGGTCGGAAAGGCAACAAGGGAAAAACTCGACCGGGTCATTCGAGATACGAATTATGAGCCGAATCAGTTCGCGCAAAGTCTCAAGTCGAAGCAGACGAAGATGATTGGGGTCATCGTTCCACGGCTCGATTCGTATGCCGCCTCACGGACGATGATGGGGATTGATGAACAGCTCACGGAACGAGGATATCAAATGCTCGTCGTCAATACAGCACAACAGACGGAACGAGAAATCGAACAGCTATACAACTTGGCCAAACAAAAAGTAGCCGGGATCATCTGGCTCGGGACGACGGTGACGGAACGTCACCTTGAGGCGATTGAGGCGATTCAAATTCCTGTTCTGTTGATTGGGCAACAGCATGACAACGTGCATAGTCTCGTTTATCCTGACCATGAAGCGGCCAATGCACTCGGTAGTGAGTTTATGAGATGGGGTCATCGGAACGTCGTCTACGTGGGTGTTTCGGAGACAGATATCGCAGTCGGACAAGAGCGACGTGACGGATTTTTGAAATCGTTTCAAGAATCGGGGGCAAATGTCAGAGTCATTCAAACAACGTTTAAGATTGAAGACGCCATTCCAATCGGTGAACAGCTGGCAGATGAGGTCGGCACTGTTTCCTTGATCGTTTGTGCGACAGACAACATTGCGTTAGGCGTATTAAAGGGACTCGCGAATCAAGGGATTGAGGTTCCGAATGACATTTCTGTCAGTGGCTTCGGGGGATATGATTTCACGGAAGTCCTGCATCCATCCATTACGACGGTGCACCTTCCTTATCGCAGAACCGGGTCGAAAGCAGCTGACATGATGCTACAGCTTTTACACGGTGAACATGTCCCGATGAAAACGTTCACAATTTTTGAATTAAAAGTTCGAGAAAGCGTTGACAAGTTAAAATAAATCGTTTACATTTGTGTTGCGGAACCGGTTCCGCAACATTTTTTATTTTAAATTGGAACCGGTACCAATCGTGTAAAGAACTCATTTGATTTTTGGAGGTGGACGATATGAACACCGTACATTGTATCGGCGAATTGTTGATTGACTGGGTATGCGAGGATGCCTCGAGCGATCTCGTCAACGGGACGACGTTCGTCAAAAAAGCAGGAGGCGCACCTGCGAATGTCGCGGCAGTCGTCAGTAAGCACGGGGGACAATCTAGTTTCCTCGGACAGGTCGGCGATGACCCGTTTGGTCTTTTCTTGAAACAGACGTTAGTCGAGAACGGCGTCCGAACAGAAAACCTTGTGGAGTCTGGAGATACGACATTCGCATTCGTATCGATTCAAGAGGACGGAGAGCGGGACTTCACATTCCGTCGCGGAAGTGACGGGGAGTATGCCTTCGAGTCGATCGACTTATCGGTGATCGAGTCAGGAGACATTATTCATTTCGGCTCGGCAACAGCACTACTTGATGGAAAATTGAAAGATGCGTACTTCAAATTATTGCAATTTGCAAAGCGGGATGGTTTGTTCATCTCATTTGACCCGAACTATCGAGATGCATTGATCACGGACCTTGAGCAGTTCAAACGAGATGCGAGACATTTCATCGCGGAATCAGACTTCATTAAATTGAGTGAAGAAGAAGCCCACTTGTTGACCGGTAAAGAGCAACTTGAAGACGCTGTTCAAGCACTACTTCAATTAGGTGCAAAACAGATTGCCATCACATTAGGGTCTCGTGGGACATTGATTGCGACAAGCACACATCATGAAATCGTTCCTTCAATCTCAATCGACAGTGTCGATTCAACAGGAGCGGGAGATGCGTTCGTTGGAGCTTACTTGTATCGGTTGGCGACGCTCGGATTTGACCCGGAGCGCTTACGTTCCGACATCGAATATGCAAACGTAACGGGTGCATTAACATGTACAGCTTATGGCGCAATTCCAGCTATTCCATCACGACAACTTGTGAATGAAACGTTAGGAGGGAAATGAAGATGGATTATAAAAAAGAAGCAGCATCCATACTAGAAGCGATTGGTGGGAAAGAAAACGTTGCGGCAGCCGCCCACTGTGCGACTCGCCTTCGTCTCGTATTGAACGATGAGTCAAAGGTCGATGAGAAAGCACTCGAACAACTTGATGTGGTGAAGGGAACATTCTCTACAGGCGGACAATACCAAATCATCATCGGACAAGGTACGGTCAACAAGGTCTATGCGGAATTTTCACAGATGACTGGTCTTGGAGACATGTCGACGACAGACGTGAAGTCAGTCGGAGCGAAAAAAATGAACCCGCTCCAACAGTTCGTCAAAATGTTATCGGATATCTTTGTTCCAATCATCCCGGCCATCGTCGCCGGCGGTCTCTTGATGGGGATCAACAACTTATTGACGGCACCGGATTTGTTCTTTGACGGACGTTCGTTGATTGATCAGTATCCAGGCATGGCGGATCTCGCAGCGATGATCAATACGTTCGCAAACGCCGCCTTCGTCTTCTTACCAGTACTCATAGGGTTCTCCGCAGCCAAGCGGTTCGGTGGTAACCCGTACCTCGGTGCAGCGCTCGGGATGATCATGGTTCACCCGGACTTGATCAATGCATACGCTCAGGCAAGTGTTGAAGAGATTCCGGTTTGGAACATTTTCGGACTCGAGATTGAGAAGTTAGGATACCAAGGACAAGTCTTACCAGTCCTCGTCTCGACGTATATTTTATCGAAGCTTGAAATCAACATTCGGAAGTTTATGCCGGCATCACTTGATATCTTGCTCACGCCATTACTCTCACTCCTCTTCACAGCGTTTATCACGTTCGCTTTCGTCGGACCGATCACTCGTGAAGCAGGGAACCTGATCATCGATGGGTTAGTATGGACATATGATTCACTCGGTTTCGTCGGTGGTTTGATCATGGGTCTTCTCTACGCCCCAATCGTTATTACGGGGATGCACCATAGCTTCATCGCGATTGAGACACAGCTTCTCGCCGATATCGCGGAAACTGGTGGATCGTTCATCTTCCCGATTGCTGCGATGTCAAACGTCGCACAAGGGGCAGCTACTCTTGCGGTCTTCTTCTTGACTGCTGATAAGAAGATGAAAGGGATCGCCTCAGCATCAGGAATCTCTGCACTACTTGGAATCACAGAGCCTGCCATGTTCGGGGTCAACTTAAAACTTCGTTATCCGTTCATCGCAGCCATCGTCGGTTCAGCCATCGCCTCTGCATTCATCGTTGGAAACGACGTATTGGCAGTAGCGCTCGGTGCTGCCGGATTACCAGGTATTATTTCAATCGCACCGGGTTCGATCATCTCGTATATCATTGGCATGGCCATCGCCTTTGCCGTAACATTTGGATTGACATTCATCCTCGCGAAACGACAAGCAAAAAAAGAAGCGGTCAAACAAGCCGCATAACAAAAAAGGAAGTGACACAATGAATTGGACGAAGGCCGAACGTTATCGTTCACTCCGTGACGTGAGCGCCCTCGAGATGGAGGTGCTCCGTGCAAAGACGGGCGCATCGCCGTGGCGGTTTGGATACCATATCCAGCCGCCGACGGGCCTCCTCAATGACCCGAACGGCTTCACCTATTACGATGGAGAGTACCATCTATTCTATCAATGGTTTCCGCTCGGGCCAGTTCACGGTCTCAAACATTGGTATCATGTCAGTTCGAACAATCTCGTCCATTGGACCGACCGCGGGGTGGCGTTAGTCCCTGAAACGAAGGAGGATTCCCACGGTGCCTATTCTGGAAGTGGGTTCGTCGTAAACGACACCCTTCACGTCATGTATACCGGGAATCATCGTACGGACGATTGGACGCGTCACGCCTCGCAAATTATCGGTGTCTTACGTGACGGGATGATCGAGCGGCGCAACGTGGCCATCCCGGATATTCCGGCAGGTTACACGGAACATTTCCGCGATCCGAAAGTATGGGAAGAAGATGGATCATATTATGCGATTGTCGGTGCACAGCGAACGGATGAGACAGGATGTGTCGTCTTATATCGTTCGACCAACTTGAATGATTGGACGTTTTTAGGTGAGGTGAAGACCGAGCTCGAGCAGTTCGGTTACATGTGGGAGTGTCCTGACGTGTTTGAACTGAATGGAAGGCATGTCTTCATTTTTTCTCCGCAAGGGATTGAGCCTGAAGGTCATCGCTATCACAACATCTATCAATCTGGATACGTCACAGGTACGCTCGATTTAGAGACGCTCGTCTTCACGCACGAGTCGTTTGAAGAGCTCGACTTCGGGTTCGACTTTTACGCCCCGCAAACGACGGAGCATGATGGTCGTCGCTTCTTAGTCGGGTGGATGGGCCTACCGGAGATTGAATATCCTACAGACCGGTACGGCTGGGCACATGCGTTGACGTTGCCACGTGAGCTATCACTCGAAGATGGCAAGTTGATACAACGACCAATCCCTGAAATGAAGAAACTCCGAAAAGACCAGTTTGTCAACGAATCAGGGACACGGCTTGACGTGGTTTCACCCGAACGTTATGAGTTGGAACTGTCGACGGCTGGCGAAGACTTCAAACTTGAACTATTGAAGACGGAAGATGAGTCGCTCGTGATTCGGTACGAGAAAGATACACGCGAATTGACCATCGATCGGACAAACGCGGGTGAACCGTTCGCGACGGAGTTTGGGACGACCCGGACAAAAGTGATTGAGGTCACGTCCCTTCATCTGTATGTCGACTCGTCGAGTGTCGAATGTTTCGTCAATGACGGTGACGCTGTGGCAACCCTTCGCGTCTTCCCAAGTGATGGTGAGAAACGGGTCCGCTACGTCGGAGACGAGGCAAGTTTAGTCGGTTGGAAATATGAGTGAGTGTAAAAGCTGAGCGTTTGCTCGGCTTTTTAATTTTTCCAAATGTTGAAACCGTTTCGATTGGATCTACGTATAGATGAAGAGAAGAGAGGGGTGAGAGAATGGATAAAATGATGAAGTGGGTTGATGCAATTCGAACGATTACCGCACCATTTGGGGATCCGATTGGGGAAATTGAGAATGAAGAAGTTGAACGCGTGATGGTGGCGGAGTCATCAGAGCGCGGAACATTCAATCCGGAAGCAGCGTTAGAGTTTCATGAATTGAGCCAGGTGCGGGTGTTTGCGGAAATGCTACGAAGTTCGGAAGAAATCGAATACATTGAGATTGAAGTAGCACCCGATTTTGATCTCTTGCTGCAATTTAAAGGTGGGGAGCAAGAGCGTTATCAGCTTTGGCTCGGTCAACCGAACCGTCCAAGTGTCATCACGAAATTTGGACGGGATGACGTGGTCTACAAGATACCGGAACATACGACGAATCGACTGATTGAAATTTTAGGATTAAATACGTAAAAAAGCACCTCTTTTTGAGATGCTTATGAGTTGAATCGGATAAACCGTTCGATTTGTCGCTCTGATTTTCTCGCTTGTCGTCCGACCCAAATGAGATGTCCTGGGCTGTTCAGGATCGTTAACTGAGCATGCGGGATCAATCGTTTCGCGTAATGCGCATGACGAACCGGGACGGCCTTGTCATTTTTTGAATGGACGATGTAGGTCGGGCAGGTGACACCGAGTAAGACCTCACTTGAGACACGTTGTTTTAAATCGAACTGTGCGCCAAGTCCAAATGCCATCTGATTCGCGACACGTTTTAGGAGGAAGATGTCGTATGGTGACACCTCTTCTCGAATCGTCTCGAGTGCCAACACACTCGTCGATTGAATCATACGGGCCGTCGCTTCGAATGGATGTTTTTGAATGGCACGAGCGATGAACTGCTTCATGATGTATTGAAGTGCAATAAATGCGGGTTGGACAATATTTCGACTGACCGTGTCCCGATACGGGAAATCGACGACACTCGTCACGGCGGCAGCGAGGGTCAAGCTGAGTACACGCTGATTCTGTGAAGCGAGCTCGATGGCGGTCGGTCCTCCGGCAGAGATGCCATATACATGATACCGCTCAATCTTTAGCATCTGCATCAAGTGATGGAGTTGTATCGCAAACGCTTGAGGGGATGCTGAAAACGAGTAGGGAGTTTCTCCATATCCAGGCCGAGATGGGACAATGACCCGGAAACCGGACAAAACGAGTTGGTCCACATGGTATGGTTCTAGACTTGAGGACTGGGTCCCATGAATCAGTACGATGACGGGACCGTGACCACGGTCTATATATTCGATTTTTGAGCCGTTGACGTGTGCATAATGTTTCACTAGAGATGGCGCCTCCTTAAACAGTTTGTAATGGAAAATACCTTTATTTCGTGGAAATAAAATGATAATGTCTGTTTATACATAATTTAGATAGAGAAATGAAAGGGGATAGAACCGTGAATAACCGAGAGCGGTTACTTGAAGTACGACGTTTCTTTGAACGTTACACGGACGAAGCGAATCCAAAGACGCTAGAGGATTTGCTTGAACATTTATCAACAATCGGAGATACTTCTAAGTTAGCAAAAAAATCGGTGAAAGACGATATCCAGGCACTGAATAATTCGGGGTTTGAAGTGCAGGATGAGTTGGAGAAGAATGGTCTCGCCAAAAAATATTGGCATTCGGCTCGCTTATTTGAGATTCATGAACTTCGGATGATGGTCGATGCAATCGTCGCAGCCAAGTTCATTTCACAAGATGTGACCGAAGAAATCGTTGAGAAACTTCAAATGCTGACGAGCATCCCTGAAGCGAAGACGCTACAATCAATCATCAAGACGCCGAAGAAAAAACACGGACACATTCCTTATCATATCGATCGTATCCAACGGGCCATTCATGAACGAAAAGCCATCTCGTTTCAATATACAGATGTCGTCGGATTCGATGTGACGAAGCGAACGTTCCCGCTTCGTCGTGACGGAGAACGTTATGTCGTCAATCCGATTGACTTGCATTGGAATCACGAGCAGTACTATTTGATTGGTATCGATGAATCCATTGGAGAAGTGCGGAACTATCGAGTCGACCGCATCGTCAATTCGGAGATTGTGGAAGACGGCACCATTCGCCCGAAACATCACCTACCTGATGACTATTATCAAAAGTCGTTCAATATGTATAACGGTTTGGATGAGCAAATCGTCTTGTCTGTGGACGAGCGGGTACTCCCGGTCATCTTTGATAAATTAGGGGAGGACGTTTCTGTATCGGAACATGGAGAACGATTCCTCATCCGTTTCGATGCCGCCGTTTCTGACGGATTCATTTACTGGTTGCTCTCTTTAGGCGCACAGGTAGAAGTGGTCGAACCGCTCACGCTCCGTGATCACATGAAAGCCACAATCGAAAAAATGGCAACTACTTATGAAAACACAAGCATTCATTCCTCTATCGAGTGAGTAGATGTGCTATACTGCTTGCGACACTAGATGAAGGGGGACAGGCGGATGTTAAATTGGATGCCATTGATCATTCCAATTGTCGCTGTCGTTTTCGTGATCATCGTCGCAAGACGTGCGATGAAAATGGATGAAGAGAATTAAGAAGGAGAGACATCGTCCAAGATTGGGAGATGTCTCTTTCATTATGGAGGTAAAGCGTGGATACGATCACACATACGATATTCGGATTGACACTATATGGTGCAGCCGATAAACGTGATTTACAACAACATGAAAAGCGAGCCTTGTTCGTCACGACACTCATCGGGAGCCAAATCCCGGACAGCGATGTGATTTCACGGTTGTGGGATACGGAAGGAATGTATCAGATGTGGCATCGCGGCATCACACACTCCATCTTTCTTGTTCCGCTCTTTGCACTACTCATTTACATACTCGTTCGTCTTCTCTTTCGCGTGACGGATATCCGCTATTTTTGGTGGGCACTGTTGTCTGTGTTCATACACAACACATCCGATTTATTCAATGCATGGGGGACAGGCTATTTTGAACCGGTCTCGGACGTGAGAGTTACATTCGGTGTGATCCCGATTGTCGATTTTGTCTATTGGGGAATTTTCTTGGTCGCCTGGCTAGTCGCCCGTAAACAAGAAGTCCGCTATAAGACGTATCGGTATGCATGGGCGGCTCTCGTCCTGTATGTCGCGATTCAGAGTGCGCAAGGAGCCTATTTGTATCAGACCTACGCGGACGAACATGATGAAGTGGCGCTCTCCGCTTCATTCATCCCGACTCAGTTCACCGTCATCACGAAGTCTGACGAGAACGTATCGCTTTTTAAAGATTCCATTTATCAAAAAGCAACCTTGCAATACGAATTGACGAGTGCCGAAAAGACGAATCTTGAGCCATTGTTTGAAGTGAATCAAGAGGCACGCACATTGACCAAATGGTCACCGTTCGTCGTCGTCGTGGCAAATGAAGAACGGCTCGGCGTCTTTGACCCACGTTTTTATGACGGAGAATCCTCATTTTTATATGAATACATCGAAAGGTAGGGCAACGGATGGGACGTATACGATATCTCTTTATCTTTGCATACGAACAGGCACTTAGTTGTATCTTCCCGGTCGCCATCTTTGGTGCGCTCGCCGTCACGAAATTTGTGGAGTTACCGCTCCCGCGATATGATGTCTTACTCATCTGGTGTCTGTTCGTCCAAGTGATTCTCGTGAAGACGGGACTTGAGACGATGGAAGAAGTGAGGGTCATCAGCTGGTTCCATGTCATCGGTCTCGGACTTGAACTGTTCAAAGTGCAGATGGGGTCATGGAGCTATCCGGATGAGGCGTTCACGAAAGTGTGGGGTGTTCCGCTCTATGCGGGATTTATGTACGCGAGCGTCGGGAGTTACGTCGTCCAGGCATGGCGTCGCCTCGATCTACGATTCACGAAGATGCCGAATCCGATCATTGCCTTCGGACTTGGGATTGCCATTTACTTTAACTTTTTTTGGCATCATGTGTGGCTAGATTTACGGTGGCTGCTGATTGCACTCATTTTCTTGGCATTTGGTCGCTCGGTTGTCTCGTACAAACTCGATGACCGCCGATTCGAGATGCCGGTCGTCCTGTCTTTCTTCTTGATTGCCTGCTTCATCTGGCTGGCTGAAAATATTGTCACCTTTTATAACGGCTGGGCGTACCCGGACCAGATGAACGGCTGGACCATCGTCGATTTGGGTAAACTGTCGTCCTGGTTTTTACTCGTCATCATCAGCATCCTGCTTGTCGCTTGGCAAAAGCGAAAACTAGAATATGAAACGACTTAACTCGACATGTGTCGAGTTTTTTTATGAGGTGCACCGAATCCTTTTTTGTAAATAGTCGTATTATAAAATGAGGTGATGGGGTTGTTGGAAATTGTGCTCGCTTGGTTCATTGGATTATTGTGTTTAGGATCTCTTGTCATCTACTGGAGAGAGTGGCGGAAGACACGCAATCGTGTGAAATTGGGACGAGTCTTTCTCGCTGTCTTCGCATCAGTTGCTATACTTGGAATGGCGGGGATGGAGACGTATGACCGTATGGCGACGAATTACGTTGTCGAGACGGGAGAATGTTATGTCGTGGATGACCAATCATCGAAGGGCTCATCGAACGTGACGTTAAGGTTCGGCGAGCGTGCATATGGTTTCAAGGAAATACCGGACATTGCATATGGTCCAGGGCATGTGTTTTCATGTCGTGCGACGATGACGAAGCAGATGCACTCAGGAATTGAATATGAGTTGCGCTCACTTGAAGGTGAGTTATTGTACTCAACCCATTCAGATGATTGATTGTATGACATGGTCAAACAAAAACGTGTTCAAAGCTAAATTCATAGCTTCGAACACGTTTTCTTGTCCATTTTTTTATATGTACGCCCTAAAAGTAACATCATAAAGATGAAAGCCAGACCACCAATCAAATTGGTTACAAACAAGATGTACTGAAACGACAATAGACGGAGACCAGCCTGGTATATAAGTGACAGCGAGATCACTGCAAAAATGAAAATTCCAAAAGGATTAGCTAAAGTCGCAAATAATTTATTTTCCATAGTCACGCTCCATTTATGCTGATTTACTTTTTCGATTCCATCATACGTGTTCGCTTTCTCTCTAAAAAGATCGGAAGGATATTCATAAAGATTGCCGCAATCGTCAAGAACCACAGTGCTCGCGACATACCGGGTACGACATCCGTTATGGCACCCCAGTCTTTAGCTTCGACCCACATGTTGAGCAAGCTATATTCTGCGCATAACGTCAATGCTGTCAAGGATAGGGCGATTGCCATTGTCAGTTTATAATCCTTCTCCATCATAAATACAGTCAAATTGATAAGCGTCGCCCCAATCGCAGCGAGTCCAAAAATAATCCACATGCTTCAACCTCCTAAATTTTTCTACAAATCTATCATAGCATACATCATTATCCATAATGATTTCTGAAAATTGTTTCTATTCACATAATAAATGTGCTAGAATCAGTGGAAAGTGTCTTTGGATATTATTCCCTTTAGAAAATAAACAATCAACCGGACATCCTTTTACACTTTTCATTGAGATATGTCATCCAAAGGAGATCGAATTATGGCCTATATTGCAAGAAAATCTGCACATCTTGTCATCGCATTCTTTGTCTTGATTGCAATTAGTGCGTTACCGACGCTTGTCGTTCAGACCGATTTTAGTCTGACGAGTTATTGGAGCGGTATCGAGCAACAGCTGAACCAACTTCAAAAGCTTGACGAGATTACATACTACAATATCACCGCTCAAACAGACTTACCTCTTTTGCCGGAACTTGGACCGCTCGTCAAAGAGTCGGTCATCATTTTTACGACGGCGCTCGCCGTGTCGACTGCGCTTGGTCTATTGTATGCATATTTCTATTACCGGAGCGGTAGAAGGGTTCGCACCGTCCTGCACCAAACGAGTCAGACACTCGAGATGGTACCGGATTTGTTCTGGTTAATTTTTTCTCAATTTCTTGCGATTACAATCCATAAGTCGACGGGGTTCGACCGAATCGAAGTGGCAGGCGGGTTCGCAGAGTACATTCGGTTTCTCCCGATTGTCACCTTGACACTGACGACGTTGTTCTTCTTCATCAAATGGCTGACCATCCATATCCATGAACAAGAGGCCATCCCGTATCTCGAGCTCGCACAAGCGAAAGGGATTCGGCCGAGTGGACTGTTTTGGAAGCATTTGTTGCCGAACATCATCTATCGATTTTACCTCTTTTTCCGTTCGAACATCATCACCATCTTATCGACGCTTCTCATCGTCGAATATTTGTTCAACGTCCAGGGACTATTTCGCTTCGCCGTCTACAATCCACAGATGGAGATCTTGCTAGTCATCTTATTCGTCATCTATCTCCCGATTTTTCTATTGGACCTATTCATTGAGTGGATCATTCCAAATGCATGGAAAGGTGGGGTTTGATGCGCCGAATATTAATGCGTGATCCGATTTTTATCGTCTGTTTTGTCATTGTAGTTGGGCTCCTTATCATGAGTTTTGGAAATACCGTGTTTCGTGATGGGAATGTGGATCAAACCCTTATGCTCTATTCAGATGAGGGGAGACTTATCGGAATACCGCCATTAGAGCCGTCAAAAGATCAATGGCTCGGAACGGACTATGCTGGATATGATTTATTTCAGATGTTCGTGGAAGGTTTTAAGTGGACTGTCGGGATTTGTGCGATTGTCGCGCTTGGGCGGATGACGATCGGTTTATTGGTGGGGATTCCGCTTGCATTCAGGGGGACACGGTTAAACCATTTCTTTAAAACGTTGCTCGATGGATTTTTGATTTTACCGATTTCGTTACTGGCATTGATGATGCTCGCGTCGACGATGACATTTTGGGATTCGACACTAGTACCTCCTCTATTGGATCGAGTGAAAATCGAGCTAATCGTTTTAGTCGTTCTCGGACTACCCGCCGTCACGTTATACCTGATCACAGAGATTCGCCAATTGCTTCAACAAGAATTCATGATTGTGGCTCAAACACTTGGAGGCGGGATTTGGCATCGCGTGAAATTACATCTCTTCCCGCATCTTGTCCCAACCCTCGTGATCGTCTTCATGCAACAGTTTGTCCAGACGCTCATGTTACTCATTCATCTTTCACTGTTTGGAATCTTCTTTGGAGGGACTGTTCTCTTGCAAGAAGGTGTCATGCCGACGATTTATGAGTGGTCTTCAATGTTCGGGTATTACTTTAGACAATTCACTGCGATGACGTGGATGACGAATCATTTGTTCCTGGTTCCGGCACTTGGACTGGCGGCACTCATCTTTATCTTTAACTTGTTGACGAGTCGACTTGAACGGGCATTCCGTCTACGTCGTCAAGAACCGATGGTGACCGAAATGAACATTGCACAATCGGAAGCGGCTGCCGCTTCATTAGACAATCCGTTTTCCCTCGTCAATTCGAGTGTATCAGTAAAGAATGAACCGGATGATATCGTTTGATATGATCCGGTTTTTCCATGACTGATGGACTGAATCCTGTTATTGGAGGGAACGTATATAACAGATTGAGGTGACAATTCATGAATGGAGTGAATCGATATGAAAGCTGCGATTTGTACCGCGTATGGGCCACCGGAAGTACTCGTCATTCAAGAAGTGCATCAACCGAAGCCGAAAAGTAATGAGTTACTGATTCAAGTCCATGCATCGGCCGTCCACTCGGGAGACCGACGCCTCCGCGCACTAGACGTTCCAGCTTTAGGAAAACTACCGATGCGATTAGTTGTTGGGTTTAAGGCGCCACGTCAACCGATTCTCGGTGTCGTGTTGGCAGGTACAGTCGTAGAAACAGGCAACAGTGTGAAAAACTTTCAGGTAGGAGACAACGTCTATGCCCTTACTGGGATGCGTTTTGGTGGTTATGCCGAGTTTGCATGCGTGAACGAATCGAAATGTGTGTTTCAGATGCCCGCGCATGCCAGCTTTATCGAGGCAGCGGCGCTACCATTTGGTGGGACGACTGCATTACATTTTTTACGGAAGGCACGTATCGAGCGAGCGACGAACGTTCTCATTTATGGTGGAGCGGGTGCTGTCGGTTCGACTGCCGTCCAGATTGCGAAGCACTACGGCGTTCATGTGACTGCGGTATGCCATGAACGGAACATCGAGCTCGTGAAGCGGCTAGGGGCAGATGTAGTCGTGGACTATTCGAGAGAAGGGTATGACCGTGAATTGGGTACGTATGATGCCGTCTTTGACGCTTCGGGGAAAATTGATAAACGACTAGCCAAAACGCACGTTGCAGAGAACGGGGCGTTCAGTTCCGTCGCGGGACAAGGACCGGCGAGCGAACGAAAGGAGGATTTGAAGTTCTTAAACGAACTGTTTGAAGCAGGAGAGCTACAACCCGTCATTGATTCGGTTTATTCGCTAGATGAGATTGTCGAGGCACACCGATACGTCGATCAAGGGAAAAAGGTTGGGAATGTAGTGGTGAAAATCAATGAAGAATCAATCAGATGATAGATGGTAGTATAAAGAGAAGTATCAAATTTTTTCGTGAGGTGTGGTTGAGAACCTCACTTACATACCAACTAGACGAATCATGAGAGCGGGCGAGTAGTCATGAATATATTGATCGGGCAACCAAAAATGGAACGAAGTCTTAAGCAACTGAAGCAAGAGATTGAGTCGAACCCTACGGTGGATTTGATTCTCTATCCGGAGGGATATTGTACATATACTGAATTAGATGAGCTGAGTGACTTAGCAATCAAATTCAACACATCGATTGTTTTAGGGTATCGAGATGATACGAATAAAGATCGGGTTCTCATTGTAAATAAGAATGGTGAGACGTTGTTAACGCGACGGAAAACACCTGAAAGTGAGCGCTTGTTCATGCCATCAAGTGTCATAGATGGAGCGGAGGAATATGGATACTTACTTTGAAGGGAGATTTTTATGGGGGTAGAGGGATTAAATAATCATGAGCATCTATCAATCATATTCAATCCAATTGGAGTCGGCATGTTTAGTGAGGAACAATTCACGGAGTGGACGGAAGAAGCGAGAAAAATTGCGATGGAACGAAAAGCGATGATTATCGGAACGAGTCATGCGGATGGATCGTATCGAAATTGTGGAATCTCGATTCCGATTGCATATTGCTTTGATAAAAATGGGGAAGAAGTGTTTCTATCTAAAAATGATACGCGGACGCGAGTGTTAGAGACTGATTCAAGAGTTACTACATTCGTCTAACAAACCGTGATTTCCTATAAAAAATGAAATACGTGTAAAATGAATAGATTTATTTCACATACCATTAATTAAACTCAAATCAGAAAGCGAGTACTTATGAGATACCTTTTCAAACGAAAACACAAGAGTGATTGCAACTGCTCGATATGTGGCACGAGTAAAGAACATACAGTCGGCTTTGAATCGATCATGCCATCAGTATTAGACGGCCTATCGAAACGGGAGATGAAGAAGCGCGTCGTTTTGACAGATGATATTTGCGTCCTCGATGAAGCTCATTTCTTTATCAACGGATGCCTCGAACTCCCGATCATTGGAGAAGACGATCCTTTCATCTGGAATGTCTGGGTATCACTCAGTCCGGATAACTTTTTCAAAGTCATCGATTTATGGGATGAACCAGCTCGTGTAGACCTCGGCCCGATGTTCGGCTGGTTATCGACGGATCTTCCCATCTATCCAGATACCATCAATCTAAAGACAAACGTACATATGCGTGGAGTCGGACTACGTCCATTGATTGAACTCGAACCAACGAATCATCCTCTTGCAATGGAGCAGCGTAATGGTATCACGAGGTCGCGGGTCGATGATATATTCCGACTCGTTGAACGTAGCGGATAAAGGAGGAGTGCAGGGTGAGTCAATTGAAGTCATCTTTGATTTTCGATTTGTATACAGGAAATCAAGCGCTCACTTCGATTCAGCAGAAGATGTTGGAGCGAATCGAGTTACTTGTTCACGACAAACGATTCAAAGAACTTGAACAATTCATGGGCAACACTCCGGACATCGAGCAGCTGTTAATTGACTATGTGCTGCTCGATCCGACCGAATCATATCGCTGGGATTTGCTTATTGGTTACGAACGGTTGGATCGGATTGAAGATTATGATCGAGTGAATGCATTTTGCCGAACCGCCTTTTCATACCATCCAGATAAACCCTTCTATTTTGCCTTGGCATTATATGATATGGGATGGAATGATTTTGAGATAGACGAGGAAGTCATTGAAGTGGCGAATCGATTGATTGAAGTAGCAACACCTGAAGTTTCTGCATTGATTTGTCTAAGCGTTTCAAAGGTGCTACGACATAAAGAGCGCGAATATCTTCAAATGGCAATTGAGCGATGTCCGTGGGCAGTACAGCCATATTTTTCTCTAGGTGAGCATTACAGCCGGTATAATCCGAGATTGGCTAAAACCTATACGGGAAAGGGTGTGGCTCAATTGGCTCTGAGTTTTGATGATTCAGGCAAGAGTCACGTAGCGTCAAAGACTGGTTTCAATCCGATTACGTGGAAAGAAGGTTGTTGCTCTGATTTACTAGGAATGAATATGAATTGGTCAGAATACCAAAAATACAAGCGAGCCATCAAGTCACATAGATAAGCAAGGACATGAGGAATACGAGGAGGGTTTTTATGAGAATTACAGAAGCCAGGCTCTATACGAACCGGCTAGACGAAATGAAACGTTTTTATGTGGAGAAGCTCGGACTATCCGTCGTGGACGAAAATTCGACCCGCTTTCAAATCGAATTAGGAGAAGATACCTTGATATTTCAAGAGGCTATAACGGAGCAAGAGCGACAGTACCATTTCGCGATCAATATTCCGGCTAACCGGTTCAAAGAAGCGAAGGAATGGATCAAGTCACGTGTCCCGCTTTTGACCGAGGACGGGGAGGACGAAATCTATTTTGAAGGGATTGATGCATCATCGCTTTATTTTTACGACGCGGACGAGAACGTCATCGAGTTGATTGCTCGACATTCGATTAATCCGGAAAGTAACATCGAGTCCTTTTCGTCAAATGAGTTTCTTGGAATCGGCGAGATGAGTTTGACGGTAGAAGACCCGTCTCTCGTCGAAAAGGCGCTTGAGACAATTGGAGTTAGACGGAGAGATGGGAACTCAATCGACCCCCGTCATTTAAACTTCATGGGTCCTCCAAATCACGGTACATATATGCTGATCGTACCTCGAGGGCGCGTTTGGCTCTTTTCACCAAAATTGTCGATTCCGAGTCCGATTCAGATGGTACTTGATCAACAATACATCGTCGAAATGGATGAGAAACTCGAATTTCATATTCACTCCATCAAAAAATGAGTTCACGATTGAACTCATTTTTTAGTCTTTGATTCGACATACCGATAAATTTCTTCTAATCGTATGGGTGCGTTCTCTAAGTTCACCTCAAACGATTTGTCTGAGCATTCAACAGTGAGCGAATCGCCGTTTTGACGCGAATACTCTAGTAATAGTGGTCTGATTCGCTCATGTACAATTTGTGCATTTTCAATTGAGGTTCGAGGGAAAATCATGGCGAATGTGTCATGCGCCACCCGATACTTCTTGTCCGTTCGTCGAGTCGCTTCGTGAAGTTCGTCACTAAAATAGTCTAAAAACCACTCATATTCGGATGAACCATACCGTTTTTCAAAATGATTGAGAATGGGCAATGTGATGAATGACACCACGAACGTCTCACCGTGGCGAATCAACCGATCCCGTTCAGCCTCTATATCCATCAAAAAACGATCTCGGTTATCAAAACCGGTCTCCGGGTCTACCGCAATCAACTGACTGACTCTCGCTTCCGCAACCTTTAGTGCAAACTGAGCATGGAACAGGATGACTTGTAGCCAGTAAGACAAACCCGTCAAAATCGCTAATAGTAACAACATGTATAGTTGCGCGGTAGCAGCCGTCGCATATACAGGCATGTTGATTAAAAAGTAAGCTGCGAATCCTAATAGAATAAGTACACCAGAACCTCGATGTATGAGCAAAGTTGAAAGATAAAGAATCGGAATACAGATCATCCACCAAACAGGGAGATGATTTATCATCAGTACAGAGGAAAATAGAATACTACATGCCAATGATACAACGATGAGTGTTATCAGTTGTAGTGAACTCGTTGTCCAGTGTCTCATAGGTATCCTCCTCTTAAAGAAATAAATTGCAATCATAACACTATTATCCATTTTCCGAAATAGTGATTGTTTAAACCGATTCGAACACTTGATTCATTATAAAAGATTCAGTGCATTAAAAAAGGCTTAATTTTGAAAAGACGTGAATGTTTCCGAACATCTCTATAGGATAAGAAGAATGAAATATTGGTGTATAATGGAAAATGAGGTGATGGCATGAATCGAAAACATGTATTGATTGTCGGAGGGACAGGGATGTTGGCCGAGCTCACATCTTATTTAGCGATTGAACAGGATGTCACGGTCATTGGACGAGATAAAGAAAAAATGGCAAGCATCGTACAACGAAATCCTGAGACGTGTCATCCACTGATCGTTGACTATCGCGAGGAGGAAGCACTTTTAAACGCACTACAGTACGCAGTGAAACAAAGAGGTCCGTTTGATCGAGTCATCGCCTGGGTGGATCGAGGCTCAGGAAGAGCGATGCAACTCATTTTGGATCATTCGGAAAATTCAGACGTGATACATATTTTAGGTAGCCGGGCGAATCCGGAATATGAGAAGAATTGTCTATGTCGCAATGAACAACAAACGTATCGACAAGTTCAATTAGGTGAAATTCATGAGATGGCATCTGTCCGTTGGTTGACACACGACGAGATTGTAGAAGGGGTTCTCGATGCCATTCAGAATCAAGACGACTATCGATTGATTGGGACACGAAAGGATGACGTAGATGTTCACTCGAGAAATGATTAGTGAATGGATGGGGATGTACCACGAAATTCATTTTCAGATTAGGATGAAGGGATTCATCAGTTCAAAAGATATTCATACATACACGTCACATGTAGTTAGGAGGGGCAAAAATTGACCAGACACTATTCAACTGGAGATGTCGCGAGAAAACTGAACGTGTCTGTGCGTACGCTTCGATACTATGACCAAATCAATTTGGTCACCCCCTCTTATACGAACGATGTACAGAAACGATTTTATAGTGATGACGAAATGTTTCGACTTCAAAAAATCATGCTTTTAAAATCGATGACCGTCCCGCTCGATGAGATTCGGAGAATCTTAGATGAAGAATCCCTTACAAGCATCTTGTCCGCTCATCTGTCCTCGTTAGAAGAAAAGATAGAGGAATTGAAGCGGGCGCAGAACTATACGGTCACGCTCCTTCAATCCATGAAGCTTGAAAATGAAAAAATCGATTTGACGAAACTGCAAACTATTCAAGCTAAATCAAATGACCGGAAACAATGGACGGACTATTTTACGGAAGAAGAGTCTGATTCATTGCAATCAAGTTTACCTAAATTAGAAGATGGTGAGCATGATACGAAAAAGTGGATCAACTTGATTCGGAGAACCGAAATTCTAATCGAACGTGGGGTCGCCCCTTCCTCAAAAGAAGCCCAAATTCTTAAAAAAGATTTGACTTGGTTAACAGACGAGACATTTGGAGACAATCAACAATTGATTGAATCATTTTGGGAGATTCGAAAATCAACTAATGCATCGAATGAATTAGGACTGTATCCAATCGATGCATCGATTCTTGCCTATATTGATTCACTATATCAAGAGATAGCAGACTGATTCCCTCATGCCAATGCAGTCAATAGAACGGCTAGCCCATTAAAGGTGCCATGGATGAGCATGCTGGAATAGACAGAGTTAGTCCGTTCATATACCCAAGCGAACACTAGTCCCGATACAAAATTGACGAGTAACGTGTTTGTCGTCGGTAAATGAGCGAGAGTGAATATTCCAGCACTTACGATCATCCCGCTCCCAACCCCAAATCGTTCTTGAAAGAAGCGGTATAAGAACCCACGATAAAAGATTTCTTCATAGATCGGTGAAACGATAGCCGCCGATCCAAACGCAATCAGTATGGAGATAATCGACAAGTCACTTTGTAAACTCTCTGTTTTTGTATTCGACGTACCGATACCGAAATATGATTGGACTATGACGATGATGATACTGAGTACAATTAGCACAATTGTCCATAGAAAGATGATGCCCGAATCTTTCAATGGAAAACGGCGAAGTCCTAACGTTTCCAGCGATAGGGTTTGAGGACGTATTGCGACGAAATAGAGGACAGTCATAAATATTATGGCTAATAACAGGCCGATACTTGTTCCTGAATAGAGGGTGTTTCCCCATGACTGTTCTAGAAAGTTGTGTAATTGTCGCTCGATAAGTAGGGGCGTCACTCCGAATAGAAGAACCATCGTAATTGCGAACTGATTCCATGTCCAAATGGGAGTTGTTTTCTTTTGCATTTGATTCAACATCGTATTTCCTCCTTATGTGGTTGTAGCCCCATCATATCGGGTGACGTAACGTCACCTGCAAGCAGAAAAATGAAAAAGGAGTAATAAGACTATGAAACAGTGGATTGGATCAGCTGCTTTATGCATCAACGAAGAGAGGAAAGTTCTCCTCGTAAAGAATCGTGACGTGCAACAATGGAGTTTGCCATCAGGTGGTCTAGAAGTCGGAGAAACGCCAGAACAATGTTGCCAGCGTGAAGTGTTCGAAGAAACGGGCTATCGCATTTCGATTAATCAAAGATTACATATCAAACGAGCCATCATCTCAAGTTATCAAGTCGAAACGCACTATTTTTTGGCAACGTGTGACGAGCGAGTGGCGACTGCAAACATCGACACGGACATCGATGAGGTAAAATGGTGGTCAATTCATGAAATAGAGCATTTAGTACATGCATTTCCAGAAGATATTGAACTGATTAAACGGTGGAGTGTATGATTTAAAATCATCGAAGCGATTCACCGATTAGAACAAGCTAGTCGCATAAAAACGACCGGCTCATGACTTAAGACACTTCTTCGATTTGATTGTGAGTGAAATACTCTTGTTTCGAAGAATCGCGCATTACATACATCGTATAACTACCAACGAAGAAGAAGGCAATCGAGAATGCGAGATAGACCGGACGAATCCCAATCATTTCGGCAAGGAGTCCAATCCCGAATGTGAGTAGGATGACGAGTAGCGACTCTGCCACATTGACGACACCAGAGAACCGGCCCATGATTTCGACCGGGACATGATGTTGATAGAATGATAAAAATCCGGTATTTGCAAAGGCAAGCGCGAATGTCAGGACAAAAAATCCAACCGTGGCCATCATGAATGACGATGAACTTGCGAAAAGAAGATAGCCTATTGGTGTCATGATCGCCCCGAATCCAATACAAAACGATAAGGACAAGCAGTGACTCCATCTTGAATTGATGAGTGATCCAAAGATAATCCCAATCCCAGCGATACTGACGAGAAACCCATATCGGCTCTCAGACAAGTGAAGGACTTGGGTCGCGAATGACGCCTCCAAGGAATCGAGCCCAGACATGAAGATGGTCATGACACAGAACAATCCATAAATGAGCGTCACATATTTGGCATTTGATGCAAATCGTACGACCATTTTCCAATCCTCGATAATTAATCTTACAGAGAATGGTTCAATCGACGCTTCTGTTCGAAGGTGAGACGGAAGGCGCGACAACATACCGACCGAGACGATGAGTGCGAACGCATTCACGAAAATCGCAAATGACGGACTCCCGACTAGAAAGAGCAGTCCTGCAATCGTCGGACCTAGAATAAACCCGGATGACTGTACAAAGTTCTTCATCGCATTGAACTTTTGTCGGTTCGAGGCAGGTACGAGTCGCGTCATGTAGACCAGACTCGATGATTCGAATAACGAGCTCATCACATTGAGAAGAAAGACGATCCCGTAGATGAGCCACAGTGAATCAATCCAGCCTAAGCTGAATATGAGGAACGCACGCAGACCATCCAGTAACATCATCAATCGTCTCGTATCGATCCGGTCAATCAGGCTACCTGACCAAAGATTCGAGACGAGCGAGGCGAGCGGGACTAATACATAGAGAATCGAGACGGCGAAAGGGGATCTAGTCATCTCTAAGATAATCAAGTTGAGCGCAATGAAGTATATCCAGGCACCGAGGTTTGAGATTCCGACACTGACGAGCAGTAGCGCAGAGGTTTTTCGAAACGAGTTCAAGTCAATCACTCCTTCTATTTTTGATCACTTTCGGAACGTAAAAAATCCCACCCCCAAGAACGAATTCTTGGGGACGAGATTCTCATCGTGGTGCCACCCCTGTTCGTCCGCACGTCACCGCACGAACCTTATTCAGTACTGCCGAATGAATCGGACTATACCTCAACTCTATAACGGGAGTGCCCGTCGCCATATCCCTCGGGGTGAGTTCCATAGCGCTGCTCAGAGGCTTGTTTCGACCAACGTTCTTTACTCCTTTTCACCGGACGGAGCTCTCTACGAAAGATTCATTGATGTACTGTTCTCTTCATCGCGTTTGTCAGATCATTTTTGTAAGGATAGCATATTGTGAAAATATTGGAAACAATTTTGGTAAAAAGATGTATATCTTCTTCAAGGTATTAAACTATGATTGTCATCTAGGAAGCTTGGTTCATTTCTGAAGGTTGACACTTATCCAGTTCTTTCAAGATGGAACGATAGAAGAAGATTGCGAATGTGCCAAAGCCGATATACGACACGGTCATCCAACCGGGTGACACGACATCATAAGACGATACACTGATTGCGCCGATGAGAAGCGCACCTCGGTAGCGGAGACCGTTCGCGGCCAAGTATTGACTGCGGAGATGGTCTTCGATGAGTCGAGCAAGCATAGCTTGATGAATGGGTACATACAGCAGTTCTCCGAACGTGAAACAAGCCGTAGCGAGAACTAACATTGAAAGGTCATGTGAAACCGGTAAGATGGCGAATCCAAGACTGAACAGCGCGACACCCGTGTAAAGTAGCGCACGTTCAGAGAGTGATTTGGTCCAACGCATCAACACAAGACCGAGCAGTAACACGAGAATCGTATTCTCCGCTCGAAGCAGTCCGAGAATCTTCGTCCCATCTAGTGAGAAATGGAAGAACGGGATAGCGTGTAACGTTTCAGCAAAGTGAATCGCTAAGTAATGCGTCAGTTGCAACTCTAATGACAACGTCAAAATCCCTGCGACAAGGTATTTCAAAAAGAGTTGGTTCCTCATGACCGTCTGGTATCCTGTCCATACACCAGCGGTCTTCTGCTCTTTACGCGGAAAAGGTTTATAGTTGTCTTCGAGTTTATTGGAAATCAGGAAGACACATCCGAATGAAAGAATAGCTGCCGATACTAACAAGTAGAAGAGATGCTGTTCGAAGAAAAAGCCGCCGATTAGGCTACCGATGACGATGGACCCGTTCATTAGCCAATAACTGAGTGTGTACAAATATTTCCGTTGGTCTGGTCGACTATCATCAATCAAAATGGCCTCGTTTGCAGGTGTGATGGCACTACCAAGAAGATTACTAAAAAAGAAGAAGATAAATAATAAAATGGCACTGTCGATTACATGTGAACCTGCGATTGCCATTCCGATATAACATGCAAAACGTAGTATTTCTCCAATGAAGAGAACGCGCTTTCTTCCGTATCGATCGGATAAATGGCCTCCGTAGAGACTTGCGATGAATGAGGCAATCATCGTCAAGACGATGAGCGGTCCGGTCTCCGTTGCACCGAACTGGCGAACAAAATAAATCGTCATAAAGGGAAATATCGCGGTTTGAGTCAGCTTTTGAAAGAAGTTCAAGGCAAGTCGTATTTTTAAATTAGGATGAAGCGATTGAAACATGTGAATCACCATCTTTTCATAAGGTCAGCGAAGTGGCCACTTGACTGTTATGAACAGTATGCGTGATTTGAAGTGAATCATCGTGCACTATATTGCTCGATTTTTGCGCAATAATCTGGAGGGGTATATGGAACAATTACTTACACTGCCTGACGTCGTCATACGTTACGTCTCCTCTAGTGGAGATTGGACGACAGAGAGAGAAGCGAGCAAAGAAGACATCGTCTGGGTCCTCGTGTTGGAAGGGAAAATTGGGATTGAGGTGAATGCATTCGAATATCGTCTCCAAGACAGCGAATCGATTGTGGTTCAACCGAATCAGTCCTATCGACTATTCGCTGATTCAACTGAAACGACTTATGTGAGTTTTCGGTTTATTGCGAGTCGATTGAACGGGTTTGAAAACAGGGTCAATCCAATGTTTCCTTCCATAGCGGTCATGTCGATAAGAAGACTGTTAGGGGAGTGGTCAAGTCGAGGATTTTTAGAGATTGATCTTACAGATGATGTCATGACGTTCATTCAGAGTCACCTCATCCACACTTCTTTAGATGATGAAGACTTATTTGTACCGGTTTTGCGTGTCATTCATGATTCTTATCATACAGAGCTTAGAATTGAGGAATTAAGTCGAATCGTCCATCAAAGTAAGTATCAGTTCATACGGAACTTTCGAGAGCGAATCGGTCAGACGCCGTATCAATACATCACGAGACAACGCCTGATTCATGCGAAGTCGCTCCTTCGCTATTCGGATCTTACACTACTCGCAATCAGCCAAGAAGTCGGATTCAACAGTCCGGCTCAGCTGAACAAGCATTTCACGGAATGGGTAGGCTGCACCCCGGCTCGATTCCGTAAGAATAAAGGGCATCAGCTCAAACGTGATTAGAAAGCTTCAATCGATCTTGAATTTGGTGGGGGAGGGCGTTGAGCGGTCCCTCACATCGTTGTATCGCATCCACATGATAAAACGTGCTCGTCTCCTTCATATTCATCATCTGGTCACCCAAATCGTATAAAAAGACCGATTTGTTCATTCCGAGTGCAATCCCGAGCTCGACATGTGCGCCTTTACCTCCAGGCAACAAGATGACGACAAAGTCCGCTGATTGAATTCCAGAAACCTCTTCTTCGCCAATCGAGCGTAATGCATCAATCGATGTGGCGCGTTCGTTCTGAGTCCAGTCATATGTATGGGTGTGACCGAGCGCAATCAGCTCATTACACATGAACCGTACTTCTTCGATATTTGAGAAGCTTGAACCGACATAAAATCGCATGGGAGAACCTCCAATTCGTTATAGATGATTCATCTGGTAAAGAGCCACAAAATAAAATTGGACGATTAACAGGTAGCCAAGTACAAGGAAAGAAATCACGCTAATCAGGACGAATTTCATCAAAGAAAGTGGAACGTATGATTGAATCAAGCGTGTCAAATAAAGCGAAGAGAGGACAAGCAAAATGATTGTGCCGATAACCCAAATGTAACCAATCATGAGATTCGGAATCAGCCAAAATAGGCGATTGTCATTACGATTAGACACAGAGTGATCACTAAATCTTTACGTTTCTTCGTCATCTTACACCTCTCGCTGATGTTCTAACTTCAATCGTACCTGTTCGGCATCCTCTGCATCAAACGTGCTGTACCACCTCACATGGTCGAGATCGATGATCCGATAATGTCCGCTGATGATATTTTGCTGAAGGGTGAAATGTGGACCTGATTCGATTGCATGCCAAAAGACGCGTCCGCCGAGTGTTTTTTCTTTCGGCTCATAAGTGTTCTCGGTCGCAATCAGTTTGACGAATTCGACGGGGTCGTCACCGATCAAATGTATGAGAATCTCACTTTCGTTAAACAAGGCGCATAGCGTCACAATCGTCGACCAACTTGCTTCATTCCGCTCCTTCTCGATTTGGATGAGCGTTTTTTTTGAAATACCGAGTAAGTTCGCCATCTCTTCCTGTGAATACTGAGATTCGATACGAATCAATTTCATTTTTCGAGAAACCTGTCCAATAAATTCGGATTTTTGCATATGGTTTTTCCTTCCTGTTTGTCCGACTCAGAGCGTCGCTGAGCTAATGAAAATCAAGATCCACGAGATTCCGAGAAATACAATAAATAAGAGCAGGCAGACGATGATATAACAGCAAATGTATTGCCAGTAGGTCAACCGTTTCGATTGATAAAAATGGTATGTAAAACTGAATGTCGCAATCCCGATGACTAAGAACGCAACGATATCCCAGATGATTCCGACTTTCAAGAAAGATGGAGTGAGAAACGAAGCGATGAGTGCAAGCACGACCGTCACAATTCCCGTAGAGATGGCGGCGGATGGCGTTGTAGTATTTTCCAACAAATCACCTCCTAGTATATTACAAGTGTAATTTTACACTAAAAGTGGGCGATGTCAATTTCATAATCAAAAAAACCCTTCTCTGTGGAAGGGTTCCGTCACTCGTCATGTTTATTCGTTAAGTAGGTCGTCAGTGGGTAGACACCGATGCTTTGTAAAATCAGAGAGAGTAAAATGACGGCGAATGCGAGAGATATCATTTCGCTCGACCCGTTAATCTTCTCTGCCTCTAGCCAGAGGACAAGCGCAATCGACATCGTACCCTTGATGCCGGACCATGTGAGTAAGGAAGTCGCCGTCAAATCACTCTGAAACTCTTTTCGCCAGATCGGAACGGTATAAACAAGACCGCCGACGACGATGAAACGGGTTAGGATGGAAAGGAGGAATAAAAGTACAGCGAATGTCCAGAGCGACACAGACAAATAGCTAGTCGCCTCGATTCCGATTAACAAGAATAAAAGGGCAAGTAAGATTGGGATGACGATGTCCCAAAAACCGTCAAGATGACGTTGGACAGTTTCACAATCCTCTTTAGTTCCAAGTTCATGAGATAGCATCATGCCTGCCGTCACGGTCGCAAGGACACCCGATACTTCTAGCGCATCGGCAAGATAGAAAGCCCCATATGCGGTGACGATTGTCAACATGACGAGTTCATGTTTTTTAAAACTGACAATCATCAATTTCTTAAGTAGAAATCCAAAGATAAAACCGATGCCGATTCCTCCGGCAGACACAATCAAAAATTCGGTCAAAAAATTGAAGGTGGAGAAACGCTCTCCCGTTGCGAACATACTGAGAAAGATGGTGAAGATGACAACACTCGTTCCATCGTTCACCATCGATTCACCTTCGACAACATCCGCAATCCGCTTCTCACCTTTACTCCGCTTTAAAATCGCCGTCACGGAAACTGGGTCGGTCGGAATCAAGATGGACGCCAATAAAAAAGAGGCGGTCAGGCTGAGCGGGGTAAACCACTCACTGATCCAAAACGTACCATACCCCATCAAGATGGCGGTCAAGACAAGACCGACCGTGCTCAATATCGCGATGATTCCAAAATTATCTTTTAAGTCGTTATACTTAAATTGATAGGCCGACGTAAACAGTAAAGCCGGTAGGAACACCTCAAAAATCATATCTTTCGTAATGAATACGGAATCAAAGAAAGCAATATAAGATAGTCCGATCCCAATCAAGACCAGGATAACAGGGACAGGGAAATAGTTTCGCTTGGAATCAATCAAATATATGAAATAGCCAATCAGTAACAATGTGATGACCTGTTGCGCGATCATGACGACATCCTCCTCTGAAATCAACATGCTATACAATATGTTCCCATTCAAGGTCTAATCAAACGATAATTGTGGAATATAGGGAGTAGTATGCTCATTTATTTCAGGAGGGATGAATATGGGAAACCCGATTGGGGATTTGTCTTGGACGTTTTATTCGGAGTGTGAGGTGCCGAGTGATATCACGGAGTCTTTCATCGACGGGGAGCGGGCAGTCGCTGCCTATAAGACTGTCCGTGACGTCGCCGTCTTCACGAACAAACGACTGATCGTCCGTGACGCACAAGGACTGACGGGAAAAAAAATTGAGGTGTACTCGCTTCCGTACGACTCGATCAATATGTATTCGACGGAGAATGCGGGAAGAATGTTTGATTTCAACTCCGAGGTTCAACTGTTCACTCGTGCCGGAACGATCAAAATCAATTTGAATAAGAAAGTGGACGTGCGTAAGTTCGACCGATTGCTAGCCGAAGCGATTCTCTGATCGATTGGACCGAGAATTCTCTCGGTCCTTTTATTTGGATTTTTCTGACAATTAATCGTATGTCGTGATACGATAGAACAAAATGAGTGATGGAGGTTACGATGCGATTTACAACCCGATTATTGATGATCATGCTCGGCAGTTTGATGTTGGTAACTGGATTTATCCATCTGGCTCGTCTGTTTTGGGATTGGTTTCATGACCCGACAGAGGGTGGGATCATACTACGTTTTTCTGGAGAGGACGGTGTAAGCGGCGACGCATTTGATGGGAAGTCTCGTATTTGGAAAGATGATGATCTTCAATTTTTAAAAAATGACTTTTTAGACTATACGTTTGGAACGGGTGGGAAGGTAACCGAGTCGGGGAGTTCATATTGGTTATGGTTCCTTATTGCAGGGTTGATTGTTCTCTTGATTTTGTCGATTATTATGATGCAGAAAAGAAAACGTGTCGTTTCGACCATTGATTTCTCGAGTGACGGTGTGAAACGGAAAAATAGAACAATGAAAACAAATGTATTTGTAGACCCGACTGAGATCAAATGGACCGATAACGCGATTCGGAATGCGCTCATCCAGTTCAATCTGGACTTGCCGATTGCCTCTAAACACCAATCGAATGAGACGGTGTTGGATTGGTTCAAACGAATCGGTGTGGAAGAGGTGGATCTCTCGCCTTATTGGAAATCAAGATATGTGGATGCAGTGGTGAGTGATGAAGATACACGACGGTTTCAAGAGGCGTTACAGTTCATGCGATTAGAAGACGGAAGGGAATGAGTATGTATGAATCAACGAAGAGAATTAGTTGATTTTGATATTCAAGAGCTAATGGGAGCCGCTAATTTGGTACAATCAGATCATCATTTCTACATCGAATGGAACGAGTTCGTCATATCGCTCAATCATCACAAACACGTTTCAGGTATTCGAATCATCGACGAGAACCACTTGTTCATCTGGGCATTTACGTTAAAAGGGGAACCAATCAATGCATGGGTGCTAGATGCACGTGGGCATATCAAACATTCCTTTCATGCAGGAAACGCGATTGCAGCGGTTGTGATAAATGCAACAGGAATCTGGGTCGGTTACGGGGACGAGGGCATCTTTGGAGAAGGGATTTCGACCGAAGCACTCGTCTGCTTGTCAAAGGAGGGAACCGTACGTTTTCGTTATAATCGAGAAGTCAGAAAGGCCCCAGTTCTTCATGACTGCGACGTGATTTATGCGTCAAAGAAGGGGGTTTGGGTCATCTCTTCAATCGATGGTCGTCTCGTTCATGTCCATGTGAACGGACGGATTGACTCCTATCCGATGCCACGTCATCTCCTTGATTGTTCGTCGTTAACGATTAAAGACGATGTAGCCTATGTCGAGAAAAAGGAAAAGGTATATCGTTGGCCGTTTAAAGAGAGAGAGCGTACCGAAGTTCTTCAGAATGAAACCAATTGATCAGAAAATAATTCGGCTTACTTTATATTTCAAATACCGCAATTAATATTTAATGATATATAGACAGAGGTGAGCTAAATGATTTTACCAATCCTTTCTAGTATGCAAGAAGACATTCGCAATTTTTTTGTTGAACAATGGGGTTCATCTCAAATGGTCGTCTCTTCAGGAACCTATGATTGTGCAAAACTCGAAGGATTTGTCTACATGAAATCGAATCAAATTCACGGTCTTGTTACGTATGTTATTCGGGATGAAGAAGTAGAAATCATATCTCTTGATAGTCTGAAAGAGAATAGTGGGATTGGATCTCGTTTACTCCTTGCTGTCGAACAAATCGCTATACATCACGGAGCAGTCCAATCGGCCGTCATCACAACCAATGATAATTTGAGAGCGCTCGGCTTTTATCAACGTCGTGGCTATCGTCTAGAACGCATCATTCATGATGCGGTGACGCGAGCAAGAGAACAGAAATCGACAATCCCACAAGTCGGTTATGATAAGATTCCTCTATTGGATGAAATCATACTCACCAAAAAACTGATAGAAGAGAAATGAGGAATTCACATGATCCGTTTTTGCATCATTGGTACAAACTTCATCACAGACTGGTTTATCGAGACGATCAATCAGTTGGATTATGTAGAAGTGACGGCACTTTACTCGCGCACGGAATCGCGAGCTAAAGAATACGCAGAAAATCACTCCATTTTACATACGTTCACGTCACTTGAAGAGATGGCTCAGAGTGATGTCATCGATGCCATCTATATTGCGAGCCCGAACTCACTTCACGCCGAACAGAGCATCTTATTCATGCAGCATGGGAAACACGTCCTCTGTGAAAAACCGCTCGCCTCGAACGTCGAGGAAGTCACCCGCATGATTGATGTCGCGAAGGAGAACCAAGTCGTCTTACTTGAGGCACTACGAAACCTGTTCATGCCGAACCTCGAACGGATTCAACAGGCGATCGAGCAAATCGCGCCGGTGCGTCGTGCCGTCTTCAATAAATCACAGTATTCTTCACGATACGACCTCTATAAACAAGGGGAAAATCCAAACACGTTCAATCCTGATTTTTCGAACGGCTCGTTGATGGACCTCGGTGTCTATCTCCTCGGACCTGCCTTAAAACTGTTTGGTCAGCCGAATGAGATCCAGGCGAGCGGGGTTACGTTAGAATCTGGAGTGGACGGGAGCGGAACGGTCATTCTCTCCTATGACGACCTTGATGTGATTGTCATGCACTCAAAGATTCATGCGACATCGACTCCTTCTGAGATCATCGGAGAAAAAGGGCGTATCGTCATCGACGATATCGCGACGTGCGATGAAGTCCATCTAGAGTTACGGGATGGCACGTCAGAAATCATATCAGAGGCGCAGAATGCTCCGATGTCATACGAGATCGAAGCATTTGTCCGAGCAATCGAAGCTAGGAATTCAGAGACAGTTGCGCATTCAGCAACTGACATGATTCGTCTTGCTGATGTGATGACGAACGTTCGAACACAGCTTGGCGTGGTCTATCCAGCAGACAAATAAATACAAACTTAAAACGGTCCTCGATGTCATGTGCGCATCGAGGACCGTTTCCGTTATTCTTTGTTCAAATAGAGATATCTCAGAAACAACCCCAATACAATCGTCATGACGACGGCGGGGATGAGTCCGATCAGTAGTAGCGTACTCATACGGTTTCCTTTCTGATCGACTCGAGTCGATCACGCATGTCATCAAAGGATTGACTATCCGTCAACATGCTGAGCTCTGCATCGGCGAGTTCCGTGACTTGAATCGACCAATCTCGTTCAATCTCGGATTCGGATTTCTTGATTTCTTCGTTGGCCCGCTCAACTTGCTTCGTATGAATCGTTTCAAGACGTGAACGAATCATATCGCGAAGCAGTGAGGTCAACTCATCTTTCAATTGCGTTCGTCCGTCTCCCTCGAAAAATTGACTCGCATTCTTATAGCGCTTCAACACCGACTGATAGGGTGGTGTCTCGAGATGAATCGGTTCGACAGCCTCTCGTAGCCATGCCACGTCGAGTTCTCGGTCGAATTCAAGCGTCGGAAGGAGAGACGCTTGACGTTCTGTCAACCGTTCGACCAATGAAATAAACTCACGTTTAACGTATCGCTCCAACCGATATTGGAACACTTGGAGCTCTTGTTGGATGTCATAGGCATATTTATCGAGTGTACGTGCGAGGGCACGCTCCAAGCTCTTCCTTGACCCGTCGACCTCGACCGGATGGAACGTTTCTTTGACGAAGTCCGAGAGTCGCAGGAGCGATCGCGTCTCGAGGTGGGCGAGGAGTTCTTTCGCTTCACGGTCAAATAAATCGATGAGTGCTGATACACCGAGTGCCGGCGGGTTCTCGAGTAAGGCATTCAATTGCTTTCGACGATGTTCTTTCGCCGACGCGTCTTCTTTCGCTTCGTTCAGAACACGATCAAATGCAGCGAGTAGTGCAGTCGTTTCTTCCTGGATACGCATCGCGTTGGCGAGACGAAGGTCTTTGTCGACATAGCGTTCAAGTGTCGAGACGAATCGATCGAATCCCGCGTCATGCCCTTGCATGGCGTTTCGGCTCGAGATGGGGAGGACGCTTGGTCTACGGACACCGAGCGCGGTCAACTGTTGTGAAACATAGCTTGTGACTGCATCCCGCTCCTCGTCATCTGTCGCAAGATCAGAGGCGTTCACGAGGAAGAACATCTCGTGGTCTCCCGTCCCTTGAACACGTCCGAGCTGAATGACGAGCTCACGGTCCGCTTCCGTGAACGCATGATTATAGTACGTGACGAACAAGACCGCATCCGCGTCACGCATGTAGCCGAACTGCACCTCGCTATGACGGTTGAACTGTGAATCGGCACCTGGCGTATCGACGAAGACGATACCACGTCGCGCCCAAGGGGAGTCGAGATACAGTTCGATTTCTTTCACGATACAGCTTTTCTCTTCTTCTGCGACGAACGCGCAGAACGTGTCATAGTCGACGACTTCCGTTTGTCCAAGATAATCGAGCGGTGCCGCTTTTACGGCGTTGACGAACGGATGGTCGACATCGAGCGAGGTGAGGGAAGTCCCGTAACTTTGTAGCTCGTCCTCAAGTTCATTTCGTGATTTGAAGGTGATCATCGCTGTTCGATTCGTCCGACCATCTGGCGGTACGATTTTCGTGATCGATGCCGTCAATGGGTTCGGTGAGGTCGGTAAAACCGTCTCCCCGAGAAGGGCATTGAGGGTTGAAGATTTTCCAGCCGAAAACGCACCGAAGATGGCGAACGTATATTGCTCATGCTTCGCGCGCTCGATTTTCTTACGTAATGTCGAGACACGGGAGCGGAACAATGGATGATTCTCTAATATTTCACATACCGCATTTTCATAAGAAAAATTAAAATCATACAAGTCATGATCATCTTCTAACATCGACGTCGATGCAACCTCTGATTCAACAACATTCGACTGTTTTTCAGGAAGGTACGTCGCGTCGACATAGTTTCGAACGGCCAACTGATCTAATTGATTCGAATCAAGTTGTAACGTTTCATATTTACCGATTGCATGTAGACGATTTATGAGGCGTAAACGTAATGCTTCATTATCAAGTGCCTCATATAATTCGTCTTCTTCAGTCGAAAATTGTTCCAAGCGCATGTCGACTTCCGCTTTCATATACGTATCCGTCGAATGGACCCACGATTCTGAAACTTTCGTCACCCATGACGCAAGGGCCGTCTCGATGTCACGACTGAACTGAAGCACCGTATCACCACTGAGTGATGCGCCGGATTTCACTTGTTCGGTGATGAGTGAGCTCGGTGCAATCGGGAGGACATCGCCTTTCGGTAGGAGAGTCTCCGGAAGTTTCAAATCTCGGATGATGTCCTCCGCGTACTTCACGAGATGTGGACGTAAGTTCATGTCAATCAGACGGTTGAACTCTTTAACCGCCACTTCTTCACGACGCGCTCGTTCCTGCTTCGTCTTTTCTTTTGAGAATAAGAGACCGACTTTGAAGGACGGTGCACAACTCTCGAGATAAGAGCGTAATAACTCACGGAACTCATAGGTCATGATCGGTGCACTTTCGACAATCGGTGCCTGATGTTTGAAGAATTCGCGACGGAATGATGTCCACCATGCCCGTTTCTTCTCAAGGCGATGTAGACGTGACTGCATTTCCTTCGGACTCTTTTCATAAGTTGGTAACTGATCTAACATCGATTGAATTGACGTTTCGTTGCGGCGAACTAGCGTATGAATCAATGCATCCGCATGCTCGACCTGTTGTTGTTTCGATTCCGTGATGACTTGACGGACATACGACCGCAAGCGTTCGACTTCGTTATGAGGATACTGTAAATCACGAAGTGAAATGTAGAACGTGTCATTCGGGACGATGTCATGATGTCGGAACGCTTTCGTCAATGAGGCTTTGAAGTCCACAAAGGAAAGCTCATCCTCGTCATGCTTATCAATTTGGTTAATGATGATGGAGTAGGGACGTCCTTCTCGACTAAATTGTTTCATCAGCCCGATGTTTTGTTCCGACTGGACATGGTTGTAGTCCATCATGAAGAACAGGTGATCTGCCAAGAAGAGCGAGCGTTCCGTCGCTTGGCGATGACGTTCATCCGTCGAGTCAATTCCTGGTGTATCCATCAACACGACATGTTCGTCAAACGGGAATCGTTCGATGGTGTACTCGACTTCCTTGATTTCCTCGACTTTACAATAGTCACTAATGTTTGATAGAGAAGAAGGGTCTAATGAAATCCAGTCCGTATCATTGATTGCGACGGATGCCGCTGATTCGCCACCTCGTAATGTGACGATATTCGCACTCGTCGGAATCGGACTTGTCGGAAGAAATCCTTCTTCTAGCCAGTCGTTGAGCAATGTCGACTTCCCAGCTGAGAAGTGACCACAGACGGCAATCCATACTTCTTCATTCGTTACCTTTTGAAGGGCGGTGCGGGCGAGTCGGGCAGCATCCGTCATTTCTTCTTGTTCAAACGTTAAAGCGAGTCGTGCTAATTGTTCTCGTTGTTCGTGCATGTTTCCCATCCCCTAATTATGATTCCGTCGTGATGCCGACACGGTGTCCAACATAGTCATCATTCGTGAAACAATCTAGCACCAACTCGGCGACATCGTCTCTCGAGATCGGACCTGATTGTTTCGTGCCTAATACTTCTTTTGAGACGATGATGTCTCCGTTCGATGGCTCATTAATCAGTTGAGTCGGACAGATGACTGTGAACGCCAATCCGGAATCTCGTAATAACTCATAAGCACGCGCATGATCTTCGGCTGCGGTTGTCATCGAACGCTTCGATTCTTTCGTTTCAAAGCGATAGTTGTCGCTGTCATTTGCCTTCAAGATGCCGGCGGTCCCGACTGTGATGATGCGTGTTACGTTAAATTGTTTCATCGCTTCGATCACGAGTGGTGTGAAGGTTGATAACACGTTTTGTTTGTCCGTCCCTAATGCCGAGATGACGATGTCTGCAGATTGAACCGTTTCAAAGACTGCGTCACGATCGGTCGCGTTTCCTAGAATTACATCGATTCCTTCTTTGGAACCCATTGGCTGTCTCGTTAACAGTCTGACACGATGCCCCTTTTCAAGTAGACGTTCAAGCACCCGTTCCCCAGTACGGCCACTTCCGCCGAATAAAGCAATTGTTGACAAGTAAACCCCTCCCCATCAATATGAAAGAAATATCCAACGTCATCATAACACGGAAGCGTTCACAAAACCGCCTGAAATGGTTCATTTCCACTTGAAAAGAATGTGATACGTTTTAGAATTGAGGAAGAAGGCAAAAATACATTACATATGACAAGTGTAAGAGAGGAAGGCGCCATTATATGAAATTTGGGGCACGTACGATTAAGACTGGACTATCCGTTGCCATTGTCTTATTGATTGCCGAGGCGTTTCAATTCCAACAAATTGTCGTCCCGGCATTGGCCGCATCGCTCGCGCTGCTTCCGTCTGTTTATCAGACCGGACTACGATTAATTGAAGAGATGAAAGGGAACTTGATTGGAGCATTGCTTTCTGTCGGATCCTTATTACTCACCCCGAATCCGACACCGATTGCCATCGGATTCGTCATCATTATTGCCATCTCCATTCTTCTCTTTTTGAATTTAGAGTCGACGACGAGAACTGTCATCTTGACGACGATTTTAATCATGGAAGGGGCAAGTCAGTCGGATATGCCTATTTGGGTGTTTGCAGGCGAACGTTATCTACTCATCATGATGGGGATCACGGTCGCGTTGATTGTGAATGCGCTCTTGTTCCCACCCCGATATGAACGGAAACTTGAAGAGCAAGTGACCGACGTATTTCAAATGGTCGTTCGAATCGCACGCCTGTTTGCTGAAACCGAAGGAGGACGTTCATCTTTTGAATCGTTACCGGAGACAAAGAAGTTGCATAACGATTCAAAACAGACCTACGCCTATTTTGAAGAGGAAATCAAAGCGAATCGTTGGCTTGAGAAAAAAACACCGATTTTTCGTCGAGCTGTATTGAAATCCAAGATGATTGAGACGAACCGCGCCGCGCTACATGTCATCGAGAAGCTCGATCATGATTTCCATACGATTGAACAACTCCCGCCCCAATTGAGCGAAGAGCTGTATCGCCACATTCGTCACTTGTTGCGTCGACATGAGCGTCTGTTTTCAGCCTACGAGCTCGAGAACGAGCACCTCATCGATCGGGAAGAGGATCTTATCCATGAAAACTTTGACTTTGCGAAGTTAATGATTGAGAGGATGCGAGAAGAAGAGGAAGAACTCATCCTCATTGTTGTGCCGCTCGTGGCAACGATGACCGACTGGGTCAAGGCAATGAATGAACTCGAACGCTACCTTGTAACGGAAATGAAGAAACATGGGGACAACCTAAAAGTGGAACCACGTAAGAAGTGGTTTTTTGAAGACTGAGAAACGGGCCGATATTCGGCTCGTTTTTTAAGAGAGTTATTTTTCGTATAGAAGAGAGGGCATTGAGGATGAAGAAGTCTTTTCAACACATCACAAAGTATTGGAACATCATCGTTATAGGTGATGAATTTGCTGTAAACTACGGAAAAATTGGGACAATCGGAAAGGTACAAGTAAAATCTTTTGAATCCGATTCGGAATGTATGAAAGAAGTAGAAAAACTCATTCGTCAAAAATTGAGAAAAGGATATGTTGAATGCCCTTTTGATTGGAACAACCATATGTATGTGGATGACCCGGAAGTTGGACCGAGTTTTCTGACCTCTCATCCGAAATATCAGGAATGTTTCAACGATGAATTCTATGTGGATTGTACGGAAGAATATGCTCCGTTCGGGAATGATGCTGGAGCCGATGCATTGGCTATGTACGAAGAAGTGCTCCGAAAGGATAGAGACCTTTGTTATCTTTCATACGCTTACGCCTTAATTGAAAGTTGGATTAATCGAGATGTTTCCGGTCCAGAAGATTGGTCAACGTATGAATATGCCTATACATGTGATCAAGTCATCGTCGCGGGTGCGTTTGCTTCCCTAAAAATGACGGGAAAGCTGACGGATGATTTGAAAGTGGCAGGGTTAGCAGCCATCCATCGATTAAAACAAGCTTTCGAAATAGAGGATCAGTCTATATTTGATGAGTTATATGCACGCTTAAGTACATTCCCGACCGAATCCTGAAACTTTTCGAGAAGAAATGCGTATACAATAAAGACAGATACATATGAACGTTAGGGGGATTTACCATGTCAGAAACAACACCGACACCTGAAGAAGGTGTCACACCACAGCGAATCAGCGGCACACTTCCAATCGAGGCACGCGCTGTCTTCCGGTTATCTAGTGCAATTTTTTATATCATTGGACTTCTCATTACGGGAGCTCTTGTAGCGGCCGCTTACTGGTTCGACTGGCCAACTTGGATACAGATTGGTTTGATCGTGCTACTCGTCATCGATGTCGTCTATAGCCTGATTGATCTCATCTGGTTCCAAAAGTGGAAACAAGAACGATTCACGTATGACGTTCAGCCGCTCGAGATTCGAATTCACCATGGGATCATCACGACACACGATGTGCTCATCCCGATGACAAAAGTCCAATATGTTCATGCGGAGCAAGGACCGATTCTCCGTAAATACGGGTTACAGACCATCACCATCGGGACAGCGGCCGGATCTCATGAAATCTATGCGATTGAAGAGTCGTTCGCCAAGACACTCCGTGAACAGATTGCCATCTATGCACGCATTGAAGAGGAGGATGTCGTATGACCGATTCTGCGTTAACGTGGCATCGACTTCCAAATCGTGTGTTGGCACTACGCATCTTAGAGGTCATTAAGTCATTCGCCATTCCAATCGTGTTGCTCTTTGTACTCAATAACGACTGGGATTCGACGTATGGAATTATTCTACGAGTAGGTATTCTACTCTTCCTATTACTCGATATTGTTCAGAAGTTCTTCGGATGGTTAAACTTCCGATATGCCCTCGATGAAAAGACTGTATATGTCATCGAAGGGAATTGGTTGAAAAAAGAAAAGTCGCTTCCGCTTTATAAGATTCAAAGCGTCCATTCTAACAGCCCGTTCCTTTATCGATTGCTTGGTGTCGTCGAATTGACGTTCGATACGAACGCGAACAGTGACGATGCTTCCTTCAAATTGGCGGGTGTCTTCCCGACAGAAGCCAAACGACTGGAAGAAATCCTCGAACAAGTTCGTCACCGGAAACAAAATGGAGTTGCGGTGGATGGCTCAGAAGAGTCGGATGAGACACCTGCACAGGCAACACCGGTACCAAGTCGCCTGTTGTACGTCTTATCTACGCGCGAAATCGTGTTAGCATCCATCACTTCGCTCTCTGTATTCGCCATCTTCCCAGTAGCTTCCACGATCATTTCCTCGATTGATGACTTCATCAATTTGGATGGGGCGTTTAATCAAGTCGAAGATTATGTCGTCCATGCGTCCATCATCGCCATCGGTCTGCTTGTCCTCGGGGTGTTGCTACTATCGGTCGTGATCGGCATGGTCATCAACTTCTTGAAGTATGGGAACTTCCGACTGGAGCGGAGAGGGGAACGCATTCGTGTCGAGAAGGGATTGTTGAACCGGAGTGCGAAAGAAATCCCATATGAGAAGATTCAAGCAATTCGCATCAAAGAGACGTTCATTCGTCGTTGGTTCCATATCGTCGGGGTCGAGCTCGTCGCAGCAGGGACAATGGATGAATTGAAGGACGAATCGTCAACAATTCTTCCGTTCGTTCGTCGTGACCGAGCGATGCGGGTGCTCCGAGAACACTTCACGCACTTCACATGGTCGGACGAATTACACCGATTACCGAGACGTGCCTTAGGAATCAAACTACTCCGAATCAGCTGGTTCGGCTTCATCATCTCAGGACTCGTACTATATTTCTTCCGAGATTATGCCTGGTGGCTACTGCTCTTATGGGCCATCATCATCGGAGGGCGCGTGCTCAGTTTTGTCACGACAAAATATGTCCGCATGAATCAATTCATCCAGTTACGGACGGGAGCGTTCAACGTCCGCTCATTCTTGACGGACAAACCGCGAATCGAGCAGATTCAAGTGAAGCAATCGCTCTTGCAGCGTCGTTTCGGGTTATGTACGGTGCAATTCTCGACACGGGGAGGGTTCCTTTCAGTTGAGACGATTGATGACATTCCAAAAGAAGATGCGGACGCGATGCTCGTCTGGTTCTCACGATACAGTGAGATGAACGAAAACCGCTCAGGCTGATTGATCCTGAGCGGTAAGATTATTTGTGATTTTCGTGTCAAATAACGTTTCTCTTACTGAAAACGCGGATAAAGTATGGTATGATGCAAGTAGAAAGAGACCGGTGCTGGACACACCGACCTCTGGCTTACAGGCTACCACTTTAAGAGTGGTCCCAGCCGCCACAATGGTTAGTGAATCAGAAAGTGACCCATCTCATTGCGCCGAGGGGGTCATTTTTTTGTGCGTTCAGACGTTGCACGATCGGATGTTCGGTGAATCACCAAGTGAACGATGATCGGAGCGAGGATTGGAATCATGACATAATCCCCAACCCAGGTCCAAAGTTGTTCCATCCGCACCACCGCCTTCCTCCATTGTGGACTTGGCGGCTGACCCCACTATTGCTGCGTTAACCTGCCTCTTCATTATAACAGATTTGTTCGTAAAAAGGCGTTAAAAATAGGAACAAATGTTCTTGTTTTATAAAATGAATCTTTTGATGGAATCAGTCTCAAGAATGGGTCCAAAGATGGAATTGAGTCGAATCGCTCTTGCTTGTTAGATGTCTGACAGGATATAATCAATCTCGTGTGTATACACGGGTGGGTGAGGGTGCCAATAAAGGATTGATTCCTATGGCAAAACAAACAGAATGGAAAACAGAAACATACGGGGGCGTGCTGAACTTTCTGGCGACAGCATACATCCCGGCCGTGCATGCGGCAATCTTGACACAAGCCGGACTCCCGTTCGAGGGGGCGCTCGTCGGAGCGATTTTGACAAGCATCATCGGGACATTGATTGCGGGATTCTTCAATCTCCCGCTTCTCTTGTTACCGGGAATGGGGATTAATGCGCTCTTCACGTACACGCTCGTCCTACAGATGGGGTTGAGCTGGCAAAGTGCGCTCGCTGTCTCGTTCGTCTCAGGTGTACTCGTCGTACTATTAACGGTCACCAAGGTGGCGAGGAAATTGGCGAACGCGTTCCCACCGATCATTCATGACGGATTGACGGTCGGTCTCGGCCTCTTCCTCATCTTGATCGGGCTCGAGGCGGCAGGGATCGTCTCAGGCGGGGGTGGGGCATTGCTTCACATCGGTGACCTCGGAGAGCGTGACGTCCAAGTCGCATTCCTGTCACTCTTCGTCGCCATCTTACTGTTCTTGAAGATGGGACCGAGCAGCTTCCTTTGGACGATCGGTTTCGGTGTCGGACTCAGTGCCGTGATGGGAACACTCGATTGGACGGGAAGCTTCGCGTTGACACCGTTCTTCGAATCGTTCGGCACGGTATTTGGAAACATCTCGTTCGCGGAATCTGCCTCTCCACTCTTCTTCGTCGCGGTCGGTGTGCTGACGCTCGTCTTGTTGATTGAAAACATCAGCTTGATTCAGAATCAGACACGTGCAATCGGCAAAGAAGAAGATGCGCCGAAAGGTCTCGTCGCACAAGGTCTCTCGACGATGGCCGGGGCCATGTTCGGTTCAAGCCCGACCGTCTCGACGGTCGAAGTGGCTGCCGGGATATCGGTCGGTGCACGAGGCGGGATCGCTTCATTCGTCACATCTGGATTGTACGTAGTATCGCTCTTATTGCTACCGCTCTTTGCAATCATCCCGGTGACGGCGATTGCACCGGTGTTGATTATCATCGGCATGATGATGTTCCAAAACGTGAAGCATTTGCCTCTCGATAACTGGGAGCATGCCTTCCCGGCGATTCTCGTCATCATCATGATTCCGTTCACGTATTCCATCGTCGATGGGATCGGACTCGGGTTCATCGCGTACACTATGATTGTCTTGTTCAAGAAGGGCTACCGGTCACTCAGTCCGGTCGTCGGTGTCTTGACCGTATTGTTCTTAGTTTTCTTCTCATTACCAGTCTGGTTTTGAACTACCTCCACCTACGCTTCGCTTAGAGGTGGAGGATTCCTGAGTTATCCGACCTATCGGTCAAAACCTGATCAGGCTAACCCCGTCGTCCCGACGGTTGTAGCAGCCAAGATACGTTCTGCTTCTTGTTTGAGATTCAGTCCTGCGTTCACATCGCGGTCGTGATGGACCCCGCAATTCGGGCATGTCCATTCACGCAGGCTTAGATGCTTCACGTCTTTGTGTCGATGGCCGCAACCCGAACAGAGCTGGCTCGAGGCGAAGGTCTTCCCGACCTTCACGACGGTCTTCCCGTACCAGTCGGCCTTGTATTCAAGCATGCGGAAGAACTCCGACCAACTCACCTCGGAGATGGACTTGCTCAATTTGCGGTTCTTCTGCATTTTCTTCACCTGCAAGGTCTCGATACCGATGACGTCGTGATTTTTGACGATCTCGGTCGATACCTTGTGCAGGAAGTCTGTCCGCTTGTTGGCGATCTTCTCGTGGATACGGGCGACCTTCCGCTTCTGCTTCTGATAGTTCTTCGCCTCGGACAGTTTCACCTTCCTGTTCAAGGCGATGAGCTGACGACGGGACAACTTCCGTTGCTCGCGCGCCAGCTTCTTCTCGAGCGTACGGAAATAACGGTCGTTTTGGTATACGGTTCCGTTTGACAGGATAGCGAAATTCTTCAGCCCGACGTCGACGCCGACGGATGAGCCGGTCTTCGGCAGTTCGTCGATCTCCTGCTCTGCGAGCAGGGACACGAAGTATTTGCCCGAAGCTGTACGTCGGATCGTGGCGTTCAAGATACGCCCCTTGACCTGCTTCGAGTTGGCGAAACGAACCCACTTCAGCTTCGGGAGCTTGAGTTTGTTTCCGATGATCGAGATTTCGGGGATCTGATTATTCTTCTCGATATTCGTCTTGTATGATTGAACAGGGTTCCGCTTCGACTTGAAGCGAGGGCGCTCGTTCTGTTTCTTAAAGAAGCGTTCATAGGCGTCGGCGAGATGCTTGACGCTAGTCTGAAGGGAATGGCTGTCGACCTCTTTTAACCAGTCGAACTCCTGCTTCAGCAAAGGGATCTCTTTCGAACAAGATCCGTAGGAGAGTCCTTTACCAGTCGCTTGATAGGTTTCATCCCATTTCGCCAAGAAGTGGTTGAAGACGAAACGCGAACAACCGATCGTCTTCGCAATCAGGATCTCCTGCTCTTTTGTCGGGTAGATTCTGAATTTGTAAGCCTTGTGTTTCAGCATGATGTTCACCTCCTTGAAGGTAGTATACCCGAAAGGAGAGTGGGAGTACTCTCGCTTAATTTTGATAGAGATACGCACGGCATCGTTCAGGAAGAACGGTGCCGTTTTTTGATTTGAAAAGACTCGTTCGTGCTATAATCGCAGTAATTTAAAGCGAACGTGGAGGGGATTGGATGCAAGTTATTCAAGAATTCGCATCGTACACAGAATGGCTCAAGACGTTAGAAAAGCTGAGTGAATCTGATTGGAACAAACAGAGCGACTCGGAGAAGTGGTCCATAAAGCAAATCGTTCTACATATCGCCCATTGGGACAATCATCTGTTAAATGTCATCATCCCATCGGTGAAGAACGGGGAAGGGATGATCTTCCCTGACTTTGACTCGTTCAACGCACGGGCGACGAAAAGGGCGGAGAAGTTATCGGGTGACGTCGTGTTGAAGGAATCACTACAAAGTCGACGAGCGCTCATCACTATGCTCGAGTCCTTAAGTGAAGAAGCGCTGACCTATAAAACGACAGCGAATGGTGTCTCCCATGATCCGCATCAAGGTGTCCCATATTCACTAGATGTGATCATCGGGGAGTTCGTCGAGCATGACCGACACCATATGAAGCAAGTCGAGTCTATTCTCAAGCGATGAAAAAATTTATGAGTCTATAGATCAACTGCTCGTTCAATGAACGGGCTTTTTCTCTTGTCTGAAAATAACTGAATATTCCGCTAATCCTTGTGCTATAATCCTTTTAAATCCATTTCCAAGAAAAGGTATTAAATCTATGAGGGGAGCCGTATATCAGATGAACGCGATCAAGCCGACTATACATAAACGGATACACCCATGAAGCAAGCAAAAACACTCTTTGTATCAGGGGTTCTATTCTCCTTACTAATTGTCGCCCTCATCTCCTATTCCGGTCAACTGGGATACCGTTACTACCAATCATTAGATATCTCAGGGAGCGAGATTACGAGTTGGGTCACCGACTGTCATGACAAACGAAAATTTTTAGGGATTTTCGAAGTGACGGATGTCGACTTTTGGTGTGGGGATGCGCCATATGAAGAACCAGAAGGGAACGGTCCAGACGGAGCAATGATTGACTCAGAAGAGGATTCAGGTGGTACACCGAAAGAGCGGATCAAGGACCAATCCCCATCTTACGGAAACCCCTCATCAGAAGAGTCGAACAACGTCTCCTACCTCCCATACATGATTACCGGACTGCTTATCTTGCTCGGATGGTGGCTCTGGAAAAGACGACGCCCCTCGAAGAAACAAAGCGAGGAGGGAGAGTTAGATATCGAGGATCACTCGCTAGTGACTTCTGACAACGCGTCGATGCAGATAAACCGAACAGTTCATCCATTACCAGCATCGGCTATCCGAAAGCAGTTGATTCAATTCGAAGCAGCGTTACCTCCATATAAACGTCGTCGCCCGTATGAGACGTTGTCGACTTGGGCGAAACGAATCGAGCTCGATGCATCCCTACTTACCTATTTAGAGATACGTTATGACGAAGGCGACATCTCACCACAACGTGAGCGAGCGTTCACCCAACAACTTGACGAATACCTACTACGCACACAAAAGGAGTCGAACTCATGACCATCCGACACGTATTGGATCAATTAGACCGCATTTACCTCGGTAAACCAGAAATCACAAAATTATGTTGCACAGCCTTATTGGCGAACGGACATATTTTGCTAGAGGATGTGCCTGGGACGGGGAAGACGTTACTTGCGAAAAGCATCGCCAAAAGCTTTGAGGCAGACTTCGCCCGAATTCAATTCACAGCCGATTTGCTACCTTCTGACATCATCGGTTCAGACTTCTTCAATATGCAGACCCAAACGTTCGAGAACCGCACCGGACCGATCTTCACGAATATTTTACTCATCGATGAAGTGAACCGCGCCGTTCCGAGAACGCAATCCGCCTTGCTTGAAGCGATGGAAGAACGCCAAGTTTCTATCGGTGGCGTCACGTATCAACTACCGAAACCATTCTTCGTCATCGCGACGCAAAACCCGATCGAGTCGGCGGGAACGTTCACGCTACCGGACGCCCAACTCGACCGCTTCCTCATGTCCCTTCAAGTCGGATATCCAGGGGCAGATGAAGAACGGAACTTGATTCTACAGACGATTTCAAAGACAAGACAGACAGTGCATGCCTTGATGACGAATGAAGCTTTTTTAGAAGCACAAGAAGAAGTCGAGAATATCCGGATTCATGAAGATGTCGTCACGTATTTGCTCGCACTCATCCACGAGACGAGACAACACCCGTTAGTCGAAGTCGGGGCGAGCCCACGGGCGACGCTCGCGCTCGTCAAGGCCTCACAAGCTTATGCGTACTTGAACGATCGTCAGTTTGTCACACCTGAAGATGTTCAAGCCGTTGCGCTACATGTCCTCTCGCACCGATTGACCCTCACCCTTGAAGGGGATATCAAATCGACGAAGCGACAAGTGTTGGTGGACGTACTCGAGTCCGTAACTGTCCCAGTCGAAAAGGTGTAACGATGCGACAGGTCGAAATCAGTACACCGTCCATTCTTCAGGACCAACTTTGGCCGGCTTATGTCAGTCTCGGTTTTCTCACCATGTGGATGCCTTATGTATGGCCCATCGCATATGTATGCGGAGGATTATTAATCGTCATGTTCATCCGGAAACGAATCATTCGAACACTTTCAAACGAAGTCTCATTTTCCATCCGACAGAAAGAAGATCTCTTGTTCATTGACGATGAGACATCATGTATCGTCCGTATTGAGGGGTATGAGCGAATCATTGCCCTCGGCGTTCCGCTATTGATTCGACTAGAGGGTAATGAACGGATGGTATTCGAGGACGGGTCACAGGCATACGACACAAGGATCGAACAGGAAATACATCATGTGAGCGTCTCGGCTGTGAACCGTGGACCTGCTTCGATTCATACGTGTGTGATGCGTGTCACGTTACCGTTTTATTTAGGTACTCTTTTTTTCACGGATGAGGAGATGGATATGCCCTCATGGATTGTGTTACCTACCATCACGAAGTCACCAATCACCGAATCTCGCATGATTCGGATGGGTGACCGTATCGTCAAGCACTCCCCGTTGAACGATCCGTTGATGATTCAGAGTGCAAAACGATATGAGAAGGAACCGGCTAAACAGATTGACTGGGTCGCCACTTCAAAAGTCGGTCATGTACAGGCAAAAGTGTTCGAACGACAAAATCTCGACACGTTCACGATTTCCCTTGATTTGAGCGGTCCGCTCGGGAACGGGCTCCATGCGCAATACGAAGACTTGATTCAACAGACGGCGTATTGGGTCTCTTACTTGATCAAAGAAGATTGTAAAGTGGAACTGTTAATCAACCGACTCGACAAAAACAACCAAGTCGACCGTGTTACACTGGGAGAAGGAAGAAAACAATTACGGCTCATTCTCGTCCGACTGGCGAAGATTCATGAATCGAACGCGTTTGTTGCATCATCGCGATTCACGTCATATGTCAGTCGTCACAAACAGCCGCACGCCGAATTGATTCAAATAAACCAGAGGATATTGTTAAAATCATCCGGCTGACCAAGAGAGAATTGGATGTAATCAAAATGTATCCCATAGAAAATATTGTTTTGACATTGCCTTCATTTACGAATTGGATATTCAGGAGACGGAGTAACTATGAAATTGGATGATTTTCAAGAAAAGGGTGATTTGTCTGAATCGGTCGTGCTACCGCGTCACGCTTTGGAAGAAGGTGAAGCTCTTCTCCTGATTCAGCGACATTTGCAGAGTATGGCATTCCCGCTACAAATAAGACGAAAACAGATTCTAAAACCATCGAAAAAGCGACACTTCTTTTTTGCACATACCAAAGAGGAGAATGTGACAACTAAAGTCATTGATAGTGTCGAGACATTAGAACCGGAATTAACTTTCTCTTCGAATGAGGTGCTTGTCCTCTATATAGGAGGAGGTTGGGTCGTAAGCTATTACGAAGACGGGTTGACGCTTCAAGGAAACCAAGTGAAACGTGTCGCGACAACTGGTATTGTTCAAATGGAGACATTTTTTGAACATGTGGTTAGAGGCACGTTTCCCATCAAATTGGCGTTTGGTTTAGGTGGGACGTTTGCTCCATTTGAAAACGTGTTTCGCTTTATATTGCATAACCCAGACTGGAAGGGATTGATTGAAGACGAGTTATTGCCTCAGCTTCAGATTCCGAAGGCGAAGAATGTGTGGCAGTCTCTCTCACATCCGACATACGAGCAGACGCTCGAGACGTTCACTATTGAATTTCATCCAAATATACTAGGGAATTTCATACTTGCACATGATGCTAACGATACGTACTATTTCATTGATCATGTGAATGGGGATATCAAGATTTTTTGAGTAATCCATTTAGATATGAAGAAGCGTACATCAAAATCGTGTCAATCGATTTAGTCCATCAAACTCAATTCCCGAATCAAACAGTACACCAGTTATGAGAAAGCAGGAATGGAAAATGAACTATTTAGAACATCTAGAAAAGCATTGCGGCACCTTCGTCAGCGGATTTGATATCCCTGACTTATTAGAAGATGCTGTACAAATCATCGAGCTTGAAGAAGAGTCCTCAAAATTAACAAGTATCTCGACATTAGGCCTACATTGGCATGCACTTCAATTCGAAGACGGCTCAACCGTACGTCAGGAATTATTGTTTCGTTTCATACAACAGCATGCCAAAGAAGAGTTTATTGAATTGATGTGGCAGCTGACCGATCATGCGTTGGGAACGCACCGGGCGTTCGAGTTGGGGGAACTCTATAAATTGCCTGAGGGATTGCTTGAACAATATTCATTTTCTTCGGTCTATGTGACTGCACCTTTTTACTCAGATGAGTCGTTCATCACATATGAGCACGAGGATCAAAGCGTGTTAGTTGTTTGGTTTGTACCGATTCATCCTTCAGAAGAACAATTTATCGAAGAACACGGAACCGAACCATTTGACGAGCTCTTATATGAGACAGATTACGAGTTACTCGACATGAATCGAAAAAAACTCATCTAACGAACAACCCCTCATGCGCGCATGAGGGGTTTCTTCACATATAGGGACCGTTCGCCTGAATGACGAACTGGGAATGTGCGTAGTGGTAGGTGATTCGTGAATAGTCGAAAGGCTTCCCGTTCGTCAGATGAAAGATGGTTTCGATGCGAAGTGTCGGGTCATTCTCTTGCAATCCGAGGTTGCCTGCTTCCACTTCCGACAATCGATCGACCTGTAGATACATGTCAGAAAACCCAATCGTGACGCCGAGCGCCGATTGCACGTAATCGAAAATCGAGTCCGCCACAATCTCGCGGTTCAAATAAGGAACGATGGCTTTCACATAATAGGATTCCTCATGACAGAGCACTTCCCCGTCCACATATCTCACCCGTTCGACCCGATACACTTCGTCAGACACGCCAATCCCGAGGTTCTCGGCCACCAACGCATCTGGTTTCAAGACAGACACATCGATCACATCAGACGTCAAGACACGGTCTCCGAGACTGCTCTTGAATCCTTGGGTGGAGAAGAGGCTCATATAGCCGGGTCGATTATGTCGTCTGACAAAGATGCCGCTTCCCCGCAGTTGAAAGATGACCCCTTTTCGTTCGAGCAGCTCTAATGCTTTCGTAATCGTACTCTTACTTACTGCGTATTGACTCATCATCTGCTCAAGGACAGGTAGCTTATCACCTTGTTTTAACTGTTGTTCGTTAATATATTGTTCGATTTCGTTCGCAATTTGTTGGTATTTTAGCATGGTCATTCCTCACTTTTTCGTCACTGATTTCATTATATCATGAGAAAACGAAAAAATGTTCAAGTGTCTCGACCTTGTTTAATTGTACCGGTACAATTATACTTGACGTGTATGATGTATCAAAAGGAGGAACAGAGGATGAAGACGTTACCTAAAGATTTCCTATGGGGAGGCGCACTCGCCGCACATCAATTTGAGGGCGGTTGGGACGCTGACGGAAAAGGACCAAGTGTGGTCGATGTTTTAACAGCAGGCGCACACGGTGTCGCGCGTCGGATCACAGACAAGGTCGAGCCGAACGAGTTTTATCCGAACCATGAGGCGATTGATTTCTATCATCGTTACAAAGAAGATGTGGCACTTTTTGCTGAGATGGGATTGAAATGCTTGCGTACCTCGATTGGGTGGAGTCGCATCTTCCCGAACGGAGATGACGCAGAACCGAACGAAGCAGGCCTTCAATTTTATGACGACTTGTTCGACGAGTTGTTAAAGTACGACATCGAGCCGATCATCACGCTCTCGCATTTCGAGATGCCGCTCCATCTTGCCCGTGAATACGGAGGCTTCCGAAATCGTGAGGTCGTCGACCATTTCGTCCGCTTCGCAGAGGTCTGCTTCAATCGTTACAAAGACAAGGTCAAATACTGGATGACGTTCAACGAAATCAACAACAAGATGGACGTCAACAACCCGCTCTTCTTGTGGACCAATTCGGGTGTCCTCCTAAAGGAAGGGGAGAACGCACGTGAAGTCATGTATCAGACGGGACACCACGAACTGATTGCGAGTGCACTCGCTGTCGCTAAGGGGAAAGCCATCAATCCGGACTTCGAGATTGGAGCGATGGTCTCTCACGTCCCAATCTATCCGTATTCATCAAACCCAGACGACGTCATGCTTGCCGAAGAGATGATGCGGCAACGCTATTTCTTCCCGGACGTACAAGTTCGTGGGTTCTATCCAAATTACGCCTTGAACGAGTTCGAGCGCGAGGGGTACAACATCCCCATCCTTGAAGGGGACAAAGAGATTTTACAGAACGGGAAGGTCGATTATCTCGGTTTCAGCTATTATATGTCGACGACCGTGAAGAGTGATGTCGTCGCGGACAATAGCGGAGATATCGTCAATGGTGGTCTGCCGAACGGCGTCGAGAATCCGTATATCCAGTCGAGTGACTGGGGATGGGCGATTGATCCGGTCGGTCTCCGTTATGTGCTCAACCGACTCTATGACCGGTACCAAATCCCGCTCTTCATCGTCGAGAATGGATTCGGTGCCGTCGATGAGATTATCGACGGGAAGATTCATGACGCGGCCAGAATCGATTATCTAAGAGCCCATATTGAACAATTGAAGCAAGCCGTCCTCTATGACGGGGTCGATTTGATCGGGTACACACCTTGGGGCATCATCGACATCGTCTCGTTCACGACGGGAGAGATGAAGAAAAGGTACGGAATGATTTACGTCGACCGTGACAATGGAGGGAACGGATCGATGGAGCGAATGAAGAAAGACTCGTTCGATTGGTATAAGCGGGTCATCGCGACGAACGGAGAGAATTTCTAAATAAGATGAGCAAAGAACTGTGAAATGTCTGCAGGTCTTTGCTTTTTTTCGCTATAATGTAGAAAATGACGATCCAGGAGGGAAGGCTGATGCAAGTGAAGCAACATGGGCCAGTGACAGCCGTTTGCGCGAAAGTGAAGAACGGTCCATTCGAGATGTCGATGTACGTCTATTATATCGACGGCATGATCATCGATACGGGGACACGCACGATGCTACCCGCTCTCCAACCCTTTTATGAGTCGGTCCCGATCGATCTCGTCAGCATCACCCACCCACATGAAGACCACATTGGAACGGCGGCATGGCTTGAGCGGACATATGGTGTCCCTATTTACATACGAGAGTCCGCCAGGGACATGTGTCAGACAGGGTTAGAAATCCCTGATTACCGTGCGCGTTTCTCAGGAGACCCGGAACCGTTTCAGCCGATCGCCTATCATGAAAATCAGATCACGTCAGAACATCATACTTATCATGTGATTCATACACCCGGTCATGAGCCGAATCATGTCGTCTTATATGATGAGGAGAACGGTCGACTGTTCTCGGGTGATTTGTTCGTCCATCCGTATCCGAAGGTGATGATTCCAGAGGAGTCGGTCCCTGAACAGATTCGTTCGCTCAAGCGTGTCCTGTCCCTCGATTTTGATGAAGTATATTGTCAGCATGCCGGGCGTCTCGACGAAGGCCGGGCGCAACTGAAAAAGAAACTCGAATACCTCGAGCGATTGACCGATGACGTGATCATCAAAACCGCTGCGGGATATTCGATTGACGACATCAATGCTCAGCTCTTTCCTGACCCGTCGCCGCTCGTCCAAATCTCCAAGCGGGATTATGACTCCAGACATATGATTTCAAGTATTCTTCGGGAAGTCTACGAACAACTTCGTTGACAGAAGATGAATCACCTTGTATTCTGAATACAGGATTAAACGTTTAAACTTTTAAACGGAGTGAGGATTATGAAACGAACAGATGTAACACCCGAAGTATCGCTATCTTTATTTGAAGATGCGATCCCGTTGTTTCAAGTATTAGCCGACGTCAATCGGCAACGGATCATCGTCGAGATCGCCAAACATGAACGCTTGAACGTCAATCAGATTGATGAAAAAATCGAGTTGTCTCGACCGGCCATCTCACATCATCTCAAACTATTGCGACAAGCGGGCATCGTCGCATCAGAGAAAGTCGGGACAGAGAATTTTTACTATCTGACACTCGAAGAAGCCGTCGGACTGCTGAAGGCACTGACACGTGCAATCGAAGATGAATGTATCTTGTGACCCTTTCTTTTTGGAAACAGAGAGAAAGGCTTCATTTTCACCAATGCGTTTAAGAGTTTAAACATATAAACATTATTAAGGAGAATGAATATGAACCAAAAACAAACCATCGTTATCACGGGCGCATCGAGCGGAATCGGTCGGGCAACGGTCGAACTGTTCAGTAATCGTGGCTGGCATGTCGCTGCGACGATGCGAAGACCTGAAGAACATCAAGAACTGTCTAACCTAAAAGGGGTGTCGCTCTATCAACTAGATGTGACGAATGAGGCGAGTATCCGAGAGGCATTTGAACAAATCATCTCAGATCACGGAACGATGGATGTGTTATTGAACAATGCTGGGTACGGAGCGGTCGGAATTTTCGAGGAAGCTTCTCCCGAACAGATTCAGCGGCAATTTGATACGAACGTATTCGGGGTCATGAACGTGATTCGGGCAGCACTCCCGTATTTCCGCAAACAGCGGAGCGGACGTATTGTGACCGTGTCTTCGGTCGGTGGTCAGATCACATTTCCAATCTATAGCTTGTATCACAGTTCAAAATGGGCGATCGAAGGGTTCATCGAATCGCTTCAGTTCGAGTTGGCACCATTCAATATCGACATGAAATTGATTGAACCGGGACCGATTAAGACAGACTTTTACGGACGTTCCCAAGAACTCGTCCGTGACCAACCGCTCGATGTATATGATGACTTTACAGAAGTCGCACTCCATAACACGAATGCCGCTGGTGCGAACGCTGAAGGTCCAGACGTTGTCGCCGAGACGATTTGGCGAGCCGCGACCGAACGGAAGAAACGTCTCCGGTATCCATCAGGTAAACAAGCTGGCCTTTTGATCGCGCTCAAGCGTTATCTCCCGAACCGTTTATTCTTCGCGATTGTCCGAAGCGTCGTTGAAAAGAAATAATGAATCACATCCTTTTTGTTTTCTATGGAAAATAAAAAGGATTTTTTATGTCATTCTTGGAATGATTCAAATCACACAAAATCACCCGATATATTATATGAGAGGAGAGATTTCATGAAAAAATTTATGTTAGCACTTTCTACGTTCGCTTTGATAGTCGGATTGTCTTCAACACCGACAAAGTCAGTAGATGCATCGGTCAAGACATTTAAAAACTGTACAGAGCTAAACAAAACATATAAAGGTGGTGTAGCCAAGTCAAAGACGACTAAAAATAAAGGTGGCAAAACACGTTATACGCCATACGTAAGTAAAGCATTATATGACGCCAATAAATCAAAAGATCGCGATAAAGATGGAATTGCTTGTGAGAGATAAAAAATCCAATCTGCCGCCAATCATGGCGGCTTTTTTCATGGAGATAGACATCTATTCATTCGCATGATATTATCATTAGTAATAACATTATTAAATTTGATAATATTGAGGTGAAGATGGTGAATCAAGACGTTTTAAAAAGTCTGTTGAACCCGGTTCGCATGAAAATTTTTCAGCACGTGCTCATGAACGAGCAAGTGACGACCGCGGAATTGGCAAAGTTACTTCCGGATGTGCCCCAAGCGAGCCTCTATCGCCATATCAACAAGATGGTTCAAGACGAGATTTTATCTGTCGTGAGCGAAAATAAAGTACGCGGAGTGTATGAAAAAGTGTATGCGATTCAAAACAATCCGTTGACCAGTATCAATAAAATTGTTGAAGAGGAAGACCGGGAGCAACTATACATGGTCTGTTATACGTTCACGATGTCACTGCTCATGGATTTTGGGAACTATCTGAAGCGAGACTCGATTGACCTCCAGAAAGACAAAGTTGGGTTCCGAAGCATCCCGCTTTATTTGTCTGATGCCGAGAGTGATCGATTCCTAAAAGGTCTCTATGATCTCTTAGAGGGAGTGCTCGGGCATGAACCGTCCAAAGAGCGGACATTGCGAAAGTTCTCCTATGCCTTCATGCCGGTCGAAGAAAAGGAGGAGATGGATGATGTTTAAACAAGAAGAGGTATTCATTCAAGGAGAAGAAGTGATTAGCGCAACGGTCACAATCCCCGAGCAAGAGCGAGAATCGTATCCAGCGATTGTTCTCATCGGCGGTACGGGGGGATTGAACCGTGACGGGAACGGACTTGGATTTAAAATGAACCTTTATAAAGACATGGCAGAATGGCTGACGACTCAAGGTTTCGTCACATTACGATATGACAAACGTGGGATTGGCAAGAGTGGCGGCAATCGAAATAGTGTCGGTTTGACAGGGCTCGTTGATGACGTGACGGCGGTCGTTCGTTATCTGAAATCTCATGATCACGTCTCACAAGATATTTTATTGCTCGGCCATAGCGAAGGATGTATCGTCGCGACACTCGCAGCCGAACGTGAATCCGTTTCTGGTCTCATCCTGTTGTCTGGTGCCGGTGTTGCTTTGAAGACGAGCATGCAGGAGCAGGCTCACTTTTTACTCGAAGAAGTAGAGCGCACAAAAGGAATCAAAGGGATGCTACTACGTTTTAGCTTGAACGAAAAATCGGTTATTGGGAAACAACAGAAACTGTTCAAACGTGTCACAGCAACGGACCAGGATACAATGAGGATTCAACTGATGAAATTCCCTGCCAAATGGTTACGGGAACACCTTGCGTATACAGATGAGTCGCTTCGAGAGCGATTGGTTCAGTTGAATGTACCGAAACTTGCAGTGACAGGAGATCGCGATGTTCAAACGAACGTGCGTCATTTAGAAGAGCTCGATGCACTGCATGCGCCGAATATGGAGACAGTAAAAATAGCGGACATGGACCATATGCTGAAGCATTTTGCTGATGAGATGACTATTTTAGATGTGAAGAAGCAATATCGCACAGAAATTCGCGAGCCGCTCCACCCTCAACTTCAACACCACCTCATGGACTGGTTGAAACGAAAAGGTTATTTAAACTAACAAATACAAAACGTCAGAGTTCAATGGTTCTCTGACGTTTTGCCGTTACTGAAGAAAAGTCTTAACGCTGTCCATTGAAAAGTATCGATTCCACTGGACAAAATGTCCGCCTGGAACGGCAATCAATTGAACAGATGGGTGTACGTGTCGTTCTGCTCGTTTCACATAGTGAAGCGTCCGTTTGGCTTCCCTCACATCCAAACCAGTAAAGTCCGCATAATACAACTGTGTTGGCACTGACAGGCGACGTAACAAATTGTTGAAATCCAGTCCATCATATCCAAATAGTAAATGTAATCCGCCGGTTGTCAGTCGTGCCGGTTTCTCGAAAGCCGTTCGAACGAACGGTGTCGGCTCGACACCGATGCGTCGACAGAACGATTGAAAACGGTCTTCTGAAGTAAATGCGTCTCTAGCTTGTGTTTTCTGTTCAATCCAATTCAAGAAACGTTTCGGTGAACGATGATACAGAAGTCGCAACATGGGAAAAGTGAATCCGAATAAGCCATATTCCCGATAAGGTAGCATGACATTCGGTTTATGCCCCTGGTCAAGCAGAATCAATCGATTGACATGTTGGGGATAATGGGCGGCGTATGCGAGGGCGATCGCTCCTCCCATCGAATGACCGATTAGCCGAATGGAGTCAAGCTGTCTTGAAGTTCGGTAGGTCTCGATCCAATCAGCTAATACTTCTGAAGTCGTATATCGATCAATTCCTTCACTTTCACCAAAACCCGGTAAATCCATAAGATGTATTTCATACTGATGTTGAAGTGCTTCGGCAAATTGAAGTCCTTGTAACCCTGTGAAACCACCACCCGGAAGAAATAGAACCGGTTCACCCTGTCCGAAGGTGCTTGCATGAAACTGTCGCACGTCATCTCTCCTCTACTTCATGTACTTCACTCAAGTATAAAGATGTTTTCCAATCAATTGAAGAGAATTCGTCACGCATTTCTCAAATATGAACCGTCGTTACGGGTATAGTTTACTGATAGACGAATGTTTGTCATCGAGTGCTCGAACGGTTCTTACATTAGAAGGAGGAGAGTGAAGTGAAACTTGCAGGGAAAACAGTAATCGTTACTGGTGCTGGTTCAGGTATGGGACGAGCCATCGCTAAACTGTTCGCGAAAGAAGGCGCACAGGTCGTCGCATTCGATTTGAACGATGAGACGATTCAGGCGGTAGTCGAAGAAATCAAGACGGGAGGCGGGCATGTCGTCGGTGTCACTGGTAACGTGACGAACCAAACGGATATCGACAAACTTGTCGATGCGGCGAATGACACGTTCGGATCCGTCGACATTCTCGTGAATAATGCGGGCATCATGGACAACTTCCTAACGGTGGGAGAAGTGACGGATGAAGTATGGGAGCGGGTCCTTGCTGTCAATTTGACCGGCCCGATGAAATTAGCACGTGCCGCCATCCAAGTGATGGAGAAGCAGGATCAGGGGGGCGTCATCATCAATAACGCGTCCGTTGGAGGACTATTTGGTACGCGCGGTGGCGCAGCCTATGTCGCTTCGAAACATGGGTTGATTGGACTGACGAAAAACATCGCAGCCACTTACGGAACGCTCGGAAAAATTCGAGCTAATGCCATCGCACCAGGTGGGGTCAATACGAACATCGGGGCAACAATCACCGCTCCGAGCGAACTCGGGATGCGTGCCATCCAAGGGGCGGGGGAAGCACCGATGGGTGAGCCCGAACAAATCGCGAACGTTGCGCTCTTTTTAGCATCGGACGATTCAAGTTTTGTAAATGGCGATGTACTGAAAGCGGATGGTGGTTGGACGGCAAGATAAACGAAAAGAGCCGAAATTATTCGGCTCTTTTCGTTTGGTGTTTTTTACGATAGGCGAGCGGAGTAATGGAATGATGTGCTTTGAACGATTGGACGAAGTGACTGACTGATGAGTATTCGTATAACTGAGCTGTTTCAGCAATTGATAGTTGAGTCGTAAGTAAAGTATTCGCAGCATTGTGCATACGAACTGACTGGATATATTGAGAAGGAGAAGTACCTAGATATCTAGTGAATAAACGACAACATTCACTTTTGCTTAACTTGTTATGATCAGCTAACTGAGTTAATGTCAACCTCGAAAGTTTTTCTGAATGAATCGAATGAAGAAGATTCGTGACACGATTTAGTGAACTAGAACGATACATCGGCTCGTTCATTCGTTGGATACGATGGCGCCAAATGACCGTTAAGTGAAGAAGTGAATCAAACAATGAAAAGTCATCGTTTGATAATAGTCGATTCACCGCTTTCTCAGCCGCTTGAAGTGCGGTACGATCTTGCTTCTGATTAGAATCATACATGTAGGGTGGATAATGGTTCTCTATATACGGTCGAACATATATGTCTTCTAATAGTGTTGATAACGTCCCTTGCGGGGTAAAAGAGATTTCGTATACGCGGCTCACCGATGTTGAAAGGCGTATCGAATAGAATTGATTCGGTCCAATCATACATCCTGACTTGGATGTAAGTTGATAACGAATCCCGTCAATTGATAAATCACATTCGCCGTCTATTACCCAAAGTAAGTGGAATTGTTTCGAAACATAAAAATGAGACGTGGGGCAGTGTGAAGAGTCCCATATTGTTGCGGACGGATATTGAGTCCCTTCCAATGGATCACCTCAAAATCATGATATTTTTTAATGAGTTATACCGGGACATAAGAAATAAAACCGAATATCATGCCAAAATTCATACATTTTCCCAGACTGAACGAATGAAAATTGAACCAGTTTCTTCTATATAACTGATCAATCACTCCGCAGTTCATTCTTATCTCTGTCAATTGTACGGATATTCTGGTCTGATATATGTAATGATTGTTAAAATCGCATCATTGTAGCCTACGAGTTTATGATCTTGTTGTTCATATGTCTTGAATGGATCAGTTACTGAATTCAGCAACGCTAGATACTTGTTAACAAATTCATCTTCATACATAGCTCTAACATCTTCTAACATTTGTTCAAATGCTAATAACCGACCTTCGTCATACGATTGATAGTAGGCTTTATCAAATATTGTCTGCTTATGAATAAACATGATTTCTCTCTCAATCATGTTTGCTAAAGTGAACCTCGACAACAATTCATTCTCCAAATGTCTTCCCTCCAGAGCGTCTATAAAAATGATCCCGAAACCTAAAAAAAGTTTTCGTCAATCAGTCTCCTCAAGTCAGTACAATAAACCTTCAAAGTAATCTTCTAACGCAAAATAGAATTCGGGATCAATACAAGATAAAATATTGATGACTGCAGTAGTATAGCCGTTCAATTGATCAGCCTGGCTTCGGCTCGGAAAATTCCCTACTTTATATTGCTCATTCAAATCATCCATCTTTGTTAGGTATTTATCTAAGAACTGATTCTCATTCATCTCCATAACATCTGATAACATATTACGTAAAGCCAGTAGCTGACCTGTTTGAAAATTACGTAGCCGACCTATATGTAGATCTTCCACAGATAAATCTTCAAACACATTATTCGCCTCAACAAAATGAATTTGTCTTTCAATCACATCAATGATCGTGAACGAAGATAGTTTCGTATGATTCACTAGAAAGTCTCCTTCATAATTGATTTAAAAGATAAGCCAGCCTGTAAAAGCCGCATGGACGAGAATGGCAACAGGTACCCCAATCCGGAATTTCGGCTTCAATGTCTTATGTCGGAAGATACGCATTGCCAAATAGGCACCGAATGCCCCACCAATCCATGCCATCGTCAGTAACGTACGCTCCGAAATACGCCAAGCTCCCACGCGAGACCGTCTTTTATCGACAAAATACGACACAAAAGCTAGTAAATTAGTCACAATGTAATATAGCAGTAATAGTTCCAAAGACCAAAACCTCCTTATTTCTTTCTTCATTATATCTTAAATTGGCTCTGTGAAGCCGTTTCAATCGACTGAAACAATTTTCTGAATCCTCTCATTCTCACGAATTGTTCTGTAAATGAACTGATAACACTCTCATATCGTCCTGTAATCGCTGTGAAATATAGAGGTGTTACAGTAAGGGGGCGTTAGAAAAGGGAGGAATATTCTTATGAAAAAACCACTATTGACACTAACGGCACTCGCTGGCCTTAGTTTAGGAGTCGCTGCTCCAGCTTCGGCAGCATCAACACACACAGTTCAGTCTGGAGATACACTATACCGTATCGCCGTGAACAACAACGTCTCTGTAAACGACATCAAACAAGCGAACGGCTTAAACTCAAATATGATTTACCCGAACCAAGTCTTGAAACTTGGAAAGGCAGAAGCAAAAGCTTCTACTGCATCTAAAACGTATACAGTTAAATCAGGTGATACGCTTTATCGTATCGCATTGAACCACGGGGTCTCTGTCAATCAATTGATGACTTGGAACGGTCTTGATTCAGATCTTATTTTCCCTGGACAAGAGTTCGCCGTGAAAGGTGCAGCCGCTGCATCTGTAGCGAATGATGCGAAGACAACAGCACCGAAGACATCGACAACAGCACCAGTTACGAAAACTGCATCGTCTACAACGCAAACCCAAGCTCCGGCTTCAGGTCAGACAATGACAGTTGAAGCAACAGCTTATACACCATATTGTGCAGGATGTTCTGGTATCACAGCGACAGGAATCGACGTTCGTTCGAACCCTAACCAAAAAGTCATCGCGGTCGACCCTTCTGTCATTCCGCTCGGCTCTAAAGTATGGGTTGAAGGATACGGAGAAGCCATCGCAGGAGACACAGGTGGTGCCATTAAAGGTAACCGTATCGACATCTTGATGCCGACACAAGAGCAAGCACTTGCTTTCGGTCGTCAATCCGTTACAATCAAAGTCTTGAACTAATTCAAGCTTATCAAAGACACTGCCATCGGGCGGTGTCTTTTTTTTAGTTCATGTCTTTTCCCAAGGATTCTTCACTTTCGTCAGACCGAGTCGCTTCGCAAGAGGCTTAATCGTCAATCCATGCAAGGCGACAGACGTCACGACTAAACCGAGTGTGATGGGCAGCATCCGCTCCGCGTCTGCGATTCCGAGTTCAGTAATTTCTTGTGCGAAAAAGCCAGTCACTGTCATAGCGACAATCCCTCGAGGGGCAATCCAGCTAATGAGTGCCCGTTCTTGCGTCGTCAAAGGAGAGCCGAGTAATGATGTTTGCACTGAGATGGGACGAACGGTGAACAAGATTCCAAGAATCGACAGCAATAGTGGCCAGTCAAATATAGCGAGTAAACTATCGCGGGTCAAACTCGCCGTCAAAATGATGAAGACGGTCGAAACGAGTAAGATGGAGATATTTTCTTTAAATTCGCGCAGTTGATGTAAGATTCGTGCATGCCCATGTTTAGAATTGGCCATGGTCAACCCCATTGCCGTCACCGCCAATAGACCGACTTCCTGCATCACCCATTCACTGATGGCATAGACAAGAAGCACGCCAGAGAATGTAAGCGTCGTTCGTAAATATTCGGGAACTTTTTCATTCCCGAACAAACGAATTAAGAGATGACCGACGGCAATCCCAAAGGCGACTGCGATGATACAGGACCAAAAGAATGGCAAATGACTGGCGAGTCCATCGTTCTGATAAAGGATGAAACCGACTCGAACCACAAACAAGCCCATTAAGGCTCCGAGCGGATCAACAATGATGCCTTCCCACTTTAAGACTGTAGCCGGACGAGCCGATAAGTTCGCCTGTCGTAATAACGGAATGATGACGGTCGGTCCGGTTACGACGAAGATAGCCCCCAGTGTGAATGCGGGTAGCCAATGAAAATCTCCGACGATGAGGAGGAGGAGCGATGTCAGTATGAAAGAGAGAAATACCCCGACCGTGACGAGGCGAAAGATGTACTTTCGCAAATCATCGATTTCCCGGAACTCGAGACTGAGACTTCCTTCAAATAAAATGAGCGCCACCGCAATCGAAATGAGGGGACTATACAAATCCCCTAGTATTTCGTTAGGATTCAACCACCCGAAAATCGGACCGACGAGGATCCCAGCAATCGTCATAATCAAGATCGCCGGAAAATCAAAGCGCCAAGCGAGTAACTGTGAAAGTGCTCCGATGAGGACTAATAGACTGAATCCAATCATCATGTCTTCCATAAACTCCCCCCATTTCTTCAATTCTACCTATATGTATACCCGAATCATAAAAAACGTTCACTAACATTACCTGATTTCGGGTAAGACATGAAAGAAAGGGAGGGATACGATGGAAGTAACATTCGGACTCATCATCGTCATCTTAACGTGGATCATCTTACTACTTAATCTCACATTTGCCATTACCATCATTTTCTTCGAGAGGAGAGATATCGGGACGACGTGGGCGTGGTTGCTTGTCCTTTTCTTCTTGCCGCTCATCGGATTCTTTGTGTACATTTTCTTTGGCCGCTTGATCAAATCTCAAAACTTTTATCAGGTCGAAGAAGAAAAGCGAGAAGCCTATCATCACCATGTCGAAGAACAATTAGACCAACTCGATCGATCGATAGAACCATTCCACCATCCGTTACTCCTTAAGCATCGGCGACTCGCTCGTCTGAACCTCGTGTCAACGAATGCACTGATGTCTTTTCATAATGACATCAGCACTCTTCATGATGGTACCCAAAAATTCGATCAGCTGTTTCAGGATATCGAACGAGCGACAAAAGAAGTCAATATCCAATACTACATCATTCAAAACGATGCACTCGGTCAATCCTTGATTCGGTTGTTGACGGAGAAGGCAAAACAAGGCTTACGGATTCGACTGCTCTACGATGCAGTTGGGTCAAGAGGACTGAAACACAAACATTTTAAAGATTTTCTCACTCATGGTGGGGAGGTCAAGTCGTTTTTTCCATCAAAGCTAGGGATAAACTTCCGAGTGAACAATCGTAATCACCGAAAGCTCTGTATTATCGACGGAGAACTCGGTTATATCGGCGGATTCAACGTAGGGGACGAGTATCTCGGTAAAGATGAACATTTCGGGTACTGGCGTGATGTACATCTACGGATTGCGGGTGATGCTGTTAAAGAATTGCTAGAACGATTCATCCTAGATTGGAACCGTTCTGTCCCGACGCGTGAAAAAGAAGAGAAGGACGCATTTGTCTGGCCGATTGAGAATGCGATGTTACCTGTCGCTCCGGTACAAATCGTGACATCCGGTCCCAACTCGTCGACAGAACACTTAAAGAATATGCTCGTCAAAATGATTAGCCAATCTAAAGAATGCATCTACATCCAGACCCCGTACTTCATTCCAGATGCTAGTTTTCTCGACGCCTGTCGGATCGCACTCATGGCTGGTACAAAAATAAAGATCATGATTCCAAACAAACCGGACCATATGTTTGTCTATTGGGCAACATATGCGAATGCAGCTGAGCTTGTTCGTTACGGCGCAGAAGTGTTTACGTATGAGGAAGGTTTCCTCCATGCGAAGACACTTGTCATCGATGGGGAAGTCGCCTCAATCGGAACGACGAACATCGATGCCCGAAGCTTCCGACTCAATTTTGAAATCTCGGCGCTCATTTTTGATCGCACGGTCGCACAATCTGTCATCGATGCGTTCGAGCGAGACGAAGCTCGTGCCGAACGACTGACGATTGAACGATATGAATCAAGAACGCGGTGGATTCGTTTTAAGGAAAGTGTATCGCGTCTACTCAGTCCTATTCTTTAAAACAAAACATCCGGCAGAGGACACTCCTCATAGCCGGATGTTTTTTAGCGGTTTTTCACTTGCTCGACGAGTCGCTTGAACGAATCGTTGATCTCTTGTGGGGCTTCTTTGTCCCCATACTCTGCAGCTTCTAGCCACTCAGCGTAAAGCGAATGGTTTGTGAACTCAATTCGTTTCAACCATTCAGACACCGTCTCCTCGCGCAAACGAGGGTGATGATGCTCAAGCTTTCGTCCCGTCTCAAGGAGTTGAATCTGACGAGGTGAGCGGACCATGCGCTTATCTGAAAGTGTCGGATGATGAATACTTTTTGGAATCATCCCATCTTCTTGGATATCTTTCCGCTTCTGTAAGTAGAAGAACAAGAAAACTCCAATCAATAAGATGGCGACAAAGACGCCGATGAAAAACAAAGACTCATTCGAAGCAGATTCGAATAATGTCTCTTGAGACAACGTATCCGCATCAAGATTCGGGTTGTCTGGTACGAGAAACCGATTGACGCGATCATTTGGATCGAGAACGATTCCGTCGAACCAGCTACCAATCCATAAAAAGAAAGGACTGATCCAAGCAATCACATTTCCGAATAGAAGTTCCTTTATCGTACGAATGATCAGGGATACGACCAGACCGATTCCTAGACCGAGGGCGAGCATCGTCACCATCCGCTTATAATCACGACGATAATACAGATTCCGTTGCCAAATCAAAAAGATGAACGGAAAGAGGACCATTGCAAGCGATTGTGTCGCCGGTGGGAATAACCAGTCCGCCACTAGGAAGAGCACACTCGCCATCGCGTAGCGGTCTGTCCAATCTAACGTCCGGATGAACGCATGTACGTACGTGAAAATCAAAAGCAAGATGCTCATCTCATAAGAAAAATACAAGGCGGCGATACTTATGAGCGTTTGCACGATCAATTGTGTGTTTCGAGAGAGACGGAGCGTCAATAAAAAGAGCAGTGGAAAGACATGTCCGATATAAAAGGCTGCGAAGACCCACCATAACCATCTCATTGGCCGTCACCTCCTAACCGGAGAATGGATTGATTCCCGCTATACTTGGCCACTTTTCGTTCGAACAGCGACCTAGCGAGTGGGAAGTCACTCTCTGATAGACAAGCAAACGTAGTCATGATCTTACGAAAATGCACTTCTCCACTACCAGGTTGCAAATCATACGTGATCCCATCTTTCGTAAGCGTCGGGACAATCAATCCATAGCTTGCGTTCTCTTTTTCAAAGTCACGGCATAGTGCTGCCGCTTGTGAGATGAGACGTTCCATCTGATACGTAAGGGCTCGTCCGTCTTTCGTCAGCAAATCGAGGACAATGACATACTCATTCGCCTGTACGGGTTGTTCCGTACGAGCGAGAAGTTCCCCCGTTTTTGCATAAGCAGACCAATACAGCTGACGCATCGGCTGTCCATGGTACGGCGTGACTGATTGGAACGTTTCCGGGTCACGATAGGCACTATGCCGTACCATCTCCTCACCAGGAAGGGTAGGAGGGCGCTTTGGAATCGGATACGGTGAGAACTCAGGAAATACATAACCGATTCGTGGGAGAGCGTCTTCCTTGTATAGAGAAAACATTCGAAGCGGGTCACGAATCTCTAAGCCGATTGCCTCTAACCGAATCGGACCACGTTTCTTCGCATGAAGCGGAATGGTGAACTCGACAGTTGCATTTGTCTCGACAAAATTCTCCTGTCGCCAAAAGGCGTGCCCTTCAGACTCGACCGTCGGATGTAAATAGCCGGATAATCGAACAACCCCAAGCGGCACTTTTGCTGTCGATACAAGGTTCAAGACATACACGGCATCGTCATTCGGAAAAAGTTTTAGCTCTTCTGTGAGGTCGATTCGGATATGCTCCGCCAACCGGAACATGAATGCCGGCATGACCAAGGCGTAGAGGCTGAACCCAATCAATAGACTCGCAATCAAGACATTTCCATACAGTGCCGTAAAGATCCCGACGACGAACAAGAGCCACATATAGCCGGACTCGAGATAGCGTGGGCTGACTAATTGCATCTTACACCTCTGAAGGGACCGGGATGGTCTCGAGTACAGATTTAATGAGCTTAGTCGGTTTTGTCTTCAGTGAAGCCTCGACCGTCAAGACGATGCGGTGTCCTAGAATTGGTAGTGCGAGCGCCCGAATGTCTTCTGGAGACACGTAATCGCGTCCTTCCATATAAGCGTGCGCACGAGCCGCCATCGTATAGGCAAGCGTTGCACGAGGGCTAGGTCCAACCTCGATATCCCGATGATGTCGAAGGGACTCCATCAAATCGAGTAAATAATCTTCGATTGCCTCATGGAATCGTACATTTCGGACCTCCTGTTGCATCTTCAACAGCTCATCTTGCTGCAATGAAAATGATTCGGTCGAGAGGTGTTCGTTTCGAATCAGTCGCCGCTCTGAATCACGCGAGAGCGGGGCGAGGGTCAACTTGAATAAAAAACGGTCCAACTGAGCCTGCGGGAGCGGGAACGTTCCTTGTCCGTCGAACGGGTTTTGCGTGGCAATCATAAAAAACGGATCGGGCAGTTTAAGTGACACTTCCCCAAGTGTGACTTGTCGCTCCTGCATCGCTTCGAGTAACGCGGATTGCGTACGTGGTGTCGTCCGGTTGATTTCATCGACCAGTAAAATCGAAGTGAAAATTGGACCTGTTCGACGTTCAAACGCGCCAGTTGTCGGATTAAATAGTTCCATCCCTAAAATATCACTCGGTAATGTGTCCGGTGTACATTGGACACGCTGAAACGTTGCCGAAATCGAACTCGCCAAACTACGCGCGAGAGTCGTTTTTCCCGTACCGGGACGATCTTCAAGCAATACATGTCCCCCGGATAATAAAGCAATCGAGGCAAGCTTAATCGCCTTCGATTGACCAATGACTTGATCATTCAAATGTGAAACCCATGGATGGTTCATTCAAAATCCCCCTATATTTTTCTGATAATTAAGAAAATCATAGCATATTCACCTCAGGAGATGTACGGAAAATCCAATCAATAAAAAAGACCGACTGGTTACAACCAGTCAGTCAGCGCTTTGGAGAATCCAAATATCGTTCAAAATGACGTTCGAGCCAATCTTGGAAAAACGACATAAATGTACAGATCCCCCAGTAAATCAACGCGACGACGATATAGACCGTCATGTAGTCGAATTCTCGTCCACCGACGATCTTGGCCTTGTTAAAGATCTCAGGTACCGTGATCATCGCGGCGAGCGAACTCGCTTTAATCAAATCGAGAAAGACATTCGAGAGCGGGGGAAGGGCGATCCGAGTCGCCTGCGGCAAAATGACACCTTTTAACGTCAAAAATTTACCCATCCCAAGCGAGCGTGCCGCCTCAACTTGTCCTGTATCGACCGCGCGAATCGAAGAGCGGATAATCTCAGCAATATAGGCAGCTGAATTTAAACTGAACCCGAGAATGGCTGCCGTCAATGCGGCAAACTCGATCCCGATGAATGGGAATCCCGAATAGAGGATAAACAAGATGATCAAGATGGGCACACCACGCATGAACGAGATGTAAAAAGTGGACGGATAGCGCAGAAGGCGTGTCGGGGACAGCTTACCTAACGCCAATACGAGACCGAGCACGAGACCAAAAAACATACTGAGAAATGAAATCCAAAGCGTATTCGGTAGTCCACCCAACAAATAAGGAAACGATCGGATGGCTAGGTCTACGTCAAAGATGGCGTCCCATTTGATATCCGAGAACGTCATATCGACTCCTTACTTCGTCTCGACGATTGTCGCATCCACGTCAGGTTCAACCGAGACGTCCGCTCCGTTGTAGAATTGCTCAGACAACTCTTTGACCGTACCGTCTTCGAGCATCTCTTCTAACACCCGGTCAATGTTTTCCTGGAGCTCATCATTCTCATTGTCCATCAAGAAAGCCACTTCTTGTGGGTTATAGGCGATATCCGGGTGGATGGTAATATCGAACTCAGGGAAAAAGGCGAGTGCGAGTGTCTGGAGGTAGTAATCGTTCAAGATGACGTCAGTGCGTCCAGTCGAAACGTCACGCAAATACTGATCATTCGTTGCGTTGTCATAAATGACTTCTTCAGCGCCATATTGACGAGCCACGTCCATGAAGACGGTCGTCGCTTCACCAGCGGCTTTTTTGCCTTTCAAGTCTTCAAGCGACTCAATGCCTGAAAGATCACTCTTCCGAACGATGGCTGTCCCGTATGTGTACTTATACGGTTTCGAGAAGGCAAATTTCTCTTTACGGTCTTCTGTGACCGAGATGTCGTTTGCTGCGACATCAATCTGTCCGTTTTGAACGCTTGTCAACATGTTGTCAAACGCCATTTCTTTAAATTCGATTTCAAGATCGAGACGTTTCGCAATCTCTTTCATGAGTTCTACGTCAAAACCAGTCAACATGTCGCTCTCTTCTTCACGGAAAGAAGCGGGGTAGAGCGTACCGGCCGTACCGACTGTCAACGTTCCTTCCTCTTGAATTTCTTCCCAGCGTGTCTGATCTGCTTGATTCGTGCTATCATCACCACAAGCGGCGAGCGGGACTGCTAAGAACAATGTTGCGGCTAATCCTTTTGTCGTTCGTTTCACAAGAATTCCTCCTTAAGATGCTTCATCTGTCTAAAAATAGCATGACTTCAATGGTCTAGCAACTGTGAAGCATCTATCAAACAGATGAAATAGATATTTGAAACGAATATTCATGAAGCGCTATCATTCCTTTGAATTCAAAAATCATTGGAATAATACAGCGTTTCATTTAACGTGAAACAGAACAAATCATTCCTTTCCAGCCTGATTATAATCATAATGAATGATAGGAAGGTCATACGAAAAAATATTGGAGGTGAAACAGATGAACCCAATCCAAATTGTCGCATTGCACAAATCACTCATTCCACAAGTGAATGATGCGAATGACCCGTTTCCAATCATTGGTCGAATCATTCCTAGCTATTTAAATGGAGCATGGACTTACAGAGAAGAATTGAATATGGAGATTTCGGAGCTTAAATTTCCCGATGACCGATTAGATTGGGATCATTATATCGACCAGGATGATCGTGTTGTGTATCTAGCCATGGATGCGGATACTTGCGTTGGGCAAATCCGACTCACGACGGACTGGAGTCGATTCGCATACATTGAAAACATCGCGGTCCGTCAATCGTATCGTAAACGTGGAGTCGGACGGATGCTGCTTGAAATGGCAGAATGTTGGGCGAAGGAGAAACAACTCATTGGATTATCATTAGAAGCACAAAATGATAACTTGATTGCATGCAGATTTTATCGAAAAGAGGGATTCCAACTAGGTGGAGTCGACTCAATCAAACAATATGCGAATCCACAAATCGAATTGACCTTATATTGGTACCGAATTTTCACATAGGAGGGGAAATCAAATTTGAGCGGAAATCGCTCTCTTTTTTTTAATAGTTTACATAACATATATTATCAGTAAAAATAAGAACTCATCTCATTATCTTAGTATACTTATGATAGTGAGATGAGTTAGAAAAATTAAGATGAATGCGTATATCGAATTAATGTGACGCCAAGTTCGGGTTCGAATTCCGCGCTTCTTTCGAATCCGAGTTTCGTATATAGACGCTTGGCTGGGCCATTATGCTTGCCGGTGTGCACATATATGAGTTTACCTTTGTGAAGTTTCAGCACGTGTTCGAGTAACGTCGTCGCCAGTCTCGCCCGAAAGTATGTCGGATCAATACATAGTTTCGTGATTTCCACCGTAGTTTCAGACGACTCGATGGTCACAAATCCAATGATCCGCTCTTCGATAAATAGCCCATAGCTCGTTCCGGGCAAATTTTGAATAACATCAATCGTCTCATATCGTGCCGGAATCTCATCAAAACCGAGCAATTCTGCTTCAACAGCATACGCATTTCGTTGAATTTCAAGCATCTGGCGTGCTTGTTCGAATTGCTGTATAGGGATCTCTTTCAGTTGCATGCTTCAACCCTCCCGTTAACGGATGAACTTTCTCGCCTGTTTCCGTTTCGCACGTTTCAATGCTAAATAGAGGCGATGCGTCCCTTTGAGCGGTGAACCGTGTCCGACAAATGTCAGGAGCGGTGATAAATCGATCAGGCGTTCCGCGCTCTTGACGGCAACCGAACGATTCCAAGTTGCGATGCCGGGCAATGGGAACAAAGGACGTACGTCCCCTGCCACCGCTGCCCCTCCTTGTGATTGAAAAGCATCACCTGCGAATAAGATTCGGTTTGATTCGTCATAAAAAGCAATCGACCCAGGCGTATGCCCCGCTGCATCAAGAACCCGTAACCCAAATAGCCGCTCGCCTGGATCGATCAGCCTATCCGGTTTGGAGCGAATCGTCGGTAAGGAACCACGAATCTTGTTTTGTTCATCCTCATCTAGTGAACGGTCTCCTGATAGTAAGCGAGCATCACGTCGAGACATGTATAGCTCTGCGAGAGGATGTTCAGACTTGATGGCATCTACCCCGCCGACATGATCGCCATGGGCATGAGTCAATAAAATGGCGAGAAGTGGCTTATCCAGCTCGTTAATATAAGACAAAATATGTGCCGCATTCCGCTCGAGTGCCGTATCAATCAATACGAGTCCCAGTTCATGCTCGAACAATTGCACATTTATCGGTAAGATCGGTGAATAAAAAGTGAGTAGATGAATGTGTCCGTATCGTCTAACTTTCATCGGATCAGCCTCCTAGTCGAATAGAGTGGTCCAGTCCTCTTCCTGCCAATGAGCATCAAAGCACATATGAATCTGTTCAAGTGTGTTACGGGCAAGAGAGAGTTCTGGCAAATGATCACGTTCAAAGAATCCAACGTCAGTCGTCTCCATCCCTGCCGTCCCTTCCTCGTCACCAATCAATGCGCACTCGATGAAAAGTTTATAATAGTGCTCAGAAAGTGGCGGGTGCGGATGCTCGTGCATGTCGAATAAGGCGAGCAAACGAATCGGAATCACGTCTAGCCCCGCCTCTTCCTCTACTTCTTTGATGATGTTCGAAGCGGGTGAACGATTTACTTCACAAAATCCTCCTGGTAACGTCCATAATCCGTCTGACCGCTCTTTCACAAGTAGGAGTCGGTCCTCTTTGAAAACAACGCCTCGAACATCAAGTTTCGGTGTTGGATATCCATCGACATGGGTCAACTTTGTAACAATCTCCTTCGGCAGGTCGGAATGTCGTTCGAACATCTCTTTAGCGATTTCCTGAAGCTCTTCGTACCGTTCTCGGTCATACTGATCACGTGTGAATGTCAGACCGGCCTGAGATAGCGCCTGAATCCGCTTCGCCCACGTTAGCCATTGAGACATATAGATCCCCCTATCTTTTGTCCTACATGTCTTTTTCGGCAAATCGACAAGTTGTTCCTTTTCCAATACTAAATTTCTTGAGAGGCATATCGAATCCTGGATATATGTATAATGAAAGTGAGAGGTGGGATAAGATGAATCGTTATGAATTAAACGGATTTTTCGAAGACCTGATACACTATTCAGAATCTGACTTGCGGTATAAGCATGCCCCAAAAATTTGGTCGATCGGACAGATGTATGACCATCTCATTTTGGTCGCGAGTGAATACTTGGATGAAGTCGAGATTTGTTTACGGGGTGATGGCGTTTCAGATGGTGAGAAGACACCGTTTGGAGAGAAGTTATTCATGGAAGGTGGTTTTCCTCCAATAAAAATCGAGCTTCCTCCAGAAATGAACCAACCGCCGAACAATACGGATTCTAGTGTCACGCTTCAAGAGCGAATGCAAAGCTTGATTTCAAGAATGAAAACGTTGGAATCGCAGTTAGAGAATACCGCCGAGGATCGTAAAACGTTTCACGGTGGGTTTGGCTGGTTGAATGCGACAGAATGGTTCGAGCTCGTCGAGATGCATACGAGACATCATCGTCTCCAACAACGTGAGCTTGAAACGTGGATCAAACAAAAAGACCTATAATCGGCAATAATGCTGATTATAGGTCTTTTTTCACTTCGTTAATCGAGATAGACGTCCTCAATCTCACCAAATGAGTCCTCGTCAAAGACGAATGACCCGTTGGCATAGCGATCAAGTAGCGTCAGACTCTTCGTACTCACTTCTTTTGCCTTCTCTTTCCCGACGATATGCAATGTCTCATCCCCATGTACCGGGAGTACACGTCGGATTTGGTGCGGTTTAGATTTTACCTCACGAATGAGCATCGTACCGCGAAGGTTGCGGTTCGTACAATCGAACTGGTCTTCGAGCTTCATCTTCTTGACCGCTCCTCGTTGCGTCACGAGGACGAACAACGGTGGCGTAAAGAAGGAGAAGGCATCGGCGACAACGTCACCGTCTTTCAAGTTCATCGCCTTCACACCGGCTGCCCGCTGTCCGACGACCGGGACATCATCCTCTTTGAACCAGAGGCCGTAGCCACGTTCTGAGACGAGGAACAACTGCCCAGGACCGTCACTGATCCCTGCGAAAACGACCTCATCGTCACCTTTTAGTTTCAAGGCCATGAGCGGTTTCGATTTCCGCTGCGCGTCATAGTCTCGTAACGGCGTACGTTTAACCATCCCGTCTTTCGTCACGAAGAGGCAGTGGGCATCTGTCTCGAACGTCGAGACGACGTCTGCCGAGATGACCTGTTCCCCTTCGATCGGGACGAGGTTGGCGACGTGCTGTCCGGCATCCTTCCATTTCGATTCTGGGATCTGATGGATTGGGACGAGGAGATAGCTGCCCTTGTTCGTCCAGACGAGCAAGTGGTCTGTCGTCATCGCCTGTGTCGTGAGAAGCGGACGGTCTTTTTCCTTCATCTCGGGCAAGACGTCACTAGACGCGCCATACGAGCGCATCGAGGCACGTTTGACATACCCGTCACGACTGACGAATACCATCGTCTCCTCGACGGCGATCATGACTTCGGTCTTCAGTTTCAATTCTTCGACTTCCGATTCGATGACCGAGCGACGGTCATCGCCGAATTCATCACGGAGCGCCGTGAGCTCCTTCACGATCAACTTCCGTTTCGTCGAATCCACCTCGAGGATGTTCGAGAGACGAATAATTTCTTTCTGTAGAGACTTCGCTTCTTTTTGCAACTCGACGATGTCTGTGTTCGTAAGTCGATACAATTGGAGCATGACGACGGCTTCGGCCTGACGTTCCGTGAATGAGAACCGCTCCATCAGTTTCTTCTTCGCATCCGCTTTGTCTTTTGCGGAACGAATCAATTCGAGCGTCTCATCGAGAACCGAGATGGCTTGTTCTAAAGCATCGACGATTTCAGCGCGTTTTTTCGCCTGTTCGAGCTCGAACGTTGTCCGGCGTGTCACCACCTCTTCGACGTGCTTCAAATAGGCGTCGATGATTGGGATGATTCCCATCTGTTTCGGTGTCCGGTTCACGATGGAGACCATATTGTAGTTATAGGCGAGCTGTAGGTCCGTATGCTTCAAGAAGAAGTGAAGGACACCTTCTGCGTCCGCTTCTTTCTTCAATTCGATGACGACCCGAAGGCCGGTCCGGTCCGTCTCATCACGGACTTCCGCGACGCCTTCGACTTTTTTGTCGAGACGGAGCTCTTCCATCTTTTTGACGAGGTTCGCCTTGTTCACTTCATACGGGAGTTCGGTGATCGTGATCTGTTCACGTCCACCTTTTAATTGCTCAATCTCGGACTTCGCCCGGATGATGACCTTCCCTTTACCGGTCTCGAACGCCTTGAGGATACCGTCTTTCCCCATGACCGTCCCACCAGTCGGGAAGTCGGGACCCGTGACATACTCGAGGGCGTCTTTTGCCGTAGCGACCTGACCCTTCAGGCGTGCGATGGCGAGGTTGAGGACTTCCGTCAAGTTATGCGGTGGGATTTCTGTCGCATAACCGGCTGAGATCCCAGTCGTCCCGTTCATGAGCAAGTTCGGGAGGAGCGACGGCAAGACGAGCGGCTCTTCAGTCGAGTCGTCAAAGTTTGGCGTATAGTCGACCGTGTTCTTCGCAATCGACGTCAGCATGACTCCTGCAATCTTCGAGAGACGCGCTTCCGTATAACGCATGGCCGCTGCCGGGTCACCGTCCATCGATCCGTTGTTCCCATGCATGTCGATGAGCGGATAGCGTAATTTCCAATCTTGCGATAGGCGTACCATCGCCTCATAGACAGACGAGTCACCGTGTGGGTGATAGTTCCCGATGACGTTCCCTACCGTCTTGGCGGACTTCCGGTACGGCTTGTCGTTCGTATTTCCCTCATGGTGCATCGCATATAGAATCCGGCGCTGTACGGGCTTGAGCCCGTCACGAGCATCCGGTAAGGCACGGTCTTGGATAATATATTTCGAATAACGCCCGAACCGGTCACCTACGACCTGTTCGAGAGATAAGTTTAAAATGTGTTGAATCGTCGACATCGTTACATCACTTCCTCAATCGCTTTAGTCACATGTTCATTGGCGATGATCGAATCATCTTCTTGGAGTCCGAAGGCGACGTTCTCCTCAATCCATTCACGGCGGTGGGTGACGTTGTCACCCATCAAGACCGAGACACGCTTGTCCGCGACAGCCGCATCGTCGACTGTGACACGGATGAGTGTACGCGTATCCGGGTTCATCGTCGTCTCCCATAATTGATCCGCATTCATCTCACCGAGACCTTTGTAGCGCTGGAGGATATAGCCTTTCTTATACACCTTGACGAGCTTCTCGAGCGCCTCTTCATCCCAGGCATAGTCAAATTGCTCGGACTTGCCTTTCCCTTTTGAGATGCGATAGAGCGGTGGCAAGGCGACGAACACACGGCCCGCCTCAACGAGTGGACGCATATAACGGAAGAAGAATGTGAGAAGGAGCACTTGGATATGCGCGCCATCTGTATCGGCATCCGTCATGATGATAATCTTATCGAAGTTACAGTCGTCCAAGTCGAAATCGTGACCGACCCCGGCACCAATCGCATGGATGATCGTGTTGATTTCTTCATTCTTCATGATGTCCTGGAGTTTTGACTTCTCCGAGTTGATGACTTTTCCGCGTAACGGAAGGATGGCTTGGAACGTCCGGTCACGCCCTTGTTTGGCGGAACCACCGGCCGAGTCCCCCTCGACGAGGAACAGTTCGTTCTTTGCGGCATTTTTCGACGTCGCCGGCGTCAGTTTCCCGTTCAAGATACTCGAACGTTTCTTTTTCTTGCCGTTACGTGCCTCTTCACGTGCCTTACGTGCCGCCTCGCGAGCCTGTGCCGCGCGAATCGCCTTTTTGATGAGCATCGTGGCCATCTGCGGGTTCTCCTCTAGGAAGATCGTCAGTTGCTTCGCCATGACGCTATCGGCACTCGCACGCGCCTCCGGGGAGCCGAGTTTCGATTTCGTCTGTCCCTCAAACTGGAGGAACTCCTCCGGGATTCGGACCGAGACGATGAGCGTGAGTCCTTCACGAACATCACCGCCGTCTAGGTTCTTATCCTTCTCTTTGAGCAGTCCGTTCTTACGCGCATATTCATTCATGATCCGGGTCATCGCCGTCTTAGCGCCGACCTCATGCGTTCCACCGTCACGCGTCCGGACGTTGTTGACGAATGAGAGGACGTTCTCGGAATAGGCGTCCGTGAACTGGAAGGCGAGCTCGATCTCAATCTCGTTCTCCGTCCCTTCGAAATAGACGATCGGGTGGAGCGTCGCCTTGTCGTCATTTAAGTACTGAACGAATTCGGCGATTCCATCCTCGTAATGGAACGTGTCTTGTTTATCGGTACGCTCGTCCGTGAGTGAGATCGTCAATCCTTTTAAGAGGAAAGCTGATTCACGGAGGCGTTCGGCGAGCGTGTCATAATTATACGTCGTCGTCGAGAAAATCGTTGCATCCGGTTTGAAATAGACGCTCGTCCCGGTCTGACGTGTCTTGCCTGTCTCAATCAAGGTTGTTTGAGGCACACCACCGTCCGCAAATGTCTGTTCGAACACCTTGCCGTCACGGTGAATCGTCACGACGACCTTGCTTGAAAGGGCGTTGACGACAGAAGCACCGACACCGTGGAGTCCGCCCGATGTCTTATAGCCACCTTGTCCAAACTTCCCTCCTGCGTGAAGGACCGTGAAGATGACTTCTGGGGTCGGTTTCCCAGAGGCATGCATCCCCGTCGGCATACCACGACCATGGTCACGGACCGTGATCGCGTCGTCCTTGTGGATCGTCACATCGATTTGACCACCGAAACCGGCGAGCGCCTCATCGATCGCGTTGTCGACGATTTCATAGACGAGATGGTGAAGTCCGCGATGGTCGGTTGACCCGATGTACATCCCCGGTCGTTTTCGTACGGCCGTGAGTCCTTCGAGCACCTGAATGGCGTCTTCATTGTAATTAAATAGATCTGTTGACATAGCAGTCACCTCAATTTCGAACACACGTTCGTTTTTCTTTCCTATTGTATAGCTGTTCATCGATTCTGGCAAGCCTCCCATGTCAGGCGTTGCTGAAAAAAAGGAGACCTACCAAGGAGGTAGGTCTTATCCGAGTAGACGAGCATGCTCCACGTACAGGCAGCGATTCTCAACGTAGTCGAGTCCGGCATCGCGCACGATTTGCTCCGCCTCTGGACTTGAGAGACCGAGCTGGTTGAAGACGAGCCCGACATCCCCATGTCGTACCGCGTCTTCCGCGACACCTGCTAAAAATTCGCTGCGACGGAACACGTCGACAATATCGATTCTACCCGGGATGCTCTCGACGGACGGATACGCCTTGCGACCGTTCCATTGTTCGAGCATCGGGTTGACAGGGATGACGGTATAGCCGACGCGTAGTAGATACTCTGCAATCTGGTTGGCCGTCTTGTTCGGGTTGTCGGACACGCCGACGACCGCGATGGTCTTCGCTTCAGACAAAAGTTGCTTCAAACGCTGATCATCCATCCAAAATCCCCCTTTGGTTTACGTTTACAGTGTAACGTTACATTCCTTCCTGTTTCAAGTCCTATTTTCATCATAAGGTATAATGACCCAACATTACAATTTCAAGACAAATCAATATGGTTTACATAACAAATTATCGTCTACCTTTTATTTCGCGATAAAATTTATTAGTTGATTAACCACTCGATTTATAAACAATCATGCAACTCATGAACATTGCGTGAAATATCTATTTCACGCAATATAAGAAGCGAATTAAAAGCGTTTTTCGGTTCGGTTTTTGGTGACTTTTATATAAAATCAGTCTCTCTTTCGATATACTAAAAGAAGGGAGGTGTGAGATGGGAACAATTTATGAATCCCGACGCGGAACACTTTACAATGAGCGCATTACCTTTTACGGAAACGCGATCGCCTGGATGGTTCACTTTTTATTTTGCATCTTATTTTGGCGATTAGACGTGACTTCCTTATTCTTATCAAACGGATTGAGTATCATCTACTACACGATTTCCTTTTACTTTGTACATAAACGATGGTACGGAATTTTCTTTACTGGACTCTTTATTGAAGTTGTCTATAATGCAATGATTTCGACGTTCATCCTCGGATGGGGAGTCAACATGCATTATTTCATCCTCATGATGGCATACGGTGTTTTTTTCATGCCAAGCGTGACGAAAACGCAACGGATCCTGGCTACCCTCCTCGCGATGGTGATCTACAGTATCCTTTTCATCTTCGTATCGGATGGACAAGTGACAATATCAGCAAGCTTCGAACAGGCACTCGGTCTCTTTTGTATCCTATCGACCGTCATGATGATTGCCGGTCTCTCGTTCATTTTTGAGTCAGCCGTCGTCGAAGTGACGGATGAATTAGAACTATCGAATGAACGACTACAAATCCTCGCATCCACGGACGGATTGACCGGACTCTTGAATCGTAAAATCGGACAAGAACAGGTTGCAGAAGCGATTGACAGAGCTGCCCGTGAACATATTCCGTATGCGATTGCCCTCGGTGATATCGATCGATTCAAATCATTCAACGAGACGTATGGGCATGATTGTGGGGACCGTGTGCTCCAACAAGTCGCATCTATCCTGTCCGATTGTGACGGGATTACGGTCCGCTGGGGAGGAGAAGAGTTTCTGCTTTTCTTAACCGACCCATCTGGAAACTTTTATGAGTCGATCGAACGGATAAGGCGAACAATCGAAGCCACGAGCTTTTTTTACGAAGGTCAGCGTCTTCATGTGACAATGACGTTTGGTCTGGCGATCCGACATGACTTCGATACAGTCGCAGAAATCGTCAAAGAAGCAGATGACGCTCTCCGCGAGGGAAAACGAAATGGCAAGAATCAAGTCAGATACACGTAAAGAAAGGAGACATAAATGAGTATATTCCGCCAACTTGGACAACGGCAGACACCGACAACGACGAAGCGTTTCGAGTTGAACGGACTGCACCGATTGCCGACATTTATCCAACAGTTCTTTCATCACTTAGCTGCAAAACACTATTCCAAACAGACAGCCCAACGTTACGTGTACGATGTATTAGACTTCTTTCGCTGGGTCGAGCATGTGAGTGGAACCGAACTCGAACCGGATACGATCGACTTAGCGTCATTCACCGAGCTCGATCATGCCGGAGCAGAGGCATACGCTTCCTATCTCGCACTTGAACTAGAGAACGCACCAAGCGTCATCAATCGAAAACTATCGACGTTACAATCACTCTTCAATTACTTGATTGAGACCAATCAAGCGACGGTGAATCCTTTTCAGACAGTAGAACGACCAAAACGAGCCAAACGTAACCCGGTCTATCTGACAGAGTCAGAATGGCTCGATTTCTCGACACTTGTTCGGAGCAACGTCGGTATGACGAATCGGGAGGCTAGTCGTTATGAGGCAAATCGTACCCGAGACTTTTTGATTATTCAACTGCTTGGACTTACGGGTATGCGCGTTTCTGAGCTCGTCGGCCTCAGCTGGTCCGATATCGACCTCGAAACAGAGACGATTCGCGTGATCGGAAAAGGAAACAAGGAGCGGGTGATCCCGATTGCCGGACCGCTTCATCCTCTATTGATTGATTTCCGACAACATTCGAAAGACGGTGCGCTATTTCAGAATGAGAACGGTAGACGGATTGCAGTGCGAACGGTTCAGCATTTGCTTAAGGGACATATCGACCGCTTGAAACCGTATCTCCCCTTTTTGACATATAAGCAAGTGACGCCGCATAAACTTCGACACACATTCGCTTCACGACTCGCCATGAGCGGTGTCGACGTATTGACGATCCAGCAATTACTCGGCCATGAATCCGTAGCCACGACACAAGTATATGCCCATATCGGAGATGAACGAAAAAAACATGCGATATCAGGTTTACAGTAATATGTTATGTAAACTAATAATCCAAATATAACCACCATCCAAAAAAACGGATGGTGGTTATATTTATGTGTTAGACATTGACAATACCAGAATAGTATCGTCGATGACCATGTAATAGGCATTATCATATGCATGTCGCTCTTCCGTTTCTAAATCGAACATCACGACACTGCTCGTCAAATCTTCCGTAAATTCATGAACAAGGTACCGTCGTCCAATGACACGTTCGAACGGTTCCACGTCAATGTAACGGGCCCCTGTCGCAATGTCGATGACTTCCGTATGCATGTCGCTCTCATCTATTTTAATAAAGATAGTCGAACCGACATCGTCATAGGTGAAATCAAGCGGTTCATAGGCTCCCCAATCGACGACGGATACTTCATGTAAGACATCCGGTGCCGTCAAGTCGTAAATGACCTCCTCATTCAACGCATCCACGAAAGCAGAGAAGCGGAGAAGTCCGTCATTCTCGCCTAAATATTGAACGGTGTCCCCTTCACCTTGCAAGCGAAGAATATCATCGAATGGCAATTCTTCTCGTTGATCCCAAACCGCTTCGACCGCTTCCTTGAGTGGACAAATCAGTAGCGCCTCTGAGTGATCGATCGGATCGTCCGGTGAGATTCGACCATTGTCGAGTGCATCGTAGTAATCGAATTCATCAAGTCGCGCATTACAGACGATATAGGAGACCCCTTTGAACGTCGTTGTGAACAGATAAAGCTCACGGAAGCGTTCCGTCTTCCCGACCAATCGTTCGTCTCGGATTCGTTCACGTTGTCCCGTCACCCGATCATATAGCCATGCCTCATCCGATGACTCAAACGCCGTCAAAAAGAGGAAGTAACGATTGTCGAGAACCCAAAATAACGTACTGTTGCCTCTCTTATCGAACGTCGTGATCACTTCTTCTTTGCCTGCCTTGTACGAGAAAGCAATCAGCTCTGTTTTAATGACACCTTCACTTTCCGGAATCTCGTTTAAAAAGTAAACCACGTCCCCATCGACGAACAGTTTGGGGTACCCGTAATCTTCGTATACCCGACGATTCAATTGCGTGATTGCTCCATCTTCTTCATCATAGCGAAAGAGTGAGAAAGACGTACGCTCCTCTTTCTTTCGGAAATATAAAGAAGACGATGTAACCGCAATCACATCTTCGTGATCGATGGGTAAGGTTCGTGCATCAACGATTCTCATAAGGCACCTCTCTCGATTCCAGATTCAGCGGGTTCGACTGTAACAAGCCCAGGTGGTCGTTTCGGGAACGTGATACGAAGATGTGCATATTCAATCACCAATTGATGCGGATGGCTTTTCTCAATCCAGCGAATCCGTTGTTGATTCGCGAGGGCATGTCCGATTTTCTCTTCCATTTGGAATTTAGAAATGTCGCGGAATGCTACTTCTTGAATGTAGGTTTCCTCATCCGTTTCAAATTGTTGCCAGATTCCCATAATCAATTGCCCGAGTGCCGACACACGCCGTTCAGGAAGTGTAATCGTCCCGAGTGTCCGACTCACTTCTTTTAAACATTCGTTTGGGTCATTTGATACGGCAAATAATCGTTTTGCCGTGTTATTCATGACACGATATCGTCGTTTGCCGGTCTCGAGTCGAAGGACTTGAGCATACGGTTCGACCGGAACACCATGAAAGAAGGTTTCCGTACCGCCCCAGGCGAACCCAAAGGATGGATCGAACTTCCGAATCGTCTGCATAAACGACATCATAAAGTCCTCGACTTCTCGTCGTTCGAGTCGTAGCCATTCGGCTAGGGCAAGCGTCCCTTTGTCCTTCGAGATTCGATCAATTGGAAAGAAGAGCTCACCATCAGCGAGTCGATGTGGTTTTAGTTCCACACCATCTGCCCGGTAATCGGTTGACGGGCGCCCCCCTCTTCCTGCATATATGACCCATTCTTCATCGGTGCTTTCAACCGCATAAGCTTGATGAGCCCATGGGGGCGTCACATAAAGAGCTGGATACTCTTCGAACGTATCAAGGTGGATGTAGGAACGGTCATTCCAGAGATGTGCGATGAGACGGACGACTTCACCGGTTTCTGAATCTTTCGGGGCGATATAATTCCCCGTGTCCCCGATAAATGTCAACACATGGAACCCATATCCGTTATATAGGTGTCGAACGATCCGTTCGAAAACGGCCGTCACCATGCGTTCGAAAAGCGGGTGATCCTCATTTCGATCGAGCGCAGGTGAATCGACCGTACACATCAGCCAACCCATCCGCTCATAGAGACGGACACGGAGCGGATAAGAGATCAACGGAGAAGAGCTCGCATGAATCTCAGTCAAGCGGATATTGGACATATTTTCGACTTGCAACGTGAAACCACTGCGCCGCAACTGCTCCTCCATCTTTTTCTTCCAATTGATTGACTCCATCCTATCCACTCGCTTTCTCTTCATCTCATTGAGAATTTTTTCCCGATTCTCGATTTACACAAACGCCTTTCGTTTCATTTGCGTGTTCAGACGTCGAATCGCCTCATCCAATAGTTCACGACGTGTCCCGATATTCATTCGCTCGAACGTGTCACCATGAGGTCCGAACGGACTTCCAGGAGACAAGAAAATCCGGACATCCTGATGGAGCCACGACTTCCGCTCCTCGGCAGACATCGGAAGCTCCGAAAAGTCGATCCACAATAAATAGCTCGCCTCAGGACGTGCCGTATGAAGCATCGGCATAGTTGATTCGATCGAGTCGATCACGTCGTTCATCTGTTGCTCAAGCTCTTCCCGCAACTGATCGAGCCATTGCTCCGCACGTTTGTCGGTATAGGCCGCGATGATGGCCGTATTCGCGAACGGTGTCGGGAGGACGTGATGTTTGTTCTGTACTTTCGTAATCTGTTTCCGCCAGTCATCGACCGGACATATGATGTAGGATGCAAATAAACCAGCGATATTGAATGCTTTCGATGGCGCACTCACCGTGATGACGCGAGGGTCGAGTGAGCCGATAGCGGTATGTTTATGAGACGGGAACGTCAAATCTGCATGAATCTCATCGGCGACAACGATGACATCATATTGATTCGCTAGTTCCACGACCTTCTCTAGTTCTGTTTTTGTCCAGACACGACCGACCGGATTATGCGGGGAGCAAAGCAAGAAGAGCTTCGCTTGTTTCATCGCATCTTCGAGTGCGACGAAGTCCATCTCATATCGTTCATCGATTTTCTTTAACGGGGCATCCAATACCTGACGCTTCGAACCGACGACGAGTTCATGGAACGGCGGGTAGACGGGTGACTGGATGACAACCCCTTCCCCCTCTTCGGTCAACGCCTCGACGATATGTGTCAACGCGGGGACGACCCCACTTGAGAATAAAACATGGTTCGGGTCAACATCCAAACCATGGCGACGTCCATACCAAGAAGACACCGCGTCCTGCGCTTCAGGTGCAAACAAGGTGTAGCCAAATTCCCCTTGAGCGGCTTTTGCGGCGAGCGCCTCAGAAATGGATGGCGCGGTACGAATATCAATATCCGCTACCCATAGCGGCAACACCTCTTCTGACAGATGGAACCACCGATTCAATCCATCCCACTTCACCGAATTCGTACCTGTTCGTTCAAGTTGTTGTTGTAAAATTGATTTCATGTTCATCCCTCCTTCTCTTACTGTATCAAAGTTGATTCACCTGCGTGCTAAAAAAGCATGGCAGTTTTTTGCCGACTTCGTTATACTCGATCGAGATAAGAAAGGAGGCACGTCAATGCGTGTTACCGTCATCCCTAACAAACGAAGAAAAAAAGCCGCATTTTATGTCACGCCAAACGGCATCGAGCTACGTATTCCAGCACGTTTGTCTAAACGTGTCGTCGACCGCATACTAGAAGAGCACGACACATGGATTCATGAGATATCGCAAAAGCTCCCTCGACAGACGTCCGTTCTCGATGAGGGGCTCGTTTTTCATGGGAAAAACTATCCGACCCAAATAGATGATGGCACGACTCTCCGATTTGACGGTTCCTCATTTTTCGTTCCGAAGAGATGGGACGAAAACGCCCTGGCTAAACATTATGAGACATGGCTACGTGAACGCGCGCTAGAATATGTAATCAACCAGGCACCGACTTACGAAAGATTATTGGATGTTAAAGCGAAAAAGATTCGGATTGGTCATCAAAGGACACGGTGGGGATCATGTAGTTCGAATGGAACCATCTCCATCAACGTCCGACTCATGTTGGCCCCGAAAAAAATCATGGACTATGTCATCGCTCACGAATGGACGCATCTCGTTCATTTCGATCACTCTGCCTCGTTTTGGAACACGTGTCGTACCATTTATCCAGAAGTGGATTTTGCGAAAGCTTGGTTAAAACAAAATGGACATGCATTACAATTCAAAAAAACCGATTGACCCTATAATGGGCCGGTCGGTTTAAAGGTTTGACGTAAACGTTTCCGCCGTCTCATGTAGTTCTGCGGCTGCCTGTTCGAACGTATGGAAACGGTCCATCGTCTGTTCCATCGTCTCGGCGCTCAACTGAATCTCTCGATTGGACTGCGTGACCCCATCGACAATTTTTTGGAGTTCAACATTCATGGCTTCTGTGTTTGAGTTGACGTCGACAACCGCACGCTCGACCATCCGGGAGAGGTTCCGAACTTCCGTCGCTACGACATTGAATCCAAGTCCGTGTTCTCCAGCCCGTGCCGCTTCGATGGCAGCATTGAGGGACAATAGATTCGTTTGAGCGGCGATTGCTTTGATTGACGACGCGATCTTGTTGATATCTTCAGCTTGGCGCCGAAGCTGATGGAGAGCGTGCAAGTTGTTCGCTGCATCCTCGGCGAGCCGCTCAATCGTTGCATGTAACACTTTCGTGTCATTCATCCCTGTCTTCGCCTTATCGTCGAGCACATCGGTCATCAATTTGAATCGACTGGCATAATCTTTGATCACTTCTTGACGTTCGGTGATATCCGAGGCAATCTTGACGACACCGACGACCTCTTCCCCTTCTAGGATCGGCATGTACGTTGCTTCTAGCCAAATCGTCTCCCCTTTTGCATTCAATCGTTCCACTTTATCCGAGAAACTGAAACCACTCCATAATTTATCCCAAAATGCCGAATATTCTGGACTATTGACAAAGGAAGAAGGGCAGAAAAAGTGATGCTGCATGCCAATCATCTCCTCGCGTCTGTATTTCATTGCTTTCGCAAACGTATCGTTCACATCGACGACCCGGCGTTGACGATCGAATCGAATCATCGCCATATTCATTTCAATGGATTGAAAAACGTCTGCAGATTGAATTTCTTTTTGGTTCAAAGTACTCATTATAGATAGCAACCTTTCTTATTCCTAGGATGTTCGTACTAAATCGTGAATTTCAGTGTAACGTATCCTATAACATACCATTACTCTCTTTTTATACAGAAGGTCAATATCTTGTTTTTGAAGTATTTAGCATATGAAAAGGCACCAATGGGCGCCTTTCATTCTCGCAAGTCCGGAAAATAGGAGAAGAATGTTTCCGCTCCCGCACTACTCAGTTTGAACGTTTGATTGCTTGATTCATCCGTCACATAGACGTCTATCTTTTTGGACCGCTTCTTGAAGCTTAATTGAAACTCCTGCCCTTTCCATCCATCGATGATGGTGAGGAGCGGATAGTCCCCCACTTCCCCAGCTCGATTCACCGGTTCTGCCTCCTCAAATGCGTTCATCAAATCAGACATGTTGATGCCTGCCGCACGTAATGCGTCCGGATAATCAAGCGTTGTCGCATCGTCTAGTGATGATTTATGGACAAAGACGAACGGACCGCGCGGCACTGAAGGATTGGCAATGAGTCCTGCTTCAGTTGTTTCTTTAATGGACTCTTCCGTGGCAAACTCGCCTTTCGTGTACGTCAAGCTGACTTCTTCATTCACACGCTTTCCATTTTTCATGTATGAGAAAGTATAAAGAGGCGTCTTAACGTTTGGCTCTAATGTATCCGTCTGAAGAACACGTTCGACTTGCAACTCTTCGAACTGGATGGGTTCATGTGCCCATTCCTTCTCATTTAACACAAGGAACGGTTGAATGGATGGAGTCCCGTTCTCTGTCTCGAAGTAAAAATGGGCTGCTTTCAATTTGTCATTATATCCAAGCGCAATCTTAGCGGTTCCCATTTGCGCATTATATGGCTCAATGAAGGAGATAGGAAAGATTCCTTCCTGATTACCAACCGTTAATGCAATCGCTCCATTCAAAGGAGAAGTCAAATGAACCATCGTGTCTTCAAATAAGTTGATGGGCATACCGAGGTATTCTGATGAATCACTCTGCTCCACAATCTCTTCTTCCTCTCTTGTCCCGACTTCAATACTCGGGATGCTCGGAACCTCCACACCGGATGTCAAGTCAAGAAAATCGGGAAGTTCATCAATCTTTCCTAACCTCATGTTGGAATAGTCACCGTCGTAGCAAATCGTGTAATTTTCTTTTCCTTTCAAGAAAGTCACCAATTTATATGAGCTCGGGTCATAATCTGATATCATGACTTTCCGACTCACCGCATATGAATTGAAAACCGTCACATCCCCCTCAATCTGAGGGAGCGGTTCACCCGTACAAGCGCCGAGAATCGCAGTCGACCATGTCTCTGAGTCCGTATCCATCTGGTTCGCATATAAATCGTTCACGTTCCATTGCTCGGGCATATAGTCTAGCTGCACGACATCCTTCTTTTCACTACCACACCCTGTTAAAAGCACGACTGTACATAACATCAATACCATTCGTTTCATCATGACTTTATATACTCCGGAAATATCTCCAAGAATCGTTCTGCTCCTTCACTTGATAATTTAAATGTTTGACTCCGAAGTGAATCCGTCAGATAGATATCGATTTTCTTGGATCGCTTCTTAAAGCTTAATTGAAATTCCTGACCCATCCATCCGTCAATGATGGTAAGGCTCGAATAGTGATTCACTTCTCCAGCACGTTTGACAGGTGTAGCATCCTTGATTGCGCCCATCAAATCAGATATGTCGTTCTCTTCAGCCGTTAGAACGTTTGGATACTGAATATCGATTGCACCGTTTAATGGCTTCTCATGAACATAAACGAATGGACCATTTGAATCGCTCGCGTTTTGAACAGGATCATGTGTCGAAAATTCACCATTCAAATAAGTTAAACGGATCTCCTCATTCACACGTTTCCCATCTTCAATGAAGGAGAACGTGTAGAGAGGCGTCTTGACACCCGGTTCAAGAATGTCTTCCCGAAGTACCTGTTCTACTTGTAGCCCTTCGAATTGAATCGGCTCATGTTTGTGCTCTTTTTCATTCCACACGACTAAAGGAAGTATGGTCGTCAATCCATCTTCTTTCTCATAATAAAAATATGCTTCTTTCGATTGTTCGTCATACCCAAGCGCGATTCCCACTTCTTCCGATTGGGCACTAAACGGATCTAGATGAGAAATGGGGAACAGTCCTTGTTGGTCTCCAATCGTTAAATCGATTTGGCCATATAATGGGGGTGTCACATGAATCATCGTCCCCTCGAGGAGACGGACGGGCGCAGGATAGTAATGACCTTCGTCTTTCTGTTCCATTTGTTTCAATTCTTCATGTGTACCCGTGCGAATCGTTGGCGTACTCAAGATGTCGGTCCCTTCTTCCGTATGAACGAAGTAAGGGAATTCATCTATCTCTTCCGCCCTTATTTGCTCTGAAGCACTGTCATAGCAAACGGTGTATGGTTGATCTCCTTTCATATACATCACGATTTTATATGCATCGTCGAATTTTCGATTCAATTCATACGAGCGATAGACGGTGACGTCCTCTTCGATTCGTGAGATTGCATTCCCGGAACACGCATCGAGTAAATCAGGAGTCCACATCACCGACTTGGCATCCATATGACCTGATTGAAGATCTTTCACATTCCAGTTTTCTGATATGTAATCTAGCTTTACGACATCCATTTCCTCGTCACCGCAACCTGTCAATAAACCTACACAACAAATGAGTAAAAGGATTCGCTTCATAATGTTTCCTTAAGGCGCGGAAATATGTCTAAGAACGATTCCGCTCCTTCGCTCGATAATTTAAATGTTTGATTGCGGAGCGGGTCCGTTAAATAAATATCGATTTTTTTCGAACGTTTTTGATAACTGATTTCGAACACTTGTCCTTTCCACCCATCCGTTAAAGTCAAATATCGAAAATCTGAAACATCTCCGTAGCGGTCGACGGGTTCTGCTTCATTGATCATATCGAACAATTCTTCAGATTCATCTTTTGTTGCCTCACTATACTCTGCGAAATCCATTGACTCTCCATCATATGGTTGGCGATGAACGATCGCCCTTGGCCCAGCTTCTTCAACAGGCAACCAATCTTCAAACATCGGGTCAGGTTCTTCACCGTCTTTTAGCAACGTCCCGGGAACGAAACGGATCGTCATCGTTTCGGTCACACGTCTCCCTTTTTTCAGATACGAGAAAGTGTAGAAAGGAATTTCCTCTCCTTCGTTCAGTTCACGAGCTGTAGCGACAGTCTTGATTTCTAACTCGGAAAAGACGGTATTCTCTTTTGACTCAGGGTCCTCTAACTCTTCAAACTCGATCGGTTGAGGCATGAAAAATTGACCATCAAACGAGTAGAGAATATATGGACGAAACGTCTTTTTATCATATCCGATGGCAATCTGTTGATTCGGCATCTCAAATCCTCGTGGTTCGAACTGCGCAATTGGATAACGAATCGCCTTGCCACCAAGTTCTATTTCAAGTTCGCCGTAGAGTGCTGGTTCGATTTCCAGTAACGTATGCGGGAACGGGGTGATGGGCTTCCCGTCGATGTCCAACCCTTCTGCTTCTACTAACTCATCTTGTAGTGCGGAAGATGTCTGATGAATACTTGGGAGTTGTGGAAGTCGAATTCCATCACTTGTATTCACAAAGTCTGGAAACGAGTCAATCACTTCCGCCATCAATTGATTGGTGTAACTTTCACGACATACGACATACCGTTCGTCACCTTCTAAGTACGTCACGACTTTCATCGTATATGGGATCATGGCTGAAACAGGTTCGGTTCTCCCTGCAATCGCCGTTTGATATACTGTGATGTCACCCTTTAATTCGGTTGCACGCTCCCCCTCACATGCAGCTAATACTTCTTTCGTCTCATGGACTTCAATCATTTCCCCTTCTTTTGAATAGCTTTCCACACTCCACTGATCTTCTATGTAATCCATTTGAATAACATCTATGTCTGATGTCCCACATGCACTGAGCAGTGATACACCGATCATCATAAGTATCCCTCGTTCGAACACTTCATCTCCTCCTTTGCCCATTCCAATTTTACCATTATCTAACTATCCTATACGTAAAAAAATCCGCTCACGTTTCATGAGCGGATGGTAGAACAATCATTTACTTTGGTCGATGGCACGTTTCAATCTAGATTCGACGTCTAAAGCGATGTCGTGTAACGATTCGTCATCGATGAGGCGAATCAATTCTGTCGGTTTCGGCATACCGATTTGGGTGTGGTCGCCTTTTTCGAATACTGCGATTTTACAAGGGAGGAAGTACCCTCCTTCTAAATGATGCGACAATACTTCTTTTGCCGCCTTCGGATTGCATACTTCTAAGATGCGATACTTCCCATCAATCCCCTGTCCTTTTTTCTCGAGTGTCTCACTCAAATCAAAGTCCCACAATACACCAAATGACTCTTCTTTCAGTGATTCGTTGAGTCGGTCGATCACGTCCTCGACGGTACGGTCAGATTGTACAGTATAATCAAACATCTTCATTCCTCCTTATGTGGTTACTCATGAAATCTGTACCCGAACGAAGTCGTCCTCAATCAAAAAGAAACTGTATGTGATTTGAAACATAATCACGATACGTAACGTATAAAAGGAGATAATAGTTAGAACCAAACTGATGTAAAGGAGAAGTGGTTGTCGTGACGGTCACGGTATTCACGCATACGAGCTGCAGTTCTTCCAGAAAAACGATTGATTGGTTGCGGGAACAAAAGATTCCCTTCATCGAAAAGAAATTGACAGACCAAGGATTATCCTTTGGAGAGTTTAAAGAAATGTTGAGTCTGACTGAAAATGGGACGACCGATTTGTTGTCGGTACAAAAGAGTGTTTATAAACAAGCGGCAGAGAAACTCGACGAAATGTCGATACGTGAGCTATATAGCTTCGTCGCCTCGAATCCTCAAATCCTGAAAAGTCCGATCGTCTTCGATCATCACCGCATTCAGGTCGGGTTTAGTGAAAAAGAGATTCGGACGTTCATCCCGAGACATGACCGCATCGCTGAACTGAAGCGTTTGCTCCATAACGCATAAATCGTGCCGCATTCGCGACACGATTCTTTTTATGCCTTTTTTAACTTTGCCGCCAGTCGATTCCCGAAGGATTGGATGGACTGTACGAGGAGGATGAGGACGAAAATGGTCACGTACATGACCTCCGGTTCAAAGCGGAGATGTCCATATTGATAGGCGATGTCGCCAAGTCCTCCTGCCCCGACGAGTCCCGCCATGGCCGTCGCTCCAATCAACCCGATTGTCGCAATCGTCAATCCGAGAACGATGGAAGAACGTGCTTCACGGATGAGGACGTACCAGATGATTTTTCTCGTCGAGATGCCCATCGCTTCATACGCCTCGATGACCCCGCGGTCGACTTCGAGCAGTGCCGACTCCATGAGTCGCGCGATATACGGTGCCGTGAAGACGATCAAGGGGAGCAAGACGCCCTGCACGCCGATTGTCGTCCCCATGATGAATCGTGTGAACGGCAAGATGAAAAACAAGAGAATGATGAACGGAATGGAACGGATGACGTTGATGACGCTCGATAAGCCACCATAGACGAATCGGTTGGCGAGTCTTCCGTTCGGTCTTGTCAATACGAGCAACGTCCCGAGCGGCAATCCGATCAAGGTCGAAATCAAAAGAGCGATACTCGTCATCGTCAAGGTTTGGACCGTTCCCGTCCAGATTAAGTCACCCCAGTCTGTCCAAAACTGTTGCATGGTTTGACACCTCCCTCACATGTACGCCGCTCGTTTTCAAATAACGGACGGCGAGTTCTGTTTGATCTTGGTCCCCATCAAGATGGACGAGCAAATTTCCGACGAGACCCGCCTTTAATTTTTTTATCCCGCCTCCGATGATGTTCGGGAGGATACCGAATCGTTTGGTCAATTGTGCCAGGACTGCTTGTTCCGTCTGACTGCCGATGAACGACAAGTGGACGAGCGTTCCCCGGGTCTGGAGATCAGAGACGACTTCTTCCGGCACGTCGAGGTTCGTCTTTAAAAACTTCTGGGTCGTCTCGTGTGACGGATTGGAGAAGACGTCTAGTACGTGTCCTTGCTCAATGATTTGGCCACGATCGATGACGGCGACCCGGTCACAGATTCGTTCGATGACTTCCATCTCATGCGTGATCAAGAAAATCGTCAATCCGAGCTCTCGATTGATTTCGAGCAGTAACTCTAAAATCGACTCGGTCGTCTCAGGGTCGAGTGCACTTGTCGCCTCATCACTGAGGAGAATGTCTGGCTCGTGGGCGAGCGCTCGCGCAATGGCGACGCGTTGTTTTTGTCCACCTGACAATTGTTCAGGATAATGGTTCCGATGTTCGCTCAGTCCGACGATTTGGAGATAGCGGTCGACCCGTTCTCGGATGACCTGTTTCGCGAGACCTTCGAGACGCAGTGGGATGGCGACATTTTCTTCGACGGTCGCAGTCTTCAGCAAGTTGTAGTGCTGAAAGATCATACCGATTCGCTGGCGTAACGTCGACAGCCCTTTCTTTTTGAGGAGCGTGATATCTTGTCCTTCGATCTCGACAACCCCTGATGTCGGACGCTCCAAGAGATTGATCATCCGGATGAGCGTACTCTTGCCGGCACCACTTCGCCCGATGATTCCGAAGATTTCTCCTCTCTCAATCGTGAGGGAGACATCATCAAGTGCCGTGATTGTGTCTCCGTTGACCTTGAACTCCTTGGTGATCTGTTTCAGTTCAATCATAAGACCCCTCCTCAAAACGCCGGCACGACCGAACCATTGAATTCTTCTTCGATAAAGGCACGTACTTCATCTGAATGATAGTAAGACTCGAGCGTCTTCACGACTTCATCTTCTTTATTGGCTGAACGGACGACGACGTAGTTCGGATACGGGTTGTCGACCGTATTTTCATGGAAGAGGGCATCTTCATTAATAGATAGACCCGCTCCCATCGCGAAGTTCGTGTTGATGGCTGCGAGTGCCACTTCCGGGAGTTGCGTCGGCAGTTGGGATGCTTCGAGTTCAATAAATTCGAGGTTGAGCGGATTCTCAGCAATGTCGCGCTTCGTTGCTTTATCCGTCAATCCTTCTTTTAATGTGATGAGCCCAGCCGTTTCATATAGTCGTAACGCACGGAGCTCATTCGCCGGGTCGTTCGGGACGGCCACTTTATCGCCTTCCTTTAAGTCCTTGATATCCGTCAATTTCTCTGAATAGAGCCCCATCGGGAAAGCGACCGTCTTGAAGACGTCGTCAATCTTATACCCCTTGTCCGCTTTTTGCAGTTCGAGGAACGAGAGCGTCTGGTAGCTGTTCAAGTCGAGACTTCCTTCATCGAGAGCGGTGTTCGGCGTGTTGTAGTCATTGAACACTTTGATATCGATTTCAAGCCCATCCTTTTTTGCGAGCTCCTGTACTCTCTCGGCGATCTGTTCGTGTGGTCCACCAGTGACGCCGATCGTCAGCTCTTTCGTGCTGAGCGTCTCGCTCGCCTCGGATTGTCCGCACGCTGAGAGTGCGATGGCCGCAAGGATAGATGTACCTGCCAAAATGGTTTTTTGTTTGATGTTCATGAATGATTCCTCCTCCAAATGAAAGCCCGCTACTCATAAAGAGCGGCGGGCACGACACGTGAAAGTCGGACACGCTCATCTCCCAGACGTCTCGTCTGTTGGAATTAGCACCATGATCATTCCTGATCTGGTTGCCGGGTTTCATCGGGCCAGTCCCTCCACCACTCTTGATAAGCAATCGGTTCTATTATTTTGTTATTATATTACTGATAAAAGCATTATCTGTAAACAATTTCTTCTAGATTTCTTAAAATTTCTTTTAATCGGTCGGTATCTTCGACCTTATGAATGCCTTGAATCGTCATTTCCTCGACGACATATTCGGTCAATTCATCGATTTGATCCAAGTGAATGCCGAGTTGTGTAAGTGAGGTCGGTGCATCGATGGATTGAAGCCATTTTTCAAGAAATAATGTATCTTCGGATGAGATCATTCGTTCTTGAACGATCAGCCCAAAGCCTACCTTGTCCCCGTGCAACCAGTGATGCGTCGAGTCAAAACGACTGAGTGCGTTATGCACCGCATGGGCGACGGCGACACGGGTGCCAGCATCACCGAATCCACCAACGGCACCACCGATGGCGAGGACATGATCGACGATAAATCGGATGTCCGTGTCGTAACGGCGGAAATCATCTTCACGAATGGACAAATCCATCAACGCGCCGCATTGTGCAGCAAGTGAGAGCCCCGAGTGAATCCCTGCATCTCTTGATGTTGTTCCGCTAATATATCGAGCCTCGAACCACTTCGCGACCGTGTCAATCACCCCGGCTCTGAAGTAATCGTATGGCGAATCGCGTAACAGTCGTCTGTCCGCAATGACGCGCTCGATGACGACGGGGAACGTATCGTACCGTAAATATGTACCATCTTCACCATAAATCACGCTGAGCGGGGTAAACGTGGCACAGTTTGACACAAGTGTCGGAACGATGATGAGCGGAACCGACTGGATGAATGCAATCCGCTTCGCCGTATCAATCAATTTACCACCACCGACGGCAATCCAGACGTCAGGTCGATGCGCTTTTAGTCGTTCGACTTCTTCGTCTGAACATTCCCCCTTAAATCGTATGCTCGGAATTTCTGCTAAACGAGGGGACACGCGAATCGCTTCACCGTATCCGTTCAATCCTTTCAAAACGAGTGCCTCCCGGTTGCCAATCAACGTATGAAGGTCATCGAGAGCATCATTCGAGTGGTCATATTCGAGCACGGCCTGACGAATCACAAATGCACCTCCTCATAGGCTGCAAACAGTCTCTCAATCCGTTCTACCGCTTCATCAATCTTCTGTTCAGACGACACGAGGCCAAAGCGGATGTGATGCTCCCCCTCCGTTCCAAAAAAGTAACCCGGTGTGACGGCGACGCCCGCCTCGTGTAGTAACTTTGTCGAGAATGATTTCGCATCACCCTCAGGAACTTTCGCCCATACGAAGAAAGAACCTTTCGGTGCCTCAATCGCCCACCCTGCGCGGCGTAACCCGTCAATCAATCGGTTTCGTCTTGTTTCATAAAGTGAGGCTAAGTCGTCACGTAATTCACGCGGGGATTCTAACGCCACGATCGCTGCTTCTTGAATGGCAGAGAACACAGAGACGTGGACATGATCTTGATACGTATTGATCGCCTCGATGATATCTGCGTTCCCGACTGCGAACGCGACACGCCATCCCGACATGTTGAACGCCTTCGACATCGTATACACCTCGATCCCGATTTCTTTTGCCCCTTCTGCTTGGAGAAAACTTGGCGGGACATGCCCATCAAAGCCTATGCTCCCGTATGCAAAGTCGTGCACGACCATCAGATCATGTTTTGTTGCGAATTCAACCGTCTCCTCAAAGAATGCCGGCGTCGCGACGGCGCCGGTCGGATTGCTCGGGTAGTTCAAATACATGAGTCGAGCATGAAGCGGATCGAGCGTGGCGTAATCCGGGAGATAGCCGTGTTCTTCCTTCAACGTCAAATCGATGATGTCCGCTCCCGCGAGACGCGCGCCCGAGATATAATCGGGATAGCCGGGGTTCGGGAGCAAGATGCCTTCACCCGGCTCAAGAAGACATTGGGGCAACGTGATGAGACCCGATTTGCTGCCAATCAAGATGGCCACTTCTCGCGCCGGGTCGAGGTCGACTCCGTATTCCCGGTGATAAAATGCGGCCACTGCTTCTTTCAGTCGAGCCTGCCCTCGGAACGGTCCGTATTGATGTGTCGACGGGTCAGTCAATGCTCGTTCAAGCGCCTCACAGATTGTAGCTGGCGTTGGTAAGTCGGGGGTGCCTTGTCCGAGTCGGATGACGGTCTTGCCACTCGCTTCTACTGCCGCGACTTCCTCTGCTAAGCCGACGAAGTGTTGTGTCGGTAATGATTTTAATAACTTGGAACGTCTGTCTGCCATAATGGGTCCTCCTATTACGAAAAAACACCCCTTTCTGAGGAAAGGGGTGCTCGATACAGACGTATGTAGTCAACCACCTTTCCATCTCTCAAGGTCACCTTGCTGGAATTAGCACAGTATTTTGCAATCTGTTGCTGAAGCTTCATCGGGCCAGTCCCTCCGCTTCTCTTGATAGAAAGTGTCATTCGTTATGTAATTTTTGTATGTCCCTAAGTTAACCAGACATTCCCAACGGTGTCAAACATTTTTTTCAAGGTGAACATCTATTGAATCCTTTTCAAAAAACATTCATAGTAAAAGAGTAGAAAAATTATATTTGTATGAGGGGATAGAGCATTGGAGCTTAATCGTCAACTTATTTGGAAGCTGAGTGTCATCGGGCTGATCTTACTCGTCTTATGGCGTGTCATCAGTGAACCGGATACCATTTCACGTGTCTTACAATACACGTTTCAGTTACTGACCCCTATCATCATGGGGATTGCCATCGCCTTGTTACTCAACACCGTACTCTCTTATATTGAAGAACGGTTCCACTTGAAGCGGTATCAAGGACTACTCATCGTCTATATCACATTTATCGGAATCCTCGCGATTTCCGTCGTCACGTTGTTCCCGCGGATTTACTCGAGTCTCGCATCATTGATCGAAGAACTACCGGTCTACATTCGACAAATCGATGCATTTCTTGGAGACGTGAACAATTATTTGAAAGATTATAATGCGACCATCGCCAAAGCGATTGATTTTGCTCAATTCGAAGCACGCTACTCGGGTTGGGTCGAGACAGCTGTACTTTCATCTGTCAGTTATGTCTCCAGCTTCACAATGACCTTGATTAACTTCTTGATCGGGATTGTGATCTCGATTTATTTATTGAAAGATAAAGAAGTCTTTGCCCGTATGTTCAAGCGCCTTCTCTATGCGTTGCTGCCAGTCGGTACTGCTAAGACTACCATCGATATTTTTCAAGAGATGGATTACATCTTTAAACGGTACATCATCGGGAAGTCTCTTGACTGTCTGATCATCGGTGTGCTGGCTGTCATCGGACTTTTACTGATTGGTGCGCCATACGCCTTATTGCTTGGGGTCATTGTCGGTGTCTTAAACTTCATTCCGTATGTCGGTCCACTTCTTGGAATGATTCCGGCGTTCATCATCACCTATTTTTACGACCCGTTCACGGCGTTGCTCGTGCTCCTATTCATCTTCCTGCTACAACAATTCGATGGACTGTGGCTCGGTCCAAAGATTTTAGGAGACAGCGTCGGCATCACGCCATTTTGGGTCATTACCTCAATCATCATCGGGGGCAGCTTGTTCGGTCTCATCGGAATGTTTGTGAGCGTTCCCATCACGGCCATGATTCAAGTCGTTTTATCTCGGTTAATCGATTATCGACTCAATCGAAAAAATTTAAACGAGTTACTTTGATCCCCTTCACAATTTAGTTGACATATTGAATAAATGTGTCATACAGTTGAAGTGAAGATTAACAAACAATAGAAAGGAGAGGTTCCCATGTCAGTTGTATCTTCGAAACCATTCACTCAAGTTCATACTGATTGGCAGGCACCTCTTCGATTGATTCATATCTAAGACGCCTGCCTATCGAGGCATGCATAAACAACGTGGGACGTCGTATGCCTTCATGCATATGACGTCCCTTTTGTGTATCAAAATTAAATAAAGCAGGTGACTTTTATGTTTCAATCACTCAAACGATTAGATCGCAACATTTGGATTCGTTTCTCTGGTGAAACCATCACAGGGATTATGATGTTCATGATTGCCCCGTTCCTCGTCTTATATTATAGCGACCAGTTGGATAGTTACCTTCAAGTCGGAATCATTATGGCAACCGGTCCAATCATGGCCCTCCTTGGATCCATCATCGGAGGGCGACTCGCGGATATATACGGACGCAAACCAATCATGATGATTGCGATTGTCGGCGATGCGCTTGCATTGATTGGATTTGCATTCGCGGACTCGTTCTGGCCCCTACTCTTATTGAACGCCATGCTCGGTTTGACGAACTCACTCTTCCATCCTGCGGCTAGTGCAATGGTCGCTGACGTCACAGAACCTGAGCATATGAATGAAGCGTTCGGTCTCCTCCGGATGGGACATAATATCGGTGCTGCATTCGGTCCTCTTCTTGGGAGTGCCGTCTTATTCATCGACCGCGAACTGATCTTTTTCGCAGCGGCATTTGTTTTCGGATTATATGCACTTGCCCTCGGGACATTCATTCATGAATCACTACCTGAGAGCACAGAAGAAGAGACGCCAAGTAATCGAGAAGTATTGCGCGTATTTTATAATGATCGCGTGTTTCTCATCTTTATCTTTGCGGGTATATTCATATCAATGGGATTCTCTGTCGTCGAGAGTATGTTACCGCTCTTTTTGAAAGAGTCGCTTCCAACGTACACAGCGCAACAGAATCCATTCCCGTATTTATTGGCACTGAACGGAATCATGGTCGTCCTTCTTCAGTTCCCGATCGCATCAAAACTTGGGAACAAACCGTTTGGAAAAGTCATGTTGGCTGGAGCAACGGTATTCGGGGTCGGGATGATGTTGATCGCGATCGTGCCGCGACTATTATACGCGCTCGACACGCCATACGTACCACTCGTCACAGTATTACTAGTCGTTTACGCTTTCTATACGCTCGGCGAAATGATCATGTCTCCCGTACAACAAACGTTCATCGCTTTGATTGCACCAGAAAATATGCGTGGTGCCTATAACGGGGCTGCGAGCATCCAATGGTTGATTGGTGGTGTCACGGCTCCGATTATCGCAAGTATCTTTTTTGATAATCGCGCAGGACACATCGCATTGATTCTGATCGGCTGCGCGAGCTGCCTCTCAGGAATCATCTATTGGCAACTCGGACGTCATGTTCAAGCGACGGAAGCGAAACAGAAGTCGGCGTAGTCACTTTTGGACCACACTCTATGTTTACGGAAGTGTGGTCTTTTCGTTCTTTTCAACTGTATTAAAATTTGAAATTATCATTCAATTCACTTTACAATCATAACAATCCTTTTTATGATAAAACGGTTAAGGAGGGATCTTTCATGGAAAGGATCGACAAACAAACAATCGTGGATAGTGTTCCACAAAAAGGGTTTTTAGGACAACCGAAAGGGTTGTTCACATTGTTCTTTACAGAGTTTTGGGAACGTTTCTCATACTATGGCATGCGGGCTATTCTCGTATTCTATATGTATTATGAGGTTTCCGAAGGTGGACTAGGGCTTGACCGAAACGTCGCACTCTCCATCATGTCCGTTTACGGAGCGCTCGTCTATATGTCTGGGGTCATTGGGGGATGGCTTGCGGACCGGATATTCGGGACATCACGGGCCGTATTCTTCGGTGGTGTGTTCATCATGCTCGGGCATATCGTGCTCTCCATTCCAGGGAGTGTCGTGTTCTTGTTCATCTCGATGGCATTGATTGTCATCGGTACCGGGTTGCTTAAACCGAACGTATCAAGCATTGTTGGGGATATGTACAGTGAGACGGACCGCCGTCGTGACGCTGGATTCAGTATCTTCTATATGGGAATTAACTTGGGTGCATTTATTTCACCACTCATCGTCGGTCAAGTGCAAAAAGACTATGGTTTCCATTGGGGCTTCGCCCTTGCTGCCATTGGGATGTTCATCGGTCTCGTCGTCTTTGTGATGACGCGTAAGACGAACCTTGGCTTGGCAGGTTCATATGTACCAAACCCATTGACGCCTGACGAAAAGAAAAAGACAATCAAAGTCGTCAGTATCGTTACCATTGCCATCGCCATCTTACTTGCCATCTTGATTCCAATCGGATGGTTCACAATCAACACCTTCATTACGTTGGTCGGGGTGTTCGGGATTGCGATTCCGACGGCTTACTTCATCATCATGTATCGTAGTCCGAAGACGACAGAAGTGGAACGCTCGCGAATCATCGCGTACATCCCATTGTTCATCGCATCGGTCATGTTTTGGGCCATCCAGGAGCAAGGGGCGACAATCCTTGCGAGCTATGCGGATACACGGACCGATCTCGAGTTCTTCGGCTTCACGTTGTCGCCGGCTTGGTTCCAGTCATTGAACCCCCTCTTCATCATCATGCTTGCCCCGGTCTTTGCTTGGCTATGGGTTAAGCTCGGTGATCGTGAGCCGAGCATTCCGACGAAATTCGCATTCGGGATTTTATTTGCCGGAATCAGTTTCTTGGTCATCCTGCTTCCTGCCTACTTTAGTGGACCTGATGCCCTCGTCAATCCGCTCTGGCTCGTATTGAGCTACTTCATCGTCGTCTTGGGTGAGTTGAGCTTGTCTCCGGTCGGATTGTCGGCAACGACAAAGCTTGCACCAGCTGCATTCTCTGCTCAAACGATGTCACTCTGGTTCTTGTCGAATGCTGCCGCACAAGGAATCAACGCGCAACTCGTCAAGTTCTATTCACCAGAGAATGAGATGCTTTATTTCGGGATGATCGGTGGTGCTGCCATCGTCTTAAGTTTGATTCTCTTCGCACTTGCACCGAAGATCAAAGTGTATATGCGTGGAATTCATTAATCTAATAAAGAAGCCAGCCGATTCAATTCGGCTGGCTTCTTTTTATTTTCGTACTTGAATGAGTGACAAGTAACGATCAATCATATTGTGGTTAAAGTAATCATGGAAATTGTCTTGTTTCAGTGACTGAATCGATTCATGGAATGTCGCTGGAAGTGAAGCGATTCCTTGACTTTCAATTTGTTTCGCCGAGTACTCGAATAAGTCGTCTTCATTCGGTGAAGATGGGACGAGTTGTTGTTCGATTCCCTCAAGACCTGCATAGATGAGGGCGGCGAGTGCTAAATAAGGGTTCGCACTCGGGTCAGGATTTCGAACTTCGACGCGTGTCGCACTTCCACGGGATGCCGGGATACGAATCATCGAACTACGGTTCGATGGGCTCCAACAAATATTGACCGGTGCCTCAAATCCTGGCACGAGCCGCTCATATGATTCAGGTAGTGGATTCGTGAAGATGGCGGTCGCGCGAGCATGCTTCAAGATTCCTTCAATGAAGTGACGTGCCGTTTTCGACAAACCATAATCTGCATCAGCCTCATCAAATGCGTTGTTCGTCGCATTCCCAGCGTCGTCGTTCTTCCATACCGAGATGTTGAGATGCATTCCAGATCCGTTCACATCACGCAACGGTTTCGGCAAGAAGGAAACGGAAGCTCCTTTTTCTTTTGCTGCGATTTTAACGATTTCCTTAAAGAACTGGATGTTATCTGCTGTATGGAGAGCATCGTCATATTTGATGCCGATTTCATGTTGTGCAGGCGCGACCTCATGGTGTACGGCCTCGATGTTGAACCCAACATTGCTCAAGCGGTTTGCGATATGCTGTCGGACTTCATAACCCTTGTCCTCTGAACGGGTTGAAAAGTATCCAGCCTCGTCATAAAATTCCCCATTCTCATCAAAGATGAAGAATTCAGGCTCCGCTCCGACAAATACCGAGTACCCATCACGAGCAGCACGTTCAAGGGCCTCTTTCAATACATTTCGTGGGTCGTATTCGTAACGCTCTCCTTCCGGTGTACATACGTCACAGAAGAACGCTAAAATCTGTTCATCCCCATCTTGCTCATACCGTGGACGATCTAAATCCGGTCTCAAGAATAAGTCAGAGTTTTTGATGGAAGAGAATCCGTTGATGGAAGAGCCATCAAACATCGTTTTTCCTTCAAATACCTCTGGCAACAATTTTGCCGAAAGGGTCAAGAGTTTCAAGTCACCGAGTACATCTGAAAAGTAAAGATGGATTTGGGTGATGCCTTTCTCTTGTACCGTTTTCTCAATCTCTTGTTGCTTCTTTGCTACGTCATCCTTGTCTGTTCCGAATAGATTTGCCATGATTCTTTAAAACCTCACTTCAATGGATTTGACAGGCAAGCTGTCGTTACGCACCTTTTGTACGCTTCTCTATAGTTGATAACCGACTTCTATTTTTTCTAAACATGGAATTTCAAAAGAGGTGAAGTGGCTACATCACACGAGACTTGGTATGATGGATGAAGAATGCGATAGAGAGGGAGAACGCGATTGTATATTTTTATGACTGGTGGAACTGGATTTTTAGGAGGACGTCTCGCCAAAGAGTTGATTCAACGAGGGCATCGGATCTGCATGCTTGCCCGGACACCTGAGAAAGTAAAGGCTCAATTCACTAAGAAAGAACGTGAATCAATTGACGTTTTATCAGGGGATTTGACAGCAGAAGCGCTTGGTGCGGATGAGCGCTTCATCGATACACATTCTGGGAAGATTGATTTATTCCTTCACATGGCGGCACTCGTCAAATTTGATGAAGGACTCCGCAAAGAATTGTTTGAGACGAACTTGACCGGAACGAAAGAGGCTCTTCGATTGGCTCAGGCGGTTGATTGCCAGAGATTTTTCCATGTGAGTACCGCCTATACACTCGGTGCTAAAGAAGTCGGTGGCGAAACACTTTACGATGTCTCACAATCGTTTTTAAATCCGTATGAAGAGAGCAAGGCCTACGCCGAACAAGCCGTCTGGCAGATGCGAGATGAGTTTGACGTGTCAATCTTCCGACCAGCCATCATCGTCGGGGACTCTAAGACGGGTGAAGCGGATTCGAAATTCACGATGTACGGCTATATGAAAGCCCTTGAATTGTTCAAACGTAAGTTAGAGCGTCGTGGTCATGACCTTGACACGATACGGCTGATCGGGTCCGCGACAGGCACTTCAAACCTCGTCCCTGTCGATTATGTTGCGGACGTCTTATTGGCCGCCATCGAGCACGCAAAGGCGAGCACCATCTACAACGTGACGAACGATGCACCACCACAAAACAAGACGATGCTTGATTATATGAAAGACTCATTATCATTCCCACATCTGACGATTACGGAGACACCGGCTACGACACTCAGTTCAGTTGAACAATCGTTTAACGAGATGGTGAAAGTGTTCAATCCTTATTTGAATCGAAACATCACCTTCCATGACGAGAACACGAAACAGTTATTACGAGATGCCGGTTTTTCCCCACTTCGACTCGATCACCAGTCGTTACGCCGTATCGTGAATGCCTATTATCAGACAAAATAAAAAATGGACCGGGGTTGCCGGTCCATTTTCATTTATCACAAACTAAAACGATTTTTCCGTCTTTAATTTCATGTTCGAGGGATTCGACCATTTCTTTCGTGAGTCCGAGGCTCTCCATTTGTTCCATTCGGTCATCTGAGTTGCTCGTGAACTTAGATAACAACGACTCGAACATCCCTTTCTCCGGGATACGATATGGCTGGACGCCGGCCTCTGCGGCCAAACGAACCGTCAATTCTTCATCTTTCGCAAATAAATAAATATGTTCGTTCACACAGCCGCCCGAGACCATCTCATTCACCTCGTGGTCCACAGTCGTCATATCATTCACTACTCTCGTCTCTAACATGCCCATCCTCCTATACGTTCACAATTATTTCATTGTTTTTATTATTCCCCGAAAATGAGCAGATAAACATGATTGTTTGAAGTTTATTCGTGCGTCCATTCTTCGATCCCGAAGTGCTCCACGATTCCTTTGATTCGCTCTCGCTCCCCTTCAATCATTGATCTCCCCTCTAATCGAGCGGTGACGACGAACTTGTTCTCTACTTCCCGAATTCGAGATATACGATACCCTGCTTGTTGCAGTAACCCCGCAATGATTTCAACTTTCTCTCTTTCACCTGATCGGAACGTATGCATTCATTCCATCCCCTTTCATTTCTGTGACGCTTCCATGCTATCATATCGTTTCAGAATGATGATGATATACTAAAGTTAGAGAAAAGGAGTGATTTCCGTGCCGAAACAAGACTTGAATACAATCATGCTTGAATACTTGAATGAAAAAGAAGATTTCGAGGCGTTTGCCACAAAGCTGAAAGCACTCCTCAGTGAACTGTTGACGGAAGCCGGAATCCAATTTCATTCAATTGTCGCACGTGCCAAGGAAGCGGACAGCCTGTATGCTAAGCTATCACGAAAACCATACCAGTATCGCTCGTTACGCGATGTCCAGGATTTAGCAGGGATTCGGATTGTGACGTATTTCCATGATGACGTACGGGCCGTCGCACAAATATTAGAGGACGAGTTCACCATCGACCGTGAACAGTCCATTGACAAGTCGACATTACTAGATGCCAATGAATTCGGTTATCTTTCCGTGCACTACGTGGTAGAGCTGAGCGAGAAACGACTAGCGCTTGGAGAATATCGCCGATTTGCTGAAAAGGAGGCAGAAATACAAGTCCGCTCGATTTTACAGCATGCTTGGGCAGAAATCGAACATGACCTCGGATACAAAAACCCGAATGCCGTCCCACCGGAAATCAAACGAAGTTTCAGCCGGGTCGCTGGTCTTTTGGAGATTGCCGACTCTGAGTTCGTTAACATCCGAAAACAATTGCGGACGTTCGAACAAGAAACGGTCGAACAAATTCTTGATTCCCCTGAAAAAGTGACAATCACGCGAGATAACTTGAATTATTACATCGCGAACGATCAAACTGTTGAAAAACTAGACAATGCTATTTTCCAGAGCGAATGGCTGCTTGAGACCGATCTCTCGGCCATCGTTGAATTGACGAGAATGTTTCACTACGCCGATATTCGAACGTTCAAAGATTTGAATGACACGCTCTCTATGTATTTCACGAGTGCCATTGAATGCGCATTGCATTTACCGTCCTCTTTGTTACCAAGACAAGGGATGGGGGTTGTCTATGCAGTCCTTGCGAAACTATTGGCGGAAGGCGATGATCCTCAAATTGAATTTTTCTTTAGACGCTTCTATCCCGACCTGAAACATTATGAAGATATCATCCAACAAATTCGGACGAAAGATGAGCCTCTATAACTTTACAGACAACATGTTTTTGATGTAGAATGTTTTTATGTTCTGAAGTATATATGAATAATATTTTGCCAGGAGGTAGTTTCGAGGATGACAACACCTGTACAGACGGCTTCACGTCGTCAGCTCGTCGCTGATGCTGAACGTGGAATCCGAATGAACTATCGCGGAGTGAAAAAAAATCTCCGTTCGATGTTCTCACAATATCTAACCCGTAATGAATTCTTCATCCTACGTTCTCTATGCCAACAAAGTCCTCAAATCGCCTCTGCTTTGTCGAACGAGTTTCAATTCTCGGCTTCGATGATCACGGCACTTGCTGACGAGTTGACGAAAAAAGGATTGATCTCTCGCGAACGTAGCGAGCGTGATCGTCGTGTCGTCGAACTTCAAGCGACAGATGAAGGTCGTGCATTATTTGAGACACTTGAAGACATGAAGATCGAATATTTGATGGATGTCTTCCATGATTTTTCTGATGACGAACTCATTTTACTTTCGAAATTATTAGATCGAATGGATGCTTGACTCATACAAAAAAGGAGATGCGGACCTTATGGTCGCATCTCCTTTTAATTCGATTCAACTAAATGGGCCGTGACCACGATACGATCGAGATACCCCAGATTTTCATCATAAGGTCCTGCGCATGTAATCAATTGAACCCGACTTGCCTGTGTGGCCGCAAAGATCGATGCGAGCGGCACTTGATCTACTCGATATTGGTTGACACTGACCACTTCATACGTTGCGATTTGATCTTTCCGTTGGAGGGTCACCACTTCTCCAATTGGAAGTTGATTTAACTTCGCAAAGATGGCTGGACCGTTCAGATCATCGAGATGACCGGATAACACCACATTTCCCATCTCTCCTGCTTTCGCTCCATATTGATACCACCCGACCTTGTCCACTTCGGACGGGGTGTCCATTCGACCGACCTCGTCCTTCCCGACCGCTTCGATCGATGCCTCGACGGAAATCGATGGAATAATCAGTCGGGATGGGACGAATCGATTCGTGTGAAACGACTGTCGATCAATCTGTTTTGATGTCAATACGAGAGGTTCTGCAAAATCAGCCTTCGGCATGACAAAGGTTTTGTCTGGAGCGTCTGCATGTGAGTCAAAGATAAGAAATAGGAGACCTCCTATAAAGAGAAGTTTAAGCGTCTTGCTTCTGACGACGAAAGACGTAGAAACCAGCCGCTGCCGCTCCAACTACCGCTGCCGCGAGCAACCAGTTAATTGATGCCGTCTGTGCGAGTCCACCTTGCCCTGTCTCAGGTGCCATCGCCATTTCTCCACCGTCAGCGGCGAGAAGGACTTCAAACGCTGGTTCTCCTTCAAGGAGTCCGATTGCGAATGCTGTATAGTTTTTGCCACCTTCGAGTGCGACACCGTCAAGTGCTTTCACGACATCAGTCGCTCCAGCCGGACGCACTTCAAGGTCATACGTCCCCGCATCGAGTGTGCCATAATCACTTACTGCTTTGAACTCGAGGTTTGAGAAGAGTGGGTCGCCACCTTTAGGTGCGACATCAACCGCTGGTGCATCTGGTGCGAAGTGAGCGACACGAACTTTCGATTTACCGTCTTCAAAATTTGCATCGTCTTCCATTGCAGCGATTTCGATGTTCTCAAGCTGACCAATCGCAGCCGCTGTATAATATTTGCCTGCTTCGATTGAAAGGTCTGCTGCGACAACGACTGTTTCTGCATCCCCTGCCGGCTTGATTTCAACGTTGTAATCCCCTGCAGGAAGTGTCAAATAGTCTGTGAGATCTTTGAATTCGGCTCCCTCGACCGCGACTTCCCCATCCACATACACGTCAACTGCCGGTGCATCAGGTGAAGCATGTAGCACACGGACCATCGCGTTTTCGTGTCCATCGGCACTAACCGGTAAGACGAAAGCGAAAGCCAGTGCTAGAGTACCCAGTAAAGACATCAACTTCTTCATGTGAAATTTCCTCCTTTTTTCTACGGTAACCTACGACGTGCATACAACAAATGTGATGCAGTGCTACATGGTGTGCTACATCTGATTGCTATGTAGCTCGGTGACATCTTAAACTTAAGACAATCCGACAGTGACGTAAAGGGAACACTATGCCGTGAATGTGCTCCGATATGCTCACGATTGAAAGCGCTCCCTTTACAATATAGGAAGTTCCCTACTAAAAAATATATAAAACCCTTTAGTCTGCAACTAAAGGGTTTTTCTTGACCACTCGACGTCATTGACGAAAATGGCATCGACTTGTAACGCTCGGCAACGCTCGAGTTGAGCATCCGTCTTAATCGTATAGGGTCTGACAGGTACACCATTCTGTTGCAACCATTTGATTTCAGCATCCGTGATGCGGTCGATGTGAGGATGGACCCCATCGGCACCGACTGCTCTCAGATAGCCGACCATGTCAAAGAGTGGTTGTGCAATCAAGATGGCCGCTTCGATTTCTGGTCGCATCCTCTTTAAACGATGAATGGTCTCATGATTGAATGAGGAAAACAAAATGCGAGACGGTTCAATCCCACTTGCATCGATGGCATTGATGATCTTTGTTTCGATTCCCTCATACCGAAGGACATCCGTCTTCACTTCAAGGTTCAATAGAACCGATTTGTCTTGGACAAGCTTCAATAAATCTTGAAGTGTCGGGATTTTATCCTCACGACCATGACGGATTCCCGCATTGAATGCTCTCAATTCATCAATGGTACAGGCGGAAACTAGACCGTTTCCATCTGTCGTTCGATTTAACGTTTCATCATGAATGAGAATGAGTTCGCCATCTTTCGTCATATGCACATCCGTCTCAATCCCATCTGCGCCTGCCTCAAGTGCGAGGTTGAAGGCAGACATCGTATTTTCCGGGAGGTGTGCCATCACGCCTCGGTGTGCGAATCGCTTCATTTGGAGACGGTCTGATATTTCTTCGTCAAATAGCGAAGAAGAGGCTGTACTGAGATTTCTTGACCTGTCACTTTATGAATGAGTTCGTTCGGTGTGAGACGCTTCCCGTATTGATGGACATGTTCTTGCAACCAAGCTTTGACTGGTTCGATTTCACCGTCTTGAATCAACGTTTCAAACTCAGGGAGATCCGCTTTTAACGTCTCCGTCAATTGAGCCGCATAAATCAAACCGAGCGCATAGCTTGGGAAGTATCCGAATGATCCACCTGCCCAGTGCACATCTTGAAGAACTCCTTTGGCATTCGACGGAACATCGAGCCCGAGATATTCCTTATACTTTTCATTCCACGCGGCCGGAAGCTCATCGACGGATAGCGTCCCTTGAATGAGTGCCTTTTCAAGTTCGTAGCGGATGATGATATGGAGACTGTAAGTCAATTCGTCCGCCTCGATCCGAATGAGGGACGGCTTAGCTTCATTCACCCCACGGTAGAAAGTATCAAAGCTGATGTCCTCGTATGCTGGATGCAACTGTTGAAGTTGCGGATAGACGCGACGTAGGAACGCTTCACTTCGTCCGATGAAGTTCTCAAAGAAGAGCGATTGCGATTCATGGATTCCCATCGATGCTCCTCCTCCAAGTCCGAGTTCATCGAGCATCGGGTCAATTTGTTGCTCATAGGTCGCATGTCCGGCTTCGTGCATCGTACCAAACAGAGCATTTCGGAAATCTGCTTCGTCATATTTCGTCGTAATTCGGACATCGCGTCGGTTGATTGTAATCTCAAACGGGTGCACGGTCGCATCCAATCGACCACGTGACAAGTCATAAGCGACGACGTTCATCCAGTCGTGACAAATTTTTTCTTGGACGTCCGCAGGCATCGACCAATCCATGGATAGCGATTCTTTCGGAAGCTGTTGAATCAATGGCACCAGTTCATCTCGGAGTGAGGCGAACAATTCATCTAACAGTTCGACCGTCATGCCGGGTTCGAAATCATAAAGGAGTGCGTCGTACGGATGCTTCTCATAACCGAAATATTCCGCAAATGTTTGCTGGAAACCGATGATTTTCTTTAAGTACGGAGCGAACATGTCCCAATCGTCCTGTTCCTTCGCTTTTTCCCATGCTGTTTCCGCCTCGGACACAAGTGTCACATAGGCTTGATACTCGTCATGTGGGATTTTGGCGTTACGCTCGTATTGCGTCTTTGCGACAGCAAGTGAACGTGCTTCAACATCAGAGAGCCCCTCCTCATCTGACATGCGCTCGAGCAGTGAGGCAAATGATTCACTTGTTTGCCGTTTGAACGCCTCGGTCGACAAATAACCAATCGTCTCCGCACGTAAAGGTGCCGATTGTTCCGGCATCTGAGTGCGCATATCCCAATATAAGAGAGAGATTGCTTCATCAAAAGCGCGTAGTTGTTTAAAATGTTCTCGCCATTCTTTCGTTATTTCCATTTCAAGTCACCCCTATATGTCATATTTTCTCTTTCTATTTCATTATAGCTGTCAACCTTTACCGACACCAGGTTACAAATCTCCACGCTTGTTGTAGGTAAGTGGTTTTGTGGCAGGACCCTCTAAAACGTCCCCTTTCGCATCAAAGCGAGATCCATGGCATGGACAATCCCATGACCGTTCGGCATTGTTCCATTTCACTGTACAGCCGAGATGTGTACAGGTCAGGTTGACCACATGACACTGGTTATCGAGGTCTCGATATACACCCCTGGTCTTCCCATCAACTTGCACGATCCCCCCCTCATCTAGCTGAAGCTCTTGAACATCTCTTCGTTCAAGCACCCGATCGACTGTCCCTTTTGTGAACTGAGTGACCGTATCTAAGTTTGTCTTAAAGAATGCGCCAATATCAGCAGGTTTTACCGATTGACGGAGTGGAGACATCACTTCAATGAATCGATTCGGCCGACCTGTTAATTGGTCGGCGAGTAAAATCCCGGCAGCGATTCCGTTTGTCATCCCCCACTTCGAAAACCCTGATGCTACAAAGAGATCTCGTTCTCGCTTAAACATTTGTCCCACATATGGAAGTTTGTCTAGCGTCATGAGATCTTGGGACGACCATCGATAGGATGCTCGATTCGTCCCGAAATATGACTGGGCGTCATTCTCCAATCGATCATATCGCAGACGCGTGTCAGTAACTTGTCCCGCAGGATGACCCTCGCCACCGACAAGTAGATAATTCGTTCCCTCTTCCTCGTAGGATCGAAACGAGCGGCTATTCTGTCCGACCTCTAAATACATCCCTTTCAGCGGAGGAAGATTCGTTTCACAGGCAACGATATACGAACGCTCAACAGAAAACTTTGACACATATAGACCGCGCAAGTCATTGAACGGATAGTGGGTCGCAATCACGACCTGATTTGCTTGTACCCTTCTACCGGTAGATGTAGTGACCACCGGACGTGGTCCCTGACTCACTTCCGTCGCTCTCGTTCGTTCATAAATTTTTCCTCCATATCGAACAAAACGATTGGCTAATTCACGTAAATACTTTACGGGATGGAATTGAGCTTGATTATGGATTACCAGCGCTTGCTCGATTGAGAATGGGAGAGTCGATCTTACTTCTTCCGTGGCGTCACCCCCGTCAATTTTCAATCGACGATAGGCATCAAGTTCTTTAGAAAGTTCCTCGTTCGCCTCCCTAGAATAAAGAAACGAATGCTCTGCCGAATAATCACAGTCAAATCCTTCAGCCACTTGATTATTTAAGTAAGCGAGTGCTTCTAAATTGAACTCGTAATACAAACGGGCGATTGATTCATTGAAATGACGAATCAACTGATGATAGATCGCTCCGTGTTGAACAGAACATTTTGCCGTCGTATGACCAGTCGTCCCGTGCCCAATCTCTAACGCTTCTAAGAGCGTCACCTGTTTCCCCCGTCGTTGTAGTTCATAGGCACAGACTAACCCGGCAATCCCTGCCCCGATGACGACGACTTCGGTCGATTCCGAAACGGCGAGCGGCGGGTAAAGATCTCCCGAATCATGTTGTCGCCAAATCGAGTTCGTGAACGGATAACGGTGCATGACACATTCTCCTCTCAAAAAGTGGCATCTCTACTCTTATACCCGAAACACAATTCTTTCATCGTCTGTCAATCATTGACCTAGTTCTTTATTTTAACAGCGAAAAAAGAGAGCGGTTTCTATTATGTTTATCATGTAAAGATAAAAGGAGGGACTTTTCTTGACCCGTAGAAGGAGACATCAAAGAAGAACGTACATCATGCGAAGAATGATTGCAGCGGTCGTGTTGCTTGGAATCCTCGCATTGATCCCGGCATTAGTCGGATTTAAGCAGGATCAAAAATCATCGACTCCAGCAAAAGCGGCCACCCCTGAAGTTGAACAGATGAAACAAGGTCCGGTCTTTCCGAAAATCGAAATGGGAAGTTGGTCTCTGAGTGACACTAATTTGATTGCGAACGAGGACATTCCTGTTGGTGCCCTTACCTTCGTCAACGTGACCGAACAGAAAATATTAATCGACAAGAATGCAAACGATCGTGTGTTTCCAGCCAGTACTACGAAATTGATGACGGCGCTTCTCGCTTATGAGAAAGCTTCAGAGAAAAACGAGCTCGATCAACCAATCATCACCATCAAGAGTTCGACACTTGATATCCCGTGGGACAGTCACATCGCACATCTCGCAATCGGTGATACGCTAACCGTGCGACAAGCGCTTTATGCCACACTTCTCGAATCAGGTAACGATGCCGCAAATAGTTTAGCGGAATACACGAGTGACTCAACCGATGATTTCGTGAAATTGATGAACGCACGGGCTGAAGTATTAGGTTTGACGGGTACTCATTTTATGAACGCACATGGCTATTCTGATCCGAACCATTACACGACGGCGAACGACATGGCCAAAATCGCATACGCTTTCAGTACATATCCAGATCTCGTTGAAATTGCGGGGACATATGAATATAAAGCAGAGTTCAAGGACAAAGATGGAAATGGTAAACGTCGATGGTGGTACCACCTTGGCTCATCAATTAATGAAAGAAGTGTTAATTATTCAAAGTATGTGACCGCCACAAAGACAGGTTATACGGATGAATCCGGATATACGATGGTATTTATCATGAATCATCAGGAAGAAACCTATATTCTTGTCACTATGCAAGCAAAATCTGGTCAAACATTCCCGGCCATGCGTCTTGTAGAAGAATATGCATTTCAATAATTTATGGAAGAACGTGAAATTCACGTTCTTCCTTTTTGCTTTTTTTCAGAAAAAAAGCTATGAATGTTACAACCATGTTACACAGGGAAGTCCTCAACATTTCAAATATTCAGAATATTTAAACTTTTTATTAAAGGATTTTCACTCTTATCCGTTGATATGATGGGCTTTAGAGCCGTTTTTCTGAAAAGGTGACAGTTTGCAATCATTTAAAAGGTTCTGTAAGGTAAGTCACAAGTTCGCTTTTTCAACTTTAGTTACTAACTGTGTGATGTCTTCACACAATCGCGGACGAGTTGATTAAATAGATTTCTTAACTTAATAGGAGGTAATTCAATGCTATGGCAAGAATGGGTATCAATCGCGCTTTATCTCGTGATGATGCTTCTAATCGGATACGTTGCGTATAAACGAACGACCGATTCATCAGATTATATGTTAGGTGGCCGTAAAATGGGGCCAGGAGTTACAGCCATGTCAGCCGGAGCTTCGGATATGAGTGGATGGATGTTAATGGGACTACCGGGTGCAATGTATGCAACTGGACTATCAGCAATTTGGTTAGCCGTTGGATTGGTCATCGGAGCTTACTTGAACTACTTGTTAGTTGCTCCACGACTTCGCGTCTTCACGGAGATGGCGAACGATTCGATTACGATTCCAGACTTCTTAGAGAATCGGTTCCGAGATCACTCGAACTGGCTACGGATCCTATCTGCATCCGTCATCATCATCTTCTTCACGTTCTACACGTCAGCCGGACTTGTATCTGGCGGGAAGTTGTTTGAAAGCTCATTCGGATTAAACTATCAGACAGGTGTGATCGTTACAATCAGTGTCGTGATCTTGTATACCCTCTTCGGTGGGTTCACGGCAGTAAGTTGGACGGACTTTGCACAAGGTGTCATCATGTTCTTGGCACTCGTACTTGTACCACTTGTCGCTTTAACAGATATTGGTGGAGTAGACACTGCTGTCAACTCTGCAACGACAATCAACGCTGATTTGTTTGATGTCTTCAAAGGAACGTCAACACTAGGGATTATCGGTCTTCTTGCATGGGGACTCGGTTACTTTGGTCAGCCACACATCATCGTTCGCTTTATGGCGATTCGTGATGTGAAATCATTGAAAACGGCTCGCCGAATCGGAATGAGTTGGATGACCGTTTCAATCATTGGTGCCGTCATGACAGGGTTTGTCGGAATCGCGTATTTCCGCGGACAAGGAAATCCACTTGGGGACCCGGAAACAGTCTTCATTCGATTCTCTGAAGTCTTGTTCCACCCGTTTATCACTGGATTCTTGTTAGCCGCAATTCTTGCAGCCGTCATGTCTACCGTGTCGTCACAGTTGCTCGTTACGTCATCTGCTTTGACAGAAGACTTCTATCGTAAGTTCTTCAACAAAGAAGCAAGTGAAAAAACAATGGTACGTGCTGGACGCATCGGTGTCTTGCTCGTCGGATTTGTAGCGACACTTATGTCACTCAACCCGTCTAGTACAATCTTGACACTCGTTGGTTATGCTTGGGCCGGTTTCGGTTCTGCATTTGGACCAGCCATACTCCTTTCACTTTATTGGAGTAAGATGACACGTCAAGGTGCCCTCGCTGGTATCCTCGTCGGTGCGGTTACCGTAATTCTTTGGATTGTGACTGGACTTTCAACCGTCCTTTACGAAATGGTCCCTGGTTTCTTCTTGAGTATGTTGGCGATTGTACTTGTCAGCAACTTCACTAGCCAGAAAGAACAAAAACGTATCAACCGTGAATTCGGTGAAATGGAAGCTGAATTGGCAGCTGCTAAGAAAGAATAATTAGATGCATCAAAAAACTCGGTTCCTTTGAAGGGAACCGAGTTTTTTGTATTTACATCGATGCTGCGATTAACCAGACACGAATCACGAATGGCACGAGGACCAATACGAGCATCGCGTTCCGCATCCACTTGTTTCGATTCCAGTAATACGCCATCAATACGAATGGATGAAGGGCGACTAATTCGTAAGGGTTGAACCAAAACCATGTGATCACCAAAACAATCAAATAATAGAGTACCGACTTCTCTTTAGTCGATCGATATTCACGCCACATGTCATATGCACCCTTGAAGAACGCTATGAATGTCGTAATCCAAAATAAAATGACAATGATATTGTCGAATCCACTAAACAACTGTGTAACCACCTTTTAGGAAGCATTTTCTACATAAAAACCGCCCCAATAAATATGACGGTACGTAAACTCTTTTCCACTCTCTACAGTAATCACAATCTCATCTTCCGTCAATACAAGAACGTGAACAGGTACCTCTCCTTGACGTAACATCGGACTGAACAGTTGAAATTGTTTATTCAACCACTTCCGTTCCGAAAAATTTTGATAATGATGAAGCGCGAGCATTGGGTGGACCAAGTATGCTGCACCAATCAATGCAGTGGCGACGGGTGGCGCATTGATTTCCATCAAAAAGGAGAATACGAGAACGAGTGACAATACCGCATAGCCGAATTCTATTAACTCCATAAACGAGGCGCGGCTAGCAATGACATATTGAATCACACGAAACATGAGATACAAGATGATACTGACGATCAAGTACTCAGAGAACGGCGAATGTCGAAACGAGACATCAAGGTAGAACAAGACAGGTAACAACAGAACCCATTTCCAAAGATGTAAGGCGAGGTAAAACAATGATTGATCGATGAAACGACGATTGTGAACGAGCCGTTGCATATCCATGTTTCCCACCTCCGCTTAGATGATGTGGACCTTACGTTACCATTCCCTATTCTTTTAAATGATAACTAGCAATTACACGTCTAGCGAAGTTTTTCTTTTCTCTCCATCAAAGTCGCATTTAAAAGTCCTCCTAGCAAAATAACAGTTGCCGCTAAATAGAACCAAATCAATAAAACGATAAAGGCACCTAATTGTCCATAGAATTGTTCATAGTTTGCAAACTGAGAATAGTAACTGAACACATTCGATACGATTAAGATACCCACTGTAGCAAATGCAGCGCCACTCCAACTGTTTTTAAATGTTCCAGATACACTTGGTAACCATTTATAGACGAATACGAAAACGGTGAATAGGAGGCTCGACCCTACAATCCATCGAAAATAGAACCAGATTTGGGCATAGTCTGTCACGATTTCATCAATGAAAAGCACATATGAAGATAATTCTCTAAGCGCCGTCTCAATTAATGGTACAAGTAGCGAGAACGGAAGAACGAACATAAGTGCCAATGTAATCGCGATATCTTGGATCAGACCTCTCCAAAAGGCCTTATTGCGTACAACTCGATATGCATCGTTTAATGCACGGACAAGTGACTGAACTGCCATCGATGAAATCCAAAGCGCCGGTAAGATACTGAATGATGCCAATTTCAATTTAGAATTATCAAAGATTGCCTCAATGTTCCCCTGTAACAAACGATAGCTTGCTTCTGGCATGATAAGGGACAACGCTTGAATCACGTCCCCACTTGTAAACGGTAAAAAACCGACAATCCCTAGCACAAACAATAAAAATGGGAACGTCGAAAGAATAAAATAGTAGGCCAACATTGCTGCCTGATCAAAAAAACGCTCTGTAAAAAATCGCTTGACGATTGTCAAAAATACTTGTTTCATCATTACTCTCTACTTTCTTATTTTATCTTAAAATACGGTAATTGAAATAATATTAGTTTGATGAAGGATGAACTCCTGTTGCCAGGAGCTCCCTTCGATCAACTTAGCTGATTTCTTCTTTTTTCGCTTCCCACGCCTCAATATGTTCTTTACCCGGAAGATCGACCCCATCTTTGAAGAACTCTGGGTCTCTTCCGGCTTTTTTCTGAACGATATAATCATCGAGTAACGTCTTGGCGACTTTACTTAGTCGGAAAATCGCATACATGTTGACGAGTGCCATGAGTCCCATAAAGATATCTGCAATTGACCAAACAAGCCCTGCCGATCGTACGGAACCAAACATGACCATTCCGACGACAGCAATGCGATAAATGATCAAATATTGCTTTTTCTCCGAGATGAATTCGATATTCGTTTCGCCATAATAGTAATTAGCTAAGATTGAGCTAAAAGCGAATAATAGAATCGCGATTGTCATAAGCGTAGTCGCAATCGGACCAATTTCAACGAGTAATGCCTCCTGGGCAAGTTCGATTCCTTGGAAGGCTTCAGAGCCCTCCACACCTGAAATCAAGACGATCATGGCCGTTGCGGTACAGATGAATAACGTGTCCACGAATACGCTGAGCGATTGAATCAATCCCTGTTTGACGGGATGACTCACCTCGGCCGTTGCCGCGGCATTCGGTGCAGAACCCATCCCTGCCTCATTGGAGAACAATCCGCGACGAATACCTTGTAGAACAGCTGCCCCGACGGCACCACCAAACAATTGTTGTAATCCGAGAACCCCTTCCGAGAAGATGGCAGAGAACACTTGCGGCACCACATCAAGATTTGTAAAAATGACCCAAATGGCTAATAAAATATAGCCACCTGCCATGATTGGTACAATGATTCCGGACAAGGTCGAGATCGAACGAATCCCACCAAAGATAACGATTGCGGTAATAACGGATAAAATGAGTCCGACCCAAACCGTGTCGACTTCAAATACATTGTTCACTGATAAGGCAATCGTATTCGCCTGTACCGAATTGAAAGCAAATCCGAATGCGAACGTAATCAAGATAGCGAAGACAATCCCTAACCAGCGCTCTCCTAAAGCGCGTTCGATATAGTAAGCCGGTCCACCCCGCCACGCTTTACCGTCATGCACTTTATATACTTGTGCAAGTGTACTTTCGACAAAGGCAGATGCCGCTCCAATCAGAGCAATGAGCCACATCCAAAATACGGCACCCGGTCCGCCTAGAGCGATTGCCGTCGACACACCAGCGATGTTTCCCGTACCGACACGTGCAGCCGTACCGATTGCGAATGCCTGGAATGATGATACCTGACCTTTCTCATGCTTAAGTCCTTTAACAAATAAGAGCTTGAACATCTCAGGGAGCATTCGGAATTGGACAAATCCCATCCGAATCGTAAAATAGAGTCCCCCAATGATCAATACGAAAATGAGAAGATATGACCATAAATAGTCATTCACTTGCATAATCAGTTCACGAATATCCAACGATATCGCCTCCTTTTATCGGGTTTTTACCCGCTCTGAATCTGACAGAAACAGTGTGGTCACTGTACATGACTTAGAATTTCTTCACAGAGACGATGTGTCTCGAGACTATCTTCGGCAGTGACCGATGTGTTGTTCTCACCACTTAGCAGTCGGATAAACGATTCAATCATGTCAACAAATCCCCGACGCTTCAAGTTCGACTCCCACGGGTCGAGTGACCATTCCCTCATGCCGTCTCGTCCATAATCGATTATCCGCTCCACGTCACGGGTGACCCGCTTTACGGTCGGTGACATGACTTCCATCACTTCTTCGGTACAACCGTTGTCTCGGTTCATCCAACCGATTGCCTCAATCCCTCCTGCCGTGAAGTGAATCATGAGTTGTCTCAATACATCCCCTTCATACCGAGGAGTGACACGCAACCGGTCGACGGGCTGAAGGTCGGTCAAATAACGGAGCGTATCGACGACATGTACAAAGTCCTCAATTACGAATTCACGAATCGTCGCCGGCTTATACGTTCGATTCTTTTGAATGAAAACCATATTTTTATTTTCTACTTGGTTCAGCGCCTGCGTCGCTGTCGCAAATCGGCGATTGAATCCCGTGACGAGATGGACGCCTTTCTCTTTAGCGAGCATAACGAGTCGTTCCGTCTCTTCAAATGTGAACGTGATCGGTTTATCGATAAAGACATGCTTCCCTTGGCGTAAACAATACTCGGCTTGCTCATAATGAACAGCTGTCGTCGAATGAATCATGACCGCATCGATCTGTGTCATCGGAACGGCTTGAAGATCCGTATATCCCTCTTTGAAACGGTAAGTCGATCTAATGTCCTGTAACTTCTGTTCATCTCGAGAGACGAGATACACGTTGACATCCTTCAATCCGGCATATACTGGCAGATATGCTTTTTTGGCGACATCCCCAATGCCCACTACTAACATATTCATCTACTCACTCCTCCAATAATATGTAGAAAGCCCGAAGCGACTGCCTCGGGCTCACGTGATGGATACAATCTCAAAACTGGTAATCGGTTCACGAATAGCGTCTGATACAATTTGGTACACCGCATTCAGTTCCTCTTGATTATTCAGGTCCGGTACCCGATCCATCTCGACCTCGACCGTGCGAGTGTTCTGTTCTTTCGCGTGTAACTGGTATTCGACTGTATGCTTTTCCATCTTATGTCCCCCTCTTATTATACATATGTTATGTATAACCTGTTCGGAGAAAGATGAAACAAGTGAGTTCATTCTAGAAAATAGAAAATGACCGCTCAGTTGAGCGGTCATGGATTCATTACTCTGATTTCGCTTTTGCGTCACGGTCCGGACGTGGACGACGCTTCCCGAAGTACTGGTAATACTGCGTTTCAATATTACCGTTATAAAGTTTACGACGTTTCGTCGCTGGGCGACCGTACGCTTTCTCGAAGTCTTCATAGCTCGTCAACATGTAGACGCTATAACCAGGGTATTTCGCATATTGCTCCCCGATTCGCTCGTACAAGTCGATGATTTCTTCTTCTGACTGGAGACGTTCCCCATAAGGTGGGTTACCGATGATGACGCCGTACTCCTCTTTCGGTTTCAGTGCGGCTGCGTCACTATGGACGAACGTGATCGCATCACGGACGTCGGCGAGTTCCGCATTGTCTTTCGCGAGTTTCACCATACGCGGGTCGAGGTCGATTCCATAGATTTTGAGCGGTTTATCCCACTCCGCTTTCTCGTTCGCTTCGTTCATGGCTGCATACCACGCTTTTTTCGGGATACATGCCCAGTCCTGAGCGAAGTATTCGCGATTGATACCCGGCGCGATGTTCCGTCCGATCATCGCCGCTTCGATTGCGAGCGTACCTGACCCGGTGAACACGTCATAAAATGGCATGTCCGGACGCCAGTTCGTCAACTGAATCATCGCCGCCGCCATCGTTTCTTTAAGCGGTGCCTGGGAATGCAATTCACGATAGCCACGACGGTGAAGAGGACCTGAAGTATCAATTGTGATCGTCGCCACATCTTTCAATAGAGCGACCTCAATCGGGAATTTCGCCCCTGACTTCGGCAACCACTCCCCTTCTTTGCGATAACCGCGTTGCATCGCTTCGACAATCGCCTTTTCCGTGATCTTCTGGCAGTCACGAATGGAGAACAGTTTCGATTTGACCGAGCGACCGTCTACCGTGAACGCCGCGTCCCATGGCATGAGGTCTGTCCATGGCAACGCCACCACACCGTCAAACAATTCTGTAAACGTTGTCGCCTTGAACTCGGCAACGACGAGCTTGACCCGGTCTGCAGTCCGTAACCACATGTTGAGGCGTGGAATGTCTTCCATTTCCGCATCGATATACACGCGACCGTTCTCGACCTCACATGTGTATCCTAAATCTCTTACTTCTTTAGCTACGAGTGCCTCGATTCCCATCGCCGCCGTCGCAATCAGTTTACGTTTCGCCATTTAAACATCTCCTTCTTTCTACATTGAGTCGATTCATGTTGTACATTCTAAAAAGTTCATGAAAAAAGGAGTTCAAGTATATGTGCTTGAACTCCTTGTCGTTGTCAGTTGAGACTATGTTGTCCTGTAAGCCATGTTCTGTACTCCGGTGCTCATAACGGTCTCCCTGGCACGATGGAGTGACAATCATCTATCTGCGCACATCGGCGCCCTCCGTTCCGTTCGGTTCCGGTTCGGAAGTTCCCCTACCATAGTTTGGGTTTCTCGCTCGTGGGGTTTACCTCGTTCCACTCTGAACGTTTCCGATCAGACTCCGTCACTGTGGCACTTTCAAGAAGCGTATACCGTATCCGAGGACTTAGGTATTTCTTCTGCCGTCAACTTGCGTTGCCTACACTTATCTTTTCGTGTAGCACGATCACTACAGCCATCACAGGCTGTGCGAGCATGGACTTTCCTCAAAACTTGCGTCCCGCGATTGTCCAGACCTCATAGTCACTTCAACCATTGTAGCGGAAATTCGAGCGGTTGACAACTGAAATTCGAAACTTGATTTTACATCCCGTCAGCGCTAAAATAAGGCGTGTTCAATGAATAAGGAGGGATTTTGATGCATCAGGATGCAAAAAACGGTTGGATTCAACGTCTGACTTATGTAATCGAAATCGATGACATTAAAGTGCTCCACCCGAACAACGGCGTGTTCGCCTTCTACCGAAATAATCGTCTCGTCCGAGGGTTTGAACCGTTCGATATTAAAGCACCGAACGAACTCTCAAAACGGTCTTATCATTTTGACCATCACAATCTGGCACACTTAGAAGAGCGTTTTCCAGATGCCATTCCAGTTTTCGATGAAACTAAGGAAACGCGTCGAGGCTGGAGCGATCGGGTTCGTGTCGGTTTATGCGAAATCATCCGAGATGGCAAACTCAGTTTCGAGCATATTGATGACCAAGGAAACGTATTAGAAGCGAGTATCCGTTGGTGTGGTGAAGCCATCACCATGGATTAAATAAACGAAGCCGCCGCTCCTTATGGAGCGAGCGGCTTTTTTGATCAAGTCGTTTCGAGGACTGGTGTGTCTTCTTCAACGATCGGCGGTTCATATGTTGTCGTCACAACTTTTTCACGGATGTCCGTCGGTTTAAGGATGACCGTGAGACGCTGAGTCGTGTCTCCTCTTACAGGAAACTTGCCAGGGACATGGAGGGCCTCATACATCACCTTGCCCTCTGAATCTAGAACGGTCACCGTGCCTTTTCGTGTCGTGTGCAACGTGAACGTCAACTCATCCGCCGCTTCGACGGAAATCGAGGTCTTTAATGTATTGACGTATTCAATCGTCCGACTTGTATAACGTTTATATTTTCCGTCCGTCACTTGCCCAACGATTCGGTATTGACCGCTTGGTAGCCAGTCCCCGTTCGAATACATTGTGAACGACCGGTTCGGTGTGAGCGTTTTGACTTTCTTGCTCCCTTGATACAATGAGAACGTTGATTTGAGATTGGAATGATTCATTACACTCAGTTTAACGTTTTTGACATATCGACTCTCCCATACGGAAGGGGTTGAGATATGAATCGGGCGCGCTGTTGCTTCAAGCAGCTTCATCGTATTTAATTCTGTATACGATTTACCTGAAGCACGCGGCATTTTCGCAAGTAAATGATCGACCTCTCCCGGTGTCAAATATGGATTGATCGATTTCACGAGTGCGAGGCTTGCCGTGACCATCGGTGCCGCCATGGACGTCCCGTCCATATAGACAAAGCGATTATTCACTCCAAGTGATAAAATGTTCACCCCAGGCGCGACGATTCTCACATGGTCATCCATATTGCTAAAGCTCGCGATTCGGTGGCGAGAGTCGATGGCTCCGACCGCAATCACTTCGTTCATGCTGGCAGGAAACGATGTCTGACGTTTCCCATCGTTTCCGGATGAAGCAACAACGATGACGCCCTTCGCTCGCGCACGCTTGATGGATGTCGCCAAGCGGGTATCGTAGTCATCTCCACCCAAAGACAAGTTGATAATGGTCGCGCCTTTGGCGACCGCCGTATCGACCGCTTTCGCGACTGTCCATGAATCGGTGGATTCCGAGTTTTTACCGTAGAATACGTTGTAGAAGTGATAGCGAACATTAGGTGCAAGTCCGGCAATGCCGACTCGATTATGTTTCCCCGCCATAATTCCAGCAGTATGTGTGCCATGGACGTCAGCCGTATAAGGGCCGATCATCGAATTGACAACACGAGGTACGTTTTTTAAGTCCATATGATTACGATCAGCCGAAGAATCAATCAATGCGATGACGATGTCAGAGGCACCGCGCGTTTTACTCCAAGCCAAATCGGTTCCGATTTGACGTACATAATATTGACTCGTGACACGTGGTTCCGAGACAACATAACCGTGTTTTTCAAGGATGACAGGTTTCGCAGCATCTACTCCGACCGGCAGTAAAAGGGCAAGCGCTGTCAAAAGGGCAATCTTTTTCATTCCTTCCGCTCCATTCCAAACTTACAAAGTGACTTTATTATCTCAAACTTTGGATTAGATTTCCCTTTTTTTGAATAAAAAGTTGTCGGAAAGTTTACCAATAACTCGTTTCGTCCGGGTGTAACATATCGAACTCGACGATTCGGCCGATTGTCAAGTACGTATAGTAGCGGGCTAGTTCGACTCGACTCGGGTCGGGACGGAATCCCTCAAGGTCTTCACCGAGCGGAGAACCATCAATTGTCTCGAATTGCTGACAAAAAAAAGACTCTGTTTCGGCATTCCAGACGATTCGATCTCCGATATACCCGCTTCCGAAGCGGATGTAGTCGATGATGGACGGAACGATGACTTCCGCAGGCAAACGTTCACTCATACGACCGACCAATTCATATCGTAGGCGATCTGCCTGGTCAGCTTCCTCTAGGGAGGCACATTTTAATACTTCTTTATTGATTTCTATCAATACGACATAATCCCCGGGCTCGATGGAGAGCTTCATCGCCTCACCTCACTTTTCATAGCTTCATCGGATTCTCTACATGTGAGTATTCGAGATAAAATGTGGGAATCCTGTCCACTCCTCATTTTTTTCCAAATGTCAGTTGAATTCGCAACGTCCAAGATGTTTTTGTTATACTGAACATATGAAGTTAGAGAGGAAGTGCATCATGGCCAAACGACCGTTGACCCCTCGTGAAAGTGAGTTGATTGCGACTGCGCTGTTTGTTGTCGGAAGCGTCCCTTATTCGGGACACATCGATCGTCTCGAATCCCTCACCTTACGTGACATCGCTGATGACTTTATTAACGGAACCTCCACTTCCGCAGATGCGATGGAGGCACTCGATCAGTATATTTATGTTCGACGTCATCGTTTTAAAAACGTGACCCCTCATAACCTCTGGACATTAGATGACCGAACGGAACAGGAAGCGTTGCGTCACATCTCGAAACGTCCAGAACTACAGAAGGGACAAACATTGAATAAGCGGAATCAACCGTTTCAAGTGGGACAAGATATCGAATTCAAGGTAGACAAGCATGTCGACCGAGGACAGTTCCGAATTTATATCGGAAAACAACAGGGTTATACGTGTAAAGCTCAATCAAAGGAACGCGAGAAACTGAAATCGGTATCTGGATGGATCACCCATATCGATCTGAAAGACCGATTAGTCTTCGTCAACGTGACAGACTTTGGTCGCCTCCCTATCGAATCCTCGATGAAACAAGAGCTCGAGTCGATGAGTACGTCACTGCTCGGATGGTTCGCTACGGCCACCATTCCTTCTGAAGAAGAAGCCCTTCTCGCAAAACGAATGATTGCCGCGCTACAGCGGCGCGATCAACCTTACTGGTTTAGTCTCACGACCGCGATGAACCATCCTCGACCTGAACATGTGAAGCGTTGGGGGACAGTGGTCAATCTCCTCGTGAAAGCGAGCAATGGTGACCAAAAAGCCATTCAGACACTCGAAACTCAAGAAGACAAATATTTTAAAGATGCTTTTATCCGCGCACTCCGTGCCCTACATGAAAATATGACAAAGTAATTGAATGAAACGAATACGACATGAGGTGACTCGCGAAGAGTCACCTCATTTGACGTAAACTAGTGATGAAGGGAACATATTTATGCGAATACTCATCGTAGAAGACGATCCATCAATTTTACGCCTTGTGAAGGAGACCTTCGAGGATGCGGGTCATGAGGTGATAACGGCGACTGATGGGAAGACAGGCGAAGAACGTTTTACGATGCATCCGATCGATGCTGCGATTGTCGACATCATGCTCCCCGGGCTTGATGGCCGTGAATTGTGTCGACGACTCAAGGAGTCTCTCGATATACCCGTCATCCTTTTGACCGCTCTTGATGAATGGGAGGATAAACGCCAAGGTTTCGAGTACGGGGCAGACGACTATGTGACCAAGCCGTTCATCCCAGAAGAGTTACTGTTCCGATTGCAAGCCGTCTCGCGTCGATATCAACGCTCGGCCGCTTCTCAAATTCAAGCCGGTCCGCTCCACTTGGATTTGAGAGAATATGAGGTACGTTTAGACGATCAGTTACTCTATCTCCCTAAAAAAGAGTTCGAGCTCTTGTTTCAATTAGCCTCGTTTCCAGGGAGGGTATATCGACGGGAGGAATTGATTGAACTCATATGGGGATTTGATTTCGAAGGAGATGAGCGGACGGTCGACGTGCATATCAAACGTCTCCGTCACCGTTTCGACCATCCAGCTCTGACGATTCGTACCGTTCGAGGCGTTGGATACTCGCTTGAGGTGAACGCATGAAAACTCTTTATACGCGAATCATCGTGACGATGTTTTTGATTTTACTTTTATCAGGGGCAATCTCCTTATTGGTCAGTAATGTCGCTTACTATACGTGGTGGCAACCATCCTATAGCGAGAAAACGGAACGGGTCGCCAAAATGGCAGAGTCGTATATTGAGGAACATACCGACTTAGATCATGATGCCTTCTACACCTTTTTAGCCGCGACCGGATATCAATTGGTCGTCGTGGACGCAACGAACGAGCGCCAACGATTTGGCGGTGAGTTTCGAGACGAGACCATCTCTGATTCGGTAGTCCAATCTGTACGGAATGGGTCACCCTATCAAGGAATGCGTGACTTCCCGTTTCATCTCTTCTTGCTCGGATTGTTCGATAACGAATTAAAGAACACATATGGATTTACACTTGAAAACGGAGACGTCATCTTTATCCGTCCGGATTTGAGTGCCCAAATCCGCGAACTACATCTGTTCGTCGGTCTATTTTTTGCGCTCGTCACGCTATTAGCATTTGGCTTGATCGCCATTTCGACAAGGTCCCTCGTCCGTCCGTTACAGACGCTCACGAAAGCAACCACATCCGTCGCCATGCGTAAAGCTCCGGAACACCTCCCCATCGAGCGACAAGATGAAATTGGGACGTTGGCACGTCAATTTCAATATATGTCGAATGAGATTGATCGGACAGAAGCGAGACAACGGCGATTTGTTTCGAATGTCTCCCATGAATTTCAATCTCCGTTGACCTCCCTAGTTGGGTATGCTGAGAAATTGTCTGACGAAACCGAAGGAGAATCGAAGGAATATGCGCTTGTCATTGAGCAGGAAACGAAGCGTCTGTCCCAATTGACGAAACAACTCCTGCTGTTATCACGATTGGATGAAAACCCACCAATCCTCGAGACAAATGTGAATGTGCTGCAATCAGTATCCGAAGTCATTCAAATGAACGCCTTCGCCCTTGATCAAAAAGGAATTGCCGTCGTTACCGATATTCCACAGGATGCGGAATTGATGAGCGATCCGGTTCTACTCGCACAAGTTTGGAACAACTTACTGGTGAACGCCATCCATGCTTCACATGATGGAGGTACCATCCACATCACTTGTACGCTTGACCCAGGTCTCGTCATCTCGTTCACGGATGAAGGGATTGGAATGGACGAGGAGACGAAAGAGCACCTCTTCGATCGCTTCTATCGCGGTGACAAAGCTCGAACGAGTCAGGGGACCGGTCTCGGTCTCGCCATCACATCAGATATCATCGAATTACATGGTGGAAAGATTACAGTCGAATCAAGCATAGGAATCGGTACCACGATTCATCTACATTTTTGATGTCGTTCATATTCTGTTCATAAAGATTGCTTACACTTCCTTCATCAGCACTTGAAGGAGGTTTTTTTATGCAGTTAGGTTGGAAAGAGATGTGGCGACAGAAAAGAAAATTTTCCATGTTGTTCGTCATCACATTATTGATTGTCATGTTGACGACGCTCATCACAGGGCTAGCAGACGGCCTCGCATATGATAACGGTTCTGCTCTGCATGAATTGAATGCTACGACCTATCGACTAGATCCGGACTCAGAAGGTCAATTGACACGATCGTTCATCGAGGTCACGAAGGATACATCAAAAGAGACGATGAGCGTCCGACCGCTAACGGTCACCATTGACGGTAAAAAAGAAGAGGTGACACTATTCGCTCTTCCAAAAGATAGCAATATCGGTCCTGTTTCCCCCCTTAGAAAAGGTGAGGTTGTTTTCGATCCTAGTCTTTCAGAAAATCTTAGACCAGGTGATCCGTTGATCGACTTCGCTTCCAACTACCGGTTTACGATTGCCGGTGAGTCACTAGGACGCTATAGTCATGGACCAGTGATGTACACGACGAATGAGACGTGGTTCGATTATTTAAATCATTCCGAACAACGTCCATATGTATCTGCTGAGATTGGAACGGAATCTACGGTATCCGATGCGCTCGTCATGAGTCAACAAGATTTGATTGAGTCGGTCCCTGGATATAGTGCCGAACAAAGTACGTTCACAATGATGCGTGCCTTTCTGCTCGTAATAGGAACGTTTATTTTGACCGCCTTCTTTTATTTATTCACGCTTCAAAAATTACCTGAACTCGGAATTCTGAAGGCAATCGGTTTATCACCACGCGTCATCGGACGTGCACTGCTCTTTCAGGTCATCGTCATCGTTTCCGCAGCAGTCGCCACGTCGATTGGGATCATGTACATCGTCGACGCGTTGATTCCATCGACCCTACCGTTTCTTGTTGACTTCGGTCATGTCGCGCTATTCGGCTCCATGTTCATCTTTTTATCGGTTATCGGCGCATTGCTACCGTTATGGAAACTCCGTCAAGTCGACGCAATTGAAATCATAGGAGGAAAAGCATCATGAGGTTAAGCCATGTATCACATCAGTTTGACGGTCATCTCGTATTGAATGACATCGAGTTACATGTATCACCAGGCGAATGTGTCGCCATTGTCGGTCCGAGTGGCAGCGGGAAGAGTACGTTGTTATACATCCTCGGTCTATTGCGAAAACCAGATCAAGGAGCATTCTTCATGGACGAACGCGACGTGTTCGAATTGGATGAGGAAGAACTTCGTCTGTTACGCCTACATGAAGTCGGGTTCGTGTTTCAGCAGGCTCATCTGATTCCCTACTTGACGGTGCTAGAACAACTTGAACTGATTCAGGAGAAAAGAAAAATCGATGCGAAACAACTATTGACCAACCTCGGCTTAGGACACCGTCTGCACCAACTCCCGACGACCTTATCAGGAGGTGAAAAGCAACGAGTCGCCGTCGCACGGGCGTTGGTCAACTCCCCGCAGCTCATTTTGGCAGATGAACCGACAGCGAGTCTAGACTATGAGAATGGACGTCGTGTGATGGAACTATTAGCCGAACAGGCTCATGAAGAAGGGAGACGTGTCGTCGTCATCACACATGATGAACGGATGCTCGATGTGTGTGATCGTGTCCTTCGCGTGATTGACGGTACCTTGACCGAAGTCAACAAGGAAGAACGGCATCACGAAGACAGATTTGATGCAATTGATAAGTGAGCCATCCACCCAGGCGAATGGTGACGCTGATTGCCCCCTCCTCCGAGACGGCCGCTTCTTCAATCGTCATCAGTCGTTCGGTGATATGATTCGATTCGAGTTGAATCCCCGAGAGGCAGGAGAATGCGCGGACGATTTCAGCCGGTCGACACCCGACTAGACGCGCAATCTCTTGAACCTCGGTCAGGAGGGTCGTTTTGTTATAGAAAAAGTAACGGTCTAGCAACAAGTCGAACACCAGACCGACCACTCGATCATCTCCCTCGCACGTCCATGAAAATGTTACTCCTCGATCTAGTGTCCCCTCCCGATTGCTCAGTACTTGTTGAATCATTTGAAAGATATCTATCCTCCCCATAACATCCCTCACCTCTCTTAATTGTCACTTCATGATATCGCTAATGAGCACGTCGCTCGAAGCATCGTGTTGTCTTGATGATAGCCGTTTATGCTACTTATACTTCCTTCTTATGTAAGAAAAGAGGACCTCATCTGTATCTTTCGGGTACAATAACGATGAAAGGGGTCGGTCTTTTTGAAACGAAAATGGCAAATTGGATTAGCATCATTATTCACAGGTTATTATGCGGTCAGTTATTACGCCTTTAAGCGAATGACGAGAGGAAAGCGGAAGACACCGGAGATGTTACTTGCTCCGTATACGGATGAGGATCGTACATTCTATCATGACGTCCCATTCGAGCATGTCTCGATTCAATCGCGCGATGCTTACCGTCTCTACGGTCGTATTTATCGGAATGAAGGTTCCACAAAATGGATTGTATTCGTCCATGGATATACGGCATCTCATAGTTTCATGGCACCTCACCTCGCCATGTTTCACCGGCTTGGATTCAACTTACTCGCCGTCGATTTACGTTCACATGGGGAGTCTGAAGGAGTGTACGCATCATATGGGTATCACGAAAAAATCGATATGATCGATTGGGTCGACTGGTTAAGAGAAAATGAAACGGTCGAGACGGTCGGTCTCCATGGTGTGTCGATGGGCGCTGCGACCGTTTTACAGACGACCCCGCTCACCGAAGTAGATTTCACTATCGCGGAGTGTCCGTTTGATGATATGAAACAGCTGATGCGTTATCAATTGAAGGAGTTACACCATATCCCTGCCGAGCTTTTCCTACCAGGGATCAATTATTTCTTATGGTCTCGCGCCGGGTTCACCATGAATCAAGTTCAGCCTAAAAAGGCCGTCACAGAAACGACGACCCCTATCTTGTTCGTTCACGGCTCAAAAGACGACTTCGTTCCAACTTGGATGTCAGTCGAGATGAACGCTTTAAACCGGACAAACGATATAAAATTGATTGACGGTGCCGAACATACCGATTGTATCATCAAGGACGCTCCTGGCTACGAAGAGGCAGTCACTCACTTTTTGTATCGACATGGATTGGGCCCGCAATCAAGTCAAGGAGTACATGTATCACCATAACCGGCCATAATACACCCATCCCTAAATAAAGGAGAGCGAGTCCGAAACCGACGACGCCCGTCGTGAGGACTCCTTTAATCCCTTGATAGGCGTGGGCCATACCGAACAGTGCACCTCCGATGACGGCGAGCGTCAGGTTCGGCGCTTCTATATAGAGCGTGATCGTATACAAGAGCACTCCTCTGAAAATGAATTCCTCGGTCACGCCAGCAGTGACCGAGACGGCACTCCAAGCCTGTTCTTCAGATTTAGTTCGGGGGAGGAGCAGTTTCTCTAAGTCTAGTTCATAGTATGGGCGCAAGGTATTGCGAAGTTTGGCAGAAGTTTTGACTAGTAAATAGAAGACGAGCGTAAAGGTAACAAGGATGCATGATAAATAAAAGACTTGCCATGCCCCTTCGTTGCCGGGTTCTGGTGCCAACCTTAATCCAACTTGAGATGGCGGTACTTGAAATAAGAATATGAGGGCAACGATTAATAAACTGAGCCCCCAAGCTGATTTCACAGTCTGTTCATATACCCAAGTACGTCCTTTCGTTTCGATTAAGGGGCGAATTAATCTCGCATTGAAGATTTGAACAATCAGCATATAGCCGATGATGGCTGAAAAAACGAGTCGTTCGAGCATCCATATCCACTCCTGTCCTTCCTCTTAGCTATATGCTACACTATTCGGGTATTGTCTAAAAGCTAGGAGGCGGTATCTTGAAGCGAATGATGCTGCGACTGACCGGTTTCATCATTGTACTCGTGCTATTGCTCGGTGCAGTCGGCTGGCTCGGTCAACATGATAAAGTGAATAATGGATTATATCGTGTGTACTACGGGGAACATGGTGTCCCGAATACACATATCGACATCTATCAAGACGCGGCTGAAACGTACGACGTCGATTGGCGATTACTTGCAGCCGTACATCGTGTAGAGACGATCTTTTCGCATAGTTCTTCGATGCGATCATCTGTCGGTGCAATCGGTCCCTTTCAATTCATGCCTCGTACGTGGCTAGGATGGGAATATGATACCGATGACGTAAAAGGCGATGTCCCAGAAGACGAAGTCGATTTGACAGACCTCTCATTGATTGAACAATATGGAGGACTCGGTCGCGATGGCAATGGGGATGGAAAAGCAGATCCACATAGCTTGGTTGATTCTGCCCATACAGCGGCGTATTATTTAAGTGAGCATGGAGGCAGAACATCTGATTCGATCTCATCGATTCGTAACGCCATCTATGAATACAACCGAAGTGAGCAGTACGTCAATGATGTGATGACATACTTCGAAAACTATGAATCCGGGATTACGTATATGCCAGATGAACGTGACACATTTAGTCAACATGTCGCTTATTACACAATTCGTTATATCGAGTGGTTTAAGACACTCGGCTGATGCTTACATGAAAAAGTGAGGAATGGAAATGAATACGCATGTAGAAGAAGTAACCATCCGCGTCAAATCAATCTTCAATGAAGATAAAACGAAACGTTATATGCGAACGTATGAATTTACCGACGTGGAGGACGGGGTCATCTGCGCCGTCATCATTTATTCACCGCGGATGAGCGATGCCTTTTTGTCTGGCACGACAACACAGCGTGCTTATATGCTGATGCAAAATCATTTGACCCAACCAATACGAGAGATGCGTGTCATCAGCCTCGTTCCGACGCTCGCCGTCAATGATAATCTTCCATATGTGGAATCACAGCTCGATGAGACGAACTATCATTACGTCGAAGAGACGCTTCAAGAAGTAGAGGCCAGTGGCGGGATGATTATCGTCGGTTGGGGCTCACCAGGTCGATTGATGCACCACGCGACTTCTTATAAGTCGCTCTTTGCGGATTATGAGGCAAATATGTATTGCATCGGTACAACAGCTAAAGGCGAACCACAACAGATTCGAATGGCGAATGAAAACACCGTCCTTGAGGCGTTCAACAATGAATCGGTCAAACCGAAGTTCCGTATCGTGAAAGAAACGAAGAAAGACGACTCTCCGTGAGTCGTCTCAGGCTGTTGATGAATCAAATCGCCATGTGCGATTTGATTCTTTTTTTATGTTTAACGAGATTGAGGCATTCTGTGCGAAGTGGACGTAACGTTTACCAACTTATTTCTTCGCTTAGACCGTTTCGAAGAATAGATCAGGCTATTTCTTTGGAAGACGAGGCGCCAGAGAAAATAGCTAAATGAGCACTACAAGTGTTGGCCATTCTTGTGACTCGTCCTACGGCGCCCCGACTCCTACAGGAACGCGATCCAACGGAGACCCAGCAGCGACTTCAGTCGCGATGCGGCTCCGGGATTGCCTGTGGAAAGCGTGGGCGCCTGAAGGACGAGTTCGAACATGTTATTTGTCAACAAGCTGACGACTCTCCGTGAGTCGTCTTTTCATATGCCGATCCAAATGGAAAGGCCGAACAGTATGAAGAATATACCGGACCACATGTAGTCGGACGATTTGATGTCAATCCGCTCATAGACGGTCCGTTTTCCACTTGTGAACCCCCTCGCCTCCATGGAGAAGGCGACACGTTCAGCACGTCGAATCGAACCTGCCAACAGCGGGAGAAGTAGTTTCGGTACATGTCGGATCCGTTCCCATTTCGTATCGAGCGGAACACCGCGAAGACGATGCGCGTATTGAAGCTGATGCATCTCCTGTTGCATCAACGGGAGGAAACGGAATCCGACGAGCGCGCTATAGGCAATCGTCGGCGAAAGCCTCGCCTGTTGCATCAAACTCATGACGAAACGTTTCGAATCGGTCGTCAACATGAAGAGCAGGGACAACACGGTAAACGCCAATACACGCAGACTAAGAGACGTAGCGACGCGTGCCTCTTCTTTTGAGATATCTTGACCGAGAAGCGTCACCCACGTCTCTCCCCCGAGCTCCTTCCCAAACACGAGCGTCGTCCAAAACGTCCCGAGCGCCGTGACGAGAAATGGGATCAAGAACAGGCTCCACTTCTTCCAGGACACATCTGTCGCCAGCAATTGAATCGTCAACGTACCGACGATGATGACGAGCGGGGTCCACGGGTTATAAAACATGGCCAGCCCGAACATGATGATCGTCATCGTCCCAAACTTGATCGTCGGATTCATATCATGGAGTGACATCGCTCTCGACCTCCCGCTAGTCGATAATGACGAAGTCTCTCCGTTTCCTCCCAAAGCTCATCCCCAAATGGTCCTGAGAGTTCCCCATCCTTCATCAAATAGAACGTATTGGCGATATGGGCGAACGACAAGTCATGGGTCACGAACAAGATGGTCTGTCCCTTATCCGCATGTCGCTTCATCAATTTCTCAAGGGCATGGAGTGCCGGTTCATCCTGCCCTGCCGTCGGTTCATCGAAGGCAAGCAACTGTTTGTTTGAAAGTAACTGGATCCCGACGGCGAGTCGTCGCTTCTGTCCATGACTGAGCGATAGTGGATGAAGAGACCGTTTATCCGCAAGGGATAGCTCCTCCAATACGATATCAATCGACTCCTCATGACCAAACTGTAGTTCTTGCTCGACCGAGTACATGAAAAATAAGTGTTCCGGAGATTGAGGGACAAGTCCGACTCGGCGATCACTCTCCGTCAAACTTCGTAAAAACGTCGACTTCCCGCTCCCATTTGGACCCAATATGGCGATCACTTCCCCAATACGAGCTGTTAGGGTCACGCCTTTTAATCGAAATGTGTCGCGCACCACCTCGTCGACCACATAGTGCTCGCCTTCTTGTTGTGATGCAGAAGTTCGTGTGAATGAAAAATCATCGACCGGTTGAAACGGTTCGTCCCGTACAATCCGCCCTTGATCGAGTTCGATATGCCAATCAAAAAAGTCTCCCCATACGTGCGCGCGATGTTCGACGACGATGACGTTCACGTTGTCCAAGTGATCGAGCCAGTCGACGAATCGATTCGCGGTCACTGGGTCAAGGTGTGTCAACGGCTCATCGAGAAGCAACCATTCCGGTTGTCCGACCAGGGCGCAAGCGACGGCGATCCGCTGTTTCTCCCCGCCTGACAAGGAATCGATGTGACGATTTCGGTAATCAGTCAGTTGGAGTGACTCGAGAATCTCCGTCACGCGCTGATCGATGACCTCGACCGGCGTCTGCAAATTTTCGAGTGTGAAGATGAGTTCTTCGTCCACCCGTTCCATCACGAACTGCGTGTCCGGGTCTTGGAATACAGTCCCGACCCGCTGATTGATCTCACCTGGTTCGTAGTCGTCGTGTGAGCGACCCAATAGTTCGAGTCTGCCTTCAAGGATTCCATCACAATTCTCTGGATAGAGACGGTTGAACAGCGCGAGCAGGGTCGACTTCCCGCTTCCGCTCGCTCCTGTCAAAATCGTGCGCCAAGGTTTAATGGATAGTGACACATCTTTGATGATGGTGTCCTGACTCTCGGGGAACCGGAATGAAAGCGATTCTGTCTCAACCATGGACGTTCCCACTCCGAGCGATCGCATAGCCACGAAGCGACCCCGTCTTGAGCAACAGGTCACTGAGCAACTTCCCACCGATTCCTGCGATGACCATGCCACTGACCGCCCGCAGCCCGAACATCGTCGCCACATATCCCGGTTCAAGCATCGCAAATCCGCTCATGAAGTAGGTGTACACGAAACTCGTGACGGCCGAGCCAAATCCAGCTAGCATGAGAACCCATAGCTCATATCGACGATAGCCCGTCATCGCAAAGACAGCTTCCGCCCCAAGACCTTGGACGATGCCGACCAAGATGATGCGGGGTCCGATCGCATTTCCAATCAACATCTCAATCGTCGCTGCCATCACTTCCGAGATGAAGGCAGCACCCGGCTTCCGGATGATATACGCCGAAATGATTGACACGATGAACCAGATACCGAAGATCCACTCATAGGCGATCGGTCCAATCAACCCTGCCCATAAGTTCCCGATATGGACAAACAATAAGTAGACGACGGCAAAGACGACAGACAATACGGAGACGAGGACGACCTCTTTCAATTTCCACGATTTAAGCATGTTGACCTCCATGTGACGGACTGTTCACACTGAACGTCACCGTCATGACGACGTGGCGATTCTTTTCGCGCGTCCTGTTGAACGCCGCCTCGTAATACGAGAACACATCATCTAAGTTCCCATGAATGCCTGACGCGTAGTGCATGGAGTCATTATAGACACCCGCCTGTTTCGCTTGCTCGATTTCATCATAGATGAGATCCATGTAGTGCTCCGCCCCCATCGGATAAAGCGCGAACTGTGACGAGACATACTGTTCTCTTGAAATTCCGTTCAATGGTTGTGGTGGTGCCTCGAGCGCCTCATCCCCTGCCGAATCTCCCGGACATCCGACAGAGAAGGTTCCGCTCATCGAGACATGGCGTCCTTCCTTCGAAGCCAGGCTCAACACGGTCCTTGCGACGTCGAATACGTGCTCGGCGCGACCTCGGATCACGGTCGACACGTCATCCGTATGTCGCCACACACCCGTCATATTCGTTCCTTTCAATGCCCCTTTGATCGTCCCGACAAAGTCATCTGTCATCGGGCTAAGCGTGAAGCGAAATCCGACAATCGGACTCGTGCCACATGATTCATTCATCTTGTTTCCCCCTCTATATGTGTTTGCATAAAAAAAGCCGCATTCATGAGAATGCAGCAACAAAATCTATACAAACTTGCATAGAGAAAGTGCCGCACTTCCTCACGCCAGTATTACCTGGATCGAGTTATAAGGGATCGGAGCCATGCTCACATCTCAGCCGAAGCACCCCTAGTGCAGTCATTGATATGCGGTTACTTATGCAGTCACAGTATAGCGATGTTTTGTCAGTTTGTAAACGGTCAATCTGAATAGGTGACGAGTTGGCCAGTACCAGGAAGTGGGTCATGGAACGAATCCCACTCCGCTACCATCTCCTCATCCGTCAACAAGCAGGCGTCAAGTGATTGCTCGACCGCCTCCCGGTCCATTCGTTGACCGATGAGGACCAATTCGTTCTGTCGGTCTCCGTACGGCTCGATGTAATCTTCACGCAGTTCAGGTTCTGAGGCGAACATGGCCTCTCGTTCACTCTCCGGAAGGGTCGCTAACCAACGACCGGCATGTTCGAGCGTCGATGCGTATCCGGCCTGGGAGAAGAGACAGGCAAGGTCGTTCCGTGACGCGATCCACAAGAAGCCTTTGGCACGGACTATTTCTTCAGGATAGTGCTCCATCCAATTCATCAAGCGCTCAGGGTGGAACGGTCGACGACGACGGTAGACGAACGAGCTGATGCCATACTCCTCCGTTTCCGGCGTATGTTCTTCTGCCTCAAGTTCTTGAATCCATCCCGCCGCACGCATCGCCTGATCGAAATCGAACAACTGGACGTCGAGTAGATCGTCTAACGCTACGTCGGAGTATGTTGAAGTCAATAATCGGGCGCTCGGGTTGAGTGTCTTAAGTAGCCCCTTCATCTCCTGCAGTTCCGCTTCAGACACCCGGTCTGCCTTATTCAACACGATGATATCCGCAAATTCGACTTGGTCGACGAGTAGGTCGACGACTTCACGGACATCTCCTGTATCGACGGCTTGTTGACGTTCCATGAGCGATTCACCAGAATTGAAATCTTTGAAGAAGCGGTACGCATCGACGACAGTGACCATCGCATCGATATAGACACGGCTCGTCAAATCGATTCCGAGCGCATCATCGGCATACGTGAACGTCTGCGCAACGGGAATCGGTTCAGAGATACCAGAAGACTCGATGATGATGCCATCGAGGTCACGATCCTTTGTCAACTCATAGACCGCTGTCAGCAAATCCTCGCGGAGGGTACAACAGATGCACCCGTTCGAGAGTTCGACTAATTTTTCATCGGTACGGGAGAAACCACCCTGTTCAATCAATTTCTCATCGATGTTCAACTCGCTCATATCGTTCACGATGACCGCATATTTTTTATCTTCCCGGTTATGTAAGATGTGGTTGAGCAGTGTCGTCTTTCCGCTACCAAGATAACCCGAGAGTACCGTGATTGGAATTCGTTTCATATTGATGAACCTCCATTAAATCGTAATCATTACTTTTTATATATTGAAACGACTGATTCGATTTGTCAACAAAAAAACACGCCACACGGACGTGTTTTGAAAAACATGCTCTTATTCTTCCAACGCTTTTCGTTCTGCTTCCGAGCGGGGATAGGCGTTCGCTTGCCACTCCGCCCGATAGATGGAGTCGAGTTGCGTCAACCCGACCTCATCCTCGTCCTTGTCAGAATCGACACTCGGCACCTCGTCCCATTTTGGGTCGAGATAAGAATGTTCTTCTTCCCGCGCTCGATTTTCTTGCAACTTTTGAATCCCCATCTTGACCGCTGCCGCAACTGCCAACCCAATACCCGCTCGAACTAACAGTCGTTTCACCATTACATGTCCTCCTCAACGCCCAAAGCGATAAAGCGGCATCCCTTTCACCTCTGTATCGATGATAAATACCGATCCAGCATCCGGATATTCGGCTAACGCTTCCTCATCCATCCCCTCACGAGCCGTCGTGATGGCCAATCGATTGAGCCCATCCCCGATGAAGGCGCAGGATGTGACATTCGGTGCAGGAACGTGAACTTCTAACAGCTTCTCACCGGTTGATGGATTCCAGCGAGATACTTTGCTTCCGGCGTAATGCGCAATCCATAAACATCCTTCCGTATCTGATGTCATACCATCAGGGAAGCCATCCTCGTCTGCGAAATCGATGACGACCTTTCCGTTCGATAATGTGCCGGCCTTCATGTCAAAATCATATTGGCGAATCGTTTCAGTCGGTGTATCGATATGATAAAAAACGGAATGGTCAGGAGACCACGTCAATCCGTTCGAAAGTGTGAGCTTATCCATGAGTGTCGTCGTCGTCCCATCCCGATCGACACGATACAATGTCGCTTGATTCTCTTCGTCTTCGAGATGAAGCGTTCCGGCGAAGATTCGACCGTATGGATCGGCTTTTCCGTCATTGAACCGCAATTGACCGTCCGGATCATCCAACTCGACAATCTTCTGCAAGTCCCGATTGATCTCATCCCATTCATAAATGCCATCCTTCAATCCGAGAACGACGCCATCCGTCACTTTCGGAATGACGAAACCGACTTGTTTCCCGACTTCAAACGACGAGATTTCATCTTCACGTTCGTCATACCACCACAATGTATGCCCTTCGATATCCACCCAATAAAACCGCTTCAGCTCAGCATCCCAACAAGGACCTTCACCAAGCGTATTCCGTACACGAATCCACAACGACGCATCTACTTTCTCCATTGCACAGCCTCCACTCTATCCATTAGTTCAGAAATCTATTCCCCTCTCGCATGGGGACTAAGCATGAATCCGGAAAATCGTGATGGAATTTCACTGTCGTTCGTTCGGTCTGCTATAGTGAAAGAAACGTAGCGAGGGAGTGAATGGCTTGTCGAAATGGGATGAACGATTTAGTTCGGAAGAATATGTGTATGGGACAGAGCCAAACGACTTTTTACGCGAATGGGTCACATCTCGCCAGCTTGGAGGGAAACGTGTATTGGCCATCGCCGAGGGGGAAGGTCGAAACGCGGTATGGCTCGCCACGCTCGGCTATGAAGTCGAAATGTGGGACGCTTCGAAAGTGGGGCTCGAAAAGGCGAAGCGCTTGGCGACGTCACGAAACGTGTCCATTCAGACGAAACAGATCGACTTGAATGAAGCGGACTGGCCAAACGAGGCGTATGACATGGTCCTCTGTATCTTTGGCCACTTTCGTCCACATGTCAGAGAAAAGGTGTTCACGGGTATCCAACAAACGCTTCGACCTGGTGGCGTATTCCTGACTGAAGTTTACTCTACACATCAACTTGATTACGGGACAGGCGGACCAAAAGATGCCTCACTTCTATACACCGAAGAGATGTTCCGCCAACTAGAGGACGATTTCGTACCGCTCGTCTTACACGAGACGGTCGTCTGGCGAGAAGAAGGCACGCTCCATCACGGCGAATCAGCTGTGATTCAATATGTTGGGCAAAAATGGTAAACGAATGGCCTCCCCGAGATTCGGAGAGGCCATTTTTTACTTCGCGCCTTCGACGTTCATATGCTTACTGCGGAGTTGTCCGCATGCCGCATCGATATCTGTCCCGTGTTCGAGACGGACACCTGTGTTGACGCCACGTTTTTTCAAGATGTCGTAGAACGCCATGATGTCCTCAGGCGTGCTTCGCTCATATTGGATGTGCTCGTTGACCGGGTTGTATGGAATCAAATTGATGTAAGACTTGTCTTTGATGTCTTCGATCAAGTCAGCGAGTTCTTCCGCATGTTCCGGTAAATCGTTCACTTTCGAGAGTAGGATATACTCGAACGTGATTCGTTTGTTCGTCTTCTCGACGTAGTAACGAATCGATGGCATGAGTTTATCGAGCGGGAACGCCCGGTTGATTTTCATGATACGTGTACGTAATTCATCGTTTGGCGCATGCAGAGAGAGCGCCAAGTTGATACGTAGATCAAGGTCTGCGAACTTGTAAATCTTATCCGCGAGACCACTCGTCGACACATTGATCTTACGTGGGGCGATCGCAAGTCCACGCTCATCTTTGACGACACGCAAGAAGTCGACCAAGTTGTCGAAGTTATCGAACGGTTCGCCGATTCCCATGACGACGATATGGCTGACGCGGTCCCCTTCACCCTCTTCATCGAGGAAGTGTTGGACGGTCATGATTTGCTCGACGACCTCACCCGCCGTCAAGTCACGCGTCTTTTTCAACAAGCCGCTCGCACAGAAGCTACAGCCGATGTTACAACCGACCTGAGTCGTCACACAGACCGAACGTCCGTATTTGTGACGCATGAGCACCGTCTCGATGTAGTGCCCGTCATGTAATTTAAGTAAGAATTTGACCGTCCCGTCGCCCGCTTCTTGTTTGACGAACAGTTCTTGTGTCGAGATGACATATTTCTCTGTTAAGTAATTACGCACCTCATCACGTACGTTGAGGTCGTCCATCGATTTGACCCGGTCGATGTAGAGCGAGTCCCAAACTTGACGTGCGTGGAAGGCACCGTATCCCGCTTCCGTACACTCGTTTGTGAGTTGATCGAACGTCAACCCGTATATAGATGATTTCATTGTAATCTGTCCTTTCTCTAATCCGCATACGTACCATTGTAGCGGACGTGAGAGACGGGTGCAACTTACGAATAGTCTGGAGGCGTCGGTCGTGTGATGAACTGTTCGAACGCATAAGCGACTCGGATCAAATCACGCTCCGCATAGCTCGTTCCCGTGAACGAGAGACCGAATGGGGCACCGCTCTCCTTTCGTTGATATGGGATCGTAATCGTCGGATGCCCTGCTTTCGCAGCCATGTCGTAGTTCATGTCATGCGGCAGGACGAGTGCGTCCAGTTTATGTGACGCAAGCAATGTGTCAATCCCTTCCGTTTTCGCGAGACGGACGTCCTCGATGCGACGGTTGAGATAGTTCGCTTCAGTCAGTTTTCCAGATTTGGCGTTCGCTTCTTCAAAGATGGTCTGACCGTGCGGAATCGATTCAGGATGTTCCGCGTTCCACTCGATCAAATCGGAAAGCGTTTTAAACGGCACGGTCGTGTTGGCAAGATACGCCTCGACCCCGAGCTTGAATTCGTCGAACAAGATGTCCGCCTGATTTAGCGCCTCATGCTTTGGTAGCGTGACCTCGACGAGTTCGACCTCGGCTTGCCGTAGCAATCGGAGCGCCCTCTCATACAATCCGACTTCTTCTTCTGAGATGTCTGGTTTGACGAACCCGACACGCATCCCTACCGCTTGACGGACATCGAGACATGTCACATAAGGCGGTCCTACTGGAGTTTCCCACGTCGCCGGGTCTGATTCATCCTCACCGCACATCGATTGTAAGGCGATGACCGCATCACGAAGCGTACGCGCCATCGGTCCCGCCGTATCTTGAGAACGTGAAATCGGGATGATCCCCGAGCGACTGATTAATCCGACGGTCGGCTTGATCCCGACGATGCTGTTATGGACACTCGGATGGATGATTGAACCGCTCGTCTCAGATCCGACTGCGAGAAGCGTGAGGTTTGCCGCGACCGCTGAAGCCGACCCTGAGCTTGACCCCCCGACGTCTAACCCGTCGCCGTATGGGTTCATCGTCTGTCCACCGACGGCACTCCAGCCGTTCGGCATATCTTCCGTTAAAAAGTTCGCCCACTCGGACAGGTTCGCTTTGCCAAGGATGATGGCCCCGTCAGCCCGTAACCGTTTGACGAGCTCGGCATCTCGACCGGCGAAATGATGTCGCATCGCGGTAGCACCTGCAGTCGTTCGCATCAGACCGTTCGTCTCGATATTGTCTTTGATTAAGACGGGAATGCCGAGTAGCGGTTTGCGTACCCCTTTTCGGTAGGCCCGGTCTGCTGCCTCTGCCTCGAACAGGGCGTCCGGATTGACTTGAATGACGGCGTGAAGCCGTTCATTATACGTCGCAATCCGTCCTAAATAGTAGGCGGTCACGTCTCTCGCCGTGAATTGTCCTTCTTTATACCCACGATGCGCACGTTCGATCGTCAGTTCATGTAATTGGATTTGTTCCATCATGCATTCCTCCTTTATCTCTCCCACTCTATTCGTGCTCTACGTCTGATTTCCTTTTCGTATCGCCAAGTCGATGTGTTCTTGATACACTTAAGAAAAAACAGGAGGTCCCAATGACTCGCTCCTATGTCTTTGTGTTGCTTGCCGTATTCGGTCTATTTTTCTTACAGCTATACGGGGAGAATGTGCCGTATGGTACGCTCATTTCCATCGGGTTGATTGGATTCATCATCGTCTTGACGGTTTTTCAGTTGAAACGAAAACCGAATCATTGACGAATGTAATTTGAGGGTGGTATGATGCTCTCACCAACTACATATCGATATCAAGAGTGAACGAGAGATCTGGCTCCGCGACTTCACAGCAACCTGCCTTAGGCAAGGTGCTACGACCAGCAAGGGAAACCTTGGACGATATGACGAAAGCGCTCATGTCATCCGACGTGAGCGCTTTTTTTGTTGAATGACGATTTGGAGGGAACGACAGTATGGAAAAAGCAACATTCGCAGGCGGCTGTTTTTGGTGCATGGTGACACCATTTGAAGAATTACCAGGGATTGAAGGCATCGTATCCGGCTATATGGGCGGACAGGTCGACAATCCGACATATGAACAAGTGAAAACCGGGACAACGGGGCACCTCGAGGTCGTTCAAATCACATATGATCCAGCATTATTCTCCTATGAACGTCTTCTTGAACTGTATTGGATTCAGACCGATCCGACGGACGATGGTGGTCAATTCCAAGACCGGGGACCTCAGTATGCCCCAGCCATCTTCTATCACACGGAAGAACAACGAGTCGCGGCTGAGGCGAGTCGAGACGTATTAGCGGTAAGTGGTCGCTTCACGGCTCCGATCGTCACGAAAATCATTCCGGCGACGACGTTCTTCGCTGCAGAAGACTACCATCAGGATTATCATAAAAAGAATCCGAAGCATTATAAGGAAGACCGGGCAATTTCAGGACGTGACGAGTTCATCGAGGAAAACTGGACGGAAACCGTATAACGGTCATCAGACGCGAATGTTAGCATTCGCGTCTTTTAATAAGCACATTAATCGGGAAATGGGATATAACGGTTCATACATCCGAAAAGGAGGACTCATATATGAAAACAAGTACGAAACTCATCATCGGTGTGATCGGCGTAGCCGTAATCGCTGTTGCCTGGTGGCTCATCTCCCCACTATTCTTAACGGAGACGGTCGATGAAGGATTGCCGCCGACAGCAGTCGAATCACCAGCTCCAGAGGAAGATGAATCAGCTCAAGAGTCGTCCGAGACACCGGAAGCACAACCGAGTCCAACCGAAGTAGCGGGTGTGTTCATGGACGGGGAGAAAAATTATGAGACGACCGGTACGATCCGCTCGGTCGAGGCAGAAGACGGGACGTATCTCCGATTCGAAGAGTTCGAGACGACGAACGGTCCTGACTTATTCGTCTATTTGACAAAACCAGGACAAGAGACGACCGAAGGCGTCAGTTTAGGGGCGCTAAAAGGGAACATCGGGAATCAAAACTACTTGGTCCCTGAGGATGTGAATTTAGAAGAGTACAACACCGTCGTCATCTGGTGCCGTGCGTTCAGCGCGACGTTCGGGACGGGTGAACTGACTGGATCAAGTGAATAATCAGACTAGAGGGTGGCTGAATGAATCGGCCACCCTCTTTTCAATTGAAATTGCATAAAAAAATAAAGACCAATCATCCAACATCAATTGAGAACATGCTATCATATATGTAAATAAGTGTAATTCAATTGAGGAGGTACGATTATGGAGCAGACATTCTCGCAACCGTACAAACACTACTTTTGGAAACGTTTCTTTCTGTTCTTCATTCCATTGATGGTGGTCGGCATATTATCCGAACCGATGATCATTCAGAATCCATTCGAAGAGCTCGAAGACTATGGAGCATTCGTATTATTCTTAGGAATTTATATGATTGTACTCGGTGGATGGGCAGCGTTTATGACGTCGATGATGTGGAATGTGAGACATATAAGAAGGAGAAGTAAGTAAAAATACCCTATCTTTAAAAACAGGACATTTGCAGTCTATTCAATAAGGGTCTGCATACTTCTCTTAAATATATGAAAATACTTATAGTCATTTCATTTAACGAGTTTCAATTTAATTAGTCGCATTTAAATTTTTCTTGTATCTGAAAATTTATTTGAAGGCTCATTCTTTAAGAAAATTCTTCCAACGACAATGCTCTTTTATGGTTTCTATTATAACAACAAAACAATATAATTAAGTTCGTTATCTCTCAACATGAACAAGTTAATCAAACTGATTAGAATAGAATTATTATGCGATTCCACAAGCAGCACGGATCTAATTTAGACCCATGCTGCTTCTATAGCCTTGCCTTATTCTTTTTAACTTAGTCACTCATATAAAATAGATTACCCCAATCTTCATTACAATATAAAAGAGAGATATTTATAACAATTATAGGTCATAACAAAATCAATCGAGTCAAGAGCCATTTACAACTTTTACTACCCGCCTAACTTTTTTCGGATTTCCTCTTAGTTTCAATTCTAATATTTTCACCTTCTTCACGATAAGAGGATATATAGTTTTTCTCTTTTAGTGCCCTCACAAGTTCCAAGTTCATAATATTATTCCGAACCTTCGGACGCCTACCATTGACCGCTATCTCGGAATATGGATGCCCCAATTTTATTAATATTTCTGTAATATCATCTAAACCAAGTACATCTACTTTATCAGTGATCAGCATCAGTTTTTGTTCATTATCCATATCACTGTTTAATAACCACTTAAACAAATCAGTCGGTAAATTCATTTCTAATAGTAACTCAAAATCCAGAACCTTAATTAAGCTAATTTTATCATTATCCAAAATTCTATCTGAATGAATTAGCTTAACTATTATTTCATTCTCGACAGTATAGTTATCGATATCTTTAATAAACTGAGCAATATTTGTCTCTAAGTATAAAAGAACAAGCTCATCGTGATTCATTTTTAATGATTCATAATTCTCAGTACTTAGTGTTAGTAAATCATGAATCACCATGATTTTAACCCTATTTGTTGACAAAGAATCAATCGGGAAGTAATCATATTTGTCGAGACTGTTTATTAGTGTTTCAAATGATTGATCCGTGACATTCTCATTTTTAATTATTGCTTCAGAAAATACCTCTATAGCATCTTTATCAGTTTCATTTGTATCATTAATAGAGTATTTAGACAGTTCATTCATAACTTCTGAAGTATTGAGAAATTCATTTAATACCTTATCAAAACCTTCATTTTTTTGGAAATATGCTATTATATTAGACCAAGTTATAGCTATCTTGTTTGAGCTCATGAGCAATGTCCAAATTTCAGAATCTAATGATGTGATGTCTGTAATCATCACACTTTTCTCTTCAATAACTGCTTTCTTTAATTCTATTGAAATATCATCTCGGTTTAATAAATCAATTATTGCATCTTCAGTTTCATTTTTGCTTGCAACTTTCAGCAGCACTTGTAGTACATAAGTTTCAATATTTGCGTCGAGATAATTGAGTACCTCTTCACACTCGGTTTGCCTTATACAGGAGTAAGATAATTTGTCATCAGATACTCCAAGAATAGTTACTAACGTATTTGGATTGATTTCATATAATTCTTTTTCAACAATATAATCGATAAAATTCTGGTTACTTGTGAGTCCTTCCAGAGAATGAAATTTGACATCAAGGTCAATTACTATTTGATTACGTTTGTGTTCATCCGTTGGTGCGACAGTTAGGAAATTGTGGTGTTTTGCGATGAAGAACGATAATTCATTGTTCATATTCATTTGCTTTATATCTTCTATGTCTGCAAAAGTAAGTATATCTGTTAAATAACTATCTATTTCTTTATTTGAAAAGTTTGATTCTTTTTCCACATAATTCCAAATACCATTCCATTCTTTACAAATGGATTGAATAAACATCTTTTTGTTAGTTGCTACCATTCTAAATTCATCAATAAATGCTAAGACTCTTTTTGATTTACTGGAAAGTAGATTAATAGCTGTGTCAAAATAATTTTTATACTTCGGTCTTTGAATATTTTCCATCAAATGGTTAAGTAAATCATAATTAAGGATTTCCTCTTGTTTAAATTCACTCCCATTTAATAACTCAATAATTTTATCGATATTTTTCAGCTGATGAGACATTTCTAACAATTCATGATTTTTGACACTAAAGATAAATTTCATATCACTTTCCGTTAGACTTCCAGGATGGAAATATGTGAGATAATGATTATACATCTCATCGATATAACCATGACGCAATAGATAAATTAATAACTTCTGATCAGAAATCAAATTAAAAAACACATCTTGTGAATCACTTTCTTGTATTAACTCTTTCAATGATTTCGAGCTAACTTCTGCTTTTAATTGTTTTAGTTTTGCCAAATCTTCTTTTAAATCATTAACTTTTCCTTCTCCACGTATCTTTATGTAATCCTCACGTTCAAAATAATTTTGCTTCGTATCAAAAACTGTCGCAATATGTTCAGCTTTAATTTGGCGCGAACCCCCATTAGGTAATTTATATTGAACGATATCTGCCTTTTTCAAGTTCTCAAATAAACTTTGCTTATCAATTTCTTGATCGTCTCTATATACATCCGTGGCAATTTGAATGTAAGAGTTTCCACGTCTATTAGTACTATAAAACCCTAAGTCATAAAGATAAATTACTTGAAGTTCTGTCAAAGAAATCAAAGTTTCTTGTTCTATTTGACTGAGCTTTGAATTCAAAATTTCAATATCTTCTTCTATACTAAGTGTTCGTAAACGTATTACCTCATCCTTATTTTTTAAAACGTTATATACAAGACCCTTACCATATTGTAGCTGCGAAAAGTCAAATGGGTAGATATTTTTGTAGATTATCATTGCTAAAAGCTTATTTAAATCGAAATCAATGCTCCCAAGCTTTCCCTTGTAGATTATAAATTCATTCATGATATTTTTTAATATTCTCATATCATCAATGTAAATTGTAACATCGCTTAAAAAGTCAGGGTTAATACTATCTTTATAGTCTAGATTTTCAATTCTTTTTATCAATTTATCAATCGAATTTGAGGAATTAATGATTGGTATAACAGGTATGATAAAATCAAAAAATTTAGTTCTACTTTTACTGAAATCAATAGAATCTCTAGTTGTTTTATTCTCTGTATCAATTACGCCAAAAATCTCATCTTTGATAGCGTAAATGAATACAATTTTACGTTTAATTTGCTTTGAATTATTTAGTAACGCATTTAACTCTCTTAATTTTTCAAAAATCTCCAAATTATCAAAGCGATCCAAATCCTCAAAAATTACAACATCATATTTTGTTGCTTCGAAGAAATATAATATTTCATCTAGGTACTTATCAAAAATAGATTGTGCATTCTCACTATTTTTTTCAAACGTAGCACTCGCAAGTGTCACTTTATTAAAACTCAGATTTCCTTGAAAGAAACCGTATATTCTTTTAAGAAAAACAAAAGGGAATAATAAACAGACTATACTAAGAAGGAGTGTCCATAAGATCTTTGTAAGATTCCCACTTATAATGTTTTCTTGAAATAGAGTTCCATCGAAAAGATCCCTAAAATATGATGGTTGGAATAAAAAAATACCTGCAGTTACTGACATTAGAAATAATGTGAAGGAAAAAATAATACTAAGATTGTTCACATGATTAATTCTTTTGAAGCGCGAAAATGGTATAGTTCGCCCCTTCACACGATATATCATTTGTTGAAGTATGCTTTTCTCTAATTCATTCTCTTGCAGATGTCCTGCCTCTTGTTGAAAAGTCGCTAACGAAATATTTAAAAAGTGATAATTATGGTTATGCTTTTCTTGATATGTATTTAGTAAACTACTTTTCCCTGAACCATATGGCCCAGTCAAAGCAATATTTTTGACACTTTTGTTCTTCAAACCCCATGTGATTGCTTCAGAATACTTCCCATCTTCATCGACATCTTTGCTTGGAGTTAAGTCTTCAAATAAATTTTCAGTTTTTTTGTCATCATTAATTGATTTTGTTGAAGGCTCAGAAAGCATATCAATTATTTTTGTTAATATTCTTATAATCCAGCTTTTCATTTTGTCCACCCTCTATACTATTTTGATTTATTATAATCAACTACTTCCTACATTCAACTAAAAATACATACCTGCTAATTGTATTAATACTAATATTTATGCAATTAATAGGTATAATTTAAAACAACATAAATCATATTTTCTGATTACACTCGAAGTCACTAAATTGTTACGAAAAGAAAATTCACTCGGTCATTCATGAGTTTTTACTCAGAGTAAGCAGTTAAAAAATTTAGTGATACATTAACTATATCTATGTATAATAATGAATTATGTTTTGAACATCCAAGTTCCTGACTTAAACATATTAACATAAATTTCCAAAATTAAGTTTACGACAGATTTCATAATCCTTCATAAAGTCGAATGAGATTTTTTAATCTTAATCGACTTTAATATTTTATGACAAATCTATTATATAAAGTCGTTTCCTATCCAATTTTCCAACCGCTGTATAAGGCAACTCCTCCACGAACACGATTTCTCGAGGAATCTGATATGTTGTCACTCGTTCACGCAACCAGCTCACTAATGCCTCTTCTGTCAGTACTTCATCATACACCTGTACATATGCCTTCAAAATGTGACCGGCGTACACATCCTCTATCCCGACGACGGCGGCGTCCTCGACATTCGGATGGTCGCGCAAAACCGTTTCGACTTCCCCAGGATAAATATTGTTTCCTGCCGAGACAATCAAGTCGTCTGTTCGTCCACACAAAAAATAATAGCCGTTCTCATCCCGGTATCCGACATCACCCGTTCGAATCCAGCGGTTCTTCCTGCTTTGCATGGACCACTTATTTCGTATGCAAAATTCTCCGATGGCGCCTGCCTCGACTTCCATTCCATCTTTCACTACCTGCAAGTCCCCTCCCGGAATCCTTCTCCCGAGTGTGTTCGCATTATACTGTAAATCTTCTGGTGTGGCGATCAGATTCAAGCCCGCTTCCGATGTTCCATATAGATTGTATAAGACGTACCCTAACTCGTTATGTACTTCACGGACTAAAACGGGATGAAGCTTCGCACCACCGGACGCGATACAAGCGAGAGAATGAAGTGATGTTGGATCGTGTCGTAACATTTTGTGGATCATGAGCGGGACGACCGTGACCACTTCTACCTTGTGTCGCCGAATGAGGTCACAGGCTCTTTGCACATCAAAGCTCTCCTGAATGACGACCTTTTTCCCTAGTGCCAGAAAAGATAAAAGGATGGCGATACCGTAGCCATGGTAAATCGGCGTGGCAATATAGGCAGTGTTGAATGACGGCAACTGCAACCGATTCAATAAAGCCGTGAATGGAGCTAGAAAGTGAAAGAGGGATGGTTTGTGAGTCACTTGTTTCGGACTACCCGTAGTGCCACCGGTCAACAGCACGATTTTCCCGCTCGATGCGGCCGGAAGCTTTCCTTTTTTATGTCGCTTCGAATCCGATAAACGGTTGATTGATACCTTCTCCTCATGATAGCTGACGAGGGTCGAATGTTCGTAAGACGAGTTTTCAATTAAGTCTTCAAACTCCTCATCATAAATTAAAAGATCGAATGATTGTTCTTCTACGAGCCGGTTAAACTGCAGTTGACTCATCGAACAATGAAGCATGTAGATGTCTGCACCGAGTCGTGAAGCCGCAAACATCCCTTGTACGAAAGACGCGTGGTTTTTACAAAGAAACGCCACTTTTTGTCCCTTTTTAACCCCATACTGATCAGCCAAATGATGAGCAAGGTGTTCACAGTGTGTCTTTAGCTCTTGATACGTCACTGTTTCTCGGCTATCCACTAAAGCCGTTTTTTGACTCCCTGCTCTTTCCGTCAATGTAAAAAGAAGCATCAAGTTGATTCCGTTTTGACGGATTGCGACGAACAGACGGCCTAGGTTCGATGGTGATAGAAAATGGAGCTGCGACAAGACTTTCAATAACTTAACCATTCCTACTGTCACGCTCCTTTCTCTTAAGGAATGCAGGGACCATCCAGTCTATCAGTCTTCTGAAAACAAGTGATGCTACTTGACCGAGGAACAACCACCACGGCTTATATACTGTTCGTTTCGTATACAAGGCATGTCCGATTAATTCTGCCACATGTACCGGTGACATGGCAGGAGAATGCTGATAAGCCAGCGTCGGTTTAATCATCGGAGTTTTTACTAGCGGTAGATATATAGTCGTCGTGGATATATTTTTGATTGTGAGTTCCGGACCCGCGGAGCGAAACCACGTATCGAACGCGGCTTTTGATGCCTGATAGGCCGCCCAGTGGGGAAAAGGATGAAGTAACACATTGATGGTCGACACATTGACGATCTGTCCGTTCTTCTTTTCGAGCACCGGTATGAGCGATAAAATCAATTGTACGGGAGCAAAATAATTGATCGCCATCGTCCGAGTGAAGTCATGGTCTCGATCGAGCGACTCGATGATGGGACGATTGATGGAGATTCCTGCATTGCTGACGAAAACATCCAATCCTTCCGGTAATTGATGGAGATACGCCAGCAAACCATTCCGTTCCTCTTCGATTCGAAGATCTGCCGGGAACACGGTCACCGTGGCTGACCCTTTCTCGATTTTAGACTTCATGACGTTCATGTCTGATTCTCTCCGGGCTACGAGAATCAGATGTGCGGTTGTATCCGCTAATAGATAAGCGAACGCCTGCCCGATTCCAGAGCTCGCTCCAGTAATCAATATCGTTTTCCGATCTAACACTGATTTCATTTTCTGATGATTGAAGGAAGGAAATCGAAATAAGACTCTCTCTAGTAACGTGTAGTCATACATATAGCCAGCACCTTTTACTCATTTTCGTCTCGCACTAAGACAATCATTTAGCCTAACATGACAAACAGCAGCGTCCACTTTAATGGAAAAGGGACCTGCTGTTCAAACCTTCCGTTTATCTTTTATACACTCTTCCCATTCGCATATCGAGTAAAGTTGTCGAGAATGGCCTGCCAGCCCTGTCGTTGCATTTCAACCGGATTCATCGATTCTGCATCAAACACCTCAACGATCTTTGTCTGATCACCTTCTGAAGCAAATGAAATCCTGACTCTCCGTTCATCCTCAAGGCGATACTGAATGAGCTCATTTACTTCAACTTCCTCATATACCCCTTCAAAATCAAAGCCCATACTCTGATCTTTTGCTTCCATCCGACTACGAAACTTCCCACCGACCCGTAAGTCGTTCTCCGCTTCAATCGTATGCCAATCGTCAGACGCATGATTCCATTGTTTGATGTGGTCAGGGTCTGTCCAGAGTTTCCAGACTGTGTCGATTGGTGCATCGACGAGAGCTGATATCGTCACTACATTTGATTCCATGATTCGTTTCCCCTTTATTCTACATTTTTCTAATCAATCACGAATGCGCTGCCCGACCTATATGACGAAGGCAACATGAGATTACTTCCCTATCGATTACATCTTCTCCTGCCCTCACGTCAACGATTAAAATTTACTCAAAACAAAAACCTTGAATGGCACTCTAGCACGAGTGCGCATTCAAGGTTCTTTTCAGTCCATCATTAAAAATTTAACTCTTGGCAATCCCAAGCATAAATCCGGCAACGACAATCAAACCGATTCCCATAAAGACGAAGACACGTTCTTTTGTCGTCTTCTCTTCTTTCAAGAGATAGATTCCACCGAGTGTCGCCACGACGACGTTCAATTGGGATAAGGCGAATGAGGTCGCGATCCCCACTTCTCCGCTTGAGACGAAAAGTCCGAAGTTCCCGATTCCCCAGGCAATCCCCGCCAAGATGTTTTTGAACGTGCGTGGATCCAGCTTCTTAACGTCTTTCTCACGAAGACTGAAAAGCAGTGCCGCGATGAACATCCCGACGGATTGTGGAAGAATCGCGGTAATTCCTTTTACTTCAAAGTAGTTCGTCAAGACGGCATACGTGACGTAACCGATACTCGAGACGAAGAGGACGAGTAGTCCCTTTTTCAAAGCTCCGGCACTGTCCTGATCTTTCTTCTGTTGGTATGAGGTCATGGTCGCCCCGATGATGATCAAGACGAGCGCTGAAAACCCTAACCATAGCTCCGTCGTCGTTTGCCAGTCACCGAGAACGATGACCCCAAAGAGAGACGTCCCGACGAGCTGCATCCCCGTACTGATTGGCATCGCTTTGGAGACACTTAAGATTTGGAACGATTGGAACTGCAAATATTGACCGAGCGCCCAGAACGCTCCTGAGATAAATCCGGTCACGATGGCGAGTGTCGTGAACTCCGGTCGGAAGACGAGGGCAATCACGGCCGCCATGATCATCGCCCCGATGGTCGTTCCGATTAACTGCTGAATCGGTTTTCCTCCCACTTTCGACACGATGAGTGGAATACTCCCCCACATAAGTGCCGGTAAGAGTGCCAAAAGAATCATTTCCATGAAGCACACCTGCTTTCTTAATATAACGTCTAACATGAAATTCCCACGTCTCCAATTTTATAAACCTAAATTCAAAAAGGGAATTGCCATGTCGAATACTACGATGATATAATGATTTCGAACGGGGCATTAGCTCAGCTGGGAGAGCGCTACGCTGGCAGCGTAGAGGTCAGGGGTTCGAGCCCCCTATGCTCCATTAATTTGTCACATCTCGAATGAGGTGTGGCTTTTTTATTGGCATGATGCGATTCAACCCCTTTCTGAACGGGTAATGTTAGATAGACTTTTTCATATAAGGGGGAATTTTTGATGGAACGCACATCTGTTGAAGAGACTTTGACGAGCGTGATTGAATGCATGCGCGCTTGTAATCATTGTTTCTCAAAAAGTTTACAAGAAGAAGATTTACACATGTTCACCGAATGCATCCGATTGACACGGGAATGCTCTGACATCTGCACATTGGCTTTAAATGCCTTAGAAACAGATTCAGCCTTTTCAAAACCAATCGTCGCTCTATGCGCCCAAGTCTGTGATACGTGCGCGGTTGAGTGCGGACGCCATCAGCATGACCATTGCCAAGCCTGTGCCAAAGCATGTGAGCGTTGTGCGGAAGCTTGCCGTACCCTCGTTGCCGCTTAAGCACGACATTCGTCTAACTTTCTGTTAGACTTTTTTTATTGCACAGGAAAGAAGGTAAACTATGAATCATTCCATTCTCGCACTTGACGTGGAGACCGCTAACCGCGATAGCCGTAGCATCTGTTCTGTCGGATGGAGCATCCTTCAAAACGGAGATGTGGTCGAAACAGACCAGCGACTCGTCAACCCGGAGGAAGACTTTGATATGGGTAACATCCGCGTCCATGGCATTCGTCCTAGTGACGTGTGGGATGCACCGGACTTACCGGAAGTGCTTTCCTCTCTTTACCCGATTTTACGGGAAGTGGACCTCGTCATCGCACATAACGCCTCATTTGATATGGGTGCTTTGAAAAAGGCGATTGTAAAATATGATCTATTCGATTTCCCGACAATCGAGTACGGTTGCACCGTCAAACTGTCGCGTAAACTGTATCCAGGGCTGCCAAACCACAAGTTGAACACGATGGCAGAACACTTGAACGTGCCGTTCATTCATCATGACGCCGCGGAAGATGCTCGCGTATGCGCGTTACTCATGCGTGACATGATGCAGAAAACCGGAATTACAAGTCCTAAAGAACTACATCGCTATACGTCCGTCAAAACAGGAACACTCGCATATTAAACCGGTCATGCAATCATGACCGGTCATTTTTTGAATATCCATCTTTTTTGAATATAATAACTGACGAAAAAGAGAAAGCTATCGACCGCTACTTTTAAGATAACCTCGCCCTGTCTGAACAAGAGAAACAAGAGATAGACAAGGATTGCCGAAACGGCCATTTGAAGCACGACGAGACTAAAATATTTCGGAAGGGACCGCCGCGCCTTCGAATCGAAGACTACTTTTCGATTCACGAGATAATTGAATAGAGAAGAAATGATTCGAGCGATGACCGTCGCAATGACGACATGAGCCGTGTCGAAGTATGGAGATAATAAATAAATGAAGAGCGCATACATCCCGACGTCGACAAGGAACGAGGCGACAGACGATAATGAATACATCAAAAACATCCGGTAAATTAAGATCGAGTCGAGAATCGGTCGGAAATGGGATGAATCATTTTCATTCTCATATACGGTCTGGATGGTCGTTTGTTGAATCGGGACCTGCAATCGTTTCGTGAACGTAAGCATATTCATCTCGAACTCATATCGATTCCCCGGAATGTCAATCAGTTGCCTAGCGTATCGCATCGGGATGGCACGAAGCCCCGTCTGCGTGTCTTTTAACTTCAACCCACTCCCGATCAACATGACGAGCCGTGTCGCCTGATTGCCGAATCGGCTCCGGAGCGGAATCGCATCTCCGCTAAAATCTCGACATCCCATGATGAGATGATGTGGTTTATTCAACCCTTCCTCATACACGTTGACGACATCTTGCGGTAAATGCTGCCCGTCGGCATCGACCGTGATCACCCCTATTTTTTCCGGGTACGAATCTATCACGTACCGTAATCCCGTTTTGATTGCAGCACCCTTCCCTTGGTTCTGTTCGTGCGTTAGCACTTCGTCGACAAAGGATGCCACGCTGTCAAATATCCCTACCGTCGACTCGTCACTACCGTCATTGACTACAATGATGGTCGAAAACCCGCTCTCCCTCAATTTCTCCACGAGTGTGACGAGTGCAGCATCAGGGTTATAGGCCGGAATCAAAATCGTATACGCTTGGCGTGTCTCCACTTCTTGCATTTGCATCGCCACCCCTCCTTCCATTCCCCTATACCCGAAGCAATGAATTCGCATTCCCAATTAAAAAAACATCAGCCCTAAGGCTGATGCATGAGTTTACCCGATAAAGATCAAGTAAGACGAAACGAAATAGACGACGACAACGAGTAACGAAGGAATCACATAACGTACCTTCGACGTGACATTTTGTCTGAGCACACTGTACATCACGAGGATCGATAGGATGGTGATCCCGACCGCAGATACGAGGTGTGATGTCGAGACATCTGCGAGGATTGATCCATTCCGATAAAAGACATCAGACATGGCGATAATAAGCATATTAAAGATATTCGAACCGAGAATCGAACCGAACGCCAAGTTGACATTACGAAGTTTGAGTGCCATGAACACGGCGACCGCTTCCGGGAGTGACGTCGATGCCGCAATCAAGAAGCTACCGACAAAGCTAGAACCGAGTCCTGTGACGACGGCAATCTGGTCTCCCGTGATCGATAGGGCTGTTCCTGCCGCCATGATTACGATTGCAGCGATGATGAATCCAAAGACCGCACGTTTGAGCGTGATGTCTTCATATTTCCCGACAACCACTTCTTCTTCGACCTCATGTTCTGCAACCGGATCTTTCGGTTGTTTCCCGATATAATAGATTCCGATGCCGTAAAGGATCGCAATGAGGAGTGCGTCGACACCGATTCCGATAAACGTCATATCGACGCGAACGATCAAGGCAATCAACGTCGTGACGGTCAAGAGTAACCCAAGTCCGGCCGTATACAGATGGTCCCGGCTCGCATAGTTGAACAATTGCTTCTGTCGGAAGTATAGGTCGAACATCGCTAAGATAAAGATATTGAACAGGTTACTTCCGAGCATGTTTCCGATGGCGATGTCTGGGTTGTCAATCATGACAGCCGATATACTTGTTGTCACTTCCGGGAGCGAAGTCGCTCCTGCCAATAAAACCGTACCGACAAGCATCCCGCCCATTTTCGACTTTTCAGTCATGACGTCGGCGTACGTCGATAATTTAATGGCGGCGTAGACGGTGATGGCCGCAGCCAGTAAGAAATAAACAAATACCATTTTTTCTCCTCCTTGGGTAAACAAAAAAGACCTTTTTATGGACGACAAAAACGCCCATAAAAAGGTCTTGCGGACTTATAAAAGCTCGATGGACCGAGTGCGCACGCACTGTAATGACGACCCATCGACCACGATTGTGGTCGCTACTCCCCTTTTTATCTTCCCTTTGACTATAGCATGAAGAGAACTAGTTGACAATCGAGCGACGTATGAGTGCGAGAAGTTCTTGTGGCTCGAGAGCCGTCCGATATGCGAGTTCTTGCATCCCCGCGAGCTTCTCGGGTGACAATGGCGTGGTCCAGCCCGCTTCGTGAAGTCGCTGTCGGAAGCACGCAATCTCTACTTCATCAATCGTCTCTCGTGCAACAATCTCTCTTAACTCATATGCTGTTTGACATAGTGGTGCCGATTCTTGCAACCATTCGTCCTCGATGAAATGAGTCAACATGGATTCGAGGAGTCTTGCCACTTTTCGATCTTTCGCATTCTTCTCACCGTAAAACAACAGATGGAGTTCTTGTTCATACAAGCCAATCAGGTCTGTTGAACTACGAAACGGTTCAAATGCAAGCGACAGCTCATGGTAATACCACGATTGGTCACGCATCGGTCGTTTAAATCGTTGCCACACCTTCATCCCTTCCATCTCAAGATCATAGCGGATGGAGCGGAGATTATGTAGCTTGTCCGCCACGAGAAGTGCAATTTCATCAAATTGGAGTGACTTCACCTGTTGAAGTGTCATCCGTTTTCGTTGTTCCCACGTTTCATCACGATTTTTCTCCGAAACCGCTAGCACCAGCCTATGCACATCAGATCCAAATTTCGATAGAATCTCCTGTGGTTCTGTTTTTGTGTCTTCAATCAAATCATGAAGTAACCCTGCCGCCACGACTGCAGGTGGTTGATGATCGGTTTCAAGTAGCATGGCGACAGAGAATGGGTGTGACAAGTATGGAATCGATGAGCCCTTTCTAGACTGGCCTCCGTGACGTACAGAAGAAAATCGTAGCGCTTCTTCGACAAGCGGATTCATGTCACTCGCTCCCTTCATCCGGATAAAAATCTCTTTATTTATTACCCGGAATTAGGTAAAAATAACCTAATTTCCATCCTATTTTAGGTATTTAGTCACATTATTCTTCATAAATCATTTTCTTCGTCATGCCACCATCAACGATGAGGTTTTGTCCATTCACAAACTCGTTCTGTTGATCAATTAAATAGCGCACTGCGCGGACGATGTCTTCCGGTTCACCGACACGACCCGATGGATGTTGTTCATGATCAATCTCACGTAACGCCTCATTGGACGTATGAATCCATCCCGGACTGATTGCATTCACTGTCACGGGGCGGTCGCCCAATGAGATGGCGAGTGAATGGGTCAAACCGACGATTCCGCCTTTCGAAGCCCCATATGCGTCCCAGTGTGGCTCATTTTGAATGGCACGAGTCGAAGCCATATTAACGATTCTTCCGTACGACTCACCTTGATTCAGTTCTAAAAAGTATTTCGCACAACTAAATGTCCCGACTAGATTGACATCAATCACTCGTTTAAATGTCTCGATTTCGATGTCATCTATCGGTTTAACAAATGAAGCGATGCCTCCGTTGTTGATCAACACATGGGCTCGACCAATCTCGTTATGAATCTCTTCAAAGACACGCTCAAGTTCAGAAGTATCCCCAAGGTCCACTTGATAAAAACGTAAACCTTCGATTTCCGGGTCATCTCCAATGTCTAGTCCAATCACTTCATACTGATTGACAAAAGCTCGAGCAATCGCATATCCGATTCCTTGACTGACTCCTGTTACAATCATCACGTCTGTCATGATTCATCCCTCCTCAAGAAATGTATACCCAAATACGGATTAGACAGTCCACAGTTTTCGATTCGAAGTCGTAATGACGCTCGCCCCGGCATCGAGGGCTGCTTGGACTTCTTCTCGTGTCTCAATGAGACCTCCGGCGAATACCGGAATTCCCGTTCTCTCCTTCACCTGTTGAATATACTTTGGTACAATCCCCGGCAGTACTTCGATATAATCTGGTTTTGATCGTTCAATGTGCTTGATACTCTTTTCAAGCGATGTCGAGTCAATCAAAAAAAGTCGCTGCACCGTCACGACATCATTTTGTTTCGCCTTGACGATGACGTTTCCTTTCGTCGAGATGATCCCGAACGGTTTATATGTTTGGCAAACATATTCCGTTGCATACTCGTCAGCCCTCATTCCTTGAATCAAATCCATATGAATGAACACTTTCTTATGATGTTTCTTCAACAGTCTAAAGATAGATTCCAATCGGCTCATATGAATCTCTAGTAACACACCTAGTTCCATATCACTCGATAAAAACCGTTCTAAATCCCGCATATCCCGAATCGCCGGCAAAATGGATTGTTCATTTAACATCGACTACTCCCCCTGTCTCCTGTTTCAATTATGTAGACAGCCATTTTCAGAAATCAAGGTTTACCTATTCAATATATCGGGAAAATAAAATCAACTTGTGTAGAGGGGGATTTTAGTATGGTCAATGAAGTGACTGTAAAAGTTGAAACACCGACACCGGAACAACATCAACTATTGCGTGTGAAAGCGGGGATGCCACGCCGTTCCGATGAAAGTACGGTGAAAGGTCTTAAAAATACTCTGTTTGGGGTCTGTTTATACTTAGAAGATGAAATTGTCGGGATGGGGCGTGTCGTCGGTGATGGCGGGATGGTGTTTCATTTGGTCGACATTGCTGTCGATCCGGAATGTCAGGGACTCGGACTCGGAAAATTAATCATGGAACATTTGATGGAATGGATATTAAACGAGGCAGATGAGACAGCCATCATTAGTCTAATCGCAGACATTCCAGCAGATGGATTGTATCGACAATTCGGGTTTGATTACTCACGACCGGAATCTGTGGGGATGGAGTATCAATGGGGACAAAAAGAAAGCTGAAAACAAATCATGAAAGGGGATGACGTATGGATGGATTAAATATCATCGTGTTGCTCGGATTGGCGCTCACGCTCATCTCCGTCTTCAGTCTTCTTATTGAACGTCTTTACTTCCCTAGTATTTTAGCATTTATTGCGATTGGTGTAGGCGTAGGCTTCTTTTGGGACGGAAATGAAGTATTTAAAGTCGCAGGTGAGATCGGAATCGTCCTCTTGTTTTTCCTACTTGGTCTTAAGTTTCCCTTGCGAGAATTATGGAAGCGTATGCGAAAAGTTTGGAAAGCAGGCGTACTCGATATCGTTCTCTCTTTCGGCGTATCGTTCGGGATTGCCTTACTATTTGGCCTCGATTTCCCTCGCGCATTTCTAATTGGAGCCGTCTTATATGCGACGAGCTCTTCCATTTCTGCGAAACTGCTTGAGCGGCATTCCGAAAAACATGAAGATATTAAAGAGTTTGTGCTCGCCTTACTCATCTTTGAGGATATTTTCGCCCCACTCCTCTTAACGGTCGCTCCTTTCATCATTCAAGAGGAACCGGTTGCATTGTCCGATATCGGGAAAGTCTTCGCAGGATTTCTTATTTTTGGAGTACTCTTGTTCATCGGTTCAAGCTTTGTATCGAAACAACAAAAGTTTTCGAAGCACTTATTGCGACAAGATGATGCGAGTATCGGTCTGATTGGACTCATTCTCTTTTTCGCAGGAATTGGGATGGTGTTTGGATTATCTGAGATATTAGGCGCGTTTATCGCTGGAATCATGCTCGCAGATATCCACGATGTGAGACCGCTGAAGCGTTTGACCGTACCCGTCCGAGATTTGTTCTTGCCGATCTTTTTCATCTCGTTCGGTATCTCGATCAACCTCGAGAAAGGTGTCATCGTAAATGCACTCTTCTTCGTCTTGATTGTGTGGGGAGTATTATCCAAATGGATTGTCGGACGCGTCGGGGGCAGAATCTATGGCTTGACGCGTGTTCAGGCGAATGAAGCCGGGTTCTCACTCGCGCCACGTGGGGAGTTCTCTATTTTATTCACCGCCCTTTCGAACGGGGCCATCAACTTGTTTGTCGGTCTCTATATTTTCGTGTCAGCCATTGTTGGAATCATTCTGTTCCGTTTCTCAGAGTACTTGGCAGAAAAAACGGAGAAAACCCTCACGAAAGTGTTACCTGACGAGAAAAAAGAAAAATGAATTGGCGGACCCATACGCTGGGTCCGCCTGTTTTATGCTTTAATCCTTCGCTAGTTTACTGTGCCTTTTCTTTCGCCATACGAGATAGATGATGACCCCAATCAACAATAGCCCATAGATTACATAAGAATACGCATCGAGGTATGCGAGAATATCTTGCCAGTTCTCCCCGACTTTCATCCCGATGACGATGAGAATGGTATTCCATAAAGCTGTCCCAGCCGTACTGAGCAATAGAAATTTCAAGAATGGCATATTGGACATACCTGCCGGAATGGAGATGAGACTACGAACGACTGGCATCAATCTTCCGAAGAATACCATCCACCCTCCGTATCGATCGAACCAGGCATCCGCTTTTCGTACATTTTCGATGTCGAGTCGGAGCCATTTCCCGTATCGCTTTGTCCATTTTTCAATTTGCTCAACATCAAACAAGAGTCCGAGGCCATACAGCAATACCGCTCCTAAAATGGCACCAACTGTTGATGCCACGATGACAAGCGTGATGGACAAGTTTGTCTTCACAGCAAAAAATCCGCCAAACAAGAGAACCACTTCAGACGGTATGGGCGGAAATACGTTTTCAATAAAAATCATGAATGCGATCCCTATGTACCCATATTGCTCGATTACTGAAATCATCCAGTCACTCATGTCAATTCCTCCATTCCCACTCCATATACCCGTCCATTTCCGTACATAACCACCGAGACATGCTACACTTCTTATAAAAGGAGTTGAGAATTTTGGTTGAAACATTACGCTGTCCTTGGTGCGGAACCGATCCGTTATACGTTCGTTATCATGACGAGGAATGGGGAAAGCCCGTTCACGACGACCAGAAGCACTTTGAATGTTTGACACTCGAGAGTGCACAGGCTGGTTTGAGTTGGATCACGATTTTAAGAAAACGTGAAAACTATCGACATGCTTACGCAAACTTTGAGGTACAAGACGTTGCCATGTTTACAGAAGAGGATATTGAAAGGCTCATGTTAGATAGTGGCATCGTCCGAAATCGAAAGAAAATCGAGGCATCCATCAATAATGCGAAGCAATTCATCAAGATTCAACAGGAATTCGGTACGTTCGATTCCTATATTTGGTCATTCGTCGACCATGAGCCCGTTATCAACAGATGGGACAGCTTGGATGAAGTTCCTGCCACGACAGAACTGTCTGAACGATTGAGTAAAGACCTCAAGCGACGGGGCTTTAAGTTTTTAGGCCCAACGACGGTGTATGCCCACCTACAAGCGACTGGTCTCGTCAATGACCATCTCGTGTCTTGTGCATTCCGTTAATTTAGGACCAGCTCTCAAAAACATCTTTACATTTCCCCTCTTGTTGTGACAATATTTTGACAAAGTGATATTCTATCACTGAAATCGTTTTCATTTATTTTTATTCGGGGGGATGTTGATGAACGGAATTTTAGTGTCCATTGTTCTTTATATGGCACTGATGATCTTACTTGGGATCATCGCGTATCGGAGAACAAGCAGTATCGGAGATTACATGTTAGGCGGACGTGGACTTGGTCCTGGAGTAGCCGCACTATCTGCTGGCGCTTCTGACATGAGTGGCTGGCTATTAATGGGCCTACCGGGAGCCATGTATGCCACAGGAATCTCGAGTGGTTGGATTGTCATCGGGTTGACAATCGGTGCTTATTTAAACTGGTTATTGGTCGCACCAAGATTACGCATTTATTCATACATATCGGATGATGCGATCACAATCCCAGATTTCTTTGAGAAACGCTTTAAAGACACAAAAGGCGTATTGCGTTCATTTTCAGCTGCCGTCACGTTAATCTTTTTCACTCTGTATGCGACAAGCGGATTCGTCGCCGGCGGTCGCCTATTCAATGCCGTCTTTGACATTGAATTTGTCACGGGAGTCGTCATTCTCGCTTCCATCATTATTCTGTATACGTTTATCGGTGGTTTCTTAGCCGTCAGCTGGACAGATTTTGTTCAGGGATTGATCATGTTGTTCGCCCTTATTTTTGTACCTGCCATCGCCATTACGGCAACTGATGGGGTTTCGACCGCTCTTGACACGGTACGAAATATTGATGAAGCATTGCTTGACCCGTGGACAGGTCAATCACTCATCGGTATTGTTTCATTATTTGCCTGGGGTCTCGGCTATTTCGGCCAGCCGCACATCATCGTCCGTTTTATGGCAATCGGAAAACTCGAGGACATTAAGACGGCACGTCGAATCGGGATCTCATGGATGGTCTTCACCGTTGTCGGGGCGATGGCGACCGGGTTGTTCGGTCTTGCCTATTACACACAGCAAGGCCTCACCATCGATAATCCGGAAAACGTCTTTATCAACTTATCTGACTTATTATTCCCGGATTTGGTGACGGGCGTTCTGTTGGCCGCACTCCTTGCTGCCATCATGTCGACTATCTCGTCGCAATTACTCGTCTCATCAAGTGCTGCGACGACAGACTTTTATCAAAAATTCTTCCGTAAAGATGCTGGCGACAAAGAACTCGTCATGGTAGGTCGGATTACGGTCATCCTCGTCTCGATTGTATCGATTATTCTCGCACTCGATGCAGATGACACCATCCTAAATCTAGTCGGATATGCATGGGCTGGTTTCGGTTCATCCTTCGGACCACTCATCTTGTTCAGTCTGTTTTGGAAACGGACGACTCGCCAAGGAGCGCTAGCTGGAATGTTGACGGGTGCCTTTGTCGTCATTTTATGGAAGAACTATGCCGCATCTCTTTTCGGTACGTTTGGGACATTGTATGAAATGATTCCCGCATTCTTCTTGTCGGCACTCGCCATCTATACCGTGAGTTTGATGACGCCACCACCAAATGAGGTCATGCAACGTGAGTTTGACCAAATGCAAGATATGGTTAGAGAGCAAATCAAATAATTCTCATGACAGGTCAACAATGACCTGTCATTTTTTATATAAGAAGGATTTTTCTTAATTATCGACGAACTTTAGGGTTATCGAACTACTCTGTCATGAAAAGGAGAATCGGGATGAAACCAATCAAGATTGTATCTCGCCTTACCTTCATGTCTAGTTTTGTTTTATTAATTGCTTGTGGTACGACTCCGGCAACAAATCAAGAAGTACCAACAGTACCAGAAGAAGTCGAAAAACCGATTGTTGATATTCCTGAAGAAACGCCACCTGCTGAACCTAAGCCGATTGTCACGTCTGCCTCAATATATGCAATCGGGGATGTGTTGTTACATGACAACGTGTATGATGCCGCTCGTACCGATGACGGATTTGACTTTGATACCGCTTTTGAACAAGTAGCCCCAGTCTTGAAGCGCGCTGATATCACCATTGCGAATCAAGAGAGCATGATTGGCGGGAGTGCGATCGGATTATCAAGTTATCCTGCCTTTAATAGTCCCTTTGAGATTGGAGATGCACTCAAACGGTCTGGTGTTGATTTAGTTACGACAGCGAATAATCATTCACTTGATCGTGGCGTCCGAGCCATCGAGAACTCTATCGGACACTGGAACGCCATCGGAATGCCGTACACAGGTTCATTTCTATCCGCTGAGGACAAGGCGAATATTCGTACGTTGACGACCAATGATATTTCTTTTTCCTTCCTCGCATATACGTATGGAACGAATGGCGTCGTACCGAAGCAACCATATCACGTGAATTATATCGACCTCGCACAGATGCAACCAGAGATCGAGAAGGCAGAACAGTCCACTGATTTGACAGTCGTTTCTCTCCATTTCGGTACGGAATATGAACCGCTACCGAATGAGAGCCAAACTGAGCTCGCCCAATCATTAGCAGACCTCGGAGTCGACATCATCATCGGTCATCACCCTCACGTGTTGCAACCTCCAATCATGCTTGAAGGTGTAAATGGCAATCAGACATTTGTTGTTTACTCTCTTGGTAATTTCTTCTCTGGTCAAAAAGGAGATGATCGGAACACGGGGGGCATCATCGGAATCGATGTTGTCAAAACAACCACTGATGAGGCAACCACATTTGAACTCAAACAACCGATGTTCTATCCAACCTTTACGCAAAAGTCATCTGATGGTTATTATGAGGTTGTTCCGTTAAATTCAGTCAAACCTGAACTTCTTTCCACTGTCAGCGATCATATGTCACAGTGGTTACCAGAGCTTACAATCGAACAATGATGACCACGAAATCGCTCGTGGTCTTTTTATTTTCAAAAAAAAGGTTGCCACGCTTTCGGTTATCCCTTACACTAAGTCGTATATTTATAAACAAAGATTAATAATTATTCATAAGGGGTGTTCATATTTTGAAACAGAAACTCGTATTGGCTTACTCAGGTGGTTTGGATACATCGGTTGCGATTAAATGGTTGGATGAACAAGGATATGATGTCATTGCCGTCTGTTTGAATGTCGGGGAAGGGAAAGACTTAGAAAAAATTCAGCAAAAAGCGATGAAAGTCGGGGCAAAAAAATCAATCGTGATCGATGCGGTTGATGAATTCGTTACAGATTTCGCTCGTTACTCTATGCAAGCGCACACGTTATATGAAGGTGTCTACCCACTCGTTTCTGCTCTGTCACGCCCTCTCATCTCGAAAAAATTGGTCGAGGTCGCACAAGCCGAAGGTGCCGTCGCTGTGGCTCACGGTTGTACAGGGAAAGGAAATGACCAAGTGCGTTTCGAAGTGTCCATTCATGCACTCGACCCTTCACTTGAAATCGTTGCACCCGTTCGTGAATGGAAATGGTCACGTGAGGAAGAAATTGCTTACGCGGCGAAACATGATATCCCGATTCCAATCGTTCAAGAAGAACCTTTCTCGATTGACCAAAACATTTGGGGACGTGCCATCGAATGCGGTATTTTAGAAGACCCTTGGGCGGCACCACCAGAGAGTGCTTATGAATTGACGGCAGCACTTGAAGATACACCACATGAACCGACTTATCTTGAAATTGAATTCAAAAATGGAGTGCCGGTTGCAATCAATGGTAAGAGTCAATCATTCACAGATATTTTAAAAGAAATCAATATCGTTGCAGGTGCACACGGTGTAGGAAAAATCGACCACATCGAGAACCGTGTCGTCGGTATTAAATCACGTGAAGTCTATGAAGCTCCAGGGGCTATGACATTGATTACTGCGCACAAGGCACTCGAAGCGTTGACCCTCGTCCGTGAAGTCGCACACTTCAAACCGATTGTAGAGCAGAAGTTAACGGAGACCATTTATAACGGACTTTGGTATTCACCACTTACGAAGGCACTCCTTGCTTTTATCGATGAAACTCAGGCAACCGTCACAGGAACGGTTCGCATGAAGCTGTTTAAAGGACAAGCCATCGTTGACGGACGTAAATCACCGATTTCACTCTATGACGAGGAACTGGCGACATATACATCAGCAGATACGTTCGATCAACAAGCAGCTGTTGGATTTATTAAACTATGGGGCTTACCTACAAAAGTTCAATCAGAAGTCTTAATGGAAAAGGGAGCTTTTATCAATGAGTAAATTATGGGGTGGTCGCTTCGAGAAGACAGCGAGTGATTGGGTCGATGCATTCGGTGCATCGATAGAATTTGACGCTCAACTCGTCTTGGAAGATTTAGAGGGTAGCATGGCTCACGTGACGATGTTAGGAGACCAAAATATCCTCTCTAACGATGAAGTGACTCAACTACTCGAAGGACTCAATCTGTTAAAACAAAAAGCAATCGCCGGTGAATTGAAATTTGAAGTGTATCATGAAGACATTCACATGAATCTTGAGGCCTTGTTGCACGAGGAAATTGGTCCCATCGCCGGAAAGATGCATACAGCACGTAGCCGAAACGATCAAGTCGCGACAGACATGCATCTTTACTTGAAAGAACGTGTGAAAGAAGTGATTCACTTGATTGAATCACTTCAACAAGAATTGCATGCACACGCTTCAAAAAACGTCGAGACGATCATGCCTGGCTATACGCATCTTCAGCGTGCACAACCAATTTCACTTGCGCACCATTTACTCACCTACTTTTGGATGCTTGAGCGGGACAAGGAACGTTTTACAGACAGTTTGAAGCGAATCGATTGGTCCCCTCTTGGAGCAGGCGCGCTCGCTGGGACAACGTTCCCAATCGACCGCTTCCGGTCAGCCGAATTGCTTGGATTCAATCGGGTTTACCCGAACAGCCTCGATGCTGTCAGTGACCGCGACTTCATTCTTGAATTCCTCTCGAACGCATCGATCCTCATGATGCATCTCTCCCGTTTCTGTGAGGAGTTGATTCTTTGGGCCAGTGAAGAATATCGTTTCATTACCGTGTCGGATACGTTCTCTACCGGTTCGAGCATGATGCCACAAAAGAAAAATCCGGACATGGCCGAACTCGTCCGTGGAAAATCGGGTCGTGTGATTGGAAACTTGATGGGATTATTGACGCTCATGAAAGGACTTCCTCTCGCTTATAATAAAGATTTACAGGAAGATAAAGAAGGAATGTTTGATACGGTCAAGACCGTTCAAGGCTCACTCAGTATCATGGCGGGGATGATGAATGAATTGACGTTCCATCCTGACGTCATGAAACAAGCGACCGAGCGTGATTTTTCTAACGCTACTGAACTTGCTGATTATTTGACAGCAAAAGGAGTACCCTTCCGTGAAGCTCACGAAGTGACGGGTAAACTCGTCAAATATTGCGTGGATGAGCGATTATATTTACGCGAGCTCCCAATCACGGTGTTCCAAACACACTCCGAATTGATCGAAGACGATGTGTATGATGCCTTGACCCCTGAACAGGCAGTCGCACGTCGAAACAGTTACGGTGGAACAGGATTTGATGCCGTCCGCGTACAATTGAAAGAAGCTTCAGAATGCATGAGCAAGCTGACCCATTCATAACAAATACGCGTCCTCGTCAGTTAACGAGGACGCGTATTTATGTTCATCCATTCAATATAAAAATTACATAAATCAGTGCTCGTCGTCTAGTTCCCCCTCTTAATGATAACAAGAATCCTGCTCAACAAACAGACTACACTTTAATGTGTTCACGTACGATAATGGTCTCAATACGATGCAAATAGGAGGCATTCACATGAAATCTTCTGTTCAGTTGGACCCAGGTCCATTCTTTCATGGAACGAAAGCAGAACTTGTTGTTGGAGATCTTTTAGAAGTTGGCCATATGTCGAATCATCGCCATGAGCCGCTACGTCACCTTTATTTTACGGCGACTTTGGATGCCGCAAAATGGGGGGCTGAATTAGCAAAAGGAAACGGTCCTGAGCAAATTTATATTGTGCATCCGGTTGGCAATTTTGAAAATGATCCAAATTTAACGGATCAACGATTCCCTGGAAATCCTACTCGATCCTATCGGACAATCGAACCGCTCCTCGTAGTAGGCGTTTTAAAATCATGGGAACGTCACTCAGAAGAGATGATTGAAAAGATGCGTTCATCGATTGAGGAATTACGTCGAACCGGAAACGATCACATCATTGATTAAATTTGAAAGGCGAAAAACTACTTGCCATCCCTATTCGAACATGTTAACTTTTATATTGTTAACGTTAACTGAAAAGGGGTTTACATATGAAAATTCAGGATATGACACAAATCGCTTTTGGGGCAGCACTCATTGCCAGTGTCGGCTTTATTGAAATACCGATCGGACCTGTTCCAATCACCTTGCAAACACTTGCCATCATGACGATTGCCGGAGTATTTGGGGCACGTAAAGGATTTTTAGCGGTCCTTGTTTATTTACTTCTTGGGTTAATCGGTCTTCCAGTATTAAGCGGACAAGGCGGTTTCGCACCATTTGTCGGACCGACAGTCGGCTATTTAATCGCTTTCCCGATTGCGGCATTATTGATTGGTTGGTTTAGTGAAAAGCATCGTTCGATTCCAGGATTGATTGGGTATAACGTTGTTTTTGGACTCGGGTTCGTCTATTTACTTGGAAGCATCGGTCTTGAAATTGTTGTCGGCATGTCCTTCATTGATGCGCTAAAAGTGAACATCCCGTTTATTTTTGGTGATTTACTCAAAGCAGTGATTGCCGCTATTCTTGCAGTTAAAATTTCAGAGAACGTTCAAGTTCGACGCTCTCTTGCTTCGTAAACGTTCTGACGTTTCACCTGTACCCCCCTGTGGAATACTTATAGTATGGAAGGGGGTGTCTCTATGAGCGACTCGACGTTTAAGAAACGCTTGCAAAAAGCGACCCATTTTTATCAACGTTCTGACAAAGGGCAACGTCAAGGAGTAGACAAGTCGTCTCATGAAAAACGTGACACTGAAGCGTTTGAGCGCAGACTCCGTGAGGCGAAAGGTAAGGTTGGCGAGATTCAAGAAAACATTGACCATATTGCTAGACGTTAAAACCCCGTCCATGGACGGGGTTTATTTTTTGCGTGGTCGAACAACGAGTGTAATGATGAACAATAGTGCCAATGTGACAAGTAATACGAGGGAAGCCGTATTCCATCCAATCAGGTTAAGCGCCACACTGAAAGCGACGGTGACATAAAATCCTCCGAGTGCTTTTTTAACGTGTTGTGAACTAAAGCGTTGCAACTGTTTTGCTCCAAATGGCGACCCAATCATTGCACCCGCAATCAAGGCAAGACCGTGCCAATAGTTCGTGTCCGCACCAGCGACAGCGTAACTGATGACACCTGAAATGACGATGAGGAGCGCTGCGGAAATGCTCGTTCCAACCGCTCGCTTCATTTCAGTATTCAATAACTTTACTTGGAGTGGAGTTAAGACGAACCCACCGCTCACCCCCATCAAAGAAGAGATAAATCCAGCGAAGACTCCGATGATCCCGAGACGTGGAACAGAATCTGTACCGACACTCCCCTCGACATGCTGTTTCGAGCGAAAGAATGAAATCGCAAAGTAAGTGAGTAACGCGATGTAAACAAGTGAGATGATGAGTGTCGCCCCATCTACTCCTTCTAAATAAAAGACAAGTGGCGTCGCAATCCATGTCCCGAGTACGCCAAACAAACCAATCCATAGCGCATGGGATACGTTTACGTTACGCAAGCGAATGTGTGAAATCGTACCTGCAGTCGTTGAACCGAGTGTCAACATAAGACTCAGTGCAATCGCTGCACTCGCCTCATACCCGAAGACGAGAAGGAGTGGCGTCAATAAAATACCACCACCGATTCCAAAGAAACCGCTCAAGATCCCGATTAACGTCCCGAGAAGTAAAAATTGTAATACTTGTAATACGTCCATGTTCTACCCTTCTTTCATTGGTCTCGTGTGCAATCATATCAAAAAGGGGCGTCAAATGCGCCCCTTTGCTCACAATGATTTTTCTAGAAAATCAAAGATTCGCTGTTGATATTCGCTTTCGAACGCGTGATAAGACCCGACATGTCCATCGTTATCCGTCACCCATAGTTCGACATTTGCTTGTGCATCAGCAAGTTTTTCACTTTCCGATACAGGAATCGCATCATCCCCTTTACTATGAATCAAGAGGATCGGCGCATCGATTGCTTTGATATCATGAATCGGCGAAACGACATCGGCATCGAGACCGGTGAACCACGGTGTCACGGTCATAATGACAGGAGTGAACGGAACGTTTGGCAAATCACTCCATACCGGAAGATTCGTTTCAAGGTAGTTTCGTAAATCACTGAATGGACTGTCTGCAATCACGGCAGCCACTTCGACGTCATCTGCCGTAGAGAGAGCCGTTGCGGCTCCCATCGAAATGCCGTACAAGACAATCGGACCATCTGTTCTTCCTTTCGCATATTGAATAGCGGCCTGTAAATCCGATTGTTCCTTAGCTCCGACCGTCACACGATCTCCCTCTGAAATACCCGACCCACGAAAATCAAACGTTAAGAATTGATATCCTTGTTCGTGGAACTCTGGAATCAAGTCTTTAAGTGGAAGATCATCTTGTTCTCGGTTCTTCCCATAACCGTGAGCAAACACGATGGTCGCACGAGGCGTCGGATGCGGAATCCACCATCCGTACAAGTCGTATCCTTCTTCCGATTGAATTGTCACATTTTCATATTTCAAACCAAGAGATTTCGGCGTATATGTCAATGTTTCTCGTTCAGGTGACGTCAATTGATCTCCGATATGAGCCGAGATTCCTGCAATCGCCAATCCGGCCACAAGCAACATGATCAGTACCGTCATACTAGCAATTTTTATCCAACGATTCATCTGATGCTTCCCCTCGTTTCTGAATAATTATCTCAACCAGCTTCGTAATGCGATGAGCGCATGTTGAACCGGTTCCCACGTACTAGCGGGTATCAGATAACATGTTGCTTCGTTAATAGTGAACGTACGAACATCTTTTTGTTTCACAATATTCTCACCGATTGCACCAAACGGATCACTATTCACATCGACGTGATCAAATGTTATCCATTTACGCTCTCCGGCTTCGTAAACGGCACATCCGAACGATTTCACCGGACCTTCGATTCCGTACTCCGCAAAATGCCATAGCGTCGTCGCATCGAGTGGAGAACCGAGGTGAAGGACACGTGCGTCACGTTCAATCATTCGTTCGATCGGAGAGCTCGGTCCGAATCCGACTTCAACCGTATGTCCGGAAACGATTTCCTTCGCATTCTTCCCCCATGCCGCCACAGACCACATCGGGTGATCACTCCGATACACATTTGGATAAGTCCGAAACAGCTCGGGTACACGTCCCATACCTCGAGTCAATGTCTTTTCTTTTTCATAAGGTGGCATTTCCTCACGTATCGTTTGCCACCATTCTACTGGGACTGGTGGTGCCTCCCACTCGGCCGGGTCTGAATTGTCTCCTGTTTGTGTTGCCATCATGAGAAGTCCTGATGGTCCCACAACTTCTTGTAATGCCTCAATGACGGTTTGGGCACCACCACATACCCACCCCAGTTTAGATAACGATGTATGGACAAACAGCGATTCTCCTGCTTGAACTCCCGCTTCTTTTAAATCATTGATGAGACTTGACTTTGTCACCATCTGTTTCACAACTATCACTCCACAATCAGCTGGATCGTCGACCCGCTTCTAGTTTTACTGACTTCAATCCGTGCATCCACACGGTCTTTCAATTCTTGAACATGACTGATGACCCCTACGAGTCGACCTGTCGACTGGAGAGACATCAATAATTCAATCGCCTGGTCTAATGATTCGGCATCGAGTGTCCCGAATCCTTCATCAATCAGCATCGTCTCAAGACTGATGCCTCCACTTAATTGTTGCACGACTTCCGCAAGTCCAAGTGCAAGCGAAAGCGACGCTTTAAATCCTTCGCCTCCGGAAAGGTTTTGAACACGACGGGATTGTCCTGTATATGCATCGAAGACGAGAAGTTCAAGTCCTGATTTGGCGTTCCCTTTTGCCGTTTCAATTTTGCGCTCGAGTCGGAATTGTCCGCTCGTCATTTGATCTAAATGAATGTTAGCAGCATGTAAGATTTGATCAAAAAATGCTGTTTGGACATAGGTTTCAAACGTCATTTTTTGTGGATTGATCCCTTTCCCAGTATCAGCAATCAATTTGATGGTTTGTAACTGGTTCTCTTCGTTGGCTGTACTCTCACGAAGGGCAGACCATTCTGAGGTGATTTGGCGATGTCTCGCTAACGCGTCTTGTGCTGTGATCAACTCTTTTGAAACTTGTTCATATTGCGCAGTAGCTTCCCTCACTTTTGCTTCCACCAGCTCAAGATTTGGCCGGCTAACATTCCCAAGTTTATCCTCGATTATTTGCTTCCGATGACGAAGGCGAATGCCTTCTTGTTCCTCTTCGAGCAGTTGATCGCGAATCGTCTGTCGCTGATTGATTTGACTCGCAATTTCTTCATAGCGTTCCCGCGTCAGATTGGTCGACGCAAGTTGTTCGGTCCAAATCGATTGGTGCGACTCGTATTGTTTTTCCAACTCTCTCAATTGTTCACGGGTCACGGAAAGACGCTCTTCTTCTTTCCACAACGCTTTCTTCACTGTTTCCAATTGCTCATCAAATGATTCGAGTTTCTTTAAAAGTAGTGTCAGTCGATGATGTTTTTCATTTCGTTCTGATTGCAGGGACTCCAACGTCACATCATCCGTCTGACCGAGGCTATGCAGTTTTTGTTGAATGCCTTCAAGTTCTGAGAGAACACGCTGACGTTCCTCAAACTGGTCACGACGCTGTTGTTCCAATTGTCTAATCTCGTTGGTCAGTTGACGCAATGTTCGCTCATTCTCTTGGCGAAGCTGTTCGTCACGCTGTAGCGACTTTAGATGGGACTGCCATCTTTCAATCTCATCCGATATGTCATGCTTGTGTTGAACGTCTTTAGATGCCTGTTCAAACTCCAAGCGTGTTGTTTCGAGTTGTTGATGAAGAGAACGATAATCTGCCCTCGCCTCAATCAAGCGTGTCGACAATTCCTCAAGTCGTAATAACGCTTCCTCTCGAGCGGCAATGTCTTCAATCACGGCTTCGGGTTGTGACATTTCATGGTGACGAGATCCACATACAGGACACGGTTCACCTTCTTCAAGTGTGTCACGTAGCTGTGTCGCTAAAACGAGTTGCTCTTGTTGTTTATATGTTAAAACGATCTCTTGCTGTATCGTATATTGTCGCTGAATCTCTTTTCCAGAGCGTTCACATGCTGCAAGTTGTTTTGAGAGGTCACTGATTTTTGTTTCAAGCGTTTTCAGTTGAATCAATCGATCGACATAACGTTCGACATCGACAGAACGTTCAGTCGGCTCAGTTTTCAAGCGTTCAACGAGTTCATGTTCATGTACTTGTAGTTCATTCAATCTTGATTCTTTTGAGAAGTCCGCTAATGCCTTCGATTTCGTTTCTAATTGTTGACGACGAGAAACGAATGAAGCACGTTCTTCGATTTGAGGCATCAATTCATCAATCACTCGAAGCCGCTCACGGAGTGACCCAACCTCTTGTCTGCCCGCTTCCATCGACGACTGCTGTTCTTCCAATTTTGATTGCGTCGTTTTCAATTCTTCGTACTTAGTCAAAGAAGTTTGTTTTTCAGTCGTCAATCGCTGTAGTTGTCGTTCCATCTCAACGAGACGATCAAACACAGGACGAATATTGGCTGCCGCCTCTAACAGTTGTAGTCGGTCTCGACGTTCGTTTCGTAACACTTCACCTTCTAAAAAGGCTTCGAGTGCCCGATTCGTTTCTTCTCGTTCGTTGAACAGTCCGATCAGAGACTTCGCAACTTCAAGTTCATCTCGAACTTCTTCGAGCGTTTTGAGATATTCTCGTTTCTTGAGATCCACCGTGTCACACGTTTCAATTAAACGCTCTTCCCGTTCTTCAAGCCATCGAATAATCTCATCAATCGGTTTGACCGAGACTTCTTCAATTGACTCGTCTTCGAGTTCGAGTAACTTGAGGCGTGTTCGTTCCACCGACCACTCGACTTGTTTTCGATATGCGCTATATCGTTCTGCCCATTTTTCTTGAAACGACCGATACGCTTCCGTCTTGAAAATAGATTGTAAGATTTGTTGCTTTTCATTCGAATTAGAGTCAAGCAGTTGTCTAAATTGATTTTGCGGCAGTAACAAAATTTGACTGAATTGTTCATATGAAAGTTGTAAAATCGATTCAATTTGTTCTTGAACCTCATTGACTTTAGTAGCCAGCGGTTTCCAACCGTCCTCCCATTCATATAGAACCGCCTCATGAGGGATTGGCGTCTTGTTTACAGGATGGGGTTGCTGCGGTTGTCGAACGATTCGATAGCGTTCTCCTCGAATCGTGAATGAGAAATCGACCTTTGTTATCGTTTCAGGTGTCGCGTACTGGCTTCTGAAGTCGCTCGCGTTTCGGAGCGAACCACTCGCCCGTCCATAAAGAGCAAATGTCATCGCATCAAAGATGGTCGTCTTTCCGGCACCTGTCCGACCACTTACAACAAACATGGAACGACCCAACAACTGTGTAAAATCAATTGTCTCTCGTTCTGCGTATGGCCCAAACGCTTGCATCATCAATTCGACCGGTCTCATCAGACATCACCTTCTTCTATCATTTGCTTCACAGCATCTGGTGCAGTGCGATCATGAACGGCTTCAAAAAATTGTACATATACTTCTTCGACCGACTGTCTCTCGAGCATCTCACGTTCAAACGTGGACGTCTGTTCCTGACGGCGCAACATTTCCAATTCAAGATGTAGGATATTCGGATAGACGGTTCGGAGTTTCGCCATCGGATCGTGTAACGCTGTATCATTCGTCAACACAATTTTGAGGTAATCATCCGTTTTCTGTTGCTGATAGAAAGTTGGGGAAAGGAGCTCATCTAGCGTTCCGGTAAGTTGTCGCATATCTCGCTCTGGTGTCAACACACGGCGACGACGGTTCCATCGCCCGTCCCACTCTAGAATATCCACAGATTTCTGATGATTGACCTCGGAAAACGAATATTTCATGAGCGAGCCACTATATGCGATTGTTTCAGATTGAATTGCATCACGATTATGTAGATGACCTAGTGCCGTATACGAAAAAGGCTCATACAACCCTTTCGCGACCTGTCCTGCCATGCCGACAGATAGTTGACGTTCTGAATCCGTCTCCAACCCACCTGCCACAAAACTGTGACCGACCGAGACCGCGTTCTTCTCAATGTCTCCATACGCTTCAATCACAGCCTCAAGTGCGTCATGATGTGTGCGAATCGTATCGATACCGAGAATGTGTCGCACCCTGGCCGGTTCAAGAAACGGGATTGGATAGAACGGGATGCCCGCGACCTCGAGCGGACCAATAGCGGGGTCTAGTTTCCCGATGATATGGAGCCCCACTTGTCTCAGCAATTTCGAACTATATTCGAGACGTTCTGCAGAATCATGGTTTCCAGCGATGGCAATGACGGGGATTTCCCGTTTCAGAACAAGTTCTCGCCACATTTCATCAAGTAGATCGACCGCTTCCACGGGGGGGACGGCACGGTCGTACAAATCCCCTGCGATGATCACTGCATCCGGTTGTTCTTCATCCACAATATTTAAAAATGAATGGAATAGTATATTCCGTTGATCTTCTGTCATATGACGACCGTGGACAATCTTACCAAGATGCCAGTCGGCCGTATGAATCCATTTCATCACGTATCACCTCTCTTTCCTATTCTAGCATGAGTCATTCGAATGATTCGACGTCTTGACACCCGTTTTTGAAACAGCGAAAGTAAGAAGAGAGGAGGATTGTCAAAATGAAATCATCAACATGGCAAACTTTTTTTCAACTGTTCAAAATCGCAAATCCTCCGAAAGGATTATTTGTCGGCGCTATTCTCATCTCGCTCCTTCAAGCCGTCGCCTCACTGGCCATTCCGCTCATCTTGCAACGGGTGGTCGATCGATGGAGCAGTGATCTGTTGACACCCGAATGGATTGCATATTTCGTCGTTGCATTTCTGATTCAGGTTGTCACGAGTGCCGTGTCGATTTATTGGTTACATATTGTCGGCCAACGGGTCGTCGCCAATTTACGCACGACCTTATGGGATCATCTCGTCAAATTGCCAATTCCATTCTATGACGGCATCAAGTCGGGTGAACTAGTGTCTCGATTGAACAATGATACGACGACACTTCAACAACTCTTGTCCGAACAGAGTGTCAGGTTGTTGACCTCAATCGTCTCCGTCATCGGTGCCGTCGCCATCTTGTTCACACTCGATTGGCAGATGACACTCGTCATTTTGTTTTCTGTCCCGACCACTCTCATCATTGTCATACCGCTCGGACGAAAGCTACGGATTATCGCAAAAGAGACACAACAAGAACTCGGGAATCTTTCGGGCTTCTTTGCCGAACTGCTCGGTGAGATTCGCCTCGTCAAATCACAAGCGACGGAACAAACGGAAGTGAAAACCGGCAAAACAAAAATCGAGACACTGTTCGATTACGGGGTGAAGGAAGGACGAATTCAAGCGATCCTCATCCCCCTTCTCAATGTCACCTTGACCGGGATGTTGATTGCGATTCTCGGATTCGGCGCATATCGCGTCTCGACCGGGGCTTTATCAACGGGAGAACTACTTGCTTTCATGCTCTATCTCTTCCAAATCATTACGCCGCTCATCACGATGAGTGAATTCCTGACGAGACTTCAAAAGGCGCGTGGTGCAACGGAACGAATTGCCGAGCTGCTCGAAGTCAGCCGAGAACCTTACAGCACCCATGAAGAAGTGATTCATCAAACGACACTTTCGTTCGATGACGTTTCTTTCCACTATGGCACTGAACCCGTCATCCGAGGTTTGACACTTCAAGTGTCACCAGGGGCGACCACCGCCATCGTCGGGCGCAGTGGTGCCGGCAAAACGACACTTTTTTCGCTTGTCGAACAATTCTACATACCGACGGCAGGGACGATTCGATATGGAGATCGGGACATTCAGTCATACGGACGTGACACTTGGCGGCAAATCATCGGGTATGTCGCTCAAGATTCACCTGTTTTATCTGGATCTGTACGGACGAACATCCTATATGGACTTCAACATAGAGCGAGCGATGATGAAATCAGAGAGGCCTGTGAGATGGCCAACGCATGGTCGTTCATTGAAACGATGCCACATCAGCTCGATACGGAAATCGGGGAGCGAGGCATCCGTTTATCCGGTGGACAACGGCAACGTCTCGCCATTGCACGAGCTTTGTTACGCAATCCTCAAATTTTATTACTCGACGAAGCAACATCAAGTCTAGATTCCGAATCAGAACGTGTGGTCCAAGAAGCGTTAGACCGCCTGATGGTCGGGCGAACAACGCTTGTGATTGCCCACCGACTTTCGACTGTCAGACATGCTGACCAGATTGTCGTCTTAGAAGACGGACGAATCAGCGGGATCGGGAAACACGAGCAACTTTTAACGGAGAATGAACTATATCAACGACTCGTTTCACAACAATTATTAGGGGGACAAGCGACATGAAAACAATCGGATTTATCGGGCTCGGGGTCATGGGCCAATCGATGGTACGTAATTTGATGAAACACGGATTTGAAGTACAAGCATACACACGGACGAAAGAGAAGGCAGCTGCATTGTTAGAGGAAGGTGTGACATGGTGTGATTCGGTACGGGACGTTTGCCGAGATGCCGATGCCGTCATCACGATCGTCGGCTATCCGTCCGATGTCGAATCCATCTATTTTGGCGAAGGGAACATTCTTGATTCGGCAGAACCAGGTACATTATTGATTGACATGACGACGTCCTCACCGAAACTGGCTGAACGAATTGCCGAGACTGCCATTGAGCGAAGTCTCCTCCCACTTGACGCACCGGTCACGGGAGGCGATGTCGGAGCAAAAAATGGAACGCTTTCGATTTTAGTCGGTGGGGGTGAATTCGCCTTCAATAAAGCGAGACCGTTATTTGAGGCGATGGGACAATCGATTGAACGAATGGGATACGCTGGAAGCGGACAATACGCAAAACTCTCCAATCAAATCGCCATTGCTGGAATCATGATGGGGAATGCTGAGATGCTAGCGTTCAGTAAACGGGCTGGGATTGACCCAGAGGCACTCGTTCGTACGATTCGTGGCGGGGCAGCTGGTAGTTGGACGCTTGAAAATCTGGTTCCACGCATGATTGTCGAGGATTATGCACCTGGTTTCTTCATCAAACACTTCATCAAAGACATGACACTCGCCATCGAGAGTGCTCGTGAGCTACAAGTGACATTACCAGGTCTCGAGCTCGCACATCGCCTGTATTCAATTCTTGAAAAGAACGGGTATGGAGAGAATGGCACGCAAGCACTGATCGAGTATTATCTCCATCAAGACGTTTGAAACAGGACGTTTGTGGAATTAGTAGGAATGAAGGAGGCGATTTTCGTGCCATGGAATATGAAAGACTATCCGGAATCACTGAAAAACTTCGATCCACTTGTAAAAAAGAAAGCGATTGATATTGCGAACGCATTACTCGCGCAAGGTTACTCCGAGACGAAAGCGATTCCCATTGCCACCGAGCAAGCGAAAAAGTGGCATGCGGATGCGTCGGAGGAGGAAAAACAAGATTTTGAAGACGCCCCAAATCCGAAAAAGTCAGATCAGCACTAAACGTCAACAACCGGTCGGATTATCCGACCGGTTGTTTTGCTTGATAAGAGGCTTTCATCTCTAAATAGAGACCTGAGATTGCCGTTTGAAGATATGGCGTGACAAAGATGTATGCCAGGCCACCAGTGAGGAGCACAATCGCGTACCAACCGATAAAACTTGCAAATAGTTTTAACATCGTTTGCTTGTGCCCTTTCATCATCTGTCGACTCTTACGCATTGCCTGAAACGCTGAAAGGTCAGGCTCATCCCGCATGATGAACGGAACAATCCGATACGTCAAATAAAACCAGACACCAGGTACGATCAGCAGGAGCATCAGTACGTTTAGCCCTAGATAAAATACCGCATAATAGACTACGGCACGTGAATAGTCTTTCAGGGACCCGAACGATTCAATCAACAATCCGAACGTCGGCTTTTCATCTTTCGCTACCTGAAGAAACACCCAATTTTTCCCGAGCTCGATGGGAGCGAGCAATACCGTTGCCCCGTACAAGAGTGCCACTGAAGTAAGAAGAACTTCAGGGTCGTCCGTCGAGAGATCAAGACGTGTCGTAATCATCGCTTGAATGACCATGACCGTTAAGACAACGAGTAATGAGATGCCCCACTTCCCTGATAGCATTCGTAGCGCATATTGTTTGTAAACGGAAGATTGCATGAATTCACCTACATTTGTTGTTTTCTCTCATTATAGCAAAAAAACAGTCTTTCGACTGTTTTTCGCCTTGGTTCACCCTCGAAGTTGTTTGAATTTCACTTCATCGAGCTCTCCGTCCGTTCGTACCCCATTTCCGATATGAACCATTTCAACATCCAATCGTTCTTGTAGGACAGGTAATGTTTCCACATGGATTCCTGCGCCAGGCAAGAGGGTCATCTCGGCTACTTCATGTAGTCTGGCTAATGAGTCGATTCCGTCCAACGCGGTGTCAGCACCACCTGACGTCAACAAGATATCCACTTCTGGATATTCGTTCAACACTTCAATCGCTTCCAACACATCACGTGATGCATCAAACGCTCGGTGGAATGTGAGTGTCATTTCCCCTTTATGTTTAATGACTTCTCCTAAAATGCGTTCATCGATTGCTCCGTCCTGTGTCAGCGCACCGAATACGATGCCGTTCACACCTAACTCACGGCACAGACCGATATCCGCAAGCATCGTTTCAACGTCATCCTCGTTATAATAGAACGAGCGTGTATGTGGGCGAATCATCACATGTACGGGAATCGAAACGTGTTCAACCACATTCCGAATCGTTCCGAAGCTTGGCGTAATTCCTCCGTTATCCATGTCGGCAATCAGCTCAAGCCGATCTGCACCGAGTTGTTCTGCCCGTATGGCTTCTGATAGTGTTGTGACAATCACTTCAATCTTCATCTAATCGCTCCCTTTACGGCGCGAACTTCCAGTCCACACCATGTTCGGCTAGAACGCCTTTAAAGTCTTGAGGTTCCGGAAAATCAGAGATAATCGCCGTCACCTTCGAAAAGTCACAGACACGATACCGCTTCTGTTGATTTAATTGCGTATGGTCTGTCAATAAGAACGTCTCGCGACTTTGTGACATCACCGATTGTGTGATACTCGCTAAACCGAACGCATCACAAGTTAATCCAAGCGACGAATCGACCCCTTCAACGGACAAAATCGCAAGATCGAACATATAGGTTTTAAGTTGTCCAAGGACTTGTTCACCCGTCGTCACGAGATGCTTCGGGTCGATTGTACCACCTAGTAATTGAATTTCGCCACCAAGGACACCTTTCGCCCGTTGTTCAAACAAAGCTTTCGCAACAGTTAACGACGGAGTGACCACTGTGACATTCCTACCACGAAGCCGTGCTGCCACTTGTTCAGCAGCGACACCGTGTCCAATGTAAAGAAGCGTATCATCTGGAATTAATTGAAAAGCCGTATAAGCAATACGACGAATGCCGTCCATGTTCGCAATCACGATTGGTTGAAAGGACATGCTTTGATGAAGGACCGCTCCCCCGTACACTCGTTTAATGCGATGTTCTTTCTCTAATTCTTCTAAATAACGTCGAATCGATTCCCCTGACACGTTCAATCGTTCGATCAGTTCGCTCGTTTTCACTTTTCCTTCCCGTTCGATCCATTCGACAATTTTTTGTTTACGTTCTTCACCGATTAAAGACACGTCCCTGCCTCCTCCACAAAAATCTTTCCTTTTCTAGTGTAACGAACGCATGTAAATTTAACGTAAATTGAAAGTAAAGAACGAGCAAATCCAACATGTTTTTGTTTCTTTTTTGTGTAAATCAACGACAATGCACAAAAAAAGGCACGTCATCTTTGACGTACCTCTCCATTCTCATTTCGTCTTGTTTTGAAAAAGTGGAACTTTCGGTTCTTCTCCCGCTCGAATTCGTTGCCAATTCGTACGATGTTTAATGATGATGAATAATGCCAAAGGTACGATGACAATGAGTGGTAACCAGTCTTTCGTCAGCAAACTGTATGTCGTCGCCGTGATGAGCCCCACAACTGCAGCAGCCATCGAGGAGAGGGATACCATGCGCGAAATCAATAGCGTTATGATAAATGTTCCAACAACAACGACAAAGAACCAAGGGAACGCGGCCAACAGAACGCCACCGCTCGTTGCGACCGATTTCCCGCCTTTGAATTTCGCAAAGATCGGATAAGAATGACCAATCACGGCCGGAATACCGGCGAGAAGCAAGCTCATCTCACTTCCAAATAGCAGCGGCAATAAGGCGGCGATAAGACCCTTTCCCATGTCGCCGAGGAGGACCAAGATGCCAGCCTTCTTTCCAAGGACACGGAACGTATTCGTCGTCCCGAGGTTGCCGCTCCCATGTTCACGCACATCCACTCGATATCCGAGCTTTCCGATGATGAGTGCAAATGGAATGGACCCGAGTAAATAGCTTAAAATCACAATCAAAATTTCTGTCATATATGGCATCGCAATACCCCTTACGTCATAAATTCTGCAATATACCGATCATATGGCTGATTCAATTCATGCACTCGTTTCGCATGCTCAGTACCGATATACCGTAAATGCCACGGCTCATACATATATTCGGTCTCATTCTCAAACGCTTTCTGATAACGAATGATAAAACCATACTCATGTGCATGATCCGCTAGCCATTTGCCCTCAACCATCTCACCCAGATTTTGAGTGAGTTGATAATTCACAGAGGCACTCGATACGTCAATGGCAAGACCTGTTTGATGTTCCGAATGGCCAGGCGGTGCGGAATATTTCATAGCTTGCTCTTTTCCGTCCCGTTCGACATATGCATTAAATAGGTTGACTTGATAATCGTAAGAACGAAACGCACTCGTTCCTTTTAAATCGATTCCATCCGCTTTCGCACCTTTCATTAATGCTTCAATTGCGCGTGCCGCCTCTTTTCGTAACATTCGACGTTCGCCGACTGTTGAATCGACAAAATCAATTTTCGCTTCCACCAAATCGCTTGGTTGGTAATCAGAAGGCAATGCAATTTGCTTGTTTACTAGAATCAATTCATCTAAATCCAAATTAGCCATTCCATTTACCTCAATCGGTTGAACAGCTTTCGCAGGCTCTTCTTCTGCAGGTTCTGTTGGTTGTTCAACTATTGGCGCATCCTCTGTAGGTTCTTCTTCAGTAGGTGACTCCCCGTCCCCTACATCTTCCTGATCAACATTCGGTTCATTTGGTTCAGTCTCTGGTTCATCTATTGTTGGTGACTGTGTCGTTGGTTCTTTCGGTTCAACTTGCTCGTTTGTGGTACAACCGGCTAACATGAACGTCAAGGCGCCGCAAACCATCAAAAGTGATGGATAACGCATGCGATCTTCCCCTTTCTAGATAACAAAAAAGTACCGTCAAGATATGATACCATACTGACGGTACGAAGACAGAAGATTCTTAGACAGGATTCATGACGTTCAAGTACATCTCATGCCATTTCGGGAATTCCCGATCGAGACGAATCGGTTTGAAATCACCACGTTTGACGACTACGTGCGTCGTCGTCGCTGTGCCGACCAGTTCTCCGTGTTGATTCGTCAATTCGTAACCATAAATCGTTCTGATTTTGGAGTATTGATCGACCCAAACACGAACATGAACCGTATCACCATACGTTACGCTTCGTTTGTAATCCATAGACACGTTTGTGACGGGTGATACGAATCCTGCCTCTTCCATGTCTTTATATTCGACACCGAGTTGTCGCAACAGTTCGGTACGCGCAATTTCTAAATAAACTAAATAGTTGGCATGATAGACGATTCCCATCATGTCCGTTTCTTGGTACCTTACTGGAATTTGAACCGTATGCATTGAATCATCCTTCTTTCCTACTCCTAGTATATTATAACTTACTCTTAATATCTACTACTAATAATTGTTGAAGAGCTAGTTCATCCTCTTCTTCATTCACGAGTCGATATGACTGTCGGGCAATCGATTCATCGATGACGGAGAGGGCAGTCCGTGCATTCGCATGTTGGATATCGCTTAATCGACTCGCCAATGCATCAGTCGCCTCTTCATTCATCTCATACCCAAATTGATTCGCATAGTTTTTTGCGATTTCAACTAACTGTTCCTGAGAATAATCATTGAAATGAATAGTTCGTTTCATTCGACTGCTCAGCCCTGGATTCGATTCAATCAATCTGCGCATCGGCCCTTCATATCCTGCAAGGACGACCACCAAGTTCTCACCGTGCTTTGGCATCTCATCCACGAGCGTATCAATCGCTTCCCGACCGTAGTCGTTTGCCCCACCGTTCAGACTATACGCCTCATCAATCAGTAAGACACCACCGAGCGCATCACGAATCGCTGCTTTCGTTTTTTGAGCTGTCTGCCCTACATAACCACTGACCAAATCCGCACGACTGACGACATTCACATGTCCTCGCTTTAAATAACCTGTTCGTTTCAACATCTGAGCATACAAATAGGCAAATGTTGTCTTCCCAGTCCCACTGTTTCCAGTGAGTGTCATATGAAGTTGGACTGGTGCCGTTTTTAAGCCGAGCGCCTTCCGTCTCTTCTGAATCTCAACGAGTGCTTCGATTTCTGCTAGTTGTGCTTTCGCCTCTTCCATGCCTACAAGATCGTCTAAGGAAGTTTCGCCCGAGTCGTCCGAAGCCTGCTCGAAATCCTCTTCTGTTAATAATGCCATCTCGTCTAGTGGGGCGTCTGCTCCGAAACGAGATCCTTTTTTGAACATCGCATCGAGTAAAATATTATGAACCGTACGGGCGTTACCAAACGATGAGTCGACCCGTTCCCGGTCAATTCGAGTAAGGAGTGCGCGCTTCGCTCCCTCGGTCAACACATAATTATTCTCCTGTGCCACTTTTTCACCAATAGCGACCAATTCCTCATCACGATAGTTCGGTAACTCGTAGTGATTCGATTCAGGAAAGCGTGAACGTAATCCAGGGTTTGCCAATAGAAAATGACGCATTTCTTCTGGATAACCCGCTAGAATGACGACAAACTTGCCCGCATATTCCCCACTCGTCATCGCTGCGACAAGTGTATCAATTGCCGCTTGCCCATAATCACTTCCGCTTGCATCTTGTCGCTTCAACGCATATGCCTCGTCAATGAACAAGACGCCACCTTCCGCTTCTTTCACTTTGTTCATCACTTGCTCTTCTGTTTGTCCAACATACGCGCCAACTAAGCTAGACCGATCCGCCTCGACGAGGTCTGGACGGCTGAGAAGTCCGAGTTCAAAGTAGATTTCTGCCATGAGCCGTGCCAAGGTTGTCTTACCGGTTCCTGGGTTACCAGTGAAGACGAGGTGTAAAGAAGGCTGATGCTTAGAAGAAAATCCAGCTTTTTCTCTTTCTTTTTGGAATAGTAGAAAACGATACCACGCCTTCACACGTTCTTTAATATCATCGAGACCGATCATTTCCTCAAGCGACTCAATCGCGCTCGAACGAGTTTCGATATTACGTTCCGGTAACAGTTCACAGATCGTATCTAGTCGTTCTTTAACGAGTCCGACCCGTTCCCCGAATCGACGGAACGCTTCCCGACTAAAATAATTCCCTTGCATCGATGCCAATAAGGAAGCAGTATCATCCTCAAGGGAAGCGACTTCCTGCATTGCCTCGATAATCGCCTCAAACAGATTCTCAAGCTGCCCTCGCCATTCTGAATCACGCAAATCTGACTTTGCAGCTTCCACTTCATCGTGAAGTTGATCGAGCTGATCGAGTAACGCAGATGTCTTCGATTCGTATTCAGTCAAAATTTGCACCTTCATCGAAGCATAGTCTGCTTCCCGAAGTGTCGGCCAATCGATTTGAAGCGCCTGCTTCGCTCGACGTAACTGTTCATTCAACTGAAAGAACCTCAACTCTGGAGGTAACGCATTCATCGACTCTAATTCTTTCACCCAGCGGTTGAGCAACGGATCCATTGTCCCTTTGTGTTCGAGACGGTGTGTCGCAAGTAACGTCAGTGAACGAATCAACTCTTCCTGGTGATGCGTGGCACGAGACCAATGTGCATAGGATAGTAACGCTGCCTCATCAATCTTTTCTCCAGCTTCCCAGTTCGTCAAATCCGTTTGGACTTGTTCCACTTGAATTTGTTTCATACTGTTCTCCCTTTCAGACGACAAGGGAGCCGACATCATGTCTGCTCCCCATCGGATTATCTTGATTCAAAAGATGTCATCCGAATCGAATGGAATAACTTCCCGTTATTCCGCGATTCTGCCGCGAGCAAGATTCGTTCATGCGCATCGACATAGTATGTGACTGTCTCTTTATTCTCTTCTTCACTAAAAATCGATGGATAGTTTTTAATCCATTCTTCCGGGACCGTCTCGGCAGATTCAGATTTCACGTAGGCTTGTGCCGTTCTACCGACGATGTCTGTTTCCCCTTCACTCGAACCGAGTGTTCCATCATCTAACCATTTACGAATCTGTTCGTTCGTGGCACGTGATAAGAATGGATGAGGGGCTACGGCTCCTGATTGAGTTTCCTGACGAAGAATCTCTTCTCCATCCGGGTCAAATTCTAAATACGTTTTTCCGTCCCATTCTGCTTTGGCGCCAACGTTTGGACCCGTTACGACTTCTGAGACGAAATGCCCGTCTTCGTCATACGTGACGACATATTCTCGTTCCTCAAGTTCTTCCCCTTCTTTCGGAAGTTTACGCTCCTTGTATCCGATGACGACATTTGAATAGAAAGGTTCGACCTGTTCTTCTTCTCCAGCATTGAAATTCATGAGTACATAGAAATTGTAAGCGAGTAATGCCCCGACAATGAGGATGCCGGCCAATATCACCCAGCTTAACCGTTTTTTTATCTGTTGTTTCATAGCCTATCCTCCTCGTTTCTTCACTTACTATCCTACACTAGCGAAGAGGACAATCAAAATATTTTCAACTAAAAAAGGGCCTCTAATGAGACCCTTCCCAATTTAACCTAGTTTATCGTCGTCTTTCTTTTGCATTTCAATCCATTTATCTCGTTCGTCTGGTTCGTCGGCCAAGTCCTTGAACAAGGCAACAATCATAAAGATGAGAACGAATATGAATGGGAACGCCGCAAGAATGGCAACAGCTTGTAACGCATCCAACCCACCCGCGTAAAGAAGTACGGCAGCGATGGAAGACTGGATGACACCCCAAGTCAATTTAATTCCCATCGGCGGAACGAGCTTCCCGTTCGAAGTAAGCATACCGAGTACATATGTCGCGGAGTCGGCAGATGTGATAAAGAAAGTAGAAATCAAGAAGATGGCGACGATACTGAGCACAGTACCGAATCCGCCAAACGTTTCAAAGAGGGCAAAGAGGCCAACTTCAGTCCCAATCTCATTTACTTTACCAATCAAATCGTAGCCACCGAACAAGTCAGCCCAAATGGCCGATCCACCAAAGACAGAGAACCATAACAGACCAAATGACGTTGGTACAAGCATGATTCCAATGATAAACTCACGAATCGTACGTCCTTTTGAGACACGGGCGATAAATGTTCCGACGAATGGTGACCATGAAATCCACCAAGCCCAGTAGAAGATCGTCCAACCGTTGATCCATTCACGTTCAACTGGCTCGAATGCAGCGGTACGGAAACTCATACCAGGGAGTTGTTGCAAGTATGTCCCTACTGTCTGTGTGAATAAGTCGAAAATGAATGCTGTCGGTCCGGCGAACATTGTCGCGACAAGTAACACGATGGCAAGGAAAATATTCGTATTACTCAGGATTCGAATCCCTTTTTCAAGACCGGTTGAAGCACTAATCATATAGAGGACTGTGACGACGGCGATGATGATCAATTGTGTGATGAAGGCGTTCGGTACCCCAGGGATGAGATAATGAAGGCCACCGGCAATCTGTTGAGCACCAAATCCGAGTGATGTCGCCACCCCGAATGCTGTCGCGATAACCGCAAGAATATCTACCGTCTGTTTAACAGGCTGCTCATAACGATTGTGTACCAATGAACCGATTGTTTCCCCAATCGTTGCAGGGCGTCCTTTTCTAAATGTCGAGTAGGCAATGGCCAGTGCGATCATGGCATAGATGGCCCACGGATGGAAACCCCAGTGGAAAAACGCATAGCGCATTGCTGTTCGTGCGTCCCCTTCTGGTGTCAGTGAAGAGAATGGTGGTGAATGGAAGTGAAGCAACGGCTCTGCTGCTCCCCAGAAGATTAGACCAATCCCCATCCCAGCACTGAATAACATAGCGAACCACGTCAAATAGCTAAATTCAGGTCGGTCCGTATCTTTTCCGAGACGAATCGAACCGTAACGTGAAAAGATTAAGAAGATGGCAACTAGTAAGAAACCAGTCGCGCTCAAGAGATAGAACCAACCCATCCCGTTTGAAAGCCACCCTTGTAATGTGCTCGTCACATTGATGAGGCTAGCATTTCCTAATACGCTCTCAGGGAAGAGTCCCCAGATTGTGAATAAGCCAGTTATGATTGCAGATACGACGAACACGGTCGTCACACGGCTTTTTCGTTCCATGAAAAATCACTCCTATTTAATTTTCTATTTTCATATACGTTTTCCACCCTAACATACTTTTTAAACAAGTCTCAACCCTAACTGTCTACAAATGTGTCGTTTACTGTAAAACAGATAGGTGTCTTGTCATGAATTTGATTCTTTCGGTTCAAGGGATACAATCAACGTCTCATCCACCACATAATACGGCCTCGTTGGTAACGTCTTTAAATAACCACCCTCACGTAATCGAGTCAAATCGAGCTGTAGTGCATCTTGAAATTTTCGCAACGGTAATTTTTTTTCTTCATCCATGTACAAATCGAGGGCACGTTGAACTTGATCCATCTCATAAATGACATCTCGCTCTTCTTCCGGTACGATATGAAACGTCTCTTTTGACATATAGAAACGTTGTTTCGGGACACCGGATAAATGATGTTTTAATCGTTTGGTGTCGATTTCTTGCGTGTCATCTAACAAGACGGTACGATTGACCCCTTTCGGTAACGTCTGTTCATATTCATGGATGGCTTGTCGCAATTCGGAAAGCGTCACATCGATCTCGCGATCGGATTCCACTTCTTTTTGTTGCGTCAAACGTCTCCACCAACTACTTTTCCCTTTCTCCTCTCGCTCCATAAGCACACCCCTCCATGTCTTCCTGTTCCCGATTCCTTTAAAACTTTCACCATAAATTTGCATATTCATGAAAAAAACCTTCCTTTTTTCAAAGGAAGGTATGATTGTCTGAGACTTATTTCAATTTGTTACGGAGAACCATTTGCAAGATTCCACCATGACGATAGTAGTCGATCTCAACTTCTGAGTCGAAACGTGCGATGACTTTAAATTCAGTCACCGTTCCGTTCTCATGTGTCGCTTTCGCATTTAAGATATCACGTGGACGAACCGACTCGTCTACTTGGATATCGATTGCTTCCTCTCCAGTCAATCCGAGTGATTCTGCTGATTCACCTTCTAAGAACTGAAGCGGGAGGACACCCATCATGACAAGGTTTGAACGGTGAATCCGCTCAAAGCTTTGTGCGATGACGGCACGAATACCAAGGAGGTTTGTCCCTTTCGCTGCCCAGTCACGAGATGATCCCATTCCGTAATCGTTTCCAGCGAGGACGACAAGTCCTGTTCCCTGTTCTTTATACTTCATCGCCGCATCGTACATCGGCATGATTTCACCAGTTGGCCAGTACGTTGTGAAGCCACCTTCTGTACCTGGAGCAACTTGGTTACGAATACGAATGTTCGCAAACGTACCACGCATCATGACTTCATGGTTACCACGGCGTGAACCGTATGAGTTGAAGTCAATTGGTTCTACCCCTTTTGAAAGGAGATATTGACCAGCAGGTGTCGTTTTCGAGAACGATCCCGCAGGCGAAATGTGGTCAGTTGTGACCGAATCCGCGAACTTACCGATGACACGTAAGCCATTCAATGCATGAACCTCACCCGCTTCTGGCTCAAGTTGTTCGAAGAACGGTGGGTTTTGGATATATGTCGACTCATCTGAGAAATCGTACAAGTTTCCTTCTGGAACATCGAGTGCGTTCCAACGCTCGTTACCAGTGAAGACCGTTTCGTACTCTTTACGGAACGCTTCAGGTGAGACGACGTCTTGTACAACCATCTTGATTTCATCGTTTGATGGCCAGATGTCTTTGAAGTACACTTCATTTCCATCTTTATCCGTACCGAACGAATCATTCATGATGTCGAAGTTGACTGACCCTGCGAGTGCGTAAGCGACGACGAGTGGTGGTGACGCCAAGAAGTTCGCTTTCACGAGCGGGTGAACGCGTCCTTCAAAGTTACGGTTCCCAGAAAGGACAGAAGATACGAGCAAGTCGTTCTCCGTAATCGTTTCTTCGACTTCACGGTCAAGCGGACCTGAGTTTCCGATACATGTCGTACAGCCGTAACCGACCGTATTGAAGCCGAGCTCATCCAAGTAAGAAGTCAAGCCGGCCTTATCAAGATAGTCCGTTACAACTTTTGAACCTGGTGCGAGAGATGTCTTCACGTATTTTGGAACCGTCAAACCACGTTCTACCGCTTTCTTCGCAACGAGTCCAGCACCGACCATGACGTATGGGTTTGATGTGTTCGTACAACTTGTGATGGCAGCAATCGCGACATCTCCTGTGCTCATGTCGACCGCACCGTCTTCATAGTTGACAGTCGCCTTCTTCTCAAGTTCCGAACGGTCAAGTCCAAATCCGCTGTTTCCTGCCGGAGCGCTCAAGCTGTCGATAAACGACGTTTGAACGTCTGAGAGATTGATTCGGTCTTGTGGACGTTTCGGACCTGCAAGTGAAGGTTCAACTTTTGACAAGTCGAGCGTCAATACTTTCGTGAATGTTGGATCCGCTTGGTCTGGCGTGTAGAAGAGATCATTCGCTTTTGAATATTCCTCAACGAGTGAGATCAACTCTTCAGAGCGGCCAGTTGTACGCATGTAGTTCAATGTCTCTGTATCGACTGGGAAGAATCCACATGTTGCACCATATTCAGGAGCCATGTTTGCAATCGTCGCACGGTCTGAAAGTGGCATTGTATGAAGCGACGGTCCGAAGAATTCGACGAACTTCCCGACAACTTTTTCATGACGGAGCATCTCTGTTACGACGAGTGCCACATCTGTCGCTGTTACACCAGGGTTGACTTCACCGATGATTTTGACACCGACTACTTCTGGCACTGGGAAGTACGATGGTTGACCGAGCATACTTGCTTCCGCTTCGATTCCTCCAACGCCCCAACCGAGAACACCGAGTCCGTTGATCATTGTTGTATGTGAGTCCGTTCCGACGAGTGAATCCGGATAAGCAACTGTACCTTCAGCATCATTTTTCTCGAGGACGACTGATGCCAAGTACTCTAAGTTTACTTGGTGAACAATCCCCGTTGCCGGTGGTACGGCACGATAGTTGTCAAATGCCGTCTGAGCCCAACGCAAGAACTTGTATCGTTCTTCGTTACGTTCAAACTCGATGTCCATGTTTTTCATCAATGCGCCAGCGAAACCGTAGGCATCTACTTGAACAGAGTGGTCAACGACGAGGTCGACAGGGATTTCTGGGTTGATTTTGTTCGGGTCTCCACCAAGGTCCGCCATCGCTTTACGAAGTGAAGCGAGGTCTACGACCGTTGGGACACCCGTGAAGTCTTGAAGAACAACACGTGCCGGTTTGAACGGAACGTCAATGTCTTTCGAGACGTCGGCAGTACCCCATTTTGCCAAGTTCTCGACATGCTCTTTTGTAATCGCGCGACCGTCTTGTTGACGGAGTACCGATTCGAGAAGTACGCGAATCGAATAAGGTAAACGACTGATGTTCGTTAACCCTTCTTCTTCTAACTTTTTCAAACGATAAAAATCATACGATTGCCCGTTCGCCTCGAACGTCGTCCGAGATGCGAAGGCGTCTAAAACATTCGTCTGTTCCATTGCAATTTCCCCCTTTTTGAAAGCGCCGACCACACGACAATGCGTAATCGCTTACTTTTCACATATTTATCATAATACAAGTATAGCGTGACGTAAAATACATTCCGTCACAAATTAGTCATAAGTAAAACTTATCATTATCTGAAACCTTCTCCGATCAATAAAAAACACCTCAAAAATGAGGTGTTCCTTACTTATTCTTCCGTTCCAATCTCTTCGTTGACATCTAAAGCCTCTACGAGCGTCAAATCGTCAGCGTGACGTTCTGCGAACCGCTCGTACGTGAACTCGTTCGCGAACAAGAATACCGGGCGCTCCCAGCGGTCCGTAACGAGCATGTTACGTGAATCTTGGAATGGTTTCAACGCTTTCAATTCCTTGTCTTTTACCCAACGTGCAACGCTGTATGATACAGGTTCCATCCGGATGTCTACGCCATACTCATTGTTCAAACGATATTCAAACACTTCGAACTGGAGTTGGCCGACCGCACCGAGATAAATCTCATTGTATTCGTTGCGATAGACTTGGATTGCTCCTTCTTGGGCAAGTTGCTCCACACCTTTGTGGAAGTGTTTCGACTTGAGCGAGTTGACAGGTGATACACGCATGAATAACTCAGGTGGGAATGTCGGCAATGCTTCAAAGGCAATCTTTTGCTTCGATGTCGTGATCGTATCCCCGATTTGATACGTCCCAGAGTCATAGATCCCAATAACATCACCGGCGAACGCTTGGTCGACCGTTTCACGATCATTGGCCATGAGTTGAGTCGACTGGCTCAATTTAATTTTCTTCCCGGTTCGGGTGAGCGTCACATCCATCCCACGCTCGAACACACCTGAACAGATTCGGACGAATGCGATTCGGTCACGGTGCGCTGGGTTCATGTTCGCTTGAATCTTAAAGACGAACCCACTGAAATCTTCCGATGTCGGATTGATTGGGCCGACGTTCGATTTACGTGCCTCTGGAGCCGGAGACATCTCCAAATAATGATTCAAGAACGCAGTCACACCAAAGTCAACGAGCGCCGTTCCGAAGAATACCGGCGTCAATTTACCGCTTTGAATCGCTTCCACATCAATCTCATTCCCTGCTCCGTCGAGGAGGTCGATCTCATCACGAAGATTCGTCAAGTTCTCTTCAGAAAGATGATCAGCGAGCACCGGATCATTTACCCCGTCCTCACTTAGTTGAAGTGTCGACTTGTCTCCGCGGAACAAATGAACTTCATTTTTCATTCGGTCATAGACGCCCTCGAACTGCATCCCGCTCCCGATTGGCCATGTGATGGCAACAGAAGGCATGCCGAGTACTTCCTCAAGCTCTTCCATTAGTTCAAGCGGGTCTTTCGCCTGACGGTCCAACTTGTTCATGAACGTAAAGATTGGGATTCCGCGCATCCGACAAACTTGGAATAGCTTTTTCGTCTGTGTCTCGATCCCTTTCGCGGCATCGATGACCATGACCGCGCTATCGACCGATGTCAACACGCGATACGTGTCTTCTCCAAAATCGTTGTGTCCTGGTGTATCCATAATGGATACGACTTTGTCTTGATAGATGAATTGCATGACAGACGATGTAACCGAGATTCCACGTTGTTTCTCAATTTCCATCCAGTCTGATTTAGCGTGCTTTGAATTTTTGCGTGCCTTGACCGTACCGGCTTCACGAATCGCACCACCGTGCAAAAGTAATTTCTCTGTTAATGTCGTCTTACCCGCATCCGGGTGAGAGATGATGCCGAATATTCGACGTCTCTCGACTTCTTGTTTCAATTGGCTCATATAAGATAGACCTTTCCTTTCTCGACTCAGTTCATGCTTATTCTCGTAGCAACGCTATCTATTCTATCGAAATCGATTGAGTTCGTCTATCCTAACGAGACGTGCGCCTTTTGCAAATGGATTCTTTTTTGTATACTAACGTTGATAGCAAGTGAAAGAATAGAACGGGGGAAAGACGATGCCAGAAAACTGGATGATGTATTTCATTGTATTCTGGGGATTCGTCATGATTGGTCTCATGACGATTGGCGGGTACTTCATGTTTCGCAAGTTTTTAAAACGCATGCCGAAAGAAGATGGACGTTCCCTACTTGACATTGAAGATGATTATATAGAGAGAACCCGGCACCTATGGACGCCAGAAACACGGACGCTTTTAGATCGGCTCGTCTCGCCGGTTCCCGAATTGTTCCGTGACGTCGCCATCCGAAAAATAGCAGGAAAGATTGGTCAGTTTGCACTCGAATCGCGTGCGAAAAAAATGACAACCGAACTTGTCGTCAAAGGGTACATTGCCGCAACACCAAAGCGAGACCACAAATTTTTAAAAAAGGCGTTATCTGAAGAACAGATTGATTGGACACCTTATGAACATTATTTTCAGCAGTAGACTCTATCTCATTCAGATAGAGTTTTTTATTTGTCGAATTGTGCGATTTGCCTAATAGGTAAAAAGTACCTTTTATTTCACTATTTATAATATCAGAATAATGTTCAATTTTTAGACAATATTGAAAACGCTTACAATAAATTGGTATGACCAATATTGATATAATTTCTCTCATTTCGACATAAAAAAAAGGAATGACTCTCCTTATTTTCACACCGCATAATAAGTCTATCTTGTAGATTAGGAGGAATCATTATGCATGATGTCACACAAGCAGCACAGACGACGAGCCACCGTTCCGCTCACTCGATCACCGAACACGAGACGTTTCATCGACTGATGCGTGAAAAAAATCGCTTCATCGTCCCAGCCATTATTTTTTCACTATTGTTCTATTTCACACTCCCTATTTTGACAAGCTATACGACTATTTTAAACACGCCGCTCATTGGAGACATCACCTGGGCTTGGGCGTTCGCCTTTTCACAGTTCATCATGACTTGGACACTTTGTGTACTGTACAGTCGTCGTGCCCGGCGCTTTGACGCGCTCGTCCAACAATTAAAAGAAGAGGTGAAATCATGAATTGGACAGCCATCGGTCTCTTTACCGCAATTGTCGGACTCACGCTTGTGATTACATATTTTGCAGCACGAAAAACGAAAACTGCTAGTGATTTTTATACGGCAGACGGCGGTTTGACCGGTTTTCAAAACGGTCTCGCTATTGCAGGTGACTACATGTCCGCCGCATCGTTCCTTGGAATCGCGGGCATGATTGCACTCGCCGGATTCGACGGCTTCTTTTATTCAATCGGCTTTCTCGTAGCGTATCTCGTCGTACTTTATCTCGTTGCTGAGCCGTTACGAAATCTCGGAAAATATACGATGGCCGATATGATCGCGGCACGTTTCAACAAGCCAAGGGTACGCGGTGTCGCCGCGATGAATGCCATTGTCATCTCTATCTTTTATATGATCGCTCAACTGGTTGGAGCAGGTGCCTTGATTGAGCTGTTACTCGGAATCCCTTATACGACAAGTGTCGTCGTCGTTGGGATCTTAATGACGGTCTATGTCGTTTTCGGCGGGATGACGGCCACCTCTTGGGTTCAAATCACAAAAGCCGTGTTGCTGATGATTGGAACGGCCATTATCTCATTTTTAGTGTTCGCACGATTCGATTTCTCAATTGCGACGATGTTCAGTGAAGTCAGTAAAGCGACACCGCTTGGTAGTGACTTCTTAAATCCTGGGAACAAGTTCAAGCTCCCTCTTGATACGATTTCCTTGAATATGGCACTCGTTCTTGGTACAGCAGGACTTCCGCATATCCTAATTCGCTTCTTTACCGTCAAAGATGCGCCAACCGCACGTCAATCAGTCGTCTATGCAACTTGGATTATCGGTGCATTTTATATCCTCACAATCTTCTTAGGTTTCGGTGCTGCCGCATTTGTCGGACGAGATGCCATCCTTGCTGCTAACCCTGCAGGTAATATGGCGGCTCCTCTTCTTGCTCAAGCACTTGGTGGTGATCTTTTGTTTGCCTTCGTTGCCGCTATTGCATTTGCTACGATTCTTGCTGTCGTGGCTGGCCTCGTCTTATCTGCTGCTTCGGCATTCGCTCATGACTTTTACGGTCATATTATCCGAAAAGGAGAAGCAACTGAGAAAGAGCAAGTGAAAGCTGCTCGAATTGCATCTGTAGCAGTCGCACTCGTATCGATGGGGCTTGCCTTCTTCGCTCAATCGATGAACGTGGCATTTCTTGTTTCTCTCGCCTTCGCTGTTGCAGCGAGTGCGAACTTGCCCGTTATTCTCTTCACAATTTTCTGGAGACGCTTCAATACAGGTGGTGCGATTTGGGGAATGGTTGTCGGTCTATTCTCTTCGTTAATTCTAGTCGCACTCAGCCCGAACCTTTGGGCACCAGATGGGTCAGCCATCTTTGTTGGAGAAGCCCTATTCCCATTATCGAATCCTGGGATTGTATCAATTCCGCTCGGCTTTATCGCTGCCATAGTCGGTACGTATCTCTCGAAATCGGATGAAGTTTCAGGGAATTACGAACGCATACTCGTCAAGGCGAACACAGGAATCGATGCCGAGACAGAAGTTGCCGTTACTACCGAACAATAAAAATGGAGTGGCTCATGGCCACTCCATTTTTATGCGGTAACGATTCGTTTATATTTTTGATACATGGCGATTCGCCAAGGTACAATCATCCCCCAGGCAATCAAATAAAACAGTCCGCCTGTAGAAAAGAGATCGACATCGTGTCCAATCCACACTTTCATCGCTGTACGAATGGCAAGAAGTGCAAAGACAACGATGAAGAATGCTTTCGATCGTGACAGATAGACTTCACCGTCCCGTTTTTCAAAATTAGAAGTTTTGATTAAGAACAGGCTGAAAATCAATCCTACCGCGAGTGCCTCAGCGACCTCCACCCATGTCAGGCGAAACGCGGGAATCAAAAATTGAATCATTCCCGTTGACATCGCAAGCGGTGGGATTAAGATTTTTTTTGCATTGGTCGGTTTCGCAGAGGCTTTCACACGTACGAAGCTTGCCACGATCCCCATGAATAACGCGATGAGAGTTGATCCCCACAACATTGACATCTCGGTCAACTCCTTAAAATCCGGTGAATCCGACAAGTTCGCTCATCCAAGCAGCGAACCGATTCATACCGTCAAAATATAATAGTACGCCGAACGCCATCATCAAATAGCCCCCGACTTTTGCAACTTTTGCACTGTTTCGCGCTAAGTACTTAATTTTACCTACAAACGCGACCATTACAAGGAAGGGAATGGCGAAACCGATGATGTACGCCAACATATAACCAAGACCTTGACTCGGGTTAGTGGCGGCCAGTGCAATCACACCCGCTAAAATCGGACCCGTACAAGGTGTCCAGCCGGCTGCAAATCCAATCCCAATTAATACAGTTCCAAAATACCCGCTTTTTCTTTCGCCGATATTCATTTTCTTTTCACGCATCATGAACTCTGGTTGCCATAGACCTGCTAAAAAGACACCAAATACGAAAATCAAGATGGCGCCGATCATGCGAAGACTGTCCTTATATTGGATAAAGACGTCTGCAATCAATGAGGTCGATAACCCGAGGACAAGAAAGACTATTGAGAATCCAAACAAGAAAGAAAATGTGTGGAACCAGGCTGTACGCTGTTTCAATCCTTCATTTTTTAATTCAGATACGGAAACCCCTGTAATATACGAAAGAAAAACCGGATATAACGGGAGCGTACATGGTGACAAAAACGATAAGACGCCCGCCCCAAATGCGAGCCATAATGTGACTTCCATGACGATTTCCACCTTTCACGACCATTATAGCGAAAACCTATTTAAATTGCTCGCATCTTTTCTTTCAGACTCCAACATCATTTTGTAATTTTTGAAATGGAAATGAAACTTGTCATCTGTAAACGGAGGTGCTAAGATTTGGATATTCTAGTTCACAATATTCTATTTTACATGATGGGGGAACGAACGTGGCAGTCACCGCAGCAGATACTCTACACCAGGCCATTGAACAAAAACGTGATGAACTGTATAAAATCGCGTCAAAGCATTCTTGGACCTCACCTGAAGTCATTTCAGTTAGCCAAGAGCTTGACTCATTAATCACTCGTCATGTCCTATCAAAACATAAAAAAAATCAACTTCATTCTTGAAACTTGACGGCTCGTCACCTTGTGTGGCGAGCTTTTCCCATGGAAAAAAGGATACCTGAATAGGCATCCTTTCCAATTCAAGACATCAGACGTTGACCGGATTGTAATTCATACATCTTTTTATACAGTCCATCTTGCTTTAATAGCTGTTGATGATTGCCCCGTTCCACAATCTCACCGCGATGCAAAACCAAAATCAAATCCGCATCTTGAATCGTCGACAGGCGATGGGCGATTGCAATCGTCGTCCGACCACGGCGCATCCGATCGAGCGCGGTCTGTACACGCTCTTCCGTTTCGGTATCAATGGAACTCGTCGCTTCATCGAGAATAAGTACTTTCGGATTACGCGCGACGGTACGGGCAAAGGCGAGCAATTGTCGCTCTCCGCTCGAGAACGTCGCTCCACGCTCTCCGACGACATGACCATAGCCAGCGTCCAACTTCTCAATGAACGAATGCGCTTGGACGAATTCAGCAGCTTCCCGTGCGCGCTCAGAATCGATGTCTGGATTGAACAATTTCAAATTCTCTTCGATTGTTCCGGTAAATAAGAATGGGTCTTGTAGGACAAGCCCGACTTGTTGACGAAGCTCTTGCTCCTCGAACTGTTCGAGCGGTTGCCCGTCAATCGTGATGCGACCTGATTCATAAGGATAAAATCGTGTCAACAAATTGATGATTGAACTTTTTCCACTCCCCGTATGCCCAACGAGGGCGACCGTCTCTCCAGGTCTCGCAACGAACGAAATCTGTTTTAATACGTCAACTTCTCCGTCGTAACTGAACGTCACATCTTCGAATCGAACTTCTCCTTCGGTGATGAGCGCTTCACCAGGCAACTGTTTACCAGGAGCCGGCTCATCCGTATCTAAAATTTTGAAGACACGGTCTGCCGATACGACCGCTTGTTGAAATTCGCTCAAACGTTGCATGATATCAAGCACCGGACGGAAAATACGTTCAATATAGCTGATAAACGCATATACGACCCCAACTTGAACCTGTTCACTCATCGAGAGTACCCCGTAATAACCGAGCAGACCGATGATGGAGAAGGCGAGAAGCAATTCGATAATCGGGCGGAGCAACATGCTATCGAGTTTTAAGTTCCGATATCGTGCCTCCTGATGTGCCTCATTCGTCTCTTCGAACTGACGAATGAGGCGCTCTTCTTGACGAAATTGTTGAATGATACCCATCCCATTGATCGATTCATTCAACTGGGCGTTGAGTTGTGACAACAAATCACGCACTTGTGCGAAATATTTCGTCGAGAAACGACGATACGCCCAAATGATGAGCCAGAAGAGAGGCAACAGGATGAGTCCCATCGTCGCGAGCGGTGGCTCCAAGATGTAGAGGAAGATATACGTCCCGATCAACTGAACAGCGGACTGAACGAACGTACTCATTACCCCTACGTATAGCTCTTTTACCGCCTCCGTATCATTCGTAATACGGGATACAAGGACGCCCGCTGGTGTGCGGTCAAAATAGGCGAGTCGCATCCCCATGACATGACGGAAGATATCCATCCGAATATTTTGGACAATCTTTAGCGCAATCTTTTGAAACGAAATCGATTGTAGATAATCAAACACGATTGCAGATACATGAAGAACCATATAGACGGCGAATAGAGCGATGACCCAGTTCGTCGGATAGACACCCGGTGTGACGAATTCATCGATGAATACTTTGATTAGAAACGGTCCTGCCAACTTTGCACCTGTCGCAATCAAGAGAAATACGAAGGCAACACTTAGCGGTTTTCCGTAACGTTTCGCGTAACTGAGCAGACGCTTGATGACTTGCCATTCTTGGACATCATGTTTCATCGTGTCCACCCCCTTCTACAATCGCTTCAAGTTGCTGACGATCATATGTCTCTCGATACCAGCCTGTCTCTTGAAGCAATGTCTCATGACGACCACGTTGAATAATATTTCCGTCCTCAATCACGAGAATCTCGTCAGCATGTTCCACGGCGGAAAGTCGATGGGCGACGATGACGCGCGCCTGGTCCGGATTGCCGACTCGGAAATGCTCGATAATCGACTCTTCCGTTTTCGCATCGACCGCAGATAACGCATCATCTAAGATCAAGACATCAGCCGCTGTCATGAGCGCCCGCGCGATAGAAATCCGTTGTTTCTGACCACCTGATAATGTGACCCCGCGTTCACCGACGAGTGTCGCATATCCTTCCGGAAGTCGAATGATGTCTTCATGTACTTCAGCGACTTTCGCCGCCTCGATGATTTCTTCCATGCTCGCTTCAGGTCTTCCGAACGCGATATTGTTCGCAATCGAATCCGAGAATAAAAAGTGGTCTTGTGGTACGACCGCAATCTTATCCATCAGAAGCGACTTTTTCACTTGGCGGATGTTGATCCCGCCGATTGTAATCTTTCCATCTTTCACATCATACTCACGCGTCAACAGACGGACAATCGTCGTCTTCCCTGCACCTGTCCTGCCGACAATCCCGATTGTTTTTCCACGTTCAATCCGAAAATGGACATTATGGAGCACAACGGTCTCGTCATAGGCGAAGTTTCGAATATCGACTTCGACCTCTGAATGAGAAAGGGTCGTCGCAGCCATGCGGTCGTCTTGAATCTCAGGTTTGACGGCGAGCATCCGCTCAATCCGGTCGTAAGACGCGCGACCACGCTCCACGATGTTAAACAACCATCCAAACGCTAACATCGGCCACGTCAAAAGTGCCAAATAAGCTGTGAAGCTGACAATCTGTCCAATCGTCAATTCACCTTGTTCAATCAGGACGGCTCCATACCCAACCGAGAGGATATAAGAGAGTCCGACAATTCCAAAGATGGTCGGATCGTATAAGGCGTCAATCTTCGCGACTCGTACGTTTTTTGCCATCACCTCACTCGATAAGTTCTCAAACGATTCCACATCCCGGTCGACTTCCCCCGTCGACTTTAAGACACGGACACCACTGACACTTTCCTGTACTTTGTCATTCAATTCTGAAAATGCCGCTTGGGCGACCCCGAATCGGCTATGTAACATCTTTCCATACCGCGTCGTCAAAGCGACCATGACTGGTAACGGTAGCAAAGCGACGAGCGTCAACTTCCAACTGATTGTCGTAATCATCGTGATGATGACGAACGTCCCGAGTGTCACGCTATCGACGAGCGTCAAAATCCCCGCCCCCGCCGTCATCGATACGGCTTGTACATCATTTGTCGCGTGGGCCATCAAATCCCCGACCCGTGACTTTTTATAAAACCGTTGATCAAGATCTGTGAAATGTCGGTATAGTTGGCTCCGAAGCATTCTTCCTAGTCGAATCGACGCGCCGAAGATAAAATAGCGCCAAAAGAAGCGAGCGATATAATTACCAACCCCAACGGCAGCAAGTCCCCCGAGTAACAACCAAAGCGTGTTTGACGATAGCGAACCACGGTTGATCTCATCGACGATCCGTCCGATAATGCGTGGTGGAATCAGTTCTAGGCCAGCCACGAAGATCAGTAAGACAATGCCGAGCGCGTAGGTCTTCCACTCAAGACGCAAAAACCAAGATAACTGTTTAAATACACGAATGTGAAACGCCCCCCTTTGTCTTTAGATAAAGATTATTCATTAATCGTAGCGAAAGTTTGTTCGATTGTCTAACAAAAAGAGGAAACAAAAAAGCACTTCGGGAACCGAAGTGCTTTCGTGATTGATTATGATTTCTTTTCGTTTTTCATCTGCACGTTCATGGCGCGCATCACTTGGTTGACTTTCTTCTGTGATGGCTTTTGACCCATCTGCATCATCAACGTACGAATCATATCTTCATTGATTGGCGGGTTCTGTTCAAGGTAGTTCATCATGTATTTACGCGCGATGAAGAATCCGATCGCGATCCCCCCGATGAGTGCTGCCACGACAAGAAGAATCCAGAATAATGTACTCAAGGCTTTACCTCCTCTACCATATGAAACATCGTTTTTTACTATACACTAAATTGCGCAACTTCGCTAGTCGTCCAGAAAAAAAGTGACGGCCAAATGAATGGCCGTCACAACAATCTAACATGAGATTAAAGTGATTTTACTGCATTGACGACGTTGTCGACTGACATGCCGTACTCTTTCATGAGGAGGTCTCCCGGTGCAGATGCTCCGAACTTGTCGATTCCGAGTACTTTACCACCGAATCCTACATATTTGTACCATCCAAGTGTCGCACCCGCTTCAAGCGATACGCGTTTCGTCACTGAAGATGGAAGGACAGACTCTTTATATTCTGCAGATTGCGCTTCGAAGAGTTCCCATGATGGCATCGAGATGACTGCCGCTTTCACGCCTTCTGACGCGAGTTGCTCGCGCGCTTCGACGAGGACATGTACTTCTGAACCTGTACCGAGCAAGAGAACGTCTGCATCTTTCGATTCACCTGCAACGACGTAAGCTCCTTTTGCTGCCGTTTCAACAGATGTGCCTTCGAGTTCTGGTAACGCTTGACGAGTCAAGACGAGAAGTGAAGGAGTCGTTTTCGATGTCACCGCTTGTTTCCAAGCTGCAATCGTTTCTTTGCCGTCAGCAGGACGAAGAACTGAGAGGTTCGGCATCGCGCGGAAGCTCATCAAATGCTCGACCGGCTCGTGCGTTGGACCATCTTCACCGACTGCGATTGAGTCGTGCGTCAAGATGAACGTTGATGGAAGTCCCATAAGTGCTGCGAGACGAACTGCAGGACGAAGGTAATCTGAGAAGACGAAGAACGTTGCACCGTAAGGAAGCACACCACCATGAAGGGCCATACCGTTCACAGCCGCTGCCATCGCGAACTCACGAACCCCGAACCAGATGTTACGGCCAGCTGGATCTTCATCGAAGTCCACTGCACCTTTGATCATCGAGTTGTTCGACCCGGCAAGGTCAGCCGACCCACCGAAGAGTGTCGGTACTGCTTTTGCGATCGCGTTCAACACTTCACCGCTCGTTTGACGTGTTGCTTTTTTCGAACCGATTTCGAATGTCGGCAACTCGCTATCCCAACCTTCAGGAAGCTCATTGTTCATTGCACGCTCGAACTGTGCACCGAGTTCTGGGTGTGCCGCTTTATATGCTTCTACGAGCTCGTTCCAGTCTGACTCATATTTCGCGCCAGGCTCGACAACTTTCTCGTTAAACAAGTCATATACTTCGCTTGGTACGTAGAATGACTCGCCTTCCCATTTATAGAACTGTTTCGTCAATTCGATTTCAGCATCTCCAAGTGGAGCACCGTGTGATGCCGATTTACCTGATTTGTTCGGTGAACCGAATCCGATGACCGTTTTCACTTCGATCAATGTCGGTTTTGACGTTTCAGCTTTTGCTGCATCGATTGCTTTTGCGATTGAATCAATATCTGTTCCATCTTCGACACGAATGACTTGCCATCCGTACGCATTGAAACGGTCTTCTACGCTTTCAGAGAATGACTTATGAAGGTCGCCATCGAGAGAGATGTCGTTTGAATCGTAAAGAACGACGAGTTTACCGAGCTTTAAGTGACCTGCGAGTGAAGCCGCCTCAGCAGATACACCTTCCATCAAGTCTCCGTCTCCGCAAATACCGAACGTATAGTGGTCAACGACGTTGAACTCGTCACGGTTGTAAGTCGCTTCTAAATGTTTCTCAGCCATGGCCATCCCGACAGCCATCGCAATCCCTTGTCCAAGTGGTCCCGTTGTCGCATCTACCCCAGCCGTGTGGCGGTATTCAGGGTGACCAGGTGTCTTCGAGTCCATTTGACGGAATGATTTCAAATCGTCCATCGACAAATCATAGCCAGACAAGTGAAGGAGCGAATACAAGAGCATCGATCCATGACCCGCTGAAAGCACGAAACGGTCACGGTTGAACCAGTTCGGGTTTTTCGGGTTGTGACGCATTTTATCCGTCCAAAGTGTAAACGCCATCGGGGCAGCCCCCATCGGCATCCCTGGGTGACCAGAGTTCGCTTTTTGGACCGCATCAATTGAGAGCGTCCGAATCGAGTTAATCGCTAATAATTCTTTAGTAGTTGTTTCCACTAATTTCATCCTCTCTGTGTTAAGAAGGTTTTCTACCCGTCATATTTTATCACACTCAATCGTGTGTCACAACTAATTAATTAGTATAACACATTTGATGAAATCGTTTCCTTCTATTGAATAAAATAGCGTGTAATCCGTTCGTCTGATGCGTGTTCGTGTATAACAAAAATGCACATCCTATACGAAATAGGATGTGCATTCAGTATCACTCACCGCGATAGCGTTTTTGATCTTCTTTCAACTTCTCTGGGGTAACGTCGTTTCCATCTGGGTCGACGACTTTCATCCCCATCATTTGTGATTTGAACGACTGACGAAACGCTTTCAAATATTCTTGACGCAAGTCCTGTTGTTCGTTCATTTCTTCTTGAGACAGTCCTTCTGTCTTCGCTTTGTTGGCGAGGAAATTGATTCGCTCCAATTGTCCTGGTGCTAACATCCGACTCGCCCCCTCTCTAGTGAATTTGTTCTTATACTTTACAAAATCAGAGAGGAAGAATCAAGTTTCAGCAACTGACTGGTGTTCGAGATATCGTCGATTGACCGTTGCTTTCGAGACTTCATAGCCAAATCCTCGAAGTGTCGCCGCAATCTCAGCGAACGTCAAGCCACGCTCGCGCAATTGAATAATCTCTTCGATCGGAACTTCGATTCGATGTCGCCCGCCTTGATCATTACTTTGAATGTTACGTTGTGGGTTGAATCCGTTAGCGACCGCACGACGCATCCCACGAGAAATTTTTGCGTTATGAATCTTACGCTGATACTCTTCGACAACACTGACAATCTCCAATACCATTTTCTCGGCATCGGAAACGACATAGTCCGACGTCGACTGCATCGTCAGCAATCGAACGTCATGCTTCATTAATGTATGCAAAATCGCAATCTTGGCATTGCCTCGTCCTAAACGGCTGTCGTCCGTGACGAGAACGGCATCCAGTTGCGAAGTGGATACATGGTCAAGCAAATCGAGTAACCCTTGTCGGTTCACTTCATAGCCACTTTCTTGCTCAGTGATGACATCAATAACGTCGGCCCCTAATCGAGAAGCCAATTCCTGTAATTCTTCGACTTGCCGACTGAGTGATGTCTCTTGGGTAGACTTGTTCGTCGATACCCGACAATAGATGACGACTCGCATCGCATCACTCCCTTTCATCGCATTCATTTCTTACGATACACAGTTCGTAAACCGTTCGCAATGAAGAACGATCACTCAGCGGCATACCATTTCATTTTTCGTTCATTATGCGCTTCGCGCTCAGCCATAATCTGTGCTTCGAGTGATTCCGCTTCGACGTATGCGACCTCTTCTTCAATCGTCCGCTCTGTCGTGACGACCGGATCGACAACCTTTGGTTCCCCTCGCATTTCCCCAGCCAAATAAAAGGCGAACATCCCGACCAAGAGCATCCCGACTAAAATGATTCCGTTGAGTGTATCTTTCATGATTGCATTGCCTCCTGTATAAGAATATATGTTCGTTAGAACGTTTGTTCGTTTATCTGTTCTCATCATAAAACAAGAACCCGTGTTCGGTCAACATAAAAAAACGAACGAATGTTTGTACGCTCATGTGTTCTTGTGTTACACTAGACACATAAAGAATAGGATGCGATTGCAGGTTATTCGATTATATCGAGGTGAACATAATGAAGAAAATGTCAGCGCGACAACAACAGATTCTTGATTTCATCAAAGACGAAGTACGGGCAAAAGGTTATCCGCCTTCTGTTCGTGAAATTGGTGAAGCCGTCGGTCTAGCATCTAGTTCGACCGTCCACGGTCACCTAGATCGTTTAGAGAAGCGCGGTTTGATTCGTCGAGACAAGACGAAGCCTCGCGCGATTGAAATTTTAACTGACGACATGCCGTCAATGGAAGAACAAGAGTCCGTCATGTACGTACCGGTCATCGGGAAAGTCACTGCCGGGACACCGATCACCGCCATCGAGAACGTGGAAGAACACTTCCCGCTCCCGGCACATATCGTCGGTTCAGATAATGTATACATGTTGTCTGTCTCTGGGGATTCGATGATCAACGCAGGCATCTTGGACGGGGACCGGGTTCTCGTCCGCCAGCAGAGCACGGCCGACAATGGAGAGATTGTCGTTGCTATGACGGAAGAAGGCGAAGCGACCGTGAAACGGATTTACAAGGAAGCTTCAAAGGTCCGCCTTCAACCGGAGAACGACGAGTTAGAAGCGATGTATTTTGACAACGTCTCGATTTTAGGGAAGGTTATCGGTGTATACCGGACGATTCATTAATGGCTAGTGGCAAGACCCATACCCGAACGAATCTCGTGGCAACCGGCGCACTTGCGGTTGCCACGCCTTTTCTTGAAATCGATGTTCCGTTCGCATTAATCATCGGTGCCATCATCGGTACACTCTGGCTCTCCCCGGACCTTGATTTAAAATCAGACGCCTATTATCGATGGGGACCACTCAAATTGATCTGGCTCCCTTACGTAAAGTTTATGCCGCACCGTTCGCTCTTCTCGCACTTACCTGGTTTGAGTGATGTGATTCGGATTGCATATATCGGCTTTCCACTCGTGCTGACCTTGCCCTTCACGGCATACGAAGAGGCAATCCGCTCATGGGTTGACATTCATGGCTTGTCTTTCTTTTTAGGGCTCGTGTTTGCGACAACGCTGCATACAATGCTCGACTATACATCGACATTTATAAAAAAAGCATTCTGAACAATCGAAAGGCGATTTCCCCTCATACGGAGAAAATCGCCTTTTATCGTACATTGTTTATCCGAACGCCACTAGTACAACGGCATTACTCTCTGCTCCAAACCGGTGTTCAACCCCTTTTGGAATCGTCACCATATGACCCTCTGGAACGATCAGAGACTCGGTCTTTGTCTCGATTGAAAAACCACCCTGAAATGCGATAATGATTTCTTCATTAGAGTCATGCACTTCATATGGATAAGATTGATTTCTCAAATGAATCATAATCAAGCTACCTGCATCTATTTTCTTTAATTCATAATCTTGATCAATTTCAAGGGATCTCCCTAACTTTTTCAAATCAACTACTTTCATAGTTGTACACCTCTTTCAAGACACTCCTGCCTTACAATATCCACGTTCCCTTCATGACATTCTCTCGTAAATGACGATGGATACTTCATCTCTTCTCCTAATGCGATGATTGCCTCATTATCGTTTTGTTCTACCGAACGAACCAAACGTTTTATATAGCTACGCGCCATCTCAAGTCGAGCCAACATAGCACCCGTGTCAGTTGTGAATTCACCGTGACTCGGAATGAGAAGTGTAATGTTGCGATTTTTTATAATCACTTCGGCTTTATCTAACGTATTCAAGTATGCAGATGATTGATCAAATATATATGGCAACTCAAAATCAGATAAATAATCTCCCGCAATCCAAATCCCTTGAGGTTCGATGATTGCAAACAATCCGTCGTGCGTATGACCGGGCGCTAAATAGAACGTGATCGTCGTCTCACCCAACTTCAATTGTTGACCGTCTTCTCTAATGACACAATCAAGTTCTGGAAACTGAATATCATACGGGCGATCGATATAGTATTCATTGTCAAATTGTTTGATGAGATTGAGTTTATATTGCTTTCTCGGATGATGTTTCATGCCCTCACTTCCAATTACAATCGCATCCGGAAAGGCACCATAACCAATAATATGATCGAAATCCCCGTGCGTGAACAACAAGTATAGCGTTCGTCCTGCTCGACTCTTTTCAATATCTTTTTTTATTTCCTCAATTTCAATCGGTAACCATGTCGGATCGACAAGAAGTATAAAATCCTCTCCTTCAACAATCGTGCTCGTCGTTTTCCACAGAGCACTCTGATAGATTTTGACCGATTCACTCTCAAATTGCTTCATATCCCTTTCACTCCTTAAAAAAAATAAGCCTGGGAGATATCTCAATCAGATATCTCCCAGGCTTTTATCCTTCCGTGTATACAGTATATGCTACTGTACGTTCCCTCTCGGACCAGAACCATTTCAAAATGCGGAACCCTAGAGAACTTTAACAATATTTTTTTATAATTATACGATTCAATTCATTAATTTTCAATTATAACTTTTCATTTAACCAAAAAACTCTTGCCGACTGCTTCTGAATGAAGTGTCCGACAAGAGTCGATGAATCTAATAGATTAGTAGAGCGTCATGTACTGATCGCGTTCCCACTCCGTTACTTGCATACGGAACATATCCCACTCGATTTCTTTCAATTCGAGGAAGTGTTCGCCGATATGCTCACCGAGTGATTCCATCACGACTTTGTCCGCACGAAGGACTTCGAGTGCGTCGAAGAGCGTTGCTGGAAGATCGTCGATTCCGTTCGCAACACGCTCTGGCTTGTCCATCACGTAGATGTTGCTGTCGATTGGTTTAGGTGCATTCAAATCTTTTTCGATTCCGTCAAGACCTGAAGCCAAGAGAGCAGCAAGTGCAAGGTACGGGTTCGCTGCTGGGTCAACCGAACGTACTTCGATACGAGTCGAGAGACCACGTGCCGCTGGTACACGTACGAGTGGTGAACGGTTGCGTGCACTCCATGCAACATAGCAAGGTGCTTCGTAACCAGGTACGAGACGCTTGTATGAGTTCACAGTCGGGTTACATACTGCTGTGAACGCACGAGCGTGCTCCAAGATACCAGCCGTGAACGCGCGTGCTGTGTCCGAAAGTTCCATGTCACCATTTGGATCGTAGAAGACGTTTGAGTCACCTTTGAAGAGTGACATGTTCGCGTGCATTCCTGAACCGTTTACACCAAAGAGTGGTTTTGGCATGAATGTCGCGTGAAGACCATACTTCGCTGCAATCGTCTTGACGACGAGCTTGAACGTTTGGATGTTATCTGCCGTTGTGACAGCATCCGCGTATTTGAAGTCGATTTCGTGTTGTCCTGGTGCAACTTCGTGGTGTGATGCTTCGATTTCAAAGCCCATGTTTTCAAGTTCGATGACGATTTCTTTACGGCAGTTTTCACCGAGGTCAACTGGCGCCAAGTCGAAGTATCCACCTTGGTCGTTGAGCTCAAGTGTCGGACGACCTGATGCGTCTTTCTTGAACAAGAAGAATTCTGGCTCTGGTCCAACGTTGAACGCTGAGAAGCCAAGTTTTTGCATCTTCTCAAGGTTGCGCTTGAGAGTACCGCGCGGGTCACCGCTGAATGGTGTACCGTCTGGGTTATAAATATCACAAATTAAGCGAGCGACTTTTCCGCTGCCATCTGTCCACGGGAAGACAACCCATGTGTTGAGGTCTGGATATAAGTACATGTCTGATTCCTCGATGCGGACGAATCCTTCGATTGACGATCCGTCAAACATCATCTTGTTATCAAGTGCTTTGTCCAATTGGCTGATCGGCACCTCGACGTTTTTGATTGTTCCGAGGATGTCCGTGAATTGAAGACGAATAAAGCGTACGTCTTCCTCTTGTGCGATGCGTTTAATGTCTTCTTTTGTGAACGTTTTTCTGGCCATGGTAAAATGTCCCCTCTCACATTGCGTAATGGTTGATGTGTGCGGCGTTATCGATAAAAACGTGAAAGCTCACCTTGAATGAGCGACGTCTTATTGAAACGACCGGCTTCTTGAAGCTGTGTTTTCAACAAATGATGTAACTCTTTTTCCGAAACCTTCGGTGCTTCATTGACCGGTGCGGCAGGAGCAGATGCTTCCGCTTCTTTTTCACCTTCTTGCTCTAACATGTGGCGAATCGCCGCCAAATTAAAGCCTTGGTCAATGTAATCCTTGATTGCGAGTAGACGTTCGACATCATTAAAGGAATAAAGTCGTCGTTTCGATTCCGTCCGACTAGGCGAAATCAGACCCTGTTCTTCGTAATACCGAATCTGCCTACCTGTCAATTGCGTCAGATCTTGGACGATTCCAATCGGAAACAACGGGTTGGAGCGACGAAATTGATCGGCCATCCTTACCCCTCCTTTTCTGTCTCACAATGTGAGAATAATATATGACAACAATCCTGTCAATAGATGTTAAGAAAGTTAACATGACAGATTGGTTACAAATGTGTCGGCTGATTTTGGTCTTTGAATTCGACCAATCCTTTACCGTGTAATTGGCTCAACGCCAACATAAGAGCGACTTTTACGTGAGCATACGTCAGACCACCTTGGACGTAAGCTGTGTACGGTGCCCGAAGCGGACCGTCGGCAGACAGTTCGATGGAAGACCCTTGAATAAATGTCCCAGCCGCCATGATGACGTCATCTTCATAGCCTGGCATATAGGCCGGTACTGGCAACGCATGGGCATTCACTGGTGATGCCATTTGGATACTCTGACAAAACGCAATCATCTTGTCACGGTCACGGAACGTCACCGACTGAATCAAGTCCGTTCTTGGAGTCGAATAGTGTGGATCAGTTTCAAATCCAATCAACGACAATAGACTTGCCGTCAAATGCGCCCCTTTTAATGCCTGTGCGACTGTATGAGGTGCCATATAGAAGCCTTGATACATCTCTTGAAGCGAATAGAGTGATGGTCCGGCTTCACTTCCGATCCCTGGAGTCGTCATTCGGAACGAACAGCGTTCAATCAACTCTTTCGTACCAGCGATATAACCGCCTGTCTTCGCCAATCCACCACCCGGATTTTTAATGAGAGAACCGGCCATCAAGTCGGCTCCGACGTGCGTCGGTTCAATCGTCTCGACAAATTCACCGTAGCAATTGTCCACGAACACATACACATGCGGATGCGCCGCTTTGATGCGTTCGATGGCAATCTTGATTTCTTCTACTGGAATACTGCGACGATTCGCATATCCTTTCGAGCGCTGAATCCCAACGAGTTTCGTCTCCGGACGAATCCGTTCGATGACGCGGTCGATGTCGATTTCACGTTCCTCTTTTAATTCGACAGTATCGTAAAGGACACCGAGTTCTTTCAGAGAACCGCGACCATCGCCTCGGATGCCGACGATCTCCTCGAGCGTGTCATACGGTTTCCCTGTGATATAGAGCAGTTCATCACCTGGTAGCAGGACACCGAACAGGGCAATCCCGATTGCATGGGTACCCGAGATGATTTGCGGTCGACATAATGCGAGCTCTGCTCCGAACACGTCCGCATAAATCGATTCGAGCGTGTCCCGACCGAGATCATCATATCCATATCCCGTCGTCGGATTAAAATGAAAGTCCGATACTTTATGCTTTTTAAACGATTCCAGGACGCGATACTGGTTGAATTCGGCTGTTTCTTCTATCTTTTCAAAAAACGGTTTGACCCGCGCCTCTGCTTTTTTCACGAACGGCGCGAGTGCATCATAATGTTCAATCTTTTCTTGCCACATACTTACACCTCAAATTGTTTTAGCGTCGCGTATAGACGCGTGTCTTCTCTCATGTAACCTACTAATTCGACTGATCCGTCATCTAAAAAGTTCTCTTCAAGACGATACATTGCCTCTTTGGCCGGGTGGTAATGTTCAAAAGCCGTCACCGGGAGAATGACGTGGACTTTTGTCAAAATGTCCGCAATCTTATCCTCGAGAGCACCTGTCAACGTCACGATATCTTCCGATGCGATTGCCGAAATCAACAGCGGCCCGCCGACGAAGTCTTCCGTGAGACGGTCTTTCTTATTATATACCTCGAGCTGAGGCACCTCACTCGCACCGAGTTCTTCCAATACCGCATTCGTCGTATCGATTTGGTTCAAATAATGTGGGTTCGACGCATCAATGACATGAAGGATCAAGTCGGCACCGACTACTTCTTCCAACGTCGAACGGAAGGCTGCAACGAGTTTCGTCGGCAAGTCACGGATGAATCCGACCGTATCGGTAATCAATATTTTTCCGCCGCGTGGAAGTTCGAGTTCACGCGTCAACGGGTCGAGCGTCGCGAACAGTTCATCCTGCTCGTACGTGTCGGCATCGGTCAATCGGTTAAAGATTGTCGACTTCCCAGCATTCGTATACCCGACGAGCGCGACCTGGAATACGCGATTTTCTTTCCGACGTTCCCGGTAGCGGTCCCGGTGTGCGACCGTTCCTTCAAGTTGTTTCGATATCTCATCGATACGACGCTTGATGTGGCGACGGTCCGACTCAAGTTTTGTCTCACCCGGTCCACGCGTCCCGATTCCACCACCGAGTCGCGAGAGCTGTGTCCCTTGTCCGATGAGACGTGGTAGTAAATAGTTCATCTGCGCGAGTTCGACCTGCAATTTCCCTTCACGCGATTGCGCACGGCTCGCAAAGATGTCCAAGATGAGCTGCGTGCGGTCGATTAGCTTCATCTCATCCGGGTCGTTCAAGGCGATGCGAATGTTCTTCGACTGCGCCGGAGTCAATTCGGCGTTGAAGATTAACAAGTCCGGCTCGAACTGTTCGACGAGCATCGCGAGCTCTTCAATTTTTCCTTTCCCGATAAAGGTACGACGGTCGACTTGTTGACGCTTTTGGTCGAGTCGTGCGACGACCTCACCTTGCGCCGTATCCACGAGTTCGACGAGCTCGCCCATCGACTGTTCATATGTCCAATCATCGACATTCGGTAACTGACAGCCGACGATGACAACTTTTTCACGTTCTATCATGTAATCCCTCATTCCATAAAGTCTCACCTTTCATCTTACCACGAATCAACGTATAGAGAACGTCCGTTTGTGGTAGGATAAAAGAAGAAGGAGGCTCGACCATGACGAAACGTAGAAAAGACTATCCGCTCCCGGAATTTATTGAAACCTATCTTTATCATCTCGGCGCCAGCGGTCGTCAACCCTCGACGCTTAAACGATATCGCTACGACTTGATCGACGTGCATAAATACTTTCACGACCACAACGTCGAACTGAACGAACCGACAGACTGGTTAGACGTTCCGCTCGAATCGTGGAAGACATTCGTGAATGACTTCTTAATAGAAGAGAAGCACTATCAACAGGCGACCGTCGCACGAATCGTCACGGTCATCAATAGCCTGACCCACTTTTTAAATCCACTTCGTAAAAAGATGCTTGCCTATTCGCAACCGGCACATACGTTGACAATCGACCAAGTCGCACTCGAATCTGAATTTGACCGACTCGTTCAAACGATTCGTTCGACGAGAGGACTGAGCGAGAATCAATTGCAAGCGCATCCATATCTCGTCAATCGGAACGAAATGATCGTGACGCTCTTCTATAAATATGGATTGCGCGTCCATCACATCATTCGTTTGCGAATGAGCGACTTGCATCTGGCTGATCACACCTTCGACGTGTATGACCGTCTCGGAAACCGGTTCACGTTGAAGCTCTCGCAGGAAGACCAATCGTTACTCATGAATTATTTGGCTGATATCCCGACTCCGGTGCGGCCACGCTGGTACTCTGAAGACCCCGTCTTCGTCTCATTTGATTTCGCCCGAATGACGTTCCGCTGGGTATATGCGAAGAATCAACCGAAGCAACTGACGATTGTCATGATCACGAAAATGATGCGGCAATTGAACGAACGGAGTGGACTTGCGCGCTCCGTCACTCCATCGATGCTTCGAAACGCCCACGTGTTAAAGACATATGCGGAAGATATGACACCATCCGATCGAATGAATATCACCTGTATGCATAAAGAGTCTTCCCTTCGCCGTTACGAACAGGCTTATGAAGAGTTTGGAACTGAACTGTTCGAGTCAGACGAAAGACCCGCCCTCTCGTGAAGGACGGGTCTTGTTTTGTCCGTTTATAAGTGTTATCGAAATTTGGCATAAAGGACACTCATAAATAATTAATGATTATTCCGATTCTACTTTATTTGGCTTCTATCGCATGCTGAAATAGTCTTTCCCTTTCATCGTCAATTTGACGGGTATCGATTCTTGTAAATAATGGACCGTCATATTGAAGAATCGAAGATTTCACTTTCAATACCTCCCACCCTTCCTTGTCCACCTCTATTGCATCTCGTATTTTTTGACTCGAAAATGGTAAGAACGGCTTTAATACATTACCAAAATTCACGATTAAAAACGTACAGTTCGCTAACGTTTGTCTGCAGTCCGCTGGGTTTTCCTTAATCGTTTTCCATGGTTGCGTTTGATCAAAATATTTGTTCGAAAATCGAATCGCTTCAAAAATCAATTCCAGCGCTTGTTTAAAATTCGTATCTTCGATTAACTGACCTACTTCTGCATATAAGTTGCTAATCCGTTCTTCAATCTCACTTGAAATATTTTCGTTCGGAATGAGATTTTCAAAAGATTTCTCGATAAATTTTAATGTTCGATTCACGAAGTTCCCGTAGGCCCCTAAGAGTTCTGCATTGTGACTATATATGAACTCCTTCCATGAAAAATCTGCATCCCGATTTTCAGGTGCATTGATCGTTAAGAAATAGCGAATAGAGTCTGGATCATATCGTTCTAACATATCAGGAAGCCACACTGCCCAATTTTTACTTGTTGAGAGCTTTCTTTTTTCTAGCGTCAGATATTCGTTAGATACGATATGAGTCGGGAGTGCTTTGTCTCCAAGAGCCTCTAAAATCGCTGGCCAGATGATGGAATGAAACGGGATGTTATCTTTTCCATGAACGTAATAAGCTCGAGTTGAGTTGGACCAGAAAGAAGCCTCATCAGCTCCTACTGATTGTGCCCACAATCGACTTGCTGAGAAATATCCTGAAACCGCCTCAATCCATACATATACCTTTTTCTCTTCATATCCAATAATTGGAACATTCACACCGATAGATAAATCACGTGATACCGCACGGTCGTGAAGACCTTCTTGTAAGTAACGCTTCGTCAAAGAAATCGCATTCTCTCTCCATAACGATTGACGGTCCGCATATTCCGTATATTTCTCAAGAAATTTTTGAAACGAACTCAATGATAAGTAAAAATGTTCAGTTGAGCGCGTGGACGGTTTGTTCAAGCAATGCTTACATCGAGGTTCCAATAAATCTAAGGGTTCCAAAATTGTTGAGCAGTGATCACATTGATCGCCACGAGAGGAACCATGACATACCGGACAAGTACCTTCAACATAGCGATCCGGTAAGAATTGCTTACATGTTTCACAATAGGCTTGTTCCACTTCTTTTTTATAAATAAAACCTTTTGAGTAGAGTTCAGTAAATATGTCTTGTACCACTTCATGATGCTGGGGATGATCGGTACGTGCATACACATCATAAGAGAAACCTAAAGATGAATAACACGCTACGAACTCATCGTGGTATCGGTCAGCAATTTCCGTAACCGATACACCTTCTTGTTTAGCACGAACAGTGATTGGTGTTCCGTTACAATCACTTCCTGAAACATATAGAACGTCCTCCCCTTTACTCCGATAATATCTTGCTAAGATATCACCTGAAAGTAGGCTAGAAATATGCCCTAAATGCAATGAACCATTTGCATAAACCCAAGCACCACCAATAAATATACTCATTCTTAAATCCTCTCCCATCCTTAAAATTGAAAAAACCTCGCCCTCAACTGTCAATTACAACAGTTAAGGGCGAGGTTTGAATTCTCGCGGTACCACCTTAATTCGCAATCTGATTCACATCAGATGCCTCTACAAGTACTGTGTATCATGCTATACACGAATACCGTGACATGGATAACGGATGCCAAATCCCGTCGCCTCCTACTTGTGAATCCGCACGTTCAGGACGAAGCTCAGAGACCATTTTCAAACGAGTGTCTTTTACCTTTTCTCAGCTTACAAGGTTCTCTGTATAAAAACGAACTCGATTTACTTTTCTCTTCAACGCATTTTCATATAGTTATACGTATCTTAGTCTTACCAGTTATCAGTAGTCAATAGATTTCTAACCTTGAGGTTTATATAACTTATCGACACTCATCAATGTGTCGTTCTCAAAAGTCGCTTTATAGAGGTCCGGCATGTCGAGTTCTTTCCAAAACTCATATCCATATCGCGCATCAAAGTAATTCAAGATGAGAACCATGATATTTCCATGTGTGCCGAGCACCACTTTTTTCCCTTCGTACATACGGAGCAGTGATTGTAGAGCCTCTATTCCTCTAGCTTGAGCCTGAACGTTCGATTCTCCACCTTCCCATGCGAACGACGGGTTCTGCCAAACGGTTTCCATGGCACTTTTAAAATCTTTAGCCGGTGCTGAAGTCAAGGTTCGCTCTCTTAAATCATCCATCACTACAATGTCTTGTTCAAGATAATCCGCGATGCCTTGGACGGTTTGAACGGCTCGTTTGTAAGGGCTCGAAGTCACAATATCGATTCCCTCACCGATTAGGAGATTCGTAATTTCAGCAACATCCCGCATCCCACTTTCAGATAACGGTCTAGCGAATTCATCTGGTGTAAAGGTAGAATGTGCATGCCTGACAAAGTATATAGTTGTCATCTAGTAGTCCCCTTTTTAAAATACGTATCTTTCTCGTCGTTGTTTACATACGATTCCCAGTCTCATCATAAGCTTTAGAGTGATGATTTAGCTGCAAATATTCATGTCGCAACAACCCGTAGACGACATGATCGACGTAACGGTCATATAGCCATTCCGCATCCCGAATGACCCCTTCTTCTGTAAAACCGAATCGTTCCGGAAGTGCTCGACTCTTCGAATTCTCTGTCGCGACTCGGATCTCAATCTTATTTAGTTTAAGATCTTTGAAGCCATACTCGATGAGTGTCTCGAGTGCTTGACTCATGATCCCTTTCCCTTGAAACTCTTGTCCGAGCCAATACCCGATTGTGCCACATTGGATTCCGCGATCGATTTCGTTAAATCCAATTGTTCCAGCCAGTTGACCTTTATACATCAATGCGAAAGACTTCGGAAATCCACCCGTTTCAATCAATCCTTTGATACGTCCTTCAATATTCTTCCTTGAGTCTTCAACTGTTTCAATATAATCGAGCCAACCAAGCCACTCTCGAAGGTATGGCTTCGATGCAATTGTCAGCTTGAATAATGCGTCCGCATCGTCTGTATTGAACATTCTCAGTGTGATATCGCCATTTAGTTTATATTCCAGCATGTAGATTCATCCTTATCATTTATATTTTTTTCAATTCACTTTCATATGTTACTGCAATTTTCAATGGGTTAATGGTCCGTTCGCTTAGTTTTTCAAATGTATCAATCAAGCTATATTGATCAATGTCCAACTCAAATACCTTTTTTACGTATGGTGTTTGTCGGCTCGCTTCAAAATACCAGCTGAAATGTTCACTGTAATCCCAACCATCACTAGACCCGACGATATGTAGTTCTTTTTCGTAAAATTGAGATTGAAGCACTAACTCTTCTCGATTGCCGTCTGATAAGATACAGATCGACCCATTCGGCTTAACGGCTTGTTGAAGGTTGATGAATCCATCATTGCGAGCCGAACATTCAATGCCGTAATCATAGAAGCTCTCCTTCATCTCGTTCGAGGAATACACCCGGCCAACACCAAACGTATGAGCTAGTTCTTTTCGATTCGAATCTGGCTCAATCGCATCAATCATTGTTACACCATAATAGGTTCGTAGATAATAGGTGGCAAGTAACCCCATCGTCCCCAAACCAGACACAATGACCGAGTCGCTAGAGGATGGTGCTAACTTTCTAACCCCTTTTGCTGCATCGCAAGACAAAATCGCTAACAATGCTGTTTTATAATCCACTTCTGGCGGAACGTAAAACGCTTTTTGTTCAGAGACAATTCCGTATGTTTGTTGTCCATAGAAAGCGATTACCCGATCTCCGATATTGAGCGAAGTCACACCTTCCCCTCTATTTACAATGATCCCATAACTCTCATATCCCACTTTACGAGGGTAGACCGGACTTGAGTCTGTCAAATCCGTTTCTTCATATTGGGGAAGCTCTGCACCAATGCTAATGGCAGTGGCGATGGTTTTAATTAAAACCTGATCCGTCTCAAGAGTTGATATTCGTGTTTCAGCCCACTCCAATTCCTTCTTACCTACTAGTTTCAAAGCTTGTTGAATCATTCCATCCTCCTGTTATGACAATTTCACCCATATGACAAGTTTACAGAATTCATCAAATTTTGTATAATTATTTTTATATCATTTTATGAAGAGGTGAAAATATGTAATAACGATTCGTCCAACCCACCCAATTGAATAGATTCGGAGGAGATTTGTGATGAAATCGTTTTACACATTGCTCGTTAGCCAATGGCTCGCAAATATTGGCGATGTCCTATACATTGTCGCGCTCATTGCCCTGCTGTATCAACAAACTGGGTCCGCTCTCATGGCGGCCAGCTTCCCGATTGCCGTGACTGCCGGTATGACACTCAGCGGACTCTTTTTCGCCCGTGTCCTCAGTCGCTACTCGCTAGGGAAAACGCTCGTCCTGTCACAACTGATGAAGACGATCAGCCTAGTTCTCGTCCTCTTTACGGATTCGATTCTTGTTCTCGCGCTCGTCATGATTATTGCATTCCTCGATGGGTTCGCGAGTCCGATTCAAGCGTCATTTATCCCAAGATTGACGACGAATCGTCAACAAGCGAACAGCCTCGTTCAAGGTTCCAATCAGTTCATCCAACTTGCGATGTGGCCGCTCGGGACGATGCTTGTCTCTCTCACGTCGAGCGCCATTGCGTTAATCGTGTCACTCGTCCTGTTCAGCCTTTCGACGATTGTGTCGATTTACTTCTATCAATCGCTTACGGAAGACATTGTTGATGATGGAACGGATGAATCGATTACCTTACGCGTTAGCCTCGCTTATGTAAGAACGTCACCATTCGCTCGTCGTGTGACCTGGTTTGTGGCGTATGAATCATTTGTCAGCACGCTCTGGATTTCAGCGTTGCTTCTCGTCTATCTCGAGCGACATCTGCAAGTCGATACAGGCTGGTGGGGAACGCTTAACGCATCATTTTTGATTAGCATGATTGCGGCGAGTGCCTATCTTTATCGGTCTCGAAGAGCACCCTCGCTACCGTCGACTGCCATCCTATCCATTGTCGCCGCCATCTTATTCGGTATGACCGCGCATCTCGCGTTCGCAATTTTGGCGTTAGTGATCCAAGGGGCAGCCACACAAATTCGCATCATCCAAACGAACACCGTCATTCAAGAACAAATCCCGACTGCACAGCTTCCTTATGTATATAGTGTGCAGCAAACGGGCTATGCCTTCGCATTCAGTGTGGGAAGCTTGGTGTTTGGTCTTCTTGCGGATGGGCTACCGATTGATTCGGTATACCTTCTCGGTGCACTCTTGACCCTTCCGTTGATCTGGATTGGGCGATTGACCGAACAGTCCATTTTGACCGCATCTTCTGTATAAACAAGAGGCGCCTTCTCTAAGAGAGAGGGCGCCTTATTTAAATGATTCCAAATTCCCCATTTTCACAATAAATAAGACAAACAATAGCGCTTCATATCATATACTTAAAGAAACAAGTGATCGGAGTGATTCCCATGTCGAAGCTTTCAAACGAAGAAACCCTCGAATTACTTAATACCCTCGAGTCTCGTTTCACTGAAAACGTTGAACGACATTCTGACGTCGTCTGGTCAGACATATCGGAGCGTATTCAAATTGATCAGGATAAGTTGACCTCACTCGCCTTGATGGAAGAGACCGGCGGAGAACCAGACGTGATTCGACTCCCTAACGGAGACCTCGCTTTTTGCGACTGTTCAGCCGAGAGTCCGAGTGGTCGCCGAAGCCTCTGTTATGATGAGCCGGCGCTCGAAGCACGTAAAAAGAATAAGCCAGTCGGAAGCGCGCTCGCCTTATCTGAACAGATGGGAATCAGCCTTCTCGATGAAGAAACGTACCGTCACTTACAAACGCTCGGGGCATTCGACTTGAAAACGTCGAGTTGGATTCAGACACCGGATGTTATTCGTCAAAAAGGTGGCGCCCTGTTTTGCGACCGTCGTTATGATCACATCTTCGTCTACCACAACGGTGCAGATTCTTATTATGCCGCTCGAGGATTTAGAGGAATGGTCACGATCTAAGCAAGGCATTGCGCCTTGCTTCTTTTTTATTGAAAGAACCAACTCAAGACTTTCGGAATATAGATGATGAAAAATAAGCCGACAGGAATCACTGCGAAAAGCCTTAATATCCACGTATATTTACCCTTGAACTTCCTGAAGTAGAACAGCAACGCACCGAACGTAATCGCATTCGCTGTCAAATTCGGTTCTTCTATCTTGTTCTCCATCCATTGCATGAAAAAAACCTTCCATCCAGGAAAAGATTCGAGGGCGAACGACTCACTGAAACTCGGTGTAAGGTTGTATTTCAGCCTCACAAACCAGGCTCCTATATAGACAGAGATGAATAAGAGCGCGTAGCACATCAGTACAACATTCCACAATTTCTCTTTCCAACCTTCACTCCGAAAGTACAAGACATACATCACAATCAAGACACTAAAGATCACATTTATAATGAATGGTGGTGAAATCGTCAGAATCGAAAACGTTTTTCGATCTAACACCATCCCCACTTGAAATATCTCTTGCTGAAACATATCCTTTCCTCATTTCTGATATGTAATCACAAAACAAAATTACGGTAATTGAAATATTAAAAAATCCGTTATACTTTGATTTACTCTATCTGTGTCCTATCTGAATATACTCGATTTCACGTGCAAATCCACTAAAAAACTGCAGACAGATCGTCTGCAGTTCTCGTTTATGCGTGTAATGTCACATTCAACTCTTCCGCGACCGTTTTGAACGCTTCGAGTGCCCGTTCGAGGTCATCTCGCGTATGTTCCGCTGTAACGATAGTCCGAATACGGGCTTTCCCGCGCTCGACCGTCGGGAAGGCGATACTCTGTGCGAATACGCCATGTCCCTTCAACTTGTCCGAGAATGTATGTGCAAGCGTCTCTTCACCGAGCATGACCGGTGTGATCGGTGTCGTCGCATGTCCGATATCAAAACCGAGGTCACGAAGACCGTTCTTGAAGAATTCTGTGTTCGCCCACAGCTTGTCGAACAACTCTTCTTCCTCTTTCATGACACGGATCGCTTCACGGTTCGCCGCTACGACTGCCGGTGGATGTGATGTCGAGAAGAGGAACGGGCGACCTTTGTGGATCAAGTAATCGCGTACGTCTTGTGAACAGGCGACATAGCCACCTAATACCCCAATCGCTTTCGAGAGCGTCCCGACCTGTAGCGCGACACGACCGTCAAGACCGAAATGGTTGACCGTTCCACGCCCGTTCTTCCCGAGGACGCCGGATGCGTGGGCATCATCAACCATGACCGCAGCGTCATACTTCTCTGCGAGTTCGACGATGGCAGGAAGCGGTGCGATATTCCCATCCATCGAGAAGACGCCATCCGTCACGACGAGACGTGTGCGATAGTCCTGCGTCTCTTTCAACGCCTTCTCCAAATCTTCAAGGTCAACGTGCTTATAGATGCGACGTGCCGCTTTCGTGAGGCGAATCCCATCGATGATTGATGCATGGTTGAGGGCATCACTGATGACGACATCTTCTGGTCCGAGAAGTGCAGACAAGACCCCGAGGTTCGTCGCGAATCCTGATTGGAAGACGAGTGAGGCTTCCGTATGTTTGAACTCCGCGAGTTCGCGCTCGAACGCTTCGTGCATCTCGAACGTCCCTGCAATCGTACGGACCGATCCTGTTCCTGCACCGTACTCTTCGACCGCTTCAATCGCCGCCTGCTTCAAGCGCGGGTGGTTCGCGAGTCCGAGATAGTTGTTTGACGACAGTTGGACGAGTGACTTCCCATCGATTGTCACTTCATTCCCTTGTGCTGATTCGAGCGGGACGAGCTTACGGAACGTCCCCTGTTCTTTCATCTCATTGATTGCTTCTGTAATATGTTCAAATGCCATGATGTTTCCCCCTTTAAGGTATTAAGACGACCTTTCCACATTTCCCTGCCCGCATGAGTTCGAACCCTTTTTCGAACTCTTCGAGCTTGAAGACGTGCGTGATGATCGGTTCGACGTTCAACTGACCCGTCGCAAGCATCGTCGAGACTTGGCTCCACGTTTCATACATCTTGCGGCCCGTGATCCCTTGGACGCGGACGCCTTTAAAGACGACGTCCCGCGTGAGGTCGATAGCGACCGGACGAGCCGGGAGTGACAAGACGTTGACGTCCCCACCTGCCGTGACCATCTTGAATGCTTGATCGATCGCAATCGGGTGTCCGCTCATCTCGCAGACGACATCGATCCCGTCTCCGTCGGTCTCACGCTCGATCAACTCGAGCGGATTCTCCTCTAAACTGTTGATGACGACATCTGCCCCCATCTCTTCGGCGAGTTTTAAGCGATATGGATTGACATCAATCGCATAGACACGACTCGCCCCTGCCGCTTTGGCGACGCCGACCGCCATGAGTCCGATCGGTCCACAACCGACGATGGCGACCGATTTGGCCGACACGTCACTTGCCAATACCGTATGGACCGCATTCCCGAGTGGTTCTTGAATCGAGGCAAGTTTCGCTGGCATCGACTCCGGGTTCACCCATAGATTTTCTTCAGGCATGACGACATATTCTGCGAAGCAACCTTGTGTGTCCACACCGATGATTTTTGTGTTCTTACAGATGTGGTACTGCCCGCGCAAACATTGTTTACACTGATGACAGACGATATGCGTCTCAGCAGACACCATCTGTCCGACTTTGATTCGCTTCGTCCCTTCTCCGAGCGCCACGACTTCCCCCGAAAACTCATGACCAAATACGTATGGTGGTTTGACGCGGCTCTGTGACCATTCATCCCATTCATAGATGTGGACATCGGTCCCGCAAATCGATGTCGCTTTGACTTGAATGAGTACTTCTCCAGGTCCTGGTGTCGGAACTGGTACGTCGACCAGTTTTGCCCCAAACCCGGCCGTGTGTTTTTGAATCGCTTTCATTACTGGTGTCGTTGATTCCGTCTCTTTGGTTGACACAAGTTGTTCCATTGAAAACGTCCCCCTCTTGTCTCTTATGATCGAACGATACGTTCCTTATCATCTTGTCATAAAATGACGAAACTGAGAAGATGCATCATGATTTTTTTATGACATTCTTCTGAGAGTTCGTCTTAGCACGTCTCACTTAACTGATGTGAGATATCACCAATCGCCACTTCCTTATATTGATTGTTCGAATACTGAATCACTGTCAAGCTCGTCCCTTCAATCTCATCATCAAACCACAACTCAGATATATTTGCTTCCCTGATTTCTCGTAAGATCGCTTGAATGACCATTCCGTGTGTCACAACCAGAACATTGCCACTCATATTCGCTTGAATGATATGTTGCATTGCAGATGAAACCCGATTCGTGAATGTCAACATGGCTTCTCCATGATTCAACCGATGATCATATTGACTCGGATTTGACCAAAATGTTTCAAATACATCCATTCGTTCGATTTCGTCTTCCGCCTTCCCTTCCCAGACACCAAATGAAATTTCATCCAACTCATCTAAGATATGTACCGGTGAATCTAATGATACGTCCATCGCTTCTAAAGTTTGAATGGCTCTACCACTGGGGCTCACATACACGGTCTCAAAAGCAATCGTTTGAAGTCGGTTTCCTAACTTTTCCGCATTCAAGACACCCTCGCTTGTTAACGGCGAATTTTGCCGGCCTTGTAAACGTCTTGCTTTATTCCACTCTGTTTGTCCATGCCTGACGACATACAACGTTAACATCTTAATCTCCCTTTCCTCTCTACATTAAAAAGAGGAGCCATCCGCGCCGATGGCTCCTCTTCACAAGAATAGGACCTATGTCCCGACCGCTCATCGTGGCTCTATGATGAGCTTAATGGCAGTACGTTCCTCTCCGTCAATCATAATATCAGTAAAGGCCGGAATGCAAATCAAATCGAGACCACTTGGCGCGACGAAGCCTCGGGCAATCGCGACGGCTTTGATGGACTGATTCAGCGCACCTGCCCCGATTGCCTGTATCTCACACGTTCCTTTTTCACGTAGCACACCCGCTAAAGCACCCGCAACGGAGTTAGGGTTCGATTTTGCCGAAACTTTGAGTACGTCCATTCTTGTTTCCCCCTCGGGTAGGTTGTTCAATCAAACCAGACGGTCTGATCATCTAGGTGTATTCGTTCGATTTTTGTCGCTCGTTTCGTCTGATCATCGATTGTAATGAAAACTCCATTAAGTTGTTCCCGTCCCTCGGCAACTTCAAACCGAACTGGGAGTTGTGTCATAAATTTTTTTAAAACAGTCGACGCATCCATCCCAAGCACCCCGTCTAGTGGACCGGTCATGCCGACGTCTGTAATGTAGGCAGTGCCGTTCGGTAGGACACGCTCGTCTGCCGTCTGCACGTGTGTATGTGTCCCGACGACGGCTTGAGCGCGTCCGTCGAGATGATAGCCCATAGCGATTTTCTCACTTGTCGCCTCGGCGTGGACATCGACAAAAATCGCATCGACCTCATCCCGTACTTCTTCGACGAGACGGTCTACCGTACGGAATGGGCAATCAAGAGACGGCAAGAAGACATTTCCCATGACGTTGATCACGGCCAATTTCTTTCCGTTTTGTTTCAACTTCATCATCCCGACCCCAGGTGTCCCGTCTGGATAGTTAGCCGGACGGACAATCCGGTCGGCGTCGTCGATCCAATCAAAGATGTCACGGTTGTCCCACGTGTGGTTCCCCATCGTCACCCCGTGAAAGCCGAGTTCTAAAAATTGTTGATAGATTTTTTTCGTGAGACCCCGACCGTTCGCCGCGTTCTCGCCATTGACGAGCATGAACGTCGGGTTGTATTTGTCTTTCAAGCGACTAATTTGTTTCGTTAATATATCACGGCCGGGTTTCCCGACCACATCACCGATAAATAAAATTTTCATATAAAATTCTCCCTCAAACAGAAAAAGCGGAGAAATTCTCCGCTTCGTTTACTTCGCATAATCGACGGAACGTGTTTCACGAATGACCGTCACTTTAATTTGTCCAGGATAGTCGAGTTCATCCTCGATTCGCTTACAAATATCGCGTGCCATCTTACCGGCGACGACATCGTCGACGACATCAGGGCGAACGATGATTCGGACTTCTCGTCCTGCTTGAATCGCATACGATTTTTCGACGCCTTCAAACGACTCACAGATTGATTCGAGACGTTCAAGACGACGGATGTAGCTTTCAAGCGTCTCTTGGCGAGCTCCAGGACGCGCTGCCGATAGGGCATCAGCCGCCGCCACAAGGACAGCAATCGTCGATGTCGCCTCGACGTCCCCGTGGTGGGAAGCAATCGAGTTGATGACGACCGGATGTTCTTTGTACTTCGTCGCAAGTTCTACACCGATTTCAACGTGACTACCTTCGACTTCGTGGTCGATCGCTTTACCGATGTCGTGTAAGAGTCCTGCCCGTTTCGCGAGCGTGACGTCCTCCCCGAGTTCGGCTGCCATCATCCCGGCAAGGTGAGCCACCTCGACCGAGTGAGACAAGACGTTTTGACCGTAACTTGTACGGTAGCGCATACGACCGAGTGTCTTGACGAGATCTGGATGGAGTCCATGAATGCCGGCTTCAAACGTTGCTTCTTCTCCGTACTCACGAATTCGTTCATCCACTTCACGGCGAGACTTCTCCACCATCTCTTCAATGCGAGCTGGGTGAATTCGACCGTCTTGAACGAGTTTTTCAAGCGTCATCTTCGCGATTTCACGACGAACCGGGTCAAATCCTGACAAGATGACAGCTTCTGGCGTGTCATCGATGATGAGGTCAATCCCAGTCAACGTTTCAAGCGTCCGGATATTACGCCCTTCGCGACCGATAATGCGACCTTTCATCTCGTCACTCGGTAAGTTGACAACGGATACCGTCGTTTCGGCGACATGTTCAGCAGCATATCGTTGCATCGTGAGAGATAAGAGGTGTTTCGCTTTTTTATCCGCTTCTTGTTTTGCTTTTTGCTCGATTTCTTTTTGAAGGAGAGCAGCATCGTGAAGCGCTTCCTGCTTCGCTTCGTCCATGATGATGGTACGTGCTTCATCTTTCGAGAGGGATGCCACGCGTACAAGTTCTTGGCGTGCCTCTTCGTATAACTCCTCCACTTTGCTTTCGAGCATTTCTGCTTCACGCTTGCGTTTTTCGAGTCCTCGTTCCTGTTCATCTAGTGAATCTTCTTTCCGCTCGAGCATGTCTGCTTTGCGGTCGAGAAGCTCTTCTTTTTGAACGAGGCGATTCTCTTTTACTTTCTGGTCTTCGCGACGTTCACGTAATTCTTGTTCCGTCTCATTACGAAGTTGAATCATCTCTTCTTTTACTTCAAGCCGTGCTTCTTTTTGCATCGCTTCCGATTGTTGTTTTGCTTGCTCTACAATCTTAGTCGCTTCCGTCTCGGCACCTTGAATCTTCGCTTCGGCGATCGATTTACGCACAAAAAAACCTGCAACAAAAGCTATCGGCAAAAGGAGGATCAGAATAAGCCAGTATAGCCATTCCATCATGTTCACCTCCCTTTCGCAAGGTTATTTTATTTTTTTAATAAGTGAGATACACGGGCTAGCCCGCGCATAACTTTATTGTACTTATTTAAGAGGGAGAATGCAATGCACGGACAGGATAGAACTACCAATTGCCTAAAAAATTATACTAAAAAAATCTCACTCGAAAGAATTCGAGTGAGACGATGTGCTTATTCGTCATCGAGAAGCGAGAGGACTTCGTCGTCTTCACCTTCAACCGTGACCGTTTTTTCGCCGTTCAATCCATAGTGATCACGAATTTGTTGTTCAACTTCAGCCGCGATCGCTGGATTTTCTTTCATGTATTGCTTGGCGTTTTCACGACCTTGACCAAGACGTTCTTCATTGAACGAGTACCAAGCTCCGCTCTTTTGAACGATGTCGAGGTCGGCACCGATATCGATGAGTTCCCCTTCACGTGAGATCCCCTCACCGTACATGATATCGACTTCCGCCGTTTTGAACGGTGGCGCGATCTTGTTTTTTACAATCTTGATCTTCGTACGGTTCCCGACCATATCTTGACCTTGTTTGAGTGTCTCCGCACGACGAACTTCAAGACGTACAGATGAGTAGAATTTCAAGGCGCGGCCACCAGGAGTCGTTTCTGGGTTACCGAACATGATCCCGATTTTCTCGCGAATTTGGTTGATGAAGATGACAATCGTTTTCGATTTGTTCGTCGCACCAGACAACTTACGAAGTGCCTGTGACATCAAACGAGCTTGAAGACCGACGTGCGAGTCTCCCATTTCCCCTTCAATTTCGGCTTTCGGTACGAGTGCCGCGACCGAGTCGACGACGAGGATATCGACCGCTCCTGAACGAACGAGGGCTTCTGCGATTTCAAGGGCTTGTTCCCCAGTGTCTGGCTGTGAAAGAAGCAACTCGTCGATATTGACTCCAAGGTTTTTAGCATACTTTGGATCGAGCGCATGCTCGGCATCAACGAATGCTGCTTGACCGCCACGCTTTTGAACTTCCGCAATCGCATGAAGCGCTACAGTTGTCTTACCAGAAGATTCCGGTCCGTATACTTCGATGACACGACCACGTGGATATCCACCTGCTCCGAGTGCGACGTCAAGGGCGATTGACCCTGAAGGGATGACCGATACTTGCTGGTCTGTATTTTCACCAAGGCGCATGATTGAGCCTTTACCGAATTGTTTCTCAATTTGGCGTAATGCCATTTCTAACGCTTGTTTACGATCACTCATAGATAAATGAGCCTCCTTTAATTGATACTCTTATTATACGTGAACATTTCATGATACACAAGTTTTTTACGAACATTTATTCGCCTTTTTTCATTTGTTGAATGAGCGTCCATAATCCATCCTTTGCAGCTCGCATGCGGATGATATTCCGTTCTTGATGGGGGTAATTCCGTTCGATGACCTCAATTCCGTCCGGTGTCTTCACTCCGATGTAGACCGTACCGACCGGACGACCTGAATTCGATGTCGGTCCCGCCTCACCAGTAAAAGATAGAGCATAGTCGGCATGTGTCCCCTTGGACAATCCGCTCACCATCTCATAGGCTACTTCTTTTGAGACGACCGAATGTTGTTCAATTGTATCAAGAGAGACCCCTAAATACCTATTTTTTAGCTCATTCGAATACGTCACGACTCCCCCTAGAAAAACAGCTGACGCACCAGGTGTCGATGTAATCATTGACTGAACTTCACCACCGGTCAACGACTCGGCAACAGCGAGCGTCTGATTCAAACGTGACAATGATTGAATGAGATGTGATGCGATTGTTTCATCGTCAGAACCGAAGTAGTACGAGCCGACCCGTCTCAGAATTTCGGTCTTCACTTCTTCAATCATCTGGCGTGCGGTCGCTTCGTCCGTCGCACGGGCACTAATTCGAAGCCTTGCCTCGCCCGTCTCGGCATAAGGGGCGACGGTCGGATTCGAACCGTCCAATAAGTCTTTCACGGCATCGTCGAGAGCGGATTCCCCGATCTCATAAAAGCGTAACGATTCCGAGACGAGTGTCGCACCTGAGAGTTTCTTTGGAAACGTAGCCTCGACCAATGCCTTCATCTCTCGTGGCACGCCCGGTAAAAGCATCCATGTCGTCTCCCCGTCAATCCACATCCCCGGAGCAAGTCCAACTGGATTTTGTAGCACATCGGCACCGCTAAGCACATCGGCTTGACGAGCATCCCCGTCATTCATCTCCCGGTCGCGTGACAGAAGGAATCGTTGAATCGTTTCATACGCTTCCATATCCCTTACGATTGGACGTTCGAGTAAGTCTGAAAGGACCGTTTTTGTGACGTCATCTGCCGTCGGTCCGAGTCCTCCCGTGACAATGACAAAGTCGGAACGGCGACGGGCGGTATCGAAAATCTCTTTCATTCGTGCCGCGTTATCCCCGACAACTTGATGATACAAGACTGGCACGCCGTACTTCGACAGTTGTTCTGATATGTAACTCGCATTCGTATTGACGATTTCCCCTAAGAGCAACTCGCTTCCTACCGCAATGATTTCGGCTCGTTTCATCTCAATTCCTCCTCGACTTCAAAAAAAAGACGAGCTAGATCAACCAACTCGTCTCTGTCGACTTACATCGACTTCACAATAATTTTATAGTTTTGTGCGAAATACTCGGCACCCGAATAAATTGTCAGGGCAAGGGCCAACCACATCGCCCACTCACCGAACGGAATGCCGACATAGCTGAAAATCGGATTACCGAACAGTAAGAAGATGATCGCAAAAAGTTGCACCCACGTCTTTGCTTTTCCAGACTTTCCGGCCGCGACGACAATTCCTTCATCGGCAGCGACGAGGCGTAAGCCCGTGACCGCGAATTCACGTGACAAAATCACGACGACGACCCACGCTGCGACGAGATCCATCTCCACAAGCAACACGAGTGCTGCCGTGACGAGCAATTTGTCTGCGAGCGGGTCCATAAATTTACCAAAGTTCGTGACTAAGTTATGCTTACGTGCCAAATGACCGTCCAACCAGTCCGTAATGGCCGCAATGGTAAAAATCACACCAGCAATGAATTGGTGAACAGGGACATCGGCACCTAAAAAGGCAATGCTTCCCCAATCAAAATCAACAGCGAGTAAGACGACGAATACGGGGATCAAGACCACGCGTAGCATCGTCAATCGGTTAGGTAGGTTCATGTAGAACGCCTCCTCTTAGAAGGAGAGTCGACTTATTCGGCGTCGACTCTCTTTACAAAAATATTTTGTGTGACCGGAGACTCTTGAAGCTCGAGCTCACGACCGTTGACGACGATTTTCTCAACGCCTGCAATGAGTCCGATTCGAATACGAAGCGTGTCCGTCTCGGCGTCTTCAATGACGATCGGGTTCTGTTTCGACTGGTTCGGATACTCCGGTGCAAGGAAAGCCCCTTCTAACGACGTATCACGAACACCAACATAGGAAGCAGGTGAATCTTTTACATAAATCTCAGTCGAAAGTTTATCACTTGTCGCGAGTTCATATGTGATGTCTGCTCCGTTCGATTCGGTTACCGCAATCGGACCAGATTCCGCTGGCGGTTCTTCTTCGGCAGGTGTTTCTTCAGCAGGTTCTTCTTCGGCTGGCTCATCTGACGGGACATCTTTATTTTGATCGACCGTGACCCCTGAACTTGGCGGTTCGGCCGGACTGGCATCCTGACCACCAAAATCGATGCTTCTCACTGCAAAATAAACGGCCGTGATGAGCAAGAACACCGTGAGGGCGAGAAGCACTTTCGGGACCCAACGCGAGACTCGACTCGTCGACTCTGAAGCTTTTGAATACGTCTTCTTCCGAGAAAGTTGAACGGTTGGCTGTGCCTCGATGACCGGTAAATCTTTAGCATACGTCTCATACAGTTCATCCACATCAAGACCGAGCGACTCCGCATACGTTTTGATGAACGCCCGTGCATAGAAAGAGCCAGGGAGATTTTTGTAATCACCTTCCTCAATCGCGATGATATAGCGTTTTTGAATCTTTGTCGTCTGCTGGATTTGGTCGAGCGTCAATCCGCTCTCTTCACGCTTTTGTTTCAAAAAAGTCCCTAGTTCTGTCACAGGGGTCCACACCTTCCATTCACATAATTATTCAAACCATTCTGACTCACGATGCGTTTCTTGTGGGATGATTATCGTTTCATCCGGATTGTTTCTCAATTCAATAATATAATCAAAGTCTTCATACACGCAATCGGTGTTTCGGACATATAGGTCAGGGTGTTCGATGACTTTCACAGCAGGCAACCGCATGACTTCACGGATGAGCTGTCGATGTCGCTCATCCATCGTACGGGTAGAGACAGCACCATCGATTATGTATACGTGATCGCCTTCCCGCTCCTCTTCAAACAAGGAGGTCCGAACGGTCTGTTTCATCAATGTCGAGGATAAAAACAACCATCGTTTGTTCGCACATACACTTGCTGCGACAATCGATTCTGTCTTTCCGACACGCGGATTACCGCGTACCCCAATCAACAAATGACGTTCTTCCTTCATCAGTTCTGCGACGAAATCCACGAGGATTCCTAGGTCCTCTCGGACGAAGCGGAACGTCTTCTTGTCATCACTGTCATGATCGATATACCGACCATGCCGAATCGCAATCCTGTCCCGCAACTTCGGACGGCGCAATTTAATGACGGCGATGGCTTCCATTCGCTTTAAAATATGCTCGAGACGATGGACGTGATCAGCAGCCGGAGCTTTAAGCAACATCCCGCGACGCTGAAGATCGACCCCATTGATGGTCACGATGGAGATTTGGAGCATTCCCATGAGAGACGCGATGTCTCCGAGGATACCCGGTCGATTTTGACACAATTCATATTCGAGATACCACTCTTCGAATTTATGTTCCATCCCCAACCATCCTTTCGAGCGAGTTCGCTACCTAGCCTATTTTAAATTATTTTAGAAGAATTGAAAAGAACAGGTTTGTGCGGATACAATCATTGCCATCCGCCATCGATGCGTAACACGGCGCCTGTCATATACGAGGCATCTGATGAACATAAGAATCGGATTGTCTTGGCCACATCCTCAACATCCCCAAGACGACCAAGCGGAATGTCATCCGTCACCATTTGTTTCGTCTCTTCTACCGTATCATTCATCGGCGTATCAATCCACCCTGGGGTCACCGCATTGATTCGAACATTGAACGGTCCCGCCTCTCGCGCGAACGATTTGACAAAGCCAAGCTGTGCCGCTTTGACGGTCGAATAAAACACCTCAGCCGCCGCTCCAACTTCTCCCCATACACTAGAGACGATCACGATGTCGAGTTGACGGGCATACGGTTTTTTCGCAACGACAGACTGAATGAGTCGCACCATGGCGCGAACATGTACTTCATAAAGAAGGTCGAGTTCACTGATTGATTGGTCAACAACTAGACCATGTTGTGCGTGACCCGCCACATAAACGATGCGATCGACGATATCGATAGAGGATACCCATTCCTCAACGGCGATTCGGTCAGACAGGTCGCAGGTGATCAGTTCGGCTTGTACCTTTTCCGTCTCAATCAATCGCGCAAGTCGATCACGACCTTGATTCGCATGTAAGATTAGCTCGTCGTCACGAAAAGCGAGCGAGACGGCGCGACCAATGGCACCGCTCGCTCCAACAATCAACGTCTTCATGGTTTTTTGACGATGCATACCGTTCGTTGTTCAGTACGGAACAATCGACTGTACGCTTCGTATAGCTCATCTCGTGTGATGGCATCGATCAAGTTCGGAATATCAAACAGATTCCCATCATTCAGCGCATAGCGAGAAAATTGATTAGCGATGAACTCTGGTGAATTCAAAGCTTTTAAAAATTGCCCTTGCATCATGCGTTTCTTCCGGTCCAGTGTCTCTTGAGTGAGTTGAAGGGGACGTTCCAACGCCTCTGTCACCCGTCCTACAAACGTCTCAACTTCAGGTGTCTCCATTGACAAGGCGGCGAAGGCGAACGTTTCTTCTGACGTGTAGTCGAACGAGAAGGCATCATCAATCAAGCCTTCCGCGTACAGTTCTGTATAGAGTGGCGCTGTCGTGTCGAAGAGGGCATGCATGAGCAGCTCCACTGTCAACTCTTGCTTGAGGCCCGCTTCCCCTGCTTGCGGGACATCTTTATACCCAATCATGACTTTCGGTACAGAGACATCCATTTCGATGATGCGTTCTGACAGACGAACCGTTAGCGGTTCATCAATCGATTCACGGGTACGTAACGTCGGTTCGTCAAATGATTTGGCGGACTGATTGTTCTGAATGAGTTCGAGCATGTCATCCGGCCCGATATTCCCGACAACGAACAGTACCATGTTGCTCGGATGATAGAACGCTTGATGACAAGTATATAAATCTTCCGCAGTGATTTCAGCGATCGATTCGATTGTCCCGGCGATATCAATCTTGACAGGATGCGTCTCGTACATCGCATCAATCAAACCGAAATACAATCGCCATCCCGGGTTGTCTTGATACATTTGAATCTCTTGTCCGATGATTCCTTTTTCTTTCTCCACTGACTCTTTCGTGAAGTAAGGAGTCTGGACGAAGTCAAGAAGCGTTTGCACGTTCTCTTTGACATTCGATGTGGCACCGAACAAGTAAGCCGTCCGCGTGAAGGAAGTGAAGGCGTTCGCTGACGCCCCTTGACGACCAAATTGTTGAAAGACGTCACCGTCCTCCTTCTCGAACATCTTATGTTCTAAGAAATGGGCGATACCATCGGGAACCTCTACCCAGTCCTCTAGTTTGAAGCGCCGGTCAATCGAGCCATATTTGGTCGTAAACGTCGCAAACGTTTTTTCATATCCGATTTTTTTCAGTAAGTAAACGGAGAGGCCATTTTCGAGAACATGATGATGTAAGGTCTCCCCGACATTAGGAAAATCTAATTTCATGCTTCTCCTCCTTTCAAGCAATACACGGCTTCGAGCTCAATTTCTTTTGCAAGGGCGACGACTTGATCTCGCGTCGTATTTTCAATGATCGCCATCTCTTCATCTAAAGAGAATGGGCGAATGTCTGACCCACTCATCCAGCCAATCAATTGACGTGGACTGTCTCCGAGTTGACGACGTTGATGGAACAACATTTCTTTCGTCTGTTGTAACGTCTCATCTTCAAACTCCCCTGCCTGTAATGCCTTCAATTGTTCCTCGATGATCTGTTCGGTCTTTTGCTGGTTCAACGCATCGATGCCGGCATAGACGAACAATTTCCGACTTAGGGAGCTGTATTGAGAGGCGGCATAGTACGCCAAACTCTCCTTTTCTCGGACGTTCATGAACAGTTTCGAGTGAGGGAATCCGCCGAATAGTCCATTCAGGACCTGCATGCGAATCGCATCTTCGGTCCTTGGATCGACATCAAGGGCATAAGCGAGATGAAGCTTACTTTGTTTAATATCTTGATGTTCTTCTAAACGTTTGAACTCTGCCCGACTTGCTTCAGGTAACAGACGCGAGCGACGTGTGCCGAGAGGTTCTAATGGTTCGAAGGCCAGTTCGACTTGCTCACGGCTGACGTCACCGACGACATAGATGTCAACACGATCGTTTTGAATCATCGACTCATAAGCCTCATACAACGACTTTGGTGTTACGTGGTCGAGTTGTTCGAGCGTACCGAGTGACGGAATCGCAAGCTCTCCTCCAAGCATCTCTTGCAAACGCTGTTGGGCGAAGCGCATTTTGTCATCATAGACCGATTCGATGCGTTGACGCTGTAACCGACGCTCCTGCTCTACGATCAGTGGTTGAAATGCTCCATCATAGGCATTTGGACGAAGCAACACGTCTTCAAGTAACTTGATTGCCTGACTCAACACATCTTCTCCGACAAGATGATCGTTGACGACTTCAAGTTGGAATTGGATGACATGTTCTTTACCGATTTTAGATGCTCCCGCGTACAAATTCGTATCAAACAAATCTTCTAGCGGTGTGTGAAACAACTCGATGGACGGATACGTCGCCGTCGACTTCTCCATGATGAATGGGAGCAATGCCCGATCTGCAACCGTCTCTGCCGACAACGGTGCGGCGAATGACACGAGACATGTCGTCGTTTTAAATTTTTTGGTCGGATAGACCGAATAGTGCAATTGATGTTGGAACTGAACGATCCCTTTCATCAGCCGATCACTCCTTTTTTCGTTTTGGTTGAAACACGGCAGCGCCGCGTGCATATTCTTGGTCCGGCACCCCTGCCACGACATTCGCGTAACGGGCGACTGTAAATAAGTAATCACTCAAGCGGTTAAAGTAAGGCAACTGCCGGTCAGCGACACCGAGAGCCGCTAAGTCACGCTCGACCCGGCGACAGACGGCGCGAGCCACATGTAAGCTAGATGCGGCAACACTGCCACCCGGAAGGATGAAGCGCACGAGTTCTGGACAAGACTCTTCCCACTCATCCATCCAGCGTTCGAGCTCCGTCACAATCGATAAATCGACCGTTTTCGGAGGTTCTTCCGTATACATCAGTTCCGAACCAAGGTCGAACAAATCATGCTGGATCTTCGTCAATTGTTCTCGAAGTGTCGCATCCTCCTGATGAGCGATGGCGAGCCCAATCTGACTATTCAATTCGTCAAGATGACCCATCGCTTCGATTTGAGGATGATGCTTCTCGACCCGACTCCCAATCAATGAGGTCTCACCGGTGTCACCGGTACGTGTATATCGTTTCATTCGTCTCCCCCCATAAAATGCCACAAATGGTGACTCAAACGAGTCACCATTATGAGATGTGTGGTTGTTCAAATGGTAAGTAAATATCGAAGGTCGTACCGACACCGAGGGTACTTGATACACTGACTTTTCCGTGATGGGCATCGACCACGTTTTTTACGATGGCAAGGCCGATTCCTGTCCCTGTCTTCGAACCACTCGTTCTTGCCTTATCGGCTTTATAGAATCGTTCGAAAACAAACGGTAAGTCTTCTTTAGGAATTCCGTGTCCCGTATCAGTCAATTGAATCCGTAACCCATCGGTTTCTTCCGTTGCCACGATCCGAATCTCACCAGAGTCGGTATGGGCGATGGCATTGCCGATCAAGTTCGTGAACACTTGTTCGAGACGGTCCCCGTCTGCTTCGATGAGACGGTGCGGTACGTCCGTCTGTAAATGAATCTCTTTTTCAGATGCCATTTGATTAAACTTCCGCATGACACGAGGCAAGAAATCACCGATATCAAACGTACTGAATTTCATCGTCTCTTTACCCGATTCGATGCGTGCCAAATCCAATAAGTCATTGACGAGTCGTGCCAAACGGAGCGATTCGTCATAGATGATGGAGGCGAACTCTTTCGTCGCCTCGTCGCTCTCTGTCATTCCATCGATGATGGCTTCTGAATATCCTTGTAGCGTCACGAGCGGCGTTCGAAGTTCGTGGCTAATGTTCGCCACGAAGTCGGTCCGCATCTTATCGAGACGATGGCTCTCGGACGTATCACGAAGGACCACGACAGCCCCTTCGAAATCATCTTCACCGACGAGCGGTGTGACCGTGAGTGTATAGTACCGATCGTCCTGCTTCACTTCAATCGTCTTTTCGGATGCCCCCTCCATCACTTCTTCATAGAGTGACAAGACGACTTCATGTGGTTGCCCCTCATGAAGCAACGGACTCGCTTGAGGATTCGTGACAATCACGTTCGCATGACGATCGAGTGTGATGACACCGTCCGCCATCGAACGAAGAATCGACGCAAGTTGCAACCGTTCCCGGTCGAGCGCATCGACATACTTCGCCAGCTGACTGCTCATTGCGTTGAAGGAAGCAGCGAGTTCGCCAATCTCATCTCGTGTTTTCGTCTCGAGACGTAAATCGAACTGGCCTTCCCCCGTCTTATTGACAGCATCACGCATTGCTCGAAGCGGCGCCGTGATTCGAGTCGATAGGAAGAACGCGAAGACGGTCGTGACAATGATGGCCGAAGCAACGGTCCAAAGAATAATGGTTCGTGCCCCCGCGTTCGCACTTGAGATGGCATCGAGTGGTTCTAGTAAGTAAAGCGTATATTGACCACTCGACAACGTAAATGTGGTTCGGTAAGCAAGAGCCGCCTGATCGTCAAAAGAGGAAAAGTTGCCGATCGCCGTTTCTCCTGCTGCCTGGTACGCTTCCCAATCTTGGCGACCAAGTTCGACCATCAACTCATCCACTTGATTCCCGAAGTTGGAACGAACGGTCCCATTCTCCAAGATGTAGTTGGCCCCATAAACTTCGATAATTTGATCAATCGTTTGGGACGTGTCACCTTCATTCAATAATACCGATTGAACCTGTCCTCCAAGTTTGGCGAGATGTCCTCGTTCTTGGTCAATGTGAAACGAATTGAAAAATTCGAGCATCAATACCGAGACGATGAATAAGATGACACTGACTAAAACGAGAATCGTCAGCCATAGTTTCGTGACGATGCTGTTTCGACGAAGCATCATTCACTAGCAGCTTCGAACTTGTACCCGACACCCCATACAGTCGTGATCATGTGCGCCGCATCTGGCGAGACGCGGTTCAATTTTTCACGTAGGCGTTTCACGTGTGTATCGACGGTCCGAAGGTCTCCGAAAAATTCGTAGTTCCATACTTCTTTTAACAGTTGCTCACGAGAAAAGACTTTATCCACCTGTTTGGCTAGGAAGAATAACAATTCGTATTCTTTCGGTGTGAGTGCAATCTCTTCTCCGTCAACCGTGACACGGTGTGCATCGTTATCAATCGTCAGATGTGGGAAAACAATCAAGTCTTTCGATTTCTCGCTCGTTTGCATGAATTTAGTCGAGCCAGAACGACGAAGGAGTGCCTTGACACGAAGAACGACCTCACGAGGACTGAACGGTTTAACGATGTAATCGTCCGCTCCGACTTCAAATCCTTGAACGCGATCAATTTCTTCACCTTTCGCTGTAAGCATGATGACCGGTGTCGCTTTCGTTTTCCGAAGTTCTGTGCATACTTCGACTCCGTCCATTTTCGGCATCATCAAATCAAGTAAGATGACGTCGTATTCGTTTTCAAGGGCGAGCGCAAGTGCCTCTTCGCCGTTGATGGCTTCTTCAATCACATACTGTTCACGTTCTAAGTACATTTTCAAAAGTCGACGAATTCTCTCCTCGTCGTCAACTACTAAAATCTTCGTTTTCTCAGCCATATGTGAAACCCTCCTAAGACCCATTACGAGTTGTAGTGAATGTTGCACAATTGTGAACATTCCACTCTCTGCCATAACTATACCACTCTATTATTTCGCTTCACAACGATGATTTGGTGGACCAAATGAAAAAGAAGTCACAATTGTGACTTCTTTTGGATCATGCATATGAATGAAGACCCGCGATGACCAAGTTTACGAAGACGAGGTTGAACATGATGATTCCAAATCCACCGACACATAGCCATGCCGCTCTCGTACCTGTCCATCCGCGCTGAATCCGCATATGCAAGTAGTAGACATAGGTGAGCATCGTAATCAATGCCCATACCTCTTTTGGATCCCATCCCCAGAAACGGTTCCAGGCAATCTGCGCCCAAATCATCGCGAAGATGAGACCACCGAGAATAAAGACGGGTAAACCAATCGCAACCGAACGATAGCTGATTTCATCAGCAAGGTCGAGATCGACTTTTTTCGCAAGCGGTTGAAGTGCCTCAGCGACTCGTTTACGCAAAATGACGAATCGAAGTAGCACATAAATCACAATTCCACCGATGATTGACCAAATCAGTGTGTTCAACTTGAGCGTGTTAATCCAGTTCGGCAATTCGAGTGACAAACCACTCGCACCAGACAATAACTGAGCACCCTCCGGTACGAACAAAATCGGCATAAAGTATTCATACGATTCGGCTTGTCCTCGGTCGTTCGTGAACTCGACGACACCACCAGCGCCAATCCCTTTAAAGAGCATCGAGACGAGGATAAAACCGAGCGTACACATGAGGACGAACATCGTCACTTCGAGCCACGTCCGTGATTTCGATTGCTCTTTCATTGATGTTTCATTCAATAAGAAAATGAGCCCCGAGGCGAAACTGATTGCCAAAATCCCTTGTCCGAGCGCCGCCGTTGTAACGTGGATTTTTAACCACACGCTGTTCAATGCTGGAATGAGCGGCGCGACTTCGCTTGAAAACATTGATGCGAAGGCAATAACGAGTAACGCCACCGGCATCGCAAACAAGCCAAGTACGTCATTCTTATAAATTCCGTACACAACGAGGAATCCAACGACCATCATCATACCAAAGAACGTCGTGTACTCGTATAAGTTCGATACCGGTGCATAACCGACACCTGCCCAACGCATAAAGAAATATGTCAATTGAGCGATAAAACCGATAATTGCCAAGATATATGCATACTTCCCGTAAGCAATCCGGTTGACGTTCCGTTCTTTACGCATGCCACTCACAGCAATGGTAAAGAGCACCGTTGAGATTGCGTAAAGGAAGAACGCGATAAACAGCATACGGCTGCTCCATTCAATCCATTCCATCAAGATTCCCCTCTTTCATCTATTGACTCGTTCTCAGATTTCGATGTGAACCTTGCCTGGTCTTCCCACATCGGCAGTCCTGTTTGCTCTAGTAACGGTGAAACCTCCCGACGGAGCGAGGACGGGTTTTTGTTCGTGAAGCCCGCAACGAGCACATCGTTTTCATGACGACGAATCCAGACACGTCGATGTGGCCAATACATTCCCATCACGATCCCAATCATGAAAATCGTTGCACCGACGATGAGAATTGGATATGTCGAGTCACTCTTCACTCGAAGTCCGCTCGTACTCGCCATCTCGGTACCCGCAAATTTCACTTCATAGCGGTTGTCTTCATCGGCTACATTGAGTCGAATTCCAATCAAATTCGATTCTGTCGCGCCATCTGGCGTTTCGACATTGAAGAAGAATGCAGGATTAAGTGCACGCGGCGATTTCGTGTTCGGTTGTCCGTCTTTTACTTCAAAGTCGGGATATAAATCCTTCAGCGAAACCGTGACTCCATTGAGATCATACGATTGTTCCGGATTCTCCAAATCAACTTTAAACGGACCATACTCATCACCTGTTTGCTTATCAGCGAGCATGAACGACATCGACAAGAACTCCGGACGACTCGAATATTGCTCCTGATACACTTCAAACTTATCGAATTTAAACGGGTGGTTGACTTTTGTCGAACCAGTATCGATTTGTTCGAGTTGCGGCGATCCGTCCTCGTTCATTCCCGTTTTTTTGAATAATGTCAGTTCGGTCTCATAGTTTTTAGGAACGGCTCCCGCTTTTTCAATGGCTGCTGCAAATTTCGCATCTTCTTCATTGTTTTCCGGGTCGTACATCTCCAGGATGAACTGATCGTTCCGCAAATAATATTCACCGTCCGTCGCTTCTAACGAAACCGTATCTCCTTCGCGCACCCATTCGAGCGTGTCCGTATGGAATGCAGGGAATACGCGGAGCATCGCCCCAAGGAAGAAGATGACGAGTCCGACGTGGTTGACATATGGACCCCAACGTCCGAAACGGTGTTTCTCCGCCAGTAGCGCATCTCCGTCCCGTTTGACATGATACCGCTTCTTCTTGAGTGCAACCTCCATCTCATCCATTTGGGCATCAGTTGCTTCACCTTGTCCGAAAAGACGTTGCCCTTTCATAAAGCGTTCTGTACGTCTGACCGGTTGATGTTTAAGTGCCTTATAGAGCGGGACACCTCGGTCAATGGATACAACGATAAGCGAGAGCGTCAACATGACAATCAGGCTGATATACCACCACGATGTATATAGGTTATGGAATCCGAGGGCATAATAAATCGAACCCGGTGTTCCATACTCCTCCAGATAGTACTGTTCAGGAGGTAACTGTTGTGGGATATACATCTCTTGAGGGAAGATTGTTCCGATTGCCGAACCGACAATAATCAGACCAATCAACCATAAACCTACTTTGACCGAAGCGAAAAAGCTCCATACGCGGTCAATGATCGATCTAGGACGACGCTTCGACCGTAAATCAGCGCCATCATATTTCATATCTAGCATCTGTGCGTCCCCCGTTCGCTTACAATGACTTCTCGGCTAACTCCATCAATTTCTCTTTTGAAAGTTCACCTTCATATTTTTCAATTACGTTGCCTTCACCATCGATGACGAATGTGACAGGCAAGTTATAAATGCCGTAGGCTCCTTCGACCTCACTCTTCGTATCCATCAAAATCGGATAATCAAGTTTGACACCAAGGTCGTTGATGAAGTTGTCGACGCGAAGCGGCGTTTCACCGACATTCACCGCCCAAAAATCGACGCCCATGTCTTGAAGTGCCGCATAGTTTTCTTGTACGACCGGCATTTCTTTCTTACAAGGCTCACAGAATGTCCCCCAGAAGTTCAGGAGCATCCCTTTCCCTTCATAGTTGTCTCGTTCATATAGTGTCGAACCATCAAGTGTGACGAGCTTGAAGTTCGGTGCCTCGTCTCCTGCCTCGATGCGCCCGTCGTTCCCTGCTTGGTCAAATAGTTGCATGAGGGTGATCGCTCCCGCAAAGAGCACTACCGTCATAATCATCAATCGCGAAAAGGATCTTTTTTTCTTTTTCGCGACCGCTTGTTCCATCCGATCGTCTTTCTGTTGATCTTTTGTCATCGTTTTCACACCATCCTTCAGTTGCTATTGTACTGAAAAAACATTAAAAACGCACATTAACAGACTTTTTTCATTTTTTTGTCACACAATCTCCACAATCAAAAAAATCATCCCATTTCAGGACGATTTTTTATTGTTATTTTTTCTTCTTTTTGCCTCGTGGTTTCGGTGGGACGGTCGGATTCGCGAGTTCACGGAGTTTACTAATCTCTTTGTGTGAAAGTTCACGCCAATCGCCTGTATTGAGACCGTCGAGCGTCAAGAAACCGAACTGTTCACGCTTCAGTTTGATGACCTCGGAACCGATCGCCTCAACCATTCGACGAATTTGGCGATTATGCCCTTCCGAGATAACGATTTCGAGAATCGCTGTGTTCTTCTTCTGATCCACAGACTTCATTTTCACTTTCGCACTTCCCGTTTTAAAACCGTCATCAAGCTGAACGCCTGACTCTAGTTGTTTAATGGCCAAGTAAGAAGGAATATTCTTCACTTTTGCCACGTAGCGCTTTTGAATTTTATATTTCGGGTGTGTCATCATGTTCGAGAACTCGCCATCGTTCGTCAAGATGATGAGTCCCGTCGTGTTATAGTCAAGACGTCCGACCGGGAAGACACGCGCTCCTGGTGGAACGAGGTCCGTAATGACTTTACGTCCTTTATCGTCCTCTACCGTCGACACATAGCCGCTCGGTTTATAGAGTACGTAGTAGACATGCTCTTCTTGTTCGATTTTGACGCCATCGACCTCAATCTCTGACTTCGGTCCGACTTTCGTCCCGAGTTCACGGACGACTTTCCCATTGACGCGAACGCGACCATCTAAAATCATTTCTTCCGCTTTCCGGCGCGAGGCGATCCCCGCTTGTGCGATTACTTTTTGCAAACGTTCCATATGATTAATCCTTCTCCAATCTCTCTTCTTGCTTCGATGGTTCCTGACCGAAGAACAAATCGCCTTCGTCTGTCAGTTCATCTTCAAATGTTAATGGCGGCAGTTCCTCGAGCGAGTTGAACCCGAAGTGGTCGAGGAAATGCTCTGTCGTACGGTATAGTTTGGCACGACCAATCGTCTTCGCACGTCCAGCCGATTCGATCAATCCTTTCGATAACAACGTATGGATGACCCGTTCGACTTTGACTCCTCGAATCTCTTCAATATCCGCTCGTGTGACCGGCTGTTTGTACGCGATGATGACAAGCGTCTCCATCGCCGCGCGTGAAAGAGCCTGCTCAGCCATCGTCCCGACGTATTTTTGAATGTACGGAGAGACGTCCGGTACCGTCACAAGCTTATACACCCCTGCCGATTCCATGAGTTGAAACGGTCGCTTCGATGTTTTAAACGAAGCTTCTAATTTACTGAGCTGTTCTCGTGCCGCAGCCTCTGAAATGTCGAGCGTCTCGGCGAGCGCTCGTACTTCCATTCCTTCGTCTCCGACGACGAACAGCAATCCTTCGATAATCGTCTCATAGGACAGCAACCGCTTCATCCCCTTTCTTTGATGATTCGATGAACGAGATTTGAATATCTTGGTCAAGTTGTTTCGTTTCGACGACCCGTAACTTGATCAACTCCAAAAGTGCCATGAATGTCACGACGAGATCCGAGACGTTCGGACGTTCGACAAAAAAGGCAAAAAATGATGTCTGTCGCGTAGAAGAAACGTGTTCATGAAGTCGTGTCATTTGCTCTTCAAGCGTCCGTTCTTCTCGCTTGATTGTCTTTTTGCGTCGCTCTTTCCAACGTTTTCGCTCAATCATCTTCGAATAGGCGTGAAGTAAATCTGAAAAGTTGAGTGGTCCGTCGTACTTCGACACTTCTTCAGACATATACGTCGTTAAATCTTCACCTGGCCGCGTATACAATTCAAGACGATGCTCTTCCTGTTCGCGCATAAAAACGACGGCTTCTTTATAGGCTTTGTATTCAATCAATTGACGAATGAGACCCTCACGCGTCGGTTCATCACTAAAGTCTGGTACCTCTTCATCCTCGATTGGCACCGGAGGTAACAATTGCTTGCTCTTCAATTGGAGCAACGTCGCTGCCATGACCAGATACTCACTGGCCACATCGAGTTCAAATTTTTGCATCGTGCGAATATAGCCGACATACTGGTCAGTGACTTCTGCCACGGAAATGTCGACGATATCAATCTCCATTTTTCCAATCAAATGGAGCAACAGGTCGAGTGGACCTTCGAACGTATCAATTTTAACGTTATAGGCTTCCATAGAGACACCTGCCATTTTACATTTTTGCGCTTTAGTATAACATGTTTTATAACACCGTGGACACGAAAGGAGAAAATTGATTCATGACCCCTTTTATTCATTATACGTTGCTCTTTGAATGTCATGCCGATTATTTTGAATGTCACGAAGTATTAGAGGAGGCATGGCAAGAAGGTGGACGACAACATCACGGCTATGCGGCACTTATCCAATACGCTGTTATTCACTACCATCTACGACGAGACAATCTCATCGGTGCGAACAAGAGCTTACGACTGTTGCGTCGAAAGATTGACGTCGCTTCCCCCTATTTAAACGAACTTGGTCTTGATGTCGACTCCTTCATCGCACAGCTTGAGAAATGGCCGTTAGAAACGAAGCTCCCATTACAACAAAACGTTCGTGAGACGGTCGAATCATTGAAACCGACGTTTCCATCGACGGAACTATCTTTCGAGGAATTGGTCCACAAGCATCTGCGCCGTGACCGGAGTGAGGTGATCACGGAACGGGAGTTGGCACTTTTAAAAAGGCAACGTGCAAGAAGTTGACGTCAAGATTCAAGAAGTCTTCTTTTCATGATCAATGATGATTTTTTAACTTCTTAAACGCCATCACCCAACTCTCGAGATCGCTCCGATCATGTAAATATTCAGAAGGGGTTTCAAGTAAATCCATGCCAACTATCGTTTGTAAGCAGGATCAAACCACCTCGTCAGAAGCTGTCCAATCAAATCCATCTATATTTTCATATTGTTCCATCCACTGATATGCCCAGTCAGAGATTTCTTCTCTCGTTCGTTCTTGCCTGAGCACTTGCTCCAATCGATTGATCAGTTCATCGATTGTTACTCGATTCATGAATCCACCTCATTTAACGGGTTTGTGATTTACTCTATCAATATGTAAAACCCCCATAATCACAATCGTGATTACGGGGGTTTTTGTCATCAGACGACTAATTGATTCCATTTATCTAATAAATCGCCTGTCTTGCCTGTACCGGTTAACGTCAAATCAAGTGGAAGGACGTTTCTTACCTCATCAAGAAGCTCGTAAGAACGTTTCTCGCCACGGAATGAAGGCGACAAGGCGATATGGTCGATGACCATCGTCGTTCCTTGTTGCTCCATTCCAATGATGCCAACGAAGTCCTCGTCGACTTTCCATAAGTAGAGGAACTTCGACTCCTCCTCGTCATACGATCGGACGAGTTCAAGCAAGCTGAGCGGAGATTTGTCACTGCATGAGAATGCGAGTAGACCCATCGCCGTCTTTTCATAAGAACGTTTATATTTGACCAGCATCGCTGGGTTCACCACCTTTTGTCATTCAAGTTTCACAACGTGAACACGTGAGAGACATGGTTCATTGTGCCATAACCTTCAGGCAAAAATCAATTCTCGTCCCAAACCTTCACTTCTGCCATCTTCGTACCTTGACGAAGTTTGACGGCATGCTCAAGACCAGATGTCACTTTACCGAATACCGTGTGGACGCCATCTAAATGCGGTTGTGGCTCGTGCACGATGAAGAACTGTGAAGACCCTGTATTGCGACCTGCGTGGGCCATTGAAAGTGAGCCCGCTTCATGCTTGTGTGGGAAAGATGTCGATGTTTCACAAGGAATCGTGTAGCCTGCGCCACCCATTCCAGTTCCTTGTGGGCAACCACCTTGGCTCACGAAGCCAGGGATGACACGGTGGAACGTCAATCCGTTGTAAAACCCGCTGTTTGCAAGTTTTTCGAAGTTTTCGACTGTAATCGGTGCTTCACCGTGGAACAAATCAAATTCAATCATTTCGCCATTTTCAAGTTTCATAGAACCTTTTTTCATGTTTCAAGCAACCCCTTTATTTATGGTATGTATCCTGCTGTTTGACACTCACATTACCCATCTTATCAAAAAAACACGTCTGTCTCCACTTTTTTTGTGGAAACAGACGTTCTGTCTTATTGGATGACAGCGTGAACGAGTGGGCGAGCCTCTGGTTTCGTTGCACCAATTGTATAGGCATGGTCTAAACGTTCAACGGCTGAAGACATGTCTTCGATGTTCGAACGGAGCACCGCGATCACATCGCCCGCTTCGACACGGTCCCCGACTTTCTTCTCAAGCGTGATGCCTGCCGCGAAATCAATCTTGTCTTCTTTCGTTGCGCGGCCCGCTCCGAGAAGCATCGCTGCGACACCTACTTCGTCTGCGATGATTGACTCGACATAACCTGCTTCTTTCGCGACGAATGTCGTCTCGTAAGAGGCTTGTGGTAATTTTGTCACATCATCGACGAGTGACGCGTCGCCACCTTGGGCTTCAACGAATTTACGGAACACCTCGAGTGCATGACCGTCAGCAATTCGTTTTTCAAGGTCTGCATATGCTTCGTCGAAAGTTGGATAGAACTCACCAAGGACAGCCATATGTCCAGCGATCGTGAGTGCGATCGTCTTCAAGTCTTCAACTTCTTTACCTGAAAGGACTTCAATCGCTTCTTTCACTTCGTTCGCGTTCCCGATTTCAAAGCCGAGCGGTTGGTCCATGTCCGTGATGACAGCGACCGTCTTACGTCCGACGTTCTTCCCGATTGCGACCATTTCTTCCGCGAGTGCTTTCGCATCGTCGAACGACTTCATGAACGCACCAGAACCCGTCTTGACGTCGAGGACGATACTGTCCGCACCCGCTGCGATTTTCTTCGACATGATCGAGCTCGCGATGAGTGGAATCGATTCGACCGTAGCCGTGACATCACGGAGCGCATAGAGGCGCTTATCGGCAGGCGTCAAGTTCCCAGTCTGCCCGATGATGGACATCTTGATATCGTTCACTTGTTTCGTGAATTGTTCTTCCGTCAATTCGACATTGAATCCAGGGAACGATTCAAGCTTATCGATTGTACCTCCCGTGTGGCCGAGACCACGACCACTCATTTTCGCAACCGGAATTCCGATCGACGCGACGAGTGGTGCAACAATCAAGCTAATCTTGTCACCGACACCGCCCGTTGAGTGCTTATCGACTTTTTTCCCTTCAATGTTCGAAAGGTCGATCGTATCGCCCGACTTCACCATTTCCATCGTCAAGGCAGCCGTCTCTTTTTCAGTCATCCCATTGAAATAGATGGCCATCGACAAGGCTGACATCTGATAGTCAGGGATTGATTCGTTCGTGAATCCTTCGACGACGAAGCGAATCTCCTCTTCGTTCAATTCTCCACCGTTACGTTTTTTCAAAATCAAATCGACCATACGCATAACTGTCGTCCTCCTAGAAATTAAGTTACTTACATGCTTTTAATCGTGCCACGCACGAGTGAAAGGAAGTCTTGACGAACACGTTCTGTCGTCTCGATGACTTCTTCATGGTTGAGTGGTTGGTCCAAAATACCTGCCGCCATGTTCGAGACACACGAAATCCCAAGGACACGCATATCTGAATGGCGTGCGACGATGACTTCAGGGACCGTCGACATACCGACGACGTCTCCACCGAGAAGACGTGCCATTTTGACTTCAGCTGGTGTTTCGTACGTAGGACCTGTGTTCCCGAAATAGACTCCTTTTTGTACAGAAAGTCCAAGGTCTGACGCGACGCGTTCTGTCAATTTCACGAGCTCTTTATCGTACGCTTCTGACATATCAGGGAAGCGCGTCCCGAACTCACTCGCATTTTTCCCGATGAGCGGACTCGTTCCGAAGAAATTGATATGATCCGTGATAATCATCAAGTCCCCTGGGTTGAATGACTCGTTACATGCGCCTGCTGCATTCGTCACGATGAGCGTCTCGACACCAATCAATTTGAGGACACGAACCGGGAACGTCACTTGTTCCATCGAGTATCCTTCATAGAAGTGGAACCGTCCTTGCATGGCGACGACACGTTTACCTTCAAGTTCTCCGAACACGAGTTGACCCGCATGTCCTTCGACGGTTGACACTGGGAAGTGTGGGATTTCCTCATAAGGAATGGCTACCGGGTTCTCAATTTCATCCGCAAGGACTCCAAGACCTGACCCGAGAATGAGTCCGATTTCTGGTGTATCACCCATACGCTCCTGCAAAAACGCTTTTGTTTCGTTCCAATTTACCATGAATATTGCCTCCTCAAATTTCGTTTAAGAAACTCTTTCCGTGTGATGGTGCCGCGACGTCAAAGTTATCAGCAACGGTCGCACCGATATCTGCGAATGTCCCGCGAATGCCCAAATCAACCGCCTTCGCTCCGTTATGATGAACGATGAGCGGAACGTATTCACGTGTGTGGTCTGTACCGGCATGAACAGGATCATTTCCGTGGTCAGCTGTGATGATGAGTAAGTCGTCTTCACGAAGACGCTCCATCACTTCCGGTAGGCGCGCATCGTACTCTTCAAGTGCGACCGCATAGCCTTCTGGGTCACGGCGATGACCGAACAAGGCATCGAAATCAACCAAGTTCAAGAAGCAGAGTCCTTCGAAGTCTTCCTCGAGCGACTCGACCAATTTGTCCATGCCGTCCATGTTCGATTTCGTACGGACGGCTTTTGTCACACCTTCACCATCGTAAATATCGCTGATCTTCCCTAATGCGATGACGTCTTTCCCAGATTCCTCGAGCGTGTTCATGACCGTCTTACCAAATGGTTTCAATGCGTAGTCGTGACGATTTGCCGTACGGACCCATGCTCCTGGTGTCCCGATGAACGGACGAGCGATGATGCGTCCGAGCATATACGGATCTTCACGTGTGATTTCACGGGCATATTCGCAAATACGGTATAACTCATCAATCGGCACAATGTCTTCATGTGCTGCGATTTGCAGGACCGAGTCGGCAGATGTATACACGATAAGGGCGCCCGTCTCGACATGTTCTGCACCGAGTTCGTCCAAGATTTCAGTTCCTGATGCCGGTTTGTTTCCGATGATCTTACGGCCACTGAACTCTTCGAGGCGGTGAATCAAATCGTCAGGAAACTTTTCAAATACACGGAACGGCGTCTCGATATGAAGACCCATGATTTCCCAATGTCCCGTCATCGTATCTTTACCAGCTGAGATTTCTTCCATACGACCATACGCACTTGGGGCATCCGATGCATCGATGCCTTGAATCGGCTTGATGTTCGAAAGTCCGAGTTTACCCATGTTCGGCATGTTCAATCCGTTATGTTCACGTGCGATATGCCCGAGCGTGTCCGCTCCTTTGTCACCGAACTGTTCGGCATCCGGTGCTTCACCGATTCCGACCGAGTCCATGACCACTAAGAAAATACGTTTAAATTTTTTCACAAAAAAATCCTCCTTTTCGATAGTTAGGCACGAGGGTGATGCTTGCGATACACATCCTGTAATCGCGACTTGTTGACATGCGTATACACTTGTGTCGTCGCCAAATCCGCGTGACCGAGCATCTGTTGAATGGCGCGTAAATCCGCCCCATTTTCAAGCAGGTGTGTCGCAAACGAATGACGGAGCACATGCGGAGTAATCTCTTTATCGATACCCGCAAGTTTGGCACGTCGTTTGATCATCTTCCAAAATCCTTGACGACTGAGCCGTCCCCCTCTTCCGTTTAAAAAGAGCGCCTCTGTTTCTCTTCCGCCGAGCCCGTTACGAGCTTGCTGGATATAGCGCTCGACAAAGCCTTGAGCGACGGAGGAAACCGGGATGATTCGGGCGCGCTCACCTTTCCCTTCACATTGTAGATACCCCAATTCAAACTGCAAATCATCCAAATCCAGACCTAAAAGTTCACTGACTCGCATTCCCGTCCCATATAGCAGTTCAAGCATGGCACGGTCTCGAAGCGAGAGTGGGTCGGACGTCGGCACGCTGTCCAAGAGTCGCTCGACTTCCGCTTGTGACCATGTATCGGGAAGTTGTTTCTCTGCTTTTGGTGTCTCTAAATATAGAGACGGATCGGTCGTCGTTACCCCGGTCAGTTTGAGATGATGATGGAACATTCGGATTGAACTAACAGCCCGTCTCAACGACGATGAGGCTCGTCCTGCTTGTGACAGTTCTTCGATATGTTTGACGATGTGTGATCGTGTCACCTCGTTCCAATCTTCCACCTCAAGTTGGGTCAAGGTCGATGCGTATTGCGTCAAATCGCTCGCATACGCTTGTCTCGTATTTGCGGACATCCGCTTTTCAACCGTCATGTATTGAAGAAATGACTCAATATGCGAACGCATCATACCCTCCTCCTTCCTTGTTTCACCTGAATACGCTTACAGCATATCACTTATGTAAACTGTTGTGAAGATGTCTGACCTCATTTTTTATTCAATTTTTTGTGAACATAAACGTGAGGAATCTACAGCTCTATTTTCTTATTTTTCTGGCATATCCAACACAGAAGCGATATACTACGTATGACTTATTAAAATATTTTAAAAAGTAGATTGGAGTTTGATTGTGATGAAAGATCCACAACATGAATTACTCGTCGACATCCGAAAGCAAATCGTCCTCCACGACGTATCGACGGTCTCTGAGTTAAGTAAGATCACACACGTTTCATTCCCCACCGTAAAAAAAATGATCGATGACATGATTGAATATGGTGAGGTCATCGAACATGGGCAACACGCTCCTAAAGGTGGACGTCCTGCAAAAAGTTATCGTTACAATTCAACCTTCCGACATTGCCTGACCTTATATATCGAAGCGAACGAGATTCACTATCGCTTGATTGACTGTCAAAATCAGATTGCAGAGGAAGGCGTGTCTTTCGTCACGGGAACTCATTTAGAGACGTTAGGCACCCTCGTTGATGCATTCGATCAACACACCATAAAGCTTGGCGCCATCTCTGTCGGCGTCGCCGCTGCAGTAGATAGGGGTCGGATTGTTTTCGCCCCAGAATATCCGTCTCTGGCTCATTTAGATTTGAAGAATTGGTTGATGGACCGGACCGGCCTTCCGGTCGTCATTGAAAATGATATGAACGCTGCCGTCTACGGATTCTCTAAACGGGATGAGACCTCAACACATCAGTCTATCGTCTATCTCGGGCTTGGGAAGAACGGTCCCGGTGCCGGCATCTTAGTCGATGGACATGTCGTCAGGGGACAATCCGGATTCAGCGGCGAGGTTTCGTTTCTTCCGCTTTATGATCATGCATCTTTTTATGACCGAATTAAAAACAAGTCTTATGGACCGAACGTCCTGAAAGAAGAAGAGATTGATGCAATGGGACGTCTAGTCGCTACGTTCGCTGCGACACTCAACCCACATGCATTCATTTTTTCAGATGTCGATCTCGTTCTAGAAGATTTGCCTCACATTAATCGTGCATGTGAACGATATCTCCCTTCTCGTCATATTCCTGTTCTTCACATAGGGGAATGGGAAGAAGATTATTTTTCTGGACTAGCACGACTTGGTATTGAATTGATGCTCGAAACGATTCAGCGAGGTGGCGTATGACGATTTTATTATTGGCCGTGATTTATATCGCGTTTATCAGCCTTGGTCTTCCAGATGCATTGCTCGGTGTCGGGTGGCCACTTATGCATCGAGAATTCTCAGCACCTGTATCGATGCTCGGATGGATTTTCATGACGATAGCCGGGGGAACGATTCTTTCAAGCCTATTAAGTGGGAAGCTGTTGGAACGTTTCGACACGAAACAAGTTACATTCGGTTCAACGTTGCTCACCGCGATCTGTCTATTTGGATTTTACATCGCGCCTTCAATCGGTTGGTTATTTGTGGTCGCCATCCCGCTCGGACTCGGAGCGGGTGCCGTCGATGCCGCACTGAACCATTACGTGGCGGAACATTATAAGGCGCACCACATGAACTGGCTACATTGTTTTTGGGGGATTGGCGCTACCGGAGGGCCACTCGTTATGGCGAGTGTATTGACGGAGAATGGATGGCGGGACGGCTATTTGATCATCGCTGCCGTTCAGTTCAGCTTAGCTCTCATATTGTGGTTATCCTTTCCACTTTGGAAACAGAAAGAGACGTCCATTTCACAACTTCAAGAAACAGCCGTAACAACACTCAATCGTAAGCTACCGACAGGAGTCTCCTATGCGTTGGTCACATTTTTACTTTACTGCGGGGTCGAAGCGTTGATTGGGTTATGGACGAGTAGTTATCTCGTTCAGCTGAAACAGTTTTCGATTGCGACAGCAGCAGCATGGGTGTCCATCTACTATGGCAGCATCACAATCGGACGATTCCTGAGCGGATTCCTCTCCTTCCGTTTCACGAACAGACAGATGATTCGGATGGGACAAATGCTCGCTCTCTTCGGTAGCATCCTTTTCTTCATCCCGACGTCCGCGACGATGCTAATCGGATTAATGTTGATCGGTTTTGGATTGGCACCGATATATCCGAGCATGCTTCACGATACGCCGAGTCGGTTCGGCTCGGCACAATCGAAGCGATTGATGGGTTTTCAAATGGCATTTGCCTACTCAGGGAGTACGTTTCTCCCCCCACTATTCGGATTGATTGTATCTATGACCTCACTCCGCTTTTTACCGGTCGTGATCATCTTGATTATGACCGGGATGCTCTTCAATACAGAACGATTGAATCTAATCCTTAGACGCACACCACAGGAGGAGAATATATGAGAATCGAACATGTCGCGATTTGGGTGAACGACATCGAAAACATGCGCCGATTTTATGAAGTCTATTTTGGCGCAAAGTCCAATGATAAATATGAAAACAAGAAGAAACAGTTTGAATCATACTTTTTGACGTTTCCAGATTCACGTTGCCGACTCGAGATAATGCAACGGCCAAATCTCGTATCGCATCCAAAAGAAACGATTGGCTATGCACACATCGCCTTCTCGCTCGGGAGTACGCAAACGGTAGATGCATTGACGGAACGTTTTCAACTTGATGGATACACACATGTCGACGGTCCACGGATGACCGGTGACGGCTATTATGAAAGTGTCATCCTTGATCCAGAGGGTAACACTGTCGAATTGACCATTTAATCAAAAGGAGACAACACACATGATCCAGGCAATTTTACTTGATTTAGACGGCACACTCTTAAATGACGATAAAATGATCACGGAACAAACGAAGCGTACGCTACTAGCATTGCAAGCACAAGGTGTGAAAGTGGTGCTTGCGTCAGGACGTCCGAAACGAGGCATGATTCGCTATGCTGAAGAGTTAAAACTGAACGAGTTCGATGGACTGATTGTCTCCTCAAATGGGGCGTGTGTCACGGACGCTTCAACAGGCGACACGTTATTTGAACAAGCGATGCAAATCGATGATGTCCGCTCGATTTTAGAGCATTTAGAGAATTACGAGGTCATCCCAATGATTAACGATGATACGTATATGTATGTTCGAGACGTATTCGAAGGACAACTTGACGTAAATGGAAAATTGATTAACATCATCGAATATGAATCAAGAGGAGGTCAGTTCCAATTGCGAGAAGAACCGAGCCTGATCGACATCATCGACTTTCCAGTCCACAAGATTCTGGTTGCTGGTGAACCGTCATACTTACGAGAAAATGCCCCAGCCCTAGCTGCCCCATTCACAGGGCGGGTCACGAGCATGTTCACAGCGGCGATGTATTATGAATTCACCGATTTAGGCATCGATAAAGCGAAAGCGTTACGTCATGTCTTCAAGGAATTAGGGATTGACCGTGACCAGGTCATCGCTTTCGGAGATGGTCATAACGACCGTTCAATCATTGAATATGCGGGAATTGGGATTGCCATGGGAAATGCCGTCGATGCATTGATCGACATAGCGACTGAAGTCACAACATCAAACAATGATGACGGGATTTCGAAGATTCTTGAACGTTATATTACACATTGAAAAAGGACAGATGACCTGAATAGGTCGTCTGTCCTTTATACATTAACCGTTGATGACTGCTTTATGACCTTCGAGCGTGACGCCTTTTGCTTGGCATACTTTGCAGATACCATGAAACGTCAAGCGATGGTCCTTAATCAAAAATTCGTATTTGCTCTCGACTTTTTTCTCCACATCAACGAGCAAATCTTCCATAATCTCCTCGACCGAGCCGCATTCGACACAGACGAGGTGGTGGTGCGAATGATTCGCGCCTTCTGGTCGCAGGTCGAAGCGTGCGACCCCGTCACCGAAGTTGACTTTATCGACGACACCGAGTTCTGTCAACAACTCTAATGTACGATAGACCGTAGCGAGTCCAATTTCAGGTGCAATGCTCTTGACGAGCATGAATACATTCTCTGCACTCAAATGGTCCGTCTCATTCTCAAGTAAGATGCGTACTGTTGATTCACGTTGTGGTGTTAATTTATATCCTTTGGCGCTCAATTGCTGTTTAATTCGTTCAATTCGCGTTTCCATAAGGCGCCCCCTCTTTACATAGTTCACTACTCAAAGCATACCGAAGTTTTACGCAATTTTCAATTTAAAATCATTACTATGTAAGTTTACCATATAAGTTTCTAGATTAGAATTATTTCAATCTAGACAATTGCCACCATTGAATCGCCATAATCGTCTTCGCATCGGTGATGACACCTCTGTTCAGCAAATCGACCGCCTCGTCAAAAGAATATCGCTTCACGTTTAAAAATTCATCTTCATCGAGGTTCATCTCGCCGGCAGATAATCCTCTCGCGACAAACACATCGACTCGCTCACTGCAAAAACCTGGGGCTCCGTAGAAAGAGAAAATCTTCTCGAGCGACTCTGCCGTATATCCCGTCTCTTCAGCTAACTCACGTTCAGCACTCGATACCGGTTCTTCGCCTTTTTCAAGTTTGCCTGCTGGGATTTCAAGCGACATCGATTCAAACGCTTTTCGGTACTGCTCCACCATGACAATCTTGTCCGATTCATCAATGACGAGCACAGCAACCGCTCCGTTATGGTAGACAAGTTCACGTACCGATGTGTTTCCATTCGGAAGGGAAACGACATGCTTTTCCACATCGAAGATTTTTCCTTGATAGATAACTTCCCGCTCAATCGTTTTTTCTTCCATATGATTACCCCTCACTTTTCGATATACTCTGATTATGAGTCAAACCAACATTTCGAACAAGGAGGAATCTATATGAGTGAACTCGGACTCGGAACGATGACGATTTTGAAACATGGAGAGGTTGAGGCGAAGAAGATCCTAGAGACAGCCGTTCAATCTGGGATTCGCCATATCGATACAGCAGACGTCTATGCGCGACAAGCTGTCGAGCGTATCATCGGTGAAACGTTAGGTCAGGAACGAAAACAGCTCTTTTTGGCGAGTAAAGGCGGGAATGAATTGACTGAGGACGGGATGCGTTGGAATCCTGATCCGTCCTATTTAGAGGAAGCGTTACACGGATCTCTTGAGCGATTGCAGACCGAATATCTGGATTTGTATTATATTCACGGCGGTACGCTCGAGGACGACCTCGATGCAACGATTGAATGGGCGAAAACACAAAAACGTGAAGGTCTCATCCGACAAATCGGACTTTCGTCGATTCGACCGAACGTCATCAAACATTGGGCCGCTTCCGGAGCTCTCGATGTGCTTATGACGCCGTATTCGCTTCTTGATCGACGACCAGAGACGCTTGACGTTTCAATTCCTATTGTTGGTCGAGGTGTTCTTGCCAAAGGACTATTAACGGATGAATGGGAGAAGCGTCTCGGGGATAAAGGATTTGAGGCGTGGTCGAACGACAAACTCTCAAGTGAGCTCACGATGATGCCTCAGCCAATTCAAGCCTACGCGCTCGCTGCCGCGAAACGGTTATGTGACGTCGTCTTACCGGGTACATCTTCTGTCACTCAGTTAAATGAAACGATTCGAGCGTTTGAGAGTGAAGTGGATGAAGAAGCGCTAGACCGACTACTTGCCCGTCTGCCAATCCATCCATATACAAAATACGTGACCTGAACGGTTTCAGGTCACGTGTTTTTCATTACGCGCTTTAATCTGTTCGATTGCCCAGTCTGCCCATCCGGCATAGTTTTCCATCATCCGAATTGCATACTCACTCGTCAATAAATAACCGAGCGTATCTTCATCTGATTGATGTTCTTCTTGAAACATCCGAATTTGTTGCGCAACTTGTTCGTGATGGGCTTTTGTCTCTTCAATATATCGGACCGCTTCTTCGACCGGAAGCAATTGAAGCAAACTGACTCGCAATAGGTTCTCATCTTTCATTTTTGGTTGAAACGTTGTCGGTTGACGTAGCCAGTTGATCAACTCCTCACGTCCTTGGTCCGTGATCGAGTAGATTTTCTTATCTGGCAACTCCTGTTGCGAAATATGCTCCGCTGAGACAAGGTCATCTTCTTCCATCTTTAACAGTTCCCGATAAATCTGTGTATGATGTGCGTTCCAAAAATGAATCATCTGCACCTTGAACGTTGCGTTCAGGGCATACCCGGTCGCAGGCTGATGGGTCAATAACCCGAGCAATGCGTGACGTAACGCCATATCCATCACCTTTTCCTTATCATGCTATTTTTATAAGTGTATCACATTCTTCTGTGGATTTATGAATGCCAATCTGTTGACGACTCGTGTAAAACCCGACAAAATAGATAGAAGAAAGGAGAGTTGTCTATGCAACCGATTCATTCATCACAACAATTTGACGAAGCCACAAAAGATCATGGAATGGTGGTCTTCACTACATCATGGTGCCCAGACTGCAAACGTCTCGACATGTATGTCGACGAGCTCGTCAAGGACTATCCACAATTTAACTGGCATGTCGTCGACCGCGACGAACTCCCAGATTTATCGGATGCTCAAGAAGTTCGCGGCATCCCTTCACTTCTTTACTATAAAGACGGGGTAAAACAAGAACACCTCCACTCGGCAAACGCCAAGACGGAGATGCAAATTCGTTCATTCCTCGATACGATTCAAGCATAACCTGATTCCTGCAGACCAATCGGCTGCAGGAATTTTTTAATGATAATGACGTACATACCGTGAGTCAATGAATCGCTTCATGTAGTATGGAAGTCGTCCATGCCACGTGAGCTGTCCAAATGTCAGCATGGCACGACCTGGTGTCGTCAGTAATATATTCATCGATTGACGTCTTCGAAATGGTTGACTCGTCTCACCGAGTAACCGCTTGGCGACATAGCGTCCCGACCTGACAGCATCGACACCACCATTTAAGCAGGATGCCATATCCCCAGTTACATAAATATTTGTAAACTGATGATGACGTAAATATTCATCCGTTTCAATAAAACGGTCAGGTTTTGTCAGCCCAGATTCAGCCCACCATGCTACGGGAACAACGCCCGTCGCATCTAACAAGAGGCCCTCTGATCCATCCTCTTGAAACTGTTGCTTCACGACCATAATGCCTGATTTGACTAAAAGACGTTCGATTTGCTTCTGTCTATGGAGTGGCACGTCTGGCAAAATTGTTTTCGCATAAAGCGTCACGTCTTTCGTCCTTGCACACGTGAACGCCAATTCCACGCCGGCCTTGCCCCCACCGACGATTGTCACTACTGGACTCGAATCGATGTGGTCAAGTAAAGCTTGTGACATCGGTTTGAGCGGCGTCCCAATCCCTCGGCTTTTTGCACCAGTGGCCAGCACGAGTTGGTCGTAGTGAAACAATCCCCGTTCCGTTTGTATGGTCTGTTGACGGGGATCAATTGATAGCACGCGTTCTGCGACCGGTTCAAGTTGGGGCAGTTGCACTGTTGCGGAATTCATGAGTTTGGCAATCACTTGAGGAAACGCACCGGTATACACCGTCTGGTTCCCTCCAATGAATTGAACGTCGTAATGCTCTCGAATCTCCTCTAAACGATCAAGAATTTCAAGCTGACCATGACCGAGTCCTACCAACACCAATCGTGGTTTCATCGCAAAATTCTCCGTGCTTCGATGAATCGTTGCGTGATTGTCATCACTTCAAGTACTAAAAAGATGAGGGCAATCCCGCCGACCCAGTTCGGGAAGAGAATCATCATTGTGAACAAGATGAAACACTCAGTCCGTTCAATGATTCCAGGCTGATAATAAAACGTCTTCTCTGATCGCCTTGAACTACTCGCTCCGACAGCTAAAAATAATGTCATCGCAATGACAAACGAGGCAATCAAAACGAGAAAAACCGGCATATATTCCGGGTATCGGAGTGCGAGGGCAATCACGACCGATAATTCAACAAATCGGTCGAGGACGAGGTCGAGCACCGTTCCAAACCCAGTCCTTTTGGATTTACGTGCCATCGTCCCATCTAAAACATCAAACAAGCCGGATAGCCACAATAAGATGACGGCCGTCCAGTGCATGTCATTATAAATAAAGATTCCTGTCGAAACCCCTATGATTCCGCCTAAAATGGTTACCTCATTCGGTGTGAAGTTCCATTTGAGCAGTCGATTCGCCACTCGTTCGATGACGGGTTGGACGTAACGACTCCCATACGTATCAAGCATGGTATTCCTCCTTTCGTTTCATTCGATACATCATTCCGATTTGGAACCATTCATGTGTCGGTAACATGATCGACCTTCCATCTTCAAAATGATATTCGCCGAAACACTGACCAAACCGATAAATCTTTTTCATCAGTTGTACCGGTTCGCCAATCGTTTCGGATATTTCCACCTCGGACAATGGTCGAAGTTCGCCATCAATCATGACAAAGTCCCCAAATCCAGGTTCAGAGTCATACAATTCCTCTACCGTTCCTGTCCGTGTCACTTTGCCAGCTTCAAGCAGTGTCACTCGATCTGCCATGAGCATCGCCTCTTCTCGGTCATGGGTGACCAATACTGCCGTTAGGTTGAGCTCTTTCACTAAGTCCCGGATGAAGCGTTGCAAATCAAGTTTTAGTTTTGGGTCCAGGTTTGTGAACGGTTCATCCAATAACAGAAGTTCCGGTTCTGCCGCTAAAGCCCGGGCAAGACTCACGCGTTGCTGTTCGCCACCCGATAGTTCATGTATTTCAGCATCGTAACGGTCACCGAGGCGAACGACTTGTAACCAATGTTCTGCTTGTTTACGTGAACGCTTACGTGTCGCGAGTGTGACGTTCTCTCCTACCGTCAAATGTGGAAACAACAACGCAGTCTGCGATAGCATCGTCACGCGACGTTTATGAGCAGGAATTTTGTTTAAGGAGCGATGATTCCACCGCACATCTCCTCCATCAGCCGTCTCGAGACCCGCGATGATTCGGAGAATCGTCGACTTCCCTGAGCCGCTCACCCCGACGATTGCGTGAATATCGTGAAGTGCGACCTCAAAATCAACATCATCTAGTATTTGCCTTGAACCAAATTGTTTACGTAAATCTACTACATTCAAACTCATTGCAAACGTCCTTTCAACATGCGCACCATCCACCGATTCCATCCGGAAAGTAGGAAATAGATGACTACGGGAAATAAAATGAGCATCCATGTGTTCGAGAGCGCGAGACTTCTATTGTTTCCCGCATAAGATTGATACAATTCTGTCGTCACCGTCGGGATCAACCCTGCACCAATCAGCTGAATGAGTGCGAATTGACTGAGTAAAATGACGGTCGAGAATAATGCGATGGTACGCATCGTTCTCGAGAAGAGCGGATATAGGACGTAGACGACCCGTCGACTCATGGGCAATAGTCGTGCCTGTTCTAAAAGTGGACGACCGATGACCGCCATTCCGTTATAAGCGAGACGGATTGAATATGGAATCGTCACGACGAGCAAGGCAAGCATGACGCCGACATATGTCCCAATCAGTCCAACTTCCGCTAAGATGAGGTAAAGTCCGAAGAGAGTGGCAAGCATCGGAATGAACAATGGTAAAAACACGAGCCATTCTAAGACATGTTTCCATCTTGATTCTGTCCATAAGAGCCACCAGGCAAACGTCGTCGCGAGCCACACATTGATCCCGGATAAAATGATCGTCAATCCAACCGTATGAACAATGGCCTCATTATTTTCGATTCCCATTGACGGGGCGATAAAAAAGAGACTGATAAACGGGAGTAACGTAAGACATAGGATGAATCCTTGACGAATCATCGCCTCACCCCCCGTTCAATCCGTCGTCTTAAGGATGCAGTCATTAAGTAAGACACGAATACACCGAATCCGACGAGACATGTCCAAATAAGGGCGACGGCATACGGTGCGGTCGCTTCCAAATAGAGCCCCGTTGAGAGTCGTTCGTATGCGAGGACCCCGAGTAATTTTGGATAAGTCACACCGAGCAGTGCCGGAACCTCATACGCAAATGAGATAAAAGCGACTAAAATCCAGGTCGAATCGAGCAACGGCTTAATCAAGAACGGGAATTCTGCATGTTTGAATTGTGCATAGGGAGAGAGTTGGAGCGTTTTCGCCGTTTCAACGTAACCCCGATTCAATTGTTCATACGTCCCGAGCATCATCAAAAAGACGAACGGTATTTCTTTCCATATGTAGGTCAAAATGACCGTCACATAATCTCGCTCGTTCGCCTCGATCCCACCAAAGCCATTCGCCCCACTGAATAATAACCAAAACAAATACGCCGCAGCGATATGAGGAACGAACATCGGGATTTTCAAGATTGTCGATGTGAATCGCCATCTTTGTTTGACGACCGTTCGTGCAAGCCATGTCCCGAATACCAGCGATAACATGGTCGACACGCTAACGACATATAGCGTCGTGACGAAACTATCTCGCCACGTTTCGTCCGTCAACAGTGCTCCCCAATCCGTCCCGGTTGCCTCTATACCGAGAAATAAGAGCGCTGTAAGCGGGAAAAGTGACACAAGTATGGTCAATGCGACACTACTTCGCAACACGTGGCCACTCCTCGCGTACGGTATCAATCACGTTCGGTCCGTAATCTGGAATCGAACGTTCGAGTAACTGTTCTGAATTTGGATACGTCACGCCGTCTCCAAGCTCTTCGAAGGCGTTTTGGTCGTTGGCATCAAGTTTTGTCAAATCGAGTGATGTCCCATCTCCCCAATATTCAGGACCTTGTTTCACGAGCTGCGCTTCAGGCGACAACAGTTCTTGAATGAGGACGAGCGCCCCATCTGGATTTGGTGCATTGAAAGGGACTGCTAAGAAGTGTGTCGAGGCAATCGAGTGATCTAAAAGAAGCGCGCGTGTTTCTTTCGGGAAAATTCCGTTCACCACTTCCCCTTCGGCTCGACGTTCATTGAATCCCATCGTCATCCAAACATCCCCGGATGCATAGAGTTGATCGAGTTGTTCAAGCGTCTTTGGATACGTCTGTCCCTCTTTCCATAAGTTCGGGGACCACGTTTTTAAATCGTCCCAGAACGAATCTTCAATGGTCACATTTTGGTTCAACTCGTCACCATATCGTTCATATAAAAGATGGCGGACGAAAGCATTCCCCGTGAAATCTGTGACTTCAGGATACGTGAAACGACCTGGATTGTCTTCGGTCCAGCGACGTAATTCCTCAAACGATTTTGGAGGATTGTCTACTTTCGCTGCATCGTAATGTAAGATGAACTGTACATTCCCCCACGCGAGCTCCAAATCCTCTGTCGGGGTGCCGGCATCTGATTGTTGTGCCGTTTCGTTTAACAACGTGGCATTCGGGACACGTTCCGTCAGTCCATTCCGAAGGAGTCCAGCTTCTTTCGCATTTCGGAAATTATCGCCATTGATCCAGACGACGTCGATTGTTCCGACTTGTCTGTCCGCTTTTTTATCGAGTGATAATTGTCGAATGAATTCGGCCGTATCCATTGCGACACGATTTAATTCGACATCGTAAGATTTCTCGAGTCGTGGTGCCACGTAGTCATCAATGTAGCTGTTGATTCCCTCGTCCCCACCCCACATATATAGGTTGACGGTCGACCCGTTCGCTGACTCAGCCGCGGCTTCAAATGAGTCCGAAAACTCAACCGCCTGTTCATTCCCACATGCTGCCACGAAAGTGAGCATGAACGTGGCGAACAATACTCTCCATTTCTTCATCGTTCTCCCCCTTTTACTTTTTCTCAAATCCCCGTTTTGCGAGCATTTCGAACATGGTTGGGCAGATTGCGTACACATTCGCCCCGATATTCATCCACCACGGGGCATTGATTTCGCGTTTGCGTGTAAAACTTCCTTTGACAATCGCATCGGCCAATCGTTTCGGATCGAGCATGATTCCTTTAACACTTTGCGCATATGTACCACTTTTGTCAGCCCGATCAAAAAACGGCGTGGCAATCGGTCCCGGATTGACCGTCATGACGTGAATGCCATGAGGCTTCAACTCGAGTCGGAGCGCGTTCGAGAACTGTAAAAGCGCCGCCTTCGACCCAGCATAAACGGCCGATTTCGGTGTTGGCACTTTCGCTGCTTGCGAACAGATGTTGACGATGACGCTATCATGCTCCATTACGCGAGCAACATCTCGCGATAACAGCATCGGCGCGATGGCATTCACACGCATCGTCTCTTCCATCACATCGGTCGACTGATCAATCACAAAATCAAATTCGGCCATGCCTGCATTATTGACCCAAACGTCAAACTTCCCAAATTGCTTGATCACATCATCGACAAGAGCATCCGTCTTCGTGACGTCTGCGCGCATCCATTCACCTTCACACGTGGACGCAATGGTTTTCAAACGTTCTTCATGTCTTCCGATGAGGATCACGCTACATCCTTTTTCATAAAAAGAATGCGCCAATGCGGCACCGAGCCCGCTTGACGCACCAGTAATGACTACCCGTTTCACGACATCACTTCTTTCTTTGTATAAATCCATTTATGGTCATTACGAACCCTTTCGATGTCACCACGTTCTTCGAGTAAACTGAGCCGTGCGAACACCTCACTGAAGACGAGTGGCATTCCACGTTTCATCTTTCTTCCATATAACTTCATCGACCAATCGAAGACACTGAGCCCGTCTTCCCATTCGGCAAGCAATTGTTCACTGCGCTCATACCGTTGGCGGATCCGGCTCTCAATTAGTTCCTCCGGATGATGAATCGGTTCACCATGGCCACTGACGACGAGCTTCAAATCGATCCCACGTAATTTTTTTAGCGAATCGATATAGAGGATGACCGGTGAAGCGAAGCCTTCGTCATCGTACGGCTGTTCAATGAGTGGGTTCGGTTCGACTTTGTCGATGAGATGGTCTCCGGCAATCAAGACTCCACCGGGTCCAATCAAGCCGAGTTGGTCACTCGCATGTCCAGGTAAATGAATCGTTTGCCACGCCCCGTCCGGTGTCAACGATTGCCCGTCATCAAACGTCATCGTGACAGTCGTCGGCCCAATCCAGCGTAATGCTTCCCGATAGTCCGGTAATTTTTCAACGAGATGCGCCGGTGCCCCGAACGAGACGGCCAGTTCATGTAAGAAGTGGTTGCCCCGCTTCAAGAAGTTTGGAGTTTGTTCTAAGTATCGAACGAGCTTCTCGTGCCCATACACCGGAATCGAGGCATCACGAAGTCGCCACGCCTGCCCCGCATGGTCAGCGTGATGATGCGTCAAAAATAAAAAGTCGATATCCGCCAATGAGAGTTCAAGCTCTTCAAGTTGCCGATTCAACGAGGTCCACGCCTCTTCCGTATCTGGTCCACAGTCGACCATGAAAAAGCGATTCATATGTTCAACGATATATACGTTCACGTTCCCCACTTCGAACGGTGTCGGGATATCGAGTCTTGCCAGTTGGCTAGAAATCCAGTCCGCCACGTCATCACCACCCCTTCTTCCTGTCTTTCTCCATTATACCTGTCTGAAAGACGCGTTTTCAATCAAACAAAAAAGAGGGGGATATCTCCCCCTCACGAATGGTGAATATTATAAGTTGATAACCGTCACTTTGTCGCGCGTCATTGTCTCGAGGCTACGCCCGATTCCTTGAACGCCGAGTCCCGACTGTTTCACACCGATGAACGGGAAGTGGTCTGGACCGCGTTCCGTGCGTCCGTTCACTTGGACCGTACCGACTTCTAACTTGTCCGCGACCGTGAAGGCGCTATTTACATTCTGTGTGAAGACACTTGCCTGGAGACCGAATTCCGATTCGTTCGTGAGTGTAATCATCTCGTCGAGTGATTTCACGCGGATAATCGGAAGGACTGGACCGAACGGTTCTTCCCATGCGACACGCATCTCTGTCGTCACGTGATCGAGTAACGTCGGATGTAGCAAGTTTCCTTCACGCTTATTGCCGTAAACGACCGTTGCCTTTTTGTTGACAGCATCGTCAATCAGACCTTGTACATAATCTGCCGTTTTTCCATCAACTAAAGGCACGATGAAGCTGTTCTCTTCAGGTGAACCGACTGAAAGTTTTTCAACACGTTCTTTTAACATACCGACGAGTTCATCCGCTTGATCTTCAAGGACGAAGACGCGTTTGATTGCCGTACAGCGTTGACCTGAATAGGAGTATGCCCCACTGATGATTTGATCAGCAGCTAACGTCATGTCTGCATCCTCTAATACGAGGGCAGGGTCTTTCCCACCGAGTTCGAGCACGACCGGTACCATCGACGCTTGTTGTGACAAGTGTTGACCCGTACCCGTTCCACCTGTGAACGTGATCATGTCGATTCCTGGGTGTGATGTCAAATAGTCACCGATGACCGAACCGCGACCTGTCACAAGGTTCAACAGACCTTTCGGAAGACCTGCATCATGAAGGGCTTCGACCATCTTGATGCCACTAATTGCACCTTGTGTCGCCGGTTTGAAGACGACCGCATTCCCGGTGACGAGAGCTGGCGCAATTTTCGCCGCTGCCAAGTTGACCGGATAATTGAACGGTGAAATCGCGAGGACGACACCGAGCGCTTCTTTTTTGATGATGGCCATCTTGTTTTTCGAACCACCAGGGAACGAATCACCTTGCATGAATCCACCATTGAAACGAATGCCTTCTTCTGCCGTGTAACGAATGATTTCTGCCGTACGGACGACTTCTTTCTTCGCGTCGTTCAAGTTTTTCCCGACTTCCTGCATGATGATTTGACCAATCTCATCTACACGTTCTTCGAGTTTTTCTGCCCATGCATACAACAGTTCAGCGCGCTTGTTGACCGGAAGCGCCGCCCATTCTTGTTGTGCACGTTTTGCGCCATGAATCGCTTCATCGACTTCGTCACGTGACATTGCTTGAACGCGACCTACGACTTCGTCTTTATATGGTGAAACGAGTTCAATCGTTTCGTTACTTGAAGATTCCTGCCATTGACCATTCAATAAATATGGATATGTGTTCATACTCATCATCTCTATCTGCCTCCTGAGTAAGCTGTAATATCTCGTTGCCAACCCCATTGTATGCAGATTTTTTTGCATTGGACAACTATAACGATTCGGTTTATGAGATGTAAACGGTTACTATGAAACTTTTTGTGAATTCTCATCAGACATACAGGTTTTTTTACTGTAGATTTGTCGATTGAAACCGATAGTAAAGAAGAGAGTATGTGAAACAGGAGGGACTTCCATTGAGCACTGATCATAATATTTTACTTGAAGCAGGAACAAACGAGCTTGAAATCGTGATTTTCCAAGCCGGACCGTTTCTATTTGGTATCAACGTCATGAAAGTACGCGAAATTATCACGATGCTTCCATTGACACCACTTCCGGGTACACCAGAAGCCATTATGGGGCTAATTGAGTTGCGTGGTGAGGTCATGACCGTCATCGATCTACCGATGGTCATCAGTCACCCACGTGAAGTCGGTAGTGACGACCGCTTGATTGTCTGTGAGTTTAACGGTGAGAAATCGGTTCTTCGTGTCGACCAGGTGACCGAAATTAAACGTATCTCGTGGGAACAAATCGACACACCTTCTGATCTCGCACGTGGCGTACAAGGTATCACGAACGGTGTCGTCAAGACAGGTGATCAGATGATCATTTTGCTCGACTACGAGCGAATCGCGCTCGAGTTGTCACGTAAGGATATCATGGCACGTGAATCCGTGAAGCGCCTCGGTGCTCGCGAACGTTCGAACAAAAATATTTGGCTCGCCGAAGATTCAGAGATGCTACGCACACTGATTCTTGACACATTAGATGACGCTGGCTACTTCAACACGACTGTCTTCAACAATGGGAAGGAGGCACTCGATGCGTTTGAGAAAGACGGTGCCGAATGTGATTTACTCATCACCGATATTGAGATGCCACAGATGGATGGACTTCACTTGACGAAACGTCTACGTGAAATGGATCGTTATGCCAACCTTCCAATTATCATCTTCTCGTCTCTAATCTCAGACGATTTGAAACATAAAGGAGAGGCCGTCGGTGCGAACGCCCAAATCACGAAACCTGAAATCGGGATCCTCATCGCGACACTCGATGAATTTGTAGGTTAAAAAAAGTTTGCGACTTTTCCGTCGCAAACTTTTTTATGTGAACTGTTCGAAATGAGTGTTCCATTCGGTTAAAAAGCGCTTACTATGAGACTCGATCAATGCCAATATTTCGTACGCACCATCTAAATGTGCATTTTCTCCCGCCACTTCAAGGTCATGGAAAAGAAGGGCTGTCTGATTGAGTCCAACTGAATAAGATGCCCCTTTCAATAAATGGCCAATCTGCTCGACTTTAGCATAATCGTTCAACTCGACTGCAGCCTCTAGCTCAGGGTATTTCGCCTCAAATTGTTGAATGTATGTGGTTGCAATTTTATTTAAAAAATCCATATTTCCATTTGCGATTTGGTGGAGCTCCGCTAACTTTTCTTCACTGAACAGAGCGTCTTCGGGCATTCTTGTCAATGTAACCCCTCCTCTATAAACGATCATCGAATCGTTCCCCTACACTGTAACACGTTTTCGAGAGAAAACAAAAAAACTCCTGCTTTGGATTGCACTCTTCATTTTGGCTACCTATAATAAGATTGAGTTAAGGTAGGAGGAAGATGCATGCTGACGATTTACCGTACTGACGCATCAGGCCATGTGGATGAAATCGAAGACTTTGATAAAGGAAGCTGGATTCAACTCGTGAATCCGACAAAAGATGAGGCCGATCAAGTCATCGAGGCGTCCGGCATTCCAGAAGACTTTGTATACGATCCACTTGATATTGAAGAAAAACCACGTTTTGAAAAAGATGATGAAGGGCTACTCATGATCATCGACGTCCCTTATGTGGAAGAAGACGATACCGGTCGCGCCTATAATACCATCCCACTCGGTATCATCGTGACCGGACGACATTTCATCACCGTCTGCTCGCGAGAACTCGACGTGTTGAATTTGTTCGCAAATGGAAAGGCAAGACTGTTCCGGACGAACTACAGAAGCCGTTTCGTCTTTCAGATTTTACATCGGGTGAGTATGACGTATTTGCGCTTCTTGCGTCAAATCGACCGCAGAATGGACGAACTTGAGCAAGAGTTGCAACGCTCGATGCGAAACCAAGAAATTTTCCAATTGATGAATCTTCAAAAATCGCTTGTCTACTTCATGACCTCGTTAAAAGCGAACGATAGTGTTTTAGACCGAATCGTTAAGACACCAAGTTTGGAGAAACACGAAGAGGACGAGGAACTGCTAGAGGACGTTTTTGTCGAACACCGTCAAGCGATGGAAATGGCATCGATTTACAACGACATCATCAGCATCAAGATGGAAGCGTTTGGATCGATCATCTCGAACAACGTCAACTTCGTCATGAAATTTTTGGCGTCGATTACCATCGTCCTTAGTATTCCAACGATGATATCCGGGATATTCGGAATGAACGTCCAAGTCCCTTGGGAAGGGCAATCGTTCGGATTCATTATGGCGATTGCGATGATGATTGGATTTTCCGGTCTCGCTTTTTATATTCTGTGGCGAAAACGATATTTCTAACGAGCAAGAGCCTGACGCTATATGCGCCAGGCTCTCTTCATGTAATTTTAACCGTGACGAGACATAGGTCGTCTTCGATCTCAATCTTCGGCACGAGTTGTTCTGCAATGTGTCGACTAAAGTCGAGACCATGTGTGGCAACGTCTTTCTCAAGCCATCGGATGCCGTCATCGATATCTTTGCTATAGCATTCCATGAGTCCATCCGTATACATATGAAGCGTCATATTAGGCGTGATATCAATCTCTTTTGACTCATAGTTCGGTTCCTCGAACATGCCGACCGGTACCCCAGTCGTCTCGAGTCGGCAATTGCCTTCTTCTGACGTCACAATGACAGGCGGATGACCCGCATTCACATACTCGATTCGACGTTTCGTCGTATCGATGTAACAGTAGACTGCTGTAAAGTAGCTATGCATATCATCACCCGAAAACAAGAACGTCATTTGACGGTTCAATTCTGTCATCACATCGACGGGATATTGTACGTTACCGACAAGACCCGGAAGAATTGAACGAATTCCCATCGTGATGAGCGCCGATGAGACCCCATGTCCCATGACGTCAAAGATAATGACCCCGTATCGGTCTGGTGCGACTTGGAACCACGCATACATGTCTCCTGCTAATTTTTTGGATGGTAAGTATAAAGCGCGTACATCAATTTCCTCATTACTGATCGGTGGCGTGAGCGCGCTCTGTTGAATCTTTTGAGCAAGATCCAAATCATATTGAAGACGAGCCTCATAAATTTTTCGTTCGTCGACTGCAGCCTTATAGCGTAGTGCAGATCGAATTCGCGCCAAGAGTTCCGTCACTTTAATCGGTTTTGTCGTATAGTCTGACGCCCCTGCATCGAGTCCTTCCGCAATCTGCTTTTCATCTGTACGACCCGAAACCATGATGATTGGCATCTCTTCGTAATCTGCCATCTGACGAATTCGATTGCATGTCTCGATCCCGGAAATCCCAGGCATCTCGACATCCAGTAGGACGAGATCATAAAGCGATGCGGCTTGTGGTGCCATCAATAAGTCGAGCGCTTCTTCCCCGCTCGAGACCGATATCGTCTTATAGTCGTGCTTATGAAGCAGTTGCTCAAGTACAAGCGTATTGACCGGTTCATCGTCCACAATTAAAATCGCCATGACTATCCCTTCCTTCTCTGCATAATGTTCTATAATGTATTGTACCATATCTTTTCAGTGGCACTATGAATAACCGTCTGTTCATTCCAGTTGAAGAGGCGACTCACTATTTGGCATACTGAAGAGAGAAAGTGAGGGATTTCTATGGCCTGGATATTTGCCTTCTGCGGCTTAATTATTTTACTCGTCCTGATTGCGTCCATCGTCGTCATCCAAAAAGGGTACGCTTATAAAGATAATAAAGACGACATCGTCCTCGATTATGACGAAATCAATCGTCGCATCGAAAACGATCAAAAACAGGAAAAGACTGACAAGACAGAAGGGCCGCTCTAATGCGCGACCCTTTTTTATTTGAATTCAAATCGGAGTGTACCTTTTTCAAGATATAAAGAAGCATTGAACGTCTTCTCACCTTTTTTGAATGTATGAACGTTTGATTGTCCTCCATTGATCATTTGCTTGAGTTCGTCTTTGACGAGTCCGACACCGAGCACCTGCTTGGAGACGGTGAAGCGACATCCTTCACGATAGCCGCTACAGCCGATAAACTTCGGATGTTCGACGAGACCCTTTCCACAATTCGGACAGACACCAAATGATGCCTTCGGTCGAGCGGTTCCTTTCTTTCCATAACGCTTCGCCTCAATCGTGTAGCCTTCTGGATTCGCTGCCTCGACCCGCGATTTTGCTTCCTCGACTAGATGAATCGACATTTTTTTCGCCTGTTCAATAAATTCAGCGGCAGAAGCAGATGCTTGTCCGATTTCATGGAGTCGCTTCTCCCATTTCGCCGTCATGACGGGCGAAGCTAAAATGCTGTCTCCGAGCACATCGATTAAGAGACGACCTTTATCGGTCGGAACGAGTTCCTTTTTCTGCAGCTGTACGTATCCGCGCTTTTTCAATCCATCAATGATGTTGGCACGAGTCGCCTCGGTTCCGAGGCCCTCCACCTCTTTCATGATGTGAATCAATTCTTCGTCGTCGAGCTGTTTCCCGGCGACTTTCATCGCCATAATGAGCGACCCTTCCGTGTACCGTTTCGGCGGTTCCGTCTGTTTAGATAACACTTCGACTTTCTTCTCTTTTAATTCTTCACCGACCGTCAAGGCAGGAAGTTCGACGTCTTTTGATTTCATCTCAACGACTTCTCGATAACCGGGACTCACAACGACGGTTCCTTTTGCCCGATACAGGTCTTTTCCGTCAATCAAGTCAACTGTCGTCTTCTCGAGCTTCGCTGCAGGTGCAAATGCCGCGAGAAAACGTCGGTTGATCAAATCGTACAGCTTTGCCTCATCTCCGCCGAGTCGAGTGACGTCACCACACGCCTCCGTCGGAATGATCGCATAGTGGTCACTGACTTTCTTGGCATTGACATAGCGTCGATTTTTCGACGGGTCCTCGGTTAGAACGTCGCGTAGACCCGCATATGCGGATGACTTTAGTAATCTCGCCTTCGTTTGAGGAAACAGCGTCGCCTCATCTGGAGTGACAAAGCCAGAATCCGTCCGCGGGTAGCTGATCCACCCTTTCGTATATAGCTTTTGCGCGATATCGAGTGTTTTTTTCGCCCCGAAACCGAATCGCTTCCCCGCTTCTGCCTGAAGCCCAGACAAACTGAACCAAAATGGAGGTTGCTCAATTTTTTCTTCTTTGTCAATCATCTTGACCGTGACGGTACCGGAAGCTCGTTTCACAATCGCGTCTGCTTCCTCCCGAGTTTTGAGCTTTGTCGTCTTTCCAAATGTATACTTCGCTTTAAATGTGCCTCGGCCTTTTGCAAGTGTCGCCTCGACTTCAAAGTACGGTTCTGGTACGAACTGTTTGATTTCTCGTTCGCGATTGACAATCAAGGCAAGTGTCGGAGTTTGCACACGACCAAGAGAGAACACATCCTCAATTCCAATCGTCTTCAACAAGGTCGTGTATGCGCGAGAAGCGTTCATTCCGACGAGCCAGTCGGCACAGGCGCGACTCATCGCCTCATGATAATATGGGACCGTTTGCTCACCCGGTAACAGTTGCGAGAACCCACGGTCGACCGCTTGTTCCGTCAAACTCGAAATCCATAATCGCGCTAACGGTTTTTTATTTCCGGCTAGTCTTAGAATCAGGCGAACAATCGCCTCCCCTTCCCGCTCGGCATCTGAAGCAATGATGACATCGGTAATCGAGCGGTCATGGAGCCATTTTTTAATGGCATAGAACGGTTTCGATTTCCCTTTTGAAATACGATAATCAAATCGCTCCGGGACGATTGGAAGTGCCTCGTACTTCCATGACTTCCATTCCGGACGATAGTGCGACGGTTCTTGAAGTTCACAAAGGTGACCGACCGCCCAAACGACAATCGCCCCTTCAGGAAAACGGGAACATGGTGAGATTTCAATCTCGTCTTTTCGCTTTTTAGATGGATAGGGAGCAGCCAGTTTTTGAGCTTGTGATGGCTTTTCCGCAATGATTAGTCTCATAAAAACTCCTTACTTTGCCTCCTACATAATGGCAAGACGTACATGATTAGCTAGCTTCTACTATGTATTTTACTATATCAAGTCGAAGATGGACACATCGAGAGGGGAGCATTTGTTTGCTATTTCTGAATCTTGTCTTGCCTCGTGACTGTTTTCCGATATGATTAACAGAGAAGTACAACTGTGAAGGAGTGTCGCTATGTCTTATCTCATCTTGTTCGCTGCTGTTTTTTTCTTATCAACGAGCGTCCTATTCGTCAAATGGACGTCGGCACCTGCCGAGACGGCCGCATTTTACCGCATGCTATTCACGTGTCTGATGTTGTTGCCGTTCGTCGACTTCAAAGCACTCATCACAACGCGTCTCATGACGCGCTATGCCTTACTCCTTAGCGGGACGCTTCTCGCGTTTCACTTTTGGCTTTGGTTTTTATCACTCGATTATACAACGGTCGCTAGTTCCACACTTTTTGTCACATCCAGTCCGATTTTTGTGTTGATTGGGAATGCAGTGATCTTTAAGAAGAGTCCTACCCGTAAAGGATTAGCCTTCGCGCTCATCGCCGTCATCGGTGGGATGCTTGTCGCAGCCGGAGATATTCAGCTTGGACGAGAAGCGTTATTCGGTGATGTACTCGCCTTGGTCGCCGCTCTCCTCATCGCCGGGTATTGGCTCGTCGGACAACACGTTCGAACATCGATGAATACAAACACCTATTCGTTTAGTGTCTATTTTGTCGCGACAATCGTTCTCTGTTTCATGTTACTCGTCCGCGGCACTACATTCACTGCTTTCGAATCAATCAACTGGTGGTATTTCCTCGCCCTCGCCTTCTTCCCGACGATTCTCGGGCACAATCTGTTCAATTTTGCGCTCGCTCGGGTCAGTGCGACCGTCGTCAGCATCACGATTCTCGGTGAAGCGCTGTGGGGAATGCTATTCGGTTACGCCTTTTTCGGAGAGCGACTTGGACCGTTCCAATGGGTCGGGGCCATTGTCCTTCTCGGCGGGATTTACTTGTTCCTAAAAGAAGACGCCCGCTCGACACGAGCGGACGTTTGATTATAAGTTTGTCGCTTTCGGATCAACCTGATGTTCTTCCGTGTCCTCCTCTGAGGGACGGAACAACAGCTTACGGTCCCAAAACGCCAAAGCGATCGCCGTCAAAAACGTCATCGCATCCGCAATCGGGAATGCGAGCCAGACGCCGAACACCCCAAGAAACGATGGTAGGATAAAGACGAGCGGAATCGTATAGAGCGTCTGACGGGAAAGCGATAGGAACATGGCGACTCGCGCCTTTCCGAGCGACTGATAGATTCCGTTGACGAGCATCTGCACGCTCGGTAAGAAGGAGACCGCGAACAGGATGTGAATCGCCGTCACTCCCCCGGCAATAAGTGCCTCATCCGTCGAGAACCATCCCATAAGCGTGTGCGGGAATAGTTGCAACACGAGCCAGATGACCACAGCAATCGCGATTCCGGCACGCATCGCTGTCCAGATAGTCTCACGCATACGGTCGAACCGTTCTGCCCCATAGTTATATCCGACAATCGGTTGCATCCCTTGGACGATGCCCATGATTGGCATGCCGACGAGCGCCATGAACTTATTGATAATAGCGAAAATGGCTAACTCTTCCGTTCCTCCGTATGTCCCAAGCATCACGTTGACGCCGACGAATAAAATCGATTGAGACACCATCATGATGAACGATGATGAACCGATTGCCATAATCTCTTTGATTTCATCAAATCGAATCCGGAACTGTCGCCATTTGAAGCGCAGTTCCGTTTTTGGTTTTCGGGCGAAGAAGAAACGAAGCATCAATATCGAACCGATGACTTGGGCAAGTGCCGTCGACGTAGCAGCCCCGTACATCCCCCAATCAAATGTGAAAATGAAGAGTGGGGTTGTCACGAGATTGACGAGGACGGTCGTCAGCATGACCTTCATTTGATAGGGTGCCTGACCTTCAGCACGAACCATCGCGCTCGAAGCAAGCGTGAACATGAAGAATGGTGAACTGATCAACACAACCGATAAGTATTGTCGACTGAGCTCCATAATCTCCGACGTGGCACCAAAAACCTTCAAAATCTCATCTAGCATAAAGAAGGCAGAACTGACTGCAAGAGCTGCAAACAGACCGACGAGTACGAGTACATTTAAAAACGTAACAGCCGCGCCGGCATCATCTCCTCGTCCGAGCTTTCTCGAGCTGATCGACGCCCCGCCTAGTCCGACTGCGCTAGACACAGCCATTAATATCATTTGAATCGGGAACGCGATCCCGATGGCAGCGACAGCTGACGCACCAATACCACGGGCGACAAAAATCGTATCAATAATATTGTAGAGCGCCGTCACGAGCATCCCAATCATCGCGGGTAGCGATAACTTGAAGAGGAGTCTGCCGATGGGCTCAGTCCGCAATTGCTCCGTATTTTGGTTCATTCTTCCATCCCTCCGTCTCTATCTCTTAGGGTAGCAGGATTGAACGGATCGGGCGACTATGTTGGCTCGGTCGATGTGTCAAATGAGAGTACGTGCCGGAACACCTTTTCGCTTGCGCATAATGTAATCAGTTGCGACCGGTTGATCTACTTTTACTCGAATCGTCATCATCGCTTGGTTGGCGGATTCAATCGGCTGACCGTCGACATCCTCAATTGTCTCGATGACTTGTGAAAAACGAACAAATCCGGGTCCGAAAAATTCTACTTCTTCCCCGATTGAGAAGTGATTACGTTGCTCGAGCGTTGCCATACCCGTCACAGGGTCGTATGCGATGACACGAGCGGCAAACGCAAATTGCGGAATCGAACGCGGTTTCCCGAACAATTGCTCTTTTTCGGTCGGAATTCCATAATAGAATCCACTTGCGAGTTCACGTTGGGCCGCCTTCCAAATCTCTTCTTCCCAAGCCGGATCGAACACAAAGTTCTCAGGATCTTCACAGTATGCGTCAATCACTTGACGATAGACGTTACATACCGTCGCGACGTAATGAATCGATTTCATTCTCCCTTCAACTTTCAAACTGTCGACTCCAGCCTCCACAAAGTCAGGAATATGACGGACCATCGACAAATCAACGGAACTCATCGAGAACGGCTCTTCATCTCGTGCCTCCATGTCTTTCGTCAACAATTCACCTTCTTCAAAAAATCCATATTTCCAACGGCATGACTGGGCACATCCTCCACGGTTGGCATCCCGCAATGTCATATGGTTCGAGAGCGTACATCTTCCTGAATAGGAGATACACATCGCCCCATGGACGAACGTCTCAATCTCGACGTCGACTTCCTGTTTCATTTTGACGATTTCATCCATCGAAACTTCCCGAGCCAACACAACTCGTTCGAGTCCCTCTTCTTTCCAAAAACGAAGCGTCTCATAATTCGTGGCAGAAGCCTGCGTCGATAGGTGGACCGGCAATCCTTCCGCTTCAGATAGACATGTCTCAATCATCGCTGGATCCGAGACGATGACCGCATCAATCCCGATGTCTCGAAGCGTTCGGAAAAAGTCACCCGCTCCTTCGATATCTCCTTCATGCGTCACCATGTTGGCAGCGACATATACTTTCGCACCGCGACCATGGGCGAACGCCACACCTTCTCGCATTTCGTCAAAGCTAAAGTTACCGGCACGTGAACGCAAACCAAACTGCTGACCACCGATATAGACCGCATCGGCCCCGTAATGAATCGCCATCTTCAATTTTTCTAAATTCCCTGCTGGCGCTAATAATTCTGGACGTCGTTTCATCTTGATCCCTCACTTAATCTCTTCTGGCTTGCGTAACAATAGTCCCGTTCCGAGACGGAATCCTTCTGGTTGCAGGTCGTTGAGACGGGCTTCCATCTCAACACGGTCAAATCGACCGTTCAATAGGTTCGCACGGGCGAACGTAAACAATTTAACGATTTCGACAAACTGGTCGCCGGCATGCCATCCATCGAGTTTCCACGTATGAAGTCCGTGTTTGACTAACGTCGGCAGCTGGCCCATGAGCGTCAAATCTTCAGAGAAAATATGCGTCCCGTTCTCGTCTTCATAAATCGGGTACCGGCTCGATGCATCAGCCGGTTCACTCATATAAAACTCTCGCTGTTTCGCCTCTTCAGAAGGACGACCGAGTTCATTGAAGTAGTTCGTTACGAGTGGTCGTTTCGAATGATGGATACATGTCGGTCCGTACACTTGTACTTCGACAGGCAGCCCTATTTGTTGTTGGATGAGAGCAAGTTCCTCGAGCGTCACTTCACGTGCGACAACTGCCCCGATTGCTTCCCGCTTCCCCCAAAACTGAATCTGTTTAGCAGACGTGACAAGTGTCTGGGCATCATACCAATACGGAATCTTCGCTTGCCGGATCAAACGAATGGCACCTGGATCCCCGGCGGTCACGTCGTCGACGCCAATCGCTTTTAATGTCTGTACATATCCGGATAATTCTTCGATGTGGTCATTGTGCATCAGGTTGTTGACGGCCACAGTCACATCTTTTCCATGTCGATGGGCAAGTTGTGTGACTTCCCTCACAGCATCAATCGTCCAATCTCCTTTTTGTCGCAAACCGAACCTAGAATTCCCGATATACAGGCGGTCTGCACCGGCTTTGATTAACGCTTCTGCCTGATCGACGCTTTGCGCCGTAGTGACGAGCTGAATCATCATGTCTGTTCTTCTCCCTACTTTGTGAGTCTAATCACATTTTCTTGCTATACTTTAGCATAGGATTCAATGTGCGAACGGAGCAGGATTTTAACAACTCGTGAAGAATTCAGTAACAATGTATGACTTTTCATTAAAGGAGTGGATCATGTTGTCAAAGACAGCTTTAATCACCGGTGCCTCGATGGGAATCGGTTTAGACTTAGCGGTACTCGCTGCTCGTGATGGGTATGACTGTATTTTAGTATCTCGGAACGAACCGCGACTTTACGAGCTGAAAAAAGTGCTCGAGACCAGATACCGCATCAACGTCCATGTCTTCGCTATCGATTTAGCCAAACACGATGCCGCAACCCGATTGACGAAGTTGATTGCTGAAGCAGGACTGACGGTTGACTTTTTAATCAATAATGCCGGATTCGGTACGTCCGGCGCGTTTGCCGACCTCGACGCCGAGACGGAGGCGGACGAAGTGCGATTGAACGTCAATACGTTGACCGAGCTGACGAAGGCCTATTTGCCTGACATGCTTGAGCGTGACCATGGTTATGTCTTAAACGTCGCCTCCGTCGCCGCATTCCAACCCGGTCCATTTATGGCCGTCTATTATGCGACAAAGGCGTATGTACTGTCTCTTACGGAGGCGTTGCATGCCGAAGTGAAAGGGAGTGGTGTACATGTTAGCGTATTGTGCCCAGGACCGACCGATACGAACTTCTTCAACCGTGCGGGTAGCGAATTATCTTTCTCAAAAATGCCATCTCATCTTGTCGCCTTCTTCGGTTATAAAGGGGTCATGAACAATAAACGCGTGATTATCCCTGGTCTTTCCAATCAATTGATGGTAGGGGTCGCCAAATTGATGCCTCGAGCGCTCAGTCTTGAAGTGCTTCGGCGCGTTCAAAAACCCTCAGACGGTACGAGTGCTGAATCAACCACATGAAAAAGGAGCGCCCTCAGGGTCGCTCCTTTTATGGTTCAGAATGTAAGCGAGATACGTTCACAAGCCGATATAAAAATACACCTGCCGGAATCATCGTCATGAGTGCTGTAGCGATTACGGCTCCCCACGCGATCACGGCACCGAGCGTCAACCCTCCCGACGTGAGTTGGTCCATGATACTCAGTTGTTCTACTGAAAGAACGATCATGAGTGCTGGCCATACGCTCGCCGCGAGGATGCTCAGCATCGCGAAACGGGCTCTCGTGTAACGTTTTGCCAATAGAATCAGGTTTAGCACGATAAACAATAATCCTACGAGTAGAAACATACCGACTTCTGTGAGATTGATATATGCACCCATCCGTCGTTCACCTCACTCAATATGATTTGACTATTGTATATTTACCCGAGTTGACGAAGGAATATGCGCTCGAACAAGGGACGAATCATGATTAAAAAGAAGACATTTGAGATACCGTGGGCAAGGTCAAATGGGAAGCTGAGTAAAAATAACTTCACGACATCCGTACCAATCACCTCAATGAACGCCAAGTTTGTCATCCATCCATATAAAAAGCCCGATATCAGTCCGAAAAGTGACAAGAGGACCGTCGATTTTAATAAAATCGGCCGAAAAAGACGTACGAGTACTACGACGAGTAGCCACCCTAAAAACTGATAGAAAACGAAAGGACCTATTCCGAGCAACAGTCCTGATAAAATCGGCACAAAGAGGGCGAGAACGGCTGCCCCGTTCAAGCTGACTAGTAAAGCCGTCAACATTAAGATGGCCGTCGTCGGTTGAACATTCGGAATCGTCATGAAGAGCCACCGCCCCATGACGGCAAGTGCTAACAATTGAACGAACGGTTGGATGGGTGCAGTCGATTTTTCAAACCGGTACAAGACGAACATGGCAGTCGAGAAAGCTAAGACGTATGTGACCATAGCGTACTCCGTTCTTGAAAGAGTGAACGTTCTCCGTGAAAGACGACTTGACCGCTCGCTAGATAAATCACATCCGTCGCAACCTGTATGAGTTCCATGTCATGTGTAGCACAGACGACACGGGCCGACTTTGCCTTTTGTTGAAGCGCTTCAAGGAATGCATCCCGCTCACCTCTCGTCAAATCTACAGTCGGTTCGTCGAGTAGAAGGACACTTGACGGATTGTGGAGGACGGATTGAAGTTGGGCGACCCGTCGCTTCTCTTCTTGTGGGAACGGGCCAACATCAGGGTTAGCCGGAAGATAGACTGCCCGCTCCCCTCTCTTCACTCGCCCCTGAAGCGGACGCCTACTTTTGGCGAATAGTTCGAGTAAGGTTGACTTTCCACTCCCGTTCGTCCCAACGCAAACCGTGAGGCCGGGTTCTTTCATCTGAACCGTCACGTGGTCAATCGCATACGTCGCTTGCAGAGGATGTCGATAGGATACGTCGGTTGCATCGATGGAAGGAGTCGTCTTTGATTCGATGAATGTGAATGTCACTTCGCCCGAAGGTTCTTTCGCTCGCTCGGTATAACCGATTCGCACCCCGATTCCAGCTATTCGACGGAGCAACATCTCCAAGTGCTCTCTTCGAAATTGATCAAGATGGCGAAACGGTTCAATCAGGACGATGGAGTCTGGTCGATTTAACAGCGCATAGGCGACTCGAACAATCTGTTGTTCGCCGCTCGAACAGGCATCGAACCGCTTCGGATAAAGCGCATCGATTTGTAAAAGGGTGGCGAGTTCCGCGCCTCGAAAAGGATCGACGCTCGAAAGTAAGTGTCCGACTTTCCCAGAGAACGATTGTGTCATCTCGATTACAAGTGGACTGTGACGTTTGACATACAGCTCAAACGAGCCGTCAACGGTAGATAACCATTGCATCACGCATCCCTCCTTTCGTGAGATATGGATAGATCAGCCAAAAGCCAACGAACAGATGGAGTGTGGCCCAACCCATGACTCCAATGAGGACGATTTGCCACAAATCTTCCAGGCGAAAGCGCCGTATCGGTTCTACGGCAAACTTCGGCTCAGTTTGCTGGCTTTCAATCCCGATTTGTACACCCTCTTGCCAAGATGCTTTTGGATGACTCCTGACCGCTTGGCGTACCGCCTGCTCCATTGACGGGATGAGTGCCCATGCACCGTATAAGAGTGAAGACGATCGTGGAAAGTTCGATACGAGCGGGAGCAACCGTTCGAGACGAACGATGCGCGCGATCCATAACATTCCGAGTAAAAAGGCGGCCAATTTCAATAGCTGACGCCATATGTATGCATAAGAAATTTCCCAACCAATCAGGATGGGCATGATTGAAATCAGACCAAACGCAATGAGTATAGAGAGCATCGGCCAAGGGAAACGGCGTTCAACAATAAGTAGGATCAGGATTCCAATCACAAAAAAGGTAACATTGCCGACATTCATCAATACGTACAGATGACTGAGGAGATAGAAAAGGAGCGTGACAGGATGTCTACGCTCCCAATCTGCCTCATTCGAAGAAAGCCACTGCATCTTCTTCGAACCGCCATTGAATGACATCCGTCGATTCTACTTCTTTGGCACCGGCACCTTCATCTCCCGGTGCGCCGTTAAAAGCAAATACCCATCCTGACGATTGTCCTTCTGATTTTTCTTCGATGCCTTCGATGGCCGTCACGTAAGACATGTCACCGTTTCCTGTCACTTCGAGGTCTAGCCCCGTCGCTTTCAATGCATCGAGCACGGTCGCGTCCTCTTCAAGACAGACACTCTTTTCTTGATAGAGGGTTTCCTCCGTCGCGGCATTGTATACAGAAATGGTCGGGCTAACATCGCATGCCTCTTGTTGTGCTTTTTCTCCGCCACATCCGACAAGGAGGCCGGTTGCTAGTAGAGAAATACTCAAATACGGTTTGATCATTCTGTCAAATCCTCTCGTTGATGTATCGAATAGTTATATAGGATCGCAAACCGTTCCCCCGAACTTCGTCCTTCTTGTGTCAGACCGACGAGTTGGATACTGTTGGCGAGAACCGGTTCACGCTGTAGCCAAAACTTGACGAGCTCGTGATCTCGGTTGATCATAAGCATCGATTCATTCTCAAACGTGTACATATCATACAACCCATCGTACGAAAGTTGTAAGATGGGTGCAGACACGACGTCCGTGTATTCTTCCCATGAGGAATCTTGTAAAGTAGAGAGCATATGGTCAAACTCTACTAGTTTTTCAAAGAATGCACGACCGGACTCCTTTCGAAGTTCATCGACCTGTTCGTAGGATAATTGTCCATCCGCATACGTCACGCGAATCTGTTGAAACGATTCGGCTCGCTCAACCATGAGTAAATATTCGATGGTTTGAACGTTTCCATCCCGATCAATTTGCAGTTTTCCTCGATCTAGTTTGATTGAATCGCTATTGATGCGTTGTAACAGTTTTTCTGTCATGTCATCAAACGATTCGTCTGTGACGGAAACTGCACCGATCTGCTGGGATTCAGCCCGGAATCCCGACTGGTCAAACAATGGGACGAAAAGTAAGACGAGAAAGAAAAAGAATCCTAACAGCGCCCCATACCATTTATACCGACTATTCTGTTTCGGAAAGAATAAAAAAGACAACAGAAAGCCAATCGGAATGTGGAACCCGCCAATGGGAAATGACACAATTCCGAGTAACGAATAGAATAAGAACTTTGGAAAGAAGTTGGCTTCCGGCTCTTTTAATTGATTCAATCGAATCCCTAACAGAACGCTGATTGCTAAAAACGCGGCCCATACATAGAGTTGAATGGTCACATCAATCCCCCACTGTATATTCTAGAAAGTCGTTCGCCACAAGACTCGATGGAAAATCCGAAACGACCTCTTGTTCAAATTCTTCCTCTCGTCCGACATAACGAGCAGAAATATGCGTGACAATCAATTGACCGACTGCAGATGTCTTCGCTAGCGTAGTCGCTTCACGTGTCGTCGAGTGACCATATTTTCGAGCGAGCGGTTGTTCACTTTCCATGAATGTCGCCTCATGAACGAGAAGATCCGCATTTTCTGCTAAATAGCGCGCATTCTCACATGGGGTCGTATCTCCAAGGATCGCAACTACTTTGCCCGGAGTCGGTTCAGTGACGTATTCTTTAGAGCTGTACCATTTTCCTTCATATTCAAATTGTTCTTCTTCTTTTATTGTTTTATAAATCGGTCCACTCGGAATGCCAAGTTCTTTTACTTTATCGACACGTAGCATCCCCGCTTTTTCTGGACCCTTGATTCGAAATCCATATGACGGGAACCGGTGCTCTAATTTTCGCACAGTAACGAGATGGTCGTCTTGTTCAAATGTGTCGCCATCCGAGTACTCGATGACGGTCAATTCATATCCAAGATGCGATCCTGTGACACGTAATGTGGACTCTAACCATTTCTTCAATCCTTTCGGTCCGTACACGGTCAATGGGGCAGTCCCATCTAGGGCAGAGCGGGTCGATAAGAATCCAGGAAGGCCAAACACGTGGTCACCGTGAAGGTGTGTCACCCATACCGCCGACACTTTTCTCGGCTTGAGCTTTGTATAAAGCATTTGATGTTGTGTGCCTTCACCACAGTCGATCAACCAAGTAACCTTCGGAAGCTCAAGAGCGAGTCCTGAGACATTTCGCTGTTTCGAAGGCATTCCCGACCCGGTTCCTAAAAACTGTAACTTCATAAATATTTTAGTCCTTTCTTCAAGTCGTTTCATGCTATACTTGACGTAATCGCTGAAAAGGATGTGATTTGTGATGACCAAAGCGGAACAACCCGAATCAATCTATGAGACGATTCGAGAACGCGCAGCTTTGATGAATCGCTTGCACCAACAGGAACAGGGCACCTCTATCCGAATTCAAGACATAGCGATGGAACTTCATTGTACAGACGAATTGATTTTAGAGTCACTGGAGTTCGCAGCATAACGAGTACGAACACATACGAAGAGCCGACGAATGGTCGGCTCTTTTTTATTTCTCTGTGGATGCGACTTCTTCGACGATTGTGACGACATACTCGACAAGTTTATACAACTCTTCAAGTGGCATCCGTTCGTTCGTCGTATGAATCTCTTCATAACCGACTGCCAAGTTGACGGTCGGGATTCCACCGCCGGCGATGACGTTGGCGTCTGATCCGCCTCCAGAATGAAGAATTCGAGTTGGGCGTCCGATTGTCTGAGCTGCGCGTTTCGCCACTTCAACAACTTCATCCCCTTCTTCAAACTTGAATCCAGGATACATGATGTCGATCTCGACTTCGGCACGACCACCAAATGACTCCGCCACTTCGATATATGCTTGTTTCATCGTTTCCGCCTGCTTCTCCATCTTCTCATGGATGAGCGAGCGGGCCTCAGCAAGAACTTCGACATAGTCACACACGATGTTTGTCGCGCGGCCCCCTTCGAAGCGTCCGATGTTCGCAGTCGTTTCTTCATCGATACGACCGAGTGGCATCTTCGCGATCGCTTTCGCTGCGATTTGAATCGCCGAGATTCCTTTTTCCGGTGCGACACCCGCATGGGCCGTCTTCCCGTAAATTTTGGCGTTTACTTTCGCTTGAGTCGGTGCTGCGACGATGATGTCTCCAACCGGCCCATCCGAATCAAGGGCAAAACCGAACTTCGCATCGATTTTCGATAAGTCCAATACCTTCGCACCGACGAGACCCGATTCTTCCCCGACCGTGATGACGAACTGGATTTGACCGTGTGGAATTTGTTTTTCTTTCAACACACGCACGAGTTCGATCATCGCCGTGAGTCCTGTCTTATCATCCGCTCCGAGAATCGTCGTTCCGTCTGTAACAACGTATCCGTCCTTGATACTCGTCTTGATTCCTTTACCTGGGGTTACCGTATCCATGTGTGAAGTAAAGTAAATCGGATCGACATTTTCTTTTGTTGCAGGCAACGTGATGATTAAGTTGTTACCAGAGTGTGCCGTCTTCGTAGATGCATCGTCCTCGTAGACGTCGCAACCAAGCTCAGTGAATACCCCTTTCAAGTGTTCACAGATGACCGCTTCTTCCTTCGTTTCTGAATCAATGCCGACCAATCCTAAAAATGTGTCGAGCACGCGTGTCTCGTTTACCATAAACAACATCCCTCCATCCAAACATTTCTCGACTATTATAACAAACTCCCCTGGATTGCACGAATCTTTTCCATTCTGTACAATGATGGCAAACACGTATATGGAGGCAAACCATGAAGAAAAAACAGAAAAGACGACAACGCATCATTCAAATCGGCGTCGTCGTCATCGTCTCAATCTTTTTGATCAGCACGTTTCTCTCGAGTATGACCATGTTCTTTTAAGAGCAAAATGTATCGCTCTTTTAAGATCAAGTAACTTTTTACATCTGACAGAATATTCAACAAGGATGAGCGTACCTCAAATTCCTCACGTGTCGTGGGGAGAGGTACGTTTTTTCGATAATGTTCAATCATCTCTTCAAGCTCCTGCAAAAAAACAGAGGCATCCGCTTGTTCGTTCACATGGTCCCCAACACGTCGTAAGAATGTCGCGACCGGTTTCGCCTCATTCACAACCATTGTGATCTCTCTAGCATTGTCAGCAACCCGTTTGAGAATATCGTATTGACGCTCGCGCATCCTGAAGTATAAATAGTCCATATCTTCGTTACGCTTCCCGATTGAGTTGCCCATACGACGAAGGGCTAAATCTTTGCCTTCTTTCAAATAGTCTCGCGTCTTGATGAGCATCATCGAATGGTTGTTATAGACACCGGTCTCGACACATGCTGCCACATCGTAGAAGAGCACAGCGAGCGAACGGTCAATGCTATCCTTGATCCGATCAATCTCACGATCAAGCGTCGGCATATACATGTTGACGACAAGTCCGACTCCTACACCTATCGCGATCAATAACAGCTCATTGACGAATAGTTCAAGCGAAAATTGTCCCTCCGTATAAAGGTGAGTCAAGATGACGACACTTGTGATGAGCCCATCTTGCAGTTTCAATTGTTGTACGAGCGGAATGAAGATGACAAAATAGAGTGTGAGCGTCACTGGCGAATAGCCAAGTAATGTGAACATCGCCGCGCCCATCCCGATGGCGAGAAGACTCGCTATGACCCGCTCATATGATGCCCGAATCGATTTCTTTCGGGTCTCTTGAATGCTCAAAATGGCAATGATGGCTGCGAATACAAAATAATCAAGATGAATCGTCTCGGAAATGAGCATCGCGATACCTGCTGCGACCGCGGTCTTTAACGTCCGCGTTCCAATTTTCATATGGATTTCCCCCTTCTCCATCAAATTGTTGACTAAATCAACTCGTTTGGCAATTCAAAAGTTTGGAAGTGATTCGATTGAAACGAAAGAAAAGACTTAAGGGTTGGTCGATGATTGCGACACTCAGTCTCGCCATCGCAGCCTTTTTATGGATTCAATCTTCCCGTGAAGATACTTATACCGTCGAAACGGTGACAAACGGTGACCGTGTCACCCGTTCGTTTGAAAGCCTAGCTGAGGCAAAACGATACATGGCAGCGGGAAACAACCGAACGCTCTTTTCCCCATCCGGAGAGGTCCTCGACTTTACCGGTACGGGAGTCGTCGTCACTCCAAGTGATGCCATCACTCACTTATATAAAGATGCATCATTCCAAAAACGTCAATCATATGTTGCCGGTGGGACTCGACTCCAGTTACTCGAACGAGGTGAAAACCATTTAAAAGTACGTATTTCAGGAGCGGACGTCTATGTCAAACCCGATCAGATGGCATTGTTCCCAGAAGCTGTCGTAAAAAGACGTGGCTATTATGAAATTCGAGATGGGGATGTCTATCACTCGGTCGAGGCGAACGCGAATCTCGCTGGCACGTTTCTCGTCGGACCGACAGAGAAGCGTTCCAAAGACCGTTATTATACGGAACGTGTCGAAGACGTATTCGATTCTCCGTATCAGTTCGCTTCCATACGGTCTACATCTCCGTATTCCGCCAAAGCGTTTGATCAATATTTAAAGAGCATCGACTCCCCTCTCTCTGGAGAGGGAGCTGCCTTCAAACGTGCAGAAGAGACTTACGGAATCAATGCATTGTTCTTACTCGCGGTGGCCGGTCATGAGTCTCAATTTGGAACGTCCGACATCGCTCGGGAAAAACGGAACCTATTCGGCTTCCATGCAACAGACGACGATCCAAGCGGAAATGCCACATCGTTTGATACCGTCGAAGCGAGCGTCAAGGCGGCTGCAGAGCTGTTTGCGACCAAATATGTAAAAGGTCCATACGCACGCGGAGATTACCCTGGTAACAAACAAAAAGGAATTAACATCTTTTATGCGTCAGACCCGTATTGGGGCGAGAAGGTCGCCGGTACGATGTACACGATCGACCGAGAACTCGGTTTGAAGTACTTGAATACCATCCAATAACTAGTAGCCCGGCTCATATGAGGCGGGCTATTTGATGTCCGGAGTTCATAGAGTGCTCCTCACTTCACCCTCGTACAGTTCAATGAGACGATTGTTGTCGAGCACCTGATCAGTCGTCTCTTCATATCGTTCCGTGATGAGTGGAATCAACTCTTCCCATAGGACCCATTTGATATATTGATCACGATACAGGTTATGATTGAGCTCGTACACACTGATTTCTTTCGCCTCTGCAAGGCGTTTTTGTGACGGCAACACAGTCGCATCTGGTCCCTTTTCAATCCATTCATCCACTTCTTCATCGGTCACGACAACGCCATACGTATCTTTTGCATAGGATACCCAAGCCCGTTCAAATTTAGCCTGATTGATTGCACGCGATATGAGTTGATCTACATCGATAGATTTGTCAAATTGAATCGACGCTACATACATCCGCTCCGCCAATGTTTGTTCTAATTCACCTTGTATGTTTGGAGCTACCTCCTGTTTAAATCTCAAGAGGATTTCTCTCAAGTCTTCCACTGTTAATTCCGAGTTATTTTTTGTTTCTGTTTGGACGAACATCGTATTTTCGACCGGTTCAGTCACTTTTAATGAATCAGACCGATTGATGAGTGCAAGTATTCCGACAATGACGATAACGAATACGGTCCATCTAGCAATGCGCTTCATCTTACATCGTCTCCCTTTCTAGATTCACGGCATGGTTCTAAGTATCAATTGTTACATCATATGTATACGTTTCAAGTCAAGGGAATGATTCAATATGAATCACTATCTTATTGAAGGATTTTCACATCACAAGACGAATACTATAAATGAACGACCATTCATTTTTGAGGGGGAATTAGGATGAAAACGATTTGGATTACCGGGGGATCGTCCGGTATGGGGAAAGCGATGGCGTTAAAATTTAAACAGGAAGGATGGAACGTCGCCATTAGCGGTCGAAACGAGGAACGGCTGCAAGAAGCGATGAACGAATTGAATGCGATCAGCTCAGGTCAGGCAATGAGCGTTCAACATGACGTTCGTGATTATGAAGGATGCGCTCAAGCACTCGCAGACATCGTATCCGCATATGGGCCGGTCCACGCACTCGTCAATAACGCCGCCGGTAATTTCGTCTGTCCGACACTCGAGTTGTCTCCGAACGGATGGGCTAGCGTCATCGACATCGTCTTGAACGGAACATTCAACTGTACCCATGTGCTCGGAAAACATTGGGAAGCAGACGAGATTCGCGGAGGCTCCATCATCAATATGGTGGCATCATACGCATGGCAAGCCGGTCCAGGGGTCGCGCCGAGTGCAGCAGCGAAAGCTGGCGTCCTGAATTTGACACGAACACTTGCCGTTGAATGGGGCTATCAGTTCGGAGCTCGCGTCAATGCAATCAGTCCTGGACCGATTGAGCGGACTGGAGGTGCTGAAAAGCTCGTATCCCACGTGAAGGAAGTGGAGCGCATTCGCCGTAACGTACCACTTGGACGTTTTGGGACACCTGAAGAAATCGCGGACTTGGCATACTGGATGGCATCCGACGAGATGCGTTATTTGAACGGGGATTGCATCTCATTAGACGGTGGACATTGGCTCAACAAACATCCATTCTAATCAAAAGGACGACCGAGACATTTATCTCGGTCGTCCTTTTATTGATCGATTCCATCCCACTCTTCGTGAAACTGTTCTAAAAACCGCTCCATGAACGCATGACGGGACATCGCCAATTGTTGTGCTTTAGCGGTATGCATACTAGACGACAGCTTCAACAATTTATCATGAAAATGTTGAATCGCACTTTCCGCTGACAAATCGAGCGGTGTACCGCGAGAACCCGCAAACTGGAACGTTCGCGCAATGCCGATCGCCCCGATCGCATCAAGACGGTCGGCATCTTGCAAGATTTCACTTTCCCGGGTCGTCGGCGTCATTCCTTTTGAAAAAGAAACCTCATCAATCAATGCTTCCACGAAATGTATTTGCGCTTCTGTGATATCGAGAGTAGCCAAATGTTGTTTGACGAGCCCTTTTTGTCGGCCGAGCTTATGGTCTTCCACGTCATGTAAATAAGCGGCTAATAGAAGTCCCGAACGATTGACTGGTTCATGTTCCATCAAGCGCTCCACGAGTCGAACGACTCGCTCGATATGCGCAAAATCGTGACCTGTCTCATCATTTGCATGAACCGTTTCGACGAACTTTCTCGTCGCTTGTATCACGTCCACACTTAAATCTCGATTGTCGTATTCGGTTCAATCAATAGGCCACGACGGTGCAATTGGTCACAAAATGCCTGAGCATCTTGTTTAATCGGCGGGAACGTATCAAAGTGAATCGGGACGACACGTTTCGCTTGTAGCCACTGCGCCGCATCCAATGCATCTGTCGGTCCCATCGTGAAGTTATCTCCGATTGGAAGGAAGGCGACATCGATTTCAAAACGTTCTCCATACATTTTCATATCGGAGAAGAGACTCGTGTCTCCCGCGTGATAGAGTGTCAACGCATTCGTCTCGATCATGAATCCAGCCGGCATGCCCATGTAGACAGGAGTGTCTCCCATGTCAAAGCTTGAACTGTGAAATGCTTGCGTCATCGTGACACGCCCGAATGGAAAGGCATGGCCTCCCCCGATATTCATCCCATGGACAGAGTAGCCTTTTTTCTCGTAATACGTCGCGAGCTCATGTGTCGCCACGATGGTTGCGCCAGATGCCTTCGCGATCAATTCGACATCTTCAATATGATCGAAATGAGCATGTGTGAGTAACAAATAGTCCGGACGTAGTGTAGACGGATCTACGTCTGTATGGGGATTACTCGTTAAAAACGGGTCGATCAAGACGTGTACCCCATCAATCTCTAGTCCAACTGTCGCATGTCCGTAATACGTGATCTTCATGTGCATTCATCCTTCCTCTATGAAATCAGATTACAACACTTTCTCTAAGAAACGTTTCGCCCGGTCTGTTTGTGGATTTAACAATAGGTCAGCCGGTTTGCCTTCTTCCATCAGGATTCCTTCATCGAGGAAGAGGACACGGTCAGCCACTTCACGGGCAAAGCCCATTTCGTGTGTGACGACGACCATCGTCATTCCTGTCTCTGCTAACCCTTTCATGACGTCAAGTACTTCATTGACCATCTCCGGGTCAAGTGCTGACGTCGGTTCATCAAATAACATGACGTTCGGCTCCATCGCCAAGGCACGCGCGATCGCGACACGTTGTTTTTGTCCACCAGAGAGTTGGCTCGGATAGGCATCGATTTTTTCAGAAAGACCGACACGTTCGAGTAATTTTTTTGCACGCTCAAGTGCTTCCGTTTTACTAACTTTCAACACGTTGATTGGTGCGTACGTCAAATTGTCCAATACACTCATGTGCGGGAACAAATTGAACTGTTGGAACACCATTCCGATATTTTGACGTGCTTTTGCGACGTTCGCCCCTTTTTTCGTGAGTTCGAACCCGTCGACACTGACCGTTCCACTTGTCGGGATTTCAAGCATATTTAAACAGCGTAGGAATGTCGATTTACCAGATCCAGACGGTCCGATGACAGCTACCACTTCACCACGTTCGATTGTCGTCGTGATTCCCTTCAATACTTCTAAGTCACCAAATTGTTTGTGTAGGTCTTTTACTTCGATCATCTTCCATCACTCTTTCTTAACCGTTTTTCTAGACGTTGTCCAAGATACGTCAAGATCATCACTATCGTAAAGTATATCACACCGGCGAAGAGAAGCGGTTCGAAGTAGATCGCCTTCTGCCCACCGACGATTTGCGCGCGACGCATGATATCGAGCACCCCGACCGTCGAGACGAGGGCAGACTCTTTCGTCAACGTGATCATCTCGTTCACAAGAGCAGGTAAGATGTTCTTGAACGCCTGTGGCAAGATGATGGAACGTAATTGTTTGACGTATGGGACACCGAGAGCATCAGAGGCCTCCCACTGTCCTTTATCAACCGCTTGAATACCTGCGCGAATAATTTCCGAAATATACGCCCCCGAGTTAAGAGAGAAGGCAATGACGGCTGACTGGTATGGTGTCGTGATGTATCCAGTCAGTTGCGGCAATCCGAAGTGGATGATGGCGAGTTGCAAGATGAGCGGCGTCCCACGGAACACGGCCGTATAAGCATGTCCGATGAAGTTAATCAGACGATTCGGGACGATTTTCAATGTAGCGACAACAATCCCAAGTGAGATCCCGATCAATGCCGAGACGATCACCACTTGGAACATGACTGGAATCCCCTCGAGTATGTAAGGGATTGAATCATAAATCCGGCTAAAGTCCATAGTAAGTTCCTCCTAAAAAAAGGCTGACCGATTCATCTTCAGTCAGCCTCGTACGATTCATTATTCGGCTGGTTCAGCCTCTTCTTCAAACCATTTTTGTGCTAACTCTTCGATTTCTCCACTGTCGATCATCTTCTTCAACTCTTCGTTGAATTGATCGCGTAGTTCATCGTCTTTACGGAAGGCAGCAGCAGAACCTGCTTCTTCTTCGTCTACGATTTCGAATGTTGTCAATTCACTGTCTTGCTCAAGATATTTCTTCGCGACCGTATCTTCGATGACCATCGCATCGATACGTCCTGTCTTGATTTCTTGAATGATCTCAGGAATCTTGTTCAACGAAACGATTTCAGCATCTGTGATTTGGTCCTGTGCGATTCCTTCTTGAATCGAACCGAGCTGGACGCCAATCTTTTTGCCTTTCAAATCATCAAGTGATTGAAGCGAATCATCTTTCGATAAAATCAAGTTTACCGCTGTGAAATAGATATCCGAGAAATCAGCATTCTCTTTTCGCTCTTCTGTCGGTGTCATCCCCGCCATAACGAAGTCGACACGACCTGCATTGAGAGCTCCAAGCAAGCTACCGAAGTCCATGTCTTCAATTTTCAATTCATATCCCATGTTCTCTGCCACTTTTTTGGCGATGTCGATATCGAATCCGACGATTTCGTCCCCATTCGCTGTATCGACGAATTCATACGGGAAGTAATCGGCACTCGTCCCCATGACGATGACTTTGTCATCCTCACCATCGGTCGATGTCGATCCTCCTTCGTTCACGTCTGCCCCACATGCGACTGAGAACGCGGCTAGTCCTGCTAAACATAATGCTAGAAAACCTTTTTTCATCTTCATCTCCCTTTCGTAGTTGAATGATAATTATCAGAACTTTAACAAAATTATGACATATGTGTGAACGTAGCTCAACTGTTCTATGACACATCAGTTGTCCGACTTGTGTCTTCAACCACTATATACACATAATTATTACTTGTAAAGTATATTCATGCAAATTATACAAAAAAAGAAGGTCACATTCGCTCGAAGGCGAAATATGTGACCGTTCCATTGTCGCGAGATCCATACGGTTGAACCTGTTTGACGGAAGACATCGGGATGGCACTATACACGTGAGGATAGCGTTCTCCGTCCTCATCTAACTCATAATGTAACAGTTGTCCAAGGCGGTTGACGTGCAGCGAGACAAGGACAACCGACTTCCCTGGATACGATTCTTTAACGACTTTTCCAATCTGTTGCGGTGTACAACATTTAATCGTCCCTTCCGATTGAAGCGACGGTTCATTGATTTCACCGCGTGACAGGGCAATCATATATTCTGCCTCCGTCATGATTTTGATGACTGGTTCCATATACTCTGCCCCTTTTCACAAAAGCGCAAAGGCAATGCCTTTGCGCTGATCCGTAATTATGCGAAGTAGATGTCGAACAGTGTTTTTAACTGGTCGACAAGTTCTTCCGCAGTTGACGACTCGATTTCACTACGTTCTACCATCGTCACGATGTTACCATCCTCGAGGAGGGCAATCGACGGTGAAGACGGTGCATATCCTTCAAAATATTCACGTGCGCGGTCTGTCGCTTCACGGTCTTGACCGGCAAATACCGTTACGAATTGGTCAGGCTTGACGCCTTCCATCTTATTTACGTATGCAGCAGCTGGACGTGCAATCCCGCCTGCGCACCCACATACCGAATTGACGAGAACGAGTGTCTTCCCTTCTTTTTTAAGCGCACTGTCCACCTCTTCTGGTGTCGTGAGCTCTGTGTATCCTGCAGCGCGGACTTCGTTACGCGCTTGTTCGACTACATCTTGAAAATATAATTGAAAATCCATGTTGTTTCCCCTTTCGACATTTCGTCTGTACTCTCTTATTTTACGTCTTGTTCTACCTCGAGGACAAGTCTATCGCTCAATTCGCGTTCTAAGAACGGGTCTGCCCCTAACATCTGTTTGAAGGCGAGGTAACGCGCCTTTGTCACTGCAGTCGCCACACGGTTCGTCAAATAGGCACGAATCATGATGTTCTTCGGCGTATGCTCGAGATCGATAAATTCAAGTAATTGGGCATCATACCCGACGAGACCGAGTAGTTCAGCCCGAATCGAATCTGTCGCCAGGGAAGCGAAACGCTCTTTGATCAATCCATGTTGGAGCATCACATCCAAATTAGGCGCGTGAATTTGACGATTCAATTCCTTTTGACAGCACGGTACACTCAAGATGACTTTCGCTCCCCAGCGAACGGCACGGGCCAATGCCATATCGGTCGCCACGTCACATGCATGAAGGGTCACGACCATGTCAACAGCCGTTTCTCCTTCATACTCATTGATGTCCCCGACTAAAAACTCGAGTCGCTCATATCCAAGATCTTTTGCGATCGATGCACACTCTTCGATGACTTCTTTTTTCAAATCGAGCCCTGTGATATGGACGTCATACCCTTTCATCTCATGAAGGAAATGATAGAGCGCGAACGTCAAATACGATTTACCTGAACCGAAATCGAGAATGCGTACAGTGCGGTCCGTCGGTAAATGTTTAAGTGAATCTTCAATGAATTCAAGGAAGCGGTTAATTTGTTTGAACTTGTCATACTTTTGACGCTTCACTTTCCCGTCCGCTGACTGAATGCCGAGCCGGATTAGAAATGGAACTGGTTCGTCGAGCGGGAGCACGTATTGTTTTTCCCGATTATGACTCAGTTGGACTTCTTTTTGAGCCGTCTGCTTTTCTTTCAATGTCACTTTGAATTTTTTCGATAATTGGAACTGAAGGTCGGATTCTTTTAATTGAAACTGTCCTTGACGGAACGTTTCGAGAAGCTCATTCAATTCCGCGACTGCCTCGTCTGGTGTCAGGTTTTTATGGCTCATCACTCGTTCGTATTGATACTCGAACTGGATATGATACGCATTTCGTAACATAACCGGTTTCAATTTGACCCGTCGGAGATCGCTAGATTTTTGGCGGGGTTGACTGATGGTCGCCGACACGAGATGATTTGATTGGATGACGTCTTCGAGACGTTCTTGTAACGCTTTATATTCCAATGGATTCAATCCTTTTTTATAAATTTTGAAACATATCGTTTCACCTGTCCGTACATACTATTACACGAAGACGACGTTACGTCAAAGGAGGATACACATATGTTTAAAAAGATTTTATCATCAATCGGAATCGGTGCCGCAAAAGTCGACACACGCTTAAATGAAAGTCACTGCACGCCCGGCGGTGAACTACATGGGGTCGTTCATGTGGAGGGAGGTTCGGTCGAACAGTCCGTCGACAGCATCTACCTTTTCTTCAACACGTTGTATAAACATGAGGTGAACGATAAATCGACATACTCGACGTTCACGATCGAAAAAATTTTATTGAATGAGGCACCGTTTATGATCGGTCCCGGAGAAGTGAAAGAGATCCCGTTCACAGTCAACGTTCCATTTAATACACCACTCTCTGTGAGTCAATCGAAATCATGGATTGAAACGGGCCTTGATATCGCCCAAGCCGTCGACCCGAAAGATGAGGATGCGATCACCGTGCAACCGAACGTAGCCCAACAAGTCATATTAGATGCGATGGACGAGCTCGGCTTCCGTTTGAAGAAAGCCGACACGGAGATGCTCCCGGCACGACATCGTTCAGGACGTCTCCCGATTGCACAAGAACTTGAATATTCAGCGAACGGTTCACGATTCGGTCGCCAATTGGACGAGGTAGAAGTCGTCATCTTACAAGAAGAGGGTTCGATTGAACTTCTCATTCAAGTCGACCGCAGTGTCCACGACCTCGGTAGCCTTTTCGCAGACTTGACGGGCTCTGACGAATCGACGCATCGTGTGCGATATGACGTCGCACGTTTATCAGTTGCTGAAGTCCGTCGCGACATCGAAGGGATGATTGAACAATCAATCTAAAAAATTGGCTGACACGTCATTTTTATGAATGGCGTGTTTTTCTGAGGTATTGAATTTCAATATCCATTATTTTACAATAAACATATGGAATCAACTCTTCTCTGGAGGTGACTACATCTTGCTTGCTTTAATCATGATCGGGAGTTTCGGTCTTGCAACGCTTGCCTCACCCATTCTAGAGACTAGTCTTTCTAATTCACTCGCTTTCTTCACGCTTGGTGGGCTCGAAGTGCTGATTGGTTTGATTGCCATGTGTCTCATGCGCAATCCGTCGACAAACGCCTTATCCTTCATGAAGTTCATGCCCTATCTCGTACTATTGATTCATTTCCCTGCCTCACTCCTTTTGCTTTGGATTTCTTCGGTCAGACATGATGGGGTCTCTGCATTTTCATTAAACTATATCTTCATATACTGGTTGTTCATGCTCCTGTTCGTCGTGATCAGCAGATTGACGTACCGTATCCATCAACGACGATTTCAGAAGGCGCTTGATTAGAAAGGATGATTCAACGTTGCATTTACTTCAGTTACTCCAAGACCGAGAAATCCCGCTTACACTATTCGCGACACTCGGCCTATTCAGTCTCATGTTTTCGTTCGCACTGTACAAATCCAAACCACGACTCTCCAAAGGACTCGTCACAATGGGCATGTCCTTGTCGTTTCTTCTCCTATTGATCTCAGCCGTCAGTTTCTTTTTCACGCTATTCATTGGCTATAACTCATAAAAAATGGAGGCACTCGATCGAGAGCGCCTCCATTTTTTCAATATACGGTATATGTGTTCGGGTCAATCGACTCGAGCGATTGTTTGATTGCTTGCAAGAACTGACCTGCGACGAGACCGTCGAGGACACGGTGGTCGACCGACATACAAAGGTTGACCATATCGCGTGCCGCAAACATTCCATTCATCCATACCGGACGCTTCACGATCGACTCGACTGATAGGATTGCCGCTTGTGGGTAGTTCAAAATCGGTGCCGATTGGATCGAACCAAATGCACCTGTGTTGTTGATGGTGAACGTCCCACCACGCATTTCTTCTGCCTTCAAACGGTTCTCACGCGCACGTGACGCCACGTCTTGAAGGGCCACGGCGAGGCCTTTAATGTTCTTCTCATCCGCTTGGCGAATGACCGGTACGTAAAGGGCGTCGTTTGCCGCGACGGCTACCGAGAGATGGATGTCTTGGTGAACTTTGATGTGATCTCCTGCCCACTCCGAGTTCATCATCGGATACTTCTTCAATGCCTCGATGGTCGCTTTCATAAAGAATGGCATGAACGTCAATTTGACGCCTTCTCGCTTCATGAACTCATCTTTTAACTTCGCACGTGCCTCGACGAGGTTCGTCACATCGACTTCAATCATGAGCCATGCGTGTGGCGCCTCATGCTTCGAGCGGACCATATTGTTCGCAATCGCTTGACGTACCCCGGCTGTCGGAATCGATTCATAACGTCCAGAAGACGTCGATGATGATGCGACCGGTTGTGACGGTTCAACGACAGGACGTGGCGCTTCAGTCGGAACGTCCATCTTTGTTTGTACCATCGTCTCTTGGACAGGTGCTTGTGTCGCTTTCTCAGGAGTCGATGCCGGACGTCCTTCTGATAAGTAACGAAGAATATCTTTCCGCGTGATCCGACCGCCTAGACCGCTTCCGCTCAGTTCATTCAAATCGATATCATTCTCGTTGGCGAGTCGGATGACAGCAGGTGAGTATCGACCGTTTCCACTCTGTTTTTTCGGAGTAGTGGCGACCGCTTGCTTAGAGACGGGTTCTGCAGGTGTCGTTTCTGCAATCGGTTCGGTCTTCGTCTCAACTGCAACTTCCTCCGCACTTTCAACTTCCATCGTCAATACCGGTGTCCCGACGCTGACCGTCTCCCCTTCTGGAATGAGGAATTCTTTCACGATTCCTGCACTAGTCGCCGGAATCTCGGCCGTCACTTTATCCGTCATGACTTCCGCGAGTGGTTCATACTCTTCTACACGGTCGCCCGGTTTGACGAGATAGGTCGTGATTGTTCCTTCTGTCACACTCTCCCCAAGTTGGGGCATAGTAATCGTTTGTTCCATGGAGATGCCTCCTTAAAACGCCGCGAGCTGACGCGCCCGCTCGGCAATTTTTTCTGGGGATACGATAAAGAATTTTTCCATCGGTGGCGCATACGGCATAGCCGGCACATCAGGACCCGCTAAGCGTTCAATCGGCGCATCGAGTTCGAAGAGCGCCTTCTCTGCGATAATCGCCGCCACTTCTCCGATGATGCTTCCTTCTTTGTTGTCCTCCGTCACGAGTAACACTTTACCCGTCTTCTTGACTGACTCGATGATTGCTTCTTGGTCGAGCGGGTACACGGTACGAAGATCGAGGATGTGAGTGCTGATCCCTTCTTCTTCGAGCGTTTTTGCTGCTTCTTGTGCCATATGCACGCAAAGACCGTACGTGATGATCGTGATATCTTCACCTTCCCGTTTAACCGCAGCCTTACCGATTTCAACCGTATATTCGTCCGTCGGCAAGTCCGCCTTCAAAAGACGATAGGCACGCTTATGTTCGAAGAAGAGGACAGGGTCGTTCGAACGGATCGCTGCTTTCAACAATCCTTTCGCATCGACTGGGTCTGATGGGATGACGACTTTAAGACCTGGCGTCGAACTGAACATCGCCTCGACCGATTGCGAGTGATAGAGTGCCCCGTGAATGCCACCACCGAAAGGCGCCCGAATGACCATCGGACACGTCCAATCATTGTTTGAACGGTATCGAATTTTAGCCGCTTCCGATACGATTTGGTTCACTGCTGGCATGATAAAGTCTGCGAATTGCATTTCTGCGATCGGTCGCATGCCGTACATGGCAGCACCGACGCCGACACCAGCAATCGCACTCTCAGCGAGCGGTGCGTCGATGACACGGTCTTCACCATACTTTTCAATCAAGCCTTGTGTGGCACGGAATACACCACCACGTACGCCGACGTCTTCCCCGACGACGAAGACGTTTTCGTCGCGCTCCATTTCCTCATGAATCGCTTCATTGATCGCTTCGATAAACGTTTTCATCATTTTTCCTCCTCATAGACGTAATCCAGTGCAGATTCAGGTGATGCGTACGGTGCTTTATCCGCATATGTCGTCGCTTCATTCACTTCAGCATCGATTTGAGCATCGATTTCGGCAAGTGTATCCGCCGTTGCGATTCCATCGTTCACAAGTCGTTGACGGAACAATTGAATGCCATCCCGCTCTTTTAATCCTGCCAATTCTTCAGCTGAACGGTATGCTTTGTCATCATCATCTGATGAGTGTGGCACGAGACGTTCAACTTCTGCTTCGATGAGCGTCGGTCCTTCTCCACGAAGTGCACGTTCACGCGCTTCTTTCACAGCTGCATAGACTGCGATCGGGTCTGTCCCGTCAACTGTCACACCTGGCATACCGTAGCCTTTCGCACGGTCTGACACGCGCTCGCATGCCAACTGTTTTGTAAGTGGTACCGAAATCGCATACTTGTTGTTCTCACAGAACAAGATGACCGGTAACTTATGGACACCTGCAAAGTTTGCCCCTTCGTGGAAGTCACCTTGGTTCGAAGAGCCTTCTCCGAACGAGACGAACGTGACGAGTTCTTCTTTCTTCATCTTCGCCGCAAGTGCGATCCCGACCGCATGAGGGACTTGTGTCGTAACCGGAGATGAACCTGTCACGATGCGATGTTCTTTCGAGCCGAAATGACCAGGCATCTGACGACCGCCAGAGTTTGGATCTTCCGCTTTCGCGAATGCAGACAACATCAAGTCTCTTGATGTTTGACCAAAGTGAAGGACAACCGCCACGTCACGATAGTAAGGGAGGACATAATCGATCCCTTTCTCGAGTGCGAACGCCGCACCGACCTGTGCAGCTTCTTGTCCTTGACATGAGACGACGAACGGGATTTTCCCGGCGCGGTTCAACTTCCACATTCGTTCATCGATTTTACGGGCACGAATCATCGTTTCGTACATCGCTACTAAATCTTGTTTCGTTAAACCAAGCTCTTCATATGAGTTTACAGTCATCTGTTCCATCCTTGTTCCTCCTTAGGCGTGAATCGGTAATCCATCAACGGCCAGTGCCGCTTCTTGGAAGGCTTCGCTTAACGCAGGGTGTGGGTGCACGAGTTGTCCCATTTCCCAAGCCGTCGCGTTCAAGACGAGCGCAAGTCCACCTTCTGTGATGAGTTCAGTCGCTTTCGGTCCGACGATATGAACACCGAGAAGGTCATCTGTTTCTTTGTCCGAAACGAGTTTCACGAATCCGTCGGCTTGTCCTTCGATTCGCGCTTTCCCGAGTCCGTTAAATCGATACGTTCCCGTCTTCACATCATGTCCGGCATCTTTTGCCGCTTCTTCCGTCAAGCCGACCGAAGCGACTTCAGGGACGCTGTATACACAACGCGGGATGAGCGCGTAATCAAGTGGTGTTGGTTCAAGTCCAAGAATCGTTTCGACCGCTTTCACACCTTCTGCAGATGCAACGTGAGCAAGTTGTAACTTCCCGATGCAGTCACCGATTGCGAAGATATGACGTTCTTTCGTGCGATACTGACTATCGACTTGAATGATCCCTTTCTCTACGACGATTGACGTGTTTTGAAGTCCTAAGTCTTCCGTATTGGCAACTCGGCCAACCGAAACGAGGACACAGTCAACTTGTAACATTTCTTCCCCGACAGCAAGCTCCACTGCATTTTCGTGAATCAATGTTCGTTCAGCGTCGACCGTCACGCTCTTCTTCACACGCACACCACGCTTTTTCAATAAACGCTCTACTTCACGGGAGACAGCCTTGTCCTCAAGTGGAAGCAATCGATCTCCTACTTCGATCAACGTCACGTTCACATCTAAATCGACGAGCATCGATGCCCATTCCACTCCGATGACACCGCCACCCACAATCGCAATCGATTCAGGAAGTGTTTCAAAATTGAGAAGGTCGTCTGAGTTCAAGATTCGTTCGTGATCAAACGGCAATCCAGGAAGTTCACGTGGAATCGAACCCGTGGCGATAATCAATTGATTCGGCAAAATCAGTTCTGACTCACCGCTTTCATCTTCAACGGATACGGTCCCTGGTTGTGGTGAAAAGATACTTGGTCCAAGGATTGAGGCTTTTCCACGAAACACTTCAATCTTTCCTTGTTTCATCAAGTGTTCAATTCCTTTTTCAAGACCAGCCACAAGATCACGTTTATACGTCTGAGCCCGTTCCATATTGAACGTCACATCTCCTGTTTCTACACCATACGTGGCTCCCTGTTTCGCAGTTTGATAGACATGGGCAGCCTTTAAAAGAGCTTTCGTAGGGATGCATCCTCTATGTAAGCAGGTGCCGCCTAATTTTCTCGACTCGACGATTGCGACAGATTTACCAGCCTGTGCCGCCTTGATTGCAGCCACGTATCCTCCTGGTCCTCCACCGATGACGACAACATCAAATTCTCGTGCCATGTGTATCCCCCTCATAAACTCGTGCGGTCTCTTCCTTCTCGATGACCCGAAGCGCACCTTCTGCCAAGGCTTTCAATTCATCTTCACCCGGATAAACATAGACCGGCGCAAGGAATGAGACACGCTCTTTAATTTTTTTAGTCAGCCAGTCAGAATAGGCGATCCCGCCCGTTAGCAAGATGGCATCCACTCGACCAAAGAGCGTCGCACCGTGTTTTGAAATCTCTTGAGCGACACGGTAAGCCATCGTCTCATAAAGGAGTCTCGACTCTTCGTCTCCCGACTCCATCCGTTGCTCAATCTCAATGGCATCGAATGTACCGAGGTGTGCGAACAATCCACCTTGACCGACAATTTTCTTTTTCATTTCCGATTCTTTATACCTGGTACTATAACATAGTTCTACTACCTGTCCAACAGGAATTGAACCTGCTCGTTCTGGCGCAAGCGGTCCATCACCGTCAAGTCCGTTGTTCACATCGATGACGCGTCCATACCGATGAGCACCGACCGTAATTCCACCACCTAAATGAGCAACAATCAAATTCAGCTCATTGTAATCGCTTCCATTTTCGGTTGCGAAACGTTTGGCGACGGCCTTTTGGTTGAGGGCATGGAAAATACTGCGACGATTGATTTCAGGAATGCCGGTTTTTCGAGCCAACTCGTCCATCTCATCGACCACGACCGGGTCGACAATGAAACTCGGGATCCCCTCTTGCTCGCCTATTTTGGATGCGATTAATCCACCAAGGTTAGACGCATGCATACCGAATCTTCCGCTCGTCAAGTCCTCTCGCATGAGATCGTTGACGGTATACGTTCCTGATGTCATCGGTGCAAGCAAGCCACCACGACCGACGATCGCGGTCAAATCATTGACCGCGATGTCCGTCTCTTCTAACAAGGCGCGTACTTCTTGCTCACGATGAGGCAACTGCTCTGGAAGTGTGAGACCTGTCACGTCGATCGCATGTCGGACCGTACGTGTCATCACTTCTTCCTTCCCATCAAACAATCCAACTTTCGTCGAGGTCGACCCTGGGTTGATTGCAAGAATTAGCCGTTTTGTCATCTTAGCGTCTCCCTAGAATGCTTTTTTCAACTTTAAGGAACTGACTGCGTGAACGCGACATCATGTGAATCCGCTCTTCCGCCATCTTATCGGCAGCAACGTGTGTCGGTACACCATCGCGTTCTGCGATTTCAAAGACGCGCATCATGTTGTCGTAGATGAGTTCGACTTTCTTCATTGCCCGCTCACGGTTGTAGCCTTCAAGTTCGTCTGCGACGTTGATGACTCCACCGGCATTGATGACGAAGTCTGGTGCGTATAGGATTCCATTTTCGTCGAGCACGTCTCCGTGACGGTCTTCTGCCAATTGGTTATTCGCAGCACCCGCAACGATTTGTGCTTTCAATTGTGGGATCGTTTTGTCATTGATGACGGCACCAAGAGCACATGGCGCGAAAATGTCACATTCGACCGCGTAAATCTCATCTGGCTTGACGACCGTCGCCCCAAAGTCTGCTTCTGCACGTTTGAGCGCTTCTTCGTTAATATCTGTCACAATCAAATGTGCCCCTTCTTCGTGGAGGTGGCGGCATAAGTTATAGGCTACGTTTCCGACACCCTGTACGGCAACCGTCTTCCCTGCGAGTGAATCTGTTCCAAATTTCCATTTTGCAGCGGCTTTCATCCCGCGGTAGACGCCATATGCTGTTACTGGTGATGGGTTACCACTTGAACCGAATGCAGGACTTACGCCCGTGACGTAATCCGTTTCCATGTGGATGAAGTCCATGTCGGCAACTGTTGTATTCACATCTTCAGCCGTGATGTAACGACCACTGAGCGATTGAACGTATCGTCCGAACGCACGGAAGAGTGCCTCTGACTTATCCGTTTTCGCGTTTCCGATGATGACAGCTTTTCCGCCTCCAAGATTGAGACCCGCTGCCGCGTTTTTATATGTCATCCCTTTTGCGAGACGCAATACATCCGTGAGTGCCTCTTCTTCAGATTCATAGTTCCACATACGGAGACCGCCGAGAGCTGGTCCGAGTGTTGTATCATGAATCGCAATAATCGCTTTTAAGCCAGACGCTTGATCTTGGCAAAATACGATTTGTTCGTAGTCCTCAGATTGTAAGACATCAAAAATACGGAAGCGTGGCTCTGTGTTTGTTTCCATCATGATTAATTCCTCCTGTTAAGTAAGATTAGTTTTTGGCATGCAACAAAGCGAACGCTAGAGAATACAGCTTCGCCTCGGCAGTATCGGCACGACTTGTCAATACAACAGGGGCAGATGCGCCGACGACAATCGCCGCTACGCTCGCCTCTGCGAAATACATGATTGATTTATAAAGGACGTTGCCGACCTCTATGTAAGGTACGACTAATAAATCGGCTTGACCGGCAACTTCGCTGTTGATGCCCTTTTGTTTTGCAGCGACCATGTCGACTGCATTATCAAGCGCGAGCGGTCCGTCCACGACACAACCTTTGATTTGTCCTCGCCGGTTCATCTGACTGAGTAACGCGGCATCGAGTGTCGCGTTCATTTGCGGATTGACGACTTCCACCGCTCCGATGGCGGCTACTTTCGGTGATGCGTAACCAATGTCATGCATCGCTTCCACTGCGTTGTGAATGATTTCGACTTTCTCTTCTAACGTTGGCGCGATATGGATCGCCGCATCCGTCACCCCAATCAATTTTTCTCGATTCGGGATTTGGAATAACGCGATATGGCTGAGCGTTCGTTTCGTACGAAGTCCAGCTTCTCGGTTGAGGACGGCCTTCATAAATGTCGAAGTCGACACCATCCCCTTCATGAGCACGTCCGCCTCTTTGTTTTTTACAGCTAGTGCGGCACGTCGGGCAATCTCAGCGTCACCTTTTGCATGTAAAATATCAATGGCTGACTCATCGATTCCATGCTGTTCACACAATCTTCGGATTTCTCGGGATTCACCAAATAAAATAAAGCGTGATAATCCATGATCCGTAGCGAGTTTAACGGCGCGAATGACTTCTTCGTCCGCTGCCCCCGCGATCGATACGGTACAGCCTTCTAGCTGTTTCGCATTCGTCAGCATCCGTTCAAAATTCATCATTGTCCCCCCCTTGCACTCTACACTATAACATAAGCAAGTTTCTTTCCTAAATTGTAAGCGCTTTATAACGTTAATAACCATGCAATTATTTTCTTTGTATGCATAAAATTTCATGCACATTATTGCGTGGTCCCTATTTTATTGTACAGTGTTCGAATCGAAATCTTTAAGCGTCGGGCTGCTTCAGACTTGTTCCCATCCGCTTCTTCAATCGTTCGTTCGATTAAATCACGTTCGTACTTCGCAACCGCCTCATGAAATGTACCGGACTCGACAACTTTTTGGCTCGTCGAACGATTCGATAACTGTAAGTGGTGAGGTGCGATCCACTGTTCAGAACTCGCCATATAGATCATCGCCCGTCCAATCACATTCTCAAGTTCTCGTACGTTCCCTTTCCAATGTTGGCTCTTCAGTAAAGACAAGGCATCTTCATCAACACCGCGCACACTGCGCCCATATTCTTGATTCAGTTTACGGATGATGCGTTCACATAATGCTTCAAGTTCGTTTAATCGCTCTCGAAGAGGCGGAATATGAATCGGCATGCGATTAATGCGGTAATATAAATCTTCTCGGAACGTACCGTCTGCCACTTTTTGTTCAAGGTCAGCATTTGTCGCGGCAATGATGCGGACATCGATTGGGATTGCCGTCGTACCACCGACGCGAACGATTTCATTTTCTTGCAAGACACGCAACAGCTTTACTTGGACATCTAGAGGTAACTCCCCAATCTCGTCAAGAAAGAGTGAACCACCGTCCGCCTCTTCGAAATAACCGGTCTTTCCACCACGCTTGGCTCCACTAAAGGCACCGTCTTCATATCCGAACAGTTCACTTTCAAGAAGGGTCGGTGAGATGGCCGCACAGTTCACGCGAATGAATTTTTTAAATTTACGAGGAGACTCCCCGTGTATGGCGTGTGCGAACAGTTCTTTTCCTGTTCCCGATTCTCCACGAATCAATACCGTCACCGGGGTCACAGCGGCAAGTTTTGCTTGCTCGATGACAAATCGCATCGCATCACTCGTCGCAATGATATCGGCAAACTGGTATTTGGCTTCTAAATTTCGAATGCGCGTTCGCGCCTCTTGTAGTTCATCGCGAAGGGCACGAATCTGTGACACGTCACGGATGACACCAACCGAACCTCGTAACTTTCCTTCCACGATGATTGGTTCCGCGTTCACAAGAATATCCCGTCGTGTCGCCCCGATTTGCATCCGGATATCCCGAACCCCCTGACCAGTAGATAATACTTTCAAATGGACACTCTCCTGCATCCCAATATCTGCTGTTGCCGGTTTGTCGACGACGTCCTCTTTTTTGAACCCTGTCAATCGTGTATAGGATGGATTGATCAAAATGGTGTTACCATGATGGTCCGCCACTGAAATCGCTTCGCTCGTGCATTCGATAATCGCTTCAAGCATCTGTTGGTTCTGTTTCAATCGCTCGACGACAATACGGATGAATTCCCCTGGTAAGACGACCGCATCCTTGAAATGATCTTTTAACTGTTCGAACGTCTGATGCTGCCCGGTCGTTTCGATGACAAAATCTAATGTTGCATCAGCATACTGATTCCAATCGTCCGTCACAGATATGCCATAACTTTTAGCAAGGGCGATTCCTTCGGCAGATGCGTCAGAATCTACGACCGCAACAATCGTCGCGAGCGGTGAATCCATCAGCATATGAAGGACCTCGGTTCCCCCTTTTCCTGCCCCCACAATCATCAATCGTTTATTCATACGTATTCCCCCATCATCTTTCTTCTCTATTTCATGCTACTGAATCCTAACCTGATGCGCAAGCCGCCCAAAAATAGACCGTGTGGAACGGAGTGATTTCTGTTAAAATAATGTATGGTAAAGGAGGAGATTGCATGCGTTTCATTGCGCTTCTAATCTTAATCGTCCCTGGATTATTAGGTGTATACGGAATCAAATTGCTACGCGACAGCTTCTTTTTGAAGACGAGCGCACCGTTTACATGGATTGATTCACTCGCTGCCGCCTCCATGTTGCAGGGGACGTTTGGACTTCTGCTCGCCATGGGCGGGATCGGATTTGTAGCCGGTTATATTTTCAACCGCGACAAAAAAACAGGAAAAGTTCAACGATTCGACTCATAAGCACACAAAAAAAGGTTCCCTAACTTGACTTCATTTCAAGTGCGGAACCTTTTATTCGTATTGAATTGTGATCACTACGGATGATCTCCTTTCCAACTACATCACTTACTTTGACATGATATCCAATGTCTTCTTAATGAAGAAGTATGAAAGAACTTTAGTAACTGCCGTCTTGCGTGAACGGAACAAATCCATCCGAGTTACTAACTGTTTAATTATCGGATCATGTCCAACCATCCATCGTGAAGTCGAACGCTTGCCATAAACTGTTCAACGGTTGACAACACTCCTTTTGGTTAACTGAACGATTTGTTTTTACTATATCAACCCCTAGCTTCGAGCTGATGATAGAATCGTCTCGCGAATGAGCGACTGTCGCGACCTCACGTCGGGACATAAACGACTTGAGGTGTCGTTCCCACCTCTGAGCTATGATCGGATAGCGAACCGAGATGATTTTATTCTTCAAACACTGCTCCGGAACACGTTTGAAAAGCGTTCATCTGACGCTTGTCCAAGTAACTTGGTACACCTTTATTATAACAAAAGCCAGCCTTTTTGCAAGCGCTTTCTTTCTTAAAGTGAATAAATCTTTTACTGATTGATTCACAAAAAGGACTAAGTCGTTTTTGACTCAGTCCTCAGGAAATGATTTAACTACTTTTAAATGAAAGATAGGTAACAAAGTATGAGATGAATTCCGAGTTTTTCGGACTCCGCTCCCGTTCCGGTCGCCCCTCAAACATCTCATGATCGCGCATACCGTTATCCCACGCCGTCTTGATTGCATGACGCATCGCACGTTCCACACGTGACGAGGTCGTCTCATGCTCCTTCGCCACCATCGGATACAATTCTTTCGTGATCAAACCGAGCAAGTCTTGGCGCTCTCGCACGTAAATGACCGCTTGACGAATATACTTGAACCCTTTAATTCGCGGAGAGATTCCAAGTTGTTGAAGCAGCAGTGAGATTTCAATTTCTTCAGGTGTCATCCCATCGAATTCTCGATTTGTTCCTTCTGACAACTCACGGATTTTTGTTAATAGCTGTTGGATGTTGAACGGTTTGACGAGGAAGTAAGAGGCACCAAGTTGTACGGCCTGTTTTGTCACTTCATCTTTTCCGAACGCACTCAACATGATCACTTCCGGTTTCTCATCGCCTAATTCTTCATTCAGGCGTTGTAATACTCCGATCCCATCCAAATGCGGCATGATTATATCGAGTAAGAGTACATCCGGTTGGTGTGTCTTGACGACATCCAAGCACGCTTCCCCATCGTGCGCGGTACCCACGACACGAAGATCAGGCTCAGATTCTAGTTGTCGGCTCAACAAATCGACGATTTCTCGATTGTCGTCCGCAATACATAATGTAATCACTTATGACACTCCTTTGATGAACTTCTGTTTTACTTGCTGTGACATCTCGAGTAACTCTTCCACGTGTTGCTTCGTCAAATCTGTCATTTGTGCACCAGCAATCATGCGACCTAGTTCGTCAATCCGACTCTCGTGGTCGAGAGACGTGACATTTGTTTTGGTTCGCTCATTCGTTTCAGTTTTTGTTATATAAAGATGTTGATCTGCCATCGCCGCGACTTGTGCCAAGTGCGTGATACAAAGCACTTGAGAGCCGACAGATAGTCGAAATATCTTTTCTCCCATCGCTTGTGCGACACGTCCAGAGACACCTGTATCGACCTCATCAAAAATAATCGAGGCCACGCCGACCGTTCTTGAGAAAATAGACTTGAGCGCAAGCATGACACGAGAAAGTTCACCGCCCGAAGCCACTTTCGCCAGCGGTTTGAACGGTTCTCCAACGTTCGTCATCATATAAAACTCTACGTCATCCATTCCGTCTTGTTTGAGAGAGGTTGGATTGAAACGGACCTCGAACGCCGTCTTCTCCATGTATAACTCTTTCAACTCTCGATGAATCGCTTGCTGTAGAGATTCCGCTGCCGACTTTCGTGCTGCAGACAATCTCCCTCCAGCCTCTTTCGCGACTTGTTCTAAACGCACGAGGTCATCAGAGAGCGTCTGTAAATGTTCTTCACGATTCGTCATCGATTTCAGTTCATTGGACACTTGTTCCCCGTATGCGATGACCTCCTCGATGGTCGTTCCATACTTCCGTTTCAACTGCTGGAACAAAGCCAATCGTGACTCGATCTCGTCCAATCGAATCGGATCGAATTCGAGAGAATCCAACTGGTCACGAAGTTGAAACTTTGCGTCCTCCAACAAATAATATGCGTTGGAGATCGTCTCCGATACGGCATTCAATGACGAAGAGAGCTGTGATGCCTCTTCCATCTCACGCATGGCCATCCCGATTTTATCGAGTCCGTTTGATTCTTCGGCAACCGCTTCATACGAGAGACGGATATGCTGGTGAATGCGCTCGAAGTTGGCCAATTCATCACGCTCTTCCGTCAATGCCTGTTCTTCACCAGCCTTTAGTTCAGCGGCTTCGATTTCTTTCGTTTGAAACGACAAGAGATCCATTCGCTGTGCGAGCTCTTGCTCACTCTGACTGAGCCGCTTCAATTCATCGGCGACTTGTTTCCAGGCCGTATATGCCGTGCGGTATTCTTCTACTAATGGACCGACCTCTTTCTCAGCGAAATGATCCAGTATTCCTAAGTGAAATTCGGGATCCATTAAATGTTGATGTTCATGTTGACCATGAATATCGACGAGTAGTCGTCCGAACTCACGCAACGTCGACAGCGGCATCATCTTCCCGTTCACTCGGCAGACACTTTTTCCGCTACTATGTAGGTCGCGGCGTAAGATGACGGTCCCATCCTCGACATCAATACCGTATTGCTCGGCAGCTTCGATGACAGGATGATCGGGATCAATCATGAACAACCCTTCGATTTCAGCCTTGTCTTGACCATATCGCACGAATTCACTTGAGCCACGCCCTCCAACAAGCAACCCAATCGCATCCAACAAAATCGATTTACCGGCACCTGTCTCACCTGTGAGAACTGTCATACCCCGATTAAACGGAATGTTCAATTCGTCGATAATCGCAAACTGTTTGATTGATAGTTCTGCTAACATACGTACGTTCACCTCATAACATTCCGAGTAGTCGATCGATGATTTGCTTCGCTTTCTCTTCATCGCGTGCAATCATTAAAATCGTATCGTCTCCACAAACCGTTCCGATCAACTCATCCCATGATAAATGATCGATCAAAACGCCAATTGCATCAGCATTTCCCGGGAGCACTTTCATGACGACCAAATTTTGAGCAGAATCGACCGAGACGAAGCTGTCACTAAGGATTCGCTTCATTTTCCCATATGGATTAAAGCGCTGGTCCGCAGGCAAGCTATATTTATACCGTCCATCGTTCAATGGTACTTTGACCAGATGTAACTCTTTAATATCCCGAGACACGGTTGCCTGTGTGACTGGATATCCTGAGCGACGAAGCTCATCCACCAACTCATCTTGTGTCTCGATTTCTCGATTCGTCACGATGTCTCGAATTTTAATCAATCGCTGTCCTTTGTTCATAAGCGCTGACACCTCATTTTTCGTTTCACATACACATTATCATTCTAAAGTATTGTCGAAAAAAGGTCTAGCATTCCAGGTGGTATTTCCACCATTCCCCATCTCAGAGAAAAGTAAAAAAAGCTACAGACGACGAGGTCTGTAGCAACATCTTATCCCTTCAGTTTGGCATGGGCCGCATTTACGACCTCTTCGACTTGCAGTGATGGCGCAACGCCACCTACTCCCGTATATCGAGCGAAGAGAAGAAACTCGATGTTCCCGTCTCCGCCAGTGATTGGTGAGTAGTCTAATCCTTCGACGAAGAAGCCTTCCGATGCGAAGTAACGGACCATATCGCTCGCCACTCGTTCATGGACGTTACGGTCCCGGACAATGCCCTTCTTCCCAACATCGGCTTTACCTGCCTCAAATTGAGGCTTGACAAGTGCCATGACGACACCGTCTTGCTTCAAGATTTGTTTCAGTGGTGGCACCATCAGCCGAAGCGAGATAAACGAGACATCAATCGTCGCGAAATCTGGTTTGATCGGGAACTGATCGGCCGTCGCATGGCGGAAATTCATCCGTTCCATGACGACGACACGATCATCGCTCCGTAGTTTCCAGGCGAGTTGATTGTATCCGACATCGACCGCATACATTTGAGTCGCACCGTTTTGAAGCGCACAATCCGTGAACCCACCTGTCGATGAACCGATATCGATTCCGACACGACCGTTGACGTCGAGCGGGAACACGTCGAGCGCTTTCTCGAGTTTCAAGCCACCGCGTCCAACATAAGGAAGAACTTGTCCCTTGACTTCTAGCGGGATATCATCAAATACTTTATCGCCCGCTTTGTCCAAGCGTTCTGTCCCACTGTAGACGAGACCGGCCATGACAGACCGCTTCGCCTTTTCTCGCGTTTCAGCAAGTCCGCGTTCGACGAGCAATACATCTAATCTAGTTTTCGTTCTTTTTTCCATAATCCCTCACACATTCTGTCGATTTGTCTCCATGACGAACCGTTCAATCGATTCCGCCATTTGGGCTGGTCGAAGTCCAATCTCTTCTAAGAGCTGGTTGACACCGCCATGCTCGATATATCGATCCGGAATACCGAGACGTTGAACACGCGGGTACGCACCAGTTTCGTTCGCATGTTCGAGCACGCTACTACCAAAGCCACCAGCGAGAGCGGCCTCTTCTAATGTAACGAGCGGGATTCCCTCTGCATACAGTGACGCCAGCATCGTATCGTCGAGCGGTTTGATTGTACGACAGTTGATCACGCGCACACTGAGCTTTCCTTCTAATAGTGCACGGACTTCGAGAGCGTCTTGCACTTGAGGACCGAACGTCAAGATGGCAACATCTGTCCCTTCTGCTTCGACTTCCCAATCATCGAGTGAAATTTCTTGAAGTGTCTCACTCATCGGTACACCGATCCCTTCACCGCGCGGGAAGCGAATCGCAATCGGTCCATCATCATAACGAAGCGCAGAATAAACGAGTTGTTGCAACTCTTCTTCATCTTTCGCCATCAGGATTCGAATGTTTGGTACGTGACGCATGAAGGCGATATCGAACACCCCTTGATGCGTTTCTCCATCTGCTCCAACAAGACCAGAGCGGTCAATCGTGAACACGACGTTCAGGTTTTGACGACAAATGTCATGGACAAGTTGATCGTATGCCCGTTGGAAGAACGTTGAATAGATTGAGACGACCGGTTTCAACCCTTGTGTTGCCTGTCCTCCGGCGAGCGTGACCGCATGTTGTTCAGCGATACCGACATCAAACATACGTTCCGGGAATTTCTTCGTAAAGCAATCGAGCTTCGAACCGACACTCATCGCCGGTGTGATGAGAGTCACCCGTTCGTCCGACTCGGCCACTTTCGTGATCGTCTCCGCGACAACTTTCGAATAGCTTGGTCCTTTCGGCTTCCCTTTGATGACTTCACCAGATTCAATCTTATAAGGTCCAAGGCCGTGCCATGTTCCGACACCGTCCAATTCTGCCGGACGATAACCTTTCCCTTTTTTCGTGATGACATGAACGAGAACCGGACCGTCGATTTTTTTCGCGTACTCAAGCGTTTCGAGCAAGTCTTTCAAATCGTGTCCGTCTGTCGGTCCAAAGTAAGTGAAGCCAAGCTCCTCAAAGAACGTTCCTGGAATGAGGGCAGACTTCAACAGATCTTTCACTCGTTCCCCGCTACGTTCAAGCGAGCTCCCAACGAGTGGGATATGTTTGATGAGCGATTCCATTTCTTCACGCGCATGTTTCAGCTTACGTGATGCACGAATACGGCCGAGCATGTTGTGCATGGCTCCAACGTTCGGTGCAATCGACATCTCATTGTCATTTAGAATGACGATGACGTTCTGCTTTTCAGCACCGATGTGATTTAATGCTTCGAGTGCCATTCCCCCAGTCAACGCACCATCTCCGATGATGGCAATGGCTCGATCGTTCGAACGACCTTTCAACTCATTCGCGATTGCAATCCCCATCGCGGCAGAGAGTGATGTCGAACTATGACCTGTTTCCCACACGTCATGCTCACTTTCGCAACGTTTTGGGAAACCACATAACCCATTGTATTGTCGGAGAGTATCAAACTGGCTCGTACGTCCTGTTAAAATTTTATGAACGTATGCCTGATGACCGACGTCCCATACGAGTTGGTCTTTCGGACTGTCAAATACACGGTGTAAGGCAAGCGTCAACTCCACTACTCCTAAGTTTGGCGCCAAGTGCCCTCCCGTTACTGCCAATTTTTCAATCAAGAATCGTCTAATGTCTGAACCGAGTGCTTCGAGTTCCGATACAGACATCCGTTTCAGGAACGACGGGTCTTGAATGGATGTCAAGTCCATAATGACCATCCTTTCTCCTCACATTTTACTGATTCGTACCTTTCATTTTACAAGAATGTGACGGCAGATGCCACACATTCCCCTAAAACAAAGGTGACACGATGTGCTCATCGTGTCACCGGGGTTCAATGATTTCGCTTCACTACAAATGACAACATCTCAAGAAGTAACGGCGCTGGAACGGAAAGCGATTCAATGGCATCTTGTGCCGCTCCCACTTCTTCGTTCAGAGCGCGCTTCGCTCCATCCAAGCCGAGTAGTTTCGGATATGTTGTCTTGTCATTCTGTTCGTCCGAGCCGACGCGCTTTCCAATGGCTTGCTCATCTCCGATGATGTCTAGAATATCGTCTTGAATCTGAAAAGCGATTCCAAGATGACGTCCGAACTGTTTGAGGCGCGCCCGATCTTCTCGAGAGGCACCGGCCAAAATCGCACCGGCTTCAAGTGCATAGACAAGTAGCGCACCCGTCTTACGCTCATGGATCGATTGGAGCTCTTGGAGCGTGACGTCAGACCGTTTTTCAGCCAACATATCGTCTAACTGACCACCGACCATTCCTGAACTGCCTGCCGCCAAACCGAAAATGCGAATGATTTCGACGATGTCAATTGCTGGGATCGGCATTTCAGTAAGAATACGAAACGCATCTGTCAATAGGGCATCCCCTGCCAAGATTGCGGTCGCTTCATCGAACTGCCGATGGTTCGTCGGACGACCACGACGAAGATCGTCATCATCCATCGCAGGCAAGTCATCATGTATGAGCGAGTATGTATGAACCATCTCGAGTGCGGATGCGACTTCCCGCCCGCGCACGACCGGAACGCCGTACGTTTCAAGAACGGCATAAACGAGGGCCGGACGAATGCGTTTCCCGCCAGCCTCTAGCGAGTACGACATTGCATCTCGAAGACGTTTCGGCATCTCACTTGATTCGATGAGTTCCTGCATCGTCACTTCGACAGTTCGCTTCCATTTGTTCAAGTCATCGGTACGGTTCATGCGGACCCTCCTTTTTCACGAAGGGTACCGTCAAGTTCTAAAATTTCATCCATTTTCTTTTCTGCGGCAGAGAGTTTTGTCTGGCACATTGCAGACAAACGGACACCTTCCTCATAAAGAGTCATCGCTTCCTCTAATGGAACATCACCGCTCTCAAGCTGCGCAACGATTTGTTCGAGGCGCTCAAGCGCCGCTTCAAATGTCTGTTCTTTTTCCGTCACCGACAATCCTCTCCTTCACCTCGGCGACCGCATGACCATCTCGAAAACGGATTGAAATGTCACCGTCGCGTAATTGTTTCACATTTTGTACATAGACACCATCTTGTTCAATGAATGTATAGCCACGTGATAATACAGCTAGTGGACTAACCGCGTGCAATCGCCCTACTTGGTGGGCGAACTGTTGTTTTGAATGCTCCAATGGCTTTGTTCGATGAAGTCGATCGACTGTTTGATCAATCTTCTCCCCATGCTGCGACAACGTCTTTAAGAATCGTTTTACATCGAGCTGTTGCGACAACTGACGAAGCTGATGCGTCGCTTCGTTCAGATGACGCTTCATCCCTTGCTCAAGGCGGACTTCCGATTGGGCAAATCGTTCCCGTTTCTGAGAAATTGTATACCGTGGCGATTTCAATCCGTAACTATTGATCATCCGTTCGACACGGGTGCGAGAATCTTCCAGTTGGTTTTTGATGGTTTTGTGCAGATGGATGTCCAAACGCTCAATATCTTTTCGTTGCGCCTCGATCATCGCTGTGGCAAGTTCCGCCGCAGCTGTCGGAGTCGCTGCCCGAACATCAGCGACAAAGTCGGACAGCGTAAAATCCGTTTCGTGACCGACAGCTGAAATGATAGGAATGGTGGAAGCATAGATTGCTTCCACCACGACATCTTCATTAAATGCCCACAGTTCTTCAATAGAACCTCCCCCACGACCGACAATGAGTACGTCACAATCGGTGCGTTCGTTCATCCAGCGAATGGCAGACGCGACTTGTGGGGCCGCCATCTCGCCTTGTACAGCAACAGGGGCGAACGTAATGGCAACATGCGGAGCACGACGACGAAGTGTGGTCGCGATATCGTGCAGTGCAGCACCCTTAGGAGACGTCACGATCCCGATTCGTTCTGGAAACTTAGGAAGCGGATGTTTTCGATTCTCGTCGAACCAACCCATCTCCTCGAGTTCTCGTTTTCTCGCCTCATATCGTTCAAACAGCAGACCGATGCCGTCTTGGCGCATCAATTCGACGTATAGTTGCACATCACCTGTCGCCTCATACATCGTCACCTTCGAGACGGCGATGACCTTCATCCCATCTTTCGGTTCGAACTGAAGCTGCTTGGCATCGCGAGAAAACATGACGGCTTTCATGCGAGAGGCGTCATCTTTCAACGTGAAATAACAATGTCCAGATGAATAGCGTTTGAAGTTTGAGATTTCACCGATGACTGCGACTTGCCGAAGCAATATATCATCATCGAGTTGTCGCTTCACATATCGGACAACTTCAGATACCGGAAGTGGGTTAGCCACGTGATGCCACCTCGACTGTATTATGCATGAGCATCGTGATGGTCATCGGGCCGACCCCACCCGGCACAGGCGTGATGGCACTCGCCTTCTCTTTAACGGCTTCATAATCTACGTCACCCACAAGGCGACCTTCGACTCGGTTGACGCCGACATCGATGACGAGCGCACCGGGTTTAACCATATCCGCCGTGACGAGACGTGCACGCCCAACTGCGACAATTAAGATGTCAGCTTGTCGTGTCATTTCTCCAAGGTCACTCGTTTTCGAGTGGCAATATGTGACCGTTGCTGATTCATTCAAAAACAACATGCCTACCGGTTTTCCAACAATTTGACTGCGACCGACGACGACAACGTGCTTTCCGGCAATCTCAGTTTGTGTTTTTGCAAGGTGCAAGATGCCGTGAGGCGTGCATGGAAGTAAGGTATCTAAACCGAGCATCATCTTTCCGACGTTCTCGGGATGGAATCCATCTACGTCCTTTTCAGGAGAGATGCGCATGATGACTCGTGATTCGTCGATGTGTTTCGGTAACGGGAGTTGCACGAGAATCCCGTGAACTTCCTCATCCGCATTCATCATGTCAATCAAGTCGAGCAATTCCTTCTCGCTAATCGTTTCATCAAAACGGAGGACTTGTGAATCGATTCCGATTTCTTCTGCCGCCCGTTCCTTCCCTCGTACATAGCTATGACTCGCTGGGTCATCCCCAATCAACACTACTTTTAATTTCGGTACGATGCCATGTGCGCGAAGATCCGCCACACGCTCTTTTAACGTTTCTCGATACGATGCTGCCACTTGTTTCCCGTCGATCACTACTGCCATCTCTCTCATCCCCCGTTGTCTTTAGGTTTTTCTGTAGTTGGTCTGGTGTCTTATCTCTATTTTTTTAGTCTTCTTTAATGATATTTCCGAGTACGCCATTGACAAGTTTACCGGCCTCTTCGTCTCCGAACGATTTCGCGAGTTCGACCGCCTCATTAATCGTGACGTTCTCTGGAATTGTTTCCACATATAATAATTCGAACGTTGCCATTCGAAGAATCGTACGTTCAACGTTTCCGAGGCGATCCAAGCGCCAGTTTTTCAAGTTCTCGACGAGCAACGCATCGATATCCTCGATATGCTCTAGCGTTCCTGTGACGAGCTGTTCGTAAAACGGATCAGACTCTTCACCGTCCAATGCGAACTCGATTGCTTCGTCTACCTCTAGTTTTGATACTTCGATTTGAAAAAGCGTTTGAATCGCTTTCTCTCGTGCTTCATGACGTTTCATTCAGTTACTCTCCTTTTACATGCTTTCATTGTGATAGTTTAGCATAAAGCACTCATAAATTCAGTACAAAAAACCAGGAAACCGAAATAATGTTCGGGCTTCCTGGTTCGAGTTATTTTGCCAATGACATTTCTTTTTCAACGAATTTCGTATCGAACGTCCCGATGCGGAACTGCTCATGTGCCATGACTTGTTGATGGAACGGAATCGTCGTTTTAATACCAGAAACCGTAAACTCATCCAATGCACGTAACATCTTCAAAATAGCCTCATCACGAGTCGGTGCATGAACAATCAATTTTGCTACCATCGAGTCATAGAAAGGTGGGATCATCGCTCCAGCGTATAGACCGCTATCGACACGAACGCCCATGCCGCCCGGAACGATATATTGATCGATTTTCCCAGCCATCGGACGGAAGTCCATGAACGGATCCTCCGCGTTGATTCGACACTCGATCGAATGTCCCGAGAACGTAATGTCTTCTTGTGAAATAGCGAGTGGATGTCCGAGTGCCACTTCAAGTTGTGCTTGAACGAGGTCGAATCCCGTGATCATTTCAGTGACGGGATGCTCGACCTGAATCCGTGTGTTCATCTCCATGAAGTAGAACTCGTTTGATTCTGGAACGTAAATGAACTCGATTGTCCCCGCTCCCGAGTACTGAATGGCTTTTGCCGCCTTGACGGCCGCATCGCCCATTAGTTTACGGGTTGTTTCATCAATCGCAGGTGACGGTGCTTCTTCAACGAGTTTTTGCATACGTCGCTGAATCGTACAGTCACGTTCACCTAAGTGAATGACATTGCCGAATTGGTCAGCGAGGACCTGCACTTCGACGTGACGGAACGACTCGATAAACTTCTCGAGATACACGTCACCATTCCCGAACGCCTGCTTCGCTTCTTTACGTGTCGCGACCAACCCTTGAACGAGTTCGTTCTCGTCTCGAGCGACACGGATGCCACGTCCTCCACCACCAGCTGTCGCTTTGATGATGACAGGATAACCCATTTCACGGGCAAGTTCGATGGCTTCTTCATCCGTAACAACACCAGTCGAACCTGGAACGACTGGAACGCCGGACTCAATCATCGTTCGTTTCGCCTCATCCTTGATTCCCATCTTGCGAATCGCGTAACTACTAGGTCCAACGAATTGGATCCCACATGCTTCACACATCTCTGCGAACTCCGCATTTTCAGCTAAAAAGCCGTATCCCGGGTGCACCATCGTCGCATCTACTGCACATGCCACCGATAAAATATTCGGGATATTCAAATAGGAATCTTTCGACGGATTCGGTCCAATACAGTACGCTTCATCGGCCAAATGCACGTGAAGTGCCTCGCGGTCCGCTTCCGAAAAGACAGCGACCGTCGGGATATTCAGTTCCTTTGCTGCACGTATGATTCGAACCGCGATTTCTCCGCGGTTAGCAATTAATAATTTCATAACGACCTCACTTCACGCTGAATAGCGGTTGACCGAATTCGACAAGATCGCCGTCAGCAACGAGAATTTCTACGATTTCGCCACTAATTTCCGCTTCGACATCGTTAAACAGTTTCATCGCCTCTAAGATACATACGATTTGCCCCGTCTCCACACGGTCGCCGACATTCACGAACGCTTCTTTATCCGGAGCAGGACGCGAATAAAATGTCCCGACCATCGGTGATGTGATTGTACGATAAGACGCCTTTTCTTGCGTCGCTTCTTCTATTTTCTCTTCAACCTGAGGAGCAGGTGCAGATGGTGTGACCGCTTGTGCCTGCATGACCGGTGCGCTCATGACAGATTGTGTTTCTTTCTTCAGTGACAGTTTGAAATCAGATGTTTCAAGCTCCATCTCATGGACAGAAGACTGGTCCAATAGTTGAATGAGCTCTTTGATTTGATCGATTTGCATCTTTCTTACCCCCTGTTTATACCTGGTACTAATCTCTACTTCACTATAACTGGTCAGACCAATGAATGCAACGAGAAAAAAAGAGTGCTCATTCATTCGAATGAACACTCTGAAAGATTAACCGTTGTAACGACCCATGAATTCTCCAGTACGTGTATCAACCGTTACTTTTTCACCTGGTTCGATGAAAAGTGGTACTTGGATGATATGTCCCGTTTCTACTGTCGCGTTTTTCTTAACGTTTGATGCCGTGTCGCCTTTGACGCCAGGATCTGCCTCAACGATTGTCAAGACAACGCTTGTTGGAAGTTCGATTCCGAGAATCTCGCCGTTATAGTCAGCGATGCTAACTTCCATGTTTTCAAGCAAGTATGGAAGCGCTGATTTAACTTGTTCGCTTGTCAATTCAAGTTGCTCGTATGATTCATTGTCCATGAAGACATACGTGTCACCCATTGGGTAGAGGTACTGCATACGTTTACGCTCGATGTGAGCGCGTTCGATTTTTTCTCCACCGCGGAACGTCGTTTCTTGAATGGCTCCGTTACGCAAGTTACGCATTTTTGTACGGACGAAGGCCGCGCCTTTACCTGGTTTCACGTGTTGGAATTCGATGACTTGCCAAATCGAACCGTCAGACGTTTTAACCGTCAATCCTGTTTTTAAATCGTTAACTGATACCATATTCATTTCCTCCTAAATTCAGACGAGACTTACGCCTCGATCGTGATTAACTCTTTTGGTGACTGCGTCAGACGGTAACATCCGTCTTCTGTGATGACGACATCGTCTTCAATTCGGCAACCACCGACGCCATTGATGTAAATTCCCGGTTCGATTGTCACGACCATACCTGGCTCGAGAACTGTCTCTGAACGGAATGATAATCCTGGCGCCTCGTGCACTTCCATACCGAGACCATGACCAGTTGAATGACCGAAGTACTCGCCATACCCAGCATCTTTAATGATGTCTCGTGTCAACGCATCCGCTTCAATACCTGTTATGCCGGCACGCGTGCCTTCGACACCAGCGAGCTGAGCGCGGAGTACCGTGTCATAGATTCGACGTAATTCATCCGAGATTGGACCAACGGCAAGCGTACGCGTGATATCAGAGCAGTACCCTTTATAATACGCTCCAAAATCAAGCGTGACCAGTTCACCTGATTCGATGACTTTATCGCTCGCCACACCGTGGGGAAGTGCCGATCGTAGACCAGATGCAACGATCATATCAAATGATGATGAGTCTGCACCTTTTGAGCGCATGAACATCTCAAGTTCATTTGCAACTTCTCTCTCCGTGCGACCAGGGCGGATAAACGTCTGGATGTGGGTATACGCCTCATCAGCGATTGCCGCAGCTTCCTTCATAATCTTAATCTCTGATTCATCCTTAATCAAGCGCAGTTTTTCTACGATTCCTGATGTCTCGATGAGTTTAGCATCCACTTCTTTTTCGTAGGTGCGGAACTGACCGACTGTCATCGCGTCTTGCTCAATTCCGAGACGAGCGACCGACTCGCGTGATACGACGTCAGCAACCGATTGAATAAGCGAAGTATCGAGTTGAATGATGTCATATCCTTTCACTTGATCATTCGCTTGTTCCGTATAGCGGAAATCCGTAATGAAACTTGCTGATTTTGTCGTGATGACGATGACACCGCTTGATCCAGTAAATCCTGATAAGTAACGGATATTCTCACGCTTCGTGACGAGCAATGCGTCAATCTCGTTTGCCTCTAACTGTGCTTGCAGTTTGTTTACGCGTTCAATCATGTCGATTCCTCCAATGTTCGAGTAGTGCATGCAAAGCTAACGTATAGCTGGTGAGACCGAATCCTGCAATCACACCGATGCAAACACCAGCGATTTTCGATTCGTGCCGAAAGGTCTCACGAGCATGCACATTCGAGATATGTACTTCAACGACCGGGGCAGCAATCGCGGATATAGCATCTCGAATCGCAATCGACGTATGCGTATACGCTCCAGCGTTCAAGATAACACCTTCGTAATCAAACGCATCGTGGAGGGCATCAATCAACTCACCCTCATGATTTGACTGTTTAAAGATGAGTTCAACATTCTCGGGAGCGACGAGCAACAATTCGGCCGCTAACCCTTTTAATGAAACGTCCCCATACACGTCAGGCTCACGACGGCCAAGTAAATTTAAATTCGGCCCATTTAATACTAAGATCCGCAATCTTCTTCCCCCTCGTTCGTCAAGTCTTATCTATTGTAACAAATTTATCGAAAGAACGTGAATTGTGCCTTCTACCCTTTCGTTTTTTTTATGAATCACGGTATAATTCAAGTACAATACTGTAAGAATCGAGGAAAGTGAATGAATTCTAAACCAACCATCCCCGTCGGAGGACAGGCGCTCGTGGAAGGCGTCATGTTTCAGGGCCGTTCCGAAAGCGCCTCTGCCATCCGACGAAAGGACGGCACCATTGAAACGTTTGAGCAAGCACGAATCCTCGTTCCTTGGGTCCAATCCTTAAAAAAAGTACCGTTCCTTAGAGGAATCGTCGCACTCTATGAATCACTTAAAAATGGGTCCGCTCACATGAACTTTGCGAGTGACCGCTACGATGTCGACCCGAGTGACGATGTACAGTCAGACGATGATCAAAAACAAAGCATTTGGATGATCGCCTTCATCGCAATCGTCGGTGTCGTCTCGTACATCTTCGGAAAATTAATCTTCAACGTGACGCCAGCATTACTTGCGGCCATGTTCCAAGACGTACCGCTATTTTCCGGACATGTGATTCAAAACCTCCTTGAAGGGGGAATAAAATTAGTATTGCTACTCAGTTACCTCTATATTATTTCTTTGACGCCACTCATCAAACGCGTCTTTCAATATCACGGTGCTGAGCACAAGGTCATCAACTGTTATGAGTCCGGACTGCCGATTACGGTTGAACATGTTCGCCAGAGCTCACGTCTCCATTATCGTTGTGGCTCAAGCTTTATCTTATTTACCGTTTTCGTTGGAATTGGCGTCTATATGATCGTGCCAATCGATCCGCTTTGGTTGCGACTCGTCAGCCGAATCGCGCTTTTGCCGGTTGTCATCGGAATCTCATTTGAAGTCCTTCAATTTACTAACCGTTTCCGCGATCATCGCTATCTGTCATTTCTCGGGAAACCTGGACTGTCGTTGCAGTTATTAACGACCCGGGAACCAAACGATGACCAGATTCAAGTCGCCATCGAAGCATTTGAAGCTTGGGAGCGGAAAGAGTTAGGAGAATCGGTCGTTCATAGAGAGGGATAAGAGGAGGAAGCACCATGATCAGACAAAGAATTGGTTCGACCGCTGCAACAATCGTGTTCATCCTTGGTTTCATCGGGGTAGGACATATGCTCGCCACCGACCCCGGTCGCCTGTTTCGGCAATTGTTGTTCATCGGGATATTCGGGTTAGTCTTTTATGTGATCTATCGCTTTTTTATCGGACGACGTATGTCCCCAGAAGATATGCGTTATCGTAAAACAGCACAAGCCTCTAAAAAACGGATGCAAGGTACCCGTGGACCTCAAGTCAGACCTTCCGCGTCCATGAAGAATAAGAAGAACAAAAAACCGGGATCAAACGTTACGAAGTTGTCTAAACGTTCGAGCACACACCGGAGCAACCCTCCTCACTTAACGGTAATCGAGGGGAAAAAAGGCAAGAAGAAAAAGAAAGCGAATATGTAAAAGGAGCGCCGCGGCGCTCCTTTTAATTCGTCTCTACATATCCGATGTAAGGAAGATTTCGATATTGCTCCGCATAATCAATGCCATACCCGATGACAAACTCATCTGGGATTTCAAATCCGACATAGTCTGCGTCCAACTGAACAAGACGTCGTGCCGGTTTATCAAGCAACGTGCAGATTTTCAATTGTTTCGGTTGATGGAGCTCCATATGTTTGCACAAGAATTTCAATGTCTGCCCCGTGTCGATGATGTCCTCGATAATGACCACATATTTTCCTTCGACGTCGAGATCTAAGTCTTTACGAAGTTGGACACTACCGCTAGAGACCGTCTTTTTCCCGTATGAAGACGTCGCTACAGTGTCCAATTGGACGCTACCTTTCATATAACGCATCAAATCTGCCGCAAAGACCATTGACCCTTTCAATACAGCGACGATGACAATCGGTGTTCCCATTGCATCGTGCTCAATTTCCTCTGCCAATTCTTTCACACGCGTTTGAATCTGTTGTTCATCAAATAGTTTCCCTTTAATTTGAATCTCCATGACTTAGGCGAATGTTCGCCGTCACCCCCTAATTATTCAATCCACGATTAATATTAGCATATACGAACCCTAAAAATAAACATTATAAGAATAAAATAAACTTTATGTTCGGTTTTAAGTGGATATTTACTAAATATAAAACGCCAACCGTTTCAGATTGACGTTTTTCCAAACCTTATTCTTCGGTAATTCGTTCTTGTTCGCGGAATTCTTTAAATTGGTCCATGAGTTCCGGTTTATCCTCAAAAAATTCTACGAACTGCGTCATACAGTCAAGTGTATTTGAGCTCAGATGATGCTCGATTCCTTCGACATCCTCGTATACATCTGCTTCATCTACACCGATCAGACGTAAAAAAGACTCGAGCATCGCATGTCGCTCGACCAATCGTTTTCCTATCTTTTGACCTTTTTTTGTCAGCATGAGCCCACGATATTTTTCGTAGACCAAATATTCTTCACGATCCAACTTTTGGACCATCTTGGTGACAGAGGAAGGATGTACCCCTAAATGTTCGGCAATGTCAGATACTCGTGCATATCCTTTCTCTGACATCAATAAGTAAATGCGTTCTAAATAATCTTCCATACTCGGTGTCGGCATGGGCACGACCTCCCCTAATGTTCCGGTTTCCACTTTTATTTTATCCTAACTGGCATGAAATCGAAAGGGAAAGCCCGGATTGATTGAGTCAATCATTGTCTCATGACCTTAAATTCATTATAATGAGATATGGTAACTTTGAAAGAGAAAGGAAGAACATCTATGGGAATCGAAACAATCCTCGTCATCCTCCTATGGGTTGCCTTGATCGCCTATATCGTATGGCGTTTCATGCCAGCTCGCGGGTTGAAAAAAATGAAACAAGAAGAATTCCGCGCTTCACTTCGAAAAGGTCAGTTGATCGATGTGCGTGAACCGAACGAATATAAAGGTGGACATATCGTCGGCGCTCGGAATATCCCGGTCGGTCAGTTGAAAATGCGCATGAAAGAATTGCGTAAAGACCAACCCATCTTGATATACTGCCAAGGTAGTTCACGTTCAAACCAGGCGGCTAAACTTCTCATGAAGAACGGCTATAACAATATTTACATGCTTGAAGGTGGCTTCAAGAACTGGAAGGGCAAGATTAAAAAAGCATAAAGAATGGGCGGTCGATTTGATCATCGACTCGCCCATTTTTTATTTTACAGATGACGTCTCACGACGCTCATATTTCAAAATCGGCTTACGGGCAGCGAGTGTCTCGTCCATCCGTTTGACGACCGTCGTATGCGGAGCCGTCTGAACGATTTCCGGATTCTCTTCTGCCTCTTTGGCAATCTGGAGCATCGCATCACAGAACGCATCGAGTGTTTCTTTTGATTCCGTCTCTGTCGGTTCCACCATGATGCATTCCTCGACATTTAATGGGAAATAAATCGTCGGTGGATGGTAACCGAAGTCAAGAAGACGTTTCGCGATATCGAGTGTACGTACCCCGAGGGCTTTTTGACGTTTCCCTGACAAGACGAACTCGTGTTTGCAATACGTATCATATGGCACGTCAAACGCATCTTTTAGTCGCGCGAACATATAGTTGGCGTTGAGGACCGCTTCACGTGATACTCGTGTCAACCCTTCAGCGCCCATCGTCTTAATGTAGCTATACGCACGAACGTTGATCCCGAAGTTTCCATAGAATGGTTTGATTCGACCGATTGAATGTGGACGGTCGTAATCGAGACCGTATCCATCTTCTGTCTTCGTCACAATTGGAGTAGGAAGGAATGGAATCAAATCGCGTTTCACCCCGACTGGACCTGAGCCTGGACCTCCACCGCCGTGTGGGCCAGTGAACGTTTTATGAAGATTCAAGTGGACGACGTCAAAGCCCATGTCCCCTGGACGAGCGATCCCGAGAATCGCGTTTGAGTTCGCACCATCATAATACAGCTTCCCGCCAGCTCCATGAACGACTTTTGAGATTTCAAGGATATCTGCCTCAAATAGTCCAAGCGTATTCGGGTTTGTCAGCATGAGCGCAGCTGTATCCGCTCCAACTTTTGACTTCAAATCATCCAAATCGACAAGTCCGCGCTCATCCGACTTGACGGTTACCGTCTCAAATCCAGCAACGACTGCAGACGCTGGGTTTGTTCCGTGCGCCGAGTCTGGGACGAGTACTTTCGTACGAGCCGTATCCCCATTACGCTCATGGAACGCTTTGATCAACATGAGACCTGTCCATTCACCGTGCGCCCCTGCCGCAGGTTGCAATGTGACTTCGTCCATACCTGTGATTTCAGCGAGTTGCTCCTGTAAGTCCACCATGAGTTCGAGCGCACCTTGAATCGTTTCAACCGGTTGCAACGGGTGAATATGTGCAAAGCCAGGAAGACGAGCCATATCTTCGTTCACTTTCGGATTATATTTCATCGTACACGAACCGAGCGGATAGAAGCCTGAATCGACCCCATGGTTTCGGGTAGATAGAGACGTGTAATGGCGAACGACATCGAGTTCAGATACTTCCGGAAGTTCCGCCGCCTCTTTTCGAATCATCGTAGCCGGTAACAACGTCTCAAGGTCCACCTCTGGGACAGTCGGTGTCGGCAAATTATATCCAGTCCGTCCTTCACGTGATACTTCAAAAATTAGCGTTTGCTCGTGTTGCATTATTTCATCCCCCCAACCACTTCGACAAACTGGTCAATCTCTTCTTTCGTACGCAACTCCGTCGCGCAAACCAACATCTGTGTCTGACGTTCCTCTTCATACGTACCGAGCGGGAGACCACCAATCATCCCATGCTCAAGTAGATGACGCGACACGTCTTCTGCGTCACGCCCAAAGTCAACGACAAACTCATTGAACATCGGTCCTTCATCAATGATGTTGAATCCTGCAGCTTTTAACGTTTCTTTCATATAATGAGCAGTTTGAATGTTTCGAACGGCCATATCACGAATACCGTATTTTCCTAAAGCAGACATCGTGATCGAAGCAGCCAACGCGTTGAGCGCTTGGTTCGAACAGATATTAGATGTCGCTTTATCACGACGGATATGCTGTTCCCGTGCTTGAAGTGTCAACACGAATCCGCGTTTGCCGTCCTCGTCGACTGTTTGACCGACAAGTCGCCCCGGTAGTTTACGCATCAAAGTTTTTTTGACCGCGAAGTATCCACATGACGGTCCACCAAAACTTTGCGGAATACCAAATGGCTGTGCATCCCCGACCGTGATGTCCGCACCGAGTGCCCCTGGCGACTCCAAAATCCCGAGGGCGAGCGGGTTGCTCGACACGATGAAGAGCGCACCGGCTTCGTGAGCCAGCTCCGCCATTTTTTCTAAGTCTTCAATGCGACCGTAGAAGTTCGGATATTGTACGACAAGACACGACGCATCCGTCAAATCAAGGTCGGACACGTCCGTTACCCCGTTCACCACATCTGTGTAGTCAACGGATAGCCCCGGTCCGTCAGCATACGTACGGATTACGTCCTTCGCTTCAGGATGCACCGCACCGGAGACGACGACACGTTTCTTCTTCGTCTGTGCACTCGCTAAGTATGTCGCCTCAGCAAGAGCTGTAATCCCGTCGTACATCGAAGAGTTCGCGACGTCCATCCCTGTCAATTCACAAATCATTGTTTGAAATTCAAACATCGCCTGAAGTTCACCTTGTGAAATCTCAGGTTGATATGGCGTATACGCCGTATAGAATTCAGAACGCAAAAGCATATGGTTCATCACACTCGGTGAAAGATGATCATACATCCCTGCCCCAAGGAAGCTCGGGTACGATTTCGTATGTTTGTTCTTATCGGCCAATTTCGTCATATGACGAACGAGATCGACTTCCGGAAGCGGAGCCCCGATCGCCGCCAATGATGCTTGTTCGCGAAGTGTTTCTGGAATATCCGAAAGAAGCGCTTCGATTGAATCGACGCCGATTGTCTCTAACATGTCTCGTTCATCTTGTTCGGTCATCGGTAAATAACGAAATTCCATTCTGTTCATTCTGAATCCCCCTGTTTCATTTCGTTCGTTTATAGAAAGGTGTCGGTACGCGTTCGGCTTCAATCTTTTTGCCACGGATGTCGATGACAAAACGATCTTCATCTTTGTAACGTGCATCGACTCGTGCCCATGCGATTGATTCATTTACAGTCGGAGGCATCGTACCGGTCGTGACAACGCCGATTACATTACCATTCAATTCAACTTGCGCCCCTTGGCGGGCAATCCCACGACCGAGCAATTTCAATCCGATCAATCGATTCGGAATATTCTCTTTTTGAGTGACGAGTGCTTCCTTACCAACAAAATCAGTATCTAGCTTAACGGCAAAATTGAGATTCGCTTCGAATGGCGTGACCGACTCATCCAACTCATGACCGTAAAGCGGCAAACACGCTTCGAAACGTAATGTATCGCGTGCGCCCAGTCCGCACGGGGTAACACCCTCGGCTTCAAGTGCTTCCCAAATAGCAGAAATCGCTACTGATCGAGCATATATCTCGAATCCATCCTCACCTGTATACCCACTTCTAGAGATGATCGACGGCACACCCGCCACGTCCCCATTCATGAATTTGAAGAACCCGATCTCATCGAGCGCCACATTTGTGATGGTTTGAAGCACAGATTGTGCATGTGGCCCTTGAATCGCAATTTGACCGTATTCATCCGATTCATTCGTCACGACAACATCACCGTTCACGTATCGACGAATGTGCGCTTCATCCTTTTCAATATTTGAAGCATTGACAACGAGCCAATAAGCATCCACATCTAAACGGTAGACAAGTAAATCATCTACAACGCCGCCGTCTTCTAGGCAGAGAAGGTTATACTGGGCTTGACCGACTTTTATCTTCGAGATATCATTCGTCACCAAGTTTTGAACTTGCTCAAGTGCGTCCGGCCCTTCGATTCGAATTTCTCCCATGTGAGATACATCAAACATCCCCACGTTTTGACGTACAGCCAAATGCTCTTCTTTAATCGAAGAGAACATAATCGGCATTTCAAATCCCGCAAAATCAACCATCTTCGCCTTCGGTTCGATTAAATCGAACAAAGGCGTACGTTTCAAAGTAACCTTTTCCATAATATCCCCCAATCCCGAACATAAAATGCTTTTGTTTTTGAAATCTTTCGTTTTCCATTTCACTTTAACAATTTTTAAACCTTCTGCATAGGTAAAAAAGAGAAAAAGAAAAAGGATGGAAAACGAAAACGTTTTCATCCTCATTATTTCATATTTTCGACTCGGTGGAAACGTCAGAACGTTCAATTCCAGCTGTCCGTTTGATTTCATGAGTTAGCTCAACGGCGGCTTGCTTCAATTCAATCGATTCACTCTTCGCATTGACCCCAAACTCTTTTATTTGGGTAACAGATCGGTTGACCGCATCCACGTGTCCTTTGATCTCATTGACCTGTTGACCAATCACGTCTGCCCGAAGTTTAAACCGTTCCGTTAGGCGATTCAAGCGGCCGAATTCAGGCTTCATTTTATTTTTAAATAAGAGGTAACCATATACCCCAAGTCCAACTATTGCTAGTCCAATGATTACGAGATTTATCCAAATCATACGTTCCTCTCCTTCAAACGAATAATGTATTCTGCAATGTCTTCTGGCGTTTGCGTTGCATCAATAGACTCGTCCGCTTCCCGGTAGGAGGCATCACGTCGCTCATATAACTCCTTCACTTTCGTTCGTCCTTTTTGAACTAGCGGGCGATCAGATGCCTTGATCCGTTCCCAACATATTTCAAACGGCAGGTCTAAATGAAGCACAGTCCCATGATCACGCATCCATCGCATATTTTCAGGTCGCTCAATAATCCCGCCTCCTGTCAGTACAAAGTCCGCGTCGACTTGTCGTAGAACTTCTGTTTCTACTTCCCGAAACGCTGACTCACCGAACTGTTTAAAATATGTAGCAATATCCATCCCTATCTGGGCTTCAATACACTGATCCAAATCAACCGTTTCACCCGCTTCTCTCAATAGTGGGAATAAGGTAGATTTACCTGTACCCATAAATCCCACAATGTAAAACGGTTTGTCATTCATACGTCATCACCTCTTTATGGCGTTCACCGGATGATAATACCATGTCCACTTCAGTTCGATTTGGTGCAATCGGCCGACATGTCACAGTACCCGTCGGTTTATGAATCGTCAAAGGGTGCTCTTTGCATCGTCCTTTTGCCAATAACAAATGTGATTCGAAACGAATAGACAATATTTCATCGGAGATTTGCCTTGTCGTTCTCTCTACATCAGTATACCAAAATAATGCAGCTCCTAGTAACCATACAATCAAGGTCAGGGTGACGATGAGGAAGAATCCGCGTTCATACACATGACGAACCGCTCTCTTTTGTACGATGAATCGATCCATGAAATTTGAAATCCTACCCCGACCGATTCGACATGATACTGATCGATTCCTCTTAAAAAGAGTAAGTTCCCTCCTCCGTCTCCCACCATCACCAAATTGCCGTTTACCTGTTTGATTGTCCATGGCCACCGCTCCTCATCCGATTTGACGAAATCACCTCGCAACCGCCCGGCATCGACACGGCAATTTTCACTCCCCATCAAACGACGTACAATCAACTGCGGTGTCGTATGATGGTTCCATTTAGGCTGTTCATAAAGATATTGACCTAGAGTAAGCAGTTCAACTAAAAGCAAAAGAAACATGGGTAGAATCAGCAAAACGAACGTCATTTCAATCATCGTAAACCCATTTTCATAATGTCGGTAAACAAAACTCTTTCTCACAAACTTGTTCACGTCCTGACGGTTCAGCAGCCTCAAGTAGCACCTCCCCTTGTAATCGCTCAAAAATAAACAACGTTTCACTCAGTCGATCGACTCGTTCATTCCCTTGCATTACGAATGATGTCAATATGAAGATCCACCCCATCACAACCGCAATGCTGACACTCAATTCCCACAGTGAATAGCCCATCTCATCCATCTTCACGAACAACCACCTCCGGTTCGTATGTACCGATTCGAAACTTAAGCGTCACAGACGTTTTTCCACTGACAAATTTCCATTGTCCTGCATAAGCCGCCGTCGCTTGTGAAAAGGTGATTGTATGATATGACGGCAAGTACACTTTTACGCCACTTGGCACATCTACTTCTCGAACCACACTTCTCCCACATACAATAAGGTATGTTTTTTGTTTCGAAACCCAAAGCAATTTTGGCACGCAACTCCCATCCTCAGAAATATACGGATACTGTCCCGCTTCTTGAATGTCGGCAACTAATGAGTCAGTAAAGTCGAAAAGTTCAATTCGTTCGAATGGCTTCACAACCGGGGTGCTGATGAGTAGTAGAAAAGATAAGACCACTAACACCCAGGTCACTTCCACTAACGTATAGCCCCTCATTGTTTAGTCAATGTTCCGTCGAGAGGCGAATACGTATAGTCGACCGATTGACAACTATAAACGAGTGGGTCTTTAGCAGAGGCTCGATTGATTTCCTCTAACGTCACCGGATATCCTTTATGCTCTGCGTAGTGCAAATTAATTTCGGACTCGACAATTCGCACGCTCCCTTCACAACTCACTTGATCCGCCCGCGACTTCCCTTCCGTTAGAGATGGGACAAGCAATAAGAGAAGTACAGAAATAATCAACAGAACTGCCGCCATTTCAATCAGTGTGAACCCTTCCTCTTCCTTCATGTGTAAGTTCCCCCTTCATAATTGGGCCATAATGAGTTTGACCGGCAAATACAAGGTATAAAATAAGACTGCAATCATCATGCTCAACACACCATATAAAGCTGGTTCTACTTTTTCAATTAGACTTCGAATATACTGCTCCATTTCTTCGAAAACGAGCTCTCGATGAAGGGACATCAATTCGCCGAGCTCACCACTCATCGCCCCTACACCCAATAAACTCACGACCTCATAATCAATAAACGGCTCACTTTTCGTTGCGTCCTCAATACTCTTCCCGTCAGACATTCGCTGATGAATTCGTTTTGCCAGTTCAGCCATCTCCCCTTCCTCATCGGAAAGTCGCGAAATGATTTGACGGATATTCGTCTCGGTCTTCTGAAGCAATGACAGTTCACTGACGAATAGATACGTCATATATAATGTTTTTCCTCGTTTCCATATGTAGAATGGAAGTTCGGTTCCTCTCCGATGTAAACCGTATAAGATTACGCCTACCGTGAAGAACGTACAGAATAGGATCGGAAAGAACCAACGGGATAATAGAACCGTAGCCACTCCACTATGCGATGAAAGATCTACCATTCCCATCAACTTCGGAAATATGTATAACGCATAAATCATGCCTAACAGAAGTAGGATGAAAAAAATGAGCAACGGATAGCGGATGAGTCGTTTCAATTCATTTTTACCGCGCTGCCTCATTTCTAACACTTGAACAACTTGAGACAATCCATCGATGAATCGACCGCTCTGATCCGCTGTATGTAACATCTCTTGCATCTGTTTATTCGTGACAATCACCGAGAACACTTGAGACAACTCTGTGCCCGACTCTAATAGCATCCTCATGTGATGAACCTTTTCTTTCATGTTCCCTCTCTCATGAAACTCCAATGTTTCCATCGTCGTTTTAAGCGAGACACCTCGGGACTGAAGACGTAGGAATCGTTGAATCAATCGAGCGGATGAGTTGAAGTCAGTGCGGACCATTCACAAGTCACCTCCTGATTCCGGGTCAATACACACCAATGTCTTTCAACAGACGACTTCCCAAGAAGCTGCTCCAATCGTCTCTCTCCGTCTTCTATGGATGCTGTATGGAACGTGGTAATAGTCATATGTCCACTGAGCGCGGCATCATATGCGACAAGTAGCTCTTCTTCAGTCCGAACTTCCCCGATGACAATGATATCCGGATCTGCACGAAGCGTTTCTTTTAACAACTGCTGATGCCCTAGTCCTGCTTTCGCGTTCACCTCTAATTGAATAACCCCTTCAACGACCTGCTCCGGTGGGTTCTCAATCGTTACAATTCGTTCATGCTTCAATTGATTTAATAATGCATATAATACCGTGGTCTTCCCAGCTCCAGTAGACCCACCTATGAAGAATAGTCCACGACGAGCCGCTACCATTTTGTTAAAACGTTCTACATCATGTACATGTAGCAGTTCATCAAGTTCGAACACATGGTGCGGAATCCTCCAAGACATCATCGTCTGAGTAAATGAAGGCAAAAATGTCACTCGAATCACATCTTGATTCAGTTCGTAGACACCAGACTGCGGAATCCGTTGATTCGTTTCAGATAATGAACACCAATAGCGCATATGAAACGTCAGTCGATCATACAGATCAACATCGATTGATCGAAACTCGACTAATCTCATCGCAGATCTGATTTGAATTTTCACCTTATCGAAATCCGGTATAAAGTGAAGATCGCTCGCGCCGACTCGACGGGCCGAAATCACTAGTTCTTCAATGAGCTCCTTCATCTCGATCACCTCGCTACAAGCATAAAAAAAAGCCCACTAAGTTAAAAGTGGACTTGTTTTATGAAACTTGGACTGAAACGACATTATGACGACGCGCATATGTTTCGATTGAAACCTTGTCATAGCCGACAATCACTTCTTTTCCATCAGTCAGGATCGGACGTTTTAGTAGTTTTGGATTTTCACTCATCAATTTGAGTAATTCACTTAATTTCAAATCCTCCACATCAACATCAAGTTGTTTAAAGGCCTGGCTTCTCGTCGCAAGGAGGGAGTCAACGCCTTCCTCACTAATCGCAAGTAACTGTAATAGTTCATCGACAGTCGGTGCATCTCTGAAAATATGACGTTCACTCACTTGCAGTTCCTGTTCTTGTAAAAACGCTTTCGTCTTTCTACATGATGTACAACTTGGATACGTGTAAAACATTAGTTCTGATGCCATTATATGTTCCTCCCTCATTCAACTTCTCACTTCGCTCAGTTTGTATAAGTTGATTATACATCTCTATACCCATTTTGTACACTTTTTGTACAACTTTTTTAATTTTTTTGTACAACTTTATTTTCCGTATTCACTTCACATATTTTTCACGATTATTTTGCTCAATTCTCACGTTTCCATAGCATTTTTTCGAATGTGTTGGTAAAATAGTGAATGAGAATGGAATAATGCACGTATGGGGGGATTAACATGGCAAGAATGTTTCGTGTCCTAGGCTTTTGGACTGGGTTAGTAGCGGCACTTGCTTTCGTAGGCGCACTAGGCGGCGACCAAAGCAGTAGTGAACATACCGGCGACTTTATCGTGATGGGACTTGTCTTCTTAGCACAAACGATTTTCTTCGTCGCTCTTGGTTACTTAAAGTTAACTGAAAAAACGTATGTATATGTGTTCGGTGCGTATTTGACAATTTTCTTCGTTGTCTTTACGTATTGGAGCAACTTCCAAATGTAAAAAAGATTGTCTCACCGGAGACAATCTTTTTTATTATGTGAAAAACGGATTTGTACGTTTTTCTTCTTCGAGCGTCGTCTGCGGACCGTGTCCCGAGTAAAGGATCGTCTCATCAGGAAGGAGTTGCTTCATCCGATCGATAGACCCCATTAATGTTGACTGGTCACCACCAAACAGATCCGTCCGTCCGACGGATTGTTTAAAAATCAAGTCACCACAAAAGGCAGTCTTTTCATCAGCCATATACAATACGACACTTCCTGGGGAATGACCCGGTGTATGATAGATTTGAAATGTGAGATTCCCGATTCTTAAAACATCACCTTCATATGTTTTCTCTGCGGGTTTCATCGAAGGCATCGGTAAATTAAACGCAGAGGCCCCATTCTTTTCTCCATTCGTTAACCAATCGGTTTCAAGACGATGTATATACACAGGTATTTGATAGCGTTCGCGAAGTGCATCGATGCCACCGATATGATCAAAATGCGCATGCGTCAACAATATCGCCGAGGGTGTCCCGAATCGATCGATCACTTCAAAGAAGCGTGGATCATCGGTTCCTGGGTCAATGACGACCACCGTGCCATCCTTTTCTAAGACGTATCCATTCTCTTGCGCTAAACCAGATGTAATCTTTTTGATTTGCATATCGTTCATCCCCTTCTTGTTCAAAACAATATTGTGGCAAAATTGTATCGATGTCAACCTTTACTCGACAGCGCCCTAATAATCGGATAAAATAATAATGATATTTCAGTGAAATTTTTATGAATTTCATGACGTATAATTAAAGGGGGAACTCGTCATGCATTTGTATGAACCGTTCGGATGGATGTCCGTCATCATTGCGATTGTGGCTATCTGGGGAATGCTTCGTTCATTCCAAAAACGCCAATTCTTTCCGCTCGTATTTGCAGGTTTAACTGTACTCGTATTCGGATTCTTTGGAATCGCTACCTTAATCTACGGTGGAATTCCAGGTTAATTGGCATCACGCAATCATTAAGCGACTTCGGTCGCTTTTTTGTTTCATTTTTTTAGTTGAACCTCTGTCCATGAAAATGAATTCAAATAAAAAACGGACCGTTCCACTAAATGGATCGGTCCGTAAACTGCTTATTCTTTTGTCTGTTCTTTGAAACGAAGAAGATCGGAATAAATTAAGTCGTCGTTCATTTGCAAAATCTTTTCCGCTTCTTCTGTCATCGGACCACATAGCGACGTGTCTTCCACAACTTCACCAGAAGTCGCATTGTAACATGTCGATTGTGTCCATACATACTCATCCGTCACGACCGTACCGTCACGGAAAATAGCACGACTGTTACGATTTTCTGAGAACAAGTCGTTCCCGAATCCAATCGTATCCGACGTATCAATTCCAAGAAGGTGTAAGATTGTCGGTTTCATGTCAACATGACTCCCGATCGTCTCATGCACTTCACCTTTCTTCTGATCCGGTAAATGGATTGCGAATGGTACTTGTTGTAACTTCGCTACATCGAAAGGCGTCAATTCGTCTTTTCCGAGCAACTCAGCCATCGCATCGTTGTGGTTTGTCGAAATTCCATAGTGGTCACCATAGACGACAAAGATGGTATCATCCCACATCCCGTTCTCTTTCAATTGATCGATGAAGAGGCCGAGTGCGTAATCTTGATAGGCGAGTGCCTGAGGGAAATTGTTCAACGTGGTCGAGCTTGTCTCGAACTTCGGTACGAGCTCATAGTCCTCACTCGGCATCGTATATGGGAAGTGGTTCGTCAACGTAATGAACTTCGCATAATACGGTTCCGGTAATTCTTTAAGCATTGGAATCGATTGCTCGAAGAAGCTATCGTCTAGAAGACCCCACTCTGTCATATTTTCAGGATTACCGAGGTCATAGCTCTTCTCATCAAAGAACTTGTCGACCCCTACATTTTTATACATTTGATCACGGTTCCAGAACGATTTGTTGTTCGCATGGAACACTGCTGAGTAATAGTTGTCTTCTTTAATTAACTCAGGAAGTGCCTGATATTCATTATCTGCGTTCGTAAAGTATACGGCACCACGCGGTAAGCCATATAAAGAGTTATCTAGCGCAAACTCTGCATCCGATGTTTTCCCTTGACCAACAGTATGGTAATAGTTTGGCCAATAATGAGATTCATCGATCAACTTGTTCAAGTTCGGCGTAATGTACTCTCCATTCGGTGCTTTCATATTGTGCGTGAAGTTCTGAGTCGATTCAAACGAAACGACGATGACGTTCTTCCCTTTATACTTCCCGAACAAATCTGGATTCGGTGCAGCATAGTTTTGACGAGTGAACTGTTCGATTGTTGCGAGTTCTGATTCGTCCGCCATTGCCTTTTGAGCAGATGTTTTTGTTTGAAGCATCGCATCATATACATGGAAATTAAATGTTCCGATGTTTTTCACTAAAAGCTCACGGTCAAATGAGCGAGTTAACAATTCAGGGCGCTCCGTCTCAGCCAAAGAAAGGTTGAATAAGAATACAGATACGGCTGCCACAAATGTGATGAGAGCACGACGATGTGATGCCGCATTCTCTTTCAAGTTCATCCGCCATAGAATAAATGGAAGAACGAACACATCACCAAGAATAATCAAGTCTTTCCACTCTAATAATGAAGTGAACGATGAAGAGATCGTCTCCATGTTCGACGGTTGCATGATGACAGGAACTGTCAAATAGTCCGTGAATTCCCGAAAATACACGGCATCCGCAAACAGAACGAATGAAGCAACCGCATAAAGGGTGAAGAGCACCCATTTTTGTTTGTTTCCTTTAAAGAAGAAGTGGAAGGCGAACAGGAATAAGGTCGAACTGATTGGGCTAATCAGTAAGATAAATGCCTGCGCAGTGTTTTCAATCGGAATGTTAAAGAAAAATTGATAGACGATGTACGTCTTCGTCCAAAGCAATAACGTAAAAATCCAAAATAAACGATATTCTTGAAACGAAGTACGGACCGTGTCGTTCAGTCTCGTCGATAGCTTCGAGAAGCGTTGAGATGAATTCATCAGACGGTCTCCTCCTCTTTTCAGTTTTTAGGCAAGTTTTCATAGCCATTTTTATATTTGTTCATACATTGTACAATTCAAAATGAATAGTACACGTCCAGTATCAAGACCAAATCTTACTCCTTTTTTAATAAAAAATCAACTATGACGTTACAAATTTTACAATATCCCATACCCTTTCCCATAAGAAAACACGCCTGCATCAAGCAGACGTGTCGTCATTATACGCGTGTCGGAAGGAAGTGTTTACGTGCTAACCACGCACACCCGATTACTCCGGCATCGTTTTCAAGTTCTGCGATTTTGAAAGTCGTTGACTCGTAGACGCGTTCGAGCGCAAACCGTTTAAATTGAGCGTCTAACGGTTCGAGTAATGCATCACCAGCTTTAGAGACGCCACCCCCGATGACAATCATTTTTGGATTGAGCGTGTTCGCGATGTTCGAAATCGTCAAACCAAGATATTCCGTCATTTCGTCAATGACTGATGTTGCGATCGAATCGCCCGCCTTATATGCTTCAAAGACGTCACGTGCCGTCACTTCCTTTAGGTCGTTCAAGGATGTGTCTTGATTTTTCCGTTTCTGCAGAGCCAATCGTGAGATGCCCGTAGCGGATGCAATGGTTTCGATACATCCTAAACGACCACAACCACACTTCACAGCTTTCGTATCATCACGCTCTACCGTAATATGACCAATCTCTCCAGCCATACCTGCTGTTCCGTGGACGATATTTCCATTTGTGATCACACCACCACCGACGCCCGTTCCAAGCGTAATCGCCAACAATTCAGATGCCCCTTCTCCAGCGCCTTTCCACATTTCACCGAGCGCTGCAGCATTCGCATCGTTTTCAAGTACAGCCGGAAGACCGACCGCCTGTTCGAATTCGCTCACAAGTGCGAAGTCTTTCCACCCGATATTTGGAGAATATTCAACAACCCCTTCTGAGAAGTTGATGAACCCTGGCGCGCCGATTCCAGCGCCCGCAAAATCTTCTTTCTTTTTACCTGATGTCTCTAAATATGTTTCAAAAGAAGCTGCAATGTCCTTCGGGATATGTACACCGTTTTCTCGAATATCCGTTTTGACTTCCCACTTATCAGAAATGATGCCGTTCATGTCTAAAACAGCCATCTTCACCGTTGTACCTCCGATGTCGATCCCTAGTAACCATTTCATATCGTTCACTCCTCATCTCAACTAAATCGCTTTCATTGATTAGTGTACACTATTATCCCCTTAGTGCAACCCTTTGCACTAAGGGGTTTCTGTCAATCCGTTGAATTTTTCAATTCATGGGTCAAAATGATTTTAGCCGTATCATAAACACGTTGTTCGATGATGCCCCCCTCATACATTTCATCAAGCTCCATCATCATGAGTGAGATTTCAGCATCCCGTTCTCCGATGTAAATAATGGTTCCGAATGATTTTAAAAACTGCTGGACATCATAAAAGTTTTTCATGCTTTTTCCTCCATCGTTGATTGCACATAACGGTATAGCAGTTCTCTCGTGGCTTCCATAGATGACGTATGAGTCCGCTCATAGCTATGACTGGATTCGATTCCAGGTCCAACCAATGCGTGTCGTACATCATAACCGGCACGAATGGCGGCTGATGCATCTGAACCATAGTATGGATATATATCTACCTTATAGTCGATCTCGTAAGACTTACAAAGTGACGTAAATTTCCGACGCAATCCGATGTCATATGGTCCAGAAGAGTCTTTGGCACAGATTGAGACGGTATATTCATCTGAATGTTGACCATCCCCTAGTGCCCCCATATCGACAGCGACATACTCCACAACCGCTTCTGGAATACCTGCATTCCCTCCGAAGCCGACTTCCTCATAGTTTGAGATCAAGTAATGAACTGTATGTGGTAAGTCTTGATCGACCAAGTCTTTTGCGAGGTCTAATAAAATAGCGACGGATGCCTTATCATCCAAATGGCGTGATTTCACATAACCTGAAGACGTCACTTTAAAACGCGGGTCAAATGAGACGAAATCACCAACTTCAATCCCTAGTGCGTTCACTTCTTCACGCGAGTGAACCTTTTCGTCGAGTCGAACTTCTATGTTCGATGCTGAACGCTCCGCAGAGTTGGCATCCTTATAAACGTGCACACTCGACTGATGAATGAGAATCGTACCTTCAATGGCTTCTCCTTCTTCACGATGAATAAGACAGTTCTCCCCCTCGATTGCCGTCCAGGCGTATCCACCGACTTGGGTCAAACGCAAACGCCCACTCGGCAAGATTTCTTTCACCATCGCCCCTAACGTATCGACGTGCGCTGTTAACAGACGCGCTTTTGTTGACCGGCCAGGGAATGTCGCTAGCAATGCTCCTTTATGTAGCCGAGACGTAGTAACTCCGAGAGCGCGTAGCTCGCTCTCCGTATATGAAATAGCTTCTTCCGTCATACCAGACGGACTCGGAATATTCACCAATGTCTTTAATGTATCCATCATCTTGTTCATTTTGCTCTCCCCTTACCAAAATCCGTACCCATACAAGAATCCAAATAATAGGATTGTGAGCACAGAAAATAAGATTCGTTGTGTTCGATTTTTCTCATCAGGCAATCCGACGACTCCGGAGACGAAGAATCCACCCATTAGTCCACCTGCATGTGCGAAATGGTCTAAACTTGCACCTAAAACAAATGCCAGGCCCACATTTAATCCTAACATAATAAACAATGGAGGTCCGAGCGTCTTCATAAAAAGTGAACGATCTCGTAATCCAAAGTAAAGTAGCGAGCCCACCAATCCAAAGAGTGCACCAGAGGCCCCCGCCGATATGGATTCACTGAAGGCGAACGATGCCGTCGTCGCCAATACCCCACTGATGATATAAATGATCAAGAATCTGATTGACCCATACATTCGTTCAACAAGTGGGCCGAGTGACCAAAGTGCAAACATATTGATCGCAAAATGAAACCAACCGATGTGTAGAAACATCGGGGTGATCAATCGCCACCATTCTCCTTGTTCGATGAGCGGATTCACTTTTGCGCCGAATGTGACCAACGTATTCGGGTCAAATGTCGAGCCGACCGACTCCGCTACCCACATCACTAAAAATGTAAGGAGTAGGAGTCCGTACACTACTTTCGGTTTTCCAAACGAAAATCGCTTCTTAAGCTCCGCCTTCTTCTGCCGATCGAGCGAGACCGCAAGAAGACGAAACCGATCTTCTTCCATCGTAGGAGTACAAATCGATCGAGCCAACGTCACTTTCGCAGGAATCGAAAAGGATAACGAGCTAATTCTTTCTTCATCAACTAACCTCTCCCCGTACAGATGAATCGTCAACCGCTTCCGACCGATTCGGGCAAGACGAAAGGCGTTTAAGATGGCGTGGATATCCATTGCGACATGATTCGCCCATGCCTTTTCAGTTTGGATGTATAAATCATAGCGATCGCCCGCTTTCGTATCGAGCAAGATGACCGCACGGGAAGGCTCTAAAACTCCTTCGATTCGTCCACCGCTCTCAACCGCATGATAAATATCTTCCCAAAAACAACTCGTTGCCAACTAAACCCCCTCCTCTCTCAATTCTATTGTAAATCACGAAACGACGCACGACCAAACGATGATTCGTTCTATATGTATAAAAACCCGTAACCATATGGCTACGGGTTTTCGAAGGGTGAAGATTACAAGACAGGCTCCATTGTTTTCATGAGTACGTTCGCAGAATGTTGCATTTTCTCATGCTCTTCTTGTGACAACTCAATCTCAACGACTTCACGAACGCCTTGACGGTTGATGATTGCTGGCACACCGATATGAATATCGTGCAATCCATACTCTCCATCAAGGTGTGCACCGACTGTCAACAACGTATTCTCGTTACGAAGGACAGCTTTCACCAACCGAAGGAGGCCGAGTCCAATCGCATAGTACGTCGCACCTTTGCGCTCGATAATATGATAAGCGGCATCACGAACATTTACGTAGATGTCTTCAAGGTCTTCCCAGTTGTATTCGTCATGTTCTTCAAGCAACTGCTCGACTGATTTTCCATAAATGCGCGCATTACTCCATGCAGCGAACTCCGTATCCCCATGCTCACCCATAATGTAGGCATGGCAGTTGCGCGGGTCGACATTGAAGTAATCCCCTAACATATAGCGTAAACGGGATGTATCCAACACGGTACCTGAACCGAAGACGCGATGTTTCGGAAGACCTGAATATTTCCAAGCGAGATGTGTCATGATGTCGACCGGGTTTGAGGCAATGATGATGATTCCATCGAATCCAGACTCCATAATCTCTGAAATCATGGACTTCATGATTTTCGCATTCTTTTCAACGAGGTCAAGGCGTGTCTCCCCTGGACGTTGCGGAGCACCTGCCGTAATCACAACGATATCAGCAACCCCACAGTCCGCATAATCCCCTGCCCAAACGCGCATCGGAGATGAAGCGAAGGAAACACCATGATTCAAGTCCATCGCTTCGCCTTCGGCTTTTGCTTTATTAATATCGATGATGACAAGCTCCTCACAAAGACTAGCTGTCGTTAATTGGTATGCGAAACTCGCACCTACTGCCCCAGCCCCTACAAGTGCGACACGTGTTACTTTAGCATGATTTAATGTTTCCATATTGATTCTCCACCCTTCGAACAATCTGTTTCATGTATTTGTTATCTCTGTTACATAAAGATTGTAACATCATTCACAAACCCTAACTACAGTGGAAACCGTTTTCACTTTGGCGATATTGTGACAACATTCACATTCGGATGAAACATCTTCATTTTCTGTACTACCCTCATCTGAATACGAAAAAACAAATCACCGTTGCCCCAAACACAGATAAAAAATTAACCGCATCATTCCCAAGTAGACGGGACCCTGACACATAAATCGTCGGGACTTGATGATGAATTTTTTTCTCCGTCAGTTTGCCACAGACGTCACAGCGAAACTTCCGCTGCACAGTCGCGCCAAGTAACGTATCGATGATGCTTCCACTCAGACCGATTGCCCAAAGCATTAGAAAGAGCGGTAGGTCCACTTCGATAAACAATACTGAAGACAACACGATCACGAACGCTCCTACGATCGACATCATCGTCCCAAGCGTTGACACTGCTCCGCTTGTGCCCGGTTCAACTCGTTTAAACGTGAACATGAATCGTGGTTGATGAGACGATAATACACCGAATTCCGATCCCCACGTATCACTCGTCGCGGCTGCAATGGAAACGATGTACATATAGAGAAAGACGTAATCTTTCGTATATAAAAATCCGAGTGCACAAAGGATACCTACCCCACCGTTCGCCAATACTTGTATGGCATCACGGGCACCGGTCTTTTCGACGATATCGTCGACCCCTTGCTTATCCCTAGAGCGATATTTTGAGGCGAGTGAGGATGTCGAGAAAAATACACCGAGTAAGTAAAGTCCAAACCATCCAAACGATAATCCAATTACCGTACCCGTCACAACTGTCAATAGAGCTCCAGAGAGCGTCAAGGAGTGTAATCGATACCCGAGATAGGCGACAACGCACGTCACGATAAAAATGGCAAACATTGAATACTCTCCTTTTCCGTCACAATCCACTGTACTGGGAGATCGTGCGGTTCTGTCGGTACGTGTGTTACTAGTTGGGCAGAATAAGCTAGTGAAAGGGTCACACCTTCGTATGTCTCTAGAAATCGGTCATAGTATCCCCCGCCCCATCCGACACGAAAGCCAGAACGATCAAACACTCGTCCTGGAACGAGACATAAATCAATCGTCTGCGTCGTTGGAGAAGTCGTCGGTTCTAATATATTCATGACACCGACCTCAAGGTCATCGAATGAGTTGATGACATGAAATGTAAGCCCCTGCTCCATTACTTTCGGGACACACACCGTTTTTCCTTCTTTAAATGCTTCATGAATAATCGGTGATGTTTCGATTTCAAGTGGGAGTGACAATGTCACAGCAATCGTTTGACTGTTTTTCCACAAAGACGTCGCGAACAGTCTTTGATGAATCAACTCATCCACTTCTTGCCGATTTTCCATTTGTCTAATGTACTGATGTACGGTACGTCTAAGCGCAGCTTTTTCATCCACAACGTATTCCTCCTTACAAAAAAAGCCGCCACATATGTGACGGCCGGTCCCTTATTACTTCACTTCGCGGTAAAGCGTGTGACGACGGAGACGTGGGTTGTATTTGCGCAACTCGAGGCGCTCAGGGTTGTTACGTTTGTTTTTCTTCGTGATGTACGTGCGATCGCCTGTTTCTGTGCAAGCTAATGTAATTTTAACGCGCATTTCTTTCACTCCCATCTTAATGATGTTGTATCAAGTGCTTTTGCTTTACAGTCTAAGCATACTCAATTATCCTACCAAGTTTCCTGTGAAAAAGCAAGGTTATTTCACGTTCTTTTTCATTGAATCCTGTCCATACGGAGAAGTTTCAAGAGGCAGGCATGTGTTGACATTCTCACTCAACTGATACCGTTGTTTCAGCTCAGGAATGGAGATCTCTTCACCGACATAGACAACCTTCGCGACAGGGAACACGCTGTTTTCAATTCGATGGATCGCATCGAACAAACCACCGTGACCATGCGGATTGCGTGTCGTTTCAAAGGACAACATAGTTGAGTATAACGGAAGCTCAAGGGAATGCGCAAGTTCTCTCGCAGCAGGAATCGTCATCCAATCAAAATGGTGAACCACTTTGAACGGAACTCGTTTCGCCAGCTCATGTACAAGCTTCACATAGGCAATATTTTGTGTGGCCACTTGATTCATGACATGTTCTAAAAATGGACTCGTCGGTCGAACACGATAGACATGAATATTCCCATGTCGTTCATACTCCGGCAATCCTTCGTGATATGGTGTCAGTACGTAAACTACTTCTCCTTCATTCGCTCTAGCTTCCACTTCATCAATGACTCGTTTCCCGAGTCCACCGACGAGATGACCGTGATATTCAGGAGTCAGCACCAAAATGGCCGGGTCCTCTTGAACGCGTTCCTTTGTCACATAATAATCATGAGGCGCTAGGAATGAATCGATTTCGATATCTACGTCTTGAAGAAACGGATACGCTTTATAATGTTCGTCTAGTAATTGAGGTGTAAGCGAATCCTGATAGAGCGCCGTCTCTAGTTCTGCGAACAGACGCGTATGCTCACGGAAGCGTTCAGCTGCATATTGCGCAGTCGTTTGTCCATCTAAAATGAACGCCCAGTCGCTCGATACGGCCAACACATAATGACGGATCAATTGCTTCAACGCACGATCGGTTAACTCAGACTGCTCGCGATAGTCTGCCACATCCTTAACCAATTGCATCTCCATCATATGAAGGTGTCGAAGCATCCATTCGTTCCGTTCATTGATCCAAACCTCGCCATATCCTTTACGTCCCCATGTGTTCATCGAGACGTGAACGGTCTGTAAATCTTTAAAATGACGTTCTAGGAAGATGGCCGGCGTGATCGTCTCGATCCCAAACTCATCAAGTCGTTCCGCGACTTGGCCAAGGAATTCTGGTCCTTCAAACCACCAATGACCGAACAGTTCCGCATCAAACGGTGCCGTGACGAGGAAAGGTGGGAACGTTTGAGCACTGTGTGCCTCGAGATGCGATTCTAAGGTTTTGGCAAAGTCCATCGCATGATTTCCGATTTGATGCTCCGCCCATTCCCGTACATAGAAATCTTTTTGATCTGTATCGCCCGTGATCCGGTGCATTTTTAGTCCCGTATCGAAACGGATCCCTTCTGGATGCATAAAGGATTGAATGTAGTCCCAATCCCGATCATATGCCAAATCACGATAAAATTCACGATAGTCCGGGTGACCCGGATACCCAATCATTGAACTCCAAATTTTACCCGAAATGATTTGGTCCCGAGGGAATAGCGCAACACCATGTGGTGAATATACAGGCGCTCCGATCCCTTTCTCAGGTGTTGGATCTGCGTCGAGAAGAGCATGTTCGTCGACAAAGGTATAACGTATACCCTCTTCAAATAAAATTCGGTCGACACCCGGTGTATAGGCACACTCTGGTAACCAAATGCCGGTCGGTCGGAATCCATAATGACGTTCAAAACAATTTAGGCCCGTACGGATCTCCGCGCGTGCAGCTTGCTCTGTAAATAGGTGCGGGTTAAATCCATGGGTTGCCGTACAAGTGACCATGTCGATATATCCCGCTTCACGATATGTACGGAACGCCTCGTTCAAGTTTTTATCCCAATGTAAAAACGTATTTTTCAAATCGTTATACCGCTGACGATAAAAATGTAACGTTGCTTTTTCTGCATCGGTTCTGTCTTCAGATAGTTCTAGTTCAATCAATTCGAGCATCTCATCCAAATGGTCCACATAACGGTCTTGAATGAGTGGGTCGGCAAGCATCTCGACAACCGGTGGTGAAATGCTGACCGTCCAATGCAAAGGTCGTTTCAAGCGGTCTACTTGCCATAAAATCGGCAGATATGTTTCAGAGATGGCTTCATAGACCCATCTTTCTTCTAAACGATGTTTTTCTTCATGCCGGACGTACGGTAAATGAGCATGAAGGACGAGTGAAAAGTATCCAGGTTTCATGTATAGAGTCCTCCTTATCGTACGTAACGGTATGCCGCATATTTTGGTAATGTATCGAGTACTTCAGGAGAGTCGACTTCTCCGTATTGCCAACGGCGTACCGGTTCCGCGAATCGACCAGTGCCGCTCGGCTCCGCACGAGGCGTATCCAGCGGTTTAGACGCTACAATCGGCAAAAATTCCCCTTCCATTGTGCGAATCCCAAATTCAAACACATATGTCGTATTCGGGTCTAGTGGACGAACGAACCAGCTATTCGTCATTTCTGGAAGGTCGAACGTGTAGGATCGGTTTGCCTGACCGCTACTGTAGTCCAGTAATGTCACGTCTAGAATTCGAAACGCTTTCGGCAAGTCTTCCCATCTTCTCATGAATTGGAGTTCTAACGTCTCTTTGACAAGATCAGACACTTCCCAACAAACGTACACTGAGTTCGGGGACTGAACGACCGCGTGTAAAAAATCGACATTGTATCGGTCTGGAAGCTGCCAAAAACCCTCTGGACCCTGATCAAGAAGTGGAGAAGTCGCTCCATCAAGCGTTTCCTTTGTCGATGCGACTTGTTTTTTAGACGTTTCAACTGTCGCCTTTGATTTCTTGTTTCCACCCTTTGGTTTCACAGGGGCAACCGCCTCCGATTCTTGTTGCTGATTTCTCCATTTCCGCCATGCGTATTGGACTTTGCCAATCGGGACGTCTAGTTCTGCCGCAATCTGTTTTAGCGTAAGTCCTTGTTGTTTCAAGGATACGATTTTCTCTTCCATCTCTATATGGCTCCCTTCATGTAAAAATCCATGTAGACTATTATTCGCTCCTTGAGTTTGATTTCCTGCCCAAAAAAAATAAAGAACAACAGCACTGTTGTTCTTTACCACTAATCTTATTGGTTCAAATCATAATGTTTCCCTTTTTCAAGGAAAATTAAATGTTCACCGAAGTTCGTCACATGGTCACCCATCCGTTCGAGGTATCGAGCGATGTTCGAGAATTCGTATACATCGTTCGTTCCAACTGTCATCGCAGGAAGTGAACCGATATATTGTTTGATTACCGTTAAATTGATGTCGTCAATGACTCTGTCCATCTCGTTGAGTTCACGAACACGACTTACCTCGCCTTTACGATAAGCGCGCGTCGCAAGTTCGAGCATATCAATCAATTGTTCAGCCATCTGTTTGAGCGGTTGAATGTCGTGTAAATAAGGAACATGTTCGATTCGAGTGACCGCTTTAGCAATATTCGTCGCATAATCTGCAATCCGCTCGAGATCTGTGGCTGACTTCATCGTCACGATCAAACGACGCAAGTCAGTTGCGACCGGTTGTTGTTTGGCAATCAATAGAATTGCTTCATCGTTGATCGTCAATTCTAAGTCGTCGAGTTCATTGTCGTTCTCAATGACAGTCTTAGCTAATTCGAGGTCATGTTTTTCTAACACTTCGATGGCGGTTGCTGTTTGACGCATTGTCAAATTTGCCAAACGGACCACCTTATCTTCTAATTCAATCAATTTCGTATCAAAAAATGTGCGATTTTGTGCCATCAATCTAGTCTCCTCCTTAACCGAAACGGCCAGAAATATAGTCTTCCGTCCGTTTATCAGATGGATTCGAGAAAATCTTATCTGTTACATCGAACTCGACAACCTCTCCGTTTAAGAAGAATGCCGTTTTATCCGAAACACGGGCAGCTTGTTGCATGTTATGCGTCACGATAATGATTGAGTACTGTTCTTTCAACTCTTGAACCAACTCTTCTACTTTTAAAGTAGAGATCGGGTCAAGGGCAGACGTCGGTTCATCCATCAAGATGACATCAGGTTCGATTGCCAATGTGCGTGCGATACAGAGGCGTTGTTGTTGTCCACCTGAGAGACCATAGGCGTTCTCATTTAAACGGTCTTTTACTTCATCCCAAATTGCAGCCCCACGTAATGAACGCTCGACAATCTCATCGAGTACCTTCTTATTTTTGATGCCATGCGTCCGCGGCCCATATGCCACATTGTCATAAACCGATTTCGGGAACGGGTTTGGTTGTTGGAATACCATCCCGACCGACGTACGCAAATCTTCTACCTTGTATCCACGATCGAAGATGTTACGACCATGATATAAGATTTCACCATTTGTACGAACCGATGGGACGAGTTCGACCATGCGGTTCAATGTTTTAATGAATGTCGATTTCCCACAACCAGATGGTCCGATGATCGCCGTCACTTCATTCTTTTTAATATCGAGGTTGACGTCAATCAAAGCCTGGTCTTCTCCGTACCACAAGTTCAAATTGTTGACGACATAGGCACTATCTTTTTTCATCTCAGTCGTTTTCGGTTCTGTCGTAGTTGTGTTCACGTTTTGATCTCCTTTATTGAGCTCTTGTTGTTTCATCATCTCGAGGTTCCTCCCCATTCATCTGCAAAAAACCTTAATGTCGATTTGTATATTTGTTTCGAATATAAATTGCAACCGAGTTCATCGCGATGAGCATCGTCATGAGTACGATGATTCCCGCTGCAGCTAAGTTTTGGAACTCTGCTTGTGGTCGGCTCGTCCAGTTGTAAATCTGAATCGGTAGTGCCGTGAAGTCAGAGAACACACTGCTTGGTGTCGTTGAAATAAACGTCGCAGCTCCGACCATAATCAAAGGCGCTGTTTCTCCAATTGCACGAGAAACGGCAAGGATAATCCCCGTAATGATCCCAGGGATTGCTGATGGTAAGACGACGTTGAATGTTGTTTGCCACTTTGAGGCACCTAAAGCCAACGAGGCATGGCGCAATTCCATCTTGACAGCTCGTAGCGCTTCTTGTGAAGCGACGATGACAATTGGTAGACTCATAAGTCCAAGTGTCAATGCCCCAGCCATAATCGAGTTCCCTAACTCCATGACGCGAACAAAAATCGTCAAACCGAGCAATCCGAATACGATTGAAGGGACACCAGCCAAGTTCGAAATGTTCACTTCGATAAATGAAGTCATTCGATTTTTCGGTGCATATTCTTCTAGATAGATGGCGGCACCGACACCGATGACAAACACCATCGGTACGATAAGGAACATGAGCCAGATCGATCCGATTAATGCGGGATACAATCCAGCCTGTTCTGGACGTCTTGACGGGAAGTTACGCAAGAAATCGAGGTCAACCCACCCCGCCCCTTTTGAGAGGATGTCATAAATCAACGTCGATAAGACGACCAACGCAAAGACAAGACCTGCCAAAAAGATATATTTGAAAATCTCATTCATTTGTAAACGACGTTTGATGCGCGCAGACACCGTCTCGCGATTCATCAGGTTCTTTGTATTCTTGAACTCACTGTTCGGTAAAGCCATATTAGTACTCCTCTCTGAAGCGGCGCGTCACCCAGTTTGCGAATAAGTTCATCACAAGAGTAAAGACGAACAATAACGCACCGACCGCATAGATACTGTAATATTCGATTGTGCCGTAACCTGCATCACCTTTCGCGATTTGAACGATATAAGCAGTCATCGTTTGAATCGCATTCAGTGGGTTGAACTCAAAGTTCGGTTGTGAACCACCGGCGATCGTCACAATCATCGTCTCACCAATCGCACGACTCATCCCAAGAACGATTGAGGCAATGATTCCCGACGTTGCTGCAGGCATAACCACTTTCGTCGCTACTTCAAGGCGCGTTGCACCAAGACCAAGCGCACCATCACGGATTTTTTTAGGCACTGCACTCATCGCATCTTCAGAAATCGATGCAATCATCGGAATAATCATGATTCCGACAACAATCCCTGGACTGAGTGCATTATAAATTTGAAGTCCTGGAATGAGTGCCTGTAATACTGGTGTGATGAACGACAAAGCGAAGAAACCGAATACGATGGTCGGCACACCGGCTAACACTTCTAAAATCGGCTTCAACACTCGGCGAGCCCGTTCAGAAGCATATTCACTTAAATAGATGGCTGATGCCAAACCAAGTGGAACGGCGACAATCATCGCAATTACAGTAATTTGGAGTGTTCCCATGACGAGAGCCCATACCCCGAAGCGCTGATCTGCACTTAGTGGATACCATTCTGTCGAACCTAAAAATTCAGCGACAGGGACTCGTTCGAAGAATTTGAATAGCTCAAATCCTAGTGTGAACGCAATACCGATCGTCGTAACGACTGATACGAATGCGCTCAAGAATAATAAGAACGGCATGATTTTATCAAACACGTTCGTCGTACTATATTTTTTTTGCTTATTTTGTTGAATCATCTCTCGAATCGAGAGCTCTTTTTTTGGTTGGTTCATCTCGTGTATCGCTCCCTACCTCTTCATACTAGAAAGCATGGCGAGAAGGCGAGACCGTGTCTCACCTTCTGCCACCCATCATCTTATTCTCCAGCGATCTCATCAATCATCTTCATGTTTTCATCGTAACGGTCTTGTTCCATTTTCACGTAACCGACTTCTTCAGAAAGATCAGCTGCATTTTCGTTCATGAAACGTGCGAAGTCCGCAACTTGCTCTTTGTCTTTCAACGAAGCGTTGTTGACGTACGTGTAAATCTCACGCGAGAGCGGGTAAGACAAATCGTTGATTGTTTCATGTGTTGGTTCAATGCCTTCAACTTTCAATGCACGGAGTGTATCTTGGTTCTCAAGGTAGTAAGCGAATCCGAAGAATCCGATTGCACCCTCTGTTCCAGCTACACCTGTTACGAGTACGTTGTCATCTTCAGACAATTGTGCGTCTTGACGAATATCGACTTCATCAAGAACTTTCTCGTCGAAGAAATCGTACGTACCTGAATCTTTACCTGGTGCGAAGAATGAAATTTCTTCATCTGGCCAGTCAGAGCGAACGTCTTTCCATGTTTTCACGCTTGTATCTGTCCACATTTTTTTCAATTCTTCAATTGTAATATCTTGTGCCCAATCGTTTGCCGGGTTCACAACAAGTGAAAGACCGTCAAGTGCAACTGCAAGTTGTGTGAATTCCACACCATTTTTCTCAGCTTCAGCAGCTTCTTCTTCTTTAATTTCACGTGACGCGTTTGAGAAATCAGTTTCTCCCGTCACGAAGCGCTTGAATCCACCACCCGTTCCAGAGACACCGACTGTCACTTCAACTTCTGGTTGTTCAGCTGAATATTCTTCTGCGACTGCTTCCATGATTGGGAATACAGTTGATGATCCGTCCATGACGACTTTTCCTGATAGCGCATCGCCTTCAGCAGCGCCGCCTTCTTCGTTATTCCCACAAGCAGCACCTACGAGTGCGACTGAAGTGATTGAAGCGAGTAAAGCTGATTTTTTCATCCAAGACATTTGTGACGTCCTCCTTGAGTTTGCTTTGATTTTTGTTGTGGATCTGTTGTTCTGTCCTACAATTAATATCCTAATGAACTTCTATTAACGAGAAATAAACGGAACGTAAAAGAATTGTAAAGACAAAAAAAGAAGTCACCAAAGTGACTCCTTTTATTGAAGCATTGCATTCACATCTTCTAGATTGAAGTAAGCTTTCATGATGTCATGTGCGACACGAGTGTTAATCCCCTCTGCCTCAAGACCTGGCATAATGATTGCCCATGCAATTTCAGGGTTATCATAAGGCGCCCAACCGACATGGTTTGAGTTCAACGTCTTGATTGGTTCTCCGTTCGCATTTCGTTTTGCCTGACCGTCTTCGCCTTCAGCGATCGCTTGCGCTGTTCCCGTTTTACCGGCAGCAGTCATACCAGTCAGTTGCAAAATACGAGATGATCCGGATGATGATTCTACCCCTTGACGATACCCTTCACGAACGCGCTGAATGTATTCGTCTTGAATATTGACTTTGTTTAATGCATTCGGCTGGAACGTGCTAACGACTTGTTTATTGTTTTCATCAAGCGAACCTGGTTCAATGATTTCTTTTAACAAGTGCGGTTGCACACGATATCCCCCATTTGCTAAGGCAGATGTATATTGGGCCAATTGAATCGGCGTATAAGAAATATATTGTCCGATGGCCATATCCATGAGGAGCGTGACACGGTCCGGTACACTGCGGAAACCGGTTGACTCAAATGGCAAGTCGATTCCCGTTTCGATTCCGAGTCCGAATTGTTTATAGTAGTGTTCCATCGTTTCAAATGCTTGTGTGACATTTTCTCCGACGATTTGACCTGTCGAATAGTAGTCAGCCAAGCGCAACGCGATTTGGAACATGTAGATGTTCGAAGACATCGCAAGAGCATCTAAGTCGTTGATGTTGCCCATATTTCGATATGAAGCTTTCACAGACGAACCGATTCGAATCGGAGCATCGTAAATATATTCTCCCGGTTTGACGACTCCTTCTTCAAATCCATAGGCGACCGTGGCGCCTTTAATGGTAGATCCGATTTGGCTCGCCCGAAGGACAGTACCTGTTGAAACGTCTTTAAACTCATTCGTTTCTAAATCAAGTTCTTGTCCAGAAAGTGCCAACAGTTCGCCCGTCTGAGGGTTCATGACGACTGCGAACGCCCGATCGAAATGTGGACTGCCAGACCGTCCAGCGCGAATTGCCTTTTTCAAAATTTCATCGACTTCTTTTTGGAATTCAATGTCTGTCGACAAGACGATATCTTTTCCTGGATTCCCGCTCACTCGCGTCGGCTCCCCGACCGGCTCCCCTTTGAAGGTAGTAAAGACATCGTATGCAGGCGTTCCACGAAGGACATCTTCATATTGTTGTTCCAAATAAGAAGTCCCGACACGGTCATTCAACCCATAACCTTTCGCCTGATAAGATGCTCGTTGTTCTGCCGGGATTTGGCGATAGCTTCCTAAGAAGCTCTTAAACGTATCGCCGAACGGGTAATCCCGTTGATAATAAGGCTCGACACTGACACCAGGCAACAGTTCTAAGTTTTCTTCAATGACTGCCATCTCTTTCGGACTCGCTCCGATTTTAATGACTTGTGGGTCGAGCGCATATCCGCTCTCCATATTGTGTTTGATGGCGATGATTTCTTCTGTCGCATCATCAAACGTAATTTCCTCTTCTGTGATGGAGTCGAGTAAGAGTCGGTCCACTTCCTGGTTGGATAGCGCGGCCCGCTCCTCTTCTGACAACTCTTCTAATAACGCTTGCGTACGCTCTTGCGCCAACTCTGGATTTGTTGCGATCCAATAGTCTTTCCGGTCACGTTCCGTCATCTTGCGGTCATCTTTTGGAATATCCACGATTTCCGCCAATTTTTTCGCAACGTCCAATCGTTCATCTGTTTTCGTCACTTGCGAACGACGATACATGACCGAATAGTTCGAAATGGTGTCCGCTAGCACTTGACCGTTCCGATCATAAATTTTCCCACGCGGTACCTCATATTTGATTTTACTCGACTCTGTTTTCTGTACTTCCCGCGCGATTAATTCTCCGTTCACGATTTGAACGACACCTAATCGGAATATAAGGGTCGCAAAGAGAATAAAGACGATGAAAAATAGTAAATTCAAGCGTAACGGTAAGTGGTTTCGCCGTTTCTTCGGCACTTTCACACGATTTTTAGCCAAGTCCGTTAACTCCTTCCGCAATCAATTCCTTCTATATGAAAGAAGACAGAGATTCCTGTCATTTTGTCCGTTTTTCACTATATCATAATTTGTTTACAAAATAATGAAAAGCATAAAAAAACCCGAGACTCTCATGAGAATCTCGGGTGATGTCAACTTATTTTGCGTCTGCGTACAACGTTCCGACATAATCCCAGTCGATGACGTGGAAGAATGCGTTGATGTAGTCAGGACGACGGTTTTGGTAGTTCAAGTAGTAAGCGTGTTCCCAAACATCGAGTCCGAGGATCGGCGTAACGCCTTCCATGATCGGTGAGTCTTGGTTTGGTGTAGACGTTACTTCGAGTTTTCCATTTTTCACGGCGAGCCATGCCCATCCTGAACCGAAACGAGTTGTTGCAGCTTTCGTGAACTCATCCTTGAATGCTTCGAAACTACCGAACGATTCATCAATCGCAGCAGCGAGTTCACCAGATGGTGTACCATTTTCGTTCTTCTTCAAGAGTTTCCAGAAGAATGAGTGGTTCCAGTGGCCGCCACCATTGTTACGGACAGCAGTTTGAATGTCAGCAGGAAGCGAATCGATTTTTTGAAGCAAGTCTTCGAGTGAAGAGTACTCCACATCTTTCCCTTCGAGTGCATTGTTTACGTTTGTAACGTAAGTGTTGTGGTGTTTTGTGTGGTGGATTTCCATCGTGCGTGCGTCAATGTGTGGTTCGAGTGCATCATATGCGTAATCAAGTTGTGGTAATTCAAATTTAGCCATTACTAAAATCCCCCTTAAATGTGTTTTGAACAACGTTCGTCTTAAATGTAACAGATTTGTGACGGTCGACTCAATTGTAATGCTTCATTCTACATCTTCTTCTGGTAATGCCCAGACCGAAATAGATCCCGCCGCCACTTTAAATACCCCAAATCCTTCATCATCAATCTCAATTTTATCTTCACGTGTATTCGTCAAATCGACCCACGTCTCTCCCGCGCGCGCTTCTCCGACGAACATTCTTTTTTCAGCTTCGTCTGAAGTTGAAATGAGAACGGCACATCCGGAACGATCGATTTCTTCTACACCATGACGAACCCATCCAATCACATTCGGGTCATCAAAATAATCTTCTTGTTTCCCATATGCTTTTTCACGACGGGCGTAGAGCAACGTATTGATTGCAAGTCTCATTCCGTCGGTTGGATGAGGACCGTCGATTCCATAATAATCTCCGTAAAATACACAAGGGTATCCATCTTTACGAAGTAGGACGAGACCGTAAGCGATTTGCTTGAACCAATCTTTCACCCATGACTCAAGCGCCTCTTCAGGCTGTGAATCGTGATTGTCCACAAACGTCACCGAGTGAAGTGGGTGTGACTGAACGAGCGTATCATCAAAAATGGTGCGCATATCAAACGCTGCCCCTTCTTCCGAGGCTTGATGCAATTTATAATGAAGCGGAACATCGAACAAATCGACGTTATAATCGATGTTATCAAGAAACTCACGACAGGCATCGAGGTCTGATTTCCAAAACTCTCCGACGAAATAGAAGTCATCACCTTTTTCATCGCGCATCGTCTGACTAAACTCTTTTACAAAGTCATAGTTGATATGTTTGATGGCGTCAAGACGAAAACCATCACACTTCGTCTCTTCGATGAACCATTTTCCCCAGTTTAATACTTCTTCCCGAACTTCAGGATGATGATAATCGATATTCGCAAACATGAGATAATCATAGACACCGAACTCATCATCGACATTATCATTCCATCGTTTATTCTCTCCAACGATGAAGAAGATACCAGAACGATCGGTCGCGGCATCATAATCCGTACCATTGAAGTGGTTAAAATTCCATTTGAACGATGAATACTTCCCATCACGCGCTTCATAGTCAAACTTCGTCCAACCTTCGATTTCAAACTCCTCATCTGACAATACTTTTGTGCGGTCATTCGGATCGACTTCTAATACATTAAACTTCTCGGTCGCGTCTGCACCCGCTTTATGATTCATGACGACATCCATATAAATCTGCATCCCGAGTTCTTGCTGACAATACGATGTTGCTTCAAGAAGTTCTTTCTTCGTCCCATATTTCGTGGCAACTGTCCCTTTTTGATCGAACTCACCTAAGTCATATAAGTCATAAATGCCGTATCCCGTATCCTCACTACTTTGTCCTTTTGTAACAGGTGGTAGCCATAGCGCCGTGATTCCAGCTTTATTTAAATCTTTAGCTCTCTCTTTTAGTCGCTTCCAGTGTTTTTGGTCTGCTTCGACGTGCCACTCAAAAAACTGCATCATGGTGTGATTTCGTTCCATTTTGTTCGCCTCATTTCATATTTTTCAAAAAACAAAATGCTAACGACTATTTACCCAGCAATTTTAGTTTGAAAACAAAAAAGCGACAGTCACAAAGTGATGTCGCCGACGAATGGACCCTGTAGGACTTGAACCTACGACCGGACGGTTATGAGCCGTCTGCTCTAACCAGCTGAGCTAAGGGTCCTTATAAATAGCGGCGGAGGGAGTCGAACCCACGACCTCACGGGTATGAACCGTACGCTCTAGCCAGCTGAGCTACACCGCCATGTTGTTATACAGTAATAATATACTGAATATGATGTAGAGTGTCAAGGAGTATTCCTTGCCAAATAAGAAAAAGCACCCCAATTTTAATTGGAGTGCTTACATGTTATACGGTTACTTCGTTTGCATCTTCAAGCGTGATTTCTGTGATGTTCATCGCATGGTCACCGATTCGCTCCAAGTTCGAGAGCATATCAACGAAGAACATACCTGCTTGTCCATCACATGCACCCGTGTTCAAACGAACGACGTGGTTTTTACGGAATTGACGCTCGAGCATGTCGAGTTTCGCTTCCATTTCAATGACTTTACGTGCTTCGACCATATCGCCGCTTGCTAACGTTTGAAGTGACTTCTCTAACGTCGCACGTGTAAGGTCGTACATTTCAGTCAATTCTTTTTGTGCTTCTGAAGAAAGTGTTACTTTTGTAGCTGTCTTATAATCGATCAACTCGATGATGTTTTCTACGTGGTCACCGATTCGTTCGATGTCGTTGATTGCATGCATGAGTGTCTTATGCTCTTGCGACTCTTGTTCTGTCAAATCAACTGCAGCCAATTTTACGAGATAGTCTGTAATCTTCGCATTTAACGAATTTAAGGCTTCTTCGATGTGTGCTGATTTTTCAGCATGTTTCTTGTCGCCAGACGTCAAATAGTTACGTGCTTCATCAAGACCAAGTTTTGCGAAGTCTCCCATGCGGATCACTTCGTATTTCGCTTGTTCTACAGCGATAGATGGTGATTGTTGAATGAAGATTGGATCTAAGTGTTGTGCTTTCGTGTCGACGATTGAGTCTTCACCTGGAACCAATTTCGTCACGAGCCATGCAATTGATCCGATGAACCAGAATTGAATCAATGTGTTGACGACGTTGAACGTTCCGTGAGCGAATGCGATTTGCATTTTATCTTCAATTGCTAAGAAATCTGTAATCCAGTAAATATAGTTCGTGAATGGAATCAACAGGATCATGAAGATTGTTGTCCCGATTAAGTTAAAGATTACGTGTGCTGCTGCGGCACGGCGTGCGGCAACTGATGCACCAATTGATGCCAAGATCGCGGTAATCGTTGTCCCGATGTTATCACCAAACAATACAGGAAGTGCGGCACTCAAATCGATTGAGCCACCTGCATAAAGTTCTTGCAAAATCCCGATTGTAGCAGAAGATGACTGAACGATTACTGTAAAGACAGTACCGACGATGACACCGAGGAATGGGTTGTCACTCATTGATTGCGTCAAGTCGATGAAATACTCACTTGAGCGAAGTGGGCGCATCCCGTCTCCCATCAATTCAAGACCATAGAACAATGCCCCAAGTCCGAAGATGATTTGTCCGAGGTGCTGGTAACGTTCTTTCTTAAAGAAGAAGAGAAGAACTGCACCGATTGCAATCATTGGAAGTGAATATTCACCGACATCAAATCCGATGATGAATGCTGTGACCGTCGTACCAATGTTAGCCCCCATAATAACCCCGATTGCTTGACGAAGTGTCATGAAGCCGGCGCTAACAAGACCTACCGTAATGACGGTTGTACCTGAAGATGATTGAATCAATACAGTAACGATAATCCCGGCGAGTACACCAAGGAATGGATTCGTTGTATACTTATCTAGGATGTCTCGCAGGCGATTCCCTGCAGACTTTTGGAGTCCGTCTCCCATCGATTTGATCCCGAAGAGGAAGATCCCTAGACCTCCAAAAAACATGAATAACATTTCTTGCAAATTGTATTCCACGATTTTTGTACTCCTTTTAATTAAGAATTGGTTGGATTTGCTTGGTTTTTAATGCCCTACTCATTATGCCTTCATCGGTATCTTCATGTAAACACGTTTTATGTAAAAGTTTTATTAATACACTGTACCATTTTGAGGTTTTTATCAGTTTCTGTAATATAACAGATTGGAGTTTTCAGTATGTTGTCCACTATTTTGACGTTTCTTCGAACTAGTCTAATCCCATCTAAGCGCGTATTGCGTCTTCGTCTAGCCCCGCTCCATGCATATATGGGAGCCACATTTATCTTAACGCTCCTCATTACAATGCTAGACTTTCTTGTAATTCGACCGGATTTCTTTATTCCCATGTGGCTATTCCTACACGGCTTCGCCGTCTTCTTTTTTTATTTGATATGGGTCGCAATCATGGCACTCTATGTACAACTGTTTACAAAAATCTATTCGAAAAGTAAGTGGGCGTATCGTCAAGCTTGGCCATATGCCGTGTCGATGACCCTCGTTCCGACATTGATATTGGTCATTCTCAATCATGTGAACCCTGATTTTTTAGCTCTCGGCTTGATGATTGGTCTCGCCTACATTAGCTATCCCCTTACAAAAGTGCCACAACCAAAACAACGTCGGGCCTCTTGAGCCCGACGTTCAGCTTGTTGACAAATAACATGCTCGAACTCGTCCTTCCGGCGCCCACGCTTTCCTCAGGCAATCCCGGAGCCGCATCGCGACCCAGGTCGCTGCTGGGTCTCCGTCGGATTGCTTTCCTGTAGGAGTCGGGGCGCCGTCGGGCGAGCAACGCAAACGGTCGTCACCTGGCGGCCGTTTGTCTTTTTCTAAGGCCACGACGGCCGAAGAAAAAGCTCGGTATTTACTTTGAATCGATGTTTTAGGGGAAAGGGAAGGTAAACGCCGAGATCATCCTCCTCGGGCCACTGTTCAACATCCGTTCCGTTCGTCAGACCGTGAAGGATGGATGGTGTCGACTTGTTGATCATCAGATCCGCCCCTGTGTGTTCTTCTCACACCATTATATGGGACGGAGGACAAAAGGTGACCAAGAACGGGCAGGCGAGACTCCTGAGGGAATAGCAAGCAAAGGGAGACCCAGCAGTGACGCAGTCGCGATGCGGCTCCCTGCTTGCCCCTAGGAAAGCGAGCCATGTCCGGATTGGGCATAAGACCTATACTTTGTCTACAGTCTGAACGTCGGGCCTCTTGAGCCCGACGTTTTGTTTATGTTGGTGACAATTCTTTTAGCGTATGGTTCAATGCCTCACTTTGGTCTCCTAGATTCGTGCCCGCTTCTTGAAGGGCATGCTGAACATCTGACCAACGATCGACACCTTCGTTCAATTCCATCAATTTCCGTTCAAGCAACGAACTAATCTCTCGTAGTTGCTCATTCGATTCCATTAAATGAAAAAGTTGTTGCCCAGTACTTGTCGTATGGACCGAAATCGCCTGAAATTCATCTAGCTGAACTTTTATCTCACGATCGATTGTTTCGATCCCTAACTCGACACGACTTACAGTATCTTTTAACAGATGCACTTCTTCAATAAAATCATTGACTTCTGAAAGTAAATCTGTCCGTTCTGCGTTTAGCGTTTCAATCGCGTTGACTGCTAGTAAGGTGGCTTCGTTTGTCATCTTCGCCAAATTCCCGACCTCACTGGCAACGACCGCAAATCCTTTCCCATGCTCACCTGCTCGTGCTGCCTCTATCGATGCATTCAATGATAGCATCTTTGTTGCGCCAGAGACCGATAGAATACTTCGCAGTGCCTCGTCTGCTTTGGATGAATTTTTTTCACTATCCATCAATTTATGTTGAATCGACGCGACTTGACGTTCGACATAATCACTTACCTCTTTGACAGACGAGAATGTTTCGAGTTCATCTTGTAAAATGGTTTTCAATTGATTTCCACGTGCATCTACACTCGTCATTTGCCGTTCTAGCATTTCGATTTGTCGCGTGACTTCTTTCATTTTCAACGTCGAACCGCTCGTTACGGTTTGATAAGAATGACTTGTATGCTCTACCGTGGCGGCGACTTCTCGAAACTGCTCAACTTGGTTATGACTGTTCAAAAGCTCCTGTTTAAAGACGGGAAGACTCATATGAAAGGCACTCGCGGTTTTTCCCATCATCTCCATCGATTGATTCCATAAATCAATAAAGGTATTGAACTCGGTTTCTAACATGTGCATTTCGTCAGATTTCGCTCCGAGCGTCACTTCATCAAATCGACGTGATTCAACGGCATGACGCAACGAATTGGCCAATCGACTTAACGGTTTTACTTCGTTGTGAATCAACCGTGTAAACAGGATGGTCATTCCGAGCATTGCAATTAACACGATATAAAAAATATACTTTCTCAATTCATTCATCGGACCCAGTACAGACTCCTTAGTGACGACGAGTACATAATCTGCCTTCAATTCAGGAATAGGAACCGATGCAATGAAAAAGCGGTCTGAATCCTGAACTTCCGGTCTCGAAGGTTCAGTTATCCCATTTAACAATTCGTCAGATTTCATTCCTTGTTTACCGGAGAGTTGATCAATGGATTCACCGTTCACCAAAAATTGTGCTGCTTCAATGTCATCCCCCGATAAAATTGAAGCTTGTTGCATATATGTTGACTTTAAAGACCGGTTTAGCTGTTTTTCGCTCGCCACATACGCACTATACGAGGTCTTGATTGATTCTCTCATGACCGTGACTTCACGAATGAGGCGTTGCTCAATTTCTGAAGTCAACAATTGTTCAGACTTGATTGCGAACCAGCCAAACGTAATCACAAATACAAGAAGAACAATCGGCATCAATGTCCACTGCAAACGATGCGCCATTTTCATTTTTTTGTTTGTTTTTTCTTTTCTATAAAATACTTGAAACAAATTTCGTTTGACATTCCACTTCACGACACGCCACCTCTTTTTCTATTCTCGTCTATATATCGGTCTTCAGACGGTGGAAAATTATGAAGTAGATGTTAAGATAGCGTTAGAGTTTGTAAAGAGCACACATCCGTCACGCATCCTAGATGCTTTTTCACATTCTTTTCGTTATGATAATGAAGAAACCTTATCATCTTAAATCGATTGGATTTTGTCCAAAAGAAGGAGATTACGTATATGTCAGAAATTTTGCATCGTTCATTAACCCGTCCGATTCGTGTCGGTAACTTGATTATCGGAGGATCGAATGAAGTCATTATTCAGTCAATGACAACAACAAAAACGCACGACGTCGAAGCGACGGTCGCTGAAATCAAACGCCTTGAAGAAGCGGGTTGTCAAATCGTTCGTGTCGCTTGTCCAGACGAACGTGCTGCTGACGCACTTGCAGAAATCAAGAGCCGCATTAATATCCCGCTCGTCGTCGACATTCACTTCGACTACAAGCTTGCTTTAAAAGCTATCGAAAGTGGCGTCGATAAAATCCGGATTAACCCGGGTAACATCGGTCGCCGTGAAAAAGTAGAGGCCGTCGTAAACGCGGCAAAGGCAAAAGGGATTCCAATTCGCATCGGTGTCAACGCCGGTTCATTAGAAAAACAATTCCTTGAAAAGTATGGATATCCAACCGCTCAAGGTATGGTCGAGAGTGCGATGCACCACGTGAAGATTCTCGAGGACCTCGGCTTCTACAACACGATCATCTCGCTCAAAGCTTCAGACGTAAACCTTGCTCTTGAAGCATATACACTCGCAGCGAAGACGTTCGACTATCCACTTCATGTGGGTATCACAGAATCAGGTCCGCTCTTCTCTGGTTCACTTAAATCGGCTGCCGGACTCGGTGCGATTCTCTCTCTTGGAATCGGATCGACGGTTCGAGTTTCACTTTCAGATGACCCGGTTGAAGAAGTAAAGGTTGCGAAAGAAGTGCTCAAGTCATTCGGACTTGCAGCAAATGCCGCGACTTTGATCTCTTGTCCGACATGTGGACGAATTGAAATCGATTTGATTTCGATTGCAAAAGAAGTAGAAGACTACATTCAAAACATCAACGTCAACATTAAAGTCGCCGTTCTCGGATGCGCGGTAAACGGTCCGGGTGAGGCTCGTGAAGCCGATATCGGAATCGCCGGAGCACGTAATGAAGGGCTTCTCTTCCGTCACGGGAAAATCATCCGTAAAGTACCTGAAGCAACGATGGTCGAAGAATTGAAAAAAGAAATCGACGCCATCGCTGCTGAAAAAATGGCTGAACGTGAACGCGAAGAACAAGAACTCGCGAATCAATCAAATTAATGATCCTCATTCCCGTACGGTTGCAACCGTACGGGTTTTTGATAGAATAGAGGGCATGTGAGGAGGAGTGATGAGATGCGAATCGGCATTGATTTGGACGGAACCGTTACAGACCCCAAAAGTTGTTTTCTATATATGAATGAATCACTCGGTTATTCAATTGATTACCCTCGTGCGACTGAGTACGAGTTGCATACGTACACGACGATGAACCAACATGATTTTTGGAAGTTTATGATTGAGGAAGGACATGAAGAGGCTATATACCGCCGCTCCCTGCCCCATTCCGACGTACAGGATGTGTTGTGGGAATTAAAACAACAACATCATCTACATTACGTTACTGCCCGCAGTGAGGCCGTTCGTCCCGTCACAGAGGAATGGATCATGACCTATCGACTACCGCTCGACTCGTTGGTTATGACGGGTTCTCACGATAAAATCAATGTCGTCAAGGACTTGTCACTCGAACTGTTTATGGAAGACCGATATGAGAATGCGATTTCAATCCATGAAGAAACATCAATCCCGGTACTCTTATTTGATGCCCCCTATAATCGCAAGACGTTACCAAAGGGCGTAACTCGCATATCGACATGGAGCGAAGCACATCATCACGTCGCACAAATGGAAAAACAAATCATTCTACAACAACGCTAATAGGCAATCCCGATTTGAATCGGGATTGCCTATTTACATTCGTCCGAGTTCTTCGATCACATCGCTTGCAAGTACACTTGCAGGGTGTATCGTCCGGCTAATCGATTTGGCAGCGAGCGCATGCCATAGCACCGCCTGTTCACTCGGTGACGAAGACTTTTCTTTTCTAGCCCATAACGCAAGTAAGATTCCTGTCAATACGTCCCCACTCCCACCTTTTGCTAACGCGGACGCTTCGACAGTATTAACGGCACCCGTCCCGTTTGGTGAAACGATCAGCGTATAGGTGCCCTTTAAAATCAAATGGACTCGATGCTGTTTCGCGAACTCACTAGCGATGGAGAATCGATCCGCTTCGATATCCTCGACCGATTGACCAGTCAGTCTGGAAAATTCGCCTGGATGAGGAGTGAGAATGAGTGGGCCATGGGACTCCAACCGTTTCGCCGCAAGGGCACCAGCATCTACAATGATCGGACACTTCTGACGGCTCACTTGTTGCCACACGTGGTCGATTCCTTCCCCTTCTACCATGCCTGGACCGATAGCAATCGCATCATATGAACGGTCTAAAGCGTCAGTGTGTTGATTGTACATCGCTTCGGGTAATGTCGATATAAGAGGATTCGCTTCTCTTGGGATGGATAAATTCAATAAACCGATGCCGGAACGGATCGCCGCTCGCCCCCCTAAAAATGGGGCACCAAGCAAATGTCGACTCCCTCCGATGAGTAAACCGTGCCCATAATCTGTCTTATGGCTGTATCGGTCTCGCTCAAGAAGAGATCGATCAAAATCCGATTCGGATAAGACGTTCCAATCGGATGTATGCGGAATCCCGATATCGATTCGTTCCACTTCACCATAATATGGGGCTGTTCGATTTAAAAAGGCAGAACGTTTGAAGCCGTGCAAACAATATGTATGTGTCGCACGGATGGCCATACCGTCAAAACCTCGAGCATGATCACTCGGTATACCTGAAGGGACATCAATCGATAATACAGGGACTGCTTGTTGATTGACCCACTCAATGACCTCTCGCGCCTGCCCCGTCACAGGAACGCTCAATCCAACCCCAAACAAGGCATCGATAATGAAGTCAGATTGAATCGGTTGTTCAACGATTTGAACGAATTGTGAAGCATAGGTCGCATGCGTCTGAGCCGCATCCGTTTTCAATTCACCTAGAGGAGACCAAACGCTCACCGTATGACCTTTTATGGCGAGTTCTCTTGCCACGACCCAACCGTCTCCCCCATTGTTCCCCTTCCCACAAATGACTAAAATCTTTGCGTTCTCTCGAATGTGCAGTTTAGGAACAATTGCCGATGCCGCTCGTTCCATCAACACCGCCTCAGGCATTCCTTGTTGAATCACTTGTTCATCGATTTGTTTGATTTCAGCAGCAGTATAAATCATCTGACCTCCCCTTTCGATACAAAAAAGGGATTGAATCAATTCAATCCCTTTTGCTTACATTGTTTACAATACCCATATATCTCGAATTTATGATCAACCACTTCGAAATCCGGATCTAACGCCTCAACGAAGCGCATCGGACATAGATCGAGTAGTTTCGTCTTCCCACAACTACGACAAATCAAATGGTGATGATGATGTGTTGCGCTACATGTAACTCGGAACGACTTTTCACCATCGAGTTCTGTCGCTTCTAAAAGCCCCTCTTCGGCAAATGATTTTAAGTTTCGATATACCGTATCAAAACTCATTGTCGGATGCTTATCTCGCATATATTCTAATACTTCTTTCGCACTAATGTAGCGATCTTCTTCCGAGAGATAAGCATACATTTCAATCCGTTTCGGAGTTACTTTTAAGGAAGACGCACGAAGACGGTTTAATTGTTCGGCTTCATTCATGTTGTACCTCCTTTTTCTTCAGACTCATCACTTTCTCAAGAGCCATAACCGCGGCAAGAATACCGACTGCAATCAATACAATCACCCCACCTGGCGCAACATCAAGGTCATAGGCGAGAACGAGTCCTCCGATGGTCGCCACTTCACCAAAGATGATGGACCAGAGAATGGTTTGTTTAAAGCTCGAAGTGAAACGTAACGCTGCCGCGACCGGTAGCGTAATTAAGCTAGACACGAGGAGTGTCCCGACAATGCGCATACTGACCGCGATGACAAGTGCGACAACAAACATGAACATCAAATGAAGGATCGTACTAGGTAGCCCTGATACTTTTGCCTGTTCTTCATCAAACGATAAAAATAGTAACTGCTTATAAAAAATAAAAATAATGAGGACTGTCAAAATCGCCACACTCACGATCAGTGTGATATCTGATTGACTCACGGCAGAAATCGATCCGAACAGGAGTGTCGACAAGTCGACGGAAAACCCTCTAGAAAGCGAGATGAAAATGGCACTAAGTCCCATACCCGCAGACATCATAATTGGAATCGATAACTCTTGAAAGTGTACATATTTACCACGTAACCAATTGAGTCCGAGTGCCGCCAATACGGAGATGAGCGTTCCCATATAAAGAGGGTTGAGATCAGCGAAGAGAGCAATATATTGTCCGAGAAATAAGCTGAACGAAATTCCGGCAAGCGTCATATGTGACAGTGCATCGGCGATCAAGCTCATTCGTCTCACCACGATGAATGAACCGATTAACGGGGCTGTGAACCCGATGACAAGTGCTGCGATGAACGCATAACGTAAAAAGCTGTATGTCCAGAGATCGCTAATCATATCGTACCCTCATGAACGAGCACTTTGACCGGATAAGGTTTGATGGACGATGCGAGCTCTCCAAGTTCACTGTATTCTCTTAGTCCACAATTACAGGCCAAGCGTCCACGGTCGAGATGAATGACTTTTGTGACAAGGTCGGTCACTACGTTTAAATCGTGCGTGACGAGGACAAATGTACATGTCGTATGCTCTCTCAACATATGCAACACTTCATAAAAATCTTGTAAATGCTTTTGATCGACACCGACTGTCGGCTCATCGAGAATCAACAAATCAGGTTGGTTGACCATCGCTCGTGCAATAAAGACGCGCTGTTGCTGTCCCCCTGATAGGTCTCCAATTTTCCGATGTCGAAATTGCCACATATTTACGGTTTCAAGTGCATTTTGAATCGCAGCTTGATCTTCTACTTTCAGACGCTTGAACAAACCGAGGCGTCCGTAACGCCCCATGGCCACCACTTCTTCAACGGTGACAGGGAATCCCGAGTTAAATGAAGCCGCTTTTTGGGAAACGTAACTGATACGAGACTTATCTTTAAATTGCGAAATGGGTTTGCCGAACAATTCGACTGATCCTTGCTGAGGATTGAGTAAACCGAGGATGGTTCGAATCAACGTCGATTTCCCAGACCCATTTTCCCCCACGATCGCGACAAAGTCCCCTTGTCGAATATCGATGGATACATGTTGTAATGCGGGTGTCCCGTCATAGAAATAAGACACGTCACTTAATTTGACGACGGATGTAGTCATCTAATCCCTTCTCTCATTTGTTAAATCGTAATCATTTCTACTTCCTAGGCGTTTGTATTATACAGAATATTAGACACACCTTCAAGCAAGACTGATTTAGATCATTCAATCGTGTGAACTACTCACCACTTATTTGCTTCGCAAATTGAAGTGGTAGCTTCTTGGGAAGACCGTGCTCTCACCAGCCACGGTTATGGACCAAGCTCGTCGGGCAGTCCCTGCCCTGAATGGTTGTCAGTCGGCCAACCTCAACAGGTTGATGCTCGCGTTGATGTCACGGTCATGATGCGCGCCACAGGCACACGTCCATTCACGGACATCCATCGCCTTCCTCTCGCCTTTTACGCCGCAAGTGGAACAGATTTGAGTAGATGCGAACCATTGATCCGCCTTGATGAGCGTCCGTCCGTAGAAGTTTGATTTGTACTCGAGTTGCCGGACGAACTCGTACCAACTGACATCTCCGATGGACTTCGCCACCTTGTGATCCTTCATCATGTCCTTCGATGTCAATGTCTCCACGACGATGACTTGGTTCTCGTCAACGATTCGTCTCGACAGCTTGTGAAGGAAGTCCTTGCGTTGATTCGCAATCTTTTCGTGTTTCTTAGCCAAAAGTAACTTGGCTTTTTCACGATTTTTACTCCCGATCTTCTTGCGTGACAGCGCGCGTTGCGCCTTCTTGACCTTCGCTTCGGATTGTCGAAGGAAACGTGGGTTTTCGATTTTCTCCGAGACCATCGTGTCGTTCGTCATGACGGCGAAATGTTCCAGACCGAGATCGATCCCGACCTTGTTCTCGGCTGGGATCCATGGTTCATCCTCCTGTTTGACGAGGATGGAGATGAAGAACTTGCCCGTCCTCGTCATCGAGACCGTCGCCGACTTAATGATTCCCTCGAACGGGCGATGTTGGGTGAACCGCACGAACCCGACCTTCGGCAGCCGGACCTTGCCCGCCTCGATGCGGATCGTGCCATGCTGGTTGTTCGTCGTGTAGGAGGCGCGCGACCGTCGTCTCGACTTGAAGACCGGGAAGCCGTCCGTCCCGGCGAAGAACTTCGCGAACGCGGTGTCGAGGTTCAGCTTCGCGTTCGCGAGCGCGAGGCTGTCCGCCTCGGCGAGGAACGGGAACAAGGGCTTGTAGGAGGCGGGTGTCGCCGGTTTCCGTCTCAATCCGGTCCCCGCTTTCGCCTCCTCGCGGATGGCGATGCGGTCCTCGAGCAGCTTGTTGTAGATGAACCGGGCGCAGCCGATCGTCTTGATGAGGAACTCGGCCTGTGCAGGCGTCGGGTGAAGCCTATATTTGTAGCCTTTCAGCATGTCTGTCCCTCCTCCCCTCAGCAGATTGTGATGTGTCTTCCTCATCCGATACCCGCGGAGGGGGAGGGAGAATCTGACGGAATCACGAACTTTTGTTCGTCACATCTGTCATAGGGAGATAAGACTTTCGGACCGGGCGATTCATCTCCCACCTACGCCGGGCTTCGCCCCGAGACGCTTAGAGAAGGGAGAATTTTCGCCTACTTTTGTTAAAATTCACGTAAATCGTATGTTCGTTCAAAACCTAGTCGATTAAACTAGAACTATGAAGGGGATGGTTTTATGGAAAAGAAGCTTGCAGTCATTGATATTGGCTCCAACTCAATTCGAAATGTCATTTTTGAAGTGAATGATGAAGGACAATACTTTGAGCGCTTGAACGTGAAGGAGGTTGCCCGGTTATCGAGTCATATTGATGATTCGAATGAAATGACAGACGAGGGGATCGACTCACTGATCCATACACTACGTCATTTTAAAGAACTGAACGAATATCATGTGGTAACCGAGGTCATCCCGGTTGCGACGGCTGCCATTCGAAACGCGAATAACTCGGACGACATTCTTCAAAGCGTGAAACAAGCAACTGGAATGACGATTCGCTTACTGAGTGATTATGAAGAAGCCTTTTATGGCTACTCCGCCATCGTCAACTCTACCTACGTGGAGGACGGCTACTCCGTTGATATTGGCGGGGGGTCGATGGAGGTCACCTATTTCCAAAACCGAGAACTCGTCTTTTATCACAGCTTTCCATTTGGTGCCGTGACGTTGACGAAGGAATTTATGAAAGATGAGACAATGACGAAAGATGAACGAAAGGCGCTCACTTCCTACTTAAAGAAAGCATTTAAAGAAATTGAATGGCTAGAACCACATGGTGTCCCTCTCGTCGGTGTCGGTGGAACGGCTCGTAACTTGGTGCGTGTCGAGCAGACCCTATCAAACTTCCCACTTGAAGGAATTCATCAATACACGATTTCTGCTGATCAACTCGAAGAAGTCGTAGACGAACTCGTCGGCATGTCGAGTAAACAACTGGGACGGTTGGATGGTCTCTCAAAAGACCGCATCGATATCATCGCCCCTGCCGTCACAGCAATCGGCGAGCTCGCAAACTATTTAAAAGTACCCGAGTTCACGATGAGCAATAACGGACTGCGGGAGGGTCTCTTTTATGAGAATTATTTAGAGGAGCACGACAAGGTCCGTTTTGCCGATGTGAAAGAGGAGAGTTTTCGTCACTTTGAAAAACAATATGATGTGAACCCTACGCGTCATCAACATTTGATTCATTTGGCACGTCAACTGTACACAGGATTGATTGAAGAAAAAGCGATTAAACCAAAACCGTTTGAACCAGGTCTCCTTGAAGGTGCCTGTCGTCTTGCATACGTCGGGGAATATATCGACCATAACAATAAGAGTGATCATACGTTTCACCTGATCACCACGAATGATTTTAAAGGGTTGAACAATGAAGATCGGCTCGCACTGGCCCTTGTCACATCCTTTAAATCGAAACGAGTATTAGAACAACACATCGAGGCCTTTCCAAAGTGGTTTGATCAAAAGCTGTTAAAGAGTCTCGAATTACTCGGTTCAATCGTCAAGCTCGTCGATGCCCTCGATTTGACAGAACGACAAATCATAACCGATCTCCACGTATCAAGTTCAAAGGATGGGATCACAATCACACTTGATACGAACGGGTCTGCCCGCTTCGAGTTGCAACGAAGTACCCGACATAAAAAACATTTAGAGCGCGCGATTGATCAATCGATTGAGATTGTCTTGAGCGAGGAGGAATAAACATGTCCGATTATACGTATGATCATTTCAACAATCGTGAACTTAGCTGGCTCGACTTCAATTCACGCGTTCTTGAAGAAGCGATGGACGAGCGAAACCCACTCATGGAACGCTTAAAATTTCTAGCTATCTTTAGTTCGAACCTCGATGAGTTTTATATGGTACGTGTCGGTGGATTAAAGGACGAGGTGCTCGCCGGATTCAACCGACCAGAGGACAAAACGGGATTGACGCCAAAACAACAAATCAAAGCCATTACGATGCGCGCCCAAGAACTCGTCGAGACACAATACGCGACTTACAAAAAAATCACGAAGCACCTTTCAAACCAAAATGTCCGCTTTTTGCGGACAAAGCATTTGAACAAGCAACAAATGGAATTCGTGAAAGAATATTTTCGGACGCATGTTTTTCCTGTCTTAACTCCCATTGCGGTCGATGCCTATCGCCCATTTCCGATGCTCTTATCTAAATCATTAAATATCGCCGTTGAAATTGCTTCAAACGGTGAAGGGAAAAAGCGACTTGCCCTCGTTCAAGTACCATCCGTACTTCCTCGTTATTTAGAACTTCCGACGGACGAAGAAGAGCATACGGATTTAATTTTGCTTGAAGATTTGATTATTCAATTTATCGACTCCCTATTCAAAGGATTCGTGGTTGAATCGACAATGCCGTTTCGAATCACGCGCAATGCTGACATGCCGTTTCATGAGGAAGGCAGTCGTGACGTATTGAAGCAAATTGAAAAAGAGTTAAAAAAACGCCGCTATGGTGTTGCGATCCGACTTGAAGTTCAGCAACGTTCGTTACGGAAAGAACTGTTGTTTATGCTTCAAGACGTGCTTGATTTGCATGACCGAGATATCTTCATCGTCGATGGCCCAATCGATTTGACATTCCTGTTTGGTGTTTATAGTCAAATCGGGATGGAATATGATGAAATGATCAATGAAACGCTCATTCCATTCATCCCAGAAGGTCTCGAGTCAGGAAAAGATTTATTCCAAAGTGTCGCGAAACAGGACTACCTTCTTCATCATCCGTATCACTCGTTTGATCCAATTGTCCGATTCATCGCTCAAGCGGCGAAAGATCCGAACGTATTAGCGATTAAACAGACACTCTATCGTGTGTCTGGAGACTCTCCCATCATCAAAGCGTTGACCGATGCAGCCGAGAGTGGGAAGCAAGTGACCGTGCTCGTCGAACTGAAAGCACGGTTTGATGAAGAGAAAAACATTCAATGGGCAAAACAACTTGAAAAAGCCGGAGCCCACGTGATTTACGGTTATAAAGAATTGAAAACACATTCTAAAATCACACTCGTCGTCCGTATATTAGAAGGCGGGGTACTGCAGCGTTTTGTCCACCTAGGGACGGGCAACTATAACGACTCTACGGCAAAACTGTACACGGATATCGGGCTTCTTACGACCAATGAGGAACTAGCGGAAGATGCTACGAATTTTTTCAACTGGTTGTCCGGGTACGGAGAAAGACCATCTTGGCATCAGTTCGAAACTTCTCCTGACGATATGAAAGACTTTTTTCTTAATAAAATTGAAGAAGAGATCAAGTTACACGAAAAATACGGGAATGGTCGGATTGTTGCAAAAATGAATTCAATTACGGATCGTTCCATCATCACAAAATTGTACGATGCCTCATCCGCAGGCGTGAAGATTGATTTGATCATACGTGGTATCTGTTGCCTCCGACCTGGAATTAAAGGAGTCTCTGAAAACATTCAAGTGATCTCGATTATCGACCGATATCTCGAACACTCCCGAATCTTCTACTTCTATCAAAATGGAAAAGAAGACTTATACTGCTCCTCGGCGGACTGGATGACTCGAAACATGAAAAAACGAATTGAAATTCTATTCCCCATCCTCAACACGTCACACAAATCGTACATCAAAGACATGCTGGCACTTCAGCTTGTCGATAATGTCAAAGCGAGAAAGCAACGGTCTGACGGTTACTATGTCTATGTGAAGCGAGAGAACAACGCGGAAGAAATCCAGTCTCAAATTGTCATCCATCAATATACAGGTGGTCGCTGGAATAACATTCCGAGCGTGTTCGAACGAGAACCTTCGAATTGGGCAGAACGTGAAGTTTTACGATTGCGAGCAGAAAACGAGAAAATGACAGATGACTGATGTTAGACTTCTCAAATGAAGGTAGTCATTGTATAATAAATTCGGTTATATCATGATAAAGCGCTTTCATTTATAGAGACGGAGGAATTTTATATGCAAGAGATTCTATTATCATTACTCGCAGGTCTGATTTGCGGTGCCATCTTCACTGCACTCAAATTACCATTACCGGCCCCACCGGTGTTACCAGGTGTCGTCGGAATCTTCGGGGTTTTCCTCGGGATGAAAGTTTATCAATTCGTGGTGGCGAACTGGCCATTCTAAAAAAACGATGCCTCGGGCATCGTTTTTTTAGTCTAACGTATGAATGGCTTTATGACAGGTTGGACATACCAAAATTTCATAATCGTCTTCTATGTGATATTCCATCAGTTTGTATGCATCGTTTCCATATCGTTCAAATAAATCGATACCGCATACCGTGCACGTTGTTGATGTCGCATTCGGCGCAATAAGCCTTTCACGAAACAAATGCGCCTCATATGTCTCTTTCGTCCATTTAGATGACGGTACATGATAACCATCCATCCATTTCTTCCGAATCGACTCGTAGGATTCATCTGCCCCATACATCCCCACCTGTAATAGGGGATGATGAAAATGAAGTTGAATTAAGTCTACGAGGCTATACATCGCGACCTCTTCTTTCTCCAGACCGATCCAATACGGATCGTCGGGTCGTTCAATCCTTTCCTCTAGCAGTACTTCAGCCTCCGCCACAATACCATGCCCTAACACTTCGATGAATGCTGTCGGTGTCGTCACCGAACCTTTCACATAAACGGGACTCTGTTCAAGAAAATATTTCGGAAAGGCGTTCCATACATCATATCGATTTGGATCGACCTGTAGAATCGTCATCGCTTATTGATGGGCAAGCGTGAAGCGTTCACGCCATTCAGGATCAAATTGATTCGCACGGAACATTTCGATCTCTTGTTTGTATGGGGCGACTTTTGTTTTTTCACTAATCGGGATATAAGGCGTCTCTAAAATTTTCGGCAGATGCGCGAATGCTTCATGATGAATAATACGATTTAGCGTATCAAATCCAATCTCTCCGTACCCGATGTTTTCATGACGGTCTTTTTTAGCACCGCGCACGTTCTTCGAATCGTTCACATGAATGACACCGAGACGATCGAGCCCGACGATGCGATCGAATTCTTCGATGACGCCGTCTAAATTACCGACCAAATCATATCCCGCATCATGGACGTGGCACGTATCAAAGCAAACAGACAAGCGATCGTTGTGCGTCACACCTTCAATAATAGTCGCCAGTTCCTCAAACGTCTTCCCAAGTTCACTGCCTTTCCCAGCCATCGTTTCGAGTGCGATCTTCACTTGTTCGTCTCCCGTTAACACTTCATTGAGGCCTTCGATGATTCGAGCGAGACCGACTTCTTCCCCGGCACCGACATGGGCACCTGGGTGAAGGACAACGTGTCGTGCGACTTGAAGTGCTTCAGCCCGTTTTAATTCCTGTGTTAAAAAGGACACAGCCAATTCGAATGTCTCGGGTTTTGTCGTATTACCAAGGTTAATAATATATGGAGCATGGACGACAATCTCTTCGATGTCATGTGCCGCCATATGTTTGAGTGCTGCCTCGATATTTAAGTCTTCGATTGGTTTACGTCTTGTATTTTGAGGAGCTCCTGTATATACCATCATCGTGTTTGCACCATAAGAAACAGCCTCTTCACTACCTGCAAGTAACATCTTTTTTCCGGATACCGAAACGTGTGAACCTATTTTTAACATCATCATCTTCCCTTCATTTTCTTCTCTCTTTAGTTTACACAAAAAGAAGAACCGACTCCAAGAAGTCGATTCTCTCAAAAAATTAACGTTTGTTTTTCTTACGTGCAGCTCGACGATCGGAACGTTGTTGTTGCATATGCTCACGTGAAGCCGTTTCTTTTAACTTGTACTTAAATTTCTTTTTATAGCCAGGCTTCACTTTTTTCTTCGCCTTCTTGATTTCACCGGCCATGCGACTGTGTGCCGTATGCGAGACTTTCATCTTCCGGTCTGTTTGACGACGACGACGTGTTTTAATCGGTTGAATCGAACCGTTACGCAAATCGACGTGTGTAAATTCAAACCCACGTTCTTCGAGACGGTTAATCGGTCCATTTTCATGGTCCTCGTATAACGTATACGCTTCACCTGACGCACCTGCACGGCCCGTACGACCGACACGATGCGTATAGAAATCAAGGTCTTTCGGGATTCCGTGGTTGATGACATGAGACACACCAGAGATATCAATTCCGCGTGCCGCCAAGTCAGTGGCAATCACGTATTGGTATTTCGCATCGTTAATATCTTTAATCGCTTGTTTGCGGCGACGTGCCTGCATATCTCCGTGCAATGTACCGACGTTAAGTCCGGCCTCACGGAACGATGCCTCTAACTCATCCGCTTCTTGCTTCGTGTTTGTGAAGACGAGACAAACGAACGGATTGATTGCTTTCGCTATTTCGACAGTCAATTCCTTGCGATCACGGTGACGTACCGGGATGACGTGGTGCTTGATTTTTGGTGCGACACGATGCTCCGGGCTTGCTTCTGCAAAACGTGGATCATGAAGATATTTCTTCAAGAATGGTTCGAGCTTCTCAGGGATTGTTGCTGAGAAGACCATTGTTTGCAGTTTTTCCGGAAGTGCTTGCGCGATGCGATCCACTTCAGGCAGGAATCCCATATCGAGCATTTGGTCGGCTTCATCGACGACGAAATGACTCACTTTATGAGGGAATAATGCTTGTGCCTTCATCAAGTCAAGAATTCGTCCTGGCGTCCCAATGATGATTTGTGGCGGATTTTTCATCTTATCAATTTGACGTTCACGGTCTGTTCCCCCGACAATTAAACTTGATTTAATATACTCCGGGTTCTTAATCAAAATTGATTTCAATTCTTCGTGAATTTGCCAAGCAAGTTCGCGTGTCGGTGCGACAACGATTGCCTGAACGGATTCTTCTTCTGGGTTGATCGCTTCAACGATCGGCAACAAGAATGCGAGTGTTTTACCCGTTCCTGTTTGTGATTTTCCAATAATATCTCGACCATTTAAAGCAGCCGGAATGATCCGTGCTTGTATATCGGTCGGTTTCGTGATGCGTTTTTCTGTTAACGCATCAATCATAAACGGTAGCAATTTGAACTGTTGGAAGCTGTTCAATCGATACACCTCCTGTTTCTTTCCACTTTTCCTAGCATAGCGGAATCAAATCATTTGTCAATCAATCTTTTGCCACACCTTCATATAAATAACTCGATGAATAGTAGTGTTTGGCAATTTTCTTTCCATTTAAATGCTGTTCGAGCGCCTTGAAGCCGACTTCCATCATCTCGTTCGGTGACTGAACGACGGTCGCATTCACTTTCCCGTTTTGAATGAGCGGATAAATGTCTGAAACCCCATCAACCGACACAATCGTTTTATCTGTTAGACCATGGCTTTCTAAAGCGCGAACGACGCCGAACGTATTATCATCATTATGCGAAAACACCGCATCAAATGGAATCTTCTCTTCTAACCAACGTGACATTTCAATCTCTGCTTGAAACGTATCATAATTCCCGGTAATCGACGCGATAATTTGAAAGTCCTCTGCATGTTCTTTCTCATACTCTCGGATCCCTAAACTACGGTCCATAGTGGAACGAACTTTTGGGGTCCCACTCACTTCTACTACACGAATTGGTCGATCTAGGTTTTTATATTTTGCGGCAATCTGTTCGGCTGCCATCCGTCCGATATCCACATTGTCCGATACGACCGATGTCAGGACACTCGGATGATCAATCATGCGATCAATCGCAATGATTGGAATGTTTTTACTTTTCGCACGTTCCAATGATGGTTGGATGAACGTATCATCGAGTGTCGTTAAAAAAATTGCCTCGACCCCACGGTCAATCAATGAATCTAGTTTCTCCTTCTCTAAGACGCGAGAATCTTCACTCGTTGTCGGAATCGGGATAAATCCCTTTTGGTTGGCAGTGTGCACGAACGAATCTAATAGTTTGTTGGCATGTTCGTGTTTATCACTAACGAACACAAAGCCCACTTCTTTTTCGGTAGCTTTTTGCTCAGGGAGTTGAATCGATGTGATGAGAAGAATCGTCATCGCCCAAACGATCGGCAACCAGAGCCAATAATGTTTGAGTCCTTTCATGACGGGTGTCTCCTTGGAATCTTGATTAAGATGGCGGTACCTTTACCTAACACACTATCAATTTCCATCGCACCGTTCACACTCTTCAAATACTCTTGGATCATGTAAATACCAAGACCATTGCCTTTCTCTTTTGTCGTTTTAAATGCAGAACCGATTGTTTCAAGTTGATTCTCACTCATCCCGATTCCATTGTCTTCTATTAGGAAACGATATTCCTGTTCGGTAAAGAGGACGGTGACGACTACACTTCCCTCTGCACCTTTTGATTCGACCGCATCGACCGCATTTTTAAACAGATTGTAGATAATTTGAACGAGCATATCAAACGATGCATAAAATGCTGGCATGTCGTTCGGTACAAGTAATTCCCATTTCGTCGGACGTTTATAACATTCCGCATCCATTAAAAATTCAAGTCGCTTCGTGAACTCTATCATGTCAATCCATGTTTCATATTTTCCGGCCTGATCGGGTTTAGCGAGCGTCAACATGGTCGTAATCAAATCGTTTGCCCGCTCCAACTCTTTGATGGCAACCTTCACCATCTCTTCATCACTCTGCCCTGCTCGTACCATTTGTAACGTGATGTGTACGGGTGTAAGCGGGTTACGAATTTCATGAGCGATCCCCGCGGCCAACTGTCCGAGAGAGGCTAACTTTTCTTGGTGCAAAATCAGCTGTTGTTGACTTAGTTGTTCACGTCGTGACGTCTCCATTCGCTGGGCATAATCATTATACGTGTCGAGTAACGTTTCCACTTCTTTTGAACCCGTTCGTTCTAACGAAATGGTGCCGAGTGACTGTTGCTTTTTGATTTGGTTGACCAACTCGACAAGCGGACTCGTCAACGTACGAGACAACAACAGTCCTACTAGGATACTTAAAAAAAACGTAACGAGGGCAATCATCAGGTACTGCCAACGTGTATCATATACCGTCTCATACACCGAGTCGTTCTGATGCTTAGCGAGCATGCTCCATCCGCTCACTCGAGCATCGGGTTCATACATTAACGTGTCTTCATCCGTACTCAAAATCGTTCGTGAACTTCTACCTAACACGTTATCAATGACTTCTCGTGACACACGGCGTTCTGCATCCGTGACCAAGTTAAAGGAAGTCGTCAACACTTCACCTTGTTCGTCTAATAAGTAAAGAATCATATCATCATTCGCTGACTCTAATGATCTGCGATACAAGTCGGAGTTTAAGACGCTGACACTCCCACCGAATATCCCGATTGGTTGATTGTTTTCAATGACGGGAACGTATAAAAAGGTCCCCATATCTCCACTGATCATCACGGGATCACTCATATATAACTCTTTTCCACTGGCGGTTAACACTTCTTTAAACTTTGAATCCCGCTTGATCGCATAGGAAGGAACCTGTCGTTCCGAATACCATTTGAACGAATCTTGTTTCAAATCATAATAGAAAATGGATGTGAAGCTTGTCCGCTGATTCAAATATCCTGTTTTGATGCGTTCTTCAATCAATGACTCATTTCCGACGTAAGCACCCAGATAAACCAAATCTTCATACAGTTTTCCAAGTCGAGATTCGACATTTTCAATACTGTCGTCGATTGCGTAATCAAATTGCTCTTTTGCCAACTCTTCTGCTCGAGACACCGTGACGCGGTCAGCAGAAAAGGCAAGCGACGAAATGACGAGTGCTAAAATGATGATGATAATAAATGTGATTTGGAAAAAGTATGATTTTTTCAGTTCACGTATTGATTTCATGTGACTCACGGCGTCCCTCCTCTCTAACCTAAAAATTATAGCATGAATACACGCAAATCTTTTCGTATTTTCGAAACAATGTTAGACTAATATGTATGAAAGCACTTCGAAAGGAGCCTTCGTCTTCATATGAAAGTTAAAAAAATTAGTCCTCGCGGATATTGTTATGGTGTCGTCGATGCCATGAAACTTGCAAATGAGGCAGTCGCAAATCCAGATTTGCCACGCCCGATTCATATACTTGGAATGATTGTCCACAACCGTCACGTTACGCAGGCGTTTGAGGATCTTGGTGTCAAAACTGTGGATGGAGAAGATCGCATGCAAGCGCTCGAAACGATCGACCGTGGAACGGTCGTCTTCACGGCACACGGAATCTCACCACTCGTTCGGAAACGGGCGATTGAAAAAGGATTAACGATTGTCGATGCGTCTTGTCCAGATGTACTTGTGACTCACGATTTAATTCGTGAAAAAACGGCAGAAGGATATGATGTCATCTATATCGGAAAACATGGGCATCCTGAGCCTGAAGGGGCGATCGGGGTTGCACCGGACCACGTCCATTTAATTCAATACGAACACGAAATCGACCAATTGCCGAGCCGGTTGTTTGACCGGAAAATTCTCGTGACGAACCAGACGACGATGAGTCAATGGGACGTCTCCGCATTGATTGAAACGATTCAGGCTCGTTACCCACACGTGGAAGTGCATAATGAAATCTGTAATGCGACACAGGTCCGACAAGAAGCTGTCGCTGAACAAGCAGGCGACTGCGAATTGTTGATCGTCGTCGGCGACCCTAAATCAAACAACTCGAATCGCCTGGCACAAGTCTCAAAAGAGATTGCCGGAACGAATGCATATCGCATCGGTGACTTGAGCGAGCTCGACTTGAACTGGCTCGAAGGTGTAGAGACTGTTGCCGTGACATCCGGTGCATCCACACCAACTCCGATCACGAAAAAAGTCATCGACTTCTTGTCACAGTATGACCCGAATGATTTGAGTACTCACGATAAAACACCGTTCCTTGAACTTCGGAGCATCTTGCCGAAAGTAAAAGCATTGCGTAAGTGAAGCAATCCCCCATTCTCTTAGAGGATGGGGGATTTTTACGTGTCATCTGAACTGGAACGGGTTCGTATTCGCCTCTGAAATGAGCAAGTCGACATCGATTTTCGCTTGTTCAAACTTTCTTGAGAGCACATCGATGACCCCTTGCTTCATCACACTTTCGACATGATGACCCGGATCGACAACGGCAAGTCCTAACGCCATCGCATCATGCGCCACGTGGAAGTATAGGTCCCCTGTTACGTAGGCATCTGCTCCTTTAAAGTGAGCAGTCGATACATACTTATTCCCGTCTCCGCCAAGGACCGCCACTTTCTCAATCAACCGTTCCGGATTTCCAACGACGCGTACGCCCTCGACATTGAAAGATGCCTTCACAAGCGCAGCAAACTGTTCAAGCGTCATAGGTTGTTCTAGACGTCCGATTCGCCCTAACCCAAATACGTGCCCTTCTATCTCATCTCGAATCAAGTCGTATGCTACTTCTTCATACGGATGAGCATCTTGCATCGCTCGTAAAACTCGCTTCTTCTGACTCTCTCGAACGACCGTTTCGATTCTCACTTCGCTCACTTGTTCTGTTTCATGCGGTCTTCCAATGAACGGTGTCGTTCCCTCGAGCGGAGTGAACTGTCCAGTGCCAGCAACACGGAACTGACAATCCGCATAGTCTCCGATATGTCCGGCGCCAGCTTTACCTAATGCACGTGACACGTCTTCTGCATGTGACTCCGGAACAAATACGGATAATTTATAAACCGGTTCTTCATACGTCGGAACGAGTACGTTTATGTCGTGTAATCCGATTGCTTCACTCATCCAATCATTCACGCCACCCTCACAGACATCTAGGTTCGTATGCGCCACGTAGACCGCGATATCATGCTGAATACATTTCATCGTGATTTTCCCTGCCGTCGAGCGGTCATTCACCTGAGATAACGGACTAAAGATAGGCGGATGATGGGCGATAATCAAATCCACCTTTTTCTCAATCGCTTCATCCACGACCGATTCAAGCACATCGAGCGTCACCATGATTCGTTTGACGTCTTTATTCAGCGACCCAATTTGCAACCCGATCTTATCTCCTTCGACTGCTAAATGTTTCGGTGCAAATTCTTCAAACAACTGGATCACATGATTTCCGTTCGCCATTATTGACTCACCTCTCTCATCTTGTCACGCATCCGTTTGAACTCATCTTGTTTTTGAATTAAGGCATCTGACTGATTCCCTTCCGCCATTTGACCAAGTACGTAATCCAACTTATCGGCTTCTCTGCTCCATTTTAGCTTGAACGCATCGGACCGCTCCTGCACCAAATACGGACCGAATAAGAGTTGCCACGATTGTTCGGTTGGTTCTTCACTATAGATGGTTTCCGACCCTTTTTCACCAACGAGAATCTCATAAACCTTATCATTTTCTTCGACGATTGATTCTTCGACAAGGACATAGCCGTTCGCTAATAACCAGCTTCGCACATGTTGTCCATCGACATTCGGTTGAAGAATGAGTCGCTCCACTGCACCAAGCTTTTCTTTTCCTGCTTCGAGAATGGACCGAATCAAGCTGCCTCCCATCCCACAAATCGAGATACATGTCGCTTCATCTTCGCCTAGTACGGCTAGTCCGTCGCCAAGACGCACGTCGATGACATCACGTGCCCCAATCAAGTCAACTTGAGCTTTTGCGGCCTCCATCGGTCCGACATTTACTTCACCTGCAATCCCCTTCTCAATGATTCCATGTTGATAGGCATAGCATGGGACATACGCATGGTCTGATCCGATATCAGCGAGCACGCTTCCTTTAGGGATATAATCAACGACCTGCTTTAATCGGCGGTCTAACATGACACGTTCTTGCATACAAGACAACTCCTTTGTTCTACTTCTTCCTTAGCGTATCGAATTCTCCACACTTCGACAACAAAAAACGCACCCCGTCATGGAGTGCGTCACAGCTTATTGTTCAATCAACCAGTTCGCAAGTACTTCTGCTTCTTCAGCCGTTGCAAGACCTGCTGGCATTGCACCTTTACCATTTACAGCGATGTTTGCGATTTCTTCAGCTGAAAGGCGTTCACCGACACCAGTAAGTGCAGGACCGACGCCACCCTCAAGGTTTCCGCCGTGGCAACCTGTGCAACCTTTCGCTGCATACAATTCTTCTGGGTTCATTTCAGTGACTGATGGACCTTCAGCCGCTTGTTGCGCCTGATTCACCCCAAAATACGATAATGATACCATGGCAATAATTGCGACGATTGCGATTGCCGCAAACGGTAACAATGGATTACGCATTGTAGTTCCCCCTCATGTTCATTCCAAATTTCTATCCAACACTATTTTACTCAAAAAATAATAAAGAAGGAAGGAAAATCACTCATTTTCCTCCCTTTCTTCTAAAACTTCACACTTTATTCAAATATGAACTTAATCGAGGAAGTCTTTCAAGCGTTTCGAACGACTTGGATGACGTAATTTCCGGAGTGCTTTCGCCTCGATTTGACGAATCCGTTCACGGGTGACCCCGAATACTTTTCCTACTTCTTCTAGTGTGCGTGTACGACCATCGTCTAAGCCGAAACGGAGACGAAGGACATTTTCCTCGCGGTCCGTCAACGTGTCCAATACGTCTTCTAATTGTTCTTTCAACAATTCGTAAGCTGCCGCATCTTGTGGTGCCATCGCATCTTGGTCTTCAATGAAATCACCGAGATGTGAATCGTCCTCTTCTCCAATTGGTGTTTCAAGAGATACAGGTTCTTGGGCAATCTTCAAAATCTCACGCACTTTTTCAGGTGTGAGTTCCATCTCTTTGGCAATCTCTTCAGGAGATGGTTCACGGCCGAGATCTTGAAGCAATTGGCGCTGCACACGAATGAGCTTGTTAATCGTTTCGACCATGTGCACCGGAATCCGAATTGTACGAGCTTGGTCGGCAATGGCACGTGTAATAGCCTGACGGATCCACCATGTGGCGTATGTCGAGAATTTGAACCCTTTCATGTAGTCGAATTTTTCGACCGCTTTGATGAGTCCCATGTTCCCTTCTTGAATCAAATCAAGGAAAAGCATTCCACGTCCGACATAACGTTTCGCAATCGAAACGACAAGACGTAGGTTCGCTTCTGCGAGACGTTTCTTCGCTTCTTCATCCCCTTGTTCGATTCGTTTAGCGAGCTCTGTCTCGTCTTTTGCACTGAGAAGATCGACGCGTCCGATTTCTTTCAAATACATGCGAACCGGGTCGTTGATTTTAATACCTGGGGGTACCGATAAATCATTTAAATCGACTTCTTCATCTTCTTTTTTCGCAGGTGTTTCTTCTGCGTCCGCCGCATCCTCTGTGACGCGGATATCTTTCGCTTCTAAATCTTCGATGAAGTTATCGATGAAATCCGAATCCACCTCAAAGTGACTGAGGCGATCTTGGATTGCTTGCATTGAGACGACGCCTTTTTTCTTACCTAATTTCTCAAGCTCTTCTATGGCGTTAAATAAATCCTCTTTCTTCTTCTCTGCCATTTAGCAGTTCAACTCCTTCCAAACTTCATCCACGATCATCGTTCTCGAAGACGACGACTACGGGCAATCAATTCTTGTAGCTTGGACGCCTGGTCTACAATACTTTCGGCGTCTTGAGCGATTTCCCTTTTTGCACGCTCAATTTGACGTTGCTCCTCATAACTGTTTATGACCCGAATGTATTCGTCTAAAACCTCTTCAGACAGTTCATCCGGTCCAGCCATCAGTCGAATCTCCGCAAAGCGCATCGCATAGTCGGGGCGTTGATCGCAATAACGCTCCATAAACGGTAGCGTAACTTGATCAAATTCATCTTGCGTCATCGTGTCGGACACGATTTCATATAATGCCGAGCTCAACATACGATGAGTTTCATCCTGATAACCAAGACCCAAACGGTCACGTACAAAACGAACTTGTTCCGGCCCCGTCAACATCGCACGTAACAAGTACTTCTCTGCTTTCATCCAACGAGGCTCACCTGTTTTACTGGAACGTTTTCGTATCGGTTCCACAGGTTCCATCGCACGGGCGGGAGTTGATTCGCTTGACGTCGGACGAGGAATTCTCGAACGAAGCGTCTCTAGTGGAATATCAAACTCATCCGACAATTTTTTCACGTATAAATCTCTTCGAATCGAATCATTTGTCTTGCCGATCTCTTCAAGCATAGATTCAATAAAGCGAATGCGTTCTCCTTCTCGGTTCAAGTTTTTTCCTCGCCGATGCATCCGGTTCATAAAATCAAGGATGCTCAACTGCTCCGTCTCGACAAATTGTTGCCAATGAGTAGCCCCGTGTTGCCGAATATAATCATCCGGGTCCGTCTTTTCGGGTAATGGTAAAACTTGAACATCTAGTGGGGATGTCTCTAATAAACGAATGACTTTTTGTGTCGCCTCTTGTCCCGCATGGTCCCCGTCATAGCAGATGATTACCTCTTCTACGATTCGGGATAAGGCCCTTGCGTGTTGTGGGGAGAACGCAGTACCAAGTGAGGCCACGACCTCTTGAGTCCCGGCTTGAGCAACTTGTAACACGTCCACGTTCCCTTCCACGAGGAAGACACGTTTTTTCTTACGCATCGTCGCCCGGGCTTGAGAGAATCCAAATAATAATTCACTCTTATTGAATAATGGCGTTTCAGCCGTATTCACGTATTTAGGTTGTCTGTCATCAATCGCGCGTCCACTGAAGCCAACGATGGTGCCGTCTCGATCCGCAATCGGAAAGACGACCCGTCCTTCAAATCGGTCAAAATATTCACCGGACTTCGACTTTGAAATCAAACCCGCTTCAACCATCACTTCTAAATCAAACCCGCGCCGCTCCAACAACTCGACAGTAAAGCGTCGTTGGTCTGGGGCAAACCCAATTTTGTATTGCGCCATCGTATCTTCAGACAGATCCCGATTTCGCAAGTACGATAAGCCTACTTCGCCAGCCTCCGTTTTCATCAACACTTCGTGATACAGGTCAGCGACAAGCCGATGCGCATCCCGCATCTGTTTACGCCAAACTTGTTCACGCGTCAATTCCTCGTCGCCTTGAATACCATCTACTGAAATATTCGCACGTGTGGCGAGGCGCTCGACTGTCTCAGGAAAGGACAAGCCCTCGGTTTCCATCACGAATGTAAACACATTCCCTCCGGCACCGCAACCGAAACAGTGATACATCCCCTTTTCGGGTGAAACGGAGAAAGACGGTGAGTTTTCAGAATGAAACGGACACAATCCAACGAGACGATGTCCCTGTTTCTTCAGTTCGACTCGTTCACCAATCAGTTCAACGATATCAGTCGCTTGTTTCACTTCTGCGATGACTTCATCTGGTATACGTGGCATCTTGACCACTCCCTGTTTCCAATCTCGCAACGAAACGGAACGCTGATCACGTTCCGTTTCACTGTACTGTCAATACTCTATTATACCCTCTTGAGGCAATGATTACTATTTGAAACACTTACACGATTCAGTCGTCTCTCGATTGCTCAAGATGTCGTAAAATAATACCCGCTGTCTCTTCGACGGCTTTATTCGTCACATCAATCACATCACAACCGATTCGTTCATAAATCCCACGTGCATACTCGAGTTCGCGATTGATTCGCTCGAGCTGTGCATAATCGGCTTCCGGTTTTAACCCAAGTGACTTGAGGCGCTCCATTCGAATCGAAATCAATTTTTCTGGAGAGATGATTAGTCCGACACACCGTTCTGCCGGTAAATCAAATAATTCCTCAGGAGGTCGTGATTCCGGGACAAGTGGCACGTTCGCGACCTTATATCGTTTTAGTGCCAAATATTGTGATAGCGGCGTCTTTGATGTTCGTGACACACCGACGAGTACGATGTCGGCTTTCTTCAACCCTCGTGGGTCTCGACCATCATCGTATTTAACGGCAAATTCCATCGCCTCGATTTTCCGGAAATAATCGTCATCCAATCGATAGATGAGACCCGGCTTTTCACGAGGTGCTTCTTTCAGCTGTCCGGATAATACGTCGAGTAAATCGCCGAGCAGATCAACTGTCTTGACGTGATGCTCTTCACCGAGTCGCATCAGAAGGGCGCGATGCTCTTCATTGACGAGTGTGAATGCAATAATCGCCTGCTGCGCCTTCGCTTGCGTGACGACATCGATAATCGTCTGCTCATCTTCGACGAACGGGATGCGAAGGGTTTCAATCGCATTCTCATGGAATTGGATACTCGCTGCACGGACGACGAGTTCACATGTTTCCCCGACCGAGTCACTCACAACGAACACGAGTTGTTTCGTAGTCAATTCAGTTTCCTCCTCAGATCGACTCATCGTTCGCTAACGCAATGAGCACCTTCGTCATATTAGTCTTCGTCATTCGTCCGAGCACAATCAGTTTCCCATCTTTTTCTTCCACGACGGGCATGGCATCGATTTGTTTCTCAATCAATTTCATACCAGCACGAATCAACGTTTCAGATTTCTCACATACCGTAATGTTTGGCATACGGGTCATGATGACGTTAACTGGTAATTGATCTAAGTCTTGATTCCCAATTGCCGCACGAAGGAGATCTTTCCGAGAAAGTACCCCGACCAACTCTCGGTCACGCCCGACAACGAATAAAGATCCCACATCTTCTAAGAATAACGTGACAATCGCATCATATACCGTCATCTCATCTCGGACGACTTTCGCAGAAGACATAAAATCTCCTACGGTAAGCGAATCAAGTTTTTCACGGAGCATCGACGAATTTCGTTTGCCAACGAACGTGTAGCCGACACGAGGTCTAGCTTCAAGTATTCCTGTCATCGTCAAAATGGCAAGGTCTGGCCGTAGGGTCGCACGCGTCAACGACAACTCTTGAGCGATGTGCTCCCCTGTAATCGGACCATTTTCCTTCACAATTTCAACGATTTTTTGTTGGCGTTCATTCAGTTGCATAGCCAACCCCCTCTAGTTTGTTTAGAGTACGAGCGCGTTGAAGTCTGCGACACTCTTAATCGTCGTTGCAAGTCGGTTCATTTCATGGAGACGATTTTGGCGAATGGCCTCGTCCTCACTCATGACCATTGTATGTTCGAAATACATCATAATCGGTGTTTCGAGCGTTTGAAGAAGTTGTAACGCTTTGTTGTAATCACCCGTTTGAACGGCCTTCATCGTTTCAGAAGCTGTCTGTTCGATTGCTTCGTGTAACGCAACTTCTTGATCATTCTCAAACAAGGCAGGGTCGACGTCACCCGATTCACCTTTTTTCGAGATGTTGACGACACGTGATAACTGTTCAATCAACGCTTTCGCATCGTTCGATACAAAGTCTTGAATCGCGTGGGCACGAGCATCCAAACGATCGACCGTAAGCGTTGTTGTCAATACAGCATCAATCACATCATAACGAACCTGTTGCTCTTGTAGGCGATATTTCAAGCGTAGTTTGAAGAATTCATCAAGTTGTGCTTTAACTTGTTCTTTATCGGCTTCATAGAGTCCTGCTTCTAGTTGCAATTCGACAACTTTTGAAAGAAGTTTGTCGATTGATAGGTCAATCTTCCAATCCCCAAGAATTTGGACAACACCTTGGGCCTGGCGACGAAGCGCGAACGGGTCTTGTGAACCACTCGGAATCATACCGATACCAAAGAATGCGGCAATCGAGTCCAGTTTGTCAGAAAGGGCGAGCACAGCACCTGTTGCCGTTTCGGGAGAGGCATCTCCTGCGAAGCGTGGCATATAGTGTTCACGGATTGCAGCCGCGACTTCCTTGTCCTCACCTTGCTGAAGCGCATACTTTTCACCCATGATGCCTTGAAGTTCTGTAAACTCATATACCATTTGACTGACGAGGTCGAACTTATGAATCGCACCAGCACGATTTACTTTTTCGAGGTCAGCTTTAAATAACGGCGCAAGCGACTTCGCGATTTCTGTTACACGACGCGTTTTTGCTCCAGTCGTTCCCAATTTTTCATGGAAGACGATGCGGTCAAGACGACCGAGCTGATCATCAATCTTCGTCTTTTTGTCCTCTTCATAGAAGAACACGGCATCCGCAAGACGCGCACGAATGACTTTTTCGTTCCCGCGTGCGACATTCTCAAGATGGTCGGCATTCCCGTTTCGAACGGTAACGAAATAATTTTTTAACGTACCATCGATATAGACCGGGAAATAGCGTTGGTGCTCTTTCATCGTCGTGATGAGTACCTCTTCCGGTAAATCAAGATATGTCTCATCAAACTCACCAAAGAGTGCAGTCGGCCACTCGACTAAGTTTGTTACTTCTTCCAACAAGTCGGCATCAAGTGGAATTGTCCATCCTTGTTTCGCGGCAAGCTCTTGAATTTGACGTTCGATTTCGGCTTTTCGCGTCTCGTAGTTTGCCATGACGAAGGCAGCTTCTAGTGCTTCTACGTATTCACCAGATGAGTTGACGACAACGTCTCCTTTACTGAGGAAGCGATGACCTCGTGTCACGTTATTCGTTTTCACGCCTTCGATTGTGAAGTCGATGATGTCTTGACCAAAGAGTGCGATCAACCAACGAATCGGGCGCATATACCGTAGGCTGCTCGTTCCCCACTTCATATTTTTCGGGAACGTCATGCTACGGACTACGTCTTCAAGTCCGTTTAATAACGAAACTGTTTCTTGTCCTTTTTCATGACGCTCTGCAAAGACGTACTCGACTCCCTTTTCTTCTGCGAAATAAAGGTCCTCTACCGTGAGTCCACGACCGCGAGCAAAACCTTGCGCCGCCTTTGACCAGTTGCCGTCCGCATCTTGCGCAATCTTCTTGGCCGGTCCACGAAGGGTTTCTGTCAAGTCTTGTTGTGTTTCGGCTACATCACGAACGATGACAGCCAACCGGCGTGGTGTCGAGTACACTTCGATCGAGCCAAAATCAACACGCGCCTCTTTTAAAAACGCATCAACACGTTCCGCCAGCTGTTTCTCTGAACGTAAGACATATTGAGCCGGTAGCTCCTCTAATCCAATCTCTAACAAAAGGTCACGCATTCAAGTCACCTGCTTTCTCTTGTTTCAAAAGTGGGAAACCAAGGCGTTCCCGTTCTTCAATAAATTTAGCGGCACACGCACGTGACATATTTCGGACACGTTGGATAAACCCTGTACGTTCTGTCACAGAAATAGCGCCTTTCGCGTCCAACAAGTTGAACGTATGCGAACATTTTAAAATGTAGTCGTATGCAGGGAAGACAAGGTTTTCTTCAAGCGCACGCTTCGCTTCTTTCTCATACGTATCAAATAACGTGAACAACATATCAACATCAGACAGTTCGAACGTATATTTCGAATGTTCAAATTCAGGTTGATAGAAGATGTCGCCGTATTTGAATCCATCTGTCCAAACAAGGTCGAATACACTTTCTACTTCCTGAATATAGGAAGCGAGACGTTCAAGTCCGTATGTGATTTCCACGGCAATCGGGTCACACTCAATTCCACCGACTTGTTGGAAGTACGTGAACTGTGTGATCTCCATTCCATTCAACCAAACTTCCCAACCGAGACCCGCTGCTCCGAACGTCGGGTTTTCCCAGTTGTCTTCGACGAAACGGATGTCATGCTCGAGCGGATTGATGCCAATCAATTCAAGACTCTCTAAGTACAACTCCTGGATGTTACTCGGTGACGGCTTCATGATCACCTGGAACTGATGGTGTTGATATAGACGGTTCGGGTTTTCCCCGTAACGACCGTCAGCCGGTCGGCGTGATGGCTCTGTATAACAAACATTCCATGGTTCTGGACCTAAGCTTCTAAGGAACGTCATCGGGTTCATCGTCCCGGCTCCTTTTTCTACATCGTACGCCTGCATCGTCAAACAACCTTTTGACGCCCAAAAGTTTTGTAGCGTGAGAATGATTTCTTGCACTGTCATGTGCTTCATTAATGACACCTCCAATAGTATTGAAACGACAAAAAACGCCCCTATGTGCCCAGCACATAGGGACGGGATTGATTCCCGCGGTTCCACCCTACTTGCCCCAATAATGGGGCCACTCTTAAAAGATGTGGGCGCTCTGGAATCGCCATTCGCTCTTCTCATGACGCCCGGCTCACACCAACCCGGACTCGCTTCATTCATGACAGGAAGAGTTACTTTTTTCCTTCATCGCGCACGCTATTTCATTTGTCTAATCGTAACTCATCGTATCGGATTCACCTTAAAAAGTCAATCCTCATTCAGATGAAGTCGAATCATTTGGTCGAGTACTCGCTTCGTCTTTAATCGCAGTCCACTGTATGATTCCATATACGCATCAAAGAGCTGTCGTAAGAGAATTCTGGACTCATCAGACAATGGTACATTCCGAAACTCTGATAATTCGTGTTTACTCATCAGATAGAGCAATTTCGCAAGGCGCTCTGACAATCGAACGGCACCTTCTTCTTGATGTTTCGCACATAAAAAACCACCTGATGTGACAGAGAAGTACATAGGATCTGTCACATCGCCACATCGGACACATCCAGTCAATACAGGAGACACCCCTAACAGATGTAACATCCTTAATTCAAAATGATGGGTGATTACATCGGCATCCATTCCTGCATTTAATGCTTGGAGTGCATCCTGTAAAATCCGGAACAGTGGACGGTTTTGGACACGATCCTCGACAGAACGGTCAACGAGTTCCAACCAATACATCGCATACGCCATCCGTTCCACATCTTTCCGGATTTCCGGGAATGACGTGACGACATCGGATGACTTCAATTGCGCAAGCCCACGGCTGAATGGAAAGATGTAGACGCCTTCCACGAACGGCTGACTCGAGGCATGAAACCGACTGCCTGGTTTCTTTGCGCCTCGCGCCATCATCGCGACTTTACCAAGTTCCTCTGTAAACAGTGTCACGACTTTATTCGATTCCCCATAATTAACGGTGCGAATGACAATTCCCGTGACTTTTTGTAACATGGCTTAATACTCGTCGTCGCGGAAACCAAGGTCACGGAGCTGACCCATTTTGTTACGCCAGTCTTTCTGTACTTTCACCCACAGATTTAAATAGACTTTCGTACCGAGAAGGGCCTCGATATCTTGTCGCGCATCCGTTCCGATTTCACGAAGCATGGCACCTTTCTTCCCGATGATGATTCCTTTTTGCGAATCACGTTCCACCATGATGACGGCTTCGACATCAATCATCTCAGAGTTCTCACGTTTCTTGATCGATTCAATGGCTACAGCAATCGAGTGCGGCACTTCATCGCGTGTCTTATGCAGTACCTTCTCACGAATCATCTCCGAGATGATGAATCGTTCCGGGTGGTCCGTCACTTGATCAGCTGGGTAATACATCGGTCCCTCAGGCAACAATTTCTTGATTTCACCTAATAGTGGATCGACATTATTCCCTTGTAACGCAGAAATCGGGACATATGCCGCAAAATCCAGTTCATTCGTATATTGTTCAATCACCTTTGGAAGTTCATCCGGATGAATCAAATCGATTTTATTCATGACGAGGATGATCGGTGTATCAAGGCCTTTCAATTTCTCGATGATAAAGTCATCACCGGCACCACGTGGCTCTGTCACGTTCACCATGAATAGAATGGCATCGACCTCGCGAAGAGCGTTCGTTGCCACTTTCATCATGAAATCGCCGAGACGATGCTTCGGCTTATGAATCCCTGGTGTATCGATGAAGATGATTTGAGAATCATCCGTCGTGTACACACCTTGTACTTTATTTCGAGTCGTTTGAGGTTTATCCGACATGATGGCAATCTTTTGCCCGATCACACGGTTTAGGAATGTCGACTTTCCGACGTTCGGTCGACCGATGATCGACACGAATCCAGATTTAAAATCTTCTTGATACATAGTGCACCTGCTTTCTCCATTTCAGAACTATTAGTATAGCATGTTCCATAGCCGAGGACCGAATATTATGAGTGCCGTTACGGCAGCACCGGCGGAGGCGACCAATACGGACCCCGCGGCTACATCTTTCGCTTGCTTCGCAAGGGGATGGACGTCCTTTGTCACGAGATCGACCGTTCGTTCAATCGCAGTGTTCATCATCTCTAAACTGATGATGGCAACGACCCATATCAGTAAGATGACATTCTCGATTCGAGTCGTTTGTAGCCATATTGCAAAGACGAAAACGAGTAACGCTGATATGAGATGTAGTCGCATATTTCGTTCTGTTCGAATGGCATGGAACAAGCCGACACATGCTACACGGAACGGTTTCACACGTTGCCTCTCTTCAATTCGAAGTGAGTGAGCACTTCCTCTTGTCTCGCGGTCATTTCCGCCTCTTCCTCAGGTGTCATATGATCATACCCAAGAAGATGAAGGAATCCGTGGATTGCTAAAAAGCCAAGCTCCCGCTCAAACGAATGACCATAGTCTGCTGCCTGCTCCCGACAACGTTCGACTGAGATGACTAAATCACCGAGAAGATGTGGTTCATCTTCGTCGAGCACGAAATCCATCTCGTCATCCCCCATCTCATCAAATGCAAAGCTGATGACATCTGTCGGTGCGTCTTTCCCTCGCCACTCCCGGTTTACCTCATGGATTTCCGCATTTGTTAAATACGTGACCGACAGTTCACTTGGTTCTTCCACCTCTTCTAACTGTGCGGCATGTTGTAGAATCGACTCGACGAGTTCGATTTGAGATGTTGTTAACAATTCATGTTCATCGTTCGAGATGATTTGCATGTAGTTCTCCCTCTTTCTTTAATTCTGGGTATTCGATTCGTTCATGGAATAATCCGGTCAACGTCTCACAGGCACTTTCACCGACGCGCCAAATTTCTCGTGTCGTCAATTCACAGTCTTCAAACTGACCATCCGCCAACTTATCTCGAATGATGGCGCGAACGAGCATTCGAATCTTCTCTGGTGTCGGTTGTTTCTGTGAACGGACGGCCGCTTCAATCGAGTCGACAATCATGACGACCGCTGCTTCACGAGTTTGTGGCTTCGGTCCAGGATAACGGAAGCGAGACTCGACTACATCTTTTTCGTGATCTTCTTTCGCTTTCACGAAGAAATATTTTAATAGAGACGTCCCGTGATGTTGCTCGGCGATATCAATGATTTCTTTTGGCAATTTATACCGTCGCAACAAATCGGCTCCATCATAAGGATGGGCCATAATGATATCCGCCGATTCTTCAGGTGTCAGGCGATCATGAGGATTCCCTCCACCTTGCTGATTTTCGATGAAATGAAGCGGACGCTCCGTCTTTCCGAGATCATGATAATAGCTCGCGACACGCGCGAGGAGACCATCTGCGCCAATCGCCTCACATGCGGACTCTGCCAAGTTCGCCACCATCATACTATGGTGATACGTACCGGGTGCCTCCATCAAAAGCTTACGTAACAATGGATGGGTCGGGCTCATCAATTCAACAAGTCGACCAGATGATAGGACGCCGAACCATGGTTCGAGGAAGGGTAAGAAACCAAATGTCAAAACAATCGACAATAGGGCGCTGATGACGGCAAATCCTGAAAGATACATCGCCATTTCCCAAGAAACTTGCACGTTCCGTAGTAAGAGTAAGGCAATCACCATGATGATGTTGACGAGACCGAGAAACACGCCCGACAAGAATAAACGCTTTCGCTGAATTTTCGGTTCAACCAAAAAGACGGCTAAAAAACTACCTGTCGCAACGTATACCAACGTCATGAAATTTGTGCTTTGCCCGAATGTGACGACGATACTCCCGGCAATCATTGTGATGAAAGCTGAAGCGAGAGCGACTCGCTCATCAATCAAAATGCGTAAGAGTAAGACGACAAACGCGGTTGGCGCCAAGATATAGGCATATGTCGTATAGTCGACGCCGATGTACCCGACCCCAAAGAAGATGCCAAGTTGTAACAGCAATAACCCATACACCGTCACTAAGATTTTTGGACTTAGCAACAAATCTTTAATCTTCGAGCGAATCAGCATGAATAAAAAACCGCCTGTTAATAAGGCACTTAGTAAAAACGATCCAAATAATGGAGCGAGAGAGCGGTTCGGGTCAATGGCGCCTGATAATTCAAGCTTCCGGTACGTTTCCCGCGTGACAACCTCTCCCTGACTGACGAGGAGCTGCCCCTCCTGAATGATTACCGGGTCAACGGCATCCACGGCTTCCTGCTCTTTTTGACGTGTTGCTTCAGAGTCGAACACGTAGTTCGGAACGATGAGCTCATCACTCAACGTCTTTGAGATCGCTCGAAATTCGAACGAGAGAGGTGATTGGTCGATAATGGCAGCGGCACGGTCTCGCGCTGCCGCGACGGCCTCATTGCTCGTTTCAATCCGATTATCCATCACTTGCTGTAATGCGGTCACAGTCACGTCCTCGACCGTTTGACGCGTATCTTCACTCGCTTCAAGAAGCGAGTTCAATTCCTCGTCAGCGAGTACCCCGTTCGCCTCTGTGGAATTTAGACGGTTTTTAATGTCCGCTAGTTCCGTGTCGTCATCTGTCTTGTCGAACGCTGCAAACAATTGCTCCACTTTCGCAATTTGTTGATCGGCAAACTCTTTTCTGAGAGAAAATTGACTGCCGACTCCATTCGTCACTTCCTGTTTCAACCGTTCGGTCGCGTCCCGATCTTCGACCGTAATCGGAGAACGAATGTCCTGCTCGGCAATTCCTAACGGTTCCACACTGATGATAGACGGGCGCACGGTAAAGTAAAGGATTGCCCCTAATAAGAGAAAGAAAATCAGCGAAATCATCGCGACTGTCCAGTTTTTAGCTTGTTGCATTCGTGCCCCCCCTTTCACGATAGGATGACTTCTCCTGTAACCTTAAGTCAGGTCCGTACTATAGGCGTTGATGATTTTTTTGACGAGCGGATGACGAACGACGTCAGAGGCGCTAAAGTGTTCAAAATGAATGCCGTCCACGCCCTCTAACAGGCGTAACGCCTCCTGTAATCCCGATGCTTTGCCTTTCGGTAAATCGACTTGGGTCAAATCCCCCGTGACCACCATTTTCGATCCAAAACCAAGCCGCGTCAAAAACATCTTCATTTGTTCTTTTGTTGTATTCTGTGCCTCATCCAAAATGACGAAGGCATCTTCTAACGTGCGTCCACGCATATATGCGAGAGGAGCCACTTCAATCGTACCCCGCTCCAACAAACGGTTCGTCTGCTCTACCCCATACACATCGAATAGTGCATCATACAATGGGCGGAGATATGGATCTACTTTTTCTTTCAAATCTCCCGGTAAAAATCCAAGGTTCTCTCCCGCTTCCACTGCAGGTCGCGTTAAAATGATCCGTTTGACCTGACCTTCCTTTAAAGCACGCGCCGCAAGGACGACAGCCAAATAGGTTTTCCCGGTTCCGGCCGGTCCAATTCCAAAAACGAGGTCCCGTCGCTCAATCGCACGAACATACCGGCTCTGTCCAACCGTTTTGGCCCGAATCGGTTTCCCCTTGTTCGTTGTAAAGACGACGCGCTCGTAGTGTTCGAGCAACTCATCTCCTTTTCCGACTTGGATATGTTGGATGACACTGATGGCATCACTTTCGTTTAGCCGGGCACCTTTCTTCACTAAGGTCTGCAAGGTGATGATCACTTGTTTCGTCAATTCAAGAGTCTCAGCCGTATCGGCTTGGATAATCAACTCCTCACCCCTTGGGATGAGTGCCACTTTCAATTCTGTTTCAATCGCTTGGAACACTTCATCTTTCGGTCCGAGTAAAGCTTGCGCTTCGTTCGCGTGTTCCATGACGAATGGTATTTTATCAGTCATAATCAATGGATGCATTGCCCCCTCATCAAAATCGGTTATTCCTCTTTTACTTTAGCACTATCACGCCTATCGTGAAAGAAAGACCGTGCAATTTCCATAAGCAAAAGGCAGTAACATGGCGTTACTGCCCTCCGTTCACTTCTTTCGTTTCGAGATTGGAGGTTGTAATACCTCACTCCAAATGACAGCTTCTCGCATTCGCTTCTTCGAAACGTTCAGTTGTTTCGGTTTCTTTTCCTGTTGAATCGGTGGAATTTTAACCGCTTGTTCAAATTGCGCACTCACTTTCGGCATGTCGACTTGTCGTTCACGGGAAACCGGTCGCTCTTCTACCGTTCGAGCAACTCGACGCCTCACCTTTTGTGGGGCGGGTTTTTCGTCCGGGTCATCGAATGCCGTTTCAATCTCTTTCATGACGTCCCCTACTGAATCTAAATAGCGTTTCAATTCACTACTTTGAGGACGCTCACCAGAGGAAGATGACTTTTCAAGCCGCTTCATCACCGCCGAGGCGATTCCGAAGGCGGCTAACAAGAGTACCCAAAGTCCATCCATATCAATCACTCACTATCTGAATCAGAATCAACAGGTGCCCCGATTGCTTTTCTCATCTCGGTATCTGCTTGTACGTTCAAATAATTCACGTAGTCCATGACACCAAGTTTTCCGTTTCGCAACGCTTCTGCCATCGCGAGCGGAACTTCGGCTTCGGCTCCGACTACTTTTGCACGCATTTCTTCTACAGAAGATTTCATTTCTTGTTCGCGGGCAATCGCCATCGCACGGCGCTCTTCCGCCTTCGCTTGGGCGATTTTCTTATCCGCTTCTGCTTGGTCTGTTTGAAGGACCGCACCGATGTTCTTACCGATATCGATGTCGGCAATATCGATCGAAAGAATCTCAAATGCTGTTCCTGAATCTAACCCTTTTGTAAGGACAGTACGTGAAATCATATCAGGATTTTCTAACACGTGCTTATGATTGTTTTGTGAACCAATCGTTGAAACGACCCCTTCCCCGACACGGGCGATAATCGTTTCTTCCCCCGCACCACCGACGAGGCGATCAATGTTTGCACGAACCGTGATCCGAGCTTTCGCTTTCACTTCAATCCCGTCCATTGCCACACCTGCGATGAATGGTGTCTCAATGACTTTCGGGTTAACAGACATCTGTACGGCCTCGAGTACGTTACGACCAGCCAAGTCGATGGCAGCGGCACGTTCGAACGACAACTCAATATTCGCACGGTGAGCCGCAATCAATGCATTCACGACGCGGTCTACGTTACCACCCGCCAAGAAGTGACTTTCTAGTTGGTTCGTATTTAACTCAATTCCTGCTTTGACCGCTTTGATCAACGGGTTCACAATTTTTGAAGGAATGACGCGACGAAGGCGCATCCCGATTAATGTGAAGATGGATACATGGACTCCTGCTGCAAACGAACTGATCCATAGTCCGACCGGTACAAACGTGAAGAACACAGCAAGGGCAATTAATCCTCCACCTGTAATGAGTAACGTTGTCAATATTTCTGGTGTCATTCTGTTACATCCTCCTTCGGTTCTATAAAGGTTCGAACGACAATCCGTCCTGAATCCACTTTATATACCTGAATTTTTGTATGCTGATCGAGATAGCCACCTTCTGTCACGACGTCGAGTCGTTCACCATCGATTTCGGCAGTTCCGGCCGGGCGAAGTGGTGTCAAGGTGACACCTATCTTCCCAAGAAGCTGTTTTCGATCCTCGTGGGACAAGTAACCTTTTTCAGTCGATGTCGAGTCCGTCAAAATCAGCCCTTTATAAATGAGCGGTCGATTCGTACTCAAACGGCGATACGCCCAAAATCCGAGACCCGTGAGTACGGCAGCCGCCAAACCAAGCGAGAGCCATAACTGCCCGATTGTCGCACCTGCCATAATCAAACTGGCAACGACTGCACCAATCCCGAGCAAACCGAACAATCCAAACCCTGCTACGAACACTTCAATTCCAAGAAGGACGACTCCGACAAAAAAGACTGTCAGAATCACTCCGAGACCAAATGTCATCGCCTTGCTACCCCCTTCCAAATTCAAAGCTATCTCCTATCTCTAGTGTATACGAAACGAGAATGAATGTGGTTTCAGAATACGCAAAAAAAAGTAGAAACTTTCGGTCTCCCGAAAAGTTTCTACTTTCTCATCAATTCGTCAATTGTTGTTTGACGATTCGGTTCACAAGACCACCGTCTGCCTTGCCTTTAACTTGCGGCATGACGACGCCCATTACCTTACCCATATCTGACGGAGCAGCTGCGTTCGTCTGGGCAATAGCCGCTTGGACGATGGCAGTCACTTCATCTTCTGAAAGTTGTTCAGGCATATAGGCTTCTAGGACGACAATTTCTTCTGCCACTTTGGAAGAAAGGTCTTCACGACCAGCGCTTTCGAATTCTCGGAGGGAGTCTCTGCGCTGTTTCATCTCTCGGTTGAGCACCGTGAGTTCCTCTTCCTCGGTAAGATCTTGACGACCTAGTTTGATAGCCTCATTTTGGAGCGACGCTTTGACCATTCGGATCGTCGTGAGACGATCTTTTTGTTTCGCGCGCATGGCTTGCTTCATGTCGTCCGTCAAGCGTTCTTGAAGACTCATGAGCCAACACCCTCTCTACAAATGAAACTGGAATCAGAATTTCTTACGCTTACGCGCAGCTTCTGATTTCAATTTACGTTTTACGCTTGGCTTTTCGTAGTGACGACGTTTACGAACTTCGGCAAGTGTGCCATCTTTCGAAACACCGCGTTTGAAACGACGAAGAGCGTCTTCAAGCGATTCGTTTTTACGGACACGAGTTTCCACTAGTTTTCCCTCCCTCCGAATTACACGACTAAGGAAACGTGTTTCACACGTCATATCATATTATAGTGAAATTAAGTCGTGTGGTCAACCACTTATTAATAGTCGCTGTCTGAACGACCGCCAGTGACGATTGCGATACCAGCTGATGCCCCGATACGTGTCGCACCAGCATCGATCATCGCTTTCGCACCTTCGAAGTCACGGACACCACCTGAAGCTTTTACGCCGATGTCAGGTCCGACCGTCTCGCGCATGAGACGAATGTCTTCGACTGTTGCGCCACCTGTTGAGAAACCAGTCGATGTTTTGACGAAGTCTGCTCCAGCTTTCACTGAAAGTTCGGCAGCTTTTTTGATTTCTTCTTTTGTGAGCATGCATGTTTCAAAAATGACTTTGACGAGTGTACCGTTTGCCGCTTCGACAACCGCACGGATGTCACGCTCTACGAGGTCGTAGTCGCCATCTTTGAGTGCTGCGATGTTGATGACCATGTCTACTTCATCTGCACCATTAGCAATCGCATCTTTTGTTTCGAATGCTTTTACTTCAGGCGTGTTAGCTCCAAGTGGGAAACCGATGACTGTACATACTTTGACATCATCATCTGACTTGAGTTGTTCTGCAGCATACTTGACCCATGTCGGGTTGACACAAACGCTTGCGAATTTATATTCGAGCGCTTCTGCACAAAGTGTTGTAACTTGATCTTTTGTTGTTTCAGCTTTTAAAGCTGTGTGGTCGATATAACGGGCTAATTCCATTATTCATTTCCTCCTCTGACAAATAAGTCTGACATCTAACATATTACCATGTTTTTTCGAGATGTAACAGCTTTCAAATTCAAATCAACTGTCGACGTTTACGGGCGACGACCCAACTGTTCCAACTAAAGAAGAAAATAGCGAGCCAAATGCAGGTGAAGGCAAAGACATGATATGACGTGAACGGTTCATGGTACATGACGACCCCGATGATCAAGCTAAGTGTCGGTGCAATGAATTGAAGAAACCCGACAAGCGTAAACGGGATGTGCTGAGCTCCGTAACCAAACAACAATAGTGGAAGTGCCGTCACCACGCCTGTTCCCAGAAGCGCCACCCAAATCACCGGCGAGAGGTCCAAGGCAATTTTGTCTGTGACAATTTGATTCCCGAGGAAGATCAGTGCAACGGGTACGACCGCTAATGTCTCAATTCCAAGACTGACCGTCGAAGCAAGAGGACGGCGCTTCTTCACCATGCCATAAAATCCAAAGGTACTCGCCAAGACGAATGAAATCCATGGGAACGTACCATACCCTAACGTCAAGACGAGGACGCCTACTGATGCAATTCCAACTGCCATCCATTGGACTCGGTTTAATGATTCCCGAAAGACAAGCACCCCTAACACCATACTGACAAGGGGATTGATGTAGTACCCGAGAGACGCCTCAATAATATAGCCGTGATTAACAGCCCATATGTAGACAAACCAGTTTGTACTGACAATGAACCCGTTTAACATGAACGCGTTTCTCGTAGCACGGTGTCGAATGGCGTAACCGAATTCTTTCCACTGATTTGTCCATCTTAGGACGAGCAAAATAAATAAAAAGGACCAAACGATTCGATGCGCCAAGATTTGACCACTCGGCACCTCTTGTAAAAATTTCCAATAAATCGGAAGGACGCCCCACATGACGTACGCCCCGATTGTCGTCCATACTCCCTTATTCACACGTTCACCCGCTCTCTTACAAGTTAAAGACAGTTTAGTCGATGAAAGACTCCCGATACAAGACTTTTGTCTCATGAAAAAAGGGCGCGAAATCGCGCCCTGACCGTTTATTGTTTCACTTGTTCAATTGCTGTTAATGCTTGTGCCAAGTCTTCGATCAAGTCATCAATGTCCTCAAGTCCGACAGAAATACGGACGAGCCCATCGGTGATGCCAAGTTCTGCTCTGCGTTCAGCCGGAATCGATGCGTGTGTCATGCGTGCCGGGACACTGATCAAACTCTCGACCGCACCCAAACTTTCTGCGAGCGTGAAGTATTTCGTCTTCGCGACCATCATTTCTGCCGCTTCCGCTGAACCGACATCGAATGCGATCATCCCACCGAATCCACGTGCCTGCGATAAATGAATCCGCTTCGCTTCCACACTGGATACACTTGGATGGAGCACGCGTGATACAGACTCGTTCGACTGAAGGAATTCAACCAATGCTCGTGCATTCGATTCAATCTCTTCCATCCGAACAGCCAACGTCTTGATTCCCCGTACAACGAGGAAGCTATCTTGTGGTCCAAGGACTGCGCCAACAGAGTTTTGAAGGAACGCCAACGCCTCGCCCTGCTCTTCCGTACGTGCGACAACAAGTCCCGCTACGACGTCACTATGTCCACCTAAGTACTTCGTGGCACTGTGAAGGACGTAGTCTGCACCAAGATCAATCGGATTTTGGAAGTAAGGCGTCATAAACGTATTGTCCACGACGAGTAACACATCTGCTTCATCGGCAATCTGACGCATCGCCCGAATGTCCGTCACGTTCAAGAGAGGATTTGTCGGGGTCTCGACATAAATCATCTTCGTGTTCGCTTGAAGCGCATCCCGAACCGCTGCTTCATCGGATGTATCGACAAAAGTTGCTTCCAAGCCTCGTGACTGAAATACTCGATTGAATACACGGTATGTTCCTCCATATACATCAGACCCGACGATGACGTGGTCTCCAGATTTCAATAACATAAGCACCGTCGAGATGGCTGCCATCCCAGATCCGAATGCAAAACCTTGTACGCCGCCTTCGATATCGGCAATCAATGTTTCCAAAGCCGTTCGTGTCGGGTTTGCCGAGCGTGAATATTCATATCCTTCGCGCAAGTTGCCAATCCCGTCTTGCTTATACGTGCTCGTTTGATAAATCGGTGGCGTGACGGCCCCTGTCAACGGGTCCGTCGTTTTACCGCCGTGAATGAGTGCTGTCTTTGTACGCATGTTCTGCCTCCTTGACAATTCCTTGACTTAAATATCGTTCTGCACTATCAGGCAAGATGGTGACAATCGTGCCTTCCGTCAATTGATTCGCTTCTTTTACACATGCTGCAATGGCAGCGCCTGAAGAACTACCGATGAGCAAACCTTCCTGTTTCGCTAAATGTGCCACGTAGTAGAAGGCTTCCTCATCTGTAATGGTATGAATCGCATCGACGTAAGCCCTCTCCAAAAAGGGTGGCCATTTTTCAACGCCGATTCCTTCTGTTTTATGTGGTCCTGGTTCACCGCCATTCAAAATGGAACCGACCGGCTCCACGACGACAGTTTTCGTTCCAAGTGGCTTTAATGATTTGGCGACACCGGTGAATGTTCCACCTGACCCCGCTCCCGCTACAAATACGTCAATTTGTGGCACATCTTTCAATAACTCATGGGAAAGAATGTCGACGTAAGCATCCGGGTTGTCGGGATTCGAGAACTGTTCTGGGACATAGGCGTCATGTTCTTTAGCCAACTCAATGGCATGTGCAATCGCACCCTTCATGCCGAGTTCGGTCGGCGTGTTGACGACGGTCGCTCCAAGCAGTCGCATCAACGCCTGCTTCTCTTGACTGAACTTTTCCGGGGTCACAGTGATGAGACGGATATCATATCGCTGACAAGCGAGTGCAAGCCCAATTCCTGTGTTCCCAGCTGTCGGCTCAATGACCGTACCACCTGAAGCGATATCGCCACGCTCGATTGCCCGTTCAATCAAATTCATCCCGAGTCGATCTTTAACACTTCCACCCGGATTCATCATCTCGAGCTTCCCGTACACTTTGACATTCGCTGGTACAGGAAGCGATCGAAGTTCAATGAGCGGTGTGTCCCCGATGAGTTCATAGACGTCACGGACAATCATCTTACGCTTCGTCCTTGAAGACGATATGCCACTCGTCACGTTTTGCGAGCATGTCAGCAGCTAATTTCTTAGCTCCTTCAAAATCATGATGGTTCGCATTCCCACATTGAACAGGGTTTTGCGCCGGTAGTTCTTCAGCGTTCATCGCATCACGCAGCGTCGCTTCCACGAGGTCAAGCATTCGTTCGTAGTTCCCATCATTGAGCATCGTCCAATAGAAGCCTGTCTGGCAGCCCATCGGCGAGATGTCGACGATGTCTTCAGAATGATTACGACTGTTCTCGGCAATCAAATGTTCAAGTGAATGAACCGCGCGCATCGGCATAAGTCCTTCGTTCGGTTGAATGAAACGAATATCGTATTTATAAATCGTGTCAGCCGTCCCTTCTTTCACACCAGCGAGACGAACAAATGGCGCCTGTACTTTCGTATGATCCAAGTTAAAGCTTTCAACATTATATGTTTTCATGAGTAATTCCTCCTCGTTATTTAGTGGCTATTACGAGCCAGACAAACTTGTTTTTCTGCGTCATCGTCACGTTGTATCCGTTCGCTTCTAACATGGAACGAATCGTTGACGTATATGGATAGTATTCACGATTTAAGTCTTCGACGAGGTCCGAGTACCCCTTCGTCGTCGCCCAATCAATGATGTCCTGACGAGCTGCTGGTGACTCAAACATCGTATCAAGCAACACGAACTTCGGATGTTCCCAGTCTTCGACATATTGACCGATCGCTGTGGCCTTTTCAGAATCTGTCAAGTGGTGAAACGCATATGACGATACGATCGTATCCACATTTGATAAATCCGGATAACGGAGGAAATCGCCTTCGAGCACATCAATCCCCAATTTTTCAACAGCAATCTGTCGCATTTCCGGCGACGGTTCAATCGCAATCAATGGATGCCCCTTTATAATTCGACTACTCAAGTTTCCTGTTCCGACACCAAACTCAAGTACCGTCCCTTCGACATGTAGGGCAACCTCATCGAGCATTTGCTCATATCCGATGAACACTTCGTGATATTGCTCATCATGCCCCTCGACCGTCGTATCATAATCCTTTGCCCAATCCTTAAAGATATCCATGAATGGTAAGTTCATATCGCTACCCCAATCTTAATTCTTACTAATTTGATATGTTTTATTGGTATTTAACTTTAACGTTACATTAACAGGTTTTTTTATTCATTTCAAGTCATTCGCTAGATTCTCGCATCACATCTAGTTGGATATAGGTCTTATGTGTTAGGTCTTTAGTAATTGTCAGAACATTAAAATTTGTTCAAAAACACTTACCTAATTTACAAATAAACCCACTCTTTTTCATCTGATTAGCGATATGATAGTTCTCAATGTGAGTTTATGCTGTAATTTTTACAGTTAATAACAAATTTTAGGGGGTCTATACGTTGTCACGAAAAAAATTCTATTTAAACGCTTCACTCGCCACATGTATCGCCTTGTCGCCTGCACTGATTCAAGCTGGAACAACGTCTGTTTCAGCAGAAGCTTCTGTTAAACCGAAACTGGTTCTAGAGAAGAAACAGAAAAAAGTTCGCGTTGTTGTCGAGCTCGTCGGTGATCCTGCCATTGCTGAAGCCGCTCAAAAAGGAAAGAAATTTAACGAATTGACAAAATCGGAACAAAATAAGGCACAACAATCTGTTCAATCAGAGCAAAAACGTGCTAAATCAGCCTTAAAGAAACAAGGCGTGACCGCTACACCGATTGAAGAATTCACGACCGTCTTTAACGGTTTCTCAACTTTCTTATCAACGAGTGAAATCGCGAAGGTCGAAGCACTTCCTGAAGTGGCGACTGTTCACATCGTCAACGAGTACGAGCGCCCTGAAGTCAAACCGGACATGATCACGAGTAATGGCATGGTTCAAGCCGAACAAACGTGGGGAGATTACGGGTTCGCTGGAGAAGGTACTGTCGTCGCCGTCATCGATTCAGGGATTGATGCCAACCACCGTGATTACCGTATTACAGATGCAAAAACAGCAGAATTGACAAAATCAGAAGTCAACCAGGCCATTACAGCATTCGGTCTCCCGGGTGAATATGTGAACGAAAAAGTTCCATACGCATATAACTACTACGATGAGAACGATGACATCAAAGACGATTCACCTGGCGCTTCAATGCATGGACAACACGTTTCTGGAACGGTTGCCGCCAACGGTGACTTGGAAAACGGTGGAATCAAAGGGGTCGCACCGGAAGCACAAATTTTAGGATTAAAAGTATTCAGTAACGATCCGAACTATGCCTCTACATATGGAGATATCTACATCAAAGCAATCGATGATGCCATCAAACTCGGTGCCGACGTCATCAACATGAGTCTCGGCTCAACAGCCGGGTTCGTCGATGCCGATTCGCCAGAACAACAAGCTGTTCAACGTGCCGTCGACAATGGAATCTTTATGTCGATTTCTGCCGGGAACTCCGCATACTTTGGTCACGGATTCGACTTACCGACTGCTTCAAACCCAGATACAGGTGTCGTCGGGGCACCGAGTGTCAGCCAAGCATCGACATCGGTCGCGTCCCTAGAGAATGATCAAATTCAATTGGACGCATTCCGTGTCGGGGATGAAAAGATTGGATGGAAGAAACAAGACGGTCCTGCCTTCAAGGAAGGAACGTATGACCTCGTGTATGTCGGAGACGGGCAACCGGAGAATTATGAAGGAAAAGACGTGAAAGGAAAACTCGTCCTCGCTGTTCGCGACGGCGGATATTTCTACTCGAAGATTCAAAAAACAGCTGAAGCACAAGGTGCAGCAGGTGTCATCGTACGTGGTGCGGTCGGACACGGTGATTATGTCTCGATGGCTCTCGATCAACCTCAAATCCCGATGGCTTCACTCAGCATTCAGGATGGAAATGAACTGAAAGACAAATTAGCTGAAGGTCCTCTTCAATTGACGTTTGCCGGTGACCGAATCAGCGTCAACAACCGGTCTGCCGGGGCGATGTCTGATTTCACATCATGGGGTGTCACACCGAACCTTGATTTCAAACCGGAGCTTTCGGCACCAGGCGGACAAATTTTCTCAACGTTTAACGATAACCAATACGGGTTGATGAGCGGAACGTCAATGGCAGCACCACACGTTGCCGGAGGGGCGGCCCTTGTCTTAGAACGTGTGGATCGTGACTTCAAATTAAGTGGAAAGGCACGCGTTACGATGGCGAAGAACTTGATGCTCAACACATCGAAGCCTGTCACGGATATCGGACCGTATAACCAAGAGTTACAACAGTCACTCCCTTACTCACCACGTCGTGCCGGAGCTGGACTCATGCAACTGCATGCAGCCGTGACTTCACCGGCAGTGGCATATGAGAAGAAAACGAAAGAAGCAAAAGTTGCGTTAAAAGAATTGACGAAGAGTAAGGCATCGTTCACAGTCGTCGTCGAGAACCTCTCGAATGAATCGTTGACTTATGATGTGGCCGCATCGTTGCAAACGGACCTCGCTGTCAAAAACAAAGATGGAATCGTTCAAAACGCGATGGAAGCTCAAGCGCTCGAGCAAGCCATCGTAAAAATCAACGGATCGAATTCAAGTAAAGTCACATTGAAAGCCAAACAGAAAAAAGAAATCACTGTCTCAATCGATGTTTCGAAAGCAAAAGTCTTGAATCCAGAGACGTTAGAAGGCACAGTATCTGCCAAATCGGTCTTTGAGAACGGCTATTTCGTCGACGGGTTCCTTCGTTTGACTGACCCGAACGGCACAGACGGTCACCCATCTCTCGTCGTTCCATTCGTCGGATTCGAAGGAGACTGGGGCAAGGCACCGATCTTTGACGAAACCATTTATGGAGAAGGTGCATTCTACGGCGTGTCTGGATTGGTCGATGCAGAGGGTAACTACTTAGGTGAAAAGCTAGATGAGTCTGTAGCTCGTGAGGCGGTTGCCATCTCACCAGATGGAGACGGGTCAAAAGACACGGCGACTCCGGTCTTCTCGCTATTACGTAATGCAAAAGACATCAAATATCGGATTGTCGACTCGAAAGGAAACGTCCTTCGCACCCTCAAAATGGAAGACGAACTGAGAAAGAATTACTTCGATGGTGGAAGTGGCGATTATTACTATTACGCAGCGGATAATGCTTGGGATGGGAAGCTGAACGGGGTGAACGCACCTAAGGGGACGTACTACTACGAAATCGAAGCAAGCATCGATTACATGAAGAAACAAGCTCAATCGCTACGCATCCCTGTCAAAGTAGATTATACGGACCCACGCTTTACGCTTCGTTGGAATGATAACGTAGCAAGCGTTAAAGCATCGGATGACTTTGCTGGAATCAACGGCATCGAATTCCTCATCAACGGCGAAGTTGTGAAGAAAGAAGCATCCGATACAGCGAACTACACACTCGATACACAGCTCGAACCAACGGACCAGCTCTCAGTTCGCGTATCCGATAATGCCGGGAACGTGATCACTCGAAACGTCTCTACTGAAAACGATGCGACGAAACCAGGGATTTTTGTCGATGCACCTTTAGCATTGTCTCCATACGGTTCATCCCTCGTGCCGATCATCGGACAAATTAAAGATTCGTCTGAGATTGCGTCATTCATGGTTGATGGAGTCGAGGTACCACTTAAATATGACTCGACCGCTGACCAATACACGTTTAATACGACACGGAAATATAAAGACGGCTTCCATAAAGTTCGTTTTATGGCAGAAGACACGGCTGGAAACGTGACGAACTTCGTCCGTCCGATTTTCGTCGACTCCACGAAAGCCACGTTATCGGTTACGAACGTACCGAAAAACGTATCGTCTAAACAGAAGTCAGTCAACGTGAAAGTTAAGGTGACGGATAACTTTGATGAGATCAAGCTTCGTGTGAACGGGGACTTGAAATGGAGTCATACGTTGAAGGAACCGTATGCGATGCGTGCTTTCTCACGCACAGGAACCATCACACTTCCTGTTACAGCGAAAGGGAAAAACACATTCACATTTGAAGTGACTGACCTCGCTGGAAACGTGACAAAGAAAGTGATTACAATCAACAAAAAATAAACGACACAAAACAACGGATGACCTCATTGAGGTCATCCGTTTTCGTGTCGTTCATTCAGTTCAAGTGCGAACGAGATCGCAGACAATGCATAGAGTGGAGCCGTTTCAGATCGAAGGATACGTGGTCCGAACGCGCAAGCGACCGCTCCCGCCTGAGTCCATTGACTGATTTCTGTTGAATCGAAGCCGCCTTCTGGGCCCGTGATGACGAGAAGACGCTGTTTCGACTTCAATTGACTCAACAATTGCGCGAATGCAGACTGCTCGCCATCTTTTGCCGACTCTTCATACGCGATAATGACGGCATCATAGTCATCCATTTTCTGATGGAGCTCTTTCGGAGAGATATACGAGCAAGTCGGTACCACGGCACGATAGGATTGTTCAGCCGCTTCTTGCATAATCTTTTGAATCCGCTCCACTTTTTTCGGAGCTTTTTTTCCGTCCCACTTGGCAATCGAGCGGGTCGATTCGAACAATAACAGATGGTGGACGCCAAGCTCCGTTGCTTTTTGGGCGACGAGCTCGACTTTGTCCCCTTTCGGGAGTGCGTACGCCAAGGTGACCTCGATTGGCAATTCCGTCGTCGACTGACGCGATGACATGACTTTTGCTTCCCCACTTTTTTTCTCAAGCGATGTCACTTCACAGGCATATTCAATACCTGTACCGTCCAATAAGACCATTTCATACCCGGGACCTTGTCGTAAGACTGTCCCGATGTGATGGACTACATCAGAGGGAAGTGTAACCGTGTCTCCTTTGAACGCTTCTGGTGTCAGGAAGTATCGTTGCATGGCTTATCCCTTCTTCGCGATAATCGCAACCCAGTCTTCCATCACACGCGTCTCTTCAATCTCGAAACCAGCTGCGACCAATGCATCCGTCACTTCAGCCCGCTTCTCTCCGATAATACCGGAAGTAATGAAGCGTCCACCTGATTTCGTGCGAGCATAGGCGTCTTCGATGAAGAGGAGAATGACATCAGCGAGAATGTTCGCCACGACCAACTCATATTCTCCTTCGACACCTTTCAGAAGATCGCCCGTGTCGACTTGAACGAGTTCGCCTACTCCGTTCGTTTCCACGTTTTGACGAGCTGCTTCAACGGCGACCGAATCCAAATCTAGCGCCTTCACGCTTGTCGCGCCAAGTTTTGCTGCCGCAATCGACAAGACCCCAGATCCTGTTCCGACGTCAATGACGTGATCACCCGCCTGGATATAGTTCTCAATCGCTTGAATGCAAAGCATCGTCGTCGGGTGAGTTCCCGTACCGAACGCCATGCCTGGGTCAAGCAAAATCACGTTCTCCTCCGGTTGTGGAGTGTACTCTTCCCATAGCGGAACGATGGTCAGCTGTTGTGAGATTTTGACCGGCTTGTAATACTGCTTCCAAGAATGTGCCCAGTCCTCTTCATCAATTTCCACGACCTCGACTTCCCCTGAACCGATATCAAGCATCTGGCGAAGTCGCTCAATTTCTTTTTTCAGATTCGACAGCACATCCTGGAAATCTGCAGAAGCCGGGATATAGGCTTTGACGTGCACTCCAGAGGTTGGATACGTTTCGCGATCTGAAACGTCCCAAATCTCTCCGAAATGGTCTTCTGCCATCATTCGGTCGAAATCTTCGACGTCCTCGATGACGACACCTTGTGCCCCCACTTCATGTAATAAATTCGATACGGCTTCTACCGCAAGTTGTGTCGTGTGGACACAAATTTCAGACCATTTCATCGCTCGTACACACTCCTTTTAGTGACTAAAGAACTTTTTCATTTTTTGGAACATACCATGCTCCTCTTCGACACCTGACTCTCCGCTAATCTCTTCAAATTCACGAAGCAATTCTTTTTGACGGTCAGTCATGTTCTTCGGCGTCATCACGATGACACTGACATACTGGTCGCCATTTGCACCTCCGCGCACACTCGGCATCCCTTTTCCGCGTAAACGGAATTTTGAACCGGTTTGTGTACCCGCAGGCACTTTCAAGCTCACATTTCCGTGAACTGTCGGTACTTCGATTTCCGCACCGAGAGCAGCCTGGGCGAATGTGATCGGCATATCCATTGCGATATGTTGGTCGACACGTTCAAAGATCTCATGTGCTCTGACGCGAACGACGACGTACAAGTCCCCTGCTGGTCCACCGTTCACGCCTGGACCACCCTTGCCAGAGAGACGAATCTGTTGACCGTTATCGATACCGGCTGGGATTTTGACCTCGACCGTTTGTTTCTTCTTCACGTGACCTGAGCCATGGCAAGTCGGGCATTTTTCTTTAATCGTCTTACCACTTCCGTGACACTTGCTACATGGACGTTGGTTGACCATACGACCGAGAATCGTGTTCTGTTCGACCGTCTCGACACCGCTGCCGCCACATTGGTTACACGTTTCTGGCTTCGTTCCAGGTTTCGCACCACTACCCATACATGTGTCACATTCGACTTCGATTTCGAGTTCGATGGTCTCTGTCTTTCCAGTCACACTCTCCATGAAGTCGAGGTCGACGACATATTGATAATCTTCCCCGCGACGCGGGGCGTTCGGGTCCTGACGGCGTCCACCGCCTCCAAAGAACATGTCAAAGATATCACCAAATCCGCCTTGGAAGTCGCCTCCTCCTCCGAATTGGTTCGCTCCTTCAAAACCGAATCGGTCATATTGTGCCCGTTTCTGTTCGTCTGAAAGCACTTCGTACGCTTCACCGATCTCTTTGAACTTATCCGCTGCATCTGCCTCTTGGTTGATGTCCGGGTGATATTGACGGGCCAATTTCCGGTATGCCCGCTTGATGTCTTGTGCCGAGGCCGACTTATCGAGCCCGAGCACTTCATAATAATCTCGTTTCGCCACTATTCTCGCTCCTATCTTCTCGATCTTCGTATCGATTTTACCGATTCTACCTTAACATGGAAAGAGCCAAAGCAGAAACCTGCTTTGGCGCTCTCCTTTACAACAGCTGTTTATTTACGGTCGTCAAGATCCTCAAACTCTGCGTCCACGACATCATCGTCCTGTTTCGCATCTGCTTGTGGTTCTGCGCCTTCAGCACCTTGCTGTTCAGCCATTTTAGCATATACTTTTTGCGTCAACTCTTGAACGACAGCTGACAATTCGTCTTTGGCTGTACGGATCGCCTCAAGGTCTGAACCTTCGAGAGCAGTTTTTGCTTTTTCTTTCGCAGCTTCTGCTTTTTCTTTGTCCGCTTCTTCCACTTGCTCACCAAGGTCCTTGATGGCCTTGTCTGTCGCGAAGACGAGTTGGTCTGTTTCGTTGCGAAGTTCCGCTTCTTCTTTACGTTGGTTATCTGCTTCTGCGTTCGCTTCGGCTTCTTTCACCATACGCTCGATTTCCGCCTCATCGATACCTGAAGAAGATTGGATTGTGATCGATTGTTCTTTGTTCGTACCGAGGTCTTTCGCCGATACGTGAACGATTCCGTTTGCATCGATATCGAATTTAACTTCGATTTGTGGCACACCACGTGGTGCTGGTGGAATGTCCGTCAATTGGAAGCGACCAAGTGTCTTGTTGTCTGGTGCCATCGGACGTTCCCCTTGAAGGACGTGGATGTCAACAGCAGGCTGGTTATCGGCTGCAGTCGAGAACACTTGTGATTTCGATGTTGGGATTGTCGTGTTGCGATCGATGAGTTTCGTCATCACGCCACCCATTGTCTCGATACCGAGTGAGAGCGGAGTCACGTCGAGAAGAACGACATCTTTCACGTCTCCAGCAAGAACTCCACCTTGAATGGCTGCACCAAGTGCAACAACTTCATCCGGGTTTACCCCTTTGAATGGCTCTTTCTTCGTGAAGTCGTGGATTGCTTTTTGAACGGCAGGGATACGAGTCGAACCACCGACGAGAATGATCTTATCGAGGTCAGACGGCGTGAGTCCTGCATCTTTCAAAGCACGACGCGTCGGTTCCATTGTGCGCTCGACAAGGTCAGCCGTCAATTCTTCAAACTTCGCACGTGTGAGTGTCATCTCCAAGTGGAGTGGACCTGCTTCACCTGCTGTGATGAACGGAAGGCTGATGTGTGCGCTTGTAACGCCTGAAAGGTCTTTCTTCGCTTTTTCAGCAGCATCTTTCAAACGTTGAAGTGCCATCTTGTCTTTTCCGAGGTCGATGCCGTTCTCTTTTTTGAATTCTGCAACGAGATAGTCGATCACTTTTTGGTCGAAGTCATCTCCACCGAGACGGTTGTCACCAGCTGTAGCGACAACTTCGAATACACCATCACCAAGTTCAAGAATTGATACGTCGAACGTACCGCCACCGAGGTCATAGATTAAGATCGTGTGGTCTTCACCTTTATCTAATCCGTAAGCGAGTGCAGCAGCTGTCGGCTCGTTGATGATTCGTTTAACATCAAGTCCAGCAATCTTACCAGCATCTTTTGTCGCTTGACGCTCCGCATCGTTGAAGTATGCAGGAACTGTGATGACCGCTTCCGTGACTGTTTCACCGAGGTAGTCTTCCGCATCCTTTTTCAACTTCTGCAAAATGATTGCCGAGATTTCTTGTGGTGTGAATTTCTTGCCGTCTACATCAACCGTATGCGCTGTTCCCATGTGACGTTTGATTGATTGGATTGTGTTCGGGTTCGTGATGGCCTGACGTTTCGCGACCTCACCGACTTGACGCTCTTCTCCTTTGAATGCGACAACCGAAGGAGTCGTACGGTTACCTTCTGCGTTTGAGATGACGACTGCTTCGCCACCTTCCATTACTGCCACACATGAGTTTGTAGTCCCTAAGTCAATACCGATAATTTTACCCATCGTTTATTCCTCCGTCTCGTTAAGTAGTGTTATTCTGCAACTTTTACCATGCTTGGGCGAATGACTCGACCATGCATCGTGTAACCTTTTTGAAGCTCCATCGTCACAATGCCTGACTCGAACTCGTCGCTCGGTTCTTGCATGACTGCTTGATGGAAGTTCGGGTCGAACGGTTGTCCAACTGCTTCAATCGCTTCGACTTGCTCAGCATTTAATACGTCTAGCAGTTGACGATGAATCATGTCCACTCCCGATTGAATCTGCTTCGCATCTTCTGAAGTTGCATTTACTTGAAGTGCACGCTCAAAGTTATCAATGAGCGGAATCAATTTTTCAATGACAGACTGTGAAGCAAACTTGACACGTTTTGCATTCTCTTCGTTCGTCCGACGACGGAAGTTGTCAAAGTCGGCACGAATGCGGAGCTCGCTCGCTTTCAACGCTTCGATTTCTTTTTGTAAGTCCGTCCCCTCAGAACTTTCTTCCACAATCTCAGCATTTAAAACCTCATCTTCATTTGATTCAGTTGACTCGTTCTCTTCTGTCTGTGCCGAATCTACAGATTTTTCTTCAAGCACTTCTTCTTGCTCATGCCCATTTTGATGATCTGCTGTCATAGTAAAACTCCTTTCCGTCATTTATCTAATTTCGTGCGTCGCAACGCTTCGATAATTTGTCCCATCATTTGGACACCATGACGGTAATCCATCCGGGTCGGACCAATCATGGCAATCGTTCCGAATGTTTTTCCATCTAGTGTATAATCCGAAGTGATGACACTACAATTTTGAAGGGCGACAATTCCGTTCTCGCTCCCAATGCTCACATAAATCTCGCGATTTGGCAACGATTCGAGCCAATGTGTCAATCGTTCCTGTTCGTCAATCCATTCTAGAAATGGACGTAGCGTGTCGAGCGTCTGAAATTCGGGTTGGTTGAAGATCTTCTTCTTGCCTCCTAGATAAAGCGAGGATGGCGTTTGAATCCCAACCGTCGATTGAATCAGTTGCATCATGTTCTCGTACTGCTGCCGCTGCGCGAGCTGCAATTTAGCAACTTCTTCTCCGATTCGAACTTTTAGCTGTCCAATCGATGTTCCGACAAGTCGATCGTTTAACAATCGAATCGTTTCCTCGATGACGTCAGGAGCGACACGTGATTCAAACATGACGGTTCGATGTTCGACATGACCTTGATCTGTGACAATGAGAACGACACCCCGTCGCTCATCTAATGGCATAAAGTCCACACGTGCCAATGTTTCCATTTGACTGTTTGGACCGAGGGCGACCGTTGTATAATTGGTCAAATCAGAAAGGAGATCAGCTGCTTGGCGAATCAGGATTTCAGACTCTTTAGAAGATTGTTTTAAACGCTCTTCTAGACGACCTGTTTCCCGCTCGTCAATGATCTGTTTCTCGACGAGATGGTCCACATAATATCGATATCCGATTTCGGATGGGATTCGACCAGCGGAAGTATGCGGTTTCTCAATCAACCCCATGTCTTCTAAATCGGCCATATCGTTCCGAATCGTCGCCGAGCTAAACGTTAAGTCATCTCGCTTTGACAACGTACGTGAACCGACCGGTTGGGCAGTCTGAATGTAATCGTCAATAATGGCTCGAAGAATGAGCAATTGTCGATCGGTCAGCACAACATCACTCCTCTCTGAAAAAATTACCCCACTTTATTAGCACTCATATTTAACGAGTGCTAATCACACTTCAAATATTATCATGTTCTCACAATATGTCAATTCATACACTCGGATTTTTTCACCTTTTTTACGAACGGCAAACCTGAAAAAGAAGAATCGTTTCGTTATGATAGAACGTGAGGTGATGAAATGTTTACAACAAAACAATTTGACGTATTTAAGCAGGACGGACTCGACGAACGGATGTCTGGCATCCGCTCAGATATTCAACCGCTCTTCCACCGGATATATGACGAGGTCGGGCCAGAGCTCGAGGCCGATGTCGGAATTCCCCTTTACCTTCACGTCGCGAAACACGCACGACGTACGGTGAATCCACCGAAAGATACATGGATGGCGATTTGCCACGACAAACGAGGGTACAAAAAACATCCACACTTACAAGTTGGGCTGTTTGACGATCGTGTCTTCATTTGGCTTGCGTTCATTTATGAGATGCCAAACAAGGACGCCATCGCGAAACATTTACAACAAATCGATTTGAAATCGACATTCCCCGATTTCCATATCGCGGGTGACCATATGAAAAAAGAGGCGTTCCTAGTCGAAGATACGTCAAATGAAGACATTCAATCGCTACTTGAGCGATTCGGTACTGTTAAAAAGGCTGATTTCTTGATTGGCCGACAACTTCCCGCCGATGCATCGATTCTTCAAAACGAAGATGCATTTCTTGCATTAGTAGAAGATACATTTGGTCGACTCACACCGCTCTATCGCGACCTCGTTTTGTAACATACAAAATGGACAAATCCCTCGTGAAGGATTTGTCCATTTTTTATGACTCGGTATGTTGGAGTTTTGCTTCTCCGATAAAGGCGGCAAAGGCCTCATTGGCGAGTGGCAAACCGGACGCCGTTAAACGGATATGTGTGTCCGTCCGTTCAATCAACGATTTTTTCACCAACTCTTCGATGACGTGACCGAACACCTCATCGAGCGATGCCCCATATTTCTGTTCAAATGTTTGAAGTGAGACCCCGGCACGCATACGTAGTCCGAGGAACAACTCTTCTTCCATTTTTTCCACTTCTTCAAGCTCCGTCACCCGTTTCACAGGGATGCCTTCTGCTTTAATATAGTGAGGAATCGGAGCGATATTGGCACGACGTGTCCCGTTCAAATAACTGTGCGCACCGGCTCCAAATCCATAGTACTCTTCATTGCGCCAGTACACTTGATTGTGACGGCTCTCTCTTCCAGGCAAGCCATAGTTGGAGATTTCATATTGTTTGAGACCATGACGTTCAAGCGTTTCCATCACTTTCAAGTACATTTCGACTTCGACATCTTCCCCCGGTAAACGGAGCTTCCCTTTTCGATCTTGAATCGCAAAGACGGTATGCGGCTCGAGGATCAACGAATAAGAGGAAACATGTTGAATCGGTAATTGAAGTGCCAACTCTAAATCACGATCAATTTGTTCAAGCGTTTGTTCCGGAAGACCGAACATAAGGTCAATCGAGATGTTATCGAAGCGTTTTGCCGCTTCGTTCACCGTCTCGAACACATCATCCGCTCGATGCGTTCGTCCGATGCGCTCGAGTCCACCATCATCAAACGTCTGGACACCGAAACTAAGTCGGTTGACGCCACCCGCTTTCATCGTGTCGAGTTTTTCGGCACTCACAAAGTTCGGGTTCGCTTCGACAGAATACTCCAAGTCGTCTGAGGCTAGTGGCAGAAGGTGTTGACGGACCATCTCCATCAGGCGCGCCATCTGTTCCTCATTGAGCGCGGTCGGTGTCCCGCCACCGATAAAGATGGTATCAATCCGATCAGTCGGAAACGCCTCGAGCGTCAACTCCATCTCTCGTTCTAATGCATCTAAATATTCATCAACAGGTTGATTTTTTAGAAACACCTTGTTGAAATCACAGTAATAACAAATATGTTCACAAAATGGAATGTGAAGATATACGGCTTTAGCCAATTTCGGCCACCCCTTTCTTCTCTTTCCATTTATAACGCTTTTCGTCCGTTCTTTCCAGCCTGCGCCATCAGTCGAACCGATGAATGAAGAGACCACTCTTTAATTTCGGTTCGAACCAGGTCGATTTCGGAGGCATCTGTCCACCCTCATCCGCCACGTGCATCAGCTGAGTCATCAGCGTCTCATGACACGTGAACAGCAATCGATCCGGCTCTAGAGTCAGCTTCTCTAATTCCACGATCGTCTTGTTTCCACCGACAAAATCGATTCTCGCATCTGTCCGAACATCCTCAACATTAAAATATGGCGTCAGAATATCCCTTTGTAGGATAGCAACGTCTAGACTAGGGTCCTCTTGCCGCTTTGTCAACTTATAATACTTCCCTCGATAGGCGACTCCGAAGACCCCATGTTCTTTCGGCAGGACAAGACCATTCTCCTCATCGATTACATACGAGAAAGAGAGTCCTTCTAACATATTTTCTACTTCTTCTGGAGCAATCGCTGTCATCACTCGATGATACGGCAAAATCGTCAACTCATCACTCGGGAAAAGGACACCCAAAAAATGTGTGCGTTCGTTCTTTTGAGAGGGGTCTCCCCCCATTCCGGAAACGACAGCCGCCGCTTTCGCGCGATGATGACCATCTGCGATATAGATTGACGGGATTGTCGCACCAATCATCATGACACGGGCAAGGTCTCGGCTCGGAATCATGAACCCTTCGTGCACCACTCCACGATCATCGGTAAATGAGAATAATGGTTCTTCTTCCGTTGCATTGCTTAAAATTTGTTTGAGACTTTCATGCGGTGGATGACTGAGTAAAATGGGACCGGTGTGCGCTCGTGTCGCTCGGACATGTTCAACGCGTTCCCGTTCTTTCACTTCCCTAGTGTGTTCATGAATCTTGATTCGACCGGCTTCATAGTCCGCGACTGAAAATGTGGCGACTAGACCGGTTTGCTGACGCCCTTTCCGTGTCAGTCGATAGACGTAAAATCCGTTCGGACGTTCCGTCAATTCCTTTTCATAAAGACGTTCTAGCTCCTGACGGGCAAGCTGTCCCCAATCTTCAAGTGAAAGGTTTTCTTGAAGTGCTTCTGGTTTATCTACTTTTAAAAATGAGTTCGGTTGCCTAGCGATGATTGCCCTTGCTTCTTCTACCGAAACGATATCGTACGGGTCTGCAGCAACATCTTCAGGGTGTATTGGCATATATGGGCTAAACGGTTTAAATACGACCATCATATCCTCCTTAAAATTCTCGGACGCGAATCACGCCCTTGATTTCGTAAAGCGCATGAATGGACAATGGTTCATGCTCAAAGTTGTCTAAATCTATTAACGTATAGGCCATTTCACCACGACTACGATTGACCATGTTGTCAATGTTTAATCCGTGAGAGGCGAGCTCCCCTGTGATTTGTCCGACCATGTTCGGTACGTTCTGATGTAAAATTCCGAGTCTACGTTTTCCTGTATACGGAAGTTCTACATTCGGGAAATTGGCAGACGATCGAATATTGCCGGTCTCTAAATATAATTTGAGTGTTTCGACGGCTTGGACGGCACAGTTGACTTCCGATTCCTTCGTCGATGCACCGAGATGAGGCAATGCCATCACTTGAGGGTGTCCGATGAGCGAGTGCCGAGGGAAATCCGTGATATATAACCCGACATGATGATGGAACGCCTCTACTAGATCGTCATCATTTATGAGCTCTCCGCGTGCGAAATTCAATACGGTCATACTTGGCTTCATCCGCTCGAACCAGCTCCGGTCAATGCTGAAGCGGGTCTCTTTCGTTAGCGGCATATGAATCGACAAGATGTCAACAACCCCTAGAACCTCGCTTAAGTGTTTGGCACGCGTGACGTGTTTCGAAATATTCCAAGCGGCATCGACTGATAGATGTGGGTCATATCCGATGACATCGACCCCGAGTTGGAGTAGATCGTTAGCGAGTGAAGCTCCGATCGCACCAAGACCGATGATGCCCACTTTTTTACCGCGTAATTCGGACCCGAGAAATTGTCGCTTCTCTTGTTCCATCGCTTCTTCTAACAGAGCTTGTGACGCGACCGTCTGTTCGTTCACCCAGTTAAAGCCGTTCACGATCGGTCTGACCGAGAGAATCATACTCGCAAGGACGAGTTCTTTTACCGCATTCGCATTCGCACCAGGAGTATGAAACGCCACGATCCCTTGTTTAGCGAGCTGATCAAGCGGGAGATTGTTGACGCCGGCTCCGGCTCTAGCAATGGCAAGTAAATGTGACGGAATCTCTTCATCGTGCACGTTATGACTTCGAAGTACCCAGGCATCGGCTTGATCTGACGCATTGATCATATACTCGTTCGGTTCAAATCGTTTCAGGCCGGCAGAAGCGATTTGGTTAAATGTTTTGATGTGATACATTCGTTTCCTCCTCAAATGCTCTCATGACGTCAACAAGTCGTTCTGCTCCTTCTAGCGGCATCGCGTTGTATAGACTCGCACGTAATCCACCGACAGAACGATGTCCGCCGAGCTCGAGTAATCCATGTTCTCGGGCAAACTGTTGAAAGTTCCTGTCTCGATCACGGTCACCCGTCGTGAACGGGATGTTCGTCAAGGAACGGCGTTCTCCCGACACGAGAGGAGTAAATACGTGCGATTGTTCAAGAAACGAATAGACCCTCTCGCTTTTTTCACGGTTTAGTCGCTCCATTGCCTCGACACCACCTTGATCTTCGACCCATTTGAGAACACGTTCGGCCACATACATACTGAACGTCGATGGTGTGTTAAATAACGTATCGACATGAGACGCGTAATGAAGGTAACTCGGCAACTCCATCGACTGAATCAAGTCGCGACGGATGATGACGACCGTCAGTCCTGCTGGTCCAATATTTTTCTGGGCACCCGCATAAATCATCCCGAAACGCTCGACGTCAATCCGTTCGGCAAGGATATTCGAAGAGGCATCCGCGATGACCGGGACGTCCACGTCAGGTATGTTTGTAAACCGGGTTCCTTCAATCGTATTATTCAGTGTGACGTGAAGGTAGTCGACATCTTGAGCAAGGCTCGGTTCAAATGACATCCCCCCCGTCTCATCAATGATTGGGTGAATGACGTTGACCTCTCCAAAGTGCCTGGCATCTTCTAGCGCTTTTTTAGACCAAATCCCTGTATCGATATAGGCGAATCGATTTCGATTCCGTAAATTCATCGGGAGCATGGAAAATTGCAGCGTCGCCCCACCTTGAAGCCAGAGAAGGGCATAACTCTCAGGAATATACATAAGTCTCCTCAATCTCGCTTCAAGAGCGTCGACTACATGTTGGAACGACTCCGAGCGATGACTCGTTTCGATAATGGAGACCCCTTCATGTTCAAATGACAGGAGATGTTGTTGAATCTCTTGCATCACTTCTTTTGGTAGCATGCCGGGACCCGCAGAATATGTATACGTCGACACGGTGTTTCCTCCTCTTTGATCTGTCTAAGGGTGTACTCTTCCTTAAACGAAGTGCCATTTCCTGCCTAAACAAAAAAATCACCCCGATTCGAAAATCAGGGTGATTCAATCCAATTATTCTTCGTCCATCGATAGTACAGACATGAACGCTTCTTGCGGGACTTCGACAGACCCGACCATCTTCATGCGTTTCTTACCTTCTTTTTGTTTCTCGAGGAGTTTACGCTTACGTGAGATGTCTCCCCCATAACATTTAGCCAAAACGTTTTTACGAAGGGCTTTGATTGTCGAACGAGCAACAATTTTTGTTCCGACGGCCGCTTGTACCGGGACTTCGAACTGCATCCGTGGGATGAGTGCCTTCAATTTCTCAACGATGACTTTTCCGCGCTCATATGCGAAGTCACGGTGAACGATGAAGCTAAGCGCATCGACCACTTCGTTGTTGAGCAAGATATCCATCTTCACGAGACGTGATTGACGATAGCCGATCAACTCATAGTCGAGAGACGCATATCCTTTCGTACTCGATTTCAACTGATCGAAGAAATCGTAAACGATCTCACTAAGTGGGATCTCATACGTGATTTTGACACGTGTTGTATCGATATATTGCATATCGATGAACGTTCCACGTTTCTTCTGGCAAAGTTCCATGATGGCACCTACGTAATCGTTTGGTGTCATGACAGCCGCCTTGACGTATGGTTCTTCAATCGATTCCACTTTTTGTTGTTCCGGCATTTTCGATGGGTTATCGACGTGGACGACCTCTCCTGAAGTTGTCGTCACATGGTAAATTACCGATGGTGCCGTTGTGATCAAGTCGATGTTAAACTCACGTTCAATCCGTTCTTGAATGATTTCCATGTGAAGCATTCCGAGGAACCCACAACGGAAACCGAATCCGAGCGCTTGTGACGTTTCTGGTTCAAACTCGAGCGCGGCATCAGAAAGTTGAAGCTTTTCAAGTGCCTCACGGAGGTCGTTGTAGTTGGCTGCATCAATCGGATACAATCCACAATACACCATCGGATTCATTTTACGGTAACCAGGAAGTTGTTCTGTTGCCGGGTTTTTCGCAAGCGTGATCGTGTCCCCGACACGAACATCTCCAACTGTTTTAATTGACGCTGAAAGCGTACCTACATCCCCGACATTCAATTCTTTGACGGAGACAGGTTTCGGTGTTGATACCCCGAGGTCTGTCACTTCGAACGTTTTGCCTGTCGCCATCATTTGAACTTTATCTCCCACTTTGACCGAACCATTGACGATTCGAATCGATGCGACGACACCACGATAGGCATCGTAGTACGAGTCAAAAATGAGGGCTTGTAACGGCTCTGACGGGTCACCTGTTGGAGGTGGCACGAGTTCGACGATTTGCTCGAGGATTTCCTCGATTCCAATCCCTGCCTTCGCAGAAGTCGGGACTGCATCACTCGCGTCGAGTCCGATGACATCTTCAATTTCTTGACGCACACGCTCGACGTCCGCTGACGGCAAGTCGATTTTATTGATGACCGGAATGATTTCGAGGTCGTTATCGAGTGCTAAATAAACGTTTGCGAGCGTTTGCGCTTCAATCCCTTGAGCCGCATCGACGACGAGAATCGCACCCTCACATGCTGCAAGTGAACGCGACACTTCATACGTGAAGTCGACGTGTCCTGGCGTGTCAATCAAGTGAAGAATATACTCTTCTCCGTCTTTTGCCGTATAGTTTAATTTAACAGCGTTTAATTTAATCGTAATACCACGTTCACGCTCAAGATCCATCGCGTCAAGCGTTTGCTCTTTCATCTCACGAGCCGTGAGTGCACCTGTTTTCTCAAGAATCCGGTCAGCGAGCGTCGACTTTCCATGATCGATATGGGCGATGATGGAAAAGTTACGAATCTTCTTCTGACGATTCTCTAATTCTTGTTTGTTCATATATGGGTTCACCTATCCTTCTCATGCATACCGTGTCATTATATCAAAATCCTAAAGTAATGTGTACGACCTACTACAACAATACCACATATAGTTTTCAGAATAATCATCAAGTGGTTGCTTTTCATATAACCGTTTGCTACAATTGTGCTTGTTCTGTTGAATGATTACTTGAAGTAATAAGAACATACACTTTCTTGTTTCAGGAGGTGACAAACAATGGCAAACATCAAATCAGCAATCAAACGTGCAAAAACTTCTGAAAAGCGTCGTGTTGCGAACTCACAAGAGAAAGCGGCAATGCGTACAGCAGTAAAACGTGTTGATGCTCTCGTACTTGAAGGAAACAAAGAAGCTGCTCAAGAAGCTTTCGTCCTCGCTACGAAGAAGCTCGACAAGGCTGCATCAAAAGGCCTTATCCACAAAAACAAAGCAGGTCGTGATAAATCACGCCTCGCAGCTCGTATCGCTGCTCTCTAATTAGAGACCAAACGAAACAGCCGCCTCCTATTTGGAGCCGGCTGTTTTTTTGTATACCATGACGTAATGAGGGCCGATGCCCGGAATATCGAACGGTTCACCGATTCGTGTAAGACCATTCCGTTCATAGAAACGAACGGCCACCTCTCTTGCATTACACCACCATGAATGATCAAGTTCTTCATGCAGTGCCTGTAAAAACCGAGAGCCGATCCCTTGTCCAGCTTGCTCCGGGTTTGTCGCCATCCCTCGCAATTGAAGCGGAATCTTCACCCCATCGATTCGCTTCGAAGACTGCATGACTGTAGCGATCGACTGCACTTGATCGCCTTCAACCCAGGCGAAATGACGGGTCGTCGACGCATCATCCCCATCAAAATAACACGTCTCCACGCCCTTACCTGGTCTGAGTACGATATGTCGAAGTGGGATGACATCTTCGAGTGTGACTTGTTTAAATCCCATTTTCCCACCTCACAATAGGGCTAGTTGGCAAACGAGCGTATCGAATACGATTTGCTTGTCGCCGCGACCTGTTTTCATTGCCTCATCCGCATCTGCAATCAACGTCAGCGCTTGAGCGAGCTGCGCTTCTGAAAAGTTACGACTCGCTTGCGTCGCCAGTTTTACGGTATAAGGGTGCGCTCCAATCTTAGAGGCAATTTGCTTCTCTCCATACCCTGCTTCAGTCAACTGTTTTGATAAGTACATGTTTCGGTATTGCCTCGCCAACAAACTGAGAAGACCGATTAGTTCTTGTCCTTGTTTCTCTAAGTCTCGGACCAATCGAAGTGCTGCGTCCGCACGGCGTTTGACGAGAAGCTCAGACAGCTGAAAGACGTTATCCTCTAGCGTGCGCGGCACTAAATCATTTACGATGTCAATCGGGATCATAGCACCTGTTCCGGCATATAACTGAAGCTTTTCTAATTCTCGGACTAATTTTCCCCAGTCATCTTGACAGAGGAACAGCAGTCGCTCTATGGTCGCTCGCTCCATTTTCTGTTGTTCTTGACTGAGCGTATCATTCACATACCGCATCAATTCTGCCTGACTCGGTTTTTTTGCTTCAAGTACGATGGCCCGTTCTTTCAGACGTTTCACGATTTTCTTTCGTTCATCGAGTTTTTCTGACTCGACGATGAAGACGAGAACGGAGTAAGTTGCCGGTTGAACAACATATTCGGCAAGACGGTCGACGTTATGCTTTTGCTTTTCTTTCGCTCCCGTCAAAAATTGGGCATTCTTGACGATCACCGTCCGATATTCACTAAAGAACGGAACGGTTTCCGCTTCATCGAGGGCAGTATCTAATGACGTTTCTTGAAGATCGAGTTGCATGACGTCAAATTGATCACCGGACGGATTCGCCGACTTCACAATCCCACGTTCCCACGTTTCAAGTAAATACTTTTCGGTGCCATAGAGAACATAGACGCTCGCTAGTTTACCATTATGTAACCACGGTTCATTCAAAACACACACCACTTTCACAATTTATTCTCATCTAAACATAGATTATCTTCGCATGATTCGCTATACTTATAAAGGAAGTATGATAAGGAGGGACCTAATATGCAAATCAACTCAGTACGCCCACCGAGTGAAAACCCGTTTGAAAATGACGTTCAATGCAAACGTAATGACGCCATCGACTCTGCGATCGGCTTCATCGTCCCATTTGGCTTTTTCTTTACGATTTTCTTCATCGGTGTCATCATCAAATTCTTGAGCCTATAAGTTTTCAAACGATTGCCCCGGGGGAGCAATCGTTTTTTAGTGTATCACATTTATTCATACGCTACTCAATGATCCCCCGACACATTCTTTTTTCGCAGACAATCATGCCATCGACATCGGTACGTAATAAGTGACGCCCCGCAATTCGCTGGAGCGTCTCCTCGTGAGGATGCCCATAGCGGTTGTTCGCACCGACACTCGCGATGACCCATTCTGGGTCAATTCGTCGAAGTAACGCTTCACCGGAGGATGTATTTGAACCGTGATGCCCCAGCTTAAAGACATCGACGTCAAGTGTCGGTAAGTTGTCTTCTTCCTCAATCGGCAAATCTCCTGTCAACAAGTATCGCATACCACCCACGTTCATGTAGAGACTGATAGAATGTTCATTTTCGTCTTCATGTGGTTGGCTTGGTGCCACAATCCACATCCAAGGGAACGGACGATCTCCCGCCTCGACGTAACGAATTCTCGTCCCGTATGTTGTCGCGAGTTGAACAAGCTCTTCTCGTTTTTCTTTATCTGCCACTTCTTTTGATAACCATATTTCATTGACGGTCACGTGCTTCAACAAGCCTTCTAACCCTCCTGTATGATCGTGGTCTGCATGTGTGAGCATGACGAAATCAAGCGAGCGCTCACCACGTTTCCAAATATAAGGCGCCACGACATCAGCCCCTGGGTCATAGACTGATTTTTTTTGCTCATTCGGATCTTGAAAAACACCCCCGACATCGATAACCCCCATGATTCTCCCTGATTCTACGACAATCGCATCACCCTGACCAACGTCTAAAAATGTCACCCTAGAGCTCTCTGACCATTCAGACCAACCCACAACGGCCCCACACGTTAACAGGACAATGCCCCATCCGAGCCATCGCCTTTTTTCCATAAGGAGCAAACTTCCCCATATCCCGATTGCCAAGACGATTTGAGAAGGGACTGCGAGTTCGTGTAATGGTATCCACGGTCGATTCTGATCATGAATCGAAAAAACACCGCTCACAGCATCCAGCACGACCATCAACAATGGAGCGACTTGTGGAATGAGCCAAGTGGCAAAAACAAGCGGCATAATCACCCATGATATGCAAATCGCCATCACTATATTCAAAATCGGTGCCAAAAGAGACAAAACCGGTTGAACCTGCCAAAGAACCAATAATCCAAACAACTGCGCAAAGAGTGACAGTTCGAACAATCCGGTCCAGATTCGTCTCGTGACCAGTAAGAAAAAAGTCATGCCAACCGTCAATTGAAAACCAAGATTCATCACTAGGAACGGCTGAACGGACAACATGCCAGCTGCACACCAACTGAGAAGTCGAATCGGGTCCCGAACTGTCACACCAAATAGTGAGAGGAGCAGGATTATATCCGCCACTACGACCGCGCGGGCGACCGGTGGCGAGAAACCCGTTACCCATCCAAATGCGGTAATCGTTAAGAGGATACATACTGTCTTCGTTTCACGTCGAAATGGGATTCGGTGTAACATTGTCCGGAAAATGATGATTAACATGGCAATATGAGATCCCGAAATGACGAGAAGGTGGAGGAGTCCCGTCACGCGATAGGAAAATGAGGTCTCTTCATCCAGCATACGGCTCTCTCCAAACAATAACGCCTCAATATATAATGAAACGTCTGCCCGATAACGCTTTTCGATCTGTTGAAGTTGTCGTTCTTTCCATCTCAACATACGGCTATGCAACCCGGAAGTTGGATGGCACGCACCGATTCGAACCACCTTTCCTTTAAACGATATGTTCGCACTCTCCGCCCAAGCTCGTTCATCAAAACCACCAGTATTTCGAAGTGGTTGAAATTCTTCCTGTTTCATTTTAACGAGACAGGTCTCTCCAGGTTTTCCGCCAGCTAGTTCGCGCCCTCTCAAAACACCTTGAAGACCGTCTACGTTCCCATAAAGTCTTACCGATTTCCCATTCTCTTTTCGACTTTCGATTGAGAAGGTGATCGTGTCTGACGGTAACGATTCTGTAGGGGTCGTATGGAACGATGCGATACAGATGAGTCCAATCACTCCGGCTTTCGCATACAAGCCTTGCCCACGTCGTGTGACCAGATAAAGGACACTAGCGACCACAGAAACCAAATAGAATCCTTCTGTCAAGCCGGTTACAATAAGCACCGCAAACAATGGAAACAGCGGCATTCTATGGCACCAATAAGTATGGCTTCATACTTTCTAGCGTCTTTTCCCCGAAGCCTTTCACATCTCCTAACCCTTCATACGTTTTAAACGGACCATGTTCTTTCAGATGATTTAAAATCGCCTCAGCCTTGGCCGGTCCGATTCCCGGAACTGACATCAGTTCTTCTTTCGTCGCACTATTGACGTGAATACCGTTCGATTCTACTTCCGAACTTGGTGTCGCTTGTGCAATCGGCGGGTCACCTTTTTTAGGAACGATGATTTTAACCCCATCGACCAACAATTGAGCCAAGTTTAACTGTTCCGGGTCGGCTTCATTTGTTAAAACAGCCAAAGACAGGACATCACCGACTCTCGCACCTTCAGGCACGGTATATACGTCCGGAGACTCGACCGCCCCCGTAACATAGACAACGAGCTCTAAACGCTCTGGTGTCACTGGATGCGCAATTTCTTCCGTTTCCATCACAAAATCATCGACAACGCGTTGCTCCGGTTCTTTCTTATAAAACAAATACCCGACACCTAGGAATAAAACGACGACGAGACCGATTACGAGCTGTTTCCATCTATCCATCCGATTCACCACCTGATTTAACTGTTGCATCTAGTATGCCGAATCACATCTCTTGAGACATGGTACCTTCTTCTCTTCAGTCGTGCCCTTAGGGATTGTTTTACGTGGGTATTACAGACTGCACTCATACGTGAAACGCTCTTCAATCACTCAATTCCATGACAAAAAACGAAGGCCAACTCGTGGCCTCCGTTTATACTGTTCACGCTAGATTATTCTTCTTCGAAATGTTGGACCTGACCAGCAAGTGCCGCCGCCTGTCCTTCTAATTCTTGCATCAATGTAAAGATTTGATCGAAGCTCGCTTGCTGTTCTTTCATAGAGGCTGCCACTTCTTCATTTCCAGCCGCCAATTCTTCTGTCACACCAGATACTTCCTCGACTCGACGCAAGACGTTGTTTACCTCGTTACTCGATGTACGCATCTCTTGCTCAATCGTACGTACGAACGAAGCGACATGGTCTGTTCGTTCATGGATTCGGTTGAACGCTTCTTTCGTCAATCCGAACGCTTCTAGTTGCGCTTCTTGCTCACGTTTTGATTCGTTCACCGTTTCCGTCAAACGTACGACTTCTTGTTGAATCGTTTCGACGACGTGGAAAATGGAACGGGTTGCTTTATTGCTTTCTTCTGCCAACTTCTTCACTTCACTCGCAACGACCGCGAAGCCACGTCCTGCTTCACCAGCACGTGCCGCTTCAATCGCTGCGTTCAAAGCGAGTAAGTTCGTCTGTGCCGCAACATCTTCGACGAGTTTCGCCATCGATTCGATCTCTGCCGTCTGTCTCGCAAAGTGGTCCATTCGTGTGACGAGCACTTCATTCCGTTCGCTTGAGCGGTCGAGAATATGCTCTTGATCGGTTAACGTCTCAATTCCAGCCGCTACTTCACGTGTCATCTCAGACGTTTCTTCCGTCGTCTGCTTCGTCTGATTCAAGCTTGTCTCAAAGGAAGTCGCCATCGTATGAACCGAGCTGAGTGTCTCCTGCAATTCATTTGCGATCGATTGCGCACCATGCGCCATTTCATCAACAGCATTTGTAATGTTAGACGTTGTACTCACGACTGCCTCATTCTCAGCCGCTGCCGTTTCGGTCATGCCGTTCACTTTCATCGACGTGACACGAATTGAGCCAATCACGGTTTGAAGAGATGCCGTCATATCTCGCATGGCACGTTCTAATCGACCAATCTCATCTTTTCGCGTCGATTCCGGTAACGTGACGAGACGTCCCGCCGCAATCGCTTCAGCTACTTCTACGTTTCGTTCGAGCGGTCGTGTGATTGAACGGGCAAAGAAGAAGTTATAGACACCAAGGGCTAAAATCACGAGAATCGTCAAGAGAATCGAAATCCATAATAGACGCTCCGTCTCATCCGCCGCTTCTACTTGAAGTGCCTCATAAAATGATCCATTTTTCGCAATCAATGTATTGATGTCGTTTAGTAATCCTTCCAATTTCGCTGCCTGGATTCGAGCACCGATCCCACCTTCAAGTGCCGACTCGACGTCTTCATTCACTTGCTCATATTTCATCGTGGCCCGTTCCAAATGATTTGAAAATGCCGGAATCAAATAAGACTGTTTCAAATCACTAAATGTTTCTTCGTTCGTCACGCGAATCCGTTCGAGTTGTGTCAACGTCGATTGATTGGACTGTTCGCCAAGTGACGTCCAGAGGGATTGCTCTTGTAAAAGTGACGTTTCAAGTTGAGACAATTCAATCATTTGACTGCCGTACTGCTCATTATACGTTTGTAAGCGATTCAAGGTCGACAACACATAGCTCATCATCAGAACAATCAAGACGACGGTGAACACGGTCGAGAAGATAAAACGTTTACGTAAGCTCATTCGAGTGTCCCCTCCTTCAATTGACGTTCTACTGATTCATACTCCGTTGTCTCTTTTTCATCCCATTGAATACGACGAAGTGGGGCTAACCCAACGCCACCTTCTTCAATACCTAGAATGACATGATCATTAAATGGCTTTTCCGTGACACGACCCGCAATTTCCACAATCGCCAAATCGACTTGTTTCAACATCGATGTCACGACCGCATCCGGTGCGATCATCGATTGGTCACTATCGACTCCGATTGCTTTGATGCCGTATTTTTCAGCCGTTTCGAGTACACCGACCCCTGTAAGTCCCGCTGCTGCATAAAGAACGTCTGCCCCTTCTTTAATTTGCTTCTCAGCGAGTTCACGACCGAGTTCCGGTGAAGCAAAGTCATTTGAGAAATCGACGAGCATCTCCACATCCTCGTTCACTGCCTTCGCGCCACGCTCAAACCCTGCTTCAAATTTTTGAATGAGTTCAATGTCCATCCCACCGATGAATCCGATCGTATCGGATTCCGTTTCAAGACCGGCCACCGCACCAGCAAGCGTACTACCTTCTCCCTCTTCGAACGTGATGTTCAAGACGTTTGGAAGTTCAGACACGCCATCAATGAGGGCAAATTGCTGATCTGGGTGTTCTGCCGCTACAGCCTCTAAGTCTTCTTGACACGCAAAACCAAGACCGACGATCACATCATGTCCCTCTTCTACCAATTCTTCAAAACCAACCTTATACGTCTCTGTTTCTGCTAATTCACGATAATCAACGAACCAATCGCCCGTTTCACGTAGCTCACCCATTCCACGCATGGCTGCGTCACTGAACGATTGGTCCCCGAGACCAACGTCAGATAGGACGACCCCCATCGTCTGTCGTTCTTCTACCGTGGTATTCGGGTTGTCGATTACCGACTGACAACCGGACAACCAAAGGGTGCAGGCTGTGATTGTACTGAGCATTATGCTTTTCTTCATGTATTCAATACTCCCTCTCTCTAATGGTCTGACAACCCTTATATCGACCGAGAAGGCACTGTTCTCCATGATTTTTTTTAAAAGTTGTGGGAATAAAAAAAGCCATAGACATTGTCCATGGCTTTGTACACTTATTCTTTAGAAGCAGCAACCGTCGTATCGGCTAATTCTCGCTCCGGTGTTGGCGTTTTCGCAACGTTCCCTTTTCCAGCAAAGTTCTCGAGCAAGTCTTTCATATCGATGCCCGATGAAGCTTTTAACGTTTGTTGAAGTGAGGCCATGAGGTCGGTTGCGTAACCTGTTACTTTACCGGCTCCACCGTTTTGACCGCTCCCCGTGTCAACGACCGTAATCTGATCGATGTTACCAAGTGGCGATGCAATTTCTTTCGCATAATCAGGAAGCATCTTGACGACCATATCGAGAATCGCTGCTTGTCCGTATTGCGCGAAGGCTTCGGCGATCTTCTCTTTCGCTTCGGCTTCTGCAAGACCAGTCAAACGGATGATTTCCGCTTCCGCCTCACCTTTCGCACGTTCCGAATCCGCTTCTGCAAGACCTGCCAAACGTACGCGTTCCGCATCGGCTTTTGCCTGTGCTTCAATCCGATACTTCTCAGCATCCGCGATTGCGATTTGACGTGCTTTGTCCGCAGCGGCAGACTGTTCGATCGAGTATCGATCCGCATCGGCTTTTTTCTTCACTTCTGAATCATATTGTTTCTCACGACGCATGATTTCTTTCTCTTCGAGCTCGATTTGTTTTTGACGCTCGATGATTTGAACTTGCATCTGTTGTTCGGTGACTTCTTGTTTCGCACGCGCTTCCTCAAGCTCATACGCTTGGTCGGCCCGGGCTTTGGCAACGTCTTGTTCACGGCGATATGCCGCAATCCGGAGTTGGTTCTCTTTCTCAGCTTCCGCGATTTCAGACGCACGCTCAAGTTCGGCCTTCTTCGCATCTTTCATGGCTTCCGCCTGTTTGATGCGCGTCTCTTTGTCCGCTTCCGCTGTCGCGATGTCAGCATCACGCTTCACTTGCGCAATCCGTGGCTTCCCGAGTGATTCCAAGTAGCCGTTCTTATCCCGCACGTCTTTAATCGTGAACGAGACGATAATCAAACCCATCTTCGCCAAGTCTTGTGAAGCGACACGTTGCACTTCTTGAGAAAACTTGTCTCGATTTTTATAAATTTCTTCGACTGTCATCGATCCAAGAATGGAACGTAGATGCCCTTCAAGTACTTCGCGTGCTTCATTCTCACGTTCAATTTTAGGTTTTCCGAGAAATTGTTCAGCCGCTGTCGCGATTTCACTGATCGATCCGCCGATTTTAATGATGGCCGTTCCGTCTGCCATGACGGGTACACCTTGTTCCGTATATACCTCAGGCGTCGTTACCTCTAATTTGCTTGAGAGCAAGCTGAGGGGTTCCGCTTGCTGGAATACAGGGAGGACGAACGTACCGCCACCACGAATGATTTTCACACGGTTCCCAGATGCATCACTATGTACATTTTTCTTACCTAGATAACTACCTGTCACAATCAACGCCTCATCCGGTCCGACTGTGCGATATTTTAATACGAATACAAATACGAGTGCGAGGATGATGACCCCGACGATGATACTCACTAAAATAGCCGTATTCATGTGTTATTTCTCCTCTCGAATCGTTGGTTCGTCATATGTCATGACGAGTGCGATATTTCCTTTTACTTCAATGATGACTACCCGATACTCAGTCGAAATGGCTGTTCCGTCCATACTTTGTGCAGTTTTTAAGAGGGACCCCGTGACCGTCTCAATCATGACCTCCCCATAGCCTCCTTCAGGGATGGGAACTGTTAACCGACCGACTCGACCGACTAATGCTTCATCCGTCAAACCAATGGACTCTTCCGCATTTGAAAGTGGTAAAAGCACAAACAAATAAAGAAGCGTTGTCAGGGCGAGAGACCCAACGAGTGCAACAGCGAGTCCAATCATCGGGGAGACATGAGCCAATGCGTTTAAAATAAGTCCGATTCCTGCCCCAAGTGCTAAGAACGATAAAATGACTGCAGGGTTAAACCATCCTTCGAACAGATCGAACGCATCAGAGAACATCATATAAACAAACGTTCCGAAACCAGCGATGATCAACACCCACCAATACAGTTGATCGATTGCCTCCATTACCAGCCCTCCTGTCGACGTCTTTGTTCCATCATCAAAACAGCTCGAAGTTGTTCGACTTCTAATGCGAGTTGATGTTCAACCGCATCCCATTCCGACAGTGATGATGTGGATAAGTCGTTCGCTTCCCGAGTTCGACCAATCGAACGTTCAATACGTCGACGATTATATATGTCGACAAGTTCTTGCCGTTCGAGTCGCATCGTCTTTAAAAAATACTCCACTTCTTTTTGAACTTGTACGATTTGATTCGTCACGTCCTCAGAAGAATCTTGCATCAGCAGCCGACGCACTCTCACTTGATGAGCCACTAATTTAGCAATCCTCTCTTCGAGTTCGAGAATGTGCTTATATAATTCTTCTATCTCATCTTGATGCGTGTCATCGCGCCACCACACGTCCATCTCACCTCACTTTTCTCTACTCTCTTCCATATACGTCAAATGCTCATCTCTGGTTTCAAAAAATCATAAAAAAATGTAAAATGAATTTGCCAGCCAGAAAGGAAGTGCTCATGTTGGGCAACCAAGTCATCAAACTATCAAGTGCATCACAAGAAAAATTAAAAAAGATGTATCAACAATATGCAGTTTCACCACCACCATATGCGACATTCAGTGCCAAGACACCAGGATTTGTCGTCACCATCTATCAATCTGGGAAAGTGATGTTCCAAGGAAAAGATGCCGAGACCGAGGCAGTGAAATGGGGAACACCAGCCGAGAAGAAACAAGCATCTGCACCGAACACCATCTTACCTGAAGGATTCTCAAATTGGTCTGTCGTCGGAAGCGATGAGGTCGGGAAAGGGGACTATTTCGGACCACTCGTCGTCGTCGCAGCATTCGTGTCACATGACAAAATTGCACTCGTCAAAGAACTCGGTGTGAAGGACTCCAAACTGCTATCCGATCCTGAAATCATCCGGATCGCGAAGGATTTACATGCAACCATTCCTTATCAAAAGGCGACATTGCATAATCCAGTCTATAACAAGATGCAACGAACGATGACACAAGGAAAGATGACCGCCATCGCGCATAATGCTGCGCTCCGAGCGCTACTTGAAAAAATCGACGTGAAGCCCGCTGCCGTTTTAATCGATCAGTTTGCGGAAAAATCCATCTACTACCAACATCTCCGAGCCGAAAATGATGTCGTCCGTGATGACGTCTACTTTTCAACGAAAGCCGAAGGGCTACACGTCGCCGTTGCAGCCGCATCCATTTTAGCTCGTGCTTTTTTCTTAAAAGAAATGGATAAACTCAGTCAGCAAGTCGGGGTCACCCTCCCAAAAGGTGCAGGCGCAAAAGTCGACCAAGTGGCCGCTCAAATCATACGACGTCATGGAGAAGCGGTTTTACAATCAATTGCCAAAGTACATTTTGCGAACACGAAGAAAGCGATCAACTTGAACAAACGTCGTTTGTAGAGCTTCGTCATCGATTATGGTATACTCTTTTTATGGTTAAATGAACTTAAAATTTTTGGAGGATAGCGTTCATGCTGCATTATAAAACCTATACGATTAGTGATGACCACCCTTGGGTCATCTTTATACACGGAGCGGGCGGAAGTCTGTCTCATTGGTATCGTCAACTTCGACCATTTCGCAAAAAATATAATGTGTTACTCGTTGATTTACGAGGTCATGGCGGTTCGTACGACGCCGAACAGTCACTTAAACAACCGCTGAATGCCTATACGTTCGAGGCGGTCGCAAAAGATGTGATTGAAGTCATGGACCACCTAGGGATTGAAAAAGGTCATATGGTTGGACTCTCGTTAGGAACGATTGTCATTCAAGCCATGTTCGAGCATTATCCGAATCGTATCGCTTCGGTCGTTCTCGGCGGGGCCATCGTCAAATTCAATGTCCGCTCTACCATGCTGATCCGGCTAGGTAGCCTCGTCCGAAACTTCGTCCCCTATATGTGGCTGTATAAGTTGTTCGCTTGGATTTTGCTCCCGAAAAAACGTCATAAAAAATCTAGAATGATGTTCGTCCGGGATGCAGCGAACTTATGTCAACGTGAATTTATCCGCTGGTTCAAGATGACGGAAAATATTAACCCGTTATTGAACCAGTTCACGTCGATTCAGACGAACGTCCCAATCCTATATATTATGGGTGATGAGGATTATATGTTCCTCGAAGCTGTCGAACGAACAGCGAAACATCAACCTACGGCAATCGTGGAAATCGTCACGGACTCAGGACATGTCGTCAACGTAGACCAACCTGATCGATTTAATTCGTTGTCGATGAACTTTATCGATCATCAGATTCAAGCACGTTCATTACAAATGAGCTAAATCAGGAGGCCACTAGGCTTCCTGATTTTTTTCTTTTTATTTTCAGAAAATATTGATTATTACAAAAATAGATGGTATTCTTTAGCAAATCCAACGAAGAGGAGATGCTCAAGATGTCCAATCCTGTACATATGAACAGCCTGCTGATTATTATTCGACTGAGGGACTGAAATCGTTTTGTTTTCAAAAACGACTTTTCAGGCCCTTGTTCCCGTGGTAATCGGACAGGCGCCTGCAGATTGAAACCGCGCCTATCCTTGATGGATAGGTTTTTTTATTGGCATATAGACATAGAGGAGATGATGGAAGTGAAGCAGTATATGATGGATCGAATGGTAAAAATTTCAGCAGGTATGGCAAACGCCGTCCTCGTCACACTCGGTGTCGGTCTATTGATCGAGACGATTGGTAATTTGACCGGAATCGCGATGCTCGTTCAAATTGGACAAGTTGCCAAATCACTGTTGGCACCCGCATTAGGTGCCGGCGTCGCGTTTCAACTTGGGAGCAACACGCTCATCTTGTTTAGCGCGATGATTGCCGCAACCATTGGCGGTGCAGCTTTAAAAGCGACAGAAAGCGGACTCGTCCTCGTTCCAGGTCAACCGATTAGCGCATTGATTGCAGCGGCGGCTGCTGTCTGGCTTGGAAAACGGGTCCTCGGAAAAACAAAGTTTGATATGATGGTCGTTCCGGTCACGGCCGTTCTCGGAGGTGGGATTGTCGGCGTTGCTGCGGCAGCGGTCACGACTCCTCTCATCAACTCGATCAGCCAAGGAATCACCGCATCCGTTGAAACGTCACCGATTGCCACATCTCTTGTCATCGCGCTTGTCTTCAGTGTCATGCTCATGTCACCTGCATCATCTGCCGCACTCGCCATCGCCCTTCAACTGGATCCTGTCGCCAGCGCCGCTGCCTTGATCGGTTGCTCTGCTCAATTTGTTGGCTTCACATTAATGGCATACCGCCAAACCGACCCAGGTGGATTGGTCGCCTCTTTCTTTGTCACACCGAAAGTGCAGTTTCCAAATATCATCAAAAATCCGCGAATCGTCGTCCCACCGTTCATCGCCGCGATGATTTCCGCACCGATTGCCACTTTGATGTTCTCACTCCAAGTCCCGTACGAGATCGCGGGTCTCGGTCTGAACTCCCTCATCGCCCCGCTTCAGATTTTAGCAGTCCAAGGGTTGGATGCATTCCTTATCTTTACGGTGACCGGGGTTGTTCTTCCTGCACTCATTACATGGGCACTTTATCGTGTCACGAGTCTTGTCGGATGGACGAAGTTCGGCGATCTCGCACTCGAGATTCAATAATAAAAGGAGCGTTGTCACAGTGGACAACGCTCCCTATTTTTACGCTCGTAGTTCAGCGCCGTGTGTCGTACGGACCGCCTCGACGATTGTTTCATATGCTGTCGTTACTTCTTCATCCTGTAACGTTCGTGATGGGTCTTGGAACTTGAGTGAGAAGGCAATCGACTTCTCATTCGCCCCAACGTTCTCCCCTGTATACACGTCAAACAAGACGAGGTCAATCAAGAGTGGACCAGCCGCTTGGCGGATCGTTTGTTCCACAGTACCTGCTGGAATCTCACGTGATAAGACAAGTGCCAAATCTCGTGAAATCGATGGGTAACGTGGGACGTCTTGATAAAGAAGTGTCTCGTCTCCACGAAGGGCCAAAAGGTCGAGTTCGAACACATATACTTCCTTCATACCGTAGACGTCTTTCGATGTTCCCGGATGCACTTGTCCGACGTATCCGATGACCTCTCCGTCCATCAAGATGTTCGCCGTGCGGCCCGGGTGCATATCAGGCATCGATACGGCTTCATACGTGACATCAAGGCGAAGCGTTTGGACCAACGTATCGACAATCCCTTTTGCGACGAAATAGTCACCCGGAATCCGTGTTCCTTGCGAACGATGGTCCATCCAAAGACCTGTGACGACGCCAGCTACTCGTTCTTTCTCACGCGGTAAAGTATCCCCTTGCTCCGTGTAGACACGTCCTGTTTCGTAAAGTGCGACGTTCGATTGTTGACGGGCCGTATTATAACGTGCCGCCTCTAACAACCCAGGAACGAGCGACGTACGAAGGACTGAACGTTCTTCACTCATCGGCATCGCTAAACGGACGAGCTGATCGACTTTTCCACCGAAGCGAGTCGCATGTGCCTCACTCGTTAACGAGTACGTAATGGCTTGTGATAAGCCGACTCCTTGTAACAAGCGACGTGTCTGTCTGCGCAATACGTTGATTGCTGGCAAATAGCCTTTCGATTGAGAGGCAGGTAACGTCGATGGGAGACTATCATATCCGTATAGACGTGCCACTTCTTCTGTGATGTCAGCCGGAAGTTCTAAATCCGGACGACGCGATGGAATGTGGACTGTCAACACGTCATCTCCTTCTGTCGCGAGACCGAGACGCTCAAGGATGTGAACGATCGTCTGACGATCGAGCATCATTCCTAAGCGCTTGTTGATATAGTCAATCGACACTTGGATTTCTCGGGCACGTGATTCGGCTTCACCTGAACGCACCGCATCATGAATGGCTCCTCCACCGAGTTCGACAATCAGTTGCGCAGCGCGATCGAGCGCGAGCATGACACGTTCTGGATCAACGCCTTTTTCGAAACGAGCGCTTGAATCTGAACGTAGACCGAGCGTACGGCTCGTCTTACGAACAGATGCAGGGTCAAAATAAGCCGACTCCAAGACGATATCTGTAGTCGTCGCATCCACTTCTGTATTGGCACCACCCATGACGCCTGCGATGGCGACTGGAGCTTGCCCGTCCGTAATCACCATCATCGATGAATCAAGCGTGCGCGTCACGTCATCGAGTGTGACCATTTCTTCTCCATTTTCAGCTTGACGAACCACAATCGAGTTCCCGAGTTTCTTCGCATCGAATGCATGAAGTGGCTGTCCGATTTCAAGCATCACGTAGTTCGTCACGTCGACAATGTTATTGATTGGGCGAACGCCCTCTGCGATCAAGATGTTTTTAAGCCATTGTGGAGATTCTGCAATCGTTACCCCTTTGACTTCACGAGCTGCGTAATATGAACAGTTCGGTGTCGCAAGTTCGATAGATACCTCCGATGGTGATGATGACGTGACATCTGCCGTCGGCAACGTGTATGGACGTTCTAGAATTGCCGCCACTTCATGAATGATTCCATAGAGGCTCAAGCAATCTGAACGGTTCGGAGTCAAGCCGAGTTCGATGACCTCATCGTTCAAGTCGAGTAAATCGAGCACGTCCGCTCCGACTTGTACGGATTCACGGAATGTGTGGATCCCATCTTGCTCGTCTTCCCGAATTTGTTTCTTCTCAAATCCAAGCTCTTCGAGCGAACAAATCATCCCTTGTGATTCGACACCGCGAAGTTTTGCTTTTTTAATCTTAAGCCCTGGTAAGCGCGCGCCAACTTTGGCCACGATCACATGTTGCCCTTCGCTTACGTTCGGTGCACCGCAGACGATTTGAACAGGATCACATTCTCCGATGTCCACTTTCGTCACATTTAATTTATCTGCTTCTGGATGTTTCTCACACGAAAGGACACGACCGACGACGATCCCCGAAAGTCCTTCCCCACGATTTGTCACACTTTCGACTTCGATTCCGTTTTTCGTGATCAAGTCGCCGAGCGCTTCTCCGCTTAAATCGGATACATCAATATATTGATTCAACCATTTTTTTGAAAGTAACATCTGTCTTCCTCCTTAGAATTGCTCGATGAAACGTAAGTCATTTGTGTAGAAATGGCGGATGTCGTCGACGCCGTGTTTGAGCATCGCCATACGCTCCACTCCGATTCCGAATGCGAACCCTGACACTTTTGATGAGTCATAGCCAGCCATCTCCAATACATGCGGATGGACCATTCCGCCTCCGAGAATCTCAATCCAACCGGTTCCTTTACAGACGTTACATCCTTTCCCACCACACTTGAAGCAAGAGATGTCCACTTCGACCGATGGTTCAGTGAACGGGAAGAAGCTTGGACGGAGACGAATTTCGCGCGTTTCTCCGAACAACTGCTTCACGAACACTTCGAGTGTTCCTTTCAAGTCAGCCATCGAAATAGATTCGTCGACAACCAACCCTTCGATTTGCATGAATTGATGCGAGTGCGTCGCATCGTCTTCATCACGACGATATACTTTTCCTGGGCAGATGATGCGAATCGGTTTTCCGTTCGCCTCCAACATCGTGCGAGCCTGTACAGGAGACGTATGAGTACGAAGTAACGTCTCTTCCGTGATATAGAACGAGTCTTGCATGTCTCGTGCCGGGTGGTCTTTCGGCAAGTTGAGCATTTCGAAGTTGTAGAGATCGGTTTCGACTTCAGGACCTTCAGCAATCGTATATCCGAGGCCAACGAACAAGTCTTCCATCTCGTCGATGATCTGTTGTAAGAGGTGACTGTGTCCAGGAGTCGATGTGCGTCCCGGGAGCGTCACATCGAGCGTTTCCGCTTTCAACTTTTCTTCTAACTCAATCGCCTTCACTTCTTCGATTCGAGCATCGAGCGTGCTTTGAATCGCGGTACGTACGGTATTGGCCAGTTCACCAATGACCGGACGTTCCTCGGCAGACAATTTACCCATGCCACGAAGGACCTCGGTCATCGGTCCTTTTTTCCCTAAATATTTGATGCGGACGTCATTCAATGATTTTTGTGTGGACGCCTGTTTGATTTCTTCTAACGCTTCCACCTGTAACTGTTCTAATTGTTCTTTCATGTGTTTGCTTCCTCCTCTACATAAAAAAGTCCCTTCAGTCGTTGACTGAAGGGACGAATCATCGCGGTACCACCCTACTTGGCCACTACATGGCCCACTTGAGAGCATCAGTATCGTGATGCCAAACCGGTGTTGTCTCCAACACGACTCCAGAGTGAATTCAGCGACGAATCCGGCAAAGGCTCTCAGTCACGGCCCTTGCTCCCTGAACGGAATCGGTCATTCGCTTACTATGTTCTTTCAACGTCATATCTTATTCATCGATGTGTTTAACCTATCACGTTTTTCACGTGCTGACAAGATTATTGTAAAGCGATGCGATACATTAAAATACCTGCAGCGACCGCCGCATTGAGCGATTCCGCGTCGCCGAGCACCGGAATATGCACACGCGTATCACAGAGTGCTAGTACATCAGCATGAACCCCTTGCGCCTCATTCCCGATGACGAGGGCCACTTTGTCTTCGAATGCAACTTGCTCATACGATGTCGCCTTTGAGAGAGCTGTGCCGTAGACGTGGAATCCGTCCTCTTTTAGCTCAGGTAACTTTTCAAGCAAGTCGACCGAGGTCACGTTCACGTGAAACAGCGACCCTTGTGTGGCACGTACGACTTTGGCGTTGAACGGATCGACCGTCCCTTTCCCAAGTAGCACCGTATCGAATCCGGCAGCATCCGCTGTCCGAATCATCGTCCCGAGATTACCCGGGTCTTGTACTCGATCTAGTACGAGTACTTTCTTCATTTTTCGTTCTACCGGTGTCATCTTCACAACAGCAAATACACCTTGAGTCTTTTCCGTTTCGGAAAGAAGATCTGCGACGTGATCGGATAACTCGAGAACCGGCATCTCTTCGAGTCGCCATGTTCCTTTTGGTGAATACGACTCAGCCACGATGAGTTGGACGAGTCGGCCGGCACGAATGGCCTCGTCCACCAAATGCTCTCCTTCTACTAGAAATTGACCCGTTTCTTGACGACCTTTTTTCGTCATCAATCGTTTTAATCGTTTAATCGTCTCGCTCTTCGTAGACGTAATCTTCGTCATATTATCCCTCTTTCAACCATTGGACCGTTTCGTGGTCTAAACGTTTCGTCAATGCGACAACGAGTTGTACCGCTGCCTCGTAATCATCTTTATGGATGATGGACACGTTCGTGTGTAAATAGCGGACCGGCACCGTCAACGCGATGGCCGGCATCCCAATTCCAGATAGATGGAACCGCCCTGCATCGGTACCACCGCCTGGTGTTAAGTCCAATTGATACTTGATTTCTTGCTCTTTGGCCACGTCAACGATCAGATCGACAAGGCGTGGGTTCGTGACGGTAGTCGCATCAAAGAAGATGACCTGAACCCCGTCTCCGAGTTTTGATAACCCTTCTGCTTGGGTCATCCCTGGCGTATCACTCGGAATGCCTGTATCGACAGCAATCGCCACGTCCGGACGAATCAAGTTGGCAGCGGTCACTGCTCCACGTAAGCCAACCTCTTCCTGTACCGTCGCTCCTGTGTAAACGACACCTGGGAACGATTCTTCCTTCAAACGTTTCGCCGCTTCGATAGCAATTGCACATCCGATGCGGTTATCCCAAGCCTTCGCCATTAAGAAGTTCTCATTTTTCATGACGGTGAATTCACAATGCGGCACGACCGTATCGCCTGGACGAATTCCCCATTCAGCCACTTCGTCCTTCGACGTTGCACCGATGTCTAAGAACATATCTTTGATTTCGACGGGCTTTTTCCGTGCCTCAAGTGGTAGAACATGAGGTGGTTTCGCACCAATGACGCCTGGAATCTTTTCACCAGACCGTGTGACCACATCCATGCGTTGTGCCAATAGCACCTGGTTCCACCAGCCACCGAGCGCTTGGAAACGAAGGAATCCACTCTCTTCCACACGTGTCACCATAAACCCGACTTCATCCATGTGACCCGCAATCATGACACGTGGCCCTTCAGCATCTCCTGTCACTTGGCCAAATAAGCTTCCGAGCCCATCCTGTTCAAACGATTCGACGTGCGGTTCGAGATATTCACGCATCAATTGACGGACTTCTCCCTCATTTCCCGGAACTCCTGTCGCGTCTGTCAAACGTTTTAACATATGTAACGATTCATTCATACCAATCCGCTCCTTTTCATTAATATCCTTGATTTTGTCGCTCATGGTTCACTTCATTTTTATTCATGTATGCCAGTAAAATGAGTTGCTCATTAAAACCGAGCGTATAACCAAGTTCGAGATAAGCTGCCATCAGCGTCTCGTACATGGCTTCCGTTTTTGAAAGACCAAAGTTCGTCACTTTTCGATAAATATCTAAAAAAGCATCAGTCGCATCAAGATATGAGCTTCCCGCAGGAAACGCATCTCGTTCATACCCGAGCGCAAGACCAAGTGACAGTAAGAAATGAATGCCGTCCACATATTCTTCTAAGATCACATCTTGAGGCGACGGTCCTTTCTTCGACCAAAATTTAAAGCTACGTGTTTCGTTAGCCAGTTCACCGAGCTCGACAAGCAGCGCCAGTAACCGTTCATCGAATTGATTGCCGGATAATCCATGTTGTACTTTGATCCGCTCGTCTAATTCGCGCTGCCGATCAAACAATGTTGTCCAGTTCACCGGATGTTCCTCCTCTATCTCCACTTATAGCAATACTAAAATCATTAAAGACCAGCCCACTGCTAAAATCAATACTTGTAATTGAAGCAGTTTTGGGGCATGAACCGTCTTCTTTCGTGTCAAATGAAGACCGAACAAGGCACCGATGGCTCCTCCCGCATAGGCATATAGGACGTTAAAATCGCCTTTCCCATGTGTGTACTGTTTTGCTCGAATATAAGTATAGACATTCAACACAATAAGGGCTAAGGCGACGATCGCGACAACCGATTGATTCATGCGCTTTCCTCCTTCTCTTTATTCTAAGAAATTCTACAGAAAAAAGAAAGCGCCGAGAGAGTGTCTCGGCGCTGTCGATTGAACGATTACGCGTTCAATTTTGATTTAGCTGTTTCAGCGAGTGACGCGAATGCCTGTGCATCTGTCACAGCAAGCTCAGCAAGCATCTTACGGTTGATGTCGATTCCTGCAAGCTTGAGGCCGTGCATCATACGGCTGTATGAGAGACCGTTTGTGCGTGCTGCCGCATTGATACGTGTGATCCAAAGACGACGGAAATCACGTTTCTTCTGACGACGGTCACGGTAAGCGTACATGAGTGACTTCATGACCTGTTGTTTTGCTACTTTAAATAGAATGTGTTTCGAACCAAAGTATCCTTTGGCAAGTTTAATTTGCTTTTTACGACGTTGACGAGTCGTATAACCGCCTTTTACGCGTGGCATATGGATTCCCTCCTAAATTGTTTCTGTATTACTTCGCGATCATGTTGCGAATGCGTTTGAAGTCTCCAGCTGATACGATAGCGCCTTTACGGAGCTTACGTTTTGCTTTAGTCGATTTGTTTGCGAACAAGTGACTTGTGTAAGCGTGTGAACGCTTGAGTTTACCTGATGCTGTACGTTTGAAACGTTTTGAAGCACCGCGGTGCGATTTCATTTTCGGCATGAGTATTTCCTCCCCACTGAGAATCGATAATTAATCTTCTTTGTTCGGAGCCAGCACTAAGAACATGCTGCGTCCTTCCATCTTCGGCTTTTGTTCAACTGTTGCCAAATCGGCACATTCCGCTGCCATTTTGTCCAAAACACGTTTCCCGATTTCCGAGTGTGTGATGGCACGTCCGCGGAAACGAATCGAAGCCTTCACTTTGTTTCCTTTTTCAAGGAACTTGCGTGCGTTACGCAATTTTGTTTGGAAATCGTTGTCCTCGATTGTTGGACTGAGACGTACTTCTTTCATTTGGATGACTTTTTGGTTTTTACGCGCTTCTTTCTCCTTCTTCTGGAGTTCGAAACGGTACTTCCCATAGTCCATAATTTTAGCGACCGGTGGATTTGCTTTATCCGCGACTAAGACGAGGTCTAGTTCCGCTTCTTCAGCTAAACGTAACGCATCGTTACGTGATGTCACACCGAGTTGTGCACCGTCTGCGCCAATGAGACGTACTTCACGGGCACGAATGTTTTCGTTGATAAAGAGCTCTTTGCTAATGGTTAGCACCTCCATCGTGCGATTGCACGAGATTTAGATTGACAAGACAACATGGCAATAAAAAAAGCGTCGGCAGTTTCCCACCCACACATCAGTTGAGGTCATAAAACGGCAGATGATGCCGAATGAACCAAGAACTTGATGGACCTGCCTGATGACTCTCAGACGAGGTGAAAAGCGGGTGCTTCTGCTTTGTTGTTTTTAATCACTATGTCATCTTAGCACTAGCAGGAAAAGATGTCAAGATATCGCGCATGAATAATTGGTAGCTCACACTTTTATGATGATACCAGTCATTCTCTCGTTTCGCAATACCTTTTCAAAGGGAATAATGAAATATCAAAGGAGGGATCGACATGAACTGGCGAAAAGATGTATCGCGAGAACATGACTATCATGATCAAGTCCAGCAGATTGTCAGTAAGACGATGCAAGCACATGGGCTAGAAGATGAAACATTACAGGCGGTTTTAACAGACTTATTAGAAGAGATGAATCGCATCACCTTAAAAATTGTCGACGACCACGAGTCGGCTCAAAATTATATCCATAAGCGTTGGTATTAATGGAAAACCCATTGCTTGTTAAAACGATTCCTAATAAGGAAGACCGCCTGCCTCAAATGGAGGGAGACGGTCTTTTTGATTATTGTGCGTATACCATTTGGCCGCCAAGGTGTCCCGCATAAGCTAGCAATCCGGCACCGATAAGAGCTACAACGAAACTGAGGGTGATCCACAACTTTCCTTTCGCACGATATCCAATGCCGAGTAAGATGATTGTGACCCCAAAAGCAATCAAGCTATATAAAGCAAAATGCTCATGGTTTTCAATCATCGCCTCTGTTACTGATGGCAGATTCGCTTCCGCATATTCTTCCGCACTATCCCCCGACAAGAAAGCTACCGCACCTGATAGTAATCCGGCAACTAATGTGATGAGCGCGAACAGTCGAAAACTTGTCCATTTAAAACTGATTAAAATTAGGAGCGTTCCAAAAAGCAGTAACCCAATTGGAGCATGAACGAGCAATGGGTGTAGCGGGACCCCACCAATCATGACGATTCCTCCTCAAATTGATTTGTTAATGGAAAGTATTTACCCGAATCGATTCAATTCCTACCGCATTCTCCAATTTTCCACAATGCCACACAATTAGTTTGTGAGGGATTTGAAGAAATTGCCGATTGCCTCAAACAATCGAGCAAAGAACCCCTTCACTTCTTCTTGTTCTAAGAATGCTTGAACATCTTGCCCAGCGTCTTTTAATCCGTTACTGATCGATGACCAATCTAGATTCGCTTGTTGCATATTCTCAAACAAGGTCGTCAATTGATCGAGCTGTCCCTCGGATAGTTGAACGTTGTTTTGATTCAATACTTGGATGACGATATCGCGAATCTCAATATTCGTTTCAGGCATTTGATTCGCAATTTCCGCTTTAATCTCGTTCATGAGACCTGCTACATCTTCTTGTCCGACCGTCTTTCCAATTTCAGACGTGACGGCCAATTCTTCTTGTGCCAATTCTTTTCGTTCATCCGACAATTCGATGCCTGTTTCGGCTGCCGTCTGATCGTACGCCTTCATAATCCCCGTCAAAGCCGAGGTACCCGTCACGTTAATCGGTGACGTGATATAGATGTCCGCATCCGTCACACCGGCCGTGACGAGGGCGTTCGCATACATATCTTTCGTGACCCATGTCACGTTCTCCGTTTGAATATCGAGACCAGTCCCGTTCGTCAATTTGATTCGGGCAGATGAGTACATGCCACCCCCACGTTGTGCCTGCGGAACAGAATCACCTAAATATTTTTCTTCGTCCGCTGCCGTCGCAATAATCGGTTCGATGCCTTCCGGGGCGTCCATTCGTTCGAGTACCCATTTTTCTTGTTCTGCTGATAACGACTCGCCAAGTGTCACAATCGTGTCATTGACGATTGCCTCCGCTCCGACTTTTGGAATCGCTCCTGTGAACGCAACCGCCCCAATAGTAAGTGCCAATACTGGCTTCATATAATTCATTAAGTATCACTCCTTATGTTTACGATACGTGTAGATGACCAAATACACATCCGTCTATAGACCGAAAAAAACCACCTTTCTGGTTGGAAAGGTGGTCCCTCACTTAACGTGAACGGTTCGCAATCTCTTCTGTGAGCGATGCGATGAATTCATCAAGTGACGCAGAAATTTGTTCTTGTTGACCGTAACGGCGAATGTTGACCGCACGCTCATCACGTTCTTTATCTCCAAGTACGAGCGTCATTGGAATCTTCTTCATCTGCGCTTCACGAATCTTATAGCCGAGTTTCTCGTCACGAAGGTCTGTTTCGACGCGGACACCGCGCTTAACGAGTTCCGCTTTCACTTCCGCGACGTATTCATCGTGAACATGCGAGACCGGGATTAACTTGACCTGAACCGGTGCGAGCCATGTCGGGAATGCGCCTTTATACTCTTCAATCAAGTAAGCGACAAACCGTTCCATCGTCGAGACGACACCACGGTGCAAGACGATTGGACGATGATCTTTTCCGTCTGGTCCTGTGTATGTCAAATCGAAACGTTCCGGAAGCAAGAAATCAAGTTGAACAGTTGAGAGTGTCTCTTCTTTCCCGAGCGCCGTCCGTACTTGTACGTCGAGTTTTGGACCGTAGAATGCCGCTTCCCCTTCCGCCTCGAAGTATGGAAGCTCGAGCTCATCCATTGTTTCTTTCAACTGACTCTGTGCCATCTCCCAAATCGCATCGTTATCGAAGTACTTCTCTTTATCGGCAGGATCGCGATACGAGAGACGGAAACGATAATCTTTGATGCCGAAGTCCGCGTATACTTCTTGGATCAAGTGAACGATGTCTTTGAATTCTTGCTTCATCTGTTCTGGTGTGACGAACGTATGTCCATCATTCAAGACCATATAGCGGACACGTTGTAAACCGGTGAGCGCGCCTGACATCTCGTAGCGGTGCATGCCGCCAAGCTCAGCGATTCGAAGTGGAAGTTCACGGTACGAACGCGGCTCATGTTTGTAGATTGTCATATGGTGCGGACAGTTCATCGGGCGAAGGACGAGTTCTTCGTTGTCCATCTCCATTTTCGGGAACATGTCATCTTGATAGTGATCCCAGTGTCCAGATGTCTTATACAAGTCGACCGAACCGAGAACCGGTGTATAGACGTGTTGATAGCCGAGTTCGAGCTCTTTATCAACGATGTAGCGCTCGACCGTGCGACGAATTGACGCCCCTTTCGGTAGCCACATCGGAAGCCCTTGTCCGACTTCTTGTGAAACGAAGAAGAGATCGAGTTCTTTCCCGAGTTTACGATGGTCGCGCTCTTTCGCTTCTTCAAGAAGACGCAAGTGCTCGGCGAGTTGTTCTTTCGTTGCCCATGCTGTCCCGTAAATACGTTGTAACATTTTATTGTCCGAGTCTCCGCGCCAATAGGCACCAGCCACACTCATCAATTTAAAGATTTTCAGCTTCGAAGTTGACGGGACATGTGGTCCGCGGCAAAGGTCGAAGAATTCACCTTGGTGATAGATTGTCAGTGTCTGATCGGCTGGAATGTCTTCAATCAACTCAATCTTGAGCGGGTCTCCCAACTCTTTATAACGAGCGAGCGCCTCATCACGAGAAACGACTTCACGCGTAATTTCCAAGTTCTCATCGACGATACGTTTCATCATCTTTTCAATTTCAGGAAGGTCTTCCTCATTGATACGACGGTCCATCTCGATATCGTAATAGAACCCGTTCTCAATCGTCGGTCCGATTCCGAGATAGATGTTATTCTCTTCTCCGTATAGACGTTTGATTGCCTGAGCCATCAAGTGAGCCGACGAGTGGCGCATCAAATCAAGACCGTCTTCCGAGTCCGGCATCACGAGTTCGATTTTACCATCATGCTCGATTGGACGACGGTAGTCGATGAGTTCTCCATCTAATTTTGCTGCGATTGCTTTTTTACGAAGTCCCGGGCTGATCGAGCCTGCGACGTCTTCTGCTGTGACGCCGGCATCAAATTCTTTTACCGCGCCATCTGGAAATGTTAATTGAATCATGTACATCTGTCCCCTCTCAAAAAAATGAATATAAAAAAAGCCCATCCCTCAAAAAGGGACGAGCTTTGATTCTCGTGGTACCACCCTCGTTCCCAAGCAACATGCTTGGCTCGAACACACGATAACGAGTGTGAATCGCCGCACGATTGACCCGTACGGTGCTCCGAGGGAGTAAATGCATCGTCGTCGTTAGGAAGCTTCCACCGCCCTTCCCTCGCTAAAACTCGTCTCGATGACCCATATCCTCTTCTGTGCATCCTTTATATGCTTCTTAGTATAGTCAACTCAACCGAGAAAAACAATCCTTTACCGACGGCGATTTTCACCCTTTAATTCAATTTGGGTCGTCGTCGTGGAAATGCGTTGCATGAGACGCTGTGCTTTCATTTTGTTTTGTGGCGAGCCGTCAATTGAAAAATGAGTCTCGAGCTCTTCCCCGCTAAAGTTTGAACTGTAGAGCGTCGGCAAACGGTGCATCATCCGATATTGAAGAATGATTCCGAACAATTCATCACGCACCCACGGGCTGATGGCTTCAGCACCGATATCGTCAATCAATAGGACGGGCACGTGTTGGAATGACGTTAAAAATGAATCGAACGACTCGGTTCGAATTTTACGTTTCGCTTCCGACACAAAGCCCGGGGCGTGAACTAAAATCGTTTCAATATCCGCCACTTTCAACTCATTGGCGATGGCGGCGAGTAAGTACGTCTTCCCGACGCCAAAACTACCATGTAGATAAAGTCCATTGACTTTTTGTCCCGACTTCATCCCCGTCACGAAACGCATCGCTTCACGCAATGCAATCTTACGTGCATCGTCCGCCCAATCGAAGGATTCGAAACTCGCCTCACGGACTTCTTCCGGTAAAAATAGACTTTTGAATTTACGGTCCATCTCTTTTTGTCGTCTCGCCTGACGATGTGCGACTGTCTCTTCATAACGGATCGCAATCTGTCCTAAATCGACGTATAGCACCGGTTGATGACCGGGGATGACGGCCTGCTCTTCGATGAACGTCTTCCCATCCATCTGTTCGGCATACTCACTCAGTTTGGTAAACCCGATCTCAATCGCCTTCTCTTCTAATTCAGGATGAGCATTCAAAAAAGCGATGACCCCTGGATGATTGAGCGTTCGTTTACGAATCGACTCATACGCCTCGCGGACTTCTTTCCGATTCATCAATTGAGATAAAGACTGATTGATTCGTTCCATTCCCTCACCCCTTCTCTTTCAACTCATTTAATAGTTTCACAAGTTCCGCATCATCTGGAACGGACGACTCGAGCTCTTTTTTTCTTGCCTGGTCATACGAGCGTTGTTGTTTAGCCTCATCTTCGAGCCATTTCGGCATATCCCCTTGTTGAGGTTTCCGTCGTGATCCGACCGTGGTACGTTGCACGCTCTCGCGTTTTTGCTGTTTCTTCTCGATAAGCGCATCTTGTGACGCTTCTTGCTCCAACGCTTCTTTTGCATTCGTATAGCCCGCTGTCTTCCAACTCGTGGCGATACGAAGGACATAGTTCTCACTAAGACGTGTCTGCTTCTTCACTTCGATACAATAATAGAAGAGTGCGTTGATGACCCCTGGAGCAAGACCAAGTGTATCGACGAGCTCGATGACCAACTGTTCGTCGCTCTTTGACAGTTGTGGAGTCTTTCGAAGAGTCGATACATATTGATGTGGGTGTGCGGACTCCATCACATCAGGGTCATGGAGGTCTCCAAGCTTCGTCTGTTCAAGTTCGACCGTTTTCTCTTTCCGGTGGCGGGTCTGTTTCTTCTTCAACTGCAAGACCATTTGACGACACCCGTCCCGCTTTTCTTGCTCGCTGAGTGGGAGATAGGCTTCGTGGACAAAGTATTCTTTCAGCATCTCTGCCATCGTTTCTTCATCGAGCTGCGACACGTAGGCCAGTTTTGTGATCGTTTCGTCTAATTTTTTTGTGAAAAATCCGACTGGAAAATTCGTCAGTTTTTTCACAATCTCCATATCAAACGAATAGTTGATCTCAATCTTTGCCCGGTCCGGCTTTTCATAATTTTTTTGTGTGAACGCGCGATGGTTCACCCCTTTGACGTCAAACACTTCATTAAAGTCTTTTGTGACTTCAACAATGCCTGCTGGCAACGGATCAATCGTAAAACGTCCCTGTAATTGTTTAAATCGTACTTCCCCGACTTTATAGAAGAGAAAGCTCGATAACAATCCGTCATTTAAAAACGTATGAGGGGCGAGTGGAACTCGTAATTGATATACGTATTGTGTAGAGCGGGCATCCTTCGTTTTATACGTTCGCACCAATCCGATTGCCTCAAGACGGAATAGACTATCCATCAACTCATTGATGGAATACTCCAACATCTCACACAAGGCACTGTGTGACATATAATTTGATTTCATTTTCCCTGGTTTCAGTTCGCTCCATAACGTTTGGTACAGTGCGAGCGCCTTCACTCCGATAACAGGTTGATATAGGTGGTAAAGGGACTGGTACGATTCACGGTCGACGAGACCCGTACTCATGATAAGTAATTCATCTGTCCCAAAGATTGTACGTTCTTTCTCCATAGCTCTCTCCCTTGAAAAAGGGCGACCAGCGGGCCGCCCTTTAGTTGGTCGAATTTTCTTGCTTCATTAAATCTTCAAGTTCTTTAAAGAACACCGTGATGTCTTTGAACTGGCGATAGACGGATGCGAAGCGAACGTATGCCACTTCATCCACCCGCGCAAGTTCATTCATCACCAACTCACCAACTTGCTCACTCGGAATTTCCGACTGGGCAAGAGCGCGCAGTTGTTGCTCAACTTTTGTCACAACTCCTTCAAGCTGTTCGAGCGTGACCGGTCGTTTTTCGCATGCACGGATAATACCGCGAAGCACTTTTTCACGACTAAACTCTTCACGATTTCCATCTTTTTTTACAATGATGAGCGGTGTCTGTTCGACCGTCTCAAACGTTGTAAACCGATACCCACACTTCTCACATTCACGACGACGTCGAATCGAATAATGGTCTTGCACCGGTCGGGAATCGAGCACTCTCGTTCCATTATGATCACATTTCGGACAACGCATGCTCAAACCTCCTTATCGTTCGACTGATTTATTTCCAATAGCACGGAGCGGGAATTGTTTTGTAAGGGCTTCATAATAGTTCGATACAATTTGGGCCAAGTCTGCCCCAAATCGCTGTTCACGATTCAATGTGAAGTCGACCGCGGTCCGACCACCATCCACTTGTACAATTGTAATGAGTCCATCCCATCCTTCTCCAATGAATGAAAGTTCTCCCCGATTCGAGTCGATACGACGCACCGTCTGACCATTTGACTGAATCTGACCTTCTAGCCATTGTAAGATAGAAATCGGAGATGCTGCATAGTAACGAGTTTGCAGTGATTCATGTTTATGTGTATCTTTCGTTTCAATATGTGTTTGTAACTTATCTAACAGTCCCATAATCCACCTCAACGCCTGAGTTATATACGTTAAGCATATCAAAATTACGGCGACAACAAAACAATTAAAAGGGCTGACCGTCAAACGGCCAGCCTCAAAAGATTCTTCAGAATTATTTAGTTAGTGCGACCTGTGCTTCAGGAACACGAATCGGTCCCATTCCACGCTCAAGTTTCACATCTTCACGTACTTTTGCATCCAATCCTTCGGCGATATATTGCGATGCCGTAGCTGGATCGATTCGATCTCCACATGTGAACACGTCAACAGACGCATAGCCATGTTCTGGGAAACTGTGAATCGTTAAGTGTGATTCTGAAATGATGACGACCCCACTCACACCGTGTGGCGCAAATTTGTGGAATGCAACTTCGCGGACTTCAGCGCCCGAACGAAGAGCAGCATCGACGAACAAACGCTCGATGTAGTCGATATCATTTAATTTGTCGGGATTGCACTCCCAAAGTTCTGTAATAATGTGACGTCCCATAGTATCCATATTAGTGGATCCCCCTTTACATCAATGGTCTCAAAGTAGTTGATGATCACTCACTTTGTGCCTGAATCGCCCACAACCACGGGGGCAAGTTAGTCCTAAGAGGTCCTAACCCTTTAAGTTGCGTTTGTCAGACCAATTGAAGTTCACGAAACTGAGTGTAACGTGTTTAGGACGTCGTTACAAGACATTTGTTTAAAAAAAATGAAAATATTTTTTAGAGCGTAATATTTTTTAGGCGTGGGTTTCTTGTTGACCGATTTGAAGGTAACTCGCAACCATGTCTAACAAGTCGACGACGCGGCACGAATAGCCCCATTCGTTGTCGTACCATGCGAGTACTTTGACATGGTTTCCTCCAAGCACCATCGTTGAATCCATATCGATAATCGACGAACGGTCGTCCCCATTAAAGTCGATGGAGACAAGCGGTTCGTGAGAAACACCTAAAATCCCCGTCATCTCACCAAATGCCGCCCGTTCAAATGCTTCATTGACTTCATCGACCGTTACGTCACGATGTAGTTCGACGACCAAGTCAACGAGCGACACGTTCGGTGTCGGGACGCGAAGTGCCATCCCGTTCAGCTTGCCTTGAAGTTCTGGCATGACGAGTCCGATTGCTTTTGCAGCTCCAGTTGAAGTTGGAATGATTGAGCTACCACAAGCACGTGCCCGGCGTAAATCTTTGTGCGGATTATCGATGTTATTTTGATCGTTCGTATAGGCATGCACCGTCGTGATGAGCCCTGTTTCAATGCCAAACGTCGAATGCAACACCTTTACGACGGGACCTAGGCAGTTCGTCGTACACGAAGCGTTTGAAATGATGTGGTCTTCTTCCGGTCGATAGTCGCGATCATTGACCCCCATGACGATTGTTCGTAAATCGCCTTTACCTGGCGCAGTTAAAATGACCTTTTTCGCACCTGCATCAAGATGGAGTTTTGCTCCGCTATCTGAATTAAATTTTCCTGTTGCTTCGACGACGATGTCGATTGCAAGGTCCGCCCAAGGCAAACGTGATGGATCACGTTCTGAAATGAGTTCGATTCGTTTCCCATCAACCTCGAGCGCATCCCCTTGCGCCCGAACCGTTAGTTCAAATGGTCCATGAATGGAATCATGTTTGATCAGATGAGCGAGCGTTTCTGCTGGATAGCTCGCATTGATTGCCACTACTTCGTGACGTCCCTCAAGCATCAACTTTCGAAATACCATTCTCCCGATTCGACCGAATCCGTTTATTGCAACTTTTGTCCCCATGCTGCATCCCCCTTTTTCTACATTACGGTTTCATTATAACGGATAGCTGTAAGCGTTTTCACTATGTAATGTCACATTTCTTTCGTTTTTCTTTGTTTATTTTTTGAAAATCAGGGGAATTCTTTGGCGTAATGCACAAAGAGAAAGGAGGCGTCACGATGTTTGATTGGGGAGATATCGATAAATTCTTCATCTCATTCTTCATTATTTTACCGATTGTGACGTTAATTCACGAGTTCGGTCACTTCTTCTTCGCAAAATTGTTTGGTGGCTCGCTCGATATGCAAATCGGTACTGGAAAGAAGTTATTTAAAGTAGGTCGTTTACAAGTAAACCGCGTCTATTTTTACGACGCGTGGTGCCAGTTCACGGATTTAAGATGGAGCAACAAAGTCACTCGTACACTAGTCTATGGCGGTGGAGCCATTTTTAATTTAGCGAGTATTTTGATCGTCAACGCATTCATCCTTCGACGAGATATCGAACCAACACTCTATTCGTATCAGTTCGCCTACTTCTCGTTCTACTACATCTTCTTTTCACTTTATCCGATTTACTACTCAAACGGTCATCCAAGTGATGGTCGTGCAATCTACGATACATGGAAGAAAGGCTCACCTGACTCCGATCCGTTAAACTAAAAAGAAGGCGATTAGTCGCCTTCTTTTTGTATTGTCTTAAATTGTTCGACCAAACGATCAATTTGTTGTGGCAAATCGCCTAATGCCCCATTGTTATTAACAAGGAAATCCGCCTGGTGTTTTTTATCTTCGATTGGAATCTGTGAGCGAATACGGGCAAGCGCCTCTTCTTTCGTCAATCCGTTACGTTCCATAAGACGCATCAACTGTATCTCTTCGCGACAATAGACGACGACAGAATAATCGACGAGATCGAGCATTGTGCCCTCAAATAAGAGAGGAATATCAAAAATGACAACAGATTCCCCGGATGCTTCATAAGCACGCATCTGTTCCTTCATCTCTTCACGAATTGCCGGATGCATCAATTGATTCAATTGCTGACGCTTCGTTTTATCATGGAAGATTTCCCTTCCTAGTGCAGGACGGTTCAATACATCACCATCAAAACATTTCGGAAAAGCGGTTTTTACACCTTCAATCGCCTTTCCTCCCGGTTCAACGACCGTTCGCGCAATCAAATCGGCATCGATAATCGGAATTCCTCTTTCTCGAAACAATCGAGACACCGTAGACTTTCCGGTTGCGATCCCACCCGTCAACCCAATTTTCAACATATTCGCCCACCCCTTAGCGTTGTTGGCAGTTTGGGCAATAATGCGTGCCGCGTCCGCCGAGCTTCATCTTTTCAATCTCTTGGCCGCATCGCTGACACGGCTCCCCCGCCTGTCCATAAACAAACAATCTTTCTTGGAATGTTCCCATTGCCCCATCTGGATTCGTATAACTTCGAATCGTACTTCCACCGCGCTCGATTGCTTCCGTCAGAACGTCAACCGCTTCGACTCGGACGTTTTCGACTTCTTCCTTCGATAAGCTAGCTGCCGGTCGAGTCGGATGAATACCGGCTCGAAATAGTGTCTCATCCACATAAATATTACCTAACCCAACGAAAATGGACTGGTCAAAGAGAGCTGTCTTGATTGCTCGCGTCTTCATCCGTTCTAAACGTCGATGCAACGCCTCTCCGGTCACGCGCTCATCAAACGGTTCATATGCGAGCAAGGAAAGCGGTGGCGTCGTATGAATCGTTTCATTCGTCCGCAACTCCATCGTACCAAATTTGCGCACATCGTTATAATGAAGTGTTGATTGATCGGTAAATGTTATCACGACATGTGTATGTTTAACAGGTTCTGTGATTGTTTCATGTGGGAAAAACTTCCCTTCCATACGTAAATGCGAGACGAGGTAACCGTTCGTTAGTTTGAATAAAATGAACTTTCCACGACGTTCCACATCTACGATTGTTTCTCCTACTAAATGGTGAACCCATTCTTCAGCATCATGTCCTCGAATAATTTTAGGGTCGAGTACATCGACGGACTGAATCGTTTTTCCTGAAACGAATGGTCGCAACTTACGACAGACCGTTTCGACTTCTGGTAATTCTGGCATACTGATTTCCTTTCTATTCGTTTATTTCGTGTCAAACCAAGTAATCCCGACGGCACCGTCTGCACGTAACGGGACATCGAGTGTGACCGTATGCTCCATTGCATTGGTCACGAGTTTCTCTAACGCTTCCATTTCATCGGAAGGTCCTTCAAAAATTAACTCATCGTGTACTTGTAACAAGAGTTTTGATTGAAGCCCTGACGACTTTAACGCATTGTCAACATCAATCATCGCTTTTTTGATGATATCAGCCGCCGTCCCTTGAATCGGTGTATTGATTGCGGTACGTTCAGCAAATCCACGTAAGTTAAAGTTGCTTGAATGGATATCCGGAATATTTCGACGTCGTTTTAACATCGTCTCCACGAAACCATGTTCTCGCGCACGTTCAATAGCAGCATCCATGAATGTCTTCACTCCCGGAAACTGCTCAAAATACGTATCGATAAAGGTTTGTGCTTCCTTTCGAGTAATTCCTAGGTTTTGCGAAAGTCCATAGTCACTGATGCCATAGATGATCCCAAAATTGACCGCTTTCGCTTGACGACGCATGAGCGACGTGACTTCTTCATTCGATACTTTAAATACGTTCGCTGCCGTTGATGTGTGGATATCCTCATCGTGCAGGAAAGCATCCATCATTTTCGCATCTTGTGACATATGCGCCATGATACGTAGTTCGATCTGAGAGTAGTCGACCGCATAAAGCACCCAACCTGGTTCGCTTGCGGTGAACGCCTTGCGGATACGACGACCTTCCTCTAATCGAATCGGGATGTTCTGTAAGTTCGGATTGACCGACGAGAGTCTCCCTGTTTGTGTCAACGTCTGCGTGTATCGAGTGTGAATCTTGCCGTCGTCTTTTACAACTTTCTGCAAGCCTTCAACATAAGTTGATTGCAGTTTACCGAGTTCACGATAATGCATAATTTTTTCGATGATTGGATGAAGTGGCGCCAATTTTTCAAGAACATCCGCTGCAGTCGAGTAACCTGTCTTCGTCTTTTTCACAGGAGGGAGTGCTAATTTTTCAAACAAGACGACCCCTAGCTGTTTTGGCGAATTGATGTTAAATGGTTCGCCAGCCAACTCATGAATCGTCACTTCAAGCGCGGAGAGTCGTTCTCGAAGATCCGTTTCCATATGTTGAAGGGTTTCGACGTTCACATGAATACCTGCCCACTCCATTTCAGCTAACACGGATACGAGCGGCTTTTCGAGTGCCTCATATAGTTCTGTCTGTTCATTGTCTTTTAATTCTTTTGCGACACGCTCAAACAACGTCAAAATTGAGTGTGCTTTCTCCGTGAGGTGTGCATGGAACACATCCTCTTCAGGGATTTTGATTTTCGCCCCTTTTCCGTAAACCGCTTCGTCTTCCTCAAGATGATATGCGAAGTGAGAGGCGATCGAGCTGAGCGACGTTCCGCCAGAAAGATTTAATAAGTATCCTGCGACGAGCAGATCTTCATATCCCCGAAGTGTCAATTGGTGTCGCTTCAATTGAATGATCGTCTGTTTCGCATCTAGACAGATGGTCGTCTGAGATTCATCCTCAATCCATTGTTTGACCCGTTCATCTTGTAACAGTGACACGTCACCAATGGTCACGCCACGGTCCGATGCAATCGCAACCCCGATGATATCATCTTCAAAATAATCGTCTTTCAACTGTTCAAGTAAGAGAACAGCTTGTGACAGGTCTTGATCCGCCACATCGATGGTCGGCCGTTCTTCCTTTTCGACTGGTTCTTCTGATGAAGTATCTTGTAATTTCCCAATCAGCGACTTGAATTGAAGCTCCATAAAGAGCGGTTTTACGAGAGAGGCATCATATGGTTTGAAGACGAGATCGTCAGCGGATACATCGAGTGGCACGTCCGTATAAATGGTCGCCAACTGTTTCGACATTTTCGCTTCACGTTCGTTTGCTTCAACCTTTTCCTTCTGCTTCCCTTTTAGTTCATCCGTATGTTCGTAGAGTCCTTCGACAGTCCCATACGTGGTAATCAACTTCAGCGCCGTCTTTTCTCCCACACCTGGAATCCCCGGGATGTTATCCGATTTATCACCCATCAACCCTTTTAAGTCAATCATCTGAATCGGTTGAAGTCCTTCGTAGCGTTCCTTGAACGCAGTCTCGTTCATTTTCTCGACGTCTGTGATCCCTCGTTTTGTCAAATACACTGTCACGCGTTCGTTGATGAGTTGAAGTAAATCTTTATCTCCCGTCACGATGGTCACATCATCAAAGGTCGTGTCCTTTGAAAGGGTTCCGATGATATCATCCGCCTCATATCGGTCGAGCTCTAAGACTGAGATGCCGAACGCCCGACAAACGTCACGCACGAGCGGGAACTGCTCTCGTAATTCTCCAGGTGTCTTTTGACGCCCACCTTTATATTCTGCGAACGTATCGTGCCGAAACGTTTTCTTCGATGCATCGAAAGCCACGGCGAAATGAGTCGGTTGTTCATCTTCCATCAATTTCAATAACATCATCGTAAATCCATACACCGCATTCGTATTTCTGCCCGATGCATCCGACATCGGAGGCAGTGCAAAAAACGCACGATATGTTAAGGAATTCCCATCCAGGACTAGTAATTTATTCATTCAATCGACCTCCATTCTTCTCTTCACTCATCATACCATACGGGTACATGCGTTCGAAAAAAAAGACCCTTTTCTACGAATAGAAAAGGGCCAAATTCCCGATCGTGTGGAGATGAGCACCGATCGGATCACGAGATGATGAAGAGGTCTCATTGATAGAATAACAAGGTTTTGTAAAGTAAATATGAATGAACGATAAAGGGATTGTTAAACCCGTGGAAATCTGATGGTAAACGTCGTTCCTTTGCCTTCTTCGCTATCGACGTCAATCGTTGCATGATGCAAATCAATGATATGTTTGACGATTGCGAGCCCGAGGCCAGTTCCACCCGAGTTCCGACTTCTTGCCTTATCGACACGATAGAAGCGTTCAAAGATCCGGCTCACTTCTTTTTCAGCTATCCCAATTCCATTGTCCTTGACGCGAAGTTCGTAAGAATCTTGCTTCGCCTCAACGAAAATTTCCACGCGGCTGCCTTCCGGAGAATAGTTGATGGCATTAGCGACCAAGTTCATGATGACTTGTTTCATCCGGTTCAAGTCTGCTTGAAGGATGACTTCTCCATGATGTTGCGCCTCTAGGTGTATCGATTTCTTGTTCGCTTTTTGACTTAGAAGTAGACATACCTCGTCGACAAGTTGATTTAAATCAACGGACACCAGTTCCATCTTGAAATCGTCTCGCTCGAGTCTTGACAATTCGAGGAGATCTTCGACGAGCATCTGCATCCGTGTCGCTTCCTTTTGGATAATGTCTAAGAACTGGTCACGAAGTTCAGGCACTTCTTTCGCTCCATCTAGGAGTGTCTCACTAAATCCACGGATGGACGTCAGTGGCGTTTTGAGTTCATGACTGACGTTCGCCACAAAGTCTTTGCGCATCTTCTCGAGTCGCTTCAATTCTGTAATGTCGTTGAAGAGTAACGTCGTCCCACGAAGCATTCCCGTATCACTGAAAATCGGTGCCGCGGATACCATATATGTTTTTTGATTGAATCCAGTTCGGATGGATAATTGACGACGGTGCACTTCTTCCGTTAAATAGACATCTTCAATGAGCGATTCGACATCAGGACTTGGTAAAATCCCATGATAGAATTGTCCGATGGATAAATCGTCATATTGGAACATCTCACGATACGAGCGGTTGACCAATGTGACGATCCCTCGCTCATCAACAAGAAGGAGTCCGGCTCCCATATATTCGATGAGCGATTCGAGTCTGGCTCGTTGAACGGACTCACCGAGTGAGATGGACTCTAAATTTCGAGCGAGTACGTTAATCGATCCAGCAAGACTACCCGTTTCTTCATCGTTCCGTAATTCATACACGCGAGCCCGATAATTCCCATCTGCCAGCTCACGTAAGACGATCGTCGCTTCATCGATCGGTCGAATAAATTGGTTCGTCAGATGTTGGAGCACGAACAAGATGACAAAGAAAGAGAAGAAGAGTGCTAAAGCAATCGTCAACCAAATTCGATTATAAACTCCTTCTAAGTCTGAGACATATCGAATAAATGTCAAATAGACAGTCCCACCTGTTGCCATCTCGATCGGTTTTGTAAATTGAATCAAATCTTCATTGTCAGCCTCACCGAATGTTCCGTCATCAGGCACGAGGTTAGGGTCGATTTGATAATCGATGGCCCCGACACGAAACGGTGTTCCCGCGATGACCTCCATCCGGCTATTGAGCAGGAGAATGTCAAAACTACTCCCGTCATCGATTTGACCGACATATTCCCGAATCTCGTCCAACTCGCCCCCTTCAAGATAAAGGGCTGCCAGTTGAGCATCTTCTTTTAGACGGTCTCGTTCAGAATCCAAATAGAAATCTTTGAACAGCTGTCCGAGCACAATCCCGAGCGTAAGCAGGACACCGGTGACGAGAAAAATGAGCGTCGTCATAAACCTAGAGCGATAAGTCTTCATTCCGAAGTTGGCTCCTCCATCTTATAGCCAAGACCGCGAATCGTTTTTATATATGTCGGCTTCTTAGTCACCGGTTCAATTTTTTCACGAAGGTGACTGATATGAACATCAACGATTCGTGTGTCACCCACAAAATCATAATTCCAAATGGCCGATAACAATTGATCACGCGTCAACACGCGTCCTTTATTTTTCGCCAAATAAGCTAACAGTTCAAACTCTTTTGGAGTCAATTCGAGTCGCTCGCCCTGTTTGAATACTTCATAGTTTGAAGCGACGATTTTGACATCACCGATTTGAATGACGTCTTCTTCAACCGCCGATTCTTGCGGGGCAGATCGTCTAAGAATCGCTTTGACACGTGCGACCACTTCACGCGGACTAAACGGCTTTGTCAAATAGTCATCCGCACCGAGCTCGAGTCCGAGCACTTTATCGAACTCATCATCCTTCGCCGTCAACATCAGAATGGGCGTATTGACTTTTTGTTGACGAAGTCGCTTGCACACTTCAAGGCCATCCATCTCCGGTAGCATCAAATCGAGCACAATGAGAACGGCATCTTTTTTCTCAGCCAATTCTAAGCCTGTTTTCCCATCATGCGCCGTCTCCACTTCAAACCCGGCTTGCTCTAAATTAAATTTTAATAATGTCGCAATCGATACTTCATCATCGACAACAATTACTTTATCAGCCACACTACTTCCTCCTCTTAATCCATCAAATGTCACTCTCTATTTTACAAACCAAAGCTTGAAACGACCAACCTCAAAGCAAATCTTTACAAAAACAAAACAAATCCACTTTTAGTGTAGCATGTCCTACAAGATGGAAACCGCAAAAAAAGTGCTTCCCACAAATTTGCAGGAAGCACTTTTACTTATAAGACGTCTAATACGGAGCGGACGGAGTCGGCAGATTTAGAAAGCGCTGCTTTCTCATCATCCGTTAATTTGAGCTCAAGTACTTGCTCAATCCCATGCTTACCAAGAATGGTCGGGACACCTAGATACAAATCGTTAAATCCATACTCACCTTCTAAATAAGCAATGGCAGGTAAGATTCGACGCTGGTCTTTGATAATCGCCTCAACCATCTCTGCGATTGCGGCAGCAGGCGCATAATATGCAGAGCCGTCACCTAACAGTTGGACAATCTCACCGCCACCTTTACGTGTTCGCTCGACGATTTGCTCGATTCGCTCATGTGGGATGAGTTTCTCGAGCGGGATGCCTCCGGCGTACGAATAGCGTACGAGAGGAACCATATCGTCGCCATGACCTCCAAGAACAAATCCGGATACGTCTTTGACGGACACATTCAGTTCTTGTGCGACAAACGTCCGGAAACGAGCCGTATCCAGTACGCCAGATTGTCCGATGACGCGTTCTTTCGGAAAACCCGATTCTTTGAACGCTGCATACGTCATCGCATCCACCGGGTTCGTCAAGACGATTAAAATCGCTTCTGGAGAATAGCGGGCAATCTCTTTGACGACAGAACGCATGACGTTTGCGTTCGTTGCAACGAGGTCGTCCCGACTCATCCCCGGCTTGCGCGCGATTCCCGCCGTGATGACAACGATGTCTGAATCAGCCGTATCGGCATAATCTGACGTTCCTGTGACCCAGGCGTCAAACCCTTGGATTGGAGCCGTTTCTTGCATATCGAGCGCTTTCCCTTTCGTCGGTCCAACTTTTTCTTCCATATCGAGTAGGACGACATCCCCTAGCTCACGTTGAGCCAGATACAGTGCAGTGGTTGCACCAGTGAAGCCACTTCCAATTACAGAAATTTTGTTACGACGAATCATGAGCTCTCCTCCTCAATTGACGACTTATTCGTTTGAATTACATATTTTTGATCAATTCATCCGCGAATTCAGAGCATTTCACTTCTGTTGCGCCGTCCATGAGACGTGCGAAGTCGTACGTGACAACTTTCGAAGCGATTGTTTTCTCCATTGAGTTGATGATGAGGTCAGCCGCTTCGTTCCAGTTCATGTGGCGGAGCATCATCTCCCCTGAAAGGATGACTGAAGATGGGTTTACTTTATCGAGACCTGCGTATTTCGGAGCTGTACCATGAGTCGCTTCGAAGATTGCATGTCCTGTGATGTAGTTGATGTTCGCACCAGGTGCGATCCCGATTCCACCTACTTGAGCAGCAAGGGCATCCGAGATGTAGTCGCCGTTCAAGTTCATTGTCGCAACGACGTCGAACTCACGTGGACGTGTCAAAATTTGCTGGAGGAAGATATCTGCGATCGAATCTTTGACGATGATTTTCCCTTCAGCTTCTGCTTTCGACTGAGCTTCGTTAGCAGCTGCTTCGCCAGACTCTTCTTTGATACGGTCATATTGTGCCCATGTGAACACTTTGTCGCCGTATTCCGCTTCAGCGAGTGCATAGCCCCAGTTTTTGAATGCGCCTTCTGTGAACTTCATGATGTTTCCTTTGTGTACAAGCGTCACAGATTTACGGTCGTTCGCAATCGCATACTCGATCGCAGCACGAACTAAGCGCTCCGTACCTTCAGAAGAAACCGGCTTGATCCCGATTCCTGATGTTTCTGGGAAACGGATCTTGTTGACGTTCATCTCCTCTTGCAAGAACTTGATGAGTTTTTTGACTTCATCGCTTCCTGAAGCGTACTCGATGCCAGCATAGATATCTTCAGTGTTCTCACGGAAGATAACCATGTCCGTGTCTTCAGGACGTTTTACTGGTGATGGAACACCCGTGAAGTAACGAACTGGACGAAGGCATGTGTATAAGTCGAGCTCTTGACGAAGAGCGACGTTCAATGAACGAATTCCTCCACCGACTGGTGTCGTGAGTGGACCTTTGATCGCAATCAAGTACTCGCGAATTTGATCGAGTGTTTCTGTTGGGAGCCACTCACCTTTTTCGTTATATGCTTTTTCCCCAGCGTATACTTCCATCCATTCGATTTTCTTGTCGCCGCCGTATGCTTTTTCAACCGCAGCATCAAATACGCGAACAGCCGCATTCCAAATGTCAGGTCCTGTTCCATCACCAATAATGAATGGTACCGTCGGAACGTTTGGTACGTTCAATACACCGTTTTCAACTGTAATCTTTTGTCCTTGTGTCAACATAATGAATCCCCCTAAGTACATTACTGTAGGTCGACGCGTACGCCGACCTACGTCACTTGTTAGTTTACCAAACTTTTGTCTGAAATGTGTCCTGAATTAACGTTCGTTCACAGGAACATATTTACGGCTCGTCTCACCGACATATTCCGCGCGCGGACGAATCAAACGGTTGTCCGCATATTGCTCGAGGATGTGGGCAATCCAACCCGACATACGAGATACGGCGAAGATTGGTGTGAAGAGATCTTCTTCAAGACCGAGCGCATAATACGTTGAAGCTGAATAGAAATCGACATTCGGCTTCAATCCTTTTTCTGTTTCAACGAGATGATCAATTTTTTCAGACATCTCATACCATTTCGGTTCTCCGATTTGAGCTGTCAATTGACGGCTCATTTCTTTCAAATGCTTCGCGCGTGGGTCGCCGTCCTTATAAACGCGGTGACCGAAGCCCATGATTTTTTCTTTACGTTCGAATTTACCACGAACGTATTCTTCGACGCGGTCAACCGAATCGATTTCATGGAGCATCTTCATAACTGCCTCGTTCGCACCACCGTGAAGTGGCCCTTTAAGTGCTCCCATTGCCGCCGTAACACCTGAATACATATCCGAGAGCGTTGCCACACACACACGCGCTGTGAACGTCGAGGCGTTCAACTCGTGGTCAGCGTGTAAGATGAGTGCCTTATCAATCGTTTTTTCTGCGACATCACTTGGTTCTTCGCCGTTCAACATGTAAAGGAAGTTCGCCGCGTAAGAAAGACCTTCTTTTGGAGCGACAGGTTGCTCTCCTTTACGAAGGCGAGCGAATGCTGTCACGATTGAAGCGACTTGCGCTTGTAAGCGAATCGCTTTACGCATGTTCGCTTCATCACTCATGTCTTCAGATTCCTCATCATATAAAGCGAGTTGCGAGAGCGCCGTACGAATCGTCGCCATCGCATTGGCTGATTTCGGTGCACGCTTTAACGTGTCGATCACGTCTTCAGGCAACGTCGCTTCTTTTACAAGCGCTTCTGATAGCGCTGTCAATTCCTCTGCATTTGGTAAGCGGTCGTTCCACAATAAGAAGACAACTTCTTCAAATGTGGCGTTGTCCGCTAAATCATCAATGGTGTATCCTCCGTAAGTCAATTGTCCGTCAATAATTGAGCTGACTTTTGAGGCTGCTGCCACAATACCTTCTAACCCTTTTGTCGTTGACATTCATAACTCCCCCTCAGTCTTGTTTAAAATAATCGACCGTAAAAACAGTCTGTTTATAGGGAATAAGGATACGGGATGGGTTTCTCCCCTGCATTCACCCAGTCTCCGTTTACCCTGTCCTTTATATAGTATAAACAATTTATTGCAAAAAAGAAATGTAAGCGGCTTCAGTTGTCAGAAAATATCAGAACCATTTTTCAATGACGTGATATCCTCCCAAAATCAATGCCGCGATTCCAGCACCAATTAATGGTCCAACAGGAACGCCTTTCATGAATCCGACCGCTAAAATCGTACCTGCGAGGAGTGCTGTCGTGACGACCGGGTCGACGCGCATCAGTTGAACTCCTTGAGCAGCTGCTAAAGCGACAAAGATTCCTGAACCGAATGCGACAATCCCGACAGGCCCTTTAATACTATTCCACAATTCTTTAAATCCGATATCGCCGGTCGCAATCGGTACGAGGACTGCAATCGTAATAATCGTCACGCCCCAGTTGATTCCTTTCGATGCAAGTGTCGGAAACAATTGGTCACCGAACCCTAGAGCTTTAATCACTAAAAGGGCACTACTCGCAATAATAATCGATTGGTTTTGAGCGATGACACCAATCAATACCAATAAAACTAAAAACAGATATGCACTCATACGTATTCCTTTCTATGAACGGAAAAAGAACCGACCTTTGAAGAAGGCCGGTTCGATTGTCGTTCAATTATGCGTTGTAGATTTTACCTGTAAGTGGGTCGATTGAAATCATCTGACCGTCACGTAACGACGATGTCGCTGCATCAACGCCTACGATGACTGGCTTGCGAAGTGATGGACCAACGATTCCAGCGTGGCTCGTCAATCCGCCGTCTTCCGTGATGATTCCAGCCGCTTTTTCGATGGCAGGCATCATTTCTTTATCCGTGAATGGCGCGACGAGAATCATGCCATCTTTTGCTTTCGCATTAGCTTCATCTGCGTTTTTTGCGACCACAACTTCACCGACAACTCCGCGCTCACCGATTCCACGTCCGTCTGCAAGAGCGTGACCTACGATGTGAACTTTCATCATGTTCGTCGTACCAGCAGTCGCTGCAGGGATACCAGCTGAGATGACAACGAGGTCACCGTCAGTGACGAATCCAGCGTGACGTGCCGCTTCTGATGCTTGAACCAACATTTCATCCGTGTTGTTCGGCATTGTTTCAGCAACGATTGGATATACGCCCCATACGAGGTTCAATTGACGTGCAACGCGCTCTGACTCTGTGACTGCGATGATGTTCGCCTCAGGACGGTACTTCGCTGTACGAGCAGCCGTGTATCCTGATTGTGTCGGTGTCAAGATTGCTTTCGCGTTCAAGTTGATTGCTGTGTGAGCAACCGCTTGTGAGATCGCATCCGTTACCGTATGCTCACTGCGCTTCTGACGATCTTTCAACAAGTTTTTGTAGTCGAGCATGCGCTCAGTGCGTTCTGCGATGGCAGCCTGCATTTGAACTGACTCGATTGGATAGTCCCCTGCAGCTGTTTCACCAGAAAGCATGACTGCGTCTGTTCCATCCAAGATCGCGTTTGCTACGTCAGATGCTTCCGCACGTGTCGGACGTGGGTTACGTTGCATCGAGTCGAGCATTTGCGTTGCAGTGATAACCGGCTTCCCGAGATCGTTACACTTCTTGATGAGTTCTTTTTGAACTGGTGTTACTTCTTCTGTTGGGATTTCGATACCGAGGTCACCACGAGCAACCATCAAGCCGTCAGAGATTGCCAAGATTTCTTCGATGTTATCAACACCTTCTTGGTTCTCAATTTTCGGGTAGATCTTGATGTGTGACGCATTGTGTTTTTCAAGAAGTTGACGAATTTCAACCACGTCAGACGCACGACGTACAAATGATGCCGCGATCACGTCAATGTCTTGTGAGATCCCGAATTCGATGTCCGCGATATCTTTGTCCGTGAGGGCAGGAAGGTTTACCTTGACGTTTGGCAAGTTAACACCTTTCTTCGTCTTGATGATTCCTTCGTTTTCGATGACACAACGGAGATCACGGTTATCAAGCTTTTCAACGACACGAAGTCCAATGAGACCGTCGTCGAGCATGATGTGTGAACCGACTTCTACATCATCGTAAAGACCTTCATACGTCACAGAGAAACGATCTTTTGTTCCGACGATTTCTTCTGTAGAGACGATTGTCACTTCTTTTCCTTTTTCAAGAAGTGCCTTGCCATCTTCGAATGTATGCGTACGGATTTCAGGACCTTTTGTGTCAAGAAGTACAGTGACGACTTTACCTGCTGCTTTCGCCGCTTCACGGATGTCACGGATACGAGCACCGTGCTCTTCATAGTCACCGTGTGAGAAGTTAAGACGGGCAACGTTCATCCCAGCTTCAATCATTTCAGGAAGACGCTTCTCAGAAGCCGGTCCAATGGTACATACAATTTTCGTTCTACGCATAATATAAAAACCTCCTAGGGGATATAGTGCAACTTACAAACAGAAAACGGGTGGCCATAGACCTTATCCCGTCTCTGCAACATACTGAACCACTTAAATCGACAATTGGTTGACGAGGTCAATCAATTGCATATCAATCGTGTGCTTGTTATTATCGAGCGCCTCATCGATATCGAGATCCATCATCTGATTGTTGCGGATTCCGACAACGCGGCCCGCTTTTCCTTCAAGCAAGATCTCTACAGCGTATGCACCCATACGACTTGCAAGGACACGGTCCGCAGCAGTCGGGGAACCACCACGTTGAATGTGACCGAGAATCGTAACACGTGTTTCTGAGTTCGTTTTCTCAGCAATCAATTTGCCGATTTCTTCCGCACTTCCCGCACCTTCAGCAACGATAACAATCGAGTGCTTCTTACCGCGTGCAATCCCGTGATTGATTCGTTCCACGATGGCATTCAAATCTTCTGGACGTTCTGGGACGAGAATCGACTCCGCACCGCCAGCAAGACCAGAATAAAGCGCGATATCACCGGCGTCGCGACCCATCACTTCAATTACATACGTACGTTCATGTGATGAAGCCGTGTCACGAATTTTATCAATCGCGTCAAGCGCTGTGTTGAGCGCTGTGTCAAAACCGATTGTCGCATCCGTTCCTGGGATATCGTTATCGATTGTACCTGGAAGCCCGATTGTCGGGAATCCGAGTTCAGTCAATTTTTGAGCTCCGCGATAAGAGCCATCTCCACCGATGACGACGAGGGCATCGATATTGAATTTCTTCAACTGTTCTACTGCTTTTGCGCGACCTTCTTCTGTTCTGAATTCAGGGCAACGCGCAGAACGAAGGAACGTACCTCCACGTTGAATGATATCGCCGACTGATCCGAGATTTAATTCGACTAAATCGCCTTCGATTAATCCTTGGTAGCCGTTATACACGCCGTACACTTCAAGACCTTCGAAAATCGCTTTTCGGGTCACGGCACGGACAGCAGCGTTCATTCCAGGAGCGTCTCCTCCGCTTGTTAATACCGCAATACGTTTTAAATTCACGTCACTCACCTCTTATGTGTTTTAACGAAATCTGAAAATAAAATACCATGTCTGACCTTTGTTTTACAACACAAGTATGTGAAAAAAATGCATAGGGTATCTCACAAAGCAGTCACTTGATGAATGAATGAAGCTTTATTCAAAGCCATTGTTACCGTTTTCACTCATTAATTGTGCCAATTTGATGATATTTGTTCGCACGTCCTTGAATCAGCTCGGGAGTTGCTTTCGCGAGCAACTCATTCATGTGCTGTAATAAGACAGGTTTCAAGAGTGACGACTGTAGTGACACATCAACGTGTGCCCCCCCATACACTTCTCCGACCACTTCATCTACAATCCCTAGATTGTATAAATCTTGTGCTGTAATCTTCATCGTTTCTGCCGCACGTTCCGCTTGTTTCGCGTCTTTCCACAACAGTGCCGCTGCACCTTCTGGCGAGATCACCGAATACGTACTGTTCTCAAGCATCAATAGACGGTCACACACACCAATTCCAAGCGCACCGCCTGAACCACCTTCCCCAATGACAACGGAGACGATTGGTACTTTCAACGTCGCCATCTCAAATAAGTTGCGAGCGATCGCTTCACTTTGCCCTCGTTCTTCAGCAGCTTTCCCAGGATAAGCTCCTTTCGTGTCAATGAACGTCAAAATAGGACGGTTGAATTTTTCGGCTTGTTTCATGAAACGCAGCGCTTTTCGGTAACCCTCTGGATGGGGCATCCCAAAGTTTCGTTTCATATTTTCTTTCGTGTTCCGACCGCGTTGATGACCAATGATCGTTACCGGAACACCTTCAAACGTCGCAAGTCCAGAGACGATTGCCGCATCATCATATCCATGTCGGTCTCCATGGAGTTCCATAAAGTCCGGGAATAAATGATGGATGTAATCGAGTGTTGTCGGACGTTTTGGGTTTCGCGCTAATTGCACGCGGTCCCACGGTTTCATATTCCCATAAATATCTTTTTCTAATCGGTCGAGCTTTAACTCGAGATGACGGATTTCACGTGATAAATCGATGCCTTTGGTTTCAGCTGTCTCCCGCAATTTATTCAACTGCTCGGTCACTTCTTTGATTGGGTCAAACATGACGAACACCCCCATCGTGTAATCCAATCATCTTCTTCAAAAACGAACGCATCTGCTCTCGATGAATGACAGCGTCTAGTTGTCCAGACTCGAGTAAAAACTCGGCCGTCTGAAAGTTCTCCGGCAGTTTTTCACGAATCGTCTGTTCGATGATCCGGCGTCCGGCAAAACCAATCAGTGCTCCAGGTTCCGCAACATTTAAGTCACCTAACATCGCAAAGCTCGCTGACACCCCACCTGTCGTCGGGTGTGTCAGATATGCAATATACAAAAGTCCTGCCTCGTCATGCTCTTTCAATGCGATTGACGTATTCGCCATTTGCATCAAGCTGACCATTCCTTCTTGCATTCGCGCTCCGCCTGAAGCAGTGAATAACACGACTGGAAGTTCGAGCGATGTGGCGGTACGAACGGCTGACGCAATCGCTTCTCCAACGTATGCACCCATCGATCCCATACGGAATCTCGAGTCCATCACACACACGACGAGTGGGAGTCCATCGATCGTCGCTTTTCCGCAAACGACGGCTTCTTCAATCCCTGTGCGTTCTCGATCTTTTGTCAGCTTCTCCTCATAGTCAGGGAAGTTGAGTGGGTTCGATTTGACAGATGGTCCTTCAAAGCGTTCAAACGATCCCTCATCGACTAGCATATCAATCCGTTCCTGTGCCTGGAGCGGGAAATGGTAGCCGCAATCACACACTTTATGATTTTCGTTAAGCTGTTTTGTATAATGCATATATTTACAAGATGGGCATTTCGTCATCAAACCCTGTGGTGCGTCAATTTTTGGTCCTCGTTGACGCAATGGCATATATCGTTTCGGTTTCTTGAAAAAAGCAGTCATCGCTTCCCCCTCGTTCATTCCGGCATCCCCATTCCACGCCACGTCTCGATTAACAACTTTCGTTCCTCGAGCGTGTATAAATCCCCAACGTCTAATCCGTCAAAAAATCGATTGACTTCGTTCCAAATTCGAATGAACAACTCATTCTCCAACTGAAAGATGAGTTGCTGACGAAACAGGCGATCGTCAGCAATCACTCTCTCTAAATCAGTAAGTCGTTCACTCGTCGGTTTCACTTCTGTGAACGCCATGCGCTCCAATAGTCGGAGCATCTCAACGATATCGGTCGCTTTCGTCTGTTTGGTCACGATGAATTCCGATAAGATTTCAATATACTTGTGTCTGTCTTGTTCACATAAGAACGTCCCACCTCCACGCCTTGTCTCCACAATGCCTAAAAAGCTGAGTGCTCGTAACGCTTCGCGAACTGAGGCACGGCTGATCGACAGTGTCTCGGCAAGTTCTCGTTCGGACGGTAGCCGATCTCCTGGAACTAATGACGATTGGACGATTAATTTTCGTATTTTAGAAATATTCTCGTGAAATGTGGATGCGTGTTTTTCATGCATCTGACCGTTCAACTCCCTTTTTTGAATCACGTAACATATATAAGTGGTCAGACCAATTAGTGCGATTATATCACTTTTTAGGACTTGGTACTAGTTTCTGGACCAACCATTTTTGTATCGATACGCTTCAAGACAACATTTTCTTCCCCGAACCGCCTCTTTGCCTCTGCTATATATTCCTCGTTAGAATTGATGGAAAAAGCCGAAGCCAGTTGCTTTACTTCTCGCGTATCCGTAAATTGGCAGATGACCGGAACATCGCCTAGTGAACGCTGAATCCAGTCTTCTAGTTCTGAGAATCGGTCAACGGTGAGCCGAACGAATAACGCATGTCCATGTAATGGGCGAACTCGCTCGACAATCAATTGTTTACGTCCATCACGTTCGTTCGTGTGCACTTCAAGTAGTAATATATTTCCGATGTAGAGCGATCGACCAAACTGAGCGAACGTTCGTGGGAAAACGACAACTTCTTCCTGAGACATCCCATCGTCCACCATCATGACACCCATCCGTTCTTGTTTTTTCGTCATAAATGTACGTACGTCATCTACATATACGACTAAATAACCATTCGATGCGTTCATGATCTCTTCAATCGTCGAGAGTTTAACGCCGACGTTTGGAATCGAGGTTAGTGGAGAATGCACGACCCACGTCCCGAGCGCCTCCCTTTCTTCTTCAGACCAATTCGGTTCGTTCACTTTCTTTTGTTTGAGTCCGAGTGAAGATAATTCATCCGGCAAAAAGTGTGTACCTGCTTCTTCTCGCAAACGCTCCACTGCTTCAAAGGCACTCGTTCGATTTCCATGGTACATTCTGTCAAGGGCACCTGCCCCGAGCAAACGACGCAATTTGAGCTGGTCTTTCTGTCTCCAATCCATCATTTCTTGAAGCGCTCTGACATCTTTCACTTGTCCGTTCAACTCAATCAGTCGCTCGACCTCACGTTTGGTCAGACCTTGAATCGCTTTTAATCCAAGACGGACACCTGGCCCTTCAAGCGTCGCGTCAGCATGACCATGTAAGACGTCTGGTGGATACACTGGGATCTGTTCTTTTCTAAGCAATTTGACAAGTTCACTCGTTTTTTCCGATGTCACGACATGGAAGACACGAGGATAATGAGCCTTTACATAAGCCAATCGATAGCTGATCATACTGTAGGCGACCGCATGAGAACGGTTAAATCCGTATCCTGCGAACTTTTCAATCCACGAAAAGATTTGCGTCAGAACATCTTTGTCTCCTGCTTTTGCCTGATTTAAAAATCGTTCCCGCTCCCGCTCAATCATACCGACCTCTTTTTTAGCGATGGCACGTCTGACTAAATCCGCTTCCGCGTAGGAGTACCCCCCTAATTTACGAAGCAGTTTCATCACTTGCTCCTGATAGACGAGTACTCCGTATGTCGGTTTCATAATCTCCTCTACGTCTGGATGGACAGGTTGATAAGGCATCCCATGTTTTCGTTTCGCATACGTTTCGATGAACTGCATCGGCCCCGGCCGATAGAGGGACATTGTGACAACGATATCCTCAAATTCAGTTGGCTTCACTTGCCGAAGTGCTTGCTTCATCCCTGTCGATTCAAATTGGAAGATGCCATCCGTTTCCCCTCTAGCAAGCAGGCGATATGTTTTTGCATCGTTCAATGGGATTGTTTTTAAGGAGAATAAGGCATCATTCTCACGAATCAACTCTTCCATTTGTCGTAAACGCGTCAAATTACGTAATCCGAGCAAATCAATTTTCAAGAGCCCGATTTTTTCCAAATCCTTCATATTATATTGGGTCACACGTTCATCTAGTTCAGGCTGGAGCGGGGTCACTTCTTCAATCGGTTGACGACTGAGGACGATTCCGGCTGCGTGAACGGAAGATTGACGTGGTAATCCTTCTAACTGTTTCGCAATCCGCAACAGTTGTTGACGCTTTTGGCTACCTGCGAACCATTTCATCTGTTTCGAGTTCGACATCAACTCGTCTAGTCCACCCGTCTTCACTTGTTTACTCGCCGCCTGACCTTCCTCGAGCGTCATGCCGAGCGCTCTCGCAACGTCACGAATTGCCGCCTTCGCCCCAAATGTGGCAAGCGTTCCGATTTGAGCCGCATGATCTTGACCATATTTCGACAGTACATAAGAGACCACTTCTTCTCGACGCTCGTCCTCAAAGTCGAGGTCGATGTCCGGCATCGACACCCGTTCCGGATTTAAAAATCGTTCAAAGAGTAAACCATATCGAACCGGGTCGATTTCTGTAATGTGAAGGGCAAAACTGACGAGAGAACCGGCAGCAGACCCCCGACCTGGACCGACTTCAATCCCTGACTCTCGGGCAAATCGGATGATGTCCTCAACAATCAAGAAGTAAGAAGAAAATCCGGTCTTTGCAATCACTTCTAGTTCGAACTTCGCTCGTTCAATATAAGGTTCCTTTAAAAGCTCCAACGCCTTTAATCGTTCAGCGACAAGACGTTTTAACGTTTGATCTGCATCCGGTATCTCCGGGATGGCTACTTCCGCGGTTGGAAGCTGTTCGAGCTGAATGCTTTTCTCGAATCGATCCAATTGTGCTAACTCTTCCATCGTGAACCAGTCATTCATCTCACTTGGCAATCGAACGTGTAGTCCTTTTTGTCTCACATCTTCATTCGACAACACTTCTCCCTCACGGATGGCAGAGATCGCCCGGAAACCTTCCACGTCTTCCGGTTTCATATATCTCGTTTCAGGGGCCGGAATCAACTGAACCGCTAACTCTTCACGCATGAGGCGAAGTTGTTTCAATACTTGCACTTGTTCTGTCGTTTGAGGTGCAGGGAGTCCAAGCCACAGCTTCTCTTCATCCACGAACGACAAGAGTTGATGATAAAGGCGACGTCGGTGAACCGGGTCGCTCGCTTTCCAATTTTCAGGCAGAACAATAAGCGGCATCGATGTTCGACCATCAATCCCTCCCGCTTGGATGAATCGATATTGTTCCTGAATCTCGGCTTTATTCGAAGCGTAGACAAGAACCGATATGTCTAATCCATCTAAGCGAAGGACCGTCCTCAATCCGATGAGTGGTTTCACCTCATATCGCTTGCATAAAGATAGAAATGTCGGGACACCATAAAAGGCATCATCTGCGATTGCGACGGCGCGACTTCCCCGTTCAGTCATCTGCATGACATATTGTTCTAATCGAAGCGTACTTTGTAGTAAGCTATAAGCAGTTCTAACATTTAGATGAATCATCGATGTCCTCCTCTCTATTTAAACGAATTGTCAAACTCAATTCATCCCTTCTCTGATACAATAATTATAGACAATATTCATGATAAAAGGGGGTAAAAGCGTATGATTATCAATCGGGGACAAATCGCACGTGATAAGTTAGAAAAATTACAGAACGGTCAGACCGTATTTGCGGACAGTCCAGAAATCATTGAGCGGCTTCGAAAATACATCACCGAGTATCAACTCGATGTCGTCGAGGATGTGACGGAGCGTGGCACTTGGTTCATCCCACAAGAAGATGGAGACAAATAAAGAGAGCTGACCTCGGTCAGCTCTCTTTATTTTCTTCAAACGTGAATCCCTTCGCCACTTCATTCAATGCCGAAATGACGTCATCCATCTCATCCCAAGTGTCGATCGTGGCACCCGCCGCCATCGGATGACCGCCCCCACGATATCGTTTGGCAACTTCATTGATGACCGGACCTTTCGACCGAATCCGGACACGAATCTCCTCTTTGTTTTCCACGAACATGACCCAACATTTCAAGCCTTCTAAACCGGAAAAACTATTGACGAGTTGGGACGCCGCTTCCGGAGAGGCATGGAACGTACGAAGTACATCTTTGTCAATCTTCACATATCCGACCCCTTCATCCGTCACGTTGACATGTTGAAGCACGTATCCTTGAAGTTGCAGGGTCGCCAAATTCGTTTTATACATATGTCGATAGAGTTTATTCGTATCGATGTCTTTCGCAATTAAAGTTGAGGCGATTTCAAACGTCCGTGCCGTGGCGTTTCGGAATTGGAATCGCCCTGTATCGCCTACGATGCCTGCATAGAGCAAGAATGCCGCTTCTTGGTCGATTGGATATCCCCAACGGTCCGCGAGTTCCGCAATCATCTCAGACGTCGAGCTGACCGTCGTGTCTACAATCTGGGTCATCGCATACGGGTCTTCATCAGGGTGATGATCGATTTTGATGATTGTCTTTCCTTTCAACGCGAATGGTCCATCGATTCGTTCATGATTGGCTGTGTCGAGAATCAACACGAGAGCATCCCGGTACATCTCTTCCTCAACGTGTTCCATCTTGCCCAAAAACTCGAGGTCGGGTACCATGCCACCGACCACATAAATTTGTTTATCTGGATGGACCGATTTCAAAATATGTTGTAACCCTAATTGACTCCCTAGTGCATCAGGGTCTGGTCGGACGTGGCGATGAATGAAAATGGTGCTTGCCGCTTCGATTTCCGATTTGATTGTTTCTGCTTCCTGCCATTGCGTCATGATGATTCCTCACTTTCCTCCACACTCTTATGGTATGATGATAACAGATTACGAGATAGAAAGGGGTTCCTTCACTTGCAACTTGTCATGATTGGACTCATTTTGTTCGCGCTCGGAGCTTACTTAGTCTTCAAGCGCCGTGCCTTTTTGACAAAGACACCGAACCGAAAAGCCTTGTTCAATACTCAGGCCTTGATTTGGTTAAGTTTATTCCTCGCACTGTTCGCCGCAAACCAAATGGTCGGTGGCTTCGGACTCAATTCGACTGTCGGTTGGATTGTCAGTATCGTCATGCTCATTGTCGGTCTTGGTAACGCGATTGTCGGATTCATCCGTTATCGGAAGATCTATCCACTCGCCGCAGAAGAACCGACGAATACGCCATCATGAACAAGAGCACCTGCTACTCGATGTAGCAGGTGCTCTTTTCTTTACCGATCGATAAGTTGTGCCGTGACGAGCGCTTTGGCAACAAGTTGAGTCCCTTGCGTCATTTCCACATCCACTTTCCCGAACTTCCGTCCGAGATCGAAGACGTTGGCCGACACCCGGATCTGACTTTCAATTTGAATTGGTTTCATGAAATAGACCGTGATGTTCTCAACCACCAAATCCCCTTTTTTCATGTGGCGCAGACTACGCGTCGCCCCTTCAACCAATAAGGTCGTCAGCACGCCAGATGAGGCAGTCCCCATATGACTCGTCATCTGAGGTGCGACTTCGACCGTGAAGGCCGTCCCGTTCGATGTAGGATCTTCTTTCAATTGGTTCGTGATCATATTATCAAACGTTTCACCGACTTGCGGTTGACGATTTGCAAGTTGAAGTGCCTTCAGCACGTCTTGACGGCTAATGATTCCGAGCAATCGTCCATAGTTGTCGACGACAGGAAGCATTTCAATCCCTTCCCATACCATCTGATGGGCCGCATTGGTTACGCTCGTTTGGACGCCTACTGTAATCGGACTTTTCGTCATGACCTTTTCGATATCATGGTCATGAGGTTTGTCGATGACGTCCTTCGCTGTAATCACACCGACCACCTTCATCTGTTCATCGATGACGGGATAACGGTTATGTTTCGTTCGCTCGTTCAATTCGTGCCAACGTTTCACCGTGTCATCGGACTTCAGGTAGAATGTGTCGTGAAGCGGAATGACGATATCTGAGACGAGTAAAATTTCTTTTTTGATCAATCGGTCATAAATTGCGCGGTTAATCATTGTCGCAACGGTAAAACTGTCATAAGATGTGGAGATGACTGGCATATCATATTTGTCCGCCATTCGTTTCACTTCATCCGTCGTATCAAATCCCCCTGTGATCAAGACGGCCCCACCTGATTGCAGGACAAGTTCATGCGCTTTTTCACGGTTCCCGATAATGACGAGCGAGTCGACATCGATATACCGCATCATCGCTTCAAGCTTCATGGCACCGATTACAAATTTTGATAACGTCTTGTGTAAGCCGTTCCGACCGCCCAATACTTGTCCATCGACGATATTGACGACTTCAGCGAATGTGAGTTTTTCAATATTTTCTTTATGTTTTCGTTTAATCCGGATCGTCCCCACTCGTTCAATGGTGGACACGAAGCCGAGGTTCTCAGCTTCCTTGATGGCTCGGTAGGCCGTACCTTCTGAAACCGCTAACTCTTTAGCGATTTGACGGACCGAAATTTTTGACCCAACATCGAGTGACTCGATATGTGCTATGATCTGTTCATGTTTTGTGGTCATACTCGGAGTCCCTTCTCTCAATACATTTTCTACTCATTCCAGTATACTGTATCAGTCAAAGTTGTTCAAACTGTACCAATCAAATTGCAACATTTCCTTTCTGTTTTCGAAACCGCTATAATAGACACGTAGTCAACGTAAGAGGTAGAAGGGAAGGGATTCATTTTGAATCAACGTACCAATCAAATTGCACAATCTTTAGCGACAAAAGGATTAGATGCGGCGTTCATCACATCGAAGGCATCCGTGTTTTACTTTTCGGGAGTCTATGCGGAAGCTCACGAGCGTCTCATTGCCATCTTGGTCCTCAAAAACGGTACAACCGCCATCATTTGTCCGGCTCTCGAAAAAGGGATTGTCGAAGCTAGTGAATGGTCAGGTGAGATCGTGACGTACATGGACCATGAAAACCCATGGGACAGAATCGTCAAACTGTTCCTCGATAACCAAATCGTTCCTGAACGAATCGGAATCGAAGGTGAGCATTTAACCTTTAATCGTGTTGAGCAACTTCGCGCCGGTTTTGCAGGTCTTTCGATTATCGACTTGACCGACGAACTCCAAACGTTACGCATGATCAAGTCACCGGATGAAGTCCGTGTGATGAAACGTGCCGCTGAACTGGCTGATATGGCAATTGAAGCCGGAATCCGTTCACTCCGCGAAGGTGTGACCGAGCTTGAGGTCATCGCCGATATCGAATACGCTATGAAGCAACAAGGCGTACGTGAGATGTCATTTGATACACTCGTCTTGTTCGGTGAAAATAGCGCCGACCCTCACGGTGTACCAGGTAACAATCGCTTGAAAAAAGGTGACTTCGCCTTATTCGACCTCGGTGTCGTCTGGCAAGGATATTGTTCAGATATCACACGTACAGTCGTCTTTGGTGAAGCAAGTAAGAAACAACGCGAACTTTATGAAACGGTTCTACAAGCTGAAGAAGCAGCAATCGAGATGGCAAACGTCGGAACAACACTCGGTGCCATCGACATCGCGGCACGCCAAGTTATCACCTCTGCCGGATACGGTGAATACTTCACTCACCGAATCGGTCATGGAATTGGCATCGAAGTACACGAACATCCATCGATGGCAGCAAACAACGACATGACTGCTCAAGTCGGTATGACGTTCACAGTCGAACCGGGTATCTATTTACCAGGTGTCGGTGGTGTTCGGATTGAAGACGATCTCGTCATGACAGAAAGTGGTCCTATCACGTTGACGAGTTATCCAAAAACGCTTCAAGAGATTGAATGACAAAAAGTGCGATCCGTTCAAGGATCGCACTTTTTACATAACTTAATAGAATAATCGCATCATGACTTCTCGTTGAGGTACCTCACAGCGTTCCATCTTCTCCAAAAAGGCACGCTTGTCGTACGGTACCGCCTGAAGTTCAAGATCAAGTCCCGTTTCTCCCTCTGACAATATGGCAAAGCGAGCAAGATCATCTTTCGCCACCCCGAGTGCACCCGGATTGACGTAACGTTTGCTGTCATCTTCAAACAAATGAACAGGATGGTGATGTCCAAATAAGACGATATCTCCTGCGTTTTCACCGTACAGACGTTGCATATTTTCCAGTGTCGGTTCAAGGATTTCATGAAACGGTTCTTCGATAATTGTCGCTTCCCGCTTTTCTTTTGGGATGTGATAATGAATGCCGAACACCGTTTCGCCAGCCATCCCGTAAGACATCGTTCGAGGAAGAGAGTCAAGGACATCCGCATATTTAGTTTCCAAATGTCGTGCGACCCACTCATGGTGAAGACGTGTATGGGCATAACTTTCCGGATGCCCCTGCCCAGCCAATAGCGAGAGGACCGCTTCATCATGATTTCCAGAAATCATGTACGCTCCTCGATCGAGTAACCGCTCCATGACCGCATTCGAGTCCGGTCCCATCGCAATCATGTCACCGAGTGACAAGATGACGTCGACCCGTTCCCTATCCATAACTTGAAGAACGGCTTGTAACGCTTCGAGATTCCCGTGAACGTCTGTGATTACTCCAATCTTCATCGCTTCCCCCTCACTTCCGATACTGATGGACGACGTTGACCCCACCCGTCACATCAATGACGGCTCCCGTGATCATATCCGAATCTTCTTGTAATAAGAAAGAAATTAAACGCGCAATATCTTCTCCGGTACCGTGTCGACCAACCGGAGTCCCTTCATCCACTTCTGCTTCTTTAATTCGCATCTCTTTTTGAGATCCGACGATATTTCCCGGGTTGACCATGTTCACCGTAATTCCGAACGGTGCCTCTTCTAATGCGACCGATTTCGTCAAACTGACGAGTCCTGTCTTTGCAGCGGCAAATGCAGAACGATGAATCCAGCCAGGTGCCGTCCCACTTTCCGGAAAACCGTATGAGATGATGCGTCCGAAGCGATTCGATCGCATCGAAGGAATCACACGACGCATCAGCCAAAACGAGGCGGATAGATTGCCGATCAATACTTCGTCCCATTCTTCATCCGACAATTCGACGAGCGGTTTTCTTTCGAAAATGTATGGTCCCGCGTTTAAAATCAAGGCACTCGGTTCACCAAATCGCTCGACTGCCTCTTCATAAGCCAAGAGCAGTTGATTACGGTCGGTCAACCCCGCCTCAATCATATGTATTCGTTCATGTTCCCAATCAATGGGGTTACGCTGCAGGATGCTGACGTGCCAACCCTCGTGCAAAAGCCGTTCTGTCACGACACGACCGATCCCTTTTGCCCCAGATGTAATCATCACATGTTTCATCGCCCTACCTCCTTCGCTTTATTTTACCTGTTCTTTCACATGAATTCCAAACTTGGACATGTCGTGAACAAAGTCATGAAAAAATTCACTCCTTTTCATGGCGAAACAGCGTGAAAACTGAAAGAAGTGGTATACTATATATGTAAGCCGAACGTATATTTCGAGCGAAAGGTTGGGATTTACATGGCAATTGTATACAAACACATTTTATCTGCCGTTGATGGATCGAAAGAGGCAGAACGTGCATTTGAAACAGCGATCGATGTCGCGATTCGTAACGAAGGAAAATTGTACGTTGGTCATGTGATTGATACGCGTACGTTTGCGACTGTTGAAGCTTATGACCGAACAATCACCGAACGCGCTGAGACATATGCGAAAGAATTACTTGAAGACTATGTGAAGCGCGCGAAAGAGCGTGGCGTAAAAGAAGTTGAGACCGTAATTGAATACGGTTCTCCTAAAGTGACAATCGCGAAAAAGATTGCGCCTAACCATGATATTGATCTTATTATTTGTGGCGCGACTGGTCTTAACGCCGTCGAACGTTTCTTTATCGGAAGTGTATCTGAAAGTATCGTCCGATATGCAAAATGCGACGTTCTCATTGTCCGCCAATAATCATTCATGCACAAAAAAGGGTCTTGCCGATGCAAGACCCTTTTACTATTGATCACAACACTTTGACCGTGACCGTTTTGCGACCGAATTGAATCGCCGCACTATGTGAATACATTAAGATATCGATTTTGTTTCCTTTAATCGCCCCACCCGTATCGGCCGCTGTATACGTGCCGAGTAACTTACTCCCCACGTAAACTTGAACTTTTGTTCCGAGCGGGATGACGCGTGGGTCAACCGCGATGACGTTGCGTTTTTGAGTACGAACGTTCCATCCGAGTGCCGTTTTTCCAGAACAACCTTTGCAATACGGTGTATAAGCAGATGCTTTCATCGTATATGTTTTCACGCTTGCTGGTTTGATTGGTTTAGGCGCACTCACTGAACGTAAGTTCTTTGTAGGAATCCATCCAGCTTTCCCTTTATAGTTCACACGAATCCAAGCGCCTCGAGAACCCGTCCGTTGAAGACGATCACTCGCTGTCATCTTTCCAATCACTCGTGCATTTGATTTCCCTTCAGCATAAATCATCTTCGAACCCGACTTTGTCGCAACATATACTTTCTTAGTTGCTGCCTCTACTTGTGAAGATGGTAAAGAAAATGCAAATACGGCGATTGCGAGAAGTAAGAGCGTCATGATTTTTTTCAACATACGTTTTTCGTCCTCTCTTCGTCAATTTGTTTATCCTTTGAGATCGACCCATATGTAACAGGTGATTCATAGCTTTTCAATGAATATTTCGTCCAGATAACTATATGCTGAAATATCCGTCAGTGCCGTTACACTTCCTGTTCATTTGAGTGACACAAACATTACAAATTGATGTCAAAACGGACGGTTTATCACACGATAAGAGTGATTTGAAACGAAGTAGAGATATTTATATGAATTTACATCCAATAAATGGTTTATTCATGACGCAAGTATTACAAAACGATGTAAATAAGGCGCCTAATATTACAACAGAGAAAACCATTGTCCTATTTGAATGATCCTGGATTAGGTAAAAAGACTCAGAAAAACCCCACGTCACACAATGTAACGTGGGGTTTGTTTCAACTTATGCGTGTGCTTCGACAAGGTTTGCGATGCGAACCGTGTCACGAGCGATGACCAATTCTTCGTTTGTTGGGATGATGATGACCTTAACCGGTGAATGCGGGTAGTTGATGAACAACTCTTTGCCGCGAGCTCCGTTGTTAAGGGATGGATCCCAGTAGACGCCCATGAATTCGAGACCACGAAGGATACGTTCACGGATGACGTCTGAGTTCTCACCGACACCTGCTGTGAAGATGATGGCGTCGACACCATTCATTTCAGCCGCATATTGACCGATGTAACCGTGAATACGGTTTGAGAAGATTTTCAACGAGACTTCTGCACGGTGGTTACCTTCTGCAGCCGCTTGCTCGATGTCACGCAAGTCACTTGAGATACCAGAGAGACCGTATACGCCAGACTCTTTGTTCATGACGTTCAATACGTCTTCAGCAGATTTTCCTGTTTTTTGCATCAAGAACGGAATGAGGGCCGGGTCCAATGAACCTGAACGTGTTCCCATCGTGATTCCTTCAAGAGGTGTGAAGCCCATCGTTGTATCGATTGAACGTCCACCTGCAACTGCCGCGATTGACGCACCGCTACCGAGGTGACAAGAAATCAAACGTAAGTCTTCAAGCGGACGACCAAGAAGTTCTGCCGCACGCTGTGTGACATACTTGTGGCTCGTTCCGTGGAAACCATACTTACGTACGCCATGTTCCGTATAGTATTCATAAGGAAGACTGTACAAGAAGTTCTCTTCAGGCATTGATTGATGGAACGCTGTATCGAATACCGCTACTTGTGGGACATTCGGCAAAATGGCCTGGAATGCACGAATACCTGTCAAGTTTGGTGGGATATGAAGGGGTCCGAGCTCTGTGAACGACTCGATGTTCTTCATGACTTCGTCGTCGATGACGACCGAATCCGCATACAACTCTTTCCCGTGTAACACACGGTGACCTACGCCAGAAATCTCATCGAACGATTGGATGATATCCAATTCGATCAATTTCTCCAACGTCAATTCAACCGCTTCTTTGTGCGTGTGAAGTGGTGTAACCACGTTGAACTTCTGTCCTTCACCGTACTTAATTGTAAAAATCGCATCTTCTTTCCCTACACGCTCTACAAGTCCGACTGCGAGCAACTCTTCCGTTGGCATCTCGAGTAACTGGAACTTGAGCGATGAACTACCAGCATTGACTGCCATAATTTTCGTCATGTCATACACCTCTTACCTTTCGTTTTAAACGCATATCTTTATCTGTTCAATTTAAAACTGATAACTGTATCATAATGAAGATACTTGATTTTGCATACCTTTTTCAAGTATTTTGTCCATTATTTTTGAGTTGTTTTGAACCAATCGTCAATCTGTTTCACCACATTGGCAACTGCTCTGACATCAGTGAATGACGGAAGTTCCACGAATAGAGCTTGTTTCGGACGTGTGACGCCTTCGCCTACTTTTTGGAGGAGCAATAAGCTTTTCGCATAACGTTCGTCCTTGAACATCGTCGTCGGAAGCTGAATGACCCCTTTGACGACGGCCTCGCGGTCCATCCATTGTTTTAATTTCCCTTCATCATCCTGTTCAAACAAATTGTTCGGAATGACGAATAGTCCGTGCCCACCCGGTTTTGTATGTCGGATTGCCTGTTCCATCATTAGGAAATGTGAATAGGAATGGCCTTCCTCTCGCTTCATGTCATACTCGGCTGCGACATCATCGTTCGGATAGTATCCGACTGGTAAATCAGCTACGGATAAATCACTCGGCTCGACAAATAAAGGAGCTAGGGCGTCTTGATGGAAATAAGAAACCGGCTCTTTTAATAAGTTACTGATTGAATAAGATAGGCGAAGTAATAACTCATCCACTTCGACCGCCTGAGCTGTCGCTTCTTTCAACTGAGAGAGGATTGCGTGTGACAAGGTACCCGTCCCACTTCCAAGGTCAAGCACTGTCGCGCCATCTTTGAGCAGTTTCGTTGCCAAGTATCCCATGAATAAACTGACCGCATCCGGCGTCGGTTGATTGTTCGGTGGCAGTTGTGTCGTTTCTTCAAGTACGAGTAGACTGACCACTTTTCGGACATCATCCATTTTCTCGTTTTCGATGTCGACATGATCAAACACTTGAACGAGCGCTTCAATCGGTAATACATCTAAGTCTTTGACGAGTTTCTTCGCTTCTTGTTTCCAATCGCGATACAGTTGTTCAAAACGTTCCATTTCGTTCATCCTTTCCATACAAAACCGGCCCCCATAAGAGGACCGGTCGGTTCACGTTCTAGTGTAAGCTATTTTAATCAATTTCGCCAAACGAATCAATTCACTTGTTCGAACGCTTGAAGCGCCGCTTCGAAATCGACCTCATTTGTCATTTCATCCATGTACTCTACGTACTGTACGACTCCATTTGAATCGACGACAAACACCGAGCGCGCGAGAAGTCGCATTTCCTCAATTAATACACCGTATGCTTTCGCAAATGAGAGATCACGATGGTCAGAGAGTGTGACCACGTTGTCTAGACCCGAAGCTGAGCACCAACGACGTTGTGCGAATGGGAGGTCGTTCGATACGGTCAAGACTGTTCCACCAAGTGAAGAAGCCTTCTCATTGAATTCACGCGTTTGTGTATCACATACGCCTGTATCAATGGAAGGAATGACACTGATTAGTTTTTTCCCCGGATAACTCGCTAATGTCACTTCTTCTAGAGCCGTCGTCAAGACGCGGAAGTCAGGCGCTTGGTCTCCCACTTTCACCGGATTCCCTTGTAGTGTCACGTTGTTCCCTTTAAATGTTGGCATGAACTCATCCCCTTTATATTAGTTACCTGTTCATCATATCGATGAAATTGAGCCTTTGACAAACTTCCTGCTTTTGGCCCTGTTTCAGTTTTCCCTATATCGGTCAGGGGAAACACGTTATAATGTAGAAGACACCATTGACAAAGGGGATGACTCAGATGAGAAATAACGTCTATTTGTACCATCGTAACGTCAACGAATTCACTAAAGAAGTGAAGAAATTAAAAGAAATCGGGGAAAAACACGGGTTCAACATCGTCAATCAGCCGGAAGATGCGAACATCATCGCTGCGGTCGGTGGAGACGGGGCCTTCTTGCAGGCTGTTCGCTACACAGGTTTTCGTCAGGATGCGATTTATGTAGGATTTGGTCGTGGATTGAACGAGTTTTATTGTGATTTCGACATACATAAACTCGATGAAATTGATCGCCTCTTCTCAGACAACTCGATGCGAATCGAAGAAGGTCTTGAAGTTCGGAAGTATCCACTTCTCTCGGCATCGATTAACGAATCGACACCACTTCTTTGTTTAAATGAAGCTTCAATTAAATCGAGTATCATCAAATCACTCGCAATTGAGGTATACATCGACGATTTACATTTCGAGACATTCCGTGGGGACGGAATGGTCGTGTCGACACCGACTGGATCGACCGCCTACAACAAATCGCTCAGCGGAGCGGTCGTCGATCCGCTCATCCCATGTATGCAAGTGAGTGAAATCGCCTCGGTCAACAACAACCGTTACCGCACACTCGGTTCATCATTCATCGTACATGATTCGCGTAAGTTATCACTTCGTATTGTCGAGGACGGAAACGATTATCCGATTATCGGGATGGACAATGAAGCCCTCAGCTTGAAATATACGGACCGGATCGACATTGAACTCTCGGACAAAGTCATTAAGACTGTCAAACTTCGGAATAACTCGTTCTGGCATAAAGTGCAACGTTCATTCTTCTAAATATGAAAGAGGAGTCACGCATCCCGATTGGATGAATGGCTCCTCTCTTTCATTTTATGATGTGACCGCTTCTGACTCATAGACAGGCGTTCCTTCAACGACTGTCATGACGAGACGATTTTGCAAAATGTCTTCCCCTTTTAAGTCAAAGAAATCTTGGTCCCATACTGTAAAGTTCGCGTTGTAACTTTGAATCAATAGTCCGTTTCTTCCGTGTGTCCCCGTCGCCACGTGCGGTGAATACGTGAAGCTTCGGAGCGCCTCATACATCGAGAGGCGTTCGCTCGGATTTAATGTACTCGACCCGTTGAAGGACTGTCTTGTGACCGCTCCAAATAGCCCTTTCCGTACGTCGACTGATGAAATCGGGGCATCACTTCCCCCTAATACGAGCGCCCCGGTATTAAGGAGCGACTTGAAACGATATACGTCTTGTACCCGTTCGTTTCCTAACCGCTCAAACAACATGTCTAAATCGTCTGAGAGAAATACAGGTTGCGCATCAATCAATACGGGGAGCGATTTGATCCGTTTGATGAGTGAGTCATTTAACAAGGATGCGTGAATGATTCGATCACGCGTCCCTTTCTTAGCAGGATACTTCTCAAGTAAACTGACAAACTGTTCGACCGCGGCATCACCGATCACATGGGCAGCCACATTCATCCCGTAAGTACGTGCCTTTTTCACCAAGGCTTCAAGATGATCTGGTCGATGTACTTCAATCCCCCGTTGTCCTCGATCATCTGCGTACGGCGATGACAAGAGTGCGGTACGCCCCCCAAATGAACCATCGACAAACACTTTCATCGCCCCAAAATCAAAACGTTTCCGTTTTGTCATCGCATCTTGTTGGATGACGCGATCCACTACTTGTTCATGAACAAGTAGGTGTGCCTGGAATGGAATTTCGCTCAGTACATCTTCATACGCTTGAATCGTCTCGAGCGGATCTCCATGATAAAACAAGTCCTCCGTATGGGCGCCAACGATTCCATTTGCGAATAATGAATCGATTGCCCGACGAAGGGAAGCGGCATTTTTCTTACGGTTCCCACTCAATTCTTTATATAAGAGGTCTAACGCAGCATCATATAAAACACCGTTCAATTTTCCCTCTTCATCTCGACCAAGTTTCCCACCTTCGATTACCGTATGATGGATCAGTCCGAGTCGCTCGAGTCCTTTCGAGTTCACGACGGCCACATGACGACAAACACGTTTCAACACGACGGGACGGTCGCTAATCACTTCATCAATCATCTCTCGTGTCGGCATGTCACCGAGCAGACGATCGTCAAATCCTTCTGCCACAATCCAATCGTCGTCCGAACCCTGTTGTTTCATCGTCTCAAGCAACTCTCGAATGTTTGTCGCTTCACTCGCATCGACACGGTCGAGCGCCTCCCCGTAACCGACGAGATGGATATGTGAATCGGTGAAAGCAGGATATACACTCTTTCCTTCTAAATTCACAATCTTCTCGATACGACCGGCATATGTACGGCGAAGATGCCCCTCCTCTCCCATCTTCAAAACACGACCGTGTTCTACAAACATAGAGCGCATCATTTCACCCGGCTTATTCAATGTATAGATATTCCCGTTAACCCATAATGTACCCATCTAACGATTCCTCCTCGATTGAAAAAAGATTGACGTCTACGTTTTTCCCGTTTCCGTCAATCTTCATGCGTTGTTTATTTTTTTAGCAACTCTTGTTGCTCCAATCCTTTGTCTACCCGTTGACGAATCTCATGTGCTCCATTTTCGTCAAAACGACCGAGCACACGCTCTCCGATTTCGACGGCAGTACCATATTCACCGTGCAGGAACTTATTTTCCGCAAGTGTCAAGGCGATATGAATCTCATTATCGCGGCGACGGAAGCGGTTTGCGTATTGCAATAACTGTTCCGCATACGTCACTTGACGGATCAGTGCATGGACACGGTCACGGAAGTTGTCCATCATCTCTTCGACGTCATGGCTCAGTCCGACGATATACGTCATATTGAATGGTGCCTTATCAAACTGTTCATCTAAGGATTGCACACCCTTTTGAAACTGACGCAAATCATTGGATAAATCATTTGGGATGATCGGCATCGCACTCTTCGCTAACAAGCGACGATGTGCGGACAATTCTTTCTTCCACGTTTCTAATTTATGACGAACTTCAAGTTCTTCTTTCCGTAACGAATTCGTATCTTCAATGAATCGTTCATGCATGGCATTGAATTGGTCGAGCGACCGCTTCGCTTCCTGCACTTTGGATTTGATCATACTGTACGGTAACATTTGTGCAACCAGTGCCTGTTCGATATCGAGAACGTTTGCCGTAAGGGTTGTCCGTTCACGCTCTAATTGTTCGAACTCCTCACCGACACGGGCATTAATTTCATAATTACTGACGAGTTTGGACATTTCGGTTTGCAGGTTGTTCATGATTTCAGTGGACTGCAATTCACGCTCTTGAATCGTCGCAAATTCTTTTTTCACGTATTGGCGGGCATCGACCTCAGTACGGAACGCTTCGAACAATTGATCGATGTCGGAGCTCAATTGCTGCATATCCTCTTCAAAATGATCGAATTCCAATCGTTCGATTCGAGTCATCAATTCTTCGCGACGGTCTTCTGCTTGATCAATTTCTTCCATCAATCCAAGCGGTTCAAGGGCATATCCGTCCATTTGCATTTCTTTATGTCCGGCCCGTAACTGTTGAAGTTGTTGTTTCAACTCGACTTGAACGGTACGTACGAATTGCGGAATGATTCGAATCAGTTCACGGATATGACCGACTTGGGCCGATAGAGATTGCCCCGTTTCAAATGCTTCGGAGACTTGACCGATTTGCTTTAAGTTGATCATCTCGCTACGTTTCGCCTCGGCGGCAGCAATTTCTTGTTCCACTAGTGCATAGGTCGGTCCGAACGCATGATTTTGTGAATTCAACGTTTTACGGAACTGATATAGTTCTTTTTCATCTTGCTTCACAATATCTAAGAGAGACGTGTGATGTGTCGTAAACTCATCCATCTCATCGAGCATGGCGTGTACCATCGTCTCGAGTTCTTCAATAAGTTGCTCAGTCGCATTCAGGTCTGCTTTCACTTTCATGAAACGGTATTTATCCAAGTCTTCTTCAGCCCGGTATAACGCTTCATCAATTTGACCCGCGTGCACGCTGACCAACTCATCCCAAGATTGATGCCATCGATCAAACTTCTCTTTCGTTTCCCCTTCCATCGGCCACTGTTTGAATTTCTGGAGCTCGACGGGGATACTTGCGCTAAGCACACTTTGTTTCCTCATGTCCAAGTCGTCTATTTTCTGGTAAAAATTCCTTCGGATGAGCATACTTCCCAACATCCCGCCTAATACGACGACGATGATTCCAATGATTAATCCATAAATTCCGTAATCCATCTTTGTCACAACCTCCAAGCCGCTTTCGTGGACTTATGTACCTTTATATAAAAAAAGAAGTATTTTATAAGAATAGATATACCTAATCATATTATAGAACCAACGATTTGCATAGGTTTTCCAATGGTTTCAGTGGAGATTGTTCATTTTTTCAGAACTTTCTTGCAAGACAAATCCGAATTTTGCGTGTACCATAATGCTAAATTCTAAAAACATGAAAGATGGAGGGAAATTCATATGTTCCAAACGACATCGTACTCAGGTGATTTGACTGCCGGTTACGAACTATTAAATAAGCAACTTGCCGCTTTACTAGAAGGCGAAACAAATACAGTGGCGAACCTTGCCAACGCCAGCGCATTACTCAACCAATTTTTAGACCGGATCAATTGGGTCGGATTCTACGTGTCTGATTCAGAAGACAGTCTGATTTTAGGACCATTCCAAGGACTACCGGCTTGTGTTCATATCTCATTTGGTAAAGGGGTATGTGGAACCGCTGCGGCTACACAAGAAACACAGCTCGTTGCTGATGTACATCAATTCCCAGGACATATCGCTTGTGATGCCGCTTCAAATTCTGAAATCGTCATCCCTCTCGTGCGTGATGGGAAAACGATCGGTGTGCTCGATATCGACAGCCCTGAATTTGATCGATTCTCAGAAATCGACCGTCAAGGTCTTGAGCGTTTCTGCGAGACATTACTTCGCTATATTTGATTGACAAGCAATTCGATTCATCGTATACTCATCTTTGTGCATGAAATGACGATAGCAGTCATAGACAAACGTATCCACCTTTCGGGCCTCGACTTAGTCGGAGGGGCATCTCGTAGCTTCGCTATCAAGTGAAGGTGCTTGTACCTTGAAAGGGGCGTTACTCGTCTTTGACACCGTTGTTCTTTTGTGCAAAATACATGAACAACAAGGAGGAGTCCAATCATGGCTCGTTACACAGGTCCAGCTTGGAAACTCTCGCGTCGCTTAGGAATTTCACTTAGCGAAACGGGTAAAGAATTAGCAAAACGTCCTTACGCACCAGGTCAACACGGAAATGGTCGTAAGAAAATCTCAGAATACGGTCTTCAGCTTCAAGCGAAGCAAGCACTTCGTCACATGTACGGAGTGAACGAGAAGCAATTCCGCCGCATCTTCAACGATGCTGGTAAAATGCCTGGCATCCACGGTGAGAACTTCATGTTCTTGCTCGAATCACGCCTTGACAACCTCGTTTACCGTTTCGGCCTCGCTCGCACACGTCGTGGAGCACGCCAACTCGTCAACCACGGTCACATCACAGTTGACGGATCACGCGTAGACATCGCGTCTTACCGCGTAAAACCAGGTCAAGTTATCGCAGTTCGCGAAAAATCGAAAAACGTGAAAGCAATCGCTGAAGCTCTTGAAGTAGCACCAGCTACAAAAGACTTCGTATCGTTTGACGCTGAGAAACTCGAAGGTACATTCGTACGTCTCCCAGAACGCGCTGAACTCAACGACCAAATCAAAGAGCAACTCATCGTCGAGTACTACTCACGTTAATGCTTTTTATCCCCTTCTTCGCGAAGGGGATTTTTTTATTTCTTCAGAATCTCTTGTCGGATACGCCCCATTTGCGTATCGAGGGCATCCGCCATAAGTGCCGCCTCTATTAACTCTTTCTTAGATGGCTCAGGTACATCATGCTGATATTTATATTGAAGTTTATGCTCTGTCGCCGCCCAAAAATCCATGGCAAGCGTCCGGATTTGAATTTCAGCCGGTACCCAGATGATCCGTTCGGCCAAATAGACTTTCGTTTTTACAATAAGATGTAAACTACGATATCCACTCGGCTTCGGGTGCTCGATATAGTCTTTGATTTCAATGATATCTAAATCGTCACGTGTCTCTAAGTGATGTAATATGGCATAAATATCGTCTCGGAAGCTCGTGACAATTCTAATTCCTGCCACATCATGTACGTGTTCCCAAAGTGCAGAAACTTCTAATGGTAAGTCTTTCCGTTTCATCTTACGTACGATTGAAGGTAACGTCTTCATTCTTGTCTTCACATGTTCAATCGGTGAATATCCAAGTCTCGTCTGCCAATCTAAATCGATAATCCCGAGGTCACTCTCGAGTTCCGTGATCGCCATTTCATAATATCGAAAGTGTTCGCGCCATTGATGGAACTGGTCGCCGAAAAACTCTTCAATTTCCATCGTCATCCCTCCTATCTCATCATTCTATCAAATCCAAGTGGCACGTCATGTACAAAAAAACGTCCATTCCTCAACAAATGAGGAACAGACGTGATGATTAGACGTGACGAATCACGAAATATTTTTTCTTACCACGACGAATGATCGTGAATTCACCGAGGGTATCTTCGCGGGAAATCATTTTATCGAGCGCTTGTTCACGTTCCCCGTTCAAGTAAATCGCACCGTTCGTTACGTCTTCACGTGCCTGACGTTTCGATGGTGAAATTTTAGCCTCGACAAGGAGGTCGACAAGATTACGCTCTCCGTCAAGTTCGAATTGCGGCATCCCTTTAAACGCATCTTCCATGTCTTCTGGTTGAAGTGACTTTAAATCCCCACTAAAGAAGGCTTTCGTGATCCGTTCTGCTTGTTCAAGTCCTGCTTCACCATGAACGAGCTTCGTCATCTCTTCTGCGAGACGGCGCTGTGCCACACGCTTCTCAGGTGCTTCCGTCACTTCTGCTGCAAGGGCTTCAATCTCTTCATGCGTCATGAACGTGAAGTATTTGATGAACTTGATGACATCCGCATCGTCGACGTTGATCCAGAACTGGTAGAACTCGTATGGCGACGTCTTGTCAGCATCTAACCAAACCGCACCACCCGCTGTCTTCCCAAACTTCTGTCCGTCAGACTTTGTGACGAGCGGAACCGTGAGTCCGAACGCTTTTTCTGAATGACCGAAGCGACGAATCAATTCAAGACCTGCCGTGATGTTCCCCCATTGGTCACTTCCACCGACTTGAAGACGACATTTCTCTGTCTCGTATAGTTTCAAGAAGTCGTAAGATTGAAGCAACATGTATGAGAATTCTGTGTACGAGATCCCATTCTCCATGCGTGAATCGACAGAATCTTTCGCAAGCATGTAGCTGATTGGGAAGTGCTTCCCGATGTCGCGAAGGAAATCGATGATCGACATCTCTTCTGTCCATTCGTAGTTGTTGCGAATCGTGATCGGGTTTTCCCCTTCAAGTGGAAGGAATCGGCTCAACTGATCTTTGATTCGATCGGAGAAGAGCTTGACCGTATCCAATGTGTTCAATGAACGTTCATCCGAACGACCAGACGGGTCTCCAATCATCCCTGTCGCCCCACCGACAAGCGCGATGACCTGATGGCCCGCCTGTTGGAAACGTTTTAGCGTTAAAATCGGGAGCAAGTGCCCGATATGAAGTGAGTCTGCTGTCGGGTCAAATCCCGTGTACAACGTCGTCGGTTGCTTCAGTTGTTCCTTTAGTCCTTCTTCATCTGTCATTTGGTTGACAAGCCCTCGAAACTCTAAATCGTTTAATAGTTCCATCTGTTCCACTCCTTCAATTGACATAAAAAAACGTCCCTTCTCATATGAGAAGGGACGGAGATTCCGCGGTACCACCCTACTTGTCGCAATTTGCGACCGCTTGAGCGAGAGATAACGGTCTCGAACCGGCCAAAAGGCACGCTCTAAAAGTGTAATTCATCGTTTGGCGTTGGCTAGTTCACATCAACCACTAGCTTTCTGGACAAGGGGCCCACCGACTACTTCGCTTTCTTCATTGCGTCATTATATCGTTGACTATGCTATTCATTTTATAAGCATCGTTTTCCACTTGTCAACTCCCACAATGAAACTTGCGTAAGACATCGGTTTCAAGGTAAGGTGAAGGTTGAATTGTGCTATAATCGAATATATTACTGTCTAAAATAGTTTTACACCATATTTAAGGAGGCTGTCATGCTGCAGAAGATTCGAGACTTTTGGAACAATCCGACGTCATTGAAAGTTCGTCGCTATGCCAACGTTGTATATGATGTGTCGTGGAACGTTTTACTCCTCACTATCATTTCTGTTGTACTCATTGGATTTTTAGGTGCTGGAATCGGCTTCGGATATTTCGCATCCCTCGTCAAAGATATGCCAACCCCGGCCTATAATACAATGACTGCACAAATCAACACGTATACATCGACATCAAATATTTACTTTGGGAGCGGAGAGCGAATCGGGAACTACACGACCGATGAAGTGCGAATTCCAATACCGGTAGAAAAAGTATCTCCATATGTCGTCGATGCGCTACTTGCGACAGAGGACGTCGAGTTTTATGAACACGATGGAGTCGTTCCAAAAGCGACATTACGTGCCATTTTACAAGAAGCGACCGGTTCAGAAGACCGTACTGGTGGTTCTACCCTGACGCAACAATTGATCAAGAACCAAATGCTAACGAATGAAGTGTCGTTCGAGCGGAAAGCAAAAGAAATTTTACTAGCTCTTCGACTTGAAAAAGCGATGAATAAAGACGAAATTTTAAATGCTTACTTGAATGTCGTATCGTTCGGTCGTAACTCGATGGGACGTAACATTTCAGGGATCGAGGCTGCTGCACGAGGCGTATTCAATACTTCAGCTGAAAAGTTGACGTTGCCACAAGCGGCATTCTTAGCAGGAATTCCGAAAAACCCGTTCTTCTACACACCGTATTATCAAGGTGGGGTCGTTAAAGAGGACGTATCGGGTGCTGTCAACCGTATGAAGACGGTATTGAACCGAATGTATGTTGCCGGAAAAATCACAAAAGAAGAATATGATGCGGCCTATAACTATGACATCACACAAGACTTCATGCAGACACAGACAAAACCTCGTGATAAATACCCGTACGTTGTCGATGAGGCAGAGCTACAGGCTCGTCAAATCGTGACTGACTATCTGATGAAACAGGACGGGATTGAATACAACAATCTAAGTTCTGAAGAAAAAGATACCGTCAGATCGACGTATGCAAAACGAGCGCATAACATGTTACGCCAAGGTGGATTCAATATCCGACTAACGCTTGATAAAGAAATCCATGAAGCGATGCAACAACCTGCAAAAAATGCTGGGAACTTCGGACCGAATCAATACGTTGAAGAAGAGGATCGGACCCTGCCTGAACAGACTTCTTCTGTCATGATTGAAAACAAGACTGGTAAAGTGCTAGGATTCGTCGGTGGTCGCTACATTAACGGCAAGACCGATGATTTGAACCGTGCATTCTGGGCAGAACGTCAAATCGGTTCGACTGCAAAACCGATTCTCGTGTATTCAAATGCGATTGAAGCCGGTATGATTACTCCTGCCACTAAAATTATCGACGAAGAATACTATTATAAATTTACGGGTCCGGGACAACCGAAAAAACAAGTTCAAAACGAAGGCAAGACATATCGCGGAGCCGTCACGGTCCGTGATGCACTCAAACTTTCATTGAACGTTCCAGCCGTTAAAATTTATGAAGAACGTAACCAAAAACCTGCTGATACGCAGAAATTGGTTGATATGGGGATTCCGGTATCCGAAGGAAACCGTTATGCATCTGCGATGGCTCTCGGTACGGGAGAAGTTAAACCGATCGATTTAGCTGCAGCATATGCGATGTTAGCCAACTACGGAGAACATGTCGCTCCTTACTTTATTCAACAAATCGAGTATCAAGGTGAAGTGATTTACGAAGCAAAACCGAAGAAAACACGTATTTATACGGATCGAACATCTTATCTTGTCGTTGATATGCTTCGTGATGTTTATACGTCAGGTACAGCGACATATGCTAAATCACTACTCAACGTTCCTGGAGACTGGATGGGTAAAACCGGTACAACGAACAATCAACGTGATTCGTATTTGGTCGGTTCCAACCCGAACGTCACACTCGCCGTCTGGTCCGGTTATGATTCGCAACTCGTCTCGATGCTTGACGGTTGGGAATACGGTCGGTACTACCAGCGAACACAACGCATCTGGTCACAGACGATGAACCGCGTTTACGCGGATAATCCTGAAGCCTTAGGCGTAAACGCCCGCTTCGCTCAACCTTCAAGTGTCTCTGCCAAAGACTTCAAAGACTCTGGTACATTCTCTGAGAAGAAGAAAGTAGAAGAGAAAGAAAAAGAAGAGGAAGCGAAGAAGAAGAAAGAGGAAGAGGCGAAGAAAGAGGCCGAGGAAGCAAAGAAAGACGCTGAAGCGAAAAAACAAGAAGCTGCTGACGATGCTGCCGCTAAGAAAAAAGCCGAAGCCGAAGCGAAACAAAAAGCTGAAGCCGAAGCGAAACAAAAAGCTGAAGCCGAAGCGAAGAAAAAAGCCGAGGAAGAAGCGAAGAAGAAAGCTGACGAAGAGGCAAAGAAAAAGGCTGACGAAGAGGCGAATGCCGACTCTACCGATTCCAATAATGAATAAGCAAAAGGTCGACACCTCGTGTGTCGACCTTTTTTGCTCAGTCTTCCATTGTTGATAAATCGCCCGTCTCAAGATTTAACTCCCAAGCTTTCAAGACGCGACGCATAATTTTCCCACTTCTCGTCTTCGGAAGCTTGTCCTTGAACTCGATTTCTCGAGGTGCCGCGTGAGCTGCCAATCCTTCTTTGACGAACTGTTGAATTTCTTGTTTTAACTCATCAGACGGTTCGTAGCCTTTACGAAGAGCAATGAATGCTTTAATGATTTCACCTCGGACCGGATCCGGTTTTCCGATGACGCCAGCCTCGGCAACAGCAGGATGCTCGACGAGTCGACTTTCGACTTCAAATGGCCCGACGCGTTCGCCTGCTGTCATGATGACATCGTCGACACGTCCTTGGAACCAGAAGTAACCGTCTTCGTCCATATAAGCAGAGTCTCCTGACACGTACCAATCTCCCCAGAAGTAACTCTCATACTTCGTATCGTTCTTCCAAATCTTACGCATCATCGATGGCCATGGTGTCTTCAGTGCCAAGTTCCCCATCCGGTGCGGGGGAAGTGGTCGACCTTGATCATCCAAGATGGCTGCCTCACAACCAGGAATCGGTTTCCCCATCGACCCAGGTTTAATATCCATCGTCGGATAGTTACAAATCATCATGGCCCCTGTTTCTGTCATCCACCACGTATCGTGAATCCGGAGGTTGAACGCCTCATGTCCCCAGCGGATGACTTCAGGGTTCAACGGCTCCCCGACAGATAGAATATGGCGTAAGGAGGACAAATTATATTTTTCAAACGCTTCGTCGCCTGCACCCATGAGCATGCGGAATGCCGTCGGCGCACTATACCAGACTGTTACGCCAAATCGTTCGATGACCGAGTACCAAAATTCCGGATTAAATCGTCCCCCGACGATGACGTTTGTCGCGCCGTTTAAGAACGGTGCAAAAATACCATAGCTCGTTCCCGTCACCCATCCCGGGTCGGCCGTACACCAATAAATATCATTCGGTTGCAAATCGAGTACCCACTTGCCGGTCATCATATGTTGAATCATCGCATTATGGACATGGAGAACCCCTTTTGGTTTTCCTGTTGAACCCGATGTATAGTGTAAGATTAGACCGTCTTCACGGTCGACCCAAGTCAATTCGAGATCTGTCGTCGCTTCACTTGCCAACTTCCGGTAATCGATCACTTTGCCGGATTCCTCGATATCATCGCCAACGAGTAAGATGGTTTCGAGGTGTGGCAATTGATCGACCGGGACTCGTGGCAATAATTCTCTCGTCGTCACAATCACTTTCGCCTCAGAATCAAGGAGTCGATCATGTACGGCTTGTTCCATGAAGGCTTCAAAAAGTGGACCGACGATGGCACCTAGCTTGATCGCTCCGAGTAAAATAAAATAAAGTTCTGGTTGACGTGGCATAAAGATAAAGACACGGTCGCCTTTCTCTACACCAATCGACTTCAGAACATTACCAGAACGATTACTCTCTTTCTTCATATCCGCATACGTGTATCGCTCTTCCCGATCCCCATCGAAATAAAGCAATGCCACTTTCGTCGCCAATTCACTTTCTGCATGACGATCGATTGCTTCGTATGCCAAATTGACCTTCCCCGTCAAGTTCCAAGAAAATAAAGCTTCTGCTTGTGTCCATTCAAACGACTGACAAGCCTCTTCATACGACGCTAATTGATGCTCCCCTGTTAACGCTTTCAATTTTTCCATCGTTAAAGATTCGCCTCCCCTGTAAAGATTGGTATAACCACTTTCAGTATAGTGTTAAAATTATGACAAATCAATGAATTTCCAGTTTCATCAAAAGCACATGAAACTAATCCAATGAAAGCGCTATAATAAGAGTTGGAAAAGGTGGTGACCCTATGGAAAAACAATATCATTTAAAAGTGTGGCAGACCTCACAAGGTGACGTCACGATTGACGGTCCGATTGCGCCTGACGTCTTGCAGACGTATCGTCTTGATGAAGGATTGACCGCATTTCGTGAACCGGAAGATCAGCACGAGGCACTCGTCGATATTGCTGGGTTGAAAGAAGGAAGAATCATCGTCGCCAGACAGGATGATCTCGTGATCGGTTACGTGACCTTCCTCTATCCTGACCCATATGAGCGTTGGAGTGAAGGAAACGACCCATACATCCTTGAACTTGGGGCAATCGAGGTAAGTCCCCGCTTCCGAGGGCAACGCATCGGGAAACAATTGCTTGAAGTGTCGATGATGGACCCACATATGGATGACTTTTTGATTTTAACGACCGAATATTATTGGCACTGGGATTTGAAGGGCAGTGGACTCTCGATTTGGGATTATCGCAAAGTCATGGAGAAGATGATGAATCATGGTGGACTTGTCTTCTTCCCGACAGACGATCCAGAAATCGCCTCTCACCCTGCCAACTGTTTGATGGCTCGCATCGGCAAAAACGTGCGCCAAGAAACAGTTGATCATTTTGACTCGCTTCGGCTCCGCCGACGATTCATGTACGATTGAGGAGGAAATGATATGTTAATCGAACAGATGATGAATCGACATGTCGTGACGATTCAACCGACCAATACAATCGCTCACGCAGCTAAACTCATGCGAGAACATCGTGTCAGACATTTAATCGTGACAAACCCCGCTCGACAAGTCGTTGGGATTGTCGGGCAATTTGAGATGAGCGGTGCAACGAGTGTCTTTCATCCCGAGAGTGAAAATGCCGATTTCCAAAACCCTATATCGAGTATTATGCGTCCCGAAGTTCCGACGGCACACCCTTTTGATTTCTTCGAGGACGCGGCAGCATTATTTTATGAAAACCGACTGACCTGTCTCCCGATCGTCGAACAAGGCAAGCTCGTTGGCGTGTTGACCGAAACGGATTTATTGCGATACTTTGTCCAATTGACGGGTGCACTCGAGCCGAGCTCACAAATCGAGATCTTAGTTGAGAATACGACGGGGACACTCGAAAAAGTGACTCGGCTCCTCGCCAAAACCAATATCAACATCATTAACGTCTTCGTTCATCCGACGAGTGACCCCTACAAACGGATTATCTCCTTCCGCGTCCAGACGATGAATCCATTACGGATTATCGAACGACTCAAGCGAGAAGGATATGAGGTACTCGGACCGGAGATGTCACAATGAGACCAGTCTACATATTTGGTGAAGATGAGACGTCCTATCGTTTTCACGAGGACCATCCCTTCAATCCATTGCGACTTGAATTGACGACATCTCTATTGATCGCAGCCGGAAAACTTTCCAAATCGGAATGTGTATCTCCTCCACTCGCCTCGGTTGAGGAGTTAGCGCTCGTTCACGATCTCGATTACATCGAAGCCGTCCAAGCGGCGGCGGCAGGTGAGCTATCTACATTAAAAGCCAATAAATTTGGTCTCGGTACGGAAGACACACCCATCTTTCCGACGATTCATGAAGGAGCGGCACGTCTCGTTGGAGGGACGATTCATGCACTCGATCTCGTGGCAAGCGGGAAAGCGGAGCGCGCCTTTCATGTCGGAGGAGGGTTACACCACGGCATGCGGCGTAAAGCATCAGGATTTTGTGTATATAATGATGCCGCTGTTGCGATCGCTCATGTGAGAAAGCAATATGGGTCGCGTGTCCTCTATGTGGATACGGATGCACACCATGGGGACGGCGTTCAGTGGCTCTTCTATGACGATGATGACGTCATGACATTATCCATTCACGAGACCGGTCGTTATCTCTTTCCTGGTACCGGAACAGTGACGGAGCGTGGCAATGGGAAAGGATACGGTTATAGTTGGAACGTCCCGGTCGATGCGTTCACTCAAGACGATTCATTCTTGACGTGCTACGAGACCGTCTTACGTGAGGCATGCGAATGGTTCAAACCCGATATCATTTTGACTCAGAACGGTGCGGATGCCCATGTGTTTGATCCACTTACCCATTTGGCATCAACGATACGGACGTTCGAACAAATCCCGCAGATTGCCTCACGCCTGGCCGATGAATATACAGACGGCCGTCTCGTCGCCCTTGGTGGTGGCGGGTATGACTGGTATCGTGCCGTGCCACGCGCTTGGGCTCAAGTGTGGGCCGGATTGACGCGTGAGGAACCGTATACAGGAGAGATCCCAATCGAGTGGATTGAACAATGGTCCGGTATCGCTGGTCAACCGTTACCCACACGGTGGGACGATTCCCTTTATACGTTCGACCACATCCCGAGACGGCAACAAATTGATGAAAAGAATTGGGAAGTCACCAAACGAGCGTTTTGGCCATTCATCTCAAATGACCGAAAATCGATTTATCTATAAAAAGAAGCCTCCGCATCCATCAAATGATTTGATGAATGTGGAGGCTTTTGCTTAGTCTTGGCGAAGCGAATCACGACGCTCGATTCGGTGAGGAAGCACGACGTTTTTCTCTTCGATTTCTTCTGCGTTCAAGATTTTTGTCAAGAGTCGCATCGCGACGGCTCCGATATCGTACATCGGTTGAACGACCGTCGTCAACTTCGGACGAATCATCGTCGCGAGACGCGTGTTATCGTGACCGACGACTTCAAAGTCGTTTGGAACCGAGTAACCTGCATCTTGGATCGCGTGGATGACACCGAGTGCCATCTCATCCGTCCCCGCAAAGATTGCTTTCGGGCAATCATCTCGTTGCAACATTTTTTGCATGGCTTCAAGGCCTGATGCGTATGTGTAATTCCCAAGAATCATATCGTTATCATGGAATGGAAGACCTGCATCTTCAAGCGCGCGGCGGTATCCTGCGAATTTCTTCTCGCCATTGATCTGTTGCTCGAGTGGACCAGTGATGAATCCAACACGGTCATGTCCGTGGTTGATCAACATCTGAGTCGCGTCATATGCCGCTTGCTCATAATCGATGTTGACGGCCGGGAGGTCATATCCTTGGTTCAATGTCGCTGCGAGAACGATTGGAACCGGTGATTTTTTGAACTCTTCGACGAGATCTTCATGCAAACGTCCACCCATGAAGATGATGCCATCCACTTGTTTCCCTAAAAGTGTGTTTAGTAAATGGACTTCCTTGTCACGACTTGAATCCGAGTTTCCAAGGATGATGTTGTATTTGTACATCGTCGCCACATCTTCAATGCCTCGTGCCAAATCGGCGAAGAAAATATTTGAGATGTCCGGTACGATGACACCGACCGTCGTCGTTTTCTTACTTGCTAGCCCACGCGCGACGGCGTTCGGACGATAACCGAGACGGTCAATCGCATCTTGTACTTTCTTGCGTGTTGTCGGTTTGACGTTCGGGTTTCCGTTGACGACACGAGAGACGGTTGCCATGGACACCCCGGCTTCTCGTGCGACATCGTAAATCGTTACGTTGTTACTATTCATAAACTACTCCTCCTACAAGTCCTGATTTTCAAAAAGTTTTCATAAAACGTCTTAAAAAAGGAAGACAGGTATCTGTCATCCATTTACCCTGTCTTCATGCGATATAAAACGTTTCCATTTGGAAAGCTTACTTTTTCACCAAATCAAGTTGGGGAAACTGGACCGTCAGTCCTTCCACAAATTGATCGAATTGATCGAAATCCAATTGTTGTTGCGCATCCGATAATGCAATGGCAGGATTCGGGTGTACTTCGACCATGACACCGTCTGCCCCGATGGCAAGCGCTGCTTTTGCAGCCGGTAACAACAAGTCACGACGACCTGTCGAATGGGTGACGTCTACCATAACCGGTAAATGCGTCTCTTGTTTCAAAATCGGCACTGCCGTGATGTCTAACGTATTGCGTGTCGCACGCTCATACGTCCGAATCCCTCGCTCGCACAAGATGACTTGGCTGTTCCCACTCGCCATAATGTACTCTGCCGCATAAATGAACTCTTCGATTGTAGCGGATAATCCACGCTTCAACAAGACCGGTTTGTCTGTCTTACCGACTTCTTTCAACAAATCAAAGTTTTGCATATTCCGGGCACCAACTTGAATGATATCGACATATGGCAAGGCCGACTCGACTGCTCCTGGTGTCATGATTTCCGTGATGACTCGTAAATCATGACGGTCCGCTGCTGCCTTCAGCATTTTCAACCCTTCAAAACCTAAGCCTTGGAAGTCATACGGCGATGTACGTGGTTTGTATGCCCCGCCTCGCATCACTTTCACTCCAGACAACGCGAGCTTCTCTGCGACCGCGTTCACTTGTTCGAACGATTCGACGGCACATGGCCCCGCAATCAGCTGCGGACGTCCATTCCCAATCGTCACGTCCTTCACATGGACCAACGTATCTTCCGGTTGACGTTTACGCGAAACGAGTAACGTCTTATCCCGGTCTTCGCCTTGTAGTTCAGCAGACGCTTTAAATACTTCTTTAAAAATATGTTGAAGACGTGACGTTTCGAACGGTCCTTGATTCGAAGCTGCGATGAAATCGAGCATCTCTCGTTCTCGGACCGGGTCGTATCGTTCGACGCCTTGAAGACGTTTGATTTTTCCAATTTCGACGGCAAGTGCACCACGCCGACTTAGCAAGTCGAGCATTTCATGGTTCAATTCATCCATTTCTCGACGTAATCGATTCAATTGATCTTGTGGACTCATTCGTTTCCCTCACATTCTTAAGCCGTTCTTTCCAGAAACCTAATTATATCGAACTTTGTGCGCTTTGTCATAAGGAAACCTTCTACGTCACAAAATCACCAAAAAAGGACCGAACGCGTTCTGAACTGAAACCTAATTTAGGGAAATTTAATAACGAATGCCTCGAATAGCGTGTGTGTTGTGATAGCTATCTAGACATCTAATAATTTTATCTACCATCAAACTACAAATATGAAATTTTATTTTGATGGTTCATAGACAATTTGTGTGTCTGTATCAATTACGTATCGTACATTCACAACTTCATTTATAGAGATTGCTTTAAAATTATAATTATTACATAATATTGAACTTACTTCAGAAGCAGAATCTGTAACTCCTAAAATTGCTTCATAGATTTCTTTGAGTTCACTTAAAGTACATTCATTTCCCCTTAGGAAAGATTGCTTATAATAACCGTCTATTTCAATAATCATCTATCCTCCTGCAAACAAAAAAATATTATAACCGTCTTTATACACTTTTCTCACGATTCATTTTCTATCTTTCTCAATTTCGCCAATACTGATTAGTCTTTAATTTCGTGTTTCATAGTGGAGTGATTTACGTTTCGAAACTCTCGTCTGAATAAATAGATTCATTATATCGATTCGATCACATTCAAAAACCCTGAATGAGCACTTTTTATCAAGTGACGATCATTCAGGGTTCAGTTCACGGTCCTTTTACATTATTCTTCCTTTTTAAGGTCTTTCTTCAAATCATTGAGTTCTTCTTTTGACTCATCATCGAGCATCTCATTGATAGGTGCTTCGAGTGAATCGTCCGACTCAGATTCAAGTGATGAGTCCGGCGTCTCTTTTTCGGCCGCGCGGTCCATCTGTTCTTTCACTTCAGATTCCGCTTCCGCGACGAGTTGATCTGCTTTCTCCATCGCCTCTTCAATCGAAAGGTCGTCCTCATCGATTTGTTGCTTTAACTCGGCTGCCTCACGCGCCTTATCTTTCACGATATTGAGGACAGGTGCCGCCTTATCGCTCGCTACTTTAATCCATTCCCCAACGACCGGCTCTGCTTTCTCACGCATCTCTTTCGATTTGACAGTCAAGCGCTCACGCGATGTAGATGTCTTTTCGTCAAGGTACGTCCGCACTTCTCGTCCGCTTTTCGGTGATGTTAAGAGAGCAACCGCTGCTCCGACAATCCCTCCGAGGATGACCCCCGTCAAAAATCCGCTACTTGATTGATTCTGTTCTGTTGGTTGCTTTTGGTCTGTCATGTGTGAGTTCCTCCCCGTAGTTTCCTTATTTAATCGTATCGTCCGTTTGAATCAAGTCAGGTGATACAGGTGTTTCCTCTTTCTTTTCGCGTCGTGTGCGACGACGTGGACGTTCTTTTGTTGTAGAAGACTCTGGTTTGTTCTTCTTGAACAATTCGACTGCCACAGACCCCCAACGCACGGCTTGTGCAATCTGCTCTTTGTTTTCATCCGCTGCCGAGTGGACAGAAGTTGAGACGGTACGGACTGATTCGGTTACCTCGTTCAGTGATGTACCTAGTTCATCGAGCGCATGCGCAACAGGTGCGAGCAATTCTGTTTTTTCTTCCACGTTGTCGACGAGACGGTTCGTCTTATGTAAGAGCGCCGTCACTTCCATCGTGATTCCGTCGAGCTGGCGTTCTAAATTTTCGGTCGTATTGGCGACGCTACCGAGTGTACGGTTTACATTCGATAAGACACGTGCCAAGAAGATGACGAGTACGACAAACGCGAGGGCCGCAATCAGGCCCGCGATGCCTCCTAGTGTGATCTCCATTCAATCCATTCCTCCTATTCAATCGTTTCTCGTTTCATTATAGCACCATTATGACTGAAAAGATTTGCTACAACCGTTTTCGCCATTCGGTCTGATTATTCCTTTACCCGTTTTTATGTTTTCGATTACACTAAAATAGAAATTCATAAAAATAATTAGGGGTGATCGTGTGAGAGATCCAAGAATTACACAATTAGCAGACGGTTTAATCAATTATTCCGTCAAGTTACAACCGGGGGAAAAAGTACTGATTGAGAATTTTGGCGTAGAGGAATCGCTTGTCGAGGCACTCGTCGAAAAAGCATATGAGGCGGGCGGACACCCATTCGTCTTGTTGAAAGAGAGCCGTATCTTACGTAAATTATATACGGGTGCCAGTCACGAACAACTTGAACTCATGGCTGACATCGAACGGAAACAGATGCAAGCCATGGATGCATACATCGGTTTACGTGCCGGCGATAACATCAATGAACTCTCTGACGTGCCGAGTGAGCAACAAAAACTCGTCGGTGCTACGCTCGGTAAAATGCACACGGAAGACCGCGTGAAAGGGACGAAGTGGGTCGTCCTCCGCTACCCATCCCCATCGATGGCACAACTCGCAGGAAAATCAACAGAAGCGTTCGAAGACTTCTACTTCAACGTATGTACACTCGATTACGGAAAAATGGACCGTGCGATGGACGGATTGGTCGAATTGATGAACAAGACGGACCGTGTCACGTTAAAAGGACCAGGAACGGACCTCTCGTTCTCCATAAAAGATATCCCGGCAATCAAATGCTCTGGTCAAATGAACATTCCAGACGGTGAAGTGTTCACGGCGCCGGTCAAAGATTCGGTCAATGGCGTCATCACATATAACACGCCATCTCCATACCAAGGCTTCACGTTCGAGAACGTGAAGTTGACATTCAAAGACGGCAAAATCGTGGACGCGACGGCCAATGATACAGAACGTATCAATGAAGTGTTCAACACAGATGAAGGGGCTCGCTACGTCGGTGAATTCGCTATCGGTGTCAACCCGTATATTCAACATCCGATGAAAGACATTCTCTTCGATGAAAAAATTGATGGAAGCTTCCATTTCACACCTGGTCAAGCGTATGACGATGCGTATAACGGCAATAATTCGTCAGTTCACTGGGACCTCGTCAACATTCAGCGTCCGGATTACGGCGGTGGTGAAATCTGGTTCGACGATGTATTGATTCGAAAAGACGGACGATTCGTCATCGATTCCTTACTCCCGCTCAACCCAGAAAATTTGAAATAAGTAAAATGGTGCGTCTACGCGAGACGCACCATTTTTATGTTAAAGTTTAGGTTTTTTGCCGAGTGCAGCAGACATCATCCAAATCTCTTTTTCGAGTCGTTCGATGTGAGATACGAACGTATCTTCAATCGCTTCGTCTCCATCTTCAAATTTTTCCATCGCATCCTGCATCTCTTGACGGATTTGTTTGAAGTCACTGATGATATCTTTGATCATCTGTTCGGTTTCTTCGTGACGATCGCCTTCTTTTAGTGTTGAGTGTTCTAAATACTCTTTCATCGTCGCAAACGGTTCTCCATCGTTCATGAGAAGTCTTTCTGCAACGTCATCGTAGAGTTCTGCCACTAAGTTATAAAGCTCTTCGAGTTTCTCGTGATACGTAAAGAAGTGAGGACCATTGATATACCAATGGTAATTATGGAGCTTCACAAATAACAGTCCATAGTTCGCGACTTCCTTGTTTAACGTATTGAGTGCACCTTGACTAGCCATTCCTAACATCTCCTTTGTCTTATTCATCGATACTACTATTACCGAGATTTTCGTTGGCTAAACATAAAAAAGGAGAGACATTCGTCCCTCCTCCATCTTATGCTTCAAGTTTTACGATTTCTTCATATTCGCGTTGATACGTTTGGATGTCACCTGCACCCATGAACAAGAGTACCGCCTTGTCATGATTGCGTAAGACGCTCGTGCCACCACGTTTCAAAATATGCGCGCCTTCGATTCGTGACTGAAGGTCCTCAATCGTGACCGTCCCTTCTTGTTCACGTGCCGAACCGAAAATGTCACATAAATAGACTGTATCTGCTTCGGCCAATGCCGTCGCAAAGTCGTCCATGAATGATTTCAAACGTGTGTACGTATGCGGTTGGAAAATCGCCACGACTTCCCGCTCCCCATACTTTTTACGAGCCGCCTCAACTGTCGCACTAATTTCACGCGGATGGTGTGCGTAATCGTCAACGAGTACTTGATTGTTTAGTGTCGATTCACTAAAGCGACGTTTCACACCATCAAATGTTTCCAATCGTTCTTTAACCAATTCTTTTGGCAAGTTTTCATAGTCACATGTCGCGATCACAGCGAGTGCGTTTAATACACTGTGGTCTCCATATCCAGGAATGCGGAATGTTCCGTAGAAATCATCGCGTAAAAAGACATCAAATGTTGTTCCATTTTCTGTTGATGTGACGTTTTCAGCACGGAAATCATTATGTGTTCCAAACCCGTAATAAACGAGCGGCACATTGGCTTGGATTTGTTGAAGATTCTCGTCATCGCCACAAGCAATGATCCCTTTTTTCACTTGCTTGGCCATTTCTTGGAATGCATCGATGACATCATCTAAACCAGAGAAGTAATCCGAATGATCGAAGTCGATGTTCGTCATGATGGCATAATCAGGACGATAATATAAGAAGTGACGCTTATATTCACAGGCCTCAAAGACGAAGTTCTTCGAATCGGCAACTCCCTCACCCGTTCCATCACCAATCAAGAATGATGTCGGCTCGATTCCACGCATGACGTGGGCAAGCAAGCCTGTTGTTGATGTTTTCCCATGTGACCCCGTAATGGCGACACTCGTATAATGGTTTGCGAGCTCACCTAAAAACTCGTAATACTTATAAATCGTCAAGCCGAGTTCACGTGCGCGCACGATTTCTGGATGGTCGTCGCTGAACGCGTTTCCTTGTACGACGATTTGGTCTTCAGAAATATTGTCAGGATCAAACGGCAAAATTTCAATCCCTTTTCGGTTTAATGCTTCTTCAGTAAAAAATGCTTTTTCAACGTCCGACCCACGGACCTCATTGTTCATATCAAATAAAATTTGAGCTAAAGGACTCATGCCCGTTCCTTTAATTCCGACGAAGTGATAACGGTTCATCTGTAAATAGCCCCCCTAATTCATTGCGGCTCGTCAAAATGCGACAAACCTTTGTCATTATAGCAAAACTCTTGGAGTCGTGCTATTACAGATTATTGTTTTTTTGTGCAAGTCGTCGGCTACGGTACATCGCCATTCGATCTTTCGGCGTCATCATCACGTTTAAAGGCGGTTGATCCGCTTTGTAAGAGACTTGTACTGCCGGTGTCAACTCTGTGTCCGGCGGTAACGTCTGTTGCTCAGATGGTGTTTGTAATCTTTCTGCAATCTGCTCAACCGATGGTCCGATTTGCTCCGGGGGTGCGTTTACATCTAACGTTTCTTCTGGTGCAGCTGCATCATCCACATCCACGACCGATTCTTTTTTTGAATGGGACAAGTCCGTCGACTGCATAAAGACGGATGAGAAACCGTCATCTAAAATTGAGACCTCGCCTAATAATGATTTCTTTTCGGATGTCATTTCCGTGGAAATCTTTTCAAGAGGCGCTTCGTTTTGTTCATGGAGAGACGAGTGTTCAATCGTTGGTTCTTCTTGCATCAATTCCTCAACGGTTTCGTTCTCTGCCTTCTGCTCTGAATCATATGCTTCTCTCGTCTCCGGAGAGTGTTCGACAGGAAGCACAATCTTTGGTTTCGGACGAGCATATCCATAGATCGGTGACGGGACATCTGACGGTATAAATTCATTGGGGACATCTGCTTTCGGTGGAGGGGATACCGTCTGCCCTTCTCTCGATAATTCCCGTTTGATTCGCTCTGCTTGTTGTTTCAGTGAACGTTCATATGCATCCATACTTGATTCCTCGCTTTTTCACTCAATCCTTATTTAACAAAAAATCGGTCGAAATTAGCGACCGATTTCAAATGCTGTACCTACTTCATATTCGTCATCTAAAACTAAAATCCCTTTTTCTTGTGGGGCATTTGGAAGGTTTAATTCACGGGCAGAACAGATCATTCCGTGTGAAGGTTCACCACGAAGTGCAGATGGGCGAATGATTAACCCTGTCGACATGACCGCACCAGGCTTCGCAACAACAACCTTTTGACCTGTCGCAACGTTTGGTGCACCACAAACAATCTGTACAGTGCCTTGGTCAATTTGGACTTGGCAAACGGATAATTTGTCAGCGTCTGGATGCTTCACAGCCTGTTCAACATAGCCGACAACAAATTTCGGTGACACATCAACCCAAGAGAAATCCTCTTCAATGCCATTGTCCTTCAAGATGATTCGCAGCTGTTCAACCAATTCGACCGTCAAGTCAACAGGACCGTTCCAACCCGTAACGTCCACATATTGACTCGCCTGGAACAAGTTATACCCGTTCACTTCTCCATCTGCAGATTTGACGACGGCGATATCACCTGTCCGTTCTACAGTCTGATGGTGACGTTCTCCCTCTTTCAATAACACCATGAGCACATCACCGATTCCTTCTCGGTTATAAAACACATTCATTTGCATACGTTCCTACGTCCCTTCTTTCAAACTCATCTCACTTATTTTATCAGATTATGTGTTCGATGGCGGGGTCTTTTTTCCGACAATAAAAATCGGTTCAAGATGCCCTGCCTCATAGTGAAAGGCGAGTGCAGTCACAGGGACACGACCATTCGTAAAGAAATCAAACATCAATTGTTGCATCGCATCATACCCTTGATCGTTTCGTACATCCGCAATAATCATCACATCTTGATGCGGGACTCCGACGAGCATATCTCCTTCGACGCGCCGCTCCATCATCCGCAGAAATTCATCATTTAAAATACGCGATGCTTCATATCCATCTCGGGCAGATAAAAAGTAGAACGGATTCCCTGCCACCTCATCTTGTTTCATTTCCGTCGGAAGTTTTTTTACATTCTCACGAGCGATGTGGTCGACACGTTCAAGACTGAACTCTTCAGACAAATGTCGTTCTTCAATCAATCGATAACCGTTCCCGCGATCTAGCGCATAGAATATTGCCGTTTCAGCTGTATGAGGTGTAAATACGAGCGATTCCCCATTTTTTGTCGTCTTCGAAAATGAATTCGAGCGTATGACAGGATAGATGGACGCACTATTTCCTTCAAGGGAGATTTGATCATCCGCCTTCATGGCAGATTCAATATACTCAATCACTTCATCGACAGCCACTTTCCCACGAGTTTTCGCTTTTGCGACAATCGGTGCAAGTCGAATGTTCACCCCAAAACGGTCAGACTTACGTTCGATGCGCATGACTTCATTTTCGCGGTCATAGGACGTGCGATAATCCTCATTGAAGCTCGATTCTAGATAACGTCTTAACTCATTCCGTTCCATAAAGGGTCACCCGAGTCCATTCAAAAATGCTTCGACCTGCTCCGGCGTTTTGCGTTCCCGACCAACATAACGATCGACTTCTTTGCCATCATGAAACGCCACAAAACTTGGAATCCCGAAAATATCAAGTTCTTGTGCAAGATCCATGAACTCATCACGGTCGACATGATAAAACGTCCATTCTTTAAATTTCTCTTCGATTTCTGGCATGAACGGGTCAAGGAATCGGCAATCCCCACACCATGCCGCTGAAAACATGAAGACACTTTTCGCATCTTTCGCTACTGTATATTCTTCCATTGTTGATAGTTGTTTCATGATTACCACTCCTGTTCGTTTTTTCCTCACTTATAATAGCATAAGTCTAGTCACACATTCTGTTCTGCTGTTTGTTATAATCAAAACCGAAACTAGTTGAAACAGGTGAGATTAAATGAAATTAACGCGTGAAACTTTAAATCCCGATATGAAGCACCCGTTCGAACAAATGGTCGGCGTTTTCGGTATGCTCGCCATTATTCGATACGGCTATTTATTTATTGATACCGACAAATCCAGATTAGAAATCTTGATTTGGCTCGTTGTCGGATTCGCTGTCATTTATGTTCTTGAAAAATGGTTCAAGAAACTGGCACGTTATTTACCAATCGTGCGAAAACGTTTTTTACTTCCCATCTATGTGCTTGTTTTGATGCTCTTTCTCGTCAGTTTCCGCGTTCCGCGTGAGACGGTTGAGTCCGTTAAAATGTGGTTTGGAATTGGATGAAAAAAAGCGACGTTTCGAGGAACGTCGCCTTTTTTAGTAGTCAATTTTCAAATCATTCGGTTGAATCCGTCCAGTCCTTCTCAACACTTCATAGACCGCATAACTGAGTAAGGCTGGCCCGATGATTAAGAAACCGAGGACAATCATAAGCGTATACCAGCTAAAGCCCATCGTCTCAAGCATGACGATTGGACCGACAAGTCCGCTCGTTCCCATGCCGGCACCTGCAGCGACACTTTCCAATTCAAAAAGTAATGTTGCTATCGGCGCTAGAACCGCTCCTGCTAATGTTGGAGGTAAGAGAATCCAAGGGTTTTTCACGATGTTTCCAACCTGAAGCATCGATGTTCCAATTCCTTGAGCAATCGCTCCACCGACCCCATTATCCCGATAACTCGTAATGGCAAAACCAATCATCTGCGCGGCACATCCGACAGTTGCGGCTCCTGCTGCAATCCCGTCCAAACCGAGCATGAGTGCAATGGCAGCACTTGAAATCGGTGCAGTTAATGCGAGTCCCATCAACGTCGCAACGACCACACCCATGAATAAAGGTTGTTGTTCCGTGCCCCATTCAATCCAACTACCAAGTTGCGTCATGAACAATCCGACATATTTACCGATATATGTCGCGGTGAAATAACCGACTGCAATCGTTGTGAACGGCGTCACTAAAATATCAAGTTTTGTCGATTTAGAGACAAGCTTTGACACTTCGACGGCAAGAATCGTCGCGACATAGCTTCCTGCCGGTCCGAATTCATAACCGAACGCCCCGACAACGAGCGCCGAAAATAAAATGAGCGGTGGCGCCTCTAACGCATAGGCGATGGCAATCCCGATGGCAGGACCCGTCAAACTCATCGCTACTTCTCCGATTTGAATCAATGTTCCACTCATTCCTGAAAGAACTGTATGATCGAGTTGCCCACCAATCGTCTTCATGATCAGACCAATAATTAATGTACTAAACAAACCAAGTGCCATATAACTTAGTGCCGTCACAAAATAGATTGACGGACTAAGTGAGATTCCTTTTTTCTTGAACACCGTATATCCTCCTTACACTCAAACAAGTGTCTTGTCACAAGTAAACAAATTGTATAAACACTTCTATCAGTATAAGGTGTTTTTTCGAAATAGCAAGAAAAACCATAAAAAACCGTCCACCCATGAAATGAGTGGACGGACGAAGTAAATCAACGTGACGGACGAAGTGTTTCAAGTGTCGAACGATCCAGTCGTTTGACCAACGCTTTGAGTAACGCTTTTGCTGCATCGTAGTCATCCGTGTGAAGAATGGATGCATGCGTATGAATGTATCTTGATGCGACACCAATCACGGCTGTCGGGACCCCTTCTCCGCTCATGTGAACGCGCCCCGCATCGGTACCGCCTGGTGAGACGAAATACTGGGTTTTAATGTTTTCGTCTGAAGCCGTGTCGAGCAAGAAATCACGCATTTCTGGTGACATGACCATGACACGGTCCAAAATGCGAATCAAGGCACCCTCACCGAGCTGTCCGAACTCTGTTTTACTTCCAGAGGCATCGTTCGCCGGTGAAGCATCAAGTACGAGCGCCACATCCGGTTGAATCAATTCAGATGCCGTCTGTGCGCCGCGCAATCCGACTTCTTCTTGTACCGTGGCACCCGAGAAGAGAATGTTCGGGTGATCTGCTTTTGTCGTTTCCTCCAACAATTCGACAGCAAGACCGACGCCATAACGGTTATCCCATGCTTTGGCCATAATCTTTTTCGGATGGTGAAGCGGAGTGAATGCGCTCGACGGGACAGCTGGTACACCTGGACGTACCCCCCATGACTCTGCCTCTTCTTTTGAATCGGCGCCGATATCGATGAACATCTGTTTGATGTCCATCGGTTTACTCATCGCATCAGGTCCTAGCAAGTGAGGCGGTGTCGAAGCGACGACACCCGGAATTTTACCGTTCGACGTGATGATGTCGAAGCGTTGCGCCATAAGCACCTGGCTCCACCAGCCACCGAGTGGTTGTATGTAAAGCATGCCGTTCTCGGTGATCCGTGTCACCATAAAGGCAACCTCATCCATATGTCCGGCTACCATCACTTTCGGTCCCGACTCATCCCCCACACGTTTCCCGAAAATTGATCCAATTCCATCTGTGACAATATCGTCTGAATGGGGTTCGATGCGTTCGCGTACGAACTGACGCACCTCTGACTCAAACCCCGGAGCACCCGGTAGTTCTGTTAACGTCTTGAATAAATCTCTTGTCTTCTGATCCATCTTTCATCATCCTTCCCTAGTCGTTCTTGTCTCATTATATACAAAAGATTTGATAGGATGCGAATGCTTTTCATTCCATTCGGGTACAGGTTTTGGTACGATGTACATGATAGCCATAGTTCAAGGGGAGGTAGTCATATGAAAAAAAGGTATTGGTTTATTGGAATCGGGGTTGCCGTCATTGCCGCACTTATGACGAAAAAAGCTTTAGATGAACGTAGCTTATCTGCAGAAAACGCGTTGGAGTACACAAAACGTGCTTTCTCAGCAAAAGGTCATGTCCAAGGGGCATGGATTTCAGCATCACCGGAGATTTACACGTATGATGGTCGTGAATACGACGTCTACAAAGGTGGCATCTCGGTTCTTGAGAACGATGAAGAAAAAACATATGAGTTCACAGTCGACTCTGAGACTGGCGCTTTACTCGAATATGCATGACACGAAACCGACGAATGATTCGTCGGTTTTTTTGTTTAGTTCGAACGAAAGAGTGGAAAATTGAAATTGGTAGTTTTCAATTCAAAAAAGGAGTGATCTCGTGTGAAGAAGCTAATCGGTGAACCAAGTGAACTCGTATCGCAAATGGTAGAAGGAATGGTCCACGCCCATCCTGAAGTGTATGGTCGCGTTGATGGCGTGAATGTCATCTGCCGTGCCGACGGAGCGAAGTCTGGGAAAGTTGGACTCGTCTCGGGTGGTGGGAGCGGTCACGAACCGGCACACGCAGGTTATGTCGGAGATGGCATGCTAGATGCGGCAGTTTGTGGGGAAGTGTTCACCTCTCCTACTCCGGACATGGTACTTGAAGGAATCAAGGCAGCTGACGGTGGCAACGGAGTCTTACTCATTGTCAAAAACTACTCAGGGGATGTCATGAACTTTGAACTGGCCGCAGAACTTGCGGAAGGGGATGGGATTAAAGTCGACCATGTCGTCGTCGCCGACGATGTCGCCATTTCGAACAAAGAAGATCGACGCGGGGTTGCCGGAACGGTCTTTGTCCACAAGATTGCCGGTGCCGCTGCCGCTAGTGGCAAATCACTCGAAGAGGTTAAAGCGATTGCCGAAAAAGTAGCTTCACACGTGCGCTCTATGGGGATGGCAGTTGAACCTTGTTACATGCCGGTCAGTGGTAAACCTGGTTTCGACTTGAATGAAGAAGAGATGGAAATCGGCATCGGGATTCACGGGGAACGTGGTGTCGAGCGGAAACCAACGAGTGATGTCGACCAAATCGTCGACGACCTCCTCAGTCATTTGAAAAAAGAAGTCGATCCTGGTGAAGTTGCCGTTATGGTGAACGGTATGGGTGGAACGCCGTTGTCTGAGTTGTATGTGACCTATCACTTTGTCGCAGAAAAACTGGAGGCTGCCGGTTATACGCTCAAACGGAAATACGTCGGCAACTATATGACATCGCTCGAGATGCATGGATTCTCCATCACCCTCCTTCCTCTTGATGAGGAGATGACTTCTTATTTAGACGCTCCATCGGCAGCACTCGGCTTTAAAAATTAATGAATGAGGTGTTTTGTTTATGTTGACGATTGATGGGATGAAGCAAGCGTTGCGTGATGCACAAGTTGGCATCGAAGAACAAAAAGACACACTTACGGACCTAGATCGGGCAATCGGGGATGGTGACCACGGAATTAACATGTCTCGTGGGTTCGATGCGGTCTCATCCATTTTGGATGAAGAATATGACTCGTTAGGAGCACTCAGTAAAAAAGTCGGGATGACCCTCATGTCGAAGGTAGGTGGTGCGGCCGGACCGTTATATGGTTCCGCCTTCGTCAAGATGGCAACCACGTTCGGTGAAGCGAAAGAAGCTGATTTCACCTTACTCAAGGAGGCGCTCCAAGAGGGATCTAATTCCATCAAAGCCCGTGGAAAATCCGAGGTCGGTCAAAAAACGATGGTTGACGTATGGGACCCGTTCCTCGAGCACGTTCAACAAGGCGACGATTATCAGAAACAACTAGATGAACTCGTCCAAAAAACGGAGGATATGGTGGCGACAAAAGGTAGAGCCTCCTATTTCGGAGAAAACTCACGAGGCACGGTCGACCCTGGCTCTCTTTCTAGCTCCATTCTATTGGCTGCCATTATGAAGGAGGTCGATTAACATCGTCGAATTGATTATCGTCTCGCATAGCGCGAAAATTGCGGAAGGGATTCAAGATCTCATGAAAGAAATGGCACCTGCTGTACCGATTCATCTAGCTGGTGGCCTTGATGATGGGGCAATCGGAACAGACGTGAACCGGATTTTAGAAGCACTTGGTCAAGTCGAAGGCGAAGCCCTTCTTCTCAGTGACATCGGATCAGCTACGATGAACGCCGAACTCGCCATCGACATGTACGAAGGCGACAAACAACTTGCTTTCTTCGACGGTCCGATCGTCGAGAGTGCCTTCATCGCATCGGTTTCTTCTGGGAATGGGATGTCACTCGCTGACATCGTTGGACAGCTAAAGCAACAATAAAAAAGCACCCCGTTTAGAAGAACGGGGTGCTTTTACGTATTAACGTGGGTTGTCATTCTTTTCATATACAGGATTCATATATGAGCTAGTTGAATAGAATCGTGGTACGACAACATACAAAATAATTGCAGGGATTGCAATTAATAGAAGCAAGATCAGAACTGGTAACCAGTAGACAACTTTTTGTCCAAGCATGTCAATGTTCGCATCCGCGAAATCGCCTGCTCCTTCGACTTCAGCAAGATCTGCTGTCGAGAGGATTTTGTTATCTGTTGCATCATAATAATGCAACTCGGTTTTACGTGTAATAAAGATTCCATCACGGATTGTGTCGAGTTTGACGACCGCTGCGATGACTTCGTTTCCATTTGAATGGCGAAGTGTTTCTTCTTTCACGATTTCAGCTGTTCCTTCTTTATAGTCGTAATGCGTCGCTTTCAAATCCTCTTCGAGTGCGTCCAAGAACGCTTCGTTCGCTGAGGTATTCATTGGTGCGATTGTTAGAATGAAGATTACTGCAAGCAGGCTTGCCCATGCTTTTTTCAACATCCCCATGTTCCCCCTTCTCTTATTCCAGTTTAGCGTCATTCCTATTGTACCAAGAAGAAAGAAAAAAGTGTGAAGAAAATACTATTAAAATAAGAAAAAAGCGTGTCAATTTTTCGGACGGAAGACAGCTTCCATTCGATAAATCGGTTGACCAAGCGCACTAAAGCGTTCTTCATACTCAGTTCGAACATTATCTTCTGGTTCATTTACATGTAAATCGAGTGAAATTTCTGTGAAGAACATTCCGTATTGGCTCATACTTTGAAGCGAATATTCGAATAAACCTCGATTGTCCGTCTTGAAATGAATCTCACCCGCTTTCGGGAGAATCGCCTCGTACGTCGCTAAGAACGTCTTATACGTCAACCGTCGTTTCGCATGACGTGTTTTTGGCCATGGATCCGAGAAGTTCAAGTACACACGATCAACTTCACCCGCTTCGAAATAATCAACGAGTTGTTTTGCATCTACTGTCAATACTCTCACGTTCGGCATCGGTGTCTCGACTAGTTTTTGGACGATGGATACCGCGACACTCTCAAATAATTCGATTGCGATAAAATTCACATCGGGATGTTGTTTTGCCATCCCTAAGATAAATTGTCCTTTTCCTGAACCGACTTCAATGAAAAGCGGGTGGTCGTTACCAAACTCGGTACGCCACTTCCCTTTCAACTGATCAGGATGTTGAATAAATACATGTTCCTGGGCCTCCATATACTCTCTTGCCCAAGGCTTATGTCGTAAACGCATGAAAATCCTACCTTTCGTTCATCAAATGTTCAAGTTTAATGGGAATATGCACGTTTCGAACGAGCAGTCCTCTTGCGATTATACACGAAATCATAGTTTAATGAACATGAATCATCCTTCACAAGGAGGTTATATATGATGAGTACATTAGATCAATTTCTTATTTTTTATGCAGCGCCACTAACGTTTTTCGCGGGCGTCATCGCAACGTTCGTTTGGGCATACTTCATGAATCCGGATGACATTTAACGCATTCAAAAAAGGATGGCGCTCAGCCATCCCTTTTTAGTTGATTCGTTCATATGCCTCATCAATCAATTCGCGCAAAACATGAAAACCTTCTGTACGCGCTGCATCGTTCATTTCCCCATAGATTGTTAAAATCGTTTGTGCGATGGCATACCAATGCATCCGATTATGAAGTTCACTCGACATCCCTACTCCATAATGCGCGAACCAGCGCTCCCACTCCGTCTCTTCGACATAGCTGTAGACAACCATCGCCAAATCAAAGGCGCGGTCTGCAATGATGGCATCGTCCCAATCGGTCAAATAGAGTAGACCGTTCTCATCTTCAATCCAATTGTTATGATTTAAATCAGAATGACAGACGACGAATTCTTGCTCATCGACTTTCGGCAAATGGTGTTTTAACCACTGAACGGCTTCCCCGATTGTAGGATCCGTCTCATCTTGTTCATATGCTTCACATTGACGAAGCAATAAGTGTGGTGTCACCGGTGTATGGTTCAATTGTTGTAGCATAAACAATAATTCTTTAGAGTTATGAATTTTACCAAGTTGTGCCGCAACATCTGGTCGTTTCATATCTTCAGGTGAAAGTTCGCGGCCTTCAATAAATTGCTGGGCGCTTAATACGTCCCCGTTATACATTCGTTTTGTCCAAAGAAGTTTCGGAACGATTCCTTCTGCCGATAGAATTGCCAGGAACGGTGAAGAGTTCCGTTTAACAAAAATCTTCTGTTGGCGCGTCGTCGCTACATACGCTTCTCCCGTAATTCCTCCGGCTGAAGCGACTGTCCACTCTTTACCGAGCGCACCGACTATATCTGAATACATATTCATCACGCTCAAATCTTACTTAAAATTAAAGAGATACAATCAACATCTTAACATGCGAGAATCGTCATTGACAACGACTCGACTTGAATGTGTTCCGGGTTTCGCGCGATTGGAACAAGGCTTGCTGTGTCCCCTTCGACGTAGACGTTCCATTTTGCATCATTTTCGAATGAAAGCGGATCAAACGTTCCATTGATATAGACGCGCACTCGTTGCCATGCATCATATGAATGACTCGCCGTCAATTCATAAATGATGACGCCAGGCGGTGACGGAAGAAATGTAAAATGTTCGATGACTTCTTGCCTTGAATCATAACGGAAACAAGTATGGAGTCGACGAAGCTTTAGGAGTGTTTTCACATATTCGATTTCTCGAATTCGTGTGTCACGTAAATCCCAGTCGAAATGATTAATATGATCTGGGGAATTATAGCTATTCTCGACACCGTGCTTCGTGCGTCCAAATTCTTGACCCGCATGGATGAATGGAATCCCTTGAGAAGTGATGACGACCGCATTGGCCAGACGTTGCATCGCGAGACGTGTCGTCTCATCGATTCCTTCACAGGATAATGCCAATTTATCATAAATCGTATAATTGTCATGCGCCTCAGCGTAGTTAATGGAATAGTTCGGGCTTGGAAAACGCCCGACCGTCACGTTCGGGATATGGATCGCTCCAGTGAGACATTCTCGCAGTTCCCACTCTCGCCATTCATTCCCTGAAATGAAGCCACGCTCCCGATCATTGAACGTCGATCCTTTTAAGGCATCTCGGATCATATCGTTAAAATGTCCGACTCGAGGCATTCTGGCTGCATTTTGCGAAGTCGCTTTGAACGACTGACCGAGCGGGGTCGCCAAATCCCAACCTTCCCCATATACGAGAATAGACGGGTCTATTTTATCGAGCGCTGCCCGAACTTGATTCATCGTTTCGACATCGTGGATGCCCATTAAGTCGAAACGAAATCCGTCGACTTGATAGGTCGTCGCGAAAAACGTCACGAAGTCCACAATCATCCGACGCATCATATAGCGTTCTGATGCGGTGTCATTTCCGACACCGGTTCCGTTCGCAACCGTCCCGTCATGTTCATACCGGAAATAATAATAAGGAACGAGCGCTTCGAGTGGGGATTGTTCTCGAATATAAAGATGATTCATCACGACATCTGTGACGACGCGAAGTCCCGCTTGATGCAAATCAGAGACGAGTGTCGCATATTCAAATACCCGACTAAGTGGCACATCCGGTCTCGAAGCATAGCTCCCCTCTAGACTAAACCAATGAATCGGGTCGTATCCCCAATTGTATGGCAAACGTGTCGCTTCATCGACACTCCCAAAATCGTGGACCGGTAACAATTGAATATGGGTCACCCCGAGCTCGGTTAAATAATCAAGTCCTGCACGATTTCCTTCTTTTGTCCGAACCCCACTCTCTGCAACTCCTCCGTACAGCCCTTTTAATTGACTCGTTGAAGAGGGATGACTTGTGAAGTCACGAATGTGTAGTTCATAGATGACCGCGTCTGTCGGCTTCCACAGAGGGGGACGTGCAGTTTGCTCGACTTGTTTCTTCACAAATTCAGCAACATCTACTAACACGCCATACTCTCCGTTCAAACTGACCGCTCTCGCATACGGGTCGACGACTTGCCTCGTATCAACTGGTGTTTTGACTTCTAAGCGATATAGCATCCCTTCGAATGCTTTGGGCACATTTCCATGCCATTCTCCACGAGAACCACGATTCATCCGAAATCGTTCGATCTCGCGATGGTTTGTCTCATCATGGACGGTGATCCACACGGAAAGCGCCACAGGGGACCATACAGCGACTTCCATCCCATGAGGTGTGAACGATACACCGAGTGGTCCATCATATGAAAACCGGCGTTCGAATTCTTCTGAGCGGACGACTTCGCGCGGAACGATCACTGTCGTTTTTTCTCCAGGATGAAACACCGTGTACATCGTTTCCAAAGAGATCGGTTCATTCAAACGAAGTATTTGTTCGACCATCCCAGATTCCGTCACAACTTGTTGTTCCACAAGATAGTCAATCGGTCGTCCGTTTTGTTCGATTTGTACTGGAACGGATTCATATTCGCGCACAATCTCAAGTTGTATTGTCTCAAATGATACGAAAGACGCGCTCTCAATGGTCACATGTGAGGCGGTCTTTTGATCGGGTGTGTGATGCATATGCGTCCCTTCCTCTCAATCACTGATCCATAAATTGTCGAAACGGCATCTTAGCAGTTACGTCTAATAAGGTCGCCACATCACGAAGTTGTTGTGCTTTGACGATCGGTGCGCGTCCGTTCACTTGTTTCATCCAGTCGGTATACTCATTACGCCCGATATAATGCGTTGATCGGACGTTCGGCACATTATCAAAATACCCATCAGTGGCAATGACTACTTTCTGAAGTACTCCCGCATAGTTAGGTAAGATTTGTCGGATGAGTTCCTCTGTTCGTGTCAATGCGATCAGCGGGTTCACCACACGGGTATTTTCCCCTTTCAGCGGTTGATGAACCCAAGTCTTTTCTTTCGATATGTGATAGATGCTGCGGTCGCCTTCCAGCCATTCGACAACATACAGATGTGTCGGTCCGATGATGAGATGACTTAGTTCTACTGTCGCACCGTTCCATTCGATGACCGGATGAAATAAGAAAAAGTGTCGCTCATTCCAGTCTGAACGCATGACCCGATACGCATAGTCCCGGACGAATGCCAAATGTGGTAAATCTGCTTCGAGCACTCCTTCACAGGCAAACTGAAGTTTTTGAATGTGTCGGCGTTCCTGTAACATCTTTTGATATTGTGATTCAGAAAGCGGCTTGGGCTCTAACTCAATCCGCTCCGACTTCGCCCAAATTTTCCACCACGGGCGCTCAAGCTCGATTACCTCTACCGGATTCAAGCGATTGTTTTCGTGAAGACGTTGTAGACGTGCCGTGTCGGATTCCACATATTCTAAATAGCGATTGTATTGATCTAAAACATTACGTTCATATTTTGAAATTACGTCAAAAATTTTAACCGGGATTGCCATATGTCCTCCTCTGGCCGTCTTAACGGAAAAACTTCTACGGCTCTATAGGCTGGTTTATGATTCGGTTGTACTTCGTACAGAATCAGTTCTTCTACAGATTCAGTCACATGAAATTTAGGCGGAACGTAAGCAACCCGTTCTCCTTCATCCCATTTTTTAGCGAGTGTGACGTGAGGGACGAACGCCTTCCTGTCCAATCTCGGGATCACGTCGACAAGTTCTTGGCGGAGTGCACGTGCAAATCGGTGTAGTGGTTCTGATGCGTCAGGTACGACTGTCAGCACACGTGGACGATCAGGTCTACCGAAATGGTCAATCGAGCCGAACGTCAATGTGAAGGGTTGTGTGTCTTGACTGATTTTTCGTGTAATCTCTTTTACGTCATCTAATTCCTCTCCGTCTAATTCGCCTAAAAATTGAAGGGTCAGATGAAATTCGTCCGGTCGATAAATTCGACGATACGAGTAAAAAGGCATTACAGCTTGCTGCACTGCAACCAGTTCGGTCGCCTCAATGGGAATCGCAATAAAATAATGCGTGCTCATGTCGTTCATCCTTTCATGATGCGACGTGACATTCCGATCCAAATCAATGCTCCAAGTGCCGTCACAATGGTATACATCCAAAATACGCCTAAAATATCATCGAGTTCAATGATTTTCCCGCTCAGCATATTAAATCCTGCTGTCGCAAGTCCTGACGTGAGTGCCATGTAAACTCCGATGGCCGTCGAGGAGACTTGCCGGTCAACGAGTGTCCGAACGAATTGAAGCGCAACGGGAATGAGGAGTCCAACAACAAGTCCTTGTGCGATTGCAAGAAGCCATATGACCCAAATCGGTGGTTCAAGCGCAAGTATTCCATTCCGTAAAGCAGAAATAATGGCCGCACCGACAAGTACGCCGACGCTTCCGTATCGTTCCATAAGTTGAGACGCCACTTTCATAAACGGAATCTCGAATAATACAGCGACGAGGAATAATGTTCCGACGAGTGTCGTCGAACCCCCGCTATTCGTCACGTATAGCCCGAAATAGTAGTTATTCGCATAAATCGGTCCGAACACGAGCATGCCACCGAGCAGGAAGAACACAAACTGCTTGTTCCATACTGCTTTCCAAGAAAGGGGTGCCAACGTGACGTCGCGAATCGAACTTTTCTCAGGAATCATTCGGACGAACACACTTCCGAGGATAAGTAGGACGGCACTTATTACGAACGTGCTCGCAAGTCCCCACGTCGTATCGGAGATTCGTCCCATCGCAAATACGGCGATGGCGAACCCTGCCGATCCATACAAACGAATCGCGCCGTAGTCCACTTTTGACCGAGCCGTATAGTCGAGCGTCATCATGTCCACAAGCGGAATATGAGCACATTGGAATACGGACCAAATCACCATGAGCACGACAATCCAGACGTATGAGGTCGCTACTAAAAAGCTAAGCGAAATAAGCGCGGCGCTCAGCATCGCCAACATCAACCAAGCCCGAACTCGTCCTGTCCGGTCGGTCAACATTCCCCATAACGGTTGGATGCCAATGGAGAGGATGGGTAACACCGCAACGATGATTCCGACCTGGGTCGGTGTCAATCCAAATTTCGTTTGTGAAAAATATAAGGTCATATATGGGATCAATGCCCCCTGCGCGAAGAATATCGCGACGTATACAGACTGAAACAATCTCTTTTGCGAATCCAATGATAACTTCCTTCCTAAATGATAACTTCCTTCCTAAAGGACAGAGAGCCGACTATACCAGCCAGCTCTCTTTGTTTCTTATTTAGCGAGCTCGTAAATCGCCTCAGCGTAGATGGCTGCGGCACGTAATAAATCTTCTATCTCCATATATTCATCGACCTGATGCGCCACATCTTTAGCACCTGGGAACAATGCGCCGAACGCAACGCCTGCTTCGAGCGAACGGGCATACGTGCCGCCCCCGATGGCCATCAAGTTCGCATGTTCACCCGTTTGACGTTCGTATACGCCTGCTAGCGTCTTCACAAGCGGGTGATCTTCTGCCACGTGATGTGGTGGCATATGTTGACGCGTCTTCAATTCAAATCCAAGCGACAAGGCGATTTCGCGAAGGTTTTGCAACCGTTCTTCAAACTTCGCCGTATAAGGATAGCGAATATTCACTGTTGCTGTACGCTCGCCTTCACTATAACGGAACACCCCACCGTTGATTGTTAAATCACCTGTCTCATCACTCGCTTCAATCCCGAGCGAAATTCCACGTGAGTCTGCAAACACGTGACGAACAAGTTCGATATAGCGTTCTCCCTGAATGTCGAGTGGAAGATGCAACAAGAACCCTGCGAGGACATAGGCCGCGTTGATTCCGTTATCCGGTTCCATCGCGTGCGCCGCTTTACCTTTCATCGTGAACGTATATGTGCCACGATCGTATTCGCACGTTCCGTCCGCTTCATATTTTTCAAGATAGGCCTCGAACTTTTCCTCGAGTACCTCATCCGTCTTCAATTCGGCTTTCGCGAAGTCTGGTACCATATTCGGACGTTCTCCGCTCGTGAATGATAGAAGATGGTATGCAGATGCGGGTACGTGTTGAATCGGTAGCTGGGTCAACACACCATCGTACAATCCTTTTTCTGCATTGATAATGGGGAAGTCCGCGTCGGGTGCGAAGCCGTATGTCGGCATCTGTTCTTGTTTGAAATATTCACGGACACAGCGCCATTCGCTCTCCTCATCGCAACCTGCAATCAAACGGACGCGTTTCGAGAGTGGTAAGCCGAGCTCTTTGACGATGCGTAGACCATAGTATGCAGCCATCGATGGTCCTTTATCATCGTTACTTCCACGCGCAATGATTTTGCCATCTGTGATGGTCGGGGTGAACGCACCATACGTCCATCCTTCCCCTGCTGGTACGACGTCAAGGTGACATAAGATCCCGACGATTTCCTCGCCATCCCCATATTCCAAATGTCCAGCGTACCCGCCAACATCTTTTGTTTTAAATCCGTCACGCTCACCGATCTCAAACATGTAGTCGAGCGCTTTTCGAACCTCGGGACCGAACGGCATGTTCGGTGCGCTTTGTGACTCATCGAGTACGCTAGGGATCTCTAGTAATCCTTTTAAGTCCTCTAAAAATGCATCTTTACGATTGTCGACTTCCTGTCTCCAATTCATGTTCATCTCCCCTTTTGCGAATGTTCTCTCCCTTACTAGTATATCCAAATGTATGAAAGACGAACATTCATTTAGAAAAGTTTTTTTCGTTCGTGTTTAAGCTTCTTTTCGATGTAAAAAAATAATCTTCATTCGATATTTACGTTCATAATCAAATCTTTACAAACAGATTGTTCGTGCTTTCCACTTGCATTTTTGCTCAAGAGCGGTATACTAAAGGTGTAATTTTAGAAAATAACAATTTTATATTTCATTTTGTCGTCTGTAGGTATGGTTTGTCATTATTCTACACATTGGGAGGTTATCCAATGAAAGGCTCAACAGATCGGATGTTAACGCGCATCAAGTCCATTTATTTGTTCATCAATGAAAGGGAATCCGTTACCACTTCAGAACTAGTAGAAGAGTTCGGCATCACGTCACGCACTGTGCAACGTGATTTGAACGTACTTGAGTACAATAACCTTGTGGAGAGCCCTAGCCGTGGCACGTGGACTTCATCGAAACGTTCACTCAAGACGGCAAATTGAATTGTATATGTATATTCAAGAGACCTGGCGTTCAGGTCTCTTTTTTTCATGAAAAAAGAATCTGCCTCATCAGACAGATTCTCTCATCGCACTACTTATTGAAGAAACAATTGAACTTCTTCTTCCGTCAACTCACGATATGCCCCGAGCTCAAGCGTTTCATCGAGTTCTAGCGCCCCAATCTGTACACGCTCCAATCGTTCGACATGTTTGCCTACCGCCGCGACCATTCGTTTCACTTGGTGATACTTCCCTTCAGAAAGTGTGAGACGGATGACCGAACGACGTCCGCTCCGGCTCAGTATCTCGAGACGGGCCGGCTTCGTCGTATAGCCATCCTCTAACTCAACCCCATTCGCAAACGTCTTAATGTCGTCTACTGTCATCTCCCCATCGACTTCGGCGACATACACCTTGTCGACATGTTTACGTGGTGACATGAGCGCGTGGTTGAACGCACCGTCGTTTGTAATGAGGAGAAGCCCCGTCGTATCTTTATCGAGGCGTCCGACCGGGAAAAGGTCATAATGGGCATACTCGGGATCAATCAACTCGATGACCGTCGTCTCGACTTGATCTTCCGTCGCGCTGATCACACCCTCCGGCTTATTCATCATGAAATAAATGTACGGACGATACTCGACCACTTCCCCGAACACCGTGACCCGTTCTGATTCTGGGTTAACATGTCGTTTTGCATCTTTTACAGGTGCCTCATCGACTCGCACCGCCCCTTGTTTCAATAGGATTTTCACGTCTTTCCGTGAACCATATCCCATGTTTGATAACAATTTATCAATTCGCATTATACGTTCCTCCGATATTCAAAGCGTTTCCCTAATAGTTTCCCTGCGAGATGGCTACGCCAACCGAGATAACCATATACGAGAACGCCAATTGTCACTCCGACGATTGTCGCAAATACATCGTTCCCCCAACTTGCCTCAGCACTCAACGTGACGAGGAGGGAAAGGTAAACGGTCGCGTACATCGCCGCACCCATCAAAAACATCAAGATGGTCCGACGAAGCAGTTGCTTATACGGGAAATGAAGTGACCGTTGAATCATCCATACCATGAGAATGATCGCTACAATATATCCAGCAATCGTCGCATAACCGGCACCGATTCCACCGAGCCAATAGACGAACGGCACGTTCAGAGCAAGTTTCGCCAAGAGCCCCATCGATGTGGCAAAGATGGTGAAGTATTGACGGTTGATTCCTTGAAGGATGGCAGCCGCGACCGAATAGTATGCTAAGAAAAAGGCACTTGGTGCATAGTGGAACAAATACACCCATCCCTCACGGTCCCCCGGGAACAATGTTCCGAACAATGGTTCTGCAAGAGCAACGAGACCGATCACCGCAGGAATCGTCACAAAGAACGATACTTGGAAAATATGATTGATTTGGTTTCGTACTTTTTGCATATCGCCCGTCGTAAAGGAACGAGTGACGAGTGGGATGGTCGCCATCGAAACACTCGCCGCAATCGATACAGGGATTAAGACAATTTTATGAGCGTTACCCGTTAAGAAACCATACGCCGACGTTGCTTCAGAAACGGTCGCACCCGTACTGAGCAATGTATTGACCATCGTCAATTGATCAATCAATTGATAGAGAGGGGTCGATACCCCGACCATCACGATTGGGATTGAGTAGCTAAGCAACTCGAGCAACAACGATTTCATCGAGCGGACGGGAGTTCCTGCTGGGTTCTCTGTCTGACGATGAATGTCCTTCCGACGCTTCCAATACATGATGAGCACGGCGAAACTACCGATTGCCCCGATGAACGCACTGAACGTCGCAATCGTGACGGCGATGACTTTCAGTCCATTCAATTCAGTCGTTTCAACAGATTGCGTCCCTCCAAGGGCATTCGCAATCGGTTGGATGAAGTCCGAGTCCGCAAAGACGAACAAGACGAGCATCGTTCCACTGAGAAGGAACAGGATGCGTACAATCTGTTCGACGACTTGCGAGATTGCCGTGGGAGCCATATCTTGATGTCCCTGGAAATAACCGCGCACCATACTCATCGCCGGGATGAGCAGTAACGCAAAACTGACGCTTCGTGTCACGAGTGTGAGCGAGTCAATGTATTGCTGATTGTTCTCTGAGTTTCGCACCATTAGCTCCGATAACCATGGTGCCGCAAAAAAGAGTAATAAAAAAGCGACGACACCGGTCGCAAGCATCAGCTTCATTCCTTGTCGGAACAGTCGTTGACTTGTCCCGTATTCTCCTAGCGCGTTATATTTTGCGATAAATTTCGAAACAGCAACAGGAATCCCTGCCGTCGAAATGGAGATCATGATCGCATAATACGTATATGCGGCTTGATACAATGTCACTCCGGCAATTCCGACCATCGCTTGGAACGGGAATGTGTACAATAGTCCTAACATTCGGGAAATCAAGTTTCCCGCCGATAAAAGAAGCGTCCCTTTGACGAAGGAGGCTCTTCCAGAATCTTGTTTGGCGCTTGATGACATGAGGCACCTCCATCTATAAATCAACTATTTCAATGAATTCGGTTTTACAAAACAACCGCTTCTCATTATACTCTTACTGTTACGGATAATAAAGTTACGATAATTTTACTAATCATATAGATGAAGAAATGAGGAGATACCTATGAAAGATGTCATCGTCATCGGCGGAGGACCGAGCGGACTCATGGCAACGTATGCAGCGGCGAAAAGTGGCGCTTCGACCTTATTGATCGACAAAGGATCGAAACTCGGTCGAAAATTGGCCATTTCAGGTGGAGGACGTTGTAACGTCACGAATCGAAAGCCAATCGATGAATTGATTCAGTTCATTCCCGGGAACGGTCGTTTCTTATACAGCGCCCTTGCCCAGTTCGACAATCAATCGATCATCGACCTGTTCACTGGATTCGGCATCCCTCTGAAAGAAGAGGACAATGGTCGCATGTTCCCCGTGACGGATAAGGCACAGGATGTGGTCAACACGTTGCTTCGGGCGATTGAAGACCTCGGCGTCGAGATTCGAAAAAAGGCTGAAGTCAAAACGCTACATTTTAATGAAGAAAACGAGTTTCATGCGGTCGAATTGATGGACGGTGAAATGATTGAAGCCAAAGCTTGCGTCGTCGCGGTCGGCGGACAATCCGTCCCGCACACCGGTTCGACAGGTGACGGTTATCCGTGGGCAGAAAAAGCCGGACATACCATCACGGAACTCTTCCCGACAGAAGTGCCAATCAAATTGAACGATTCGTTCATCGGAACGAAACAGCTTCAAGGACTATCGTTACGAGACGTCGCGTTGACCGTGCACGGCAAAAAAGGGAAGGCAATCAAGACACACCAGGGCGATATGATTTTTACGCACTTTGGAATCTCAGGTCCAATCGCGCTCCGCTGCAGTCAGTACACGATCAAAGAACGGAAGCGTAGTAAAGAACAAGTCGTCCTCTTGTCACTCGACTTCTTCCCGGACACGTCACGGGATGAGCTCGTCCAGGAACTGTGGAACCAAGTTCATGGCCAACCGAAACGTGCCGTTAAAAACGTATGGAAAGGCTATATCCCCGAGCGACTTCTTGACTTGTTGTTAGAAGAGCTCACATTTGGTGAAGAAGATGCGAGTCAACTGAAGAAACAATCCGTTATCGACTTCGCAACACGTTTGAAAATGTTCGAGATGCACGCCGTCGGGACACTCGACTTTGATAAGGCGTTCGTCACAGGTGGCGGCGTATCGGTTAAAGAAGTTGCGCCACAGACGATGATGTCAAAGAAGGCACCCGGTCTCTTCTTTGCCGGCGAAGTACTCGACATCCATGGATACACGGGTGGCTACAACATCACGGCCGCCTTCACGACAGGACATTGCGCCGGATCGCATGCAGCTGAACTGGCCACAGAGCGGTAAAGGGTTCGGTCCAACGTATCGTCTGCGTACTATTGTGATCACTATCAATCAAAAGGCTTGATCCTGTCTCATTCAGGATCAAGCCTTTTCACATTCTTTTCAGCTTAATTTTCTAATTTCATCACATCTCGATACTTATATGCTTTTAAAATCTCGTGATCTTCCTTAAATGTCCATTCGGGAATCGACAGCTCTGGATGCGCCGTCAAATAGTCATGGAGCACATCCCTCCCTAGAATATAGTTACTCCAACGTGGCATATCCTTTTGATAATTACCGACTACAAAATCAGTAAAGGATGTTTCGTAATCATTCACTCGACTCGCGATGTGTTCCATGGTCGCATCATCTAATGGCACATGCCATGGGGGAGAAACCCCTTTGACAATCCGATCAGCAAATGCGTCCGCTTTCCCTTCGATAATAATAGACTCCAGAGTCGAACTAAGATTGTATTCGTTTTGATCACGAAGAATCAGATGATGATACTCGTGAGCAGTCGAATAGGCTAGAACATCTTTGTCAAAATCTGTATCGAGAAACAAGATGAATACGTCTTTGTATGCTGCTGCGCCTACTCCTTTCAACGGTTCACTATCGTAAAAGAATTCAGGATTATACGGTGCAATAAACACTGTGCTCTTCTTTTTGGGTAAGATTTGATTTGAATCTGCATATGTCGATGCAATAATCTCTTTAATCTCGTCAAGCTGCTCGATTAATTTGTCTAACTGCTTCAGCAATTGTTGCTTATGAGGGGTCGGCTTTAGATTAAAATCAGTTTTTAATCTAGATGTATCAATCTTTTCTTCCTCTCCGACTTCCCCTATGTAATCGAGTACGTATTTTTTGAAGTTTTGTTTGCTCTCCTCCGAATCGGTTGATTCAAGGGATGCGTTCAAATATTGCTGGTATTGGGTGTAAAGTGGGACGATTGTCAATTCATTCTCTTCATTGATTTTTATCGTTTCGATTGAAACGTCAGGCTGTGTTTTTAACGTTTTTTCATCTTCACTACATGCCGTTAATAGAAGTGCTGAACTTACACATAGAATACCGAGTACTTTTTTCAGTTGAACGACCTCCATCTCAATGATCAATATTCCTCGATTACTTACTTATGTTAAATTATACCATAAATTACTCTTATGACCTTTCCGATCCCATCTAATATCAGGATATCGTCACGACCATCACAACAAAAAACGGCTTGAACCCATTCTAGTGAGGGCTCAAGCCGTTTGTGATTATTCTTTCCCTGCGATTTGACGACGCACTTCTTTTTCGAGCTCCGGCTCCGGTGGCATCCATCCTTCAGGTTTCATAACTTTATTGTCCGACTCGCGTAAAATCGGCTTCCCATCCGGTCCAAGCTTCGCCATATTGGCGCGCTGGACGATTTCAAACAACGGAACGGGGTCGAGTCCGAGTTCAACGAAACTGCCCATCACAAAATATAACGCGTCCGTTAACGCATCCCCTTGTCCGACGAGACGTTCCACATCATCCGATGGTGGTGTGTCTTGCAACGATTTTTGGACCGCTTTTTGAAATCCTAATTGGAATTGCTCGATGGCTTGTAAAAACTCTTCTTCCGATTGCGAGGATTGATGCAAAAACTCGACGACCGCTTCCTCTGCCGTCCACACCGACCGCTTCGTCGCGCGATCAAGCGTCAACGGTTGCGGCGATTTTGCCCCTGGATGTCCAAAAGTTTCATGAAATTGTTTCACTTCTTCAAAAAAATATCGTTTGCTCATTTGTCATTCCCCCATGATCAGTCCACGGATACGAAGGCATCCAAATCGAATACTTCCGGGTGGACGATTGCAAAGATTTCATTGTCTTGTAAAAACATACCGGTCGAGTCATACACGCGAGGCGTCACCATCTGACCGTTGATGGTCCCTTCTTCTGGGTTGACTGTGTAGAGGACGAGCTCTTCTGAGTCGAGCACGTAGATGCGTCCTTGTCTCTCGACAAGGCCGACTCCTTCGAATCGCTCAAATTTTTGTTGGATCGAGGCACTCATCCCGTCAGCAGACAACGCTTGGCGTGAATCAAGCATCCATTCGGTTTCGAGTTCTTTTTCCTCATCCTCTTCTTGAACGTTTCGCTCATTTTCAGGTGCGTCTTCAGTTGCAGCCGTTTCGCTCGAGGCATCGTCATTCGTCGAGACGTTTTCTGTCGTTGAATCTTCCGATGATTCTTCTGTTTCTTTAGTAGTCGTGTCAGCATCAGTTGACGCTTCTGATGATTTTTCATCTGTAGGATTTTCCGGTTCAATCTCGCGCTCTTCGATATAAAGGAGCTCAAGGTCCGGTGTATCCGCCAAGCGATTCATCATGAACAGACGCTTCGATTCCCGGTCATAACCGAGACCAAAGATTCGATCTTCTGACAGAAGTCCTTTAATTTGTTTACGTGGTCTCTCGACCCAGCGTCCTTCTTCTCGTTCGATTGTGACGAGAGTCCCGTTCGCAGTCACCGCGTAGACAAGATCTTCTTCGATCATGCGCATTCCGATAAAGTCATCGAGGCGCTGTTTCCCTGAATTCTCAAGTTGGAGCACTGAGTTGACGCGCGTCCCATTCCCGCTCACTTCGAAAAATTCAGCCTGTTCGGTAAGTACAAGATAGGCTCCAATCGTGTCGCTATAGTACACTTCATCAATTTGATTAATCTGTTCGAGCGCATCGGTCGTATCAATATCTTCATCATCTTGCGCCGCTTCCACAGGTGGGAGGGATGCCGTTTGATGGCTTGTTTGAATATCAATTTTTTCAAATGTCGAGGCGACCTGTCGCTGAATCTCTTCATCAGAGAAGACAAAGATATAGCAAAGAATCACACCGACCACGACGGCACATAGTGTCGTGTATAGCACATAAGAACGTTTCATGGACATGTCGTCCCCTTCTCCTTCAGTATCGCCCTTTAGTGTATCAAAACCGACCGTAAAAGAAAATGACCTCACCAAAAAGAAAAGAATGTGCGACAATGTCACACATTCTTTTGATTACCCCACTACAATATTGACGAGTTTTCCAGGAACGACAATGACTTTACGAACCGTCTTGCCTTCTGTGAACTCTTGGACACGCTCGTTCCCGAGTGCTTCCGCTTCAAGTGCTTCTTTTGATGCGTCACGCGAGACGTGCATTTTCGCACGAAGTTTCCCGTTCACCTGGATGACGACTTCAATCGTGTCGCTCACAAGTTTTGACTCATCGTATGTCGGCCAAGCCGCATACGTCAACTCTTCCGTCATGCCCATCTTCTCCCACAACTCTTCAGACAAGTGTGGCGCGACTGGTGAAAGCATCTTGATGAAGTCGACCATTTGCGATTTCGGCAACGTCTCTTGTTTGTTTGCTTCATTGACGAAGACCATCAACTGCGAAATCGCCGTGTTGAAGCGAAGGGCTTCATAATCTTCCGTCACTTTTTTCACCGTCTGATGATACGTGCGTTCAAAGTCGGCAGTCGGTGCCACGTCTGCGAAGTTCGTCTGATCGAACAAACGCCAGACGCGGTCGAGGAAGCGACGTGCCCCGTCAAGTCCATTCGTCGACCATGCGATGGCCGCGTCAAGTGGTCCCATGAACATTTCGTAAAGACGGAGTGTATCAGCTCCGTGTGACTTCACGATATCATCTGGGTTGACGACGTTCCCACGAGATTTTGACATCTTCTCGTTGTTCTCACCGAGGATCATCCCTTGGTTATAGAGTTTTTGGAACGGCTCGTTCGTTGGGACGACACCGATATCGTAAAGGACCTTATGCCAGAAACGTGCGTAGAGCAAGTGAAGAACGGCATGCTCCGTACCCCCGATATACAAGTCGACCGGAAGCCAACGCTTAAGTTTCTCAGGATCCGCGATCATCTCTTCGTTATCTGGATCGATGTAACGGATGTAGTACCAGCAGCTACCTGCCCATTGTGGCATCGTGTTCGTCTCGCGACGACCTTTTTCCCCTGTGACAGGATCTGTATACGTCAACCACTCTTCTGCGTTCGCGAGTGGCGACTCGCCCGTACCAGATGGTTTGATTTCATCGATGATCGGAAGTTCGAGCGGAAGTTCTTCGACCGGTACCGTCTTCATCGTTCCATCTTCCATGTGGACGACCGGGATCGGCTCGCCCCAGTAACGTTGACGGCTGAACAACCAGTCACGAAGGCGGTATGTCGTCTTCGCACGCCCTGTACCACTCGCTTCGAGCTCTTCAATGATTGTCTTGATGGCATCGGCTTTATTAAGTCCGTTCAAGCTACCAGAGTTGACGTGCTCTCCGTCTTCGACGTAAGCCGCCTCTTCCACGTTTCCACCTTTGACGACTTCACGGATCGGGAGGTCGAACGTTTTCGCAAACTCATAATCGCGCTCATCGTGTCCAGGAACAGCCATGACTGCACCTGTCCCATATGTCGAGAGAACGTAGTCCGCTGTCCAAATCGGAAGTTTCTCGCCGTTCACCGGGTTGATCGCATATGCGCCCGTGAAGACACCTGTCTTCTCTTTGGCAAGGTCTGTACGCTCGAGGTCGGTCTTCTTCGAGACTTCCTCGATGTAGGCTTCGACTGCCGTCGATTGTTCAGGCGTCGTGATCACTTTCGTGAATGGATGCTCCGGTGCGAGCGTCACATATGTCGCCCCGTGAAGCGTATCTGGACGTGTCGTGAACACCGTGACGATCTTATCGTGACCGTCGACCTTGAAATCGACCTCGGCACCGACTGATTTGCCGATCCAGTTGCGTTGCATCTCTTTCACGCTCTCCGGCCAATCGAGACCTTCCAAGTCTTCAAGCAAACGCTCCGCGTATTCTGTGATGCGAAGCACCCACTGTTTCATTGGGACGCGGTAAACCGGGTGATTCCCACGCTCTGACAAGCCATCGATGACTTCCTCGTTCGCAAGGACTGTACCGAGTGCCGGGCACCAGTTGACAGCGACTTCATCGACGTATGCAAGTCCACGTTCGAAGAGCTGCGTGAAGATCCATTGTGTCCATTTATAATATTTCGGGTCCGTCGTGCTAATTTCACGATCCCAATCGTATGAGAATCCGAGTTCTTTCAATTGGCGGCGGAACGTTTCGATATTGCGCGCTGTGAACTCACGCGGGTCGTTCCCTGTGTCGAGTGCATATTGTTCGGCAGGTAGACCAAATGCATCCCAGCCGATCGGGTGAAGGACGTTATATCCTTGCATCCGTTTCATACGTGCGATGATGTCAGTTGCCGTATAACCTTCCGGGTGACCGACGTGAAGACCTGCTCCTGATGGGTACGGGAACATATCAAGCACATAAAAACAATCCTTCTCCGGGTCCTCTGTCGTTTTGAATGCTTCTTTCTCTTCCCAACGCTTTTGCCATTTCGGCTCGATTTCTTGATGTTTAAAATAGCTCAACATTCTTCCTCCTCTGCATAATAAAAAGCCTTTCGTCCCCGAAAATGGGACGAAAGGCTTGAAAGCTCTCCGCGGTACCACCCATGTTGCATTGCTGCCACTTGAGACGCCGGTAACGAGGCGTAACCCCGGTTTTCCCTACTCGTTTCAGGAAAACAGCTCCAAGGTGAGTTCACGACCTCCATTTATCGATTCACACCAACCATCGACTCTCTTTGAAACGGAACGTTCGCTACTAATCCTCTTCATCGCTTGCTATTCATCGTAGTCTATTTTAGCCCATTCTGAAATTCAACGTCAACTTGATTTTTCTGTGACGCGAATGTCTTTCATGACGACAAACAGTGTAAGGGCAAACGTGACGAGTAGGAGAAGCATGCCAAAGACCGCCGTGATGCCAAACATATCGTAGACAAATCCGGACATTGTTGGCCCAATCATACGACCGACAGATGCTGCGATATTGACGAGTCCTTGATATTGGCCAGCTTTACCTGGAGGGGCAAGTTTCGCTGCAATCGTTGGGACTGCTGGCCAAACGAACATTTCCCCAATCGTCATGACGACCATCCCGACCATGAACATCCCGAATCCACCAGCAAACGGGACAATCAAGAAGGCACCAAGGAAAATGGAAGCTCCGATGATTAACTGACGTTTCAAATCGTCCTCAAACTGTCGAAGCACACGGTTGAGTAATGGCTGTGCGAAGACGATCATCGCTCCGTTCACTGTCCATAGTAGTGAGTACTGACTGATTGTGACACCGAGATCTTTCGAATGAACGGCAATCGTTCCTTGCCACTGCACATAGACGAACCAAAGGACCGCATATCCGATGGCGACGTACCACATCGACTTCATCGTTGCGCTCGAGAGAGTCGTGGCGGCAGCCTCAAGTTGTGATTGCACGACAGGACGTGCCGGGTTCTTCAAATAACGAAGCCCAAATAAGAGCACCACGACAAATAAGACGGACAAGGAGAAGTTCGCATAGAAAATCCACTCAATGTTAAATCGAGCGATTTGTCCACTCATCGCCGTACCGAGAGCGACCCCCACATTTTGCGCAACATAAATCGCATTGAACGAACGACGTCCTCCTTCTGGCCAGATAAGACCCGCAAATGCGTAAACGGTCGGAAAGACGAGTCCACCTGAGAAGCCAATCAAACCGAGCCACACTAAATAGCCGAAGAACGTGGCGTGGAACAGTAAAAATCCAAGTGAGCTCGCAAGCAAAAGACCGACAGAGATCATGAGCGTCGTTTTTCCACCGATACGGTCGAACAACGTCCCCCCGATGTAGTTTCCGACAATCGCGAGTGCCGAGTTCACAAGAAGTGCCACCCCGGCAAGCGTCATCGACTCACCTAAAAAATCATGAATATACAGTGTGTTAAACGGCCATAAAAAAGACGCCGCCGTTGTATTGAGCGCCATCGCAATGACTAGAATCCATACCGAGATTGGCATTTTATTGTTCACACCAAGTCCTCCTTTCATTCCTCTTTCACATCAAAAAAATCGGCACATAATGGCCGAATCGACAAGATTTCCTTATCAAACCTAAACGAACGCCAAGGAAGTGTCAAGAAAAATTACTTATTATGAAGTTTTGCCATTTCCCGTTTGTGATAGCATGAGCAAGGAAGGAGAGATGATCATGAATCCATTTGGTCAAAACCGATATCATACGCTGAATGAGGCATATCGCCGAGAATATGGAGGGAAGGTATTCAAGGTACCGCTCGATGGCGGATTCACCTGTCCGAACCGTGACGGTCGCGTCTCAAAAGGCGGATGCACCTTCTGCTCAGACGATGGAAGTGGTGATTTCGCGGGAAATGCCTGTGACCCAATTCCCGTTCAATTTGCAGAAGTGAAGGTCCGGCTCCACCGGAAGTGGAAAAATGCCAAGTACATCGCTTATTTTCAAGCGTTTAGTAATACGTATGCGCCGGTCGAGCGGTTACGTGAATTGTATGAACCGGCACTAAAAGAAGATGGGGTCGTCGGTCTCTCAATTGCGACACGTCCAGACTGCCTACCGGACGACGTCGTCGCCTATTTAGCAGAACTGAATGAACGGACGTCCCTTTGGGTGGAGCTCGGTCTTCAGACCGTACACGACACGACCGCTAAAAAGATTAATCGTGGACACGACTATCAATCGTTTTTGACAGGTCTTGCGAAACTTCGTCGTCACAACATTCGTGTCTGCGTTCATATCATCAATGGCCTCCCAGGTGAGACACCAGAGATGATGCTCGACACAACACGAGAAGTTGCTAAAATGGACATACAAGGAATCAAGATCCATTTACTTCACGTCTTGAAACACACACCGCTCGCCCGTCAATACGAAAAAGGTCTACTCGAATTGATGGAGGAAGACACATACGTCTCCCTCGTCTGCGATCAGCTCGAATGTATACCTCCTGAGGTCATCGTCCATCGTTTGACAGGAGACGGTCCGCCCGAGCTATTGATTGGTCCGCTATGGAGCCGTCACAAGATGCAGGTGCTAAACAAGATTCGTGCGGAATTGGAACGACGAGATTCTTTCCAAGGAAAAAAGAAGGATGAGATCTATGGGATTAATGAGAGTACTACCTTTTGCAAAACAATTACTACATGATCATCTCGAAGAAGGACATGTCGCCATCGATATGACAGCCGGAAACGGACACGATACGTTATTCCTCGCGCAAGCCGTTGGCGACACGGGACATGTGTACGCATTTGATATCCAGTCAGAGGCCGTAGCGGCCACAAACGCACGGATTGAAGAGGCGGGTGTCAGTGACCGGGTGACCGTCATTCATGATAGTCACGATACGGTCCAAGCGGTCGTTGAAAAGGAATTGCGTCCGATTACCGCGGCCGTCTTCAACTTAGGATATTTACCGGGAAGCGACAAATCCATCACGACACACGGGAATACGACCATCGCTGCCTTGTCTCAACTATTAGAGGTCATGGCTGTCGGTGGTGTCATCGTCATCGTAATTTACCACGGACATGAAAGTGGAAAAGTCGAACGTGACGAGGTACTCCGTTATGTAGAGTCACTCGACCAAAAACAGGCAGGCGTCCTACGGTACGGCTTCATCAACCAAATCAATCATCCCCCGTTCATCGTGGCGATTGAAAAACGAGGATAAGAAAAAGGCGGCTCAGTTGAGTCGCCTTTCGTCATTCTTGAATCAATTCATAAAATGTCATGAGCGTTTCCGCAAATTTCGTGTTTAATCGTTCGTATCCAAAATGCGGGAAACCTTCCAATCGGCGGATATACACTTGATCTCCACCAATCTTTCGACAGACATTCAGTGTCAGCTTCACATCTGCGAATTGGTCGTCCGGTGCGTAGAAACAAGCGAGTGGAAGACGTGGCAAATGTTTCTTCTCTTCTTGATGCTCGACAATTTCTTCTTCAATTTCACGATATTGTGCATACGTGATTTCACCGAATCGGGACGATTCGTCCCCCCCACCAGTGAAGGTCATCATTCCGAGTGGCAAGTCTGGGCGGAAGCGGTCGACAGCACTCGCGACGACTTGTTTCAACCCACCGATTTGACGCGTTGCATGCCAGTCAAACAATGGGGAGATGTATGTGAGGCTCCCGAGTGGCACATCGTACTCCTGTAAGAGTCGATTCGTAAAGAGTGCGCCCAGGCTGAATGCCACGATGTGAATCGGCAATTTGTACTCTCCTGCCTCACGTAATGCTCGTTTGATGAGTTGTTTATGGTCATCTGCCGTCAATCCGACCGATTGGTCCCGAACGACGATGACTTCGTAGTCGTCCTGTAGCCGTCGAATAAAATTCTCGCTGATCCGTGATGTGAACTGTAACGGATACACGATGACGATGACCCCTTTTCGAGTTTCTTCATATGTCATGCTGTCGTCACCTCATTTATAGACTATGTATATTGTATCAAAAAAACATCAGTCGCAACTGATGTTTGAGGAAAATCCGTCTGGAGGCTTAGCTCGGGTCATATCGTAAATGAATGAGTTCCATCGGACGATCATACACCTCTTCTTGGATGCGGTTCACTTCTTCAAACGATTGATGTAAGAGAAACGCAATCGCTTGATCATTCGAATTCTCAACGTACACTTCCATCGGTTGTTCTTTTGTGGATTGGAGGTATTCCAAAAAGGCTGCGCCATACCCATTCCGATGATAGTCGGGATGCAGATAGAGACGAAGCATCTCCCACATGTCACCGCGATCGATGGCATGACAAAATCCGATGACCTCTTCATCATACTCGCCGACGATAAAGTACTGTTCTCGTGCTTCTTCACTTGAACTGATTGCTCGCACAATCTCTTCTTGGCGATAGGCGCGCTCCATTGCTCTCGTTCGATTGGAATCATCCTTTGAAATCGTCGCGAGTGCAATCGTCCGAATCAACGCCGCATCCTCTGGCACTGCTTCCCTCATCTTCATGACAGCTTCCCCCTTTTGGCCAATCTATTTGTATCATTCCCTATCCTAGCGTTTTTATCCTGCCCTTCATTTCTTTTTCATGACGATTCATCAGAAAACGTTACGTCGCCATTGCTCTAGGGTATATCACAAGCAATGCCAATCAAACGAAGGAGTGGAACCACATGGAACCTAGACAAGAACATGACCCGAAAGTAGAACAGACAGCAAACCCGAACCGCCAATTCGATCAATTGGACGGGGGAAGTCCAAAGATCAATGTCGTGACCGGGATGTTGCTCGGTGCCCTCGTCGGTGGTCTACTCGCCTTACTTAGCTCCTCGAACCGGGAGCAGACAAAGCAATCCCTCTCGAATGCGAAATCGTCGGTCGGGGGCCTCGTCAACGAAGTGAAACAAGATCCTGCCGGCAAGGCGTCTCAAGTCATTGAGCAAGTGAAGTCGGCCTCGACAAAGATTCAAGAAGTCTCCACAGACGTCCAAAACGTCTACGAAAAAGTCGTCGGTGAAGTCGATACCGTGAAAGAGGACGTCACTAAAATCGTCGAGACGGCTCAAGAGGCCAAGTCAGACTTACAGGACATCGGGGAGAAAGTCGTCGAAGCGAAGGATACAGCGCTCGGACAAGATCAAACAACCGATTCGAACAAACAGGCACCTCCGACAACATAAAAAAACGACCTTTCCGCGGAAAGGTCGTTTTTTTATGATTACGCGAAACGTTTCGCGCCTTCTTCAAGAATGGCTGCTTTATCTGTTTGCTCCCATGGGAGTTCGATGTCTGTACGACCGAAGTGACCGTATGCTGCCGTTTGTTTGTAGATTGGGCGACGAAGGTCGAGCATCTTGATGATGCCTGCCGGACGGAGGTCGAAGTTCTCACGAACGAGTTCAACGAGTTCCGTTTCGCTCAATTTACCTGTGCCGAACGTATCGACAGCGATCGATACTGGGTGTGCAACACCGATTGCGTACGCAAGTTGAACTTCCGCTTTATCCGCAAGTCCTGCTGCAACGATGTTTTTCGCTACATAGCGAGCTGCGTATGCCGCTGAACGGTCAACTTTTGTAGGATCTTTACCAGAGAATGCACCGCCACCGTGACGAGCGTATCCACCGTACGTATCGACGATGATCTTACGTCCTGTCAAACCTGCATCCCCTTGTGGTCCGCCGATTACGAAGCGACCAGTCGGGTTGATGAAGTATTTTGTTTCAGCATCGATGAGTTCAGCCGGAATGACCGCCTCGATGACATGTTTTTTCAAGTCTTCTTGAATTTGCTCAAGCGTGATCTCTTCAGCGTGTTGCGTCGAAATAACGATCGTATCGATGCGAACAGGGTTGTTGTCCTCATCATACTCAACCGTTACTTGCGTCTTCCCGTCCGGACGAAGGTACTCGAGCGTACCGTTCTTACGTACTTCAGCAAGACGACGTGACAACTTATGTGCCAACGAGATCGGAAGTGGCATGAGTTCAGGTGTCTCGTTTGTTGCATAACCGAACATGAGACCTTGGTCTCCTGCACCGATTGCATCAAGTTCCTCTTCAGTCATCTGACCTTCACGTGCTTCAAGCGCTTGGTCAACACCTTGCGCGATGTCTACTGACTGCTCGTCAATCGATGTCAAGACGGCACATGTTTCTGCGTCGAAACCGTATTTCGCGCGCGTATATCCGATTTCACGAATCGTTTCACGGACAACTTTCGGGATATCCACGTAAGTTGACGTTGTGATTTCACCAGCTACGAGTACAAGACCTGTTGTGACAGACGTTTCTGCCGCAACACGGGCATTCGGGTCTTCCGCTAAAATGGCATCCAAAATCGAGTCAGAAATCTGATCACAAATTTTGTCTGGATGTCCTTCAGTAACCGACTCTGAAGTAAAAAGTCGACGGTTCAATTTTGACATTCAAAAAACCTCCTATAATAAGGGTATTATGTGGACGGTACTCGTTCCCCTTACGCGTTGCTTTGGGACGGTAATGAAAAAAACCTCCCCCGATGACATACATTGGGAAAGGTTGAATCGTTCTTCCTTACCCTCTTATCGTTCGAAGCTAATGGCTTCGCTTCAGGATAGCACCTTTTCCGCACAGGACTTCATGTCGGACGGTTGCTGGGCTTCGTAGGGCCTTGTTCCCTCCACCGCTCAGAATAAGAGTATCCGTTACGAAAACCATCATATAAATGACACTCGGTTATGTCAAGGGAATCGAACAAATTCGTAAAAGTTTTCACAGACTTGCAAAACATTTCTGTTTGTGAATCGTCAAACATTTTTTTATTTCGTTTCTATTTTTTAACACCTTGTGATAAGAGAATGTGATAAACTGTCTGTGTAAGAAAGCGCTTACTTAGAGAGAAGAAACGCTTGTGTTTAATTAGTGTGTCACATATAATTAAAAATGTCATACTGATTAAACGTAATCGCGGAAGTATGCGGATTTCATCCACATCTATTTAGGGGAAAGGTGGGATTCAGGATGGCGACAACGCTCCTGAAAATCGAAGAATTAATTAATGGTGCCGACATGTTACGGAACTTGACGGTTCCAGAATTGGTGGAAGAAGCCATTCAAAACGGTGAAGGGGTACTGACGAAAGACGGGGCATTATCTGTCAGCACAGGTGCTTTTACCGGACGGTCACCGAAAGACAAATTCGTCGTACAAGATGAAGTCAGCAACAACCTCGTCGATTGGGGGAAAGTCAACCAACCAATTGCAGAAGAGAAGTTCACAGCACTTCTTGACAAAGTAGTCGACCATTTAGAAAAGAAAGATAAACTTTACTACTTGGAAGCTTCTGCCGGTGCTGACGAGCACTACAATTTACCGGTTCGTGCCATCACAGAGTATGCATGGCATAGTCTATTTGCGAAACAGCTCTTCTTACGTGATTGGTCTACGAACAGTGCGTTCGACCCGTTCACAGTCATTTATGCACCGAGTTATAAAGCAGATCCAGCGGTCGATGGTACGAACTCTGAGACGTTCATTCTCGTTTCATTCGCCAAGCGCACGATTCTAATCGGGGGAACAGAATACGGTGGCGAAATTAAGAAATCCATTTTCTCTGTCATGAACTTCCTATTGCCGGAACAAAACGTTTTATCCATGCACTGTTCGGCAAACGTCAACGATGCAAACGAGACAGCCCTCTTCTTTGGTTTATCGGGAACCGGGAAGACGACACTCTCTGCCGACCCTGAGCGTCACTTGATTGGAGATGATGAGCACGGATGGTCACCAGACGGGGTCTTTAACATCGAAGGTGGTTGCTACGCGAAGACGATCAACTTGTCGCGTGAGAACGAACCTGAAATTTATGATGCAATCCGATTCGGTTCTCTAATTGAGAACGTCGTTTTGAACGATGACCGTACACCGGACTATAAAAATATTTCCTTAACGGAGAATACCCGTGCGGCATATCCGATTGAGTTCATCGACAACGCGATGCTCCCATCTCGTGCAGGTCATCCAAATACGATCGTCTTCTTGACAGCAGACGCATACGGTGTCTTGCCTCCGATCAGCAAATTGACGAAGGAACAGGCAATGTACCACTTCTTGTCTGGGTATACCTCGAAACTCGCTGGCACGGAGCGCGGGGTCACAGAACCTCAAGCGACGTTCTCGACTTGTTTCGGCTCACCGTTCCTTCCGCTCGCTCCAGAGCGTTATGCGGACATGCTCGGTAAATTGATTGAAGAACATGATGTCGATGTCTATCTTGTCAACACAGGTTGGACAGGCGGTGCCTATGGTGAAGGATCACGTATGAAACTCGCTTACACGCGTGCGATGGTCAATGCCGCAGTCAACGGCCAGCTTCGTGACGTCGAGACGACGAAACATGATATTTTCAATGTCGAGATGCCTGTAGCTATTGAAGGCGTACCAAGCGATGTGCTCAACCCACGCGATACGTGGAGCGACCCAGCTCGCTACGATGTCGAGGCCAAAGCTCTCGCCATGAAGTTCAAAGAAAACTTTAAGCGTTTCACAAAAGCAAACGAATCGGTCATCGCGGCCGGTCCGCTCGTCATCTAATAAAAAGCACCGACTCATCGAGTCGGTGCTTTTGTATTTCGGAGCATCCAATCCATTGCTTGTTCGGTCGTTTCCCATTTGTCCCAAAACGGGAGTTGATGGCCGAACGGGAGTACCCAAAATTCAGCTTGCTCCCCTAACTTCTCTGCGACAGCTGTCGCATGGCGTAAACGAACCTGCTCGTCATCCGTCCCATGAATGATTAGCGTCGGGGCCACCCAATCCTTGTAGAGCGGTGAGCGTTCCGTATATGCCGCTTCTGCCGATTCAGGATCCCCACCTGTCATGCGACGTAACATTTTCCGCATCGATCGTTGTTCTTCATACGTCCACTCAAGATTCGTCACACCGGCCCACGAAGTGACGGTCGTGACCGGTCGTTCAGAAGCGAGGGAAAGGGCCATCATCCCACCACGTGAAAAACCGAGTGCATGAATCGGTCGTCCGCTCGTTTCGATACGATCGTAAAGGGAGAGCACATCTTCCAAGTCTGCACCACCGAAGTCCTCTTTCCCTGTGCCGCCGTGATTGCCCCGGTAGACCGGAGCCACCACGTGAAAACCTCGGGCCGCAAATTGCATGAGGCGTGGTAACCGAACGTCCCCGATTCGTGCCGTTCCTCCTCGTAAGTACATCAACACCTGTCCGTTCGACCGTTTCGGTTCAATCGAATAGGCGACGACCTCTTCCCCATCATTCGTCGTGTACCACCCACGCGTCACTCGGTAACCGGCGTATGGTGGCAACACGTCGATTCGGTCAAACCAACTGTTGCTCATGGAGTACCCTCATCGTCTCTGGTAAGACGCGATCTTTCATCATAAAGCTATAACGCGGATTCCGTAGTAGATTGTCCGGCAAGACATCGATCAGGACGGCCCCATCCGTCTCGTCGACCGCGGGATGATCTTCGAATCGTTCAATCTCCGCAAAATAGATATTTTTGATGACGGTGTCGCCGCGACCGAGCACACGATATTGACCCATGTATCGTAACGTCTTGACGACGCCTCCGGTCTCTTCATATACTTCCCGGATGGCAGCGGCATCCTCATGTTCTCCTGGCTCGACTTTCCCACCTGGGAACTCAAGCCCGCGTTGTTTATGCTTCGTCAATACCCACTTGTCCTTGTAACGGGCGACCACCCAGACGTGGAGCGGTGTGTCTGAGAACGGATAATGGGTGAAGCTTAACTCGACTTGATTATGATAGTAATCCTTGAATGTCTTCATAGTCCATCCCTTTCTTTCCCCTGTCTACTCTCACTTTACCTTGTCTTCACCCAGTTTCAAACAAAAAAATCGGTCCGACTGGCGGACCGATTCGTTTTCTTATTGATTCAAGCGTTTTTCGAGTTCTGCTTTTTGTTCTTCATAGCCCGGTTTACCGAGTAATGCGAACATGTTCGCTTTGTATGCTTCGACGCCTGGCTGGTTGAACGGGTTCACCCCGAGGATGTATCCGCTCATCGCACATGCTTTTTCGAAGAAGTAGAACAAGTAGCCGAGGTGATACGGTGTCATCTCTGGCAATTCGACAACTAAGTTCGGTACGTTTCCGTCCGTGTGCGCAAGAAGCGTTCCTTCTGTCGCCTTATCGTTCACGAATTGAATCGTTTCACCTGCAAGGAAGTTCAAGCCATCCAAGTCTTGCGCGTCTTCTGGGACGTTCATCGAGTGACGGACTTCTTTCACACGGATGACTGTCTCGAACAAGTCGCGACGACCTTCTTGGATGTATTGCCCCATCGAGTGGAGGTCCGTCGAGAAGTCGACAGCCGCAGGGAAGATTCCTTTGTTGTCTTTTCCTTCAGATTCTCCGTAAAGCTGTTTCCACCACTCCGACACGTAGTGAAGGGCTGGCTCGTAGTTGACGAGCATCTCAATCGATTTGCCTTTGGAGTAAAGGGCGTTACGTACGACTGCATACTGATACGCTTCGTTTTCAGCCAATTCTGGTGAGCTGTAGGCGTTTTGTGCATCACGTGCGCCTTCCATCAAAGCATCGATATCGATTCCTGCAGCGGCAATCGGAAGAAGTCCGACTGGTGTGAGGACAGAGAAGCGTCCACCGACATCATCTGGAATCACGAACGTTTCGTATCCTTCTGCGTCCGCGAGCGTCTTGAGGGCGCCACGGGCACGGTCTGTCGTCGCATAGATTCGTTCACGCGCTCCATCTTGACCATACTTGTCTTCCATGAACTGCTTGAGGACACGGAATGCAATCGCAGGTTCTGTCGTCGTTCCTGATTTCGAGATGACGTTAATTGAGACGTCTTTCCCTTCGAGCACTTGAAGCAATTCTCTCATATACGTGGAAGAGATATTATGGCCTGCATAGAATACTTGCGGGGCCTTGCGCTCTTCTTTTGACAATACGTTGAAGAACGAATGTTGAAGCATTTCGATTGCTGCACGGGCTCCGAGGTAAGATCCTCCGATTCCGACGACGACGAGAACATCTGAATTCTCACGGATTCGTTCTGCCGCAGCTTTGATTCGTGCGAACTCATCTTGATCGTATTCGGTCGGAAGGTCGACCCACCCAAGAAAATCACTTCCGGCACCGCTCCGCTCGTGAATCACCGAGTGAAGGGTTTTTACCGTTTCTTGCATTTGGTCGACTTCATGCTTCCCTACGAATGAGAGCGCGTTTGAATAATCGAAACGTACAGTTGACATGTCATTTCCTCCTTTAAATCGCTCCTGAAAGAGCCATACATGACCCATCATAAACGGAAACGTCGGATTCGTTCAATCATTATTGCAAAATAGGCAAGAATTTGCCTTATTTGCTGAGTTCGAGGATATGCGCAACATCTTCGCGTTCGAGCGTACGGAAACGACCGAATGCGCCACGTTTCATCGCAGAATCGAGGATCGCATCGAATGTCGACTCATCGATCTCATAGTCACGAAGCGAGTTCGGTGCGCCAAGTTGGTCGAAGAATGCACGTACAGCTTGAATCGTACGTTTCCCTGTCTCCAAATCGTTCTCGCCAGGCTCGACATCAAATACTTCTGTACCGAGTCGTGCGAAGCGAGCCGCGTTGTCTTCATCTAATACATGCTCCATCCAACGCGGGAAGAGGATTGCGAGACCTCCAGCATGCGGGATATCATGGACAGCGGATACGGCGTGTTCGATGTTGTGCGATGCCCAGTCTCCCGCTGCACCCATTTGAAGGACGCCGTTCAATGCCATCGTACCCGAGAACAAGATGATGGCACGAAGATCGACGTTTTCCAAATCGTTGACGAGTTTCGGTGCCGATTCAACGACCGCTTTCAAGACACCTTCTGTCATACGTTCCTGTACCGGTGCATGGTTCGGGTGGAAGTATTGTTCGAAACAGTGGCTCATCATGTCGACGATTCCGTAGATGGTCTGGTCTTTTGGAACCGAGACCGTATAGCGTGGATCAAGAATCGAGAATGTCGGGAAGACGAGTGGGTGACCCCAACCGAACTTCTCTTGTGTTTCCCAGTTCGTGATGACCGAACCTGAGTTCATTTCTGATCCTGTCGCCGCGAGTGTAAGGACCGTACCAAATGGCACCGCCTCTGTCGGGATATGTTCACGTAGCACGATGTCCCACGCATCCCCTTCATAAGGAATCGCTGCTGAAATCAGTTTCGTGCAGTCAATCACTGAGCCGCCACCGACAGCAAGCAACGCATCGACATTTTCTTCACGTGCAAATTTCACCGCGCGACGTACCGTCTCGATACGTGGGTTCGGCTCAACCCCTGAGAAGTCTACGTATGAGATACCGGCTTTTTCAAGCTCAGCCACGACTTCATCGTACGTCCCGTTCTTTTTGATGCTTCCGCCACCATAGACGAGCATCACTTTCTTCGCGTCGAGCGCTTCCAGTTCACCTGCTAATTTTTCGATCTGATGTGTCCCAAAAATTAGTTTTGTCGGGTTTTTGTATTCAAAGTTGTGCATGATTCATCCTCCTCGTAGAAATATGTAACACCTACACTATATACCCTGTTTTCACGGAATGAAAAGTATCGTGCTTACTGATAGATGCGGTCGATGATGCGATGAAGTATGACCGCCTCCTCTGCTTGCCGATAGTCTGGCGCCTCTCGACAGGCCTCAAGGAAGAGTTGGATTTGGCGTTCGTACGGATCGTGTTCCGTCAAATAAGCAGGACGTTCGTCAAAAAGCGCCCCATATTTCTCCGTGTGAAGCGTGAGCGGAAACAGACTGGCTCCAGCTTTCGTACCGCGACATTCCACACGCATCGTATCCTTTGTTTCAATGTTGGCCATATAACTGACATCGAGTAACAAAGACGCGCCTGTCTCGAACGTGATCATCGCCCTCGCTGTATCTTCGACCGATAAGGATTCATAGTCCCATTCACCCATCAAGCCGACACCTGGTCGATTCCCTAAATATTGACCAACATGACCGACAATCTCTTTTGGCTCAGGATAATCCATCAAGTGTAGCGCGAGATCTAACATATGGACACCGATATCGAGTAGCGCTCCTCCGCCTTGCAGTTCTTTATTCGTGAACACGCCCCATCCCGGAATGCCACGTCGACGAAGGGCAAGTGCCGTCGCCGCATAGATGTCTCCGAGTTCACCCGCATCAATCATTCGCTTCAACAGAATCGTATCCACACGATGTCGGTAATGGAATCCGTAATGCAATGTTTTTCCGGCTCGTTTTGCCGCTTCTAACATTTCAATTGCTTCATCTTCTGATATGCCCGGCGGTTTTTCGCAGAGAACGTGACACCCTGCTTCTAGCGCAAGAAGCACTTGCTCTTTATGTAAGGCGTTCGGTGTACAGATACTGACGGCATCGATCTGTTCGCGCGAAAGCATCTCCTCGACCGTGTCATAGACGTTCGGGATGTTAAACTGCCTGGCGACACGTTCTCCGTTCGCCCGTGTCCGGTTCATGACCGCTACCACATCCATCCCTGCTTTGACATAATTCGGGATGTGGGCACTCGTTGCAATCCCGCCCGTTCCGATGATGCCAATCTTCATCTCATCTCCTCCTATTCGGGTTACAATTTCGTCACACGTCGCATCGATTCCTGTAAAACAAAAAAAGGTGACCCGTTTGGAACGGGTCACCTTGGAACACTTACTTCTTGAAGTTTGTGTTTTTGATCCAGTCTTCAAGTTTGTCTTTGAGGACTGTGAATCCTGGAGCTTCTTCTTGCTTGAAGTTTGAAGATGCTTCGTTGCGGCGTGGCGCACGACGAGCTGGCTTCGCAGACTTCTCGCGTTTTGGAGCTTCTTGAGTCGCTTTCATTGAAAGCTTGATTTTTTTAGAAGCTTCATCCACTTCAAGGATTTTCACTTCAACTTCTTGACCAACTTGAACGTAATCGTTTACGTCTTTTACGTAGTCATGTGAGATTTCTGAAATGTGTACAAGACCTTGAGTCTCGTCATCGAGTGCTACGAAAGCACCGAAGGGTTGAATTCCTGTTACTTTACCTGTTAATACTTGATCTTTTTCGTATTTTGCCATTACAAACAACTCCTATGCTAAATTCATCAACTTACTATAACATACTTTTTTCGATAAAGTGTAGAATTTAGTAAAAAAGATTATTTTTGACGTGTTGGTATGTTTCAAAGTCGAAGCGCGGGGTAAATACAAATCAAGCAAGACTTCAAGTATTCCCCCCTGATTCCGCTAGGCGACTCGCCTAGCCCTTTTTTTGCCTAAAATGTTGTAAACGGCTTTTGATGGCGAATCGGATAGACTGTCTCCCCTACCATTTCATTCAGAATCAAGGCGTTTCGATAGACCGCCATCCCTAGATTCGTCGCAGCCGGTCCATGCGAATGTTCTATATTCGTATGCGTGAACATTTTTCCGGCTAGCGGTTCACTCATGACCACCTCATACGTTTCTCGAACCATCCATTCTCCCTCGGCTTCCCATACAATCGGGAGCTTCTCAATCCACGACGGAACGACCGGACGATACCCTGTCGCGACGACGACGAGGTCATACGCCTTCTCAATGACTTCTCCCGTATATCGTTGCGTCCCCTTTAACCGATGCGTCAACCAATCATAGGAGATCGATTCTACTTCGACCTGAGTCATCATTTCCGCTCGTTTGGGCTCACCTTCTGACGTCCGGTGATAGAGTGCCTCATAAATGGATGTCATCGTCTCTGGATTGACGCCGTGACGGAAACGCTCGAATGACCCGAGCAGCTCTTGCCGAGCGTCATACGATAGCTTGTGAAAATAATCGACATAATCCACACTAAAAATTTCATCCCCGAGCTTGCCTGCTTCGAGTGACTCAAAGTTTTCGGAGCGTGTAAGCCAGTCGACACGTTGTTCATCCGTCGCGTCACGCAATAAATCTAGGAAGACTTCTGCCGCACTTTGTCCGCTCCCGACGACCGCGACACGATATCGGTCTTTGAGGACGTCCCGGTACGTCAAATAATCGCTCGTATGAATGACTTGTTCAAACCCGTCCGGCACGAACGGTGCCGCCCCAGTTCCTAAAACGAGATGCTTTGTATGAACTTGTGTCGATTGACCATCCGATTCGACGGTGACGAGGAAGCCCTCTTCTTCCGCTTGTACGTCAGATACATAATGACCGAAACGAATCGTTGACAGTTGGTTAACAACCCACCGCAAATAACGATTGTATTCCGTTCGAGGAATCTTATCCTGTTCTTGCGTGATAAATGTTTGGAGACGTCCCACATCACGTAAATAGTTCAAAAAACTAAGCGCACTGGTCGGGTCCGCTGGCGTTACGAGATCTTGTAAATAATGCGTTTGCATCGTCATCCCTTCGATCAACATGCCCTCATGCCATATCATCTCCGCACGTTGTTCAAAGCAAATCCCATGCAGTTCAGTCTTCTCCGCAAGAGCCATGAGACCAAGATTATACGGACCACACCCGACTGCAACAAAATCAAATTGATTCATGTTCTTCACCTCGCCCGTCTTTTCCCTTTCGTTATTTCGCTAAAACGCCAAAGAACTCTCACGAATGAGAGTCCTTTATTGCTGTCACTTCAAATTGTTGCATGAAACGTTGAATCCGCCGAATGGCTTCCTGTAATTGTTCGAGCGATGTCGCGTAGCTCGCCCGGACGAACCCTTCCCCACTCTCACCGAAGGCGTTCCCGGGAACGACGGCGACTCGTTCTTCAAGCAAAAGTCGTTCTGCGAATTCTTCGCTCGTTAATCCCGTATGACGAATCGAAGGGAAGGCATAGAATGCGCCACCCGGAACATGGGTTGGGAGTCCCGCCTCATTCAACGCTTGAATGAAGTAGTTTCGACGTTGGCGATAACTTTTCACCATGCCCGGCACATGCTGCTCACGAGTGCGAAGTGCCTCGAGTCCACCGAACTGAACGAGCGTGGGTGCACACATCATACCGTATTGGTGGACCTTCAACATCTCTCTCGTCACAACTTCGGGCGCACATGTGAAGCCAAGGCGCCACCCTGTCATTGCGAACGCTTTTGAGAATCCGTTGACGACAATCGTCCGGTCTCGCATGTCATGGAGCGTTGCGAAGCTGACGAATGGGTCGTCATAGCAAAGTTCCGCATAAATCTCATCGCTGACGACCCAAAGGTCATACTTTGTCGCAAGTTCCGCGATTTGCGCGAGTTCGTCGCCGTTCATCGTGGCACCCGTCGGATTGGACGGGAAGCAGAGCAAGATGGCTTTCGTCCGCTCTGTAATGGCTTTTTCGACGTCTTCCCGATTGAGTCGGAATCCTTTTTCCGGACGACATGCGACCGGCACGACAGTTCCACCTGCCAACTCGATAAGTGGACCGTATGAAACGAATGCCGGTTCGACCACGATGACCTCATCTCCTGGATTGAGAAGGGCGCGGAATGCGATATCGAGCGCTTGCGATGCCCCTGTCGTGACGATCAATTCAGATGTCGGATCGTACTCGACTAAAAAGCGTTCTTTCATATAATTAGCAATTTCTTCTCGTAACTCAATCAGACCGGCGTTGGCACTATACGCCGTGTACCCTTCTTCAAGTGCGGCATAGCTAGCTTCTCGCACGTTCCACGGTGTGATGAAATCCGGTTCTCCCACCCCGAGAGAGACCACATTTTCCATCGTCTGTGCCAAATCGAAGAAACGGCGGATGCCCGATGGCTTCATCGAGACGACTTGATTCGACAAAGACTTCATGGTGTGATGTTCAACCGCTTGTCTTCAGTTTGTGGGGTGAACAAGATTCCGTCATGCTTGTACGTCTTTAATTTGAAGTGTGTCGTCGTCGACAAGACCGAGTCAAGTGGCGACAATTTATCCGACACGAATGACGCGACGTCTTGTAATGAGTTTGCCCGAATGACGACTTGAAGGTCATAGGCGCCAGACATCAAATAGAGAGCCGTCACTTCAGGGAAGCGATAAATACGTTCGGCCACATCATCAAACCCACGTCCACGTTTTGGAGTGACTTTGACGTCAATAAACGCGGTAACGTCATGTCGGTTAATTTTTTGCCAATTCACCATCGCCCGGAAGCCGAGCAGAATACCGTCTTTTTTGAACTTCTCAAGCATCGACTCAATCGTCTCTTCATCGAGTGCCAATAAGTCCGCCAACATCTTCGTATCCAGGTATCCCTTTTCTTCTAACAACTCTAATAATTCAAGCTCTTTTGATGAATACATACTTATTCTCCTTCCGTTCGACCAGGTAGCTCGCCTGTGAACGTTCTCTCTGTCTGTCTTATATAGGAACGTCGTTCTTCCTGAACGATATGGAAATTCTTCATCTCCATGTCTGTCAGACCATGCTTTTGACAAAAATGATCAAAATAACGACGTCTCGTTTCATCCTGCTTCGCCGACAGGTTGTCAGTACCATTAAATGCATAAAGTACCGTTGCACGCGCCGGGTGTGACACGGTAAACGATTCCATCACCCTCAACAAGAAATCCCAATCCCAGTAATTGTAGACCTCTTCGTCAAATAGACCAATCGTGTCATGAATCGATTTGCGATACATGGTACCCGACGGGATGAACGTGGAATCTTGACGCATTCGTTCACGATCAAACGCGTAAGCGAACGGTTCCCAGTCTGTCACGACACGACGCCCTTCTCTCCATTCGAAGCGGAACAGTTCGGCGTCCGAATAAACGAGGTCTGCTTGTTGAAGGTCTCGTAGACCCGCCTCCAGGTGCGTCGGCATAAGCAAATCGTCATCGTCTAGCAATAGGATGATGTCGCCTCTCGCTTCGAGAACGCCACGATTACGCGCCTTGACATGATGATTCTCTCCAACCTCAATCACACGAGCATTTAAACGATTCAAAAAAGGCGCCAAAAGATGTTGTTTTGGCGGCCCTTCATTATTCATGACCAAGACTTCGAACGCTTGAAACGTTTGGACCGTTAAGCTTTCAAGCAGTTCCGTCAGTTCCGTTTCGCGTTTATACGCTGGAATGACAATTGAAACAATCGGTTTCATCCGCGATATGCCGTTTCGACCTGCGGAAGAATGGCTTCCCAACTCACGCCATTTTCTTTTGATACGGTCACGAAGTCTCCGTAGGCGAAGACGCTCTCGACGCCTTCAATCTCAACTAGTTTCGCGAGGAGTGGTTGATCTGTCGCTTCTCCTGCTTTCACACTTTGGCTTTTTGCGCCGAATACGTTTTCTGGGAGTGTGACTTTCATCGCGTTCGGGTTCGGTGTTGGATCGATTCGTAACATAATTGGTTCCTCCTTATAGTTGGCAAGATGACGAGGCGAGGAGTCGCTGCGCCATCTCGATAATCTCTGTTTCTGGTGGACACGCATCGAACGCCTCAAGAAGCGTGCGGCGAATCACCTCGGTCAATTGTTCTGTGGATTCGACATAGGTCAATGCCATCATCACCTCATCGAACTCTGGTCCGTATGAACCTGCCCCATAACCGAGTGGGTCCCATCTTAATAGTAAGTCTTCTGTACGCACTTGTTAAACCCTTCTTTTCGCTAAAATTCCATGTCCTACTTCACCAATCTACCTTACTTTTTAATCGGATACCAGCCTTGACAAATCGATTCGCCTTTCGCGATTCTTTGAAACACTATATCTAGTATCGATCGATTCATGCAGGTATTTGGATGAGCGACGTCAAATACAATACATTCGCACTTACATAGAGATTCAAACACCCACCCTTTGATGATGAAATCGAATTCATTTCTTTGTGAAGAATCACGCAATTGGAATCCAGAATTTTTTTCATCTCATTTCTCTGTCTCAAATTGGGTCATGAAGCCCTTTTTGAGCAAAAGCAAAAAGGCGATGGGCATATTCCAGAATGTCAAGGATTGAAAAACTAAATATAGGTGTTTTATGATTAAAAAGATAAAAATGTGTCAATATATAGTTAACAGCTATTTTGATCGTTGACACATTATTGTGACAGGTTAGGAAGTTCTTAGTATACTTTCATAACATCTACATCTATTAAAGGAGTGATCGATTTTGACATCCCCAATCCATCACGAGACGATGCTACCAGCAGCTCCAACGCTTGCTGATGTCTCTTCTCTTATTCAATCTATCCAAACACGTTATCCTCACTTAAGTGTTGAGCGCTATGAAGAGCGGGCGATTCGGGCGCTCGAAACGAAGACGCTAACACAAGATGTAGTGTATGACTTATTGACGATGCACGCCCTTGACATGTTAAAAGCCGAAGAACCCGACTGGACGTTCGTGGCTACGGAGATGTATTTGAATCGTCTCTACCTCGAGGCAGCACGTAACCGCGGCTATGAGGCATCGATGCGTTACGGTAACTTCTACCAACTTGTCGAGACGTTGACATCAAAACGCATCTTCACGTCAGCGCTCCTCGATACGTATTCAAAAGAAGATATGGACCATCTCGAAACATTGCTCGACCCGTCCCGTGACCGTCTCTTCACATATATCGGACTCCGCACGTTGTCGGACCGCTATCTCGGGCGCGATCATGTGAAGAACCTATATGAGCTTCCACAGGAACGCTTCATGGTCATCGCCATGACGCTCATGCAAAAAGAGAAAGAAGAAACTCGTTTAAAACTCGTCGAAGAAGCCTATTGGGCCTTATCAAACCTCTACATGACGGTCGCGACACCAACGTTGTCGAACGCCGGAAAATCATATGGACAGCTCAGCTCTTGTTTCATTGATACAGTCGATGATTCGCTTCGTGGCATCTATGATTCCAATACAGATGTAGCGACTCTCTCCAAAGGCGGCGGCGGAATCGGTGTCTACCTTGGGAAGATTCGTTCACGTGGAAGTGACATCAAAGGATTCAAAGGCGTCTCAAGTGGGGCCCTTCCTTGGATGAAGCAATTGAACAACACGGCCGTCTCGGTCGACCAACTCGGTATGCGCCAAGGCTCGATTGCTGTCTATTTAGACATTTGGCATAAGGACATCTTCGAGTTCCTCGATGCGAAATTGAACAATGGGGATGAGCGCCTCCGGACACATGACTTGTTCACCGGTGTCTGCTTACCGGACCTCTTCATGCGCACGGTCGAGGAACGCGGCGACTGGCACTTGTTCGACCCACACGAAATTCGCACGGTCATGGGGTATAGCCTCGAAGACTATTTCGATGAGACGGAGAACGGCGGCAGCTTCACTGAAAAATATATGGAGTGTGTCAATACGCCTGAGCTATCACGCGTGACGGTTCCTGCCATCGACCTCGTGAAGCGTTACATGCGCTCACAACTTGAAACAGGTACACCATATATGTTCTTCCGTGACGCCGTGAACCGGGCGAACCCAAATAAACATGCAGGGATGATTTACAGTTCAAATCTCTGTTCAGAAATCGCGCAAAACATGTCGGCCACGACGATCGAAGAAGAGTACACGCAAGATGGGAAAATTGTCATCACGAAAACGCCAGGCGATTTCGTTGTTTGTAACTTGAGCTCAATCGCACTCGCTCGTGCAGTGAAAGCCGATGTTCTCGAACGACTCGTCCCAATTCAAATGCGTATGCTCGACAACGTCATCGACTTGAACACCATTGAAGTGCCACAAGCGATGATCACGAACCAGAAATATCGTGCCGTCGGTCTCGGAACATTCGGTTGGCACCATTTGCTCGCACTCGAAGGAATCCGCTGGGAATCGGTCGATGCCGTCCAATACGCAGAAAAACTTTATGAGAAGATTGCTTACCTCACGATTCAAGCTTCAATGGAACTCGCCAAGGAAAAAGGCGCGTTCGGTGTCTTCGAAGGTTCAGAATGGCATACAGGCGAATACTTCAAGCGCCGAAACTATCGTTCACATGATGACCTCGATTGGGACGGTCTCGCTGAAGCGGTGCATCAAAACGGTGTCCGTAACGCCTATATGATGGCTGTCGCACCAAACTCATCAACAGCGATTATCGCTGGTAGCACTGCATCGATCGATCCGGTCTACAAAAAAGTCTACTCAGAAGAGAAGAAAAACTATAAGATTCCAGTCACGGTGCCGGACTTGACACCGGACACGAACTGGTTCTATAAATCAGCATTTGAAATCGATCAATTATGGAGCATCCGTCAAAACGCGGCTCGCCAACGGCACATCGACCAAGCCATCAGCTTCAACTTATATGTGAAGAACGATGTGAAAGCGACAGAGCTTCTCGCGATGCACTTAGAAGCTTGGTCTCTCGGTATGAAATCGATTTATTACACACGTTCAACGACCGTTGAAGTGGATGAATGCGAATCTTGTGCCTCATAATTAGTCCGTTTTATGAAAGGTGGTTAACGACATGAACATTGCAATCATTTGTCATTCGATGAGCGGAAACACGGAAGAAGTGGCAACGCTCATCGAGTCGACCCACCATCATCGTGGTGACCACGTCGTTCGCTACGATGCCGATCGGGTCGGCTATCGGGAAGCAAAGTCTCTCGCATCGTGTGACCTCGTCTACTTCGGATCATACACGTGGGCGGATGGCATCTTGCCGGATGAAATGAAGGACACGTTCCGTCTCGTGCTAAAAGAATTGAATGTACCAATTCGTCAGGCAGCCGTATTCGGAACGGGTGACAAAATGTTTGTTCATTTCTGTCGCGCGGTCGATGAGATGGCGTATCACCTTTCAAAATACGGAATCCCGCTTGCCGGGGAATTGCTTAAAATCGAGCAGTCCCCACGTAACCAACCGTTCAACGTCCAGCATTGGGCAGAGCGGATGGCTCAACATGTAGAAGAAGGAGTTATGCATCATGTCGATTCAGAAAATCAAATTATTGTCGCCCAAACATCCTAACCGGGCAACCGCCATCATCGGTGGCGAAACCAGTTCAATCGTAAACTGGAACGATATCGCGTATCCTCAGTTCTATACGATTTACAAGCAGTTGCTTTCAAACTTTTGGATCCCAGATGAGATTTCGATGTCTAAGGACATGCAACAATGGCCGCAGTTAACGGAACGCGAACAAGATGCATTCAAACGGATTATCGGACTGCTCTCGATTCTCGACTCTGTCCAGACACGATACATCCTCGAGTCCTCTATGTTCTCATCTGACTCGTCTGTTCATGCCGTACTTGCCGTCATCGCACAACAGGAAGTCGTACACAATCAATCGTATAGTTACGTTTTATCAAGCCTTGTCCCACTCGCAGAACAAAATCGCATCTTTGATATTGCGAAAGACGACGAGATGGTCATGAAACGTAACCAATTCATTCTGGACTTATATGAAGAGTTCCGGGACACGCCAAATGCAGAGAATTTTGCAAAATCACTTGTTGCTTCAGTTATTTTGGAAGGCATCAACTTCTATTCTGGCTTCGCCTATTTCTATAACCTGGCCCGTCACCAAAAAATGGTCGGGACATCAACGATGATCAGTTATATCCAGCGCGACGAGATGCAACATTCTTATTTCATCAGCCAGCTCTTACGTGCCGTACTGACTGAAAATCCAAAGATTGATGCGGACGGACAGTTCAGCCAATTCGTATACGATACGATGGCAGAGGCCGTCGACCTTGAGATTGAGTGGTGTGAATACGTACTTCGCGACCTCGATGGACTCGACGTCAGTGAAATGCGTGACTACGTCAAGTACTTAGCAAACAAACGTTTACGTGTCATCGGTCTGAACGACTTGTATGAAGGATTTGACGAAGATGTCATGCCTTGGATCCGTGCATACTCAGATGACTCGCTCAATGCAACAAAATCTGATTTCTTCGAACAGAAGTCACGCTCTTATGCGAAAGTGACAGACGCGAACGGGTTTGATGATTTATAAAATAGTACCGAACCGATTGAATCGGTTCGGTTTTTTAATGCATCAAAAAACCCAGACATCATTGTCTGGGTCGATTTGATCAATAATAGGTTTGAACGTACTTGGCAATTCCTTCAGCCACACCTTCCGCCATCTGCTGACGAGACGTGTTACTGCGAAGATAAGTCAAGTCTGTCGGTGATGAGATAAACCCTAATTCGACGAGTGCAGATGGCACCGTATTATATGTGATGACATAATAATTCGCCGTTTTCACTCCTCGATTCGACATTCCACTCATCTTACCAGTTAGATTACTTTGGATATTCGAAGCAAGCACACGACTACGGGCACTATGTGCGGACTGCGAAGAGTAATAAGTTTCTAAACCTTTAGCAGCTGAAGAACCTGCCGCATTGACGTGGACGCTGACAAATAAATCGCCACGTAGCGATTTAGCAGCAGCTACTCGCTCATCAAGCGTCAAATATACATCTGTCGAACGTGTGAGTCGCACCGTATAGTTATATTTTGAACGAAGATACGCTTCGACACGTTTTGTCACATCAAGAACGATTGTTTTCTCATACAAGGAACCGTTTGTCGCTCCAGGATCTTTCCCACCATGCCCAGGATCAAGAACGATGACCGTTCCAGTCGAAGTGCTTGGTTTCGATGTCATGACGAATGCAGAAGAAATATAGGCATCTTGTCCGTTGAACTTAATTTTATGGAAGCCATTTACAGTACCATAATGTAATACAGCAGATGCGTGTTTCAGTTGACCGACTACGTTCGAATCAAGACTCGCTTTCGAACGAACGTTTAATACATCTCCAGGCGTGTTGATGTATACCGTACCTTTTGGTGCAGCTTCCGGTTCTGCCGGCGCTTTTCCTTTCGTCAACCACGAACTCGCTGTGTAGTAGACTTTCGAACCGATCTGAACAGTCGACCAACTCGAATTGTACGCTTTGTACGAAACAGCCGTGTATTTTGGAAGAACCATGAGGACTTCCGAACTCTGATGAGTTTTACCAAATAAATTGACGGTACGGTTCGCGTAACCTTGTGTCAATCCATCGTTCGGCTCCGTTGTCGTCGGAGGCTCTGTCGGCGTTTTTGACGTAGAGATCCAAGCCGTCGGTGTGTAATACGTTTCACTTCCAATATAAACAATTGACCAGCTCGAGTTGTATTTGCTTGAGACGACAGCTGTATTCACAGGGAGGACTTTCTTCACCGCTGAACGTTGATTCCGCTCCGCGAAGAGTTTCAACTCCCGGTTTGCATACCCGTCTTTTTTCTCTACACCGGTATCAACCGAACCTGTTGTGATTCCAACAGTCGGTGTAAAGTATGTCTCGTTCCCGATATAAACCATCGACCAACTCGAGTTATATTTACTTGAGAGGATCACCGTATTTTTCGGAAGAACTTTCTGTACTTTCGAACGTTGGTTTCGCTCCGCAAACAACTTCAAATCACGATTTGCATAGCCGTTCACCTTCTCTACATTCGATTCGGTAACTTTTGGTGCGATGTAGGCTTTTGCGGCATAGTACGTCTTCCCGTTCAAGTAGACTTTTGCCCAAGAAGAATTATGAACGGCATACTTCACTTCCGTCCCTTTCTTCAACGTTGTCACAATCTTCGCCGATCGATAGGACGTGACGCGGACATTTAAGTTCGCTGTCGTCACACCAGTAGACGTTGCCGATTGTGTCGTCAATGAACTTGAAGTGGATGAAAGTTTACGAATGTACTGGGCCGAAGCATAATATGTACGATTGTTTACATACACTTTATGCCAGGACTTATTATACGTTCCATATTCTACTTTCGTACCTCGTGGTAATGTTTTTACTACCGTTCCACTTAGACTAGGTTTTGTACGAATGTTCAAATTGACAGTCGTTTCTCCATCGTAAGTAGCAGCTTCAGCAGACGGAAGTTGCATTCCAAACAAGAGGACCGTTAAGATGAGGGCAACTTTCAATAGTTTCATTTTCATCCAAAATATTCCTTTCTCAATGCGGCATTTCCTACTAACAACAATTACATATTAGCATAATGCTTTTTTAAAAAAAGTAAATATTTGAAAAAAAGATGAATGTTTTTGATAAAAAGGTAAATGTTTTTATTTGTCTGGTCGGATGACTAAAAAGGTTTCCGAACCATACTGTTCATACGCCGTGATAAACCCTTCCTGAACAGGTAACGTTGAAGGCAAAATCAGCCCGTCCCGTTTCTGTTGAATCACAAAACCATCCAACCCTTCAATCCCTGCAATTCGATAGAACCTCTCAATATGTTGTTCTCGCTCTATATATCGGTCGAATCGTTCGAAAGATTTAACTGGGACCCCACCCCAATAGCGACCTGATTGATGCATTTGATACGCACGAACCGAAGACTCCGTAATCGGGTCCGGTGTATGGTCAAACCGTCCAAAATCACGCGCTGACTTTTCTTCAATCAGTGCAAATAATGAATCGAACAGATTGAGATGATGGATTGCGCCTAGCGACAGGACGGCACGTTGCAATTGCTCGATATGATGCTGTAACGACTGTCCTTGACGATTCCGTTTTAACTTCTTGTCGCCTTCATAAGCATTCAAAATCCGCGCCACTTCCCCTGCTTCTTCAACGATTTGAAAGTATAGCCTCTCTTTCGTTTCCCCTACCTCTGCCTCTGGTTGTTGTAATGCAATCGCATACTGGTTTGCGAGACATGTGGAGATTACTAAGACATCGAGCAACTCCTCTTTTAACTCATCCTGCGCATCCTTTCTTAACGCGCCTCCTACTTCCCCTACTTCCTCTAACAATCTCGCTAGTCCGGATAAAGGTCTCCAGTAGCCTCCTAAATGAAGAATCATCGTATCGATTTTTTGTTGAACTTCTCTCATATTCATTCACCTGTCTTTCTGCTTTATTTACCGCCTACATGATATACTATGCTCAACCTAGATGTCCGGAAAGGATGGGTTTTACATGTCAACGACAAGACTTTGGCAATTGCTCCGATTTGTACTCGTTGTGATTGGCTTATGTTTGGTCACCTGGTTACTGAACATACTATTCGAATATACGTATCCATTCGTGTTTGCCCTTCTTTTATCCTTGATCACCGTGCCGTTCGTCAACTTTTTCGAGCGAAAAACGAATATGCCACGCGCCCTCGGTACACTCATTTCTTTAGTCATTGTGCTCAGTATCGTATTAGGTATCATCACGATCGTCATCATCCAATTAATCCATTATGCGACAGTCGCAGCCGAACGATTGCCTGATCAAATTGAGACGTTCACGGCATTTATCCAACGCGTATTCAATGAAAAAATCGCTCCTCTCATCAATGACGCATACGAGAGCTATCAACAATTGAATCCTGGGCAAACAACTTCATTAGATGGGGGCATTACTGAACTGGGGGCACAGCTTGCTGCTGCAATCGGTGTACTGTCCCGAGGTGTAGCGAGTATTCTCCAAAGTATGTTAGGCGCACTCCCGCTCGTCCTATTACTAGTCGTTGTCATCGTTCTTGCCTGGTTCTTTATCACGAAAGATTGGCCCGCATACGTCCAATCTCTAAATCGCTTGAATAAACGGAAAGGCTTCAAGGAATTTGAGGACGTGATGATCAACTTAAAGTCCGCTTTATTCGGATATGTCCGGGCACAGTTTACGCTCATTTCCATCACATTTGGAATCGTACTCGTCGGTATGTTCATTCTCCGTGTCGAAAATCCGCTGTCGATTGCTTTGCTGGCCGGTTTCTTTGATTTATTGCCTTATTTAGGGGTAGGGACGTTACTCATTCCATGGGCCGCCTATGCCGCAGTATCTGGCGATTGGTTTGTCGCAATCGGTTTGATCGTGCTGTATGTCATTGTCATCGTCCAACGAAACCTCGCCGAACCAAAAATCGTCGGGTCGCATATCGGATTGAACCCGTTAGCCGCGCTCATCTCGATCTTTGTGGGACTGAAGCTATTTGGAGTGTTCGGTTTCATCGTAGGTCCTGTACTCGCCGTACTACTGAAGGCTTTATACAATGCAAAGGTCTTTCATTATATGTGGCGCTTCATCGTCGGACCGACAGCCACGACAGCAAAAGAGCGATGAAATCAACATTTCATCGCTCTTTTTTCATTTGAGGTACGGCTACATGCGGTTCTGTCGTTTCCTTTGGATGGATTGAAAGTCCACTCGTCCCGGCCTCATACGCTGCGACGGCTAAAATACAGGCATCGATGATATCATCCACTTGCACGTTGGACATCTTCCATTTCCAAGGGGAACTCTTTGAGTACTTTCGAAGTAACGCGATGCGCTCATCCTGACCCTCAGTCGTTTTTTTTCGATGTTCCGCTTCTTGACCCATCATGACGGAAAAACAAACTTCCGGATGTGATTCGTAAACGTCGGATGCTTTCACCTGCTGAAACTCACGGATACGAGGAACGAGATTCCACGCTTGTTTACTGATCCCTTTGCCAACCAATGCCTGACTTCTTTCGTTCGCTTCCTCATATGTCGCTTCATGCAACACCTCTTGAATCGGTGGAGTGAAGACGGACGACTTTCGTTGACTGAGTTGACTCCGCATCCACGCATCACACGCTCGACTCGGATGGTCGACTGTCCCTAAATCTTTCGGCATATCCACAAAATGCATGGCATCCTCAATCAGCAATTCCTCTAATGACTCCGAAATCGTCAAGCAGAGAGAGATACTATCATAAGTGATTCGTACCCAGCCTCCACGTGCGCCATCAATTCCTACTCCTACCATGTCGTACCTCCTGTAACATCATCAACACGCCAAATACGGCGAGAAATACTGTACTCCCTAACCAAATCCGGTTCGGCCAAACCGTGTAGCAAAAGCCACACAGAATCGCCAAACCGATTAATATACCTGCTCTTATCGCTCCCACGATTCAATCATCCGTGCGAGTGTCCGAACCATGACACCAGTCGGCCCCTTCGGACCGAGGTCATTCGCTGCCGCACGTTCGCTCGTTCCTGCGATATCGAGGTGTAGCCACGGTGTATCGCCGACAAATTCGCCGACGAACGCGCCGCCGAAAATCATATGTCCGAAACGACCTGGTGAGTTGTTCAAGTCGGCAACTTCCGATTTTCTCACCTTGTCGATAAAGACATCAAAGTATGGCATCTGCCACACAAGCTCATTCGTTTCGCGACTCGCCGTTTCAAGTGAACGATAGAGCGTATCATCGTTCGTCAGACATCCCGTCACGTCTGTACCAAGTGCGACAAGTACACCGCCTGTAAGCGTAGCTACATCGATGATTGCTGTTGGCTCATACGTTTTCGCAAACGTGACCGCATCCGCTAGGACGAGGCGTCCTTCCGCGTCCGTATTTAACACTTCAATCGTTTTTCCGTTCATGGCCGTGATGACATCATCCGGTTTGAACGCGTCCCCAGAAATCATGTTGTCCGTCGCTCCAATGACTCCGATCACGTTCCGTTTTGGTCGCGTCAATCCGAGGGTCTCGAACAATCCAAGGACGGTAGCCGCGCCACCCATGTCCCCTTTCATCCCGACGATGCCATCTTTCGGTTTGATTGAATAGCCGCCCGTGTCGAACGTGACACCCTTTCCGACAACGGCAATCGGAGCTTCTTCCTCTGCCCCACGATACTCGAGTACGATCAATTTGGGTGGAATCGTCGAGCCTTGGTTGACGGCGAGCAATGCGCCCATACCGAGTCCTTCCATCTCTTCTTTTTCAAGAATGCGGTATTTGAAATCATGACGTTTTGCTAACTCGACTGCATAATCCGCAAGCGTCTCCGCTGTCAAAATATTGGCCGGCATCATCGTCAACGTACGGGCGACATTGACCCCTTTCCCGTAGGCGACACCCGTATCGATATCCGTCTGGTCCACGTCACCGAGCAATGTGATCGTCGGTTCTTCGACCGCCTCTTTTGGAGCAGACTTATATGTAGGATGTTCATACGTCGCCATTTCATACGCCTCTGTAAACATGCGTGCCGCACCATCCGTAAACGTATGAAGCGCCACAGCAACGTCCTTCAATCCACGGGTTTTCATTTGTTTCGCGACTTTCCCGAACCAGTTCCGGACGTTCTCGGTCGTGATGTCATTCCGTTGTCCGAGACCGACAAATAAGATACGAGTCGTCTCACCTGCGAATGTCGGGAGCACCGTCACTTCTCCTGTTTTCGTGGAGATGTCTCCTGATTGAATAAGCGTTTTGACGCGTCCATTAAACAACGCGTCGAGTCCTTCATCGATAGCATCAGCCGCTCCGATCCCGACGACGATTGTCTCGTAAGAATCGGTCCAATTTAATTGCGCAATTTGATACATATTGCCACTTCCCTTCTATATATATGGTAAGCATAACGAACTTCTCCAAAATAATGAAATAGTATGCGTAAGAGTCAAGAAATCTTCGAATTCATGGGCTATCTCCTCGTTGTGACGTTGTTTTATTTTATGATAGGATAAGAAAGTACGCAATCGGGCTTCTCTTCATCGTGAAGTGAGGCCAATTTGACTGGTCGAGGCTTCCCCTAGTCGTAGACCGTTGCTACTTTAACTTTCTTCGTTCTCGTTAGTTCTTTTTTCTTTTCGGGTATGAAGTAACGAGGCAGGAAAGTACACTATTTCTTTGAAAAGAGGGACTACGCTTATGTCACACATTAAAGGTATTGGTGCATCTGCAGGGATTGCAGTTGCAAAAGCATTCGTCATGGAGACACCTTCATTCGATATCCCATCACACAAGATTGAAGATGTCGCTGCAGAAAAAGCACGCTTCCAAGATGCAATCGCACAATCAAAAACGGAGCTAGAACAAATCCGCGAGCACACGCTTCGTGAACTCGGACCAGACAAGGCCGAGATTTTCTCAGCTCACCTTTTAATCGTTGAGGACCCAGAAATCGTATCGCAAGTGAACGATAAAATTGAAAGCGAAAACATGAACGCCGCGAAGGCGCTTGACGAAGTTGCCCAAACGATGATCATGATTTTCGAATCGATGGACAATGAGTACATGCGTGAACGTGCAGCTGACGTTCGTGACGTCACAAAACGTGTCATGGCACACATTCTCGGAGTGACATTCGTGACACCTGCATCAATCTCAGAAGAAGTCATCATCATCGCCGAAGACTTGACGCCTTCAGACACGGCACAACTTAACCGTAAATACGTCAAAGGGTTCGCGACAAACATCGGTGGACGTACATCACACTCCGCCATCATGTCACGTTCACTCGAAATTCCAGCGGTCGTTGGTACGAAAGTGGCCCTTGAAGAAATCAAAAACGGTGACCTCGTCATCATCGACGGTACGGAAGGTGACGTGTTCGTCAACCCTTCTGAAGACCTCGTCAAAGAGTACGAAGGGAAACGTGCTGATTTCGAAGCTTACAAAGAAGAGTTGAAGCAACTCGTCAACGAAGAGTCTGTCACTGCTGACGGTCACAAAGTGAAGCTTGCAGCGAACATCGGAACGCCAAACGACTTAGATGGCGTCTTGAAAAACGGTTCAGATGCAATCGGTCTTTATCGTACAGAATTCTTGTACATGGACTCTGAAACATTCCCGACTGAAGAAGAGCAGTACACAGCATACAAAACGGTTCTTGAAGGTATGGAAGGCAAGCAAGTCGTCATCCGTACACTCGATATCGGTGGCGACAAAGAATTGTCTTACCTCGACCTCCCGAAAGAGATGAACCCGTTCCTCGGCTATCGTGCGATTCGTCTTTGCCTCGAGGAAACAGACTTGTTCCGCACGCAACTTCGTGCCCTTCTCCGTGCATCTGCTCACGGAAACCTCGCGATCATGTTCCCAATGATTGCGACACTTGAAGAGTTCCGCGCAGCGAAAGCCCTTCTTCTCGAAGAAGAAGCGAAGTTGAAAGAAGAAGGAATCGAAGTCGGTCAATATGAAACAGGGATGATGGTTGAAATTCCATCTACAGCTGTCATGGCGAAACAATTCGCAAAAGAAGTCGACTTCTTCTCAGTCGGTACAAACGACTTGATTCAATACACGATGGCGGCTGACCGGATGAACGAAAAAGTATCTTACTTGTACCAACCGTTCAACCCTGCCATCTTGAACCTGCTCCATAACGTCATCACAGAAGCACACAAAGCTGGCAAATGGGTCGGCATGTGTGGAGAGATGGCTGGAGAAGAGCTCGCGATTCCAATCCTTCTCGGCCTTGGACTCGATGAATTCTCGATGTCCGCTTCAAGCGTCCTTCGTGCACGTAGCCTCGTGAAGCGCTTGACGAAGACGGAAACAGAAGCAATCGTCAATGAAGTCCTCAACATGGACACAGCAGAAGATGTCGTGAACTTCCTTAGCGAAAAGTTCGACATCAAAAAATAACGTCAAAAATCCTTCTCTCAAGCGAGAGAAGGATTTTTTGCGTACTTGATTAAAAATCAAAATCGTCCGGATCCGGTCCGACACGTTTATGCTCGTCGAGTGCATCGATTCGTTCCATTTGTTCTAGACTCAACTCAAAATCGAATACGCTGAAGTTCTCTTCGATTCGATGTGGTTTGATCGATTTTGGAATGATGACCCACCCCGTCTGAAGATGCCACCGTAACATCACTTGAGCGACGGAACGATTAACTTCTTTCGAGACCTCTACTAAAGTCTGCTCTTCGAACAGCCCACCTTGCATGAGCGGTGCCCAAGCGACCGGTACGATGCCGTGCTCAGTCATATACGATGCTAATTCGGTTTGACGAAGCAACGGATGCCGCTCGACTTGGTTCACGGCTGGAACGAGTTCACTGTTTGCAGCCAATGTCTCCAGGTGATGAATCTGGAAGTTACTCACTCCGACCGCTCCGACACGTCCCTCTCGATACAACGTTTCAAGCGCACGCCAAGAGTCGACAATTTTGTCTTCTACCGGCCAATGTATCAAGTACAAATCCAATTGATCTAATCCAAGACGAACGAGCGACGCCTCATAGGCGGCGATAGCGGCGTCGTAACCTTGATCGGCGTTCCATAGCTTCGATGTGATGAATAGATCGTCCCGGGAAATATTCGCCATCTCCATTCCTTTTCGAATTCCGATTCCGACACCTTCCTCGTTCTCATAAACAGCTGCCGTATCGATGTGGCGGTATCCTTGACGAATCGCTTCCACGACGGCATCGATGACCGTATCTCCGTCCTCTACTTTAAAGACGCCAAGTCCGATGGTAGGAATGGCTTTCTGACCGTGATTCAACTCTATAGATTGTTTCATTTGTACCCCTTCTTTCGTGAGAATTCTTCTTCACTATAATCGGGATTCTCACTTTCCGGAATAGGGCACATTGAAGTAACTACACAAAAAAACCGCTCCTTTGTCAGGAGCGGCGTAATACGGTGTTTATTCTGGTCCTCTGTCATCGGCTCTAAAATCGAGCGCTTCCCCTGCCACAACCGTCTCACCGAACGGTACGACGACGACTTTTCCGTCTCCGTTCGTCCAAATGATCGGTGTGATCAGTGACGGCACTTTATCTCGAATCGCACTGAGGTCAACTTCGAGAAGGACGTCTCCCGCTTCGACCCGGGCGCCTTCTTCGACTTTTGCCGTAAATCCTTCCCCTTTTAAATTGACCGTATCGAGACCGACGTGAATCAATAGTTCTCGTCCATCGTCAGCTAAGATACCGATTGCATGTTTCGTCGGGAAGAATGTCGTGATTTGACCCGTCACCGGCGAAACGACCTGACCGGAGCTCGGTTCAATGGCAAATCCTTCACCCATCATGCGACCGGAGAAGACTTGGTCCGGTACTTCATCGAGTGAGAGCAACACGCCTGACATCGGGGCCAAGAAGCGATGGTCGGCTTGTTCAGCCGCCTCCGGTGTGATGACGGCCTTCTCTACTTTTTCTTTTGGTTTATATTCGCCACCTTCAATGATAGTCGCGATTTGCGATTTGAGCGTATCGGATTTTGGTCCGAAGATGGCTTGAATGTTATCGCCCACTTCCAAGACTCCGGCGGCACCTAGATCTTTCAGAAGATCTTTGTCGACTTGTTTCACATCATTGACTGTGACACGAAGACGCGTAATACATGCATCCAAGTGTTTGATGTTTTCAGGTCCACCGAGTCCGACAAGTACCTCATAAGGTAAGTCGTCTCCGATACCGGCTCGATCCGCTTTCGCCCCTGTTTGAACATCTCGACCCGGAATTTTCAGGTCAAACTTCGTAATGGCAAAACGGAACCCGAAGTAATAGATGACCGCAAAGACGAGACCGACCGGGATGACGAGCCACCATGCCGTTCGGTTCGGTAAGACACCGAATAACAGATAGTCAATGAGACCACCAGAGAACGTCATCCCAATCTTGACGTTGAGTAAATGCATCGTCATGAAGGAGAGGCCGGCAAAGACGGCGTGAATCCCGAAGAGAAGTGGTGCGACGAAGACGAATGAAAATTCAACCGGTTCGGTAATCCCTGTCAAGAACGACGTAAGAGCTGCCGAGAAGTAGAGACCTTCGACGTCTTTCCGACGTTCTTTCGGAACCGTGTGGAACATGGCGAGACAGGCAGCCGGTAGTCCGAACATCATGAATGGGAATTTCCCGGTCATATATGTCCCGGCTGTGAATTCGACACCGTCACGAAGTTGTGCGAAGAAGATCCGCTGGTCCCCTTGCACGAGATCTCCCGCTTTGTTCGTATACTCCCCAAATTGGAACCAAAACGGAGAATACCAAATATGGTGAAGACCGAACGGAATCAAGGAACGCTCTACCAATCCAAAGATAAATGCTGATAACGCAACGTTTGCCTCAATGACCGTACTTGAGAATGTATTGATGGCATTCCCAATCGGTGGCCATATATACGCGAGTGCAATCCCGAGAATCAAACTGAACGCGGCCGTCGCAATCGGGACGAACCGTTTTCCTGCAAAGAACCCTAAGAAATCTGGCAACTTGATGTTGAAATACTTGTTGTACGCATACGCTGCAACAAGACCTGCGATAATACCCCCGAATACCCCCATTTGGAGTGTCGGAATACCAAGAACGGTTGCATACTGCGGGTCACCTTGAGCGATTTCCGCGGTAATCCCATTCCACGTGCTGATGACTTTGTTCATGATCAAATAACCGACAATGGCTGCAAGACCTGCAACCCCATCCCCGTTCGCTAGGCCGATTGCGACCCCGACAGCGAACAGCAAACCTAAGTTTGCGAAGACGATGTCCCCGGCATCCGTCATGACTTGCCAAATCAGGACAAGTGAGTCATTTGCCAGAAACGGGAGTAAATCAACGAGGTCCGGGTTTTGAAATGCGGTACCAAACGCCAAGAGAAGACCGGCTGCCGGTAAGATCGCAACCGGAAGCATGAGTGCTTTCCCGACCCGTTGTAAAACACCAAACACTTTCTTCCACATCATGGTTCCCTCCTTTGTCAGAATACTTACTTTTTCCCTCTAACGTTTGGATGAAACCGTTTCATATAAAAAGAAAAGACCAACCCCGAAGGATTGGTCTAGGTCATCAATTAGTTTGCTTTCTTCTCGTTACCTGAAGCGATGACCGCTTGAATTTCTGATTTCAATGCGTCCGAACGTGGTCCGAAGATGGCTTGAATGTTGTTACCAACTTCAAGGACACCAGATGCGCCAAGACGTTTCAACTCATCTTTGTTGACTTGGTTCTTATCTTTTACTTCGACACGAAGACGTGTGATACATGCATCGAGGTGCTTGATGTTTTGTGAGCCACCAAGACCGACGAGGATATCTTGTGCAAGTTCTGAACCAGTAGCTGTTGATTGTTCAACAACCTCATCTTCACGACCTGGTGTTTTGAGGTTGAATTTGCGGATAACGAAACGGAATCCGAAGTAGTAAACAACTGCGAACACGAGACCGACTGGAATGACGAGCCACCAAGCCGTACGACCTGGAAGAACACCGAAGAGCAAGAAGTCGATCAAACCACCAGAGAACGTCATCCCGATCTTAACGTTCAAGAGGTGCATCGTCATGAACGAAAGACCCGCGAATACTGCGTGTACTGCGAAGAGAAGTGGTGCGACGAACAAGAATGAGAACTCGATTGGTTCTGTGATACCAGTCAAGAACGATGTAAGGGCAGCAGAAGCCAAGAGACCACCGACAACCGCTTTACGCTCAGGACGTGCTTCATGGTACATTGCGAGTGCTGCTGCAGGAAGACCGAACATCATGAATGGGAATTTACCAGTCATGAACGTACCTGCTGTCAATTCAGCGCCATCACGAATTTGTGCGAAGAAGATCGCTTGGTCACCACGAACGACGTTACCCGCTGCATCTGTGTATGAACCGAATTCAAACCAGAATGGTGAATAGAAGATGTGGTGAAGACCGAACGGAATCAATGAACGTTCGATTAATCCGAAGACAAATGCTGCCAACGTACGGTTTTCATTCAACATGAAGTTAGAGAATGAGTTCAATCCGTGTTGAACTGGTGGCCAGATCAAGAGCATAACCAAACCAGCAACGACAGCTGCTACTGCTGTTACGATTGGAACGAAACGTTTACCAGCGAAGAAGCCAAGGAACTGTGGCAATTCAATATTGAAGTACTTGTTATAGGCCCATGCGGCGATGAGACCCATGATGATCCCTCCGAATACCCCTGTTTGGAGTGTTGGGATACCGAGTACGTTCGCGTATGCTGGGTCACCTTGAGCCAACACATCAGGTGTGAGTTCGAGCCAAACACCCATAACTTTGTTCATGATCAAGAATCCAACGATTGCGGCAAGTCCGGCAACCCCGTCACCAGCTAAACCGATGGCGACACCGACTGCGAACAAGAGCGCCAAGTTCGAGAAGATGATTCCACCTGCTTGCTCCATCAATTGAGCGAATTTCACAACGCCTTCGTTTGTTAACCAACCAGCGCGTGATGTAAGTTGTGGGTTTTGCATTGCGTTACCGAATGCAAGAAGAAGACCGGCTGCCGGCAAGATTGCAACTGGAAGCATAAGTGCTTTACCGACTTTTTGAAGAACACCAAAAATCTGCTTAAACATCAACATTTCCTCCTTTTTTTAAGTACGTATAAACAATATGATAGCGATGTAGATGTCAGACAACCGACGTATCTAAACGTTTTCATAAATCACGTTTATAAAAACAGAAAAGGCATGAATAAGGATAGAACGTAGACCTCTCCCAAAGAGAAATCACATAACGTTCCACTCCTTACTCATGCCTGATCGAATCAGTAACACGTAAGACACGTGGTATCATTTATCTACTTGTTAGGCGCTGGAGATGCATCGTCAAGTATGTCGCTTCACCTCGTGGGACCGGACGCTTTAATTCGCGTTCCATGATACCCATCAGCTCCCAAGCAGTACTATAGCATAGCGGATATTCGTCGCGCAACACCTTTTCAATTTTTTGTGGTGCCTCGACCGTCTCACCCGTCGCAACCCGCTCAACGGCGTACCTTAAGTGCCGAAGTAAGCGCTTATAATCGAGTGAAGTTCGGTCCATTTTTACGTTCAAACGACTTTCAATCGTTTGGACAATCTGCCCGATGATTTGGTTATGGCGATTGACCTCGAGAACATTTTTAAACGTCGTCGCCGAATGGATATGAAGGGCAATGAATCCAGTCTCCGCATCCGGGAGCAAAACATTCAATCGTTCATGGAACATATCGACGATTCGTTCCGCGAGCGCAAACTCGTTTGGATAGAGTGATTCCGTCTCGAGTAAAAACGGATTCGTCACTTCCATCCCTTGCTCGATTCGTTTCATCGTGAAGAACAAGTGGTCGGTCAAGCCGATATGGATGTGCTCATCCACTTTCTTGCCCGTACTCGTCTCAATGAAGCCGACAATCTCTTGCATGAACGCAATGAAGTCCTCGTCGACATGTTTGACGAGTTCCTGATATTGAGATTGCTCTTCTTTATCTGTCAGTTGATACACTTTCTCCGGGACGCTGGCCGGGTCGACGAGGTCGCCTGGTTTTTTGCCAAAGCCAATCCCCTTCCCGAGTAGAATGACTTCCGGATCCGTATCATGTTGACAAATGACAACGCTATTATTCAACACTTTTTTGATCGTATACATCGGTAATGTCATTCGCATCGCATCCCTTACTAAAAATCGTTTCGCTATCTAGTATATCGGTTCATGCCCTAAAAAAGTAGGGACAAAACAAAAAAGGCGAACATTTCTGTCGCCAATTAAAACATTGAATAACCGCTCTTTCGTAAGAAACGAATCGTCACACCAGCTAGAATTGCACCGAGCAATCCAAAGCCGAGCATGAATAGATCGAGAACCTGCAATCCGACGAGTCCTTTATAGACACTCGAAAGTGCGGTCGATGTCTCGGTCACGTAACTCGAAAGTTTGACATTATCAATCATCATGATGACAAAAATTGGATAAATGAACACGAGTGTCCATGTCTTTTTAAGTAACATATTCAAAATGAAGCCGATACTGAAGAAAATCGTCATATATAAAACGGCCCCAATGACTGCTTGGATAATATGCATGTGTTGCCCCCCTTGTCCGCTCTCCATTATACAAAATTTCAACCAATCAGGTCAAAGAACTTCGCACGACAATTTCTAAAGAAAAACAGCCCGTTCTGAATCAGAACGAGCCGTACAAGAATGAAAATTAGAACTTCCCTTTTTTAAGGACAAGGCCATATTTTTTCAATTCGATGAAGTGTTTGTTATCGATCACTTTCTTCATGAATGACGCGTTGCGACCGAAGATTTTTTTGCCCATCACGATTCCGATTCCATCGTTGTGTCCGAGTGAAGCGACTGTTCCCTTGCTTTCGTAAGTGAACTTCGAAGTCGATTTACCGTTGATGAGTGCCGCAATGTTTTTCGCTACGTTGTGCGCTTGTTGTGTTGCGATTTGTGCCGTCGGTGGGTACGGACGGTTTGATGCTGGGTCCATGACCGCTGAGCAATCACCGATGATGAAGACGTTATCGTGACCTGGCGCACGGTTGTCCACTTCGACCATCACACGGTTACGAACGGCTTCGAATCCTGATTTTTCAACGATTGGGCTACCACTCACGCCACCTGTCCAAATGATTGTGTTGGCGTGGATCGTTTCAGTCGTGTCACCTTGAAGTGGACCAAATGTGACAACACCTGGCTCAACACCTTTGATGCCGTTACCAAGTTTCATCTCGACACCGTTACGCTCCAACCATTTCTGTGCGTATGTTGTGAGTTCTGGATCGAATCCTGGAAGAACTGTTGGCGCTGCTTCAATGTTGACGATGCGAACCGCTTCGCGTGGAACGTCATATTGTTTGCAAAGTTCAGGGATCCGGTTGACGATTTCACCGAGGAATTCGATTCCTGTGAATCCAGCACCACCGACAACGATCGTCACGTACGAGTTGTCTGAAGAACCGTTTGTTTTATATTGAGCGAATGAATATTCGATGTGTTCTTTAATTTTACGAACGCTGTTCAACGAACTGATTGTCATGGCGTTTTCTTTCAAGCCCGGGATACCGAACGTCTCAGGTACGCCGCCGAGACCGATGACGACATAGTCGTATTCAACGACAGATCCATCTTCAAGCATCACTTGATTTGCAGCAGTATCGACGCGATCGACGATCCCTTTGACAAGTTTCACACGTGATGGGTTCACAATGTCGTTAATGTAAATGCGTGCTTGGTCTGGGTTCATCGTTCCAGCAGCTGGTTCGTGAAGCCAAGTTGTTTGGTAATGATAATCGTGTTTGTTGATGAGCGTGATGTTCGCATCACCTGCAGCGAGTGTCTTTTGAAGGTTGACAGCTGTGATGAGTCCACCAAAGCCCGCGCCAAGAATAACAATGTTAGGTCGTTTCATGTTCATTTCCACCTTGTTTAAAGTTTTGTTTTTTTGAACAACCATGTTGTGTGTTTCTTCACATAGATGTTCACAATAAAGCCTTTTCTTGTTCAACGTCTGTTCACAATTGCTTCTGTTCCATTGTACGCTCTTTATATTGAATTCTCAATGGAAAAGCTTATCTTCTTGAATTTTTTTTGAAAGTGTTGCATGTTTGTACTGAATGGATTTAATTCAATAAACTTACTATAATAGATGTATACGCTTTGAGGAGGAATTCGATGAAGACGACGAAAGATGTAATCATCATCGGTGGCGGCCCTGTCGGACTGTTCACCGCATTTTATGCAGGCATGCGCCAACTCGATACGACGTTGATTGAAAGCTTACCGCAACTCGGTGGCCAATTGTCGACGCTCTATCCTGAAAAATATATTTATGATATTGCCGGTTTCCCGAAAGTGAAGGCACAAGACTTGATCGATCAGTTAAAAGCACAAGCAGATCAATTCGAACAAGATTACCGTCTCGGTGAAACGGTTGAAACGGTGGAACGTCTCGAGGACGGCACTTTCGTATTGACGACAAACAAGGAAGAGTACCACACAAAAGCAGTCATCATCACTGCCGGAAACGGTGCCTTCTCGGCTCGTCCTCTCGGGCTCGATGGTTGCGAAGATTACGCCAACCTTCATTACTTCGTCGACAATATGGAGAAATTCCGTGATCGCCGTGTCATGATCGCCGGTGGTGGCGATTCAGCCGTCGACTGGGCACTCATGCTAGAAGGCATCGCGAAAGAAGTACACATCGTTCACCGTCGTGACCGTTTCCGCGCTCACGAACATACGGTCGAACAGATGAAGGCATCGACGATCAACGTCCTCACGCCTTATAACATCGAGTCACTTTCAGGCGAGACACACATCGAATCTGTCGAATTGACGGATAAAGATGGCGAGTCAAAAATCGTTGAAATCGATGATTTGATTTGTAACTACGGATTCGTGTCATCGCTCGGTCCTATCAAGAACTGGGGAATGGAATTCGAGAAAAACACGATCCGCGTTGACTCCCGTATGGAAACGACAGTCGCTGGTATCTTCGCTTGCGGTGATATCGCCACATACGAAGGGAAAGTAAAATTGATTGCGACTGGGTTCGGTGAAGCCCCAATCGCCATCAACCAAGTGAAGCAACTTGTGGACCCGACCGCTCGTCACCCACAACACTCGACATCTGTATTTGCCGGGAAATAATTGAAGACGCTTCTGTGGACCACATCCACAGAAGCGTTTTTTTATCTTTTCATCGTTTGAACGATGACCCGATCGATCCAGTCATCGAGTTGCGTGAATACAAAGCTCGCCTTCTTCGCCTCAGCGATTGACATATAATAGTCGACATCCGAATCATATGGGGACGACTCCCCATCTTTTATGATCTGGACAGGTTTTCCGACGTGTTGACCGATCCGTTCCATCAAAGCCCCCATGGAGATGAGACCATCACTCGCCGCATTGAACGGTCCTGTCACATTCGCACGTCCGACCCATTCTAGGAAGGCAGCCGCTTCCGTACTCGAAATGAAGCCCATTTTCGCTTCCGGATGATGCAAGACAACCGGTTCCTCATTCCGAATGGCATCCACATAAAATTTGAGTCGATCTGTATAGTCATCTGGTCCGAGTACAATCGGTAAGCGAACGGTCGCGACTGGGAACGAGGCGCGATGGAAGAAGAATGACTCCGCCTCCCGTTTCCCTTGCCCGTAGTCATGCTCGGCTTCGAGATGGTATTCGTAATGGAGCGGATTAAAGTCGCTCTCTTTCAAATCAGGTCCCGGTGCATAAACCGACATCGTCGACGTCAGCACATATTTCCCGACTTTGTCCATGAACGCATCCGAGGCGATTTTTGCCTGATACGGCGTAAAACAAATATTGTCATAGACGAGATCGTACCGTTCCCGTGCCAAGTCTTTCATCGTCGCGACCGATTGCCGGTCTCCTTTGACCGATCGAATCCCTTCGGCTTCCGGTACTTGTAGTTGCCCCCTCGTCACAATCGTCACATCATCCCCCGCCTCAGCGAGTCGCAAGGCAAGTCGTTTCCCAAAATAACGCGATCCTCCAAAAATCAATACTTTCCTCATCACCCTAACCCCCTTCAATGCGATTCTCTTTCCTACATTCCCTTTCCCCGACGTTCCGTAACTGGTCGAATCGCACAAAAAAGACTATGGTTTCCCATAGTCCGAAAGGGTTAGCATTTACCTGGTGTACCTGCGTTCGTTGCCGTGCGGAAACTCGAGCCACAACCACATGTGGCGATGGCATTCGGATTTTTAATCGTGAAGCCTCCACCGAGCATAGACTGCTTGTAGTCAATCTCTAGCCCATCGACGACCCCATGGTCTGCTTCTGCAACGATGACACGGACGCCATGATGGTCGAATTGAACGTCTTTGTCCGTCTTTTCCTCATCAAAGCCCATTCCGTATGAAAGTCCTGTACATCCGCCACCTTGAACTTTAACCCGCAAGTATTGCGCATCCGGACGTTCGGTCTGCTTCATCATCTCTTGCACTTGAAGTGCGGCTGACTCTGTTAAATGAATCATCTGAACTCCTCCTTATTTTATCTTCAATTCAAGTCAATTGACTTGTCATCTTGTAGATTATCTTGTATAACTAAACTGTAACAAAAAAAATTAAATCGTTCCATCTTCGGGGCAGGGTGAAATTCCCGACCGGCGGTATTGAAGAATTTATTCTTCTCAGCCCGTGAGCGAGCAAGGCGTTGCTTGCTGATTTCGTGAGATTCGAAAGCCGACAGTATAGTCTGGATGGGAGAAGATGGCGGCATCCGACCGATATCCGGATGTTTTCTTTGACGTGGACTTTCCCACTTCGGAAAACATCTATTTCGTATGCGCGTAAACTCTCCCGATTGTCTTCATTGCAATCGGGTTTTTATATGCGACGGGTGCCATTCATCGAGGAGCGACCTAAAGGAGAGATTCTGATGAAAACTACGCGCAACAAACGACTGACAACAATGGTGACTTTGGCGATGCTCGGGACGATTTCGTTCGTACTCATGCTATTCAACTTCCCGCTCCCATTTTTACCGCCATTCCTCAAAGTGGACTTTAGTGACATTCCCGCACTCATTGCCGGAATCGTCTTCTCCCCACTCGCAGGAGTCGTGGTCGTCGGATTGAAAAACGTCTTGTACTACGTCTTTAACGGTGGCGGTGTCCCAGTCGGAGAAGTCGCAAACTTCTTCGCAGGTGTCGCATTCATGTACCCGGTCGCTTGGTTCTACCATAAGCGCAAGTCGAACAAAGCACTCGCTTCTGGATTACTTGCTGGGACAATCACAATGGCACTCAGCCTCGCTATCTTAAACTATCTCGTCATCTTGCCAGCTTACGCCTTCTTCTTCGGAATGGCAGACATGGCCGACCCGGCCGTGAAAACGGACCTTGTCCTTTACGGGATCTTACCGTTCAACTTGATTAAAGCGATCTTGATCAGTGCGCTCTTCGTCCCACTCTTCTTGAAATTGAAGCCGTGGATCGAACGTCAGCGCGTACAACTTCAAGCGTAAACAATAAATAAGCACCTAGAATTTAATTCTAGGTGCTTTTTCTATGTATATACCCATGCTTCAATGACGAAGTTTTATTGTATAGAGGGTCTTCACATGATTACGCTCAGGGACTTGAATCAATGCTAAGGACTCAATCATCCCTTCGATTTTTTGAATACGCTTTGTCAAATACTGAAATGCAGCTACTATCTGCGTGTCGGATAAGTGATTGGCCAACGTACAGTGGGGGATCCATTTGTTAGGTATGTATAATGAATCCGAATAATCGTCAAAGTTTCCGTGTTGAGCATGGTGACTTTGATGAAGTCTGGATAGTCCATCATTCAACGTCGGAGCTAAAAATATTGCTTTCGAGTCAATGAAAGTCCCTAACGATTCAAAATTGATTGGAACCACTTGCGTTTTGGAATAATGCCGCAACAACCACTCGATATACGTATCTACTGCTAACGTTTTATAGCTCGCCAACGTGATATGAGGACGTAGATTTTTAATTTCAAACGCGTAGCTGGAGATTCCTTCTTCTTTTAACGAATTCCAAAGTTTCTGCACTTCTGCATCCGTTTTCTCGTCAAAATAGGCTACTAGAGCATACATTACAATCCCTCCTCACCTTTAATAATAGCGCACCGAGGATTAATTTTGTAAATTTTTCTAAGCGAATCGGTTATGTATTAAACACCACTACTTATTCCTTCGTCGCTGATCATTGAACACAAAAACGCGACCACCGAAGTGATCGCGTTTTCTTATACCGATTAAAGAAGAAGTCCAGCCAATGTAGCTGACATCAAGTTTGCAAGCGTACCTGCAAGAATCGCGAGGACACCCATGCGTGCGATGTCACCACGACGGTTTGGCGCCATACCACCAAGACCACCGAGAAGGATCGCGAGTGACGAGATGTTTGCGAAACCACAAAGTGCGAATGCGATCATCGCTTCTGTACGAGCTGACAAATCACCAGAACCGATGATTGGCGCAAACTCAGAGAAGGCAACGAATTCGTTCAAGACTAGTTTTTGACCGAGGAAGCTACCGAATTGTACAGCATCCGCCCATGGTACACCAATCACGAATGCAAGTGGTGCGAAGACGTAACCGAGAATCAATTCGAGTGACAAGCTATCAAATCCGAAGAGTCCGCCGACCGAACCGAGGATCAAGTTGACGAGCGCAATCAATGAAACGAACGCGAGAAGCATTGCACCGACGTTCAAAGCAAGGAAGAGACCGTCAGAAGCACCACGTGCCGCTGCATCGACGAAGTTCGCCGCTCTGTCTTCTTCATCTTCTACAATTTCGATGTCATCATCATACTCTTCTGTTTCTGGCACGATGATTTTCGCGAACAAGAGACCAGCTGGTGCTGCCATGAAGCTCGCTGCGAGCAAGTATTCGAGTGGTACACCGAGTGCTGCGTATCCAGCAAGTACAGAACCGGCAACTGATGCGAGACCCCCGACCATAACTGCGAAGAGCTCAGACTGTGTCATTGTAGGAAGGTACGGCTTGATGACAAGCGGTGCTTCCGTTTGACCGACGAAGATGTTCGCTGTTGCTGAAAGTGACTCTTTACGTGACGTACCAAGTGCTTTCGCGAGGGCAGTACCGAGGATACGGATGACCCACTGCATAACCCCAAGGTAGTAAAGCAATGCGATTAATGATGACATGAAGATGATGATCGGAAGAACTTGGAATGCGAAGACGAAGTTGTCGCCACCGACTGCTGTTCCGAATACGAAGGCAATCCCGTCACCGGCTGTGTTCAAGATAGCTTGAACCCCGCTCGAGATCCATTCAAGTGCCTTACGTCCCCATGCCGTATACAAGACGAGGAATGCAAATGCGAATTGAACAGCAAATGCTGCCAAGACCGTGCGCCATTTAATGGCTTTACGGTTGGTAGAGAAGATGTAAGCGATTGCAATTAGTGCCAAAATACCAACCACACTCATGATTTTCATTGATATTGTGCTCCTTTCATATTAAACAAAGCGATTATATGTGTCATACCCGAAAAGAGATGTGCCCTACCGTTTGAAACGCTTTCTTTTTCTCCGTTGTTAAACGTCAGACAACCTACATTCGAACCTCTTAGAATATAACATCCCTTTTTTTAAAATGCAACGGGTGAAATAAAAAAGTTTGAGGTCATCCCTCAAACTTTTTACCATGCCATCTCTTCAATTTTTTCATACACTTTCGTCACAAGTTCTTCAGGTGTTTCACCCGTCACGACTTCCCCGTCGACAAGGCAAAAGAGATCAAGGGAACAGACACCACAGTAGCCTGTACAGCCATATTCGACCACATCAAGGTCTGGATCGGATTCTAATTTAGCCCGGGCAATCTGTGAGCCCATCGCCAAATTCGAGGCACAAAATTCGATGATTGGATTCATCATATATGTCACCGTCTTTCTATATGTGAATTATCGGAAAATGGTTCTTCTACGGCAGATTATAACATGATACAGTTGAAGAGTAACAAAGGGGGATTATTATGCGCAAATTAGTCGTCTTAGGAGGCGGTTACGGGGGAATGCGTGTCATCGAGAGAGTACTTGGACATCAGTTACAAGACATCTCGGTCACGCTCGTCGATCGCTTGCCTTATCATGGATTAAAAACAGAGTATTACGCACTGGCCGCAGGAACGGTCTCGGACCGCGATATTCGCATCGACTTTCCGGAAGAAATTGATTACATATACGGACAAGTAACGGACATCGACACCGAAGACAAGATGGTTCTGCTCGCGAGTGGAGAAAAAGTGCCTTATGATGACCTCGTCATCGGACTAGGCTGTGAAGACAAATACCACAACGTTCAAGGGGCTGCGGAGTTCACGTACAGTATTCAAACACTTGAAGAGTCACGTAAGACACAACAAGCCATCAACGGTCTACGACCAGGCTCGGTCGTTTCTGTCGTCGGTGCCGGACTATCCGGTGTCGAACTCGCAAGTGAATTGCGTGAGAGCCGTCCTGATTTGACGGTCCGTTTGTTCGACCGTGGACCTTCGGTGCTCTCGTTCTTATCCAATCGTGTCTCGATGTACGTTCAGTCGTGGTTCGAGGAACACGGCGTCGAAGTCATCAACAACGCCAACATTACGCGTGTCGATGCCGATGGTTTATGGAACCATGAAGACTTGTTCCCGTCTGACTTGACCGTTTGGACGGCCGGGATTCAACCGGTGGCCGTTGTACGTAATCAAGGTTGGGAACTTGATGGGGGCGGACGTGTGAAGTTGACAGAACATCATTTCGTCCCGGGACTCCCGGACGTATTTGTCGTTGGTGACAATGCAAGCTTGCCATATGCACCATCCGGACAACTCGCAGAAGCTCAGGCCGAACAAATCGTCCAAGTTCTTCTTTGTAAGTGGAAGGGACTGTCTTATCCGGAGTTACCAGACATCAAACTGAAAGGGACGCTCGGTTCCCTCGGGAAGAAGGCTGGCTTTGGGGTGTTCATGGGGAAACAATCACTCACCGGTAAAGTCGCCCGACTATTGAAGTCCGGCATCCTTTGGAAACATAAAGTCATTAAATAAACAGGAAAGAGTGGCAGTCGCCGGACTGCCACTCTTTTTATAAACGTTGTGCGGTATCCATTAACTGTGTCGATGACGTTGCAATTTGTGTCGTCGCCCGCTTGAGCTCGGCAATCGACTCTACGATTTCATCAATGTCTCCAGCGAGACTGCCCATCTGTCCGTCGGCGTGTTCCGAATCGCCAGAGATTTGGAGGAAGGCATCTGTCACTTGATTGATTCGTCCCATCGTCTGCTTCATCTCTTGCTCGGTTGAGAGGACTCGGCTTGATGTCTCTTCCATCTGATTCGTTAGCCGCTTCACCAAATCTTCGACTTCTTCCGCTGCTTGTTTTGACTGACTCGCAAGCGTTCGTACTTCTGATGCGACGACTTGGAATCCTTTTCCTTGCTCTCCTGCCCGTGCCGCTTCAATCGCAGCATTCAAACTGAGTAGGTTCGTCTGATTGGCGATTTGTTTGACTGAATCTGCAATCGTCATGATCTCATTCATCAATCTTTCAAGTGCCTTGATCTCTTGAGCAGAATCGGACAGGTCCCGTGCAATCTCGTCAAGTCGTCCCGTCTCTGATAAAATCGTATCTTTCCCGCTCACCGAAGAGTGAAGTACCGTCCTAAGTTTTGTCTGCGTCAGTGAACTTGAATGCTTCATATCATCTGCCCGTTCATTCATCGACTGAAAACTGGCCATGACCTCTTGGGAGAGGGCTGCCAAATCTTCACTCGCCTGTTGGATCGTCTGACTGATTTCATCTTTCACGTGCTGCATCTGGTCACGGACGACGTCCGCTTCATCATCAAACATCTCGAGGACGATTTGTTGCTCGAAGTTAAAGATTTTTGAGACGGCCATCATAAGTTTCATTTTCGAGTCCGCATCGAGCTGCTCATGTTGAATCGATAAGACGAGCGTCTCAAATATTTTTTGAAAGGCAGCCATATACCACTTCCCTTTCAGACCGATCAGATAATGACGTTTGGCGATGGCAAGTCGTCGGTCGATATATGCTTCATTCAACTTCCCTTCAAACATTTCCATAATATGATTGGAAAGGGTCAATTTTAATTTGTCCGAAGACGAATGTTGCCGAATCAAGTCTTTCATCTCGTCAATCTTTTCAAGCTCTTCATAAAACACATCAACTAACCGGGGTGTCAGTTGACGCAGTTCCTGTTGATAAGCACGCAGATAGGCGAGATCTTCACGTTCGAGACGAATCAACTGACGTTGTCGTTCCAACTCATCCGGTAAATCGATCAACAAGTGCTCCATTTGGGACGAGGTGTCTAAATGGATTGGCATATTTCGTTTTCGGGCAAACATTGAACAGTCCTCCTTCAGTAATGGATTCGAATCAATTTTCAAAATATTATAAAAATTATACAGGTTATGTTCAGTTTAGCTCGTTAGTCAAAAGTTGTAAAATCGTTTTCGAAAGAATAGGTAAACAAAAAACGAACCTTGCAACCGCATGGTTCGTCATTAACTATTCACTTTCATGATTGAAATACTACGGTTGAATTAATTTTGTTTTGCTTCAATCGCCGCGTACACTTTTCGTAATTGAACGACCCCTTCGTCAATCACTTCCCCGTCGAGCAAGACGAGCGGATAAAACCACTCATCGTCTTTAAGCGCCTGGGCAAACTCATCTTCACTCTGTTCGAAATCGATATACTCGAACGAAAAGGACTGTTCCGGATACTTGCGGCCGAGCGCACTTTGAAGCCACTCATACGTCTCGGTCGAACTCGGCGCGCCGACGCAACTGGCACATTGAACCTCTGCCCCATATACTGTAATTTTCATCTTCATTCCCCCTCGAAACCATTATACAAAAATCTCCCCTTCTCTCGATGACGAAACGCTCAGCGTAAATGATTGAGAAACACTCTCAAACTTGCTAGAATAAAGTAGAACGAGAAAGGGGTAGATACCATGGAAATGTTTGATCAAGTCCAAGAAGTGCTCGATAAATTGCGTCCGTTCTTGCTTCGTGACGGCGGAGACGTCGAACTCGTTGATGTGGAAGAAGGCATCGTCAAGCTCCGTTTGATGGGTGCTTGCGGCAGCTGCCCGTCTTCAACAATCACGCTTAAAGCCGGTATTGAGCGTGCGCTCATCGAAGAAGTACCAGGCATTGTCGAAGTAGAACAAGTATTCTAAGCAAAAAGGGAGACATGTGTCATCCCTTTTTTTCGTGCTTCCATTCATCTAGACTCTCAACCATGTAGGTTGGGAGTTTTTCTTGTTCCTGAACAAATGCTGGACCGTGCACACCCGAGTTGACGTGAAGGGTACGAATCCCACCATTGATTCCAAATAGAATATCCGTATGATAGTTGTCCCCGACCATCACGACATCCTCTTTCGTCAACCCAATCATGTCGAGCGCGATATCGATCATGACCGGTTCCGGCTTCCCGATGAAGAACGGTTCTTTCTCGGTCGTCACCGTCAATACGGATGTGAGTGCACCGTTCCCTGGTAAAAATCCACGTTCTGTCGGGATGGCGATATCCCCATTCGTCGAAATGAATCGGGCTCCTGACCGAATGGCGATCGCCCCTCGCGCCAACTTCTCATACGTGATGTGACGGTCGAGACCGATGACCACATAATCCGCTTTCGGTTCATCCGTGACGTGAAATCCACGAGATTCAAGAGCGAGTCGCAGTCCATCTTCTCCAATCACATAAACGCTCGCCCCCGGAGACATCTTCTCAATATAAAAAGCCGTCGCCATCGCACTCGTCAAGACGTTTTCCGCCTTCACATTTGCCCCCATTGAAATCAATTTATCCGCAATCTGTTGTTGCGTCATTGAGGCGTTATTCGTGACGAATAAGTATGGCACGCCCGTCGCTTCTAACTCGTTGACGAAATCAACGGCCGCTTGAACGGGCTCCGTTCCGGCATACATCGTACCATCTAAATCAAATAAATATCCTTTAATCGGTTCCATCCAATCACTCGCTTTCTGGTAAGAATGCGGACACTGGTCCAAGTTCGACCTCTAAATAGTGACGAACTTGCGTGGAGAACGCTGTAAAATCTTGTTTTGACGTCTTCACCCATTCATCAAAGCGTGACGCGTCGGCATCGACGAACTCACGGACATAGTACGCACGCAATCCAACGAGTGCTTTGGTTGCATTACCCGTCTTTTCATCGAGCACACGTTCATCGAGTAAAATGTCGACAATATCTTCATAGCTACCCGGGTCTCGCATGATGAATCCGTCAATCATCGAGTTCCCTACATCGATGACCCCTTCCATCAGGAGGACAGCCATTCGTTGTTTCGCGAGTTCTACCGTGAACGCATCGCCGCTCAGTTGGTCGGTATGTGCTAACATCTTCTCCATTTGTTCCAGTGTCTGATTAATCTTCTCTCTATTCACAAAATACATGATGATCCCCCCTGTTGTTAATACTAATCCTTTTTCGTTCTGGAGAAAAGAATCTGTCCTATTTACATCATTTATAAAATTGTGATACACTAATCAACGGATTTAAGCCGTAAAAAGTATAACACATTTAACAGAGATAAAGCGGAGGGTACAACACAATGGAACGTGAATTAGCATTAGAAATCGTACGGGCAACAGAAGCAGCAGCACTTGCATCATCGAAATGGATTGGACGTGGGCAAAAGAACGAGGCCGATGACGCAGCGACGTCAGCGATGCGCGAAGTCCTCGGAACGGTCAACATGGACGCAACGGTCGTCATCGGAGAAGGTGAACTCGATGAGGCACCGATGCTCTACATCGGTGAACGACTCGGCACGACATTCGGCCCAAAAGTCGACATCGCCGTTGACCCACTCGAAGGAACATCCATTGTCGCAAAAGGCCTCGGAGATGCGATGGTCGTTATCGCCGTAGCGGATCAAGGTGCCCTCCTCCACGCACCAGATATGTACATGGATAAACTCGTCGTCGGTCCAAACCTTAAAGGAAAAGTCTCGCTCGATGAACCACTCGAGTCGATCATCGAAAAAGCGGCGAAATATAACAATAAACGGATTGAAGAAGTGACGGTGATCATGCAGGATCGTGACCGTCACGAACATCTTCGCCAAGCCGTCATGAACGTCGGCGCACGCGTCAAACTATTCGAAGATGGAGACGTATCCGCTGGAATCGCAGCTGCCGTCAAAACGAACCCAATCGATATTTTCATCAGTACAGGCGGTGCCCCTGAAGGTGTCATCACTGCCGCCGCTGTCAAAGCGCTCGGTGGAGATATGCAGGCTCGACTACACCCGATGAACGAAGAAGAATCGGCTCGCGTCATTTCAATGGGATTAGAAGATCCCCTCCAACTTCTCACACTCGACGACCTCGTCAAGAGTGACGACTGCATCTTCGCCGCAACAGGTGTCACAACGGGCGAGTTGCTCGATGGCGTCAAGTTCTTGACAGATGACATCGTCGAAACGACATCACTCGTCATGCGTTCGAAGACTCGTACGATTCGTAAAGTAGTGGCCGAACACCACTTGTCATTGAAGCCATACTTACAAAAAACCGAAGTCAACGCCTAATCAAAAACGCCTCGCTCAATAAAATGAGCGAGGCGTTTTGTTAATTAGAAGCCTTGTTCCGTTCCGTGCACCGGCTCGTCCGAACCAACTTGGTTGTCGCGAATCGAATCGTAGAACGTCGCATACGTCGTCGAGAAGTAAGGTCCGATGAAGAAGAAACCGATTCCGAGTGTCAAAATCCCGACGAGGAACCAACCGAAGAACGACAAGAAGAGCATGAACGCTTCCATCTTGTGTCCGTCCATGAGACGACGTGATTCTGTGATCGACTCGAGTGCGGAAAGCTCAGGCTGATCGCGTAAGATATACGGCGTCAGCGAGTACGAGAATCCTTTGATGATTCCAGGTACGATGAGTAACAATGTCCATAACACGAGAAACACACCCATCACGAATGACGTGATGACATGTTTCACGTAACGTGTTTGAAACGGTTTAAACATCGTCGAGAGGGATGCATCCTTTTCACGTGATACGCCGAGCGCGAGCCATGACCAACCGATGGCAAGGGGAGCAATCAAGATTTGCAAGACATTCGCTACGAAACTTAACGTAAGGTCCGTCGACGTGAACGGTTCTGGTGAGTTGACGTCCATCTCAGGTGCGAACCATTGCGGAATCCCATTGATGATGATGAATAAAAGAGCTAATCCGGCCATCAACCACCATTTCCCTTTCAAAGCGTGCCGTGCATGTTGTTTCCATTCAGATCTCATAGTAACCCATCCTTTTTCATAGTCTTTCTATAGTGTACGTGAAAAGACTAAAATACGTTTCAAAAATTCATAAAAAAAGGGAAAGGATTTTTCCTTCCCGCTTAGCGAATCATCACGTTTCCTAAAAAGAACTGAGACATAGATAAGATCAATAACAACACCCCGAGTGATAACACAAGGTGAGATGTGACTTTGAATACGCGGCTACGCAAGAACGAATGGCTATATTCAAAGCGGCGGATGATCAACACATGAACGAGTTCAAATAGAATGACTGCCGCCGTAAAATAAAAGGTCATCATAATATGGAAGCCAAAAAAGAACATGGCCAATATCCCGAGTCCGAAATTATGAATTCGATTATGGACGTCATCCCGATCCCCGACGGTCGTTTGTACATGTTGCATCCAAATCACCTCACTGATTAAAACCAAAAACGACATAACTATCCTTAATGACAATTTATCACATTTTTCCAACCTCAAAACCGGAAGTCACGACTTTTTACCTAAACGAAATATTTGGAAATCAAATGTAATAAAAAAAGTGCTGACGGCTCAGCACTTCACACATTTGATTCATCGGTCTTGTTGAACTTTCGTTTCAACTTCAGTTTTTGTTTCGTCCCCCCAAAGACGGGACCACTCTCTTCTTCGTTGATTTCCGTTTCTTTCTTCAAAACGAAATAAGGACATCCAAAGTTGCAATACTCGTATACATAGTCCATCACGTGATCAATCCGGTTCTCATACGTCGCTAACTTTGATTGCGGTTCATAGAACCCCTTCAAACGCAGCTGTCCGTGTCCCCAGTCGCCGACAATATAGTCGTATTTATCAAGCACGTCACTATACCTTGCGATAAACGCTTCTTCATCAAATCCGTCACGCTTCTCTTCTAAAACGGTATATCCGTGGCGATTCACTCGAATCATCGCTTCCACCTCCACTCTGTTATCATAGCATGTCAAATGCGAACCGCTCTATCCTTTTCGAATCACTTCATGGCGAGAAACGATGGTTTCTCGTAGCACATCCCGCAGCAGTTCAGGCATGAAATATCGCTTCGGTTGATCTGCCAAATACGGGAGGAGCGGACCGAACGTCAACATATCGACCGTCGCGACACGGTACGTGCGATTCGGGTTCAACGGTTCCCCCATTACGTAGTAGTGACCGTCGCGTTGTTCAATTTGATAAAGACTCGGTTCGCCGAGCACTGTCCCTCTGAATCCAAGCCCTCTCACATGCATGTTCGTAAACGTGTCTTCACTCGCATCGTTTAGAAAACGTGCTAACGTCTTCCCGTCAAGTGTTAAGAGACATGGGTTGATGGGATGCGGACAGATTCGATGCAACATGTTTAGTGTCACCTTGCCGGGAGCGAGCCCTTCAAGCACGACACCGGATGGAATGATTCCGACATCAGCCTCACACCAATCCGTCATGCCTTCCACCAGTAGATCAGCAAGTGGAGAAGGACCGAACCAATCGGAAGCGTATCCGTCTGTCTCCGCAATCGTGATATCGAGGAGCCGCTCGGCTTCTGCTCCTTCTGAATCTAATAAAGCCAATGTATCTACACTGTCATCCTGATGGGATAACTCGTGGAGACGTGCTTCTTTTGTCGTCACACCTGTTTCATCCAGTGTAAGTGTGACCTCACCGACATACTTTCCATATTTCCCGGCCTGTGCAATCAACACGCCGTTCATTGTCACGCCTTCATCCAAGACGTGATGTGTGTGCGCACCAAGAATGACATCGATTTCAGGGAATCGATTCGCCAAACGTTCATCCGCATAATAACCGAGATGACTAAGTGCGATAATCACATCACATCCAGCAAGTTGATGCAATGCCCGCTCTGTAGCCGCAACAGGTGATTCGATTTGCCAACCGAGTTCGGGATACAACTCTTCATACGGAGCAGTCACCCCAAACAAACCGATTTTCAATCCATCTTGTTCAAGAACAAGCGTCTCGTCGACCCAGTCTGGTCGCGACCCGTCCGATTCATATACGTTCCCAAGTAAAATCGGGAACGTCGCATCTTCATATAGCTCCGCGAGCCAATCATGTGGAAACGTGATGCCTTCATTGTTACCAATCGTGACGGCTGTCGGACGAAGTCGTTCGAGTAGACGAACATTCAACTTCCCACGCGTCACTTCAGTAGCGGGATGGGTACGATCGGCATGGTCCCCCAAATCGAAATAGAGTGTTTGGTCAGTTCGATGTTTCTCTAAAAATGAAACAAGTTTCGGCCATTGGTCGAACTTTGAGTGAAGATCATTATAGTGAAAAATAGTAAGTTTCGTCACGGCCATTCCTTCTTTCTAAAACAAACTGATTTGTCTTGGTGCGAGTTCATATTCGAGTCCAAGAATTTCAATCAAGCGCTTGGCATTCGGTGCCGCGTCTCCCGCCGAGTTATTGTTGAAGTATACATATACTTCTTTCGCTTCGTGGTCAATCTCGCGAAGCGAGGTCGCGAGCTCCTGTAATTCTTCCTCGCTATATCGGTACAGGCAACGAACATGTCGCCATTCCTGACTCGTCATTCCCGGTTTCTTGAGCCAGCCTGATGTATTCCGCCCATGTAAGCGAACGACCGCCACGTCTGGATGTGTGACGACTGGTACGAACGGGATGCTACTCTCTTTCGTCTGTGGTTCATCACAAATCGTATTGATGAACCGCTGTTCCACTAAAAATTGAAGCGTCCGATCCCGAAATGCTTCCGAGAACCAGGTCGGATTCCGGAACTCGATGGCGATTTCATAATCGGCGAGCTCCGAACGAAGTGTTCGCAAATAGTCAAGATGTGGTTTTGACACATCGAACCAAGGAGGGAGTTGGACGAGCACGGCACGTAACTTCCCTGCCTGCTTCAACGGGTCGACAGAAACACGATAACGCTCAAACAACTCAATCAAAGGTGTTTTTGGTTCACGGTCGTGCCCACTCATTTCCCTGGAAACTTTCACAATGAATTGAAAGTGATCCGGTGTTTCAGCATCCCACTTTTCAAAATTCCTGACAGGCTGAATCGCATAAAAGGTCGAATCGACTTCGACGGTCGGGAAATGTCCCGCATACGTCGCTAATTTATGTTTTCGTTCTTCTGGGGTCGTATATAATAAATCGTGGTCCCCCCACCCCGTCACACCTACGTAAATCATAACGTCCTCCTTTATGTCTCTGAAATGGCAGATGCTTTCCGTTTCGACCAATTCCAAGTTCCTGCGTACGTGACGAGTAACAGGACGAGTCCCATGACGAACGGATAACGCATATCGATATCAAAGGCAATCCCCGCAAGTGTCGGTCCTAAAATATTCCCAATACTCATATACGCATTATTCATCCCCATCGCAAGACCTTGCTCATTACCAGCCAGTTTCGACACGAGCGTATTCAACACCGGTCGTAAAATAGATGTCGATAAGAAAATCACGAGTGTCACTGCGAAGAAGAGCATATAAGTCCCCGCAAATAAGGACAACAAGAAACCAAAAGAAGCGAGTGCGATGAAGGCAAGAACGACCTTGACCTCTCCCAACCATTCGACGAGACGGTCCACCGCAAACAATTGAACGATGACACTCACAATCCCCGTTCCGGTTACCATAATGGCAATCTCTTGTGGTGTCGCACTGAACATCTCACTGACATAGAGCCCAAGTACCGATTCATACGCCATCAGACCAAACGCCATAACCAAGTTGATGATTAATACGAAGAAATATGGTTTTCGTGTCGACATGACCAGTTGTGTCGGTAACGATTCTTTGATTTTTGGTGCCACGTAAGGAGCTCGGTCAGGCTCTTTAAGTAGAAGAACCGAAGAAATTACGGCGACGAATGAGACGATGGCCGAAACGAGTAGCGGAGTTTTCAAGCCGAATTCTGCAAAGAACCCACCGATTCCTGGTCCGACTACGATTCCAAGCGACATTGCCGCGGAAATATAACTGTTCCCACGTGCTCGCTGCTCGAGTGTCGTGATATCTGCTACGTACGCAAAGATGGCAGGAATCAAGAGCGCAGCCCCGACACCACCGATGGCACGTGACACGAGTAAAATCGATAAGTTATCCGAAAGATAGAAGACACCCATCGAGATGGTGAATCCGATCAGTCCGAGAATAATCATGAGACGGCGACCATACACATCCGCCCATTTCCCGGCAATTGGTGACATGACGAGCTGAGCTCCCGCAAATACGGAAATCATGAGTCCCGCCGCCGTCCCTCCTTCGCCAATCATCTTTAAGTAATCCGGAATAATTGGAATGATAATCCCAAACCCGGCCACGGCGATAAACATATTTAACATAAGAATCGCCAATTGATTTTTTTGTTTTGTCGTCAATACACGTCACTCCCTTTTCACCTCTTCATTTTACTGTTTGAGCTCACATATGGGCAAACAATAAGACAGAAAAAAGCCCATCCTCGACCAAAGGATGGGCTTGACTTATGAGATGCGGGATTGAGCTAAAGACTCTTCGTTCGCGCTCTTCGGAAGGAGGAGCGTGATCGCATACACGATCATCGTTGGAACGGCCCAAGCAAGTCCGATATCCGACATTGGCAAGCTTCCAATCCAAGAAGTTGCCGAAGATGGCTGGATGCCGTTCCACGTTTCAAAGAACGAGAGAACGAGCGCCATATAAATTGTTGCCTTCATCGCCACTCCAGGATTGCGCTGCAGACGTTCCGTCACCGATACGAGCACGAGGGCAATCATGACTGGATAGAGGAGTGTGAGAAGCGGCACGGCGATTTGAATCAACGAGCTCAAGCCGACGAGTGAAATCAAAAAGCCGAACAACGTTGTCGCGATGACAACATGATGATACTTAAGTGAAGCGAACTGGTTGCTGATGAAGCGTGAGAACTCTGAAATGAGTCCGACTGCTGTTGTCAAACAAGCGAGGAAGACCGCTAACCCGAGCGCGAGCATTCCGACTTGTCCGTAAGACGTACCAGCGAACGCTTGAAGAAGGCTTGCACCACTCGTCGTTCCTTCTGCGACTGTCATGTTCGCACCGATTGAACCGAGCGAGATATAGACGAGCATCAAACAAGTAACGGCGAGCATCCCTGCAGAGCGAAGGAGTGAAGACGCTTCTTTTTGGTCACTCAATCCATTGGCTTTCAACGTGACGAGGACGATTGCCCCAAATACGAGGGCCCCGAATACATCCATCGTCAAATAACCTTGTTGGAAACCTTGACCGAGTGCACCGACCCATGTCTCAAATCCTTCTGCTGGAGCTCCTGGCTCCCCGAGAGGTGAAACGAGGTTTGTGATTCCAATCGCGGCAAGCAAGAACAAGAGGATTGGTGTGATAATGCGTCCAATGACCTCGATTAACTTTTGAGCGCGAAGTGTCAAGAAGAACGTCAACCCGAAAAAGACGGTCGAGCACATCGCAAGTGTCAAAGTTGATGGAGCATCAAGAAACGGGACGAGTCCCATTTCATACGTGACAGCGGCCGTACGCGGGATTCCGAAGAATGGTCCGATGGCCACATACATCAATCCAGTCAAGATGAGAGCGAGACGCTTTGGAATATAACGAGCAATTTGATCTGTTCCGCCACCGACCCGAGCGACTGCGAACAAAGCAAGAAGCGGTAAACCGACACCCGTAATGACGAACCCGATCATCGCCGGTACGAGGTTTTCCCCCGCCAAGGCGCCGAGCTCTGGTGGGAACAGCAAGTTCCCGGCCCCAAAGAATAAAGCAAAAATCGTAAACGCTAACGGGAACAATGTCGATTTTTTCATACAACTACCTCCATACACTTGATATTCCGAACGACTTAACAAAAAAATAATAACTAAATTTTCTGACAATATATCGCTTGGTCTATTCCATTATACACACTTCCTATCATTTGACCACCCTATCTCCAAAATTCGAGGTTTATTTTTTAGAAGTGTGGATTTCACAAAAAAATCTCCCTTTCACACGTAGGGAGATGTAAGCGGTTAATAACGGATATCAAACTTACGGAATCCTTGATCATCTGCCTTCGCTTCGTCAATTCGCTCGACGCCGACGAAACGATTGCCGTCTTGTAAAGCTTTTTGAAATGACTCGATGTCTTCATGTGTGCCTTCAACATGAAGTTCGACCGTCCCGTCACTAAGATTGCGCACCCATCCTTTGACTCCGTATTGGTGAGCGGTCTCTTGTGAAAAGTATCGAAACCCGACACCTTGGACACGTCCAGATACAATCAACTGTTTAGCGACTCTCATTCTACATTCCTCCTTTATTTTGACAAAGATGTTTAGAGGTCCTTACTTTAGGAAACAGTATTTAAGTAAAATAATGGAATTGGAGTGGTTATATGAATGATGTTATTAATCTTGTCACGAAGGTCTCCGACTGGCTTTGGGGTGTGCCAATCATCTCGTTACTCGTCTTATCCGGTGTGTTTCTCACCATCAAGCTCGGTTTCTTTCAGTTTCGTTATCCCATCTACATATTTAAGCAAACGTTCGGTAGCATCTTTAAAAAGCCAAAAGGTGAAGGCGATATAAGCCCTAGACAAGCCTTAACGTCAGCGCTCTCTTCAACAGTCGGGGCCGCGAACATCATCGGTGTACCTGCAGCGATCATGTTCGGGGGACCGGGTGCCATCTTCTGGATGTGGGTCATCGCCATCATCGGCATGGCCATTAAGTTCTCAGAGAGCGTCCTGGCCGTTCACTATCGTGAGAAGAATGACGCCGGCGAATTCGTCGGGGGACCTGTCTACTACATTTCAAAAGGACTTCGTTGGAAATGGCTTGCGACTTGGTTCGCCTTCGCCCTCATGATCGAACTCATCCCGAGTATCATGGTACAAGGGAACGCTGTCAGCTCGGCAGTCCGCGAGACGTTCAATGGGAACACGCTCATCACCGGGATTGTCGTCGCCATTCTTGTCGGTATTATCGTTTTCGGTGGACTGAAGCGCATCGCGAAAGTGACCGAGGTTGTCGTTCCCGGCATGGCACTCGTCTATGTCGGAGCCGGACTCGTCATCGTCTTGATGAACATCTCTGAGATTCCAAACGTTCTCAGTCTCATCTTCTCGTACGCGTTCGAACCGATGGCCGCGTTTGGTGGATTTGCCGGAGCCGCCGTTGCCGAAACGATTCGTTGGGGGTTTGCCCGTGGACTCTATTCGAACGAAGCGGGTCTTGGAACAGCGCCGATCGCCCATGCCGCTGCACAGACGGATCATCCGGTACGTCAAGGGTTCTGGGCCGTCATCGGCATCGTCATCGATACGCTCATCATTTGTAGCACGACTGCCTTCGTCGTCTTATCTTCAGGTGTCTGGACTGCAGACGGTGCGATGGAAGACCCAGCGGCCTTAACGACGATCGCTTTCAATGAATACTTCGGTTACACAGGAAGCCTACTCGTCACCGTCTCGCTCATTTTCTTTGTGCTATCGACCATCATCGTCATCATCTTTTACGGCTCACGTCAGGCCGAGTACTTGTTCGGTTTGACGGCAGGAAAAATCATGAAAGCCGTCTATATCGGCTCGATCGTCATCGGTTCAATTGGAGGCGCCCAAATGATTTGGAACTTCCTTGACTTGATGCTCGCGATGATTCTTATCCCGAACATGATTGCCGTCTTGCTTCTAAGTGGTGAAGTGAAACGATTGACGACCGAATTCTTCACGTCCGAGAAGTACTATAAGAAAGATATCGCCGAGGAAGAGGCGTCTTAACCAACAATCCGACTGCTCACGCAGTCGGATCTTTTTTAGGATGCCGGTTCAACTTTCTCGATTCCAGCTTTGATGGCTTGTACGGAGGCATCAAACTTCTGTTGTTCTTCGTCCGTCAATTCAATCTCGATAATCTTGCGGATGCCGCTCCGGTCAATCAAGGCCGGTACACCGATATGCACGTCACTCGCCCCGTACTCGCCTTCTAAATGAGCTCCAATCGTGACGACGGAATTTTCATTTCGAACGATGGCCCGGATGATACGTAGCAAGCCGACCCCGATCGCATAATAAGCGGCACTCTTATACTCGATAATTTGGTAAGCAGCGTCGCGTACATCTGTATAGATGGATTCCAAGTCCTCAAACTGATACTTTTCGTTCTCTGCCAACAGTTCATCGATACTCTTTCCATAGATGCGCGCGTTGTTCCATGCGACAAATCCAGTATCGCCATGTTCCCCCATATAATAAGCGTGGCAGTTTCGTGGCGACAGTTCGAAATAGTCTCCGAGCTTGTAACGGAGTCGCGCCGTATCGAGGACGGTCCCTGACCCGATGACACGTTCTTTCGGTAGACCCGATGCTTTCCAAGCGACGTGTGCCATGACATCGACCGGGTTCGTCGCGACGACTAAGATGCCGTCAAATCCACTCTTCATCAAGTCTTGTGTCACGGTGCGGACGACTTTCGCGTTTTGCTCGACGAGGTCCATCCGTGTTTGGCCGAGTTTTTGTGCAGCTCCTGCCGTGATGACGACGATGTCTGCGTCTTTACAATCCGAGTAATCCCCTGCCCAGATTCGGACCGGTGTCGGGGCGAACGAGATCCCATGATTCAGGTCCATTGCCTCCCCTTCTGCTTTGGCATGATTCGAGTCGATCAGGACGAGCTCCTCGCAAAGGGCTGCTGTCGATAATTGATAAGCAAAACTGACTCCGACCCACCCCGCACCGATGACGGCGATGCGAGTGATATCTTTCGGGTCAATATCATCTTTATGCGGAATACGTGTCATGTAGATCCTTCCTTTCCATGAATCATTCTCTTATTTAGCATACCCTACATACGGCATGGACATAACAAAAAAAACAGACCCCTTTTTACAGGGAGTCCGTTATTCAAGCAATTATCCAATCGAACCTTCCATCTCGAATTTGATGAGACGGTTCATTTCGACCGCATATTCCATTGGCAATTCTTTTGTGAATGGCTCGATGAAGCCCATTACGATCATTTCTGTCGCTTCTTCTTCCGAGATTCCACGGCTCATGAGGTAGAAGAGTTGCTCTTCTGACACTTTTGAGACTTTCGCTTCGTGCTCGAGTGACACTTGGTCGTTCAAGATTTCGTTGTACGGGATTGTATCTGACGTTGACTCGTTGTCCATGATGAGCGTGTCACACTCGATGTTCGAGCGCGCGCCCTTCGCCTTACGGCCGAAGTGGACGATTCCACGGTACGATACTTTTCCGCCTTGTTTCGAAATCGATTTCGAGACGATAGACGACGACGTGTTTGGTGCGAGGTGAATCATTTTCGCGCCAGCGTCTTGGTGCTGTCCTTTACCAGCGAGGGCGATTGAGAGTGTCATCCCGCGTGCGCCTTCCCCTTTCAAGATGACAGCCGGGTATTTCATCGTGAGCTTCGAGCCGATGTTTCCATCGATCCACTCCATTGATCCACCCGCTTCACAGACTGCACGTTTCGTTACCAAGTTGTAGACGTTGTTCGCCCAGTTTTGGATTGTCGTGTAACGGCAGTATGCATCTTTGTTGACGAAAATCTCAACGACCGCTGAATGAAGCGAGTTCGTTGTATAGACCGGTGCCGTACATCCTTCGACGTAATGAACCGATGCGCCTTCGTCGACGATGATGAGCGTACGCTCGAACTGCCCCATGTTTTCCGAGTTGATACGGAAGTAGGCTTGGAGCGGTTGCTCGAGTTTCACGCCTTTTGGTACGTAGATGAACGAGCCACCCGACCAAACAGCAGAGTTGAGAGCCGCGAACTTGTTGTCCGTCGGCGGGATCAACTTCCCGAAGTACTCTTTAAAGATCTCTTCGTCTTCTTTGAGTGCTGTGTCGGTATCTTTGAAGATGACACCTTTTTCTTCGAAGTCTTCTTGCATGCTGTGGTAGACAACCTCAGACTCATACTGAGCCGAGACACCTGCCAAGTATTTTTGCTCTGCTTCTGGGATACCGAGCTTATCAAACGTCAACTTGATTTCTTCTGGTACTTCGTCCCATGAGCGTTCTGTCTTTTCAGATGGTTTGACATAGTACGTGATTTCGTCGAAATCAAGTGCCGAGAGGTCTCCGCCCCATGTCGGCATCGCCATCTTGTTGAAGTGATCCAACGACTTCAAACGGAAGTCGAGCATCCATTGTGGCTCTTCTTTCATACGCGAGATCGTCTCTACGATTTCTGTCGTCAAGCCGCGGCCTGAACGGAAAATCGAAACGTCCCGATCATGGAAGCCGTATTTATAATCGCCAATTTCCGGCATATTCTTTGCCATATCGGTCTCCTCCTTCTCCTTACGCGTCCTCGTCTACTCCTTTTTCAAGCGCTTTCCACGCGAGCGTGGCACACTTGATTCGAGCCGGGAATTTCGATACGCCTGAGAGCGCCTCGATATCACCGAGGTCAAACGTATCCGTGTCGTACTCTTTTCCTTGAACCATTTCAGAGAAGATGTTGGCGAGTTGAAGCGCCTCTTCTACTGTTTTTCCTTTGACGATCTGGGTCATCATCGATGCCGAGGCGAGACTGATCGAGCAGCCTTCCCCTTCGAACTTCGCATCTTTAACGATGTCGTCTTCGACTTGTAGTTGAAGACGAAGCGAGTCCCCACACGTCGGGTTGTTCAAGTCCACCGTCACGCCATCTTCGATGACGCCGCGGTTTCTTGGGTTTTTATAGTGATCCATGATGACCTGGCGGTACAACATGTCGAGATTATTAAAACTCATAATTGAAATACTCCTTCGTTTGACGTAATCCCTCGATGAAGCGGTCGACTTCTTCTTTTGTGTTGTACAAATAGAAGCTCGCCCGTGCCGTCGATGATTGCTTCAAAAGACGCATGAGTGGTTGTGCACAGTGATGACCGGCACGAACCGCGATGCCTTGCATATCGAGAACGGTCGCGAGGTCGTGCGCGTGCACGTCCTTCAAGTTGAACGTGACGAGACCAACGCGATCTTCAGGACCGTAAATCTCGATCCCTTCAATCGTTTTCATCTGTTCAATCGCGTAAGACGCGAGTTCACGTTCGTGTGCTTCGACGTTCTCAAGACCGATTTCTTCTAAAAAGTCGATGGCAGCCGCAAGTCCGACCGCTCCGGCGATAATCGGTGTCCCAGCTTCGAAACGGTACGGGATGTCCTTCCACGTCGATTCATACAAATCGACATAGTCGATCATCTCGCCACCAAATTCCACCGGCTCCATGTTTTTAAGAAGTTGTTTCTTCCCGTATAAGACACCGATTCCAGTCGGTCCGAGCATCTTATGTCCAGAAAAGGCAAGGAAGTCACAATCGAGTGCTTGGACGTCAAGTTTACGATGCGGTGCACTTTGTGCGGCATCGACGACCATGACGGCACCTTTTTCATGCGCGAGTCGCGCGACTTCGGCAATCGGGTTAATCGTACCGAGTACGTTTGAGACGTGACTCATCGCGACGATCTTCGTCCGGTCTGATAACACCGCTTGAACGGCATCGAGTGTGACACGTCCATCCGGCGTGAGTTCGACGTATCGAAGCGTCGCGCCTTTACGTTTGGCGAGTTGTTGCCACGGAATCAAGTTCGCATGGTGTTCCATCGGAGTGAGGACGATTTCGTCGCCTTCACCGACATTCGCATCCCCGTAGCTCGATGCGACCAAGTTGATGGCCGTCGTCGTCCCACGAGTGAAAATGATTTCTTCAGGAACCGCCGCATGGATGAATGAGCGGACGCGTTCGCGCGCTCCTTCATACGCATCCGTCGCTTGCGTCCCGAGCGTATGGACGCCACGATGCACGTTCGAATGGTTGCGACGATAATAGTCCTCGATCGCCTCGATGACAGCGAGCGGCTTTTGTGAGCTCGCCGCGCTATCAAGATAAACGAGCGGGTGTCCATTGATTTCCTGATCTAAAATCGGAAACTGTTCACGAATCGAGGCGTTCAACATCTTAACGTACTTTCCCTTCGATGACTTCGCGGAGACGGTCTTTGACCGAATCGATTGCGAGTTCTTCGACGACAGGCGTCAAGAATCCATGGATGATTAAACGCTCTGCCTCTTGGCGAGACAATCCACGGCTCATCAAGTAGTACAATTGAACATCATCGACACGACCGACCGATGCTGCGTGACCTGCCATAACATCATCTTCATCGATGAGAAGAATCGGGTTGGCATCCCCACGTGCTTTTTCAGAGAGCATCAAGACGCGCTCTGTTTGAACACCGTTCGATTTTGACGCACCGTGGTGAATCATCGATGTCCCGCTGAAGATTGCAGTGGCTGCGTCTTTTTGGACACCGTGAATCAAGATGAACCCTTCAGATGCTTTCCCGAAGTGGTCGGTACGGATGTTGAAGTTTTGTTTCTGTGCACCGCGACCGATTGTCACAGCTTTTGTATCTGAATACGTGTTGTCGCCGACGAGGTGAGTCTTCGTCTCGACGACCGAGTTCCCGTCGTTCATGTGACCGAGCGCCCAATCGAGGCGACCGTTCGCATAGACGACACCGCGACGGTTCATGAACGTAAGTGCTGATTCAGCGAGCTGATCGACACCACCGAAGACGACTTTCGCGTTCTCTCCAGCGAATACTTCCGTCACGACGTTGACCGTGTGCGGTTCGTTCGTGCCAGAAAGGAAGTTTTCGATGTATGTCACTTCACTGCCTTCGTCTGCGACGAGAATCGTGTGGTGATAGAGGGCACCGTTCGCCTGTTCCATCGTGAAGATGGCTTGAAGCGGATCTTTCAATTGCGTGTTTTTCGGTACATAGATGAATGCACCACCGTTTGTGAGGGCAGCATTCAACGCCGAAAGACGCTCTTCATCGACACGTACGCCTTCAGTCATGAAGTATTTCTCAACGAGCTCTGGATGTTGCTCCATCGCTTCTTTGATTCCCATGAACAAGACGCCTTCTGGCATCGATAATTCGTTGTAGACGACATGACCGTTGCGTTCAACGAGCACGTTTGTCCGGTGGTCTCCGAGGAGTGATTCGATATCTGCTGTCAAACCGTCTTTTTGTTCGAGCTCGACATCTCCTGCTGTAAAGTCCCATTTATCAATCTTAATCTTTTCAACTTTTGGCAAAGCAAGTGTCGGCGCAAGTTCTGCTGCCTCTTTACGACGGTTGACCATCCATGCTGGTCCGCCGAGCGCTTCTGCACGTGCCGACAACGCTTGTGCATCCAATTCAAATTGTACGGTCATCGTACAGCCTCCTTACGCTTCTGTGTCTACTGTCATTCCGAGTTCTTGCTTCACCCAGTCGTAACCTTCTGCTTCGAGTCGCTGTGCGAGCTCTTTGCCACCAGACATGACGATTTTACCTTCCATCATGATGTGTACGAAGTCTGGTTCGATATAGTTGAGGAGACGTTGGTAGTGCGTGATAATCAAGCAGCCAAACTCTTCTGAACGCATTTCGTTTACGCCTTTGGCAACGACTTTAAGGGCATCGATATCAAGACCTGAGTCGATTTCATCCAAGATGGCGATGTTCGGTTGAATCATCATCATTTGAAGAATTTCGTTACGTTTCTTCTCACCGCCTGAGAATCCTTCGTTTAAATAACGGTGTGCCATTTCTGAAGGGATTTCGAGAAGTTCCATCTTCGCATCGAGTTCACGGATGAACTTCATGAGCGAGATTTCTTGACCTTCTTCACGACGTGCGTTGATTGCTGAACGCAAGAAGTCCGCGTTTGTCACGCCACTGATTTCAGCCGGGTATTGCATCGCAAGGAACATCCCTGCTTGTGCGCGCTCGTCGACTTCCATTTCGAGGACATCTTCGCCGTTTAATTCGACGCTTCCCCCAGTGACCTCATAAAGTGGATGACCCATGAGTGCTGATGCGAGTGTTGATTTACCAGTCCCGTTCGGACCCATGATGGCATGAATTTCGCCACCTTTAATTTCTAGGTTAAGACCTTTGACAATCTCTTTTCCTTCGATTGAGACGCGGAGGTCATCAATTTTCATTTGTGGTACGTTAGACATTCGGATACCCCTTCCGTATTTTCTCGCCATAGTGAATGGCGTAGATTAGATATATTCTAATCTTAGACTAGTCATTTTTTTATTTCAAGCGACTCACCTTAGAATTCATTCTCAATAGAATGATAAAAGTTGAGAATGCTAATAGTAGGAAATCAAGACATTATCCGGCATTCTCTTCAATGATTGCGAGGACGGCTTTCCGCTCCCGTACGGCAGCCGCAAAGAAGAAGGCACCGCACCCCGTCAAAATTGCCAAACTTCCGAATACAGGAAGCGAAGACTGGCCGAATGTATCGAGTAATACACCCCCGATAATCGGTCCGATTGTCTGTCCGAGTGACGTTAATCCCATCGCCCCGAAATACGTCCCCCGTAAATGTTCTGGCGCGAGTTCATCTGTCAAAACGTCCGTCATCGTGAACATCAGTACTTCTCCGACCGTAAAGATGGCCATTGCGACAAAGAGTACCCACTCCACCGTCGCAAATCCGATGAGCAAAAGTCCAAATGACAACGTCGAAATGCCGAAGAAAAGTGACTTGATCGGGGAGACTCGAATCCCGAAACGCATGATCGGATATTGGACGACGAGGACCGTGATGGCGTTTGTCGTCAATAAATAGGCGAACAATCTCGAACCATCCTCAAGTCCGTCGCGTAACGCGATGAATTGCGGGAGCGTCGAATTGAACTGACTGTAGCCGATAATCGCAAAGATCATCCCAATAATGACCGCCCGAAACGTCCGGTCGTCCCGCAGGACCCGAAACGTCTCCGTCAAGCGCGGGCGTACTTTGACCCCATCTCCTTCTTCAAACGGATACTTATAAAATAAGATGGATATAATGATTCCATATAATATGTAGACAGCCGTCACAACGAAGAACGCGGTCTTTACACCGGTGAGTGACAAAACGACCGCCAAGAGTGGACCGATAGCCGCGGCGATATTGATCATAAAGTAACGGACGTTATAGACGATGACCCGTTGGTCTGCCTGCGTCGTGTCACTGATGAGCGCACGTGAAGCCGGTTCTAAGAAAGACCGTGACATCCCCATCAATATCGATAGCATGTAAAACCAAAACAGTTCCGTCGCAAGCGCAAGTCCTGCGAAGGTGACGGCATTGAGCACGATCCCGATCAACATGAGCTGTTTCCGCCCATACCGGTCAGAGAGTGTTCCCCCGAAGAAACTCATGAACAGACCTGAAAGTGCCGTCACGGCAAAGATCGTTCCGATCACACTCGCTGAAAAGCCGAGCGTGGCCAGATAGATCGCAAAAAATGGCATGACAAAAAACGTCGCCAGTCGTGCAAAAAACGTCCCAAAAAGGACGCCCCACGTCAGTGGATGAATCTGTCTGAGCTTCATCCAAATCCCCCCTTTTCTTTCATATATGTAGTGTACTTCTCTTTATGAAAGAACACTAGACAAAAAAAGACCCAGGAGGAAGTCTCCAGGGTCGAGATGACTTATTGTTTGACCGGTACGACCGCACCTTTGTATTCATCCAAGATCCACTGTTGTGTCTCTTCAGACGTCAATACTTCGAGGAGTGCTTTGACGCGCTCGTCGTCTTCGTCCCCTTCACGTGTAACGATCAAGTTGACGTATGGTGAATCTTCTCCTTCGAGTGCAATCGCATCTTCAAGTGGGTTGAGACCTGCATCGATTGCATAGTTCGTGTTGATGAGGACCGCATCACCTTCTCCGTTCTTGAATGCCGTCGGAAGAAGTGCTGCTTCCACATCTGTTTTGAACTTCAAGTCTTTCGGGTTGTCGACGATGTCAGCGACTGTCGCATCGACTGTTTTACCTTCCGCAAGTGTGATGAGACCCTCTGATTGAAGCATCGTGAGGATGCGTCCGTGGTCAGCCACTGATGAGCTCATGATGATTTCTGCCCCTTTAGGAAGTTCGTCGAGCGATTTGTATTTTTGTGAGTAGACACCAATCGGCTCGATGTGCACGCCACCTGCTGATGCGAATTTGTAGTCCTTGTTCTCAGCCATTTGTGACTTGAGGTATGGCTCGTGTTGGAAGTAGTTCGCATCGAGTTCCCCGCTCGCAAGCGTTTTGTTCGGAAGCACATAGTCTTGGAACTTCTTGATTTCAAGCTTGTATCCTTTTGCTTCATATTCTTCTTGTACGTGCTCTAAAATCTCAGCGTGCGGTACGTTTGACGCACCGACGATCAATGTTTTGTCATCGCCAGAACCTGTTTCTGCCTCTTCCCCGCCGCAAGCCGCGAGAACTGTGAATGCTGATAATGCCGTCAATCCGAGTACTGTTTTCCAAGTTTTCATTATGAATCCCTCCAAATGGTATATGTGTAATTATGCTGAACGTTTATCAATCTTCGTGACAAGTCGGTCACCGATAAATTGGATGACGAACACGATGATCAAGATGAACACCGTCGCCACGAACGTGACGTCGTTTTGTGAACGTTGGAATCCTTCTAAGAAGGCCAAGTTCCCGAGTCCACCACCGCCGACAACTCCCGCCATCGCCGTATAACCGACGATTGCCACGATTGTCACCGTGAGTCCCGACACGATTGCCGGAAGAGCTTCCGGAATCAAGACTTTATAGATGATCTGCCATTTCGTCGCTCCCATTGACTCGGCCGCCTCGATGACCCCACGGTCGACTTCACGAAGCGCAAGTTCGACCATACGGGCGTAAAACGGTGCCGCTCCAATGATGAGCGCTGGAAGCGCCGCCGTCGAACCGAGCATCGTACCGAGTAGGAACAACGTAAATGGGATGAGTAAGATAATTAAAATGATGAACGGGATCGAACGGAACACGTTGACGACCGCGCTGACAAAAACGTAAATCGGACGATTCTTCAATAAAAGTGATTCGTTTGTAATATAGAGAATCAACCCTAAAGCGAGTCCGATCACAAACGTCGCCACACCTGCGACGAGCGTCATATAGAGTGTCTCCCAGGTCTGTTCCATCATGATTTGCCAGTCTACGTTAGGAAACATCGCTTTCCACCTCCACTTCTACGGATTGCGAACGAATCGACGTGATGGCACGTTCGATTTCACTTGCTTCCCCAATCAGTTGGATGAATAGCGTACCGAGCGCACCTACCTGTGACTGGGTCACGTTTCCGCCGATGATGTTGAATCCGATGTCATGCGTTTTGAGGACGTCAGACAAAATTGGTTGTTCTGCCGTCTCGTTCAAGAATTTCAATTTGACGATTTGACCGCTCGGATACCGTTCTTTTAAGTGTTCGAACGTAAGCGACATGTCATCCACCGCTCCGATTTGTTTAACGAATTCTTTCGTGATCGGTTGTTCCGGATGTTGGAACACGTCAGAGACTTGACCCGTCTCGACGACTTTTCCGGCTTCCATCACGGCGACGCGGTGACAGATTTTTTGGATGACGTGCATCTCATGTGTGATGAGGACAATCGTCAATCCGAGCTTCTTATTGATGCTGACGAGCAGTTCGAGAATCGAATCCGTCGTCTTCGGGTCGAGCGCGCTTGTCGCTTCGTCACAGAGGAGAACCTCTGGATTCGTAGCGAGCGCGCGGGCAATCCCGACTCGCTGTTTTTGACCGCCCGATAATTGCGATGGATAGCTATCCTCGCGACCAGCCAAGCCAACGAGCTCGACGAGTTCCTGGACGCGTCGTTTCCGCTCACTTGCCGGTACCCCGATCAGTTCGAGTGGGAAACTAATGTTTTCTGCGACCGTGCGCGACCACAGAAGGTTAAAGTGCTGGAAAACCATCGAGACGTTCTTGCGAACTCCTCGTAGTTCTTTCGGGCTAAGCTTCGTGAGCTCACTCCCGGCGACCTCGATTTCACCGCTTGACGGTGACTCGAGACGGTTGAGTAATCGGATGAGCGTCGATTTTCCCGCCCCCGAATATCCGATTATTCCAAAAATTTCACCGCGATCAATCGTTAGTGATACATCATCGACCGCCTGGACACGACCATTTTTCGTATCGAACCATTTGGCGACGTTTCGTAATTGAATCAATACCTTTCCCTCCTGACAACAAAAAAGCGCGCACGTTTGAGCAAACGTGCGCACTTTATCGTACGGACAACGATTGCTCTCATCTGTCAAGGTTTCTCACCTTGCTGGAATTAGCACCATTTCGGATTGCTCCGCGGTTGCTGGGCGTCATAGGGCCAGTCCCTCAGCCTCTCTTGATAAGAGTGTTGTGTATTCGATTAGCTTTATCATAGCGACAGCTTTTTCTGCTGTCAAACCCTTTTTTCAAAAAAATAAAAAAAGGTGCCGTCCGAGGACGACACAGAACGTAGCACCTTGAGTCACGGAAGGACAGCCCATAGATGTAAATCTTTTGCCCGTTCAAGATTTACATCCTTACATGGGGGAGATTCACCAATCATCACTCGATCTTGACTTGGACCGTGCGATTATACGGAACATCTATCTTCGCTTGATTTTTTTGGGGGACAATCGAAGGGAAGACTGACGTGTATTCGTATAAAGGTAGCAGCGGCTTCGCCAAAACGTCTTGATATCGGGAAAATCGCGTCCTATTTTGTGTTCAAGTAAGATGTTGTAATGAATATACCATTCGTGAACTTTCTGTGTCAACTGATTATTTAAAATTTTCAGATTATTCTAATGTTCCTCTCTCACTTCACGAAAGAGAGGACGTGTTGCACGTTCTGAAAGGCATAAAGACGATCCCGAACCTCGCCATTATCAAGCTTTAATAACGCTGGGACGCTCATCACTTGATAAGCTTCAAGTTCCTTTGGGATATAGTTCGCATCGCGCTTTTCAATTTTAATTTCAGGGTCGACCGCTTCGACAACCGTCAACATTTTTTCTGCCACAGCGCATGTACCACACATCGGGGCGTATATATATAAGAATCCGTCTGTAATCATTTTCCTCACCTCTCTTGTCATTATAATCATCGATCGAGTCCCGTTCAAAAATCGTGCTCTCGTAAAATTTCAGAATTTTTCAATGATTCACTTGACTCTTTCTAGAGAGAGGAATAATATGGGTTCTAACTTTATCGCTTTTGTACATAACAGTAAAGAAGAAGGACAGGTGAATGAATGATGACGGAACAAGCTACAGGTACGATGAAACAGTTCACGATGAACGTCTTAAACGGTCTCAGCATGGCGATTCTGATTGCCCTCATCCCGAGCGCGTTGCTCGGCGAATTAACGAAAGCCATACTTCCGTATTTTCCTTCTCTTCAATTCATATTGGATGCGACGACGATTGCGATGCGACTCCTCCCGGCCATAATCGGTCTTGCAGTCGCCATGCAGTTCGGACGATCGATTTTAGAGGCAGGAACGATTGCGATTGCAACGTATGTCGGTAGTGGCGCCGTTCGAATCGACGAAGGGGCGTTCGTGATGGCGGGCATCGGTGACGTGATCACAGCCGGTGTGACCGCTGCGATTGCTACGCTTCTTGTCATGAAGCTCGCTCCCCACTTGAAGACGTATACGGTCATAGTTATGCCGATGACCATCATTGTCGTTGCAGGAGGCATCGGGGCCTTCTTGTTGACGTACATCTCACAGATCACGACGTATATCGGTCTACTCATCATGACGATGACTGACCTTCAACCGGTGCTCATGGGGATCTTGATCGCCATGGCGTTCTCACTCATAATCGTCTCACCGATCTCGACTGTCGGGATTGCAACAGCCATCAGCTTGTCCGGTGTTGCGGCGGGTGCGGCGAACCTTGGCGTCGTCGCCGCTGGATTCGGTCTCGCCATCGCCGGATGGCAGGCGAACGCGACCGGCACATCGATTGCCCATTTCCTCGGGTCTCCGAAAATTCAGATGGCGAATTTTGTCCGACGTCCCATCATGATGCTTCCTATTTTAGCGAATGCGGCGATTCTCGGTGCGCTCGCAGGAATCCTAAAAATTGAGGGAACGCCTATTAGCGCCGGGTTCGGAGTGTCAGGACTTATCGGTCCGGTGAACGCCCTTCATCTCATGCCAGGTGGATTCGCTCTCTTCAACGTCCTGCTCGTCATCGTCTTGTTCGGACTCATTCCGGTCGCACTCGGAATTTTCTTCTATCGTGTGTTTGAACGGGCGACGCTCGTCCAATCGGATCATTACCGTCTCGATTTCGAGTAAACAAAAAAGCCGGCTTCTCCAATGGAGAGGCCGGTTTTACTTATCCTTGAATCATCGCTTCGTATTCTTCTGCAGACATGAGTTTGTCGAGGTCCGACTCTTCCGTCAACTCGACTTCGATCATCCATGCGTTTTCAAACGGTGACTCGTTGACGAGTTCTGGAGAATCCGCGAGGTCCTCGTTCACTGCCGTGATGCGACCTGATACTGGTGCATACAACTCAGAGACCGTCTTCACTGATTCGACTGAACCGAATGGCTCGTCGAGCAAAATCGTACCATCGACTTCTGGGAGTTCGACAAACACGATATCCCCTAGTTCGCTTTGTGCGAAATCCGTGATGCCGATGCGGGCTTTCGTTCCGTTCACTTCTACCCACTCATGTTCTTTTGAATAACGTAAATTTGCTGGTACTTTGCTCATCCTAACTTCCCCCTCAAATAAATTAGACTCACATCTGTATTATAGCACTTAGCCCCAAACGTCCGTAAAGGACTTTTCTGAAAATCCGACGGTCGTTTTTTCGCCGTTTGTGACGATTGGTCGCTTCAAAAGCATACCATTGCTCACTAATAGCTCAAGTTGTTCGTCTTCTGATAGATTTGGTAGCTTGTCCTTGATCCCTTCGTTCCGATAGACTTGCCCGCTCGTGTTAAAGAACTTTTTGAGCGGTAGACCTGATTGTCTCCACAATTCCGCGAGTTCCTCTTTCGTCGGCGTCGATTCGACGATATGGACATATGTATACTCGATGCCTTGTTCCTTCAACCACTTTTCTGCTTTTTTACATGTACTGCATGGTGGATAGCCATATAGTGTCACCATCTATTCATCACCTCTCTCTTCAATGTAGCATATCTAGAGAATTCTATTCACGTCTCAAGTAACCGTTCAATCTCTCGCTTCATCGTCGCATTCACTTCATATCTCGCTTCGATAAAACGTAAGATTGCCGCTGCCGCGACGCCTGACTTGCCATATCCTAATACCCCGCACAACAGGAAAGAAATCATTTTTGGATGTCTCGACTCGACCCGACGTGTTGGATTGAATGGATCCCCTTGTTCCCCCATCGCCTTCAACACGTTCTGAACGGCCGCGACCTGAATGAGTTCGAATCCGGCGAGCGTCTCACCACGGCGTTCCCGTAGTAAGCCGACGTATAGGTTCGTCAACGCTTCTTCAAAATAATAAGCCGCTGCTTCACGGGAGATTGCAAGATGTGGTGTTGCAAATACCTCAAGCGCCTCGTCACGTCGCCAGACGACACGTCCTGGCGTATAGGCGATGGTCGCCAGTTCGTGCAGTTCAAACACGGCGAACTCACCATAAATGCCGTCATGATACATGATCTTATGTCCGTCTCTCGTGTTTTGGAACTGATAGTGAAGCGGTTCGACCTCGAGCCAGTCGAGTCGGTCGATAAAGCGCGCCTTCTGCCCATCCTCGACAATCAAAAAGAAATCGAGGTCTGAATACTCATCCAACCGCTCCGTCTCTTGTCCGATCGAACCTAGTGCAAGCAACATAAGCGTTCCTTCATGTGCGGCGACCGATTCCCCAATTCGTTCCATCCGGTCGAGTAATACATCTCGTTTTGTCATCGTCTCTCCCCCTCGTCTCTATTGTACGTGGCAGAGCTCAAAAAAAGAAAGGGTCGACCGCGTCCGGTCCACCCTTTCTGTCCATTTGATTAGACGATAAACTTGTTCGCTTTGATAAGGCTCGCTGCGACTTCGCGCTTCGTCCCGATCACGTTGATCGGCTGATAGCGGCTGAACTTCTTCATTGCCGAGAGAAGCATACGCTGCTCGTCGCCAGACGCCGCTGCGTACAACACTTCTTTCGCCATGAGTTCGACTTGTTTGAATACTTGCTCCGCAAAGATTTCTGTATAGCGGACTTTGAGCGTGTTCTTCTCTTCGCCTGTGCGTCCAATCGCTTTGTCTGTACGAGCGATGGCTGCTTCAAGCGCATAGATGGCACTGATCATGTCTGCAATCTTCGCCAAGATTTCTTGTTCGTTTTGAAGGTCTTGTTGATACTTCTGGACAGCCGTACCTGCGACCATCAAGTTGATCTTCTTCATGTTCGAAAGGAGCATCTTCTCGCGAGCGAGCGGTGAGCCATCCAATTCTTGTGGCATATAGCTCATGAGCTCTTTTTGAAGTTTTTGTGCTTCTGCGAGGAGCGGCAATTCACCTTTCATCGCTTTCTTGAGGAGCGTACCTGGGACGATCAAACGGTTGATTTCGTTCGTTCCTTCGAAGATGCGGTTGATGCGCGAGTCACGGTAGAGGTTCTCGACTTCATACTCTGCCATGAATCCGTATCCACCATGAATCTGGACGGCTTCGTCGACAACGTAGTCGAACGTTTCAGAAGCGAATACTTTGTTGAGTGAGCATTCGATCGCATATTCTGCGATCGCTTGTGCGACTTTTGATCCGTCACGCATGTTCTCGTCACCAAGTGCGTCCAAGCTATCTTGGAACAAGCCGCCCGTACGATAGACTGAACTTTCCATCGCATAGATGTTCGCTGCCATCGTCGCCAACTTCTCTTGGATGAGTGGGAATTGGCTGATCGGTGTCTTGAACTGTTTACGCTCGTTCGCATATTGAACCGAGAGGTCGAACGCACGTTTTGATGAACCGACTGCTCCGACTGCGAGTTTGTAACGACCGACGTTCAAGATGTTGAAGGCGATGACGTGACCTTTTCCGACTTCACCGAGAAGGTTGTCGACTGGTACTTCGACATCTTCAAGGATGAGCGTACGTGTCGACGAGCCCTTGATTCCCATCTTCTGCTCTTCTGCGCCTGTTGAGACTCCTTTGAAGTCACGCTCGACGATGAAGGCACTGAACTTGTCGCCATCGATTTTCGCGTAGACGACGAAGACGTTTGCGAAGCCAGCGTTTGTGATCCATTGTTTCTCACCGTTCAAGACGTAGTGCGTGCCCGCTTCGTTCAAGACAGCTGTCGTTTTCGCACCGAGGGCGTCAGACCCTGAGCCTGGCTCAGTGAGGGCGTAAGCCGCGATCCATTCGCCTGTCGCGAGTTTTGGCAAGTATTTGTGCTTTTGCTCTTCTGATCCGAAGAAGACGATCGGAAGCGTCCCAATCCCGACGTGTGCGCCGTAGCTGAGTGCGAACGAACGTGCTTTCGCGAAGCGCTCCGTGATGATCGAAGATGAGATTTTATCGAGTTGGTAACCGCCGTACTCTTCTGGAACGTCTGCTCCGAGAAGACCGAGCTCGCCCGCTTCTTTCAACAATTCGACAGAGAGGTCGAACTCGTGTTTCTCGATGCGCTCGAGAACTGGCATGACGCGGTCATCGACGAATCCAGCCGTCGTGTCCCCAATCATCTTATGCTCATCTGAGAAATCCTCTGGTGTGAAGAGACGCTCTGCGTCGAGTGCGTCAATGACAAAGCTACCGCCTTTAATCAATTCATGTTCTGTACGTTCCATATCCGATTCCCCCTTAAAGTAATTCGAAGACACCAGCCGCGCCCATTCCGCCGCCGATACACATCGTGACAACCCCATACTTCTCATTGCGTCGTTTCATCTCATGCAAGATCGAAACAGAGAGTTTTGCTCCAGTACATCCGAGTGGGTGACCGAGGGCGATGGCGCCGCCGTTCACGTTCACTTTCGATGGATCGATGCCGAGTTCACGGATGACACCGAGTGACTGACTCGCGAACGCTTCGTTCAACTCGAACAATCCGACTTCTTCTAACTTCACGCCAGCCATCTCGAGTGCTTTCGGAATGGCGACGACTGGTCCGATTCCCATCACTTCCGGACGGACACCGCCGACCGCGAACGAGAGGAACTTGGCCATCGGTTGCAACCCTTGGCGTTCTGCTTCTTCACGATCCATGACGAGAACTGCTGCTGCTCCGTCGGATACTTGTGAAGCGTTACCCGCCGTGACCGACCCTTTAATTTTGAAAGCCGGGCGAAGTTTACCGAGCGCTTCGATTGTCGAATCGGCGCGGACACCTTCGTCATGCTTGACGACTTTCTCCACTTCCGCGACTTTCCCGTCTTCACCGAGTACGTGCTCGATGACCGTCACAGGAACGATTTCTTCCTGGAACTTGCCACCAGCGATGGCTGCCGCCGCCTTTTGGTGACTGTTGATGGCAAATGCATCTTGGTCTTCGCGCGAGATGTTGTATTCAGCTGCGACACGTTCTGCCGTATGCCCCATACTCATGTAGTACTCTGGTGCCGTCTCCATGATATGTGGGTTTGGACGGATGACGTGACCACCCATCGGCACTTGGCTCATCGATTCCATACCGCCGGCGATGATTGCCGTCGCTTGACCGATCATGATTTTGGCCGCCGCGTCCGCGATGGCTTGAAGGCCTGACGAGCAGTAGCGGTTGATGGTGATCGCTGGAACTTCGTGCGACAGTCCCCCCCGGACCGCCGCATAGCGAGCGATGTTCATCCCTTGCTCCGCTTCTGGCATCGCACAACCCATGATGACGTCATCAATCGGGCCTTTATATCCTGAACGCTCAAGCGTTGCCTTGATGGCATATCCCGCGAGTTCGTCCGAACGAACGTTACGGAACGATCCGCGTTTTGCTTTTCCGACCGGCGTCCGTGCGCCGGCTACGATGACTGCTTCCCTCATCTGTATTGTCCCCCTTTATCAGTTCCGTAGTGGTTTGCCTTTCACGAGCATGTGTTGCATCCGTTGTTGTGACTTCGGCTCTCCGATGAGGCTTAAGAAAGCTTCGCGTTCGATGTCAAGGAAGTACTGCTCATCGACGAGCGTACCGTATGCCAAGTCGCCACCACTGATGACGTGTGCGAGTTTCTTCGCAATCTTCAAATCGTGCTCTGAAATATAACCACCGTAGAACATTTCGTACGCCGCGAGTTCGAGCGTCGCTTTACCTGTTTGACCGACGACCGGTAACTTCTCACGAACCGGTGCCGTGTACCCGTCAGCCAGTTCAAGGACCGTTTGTTTCGCATCGAACGTCAAGTGATCGCGGTTCATCGAGATGCCGTCGACCGCACGATGGTAACCGAGTGCTTTAGCATCAAATGCCGACTTCGATACTTTCGCCATCGCGATGTTCTCGAACGTCTGTTGCGCAGCCTTCTCGATATTTTGCATCGATTTTGGTGTCTGCTCAAGGAGTCGACGGTACGTGTTGACGTTTCCGCCCCCACCAGGGATGAGGCCGACACCGACTTCGACAAGACCCATGTATGTCTCAAGTGCGGCTTGCATACGGGCTGCCGGTAAGCTGATTTCCGTTCCACCACCGAGCGTCATACCGTACGGTGCAGCAACGACCGGACGACTTGAATAACGAATCTTTTGAACGACTTGTTGGAACTTGTTGATGATCCAATCGAGTTCGAACCAGTTCTCGTCTTCGGCTTCCATGAGCATCATCGCAAGGTTCGCACCGACACAGAAGTTCTTGCCGTCGTTGGCGAGGACCATTCCTTTGAAGTCTTGCTCGACGCGGTCGATCGACTGTTCGATCATCTGCATGATGTCGACACCGATCGCGTTGTTTGGTGATGTGAATTCGAGTGCGACGACGTCATCGCCGATATCGACGAGGCGTGCCCCACCGTTTTCTAAGATGATGCCGTTTGATTTTGCGAGCGGTTTGAGTTTCAATTCTTTCGGGTTGACGGTCTTCTCGACATACGCCTTCGACGCTTTATCGTAATACTGGTCTCCCTTGTAGAATGACGTGTTGCCTGCAGCAAGCATCTCATCGATCCATGCCGGGACGTCATAGCCTTCCGCTTTCATACGCTCGACTGATTTCTCCACACCGAGGGCATCCCACATCTCGAACGGTCCGAATTTCCAACCAAAGCCCCACTTCATCGCATCGTCAATCGCAACAATCGTATCGGCAATCTCACCAGTGAGACGTGCCGAGTAAGCGAGCGTCTTCGCCGTGATTGGCCAGAGCAATTGTCCGACGCGACCTTTGTTCAAGATGGCACCTTTCAACTTCGCTTTTGAGCCTGGAAGTGACTTGATTTGATCGAGCTCAGGACCTGTAATCGCTTTCAATTGTTCGTACTCAAACGTCTGAAGGTTCAATTCCTGGATGACCTTGCCTTCTTTCTTATAGAAGCCTTGACCGGCCTTTTGTCCGATCCAGCCTTTTTCGACGAGTTGCTTCATTTCTGAAGGAACGTCGAACGTGTCCTTCTCTTCCCCAGCTTCGAGCGTCTCGTAGACGTTACCCGCCACGTGGACGAACGTGTCGATTCCGACGACATCGAGTGTGCGGAATGTCGCCGATTTCGGACGACCGATGAGTGGACCTGTGATCGAGTCCATCTCTCCGATTGAAGCGTTTTGTTTGAGCATCTCTTCGAACGTGACGAGAAGACCATACGTCCCGATGCGGTTCCCGATGAAGTTCGGTGTGTCTTTTGCTTCGACGACACCTTTTCCAAGACGATCTTCCGCGAAACGTGACATGAAGTCGATGACTGGGCGTGCTGTCTTCTCCGTCGGGATGAGTTCGAGCAACTTCAAGTAGCGCGGTGGATTGAAGAAGTGCGTCCCGAGGAAGCGTGATTTCAATCCTTCCGGAAGGGCACTTGCCATCGCTTCGATGGAGATCCCTGACGTGTTCGAGCTGAGAATCGCATCTTCACGGATGTAAGGTGCAATCTTCTCGAAGAGTTGTTGCTTCACATCAAGACGTTCGACGACGACTTCGATGACCCAATCCGCTTCTTTCAAACGCTCTAAGTCATCTTCTAAGTTCCCGACTTCGATGAAGTTGAGATGATCGGCTGTCGCGAGTGGTGCTGGATTTTGTTTCAATAGTTTTTGACGGTTTTCTGAGGCGATGCGATTGCGTACTTCTGGTGACTCGAGCGTCAACCCTTTCGCTTCCTCTTTAGCTGTCAATTCACGTGGTACGATGTCGAGCATGAGCGAACGAATCCCCGCGTTCGCCAAGTGAGCCGCAATCCCCGCCCCCATTACTCCTGAACCGATGACGACCGCAAAACGAATTGAGTTCGTCAAACGGAGGTCGGTTGATTGTTCGATGTGACTCGTCATAGTGTTCCCCCCTAAAATGAGAATGAATAGTGATTCATTTCACGCGTAAAAAAAATCGCAATCACCATCGTGTTTACTCTTCTATCATAAATGAATGAACATTCATTCGCAAGCGTTCATTTTTCAATTTCATTCCATTTTTTGAATGAGCGATTAGTTTTCAATGGGTGTGGTATAGACAAAAAGAGTCAAATTCAGAAAGGGGAATGTATACATGCGCGATAATCGTCTGAACACCGTAGGCAGTCGAAAAGATTTTGAGGCATTTAAAAAGAAGGCACAAGAACAGGCACACCAACCGGGAATCGATTCGAAAATGGAACCCTTCCCCATCTATGAACGGGAAGATTATAAAGGAAGTGACAAGTTAAAAGATAAGGTCGCCATCATCACCGGTGGGGATTCTGGGATTGGAAAGTCGGTCGCCATCTTTTTCGCCCACGAAGGTGCGAACTCCGTCATCGTCTATAAGGACCAGAACGAACTCGAGGACGCGGAAGCGACGAAAGAACGGATTGAGGACTTAGGTCAAGCCTGTCTATTACTTCAAGGCGACCTCGGAGAATCTTCTTTCTGTCAACGAGTCGTCGAAGAGACGCTCGAGACGTTCGGCCGGATCGACATCCTCGTCAACAACGCCGCCGAGCAGCATCCACAGGAATCGCTCCTCGACATTTCGGACGATCAACTCGAGAAGACGTTCCGCACGAATATCTTCAGCATGTTTTACTTAACGAAAGCGGCGCTCCCTTACTTAAAAGAAGGCGCGAGCATCATCAATACGACCTCAATCACGGCCTATGAAGGAAACGACCAATTAATTGACTATGCGTCGACGAAAGGTGCCATCACGGCATTCACTCGCTCGCTTGCCAAAAACTTGGCGGACAAGAAGATTCGCGTCAACGGGGTCGCCCCGGGACCGATTTGGACGCCGCTCATCCCGTCAACGTTTGACGCGGAGAAAGTGAAATCGTTCGGTGACTCTTCCGAGATGAAACGACCGGGGCAACCGGCCGAACTCGCACCGGCCTATGTCTACCTCGCAAGCGATGATTCGACGTACGTCAGTGGTCAAGTCATTCACGTAAACGGTGGTACAGTGATTAACGGATAATGGATTGAAGACTCAGTTCGTAGCTGAGTCTTCTTTTTGTGCAGTGCGTCCTTTCGGCGCCCATGCTTTCAGCAGGCAATCCCGAAGCCTCCTCGCGCCGTTCCCGGCACTGCGGGGTCTTCGTCGGATTGCTTTCCTGCATGAGTCAGGGCGCCGACGGACCACTGAAAAATAACATGACCATCTACGTCGTACACCAAGTATACTAATGACAAATAGGTAAATATGGAGGCTAGTCAATGACAAACCCATACAATGATGATGCGTATGACGAAGAGCACGACGAAGATATTTTAGAGTTCGACCCGCATTTTGACCATGATGCTAAGATGGAAATCAATTTGAATGAATCAGGCGTCAACTTCGTCGGCAACGCTGAAGGCTATCTCGCCCTTGCGCGAATGTTTACATTTTTAGCGCAAACACATATGTCTATTCGAATGGAAGAAAATCCTCCGCCTGACGTAAATACTTCCTACGGATATGGTCCGTACCATATGACTGATTTTATCCGAGAAGATTTCATTCAAAATAAACAGTATATATTCAATCCAGGTGCTCTACGCGATGTGCATCCAGAAGAACATCAAGAACTGTTCTTTTGGCTGTCCGATCAAATCGGTCCAGATTTTTGGGTAAGCGAGGACGAGAACAAGAAATCGTAACACCTCCGGTAGTTAGATGACCGAACGCATCGACGTGATCTATACATCAAAAAGCACGAACGTCCTCGACGGACGTTCGTGCTTTTCTCATTTCTTCACCATGCCTTTTAACACGAACGCCACGTTTGCCGGACGTTCCGCGAGACGGCGCATGAAGTAGCCGTACCAGTCACGACCGTATGGCACGTAGACACGGACTTTGTATCCTTGGCGCACGAGCTCGAGTTGACGCTCGACGCGGATGCCGTATAACATCTGGAACTCGAACTGGTCGAGCGGGATGTTGTTCTCTTTGACGTGCTCGATAATGGCGTCAATCATATGGTCATCGTGTGTCGCGATGGATGCGTAGTTCCCGTTCGCAAGATGGAGTTTGACGAGCTTCACGTAGTTATGGTCCACGTCCTCTTTTTCAGGGAACGCGACCGTCGCCGGCTCTTTATATGCCCCTTTGACGATACGAAGGTTCGGCTTGAGCGGCGCGAGATGATTGATGTCATCTTCTGAGCGGTACAAGTACGACTGGATGACCGTTCCGAGACCGTCAAATTCAGACTTCAGCTTTTTGAACAATTCGAGCGTCTTCTCACAGCGCTGCTCATCTTCCATATCGATGGCCACAAAGACCCCGACTCGTTGTGCGACCGTCAAGATTTGACGCATGTTGTCTTCAATCAACTCGTCCGAGATATCGAATCCGAGTGACGTCAGCTTGAGTGACATATAGGCATCTAATTGCTCTTCTGCCATAATTTCAATCGCACGCATGATCTCGTCGCGATTCGTATTCGCCTCTTCAACCGTCTTAATAAATTCCCCGAGATGATCGACCGTGACCGACAACCCTTTCGCGTTCAATTCGCGAATCGTCGGGACAGAAGCCTTAAAGTCTTCCCCCGCTACAAAGCGTGATGCACCAAATCGTAGGCCATATTTCTTTGCCAAACTGTTGAGTGTTTTGTTTTGTGACATGTAGATAAATCCATCGCGCAACACTTTTTCCATCTGATTTTCCCCCTTACTTTTACACCCATCTATCTCTATGATGATGTCTGCAATTATTATGACACACAAACGTCATTTCGTCTGTATTTTTGTAACCGTTTGCAGCACTTTCTTCCCAACTTTTCAAAAAAGACAGACGCCCCGTAGGACGGCTGTCTTATAGGCTTGTCGAAGGTGCGACATAGAGTAAAATACTGAGGAAGATGAACACACTTCCCGCTAGGACGAACAAGTGCCAAATGGCATGGTTGAACGGCAGTTTTTGCCACACGTAAAACACGATGCCGACCGAATAGGCGATCCCTCCTGCGAGGAGAAGCATGAACCCTTGATGACCGAGTGATTCATACAACGGACGGATGGCGATGATGCAGATCCAGCCAAGTGCGAGGTATGTCACATTGGACACCCACATGTACTTTCCGGTCGAAAACAGTTTCCACACAATCCCGAGAATCGCGACACCCCACACAATCCCGAATAACGTCCAACCGAGCGTCCCGTGAAGGGTCACGAGGGCGAACGGCGTATAACTTCCTGCGATGAGTAAGTAAATCCCCGCATGGTCGAACACTTGCAACACCCGCTTCGCCCGTGGATGCGGAATCGCGTGCATGAGTGTCGAGAAGAGATAGAGTAAAATCATCGATGCCCCGAACACACTGACCGCCGTGACGTTCCATGTGCTCCCACTTTCTGTCGCGCTCATGATGAGCAGGACGAGGGCGACGATGCTGAAGATGACTCCTAAGCCGTGCGTGACCGCGCTCGCAATCTCTTCCCCGAGCGTGTCGGCATGGAGCATCTCTTTGAGTTGATCTTGTTTCATGTGCTCCCACCTTCCGTAACTGTTCCTTCTAGTATGGACATTTCCCGATTTGAACGCAATCAAAAACACGGGCTACCGATTAGCCCGTGTCGAGATTATGCGACTTCTTTCACCGGAACGTCACATTCCATTTGTGCAGCTCGCATCGCGCGTGCCCGCTTGTGGAACAAGACGAGAAGCGTCAACGTCCCGAGTGTCGAGATGACGTACGGAAGAACTCCGTCCAGTTTGAAGCCGATTGGCGCTGTCAAAATGTAGAACCAAACCGCATACAACATGAACGTCCCTGGAAGGAGCGCGATGTAGTGGTTTTTCCCTTTAATGTAAAGGTACATCGCCCCGACGAACAGTGCGATGACCGCCGTCGTCTGGTTCGCCCAGTTGAAGTATTGCCAAAGCATCTGGAAGTCCATATTCGTGAGCACGTATGAGATTGCAAAGAGTGGAAGTGCAATCCAAAGACGTGACGAGAACTTCTTCTGTGCGATCGACATGTAGTCCGCAATGATCATCCGTGCGCTACGGAATGCCGTGTCCCCTGACGTGATCGGTAAGACGATGACTCCGAGAATCGCGAGCGTGCCGCCGATGCTGCCGAGCATGAGTGTCGCCACTTCTTGCACGACGAGTGCCGGAGTGCCCGCACTGATGAGTCCAAGTAATTCACCTGGCTCAAAGATGGCCATCGCCGCTCCAGCCCAAATCATCGCGATGACCGCTTCGGCAATCATCATGCCGTAGAAGATTTCACGACCGTTGCTTTCTTTCATCGTCGTCCGCGAAATGATCGGTGACTGTGTCGCATGGAAACCAGATAGCGCCCCACATGAGATCGTGAAGAAGAGGAGCGGCCAGATCGGTAAGCCGTCCGGATGCATGTTCGTCAATGTCATCTCTGGAATCTTGTATCCTTGTGCGAACAAGCTGACCGCGATCCCGATGGCACTGATGACAAGTAGCGCCCCGAAGAACGGGTAGATGCGCCCGATGATCTTATCGACCGGGAGAAGCGTCGCCAAGATGTAGTAAGCGAACACAGCGAAGATGACGATGGTGAGCGTCGATGCGTTCCCATCGAACAAGTTGTTGATCATGTTACTCGGAGACGTGACGAACACCGTCCCGACAAGAAGTAGAAGTAAAAGTGCGAATCCGTTGACGATATGGCGGAGCGAACGTCCGAGGAACTTCTCCGCTAGTTGTGGCAAGTGTGCCCCGTTATTACGAAGGGAAATCATTCCTGTCAAATAGTCATGTACCGCTCCGGCAAAGATGGACCCGAACACAATCCAAAGGAAGGCGACCGGTCCATAGAGCGCCCCCATGATCGGTCCAAAGATCGGTCCGACACCGGCAATGTTGAGCAATTGAATCATCGAGTTCCGTTTTTTACCCATCGGCACGTAGTCGATGCCGTCCTGAGACGCATAGGCAGGCGTCGTCCGCTCTTCCTTGATGCCGAACGTCTTCTCGACGTAACGACCATATACCAAATACCCGACCAAAAGTAGTGCGAGTGCGACGAAGAATGTAATCATCTGTCAGTCCCCTTTTCCGTACATATGTAGCCGAACCCCATCGGCTCTTCGGTTTACACGTGTCATGTAACCGATTACATGTTTGATTATACATAAGACCAAATGATATTGTAAGGGCTTTCATTCACATTCTAGACACTTTTATTCGACAAAAAACGACGCCCGAATTGGACGCCGTTCCGTACTTATTTCAACTTGAGAATCGATTGTTTTGACCCAGAACCGTTCGCTTCGCTTGCGATGACTTTGTACGTTCCTTTCGCAAGACCTTTTTTGAATGTGAACGTATACGTTCCAGACCAGCTCGCCTGTACTTTCGAGACTTGCTTGCCTTTTGCGTCTTTCAAGACGACCGTCGCACCTGGTGTTGTTTTCCCGACCAAGGCACGCGTGCCGGCCTTCACACCTTTTGTTGTCTTCGGTGTTGAAATTATTACGTTTTTCAATTCAAACGATGTCGTCTTGACTTCTTTTCCTGATACGTCTTTCGCTTCGATTTCATATTTCGCCGCAAAGAATCCTGTGCTTCTCTTGAACGTGAAGTTCCCATTCTCGTCAGCCTTCGCGTAGTCTACTTTTTTTCCGTCCCGTTTAAGGACGAGTGTAGCTCCTGCCGTCGTTTTTCCTGTCAACACGGTTGAATTTGTGTACGTCAAACGCTTCGAGATTGCCGGTGTCCCAACAAATCCTGCACCGACGACTTTCGTTTCTGACATCATCTTCCCATTCAATTCGCTTTCAATCGTCAACGACTGACGAAGTTTCAATGGTTTGACCGTCAAACGGTACATCCCTTCTGCATCGGCTGTCGTCGTCGCGAGAATCGTTTGGCCATCTTTCAATGTCACGTTCGCATTTGGCGCCGTTTTCCCGGTTACAACTTTTGCACCCGGTTTGATCACATCGACCGAAAGCGTCAAATCAACCGGTGCTGCCTCGAGCTCCGTCGTATAGGTACGGAAGAGACGACCTGCCGCATCTTCACGTGTCGCGTCCGTCGCTTCAATTCCTTCATAAAGGTTCAAGTACTGCTTCCCTGCATCCGCTGTTTCAAACGTCACCGAACGTTTTGCGTCCGCGACAATCTTCCAGTTGTTGTCGGCTTTGTAGTCCAAGTTACTGCCACTCGACACAATGTAGTCCGAGATGACGTTACGTGTCTCATACGCTGAGCGATAGACGATGTTCTTGCCGCCACCAAGACCTGGGAACGATGAAGAACCCGCACGATAGTTGTTCGTCGCGACCAAGAACTCTTGGTCCATCTTGATCGGTTGTCCATTGTACTCGACGTTCTTCACGCGGTTCGCGTTCTCGTTGACGAGCTTCCCACCGACATCGAACTTCGCAGGACCCGTGACATCAATCTCATACGTCAAACCGTCGAGAATGTCGAAGTTGTAGCTACGGAATTGAAGGTTGAGTAAGTTCTCGTCGTCTTCTTCGATTTGGTCAAACGCACCCGCTGACATCTCGAGCCAATCCATGACATCTTTCCCTGTCACTTTGACGACTTCGAGCGTGTTCGGATACACGTAAAGGTCCGCAACGTTTTTCAAAGCGATTTGCCCTTTCGGGATATTCGTGTAGTAGCTTGCGTCCGTCAATTCACGTCCACCTGCTTTAAACGGCGCACCCGCTGATAAGAGCGGCAACTCTTTATATGCAGAAAGTTCTGGGTTCGTCTCGAGCTCTTTCTCGACATACCACTTCTGTGCGTTCGTCACGAACTGAACCGATGCATCGTCACGGACGAGTGCGAAGTAGCTCTGGATATCATCTTGAATCTCACCGACCGGTTGGTTGATGTAGTCGATTGTCGCCACGTGGTCGTCTTCGATCAACGCTTGAATCGTCGGATCCACCGCCGTATCTGCCGTCACCGAGTCGAGCGCGGCCGACGCGTCAAGAATCTGCCACTTGCCGTCTACAAGTTCAAGCTCGAAGTCGATGACACCGAGGTCTTTCCCTTGGTTGTTCGCCATGACGACCGGTTTGCCATTGATTGTCCCTTTTGTCATATCGACGTTCGGGAATGAAGCGAACATGCCTTTCGCATCCGGGAAGCGACCGTGTTGGTGCCCCGTCATGACCATGTCGAGTCCGTCAATCTTCGTGAGTGCGTAACCGACGTTCTCTTCGCTGTCGAGTTGTTCATCTGCAAGTGTCGCACTGTCACCGATACCTGAGTGCGCGAGGGCGACGACGACGTCCGCTCCCTGGTCTTTCAATTTTTGAACCGCTTCACGTGCGGACGGGATGATATCCTCTGCCGTCACACGACCTTGAAGATTCCCCGAATCCCATGACATGATTTTCGGAGGGACGACTCCAAATACACCGACTTTGATCGTATGCGTTTCTCCATCCATGTCTGTAACCGTTCGTTCGATGATTTGGACCTCTTGTCCATCTACGTTGAACTTCGAGACGATCGGGTTGCCTTCTAAATCTTTGACGTTCGAGTTGACGAAACGAAGTTTCCCTTTCGATCCCTCCATCGCGTTGTATAAGAATTCGAGACCAAAGTTAAATTCATGGTTCCCGAGTGTGACGGCATCATAGTTCAATGCGGCCATCGCCTTGTACATCGGATGTTCAAACGCTTCATTTTTTCCAGCCTGGCTTTCACGGACATAATCGCCAAACGGTGTCCCCTGAATCGTGTCCCCGTTATCGAACAAGAATGTGTTCGTTTCCCCAGCGGCTGTACGATGTTCATTGATGAGTGTCGCGACTTTCGTCAATCCAATCGTGTTATCGATTTTGTCTTGGAAGTAATCGTAGTTCGTGATGTTCGTATGTAAGTCTGTCGTCTCTAAGAAACGAAGCTTGACGATATCCTGGTCGACTTCCGCCATGACGTTCGGTGCCTGTAGCGGCAAAACGGTTGGTAACACGAGCGCGGTCGCGATTGACCATTTCAATGCAGTTTTCATGTGATTGTCCCCTTTTTTTGGTTGATAATTGTCTAACCATATTCAATATAACACCAGCTGTCTTTCCCTCCTATTAAATTTTCGTATAAAAATAGACCTAATTTCCTTTACAAAAATTAGGTCTATCCTCCTATTATTGTTTGATGCGAACGGTGAACGGTCCATCGCCTTCGATTTCTTCAAATGTGACCGATACCGGGTATGCGTGCTTACCGTAGACCGGCTCTTCAAGACGAATCATCGTGAAGCCGACCACGTCCTCGCCACTCACGAGTTCAAGCGGGAGTTTCTCGACGTTCAAGTGGCGGTCGTATCCGTTGCGAAGGAGAATCGTCGCCGTGACATCCGTCTCTTCCTTCTCCACCGACACGAGCATCAAGTTGAACTCGTTTTCCCCGACTGGTGGCGTCGAGATGTTTGTCCGCATGAGCTGTTGCCATGCGCGTGTCGAGAACTTCGCTTCTTCTCCCGGTGACACGGGCTGAAGCGGGTCAATCGGGTTCATTTGAAAGACGAGTCGGAGCGAGTCGTAGGATTCTATTTCTCCGAACATCTCATCCAAGAAGAAATCCAAGTAGACCGGTTTGCTCGTCCACGCCTCAAAGCTCGGCAGTTCAGAACGTCCGAGGACTTTCCGGCCAATCGGGACATTATTCGCGTCCAACAAGAGGACCGGCAATTCGTTGATCTCGAATGAGCTCGGAAGCGTGTTGCGGAACAACGCCACAATCGACAAGTCATGCCCGAGCGATTCGGCATTCAATAACTCAATCGAGAGCTGATTATCGAGAAGTGGCGGGAGTCGTTTCGCATGATAACGGAAGACGTACTCGTCCTCTTTCGGGATCCCCATCGCGTCGTCGATGACGAGCGTCAATTGGCGCCCTCCCTCTTTATTTCCTGTCTCAATCTGTTTACGTTTACGAAATCCTAACATTATACTTCCTCCTCTGCCATCTCAGCGAAATAACGGTCGAGCTGGCATAGTTCCGTCGTGACATCCCGGGCGATATTGATATACGTCTGTTCGAAGATTTCCAATCCTTCTTTTCCGAACTGACGGCTCGGGTCTTCCTGACCGTAGCTGCGAAGCCCGATCCCTTCTTTCAATCCGCTCATCGTCGTCAAATGATCCGTCCACTTCATGTCGACGGCGCGGAGAAGCGACTCTTTGGCGAAGAGGACGATGTCGTCCTGTTCGAGGCGCGACGCCGTCGTAGCGATGATCGCCTCCATCCAGTCGTTTAAAGCATCCTTCAGTTCACGCGTATCCGCGATGTCATTCGCCCATGTCGGCTCCTGCATCGTCAAGTAGCGCAAGTCATCTTTCAACTCATCGATCGGCCATTCCTCAGGCACGAGTTCATCCGACACATGCATGTCGATGCTGTTCTCGAGGGCGAGACGCATCATGCCGAGGACGTTTTTCGTGATGGCGTCCGCATCTGCGTTGACGGCCTGGTTACGAATCATATAGATGATATTCCGTTGCTCGTTCAAGACGTCATCGAGTTTGAACAAGTAGTCTCGAATCGAGACGCCGAGTCCTTCGATTGTCGTCTGCGCATATTCGATGATCTCGATCGCATCTTTCGACGAGACTTCACCTGTCGCGCTCGGCTTCAATTTTTTCTCCACGCGCTCTAACTTCTGCGCCGCATAGCGTTTCACGATTTCATCTTCGAGCGAGACGAAGAACTCGGTCGCACCCGGGTCGCCTTGACGCCCCGAACGACCGCGGAGCTGGTTGTCGACACGTTTTGACTCGTGGCGCTCCGTCCCGATGACGAAGAGACCGCCCGCTTCCTTCGCTTTTGCGTCGAGCGTGATGTCCGTCCCACGTCCGGCCATGTTCGTTGCAATCGTCACTTTGCCGAATTGACCGGCGTCCGCGATGATATCCGCTTCCTGAGCGACCGTCTTCGCGTTCAACACGTCATGTTCGATCCGCTTCTTCTTCAAGTGCTTGCTGATGGCTTCCGATTGTGCGATCGAGGTCGTTCCGATCAAGACCGGACGTCCCGTCGCATGTAGTTCCGCCACTTTCTCAGTGACCGCCGCATACTTTTGCTCGGTCGTCATGAAGATGCGGTCCGGATGGTCGACACGCTGACGTTCGCGGTTCGTCGGCACTTGGACGACGTCCATGTTGTACGTCTTCAAGAACTCTTGACGTGACGTCTGAGCCGTCCCCGTCATCCCACCGACGAGCGGATACATCCGGAAATAGTGCTGAATCGTAATCTCCGCCGTCGTCTTGTTCTCTTCGGTGATGGTGACGCCTTCTTTCGCCTCGAGCGCCTGATGCAACCCTTCTGACAAGCTCCGACCTTCCATGATGCGTCCCGTGAACAAGTCGATGAGTTCGATCTTGTCTTCACGCACGATATAGTCGACGTCAAGTTCGAACAAGACGTTCGCACGGAGTGCCTGGACGAGATAGTGATAGAGCACCTGGTGTGAGGCGCTGAACAGGTTATCGATGGCGAACAGCTCTTCAATCTTGACGATTCCTTCTTCCGTGAACGTCGCAGATTTCGACTCGAGGTCGACCTCGTAGTCGGTCTCCTCGAACTCAGAAATGATCTGTTGCGCCAACTGTTTCAAGCGGATATGTGACCGGTCCTTCTGCGCGATGATGAGCGGCGTCTTCGCCTCATCAATCAAGATGCTGTCGACTTCATCGACGATGGCGAAATGGAACGGACGTTGGACTCGTTCTTCCGGCTTATGGACAAGGTTGTCACGCAAGTAGTCGAACCCGAACTCTGTCCCGACCCCATACGTGATATCCGCCTGATATGCGGAACGCTTCTCGTCCGCTTCGATGTCCGGGACGTTCAAACCGACCGTCAACCCGAGGAAGTCGTGAATCTTCCCAATTTGTTCCGCGTCACGTCTCGCCAAATAATCGTTCACCGTGATGACGTGGACGCCTTTTCCTTCGAGCGCCTTGACGTAACTCGGCAAAGCGGCGACAAGCGTCTTCCCTTCCCCCGTCGGCATCTCCGAGATGTTCCCTTCGAGGAGGGCGAACCCACCGATGAGCTGGACGTCATAGTGACGCATGCCGAGCACACGGACTGACGCTTCGCGGACGAGAGCGAACCCTTCTTCCGCGATGTCATCCACTTTCTTTCCATTCAAGAGACGTGCTTTGAGCGTCTCCGTATATGTACGCATCTCGTCATCCGAGAGGGCTTTCATCGTTGTCTCTAATTCATTAATACGCGCGACCCGTCGTTCGTACGCTTTCAAACGCCGGCTTTGATCATTCGTTAACTGTTTTACAAATTGGATCACACTAATAGCCTCCATCTTTCTATCAATTCATCACTTACATACTCGTCTATTATAACGAAAATCGAACCAATTCGGAGACTTTTTTACGAAAACTTCCTAAAAGTTGGTTTTTAGACACGTGAAAACCTATAAATTTTGGTTAATTTTCAAAAAGTATTTGTAAAAATATTTTCAATTCACTATTTGAGATGACGTGAGACCGTGTTACGATGAAAAAAAACAGAACATTTGTTCGTAAAAAGGAGTGGTGACGATGCGCAGACGAATCTTTTGTATCGACAGCGTCTCGTTCTATGCCAGTTGCGAGTGTGCCGCGCGCAACAAAAATCCTTACAAGACGAAGCTCGTCGTCCTCTCGAACCTGCAGGACAGCGGGGCACTCGTCCTCGCCGCGACCCCGAAGATGAAGCAGCTCGGCATCAAGACCGGGTCACGCCGCTTCCACATCGACCGCCTCCCGTGGCACGAACGACGGGACGTTTTGTATGCCGAGGCGCGGATGAGTCATTATTTGAACGTCTCCATCCAAATCATCCACATCCTCCATCAGTTCGCCCCGCCCGAGGCGATTCGCGTCTATTCGATCGATGAGACGCTCGTCGACATGACGGGGACGGAGCGGCTGTTCGGAAGTGACGAGCACGTCGCCCACCTCATGCGTGCGACGATTTTTCGCTATACGGGCATTCCCGTCACCATCGGCATCGGACCGAACAACGTCCTCGCCAAGCTCGTCCTCGATTTGCATGCGAAAAAGGAAGGGGTCGCCACGTGTCTTCTCCACGACGTCGAACGGCTTATCCACCCGGCGCCGATCGAGAAGATGTGGGGCGTCGGCACGAAGATGGCGGTCCACCTGCAGCGGCTCGGCATCTGGACGATCGGGGACTTGGCCTGCTATCCGCTCGAATCCCTTCATGAAAAGTTCGGTGTCATCGGTGCAGAACTTTGGCATCACGCCTGGGGCATCGACGAATCCCCGACCATCCTGCCGGCGAGCTCCTTGTTCGGGGCGAAACGGACGCGACCGAAGTCGATCGGACACGGCATCACCCTCATGAAAGATTACACGACGTATTCCGCAATCCGGCTCGTCCTACAGGCGATCGCGGTCGAAGTCGGGATGCGAACCAGGCAAGCGGGACTCGTCGGAGGGACGATTCATCTCGGGGTGCGCTATACGCGGACGAGCGACCGGGGTGGCTTCAGTAAACAAAAGAAGCTCCCCCGCTTCACAGCGGACGAGCAAGAGTTTCTCCCCATCTTATTGCAACTATTTTTAGACGGCTGGGAAGAGACGGAGGCCGTCCGTTACGTGTCGGTCGCTCTCGGCAAACTCGAGCCACGGAGCGACCACGTCCAGTTATCCTTTTTTGAAGACGAATGGGCGAAAGCGAAACGGCTCGACTTCCTCGATTTGATTGACGGTTTGAACGTCCGGTTCGGTCGTGGCACAATCCGACCGGCGTCGAGCCTACTAAAAGACAGTCCGCTCCGGACGCGCCAACGTCTAATCGGCGGACATAAACAAGGAGGCGATTCCTCATGAGCAAGACCAGCTATCGTGACCGGGGTGAGTTGAAATGGATCCCATTTCTCATGCCCGAGCACGTCGCCCTACTGAAACGTTATTATGCCCAAATCCAAAAGATCGAACTACCCGACTTGGACGAACAGCTCCTCTATCTTTGGCAAACCGAGCTCGAACGGGCCATCCGTGAAGGCGACCAAGTCGAGGTGACCTTGTTCGTGGACGGCTTGACGAAAAGCATGCGCGGCTACGTCCACGCCATCTATTATGCCGAGCGCGAGGTCGAGCTGTTCGACGGCGAGGTGCGCCGCGTCCCGTTCGGCGACATCTTGTCCGTTCGTTAAGATGCCTCGATCGCTTCCTGGGTCGTCTCGAACGTCTCGATTCCGTCAAGCAGACCATAGTGAGCAAGCGTCGCGCGGACCGAGGGTGACAGATGCGCGAAGATGACGTGACGTTCGGCCGCTTTCAGTTCGGTGATGACACGCCGCAACTCTTCGACCGCGGTCACGTCGATGACGGGACAGCGGTGGAAGTTGAAGATGAACACGTTCGGTTCCCGATGAATGTGATGGAGGACGTGCTCGAACAACTCGACTGCACCGAAGAAGAGCGGACCTTCGACACTGAAGACGATTTGGCCGTCTCGTGTGACGTACCGTTCTGTCCGTTCGCGTACATCGATCGTATCGGCCATTCGTTTCGCGAAGAGCGCGAGCGCACAGATGACGCCGACCTCGACGGCGACGACCAAGTCGACGAATACCGTCAATAGTAACGTGACGAGAAGGACGAGCGACTCGGATGAACGATGACGCAACATCGCCATCACGTGATGGCGTTCGGACATGTTCCAGGCGACCCGCATCAAAATCGGAGCGAGTGCGGCGAGTGGTACGTAACTCGCGAACGGCGCGAGGACGAGTACCGCAACGAGCACCGTGAGTCCGTGAATGACCCCGGCACGTCGACTGACCGCTCCCGCCTGAATGTTCGTCGCCGTCCGGGCGATGGCACCTGTCGATGGGATCCCACCGAAGAATGGCGTGATCACGTTTGCAAGCCCTTGTCCGAACAGTTCCTTGTCCGGTTTCATCTTCGTCCCTGCCATCCCGTCGGCGACCGTTCCCGAAAGAAGTGACTCGAGTGCACCGAGGAAGGCAATCGCGAATGCGGACGGGAGGAGCGTCGTGATCAGGTTGATGTCGATCGCAAGCCAGTTGAATTCCGGCAGTCCGCTCGGGATACCGCCATATGCACTTCCGATGGTCGCGACCTCACCCGGGATGAGGACACTGACAAACGTCGGGACGAGCATCGCCATGAGTAAGAGCGGTAAACGGAACGGCAGCTTCGGGACGAGCCAAAGCGTCAAAAAGCCGATTCCGGCAATGACAATCGGCCAAGGGCTCGCTTCGGGCAACGCCTGACCGAGACGAAGCAGATTCTCATGAAAATGTGGTGCCTTCTCAAAGGTGACCCCGAACAACTCATCGAGCTGGTCGACGAAGATGACGACCGCGATCCCAGCCGTGAAGCCAATCGTGACAGCACGAGGCATGAAACGGATGAGCCGTCCGACCCGAAGCAAGCTCATGAGGAGCAGCAAAATTCCGGCGAGGACGGTCGTGACGAGCAACCCTTCATACCCGTATGCGAGGACGACACCGGAGACGATCGGGATGAACGCCCCCGTCGGTCCGGCAATCTGGAACGTCGAGCCTCCGAACAGGCTGACGAGGATTCCGGCGAAGATGGACGTGTAGAGCCCGTACACCGGTGGGACCCCTGAGGCGATGGCGAATGCCATGGCGAGCGGGATGGCGACGACACCGACTGTGATTCCGGCCGAGATATCCTTTTGCCACATCTCACGCGTGGAGAGTGAGTCTTGCATCATACATACATTCCTTCTTTCCAATCAGTTCAAAAACGAGTTCAGTGTACGCCTGGAAAGAGGGCTTGTAAACGGATTGAGAAAAACGTTAACAGAATGTACAAAACAAGCACCATGTCTATGATTGGGTACAGCGATCATTGTTCGGTCAAACATGTCCTAGCAAGCTGTTTGAGCGAATCGTTCAATTCGAATAACCGAGTGGTGATGGCCTGCTTATCTCCATAACGAATGATATCTTCTCGCGTCAATTCTTCTTGGCTTAACAACTGGTGATGGAGATACACCGTCTCCAGTAATTGGAGCAGTTGTTCTCCTCGAACTTCACGAATGATGGTTTCGTCTCCGTCACAATAACCTTCGAGAAATCCTGTTGCGATGGCTTTCAACTGGTCTTCGCACGTATCAAACTGATGCTTTCGGTAGCGCTCCGTTTGTGACAACGCGAGAAAGTAGTTCTCATATAAATTCATGAAGTTCCCTGCCATGCCTCGCGGTGCATAGACAATCGGGTACGGGTCGATTAAACAGACTCGATCCCCTTTCAATAAAATATTTTCAGGAGACGCATCTTGGTTAACAAGACTTGGGACAGAAACCTGTTTGTTCCGCAATTCTGTCGCCGCATGAAGCATTTGTGCTACTACATCGTCTTGAATTTCAGGATATGCTTCACATAACGCTTTAAAATCTGACAACTGTTCATCACTTTCTTCTCGGACAAACGTATGTAGGTCCCCGCTCAAGCTACCATGCAGCTTCTTTTCTTCCGTCCAGATCAAATATCCGAGTCCTTCGACACCGTGTTCAATTTGATCCGTTTTCCGATAGATTTCCCCTACTTGGACTCCGATATGGGCAGCTTGCTCTATCGTCATTGTATGTAACGAAAGCGAATCGCCTCCGAACGACTCTAATGTATACGTGAAATCAGGAGACACGTAAAATTCGTAAAAATCAGGCGCCGCTCCAGGAGCGGCTTGGTTGACGGACTGGTAATATAGCTTCGTAGCCGCGTACTCTGCCGTCAAGGCATTGGAATCGAACATCACTCGCTTTCCATACGCCACTTCTTTCGGAATCCGCAGAACCCGTTCACAACCATCTTTTACGACTTTCCACGCCTCATGCCACGCACCCTCACCAAGAAATCTCGGTTCAGCGACCTCGGCATGCCTAAACACTTTGAGTCGCTTTTCATTATTCGTTTGTTGAATCATAAATCTGATCACTCCTCTATTTTCAACCTCAAGCTTTTGATTCGAATTTAGGTGTTTTGTCCTGGGTACACCTCTCTACTTTTGACGAGATTACATTGATTGTACCGTACTTCCGAAAATTGGAATCAAAAAAGACGCACCTTTCGATGCGTCTCCCTTCAATTCGTCGGAGCCTCTACGACTTGATCGCCATCTTCCGCGTCTTTCGCCAGCAACTTCACATGACGACCGAATAACCACATGACGACGAGATGGGCTTTCGCCTGTGTCTTCGTATAGAACCACCACGGGAGGGCCGGTACGAACTCATGGATGGCGACGAGTCCTTCATCCGATTCTGGTAATCGCCGGAACTCGAGACGCCCTGTCTTATTCTCTTCACTCAACTTGACAAACTTGCCCCCATCAATCGCAAAGGATGCCATATCGTCCGTCGCTTCTCGTTCAAGCGATAGATGAAGCGCGACGAACGATGGATCGAGCAGCGCGATCTCCCAATCATCGTCTTCTTTTGTCGTCTGAATGAGCGGATACATGAAACGACCGAGCCACTCGAAGTACGTGTCCGCCATCCAAAGTGCCGACTTCTCTTGCGGCAGACCGAACCGCTGAATCGAACGGACCGTATACGATTTCGGTTGTTTTTTCTTCTTACCGCCCGAGGATTGCTTCTCTTCTTCCTCAAGCGCATGCTCGACCGCCTGTTTGAACGGAATCTCTCCTTGTCCGATGCCTTCGACCGTATCTTCCGCCACCATCGCATGCCCCATGCTCTCGACGAGCGGATAGACGGTCGCCTTCGGTTCACCCGTGACGGCCATGACCCACAGCCGCGATAGTTTGATTGTCGGGAACGGGAAGTCGATTAAGACGCGACGCTTGTCCATGACTTCGGCTGTCTGTTCAATCATCTTCCGATACGTCATCACCTCGGGACCCCCGATGTCGATATGACGGTCATAAAGCGACTCGGCACCGACGACCGAGATGAGCGCTTGAACGGCTTCACGGATGTCGATCGGATGTGTCTCCGTTTTCGTCCAGCGTGGCAATATCATCGACGGCAATCGTTTGACGAGCTTCGCTAAAATCGGGAACGACGAACCTTCCGGACCGATAATGAGTCCAGCCCGAATCGTCGTCACCGGTATCCCTTGCCCGCCGAGGATGCGTTCGACCTCGAGTCGGCTCTTCAAGTGACGCGACAACGTCTTCTCTTGTTTCGGGATGATCCCACTCAAATAGACGATTTGCTTGATTTCGTTCTCCTTCGTCGCCCGAGCGAAGTTATCCGCAATGAGCGCATCCATGTCCTCGAACGTCGCTTGCGTCAAGCCGCCGTTCGGAATCATCGAGTGCACGAGGAACATCGCGTAATCCGCGCCCTCACATGCTTCTTTTGTTGCCTCATATGAAAACAAATCACAGGCACGCCACGTGATATGGGTCTCATCTTCTTTATTCTTCGTCGATCGCGATAAAGCGATGATGTCATACTCTTCTTTCAGCTGCTCCATCACGTTCGAGCCGATATAGCCGCTCGCCCCCGCAATGACAATCGTTTTCCGCATAATGGTCACTCCCCTAATTATTCGCATAGAGGTAATGTACCCGTCTTTTTAAAAAGATAAATCAGTCTAAGTATGTAGAGCCTGCTCGACCGATTCATACTAAAATGAGAATAATTAGAAAAAGGAGGGATATTCATGGGATTTTGGTACTTTCTTTTGCTTGGATTGGGAGTAATCCTCATCGTGCGAGGGATTGCAAGTAGCGCGAAACAAGGTGGACTGATTTTAGTCGGACTTGTGATGGTCGGGGTATCCATATTTATGTTCCAAGATGGCAGTGCGGACTTGGTCGCGAATTGGTTGGATCAAATCACCGGTCGATAAGTCATGTCCTCGAGTAATAGCGAGAGGTTCATTGACTACCTTTTAACGTCTTCAATCTTGAATTGATATGGAAGGAGCTCGACGATGAAACAGTTCAAACGAGTAGGTGTCCTGGCGTTATTCGCCTTGATTGGATTTGCTCTTTTCCATTATGCGACCGAGTCGAAGACAGGTTCCGCTGCATGGACGACGGAAGTTGCGACACATCACTTCAAAGATATCTTAGAAGCGCAGCAAGCAGCGATTGAAGCACATACTCCACTCGATAACATTGAGCGAACGAAACTGTCACACGAAGATGACGTCGTCCGGCTACTCCTCGGTCAACGAGATTGGGTCGAGCAATTCCACTATACGATTCAGGATGTACAAGTGGATGAAAAAGGCGGTTTCTTATACGCAAACGCTTATGTGACAAGAAATCTTCAATTTGAAAGTGGTGTCACGACCGGGCTAGGTGACGAGATGACGATTCAATTGAGGTCTCCGAATGAGACGATCGAAGAGGTGGAGCTCGACAATCATAGCGTGACACAATCAGGCCAACCCTTTTTCAAACGCTGGATCAGTCGAGTGTTTGACTGAACAAAAGTCGAACCTATTTGACGAGGTTCGACTTTTTTCATGCCTTCGGAGTCCAATTGTTTTCATAGCCATTTTGAACGGCATAGTGATACAAATGAATGAGTTTCGATTCTTTGTATGTAGACATGTGTTCTGCCGTACGCAGTTCATGATTTCGTTCTACCAAATTGTAAAGATAATCGATATTCGCTAATCGATTATTTTTACTCGTATTACATGTCGGGCATGACAGCACAAAATTCCATAAGACATCATTTTGCATATAAGACCAAGGAATGAAATGATCCACGTGAATTTGTTTTACAGGCTTTAGGCAATAGAAGCACATTGAGTGCCCGTGACTTAATAAAATTTGTTTAAACTCCTCAAGCGACTGACGGGCAGACACAAACTCCAGCTTGCTCAAAATTCGTTCCATCGCATCCTGGGAATTGTATTTTTCTAAAAAGATGGCTAACTGATAGTTTGTCACGTTCATGAGAATACGCTTATATTTTTCAAAGAAAACGACATACGCTGGAACGAGTTGAATCCACTCTTCTTTTCGATTGAAAGAGTAAATCGTTTCGTTAAAGGAGCGATAGAAAGAACCGTATACGTATTTTTTATAAAATTGATTCACGTTCCGAATCAATTGATTTTGTTGATGTTCTGGTAAACGGTCGAAGTTCCAAACAGATGGAATATTGTGTTCTTTCTGAAAGGAGACCATCGCTTTTTCAACAACGCTCTGCTTCCCCAATTGATTCATCTGTGTCAGCCCATGCTTGACGATGAGATTCCAATAGATTTTCGTCACATGCTTGGCAATCTGATGAAATGACAGGACTCCTGATTCATTCAATTCTGTCGTACATTCAAGTAACGCCCTCATCAATACGTGTTTGTACGTCGTCGTATGAGAAGCGTTCATCAGAAATTGTTGTGTAAAGCGCCATAGGTCTGATTCGGTTAAATACACATCTTTCGCCTCAGCGACACTTAAATCCCATCCCAACGACTCCACCTCCATCCATTACACTATTGATTATAGCGAATGCAGAAAAGAAGTGGATCGCGGCGCTTCATACAGGAGCAGAAAACTCTCTTTTGATTTGTTCGATTTCAATCATTGTCTTTTCATGAACATACTGAACGAGCGCATCATACTGTTCGACCGTATTCAATTTTTTGAACTTCTCTACATCGCCTTCAAAGCCCGTGAAATAGTCACTTTGATACTCCGGGTTGTTGAACAGTCTCAAATATTCCATATAGTCCTTGATGGTCATTTGACTCACGATGTGAGAGAGAATGGATTCCCACTCTTTGATCCGCCCCTCATGAATTTGTTTTTTGATGACGATGTCTTGTGCTTGCTCCATTTTGATTTGTTGAATGCATTGCTCCACTTCTAATCTATATTGAAACAACTCATCTCGATTTCGAGTGTCTAGCGTAGGCGTCACTTCAGTTAAATAGTACTGATACCGTTGCTTTCGCGGATGTTTGTTCTTGGCTTTTTTAGGGCTTTGCTCCGAGTCATCCGTGTTCTTAGGTCGTTTCTTTAAATTGATTGACCCTAAAGCCCCCATGATTTCTTTGTTATGTTTTAATGCAAGTTTCCCTACTGTCGGGCCATATTTTTTGACCCCATTCACAATCAATTCCGTCGATTTTTTAGACATGTGAACTCCTCCTATGGTATGTATGTTTATTTGACGTTTTTTCAAAAAACAACTCGTAGTTTCTATTCAACAAAACAATGCTCAATCCCTTGATTCCCATCAAAAACCTAATGACCGGTGTCCGCTATCCATAAGAAAAGGATTAATGAGCAGGTACTCAATAATCCTTTGTCAGATCACTTCTTCTCTTGTTTCTTCTGCAAATACGCTTCACGAAGCTGGTTCAACCGTTCCTTCTTGTTCGAGACAGTCGGCTTTTTGCCGTCCTGGTATTTCGCCGCAGCCACTTTGCTTCTCTTGTCTAATTGATATTTTCCCATAATCTTCACCTTCCTTTCTTTCTGGATTCAATCAAAAGCAAAGACCTTCTAATCTCAATGAAATTAGAAGGTCTTCATGAAAATCATTGATCGCAGTCGTTACAGACTGCTTCAAAATGGAGGCGGCGGGAGTCGAACCCGCGTCCGAAGGCATCGTAACGTATGCTTCTACGTGTGTAGTTTATCTATTGAATCTCGATGTGACACTGCCGATAAACAGGCGTTGTCGCATCCAGTCTGTTTCATCTCTTCTTCGCGCCCTCAGACGGCGAGGTTGAAGCGTAGCTTGCTTAGTTTGAGACCCTGAAAATCATCCACACAAGCGATGGATGTCAGGATCCGCAGGGCACTTAGGCTGCTGCGAGTTGTGTGTTAGTTTTGCCAGTTATAGGCGTTTGCGTTTTAACGAGGCCGACCCCTCGACACGCCACATACGACCGACCTACCCCCGTCGAATCCATAACGTCCCCGGGGTGGTAATTGGTACTTTATTTAATATACCACAATTAGGATCCGTTGTCAGTATTTTTGCCGATCGCGCATCGCACGGTCGACGTCACGCTTCGCGTCTTTCTTCTTCAAGTCCTCGCGTTTGTCGTACTTCTTCTTCCCTTTTCCGACGCCGAGCAGGCACTTGGCGAACCCATTCTTGATATACACTTTGAGCGGGATGATCGTGTAGCCGTCACGCCCTGATGCTCCGATGAGCTGATTGATCTGCTTCTTATGCAACAATAGCTTTCGGACGCGGAGTGGATCGTGGTTGAAGCGGTTCCCCTGTTCGAACGGGCTGATATGACAGTTGTGAAGCGTCGCCTCGCCCCCATCGAACCGGACGTACGCATCCGCGATGTTGATCTTCGATTGACGGACCGATTTGATTTCCGTCCCTGTGAGCACCATGCCCGCCTCAATCGTATCTTCGATTGCGTAATCGAAGGACGCCTTGCGGTTTTGGGCGAGTGCGTTCGAATCTTTCTTCTTGGCCATACACATTCAGTCCTTTATCTACAAGATACGGAGGAAGGGACGACCCCTTCCCCGTCAGCGACGCTTCTTCGCACCTCGTTTGGCGTCGCCTTTTCGTTTGTGCTTGTCTTTCTTCTTCAGGTCGAGTGCCGAACGACCTTGGGAAGACTTCTCCCTGTCTCGTTTCGGTTTCTCACCTGGTTTGCCCGGCTTGCCAGGTCTTCCTGGTTTGCCACGCTTCTTCTTGTCGTCCCGACCGCGACCGCCACGACGGTCTTTCTCGTCCTTCTTCGGACGGCCGCCTTTCGCTTTGATCGTCGTCGGTTGGCGACGGCTTGACTGTTCCCTTTTCGGCATACCAACGACCGTGAAGTCGATTGTCCGCTCGTCTAAGTTGACAGCGTCGACTTTGACACGGACGGCGTCCCCGATGCGGAACTGACGTTTCGTCCGCTCCCCGAGAAGCATAAGCTGTGACTCATCGAAGTGATAGTAGTCATCCATCGACTGGAGACGAACGAGCCCTTCGATCGTATTCGGAAGCTCGACGAACATCCCGAAGTTCGTGACGCCGGCGACGACACCATCGAACTCTTCACCGAGATGGGCTTCCATGTATTCGGCTTTCTTGAGCGCCTGTGTCTCGCGCTCTGCGTCGACCGAGCGACGTTCCCGTTTCGATGCCTGTTCGGCAATCGCCCCGAGACGGTCCTCGTACTTCGCGATCGTCTGCTCCGACAAATCGTTGTTGAAGACGTACGTGCGCATGAGACGGTGGACGATCAAGTCCGGATAACGACGAATCGGTGACGTGAAGTGCGTATAGAAGTCTGTCGCGAGTCCGAAGTGACCGAGCGAGACGTCGTCATATTTCGCCTGTTGCATCGAACGAAGCATGATCGTGCTGATGACCGGCTCTTCAGGTTCTCCGTCGATCGCCTTCAAAATCTTTTGAAGCGTCTTCGGTTCGACTGTCTGCCCTTTGATGCGTTCAATATGCACGCCAAAGTTTGCGACAAAGTCGAAGAAGAAGTCGAGCTTGTCCGGCTTCGGATTGTCGTGGACACGATAGATGAACGGCACGTCCATCTTGTGGAAGTGTTCCGCAACCGTCTCGTTGGCCGCGAGCATGAACTCCTCGATTAACTTCTCGGCGACCGAACGTGGACGAAGCACGATATCTGCCGGCTTCCCTTCCTCGTTGACGACGACTTTCGCCTCGGCGAAATCGAAGTTGATGGCACCGCGCGAATTCCGGCGTTTCCGAAGGACTTCCGCAAGCTCGGCCATGAGGTCGAACTCACCGATGAACGGTTCGTACTTTTTCAACGTCTCTTCGTCATCACGTTCGATGATCTCACGGACGTTCGTATACGTCATCCGCTCCGTCGTCTTGATGACACTCGGGAACAGGTCATGGCGAACGACCTTCCCGTTCTGTGGGGAGATCTCCATGACGCAGCTGAGCGTCAAGCGGTTGACGTGCGGGTTAAGGGAACAGATCCCGTTCGAGAGTCGGTGCGGCAACATCGGAATGACGCGGTCGACGAGATACACACTCGTCCCGCGCTCGAGCGCCTCAACGTCGAGCGGTGAGCCCTCTTTCACGTAATGTGAGACGTCGGCGATATGGACACCGAGCTCGTAGTTGCCGTTATCGAGTTTCTTGACGTGGACGGCATCGTCCAAGTCTTTCGCATCTTCGCCGTCAATCGTGAAGATCGTCTCGTCACGAAGGTCGACGCGGCCGATGAAGTCTTTCTCGTCCGCCTCGTCCGGTACCGCGTTCGCCTGAGCGATCACGTCCTCCGGGAACTCCGTCGGAATGCCGTGCTTATAGACGATCGACAAGATGTCGACACCTGGGTCGTTCTTATGCCCGATGATGCGGACGACGTCACAGGCACCGGCGAAGCGTCCGTCCGGATATTTCGTGATGCGCACGACGACTTTATGTCCGTCGACGGCACCGAGTGACTTGTCCGGGTTGACGACCGGCCAGAAGTTGATGCGTTTGTCATCCGGCTCGATGAAGGCGAACTGGTCGAGTCGACCGCTTGGGAGCGTATACGTCCCGACGAATTCGGAGAGTCCGCGCTTCAGTACTTTCAATAAAATCCCTTCCGTCTTGCCACGGTTGTCCTCGCGTTTTTTGACGAGGATCGTATCGCCATGGTAGACGTCCTTCAGTTGGTCGGGCGGCAAGAACACGTCTTCCGCTTCCCCTTCGACCGACAAGAAGCCGAAGCCGCGCTGGTGAATCGAGATGATTCCCGCGACTTGTCCGAGCGTGGCGAGCGTCCCGTAACGGTTCGTCCGCGTCCGGCCGATGGCGCCCTCTTCCTCGAGGGCATTCAATGTGCGGATGAGCTCTTTAAAGTCATCCGTCGACGCGAGCTGTAATCGCTCGGTCAGTTGATCGACAGAGAGCGGTTTCTCGCTCGCCTGCAAGATCTCTAGTAATTGGTCACGTAAATTCAACGTGACACCTCCTTCTTAGACTGACCAGTCTAACGTTTCGAGAAAATCGAGCACGTCCTGGTGCAGTTTCTCTTTTTCTTTGTCGAGTGTGATCACGTGTCCCGAGTTCTCATAGATGAGCAACTCTTTTTGGAACGTGTTGACCGCCTCGTAAATTTGATTCGCCGATTCCGGGTCGATCATGTTGTCTTTGGCGCCTTGGACGACGAGTGTCGGGACGAAGATGTCCTCGAGCTTCGACGCCGTGTCGCGGACGAAGGCACGGAGATCTTTCAGCGTTGGCATCGGTTTGAACTCTGCCATCTCCTGCTCGATCTGTTCCGGCGACTTTTCTTCTCTACCCTTATATTCTCGGGCATATGCCTGGACTCCTTTATACAAGCGGTCCTCGGCATCGATTCCCGTCGGCGCGCACATCGGGATGACCGCCTTGACGTCTTTCTCCTCGGCGAGACGGAGCGACATCACGCCACCTAGCGAGAGTCCGCAGACGACGATCTCCTCATGGCCTTTGTCGACGAGTGTCTGGTAGGCGTTCAAGACGTCTTCCCACCAGTCTTCTGGTCCATATTGGAGTAATTCTTCCGGTGGGACGGCATGACCACGATAGATCGGTCCCATACATGTGTATCCTTCTTTTTGAAGGAAGCGACCGAGCATGCGGACATCCGCGCTCGATCCAGTGAAGCCATGTAACATCAACACGGCACGTTTTCCGCCCTCGAAGAAGAACGGTTTTGGTGCTGTTACTTTCATTTTATCTGTCATCTCCTCGTATCTACATTATTCCCAAAAAATAAATCGAAAAAACAAAAGCTGACCGCCTCACGTGAAAATCGAGAACGATCAGCCTTATCATCATAATGATGCGACTAGTAATCCTAAAATGAAAAACAAAGTGCCTAGTACAGCTGCAGTTCGGTTCAAAACAGCATCGAAGCCGCGTGCTTTCTGGCGTCCGAACAACTGCTCCGCGCCACCTGCAATCGCTCCAAGACCTTGCGACCGACCTGACATGAGCAGTACGACGACAATCAATAAGACAGCCACGACAAGTAGGCTGATTGTAGCGATCGTTTGCATAGTAGTCAGTTCCTCCTTCTATTTACACGCCTTTTATTATATAGAAGTTATCAATAAAACACCAGCATTCAAATTATCGGGACGGGTAGCTGAACCCTTCCCCGATGACTTCCTTCACCTGGTGGATGACGACGAAGGCACGGTCGTCCGTTACTTGGACGATTTTTTTGAGCGGCGCGATCTGACGTTTGTCGACGATCATATACAACATGTTCTTATCCTGCTTCGTATAGTAGCCGTGTCCATGGATGATCGTCGCCGAGCGTCCGAGTGTCTCCGTTAAGACAACGGCGAGCTCTTCTTGCTTATCGCTGATGATCGTGACGGCTTTGCGGATGTTGAGACCTTCCGCGACGAGGTCGATGACCCATGAACCGATGATAATGGCGATGAGCGTATAGAGGACGACTTGTTCCCCTAAGAAGAAGCCGGACGTGGCGACGACGATCGCATCGATGATGAACATCGAGACGGCGACACTCAAGTGAAGATAGCGCTCCATGAGACGGGCGATGATGACGCCCCCGCCGGTCGTCCCGCCGACACGGAGCACCATGCCGATCCCTACCCCGATCATGATTCCGGCATAGACGGCCGCAAGCAGTTTGTCCTCGGCAGGGCTGCCCCAGTCGTGCGTCAGACTGAGAAAGAATGACGTCGCGATGACGGCGATGACCGAATAGACCATTGTCCGACGGTCGAGCAGCTTATAGCCGACGATAAAGAGAATCCCGTTCCCGATAATCGACGTGAGCCCGAGATCCCAGCCGAACACGTAGTACAGGATGATCGTGACCCCGAGCAGGCCACCTTCCGAGAAGTCGTTCGGTACGGTAAAGTAGTTGACCCCGAACGAGAGAATGAAGGAGCCCGCGATGATCCAGGCGATGTCCTTCACCGAGATGGTTTGTAGCTTGCGCCATACTTGTTGGCGCAATAGATGTTGTTGTTGACGTTTCATAAATGTCCTCCCTCCATAGAAAAAAGACCGCGGCAAAAGCCGCAGTCTTAAGATTGTACTGGCTTTGGCGCACCGTCTTTCATAATCGGCAACTTGCGCTCCGCGGCGTTCGCGTAGACGTTCAAGAGTGCCTCTTTTTCCAAATCCCAGTTATATTTCTCACGCGCGGTCTTCGTGTTCTCTTTGACACGCGCATAGAGTGCTTGGTCTTCAATCATCCGGTTGACGCCGTCCGCGATCGATTGTGGATCGTGCGAATCGACGAGCACCCCGACATCGTTCCCCGCAACGACCCGTTCGATTTCAGGGAAGTCGCATGAGACGACCGGTACTTCGGCCATCAAATACTCGAACAATTTATTCGACGAGGCCGAGTAGTGGTTGAAGCAGACGTTGTTCAATACTTGGAAGCCTAAATAGGCGTTCATCGTATAGTAAGGTAACGCTTCGACCGGTACTTTGTCAATCATCTTGACGCGGTCGCCGACCCCTTCCGTCTCAATCAACTGTTGAATCGTCGGTTTGAGCTTCCCGTCCCCGATCATGACGAGCGTGCCTTCTTTGAAGTCTTTCGCCGCGAGCACGAGCTGTTCGAGACCGCGCCCCGCTTGAATGCCCCCTTGATACAAGAGAATCTTCTCGTCTTTCGGTAAGTCGAGGAGTGCATGCAAGTCCTTACGGAGCGAGAAGTCGAGCGGACGGTAGAACGGATAGTTGTGGAGCACGTACGGATAGAATCCGTACAACTCTTCGTTGTGCGCCGCACGCGTATGGTTCTCGACCATCATCGTATCGACGAACGGCAAGAGCCAGCCTTCAAGGTTACTTTGGATGTAGCCGTAACCCGTACGGTCCGTCTGTACCTCGTGCGAATCGTAGACGATCCGACCTTTGTTGAACACTTTTCCCGCAAGGAGTGCCTGCGGGAGCGTGTTCAAATCGTTCGCATGATAAAAGTCATACGATTTTTTCGTCGAAGCGAACACCATCTCGAGCATCGCACTCGCGTTGACGATTTGCTTACGCACTTGCGGCAACAAGACTGTCCCGACGGCCGCTCCAAGTGCGAGCATCGTGATCGGCGCGAGTAGGAACAACCCGGCACCGACGAGTCCAGCCCCAATTTGGCGGGTCCGCTTCTCGCTCACCCATTGATAGGTCTTCTTCGCAAACTTGAGCGCATTGACGAGAATCGAAGGTTGACGCTTCACGCGGATGACGCGGAAGCCTTCCGGACGCATCTCTTCTTTTGGAAGCTCTTTATTTTTCGGATCTTGAAGCGCAATCAAATCGACTTCATAGCCTGCCTCGGCGAGTGCCGAGCACTCACGAAGGACGCGCGCATCATTCGTAAAATGGTTCCATACAAACATACATACTGACTTCATCGTGTTTCCTCCATCACTAACTGTTGTACGACTTGATCTAACACGTCGATATTCTCTTCCCAACATAAATTCTCTTTGACGTAACGAATCCCGTTCGCCCCGAGTGCCTCCCGTAAATCCGGTCGGTCGAGGAGCTTCCGTAGGATCCGCTCGATCTCATCGATATCACGTTTCCGTGACACGTAGCCGACTTCCGCCGCTTCAATGACATTCGCCGCATGGCCTGACACTGCTGCGACAATCGGTTTGCCGACTGCCATATAGTCGATGAGTTTCCCAGGGATGACCGTATCGAACACTTCTTGTTCGATCAGACTGACGAATGCGACGTCCGCATTTTTAATCGCCTGAAACGCCTCTGTCCGTGGCATCGCCTCGAGGAACAAGAAGTTTTGGAAGCCACGGTCTTTGATCGTCTGCTTCAACTCTTCTTTCCGATAACCGTAGCCGATCAATTTGAAATGAATCCGTGGTTCGTCCCGGAATCGTTCGGCAAGTTCGAGTAACAACGACACATCTTGGGCAAGGCCCATGTTCCCGGCGTATAAGATCTCCATCCGGTCGTCCGGTGGGATCGTCCGCTCGAGCGTGCGCTCCGCTTCCCGGATCGAGTTCGGCATGTAGTGAATCTTCTCATTCGGCACACCGCGCTGACGAAGATAGCTACGGAATCCTTCCGAGTTGATGATGACTTCATCGGCGACACGATACAGTCGTTTCTCCATCCAAAACGCTGGCGTGAGCACCCAATCGTACTTGAAGACACCGACCCCTTTCACCGATTCTGGCCAAAGGTCACGGACGTCCAAGATGAACGGGACGCGATACTTTCGTTTCGCGTAAGCACCGACAAACGCCATAAAAAAAGAAGGGGTCGTCGCAAAGACGACGTCTGGCTTCAATTCGAGCTTACGGACTTCCCGGATTCCTTTGACCATCTGTTCGAGGAACAGGAAGAGACGACTGACCATGTTGGACGTATGCTTCCGTTTCTTCGTGATGAGTCGCTTGATGAACGGTTGGTCGTTCAACTCTTGGTCGTTCCAGAAACGGTCGTCCTGGTACATATCAAAGCTCGGGTACGAAGGAGCGGCCGTGATGACCTCGACTTCATACCCGCGCTGTTTCATCAAATGCGTAATGTTTTGCATCCGGTTGCCGGCACTGCCGATCTCCGGATAATAGTTTTGACACACCATAAGCATTGTTTTCAAAAATAACACACCTTACTGTTGATCAAGTTCGTCCACGAGCCGTTTCAATAGGGCATGGACGTCATCTTTTAAATCAGGATCGCTGAGCGCGTGGCAAATCGTCGTCTCGACGAACCCGATCGGCTCTCCGACGTCGTAACGTCGACCGTCAAATTCGTAGGCGAAGACCGTCTGCGCCTCATTCAAGCGTGCGATCGCATCCGTCAATTGAATCTCGCCCCCGGCTCCTGCCTCTTGCCCCGATAACGCCTCAAAGACGTCCGGTTTCAAGATGTAGCGACCGAGGATGGCAAAGTTCGACGGGGCCTCATCGACAGGTGGTTTCTCGACAAACGTCTTCACCGGGATGAGCTTCCCTTCGACGGCAAGCGGGTCAATTATACCATATCGGTTCGTCATTTCATACGGGACACGCTGTACCCCGATGATCGAACGTTCGTGCGCCTCATATTGGTCAATCAACTGCTTCGTCGCCGGCACGTCGGATTCGATGATATCGTCCCCGAGTAAGACGGCGAACGGTTCGTCCCCGATAAACTTCCGGGCGCACCAGATCGCATGACCGAGACCTTTCGGCTCCTGTTGGCGTATGTAGTGAATGTTCGCCAAGTTCGAGGAGTGTCGGACCGATTCGAGCAAGCGCGTCTTCCCTTTCGATTCAAGGTTCTGCTCCAATTCGAGCGCACGGTCGAAATGGTCTTCAATCGCCCGCTTGTTCTTCCCCGTGACGATGATGATGTCCTCGATACCTGAAGCGACGGCCTCCTCGACGATGAACTGGATGGTCGGCTTGTTGACGATCGGCAACATTTCTTTCGGCATGGCTTTCGTGGCAGGAAGGAAGCGGGTGCCGAGACCGGCGGCTGGGATGATGGCTTTACGTACTCGTGTCATAAGCATTGGCTCCTTTACTCGTTATGTAGAGAGTATACCCAAATTTTGTGTGTTCTGACACAAAAGAGAGGTCGTGACAAAAATGTCACGACCAATCGTCATCTCGCTGCGATTTGAGATAGTACCAAATGCCGAATCCGATGAGCAATACTAAGAAGAGGAATCCTAACATCATCACGAGAATCGCCCCCTTACTCGTCCTTCACTTTATATATTCCCGCTCCCGAATGTTTCAGAACCACTCCCGTCCATGCGTTCGAATGAATCGAAGTTCCTCTTGATAATGATCGTAGTGCCCTTCGTCTATCATCTTTTGGAAGGCGATGTCTCCTTCCGCGGCTTTTCGTTTCATCAACAGACAGAGCGCTTCGATGCGTCGTTGTAACATGTCGAACAAGTCGACCTCCGCTTGCTCCCAACCATAGGCATCGAGAAACAAGGATACCCGCTTGTTATAGATTGCATCGTCTCGATCGGCATCATAATAGACGACTTCCCCTGTTTCAGCTTGATGGCGACGACTGAGCGGAACGAACGTATAAAGGGCATAGACGATATCCCAAGCCCGCGGTCCCGGTGCGGCCAAATCAAAATCGATGACTCCCGCCACTTTTCCTTCATGGAAAATCGTATTGTAGACGGCGAAATCGTTATGACAGATGACCTCTAGCGGTTGAGGCGTGTTGTCAATCGGTGACCAATCTGACGACCACTCAAAATCTGTCGACGCATCATGTATACGTCTCATTAGTCGTGCAACATCCTGAATCGCCTCATCGGACCACATGTAAGACTTCAAGGGATAGTCTGCGGTTTCTCCTTCCAAGTAAGTTAACACTTCTCTTCCTCGATCATCGATTCCAATAAAACGCGGTACTCCGGAAAGTTGCTTTGCCTCCAAGTGACGTAACCATCGATGAATACGCTCGCTGCCTTCCTTTTGAGTGCGATAGACGTAATTCCCCTTTTTATAGACAGTTGACACGTTCCCACCGCTCAACCTTTTTTCTTGCTCATTCGATTGGTTCATCCAATTTCCCCCTACTTTTTGTCAGTCACGTTCAGTATACAACACGAGGTGGTTCGACACAGAGCGTTCGCGCCCGTCGAAGCGGCACCGTGACTCTTGCAGGAAAGCAATCTCGCGGAGACCCCGCAAGCACGTAAGCGCGAGGAGGCTCCGTGGATTGCCTGCAGAAAGCACCGGTGCCGCCAGGACGGGTTGAAAAACATCCATAAAAAAACAGGTCCGCCATAAAGCGGACCTGAAACAATCAATTATTTTTTGAGGTTGTAGAACGACTTGATGCCGTCGTATTTCGCTACATCGCCGAGCATGTCTTCGATGCGGAGAAGTTGGTTGTATTTCGCGATACGGTCTGTACGTGAAAGTGAACCAGTTTTGATTTGTCCAGCGTTTGTCGCAACAGCGATGTCTGCAATTGTCGCATCTTCTGTTTCACCAGAACGGTGAGAGACGACTGCTGTGTAACCAGCTTTTTTAGCCATTTCGATCGCGTCGAATGTTTCTGTGAGCGTACCGATTTGGTTAACTTTGATGAGGATCGAGTTTGCGATTCCTTTTTCGATACCTTCAGCAAGTTTCGATGTGTTCGTTACGAAGAGGTCATCCCCAACGAGTTGAACTTTGTGGCCGATTTTGTCTGTGAGAAGCTTGTGGCCATCCCAGTCGTTTTCGTCACAACCATCTTCGATTGAGAGGATTGGGTATTTGTCAACGAGCTCAGCGTAGAAGTCTACAAGCTCAGCAGTTGTGAGTGACTTGCCTTCGCCAGCGAGTTCGTATTTACCAGTTGATTTGTCGTAGAACTCAGAAGAGGCAACGTCCATTGCGAGGTAGACGTCTTCACCTGGTTTGTAACCAGCTTTTTCGATCGCTTCAAGGATAACTGTGATTGCTTCTTCGTTAGACTTCAAGTTTGGTGCGAAACCACCTTCGTCACCGACAGCTGTGTTAAGACCCATACCAGAAAGAACTGATTTGAGGGCGTGGAATACTTCAGCACCCATACGGAGCGCTTCACGGAATGTTGGCGCGCCGACAGGCATGATCATGAACTCTTGGAAGTCCACGTTGTTGTCCGCGTGCGAACCACCGTTGATGATGTTCATCATTGGTGTTGGAAGTGTCTTCGCGTTGAATCCACCGAGGTATGTGTAAAGTGGAAGACCGAGCTCATCTGCTGCTGCGTGAGCGGCTGCCATTGACACACCGAGGATTGCGTTTGCACCAAGTTTTGCTTTGTTTGGCGTACCGTCGAGTTCGATCATTTTCGCATCGATTGCGTTTTGGTCGAAGACATCGTAGCCGATAAGTTCTGGTGCGATCGTGTCGTTCACGTTCGCAACTGCTTTCAAGACACCTTTACCGAGGTAACGTGACTTGTCGCCATCGCGAAGCTCAACTGCTTCGTGCTCACCTGTTGATGCGCCTGATGGGACGAGGGCACGGCCGAAACCGCCGTCTTCTGTGAAGACTTCTACTTCTACTGATGGGTTACCGCGTGAATCTAAAATCTCGCGTGCGTAAATTTCTGTAATCATTGACATGAAAAATCGCTCCTTTTCGCTTGAAAAATAGTTGTATTATTTTGTAACGATTGACGAACCAGTCATTTCAGCTGGTTGCTCTCCACCGAGAAGGTCGAGAAGGGTTGGGGCGAGGTCGCAAAGTGCGCCTTCGAGAACTGGTTTCAGTTCGACTCCCTCTTTTGTGACGATACACGGAACAGGTTCCGTCGTGTGCGCCGTCATCGGCGAGCCATCCGGGTTCGTGACGATGTCTGCGTTCCCGTGGTCCGCTGTGATGATGGCCGCGCCACCTTTAGCAAGTAATGCGTCCACTACTTTACCGAGGCATTCGTCGACCGCTTCAATCGCTTTCTTCGTCGGCTCAAGCTTCCCTGAGTGACCGACCATATCCGGGTTCGCGAAGTTGATGATGTATGCATCATACTCATCCGACTCGATCCGCTCGAGCAAGCCGTCCGTAAGTTCGTACGCGCTCATCTCCGGTTGCAAGTCGTATGTCGCGACTTTCGGTGAAGGGACGAGGAGACGATCCTCCCCTTCAAATGGTTTTTCTTTTTGTCCGTTCAAGAAGAACGTGACGTGTGGGTACTTCTCTGTTTCTGCGGCACGGAGTTGTTTGTATCCTTGTGCAGAGAGTGTTTCCCCGAGTGTGTTTTTCAAATCTTCCGGTGGGAACACGATATCCGTGTCGACGTCATCCGAGTACTTCGTCATCGAAACGAGGAGAAGGTTCTCAGGATGTTTGTCCGAGAGTTTGAAGCCTTCGAATCCGGCTTTCTCTTTGAACACTTTCGACAACTGGATTGCCCGGTCCGGACGGAAGTTGAAGAACATGATCGCATCGTTGTCTTGGATTGTTGCGACTGGCTTGCCATCTTTTTCGATGACAGTCGGTAAGACGAACTCATCCGTCAAATCGTTCTCGTACGACTTCTCGAGAACCTCGACTGGGTCCGTACCGACTTCGCCTTTGCCGTTTACGAGGACGTCATATACTTTCTCGACGCGCTCCCAACGGTTGTCGCGGTCCATAGCATAGTAGCGACCAGACACGCTAGCGACTTGACCGACACCGAGCTCAGCAAGCTTTTCTTCTGTTTCCTTGAGGAAACCAGCTCCTGATTTCGGATCACAGTCACGGCCGTCCGTGAACGCGTGAATGTACACTTTTTCGATGCCGTGGAGTTTTGCGAACTCAACGATAGCAAACATGTGATTGATGTGCGAGTGAATCCCGCCATCTGATACGAGGCCCATGATATGAAGGCTCGAGTCATGCTTCTTCACATGTCCTGCCAAATGGTTCATCGCCTGACGGTCGAATAACGAACGGTCTTTGATTGCGTTGTTGACGCGTGAGAGTGACTGATAGACGACTCGGCCGGCACCGATGTTTAAGTGACCGACTTCCGAGTTCCCCATCTGTCCTTCTGGAAGACCGACGTACTCGCCTTTTGCGTTTAAGAGCGTATGTGGATACTGCTCCCAGTAGCGATCGAAGTTCGGTTTGTCCGCAGCCATGACCGCGTTACCGAACGATTCGTCACGCATCCCGAAACCATCTAAGATGATGAGTGCGACTGGTCTAGCCATTTAAATCGCCTCCAACAATTTGAGGAACGAAGCGGCTTCAAGTGAAGCACCGCCGACGAGTGCGCCGTCGATGTCTTCTTGTGCCATGTACTCTTTGATGTTCTCAGGTTTAACAGATCCACCGTATTGGATGCGTACTGCAGCCGCTACGTCTTCACCGTAAAGACCTTTCACCACGTCGCGAACATACTTACAAGAGCTTTGTGCGTCAGCTTCGTCCGCTGATTTACCTGTACCGATTGCCCAAACTGGCTCGTACGCGATGACGAGTTGTTTGACTTGATCAGCAGAGAGGTCAGCGAGACCGCCTTCGACTTGTGTTTTGATGACTTCTTCGAACTTGTCGCCTTCGCGCTCTTCAAGTGTTTCACCGACACAAACGATTGGCGTAAGACCGTGTTCGAACGCTTTTTTCGTTTTGCTGTTGATGAACGCATCTGATTCGCCGAAGTACTCGCGACGTTCTGAGTGACCGAGGATGACATACGTCACGCCGAGGTCAGCGACCATTACTGGGCTAATTTCGCCAGTGTAGGCACCGCTATCTTTGTCGTACATGTTTTGTGCACCGAGCTTTAAGTTTGACCCTTTAGCTGCTTCTACCATCGGTGCGAGGAAAAGTGCCGGAGCACCAATCGCTGCATCTACTTTGTCAGTAGACGGGATGTTGTTTTTAACTTCCTCCACGAAAGCGACAGCTTCCGAGAGTGTTTTGTTCATTTTCCAGTTACCTGCAATAATCGGTTTACGCATCGATAACCCTCCTCTAAATTACTTGTCGTTCAACGCCTCGACACCTGGAAGTTTTTTACCTTCCATGAATTCGAGTGACGCGCCACCACCAGTTGAGATGTGGCTCATCTTGTCAGCAAGACCAAACTTGGCTGCCGCAGCGGCTGAGTCACCACCACCGATGATTGAATATGCATCGCTGTCCGCAAGTGCTTGAGCGACACCTTTCGTTCCGTTTGCGTATTTATCGAGTTCGAATACGCCCATCGGTCCGTTCCAAACGACAAGTTTCGATTCGCGAATCGCATCCGCGTAAAGTTCGACTGTCTTCGGTCCGATATCAAGACTCATGTGATCCGCTGGGATCGAGTCGATATCGACTGGGCCGACATACGTTTCTTCGCCAAATTCTTTTGTGATGACGCAGTCGATTGGCATTAAGAATTTCACGCCTTTATCTTCTGCTTTCTTCATGAATTGACGAGCGAGGTCAAGCTTATCCTCTTCAAGGAGTGACGTCCCAACTTCGTGCCCGAGTGCTTTCGAGAACGTGTACGAGAGTCCGCCACCGATGATGAGTGTGTCAACGATGTCAAGAAGGTGGTCGATGACCCCGATCTTATCCGCTACTTTCGACCCGCCGATAATCGCCGTGAACGGACGGTCTGGGTTAGAAAGAGCTTTACCGAGAACTTCAAGTTCTTTTTCCATCAAGAGACCAGCAACAGCTGTATCCACGTGGTGTGCAATCCCTTCAGTTGAAGCGTGTGCACGGTGAGCCGCGCCGAACGCGTCGTTGACGTATACGTCAGCAAGTGCTGCGAATCCTTTTGCAAGTTCAGGGTCGTTTTTCGTTTCACCTGGGTAGAAACGAACGTTCTCTAAAACGACGACATCGCCTTCAGAGAGGTTAGCGACCGCTTCTTCTGCGACCGGGCCGTATGCTTCTTCGACGAGCGGTACATCTTTTCCGAGGAGCTCAGCGAGACGCTTCGCTACTGGAGCAAGTGAGAACTCAGGGTTCTTCTCGCCCTTTGGACGGCCGAGGTGGCTCGCAAGGACGAGCTTCGCACCACCGTCAAGCAAGTGCTTGATTGTTGGAAGTGCAGCTTGGATCCGAGTTTCGTCTTGAATGACGCCATCTTTGAGTGGAACGTTGAAGTCAACGCGGCAAAAGACGCGTTTCCCTTTTACATCGATGTCACGAATAGACTGTTTGTTCATAACTTTCGCCTCCATATGTCGTGCATGTCATTTCATAAATAGAGCGGAGAACAATCTCTTGTTTCCGCTCCTATTTGATTCTATTTAGTTCACGAACTTACTTCGCGATGTTAGCGAAGTGCTTGAGTGTGCGAACCAATTGTGCAGTGTAAGACATTTCGTTGTCGTACCAAGAAACTGTCTTAACGAGTTGCTTGTCGCCAACTGTCATTACTTTTGTTTGAGTCGCATCGAAGAGTGAACCGTATGTGATTCCAACGATGTCAGAAGAAACGATTTCGTCTTCAGTGTAACCGAACGACTCGTTTGCTGCTGCTTTCATTGCTGCGTTTACTTCGTCAACAGATACTTGCTTGTCGAGTACAGTTACGAGCTCAGTGAGTGAACCTGTAGCAACTGGTACACGTTGTGCAGCACCGTCAAGTTTTCCTTGAAGTTCAGGAATTACGAGACCGATTGCTTTTGCAGCACCTGTTGTGTTAGGGACGATGTTCGCTGCAGCTGCACGCGCACGACGGAAGTCACCTTTCGGGTGTGGAGCGTCAAGCGTGTTTTGGTCGCCAGTGTAAGCGTGGATTGTCGTCATGAGACCTTCAACGATTCCGAACTGGTCTTGAAGTACTTTAGCCATTGGAGCCAAGCAGTTTGTTGTACAAGAAGCACCTGAGATAACTGTTTCAGAACCATCGAGGATATCGTGGTTTGTGTTGTAAACAACAGTCTTCATGTCACCTGTAGCAGGAGCAGAGATAACAACTTTCTTCGCGCCAGCTTTCAAGTGAAGCTCAGCTTTTTCTTTTGAAGTGAAGAATCCAGTACATTCGAGAACGATGTCTACACCGAGGTCTCCCCATGGAAGTTCTTCAGGGTTACGGTTAGCAAGCGTGATAACTTTCTCTCCGTTTACGAGGAAGTGATCGTCGTGTACTTCAACTTCTCCGTCGAAACGACCTTGTGTCGTGTCATACTTGAGAAGGTGCGCAAGCATCTTCGTGTCTGTCAAGTCGTTGATTGCAACAACTTCGATTCCTTCGTTTTTGATGATCTCGCGGAATGCCAAACGACCGATACGTCCAAATCCGTTAATACCAACTTTTACTGCCATGTTAATTTCCTCCTTAGGGTAGAAGCTATTTATTGAAGAGCCAACGGGGGGTCAACTCTTTAATAACAAGTTAATAATTCTTTCGCCGCACCTTCGTCTGTGACGAGAATGATGTTCGACGTGTGTTTCGCATAAGCGGCAATCGCCTGTGCCTTCGATTTCCCTCCGGCAACCGCGATGACGGTATCCATGTCATCCAGCTCTTCGAGTTGGATCCCGACCGTCTTGACGCGATGGACGATTTCACCTTCAGCATTGAAATAATATCCGAATGCCTCGGCGACGGCGTCATGCCGTTCAATCATCCGCAAATGCTCCGGTGATGCGTGACGGCGCTTTGCCATCGTTTCTGCCTCACCAATTCCATGTACCACAATTCGAGCCGCTCTAATCATTTCCAGCACGTTTTTAATGCTAGGTTCCTCTACCATCCGGTCAAACGTTTCTTGCGATACTTCATCCGGAATATGTAGAAGATGATAGTCTGCGTGGGCCCGGTCCGCCATGCGTGAGCAGACAGTATTCGCTTGAAGCTCAAGCGTTTCTCCGAGACCCCCACGTGCGGGCACAAAATGCATCGGGCGTTCTTTTTTATCGGGCGACATCATCGCCGCAACCGATGCCATCGTCGTTCCTCCCGTTACCGCAATCACATTATCATCCGGTGCGAGCCGCGCTTTTAGTTGCGTGACCGCCGCACGTCCGATATCGCGTTGAACCCAGAATGTCTCATCTGAGTCACCCGGTACGATGACGACTTGGCGAACCCCTAATTTCTCTTCGAGCTCTCTTGCCACTTCTGAGATTCCGAGAAGTTCTCCCATGATCTCGTGCAAGTCTCGTAAGACGTTTCGTCCCGTCTCACTGAGGGAAATTCCTTGAGTAGCGACGTAAAGAAGACCTTGGTCTTTCAAAAAGTCAACTTCTCGTCTGAGTACCCGTTCGGTCAGTCCCAAACTCGTTGCGAGTGTCCTGCGGCCAATCGGCTGCATCAAGCGGACATAATGTAAGATATCGTAACGATGTCGGAGCGTATCGAGCAGGTCAGGGACAATTTGCTTCTGAACGTGAATCAGTTGCTGGATCATGCTCATACCCCCTCGACTTTCAGTGTGGACAATTTTTGTCCCACTTTTTTATTTGCGTCCCACCGCTACGAGTTCATCTTATCAATCACTTTTCCGTCTGGCAACCCCTTCAAACGTTTTTTTTCGATGTAAGCGTATACTTAACAAAATCTTCAACTTTGTTGTCATCATATCGCCCTTGACTGATGACTTTCCCTTCGTGTATGAGAACAGGGATCTCGAAGAGGTACTTCGCCTCGAGTACCTCGTCTCCCGTGATGTCGACCTGTTCGAGTTCGATTGGATAATCTTCTTGTAACCATTCGAGCATGACGAGCGCCTCGTCACACAGTGAACAATTGTCACGTTTATATAATGTAAATTTCATATTTGTCATCCCTTCCACAACTGTCGCTCGCGCTCACGCGAGTTACCGAATCCGAGTTCTTCCCGATAGTTCGTCACGGTCCGCCTTGTTACGTGATAGCCGTATCGAGCGAGCTCGTTCGCAAGTGTCTGGTCACTTTGCGGTGCCGTTTCCCGTTGAATCAGTTCTGCGAGCGTTCGTTTGATCATAAATGGCGAATGTCCATGACTCGTCGAACGGACAAAAAAGTGTCGCCACTCCATGATGCCACCTTCAGTCTTAGCGAACTTCCCTTGAATCGCTCGCCCGACCGTCGATTCATGCTTTCCGATTTGTTGCGCCACGGTCCGGCGGGTCAGCGGATGGAGCACGAGTTCACCTTTTAGCCACTCGGTCTGACGAGACTCGATGACTGACCAGATTTCACGTAACGTCTCATTCCGCATCGCAAGCGATGTCATCCACCATTTCGCCTCACGGTCATTCCCGACACGCGTTTCGTCGAGTTCCGGACTGAGCCATTTTGTAACAAGTCTTCCCTCTTCGTATCGTACTTCAACTTCTGGAAAAACCTGACCCGTTTCTTCATATAATAGAGGACGTTTTGGAAGTGTCGCGACGATGCGCTCTAGACGTGCGATCTCTTCATCTGTAATTTCGAGTACGCTTGCCATCTGTTGATAGCTTACCCCACTCTCAATCGCATCGAATACATCGACGACACGAGGGTCCTCATGTTCAATCGCATGCCGATACTGACACTCTCGTTCCGTCTTTGCTCCGATCCCCGTCGGTTCAAGGAATAAGAGTGCCTGTCTCGCCTGTTCGATTTGGGCGACGTCGACACCGAGTCGTTCCGCCAACACCTCATTCGTGTCCGGCAACAGTCCCCGATGATCGAGCAAGAGGACAAGTTGTCGTCTAAGTTCTTGTTCCGATTCGCTCCCGCTCCCTTCCCGGATCTGGGTGAACAACTTCTCTTCGAACGCGCTCGCCGCATCCGCGACCCATCCAAGGTCCCCACTCCCAACATGAATGTTTGAATTGTGTCGCGCCAAACGCGCTAGACGAAACGTAAGTGCGAGACGGTCCGCTTCAAGCACCGGTAACCGCTGCATGAGATCTTGCGTCATCTGTTGCTGTTGGACTTGTTTTTGCTCTTGCCGTTGCATCGCTCTCCCCCCTCACTTCCATTGTAACGAACCCGCTTCCTTCATGCTCAAAAAAGCATAACGAACAGGATTGCTTTTTTAATAAAACAAATGTATAATAAATTCGTGTCACACATATGCACCCGTAGCTCAGGGGATAGAGCACTGGTTTCCGGTACCAGGTGTCGGGAGTTCGAATCTCTCCGGGTGTATCAGATGTTGAGGTCAGGCAGATTGCCTGGCCTCTTTTTCGTTTCACGACGCAAAAATCGTGGAATAGGTGAAAAACGATGACTATCGTTTGACCAACATTGACTATACAGGTATGATGAAATTACAACCTACATAAAGGAGGCAGATTCAATGTTAATTCCAACAGTTATCGAACAGACAGGCCGTGGGGAGCGCGCGTATGACATCTACTCACGCTTGCTCAAAGACCGTATCATCCTTCTCGGAAGTGCGATTGACGACAACGTGGCGAACTCGATTGTCGCACAGCTCCTCTTCCTCGCAGCTGAGGATCCAGAGAAGGACATCTCACTCTACATCAACAGCCCAGGAGGTTCGATTACAGCGGGTATGGCGATTTATGACACGATGAACTTCATCAAGCCAAACGTGTCGACGATTTGTATCGGAATGGCTGCATCGATGGGTGCCTTCTTGCTCCAAGCCGGTGAAAAAGGAAAACGCTTCGCATTACCGAACGCAGAGATCATGATTCACCAACCGCTCGGCGGCACGCAAGGCCAAGCGTCAGACATTAAGATTCACGCGGAACGCATCATCAAAATGCGTGAAAAGTTAAACCAAATCATGGCAGAAAACACTGGCCAGCCACTTGAAGTCATCGAGCGCGATACAGAGCGTGACTACTTCATGGCAGCTGACCAAGCGAAAGACTACGGTCTGATCGACAAGGTCATGACACGTTAATTTTCTGAAGACACACAATCCTGATTGGATGTGTGTCTTTTTTTAGATCAAACTGGACAATCTACAGTTCAAAAAGATATTGACCCCCTTTTTAGAGCGATAATCCTATAATAAATAGGAATAAATAGATTATATAAGCCAAATCGGGAGGTTTATTTTGAAAAAATTATTACATTTCAGTTCAATTATTCCGTTTGATGATTCGTATGGTCATGTCTCATTATTGGAGTATTGGATGCATTCACCTGAAGCCATATGTGCCCTTACCAAAGATGACGGAATTTTGCTCGTCAATCCTTCGTTCGAAAAGTTGCTTTCAGAATCAATCGACATATTTGTTGAAACACTTTCGAACGATTTGATTCCATTAGCGGAATCAAATCCCACGGTAGGCGATGAGATTCAAGTTCATCTTCAATCGTCGAACCGTCTATTTCAATTGATGCCCGTCCCTGTCTCCGTCTACCCTGAAATCACTATGGTGTTCACAGTGATGGAACGAACGAATGCGATTGAGCTCGCACGAGAACGCATACGCTTCGATGCTTATCGTCAAGTTTTTGGCGACATCCACGGTCTCGCCTTATTTGAGTTCAATTTAGAGACTCACTATTTCGAAACATTTGGATCATTGAAAAATATGTTCGGACTCGCCTCTTTTTCATCTAAAACACATACACCACTACTCTTTAAACAGTTACTCCATCCTGATGATTTGAATGTGTATTTAAAGATTCTTGGTGAGTTGATGATTGACCCTGAGATGGAGATGCGGGAGTCTGTTGTGCGCATCTTTCATTTGGATGAGTCGCAATACTATCCCTTCATTGTACGTAGTCATTTATCCACGGATCGAAAACTACTCACTTGCGCGGTGATTGATCAATCCATCTACCAAACCGACAATGAGAAGATTGAGAAGTTCAATCAGTTTATCGAAGCCGGGATGATGGAGTTTGACTTCCAGAGCGATACATTCCAACACGTTTCCCCCGGTCTATTCCGTATGATCGGATTTGAGATCGAGCCCGCTGACATCACTCTCGAATTTTGGAAGCAATTTCTTCATCCGGAAGATCTGGAACTGCTCATCTCCTCTCGTCATGAGACGTTAAAGGGTGAATCCGGTACTTACATATACCGCGTATATGTGAACGATGAATTGAAATGGGTTGAAGAGAAGCGTGAACCGCTATGGGATCCAGATAAAAATGTAACCGGTTACCGTTCCTATTTAAAAAATATTACACGACTGCAAGAACAGGAACAAGAAATCACCACATTACGAACAGTAGATCCGATTACGGGAATCACCAATCGAGATACATTAAAGACACACATCGAAGAACTGTTAGGAGACGCGCAATCCGTCACCATGATCGGAATTTCTTTCAATCACTACACAGAGGTGAAAGAGACACTCGGCTTTGAATTGGCAGATGAATGGAATGCAGTAACGATTGCCGAGCTCCAACCTTACGTCCCAGATGATGCGTTATTAGCTGTCATTTATGAGGATTTATATTGCATCGTCATTCCTTGTTATTGGACGGACGAGAGAACCCGGCGTTTCGGTGAAAAGTTAATCACCTTATCTGAACGCGCTTATAGCATCAGTGAATATGAAATCTTCCCACACGTTTCTGTCGGTGTCTGTCGTTCCCCACATGACGGGATGACGGCAAACGAACTGATTGCCCATACCGTTCAGGTGACGAATCACGCTTACACACAAGGACATTCTAATTTGGCATTTTACTCATCGAGTGTCGATTTACCATCCTTGCGTCGCTATACGTTGATTAATGATTTACGCACCGCCATCAAGAATCGAGAACTGTTTGTTGTCTATCAACCGAAAGTTCATGCGTGGACAGGCAAAATTGTTGGTGCTGAGGCACTAATGCGATGGATGCATCCGACTTGGGGACCTATTTCGCCTGTTGAGTTTATTCCCTTGATTGAGCACAACCAACAGATTGTGGAACTGACGGATTTTTTAATCGAAGAAGTATGTCGATTTATGAATCAGCTACCTACGTGCATCCCGATTTCAATAAATATTCCGGCTTCCTATTTCTATCTAGATAACTATATGCAACAAATTCAGCAATCCTATACGAAACACAACATCCTTCCTCGTTATTTAGAAATTGAAATTCCGGAATCGACGCTGCTGGAAAACCGTGATCGAATGAAGGCCGTGTTTGAGACGTTAAATTCTTATGGCATCACTGTGTCATTCGATGACTTCGGGACCGGTTACTCCTCACTCGCATACGTGCAGGATTATAATGTCCAAATTATTAAGATTGATCGGATTTTTGCACATGGCATTCATGAAAATGTGAAATCACAGGCCATCGTCCGAAGCTTGATGTATATTGCGAAAGAGTTTGGCATGGAGGTTGTGGTTGAAGGTGTCGAATGTTTCCGTGACTTGAACTGGTTGCGAGACCATGGCGTGCAAACGATTCAAGGTTATCTTTTCAGTCCGCCAGTCGAGAGCGAGCAGATGATTCGTCTTCTTGACCAAACGTATTTACCCCCAACGGAAGTGAGTTCACTCGATGGTCACACGATGCTGATTCCCGTTCAAATGATTTTTTCTCGCATCCAGTCGTTCCTGTCTGATTTGGGCCGCGCACCGGCTTTAGTATCGATGGAAGAAAACAAGTCGTTCAAGTTGTATACAACACTATTCTTACCGCCAAACGATTTTTTACAGTTCTCCATTCTAATGAAATCGCTAGAACATCCGATTCCCGTAACCATCATCGGAACTCCCGACCTCAAGGACGGGATTTACACATATGAACTAGAACCAATTGAACAGAATTTACTAGAGGGCGCTACTGAGCATGCCTTCCATCTCACTCCGGAGCAAGCTAAAAATACGTTACATCTCCATCATTTCCTTTAAGAAAAGAACGCATCAGTGGATGCGTTCTTTTCTCTATTCGATGGGCATCCAAATCTCAATGATGTCGTCCGCTCCCCCTTGCCCGTGGATATACCGTTCAAAGTCGACCGCATCTCGTAACGTCACGTCCGGAACGTTCAACAACTGTTCATACGTCGATTGGATCATCGGGATGCCTCCTTCCACCGTGGCGACGATGTAGTTCCCTGTCGTCAGTTCAACACAGCGCGCGCCTTCCGCCGACACCGGCTTTGTCATCCCCGCGACATAACCGTTCTCCTGCGGAAGACAAACCCCATACGACTCGTCCGTCGTCAATTCTAGTTGAAGCTTGCCCCACAATTTCGGAATCTCCTTTAATGTACCACCATATCCATAGACAGGGGTGGCTTCATTCAACGTCTCGTATCGAATCTTCATGTCGTTCCCTCCTGATTGCATCAATCGAATCTGCCTCTCGATTCGATGAAGGCGTTCCATTTCTGCTTGAACTTCATCCAATCGTGTTTCCAATAGTACTCCAATCGATCGACCCGACTGGATTTGTTCTAGACGGAGTCCGATTTGGCGCAATCGCTTAATTTCACTCAACCGTCGAATTTCTTCCATTCCGTACATTCGATACTGATTGTCGGTACGTGTCGGACGGACTAATCCACGTTCTTCATAAAATTTGATCGCTTTGACCGACAACCCGGTCACATGTGCCACTCTCCCAACCGGAATCACTGTTTTCCCACCTCCTATCTTCACTGTACAGTCGTCCCTTAGAGGCAGGTCAAGGCTTACTTTTCAGGAACTCGGACACCGAATACATAACGACTATCGCCTTGTTTCCACTCCCCACCGATTTCATACAGATAGACCCCAGGTTCATCTGGGACGATTGCTTCTGAAGGGACGAGTTCGCCATACTCAATTCGATTGAAACTCGACTCCATCGGGTCGGCATGATAGACAACATCGATTCGGTCGCCCGGTTTGACGGTAATCAGTTGAAGGTCATCCGCTTCCGGCATCCCATAGTCTGCACATGTCGCTTGATTACCGGATTCCCAACAATACGTTGACTGTTCTACTTCCGCTGTCACCGATCCGACCCGAACCGTCGGGAGCGGTGGTTTGACTGGATCTTCCCCGTCACCAAACAACGTCACCGCAAAATAGATGACGCCCACCCCAACAAGTAAACATAGCAGGACAATCCAAAAACGTCGATTACGCTTCACGGTCTCATCTCCTTTCTTCACTAGTTCCCTGTGATGACGTAAAATCCCTACTTCCACAAAAAAAGACCCACTTTCGTGAGTCCGTTGCGTCATTTCGGACGACGCAGTCCTTTCATCATATAACCGCCCTTGAAGTCGATCGGGTCGAATGCGACGAGGAATGCTTTTGGTTCATGCTTCTCAACGAGTTCACGCAACTCTTTCATTCGTGTCCGAGCCGCCAATACGTCGAGACGATAACGAACCCCGTCACGTCCTTGCCCTTGATAATGCGTGACACCATATCCATTGTCGCGCATCTGTTGGATGAGTTCCGCCGGATATTCTTTCGTATGCACTTGAATCATGTTGTAACCGATGGCGAGCTTCCGTTCGACAAAGCCACCAAGTAAAATCCCAAGTCCGAATCCGACCGCGTACACAATCATTCCGACCGTCGTCAAATCTTGGAACACGATCCCGAGCGCAAAGATATAGATGAGCGTTTCTAGCGTTCCAAATAAACCGGCGATGACGGTCTTCCCTTTCACAAGCATGATCGTCCGTAGCGTTAATACCGGAACGTAAACAAGTTGTAGCAGTAGGATGAGTAAGATTTGACCCATTCAATCGACCTCCGTTCAAATTCATTACCACCACTATTCCAAATTTCCAACAGAGATGCAACTAAAAAAGGCTGACCGAAGTCAACCTTTCACTTAGTTATCTAGATTCTTTACGCTTGTGAGCAACTCGTAGTCTTTACGAATGACTTCGTAGATCGCGTTCTTATCTCCATTCAACAACTCTTCCGCACGAAGCTGATTCAAGAAGAGGCTAGTGGCAAACGTGACGAGTGCACTTTTTGGAATCCCGATTTCTTTTGCGCGCTCTGTGATGACCTGGTCGAGCTTAGCGTCAATCGTGAGCGATAATCTTTTCTTTTCATTCGACATAATGATGAAGCTCCTTTAATTCGCTTTTCATAAAACCTATACACAATTGCTTATTATATAGGAAGAATGGTTTTGGTGCAACCGCGTCACGAGGATGCGATTTCGTCACCGCTACGCACACGTTCGGCAATCTGATCAATTTTGCGAAGTCGATGGTTGATTCCTGACTTCGAAATCGGACCGGATTCGAGCATTTCACCGAGTTCCTGTAACGAGACATCCTGGTGCGTGACACGCAGTTCGGCGATTTCGCGCAATTTCTTCGGTAAGACGTCAAGCCCGACCGTCCGCTCCAAGAATTTGATATTCTCGACTTGACGCAAAGCCGCCCCGACCGTTTTATTCAAGTTGGCCGTCTCACAGTTGACGAGGCGGTTGACAGAGTTGCGCATATCTTTAATAATGCGCGCATCTTCAAACTCCAGCATACCTCGGGTCGCCCCAATCAACTTGAGGAAGTCTGAGATTTTCTCGCTTTCTTTCATATATAGGATATGTCCTTTTTTCCGTTCGAGCGTCTTCGCGTTCAGCTCAAATCGGTTCGCCAAATCACGTAGCGAATGGTTGTGGTTCTCATATAAACTATAGATTTCGAGGTGATACGACGACGTTTTTGGATGATTAATGGAACCACCCGCGAGGAAAGCGCCACGCAAGTAAGCACGCGCCAGATTCTCGTCACCTGTCATATCCGAGTTCAATGTCCGGATCATCTCGTAGTTCTCCCCGAGAATCTCTAGGTCCCGAAGCATCGTCTCCGCATGCTGTGATACCCGGACGATGTAGACGTTATTCTTTTTCAAACGCATTTTCTTCCGGACGAACAAGTCTAACGGATGATCATACAGGCGTTTCATCAATGAATACATGCGACGGGCGATCGAGGCATTTTCTGTCGAGACATCGAGGGTCATGCCTCGTCCAAGGGCGAGCGAGATGACGCCGTTCATTCGAACGAGTGCCGATAATTCTGCTTTCGCTTCAGCGTCATTCACTTCAAGTTGTGTTAATTCTTTTTTCACGTCTGATGCAAAGCTCATCGAGTCCCCCTCCTTTCTCTCTTTCCAACATTCCTTATTTCAATTCTAATTCTTGAAACGAGCGTGGCTTCTTGATGCGGAGCACCCGTTGCATGACAAGTCCGGCGATGGCGTCGGAATCGTGACGGATGTACTCCCGGTTATAATCGACGATGTCCCCTGCGAGGACGTTCGTGCCATAGTTCCGAAGTTTCTTGCGGTCGAAACGGACCTCTTCCGATCCGTCCTCCCGGTAACGCTCTAAATATTCTTCATCAATCGGCTCATTATTGACGACGATGGTATCGATCGATGCCTTCCCAAGATACGATTCGATGACTTTCAAATGCCTCATCGCATCATAGCCTTTCGTCTCACCCGGCTGTGTCATGACGTTACAAATGTAGACGACCGGGACTTTTGAGCGGACGATGGCTTCTCGGACCGCTGGGATGAGCAGGTTCGGGATAATACTCGTATAAAGACTCCCCGGACCGAGCACGATGACGTCCGCCGCTTCAATGGCCTCAACGACGCCCGCGGCAGGCTCGATGCCATCCTCGAGTAAAAACAGACGTTTAATCGGTTGCTGATGGAGCGGAATCTTGGATTCCCCTTTGATGATGGTACCGTCCTCAAACTCGGCCGCGAGCGTCATGAGCGTCTCTGTCACAGGCAATACCTTTCCTTGCGCGTTCAAGAGTTGCGACATGACATCGATCGCTTTCACGAACGAACCCTCACAGATGTGGGTCGCTGCCGTGAGCATCAAGTTCCCAAGCGAATGTCCTTCTAAGCCATATCCGGTATCAAAGCGATATTGCAAAATCTTATCCATTAACGGTTCGACTTCCGATAAGGCCAAGATAACGTTACGAATGTCTCCTGGCGGTAACATATGAAACTCGTCACGAAGCCGCCCTGAGCTTCCACCGTCGTCCCCGACCGTGACGATTGCCGTAATATCGAGCGGATAATGTTTCAGTCCACGGACAAGAGTGGACAATCCTGTCCCCCCACCGATGGCGACTACTTTCCGTTCTCGTCTCATGTCACTTCTCCTTTGTCGCATGAGCGAGGTCACGGTGAACCGTCTTCACGTTATAACGCTCAGCGAAATGTTCCGATACTTTCTCGGCGAATGTGATCGACCGATGCTTCCCACCGGTACAGCCGAATGCCACGACGACTTGCGTCTTTCCTTCTCGCTTATATTGCGGGAGGAGGAACTCTAGCATGTCGATCAACTTCTTATAAAACGCTCGCGCCTCTGGATGGGACATGACATACTCCTGCACTTCCGTCGTCTGACCTGTAAGCGGACGGAGTTCCGGAATGTAGAACGGGTTCGTGATGAAACGGACATCGAACAACAAGTCGATATCGAGCGGCACCCCATGTTTGAAACCAAACGACATAAAGTTGACCGTGAACGGGATTCGTTCCTCATTGAATTGTTGAAGGATGCGGTCCTTCAACATCTGCGGCTTCAATTCACTCGTATCATAGAGCGTGTGAGCCCGGTCACGGAATCCTTCTAACAGCTCACGCTCCATCTTGATGCCGACGAGTGGTGCATCTTCCGGTGCGAGCGGATGGGACCGTCTCGTTTCTTTATAGCGACGGACGAGCACATCGTCTCGTGTCTCTAAGTATAGGAGATGCGGATGGACATTTTTCTTTTCTAAATCGTCGATGACGATGAACAGGCTATCGATAAAGTCTCTCGTACGTGTATCGATGGCGACCGCGATTTTCGGTCGGACCGAGCTGATGACATCGATCAATTGTGGCAAGAGAACCGGTGGCAAGTTATCGACACAGAAATAGCCAAGATCCTCAAAACTATTCATAGCGACTGATTTCCCAGCCCCACTCATCCCACTGATGATGATCAATTCTTCTAATCCTTTAAAATCTTCCATCTCGCTGACGCCCCCTTAAAATTGACAACCGAGCCGTGTGTGTAGCTCTCTCCATCTAGTATAACGAACGTCCGAAAAAAAGAGAAGGACCGCGGTTCCCCGCAGTCCTCCCGTCTTGAATCATGCGTTTTGTTCTTGCAACGATTCGAGGAGCCCCTCGATGAAGTGTTGAGCGTTCTGAGCGGCAATCGATCCGTCGTTCGTCGCTGTGACGACTTGACGGAGCGTTTTCTCACGCACGTCACCGGCAGCGAAGATCCCAGGGATATTCGTTTCCATCGCCTCGTTCGTGACGATGTAGCCTTGCTCGTTTGTGATGCCGAGGTCTTGGACAAATCCAGTGATCGGGTTCATCCCGATATAGATGAAGACACCATCGATCTCGTAGTCTGTCTCTGTACCGTCGACCGTGCTAACGAGTCGAGCGCCACCGACTTTACCGTCTTTCTCCGTGATTTCTTTCAATGTGTGGTTCCAAATGAAGTCGATTTTCTCATTGTCGAACGCACGTTTTTGAAGAATCTTTTGCGCACGGAGCTCATCGCGACGGTGAACGATTGTCACCTTATCCGCGAAACGTGTCAAGAAGACACCTTCCTCAACAGCCGAGTCGCCACCACCGATGACGAATAACTCTTTTCCTTTGAAGAAGGCTCCGTCACATACCGCACAATACGATACGCCACGGCCACCGAGTTCTTCTTCACCCGGTACGCCGATTTTCTTATACTGAGCACCAGAGGCGAGGATGATCGCACGTGCTTTATAGTCACGATTGTGCGCATGCACGATTTTATATTCTGTTTCATCCGAGATGCGTTGCACGTCCCCATATTCATACTCCGCTCCGAACGCTTTCGAATGGTCGAACATCTTTTGAGACAAGTCAGGACCGAGAATGCTGTCGTACCCTGGATAGTTCTCGATGTCTTCCGTGTTGGCCATCTGGCCACCTGGAATCCCGCGTTCGATCATAAGCGTTGAAAGGTTCGCACGTGAAGCATATAGCGCAGCGGTCATTCCGGCAGGACCGGCACCGATGATAATGACGTCATAAATTTTTTCTTCTGTCATGTTGATTCCACCTCTGCAAGAAATTGATTGCCTTTAGTATAAGAAACCTGTATGGGTATCGTCTATCTTTATGCTTGTTCGAGTGTCTGCTTGAACGAACGGACCGTTTCCGTCAACGTGTCGACTGAAAGGTGGAAGGCATTCGCACAGTCTTCGAGAATCAACGCATCTCGTTTCGTATAAAACATCCAGACGAGCGCAGCGGCCGATGCCGTTACGTCCATAAATGCTTCATCCGACATGAGAAGTGTCGCGAAACGCTCATAGAAATCACCTTCAAGGCTCATCCGTTCCGCTTCTGACACATGCGCTTCCGCCAAGACGAGCGCGTCAAACGCGCGTTTGACCCGAGCATCACCTGTGAACGGTTGCTGACAAAGGTCGGCACGACACATCTCGGCGAATGCACGGACCGTTTCATTTTCTGTCACTACGTTTGTCAACGCGAGCGCTTCAAACGCCTCGTCATCCTTTAAGTTGGAGATGATTCGGATGATCTCGATTCGAGCTAAATCACTCTCTTGACGCAGTCCTTGGACGAGCGCCGAACGAAATTCGAGATTTTCTCGGATATCGAAGCTCTGTTTCTCTTCGAACTGTTTCATTTCTTCCTTGTTCAAGTAAGTGGCCGCCTCTTCGAATCGTCCTGTCTTATAGGCAGACACACTGAGCCAATGCCCGAACAATGGGTCCCCGCGGAATCCGCGGTCTTTCAATAAACGCAATTCTTCATACGCACGGTCGTAATGCCCGACGAGTGCGAGTGTCGTCGCCAATTTATAACGTAAATCAAATTGGAGCGGCCGAACATGGGTGAGCGGTTTTGACAATTGCACCGCGGCTTCCGATTGTCCCGCTTCATGAAGCAAGAGAATCGTGTTCAAGATGGCATGCAAGTTACCTGGATTTTGATCGAGCACATATTCGAGTGTCCGAAATGCCGCTTGATCATCACCGAGGTAAAAGCTGACGACCGATAGGTTATTATAGGCCGGCCAGAACGAAGGGTACTGTCCGATCAGACGTTCGAGCGTAGCTTTCGCCGCAAATAACCGTCCTTTATCGATTTGACGTTGTGCTTCCGTATGCCACGTGATCAATTCGTCTTCCTCTTCGTCTTCGAGCTCCTGTTCGAGTTCGATCAGTTCGAGAAGGGACTGCACGGCTTCCGTGTAGTGACCTTTTGTGTCACGCGCAAGGTACTCGGACGCATAGTTCGCCGCTTCTTCATATTGAGAGACATAGGCACAGTTACTGGCTAAATGGTATAGCGCCTCTGTTGCGGTCTCATCGAGCTCTAATACTCGTTTCCACACATCATTGGCGTGGTAGACCTCCCCTACTTCAAATAACAGTTCTGCATACTGTTTATGATAGTCGACGCGATGCGTGGCTGCCGCTGTCGCTTCAGCCATGAAAAAAGTCGCTTCATCTAGGCGACCTTCTCGTAACGCACGACGACCTCTATAGTAGTGGAGCTCCGCAGCGAGCGGAGATTCTGGTTCGGGTAGCGTCAATACTGCTTCATAGTTCGCTTCCATATTCTAAATCCTCCACATCATCTCTAAATCTTTTTTTAGTTGCAGGGATAAGAATACCGCACTCGAACAACGAGAGCAACTGAAAAAGTTAAAAAAAATTGCGACTATATTCCCTCTATAATGAATATTTTTTACTAGGTCCAAAAATTGTTTTTGAACGAAAATATGATGACGGCATTTCTGTACAAGTATCCATAAAAAAACGGCATCTCTTTAAAAAAAAGTGATACCGCTCAAGTATTCTTGATCACATTTAAACAAAATCGTCGTGAAATCATTTTGCGAAAAATTGTGTCAAATATGTGTCAACGATTGAAGCTTTGCACCGACGACCCGTTCTCCCGGTAGGACATCACGATGAACGACCGCACCCGCGCCGACCACTGCTCCGTCTCCGATGGTCACGCCCGGCAAGATGGTGACGTTCGCCCCAATCAACACCTCGTCACCGATGATGACGTCTCCGATCCGATATTCGTCGACGAGATATTCATGACAGAGAATCGTAGAGTTGAAGCCAATGACCGTATTCCGGCCGATCGTGATGCGTTCTGGAAACATGACGTCCGGTGTGACCATAAGGGCGAGCGCACTATGCTCGCCTATCTTCATTCCGAGGAACGTCTGGTAAAGCCAACGTTTCGCCTTCACAGACGGAAAGTAACGTCCGATGAGCACGACTGACGTGTTTTTGAAGACACGTAGGAATCGAATGGTCCGATACATCTGCCATAGCGGGTTCGGTCCATCGATTCGATACCGTTTTGTCTTACGCATGAACGCCGACCTCGTCGAGCCATGCCTCGAAATGTTCCATCGAGTCGATGATGACGTCAGGTTCGAGCGATTCGAGGAACGGGCGCCCCTTGAGGGCCCAACCGACAGCGACCGTTTTCGTTCCAGCATTCTTCCCGCTGAAGATATCCGTGTCGTTGTCTCCGACCATGACGGCACGTTCCGCTGACGAACCGAGTGCTTGAAGGGCACGTTCGACCGGCTCAGCGTGGGGCTTTTCGTTTTTCACATCGTCCGCCGTCACGACGACGTCAAACAAGTGGTCGATGTCGAACAAACGGAGTCCACGTTCGACGACAGGACGCCCTTTCGACGTCACAATTCCCATCTTATAGCCTTTTGCATGGAGTCGGTACAGCCCTTCAATCACACCCGGGTACTCTGCGACGAGTTGGTCGTGCATCGCGATGTTGAAGCTTCGATAGAACGCCTGCATCTCTTTCCACTCCGGTTCATTTAGTTCCCGGAACGATTTTTCAAGCGTAGGTCCGATGAAGCGATAGATGTCTTCGTCCCGATACGTCTGTTCCGGGAAATAGTATTCAAACGTATGACGAAAACTTGCGATGATGAGCGGGTTCGTATCAAGCAATGTGCCGTCTAAGTCAAATAAGAGCGTATCCATTAATCAAACAGTCCTTTCTCTGATGGGTCGTTATATCGTTTCGCATTGCGACGAAGGATCATCATGACGATCCCGAACAGAATCATAGCGATGGACACCATCTGGGCCGCACGCAAATCGCCTGACATGAGACTGTCCGTACGAAGTCCCTCGATGTAGAAACGTCCAATCGAGTACCAGACGAGATAAGACAAGAAGATGTACCCGCGTCGTGGGTTTCCGATCATGCGCCATGCGACAAGGAGGATGACCCCTGTGATGTTCCACACACTTTCATATAAGAATGTCGGAATGTAATAAGCCCCGTCGATATACATCTGATTGACGATCCAGTCCGGTAGCATGAGCGTATCCTGAAGGAAACTACGCGTCGTCTCGCCGCCATGGGCTTCCTGGTTCATAAAGTTTCCCCAGCGTCCGACGGCTTGTCCCAAGAGAAGCGATGGTGCCAAGATGTCCGTCACTTTCCAGAACGACATCGATTTTCGCATGCAGTAAACGATGACGACAAGCAGTGCGCCAAAGATGGCCCCGTGGATGGCAATCCCACCTTGACGGATGTCGATGATTTGACCAAGGTTTTCTGAATAATAATCCCATTGGAACGTCACATAATAAATCCGGGCAAAGATGATACTGATTGGAATCGACCAGATGACGACATCAACGAGTCGTTCTGAGTCGTAGTTGATTCGTTTGGCTTCGAATAAGGCGAGGATGAGTCCAAGCATCGCGCCAAAGGCAATAATCATGCCGTACCAATAGATTGGTAAAGAGCCAATCTCAAACGCTACACGATCAAATGTCGGTTCTACCATGATCACAAGTCTCCTTCAGTGTCCTGAATCGCGTTCGCGAGACGTTCCGCAAACTCTTCAGCCGTATTGATTCCCATGTTTTGCAGACGATAGTTCATCGCTGCCACCTCGATGATGACCGCCAAGTTTCGACCAGGTCGAACAGGAATCGTCAGAAGCGGGACTTCGCTATCGATGATTTTCATCGTGTTATGGTCAAGTCCGACACGATCGTACACTTTGCCCGGATCCCAGTTTTCCAAGTTGACGATGAGACTGATCTTTTTATGTGACCGAACCGCACCCGCACCAAACAATGTCATGACGTCGATGATGCCGATCCCGCGAATCTCAAGCAAGTGACGAATGAGCTTCGGCGCTGACCCGACCAGGAGTTGGTCACCCGTTTGACGAATCTCGACCGAGTCATCCGCGACAAGACGGTGCCCCCGTTTGACGAGTTCAAGCGCGGTCTCCGATTTACCGACACCACTTTGTCCTTTGATGAGGACACCGACACCGTAAATGTCGACGAGCACGCCGTGCATCGCCGTCATCGGTGCAAGCTCCATCTCCAAGAAGTTCGTGATTTGTGACTCGATGGATGTCGTCACCGCATTCGTCCGCATGAGAGGGACGTTCGCCGCTTCCGCTTCCTCTTCGATCTCTTTCGGAATGTCAAAGCCGCGTGTGATCAAAATCCCAGGTGTCTGTTCCGTACATAAAATGCGGGCACGCTCCCGGCGTTTCTCTTCTGAGAGACTCGCATAAAACGTTAACTCTGTTTTTCCTAACACTTGCAGGCGGTTCTTCGCATAGTGCGTATAGTAGCCGGCAAGGACGAGACCCGGTCGACTCAGGTCAGGTGTCGCGACCGGACGATGAAGCCCCTCTTCTCCCGCAATGACTTGAAGTTTAAAACGCTCAACGACTTGAGCTGTACGTACGATATTTTGCATCAGTATCTGCCCCTTTCACGCTCATTATTGTATCATAGCTCTTTCGAGGAAGGGCTAGGGAAGTGATGAACAACGTGTCAAAAAATTGTTGAAACCTTCCCACTTGATCTTCGTATGTAAGATACAGACTTAACAGGAGGTGAAAGAATGGAAGGCTTCTTTGGTATTGTCATCTTATTTGCGCTAGTCATCGGGATCGGCTCACTCGTCTATATCATCAAATCATTGATTGACATGTGGACGGAATATGCCTCGACAAAAAATGAAACGGTTTTACTCCTGTTCATTTTAAACATCATTGGTTTCTTTTTATCGGGCGCGCTCATCTCCATGATCGTCGCCATCATCTTCTACTGGAACCGCTCGAGATCGATGCGACTGCTCGGGTTCATTCTCTTAATTATCGGGCCGGTGCTCTTTATCGTATTTGTTATTAGTTCCTTTGCCATGTTTGATTCTCAGATGATGGACTGGCAACAGATGGAGTACGAAATGAATTTATGAACAAAAGAAATCCCGAAGGCTCAGCCTTCGGGATTTGCTTATTGTTGATGGAACGGATTGTTCAAATCGCCCGGGTCAACGGGATCGACCGGGTCAGACGGTTCCGTCTTCTCTTCGTCAAGGAACGTGGATGGCGTATAGACCGAACCATGCTCCAAATCGATCGTACCCGTTCGTGTTCCTGCCTCGACTTCGATGCGCGGGGTTTGACCACGACCGGACAAGAATTCAAGGCGACGCTGCGCGACGTCCTTGCGGTCACGGATGATCTCGAGTTCGTCGAGCAGGCAGTGCAGACCACCAAAGTTCGTCTCGAGCTCCCCTTCGACCTCGACGCCGTGTGGTAACACGAGTCGAATGTTACCGGCGAGTGACGCGAGTTCGAATTTGGCTGGACGAGCTGTCGCCAGTTCTGCACGAATGTTCCCGTTCCCCGTCTTAAGGGATGCTTTATCATACTTCCCACCGACGATGACAGCACCGTTTCCGGTACGAACATGAACGAGCTCCGCTTCGACGCCTTCAACCTCGACCGTTCCATTTCCGGTATTCAATAAGAGTTCCGATGCATGCACATCATGGAGAACGACACGACCGTTCGCCGTTTGGACACGGACGTTATCAACATCGAGTCCATCGGCACGGACTTCCCCGTTCAACGTTTGGACATGCAGATGATTGAAATGATGATGTGGGACGTACAGTTCCACGTGGGCACGGACGAGCTTGTCACGAAGCGAAACGACGAGACGGTCGCCGATGACGGAATGTTTGACCGCCGACTGTAATTGTTCGAGCGCTTTGTCTGCATCCTGTTGACGAAGCGGACGACCTGTGACGATCAGCTCACAATCTTCGGCATCTGACGAGACAATCGTCGCCGATGCGTTGAAGAGATCGAGCGAAATCTCACTGCCTGTGAATGGGAACGACTTCGAATACGTCACTTCCGGTCCAAAGTTCGAGCTGAAGGAGAAGTCGCTGTCACGAAGTTTCGTGACGAGCCCCTCCACTGCAGATGTCAGTTTCGTCGTGAGCGATTCGACCGAATAGGCATCCACCTTTTCGGTATCCTGTCGCGCTTCGAGAGACTGGACCTGTTCCGGCTCAAGTCGTTCGAGACGCTCCAGTTGTGTCATCCCTTCCTCGATCGTCATCTTGCCTTCCTTCACTTGCTGGAGAATCAGTTCACGCATTTCTTGTTTCACGTTCATTTTCCCCCTTCAATTTGGTTGCACGTCAATTAGCTTCCCGTTTCTCACCATTTCTATACTTATTTCTTTTTTCCTGCTTTTGGTTTCACACGAGCGGCGTCTCGCTCAAGAACCGGCTTCAAATACTTACCGGTATAGGAACCTGATACTTCGGCTACTTCTTCCGGCGTTCCCGTCGCCACGATGAGTCCCCCGCCATCGCCGCCTTCTGGCCCAAGATCGATCAAATAATCGGCCGACTTGATGACGTCGAGGTTGTGCTCGATGACAAGCACCGTATCCCCGTTCTCAACGAGGCGTTGCAACACTTTCAACAAGCGCGCGATATCATCGACATGAAGTCCAGTCGTCGGTTCATCCAAAATATAAATCGTCTTCCCGGTCGACCGTTTGTGGAGCTCTGAGGCGAGTTTGACACGCTGGGCTTCCCCACCGGAGAGTTCCGTCGCCGGCTGACCGAGTTTCATATAGCCAAGACCGACATCATAGATCGTTTGAATCTTCCGCTTGATTTTTGGAATCTTGTCAAAGAAGTCGAGACCTTCCTCAATCGTCATATCGAGGACGTCCGCGATCGTTTTCCCTTTATATTTCACTTCGAGCGTCTCCCGGTTATAACGTTTCCCGTGACAGACCTCACACGGAACATAGACGTCCGGTAGGAAGTGCATCTCGATTTTGATGATCCCGTCACCGCGACATGCTTCACAACGACCACCCTTGACGTTGAAACTGAAACGACCTTTTTTATAGCCGCGCATCTTCGCTTCATTCGTCGAGGCGAAGACGTCGCGAATGTCATCAAATACGCCCGTATACGTCGCCGGGTTCGAACGAGGGGTCCGCCCAATCGGGGATTGATCGATATCGATGACTTTATCGATATGCTCGAGCCCTTCAATCTTCTTATGCTTCCCAGGTTTTGCTTTCGCACGGTTCATATTGTGGGCGAGCGATTTATAGAGAATCTCATTGATGAGGGTCGATTTACCCGATCCCGAGACGCCCGTTACGGCAACGAACATCCCGAGTGGAATGGAGACGTCGACGTCTTTTAAGTTGTTCTCTTCTGCCTTGACGATTTTTAAGAAACGCTCGTCCGGCATCTTCCGTTCAGCCGGAAGTGGGATGAACTTCTTCCCGGCAAGATATTGACCGGTGAGTGAGTTTTTATTTTTCATCAGTTGCTTCGGTGTCCCGGCAGCGATGACCTGTCCGCCATGTTCCCCGGCGCCTGGTCCGATATCGATTAAATAGTCGGCCTCCATCATCGTGTCCTCGTCATGCTCGACGACGATGAGCGTGTTGCCGATGTCCCGCATCTGTTTAAGGGTCGCAATCAACCGGTCGTTATCACGTTGATGAAGACCAATCGATGGTTCATCAAGGACGTACAAGACACCTGTGAGGCGAGACCCGATTTGTGTTGCGAGACGAATCCGCTGTGCTTCCCCACCGGAGAGGGTCCCTGCGGCACGAGAGAGTGTCAAGTAGTCGAGACCGACGTTATTCAAGAAGCTGAGTCGCTCCCGAATCTCTTGTAGGATGAGACGCGCGATGGCGATATCTTTCTCGCTCAACTGCTCGTTAAGTTCCTCGAAGAACGCGAGCGCGTTCACGACCGACTTCTCCGTCACTTGTCCGACGTGCTGGCCCGTAATTTTGACGGCGAGCGACTCTTCTTTCAAGCGATAGCCGTGACATGTCGGGCACGCATGTGTCGCCATATACATTTCCATCTGCTCACGGATGTAGTCGGATGTCGTCTCACGGTAACGGCGCTCGATGTTCCGGAGCACGCCTTCAAAGAAGATGGTGTTCGTCCGTACTTGACCGAAGTCATTCTCGTAGCGGAAAAGGAACGATTCCTCTGAAGACCCGTTCAAGACGAGGTCTTGGTCACGCTTCGATAGGCGCTCGAACGGCACGTCCATGTCGATATTGAAGTGTTGGCACATCGCAGCCAACAGTTGCGGATAGTATTGGGAACTCGTCGGCTGCCATGCGGCGATCGCCCCTTCTTTCAACGTCTTCGACGGGTCCGGGATGACGAGTTCTGGGTCGACGTCTAGTTTCGTCCCGAGACCATCACACGTCGGGCATGCCCCGAATGGCGAGTTGAACGAGAACATACGTGGTTCAAGCTCACCGATTGAGAAACCACAGATTGGGCAGGCATGATGCTCACTAAAGAGAAGCTCGGTCCCGTCCATCTTATCGATGATGACGCGTCCGTCAGCGAGACGTAATGCCGTCTCGAGTGAATCCGCAAGACGACCTTCGACATCGGGTCGGACGACGAGACGGTCGACGACGACCTCAATGGAATGCTTCTTGTTTTTATCGAGCTCGATCTCATCCGTCAATTCAATCGTTTCGCCATTGACGCGGACACGGACGAATCCTTCTTTTTTCAACGAGTCGAACACTTTCACGTGCGTTCCTTTACGTCCTGAAACGATCGGCGCCAAAATTTGGAGTCGCGTCCGTTCCGGCAATTCCATCACTTGGTCGACCATCTGCGAGATCGTTTGACTCGAGATCTCGATGCCGTGGTTCGGACAGACCGGTTTTCCGATTCTTGCGAACAATAGACGCAGGTAATCATAAATCTCTGTTACCGTCCCGACCGTCGAGCGAGGGTTACGACTCGTCGTCTTCTGGTCGATTGAAATGGCCGGACTAAGTCCCTCGATCGTATCCACATCCGGCTTATCCATCTGTCCGAGGAACTGACGAGCATAGGCAGATAAACTCTCGACGTAGCGTCGCTGTCCTTCCGCGTAAATCGTATCGAACGCAAGTGACGATTTTCCGGAGCCGGACAAGCCCGTCAAGACGACAAGCTGGTCACGGGGGATATCGATGTCAATATTTTTTAAGTTGTTGACGCGTGCCCCTTTGATGACAATCGCATTTTTCTTTTCAGCCATTTAATTCCCTACCTTCAACTCCAAGATTAAGTCACGCAGTTCGGCCGCGCGTTCGAACTGGAGGTCGCGCGCCGCTTGCTTCATTTCTTCTTCTAATTTGGCAATCGCCGCCTCGCGTTCGGCCGGCTTCATCGTACTGAGCGATTCGAGCGCTTCCTCTTCTGCCTCGACCGTCGCCCGGATGACACCACGGACGTCTTTACGAATCGTCTGCGGGGTGATGCCATGTTCTTCATTATAAGCCTGTTGAATCGACCGACGACGATCCGTTTCTTCGATGGCACGTGCCATCGAGTCGGTCATCTTATCTGCGAACAGGATGACATGTCCGTTCGCGTTACGTGCCGCTCGTCCAATTGTCTGGATGAGCGAGCGGTCCGAACGAAGGAACCCTTCCTTGTCGGCATCGAGAATCGTCACGAGACTGACCTCTGGAATGTCGAGACCCTCCCGCAACAAGTTGATTCCGACGAGGACGTCATATTTTCCGAGACGAAGGTCACGAATGATTTCGATTCGTTCGAGCGTTTTGATCTCAGAGTGCATATAGTTGACCTTGATTCCCGCTTCGCGCAAGTAATCGGATAAGTCTTCTGCCATCTTCTTCGTGAGCGTCGTCACGAGCACTCGCTCATCACGCTTGATGCGTTCGCGAATCTGATCCATCAAGTAGTCAATCTGACCTTTGATCGGATGGATCTCGATTGTCGGATCGAGTAACCCGGTCGGACGGATGATCTGCTCGATCATATTCGGTGTATGTTCGAGCTCGTATGGCCCTGGTGTCGCCGAGATGAAGATGGCTTGTGAGACTTTCTTCTCGAACTCATCAAACTTGAGTGGACGGTTATCCTTCGCCGAAGGGAGACGGAAGCCATGGTCGACGAGCACTTGTTTCCGTGCCTGGTCCCCGTTATACATCCCCCGTACTTGTGGGAGCGTCACGTGCGACTCATCGGCGACGAGCAAGAAGTCTTCTGGGAAGTAATCGAGTAACGTGTATGGAGTCGAACCTTCCGGCATCAAGTTCAAGTGGCGCGAATAGTTCTCGATTCCTGAACAATACCCCATCTCACGCATCATTTCCAAATCGTAATGCGTTCGTTGCTCGAGTCGCTGCGCTTCAAGCAGTTTCCCTTCTTCACGGAATTTCTCAAGCTGTGCTTCGAGTTCCGCTTCGATGTTGACGATTGCCTTTTGCAATTTTTCATCACGTGTGACGAAGTGGGATGCCGGGAAGATGGCGACATGGTCACGGTCCGCGATAATTTCCCCCGTCAACGGGTCCATCTCACGGATGCGGTCGATTTCGTCACCAAAAAACTCGATGCGCATACAATGTTCGTCACGCGATGCCGGGAAGATCTCGACGACGTCCCCACGGACACGAAAACGACCACGCTGGAAATCGATATCGTTCCGTTCATATTGAATGTCGATGAGTTTACGTAACATCTCGTCACGTCCCATCTCTTTGCCGACGCGAAGACTCAAAACGAGGCTCCGGTATTCTTCCGGGTTACCGAGCCCGTATATACAGGAAACGGATGCGACGATGATCACGTCATCGCGCTCAAACAGAGCCGACGTCGCCGAGTGACGCAGCTTATCGATTTCATCATTGATTGAGGCGTCCTTCTCGATGAACGTATCCGTCGATGGTACGTACGCTTCCGGTTGATAGTAATCGTAATAACTGACGAAGTACTCGACGGCGTTGTTCGGGAAGAACTCTTTGAACTCCGAATAGAGCTGACCGGCGAGCGTCTTGTTGTGAGCGAGGACGAGTGTCGGCTTCTTCACTTCTTGGATGACGTTTGAGACGGTAAACGTTTTCCCCGTCCCCGTCGCACCGAGGAGCGTCTGATACCGGTCACCCCGATTCACGCCTTCGACAAGCTGTCGAATCGCTTCAGGCTGGTCGCCTCCTGGTTGAAATTCAGATTGTAATGCAAACGGAATCGATTCCATAAGATACTCCTCACCTTCTCATTTCATAAGTGCTTTGATTATACCATAGACACGAACAAATATTCGCTTATTAGCTTTTAGACTAATGAATTTCATTTCTTTTTTACATTCGATCTACTGTTCATTTCTTTTTCCTTTACCGTCTCAAAAGAAACATCCTGTTACAGTCAAATCATCACAACACGATTTCAACTGAATCACTTTTGTGGCATAAGGGATTACAGATTACAGAATGGACTATGTTCCTAATGAAGTGGAACGCCTGAAATTTTTTAAAAAATCATCCACTTCGTGAACGTTTCGCTCTGTCCCTTACCTCTTTTGTGAAGTTTACAGCTGTAAATGTGAACATTTGTAGGAATAAAGTAGGATTTTTGAAAAACACTGTTTTAAAACGCTTACATTTTGGGCATATAATGAAGTGGTAAGTCAATTTGATAAGGGAGAAAGGGGAGTATCACATGTCAGCATTTGTCAGTGAAATTATTGGTACGATGCTATTGATTCTGCTCGGTAACGGTGTCGTCGCCGGCGTCGTCCTCCGCCATTCCAAAGCGGAAAACTCTGGCTGGATTGTCATCACAATGGGTTGGGGTCTTGCCGTTATGGTCGGGGTCTACGCAGCCGGTATTTACGGAGGCGCACACATCAACCCTGCCGTCACGATTGGTCTCGCGACAGCAGGCGAATTCCCATGGGCCGATGTCCCACTCTACATCCTTGCCCAGTTTATTGGAGCCATCATTGGGGCATGTTTGGTTTATGTCCACTACAAGCCACACTATGATGCGACAGACGATCCTGGTTTGAAACTAGCGACGTTCTCGACAGCTCCAGGAATCCGCAACACGCCATCGAACTTGATTGGTGAGATTATCGGAACATTCGTCCTTGTCTTTGCATTATTGTCATTCGGGGCAAACACATTCGCAGATGGACTCAATCCGCTCATCGTCGGTTTCTTGATCGTGTCAATCGGTCTCTCACTCGGTGGAACAACGGGTTATGCGATCAACCCTGCACGTGACCTCGGGCCACGTATCGCACACGCATTTCTTCCGATTAAAGGAAAAGGCTCTTCAGATTGGGGTTACTCATGGATCCCGGTCGTTGGTCCGATCATCGGTGCCGTCATCGCCGCTCTCGTTTATGGCATTCTCGTCCCTTAACACATAATTTTGAAGGAGGAACTCACATATGGCGAAAGAAAAACGTTACATTTTAGCATTGGACCAAGGAACGACAAGTTCACGGGCAATCATTTTTGATCATGATGGAAAAATCGTCACAGTCGCACAACGCGAATTCAAACAATACTTCCCGAAACCAGGCTGGGTTGAACATAACGCCAATGAGATTTGGGGTTCTGTCCTCGCCGTCATGGCGGAAGCGTTCGGTTCAGCTGATATCGACCCGAATGAGATCGCTGGAATCGGGATCACGAACCAACGTGAAACGGCAGTCGTCTGGGAAAAAGAGACTGGCCGCCCTGTCTATAACGCCGTCGTTTGGCAATCCCGTCAAACTGCTGATATCTGTGAAGAGTTGAAAGCGGCAGGTCATTCTGACATGGTCCGTGACAAAACAGGTCTCTTGATCGATGCCTACTTCTCAGGTACGAAAGTCAAATGGATTCTCGACAACGTCGAAGGTGCGCGCGAGAAGGCCGAGAACGGCGAACTTCTCTTCGGTACCATTGACACATGGCTCATTTGGAAACTCTCAGGTGGAAAAGCCCACGTGACGGATTATTCGAACGCATCACGTACACTCATGTATAACATCTACGAACAAAAATGGGATGACGAGTTACTCGACATCTTGTCAGTACCAAAATCGATGCTTCCTGAAGTCAAACCTTCGAGTGAAGTATATGCGAACACGATCCCGTATCACTTCTTCGGATTCGAAGTACCGATTGCCGGAGCCGCCGGTGACCAACAGGCTGCCTTGTTCGGTCAGACGTGCTTTGAAAAAGGTGAAGGGAAAAACACTTACGGAACGGGTTGCTTCATGCTCATGAACACGGGCGAAGAAGCCGTCAAATCCGATCACGGTCTCTTGACGACAATCGCATGGGGCTATAACGGAAAAGTCGAATATGCGCTCGAGGGATCCATTTTCGTCGCTGGTTCGGCCATCCAGTGGCTCCGTGACGGATTGCGGATGTTGAAATCTGCGAAAGACTCAGAACAATATGCGACACGCATTGAATCGACAGAAGGCGTTTACGTCGTTCCGGCATTCGTCGGTCTCGGTGCACCGTATTGGAACTCTGACGTTCGTGGTGCCATCTTCGGTCTCACACGCGGAACAGAGAAAGAACAATTGGTCCGTGCGACGATCGAATCGCTCGCTTATCAGACACGCGACGTTCTCACATCGATGGAAAATGACTCAGGCATCAACTTGAAAACACTCCGTGTCGATGGTGGAGCCGTCAGTAACAACTTCCTCATGCAGTTCCAATCGGACATTCTCAATGTTCCGGTCGAACGTCCTGAAGTGAGTGAAACGACTGCACTCGGTGCCGCCTACTTGGCAGGTCTCGCGGTCGGTTTCTGGAAAGACCAATCAGAAATCAAAGACCAATGGAAACTCGATAAGAAGTTTGAGCCGAACATGGACGAGTCTCATCGCGAAGCACTCTACAAAGGTTGGCAACACGCTGTCGAAGCGACCATGGCCTTCAAACCTTCAAAACTTGACGTATAAGAAGACGGGCATCCTCACGGGTGCCCTTTTTCTATGCAAAAAAAGAGTATCCATAGCGGATACTCTTACAGTTTACGAAGGCGGACCCGAGGGCTCGTCGGCTCTCCGACGAACAAGATCCCGAGTTCATGTGGATCGGTCTCATACATCGCCCGTTGCACGAACCGGATGTCTCCGTTCAGATTCAACACCTCAAGCTTGATGTATGGTTTATGCTGCTGGAGCGCCTCATAAAAGCTGTGCCCTCCGGTGATGACCGTTCCGTTCACTTTGTAGATAGACTCACCCGGAATCAGTTGCATCGCTTCCCCTGGTGAATTTGGAAGGGTGTCGACGATGACGGCCCCTCGATTCCCATTGATAAAGACGGGCGTCGTTCCCCGATTCTCACGTTTGATCCACTGAAGGCCAAGCTCATAGAGAACGAAGAGTGCCAATAACACGTAGTCAGCGTATGGGACTTCCCATGTATACGAAAGTCCGAATAAGCCGAGGGCGATTAAAGCGAGGACACCACGATAAGAACTCAACCGCGCAAGCAACGTCCCGGGTAACGCTCCGGTCGACAATAAACTGACCCCGATCGGAATCGGAAGAATAATCGGAACCATCGGCCAGTCGAGACCGAATGTCGGTGGTAAAAAGAGCACGAGCGGGAAAAACCAAATGCGTTTGACGACGTGCCCCCCGATGAATTGGCCCCGTTTCGATAAAATCAAAGTCGGCGACGTTTCTTTCGGTCCGTTCCATCGTAACAGGATCGCTTCCGCAAGTGTCACAAGACCGAACGTCAGCGCATAGACTGTCCAATCTACCGTGGCGAGTGCTTCTACCCAATCATGGAACGCCCCGTACGCGACGACATCGCGCAACAAGACGACACCATAGATGACGAGGAGCGGGAGCACCGGGTTGAAGAACCGCGGATGCATCGTCAATACCACGAGCGTATAGAGCACCGTGAACGATACCGCCCATTCGAACGTAATCGTCGTCTCCAATAAAATCGTCGCGGTTGAAGAAAGGACCGCTAGTAGAAGACTCGGCCAAATGAAATGCTTCCATTCCGATTTCGGTGAGCGGCGTCTTGAACGAAACATGGCTCGTTCTCGCTTGACTCGGGTCATCGATACATATGTAAGGGCGACCAGCGTCACCCAGAACAGCGGACTACCTAACAACGTCAATAAAGCCGTAACACTCATTCGTACAACTTCCACGCGGTCCAACCCTTTCTTTCATACAACGTTATTTTGCAGCTTCTTCGAGCGCACGATTCAATTGAGCATCGTTCGCCTCATCTTGAATCGCTTCGAGTAGCTTCGATTCGAGTGCCGAAGCCGTCTCTTCATCGACCGTTCCAGAAGCCGTGAGATTTTGATCGGTCTGGAACGCTTTGACTGCCTCGGCCATCGTGTCCCCGTAGTAGCCAGGCTGACCACCAGGTTCATAGCCGATACCAGTTAAAATTTTATGCAAGTTCGACACGGCATCCCCGTAGTCGCCAGTTTTTAATTCGTCTTCCTCGGTCAGGACACGAGTCACATTGAAATAATCCGGTTGTTTCACTTCAATGTCCGGTTCAATCCCTTTTTTATGGATCCAGTTCCCATCCGGCGTGAGCCATTTGCTCGTCGTCAGCTTCAAATTGCTACCGTCCTCTAAATCGAACGCCGTCTGGACAACGCCTTTTCCGAACGTCTTCGTCCCGATGATGGTTGCGCCTGCCCCTTCTTTCATCGCGCCTGTCAAAATCTCAGATGCCGAGGCAGAACCCTCGTCCGTCAAGACGAACAGGTCATACGGTTTCGCTTCGCGGGCACGACCGTTTTGGGCATCACGGTCCCCATCCGCATTTTCGATTTGAACGACCGGTTTTGATGTCGGGACGAATCCTTCAGACATCTCGATGACGGCCGGCAAGAGACCACCCGGGTTTCCGCGGACGTCGATGATCAAACTGTCGATGTCTTCCGATTCGAGTTGGTCCAACTGTTCAAGAAACTCGTCGGCCGTCGGCTCTGAAAATTGGGTGATTTGAAGATACCCAATCTTTTTGCCGTCTTTCTCCTTCACTTCAGAGAACACTGTCTCAATCGGAATCGTATCCCGTGTGATTTCATAGTCCGCCGTCTGGCTGCCACGACGAATGGTCAACGTGACGGTCGTTCCTTTTTCTCCTCGAATAAGTTGGACGGCTTCCTGAACGTCCATCCCTTCGATCGATTCCCCGTCGACCGCCGTGATGATGTCACCGGGACGTAGTCCTGCTTCTTCGGCCGGAGCTCCTTTAATTGGAGCGACAATTAAAATGTCTTCTCCTTTCTTCTCCAAAGTCGCACCGATTCCTTCAAAACTCGATTCAATCGAGTCCGTAAATTGTGATGTTTCTTCTGCGTCCAAGAAATCCGAATACGGATCGTTCAACGCTGCGGTCATTCCATCGAGCGCACCGGTCAATAAATCATCTTCTGAAATGTCTTGTAAGGAATGCTCTTCAATTAAATCACGTACTTGATCGACTTTATCCCAGCCTTCCGCATTCGTTTGAACGGGAAGCGATGTGTCTGTAAACGCCATCGTCGCAAGGCCTGCACCGGCCCCAGCCACGAATGTTGTGCCAGCGAGTAGTCCTGCGGTTGAATTTTTCACGGGTTGGTCCCTCATTTCTCTTTGTAAGTCTTTTCATTAGTATAGCAAAAACGAAAGGAAAAGCGGACGCGTTCCACATATTTGGGACGCGTCCGCTTCTGTCAGTAGCCAATATACGGGGCAGGGTCAATTGCGTTCGGTTGTCCAGGTGCCCATTTTCCTCGGTGCAACTCAAAATGAAGATGGGGACCGGTCGACCACCCGGTGCTTCCGAGCGTCCCGACCGTTTGTCCGGCTGAAACAGATTGTCCGGCTCCGACCGTGATTGCACTCAAGTGAGCGTAGACGGTCGTCCATACTTCACCGTTCATGACATGTGAGACGAAAACGACATTCCCATATCCCGTCGCCGGTGCCGCTTTGATGACGACTCCCGGTGCGCTCGCGACAATGGGTGTACCTGGCGCATTGACGAGGTCGATTCCCTTATGAATCTCAGGGACTCCCGTCAACGGATTATTCCGAGGACCGAACGGGCTAGAGACATAACCGGATACGGGACGAACGAATCCGGTCGATGTGGATACCGGCGTCGGTGTGTCGGCAGGTGCCGTCACTTCAGGTGCCTCGACTTCTGTTTCCGCTTCTCTCGCTTCAGCCTCAGCTCGTGCCTGTTCTTCAGCGGCACGCGCTTCCGCTTCTCGTTTGGCACGTTCTGCCGCCTCGGCCGCTTCCCGTTCTGCAGTCGCGATCGCCTCGAGCTGTTCACCGATGATTCGGTTCTGTTCAGCCATGACGGCCTGTTCTTCACTACGCGTCATCTTCTCTAGTTCGAGTTGCTCGACTTGCTCGTCAAGCTCAGCCAACAAGTCACGCTTCTTCTCGGCCGTTCGGTCGAGGTCTTGTTTCGTGATGACAAGTTCCCGCTCTTTTTGCTTGATGAAAGAGAGTTGGGTACGCTGTGTCGACTCGAGCGACTCCAGACGTTCCATCTCACTCATATAATTATGTATGAGTTCCCGGTCCTGTTCGGCGATCGTGCGGGCCGTCATGACTCGTGTCACGAAGTCGCCGAAGGAACGGGACTCAAAAATGACTTGTAGATAAGACGTGTCTTCGTGTACTTGTAAGACACGAAGGCGTTCGTTCAAGAGTTCCTTTTGGCTTTCCAAATATTCCTCTTGAACGGAGAGTTGTTGGCGGGTCGACTCGAGTTCTGCCTGGGCCGTATCGACCTCGTGCTGTTGAATGGCGATTTGTTCGCTCAACACATTCAACCGGTCGTCGACGACGTGAATTTCCGTCTTCACGGCATCACGCTCTGCCTCGGTGACCTCGAGTTCGGCATCCGTCTTGGCTTGCGCTTTTTCCGACTCCTCCAATTCATTGGATAGTCGGTCTTGCCGAGCTTTCAACGTGTCTTTCTCTGTCGCCATGACCGGCATGGCAAGTAATGATACACACAACCCTAGCGCAAGCGAACGTTTCATCCGCCAACTCCTCCTTATTCAAGTTAGATTTTCAAGAAACGACCGAGCGATGTCGTCGATCCCCAGATTCCGATGAACGCACCGAGTGCAAGTAACACGAATGATACTTGGACCGTGAGCGTCGATGGATCAATCAACTTAAATATATCACTATTCAATTGATCAAGCGATGGTTGTAAAGCACTATATGCAACGTCATATCCGAAATAAATGACTAAAATCGGGATAAGAGCCCCAAGCATTCCGAGAAGCAATCCTTCGATGAAGAACGGCCAGCGGATGAAGCTGTTCTTCGCTCCAACGAGTCGCATGATTTCAATCTCACGGCGACGTGAGAAAATCGTCATTTTAATCGTATTCGAGATCAAGAACATCGCCATCAATGTCAAACCGACGATCAACGCGAGTCCACCGATGCGAATCCCGTTGAAGAAGGCGAACATTTTATCGATGTAGTCTTTCCCATACTTCACATCGTCGACATTATCAAGTGAACCGACCGATTTGGCCACTTCTTCTAATTCTGTCGGGTCTTGCGCTTTGACGATATAACGGGCATGGAGCGGGTTATCTTTTTCTACCGTTCCGTATGCAGCCGCATCGTCCCCAAGTTGGTCTTGGAACTTCTGTAACTCATCTTCTTTCGAGCTGAATGTGACCGTCGAGACGCCCGGCACCTGTTCGATATTCTCTCCAAGTTTCTCGACCGAGTTCTCATCTGCGGTACGCGTGATGAACACTTGAATCTCGACATCGTTCTCGACGTTGTCTGAGATTTCGTTGACGTTGAACATGACGAGTGCGAATACACCGACAAGTAGTAACGTGATGGTGACGGCACTGATTGCCGCGAACGACATCCAACCATTACGAAGCGTTCCTTTGAACCCTTCGCGCAAATGGCGCAATCCAGTCTTAAACATCATAGCCATATGCTCCTTTCTCTTCATCGCGAACGACTTTCCCGTTCTCAATCGCAATGACGCGGTGACGAATCTTATCAACAATGTCACGGTTGTGTGTCGCCATGACAATCGTTGCTCCACGGCGATGAATTTCTTCAAATACTTCCATAATGCCCCATGCTGTCTCTGGGTCCAAGTTCCCCGTCGGCTCATCGGCGATGATCAGTTTCGGTTTGTTCACGATTGCTCGGGCGATGGAGACACGCTGTTGTTCTCCACCTGAAAGCTCATCGGGATAGTTGCGTGCTTTATTCTTCAATCCGACCAAGTTCAACACATCCATGACTTGTTTACGAATCGACGACGTGTCTGCTCCGACAACTTCTAATGCGAACGCCACATTCTCATAGACCGTGAGTGACGGAAGCAATTTAAAATCTTGGAAGATGACGCCGAGTTGACGACGAAGTTTTGGCACGTGACGGTCTTTGACTTTTCCGACATCGAGTCCGTCAATCAATAATTGACCGGCTGTCGGTTTCTCCTCGCGATAAATCATCTTCATGAATGTCGATTTACCGGCACCAGAAGGTCCGACGACATAAAGAAACTCGCCGTCGCGAATCTCTAAATCGAGGTCATCCATGGCAACGACGCCGTTCGGATATACTTTACTGACTTTTTGCATCGAGATCATAACGTATTCCCTACCCTTTTTAAAATTTTTTTAAGCATCTATGACGAATTTGAATCAATTGTTTTAGTTACTGTATATTTCGCCTAGAGTCTTTTTTACAGGAATTGATTCCCTCTGTCAAGGTCTCATTGATTGGTAATAGCCTGGTCAAAAAAACATCTAGGGCAAAGCTGAAGCGACTACAATTATATCAATCCAACTTTTAAAACACCATTACAGGAGTATTTCAGTTGAATAGCGTTCCGTGTGAAAATGTCGCGATGAACCTGACTTTCACCCTGTTCTTCGTGAGGCTGAAACCGCATTTCAAAAGGGTGCTCCCTAAGGAACACCCTTCACAAATTCGACAATATTAGTCGCGTGGTTTTTCTTTCAAGGCATCAAATGGTGATTTCTTTCGTTTTCGATATTTGATATGAATCGTCGAGGACTCATAGTCATCAGAAGCCCGTATATCCTGGCTCGAGACACGGACGAACGACCATGCCAAGAGGAACATGATAAAGATGAGCGGGAAGCCCCCGACAATACTCGCTGTTTGGAGCGTATCGAGACCACCTAGGAACATGAGCGTGAGCGGCATGATCGCAAGGGCGAACGCCCAAAAGAGTCGGTTCCAGACGATTGGCTCGTCTTCGACGTGTTTTTGTGTAACCGATGCCAAGATGTAAGACGATGAATCGAACGTCGTCGCCAAGAAGATGATGGCGAGGAGGGTAAAGACGCCGATGACGACTTTCCCGAACGGCAACTGTCCAATGATGGCGATGATCGTCGGGGCCGGTCCATTCGCTGCCATATATCCGACGACGTCGAACGTGCCACTCAAGTGAAGATACAGCCCGTAGTTTCCGAGAATCCCAAAGAAGAGGATACAACCGAGTGTCCCATATACCATCGTCCCGAAAATCATGTTGCGAATCGTACGTCCACGTGAGATTCGAGCAACGAACAGTCCGACGAACGGTGCATACACGAGCCACCAAGCCCAATAGAACACGGTCCATGATTCTGGGAATCCCGTCGAGGTGAACCCTCCGAAGTCACCGAACGGCTCCATCCATGTCGCCATCCGGAAGAAGTTATCCATGACAATCCCGACCCCATTGAACGTCGTTTCCAATATGAAGCGAGTCGGACCGAAGATGAAGACGAACGTCAAGATCCCCAGGGCGAGCCAGATGTTCAAATCACTTAGTACTTTGATTCCGCCCTTTAGTCCGATATATGAACTGATGGCGAAGATCACCGTACAAATTAACATGATGACGGCTTGCATGCCGAGCGTGACAGGAATTCCGGTTAATTCGTTGACCCCTTCGGCAATCATCGGTGTCCCGAGCGCGAGTGTCGTTCCGGCTCCACCCAATAATCCAAAAATAAATAAGATATCAATAATCTTGCCGAGTGGACCATCCGCCCATCTCCCGATCACGGGACGCACTGCTTCACTTACTTTCAATACGGACTTCTTGCGGACATAGAAGAAATAGGCAATCGGTAAGGCTGGTAACGTATAAATTGCCCAGGCAATCGGTCCCCAGTGGAACATCCCGTATGCCGTCGACCATTGGATGGCTTCCGGTGACTCGGGTGTCAATCCAAATGGTGGTCCTTCATAGTAATACACCCATTCGATGACCGACCAATAAAGAATACTCGACCCGATCCCGGCAGCAAACAACATCGCCGCCCAAGAGAATGTACTGAATTCGGGTTCTTCATCTTCACGACCTAATTTGATGTGCCCATTCTTACTGAAGGCAATAAAGATCAAAAATCCGAATGCGCCTAACCCCATCGCTAAGTACAACATCCCAAAGTTAGAGGTCATGTATTCGTTCGCCGCGCCGACCCATGCCTTCCCTGTCTCCGGGAAGAAGATGAGCGGTAGCGTCACCCCTAACAGTAATACGAACGAGCCGATAAAAGTCGGCCAGTCAATCAACTTCGTCTTCAATTGTCATCACTCCATTTCCATAACATCTCCTATTACCTTAAAAATAATTCCCTAAGCCTTAGGACCCCAAACAAAAAAAGCATGAGGGACCTGTTCGCCTCATGCTTCCAACACTTATTTTTTCTCAGCGAGCCAAGCGGCGACCGCCGTGATTTCTTCATCATCTTCGAGGACGTTCGCAGGCATCGCGCCTTGACCGTTTCGAATGACATTTTCAATCTCTTCTGCCGACAAACGAGCACCGACTTGCTCGAGTGACGGACCACTCATTCCTTCGAGGTTCGCACCGTGACACGCTGCACAGTTTTGCGCGAAGACCGCTTCTGCATCAATCGATGCTGTGTTCGAGCCCGTATCCCCGTCGCTCGACGTTCCTTCTTCTTCACCACCGCCACATGCTCCGAGCGTCAACATGGCGCCGAGGCCAATGGCCATCATCCATTTTTTCATAACCGCGTTCCCCTCCTAAGTTGTAGAAATCACCTACATTTACCATTATAGCCGTAAACGTATCCTTTCTAACCTAATCTCACGAAAAGTACACAAAGATTCCACAACTTACGGCACGTTGATATAACGCTTATCTGACGTAAACCCTTGTCCAAGTACCTCGTGTGCCTCGCTAAAGACGAGGAACGCTTCCGGGTCGATCCGACGAATGATTTCTTTCAGTCGGCTCACTTCACTCTGACGGACGACAATCATGAGCATCGGACGGTCCAGACGTGAGTACGCCCCGATCGCCTGAATCTCCGTCGCACCGCGATCGAGTTCCTCAAAGACGGCCCGGACGATGAAGTCCCGTTTCTCCGAGATAATATACGCCATCTTGTCCTGTGTGAACCCAAGCTGGACGAAGTCGATCATTTTGACCGTGATAAATAGTGCAATCAGTGCATAAAGCCCAGTCGAGAACGAGAATGTGAGAGCTGCGGTCAAAACGACCATGCCGTCGAGAATGGCGATACAGAGATAGAGCGGGATGTGCGTGAACTTATGTAAGATCTGTGCGATCAAGTCCATCCCACCCGTCGAGGCGCGTCCGCGGAAGATGAGACCGAGCCCGACACCGACGCCAACTCCACCGAAGATGGCAGCGAGTAACGTGTCGTTCACGGCAGCCCCGGCATCAATCGCCTCGTAAAAAAGAATGACACCTGGCAAGAAAATGGAGCCGACGAGTGATTTCACGCCGAACCCGAGTCCGAGGATTGCCCATCCGACGATGAGGAGTAGTACGTTTGCCACGAGCTGAAACGCACCTGGCGAGATGCCAAACAGTTCATACGTGATGACCGAGATCCCACTCACCCCGCCCGATGCGAGGTTGTTCGGCAACAGGAATAGGCTGAAGGCCGAGGCGACGAACACCGAACCCGTCAACAAATACAGATAGTCTTTGACGATTTGCTTCATTAAAGAAATTCTCCTTTACAGACAACGTGGCCCAAAGACGGGAGTCTTTGAGCCACATGCATCACATATTTGTTTTACGAAGGTAAGCATCGATAAACGGCATGACATCCCCGTCCATGACACCACTTGTGTTTCCGACCTCGTGGTTCGTCCGATGGTCTTTAACCATCGAGTACGGGTGGAAGACGTATGAACGGATTTGGCTACCCCAACCGATATCTGTCTTCTCTCCACGGATCTCATCGAGTTTACGTTGTTGCTCGTCGAGTTCGCGTTGGTACAATTTCGCTTTCAACATCTTCATTGCCGACTCACGGTTCTTGATTTGTGAACGCTCTGTCTGACATGAGACGACGACGCCTGTCGGCACGTGCGTGATTCGGACGGCAGAGTCCGTCGTGTTAATGTGCTGTCCGCCAGCACCTGACGCGCGGTACGTGTCGATGCGGAGGTCTTCTGTCCGTACTTCGATCTCGATGTCGTCATCGAATTCCGGCATGACGTCACATGACACGAACGACGTGTGACGACGACCTGACGAATCAAACGGCGAGATGCGGACTAAACGGTGAATCCCTTTTTCCGCTTTCAAGTAGCCGTATGCGTTATGCCCGATGATGCGGAGCGTGACCGACTTGACGCCCGCTTCCTCTCCTGGGAGGTAATCGACCGTCTCGACTTTCCAGCCCTGTTTATCCGCGAAACGTTGATACATCCGAAGGAGCATCGATGCCCAGTCCTGCGACTCGGTACCGCCCGCACCCGGGTGCAATTCAAGGATGGCGTTGTTCGCATCGTATGGTCCGTTCAATAGAATTTCAAGTTCAAAGTCATCAAACTCTTTCTTGAGCGCTTGAATCGATTCTCCGAGCTCTTCTTGCATCTCTGCATCCGGCTCTTCCTTGATGAGTTCGAGCGTCACTTCGCCGTCCTCATGTTGGGTCGCGAGGTCTTGATACTTGTCGACCATCGCTTTGAGGCCGTTCGATTCGTCGATGACTTTTTGAGCCTTCTCCTGGTTGTCCCAGAAGTCAGGATACGTCATCTCGTTCTCGAGCTCGGCGATACGTGCCTCTTTCTCTGTCAAGTTGAGCGATGCTCTGTAATTCTCGAGGCGTTTCGCCATCGCCTCTAGTTCGTTCCGAATATCTGAAATTTCCATAGTGTGATTCACCTTTCCGTAGGAAAGAGGCGAGCGGACCCGCCTCTTCAATAATTAAGCCTGTTGTCTACCGTGACAGTTCTTGAACTTCTTACCAGAACCACACCAGCACGGGTCGTTCCGGCCAATGCTGTCTTCTTTCGAACGACGGACCGGTTTCTTCTTGACCGGCGCATCGCTCTTGCCAGAGACGGCAACTTCCTCTTCGACGACTTTCTCGCGTCGGAGGTTGTCCCCGACTTCGGCACGAAGCACGAAGCCTGTCACTTCTTCTGCGATCGCCGCATTCATCGCGTCGAACATGTTGATCCCTTCCGCTTGGTACTCACGAAGCGGATCGTTCTGTCCGTAAGCGCGGAGGTGAATCCCTTGGCGCAACTGGTCCATATGGTCGATATGAGACATCCAGTGCGAGTCGACGGCACGGAGTACGATAATCTTCTCGAACTCGTTAAAGCGTTCAGGTGGCGCGAGTTCACGCTTCGCTTCATACTGCTCGTTCACGCGCTCCATGAGGAGTTCGACGATTTCTTCACGCTCTTTACCGTAGAAGTCTTTGCCTTCGACTGTTTTTTCGAGTGCGAGTGTTTGGTTTGCCCAATGTGCAAGCTCGTCGATGTTCCATTCTTCTGGCACGAGTTCGATCGGTGTATATTGTAAGACACCGAGTTCGACCGTCTGGGCCATCATCGAGCGGACGATATCCGTGACTGACTCGTTCTCAAGGATGCTGGCGCGGTCTTTGTACATGACTTTCCGTTGGTCAGCCATGACGTTGTCGTAACCGAGAAGCTGTTTACGTGCATCATAGTTGTTTCCTTCAACACGTTTTTGAGCCGACTCGACCGCTTTTGATACCATACGGCTCTCAATCGGTTGTGTGTCATCCATTCCAAGACGCTCCATCATGCTTTGGAGGCTATCCGTCCCGAAGCGGCGCATGAGCTCATCTTCGAGTGACAAGTAGAACTGCGATTTACCCGGGTCCCCTTGACGACCTGAACGACCACGGAGCTGATTATCGATTCGGCGTGACTCGTGACGTTCTGTCCCGATGATATAGAGACCACCAAGGTCGACGACACCTTCTCCAAGTTTGATATCGGTACCACGACCGGCCATGTTCGTCGCAATCGTGACCGCACCTTTTTGTCCGGCGTTCTCGATAATTTCCGCTTCACGGGCATGGTTCTTCGCATTCAAGACATCGTGACGAATCTTTTTCTTCGTCAAGAGCTTGCTCAAGTATTCAGACGTTTCAACAGCGACCGTACCGACAAGAATCGGTTGACCTGTCGCATGAACCGTTGCAATTTCTTCAACGACGGATTTGAACTTGCCTTCCATCGATTTGAAGATGAGGTCCGACTTGTCGTCCCGAAGGATCGGCTTGTTCGTCGGAATCGTCACAACTTGCATATTGTAAATATTACGGAACTCCTCTTCCTCCGTCTTCGCTGTACCGGTCATCCCAGCAAGCTTCTCATACATCCGGAAGTAGTTTTGATACGTGATTGTCGCGAGCGTCATGGATTCACGTTGAATCTCGACGCCTTCTTTCGCCTCGATCGCTTGGTGAAGACCTTCAGAGTAGCGACGTCCATCCATGACACGTCCCGTGAACTGGTCGATAATCATGACTTGTCCTTCGCGAACCATATAGTCGATGTCATGATGCATGACCGCGTTCGCACGTAGTGCGAGTCCGACGTGGTGGTTGACCGCGACGTGTTCGATGGCGAACAAGTTGTCGATGCCGAAGAATTTCTCAGCGAGGTCGACCCCTTGGTCCGTCAAGAGGACTGATTTCGTCTTGATGTCGACCGTATAATCTTCTTCCTCTTTTAACGTACGGACGAACGCATCCGCGCGTGTGTAGAGTTCTGTCGATTTTTGAGCCGATCCCGAGATGATGAGCGGAGTACGCGCCTCATCGACGAGGATCGAGTCGACTTCATCGACGATCGTGTAGTAGAGCTCACGTTGGACACGGTCTTCCTTATAAAGGACCATGTTGTCACGGAGGTAGTCGAACCCGAGCTCGTTGTTCGTCGAGTACGTGATATCACAGTTATAGGCCGCCTGTTTCTCGACACGGTCCATGTTCGACACGTTGAGGCCGACCGAAAGACCGAGTGCGAAATAGAGCGGCTCCATGAGTTCTTTATCTCGTTTCGCCAAATATTCGTTGACCGTTACGACGTGTACGCCACGGCCAGTGAGCGCGTTCAAGTAGACTGGAAGTGTCGCGACGAGCGTCTTCCCTTCACCGGTTTTCATTTCGGCGATGTCGCCGTTATGGAGCACGTAACCCCCGATGAGTTGAACACGGTAGTGACGCATACCGAGCACACGCTCTGATGCTTCACGACAGACCGCGAACGCCTCCGGCAAGAGGTCGTCAAGTGTCTCGCCTTTCGCCAGACGCTCCCGGAACTCTTCCGTCTTCGCCTGAAGCTGTTCGTCAGACAATGCTTTGATTGGTTCGGCGAACGACTCGATCAAGTCGGCCGCTTTCTCTGCTTTTTTCAACATTCGTTTCTGTGGAGCAAATAACTCTTTCAAAAAGTTCGCCATACTCATATCTCCTCTGCACTCACTAAAAAATGCATGTTTTTTCCCTAATGTACAGTTTAACCGAAGTGGTGCCACCTTTCAAGGAAAGGCAAAAGGAAACGACCCCCCGAAGCCGGGAGGCCGTGTATAGTCAAGTTTATTATTCAGGTTCGATCAAGCCGTACTTCCCATCTTTACGACGGTAGACGACGTTTGTGTTGCCCGTTTCTGCGTCTGAGAAGACGAAGAAGCTGTGACCGAGCATATCCATTTGAAGAATCGCCTCTTCCGTGTCCATCGGTTTCAATGTGAAGCGTTTCGTCCGTACGAGTTCGAGTTCTGCCTCGTCCTCATCATAGACGACCGGTGCATCATCAGGTCCTTCGAGAGACTTGAAGTACTCGCCGACGCCACCTTCTTTTCCGCGTCCTTTACGGTTGAGTTTCGTTTTGTGTTTACGGATTTGACGTTCCAATTTATCGACGACGAGGTCGATTGCTGCATACATGTCGAGGTTCATGTCCTCGGCACGGAGCAACAAGTTCGGCATCGGGATCGTCACTTCCACTTTTTGTTTCTCGTTATACACTTTCAAGTTGACATAAGCCGTCTGTGCATCCGTAGGAGTTGTGAAATACCGAGTCAACTTCTCCAGCTTTTTCTCGACATAGTCTTTGATTGCTGGTGTGACCTCAATGTTTTCGCCGCGAATGTTATAAATCATCTGAACTCCTCCTTAAAATTACCGCTTGAACCAATGATTCGTCGAACGAGACGGAATCTCCTGCTTCATTTCTTAAAAAAGAAAGTGGAACCAGGTGGCTCATTCATATTATACCCCGAAAACGCCGCTTTTGAAAACGTTATCATCAGAAAATAATGACAATTTTGTTCCGAATTCAACATTTCCTAGAACGAGCGGAAGGTATAGAAAGAAAATACCCATTCCAATCATTTTTAAACACCTTTTTTTATTATGTAGACAAAATAATAAGCCGACTCCCAAGGGAGCCGGCTTCGTGGTTTGAAATTATAATTTTACAACGTTAGCCGCTTGTGGGCCACGCTCGCCATCAACGATTTCAAACTCTACTTCTTGACCTTCGTCAAGTGATTTGTAGCCTTCAGATTGGATTGCTGAGAAGTGTACGAACACGTCTTTGCCGCCTTCAACTTCGATGAATCCAAAACCTTTTTCTGAGTTAAACCATTTTACTTTACCTACCATGTGTAAATCCATTCCTTTCACCATTGGAGAATACAGAGGGTTTTCCTCTACGGCTAATCTTACCACCTTCTTGTAAGCGTGACAAATACTTTCTCAAATATTTGTAAACGTTTCGTCATTTGGCTTTCATTGGAATTATATTTCCCTACTTTTCATATTGTGTTGTTGAATTTACATTTTTTGTGATATATCATTGAAGGGATGATTTAGGTTTGTGCCGTTTGTCTTTAGCCGATCCTGAAAATCTAATACGAGGAGGATGGTGCAGCGTATGCGCTCCTACTATTCTGAGGAAAAATATCGCATCACAAAGCGAACCGTGGCGATTCTCCCTTGCTTTGACATCATGAAGCAGTCACGGATCATTCTCGAGGATGGCACCGAGATTTCAACCCCGCTCCGGCCGTACCAGTTGTTGCAACTTTCTTGCCGCCAGTACAACAGCTCGATCGAGGAAAGAATCTTCATCGCCAAACGCGTCGCCGGCGTAAAAGGGAAAGTCCCTGTCGTGATTGAACCGACAACCGGGCTCGTCTTCTTCCCGACGAAGTCTCCAAAACGAGACGATTGTGAATGGTATGCCTGGTCCCATATTCGAGACATACTGAACATTGAGGGTGAGCCAAACGGCCTCGTCCTCACAACCGATGGACATCAAATCCAAACGAACGCAACACCGTACGTCCTCCGGAACCAACTGAAAGCGACAGGCGAACTCGTCGCTCGGTTCCAACAATTGAACGCGAGCCCCGTGCTCGAGTCCTGACACGCCTTCCGTCGAAAAGACGGAAGGTTTTTTTCTATTGTTTCGCTTCATTTTTTTAAAAAGAGGTCGATATTATGGTCGAGGTGACAAACATGCAAATTCAAGCCCAATCGACCGCCGTCAGTTCGGTCTTACCAGGCATCCAGACGAATCGGACGTACAAGGCCGAGCTCGTTAAACAGACAGGACCCGACTCAGCGATCGTCAAGATCAACGGGGAAGAAGTCGAGGTCACATTTAAAGACGGGCTCCCGAAGACGAATCCGTTCCAAGTGACGCTCGCTGAACAGGACGGTGTCTTGATGGCGACCGTCGTTCCTCCAAAGGAAGAGACACTTGAATCCGCACCACCTGCGTCCACGTCGTCAAAGCTTGACGCGAAGATCCAGACACTCCTCGCTTCCCTTCCGCCCGAAGTACGAAGCGCGGTCAGCCGCCTGCTACAATCTGGACGCTTGCCGATGAATGAAGATACTGTGCGTCTACTCGAAACGGCATTCAAAGGGGACATGCGAGACGTCATCCTACATTTGAAGACGCTCGATACTGAGGCCGTTTCCAGGGAGATGGCTCGGGAGATTGCCATCCTTTCTTTGAATGAAGCGAGACAACAGATCACACCACCGGCGACGAACGCTCCTTACCCACAAAAAGAGCGGTACGTCGAGCTCGTCAATCTGTCACGTCCCGTGAGTGAACGCGTCACACCGACACCGGAGACGATCGACCGAGTCATCCGTGACCTTACACCGCCACCATCATCACCGCGTCCAATTGAATCTGAATCGCGCCAAGCGTTGCCACTCCCTCCAGTCAACGGGAAACAAGTAATGGTGAAGGAAGTGACGTCACATCTCGCGACCGTGACGAACACGTTCCGAAGCGAGCAAGCGACCGTGACGAAACAACTCGGACAAGTCGCCGCGTTGATTGAGACGAATCCGCATGCGGCACGTCCTGCCCTCGAGACCGTCTCAACCCGTCTAACGCAACTCGTCCAAAAGACGGACGCTTTGCTTCATACCGACGTGACGCAAGAAAAACAACTGGTCACCATGACGGCCAAACTTGACGTCGCGTTGTCGTTGCTCGCGACGAAACCACAAGAGAGCGCGACACTCGTCAAAGAGGTCCGGGCGGCACTGAATGACTTCCGCTATGCGCCGAACCAGGCACGTATCGAATATATTCCGCACGGGGCGACACGCGCCGGCGAGATGCCGACTGTCGCCCCACTCAAGCTCGATTCGACGTTATCCGGACGACACGTCCAGGAAGTGGCGCAACGTGTGCAGGTGAAGGCACAACTTGCCCAAGCGACGTCCAATACACCGACATCAGCTCTATCGGTACGTGGAGATACGACAAACCCCGAGGCACAACGTCTCGCTTCGTTCTTCCAAGTCCAACAGACACTCAACCGTCTCGACGGGGGGCAGCTCCATCAGCTCTTATTCGCCTTACCAGCAAAAGTACAGGAAATTGACACGGGGATCCATGTCCATATCCAAAACCGGGAATCCGGTGACGTCGTCGACTGGGAAAACAGTGTCCTCTACATTCGTTTAGATACCCCTCGCCTTGGAGAGATCGGGATCAAGCTCGAGGCGAAGGACAGAAACCTCCGACTCACACTCGAGCACGACGATTCGACGGTTGAACAACTCGCTCGTCCCCTTCTCGGGAAGATCGAACAGACGCTCGAGACGATTGGATATAAGAGTGTGACGACCCAGTTCAAACCACTCACGAAAACGGAGCGTGTTATCGATGAACCTACGGTAGCACCGACGACCGGTTATGACTTTAGAATTTAGGAGGTCCCGATGTATCAACGCATGGATTTGACGAAACGAAAGACGGCCGCGGTCGTCCGCTATGATGAAACGACAGACAAAGCGCCCGTCGTCGTCGCCCGCGGGACAGGCGCCGTCGCTGAAAAAATTCTACAAGAAGCACGTGCCCGGGGGGTCGCGGTCGAGAACGATCATTCCCTACTCGGCCATCTGCTCGATCTTGACTTAGGGGACGCCATCCCACCCCAACTTTATGACGTGATGGCAGAAGTGTTGTTGTTAATAGAGGAACTTGATTCAATCAAAGGAGAACAAAAATGAATTCAACGCAACTATATGAAATGAGACCGGAGGAATTGACACAGGCAATGCTTCACGCACTCGTCTATCACTACAAAAATGCACAAGACTCAACAATTGCCGAACGGAACCGGCACCTTCGCCAAGCCCGGGAGCTATTGGTCAAACTTCACCAAGGACTTCATGACGGTGGCGGGATTATTGCTGCTCAACTCGATGAGATTTATCTCTACATGGCAAACGCAAGCGTCGAAGCAATTATCGATCAGGATAAAGAAAAAATCGCCGAACTACATACGCTCGCGAGCGATCTCGATCAAACGTGGAGCGAAGCGATGGCGCGTGCCAAGACACAACCTGTCCCGAATGGAGGAAACCGCTATGAAAATTACCAATAACGTACAAGCCTTAAAAGCATATACATCTCTTTCTTTGAATCAGGCATCGATGAAAAAAACGATGGACCGCCTCTCGAGCGGAATTCGAATCAATAAAGCGTCTGATGATGCAGCCGGTCTCGCCATCTCTGAAAAGATGCGGATGCGCCTCGACTCCCTCTCAATGGCAGAACGCAACACGCTCGATAGCATTTCCCTTACACAGACGCTCGAAGGTGGAATGAATGAGACTCATTCCCTTCTCCAGCGCATGCGCGAATTGTCCGTCCAAGCAGCGAATGGGACGCTTAGTGAGGACGACGCCAAAGCCGTTCAGGAAGAAATTAACGCGTTGACTGCAGAAGTGACGCGGATTGCGGAGACGACCGAATTCAACTCGAAGAAGATCATGAACGGGGAATACAAAGAAGGAAAGAGTACGTTATTTTTCCAAATCGGTGCCGGTAACAACGAAGCCGTCATCTTAAATGTACAAGATATGCGAGCGCATGCGCTTGACATCACGACAGCGACAGCAGGTGGTGGAGAGCTTCCTCCCGTCGATCACGACAATGATCAGGTGACACCTACTGAAACGTATTATGCACTCAGCGTGTTGACACCGGCGGACGCAGGGGATGCCATTTCGAAATTTGATGCAGCCATCAACAAAGTGTCACTCGAACGTTCGAAACTCGGTGCCATCCAAAACCGACTCGAGGCGAACGTCAGCGTCGTCGCCATCGGTTCTGAAAACTTAACGGCATCTGAGTCACGGATCCGTGATGCCGATATGGCCCGTGAAATGATGGACTTCGCCCGTCTAAACATCTTGAATCAGTCCGGGATGGCAATGATTGCCCAATCAAACGCTTTACCACAAGGCGTGTTACAATTATTGAACTAACAACCTAAAGAAAGGACGGTTGCCCATATGGACATTCGTCGCATCATGGAGACGCAATCGCTCCTCGGCTCAAGCAAGGCAAAGCGCCCCGAAGTCGAACCCGGCGTCTCCTTCCAAAACGTGATTGGTCAAAAGCGAGAAGACCGAGAACATGAACGCTTCCAGCGTCAAATCGCCGCGATTCATGAACAAGGAGAACTCCTAGCCGAAAGTCAGACCGTCGAGGCGCTCGCCGAATACAAACAATTGATTAAAGACTTTATGAAAGAGGCCGTTGACGCGGCACTCCGTCTCGAGGACAAACGCGGATTCAATCGCCGCGGTCGCGCGAAGATTTATAAGGTCGTCGAACAAGTCGACCAAAAACTCCTCGCGCTGACGGATCAGGTCATCTCAGGAGAAGCATCTCGCCTCTCCCTACTCGACCAGGTCGGTGAGATTCGCGGACTGCTCGTCAACGTCTATGTGTGAGGTGTCGAGATGGCAGAGCATTTATTTTTGAAGAAAGTTAAATGTCCGTATTGTTTACAGGAAAGTAAGGCGAATCGCGTCTTATCACGTCATATCCGACCGCTCGAGGTAGAAAAAGATGGCTACACAACATATGATGGACCGAACCCGTATTTATACGAGCCGACCGTCTGTGAACATTGTCACCTCGTTTTCCACGACTCGTTCGACAAGGTGCGCAAACATAACCGGGAATCACTTGAGACGAACTACTTCAATCAAGTGAATCCGAATGTGTTGAAAGGTGACCGCTCATATGAGCACGTCATCCTTCTCTATAAGTTCGCCGTCATGACGGCCCAATTGAGCGGACAAAAACCATCTGTCGTCGCCATGCTCGGGATGCGGATTGTCTGGATGTACCGGTTGATTGGGGATGTGGCATCTGAGAAGGAATGGATGCAGCGGACGCTCGATAAATACAATGAGGTGCAAGAAGCGTATACGGACCCGATTCGGACCGGATTACCTTACGACCAGCTCATGTTGCGCATTGCCGACTTGTCGGCCGCGCTCGACTACTACGAGGACGCACGTCGCTGGTATGGGATTCTCTTAAGCAGTAAGGAAGTATCGGAGCGGATCCGGAATCAGGCCCGCGATCATTGGGAAGAGTTTCGGTTGGAGCATGCGTAATCAGAAGTGCGGGACCTCGTGTCTCACACTTTTTGCATAAAAAAATCGCGCTCATCCACTCACGGACAAACGCAATCGGGACAATTGATGGGTGAACCTTCAAACCGAAAAGAGACCACGCGACATGACTCACGTGAAAACCAAAACAAGGCACCCTCATGCCGACTACGCGGTGGCGTCTTGCGCGATAAGACTAGTATAACGCCTATTTTATAATATTAATATAGTTTTTGGCCGGGATGAATGTGGGGTATAGTCAAAATGGATACATATGAAAAGGAGGATGTTATTTATGTTTGAAACGCAATATCTCGACACCGTCCGTGCTACGTTCAAAAGTCAGAAACAACTCGCCGAGCGCGCACTCGTCCAAGTGAGTGACGAGGATCTTCATAAGGCGCTTGCACCGGATACACTCTCCCTCGCCCTGATCATTCAGCACATGGCGAACAATATGAAGTCACGCTGGACCGATTTCTTGACGACGGACGGCGAGAAACCGGACCGTAATCGGGATGCCGAGTTCGAGGACCAGCAACTGTCCCGTGAAGACCTCATGCGCGTGTGGGACGAGCGATGGCAACTGTTGGATGACGTCTTAGCCGATCTGGCACCGGATGACTTAGGGAAAAACGTGATCATTCGCGGGGAGGCCCATTCCGTGATTGATGCGATTGAACGTCAAGTGTCGCATTACGGGTACCATGTTGGGCAGATTGTCTATCTGTCGAAGCTATTTGCCGGAAGCGACTGGGACGTGTTGTCGATCCCGTTGCCACATCAACGGAAGTGAGACGTCTTTGATTGAGAAAGTTCGAGGAGACGTCGCTCGAACGAACCATCAAACGGGAATTGTCGATATTGAATCCGGTGTTTCACCTCACAAACGGTCTGCCAGACGTAAGAGATTAACGCATCTGGATAATCGTAACGCTCTTGATTAATCTCGAACTCTTCTTCGTCGACAAGACGCCACTCATCTGGTTGTACTGCAACAAAGTCTAGATCCAAATCAACAAAATGAATCGCTTCGTCGATCATGGTCGGCGGAAGTCCGATATTGGAGTACCAACGCATCGTCCCATCATGCTTTAAATCGAGTGAATCCTTCATGTCGCATGAAGCACTCGAGGGAATGCGAATCGTATGTATAACAAGCACCTCGCGTATGATGCTGGAGCGTTCGCCCAGATCCCGCATACAACAACACATAATCATCCGTTTCTTCGATGACGTGACTCGATCATTCATAATGGAGCTGTTGGTCGTATTTGAGTAGAGAGACGTTATTCATGGTAGACCTCCTACAAGATGAAATATCTTGATTATCCTCTACCGCTCGGGTTTAGACTAGATAAATAGGGCGTGCCGAGTTATATCGGCACGCCACCTTTTATTTCGATACATCGATTGTGTATTCATAGCGTTCTTCTGCCACTTTATCGAACTGCTCATCAAACGGGCCGTCGATGACGACCTTCAAATCAGTCAACTCTTCTGGTTTTGCTTTGACGAAGAAGAGAACATTTCCTTCCTTCTTCACTTTTCCTAAAAATTCTCCACCAACGTCATCCGAGAACCATAAGTCAGAAGAGACTTGCTCCCCTGTGCTCGTCACGAGTGTCGCCTGGTTCGGATGGAAGCTCATCGTCTCGTCGACCGTGTTCTCAACAATCATGTTCATCGCGACGACCGTCACCTCTTCTTGTCCATCGAATGAGTCGCTATAAGCTTCCGCGACCGTGAGGCGTGACGTCTGTACCTTGTCGATGGCGAACTGAATCGGTCCCATCGTCTCCGTGATGGTGAGTGCTTTGTTTTTCATATAGATCTTGTTTGTGCCGAGTTCACTCTCCTGAATGTCTTCGTTCTCACTAGTCGATTCCTCAGGCGCACTCGCTTCCATCTCTGCCACTTCTTCCGTATCCGTCGCCGTCGTCTTCAGTTCATCTGCTTCTCCACATCCGACGAGTAGTAAGAGTGGTACCGCCACCAGTAAGCCAAATCGTTTCATATTCATCTTCATCTCTCCCTTTTCATAATCCAAGCAATGTAGTTAAGACGAAAATAACGAATTGGCAATCCATACCGTGAAAAGAAAAAATTCAAGGGAAAATAAAAGCCAAGGTCCATATTCGGACCTTGACTTGTATACTTATCCTCTTGATTTCAGCTCTTCTTCCTCGTATGGGTCGGGACGATCCTCAAACGGCGTATCTTCTTCGACATAAGCCTCGAGTTTCGGGTCCCGCTCCACATATTCATCGTACGCTCCCTCTGGACCATAGACGAAATAACGGCGTTTCCGTGACGATACCGATTTGGACTCTTTCTCACGCATCTCGTTTCCCTCCTCTTTCCAGAAAAGAAGCAACGGCTACATTGATATTTACCCGATTATAGCGGAAAACAGACGTCATTTCACCCCTACTCTGCAGATGAAACTTTTCCCTCCCCTACACGTATACATATACAACGATGCGATGAAAGGAAGATTCATATGCAATTATTGAAAAAAGGAATCATACGGAGTCTCATCTGGTCTCTACCATTCGCCATACTCGCCCTCTATCAAAGCTGGTCAGGAAATACAGACGCTGTACACGCTATGCTCGTTTATGCCGGGGTCGCCTTCTTTCTCGGGCTCACGAGTGTCATTTACGAAGTTCGACATTGGTCGTTCAAAAAGCAGATTTTCATTCACTGGAGCATCATGCACGTGACGATTCTGCCACTCCTTTGGTTCGGTGGAGCTACGCCAATCACATCACTTCACGATGCTGCACGTCTCTACTTGAACTTTACGGTAAGTGGTCTCATCTTGTTTACCTTTTCTTATTTCATCATCCGGATGCGACGCCAAGTCAACACCTCTTAACACAAAAACTCGAAGGCATGCGCCTTCGAGCTTTTGTTATGTCTGTTGGTCAAATAGACCGGAAAAGTTGGAATCGACGTCCTCATATGGATCGACGTAGGACTTGACCGTCTTCCGCTCCATCCGGGCCGTCCCGAGCGTCATCCCGAGGCGCTGATGTTCGGCTTCAATGAGACGAGAAATCTTTTGACTGTCGTCGACGAGTTGCCTGAGGACCGTCTGATCGGCTTTCTCCAGATCGGGACCGTGTGCTGCGAGCAACTGTTCCCGATCGTCCAAGAGCTCATGAATCTGTTCCATCCATGTATCATACGTCGGTTCTTCCGGAACTTGTGCGAGCAACTCTTTTAAGCGCTGTGTCTTTAAGATGATTTCATCAATCGGTCTCATGACTGCTTCGCGAGTTTCATCGCTTCCTTCCACGTGTCACGGAGTTCCGTTGTGAAGTCGAGCACTTCGTCGAGGATGGTTGTATCGTTCTTGACGTTCGCATCGACGAGCCGACGCCACATGTAGTCATAGAGCGAGTCCAAGTTCGCCGAGATGGCGACATCTTTGTTGAGTGTGAGACGAAGTTCCCGAAAGATTGCTTGCGTCTTTTGAATATTGACGTTCTTTAAATCAGGATTCCCCTGGTCGATTGCAAGCTTGGCGAGGCGCATGAACTTGAGCGCCCCGTCATAAAGCATAAGCGTCAGTTCCTGTGGGTTCGCGGTCGTGACCGCATTGTTTTGATATGCTGCATATGGATTGGCTACCATTTAAACTCCTCCTCTTACATGCCTCCGCCTAAAAACTGTGACAGCGACGCCGCTTGAGCATTCGCTTGGTTCATCGCTGTTTCCATCGCTGTGAAACGACGGTAATAGGCGTTTTCTTTATCGATGAGTAAATCATTTAACCGCTTGATACGCGAATCAATATCGGTCATTTCTTTCCCCATCGAATGGGTTTGTGCGCCAGAACCTTCCGCTCCAGCGATTCGTGTAATCGTATCGCGCGAATCTTTGGCAGCATCTCGGATTTGTGGCAATAATCCAGTTTCAGCATTTGTAAACAACTGATATACTTGCTCCGGATCTTTTTCAATAGCCGCTTTTAGCTTCTCTTCGTCGAGTTCGATTTTACCACCATTGGTGAAATCTGCTCCAGTTGAAAGACCGATTTGGTACAGACGCGACATCTCAAGGTCATTCGTCGCAGCTGTAGCGCTCGACCACTTACTACGAAGGTTGTCCATGGTTCCACGTAAAATTGTATCACCGCGGAGCATACCGCTCATCGCTTTTTCTTCCCACTTCTTGATTTCGTCTTCAGATAACTCATCACGTTGAGCTTGAGTCAACGGTGAAAACGAACGGAATCGTTCTTCCCGTGTCTTTTTGTTCATGAGGTCGATGGTTTCATTGTATTTATCAACGAACCCTTTGATTCCGTCAAAGATTTTTTGAGTATCTGTTGCAGAGGATAAATTCACTTTTGTTCCATCATTGAATGAGGACTTCAATGTAATGGTCATATTATCAATCGTAAATGTGTTTGAACTTTGGGTCAACGTAATACCGTTTACATCCACAGAGGCGTTTGTCCCTGCTACGGAACCATTTAAACCAAATAGCGCTTTAGCTGCAGTACCTTCAAATTCGATTACCGATTTCACGCCCGTATCTTTACGCGTTAATGAAATCTGCCCTGAAGTTTGATCAAAGAATGCACTAATCCCCGTCTTCGTACCATTCAACGCGGTGACGAGATCTTTAAACTTAGCATTCTCATCAACGTATACTGTCTGTAAAGCTCCACCGTCTTCGTTACGGAAACGAACTTGATAGCCGGCTTCATACACGACTTGTGCACCTTCAGGGATTGTCACGCCACTATCGAAGGTGATTTTCCCTGTTGCCGCATCATACGTATGAGCTAACGTAATCGCATTACCATCTTTATCCGTAAAAGTTGGCGGATTATTCGGTAACGGTTTCACTGTGAGTTCTGTTGTTCCCGCAGTTAACGTTTGTTTCCGAATACCTACTTCTAACCCGAGTGTCGACACTGCCGTGTCATTTGTGATGCCTCCACCATTTGCCACTGCCACATGAGAAGCCGAGGTGGCCAACGTCGCAGAATTGATAGTAAGCGAAGCATTTCCACTTGATGGACCTGCAACGACAGATACACGCGATTCATCAGAGGATGAAGCCGTTTTAGCGTAATAGTTTCGACTGAACATCATATCGACCGCACTGTTTCGTAATGCTAACAGTGAACGGTTGACCTCACGATAAGAGTCACGCCGCCATTCGGTCAATTGCTTTTTCTGTTCTAAACGATCTACTGGAATTCGCTCTGCTTGCATCATTTGTTTAATGATACTATCGGTATCGATTCCACTTGCTAATCCGCCAAATCGAATTGGTGATGTCATATGTCCACTCCTTTTTTAGATCCGCTCGTCGAATAAATGATTAAATTCCATGAAAGCCGCAAAGAAATCCATTGATTTTTTACTTGGAATTTCACGGATTACTTCATTGTTCGCATCGACGATTTGAATATAGTAATCATTCAGTTTTTCGTGTTTCATAAATTTCAAACCGGTACGTTGCTGTTCAAGGACTTGATTCGCCTTCTCGACCGCTGCCTCTAACTTTGTAATGTGTTGAGGCGTCGGAAGAATTACAATACCTTCATCGGCGAGTTGAGCTTGATTGGCTTCAACAAACACATTTTTAGTTTGCTCATACGGTAATATAGAAGAAGGCAAGTGAAGTCTGACTTCAGAAATGGTCGGATTCATAGTCTTCTACTCCCTCACATGTTATGGTCTCATTTCTTATATCGGTCAAAATACTTTTTCCTTAAGTTTCTTCTTCTTTCTCACACATAATAAAGAGGCAACGTAATCCGTTGCCTTGGCAATCACTTTATTTACTTAATCAAATCCCAACTCATTGGTGTTCCACGCTCAATGTCTTTCCTTGCAACTTTACCAAGAATGGAATCGATATGTTTCGGAGCCAATCCATGTCCCGGACGAATTGATCTGACATGTTCAGTCGTAAAGATTTCCCCAGCTTGAATATCTTTCACGACAAACAACGAACGTGCAAACTCACGGTTTTTCACTTTTTTCTCGTTTAATTGATAATCGACGCGCCCTAATGCTTGTTCCGCTTCTCGTACAGCATTGACCATCGCTTTAAACTCATGAGGCTCTAAGGAAAAACTAGCATCCGGACCTCCAATTGTTTTATCTAAAATAAAATGTTTTTCAATCACTTTCGCCCCTAATGCAACAGACACAATCGGTGCAGTGATTCCAAGCGTGTGATCCGATAACCCAACTTCGACACCAAAGGTTTCTTTCATGTTTTGCATCGTTAAAAGATTCGCATCCTCAATTTTGGCCGGATAGGCTGACGTACATTTCAATAGTATGATTTGTTCGTTTCCGACTTTACGACAGATGGATACCGCATCTTCGATTTCTTGAAGCGTTGCAATTCCAGTTGAGATGATGATTGGTTTATTCTTTGAGGCAACATATTCAATGAGTGGTAAATCAGTGATTTCAAATGAAGCAATTTTGTACGCAGGTACCTGTAAGCTTTCTAATAAATCCACAGCAGTAGGGTCGAAAGGACTTGAAAAACAAATGATATCCAACTCTTTTGCATAGTTCATCAACTCTTTATGCCACTCCCACGGTGTATAGGCCTCTTGGTACAAGTCATAAAGTGTGCGACCATCCCAGATTGTACCTTGCGTTAGTTGAAAGTACTCTTTACGACTATCGATTGTAATGGTGTCAGGTGTATATGTTTGAATTTTAATCGCATCAGCACCTGCTTTTTTCGCTGCATTCATTGTCTGTTTTGCGATTTCAATACTACTGCCATGATTAGCAGATAGTTCGGCAATGATAAATACTTGTTTCGAAAGATTCATGAAGTGTCACCTTTATTCCATTTTATATATGTATGTGAGTAGTTTATTATCATCTTCGTGAGCTTTCATCTCAAAGCCTACTCTTTCGAACGCCTTCTTCGATGCAATGTTTTCATTTGAAATATAGGCTTTTATCTCACGAACATCTTTCAAAACTTGTTGAACCATCATTAGACTTTGTTGAATCAGTGGTTGACTGACTTTTTTTCCTATCAATCTTTCCGATAAGCTGATACTAATGACCGCATGGTTAGTTATTCGTTCGTATCGAATTTGACCTAATACTTGATTCGAATGATCCGTCACAATCAAAAAAAGATATTGTTTCGACGATAAAACTTTTTTGTACCAATCTTGATGTGTTTCCCATAAAATTGACTTTTGATTGATTGAATACTTACGAACATATTTCTGGTTGGATAGTTCAAAAACTTGACGAGAATCTTGTAGCGTTGCTTTTCTTAAAAACAAATTATTTCCTTTGTTATAAAGCAACGAATCAATGATTCGAAGAGGACCGTTTCCATCCAATAGTCCATCATAACTCATCGTTTGCTTAGTTCGAATATGCATTGGGAGCATTCTTTTAAACTCAGTCTGTAAATCTTGAGCAAACGTTGAAGATTCCCATGTTACGTTTGAAAAAATTATATTTTTTTCTCGTAACGCATTCATGTTCCGAGCTTGATTTTCAGCAATTTTTATTGGAATGAATGGGACTCCTGAGAGAATTAATTCATAGATAGTTTGCCCAGCAGCAGTGAGCACTAAGTCTGAACATGACATCAATCGTTTCATTTCATGACTTGGTACGTATCGATGTAGGATAATATTAGACACCGATAGTAGCAATCGTTCAAGGACAGGATCGTAATTATCTCCAATTAAAATATGAAATGTGATTTCTGGATAACTGGAGCAGATGAGGTGGACAATAGATTCGATAAGAGAAGGTTGTAACGTACCACCAACAGTAATCAAGACATTAGTTACATCTTGTCGGATAAAAGGGTGCACCTTTTCTCGAAACGCTTCTCGTAAAATAATGTATTCTGGTCCAGCTAAACTTCCAGGAGGTGCATCGTTCACACATAGTGAAGGATGCACTACAATTCCTTCAGGGTAGTGAAGACGATTTGTATCATCTAAGAAGATGGCTGATTTTGAACGGTCAACTATGACTTGATACAGATCCTTCGAAGCAATGTAGGAATCAACGATACAGTACACATCAGCTTGAATGACTTTAGACAAAGAATCGATGGCGTACCAGTTGATAATCTTACAACAGCGGTTCCCAACCAAGTCTTTCAAATCTGCATCACTTTGAACAATTAACTCAACTTCTATACCTCTGCGGTGTACTTCATCATACAAAGCGATACACCTTGTCAGGTGTCCAAATCCTGTCCTTTTTCCACCTTCCGTAAAAATCATGACTTTCATAATTTGTACCTTCTTATCTAATTACTTTTTGTTCAACATGCTTATTGATTTCAATTAATTGAGGCTCATTCTCAAATAACTGAATAATGTCTTCTAAATAAAAGTCATGTTGCCCCTTGTAAAGACGACTATAAATCTCAGAAATCAATTTCAAATCTTCTGGTGTATCCAACGTCCACCGATGCTGAGAATAGTTTGTTTCGTTGTCATAACAAGATACTTTGTGTTGATGCTGTTCATATATTAACGGGGTGACATGTTCCTGCTCATAATCTTTTGTTGCATGATGATAAGCAGCAAAGAGGGATTCAAATGAAAACACTTCTACATCTAGACCTCTTGGAAACGTTCGCTCACTTGGCTTGGTCCCTACATTTGTCACAAGATGGTTTGTTGTGTCATGGTATTGTTGAATCACATGATCGATAATGAAAGGATCTATCAAAGGACAATCTGAAGTGATTCGAATCACTACATCAGCCTTTGCTTCTCTAGCTGCCTCATAGTAACGACTCAGTACGTTAGCTGAACTTCCTCGATACACACGAACACCATATCGCTTTGCTTCCTCCGACAATGCATCGTCTTCACTCAACGTTGTCGTTGCTACGATGATTTCATCAATCAATTTTGCTTGTTTGACTCGAGTAATAACATGGTCAAGCACCGTACGGTTTTGAAGTTTCATCAATACTTTCCCAGGAAGCCTTGTTGAGCCCATTCGTGCTTGAATAATCGCCACCGTTTTCATAGCCATTTTTCACTTCCCATATCGTTTTAACACTTTTTTCACCGCATCGATCACATCGTACACATCTTCCTCAGTCATCGCAGGAAATAGAGGAAGTGTAATGATATTTTCGTATAGCGTCTCCGCGTGTGGACAAATCCCTTTTTCATACCCCAGCTCTTGATAATATGGCATCCAATGAACAGGAATATAGTGGACGTTGACTCCAATGTTTTCATTCAATAAGGCCTCAAACAGTTCTTTTCGTGAACCATTTAACCGGTTTTGATTTAAGCGAATGATATATAAGTGCCAGCTTGACTCTCCACTTTCATCTTGATGCGGTATCGTAATTTCAGATAACTCGCGAAAAGCCTCATTATATAAAGAAACATAGTGTTTTCGTAACTCAATAAATCGTCCAATCTTCTTCAATTGGCTTGTTCCAAGGACAGCTTGAATATCTGTCATTCGATAATTGAAACCCAAAAACTGCATTTCGTAGTACCAAGGACCATGGTGATCAACTAACTGTTCAGCACTTTTTGTAATTCCATGGGTCCGGAATTGTAATAATTTACGATAGTACACTTCATCATTTGTCGTGATGATTCCACCTTCACCGGAAGTAATATGTTTAACAGGATGAAAACTAAACATCGTCATATCACTTAACGCACCGATTCGTTTCCCTTGATAGGTGGCACCTAACGCATGAGCCGCATCTTCAATGACGACTAAATCATGTTGTTCGGCAATTCGATGAATCTCCTGCATCGCTGCAGGTTGACCGGTAAAGTGGACAGGGATGATGGCTTTTGTGCGTGGAGTGATGGCTTTTTCAATCGCATTCGGGTCTAAGTTATACGTCGTTGGATCAATGTCAGCAAACACAGGTGTTCCTTTTTGATAAAGAACACAATTCGCACTAGCTGCAAATGTCATAGGGGTGGTGATGACTTCATCACCCTCACCAATTCCTGCTGCAAAACAGGCACCGTGTAGGGCGGCCGTCCCATTAGAAAAGGAGACAGCATATCGAGCTCCAACATACTGAGCGATTGCTTGTTCAAACTCATCAACAGCAGGACCAGTTGTTAAAAAGTCACCTCGTAACGTATCGACCACAGCTTGAATATCTTCTTCATCAATCCATTGTCTGCCATAGGGCAGGAACGTATTTCGTACAGGTTGATCAATCAATCTAAACTCCCTCTCATCAAAAAATGACTATGCCGTCTTCCTCACTTCACTAACTCTCTTAATTCATCGACCGATAACCACTGATTGTTTACATTACTGACGTATGTAAACCCTTCTGGTAACGATTTTCCACCATTTGAATACTCTGCACTCCACCAAGGGAACTCAGGTTGAATGACAAAATAATCGTCGTACTCTAGCGTGTGTCGCGCATCATCTTCCGTAATCATCGCCTCATGTAACTTTTCACCAGGACGAATCCCCACAATTTTGATGTCGCACTCCGGAGCAATCGCCTCAGCCAAGTCAAGAATCGACATACTTGGGATTTTCGGAATAAAAATTTCTCCACCGTTCATACGTGTCAAACTATCGATAACAAACTGGACACCTTGGTCTAATGTGATCCAAAAGCGAGTCATCCGATCATCGGTCACTGGAATGACCGTTGCTCCGTCTTGCTTCAACTTTTTGAAAAATGGTACAACGCTACCTCGGCTTCCGACGACGTTACCGTATCGGACGACAGCAAATCGTGTGTCTTTGTCTCCTGCATACGAGTTACCAGCTACAAATAATTTATCAGATGCCAATTTAGTTGCACCATACAAGTTGATTGGACTTGCAGCCTTATCCGTACTTAGTGCGATAACTTTCTTGACACCACGATCAATAGCCGCTTCAATAATATTTTGAGCACCATGAATATTTGTTTTTACGGCCTCGAATGGATTATACTCACAAGCTCCGACATGTTTGAGCGCCGCAGCATGAATGACAATATCCACCCCGTCAAATGCACGATAAAGGCGCTCCTTATCACGAACATCCCCAATGAAGAAACGAATGCGGGGATCTGTAAATTCTTGTGCCATTTCATATTGTTTTAGTTCATCGCGACTAAATACGATGACTTTTTTTACATTTTGTTTTAATACGGCGGAGATGAATTTTTTCCCAAAAGATCCTGTACCACCCGTGACTAAAATTGTCTGATTTGTAAACATGCTTATATACTTCCTCTCTCATGCACAATGTCTAATAAATATATTATTGGCGACACTTATTATTTAATGGTTTCTGCACACGCTTGTTTTATCGTGTAAAGTTGAGTTTGTAGTTCTTGAATCGACTCAAACATTCGCGACAAAATCGAAAGACGTAATGCACTCGTCCGATTATATCGATTATGGAATTTAATTTTATTTTGAATGATTAATAAATTGACCAATTGAAGTGGCATGATATGTGTGCGGAAAGATGGTGCTTCAATCATCGCATCCCAATCACGTAGCATTTTTTCAAACTCATCAATGGTTACCGCTTTTTGATTCATAACGCGACGCAATCGTTTTTCAAGCATTTGCAATCTTTCGCTCACACTATCAAGTAATTGTTGTACATGTTCAATTGGGACATTCAATTCTGATTCTCTAACTTGTTTAAGTTTCTGTTTTTGAATCGGTGTGGTGTGGAGCGTTTCAAGGGATTGATACGAAACTCCCTCAATTCGAGCACCTTTCTCTGAATAGTTGACTAGTTTTTCTTTTAATCCGAGCTGTGAATTGATTAATACTTGGTAACTAGTTAAAAACCCAAATAAGATCGGTGTGGTTTTCCCCATCTCACCACTATTCAATGGTACGTCATATAACGTTTTAGTGAACTGACCATCGTTTGAAGAAGCTTGTTTGACCGAAGCACTATAATATTCACCTTCTCGCAATGCTAAATCTTGTCCGATCAATCCAATTGAATCAAAGTCCAAATAGTTCGCAAATGCAACCGCTGCTAACGCCACCGTAGGGTACGTACTGAAAACTGTTTTTGTATAGGGTAGCAAATCTTGTGTAATCTTGGCATCAGCATAAGGAACAAGTAATCCCTTTGCTCGTTGTGGAATCTGATGATTCACTTGTAACGAATAGACAAGTGGTACATCAATTTCAATATCGTTGAAGAAATGAGCGTTAGCTTCACCAGCGTCAATCGATATGACAAAGTCCGGTCGGATTTCATTCTCAAGTAGAACTTTGACTGTCTGACCGATTGCAATGATATAGTAAGCATGCTGAGCCTGTTGAAGATAAGGGATTGCATCTTCTAGTGAAGGACCCCCTGCAATCATCAGCGCATGGCTTCCTTTATATTTATGTTTAAGACAATCGATGTTGAAAAGACGATCTGAATGCTGGTTCAGGTAGTTCGCATTTTGAAATGATTCTTGATACCAGCTCTCCGTATACACTTTACGTGTCGTTAAATCAATTCGGCTTTCGCTTAAGTAATTTCGCACTAATTTTAAAAGATCTATTAATTCTTCTGTATCTTCATAATAAGGATGTTTGATGACCTCTGTTTTTAAACCAATAAAGGACTGAAACTTTGACTGTAACAACTCTTTGTAATGTTCCTTCGATGCATTAGAAGATAATACTGCCTCACCTTTAACATTTTCGGGTAGATCAAGTGGGTCAATCGTCAAAATATGATAGTGTTTTAGCAGGTTGCCATGAAACAACCCACTCCCATACCCTAAAAGGATAATAGCTTCCGTGTCGTCAGCAATCTCGGCTTGTAACTGCTCAAACTCTATAAGCGTTTCACTAACAAAATAGTGGCTACTATCGTTCTGCTTTATAAGAGCCATCTCGTTCTCGTGATAACGGAACGGGAGAACGATTTGATTCTGATGTTCCACTTCTATTAATGCTTCATATTCTGTAATTAATAACTGCAAATTATCATAGACAACATTGACATACAGTTGTAAATTCTCTTTCTTGATGGCTTGGAGCTCCGATACATGTTCCATTGTTCGAATTCCATTAGAATGAATATTTTCGCCAAATAGTCGAATGATTCCCACAATCTCATCGAGGACATCCCACTTTTCGTTTTCAACTAAAAGGACAACTTGATTTGAGATGTCCCGAAGTTCTTTTAAGATGTTTTGCAGTTGTGACATAAGGCACTCCTTTATGTTTTAAAAGTTCATCTGTATATAGTATACAATTTCAATATATGAATATCGATAGACTGACAAATTTATTTAAAAAAAGGGAAACAGACTTTGTGTCTGTTTCCCTTTTTTTATGGTTTTAATTGAATCTTAACGTAACAACTGAAGTACAGCTTGTGGCTGTTGGTTCGCTTGAGCAAGCATTGCTTGAGCAGCTTGGTTCAAGATGTTGTTTTTCGTGAAGTTCATCATTTCTTTTGCCATATCAACGTCACGGACACGTGATTCAGCAGCTTGAAGGTTTTCAGCTCCAACGTTCAAGTTGTTGATTGTGTGCTCAAGACGGTTTTGTGTTGCCCCGAGTTTCGCACGTTCAGAAGATACAGACTCGATTGCATCGTTGATAACTGTGATTGCTGAGTTTGCACCAGATTGTGATGAGATATCAACCGCGTCTACAGAAAGTCCAGTTGCAGTCATATCAGCAATTGTCAATTCAATGTTTTGACCTGAGTTTGCACCAATATGGAACTTAAGGCCAGTAGCAGAGAAGCCACCATCCATCAATGTCTTGGTGTTGAACTCTGTGTTTTCAGCGATACGTGTGATTTCACTTGTCAACTCTGTAACTTCTTTTTGAAGCTCAGTACGGTCAGCATCTGTGTTCGTATCGTTTGACGATTGAACTGCGAGTTCACGCATACGTTGAAGGATTGAGTGTGTTTCGTTCAATGCACCTTCAGCTGTTTGGATGAGTGAGATTCCGTCTTGTGCGTTACGTGACGCTTGATCAAGACCGCGAATTTGTCCACGCATTTTTTCAGAGATTGCAAGACCAGCAGCGTCATCGCCAGCACGGTTGATGCGAAGACCTGAAGAAAGTTTCTCCATTGCCTTCCCAGAGTTAGTTGTGTTGAACGACATGTTGCGGTGTGCGTTCATTGCGTTAAGGTTGTGGTTGATAATCATTGTAATTTCCCTCCATAGGTTTGAGTTTTTCCGCTCTTCCAAATCCGTTTGTCCGAGCATGTAAGGTTTAGGCCGGCCCCTCACCTTACATTTGTTGGAACGTTTTATCGTTTCCATACTCTATATCGGAGTGGAAGCTCGGCAGTTTAGTCTTTTTACAACTTTTTTTATAATTTCTTCAAATTTTATATTGAAGTCATAAAAAACGTCCCATCACTGGGACGTTTTCAGCCTTTTATGCTTCCACCTTCATCTGTTCCGTCTCATTCTGCAAACTTTCCGCGACACGAACGAGCTCTGACATCGCCCCGTTCACTTCACCAAGACTTGCCGCTTGCTGGCTCGCCGCTGACGTCACTTCATTCGCATAACGCGATGCTTCTTCGACCATGCCAACGATGCCTGCCGAGTTTGTCACGACCGAATCAATTTGACCGCGTGACTCATCCAAGAGTGAATCGACCGAATGAACATGGCTGTATACTTCATTTGCCGAGTTGTGGATCGATGCGAAAGCACCACCTGCTTTTTCAACTAAGCCGACACCTGTCTCTACTTCCGCTTTGACGTTCGCCATTGAAGACGATGTATCGCCAACGAGACGTTTCACGTCTACGATGAGATCTGTGATTTCTTGAGTTGAGTTCGCAGTTTGTTCCGCGAGTTTTTTCACTTCTGCCGCTACGACGGCAAACCCACGACCATGCTCACCAGCACGTGCCGCTTCGATTGATGCGTTCAAGGCAAGCAAGTTCGTCTGTGCCGAGATGTCACTGATGACATCCGTGATACGCGAGATTTCGCCTGTCATTTCTGTCAACTGGCTGTTAAGTGTTGATGATTGCTCCACTTTCCCAGCAATCGCATGCATCGCATTGACGGAAGACGAGGCAAGGCCTTTCCCGCTCTCCGCTTCCTGTTGCATCTCACTCGCTGAATCAAGCGCCGATGACATTTCTTGGCGGATGCTCTCCATCGTACGCGCGACCGCTCCAAGCAAGTCCATCGAACTATATGTCGCACTGACGTTGTCTTCTAACATCTTATTGAGGGAATCCATTGCTACACGAATGTTTTCGCCTGCAACATTTCCTTCTTGGACCGCTGCTGCGATTTCTTGTGCCGAACCTGTCAATTGATCCGCCGTGTAACGCATGTTCGTACCTTGCTCCCGAAGGTGTTCAACCATGTTGTCCATCGATAAGAGCAAACGTCCCATCTCTGAACGATCCGTCGTCTTCTCGTCGGCGAAGTGCACCGTCAAGTCACCGTTCCCGACTTCGACTGCTTTTTCGGAAGCCATTTCGACCGCTTTCAATGGACGACGGGCAATCAAGTAAATGACGATTCCGCCGAGTGATGAGACAAGTAACGCCACGACCGTACCGACGAGCATGACCTGACCTTGTTCCATCTCGAGTTCCGTCAAGAGTAATAGGGTGATGTAGCCGACCGCTCCGCCCGTGATAAAGGACGTGACCAAAATCCACGCGAGCAATTGCGTCGTAAAGTTTTTAAATACTTTCACTGTTTGTTCCTCCTCATTGTGTTCATCACTCCTTATATCGTCCGATTTCCAATGAATGTATAGCGTTTTCAGTTGAACGTTTGGTCAATGAAAAAACGTACCCCGTCAAGGAGTACGTTTCGTTAGAATGCTTCATCGTCACGTTCGATATGCACCACACGTCGTGGTGTCGTCGCCGCGTCAATCGCGAGCGTGATGGCAGCCGCCCAGTGCAGCATCATTCCGACAAACGGAATGAAGCCGAGGATTGATGCCGCAATTCCGACCGCCGCGCCGTAAGAGAATCGATTCAGTCGACTGAACGAAATAATCAATACGATCACGTGGTAGACGAACATGAAACCGAGGGGGGAATAGCCCATCCCGATGATGAAGAGACCGCCGAGAAGCGGAATCCCGAGAAAGGCTTCAAACGCCGCGCCGAGCCATTTCAGATTTTTCACCATGTGGTTCACCTCACACTTCGATCATGTAAAACTCATAGCCGCCATTCTCCGCAAAACCGGCGCGTTTATAAATCTCGAGCGCTGCCTTGTTTTCCGTCTCGACATCGAGTTCGACTTTCGTCCGACCCATTCGGAACAGTTGTTGGACCATCTGTTTCAACATTTTCGTACCGTAGCCTTTGCCTTGATTGCCCGCCTTAACGCCGAACGCATGGATACTTGCTGAATCGTCCCCTGTAAGCAGGGCACGAATCACACCGATTGGCTTGCCGTCCACTTCACCGATATACGTCACGCGATCTGGCGTTTCGATTTGTTGATAGATGTTTTCCGTCACATCGACCGGGTCACCGAACGCCTCACTGAGCGTCGCGATGATGAGCGGACGGTCGTCTGCTGTCGCCTCACGTAGCGATACCTCGTCCGGCTTCAAGAACAATTCCGCCTTTTTCAAGACAAGATTGTATTCCGAGAACTGATACGCCGCCTGAAGATGCTCGAGCACTGCTTTCCCGGACGCTGAATTTCGGTCGATGACGAACGTAAACGCTTCGCAACCGTTCAATTTCGCATCTTGTTTCGCCGTCTCAAGCAGTGCCGTGAAGACACCTTGCTTGCGGTATTTCGGGTGGACAAGGGCATTCACTTCATACTCGTTCGGGAGATACGGGAAAAGCATGAGATACCCGACGAGTGTCTCCTCGTCATATACCGCATAGTCGTTCTGTCCGACCGACTCATGGCCGACTTTCACGTCAATCTTGTCGTTCTCGTTGACCGCCTGTTCTAACGCCTTGACGTCATCTGCCTGCCTTACCTCTTCTACTGTCCAATTCATTCATATCACCTCATGTTTTATTGTAGCACAAAGGAAAAAGCCCGCCGTAGCGAGCAGTCTCTTAGTCATTCCGTTCATTCTGAAAAAGTTGCGTCACTTCTCGCATCATCACCGAGATGACGATGACGACAGCCAAGGTGATCAAGCTCTCTTGTTTCGGTAAATCAAATACATACATCGCAACGATAAACAGAAGGGCTACAATCAATCCTTCCGAATAATCCCGTTTTCTTATTCGCACACGACCACCCATTCTAAAAAGACTGCAAACGATCCAGCCGTTTACAGTCTCACAATATTATAACGTCCGGAACTCTAACTCAGGGAGTGTTTCGATCAACTCGGCAATTTCGTCCGTATGTGCCTCAGCACCCGGGACGGCCTCTGTCGGTTCGACCCAGAAGAACGTCTTGTCGTTCGTTCCGAGATAATTGCCGTAGCCAATTTCTGTCGCGAACGCCTCTTGTGTCAACTCGCGGTCAATCAAGTCCAAGTGGAACAAGAGCTGGTCGTCCCCGTTCTCGACGTTGTAGTATAAATCGAACGTGCCGTAGCTCTTCGTGTCACCGATGTCGACAACGTCTTGCGCTTTCTCAATATAGACGTCCCCTCGCTCGATTGCCTCGACAATTTTTGTTGGCAAGATGATCTCATAGCCGAGCTCTCGGTCACGAATCGTCTGCGTCGTATCTTCTGTCCGCCCCCGGGACGAGACGACACCGACCGTTGCTACCAATGCACCTGTCACACCGAGCGCGAGCGCCCATTTCATCGATTTGTTCACAAGAACCACTCCTCACTTGTTGATGTCTTCACTTGATTATCCCACAAGTTGCCGACTTTTCATTAAATATTCTGAAAAAATGTTTCCCCTTACATTGACGAGTGTCCGTCAATCCCATACGATGGTAGTAACGTACTATAGAAAAGAGGAACTGACATGTCTAACGAAACTACTTTGACGCGCGCCCAGCTCGATGCGCTCTTGAAAAACGTCTTCGCCCTTCAAATCCCAGTCATCGAGAAATTCATGACGGATTTGTTTAAACAATATGTCTCGACGGCATCTACGTTCAAACAGGACATGGACACGATGAAAGCAACGGACTGGCACAAACATTTCTTCGGTCAAAAAGTGATGCCACACCTCTTTATCGAAAACCTCGGCTTCGGCGCATCATTCCGCCACCAAGGCCAAGAGAAAGTCGTCAGCATCCCCGAGAACATGACGGTCGTCAAACCGGACTCGGACGCGCAGATTCAAGAGATTTTAGAGAATCTCGACAAGACACTTGCATCGATGGACGGCATCAAAAACAAAGGACTCGTCAAGAAGTTCTATAAAGAAACGCTCGAACTCATCTGCCAACTCGGTAGCCGTACCGGTATGATGGATGATTTCTATGACAAAGTCAAAGGCAGTTTGACAACAAGTTGATGACAATCCCCCTCGTCCATAAGACCGAGGGGGATTTTTTATGCTTCTTGGCGGACGACGGTCGGGAGCTCCATGAACTGACTCCGACTGTGCAAAACGACCCCGATCATGACGAGCGCGATCCCAGACAAGGCGATCGGTGACGGCATGACGGTATGCAGGAAGACCAGTTCCCCAATGAGCGCGAACAGGACTTCAAGCGCTTGCGTCGCTTCAACGGATGCAAGTTTTCCCATGTCCTGTTTGACGAGATCGGTCGCCATGAAGAAGAGAACCGTCGCGACAATTCCAGATAACAGGGCGACGAGGAACGTCTGTCCGAGTTGACTCGACGAGGGACGCCCCGTCGTCAAGCCGTACCCAAACAACAATAGCCAGACCGGGAGAGACCCGAGGCACATCCCGAGAATTCGCTCGAACACGTCGAGGTTCGTATGTTGCATCATCTTCCGGTTCCCGAGCGGGTAGGCGAACGCGGCAATGATGACCGGGACGACCCCGAGCCAAAGGAAGCGAGGTTCAAACGATTCAAAGAACTCCACTTGCATCAATGCGACCCCAATTAAAATCAAGATGGAGAAGCGAAGTCCGCGCCACGGGATGCGTTCCCGTGTCCCGTCTATCTTCTTGAAGAGTGGGGACAACAGTGCCCCAGCGACAATGGTCACTTGCCACGTGCCCGCAATCAGCCATGGGGGTGCGACCTCAGCCGCAAGACAAATCGGGACGTAAAACAATCCGAAGCCGACCGTCCCCCAAACAATCCATGGACGAGGACTTTCTTTCAATGTTGAGAGAACTCGCTTGAGTCCACCACGAAACGCAACTACAACTAGCAGTAACGGAATCATCCATAAAAAGCGGAGCGAGGCACTATAGGCAAAGCTGCCACCTCCGACTTGCATTACTTCATTTAACACGAACGTGCTCGCAAAAAACAATGCGGCGAAGACACCAAGTATGAGTGGACGCATCTGTTCCCTCCTTTCCGAATCCTGTCATGTTCTCGACACTTTGCCATTTCTCCTGCAAAAAAAACGGACAGCGCTTCGCCATCCGCTTCATCATCCCATATCAGTCACGTTCGGAGCTCGAGTGCGGCAATCCGCTCCATCCGTTCGAGGATCGGCTTCGCCTGATCAATATACGCCCTCACTTCAGCAAGCGACAACGATGCCGCATGCGCCTCTTCATTTCGCCATACTTCATAGACAAACACGGTATTCGCTTCGTCGAGCGACACATGGACCCGATACGATTCACAGTCCGATGTCGCCTCCATCTCCCGCGCCGCTTCCGATAAAATCGCCACGAGCCTGTCGCGTTGCCCCGCTTTCGTGACAAGCTTTCCAATCAGTGCGTACATTCCCAATCCTCCCCTTTCTCTAGCATCGACTTCTTCCACTTTCCCTATGTGATTTCCTGCCTGGACGGATCCCTGTGGAAATTAAAAACGGACGACCCTTGACCATCCGTTAGTGAATATCGCGTTTTTGGAAATTCCCACCTTTGACCTCTGTCACCTCATACACGACGACGAACGCTTTCGGGTCGACATCATCGATGATGTCTTTGATCTTTCGTTCCTCGAGCCGGTTGATGACACACGTGATTTCATAATAGCTTTCCTTGGAATACGCCCCTTGGATTTGATTCAACGTGGTGCTCCGTCCGAGACGGTCCCGAATCGTCTCGACCATCTCATGAGGTTCACTCGTGATGATTTTGAATGTTTTCGCCCCGCTCAATCCCTCTTCAACGATATGAATCACTTTCGAGGCGATGAAGTAGGCGATGGCGGACAAGACGGCCCCTTGAAGACCGAACACCGTCGAGACGACGATAAAGACGAACGTATTCAAAAACAGGATCAAATCACTCGTCCCGAACGGCAGTTTCCGTGATAAGAGGACCGCCAACATGTCGATGCCGTCAAGCGCGCCCCCATTACGAAGCGAAATCCCCATCCCGAATCCGAGGATGATTCCACCGACCACGGTGATGAGGAGCGCGTCCCCTTCGATGATGGTCGGTACGCGGTGCATGATGACCGTACCGACAGACAAGGACACAATCCCGGTAACCGAGAGGATGGCGAAGCTCTTCCCAATCTGTTTATATCCGAGATAGATAAATGGGATATTCAACAACCCAATGAAAATACCGAGCGGCAACCCTGTCAGCTGTGACCCGACGATACTGATTCCGGTGACGCCCCCATCCGACACATCATTCGGAATGAGAACGGACTCTAGCCCATACGCTGCGATGAGTCCTCCAATGATATTCATGATGATTTGAAAACCCATCAACCACTTCCTGTTTTCTCGTTTCATGATGTATAGACCTCCATCCATTGTTCAACAATCTTCTTAGCCTAACACAAAATGATATCAAAATACCTTGTCAAGAATCATTCATCAATTCTGAATATTCATGTCAGATTCTCTGTCGTAAATGATTGTCGCTTCGCATCATTTGGTATACTGAAGGAAATGGAAAGGGGGCACCATGTATGCAGCGTACACCAATGCCTTCCCCGACACCGGAGGAAGTGCAGCGCTTAAGGCGCGAACATAATCCGATCAAGGCGTCCGAACTGTTTGCGAAAGTGGTCCTCTTATTGCTCGGTTCTCTTGTTTTCGCGGTCGGCTTGGAAGCGTTCCTCGTACCGAATCAGATCATCGACGGCGGTATCGTCGGTGTGTCAATCATCGTGTCGTACCTGACCGAAACGAAGCTGGCCATCTGGCTCGTCCTCTTCAATTTGCCGTTCATCTACTTCGGGTATCGGCAAATCGGGAAAACGTTTGCCGTCGTCACGTTGACGGCCATCTTACTTATGTCCGGTTTCACCATCGTCCTGCATAACATCAACCCGTTCACAGACGACCTCCTTTTGTCGACTGTCTTCGGCGGCTTCTTACTAGGTGCCGGAATCGGCCTCGTCATCCGTGCAGGGGGGTCGCTCGATGGAACGGAGATTCTCGCCGTCGCCTTCACGAACCGGTTGCCGTTCTCCGTCGGCGAGATTGTCATGTTCTTCAACATCTTCATCCTCGGGACAGCCGGTTTCGTTTTCAGTTGGGACCGTGCCATGTACTCACTCCTCACATACTTTATCGCCTTCAAAACAATCGATGTCGTCTTAGAAGGGATTGATCAATCGAAAGCGGCGTGGATTATCACGTCCGCACCTGACGATATCGGACAGGCCATCATGGACCGGCTCGGTCGTGGTGTGACGTATCTTCATGGAGAAGGTGCCTACACGGGTGACGGAAAAAAAGTCGTCTTCACAGTCATCAGCCGACTCGAAGAGACGAAACTGAAAGATATTTTGGACGATTATGACGAAAAAGCCTTCCTCGCCATCGGCAACATTCACGACGTCCGCGGCGGTCAGTTCAAGAAGAAAAATATTCACTAAACGTGAAATCCCCTATAACCGCTGGACCATCATTGCCAACGGTTATAGGGGATTTTTATGCAAACTTCACTTGATCCCGTCCATTTCGTTTTGCTTCGTATAATGCTGCATCTGCCCGTTCAAACACAACCATGCTCGGTTCATGCCCTGCGACCGCTACCCCGACGGAGACGGTCATCGGAATGCGTTCACCTTGAAATTCGAACATCGTGTGGCGAACCGTGTGCACGATGTCTTCTGCCACCTTCGCCATCTCTTCATTCCCTTCGATGACAAGCAAGAACTCTTCTCCTCCATAGCGTCCAACAAATCCGGACGATGGACGATGTCTCTCCAACGTTTGTCCGATATGACGTAGCGCCGCGTCTCCTGCCAAGTGTCCATATGTATCATTCAACTGTTTGAAATGATCGACATCGATGACGAGTAATGTCCATGGCTTCCCGGACATTTCCATGTCGTTCATTTGCTCTAACGTCCGATACCGATTCGGAAGCCCCGTCAATTCATCGATGGTCGCCCGGTGCGTATGGAGAAGAAACATCCATAGGTGCGTCTCGATTTTCTTTGCGGCCCAATAACAGAGCCAGGCCCCCAGTGAGAGCATTAGAAAATACGGGATGAACACTTTCACGAACACCTCAGCATCCACACTTCCGGTCACACGGATCAAAACAAGTAGTGCACCGAATCCGATATACGTGGCATATCCTCTTCCACGGCTGAAGGGTACACGAGACATCAAGAGGGAAAACAAGAAAAAGACAACAAACATGAGAACGGCATCGATGAATGGAGCGCTCATCCCGTGAATCGTCATCCGACCGATAAAGATGAGTCCTAGAGTGACCATTGCCCCGAACGGTCCTACGAACGTCGCGGCTAAGGCGATCGGAATCAGACGTAAGTCAATGCGCGCTTCACCAAGTTCGATGGCATTGATCGTCAACAGGATTGCCGTCAACCCGTTCGATACCCCGAACCAAAATCGTACGAATAACGGGGAAGTCGGTTGAATCGGTAAGACCGTCCGCATCACATAGAGTGTGAGCGACATGAATAAAAAGATAAGACTGATATTGATGACAAAATGGTTGATAACGATTCCCACAGATTCTCCTCCCTCCCTATCCGTTTCCATCCTATCCCAACTCGATGAAAAATGTCACCCTTAGGTTCCACAATTATGAAAAAAAGTCGAAAGCTCACGCTTCCGACTGCTTCTGAATCATCTGCTTCATTAAGTTGGCGCTATTTCGTGCCGACTCGTTCTCTTCTTGCATTTGAATGTACACTTCATGACGGTGGATATCGATATGACGTGGGGCATCGATCCCGAGCTTCACCTGGTCGCCTTCGATAGCGAGTACCGTGAGCGTCACGTCGTCCCCGATATGGATGGCCTCACCTTGTTTTCGTTTCAATACGAGCATTAGCGCACCTCCGCTTTCGTGCCACCGAGCGGATATCGGGCCGGATACGCATCGTCTAGTATGACTTGTTTCCCACGACGTTCCTTCGTCTCAATGACAATCGGTGCCTTCAAGTTGAGCGTCGACGATTCGAACGGTTCACGGAGCGTGACGATGGAATAGACTGAGACGTGTTCCGCCTCTTCGATTCCGAGTTGATCTTTCGCGCCATCCGACAATTCGAACGCATAGTCCGACTTATGCCAGAATGGATTTGTCACGACGAACGCACACGCTTGTTCCTCGATTGACTGAAGCGACCAGAACGGTAACTCCTCGCCATACGGGATCAACACGAATGTCTTCGAATCCGGGAACCCCGGGATCTCACTGACGAATGTGATCGTCTCCGCTTCGTTTATTTCAATCTTGCCAAAGTAGTCTGTTTCAATGAACATGGATTGTCCTCACTTTCAACGCGTTTCATCATACATCCCGCCGACCGGCCATATTTCGAGTGACGCCTGTTGACGGAGCGAGATGTCCGTCGTCCATGGCGTGAACGAAATATCGGCTGGCGTGAGCGATACATCAATTTGGGGTGGCGTGATATTCCACTCGATTTTTACATTCGCCGGCGTATACGTCAACTTGACACGATCAATCGATTTTGGCATATAGCCCATCTCGACAATCGGATACGGGTCGTTCACCTTCTCCGCTGCCATCGATGGAATCGGATTCCCGTTCTCGATGCGCATCAGACGGTCCCCGTCCCGGGCGATGTTCGCCATCGCCTCATGGGCACCTTTCTCCCCCATCTGACCGAGGTATTTCCCGAGTTCAAGCACGCCTTTCAGGTTGCTCTCACTTCTCGCCACCGATGAGTCGACCTCAAGCTTTCCCGGTGTCGTCTGTTGCGTTATCTCGGCTTTGCCTTGTTGAATCGACAGGTCAGCCCGCCCTTGACGCATCTCGAGCACGGGCCGATTGGATGTCATTTGGATTGCGGCAAATGTCTGCCGCATCTCAAGTCTCGCGAGATTCATGACCGATTACCGTAAGAAATCGAGGAGCGTCGGTTGAATGATGCGCGCACCTGCAGAAAGCGCCGCACGATGAACGGTCTCATGAGACTTCAGCTCCATGATGACTTTCTCCACATCGATATCTTCGTTATCAGACATGATCGTCTTGGCGATAATCTCATGGTCTTGTAGACGGTTATCGACGAGCTCCAATCGATTCGCACGGGCACCGAGTTCGGCGCGCTCTGTGATCAAACTTTGACCGAGTGTATCGAGCGTATCGAGTTCAGCTGAAAGGTCTGCCCCAGCAGTCGTTGGATCGTTCAAAAGTGTGCTCAATTTATGAAGACCTTCAAACAACTCTTTACCAAAAACCGTCTCTGGTTGCATATTCACTTGCACCGTAATCCCTTTTGACACTTCGAATTCGATTTTCCCGCTTGCTGTCGGTGCCGTTCCACTCTCGTAAATCGAATCGACAGATCCCGTCGGATTTGCCAAATATGCTTTTAACTGATCTACATTGATCAAGGGTTTATCAGTTTTCGTCCCGTTGTAAATATACTTCTCGCCCGCCTTCGAGTTGGCGAGAGAACCGATATGTTCAATCAACTGATCGACCTCACTCTTGATGATGGCGCGTTGCGATGATTCATACGTATCGTTCGCTGCTTGCGTCGTCAATTCACGAATCCGTTTTACGGCTTCCGTAACCTCATTCAACGTCGAGTCCGTCAAATCCATCCAGCTCGTCGCCTCGCTGACGTTTCGTCGGAATTGGTCGACTTCACGCACCTCAGTTCGGTAACGAATCCCTTGCATCGCGACGACTGGGTCCTCTGATGCTTTTTGAATCCGTTTTCCACTAATAAGTTGTTCCTGGACGCGAGCGAGTGTGTTGTAGCTACTTGATAAATGCTTCAAGTTCGTTTGTGTGAGCATTGTCTGTGTGACACGCATCAGTCATTACCTCCCTACGACACCCATGCCGTTAATGATTTTGTCTAACATTTCATCGACGGCCGTGATGTTACGTGCCGCCGCATTATAGGCGTGCTGATATTGAATCATCATCGTCATCTCTTCATCGAGCGAGACGGCACTGACCGACTGACGACGCTGGTCTGAACTGCTCAACAGGGCGAATGTACTCTTGGCGAGATTCGCATTTTGGCTCGCCTCGACTGCCATGTTCCCGATGACATTTTGATAAAATTTACCAATTGAAGTGGTTGCTGTCGTCGATGCGCCTGTAAACGTGATTTGTGCATGTTTCAAGTTCGCCAATTCAAGAGCCCCACTGCCGTCTCCAATGTTTTGATCTTTTGAGATAGCAATTAAGTTCAAATTCGATAAAATTACCGGATTAACCGTTACGGTTTTCGCATCACCGACAATAAAGAAGTCAATACCGGTTTGACGAGGGTTGTCTTGTACATTTCCATCGTAAAAAGTCTTGTGCAAATCATTAAACGCAGTCGTAAATTCTTGTGACATGGCATCTAAATCTTTCAACATTTTGGTGAAAGCTCCGTCATGTGCTTCTGTACCGGTAGATGAACCATACATGTCCACGAGGGCTTTCCATTTACCATTTGGTAGGTCGGTAAATGTCAGAGTTGATGTCCCCCCTGCAGCATTCGTTAATGACATATCTTCAATCTTACCAACTCCGCCTGTAAGACCATCCACGAGTGTCACTTCTGTTCCACCAATCGTCAAGCGAATATCAATCCGCCCTTCCGCGACACGTTGCGAATTCCCGCGTGTTTCCCCATTTAGGTAATCGACCGGCACTCGTTCGAATTCGACATACTGTGATAATTCATCCATGTAGCGGTCGCGCTCATCATATAGTTCATTCGGTAGAACCCCGAGTGGTTCCGCATCCCCGATTTGACGGTTGACATCACCGATTTTCGTCAACAAGTCGTTGATTTTTTTTGTGACAACGCCAGCTTCAGTCTTTAAGTCATCCTGCACTTTGGATAACGAAGATGACAAGTAATTGAATGTTTGAGTCAACGTCAATGCTCTCTGTCGAACCACGCTTCTCGCCCCAGTATCATCTGGATTGACTGACAAGTCTTGAAGCGAGGCCCAGAACAAGTCAAGCGATTTAGCGAGACCATTCTCTGAGGGTTCGTTGATGATGTCTTCCATTCGACCGAACGCCGCTTCTTTCGTCGCATAGAAGGCGTTCTTCACCGACTCGTCACGATACTGTTGATCGATCATGAGATCACGAATCCGAGCGAGCGTCTCTCCGCGTACGCCGGTCCCAAATTGTCCGGCTTTCGTTCCTCCGAAGTTGACCGAGAGCTGTTCGGTCATCCCAAGTGTGAGTCGTTGGCGTGAATAGCCAGGATTCGAGGCGTTCGCCACGTTATTCCCAGTCGCTTGAAGCGCCCATTGGTGTGTCGAGAGACTGCGGCGTGCCGTCTCCAATCCCATAAATGTTGAACCCATTACACTTCCTCCTTAAACGTCACGGCTGAACGAGCGTGTTTCGAATGCTTGTTGTCCGTATGTGAAATCATCTGCTTCCGGCATGAGCATGTCTAAATGCCAGGTAATATAACGAAGGGATTGTTCGAGCAGTGTCGCGTTCAATTCGTTCTGTCGCTTCAACTCGAACAAGACCGGTCTCAATTCCTCTATCTCTTCATCGTCCAATTCATACGTCCCTTGAAGTCGTTCCGCTTCTTTTTGTGAAATTTGTCGGACGAGTTTCGCTTCTTCTTTGACGAGCGCGCTAAATGCCGCCATGTCATTTTGAATGAGTTGCTGTTCTTTTGCATAGGCCAATTCGAGTAACCGTTTATGTAATGTGAGCATGAGTCTCTCCTTTTTTCAAAAAAAGAGCCGACTAAAGAAAGGGGTACCCCTTATTTAGTCAGCTTCCGTGCCATGTTATTCAGTGCGAAGGCCTCAAACGGACCTCGCTTCCATTCATCCTTGTAGAAAGCGTTTAGCGATTTCACGCGCGTCCCGTGAATACGTGCCCGTATCAATCTCTGCTTTCAAAGCGTCGATTTTTGCGAGACGATCCGGATGTTTCACCGGTTCTTCAAACCGGGCGCGAGCTTCCGCCGAGATTGACAATTGGTCCGTTTGGCGTGATTGCGCGGGCTTCGGCTCGACTTGCGTTTTCTTTTCATAAGTGTTCGGTAAATGTACCCACTTGGCTGAATCGATGCGCATGCGTCTTCCCCCTCTTCATGATGTTAATCCAAACGATAAGCGCGGACACTTGACTGTTTCTTCAAGCTATCCTGTAGACTAGACAGTTCCTTCTGCATATCTCTCTGGCAGTTCGAACAAATTTTCCCTTCGTTCGTCGGCTGACCACAACGGACGCAGCTGATGGCAAGCGCCGGGTTGTCCTTGATAATCAAGCGTCCTTCATGGATATACCGCGTGATATCAAGTTCAGAGATTCCCGTCGCTTCGACAAGACCTCCGATGGTCGTTTGTTTGTTGGCTGGCTCACGAATGAAGTCACGAACTTTTAAAAAGTTCTTATAATCAACCTCATTACATGATGGACAATACGGTGAACGACTCTGTTTCATAAACAAACGTCCACACATTTGGCAAGTTGCTGCATCCATTGGTTTCACCTCTGCTCTTTATATCGGACGCGATTTCGATTTGTTTAGCGCTCGAAATAAGCAAATCGCAGAAACTTCTGATGCACCTGCCTGTCGCAACGAAAATGCCGCCTGTTGAAGGGTCGTCCCCGTCGTATAGACGTCGTCTACAAGAATGATTTTCCCACATTTCACTGAAGTTGGTACAGTGAAAGGATTCGTTCGGTGTCGTCTTCCTTCTTTCCCGAGTTCACGTTGACTTGAAACCTCCGTTTTTTCGAGAAGCTGTCGCGTCGGACCGATACATCGTGCGAGTACCTCTGCCTGATTGAAGCGACGTATCTGAAGCCGCTCCCTACTCACTGGAATCGGAACATAGGTCACGTTAGATGAACGTAATGCCCGAAGCGCTGGCGCGACCGATGAGGCGATGACGACATCCCCACTGAATTTAAAGCGATGTAGCCAGTTAATCCCTGCCTCATCGTATGCGTATATGCAGCGGACTATCAAATCGAGACCGAGCGCAAGCCAACGGATGCAGTCCGAACACGTTTCACCAGTCTCATTCGGTTGACCACAGCGTGGGCAACCCGTCCCGAGCGGCGTCAGTTTTGACTCGCACGAAGGACACACCCAGTCACGTCGCCATAATGTGGCAGGGGTCCACGGGACGGTCATCGACTCATGACAAAGAAGACATTTCATCGCCGATTCGCCTCCTTGATCTTCCGGATGGCAACATCTTGACGAAACGTCCGCTCCTTGTAAAAGAAACAGACCTCTCCTGTCGGCGCGTCCGGTTTCCGCCCCGCCCGACCTGCCATCTGAATGAGACCCCGTGTCGAGAAGAGACGATGTTCGCTCTCAAGTACCCCGACCTGTACATCCCGGACCGTCATCCCCCGCTCCCAAATCGAGGTCGCAAGGACGACCCCGTTCGTCTCTTGGAGCCAGTGAAGGGCGTCGGTCCGCTCCTCGGTCTCGGCCGATACTGTCCGACAGGTTAGTCCCGCACCTTCTAACGTCTCGCGGTACCGCTCCAAGTCAGCCTTCGTTGGGACGAACAAGAGACGTGGTTTCAAGGCGTGACGTCGACATAAGGCTATGAGTCGCTCGTCGGACTGTTTGACGAGTGTCGGGACCGGCAAATCAAATCCGTGATAGCGACGCGACAGATAAACCGTCGGAAACAACTGCTGCCAAACGGTCGGGGTCGCCGTGATGAATAAGAAGACACCTCTCCCGGCACGCCGAATCGTATTCCATAGCGCCACGTCAAAGGCAAACGGGAAGGCATCGGACTCATCGACGACCACATAATCGAAGACGTCCCGTACATTCATGAGTAACGGCGCGGTCGCCACCGTGATCATCCCGATGGAGTCTTTATCCCCGCCCCCGTATCGCCTCGTGACAGGCACGGTGAATGCTCGTTCAAGTCGTTCCACCCATTCGATGGCGACATCTTTCCGCGGGGACACAATCAGTACACGCTTCCCTTCATTGACGACCCGCTCAATCACCGGGAACGTCATCTCCGTCTTACCAGCCCCGCACACCGCATGCACGAGCCCCGTCTTTCGTTCGTCCCACCACGTGAGCAAGCGATTCGCGACCCGCGTTTGGTCGGGGGCGAGCTCGAACGGCATCGTCAAATCGGTCGTTTCGAGAGGTGTCGTGATGTCCCGCTCCTCTAGATAATCACAGCGACAGACACGCCCGAGGTATAGACAATTTCGACAATAGGCACAACTTCCGTGATGACAAGTGAACGTCCGAACGTCTGTGCTGAGGCAGCGTTGGCAAATGCCGAAGCGGATGGCCCGTTTTCCTGCCTGAGCGACGATGAGTTCTCCCATGACTTTACTCCTTTTTGTCCTCACGCTACCAAAACGGCTATATGAATGCGATTCGACTTATCTAAGACAACATAGACCCATTACACAAATAGGACCCGACGAAAGCGTCGGGTCCCATCTGTTACTTCTGTTTGTAGAACATGATTGCCTCGTACGGACGAAGGGACAACGTCGTCCCGTCGAGCTCAGGCACGTCGTAGTTGTGGCTGACAACGCTCACCTGCTCGAAACCTTCCGGAATCGTGTACGTCGTTTCGGTTCCATAGAAGTTGGCGACGACGAGAAGCTCCTCGCGGTCGGTCTTCCGTGTATATGCCCAAACGTCTAACGAATCAGGCGTAAGGAGCGTATAGTCCCCGTCCGTCAAGACGTCAAGTTCTTTTCGTAACGCAATCAAGTTCTTGTAGTGGTAGAACACCGAGTTCGGGTCAAGGAGCGCCGTCTCGACGTTCACGTCCTCATAGTTCGGTGCCACGTTGATCCACGGCGTGCCACTCGTGAAGCCGGCATGCGTCGTCGCATCCCACTGCATCGGTGTCCGCGAGTTGTCGCGTGACTTCTGTTTGATGGCGGCCATCATGTCTTCATGCGACACGCCCTCTTCCCGCTTCAACTTATAGATGTTGAGCGTCTCGATATCCCGATACTCGTCGAGCGAGTCGAAGCCGGGATTCGTCATCCCAATTTCTTCCCCTTGATAGATGTACGGTGTCCCTTGAAGGCCATGGAGCACTGTCGCAAGCATCTTCGCGCTCTCGACGCGGTGGTTCGTGTCGTTCCCGAAACGGCTGACGACACGCGGTTGGTCGTGGTTGCACCAGAAGATGGCGTTCCATCCTTTCCCGTGCATCCCTTGTTGCCACGTCGACATGATGTTTTTTAATTGAATGAAGTCGAACGGCGCCGCGACGAACTTCTCTCCATTCGGATAGTCGACTTTCAAGTGGTGGAAGCTGAACGTCATGCTGAGCTCGTTCTCATCCGGGTTTGAATAGCGGACGCAGTGGTCGAGCGTCGTCGAAGACATCTCCCCGACCGTGATGACGTCGTGCCCGTCGAATACTTCCCGGTTCATCTCTTTTAAATATTCGTGGATGCGTGGACCGTCCGTATAGAACTTGCGACCGTCCGACTTATCTTCCGGGAAGTCCTGTTCTTTTGAAATGAGGTTGATGACGTCGAGACGGAATCCTTTGATTCCTTTTTTACGCCAGAATCGCATCATCTCGTAGACGTCCTCGCGCATCTGTTCATTCTCCCAGTTCAGGTCGGCCTGGGTCACGTCGAACAAGTGAAGGTAGTATTGTCCGCTCTTCTCATCATATTCCCACGCATTCCCTCCGAACTTGGACTCCCAGTTCGTTGGTTCGTCACGCCAGATGTAATAGTCACGGTACCGCTCGTCTCCTGCCAATGATTTTTGGAACCATTCGTGCTCGGTCGACGAGTGGTTGACGACGATGTCCATCATAAGGCCGATGCCCCGCGCCTCTGCTTCACGAATCAATTCGTCGAGGTCTTCCATCGTCCCGTAAGACGGGTCGATGGCATAGTAATCACTCACATCATAGCCGTTATCGTGTTGAGGTGACTGATAGACAGGTGTCATCCAAATGTATTCGATGCCGAGTTCTGCCAAATAATCCAGCTTCGCCGTCACCCCTTTGATTGATCCGGTCGCATTCCCTTCCGGACTGTAAAAGCTTTTCGGGTAAATTTGATAGACGACTGATTTGCGCCAATTTTTCTGTGTCATCAACGACATCTCCTTTTTGTAAGAGTTTTCATTTCAATAAGAAAGAGGGAAGAACTGCCGTCCCTCCCTCCCGAGTCAATGCTTATGCGACTTTATTTTCTTCGATTTCACCTTTTTTCATGTAGCGCTTCGACAAGATGAATGTGAGCGCGAACGGTACGATGATCGCGATGACCATGCCTACGATGAAGAGAAGGATCTTATCTGTGAAAATGGAGAGGAATCCAGGGAGCCCTCCGACTCCGATGGCGATGGCTTGAACATCGTTCAATGTGATGAAGATGGCAGCGATCGCTGACCCGATCATGGCTGAATAGAACGGGAATTTATTTGGTAAGTTGACCCCGAACATGGCCGGCTCCGTAATTCCGAAGTAAGCCGAGATGGCTGAAGTCGACGCCATGCTCTTTTGTTTCGCATTGTGTTTGTAGACGAAGAACATCGCGAGTGCGGCCGAACCTTGGGCGATGTTTGAGAGTGCGATCATCGGCCAGATGAACGTACCGCCTGTATCGGCGATCAACTGAAGGTCGATGGCGATGAACAAGTGGTGCATCCCTGTGACGACGAGCGGCGCGTAGAACAATCCGAAGAGGAGTGCCCCGACGACCGGTACGGCTTCAAACGTGTTGACGAGTCCTGTCGCGATCACATTCCCGATTCCGCGTGTGACCGGTCCAACGATTGCGAGTGCAAGGAATCCAGTGACGACGATTGTTGTGATCGGCACGACCAAGAGTTGAATGGCGTTCGGTACACGTTTTTTCAAGAACATCTCGATTTGGCTCAAGATATAGGCTGCGGCGAGGACCGGCAAGATTTGACCTTGATAGCCGACTTTCTCGATTTCGAAGAGTCCGAGGATATTGAACGTCGGTACTTCTCCTTCAAGTGCCGCCGTCCCGTAGCCCCATGCGTTCAAGAGGTCCGGGTGAACGAGCAAGAGACCCATGACGATCCCGAGTACTTCGCTCCCGCCGAAACGTTTCGTCGCCGACCAACCGACGAGTGCCGGTAAGAAGACGAATGACGTGTTCGCCATCATGTTAATGAGATCCCAAAGTCCTTGTAAGTTTGGATACGCCTCGATGAGTGTCTTTCCGTCGATGAATAGACCTTCTGAAGCGAGTAAGTTGTTGATCCCCATGAGGAGACCGGCCACGATGATGGCTGGAATGATCGGCATAAAGACGTCAGAGAAGACTTTGACGAGTTTTTGAAGCGGATTCATTTTTTTGCCGCCCGCGGATTTGACCTCGGCGACCGTTGCCGCCTCAAGTCCGGCGAGCTTGATGAACTCGGCATAGACGCGATCGACATCGCCGGCTCCAATAACGATCTGATACACGCCGGAGTTCTCGAACGCCCCTTTGACGAGATCGATTTCTTTCACACGTGCCTCGTTGACTTTTGATTGATCTTTAAGAGAGAGACGGAGACGCGTCACACAGTGTGCGGCCTTGTCCACGTTGTCTTTGCCTCCGATCGCGTCTAAGATCTCAGCGGCAATTTGACGATAATCTGCCTTCATGTTGAATGTCCTCCTTTGTTTGAAAACTATAAATGAAAACGGTTACTTATGAGTACAAACAAAGTATAACTTATCTATATAAGTTAAGTCAACAACTCATATAGATAAGTTATACGTGAAGGTTTTGTCTCGTGATTTACTGTTAAATTTTCCCTGTGTCGACTTCGGTCAAACAAAAAACCTCTTCCTGTACGAAAGAGGTTTACCGACGGGCGACGTCACTGAACTGGAACTTGTCCAACCGGTGACGTGACTCCGTGTATTCAAATTGTTGTCCTTCATATAAGAACGTATCGTTCGTGATGACGATGACATATTCATAGTCATGCAAGTCGAGTCGCTTCCGGTCGAGTTCCGTCACGTCCTCAGCTGCAATCTTCCGTTTGGCATAACTGATCTGTAGGCCGAGCTCGCCTTCGATATATCCATAAATCGAACGAGCCGCAATCTCTTCTGTCAATCCAGGAACGAGGTCTTTGACGAAATAGTTGATATCTAAGATGACGTTCTCCCCGTCAAAGTTTCGAACCCGTTCGATGCGAAACACGCGCGTCCCTGCCGCCAAGTTCATCCGTTCGGCGAGCCAAGTCGGGGCTTCCATCTCTTCAAACGAAGCGACATGGGTCTGAATGGAACGACCGAGCATGCTCGCGTACACTTCCGAGAAACTGACGATGCCGTTGAATTGAAACTCGATCTGGTCTCGTTTCAACACGAACACGCCTTTTCCGTGATGCTTCCGGACATACCCGTTTTCCTGTAACAGATCGAGCGCTTTCCGAACCGTCCCCCGGCTGGCCTCGAACTGATGCATCAACTCGGTCTCCGACGGAAGTTTTGAGTCAGCGGGTCTCGTGCCGTTTCGCATCTCTTCTGCCAGGCGCTCAAAGATTTGGCGGTATTTCGCCATCACATTCCCTCCTCCATTGAAAAAGACGACCTTAAACGGTCGTCTCTCTTACCATTCGCGACGATACCAGGTGATACCGATTGCACCAGGTCCAAGATGTGTTCCGATGACCGGACCAAAATGGCTCCCCGAGATGTGTGCTTTCGGGAACTTCTGTTTCATCGAAGCGATTTCTTCCGCCTGACGCTCCGGACAGTTGGCGTGAATGATACCGATGCAGTAGCCTTCGCCATCCCCGGCAATCGATTCGTCCATCATCTCTTCGATTCGACGTACGGCTTTCTTGTACGTCCGAATCTTCTCGAACGGGACGATCAATTTGTCTTGGAAGTGAAGGACCGGCTTGATTTGTAAGAATGAACCGACGAGCGCTTGCGCTGCGCTCAATCGTCCACCGCGTTGCAGATGAGCGAGGTCATCGACGACGAAGTAGGCACGAATCGAATCACGGACCGTCTCCAGACGAGCGATGATTTCTTCCGGTGTCGCACCTGTGTCACGAAGGTGAAGTGCCTCTTCGACAAGAAATGCTTGCGGCATACACGAAATCTCTGAGTCAAACGCATGAACGGTCACATCGACCATATCATTTAACGCGACCATCGATTGGTACGTTCCGCTGATGCCGCTCGAGAGCGTGATCGCGATCACGTCGGTCACGTCATCCGGCAAGTTCTCAATCAATTCGACCGTTTCTCCGATGACCGGTTGTGACGTCGTCGGCAGGTTGCCCGCCTCGATTCGCTCATAAAACGCCTCGGTCGATAAATCCACCGATTCACGGTACGACGCGCCATCGAAGATGACACTGAGTGGTGCGACATGGACGTCATGCCGCGCCAAAAAATCATCCGACAGATAGGCGGTACTGTCGGTTAAAATCGCAATGTTTCCCATACTATATCCTCACTTTACGTCGTTTCATTTTTCCAATTATGTTAGGATTCCATTCCATATTGTAACACAAAAACGATGTAAAGCATCGGTGACGCTCAAATCTCGACCCAACCCCGGCGAATCGCATCGACGACGGCTTGCGTCCGGTCGTTTACGTCCATTTTGCGAAGGACAGAAGAGACGTGGTTTTTGACTGTCTTCTCACTAATAAAGAGCATGTCACTGATGTCTCGGTTCGAGCGCCCGTCTGCGAGAAGGTGCAACACCTCAACCTCACGGCGCGACAACAATTGATAGACCGGGTCATCCGTACGACTCTCGACACCACGACCTGCTTGCTCCCCTTTGAATTGTAAAAGACGACGGTACTCTTTCAACACGTTCGTTGTTACTTTCGGATGAAGGTACGCCCCGTCCCGTGCGACGGCACGGACTGCCGAAATCAATTCTGTCGATGCCACTTCCTTCAATAAAAACCCTGACGCACCCGCTTCAAGCGCATGCGTGATATACGACTCATCATCATGGATCGAAAGGATAAGGACACGTGTCTCCGGTGACAAGAGTGACAGTTGTTTCGTCGCCTCGATCCCGTTCATGTCCGGCATATTGATATCCATAATCAAAATCTCTGGTTTCTGCTCGCCTGCGATGCGAATCGCTTCGCGACCCGTCCGTCCTTCGGCGACAACCTTAAATTCATCTTCTAAATCAAAGATCCGCTTCAATCCCTCGCGGAACAGTTCGTGATCATCCACGATTGCAATGCGTGTCTGTGTCATTTCCATGTATGTCTTCCCCCTTGTTCTCTCACGAAATCGGAATCGACATCCGGACGACCGTCCCTTTGCCGACTTCCGAGTCAATGCTGATGCTTCCGTTCACCAACTCAATCCGTTCGCGCATTCCGACGATGCCAAACGACTCTTCGCCGATTGCACTCGGTTCAAACCCGACACCATAGTCGCGGACGTGAATATGAATCACATCGCTCGCCTGTTCGACATTGACGATAATCTCTGCCGTTTTGGCATGTTTGATCGCGTTTTGTACGGATTCTTGAACGAGACGGAACACGTTGATCTCGAGCTTCTCCGGCAAACGGGCACGTGACCCCCGGTAATTGAGACGTGTCTTGATGGCCGTGTACTCTTCCGTTTGGTGGAGGTAACGCTCGAGCGTCGGTAAAAAGCCTAAATCGTCAAGCGACATCGGGCGTAAATCATAAATCAAACGACGGACGTCGACGAGTGCCCCACGAATCAGTTTTTTCAATTCATGTAATTCGGCAAAAGCTTCATCTTTTCCTCGTTTATCGAACGTCTTTTCAATCAGGTCGGCCCGAATCAAAATATGAGCAAGCGATTGCGCTGGGCCGTCATGCATCTCGCGGGCGAGATGACGTCGTTCGCGCTCGGCCGCTTCGAATACACCGATGGCCATCTCTTGCTTCTTCATCATGTCCGAATACTCTTGCTGCAGGTCGTCCCGTAAAAAGTTCAAGACGACGCTCACACGACCGATCAATTTTTCGGCACGCTCGATCGTGTCCTCTAAAATGAGCAGCCGACGCTCTAAGTCGTTCCGCCGTTGCTGAGCCGCCATCTCTTCTTTTTGGACGAGAAATCGTTCGAGTTGCATTTGATTCGCCCGTTCATATGCGTCACGAATTTCTTGCTCACTATGTATATGAAACTTCTTACTCACTTGAACGAGCTTCGCCTTTGCAGCTTTCACGAGTCGGTCGAGTCGATCGGACTCCCCGATATAGAACTCGATTTTATCCGTCAATTCTTTTAACTCGTTTTGAATTGCTGAATATTCAGTTGCAGAACTTTCGGTTATACGGACGATCTCCTCTTTACTTTCCGTCACCGTTTCAATCATATTTGTTATGATATGTTCTAAAGCTGTCCGATCGGTAATATGATTCACGATGCCATCCCCTAATAGTTCGGTAGTTAATCCTCATCTATTCTTATATATCGTCCACTACTAGCAGGTTTACAGCGGACATGAGAGATTTTCTATATAGTTCATTCGCTATGTGAAGCGTGTGTGCCTACTTAAATTCTAAAAAAAATATTTAAAAATAGAAAGGAGAATTTTCAGAAATGTCTATTGAGTCAAATTATACTATAAAACAAAGTGGAACATACGAGGTCCTTATCCAAAAGTCAAAATTTATTGCACATTTCAAACGTGTCGAGACCGAAGAAGAGGCACAGACGTTCATTCAAGCCATCAAAAAAGAGCATTGGAACGCAAACCATAACTGTTCTGCCTATATCATCGGAGAGCGAGACGAGCATCAAAAGGCGAACGATGACGGCGAGCCGAGTGGTACGGCCGGCATGCCGATGCTCGAGGTGTTGCGCAAACGCCACTTGAAAGATACGGTCGTCGTCGTGACACGTTATTTCGGTGGAATCAAACTCGGAGGTGGTGGACTGATTCGGGCGTATGGCGGAACGGTCAGCGAAGGCCTCGATGCAGTTGGAATCGTTGAACGGTTACAGATGCAACAATTGACGCTCACTGTCGACTATACGTGGATCGGGAAAGTCGAAAATGAGTTGAGACAATCTGACTACTTGCTCGATGAGATCACCTATGCTGACCTCGTCACGTTTCATGTATCGGTACCCGTGGAAAATACAGATAAGGCGCTCGCCTGGCTAACGGATTTAACGAACGGTCAAGGTAAGCTCCAAACAACCGATATCCGCATCATCGAACGTGATTTCAAACGCTGAAACGCCTATACTAAAAGAAACGACTGAAATGAGGAAAACAACATGGAAACACCCCCACGCAAGAAAAGATCACCTTGGAAAATCGTCCTCATCGTGTTGGGTGTCGTATTGCTGATCGGTGGTTCCGCTTTTGGGTATTTTGTCTTTAAAGCGAATGAAACTGCCGAGAGTACGAACAAGGAACTCGAGCGCGGCGACAAGTCAGAACGCCGTGAAGAGACCATCGATTTGACGAAAGATCACTTTTCCGTCCTATTAGCAGGAGTCGATGGCGGCGCCTCGCTCGAAGAAGGACGGAGTGACTCACTGATGGTCGCGACGTTCAACAAAGAATCGCGCCAAGTGACACTCGTCAGCATCCCCCGCGACTCGTATGTCGATATCATCCTCGACGACAACGACCCGTTCAAAGACAAGATTAACCACGCTTACGCCTATGGAGGTATCGATGCGACCATCTCGACCGTCGAGAATCTGCTCGACATCCCAATCGACTATTATGCGACCATCAACTTTGATGGAATCGAAGATTTAGTCGATGCGGTCGGCGGCGTCGAAGTCGATGTACTCATCCCCATCTCCGGAAAAGCGACGGGAAATGTCGAGCTTGAGCCTGGTGTTCAAGTCTTGAACGGAAAAGAAGCACTCGCTTACGCCCGTATGCGAAAACAAGACCCCGCCGGAGACATCGGTCGTGCCGGTCGACAGCAACAGGTCATCGAAGCCATTATCAATGAGGCGACGACAATCAATTCCTTCACCAAGTTGAACCGAATCATGAACGCGGTCGGTGAAAACATTCGGACGAATATGTCCCTATCGGAAGCTTCACAGCTTCAACCGTACGCAAAATCCTTGAAGTCGTTCAATCGCGAAACGCTCGAAGGAAACGACTTGACGTTAAACGGTGTCTATTATTACGAACTTGACCCGGCTGACCTTCGTGACGCACAGGCGCTCCTTCAAACCGAACTCGGTATGCCCGTCACAGCAGACGAACCGACAACGGATGAAACGGACGACTCGATGACCGAGACGACGACATACTAAAAATAACCGTTATCGCTCTGCGATAACGGTTATTTTATGTGCGAGGTCGACCGAGCAGTCTGCGGGATGTGCGGATGATCGGTTTATAATTCGGATGAATCAGTTCGGTCGATTCCACAATCAATTCGATGACGAGAAGGACCACGATGAATGTGATGACGGCACCGAGCATGGTCGTCTTCGCAAACAGAATCGATGAAATACCGAAGAACAAGGTCATGCCATACATGAGCAGGACGGCTTGCCTTGTCGTGAATCCCATGTCAATCAACTGATGGTGCATATGTGATTTGTCCGGTGACATCGGCGGTCGGCCTTGGACGAGTCGACGGACGATCGCAAAAATCGTATCCGAGATCGGTAGACCGAGCAAGAGGACCGGGACGACAAGCGAGAACAACGTCACATTCTTGAACCCGATGAGCGAGAAGACGGCGAGCATATATCCGAGGAAGAGTGCGCCTGTGTCCCCCATGAAGATTTTCGCCGGATAGAAATTATGGACGAGAAATCCGAGTGTGCTCGCAAGAAGCAAGAGGGCCATCACCGTCAAATAGACGTTCCCTTGAATGATGGCTAAAACGGCAATCGTGCCGAGCGCGATGCTCGATACGCCGGCGGCGAGGCCGTCAAGACCGTCGATCAAGTTGATGGCATTCGTGATCCCGATGAGCCAAAGGACGGTGATCGGGATGCTCCATGACCCGAGATAGAGCTGTTGATCGAACGGAAGGTTGATCAGTTCGATCCGCATCCCAGAGTTTAACACGATAACGGTCGCAATCATCTGGCCCATCAGCTTGACGCGCGCCGACAACTGGAATCGGTCATCGATCAGTCCGGTAAGGAGAATGACGACAGCCCCAATCAAGATGGCGTCGTTATAGCGACTCGTCGGAAGCAGCAAGGCATAGCCGATAAAGAATGCGATGAAAATCGCGAGACCCCCGATTCGTGGCATCGTCCGTAAATGTACTTTTCGTGCGTTCGGATGATCGACCGCACCGATGAAAAATGCGAATCGACGAACGAGCGGTGTAATCAAGATGGCCATCACAAAACTGACCAACATGGCAATCCATAACATGGGCCGACAGTTCCTCTCTCAAAAAAATAGACTCTGGCGAATTATATCATATTTTGAATCAAGGAGTGGATATCAGTCCGATTACAAGAAAAGCCGACGAGGCGTTCCTCATCGGCTCTACATTATGATAGTGTCGCGGCTACTTCTTCTGTCGGTTCGTATGTATAGAGACCGCGACCGATTTTTTTGATTTCTGGATTGACCCCTTCAATCTTCACCATCAACTGGTAAATGTTGCTGATATGATGGCGGTAACGAAGTTCAAGTTCCATTTGAATATCACGCACGCTCATCGTCTGGCGTTCTTTCAAAAGATCGGTCACTTGGTGAACGTATACTTCGAGCGGATAGCGTTGGTTCACACGACGTGGGCGTAGGCGTTTTGACGCATCGCTCACCGAATCTTTTTCTTCTTTATCTCGACTCAATTCCGCAATTAAATATTCCGCACGACGTTGTAATTGACGATACGACTCCTCAATTTCCATCAATTCTCGATAAATATGGTCATTGACATTCGTAGACTCCATACACAAATCCCCTTCTACATCCAATTATAATTAGGAATTCCCTAATTTAAATCAGCAATTCCTAATTATCCCTTTATATCTTCTATAAAAGTGTAACGGATTTGTAATGTGTTTGTCATCTTTTTTTGGGCGAAATTGTCCATTTAGGACTTTTGACTCAAAAAAGACGGCGACTGTTCGGGGCAGTCGCCGTCTCACGGAAGATGATTGTAGTCATTTACACGTGAACACGTTCGAGGATGCGTTCAAGTGAAAGTTCGTCAGTTGAAGCGACGATGAGGTCAGCGTGACCAAGCATCGATTCTTCACCGACGGCGACAGCAAACATATTTGCCGCTTTGATTGCAGTTACGCCGGCAGCCGCATCTTCAACACCGATAGCGAGTTCGGGTTTCACGCCAAGGGCAGAAGCGGCCTTCAAAAACACTTCGGGGTGTGGTTTTGACTGGGCGACAGTTGCTGCATCGACAATATGATCGAAATAGTGACGGACACCAAGTGCGTCAACGACCGCGAATGCGTTCTTTGAAGCAGAGGCCATTCCGATTTTGAGTCCCGCCTCTTTAATTTCATCGAGGAATGAAACGATACCAGGAAGAAGATCGTCGGATGAGATATGTTGAATGAGTTCAACGTAGTGCTCGTTTTTCTTTTGAGCGAGTTCTTCTTTCTCTTCCGGTGTGAAGTCGTTCTGTATACCGCCAAGCGTAAGGATCCGCTCAAGCGACTCAGTCCGACTCACGCCTTTGAGCGTTTCGTTGAATTCGCGGTCAAATGGAATTCCGAGCTCTTCACCGAGCTGCTTCCAAGCGAGGTAATGGTACTCTGCCGTGTCAGTGATGACACCGTCCAAATCGAAAATCACTGCTTCAATCGTTGACATACATGCTTTCCGCCTTTCCTTCAAATGCTTGTGTCGTCAGACTACATTTAGGGAACTTGACAAGTACCCGTCGCACGTTTGGTCGATGATGCAAACGGTTGCACTTGTTCGATTTCTATTATAAATGAAAACGTTATCTTGATGCAACCGATTTCGCAAAAATCAAAAAAAGAGAAGAGCCTACGCTCTCCCCTTCTAATTACAATTGAATGCCGACCACTTTCACATTTACTGAAAGTGGCGTCATCGCAAGCATCGTGTCCATATCTTGCGTGATGCGCTCTTGTACGGCTGTCACTGTCTTAATGATCGACTGTCCGTATGCGATATAGAGCGACAGGTTGATGGTGATGCCTTCTTCTGACTCATCGACTTTTACATGTTTCATGAGCGCCCGTTCTGATAATTTCGTATCTTCTTGCGTGAACGAGACGTGTTTCGTTTCCTTGACCGCGACCGCGGCAATCATTTCCACGACGTGACGTGAGACGTTCACGTCGCCTTCTGTGCTGTGCATTCCATTTTCGTATGGCATAGGGTCACTTCCTTAACTCTAATTTCGTGTCTTCTCTATAAAGTGTAGCTGAAATGGAGCGTTTAGAAAAGACTTTACCCTTTCACGCCCTTCGTATTCTGTATGCGTTTCACATCGATTTCGACGAGCGGACGCAAGAGACGAACCATCGGTGGACTGATAATCACGAGGACCATCAGGAAAGCGACCCCGAACAGTACGAGCAGTTGCATCCAGGATGTCGGCATGAACCCTGCCGGTATGAACGCTTTCCATGCGACGACAAAGAAGACATGAACGAGATAGACGTAAAGACTATATCGACCGGCACGCGAGAAAATCGGGAGCCTACGTCCCGGAATAATCATGGCGAAACTGATCGACATGAGCAGTGAAATCGTGTAGACGATCAAGAAGGCAAACGGACCTCCCCACATCGCCTCAGGGACAGCCGTATCATAAGCGAAGCGGAACTTGAACAAGTTACCGATATGATAGAACGCGTCGTCTTGTTGGACACGCATGGAAATCAACAATCCAATCGTCAACGTCACAAAAACGATGGCCCCACCAATCCGGTAGCGGTTGCGATGCTCGGCTCGTTTCGGTAACTCAAAGAAATTTAGTGTGTTGCGCTCAGACATCCAGTTCCCAATCAAGAAGAACGGATAGAACATGATGACTTTGCGCAATGCGAAATATCCCGTCGCCTCGGCCTGGAATCCAAATAGAAGTGCAAATAATAGTGCGTATAAGACATACCCTTTCAGTTGTGTCACATACGGTGTGATGATGTACCAGAAGATGATTGCCATCAGATACCAGAGTGCCCAGTATGGCTTCAATAGGTTCAGTCCTGGATTTTCAAGCGAGAAAATCGGGATTCCTTCCGTAAAGGCGAACCAGGACCCGAGGATGACTTGCCAAATGACATAAACGACGAATAGCTGAATCACACGCAAATAACGGTTCTCTCGATAGAAGTAACCGCTCAACATGATGAATAACGGCATGTGGAAGGTATACAGGAACAAATACACCCACTTCGGTAGAATGTCGTCGTACGCACCGCGAACATCGGTCAACAAGTGTCCGAAGACGACGAGTAGGACGAGCACTCCTTTAATATTGTCATACCAATAATTTCTCATAACATTCCCTCTAGTTCTCTATGATGTTTGCAATGAAGTTGACCTATATGTTTTCACGTTCTCTCTACGCACGAAGCACATGGAAGGTCATATGAAAAAATCCCTCACCTATCATAATCGATTCCCTCGTCATGTGAAATTACGTTTCAACAAAATTTTCATGTCTTCACTGTCATCATTCCCATAATTCGAGGAATGCAAGCCGAAACGTCAAAAAATCCTCACGATTCAGCATGTTGTGTGCGTATTCAAATAGACGGGATTGGGTACAGTATAGTATAGTGGTGTTACTAAATATTCAGAATATTCTAATAAAGGAGGTGGAGAGAATGGCTTCGATCATTCGAAATCGACATCATATGGTTCATGATCCGAAACGATCATTCTCTAACTTCGGATTCTGGTGGTTCGTCAGCGTCTCTTTCGTCGGATTGCTCCTCGTCACTTTCGAGTCCGTCCGCAACGGGTTCTCTGCCATTCATCCTGTACTAGCGAGTATGGCTTTCTTCGGACTCACATTCGTTCTCGGGGTCGGTGCCAAATTGGTTCGTGACGTCTGGTGGCTCAACTATTTGCTCGAGCGTACCCAAAATCGCTACTTATATATCGGTGGCGACACACTGCAAAGTTGGCAGTATACGCTCGACTCGATTTGGTTGCTCACCCGCACCTCACAAAAAAAGCTCGGCCGATTGTATATCCAAATCGACCGAACTGTCAGTGCTGAGGAGGCGAAACGTTTATTCGCCGCCTATTTGATTGATCGAGGTGTCCTCGTCGTCTACTCCCGTCCGAACAAACGGAAAAAAATGGCTTGAACGAATTAGTTGAGGTATGCGGCGATCCATGTCCGTGCCGCCTCGACTTCTTCCATACGAAGTTCATGGCCGCCCGAGTGATAGAAGAGCTCGACGTCCGCTCCTGCGTTTCGGAGTGTCGATGTCAGCTCTTCTGTTTCTGTTTTCGGGCAAATCGGGTCACGCTCCCCTGCCGAGATGAACACGTTCGTCCCCACTAAGTCAGGGAGTGTCAACGAGCGGTCCGGGACCATCGGATGGAAGAGGAGTGAAGCGTTGAACGCCGGGTGACGATAAAGTGCCGAGCCAATCAAGTTCGCCCCGTTCGAATAGCCGAGTGGAATCATCTTGTCCCGGTCGATGCCATACTCCGTGGCAGCCTCATCCAAAAACTGAAGGAAGCGCTCGGTCTGTTTCTTTAAGTCTTCGAGGTCGAGCACGCCTTCTGCATGGCGACGGAAAAAACGGGACATGCCGTTTTCAATGACGTCCCCTCGAAGTGTCAGGATGTTTGCCTCCGTTGACAATTCTTTCGCAAGTGGGATCAAGTCCTGTTCTGTCCCTCCTGTGCCGTGTAATAAAACAAGTGTCGTCTCTGTCGTTCCTTTTATGAATTGATGAATCATATCCGTTCTCCTTTCGGTATCGTGATGGCTGGCAAGGTGCGGACAATTTTGTCGCGGTCCGCTTCTAACCATGATGGTAAACGTAACGTTTCACCGAGTGTATCAACGGATTCATCCACGGTGAATCCTGGTACGTCCGTCGCAAGTTCATGTAAAATACGGCCGGCATCATGGAAGTAGACGGAGCGGAAGTAGTTTCGCTCTTTCACTTCGGTCGGACGTAGCCCGAGATCAAAGATGGCGTCTTGCCAAGTTGTGTAATGTTCACCATCTGCGATTCGCCAAGCGATGTGATGAACTGTTCCTGTGCCCGGAACCCCTTTCGGTAAAATCGTTTTCTTCACATCGATGACGTTTCCATAGTCGGCTGAACCTTTCAACCGAATCCATTCTTCATCCTCTGACACCCGTTCCAATCCGAACAGCTCCGTCAACAGACGAACGGTCTCATCCGGTGCTTTTGAAAGAAGCGTCGCACCAGCGAATCCGACGATCGCCTCATCTTTGGTAATACCTGGGACGACCCAGCTCGTCTGTTTGGTGCTCGGTCGCGCAACGAGCTCGACAACGAGTCCATCCGGGTCCTCGAACAAGAGCGATGCCTCACCGAACCGTTCTGTGGCGACGGTCGCGATGCCATGCTGTTGTAATCTTTCTTCCCAGAACGGCAAACTTCCTGCCGGTACGAGATAGGCAGTCACACCGACTTGCCCGCTCCCGACCTGCCCTTTCCCTAGTCCCGGAATCGGGAAGAAAGTAATCACCGTCCCAGGTGTCCCGACCACGTCCCCAAAATAAAGGTGGTACGTTCCCGGATCATCAAAGTTGACGGTCTGCTTCACGAAGCGAAGACCGAGTACTTGGCCATAAAAATCAAGCGTGCGCTGTGGGTCCTGTACCATCGATGAGATGTGATGGATCCCCGTAGACTGCGTTTTCATTGTCATCCTCCTTTTATTATCTTGATTTCAAGATAAAACATTTACCAAAGAAAGTGAAACTTTTTGCTCAAGGTGGCGTACGATAAGGAGAAGAAAACATTTTAAGGAGGTAAATGAACATGGCATTACATATCGAACGCGTCACCAAAGAGTTTGGGGATTTCACAGCCGTCGACGACCTCACTTTCCGTGTCCCACAAGGGGAAATGTTCGGTTTACTCGGTGCAAATGGTGCCGGAAAGACAACGACATTCCGGATGATCCTCGACATCTTAAAACCGACTGATGGGAGCATCACGTGGAACGGGAAGGCGGTCGATCATCGCATCGTCGGTTATTTGCCCGAGGAACGCGGCTTGTACCCGAAATCCCAAGTTCGAGAACAGCTCGTCTTTCTCGCGAGCCTAAAAGGGATGCGTGGGAGCGACGCCAAACGTGCGGTCAAGTCTTGGCTCGAACGCCTCGAAATTCCTCAATATGAGACGATGCGCGTCGAACAGCTCTCAAAAGGAAATCAACAGAAGGTTCAGCTCGTCGCCGCCCTGCTTCACAACCCAGAACTCGTCATCTTAGACGAACCGTTCAGCGGGCTCGACCCGGTCAACGTCGAAATCCTGAAGCGTGAAGTTCTCGCGTTGCGTGACGCCGGGACGACCATCGTCTTCTCGAGTCATCGAATGGAACACGTCGAAGAATTGTGCCAACACGTCGGCATCTTGAAAGGTGGCCGTGCCGTCGTGAGCGGTGACGTTCCGACAATCAAGTCGAGATACGAAGAGCCTGCCCTCTTTATTGAAACGGACCAGATTCATATTCTCGAGTCCCTCCCAGTCGTGGAGACAATCGAACCCTACAAATCCGGTCATCTAGTTCACTTGCATTCTTTTGACGATAGTGATGCCGTCCTGTCAGCACTGGTGCGTCATCAAGCGAACGTGAAGACGTTCATGCGTCAACCCGTATCGCTCAATGACATCTTCATCAAGGAGGTTGGACAACATGTTTCATAACTTTGGACCTCTCTATACGTTCACACTCAAATCGAGAATTCGTTCGAAAGCATTCCTCATCTCGACGGCGTTAACGGTCCTCTTCATCTTTGGCTTCACGAACATCGATCGCATCATGTCTATGTTTGAGGATTCTGAACAGGCTAGTGCTCTCGTCGTGTCTGAGAACACGGAAATCGTCGATACGATGCAATCCCTTGGTTATGAAGATGTCGCAACGAGCGACCTCACGGAAGACGAGGCACGTGCTGGGATTAACGACGGCGAGTATGGCGTTGTCGCCTTTGTCGAAGGGTATGATGCCCGTGTCATCTCCGAACGGCCAGAACAGGAGTTCACGGCGATTTTACAAACGTCGTTGCAACAATTGCGAAATGCTGAATTGATTGAAACGTCGAACATTGACCCGGCCGTCATCGCTTCCCTCAGCGAACCGATTCAACTTGACGAGTCGTATCTCGGACGCGGTGGGGAAAACTCGGATGAACTCCTCTCGTCCTCGGCGCTCGTTTACGTTATGTTGATGCTCCTATACATCTCAATCATCACCTATGGATCGATGATTTCAACAGAAGTGACGACTGAGAAATCGTCGCGCGTCATGGAACTCATCATCTCAACGACTCATCCGGTGACCCATATGCTTGCGAAAGTGACCGCCATCGGTACACTCGCTCTTTTCCAAATCGGTCTTTTCCTCGGGTTCGGATATGTGAGTGCGAGTGGTAGCGAACTGGCATCTACGGTCATCGAGAACGCCGGCAACGCACGGGCAGTCATCTATCTACTTGTGTTCTTCTTACTCGGTTACTTGTTGTACGCTTCTCTTTTCGCTGTCCTCGGCTCACTCGTCAGCCGTGTAGAAGAGTCACAACAAATGGTTATGCCGGTCATCATGCTACTTGTCGCTGCGTTCTTAGTCGCGATGTTCGGATTGAACAACCCGGATGCGACCATCGTAACCATCCTCTCATTCGTTCCATTCTTCACACCGATGCTCATGTTCCTTCGGGTCATGCTCGTCGATGTGGCTGTATGGGAAGTGGCACTCTCGATCGGACTTCTCATGGGAACGATTGGCGTCACGTTATGGATCGGTTCAAAATTCTATCGTGGTGGCGTCTTGTTCTATGGGACGAATGCCATTAAACAATGGCGACAAATATTACAAAATCGACAATAACGTTTACAGCAAATTCGTTTTCGTTTACTCTAAAGAATGTGCAAAATGAGGAGGAAAACGAACTATGCGATCACGATTACTCGCAGCCTTAATCTTTACGTTTATGTCGACGCTCACGACGTTCATCTGTTATACCGTCTTCTTAGACGCAGATGCGTTATGGCAAATTCTACTTGCCTATGCAGGTAGCACGTTTATCGGAACGCTCGCGTTTTGGTATCCAGTCAGCAGACGTCCACAAACGTCCCGCTTCGGTGGCGCATGGATCGGCATCATGATTACTGCAACGACACTCATTGGCTTCACTGCCATCCGCTTCACATTCCGCGGAGACGCAGCCGCATTGCTCGACTGGCAAACGATGCTAGCGAGTCTTGCTTACACATTCGGTTATGTCGGATGGGTGCTCACAATCTTGAATATCGTGCTCGGCTTCTTACTCGCCGGCACGCGTCCAAAAGTACGCTACGAAGCGCGTCCGATGCGCTGATTGACATGACCGGGAGAATCTCCTGGTCATTTTTTTACGCAAAAAAACCGTAGAATGCTCTACGGTCATTGCAATTTATATGATTTGTCCACGACACCATATTCTGCGTACTGGAATGAGTTGTCCGCAAACCGGTCTGGAACGAGCCGCTCCACATAGCGGGCGAACGGGACGATGTGGCGCGTCGTATCATGTGACCGCCCGAGGTCAAGCACCGCATCAACGAGCGCTTCGAGTGCATGGTGTGACGTCGGTTCCTCGTCTTCTTTGAAAATGCGATGTAACTCCTCTTCGTGCATCAGGTCAAAGATGCGCATCCGTTCTTCGAGTTGGCGCTGCATCTCCTCGACGGACTTCCCGTGCATCGCTTCTTCATAGGCGAGCTTCATCTGTTCGAGTTCCGGCACCTTCCCTCGCATGAGCACCTTGAGCGACTCCCCCGTCCAAATATGGCGTGCCAAATAGTTCGGATCGATTTGCAAAGCGTCTGCGAGCGCCTCTATGTAAGGCATAGTCGGATACACCTCACTCAGTTCCGTACGTCGAATGAAGTAAGGGGCGACACCGATTCGTTCCGCAAGCGTCTCAATCGACAACCCCGCCCGTTCTCGAATTATTCGTATCCGATCCCCATATCCCCGGTATGGTGCATTTTTTCCGTCCATCTCATTTCCCCCTTCCCTCTCTCCATTATAATTCCCGCATTCACAAAAAAATACTCGGAAGCGTAAGCTCCCGAGTATTAAGTCGTTCTCTTATTTCTTTGTCAATTCGACGACTTCTGAAGATCCAGCTGTCACCGTGTCGCCTTCTGCGACAAGTTTGTTCACGCCGAAGCTGTCATGGTTCGTGATAATGATCGGAGTGATCGTTGATGGAGCATTCGCTTTGATGAAGTCGAGGTCGAACGTGACGAGCGGGTCGCCTGCTTTGACTGACTGACCTTCTGTGACGTGAGTCTCGAAGCCTTCACCTTTCAAGTTGACTGTGTCCAAACCGATATGAATCAAGTATTCTGCACCGTTGTCGGCATTGATACCGATCGCGTGTTTCGTCGGGAATACTGTCGCGATTGTTCCGCTAACCGGTGAGACGACCTTTCCTTCTGTCGGCTCGATCGCAATTCCGTCACCCATCATTTTTTGTGAGAATACTTGGTCCGGTACGTTCGTGATGTCGACGACCTTTCCTGTAAGCGGTGAAACCGCGTTGAGTTGTTCTTCTTTACCACCAAAAAGTTTTTTAAAGAATCCCATAGCTTAATCCCTCCAACATGTTCTATTCAATCGAAGTCTTCACTTTTATACCCGAAAAGCTAATACTTCAATCCCTACCCCATTAACGGTATAGTTGTAATAAGGTAGTGCGAAATCGTTTTACACATCGTAAGAATACGAGTGTGCAATCGCTTTTGCAAGCCCTTTTTACACTTTGTAAAAATTTCACACGATGGAGGCGCTTACAATGACGACTTTCACAAAATTGTCATATGAACGGCCCGACTTGGATGCTTTAAACAGCAGATTGTCGGACTATTCTGCCGAATTACAGCAAGCCAGTACACTCGAGGAAGCGAACGAACTCATTCGCCAAATCAACAAGGAACGGAACGACTTTGAGACACAAAGTCAGCTCGTCGCGATCCGACATTCGGTCGACACACGCGATTCGTTTTATGAGGAAGAACAAGCCTTCTTTGACGACGCACTTCCGGTCTATGAGAAGGAGATTCAAGCGTACTATCGCGTCTTGACGAACCACGAGCTCCGCACTGAGCTCGAAGCGGAATGGGGCAGCCAACTGTTCTCGCTCGCCGAACGCGCACTCGAAACGTTCGAGGAGTCACTCATCCCGAAATTACAGGAAGAAAACCGCCTCGCGACAGCTTATCAAAAAGTCATGTCCGCTGCGCAAATCGAATTTGACGGCAAGACGCTCAACTTGTCACAGTTTGGTCCGTATCTTCAGTCACCAGACCGTGATGTCCGCAAAGCCGCATCCGTCGCCCGCTATACATACCTTTCAGACAACGGCGACGAGCTCGATCGCATTTATGGGGAACTCGTACGAGTCCGCACGGAAATCGCTCACGCGCTCGGCTTCCCGTCGTTCGTTGAACTCGGTTATGCACGCATGCAACGCGTCGGATATGACGAATCGATGGTCGACAACTTCCGGAAACAAGTCCGTGACGTCATCGTCCCGCTCGCTTCTGCCTTAAAAGAAAAGCAGGCGAAACGAATCGGTGTCGACCACCTCTATTACTATGATGAGTCGTTCGTCTTCCCAGACGGAAACGCGACACCTCAAGGGGATGAGTCGTTCATCATCGAAGGCGGAAACAAGATGTATCGTGAGCTCTCAAACGAGACGGACGAGTTCTTCCAGTACATGCAGGAACGCGGCGCCCTCGACTTGACGGCGAAACCAGGGAAGTCAGGTGGTGGCTACTGCACGTACTTACCGTCTGAAGGACTTCCGTTCATCTTCTCGAACTTCAACGGAACGGCCGGCGACATCGACGTGCTCACGCACGAAGTCGGTCATGCCTTCCAAGTATATGAGAGCCGTCATTTGACGACACCGGAATACGCCTTCCCGACATATGAGGCGTGCGAGATTCACTCGATGTCGATGGAGTTCTTCTGTTGGCCATGGATGGAGCTCTTCTTCGGCGACCAAGTCGACAAGTACAAGTTCAATCACTTGGCCGGTAGCATGACGTTCCTTCCTTATGGCGTGCTCGTCGATGAGTTCCAACACGTCGTCTACCGCAACCCAGAGATGACAGCAGCCGAGCGTCGTCAGGCATGGCGCGATTTGGAGAAGGTCTATCTCCCGCACCGCGATTATGAGACGAACGACTACCTTGAGTCTGGCGCATGGTGGCACCAACAAGGCCACATCTTCCAAAGCCCGTTCTACTATATCGACTACACACTCGCACAAGTGTGTGCATTCCAGTTCTGGGTACGCATGCATGAAGACCGTGAGGCGGCATGGAGCGATTACCTCACACTCTGTCAGGCAGGCGGAAGCCGCTCGTTCCTCGAACTCGTGGAACTGGCAGGTCTCAAGTCTCCGTTCGCAGACGGCGTGTTGAAAGAAACGATCGATCAAATCGAAGACTATCTCTTGAAACATCCACTTGCGAACTAACAAGTAAAATGATTACTGGATTTTTTTCCGCCCAATAGGCTTACCATAAGAAATTCGGGCGCTTTGGAAAAATGACGTTTCAGGATTATTTTATTCACTTGATATGAAAATAGCAGAAATAACTCTACTGAATTCGAGTTATTTCTGCTATTTGTTTTTTATTCTTTTATGACTGATACCCAAGAGAATTCAGATTTCAAGCAACACGGTTTTGCACTACTTAGTTTAGACTCTTCTCTACAAAAAAATTCACTACATATCGATTAAGAAGTAAGAAGAAGACAACAATTAAATTCATCTCACTTCTACCATCGTTACTGATAACCATATAATTTAATGTAACAAGTAATATCAATATATTAAGAGCTTGCAGCAACAATAACTTTTTAACTTTATGATATTTTGTACTTTCAATATTTTTAGTTTCAAGCTGCATTCTATTTTTTTCTTCTAAAAACACAAAAAGTAAATCACTAGAAAATTGCTTACGTTTAAATTTGTACAGAGCAAGGATCATACATAAGACTAATGAAATCTCAAAAAATAAAAGTACATCTAGAAACATGAAAACTCCTCCGGTAAACTAGTTTAAGTTAATCGCTTCGTGTATCACGATCATCAATAGTTAATGTACGTCTATTTTACTTAAACAATAATGAGATTCCAGTTACCTTTTTAAATGAAAGGGAAATGTGATGATCATCTAGCTCATATTAAGAAATCATTTATCAATCACCATTACATAATTAAGAATAATCGAAATACTAATTCATCTCATTCTGCAGTTCGAACGGCAAATCCTCCAAATCGATTTGACGGCTGTCGAACAAGTTGAACTGTTGCAGGCGACTCTCTAAATACTTCTGTAGCAGTTCGGCCACTTTCTCCCCGGACAACCCGTTCAAGTCTGGGACTTGTGTCACCGAGAGCTCGATGCTCCGAAGCCCATAGTCCGGCAGGCGCGATTCGATGTCGGCGAGTTCTTCCTCGGTCAACCGTTTCCCCGTCGTCGTCACGAGAAGAAGATTGTCATCCTCTTGATAGTCCTGACTGATGATGATGGCGTCTGAAAACTCTTCTTCGATAAAATTATTGATTCCCGTCCGGACGATGCTGTCTTGAACGAGCGTCGCGGCCGAAAAAATACTTGGGACGACAATCAGGACAGACAAACCGATGAGAAGGCGATTGATTTTTTTATGGTTCGCGTCTTGTTTCGTCAACACTTGCGAGATGCCCATGAACTTGACGCCGATGAACGTCGCAATGGCGATGAACGCACAGTTGATGACAAAGAGATAACTCGACCCGATCAAATAATCGACGTTCCATGTCGCAATCGAATAGCCGACCGTACAGAGAGGTGGCATCAAGGCGGTCGCGATGGCGACACCTGGGACGATGTTGTTACTCATCTTCTTTTGTGCCCCGATGATGCCGGCGGTTCCCCCGGCAAAGGCGATGATGACATCCCAAATCGTCGGTTCGGTCCGGGCAATGATTTCATTGCTCGCATACGTAATCGGTGAGATGGCGAAATAAATGGTCGCGACGGTGAGACTGACCGCGACTTGGACGAGCAATAAACGCACACCCGCTCGCAAGAGTTTCATGTCATAGAGCGACAAGGCGAGACCGATACTCAAGATCGGTGTCATGAGCGGCGAAATCAACATGGCCCCGATAATGATGGGAATGGAGTTCATATTCAGTCCGATAGAAGCGATAAAAATCGAGCACATCAAAATGACGGAATCACTCGGTCGTACTTTTAAATTCGTGTACATCTTGTCCTTGAATTCTTCAGCGGTGTACGTCTGTTCCATATAGAGTTCAGCTCCCTTGTCGTATCGATGTTATCTACACAAGCAAGTCCTTCCTTTATTTACCCGCAACGTGTACAGGGCAATCGATTTCGCCAAAAGAAAAACTGGACCGATTGATTGGTCCAGTTCATATCGTCAAATGATGTCTAGCGGTTGTTTCGTCGTTGGTGGAGGGAACGCCTCATCGAGCGCCGCAAAATCTTCCTCACTCAAGTCGAGCAAGAGCGCTGCCGCATTCTCCTCGACATGTTCGGCCTGTCCGGCTTTCGGGATGGCGATGACGTGTCCGCTCCGAATCGTCCAGGCAAGCAAGATTTGGGCGACCGAGGCACTATACGCCTCCGCGATTCGATTGACCGTCTCGTTTTCGAAGACGTCTTCTTTCACGTCACTTCCTTCGGCGAGTGGCGCGTATGCCATGACGGGAATTCCTTGTTCTTTCAAATAAGGAAGGAGGTCATACTCAATTCCTCGACTGCCGAGATGATAGAGCACTTGGTTGATCGCACAGTTGTCTCCGTTCGGTAAGGCAAGAAGTTCTTTCATTTCGTCGACGTCGAAGTTCGAGACTCCCCATGCCCGAATCTTCCCGTCCGCTTTGAGCTGTTCCATCCCTTGAATCGTCTCCTCGAGCGGGGCATCACCCCGCCAGTGAAGTAAGTAGAGATCGAGATAGTCCGTCCCGAGTCGTTCGAGTGACGCGTCGCATGCGTTGACAAGTTTGTCGCCGTACGCATTGTATGGATATACTTTCGAGACGAGGAACACGTCCTCACGTCGGTCTCGGATGGCTTCCCCGACCAACTTCTCAGACTCCCCTTCCCCGTACATCTCCGCTGTATCGATAACATGAAGTCCGCAGTCGAGTCCTGTCCGAAGCGCCTCCACCTCAGCGTCATGCTTCGATTCGTCTTCCCCCATCCGCCATGTGCCTTGTCCCAGCGCACGCATCTCGCGCCCATCTTTCAGTTCGACGACGTTCTGCTTCAAAGCTGCGAGCAATAAAGAATGTGGTAGTCGTTGATTCATAACGTTTCCTCCTTTGTCCATGCCTCATGTAACGGTCCCGTCGTCCCGAAGACGGGGTCGTACGTCGGCTTCTCGACTTGTACAATGCGTTTTAAATTATCCGGACGCTCTTCCGGTTTACCCGTCAACGTGTCATAGTCGCGACCGTCCGGGTATGCCCCGACGACTTGGAAATCCTCGCTCATTTCAATCCGACGATGTCCGGTTCCCGCCGGCAAAATCAGAACGTCCCCTGCGCGGACACGGACGAGGTCACCGTTCGTTCCTCCGAGTTGTAGGGTCGCCTCACCTTGTACCACGCCTAGCACCTCATGCGAGTTGCTGTGATAGTGATGAAAGTCGAACACCCCGTTCACCCAACTATTCGTCCATTCATTATGGGCGAACGTCTCTCGCATCCCGTTCGGGTCATCAAAGACGCCACGATAGAGGAGCGCCGGATAATCCGGATGGTTGGGAATGGAGCCGTCATCTGTAAACAAAAAAGTTTTCACATTCATCCTAATTCCCTCCTTGTCTTTGTCCCTGTACCCGACTTGTCACAACGAAAAACGGTCGCCCGTAGTGGACGACCGTGATGGTTATGAAATGACCTCTTCACCGGACTGATCGATATGGCATTCGCCCCAGGCGCACATGGCGTCCAAGATTGGCTTGAGTGACCATCCGTACTCCGAGAGCGAGTAGATGACTTTCGGTGGAACTTGCTCGTACACCGTACGCACGACGACTCCATCCGCTTCGAGCTCACGCAGTTGCTGGGTGAGCATCTTTTGGGTGATGTTCGGCATGAGTTTACGCAGTTCACTCGTCCGACGCTCTCCTTTGATCAAATGACACATGATGACGACTTTCCATTTACCGCCGATGACGTCAAGTGTCGCTTCGACCGGAATATTATATGGCATATCATTTCCTCCGTTTCTCCCATAGGCACTTTTTGGTGCCTACCGCACTAAAAAGTACGTACTTCTCAAACTGTTTTCATGCCCTTATGATAGCAACTATAGCAAATCTATACAAGTTCATTTCGCTCGTAACACCCTCTTGAGACGGTAAGGTACTTTTTCGACCGTACTGAACAATAGAGGAAAGTGAGATGTCTTTGCTATCCGGAGACGAAGGGCCCTCGTCTTCCACATCATTTTTATTTAACTAGGAGGAACTACTCATGAATCAACCTTATTCACAGCCTGTTGAAGAACAGGCACCTAAAAATGGAGGATTGGCGTTACTCGCCCTCGCCATCAGCGCCTTCGGGATCGGGACGACCGAGTTCGTCCCAGTTGGATTGCTCGCATCCATCGCAAGTGACTTAAATATCGGCATCACACTCGCGGGTCTCATTATCTCGGGATACGCAATTGGTGTCGCCGTCGGTGCACCGATTTTGACGGCACTGACGAACCGGATGAACCGCAAGACGTTACTCATGGCACTCATGGTCGTCTTCATCGGCGGAAACTTAATCTCAGCCATGTCAACAAGCTTCGAACTCTTGATCGTCGCCCGATTTATCACCGCGTTCTCACACGGTGTCTTCTTCTCAATCGGGGCAACGATTGCCGTACAGCTCGTACCCCCGCATAAAAAAGCGAGTGCGATCGCACTCATGTTCACAGGTTTAACTGTCGCGACTGTCACAGGGGTCCCACTCGGTACCTTCATCGGTCAAGCATTCGGATGGCGTGCCACATTCTTCGCCGTCGCAGCACTCGGTATCGTTTCAATCATCGCAAGTTTCTTCTTGATTCCGAATGATTTGAAACAGTCACCACCGGCAAAATTCTCAGATATGAAGAAATTACTCACGAACGGTCGTCTCATGCTCGGATTCTTGATCACAGCACTCGGTTACGGCGGAACGTTCGTCGCCTTCACGTACTTGACACCAATCATGCAAGACGTGACAAAGATTAGCCCGAGCTTGATCAGTGTCGTCTTACTCGTTTACGGAATCGCAGTCGCCATCGGGAACGCGGTCGGCGGAAAACTCGCCAACGAAAACCCGGCGAAAGCACTGTTCTATATGTTCATCGTTCACGCAGCGGTCATGATCCTCATGTCGTTCATGATTCCGTTCAAAGTAGCAGGTCTCATCGCCATCGTCTTGATGGGTCTCCTTGCCTTCATGAACGTACCTGGACTTCAACTGTATATCGTGCAATTAGCTGAAAAATATGTACCGGCTGCTGTCGATGTCGCATCCGCACTCAACATCGCGGCTTTCAACATCGGGATCGCCCTCGGTGCGACAATCGGCGGACTCGTCGCCGATTCAATCGGACTCGTCCACACACCTTGGGTCGGTGGCATCATGGTCATCATCGCTGTCATCTTGACAGCCATCTCACGTCGTTTGGAAGCAAACTAAGGAGGCGCTTATGTTCAACAATCACAAAAGCTACAATCGGATGTATCGGGAGGGCGAGCTCACGCTCGGCCTCCACATCCCTTTAGAGAATTTCAAAATGCGTACCCCGACACTCGAGCGCCAAGTCGAACTTTCTCAAAAGGCAGACGACTATGGCTTCACAGCGCTATGGTTACGTGATGTCTTACTCAAAGATCCGAACTTCTTAGACCCGGCTGTCGGTCAAATCTACGACATGCTGATTTATGGCACACATTTGCTCGGTCAAACGAAAAACATTGCGCTCGGTACGTCCGCGCTCGTTTTACCACTCCGTCATCCCCTTCGTTCGGCAAAGGAAGTCGCGACGATTGAAGCGTTATTCCCCGAACGGTTGATTCTCGGGATTTCGTCAGGCGACCGCCGTGCCGACTTCAAAGGACTCGGAGTCGATCATCCGACACGGGGCGACCAGTTCAAAGAATCACTTCGCGTCATGGAACAGGCGCTCTATAACAACTATCCAACCATCGACTCCCCTTACGGAGAAGTCGAACAGGCAACGCTCGTGCCTCGTCCGAAGAAACGGATTCCGACGATGATCACCGGATTCGCCCAACAGGACATGGACTGGCTCGGAGCGAATGGAGACGGGTGGATGTATTACCCGCAAGCGCCTTTCGCGCAACAACAAGTGCTCGACGCTTGGCGCGCAAGCGGTGAAGCGCATGGTCGTGCTTTCCGTCCCTTCTCGATGCCGATGCATCTTGATTTGACGCATGACCCAGACGAGCCACCGACACCGATTCGTCTCGGATTCCGAATTGGCCGCAATCACTTGATCAAGTTGCTTGAAGCGTATCGAGCCATCGGCGTGAACCATCTCTTCTTCGCCCTCTTTGACGGAGAACGTCCGGCTGAGGAAGTCATCGATGAATTAGGAGAATATGTGTTACCTCATTTTCCACCGCTTGATTAAAGAAAGGTGAGATTATATGGATTATCAAGTCATTACAGATGCCGCATCAATCCGCTATATGCACCATGCGGACAAGATACTCCCCGTTTTCGGTGCACTCACCTGCTTTTTGTACGAGAACGGAGAACGTCATCATTTCTTTGAAGAACGGTTACAAGCCGTAAAACGGAATGCTGTTTCACTACCTGATCTTCGAGAACAACTTCATCGAATGTTTAGTAAGGCACACCGTCTTAAACTTGGAATTCTCTATTTGACATCAAATGCTCACTATACAGTCAATTATCAAGAAGCTCTCCTGATTTCAAAGGAGTATGACATCCCGTTCCAATTGATTGATACAAAATCGTTTTTGTATGGGCAGGCGTTTATTGTCGAACAAGCGATCGAGTTCCGTAAACGAAGTGTCTCGTTACAAGTCGCAGGTGCGAAACTTCGCGAATTAATGAAGAGGCGGGAAGAATACTTGTGTACACCAGATGAAACCTTTTGTTTCTCAAACAATGTGATGGATGCTGTCAATGAACGACCCGATCAACTGCTTTGGTCAACTGATCCAACAAAGTTATCCCTAGATTCTTCAGCACGATTGCTAGCATCAGAGAACAATCTTCACTATGGAATTAGCTTTTCAAATGGTCGTCACTCTTGAACGAAAAATCCTTCATTTTCTGAAATGAAGGATTTTTTTATACCGAGGTGGGTAAACAACTAGTGACTTAAGAAAAGGAGCGTACTCTATGGCTACACAAAACAAAGAAGTCGATAAGATCGAACTCTTTTTTGACTTAGTGTTCGTCTTTACATTCATCCAATTGACGTTAAAGCTGGAACATCATTTAGATTTCCATACGTTTTTAGAGGTCTTCGTGCTTTTAGCGCTCATTTGGTATATCTTTGAAGGATATATTTGGTTGACCAATACGACCGAATTGACCGAACGAAATCATCGAATCTTTTTAGCACTCGGCATGATTGGATTCATGATGATTTCGGTCGCCATCCCTGAGGCATACGGAAAAAATGGATTTATCTTTGGATTAGGCTTTTTAAGTATTGTTGCCACCCATTCCCTTCTATTCTTGCTCCACAGTAACGATGAGACAAAGAAAGCAATGTCCGCGATTGTACCTTACAATTTAACCTTTGCCATCATCGTACTTGTTTCGTCTTTATTTAATGGTGACGTGCGACTGATTGTATGGGGGATTGTCGCAGCAGTGGCTGTTCTCGGACCACTCGTTCAAAAAAATAAAGGACAGTTTGCCGTTTCTCCTTGGCACTTCTTAGAGCGACATTACCTGATTCTCGTCATCGCTCTAGGTGAAACGATTGCGTCGACCGGTAGAGCTGCGATTGATGAGGATTTAACATCTGATGTTGTCTTGACGATGATACTCGCTCTCGGTTTGACCGTGTTATTCTGGTATTCCTACGTCAAAGATGACACAGAACGAGAAAAACAGTTTCACGAAATGGACATCGATCAACGAGATCAAGCCTCTAAAGCTGGGTTTTACTGGTCTCATTTCGCGATGTTCCTCGGCATCATCTTACTCGCTGTCGTCAAAATCACAATCGTCCATGACCCGATGCAAACGCTCGATTTGGCACATCGAATCACGTTGTATGTCGCAATCGTCCTATTTGGATATGGCGTCATTTACTTTAACCGTCTCTTCTTCAAAGTGTCGTGGAAGCGACTCATGACTCTTGCCGTCCTTCTCGCCGTTCCACTGATTGCCCCTTATTTACCGGCAATCATCTTGTTGCTCGTCATTACATTCATCTACTATGTCGCGATGATTGCTCCTTTTCCGTTCTTGAAAACAAAACGAAAAGAAACGTAAAAACAAGCCAGGACCGTAAGTCGGTTCTGGCTTGTTCATTATCGTACTTCATTCTCCAGTTGTTTCAACTTTGTCGAGTAATACTCGATGATATCACGGCGTCGGATGATGCCGATGAAATACTTCCCGTCATCGACGACCGGCACGAAGTTTTGGTCCGTGATCGCATCGACAAGTTCTTCGATTTGTGCCGTAATCGAAACCGGCTTATAGCGAACCCGTTGTTTAATGTCTTTTAGACGTGTCCGGAGCACTTTTTCATAATCTTCTTCCCCGCGAAGTTGTTCTGCGAGTGCCCAGAGTAAATCCCCCTCTGTCATCGTCCCGGCGTAAAATCCGTTCTCCGAAACGAGTGGGACAGACGTGAATCGATGATGTTTCATCTTTTCAAGTGCTTGTCGTACCGTTGATTCGGGGTCCAAATATTTGACGTCTTCTTTCGGATATAAAAAGAAAGCGATGTTCATTTAAATCTCTCCTCAATCTGTTAATCCACCCCGCTATTGTACCATGAATGGTAGGACAGGTTGAACTAAATCCATGTTCGAATCTGGTTTCATCCCCCTTTCTCCAAAACAACACAAAAAAACATCGTGATTCTGATCACAGCGATGTTTCAGTGATTCAAAAATGGAAGGGAACTCCAATTGATTTATACCCGTTTTCGTTGGTTCTTATCCATATCGACATACAAAAGGCCCCCGATTCGGAGGCCATTGATTATTGTACAAACTGCAACAACGTCTTGTTAAATTTCTCTCGTTCATCAAGCACTGTACCGTGTCCGCTCTCTTCAAAACGTTCAATCCGAGCATTTGAAATGCCCTGCTCCATCTGTTCGGCAAACTCAAACGGACAAATTTTGTCGTGCACTCCGTGAATGATTAACGTCTCGACGTCAATTTTCGGCAAGGCATCGCGTAAATCTTCGTCACGTAACGCCTGTGCCGAGGCAATCGTGCCATGGCTCGACGCGACGAGCGCCAGATGGTGGAACCAGTTTTGCATCGGTTTCGAATGTTCTTTCTCGAAAAAGATTTCTCCGAATCCTTCGAGCATCTTCGGTCGGTCAGCCCTTGTATCGTCAATCAACGCATCGACTTCATCCGTCGTCATTCCATATGGATAATCTGCACGCTGTGTGAAGATTGGTGCCGCGGCTCCGGCCAAGACCAACTTGTTGAGTCCATCCTCTTTATAATCGGCTGCGTAGCGAACTGCAATCGCCCCACCCATTGAGAAACCGACGAGTGTGAAGTCTTTCAAGCCAAGTCCGTAGACGACCATATGCACATCAGACGCCATCGTCTCATAGTCATAACCTGTCGCCGGTGCATCAGACTTTCCGTATCCTCTGAAGTCGATCCCGATGTAGCGATATCCCGCTTCGATGAGCGCATTTTTCTGATACTCGAACATATTGTTGTTCGCCGGCCAACCGTGCAAGAACACAATCGGTTCCCCAGACCCAACGTCTTCCACATATAGATTCGTGCCGTCATGTGCTGTAATGTATCCCATCATCCAACCTCCACAGTCATTGTTAAGCGAAAACACTCACAACCTCATTGTTCCCTAATCTAACTTTGAGAAACCCTCTTATGTGTCGCGCCAGAGTGCTTCCCCTTTTAGGTAGCCTTCAACAGCTTTTGCCCCTTCTCGTAACACGGCTTCCCGCCAAGTCGGGTCGTCCGGATAAAACATCGCCATGAATTCGTTTTGAATCCCGTTTCGTGCTTCAGGGTCCTTTGTTCCTTCAAAATAAAGTCGGTTCTCTAAGATGATCGTCAAAAACTCACGGATGGACGCTTTTGTCGATGTCCCGAACGTACCGAATTCAAAGAGAGCAGAGACGAGCCCCTTATCCGGGTATTCCGTATCGCGCACGTAGTAAAAATGATTCGTCGAGTCCCCGAGCACTTCATCTGGGTCATACACGTTGACGTTGTCGAGACCGTACGCTTGTTTTAACTCATCTTCGGTGCGACCGTCTCGTTTACTGATGACCATCGTCACCTCGTTTGTCGGACCGAGTGCGGTATGCCAATCAATATGGACTACTTTTCCGTAGCGTTCCAGTAAATCATGTTGAATCCCTTTCAAAAAGATGGCGGACGGTTCGTCTCCTTCTCCCCCGTAATACACCCCTTTCGGGAATTGATATTGTCCCATCCCTTTTGCCCCACTCATCGCTTTGAAGCCATCGAGCTTAATTCCGGAACCAAGGAACGAATAGATCTGTTCACGCGCTTCATGATAGTCGTCAATCACCCCGTCCGGTACGAAGAGATGACGCATCAGCTCATATTCACGGTTGATATTATAGGGAACCGACTCACGATCGATGACGTAATTTCGGTTCAAATCGACATTGTGTTCATTGACCCGTCGAAAGTGTTTCATCCCCCATGGATTGACTGCATGGATGAGACAAATCCCTGTCGTCTCGTGACGGACATGCGCGAGTTGCGTTTGAACGAATTGATGGGTCACGGCGGCACCTGCATACCCTTCAATCCCATGTTCGCCAATCGTCATGAGAATCATCGCTTTCCGCTCTCGTTTCGGCTCGCCTAAAATAATGTCGATACTCTCGTCCCCGATGGAGTGTGTCAACAGCTCCGCTTTCGGATAAAATCGTTTCACTTCAGACAATAAGTTCATGAACTTCTCTCGCGACTCTTCATAAGATGATGAAAAATACTGACTCATCGCACTCTCCTCCAATCTCTTCTCTCTATCCTTTCCCATCCTAAGACAATCTAAAAACGCCTCCTTTAAGAGGAGACGTTTCGAGTCAAGGCGTCCGGATTCGTTTTGTATGTTGACGCCGGAACGCCATCATATAAAAGATCGGACCAATTAAGACGGCACCGAATAACCAATAGAGACCCGCATTCGCATACAGTCCTTCGAAAGAACGAAACACCCAAGCCAGAACGGTGAAGGCGACCATCAACTCGATGGTCCACAGTAGCCCACGACGAACCGCCAAGAAGACCGTGTTCGTCTTTTGGAAGAAGGCTGCGCCGAATGCAATCAAAAATGCTGGAAAACTCGAGAGCCACAACATCCGATTCAGTGAACTTTCAGCAAAATACGAGTTGCCGAGAGAGATGGTGATGAGAAAGTGTACCAATAGGACGAGCACGACAACAATCCAACCGATAAATACATCTCGTTCCATTTTTTTCATGACAACCAACTTCCTCTCTGAAGAGTTGAATACTAATATTTACCCGTTTTTACAGTCTACTTGTCTGATTCAACTAAAAAACGCATTCTGTTTTCAGAATGCGCTTCATGCATTATCTGACCAACTCTCGTGCCCATGTTTTCGCTCGTTCGAGTTCGCCTTCTTTCAACATTTCCGTCTCCCCATCAACTAAGAACGATTCTTTTTGAACGTTCGCTGCCCCTTTTTCAATCATTTCTCCTTCGACCCGATTGACGGCGTGACCGAACCAGTCGATGATTTTACCGAGAATCGGATTCTGTTTTTCTTTGACAACACTCGTATCAAACGCAGCTGTCCGTTTTCCTCGTAACGCATTGTCCGAGATTCCATCCAAAAACACTTTAATGTCTTCCGTCTCATATCCTCCGTGTGTCGGTGAACCGATGACGACGAGATCGACATGCGCTAAGTCGCCCAATCCAATATTCAACACGTGTTCCATGCGTGCCTCATGGTCTTTCGACAGTTCTTTCTGCATCGCATGGGCAATCTTTTCTGTATGACCATACAGTGAGTCAAAAATAATCAAGATGTTCATCATAAATCCCCCTTTTCCGAACCTTTCTGTATTCCCCTTCCCATTTCTCCGTTCGTTCATGCTTCTTTTTTATACAGCGAACTTCGCTTGTAGAACGTCCAACTCAACATCACAATGCCCATCCCAAGTAGGCCGTAACCGAAGAATTTGATAAAGTCTCTTGAATGGTACGGTGCTTCGAATCGGTACTCCGCTCGCTTCCAGTCCAAACCGTCCTCGACCGCAATGACGTCTTCCACGGACTCCCCGTCGACTTCACGATACGCTGTCCCGATCGGATATCCGTTCGAGGCATTTCCGTAGTACCGCCCGGTCTCATCATTGACCGTTGTTTCCACTTTACCGATCACATCACCGAGTGCATCCTCCTCGATCGTTGTGTCGAGCACTTCATATGCGTTTCGGTCGAACACGACAAACGTATAGGCAAAAGAAAGAGCAGATACGGGAATCGCAATGAATACGGAAAGAAGAATTAAGAAAATCAGTCGCCTCATTTTAAACTCCAGACAAATGTCGCTGAATCACTGACGTCAATATCATCCGGTTCGAGTTCAGGCATCCGTGATTCCGAATAGACGACGTCCTGGCTATAAAGGACGTTTGTAGGCGAGAACAGATGAATCTCCCCCCACGTGTAGTCAATCTGGAGCAAGTCCCCGAGCTCGGCGCCTGCTCCTTTCGCAAGAAGCTCCGCTCGTTTCTTCGCATTCTCCGCAGCACTCACCAATAGCTGATCCTCGATCGCATTCGGGTCTTTCATCGTGAAGCGAATGGAGAGTTTCGGATTTGCCCGAGATTGACTGATTTGTTCGATGACGTCCGATAGTTTAGATGTATCGAGCGCAAATTCGAGCTTCGTCTTCTGTTTACAGACATATCCGACGAAACGCGACCGATAATTCTCATCTCGATCACGGTAGCTCTCGTATTCCGTATCGATCGAAAAGTCACTCGTTTTGAGTTCCGTCTTGTCAAAACCAGCACGCGTGATGGCTTTTTGAAGATGGGACACCGCACTTGCTGCTTCGGTCATCGTATCTTCATATCGTGGCGCTTTCGAGACGAGGTCCATGTGAATCACAATCAAATCTGGTCGAGATGAGACGTTCCCCGTCCCTTTTACAGTAATCTTTCGTTCCATATCCATTTCCCCCTTATCGATTTGAGGTCTCCATTATTCTGTAAATCGTGTCATCATCCAGTGCTCTACTTCATCGAGTGAGTCCAAATCTTGTAAGGACGGGTAAGCACCCCGCTCGAACAACAATCCGTTCGGAGTATCTAAAAACAGATAACGTTCACCATCCGGAAAACCGTAATCGGCAATATCTTTCAATCGAAGCGTCGCGTCATTTTGTTCCCAGACAAACTCGTCATCATATGGAATCGGCATGAAAATCCCTTCCATGCCTTGCCGTACGTGCGAGATAACACTAGAATGCGATGCCTGTCCAGTTTCCTCAATTGCATCGGCACGAACGATTAAATCTTGCCCGACCTGCACATCTCCACGATAGACATTGGAGACGTGTATCTTGATAAGAGACTGATATTCCGTCTCTCCATTGAAATCAATCTCGATATGTCGAATGTCCGAGACCGCTCCTCTGACCACGACCGGATTCCATTTCGAAAAGAGTTCATCCTCGGTCATGTCATTCAAATTTTCCTCGGAAATACCTGGTTTTACTTTTGATTGATCGACAATGTGAACGGAATTCGCAGTGGAATCCGTAGATAGTGGGATCCGTTCGTTCCAGACATTCGATGTGAAGAGCATGAATCCCGCAGCGATCACAATGAGGAGTCCCCCTCCCCATTTCAGTCGTTGATAAGGTTTTCGCTCTACCATCATGGATTCCTCTATATACCAGTCATCCACTTCCCCGAGTAGTCGAAGGAGTTGTTCATTTTTCATACACGAACTCCTTCTGCTTCAAGTGCTCGCTTCAACGCATCTCGCGTGCGCTTCAAGGTCATTTTGACATGACTCTCCCCGAGCTTATGTGTCGTTGCGATTTCTTGAATCGAGTGTAGATAGAAATAACGTTGCATGAACATCACCCTTGTCAGTCGTGGCAGGTCTGCTAGAAATGTGTTCAACAGATCAACGATGTCCTCGTCTCTCCTCGATTCCGTGAGGACGTGTTCTAGCTCTTCATAGACGAGCGGGACTTCCCCACCGCCACGTTTTTTGGCATGATTCTTCTTATAGCGTTGCAATGCGAGATTGCGTACAATTTTCGTCAAATACGCCCCGAATCGAAGCGGGCGTGTCGGTGGAATCGACTCCCAGGCTTTCATATATAAGTCGTTCAAACACTCTTCCGTGTCTTCGCGATTTTGTAGAATATTGTAAGAAACACGATGACAATAGCTTCCGTATTTCTTCTTCGTCGCGACAATCGCATACTCCGACCGTTCCCAGTACCAATCGATGATGACCTGGTCATCCATCCAGTTACCCCCTTCGTATAACCCCTCTATACCTATAGATCCCAATTTCATATCATTCGTCACAATCTATCAAAAAAACCTCGTCATCGAGACGAGGAATGTTACCCTGATTCATCATTTCTTCCAAATCGATAATCCAAGCCCTCCGATATAGCCAACCATCGCTCCGCTCGCAATCCCGTATGTCAGTTGAATATGGAAGAAGAACGAGAGAACTACGCCGAGTGTCGTCCCCGCAATCAATCCAAAACAAATCATACAGTCTTTCCATTCTCGTGAATCCATCTAGCTCCTCCTTAACCATCCGCTCAATCTGACGACTTCATCTCTCCAATTGCCTTAAGACCTTTTAGCGTCCTCATTTTCCGTGTATGATGCTGGACCGCATAGGCCAACATCGCGACGACGACTACATTCAATAGGATGGTCCATTGTGCAAATGGATTCGAAAGATTCGCTACGATCACAACAAAGTTGGCGGCTAGCACAGCGCCATATAGTTGGATGATTCGCTTTTCTCGCTGAATCATCGAATCAAAATCCGAATACAATTGGAACGGTCCGTCACTCGTTCGTTTTCGTAAGAAGATCCACCGATACGAGGTGTCGACCACTTCAACGTCCACTTCATTCAGGAATGCCATATACGCCTTCGACTCAGGGTGAGAAGGTAAGTTGGACAATAGTTCGATTCGATACGTGTACGACCCAGGTTCAACTTGCTTGAACACATATCGCATCAAACGAAAGGATTCGAGCGCCCATCCGGTTTGCACCATCTCGTTGAGCCATTTCTCTTCCTTCTCATAATCAACAAATATGCGATAGACCGTTTTCGTCTTCATGTGTCCAACTCCTTCGTCCATTCATGACCATGTCGTACCAGTTCTTCTAGCCGTCTTAATTCCGACCGAAGTGCCTCTCGACCCGCCTCCGTGATCTCATACTCTTTCTTCCGCCCTGTTCCATCAAGTGCTTGAATCCATCCACGCTCTACTAGACTGCTGAGTGCGCCGTATAACGTACCCGGTGCGAGTTGAACCCGACCATTGCTCAATTCTTGAACGAATTGCATCATCCCATACCCATGTCTCGAGACTTGAAGGGACAACAATATATAATAAACCGCCTCGGTTAAGGCGCCTGTACTCGACTGTTGTGTCACGTATCCTACTCCTTTATATCGTGTTTCGTTATATCGTCATCCGATATATCAAAAATATCCTATTTTTGGTTAATTGACAAGAGTCGAGACAAAAAATAATTCTTTTTGTTTTTTGGGCGATTACTTATACAACTTTGGTAAACGTGTTTCATTTAATGTGACATCAAAAACACAGGGACTCATTATATACTGAGCCCCTGTGTTATTAAGCAATATCTCTCACGACTATTTAATAACCCACTTAATCATTTTCTTGTTTTAATCGATCGATAATATTGTCCTTCTTTATTTTTGAAACCGAATATAGCATCGAAGCACCTACAATCATGAAAATCATGATGACGACAAACAGAATGCTACTCCACGGCAAGGTGAACGGAGCATCAAACGTATTGATTTGCGCTCGATAGATGAGGTACATGATGAGAAGACTGATGGGAATCCCATATGCAAGGGCTTTTATCCCATAAAAAATGCTTTCATAGTACACCATCTTATTGAACCCTTTCGGTGTCATCCCAACCGAACGAAGCATGGCAAATTCCCGACGACGAAGTGAGACGCTCGTTGAAATCGTGTTAAAAATGTTCGCAATCGAAATTAACGAAATCAGCACGATGAACCCATACACAAATATTGATAAAAGTAACAACATCTTTTCTTGTTGTTCTCGTTGTTCCGATACATTAAAGACATACAGATCTAAATTCTGTTCCGCTTCAATCACTTGTTGTGTGTCCTCGGGATCATCTGTATTCAACGCGATTGACGGACTCGATTGTTTCATCAAATCCCCGATTGCGTCTTCTTCAAACGTCCCTTCTCGTACTATCATATCGAGCCATCCAAGAGAACCTGTCATCACACCGGTCGGGGCGATATCTGTCATAGCGCCAACTTGAATCGTTTTAAGCGGTGCCGTGTCGCCCGTTGCATTCTCGTCCCTCAATTCAAGCGTATCACCGATTTCTGCTTCGACCGTCTCTGTAGTGATGAATTTTTTCTGTTCTATATCTTGATACGAGACCTCATCAATTAAGACGGCTCCTGGTACGTCTCCGTCTTCAAAACGACTGACAGGCGCTCCGATTTGTTTTAAATACGCATTGAAACTGTCATCATCCAATTGATAGAGGGATACGTAGTACATAAACTTCCCGTCAACGACAGTTGATGCCAAATTCTCGTTCTCGGTAATCGCACTCGGTAATTGCGCTTCGCTGACCATCGTTTGGACCGTTGCATTTTCAAAATATGTTCCGTTCGTCACATGATCTAACGTTTCATAGCGTCGTAAATCATTTTGATCAAGCGTTGAACCATTCACAAGAATATCGAAATCATAATCTGATTGAGACATGTCGAGGGACTGTTCAAGACGATCAGTGAAGTAACTGACCACTAAAAACAGGACGATACTGATGACGAGCGAGAAGACGGTAACCAAATACCGTTTACGGTTACGCTTCGTATTTTTTAACCCAATCTCTGCTTCTAAACCGAAAAGACGACGAACTAGTTTTGACGTCTTCACTTGTTTTGACGTCAATCGTACATCTTGCGTTTGACGAATGGCCTCAATCGAAGAAATCTTTGAGGCTCGACGCGCCGGCAGATAGCAGGAAATGAAAATGGTTATGCTCGAAATGAAGAGTGTTAATAGTAAAGTAATCGGTGTGACGACAACTTCAAACTTCTCCGTCACGTTCAACGCTTTTTCGGCAAATTCATTGATGAACAGGAATGTGAACGCAATACCCGTAATCCCAGCCAGGATACCAAGTGGAATGCTAATCCCCCCAATGACCATCCCTTCAAAATAGACCGAGTTCCGCTTTTGTCGCTTCGTAGCCCCGACACTTGCCAACATTCCGAGGTAACGAGAGCGCTCCGACACACTGATGGCGAATGCGTTATAGATTAGAGAAATCGAGCCAATCACGATGACCGCCATGATGATTCCACCAAATCCATATAGTGTTTTACGCAATCCATCGTCATTCGTCACTCCATAATAACGAAGCAACGAGGAATTATAGGCGACACGTTCTATGTTCTGTTCGGTCATCAACTGTTTTGCTTCCGAATAAATCGAGTTGTCTACATCGTTCAAGGCGACGAACGTGTCGACTCTTGCCCCATTCAATTCTTGATCATCGATGAATCCGACGACTGTATACCCTGGTGACCAAGTCGGTTCCCAGTCAGGTCGAGCCATCGTGCCAACAACCGTCAATGTTACCGTATCCTCAACGTTTAATTGTTCGAGGATCGTCTCGTCTTCCCGAACCAAACCATCATTTTGTGTCAACACGTGACCTGATGACGGATCAATCCGCTCTCCAATCTCAAGTGTCAATTCATCACCGATGTTATAGGTGACGAGGGCATTTTGGCGAATCTCTTCTGAAATGACGACTTCGCCTTCTTTTTCCGGTAGACGTCCCTCAGTCAAGTCGACTGGAAAACTCTTCAATCCGGATGTGTTATAGTTTCGAACATATAAGTATGGTTTGTAAGCATTTTGTGACTCTTTCAGTTGAGCATAGCCATCATTTGAAAGGATGACAGCCTTCGTGTTCGCATCATCCCGGATAGTTTCGACTTGTTTTTCGTTCGTATCTAGATACTGAACATGCCATTCTCCGTTATCTGCGATGTCTTGACGAATCATCAAATCCAAAAAAGAAGATCCGAGCGTTGTGACAGCTGTAATCATCGATACAGAGATGATGACTCCGATGATTGTAACAAGTGAGCGTCGTTTGTTCTCGCGCAAATGCCGAAGTGTCATTTTATTGATGATGTTCATGCGCGGACGACCTCATTCTTCGCAATCTTGCCATCTTCAATCGAAATGATACGATCCGCTTGTAAGGCAATCCGCTCGTCATGGGTGATGATGATGAGCGTTTGATTGAATTTCTTATTGAATAGTTTTAACAGGCTCATGATTTCTTCACTATTTTGACTATCCAAGTTTCCTGTCGGCTCGTCGGCCAAGATAATAGCTGGATTACTAATCAGTGCCCGACCGATGGAAACGCGCTGCTGTTGCCCTCCCGATAATTGGTTTGGTAAATGAGTCAATCGGTTTGACAAGCCCAAGATGCCGATGATGCGTTCCAAATGAGCGATATCCACTTTTTGTTCATCTAATAGCATCGGTAACGTGATGTTCTCTTCGACCGTTAAAATCGGAATCAAGTTATAAAACTGATAAATCAAACCGATTTGTCGACGACGGAAAATGGCGAGCTGTGTCTCGTCCAATGCATAAATGTCTGTTTGATCAATCAACACCTGTCCACTCGTCGGCACATCGACACCACCAAGTAAATGCAACAATGTCGATTTCCCCGAACCCGAAGGACCGACGATACAGACAAATTCACCTTTCTTCACCGTGAACGAGACGTCATCGAGCGCTCTGACCTCCATCTCGTCCTTGCCGTATACTTTCGATAAGTTTTGTACTTCTAATATATTCATGTTTGCACCCTCCAGTACTTGATCTACTTCGAGTGTACCGAGTGAGTGTGACTCGTCTGTGACTCGAAAGTGACGATTTCGTCACTTAGCGATCAGACAATTGCTTTATAAAAGCGAATATGAAAATCCGTTCCGACCCCGGGTTCACTCCGAACAGTCAACTCACCTTCCTGGCTCATAATGATGCTGTGTGCCATGGCAAGTCCAATCCCGACACTCTCTTCGCTCGCATTCACACCTTTATAAAACCTTTGGAAAATGTACGGGAGGTCTTGTTTTGCGACACCAATCCCCGTGTCACGAATCACAATTTCTGTATACAGCGTATTTTCACTGGACTCGATGAATACATCGCCCTGTTCCGGCGTATGCTCCACGCAATTTTTTAAGATGTTGATGAGCGCCTCGGTCGTCCACTTCAAATCACCCTCGAACGTAACATCTTTTTCGCCTTGAACGTGAAGTCGTTGCATTTTAATATCAATCGGTACGAGCATCGGTTCTGCTACGGCTTGAATGAGTGCAGGGACGGATACCAATTCGCGCTTGAAATGTATTGTCCCGGCATCCATTTTTGATAGTTTGAGGAGAGAAGACAAGAGCCACTCCATTCGTTCAAGTTGTACTTGTACGTTATGGGTGAATTCTTGACGCTTCTCCTCAGATAGACGCGGGTCACTAAGAAGATCTGCCATGACGGTCATCGAGGTGAGCGGTGTCTTCAATTGATGAGAGATATCGGAGATCGCATCAGTTAGCTTCTGTTTATCTTCTTCAAGATGCGCGCCTTGTTCAGATAGCATTTTCGTCACTTTGTAGAGTTGGCTCTTTAACAAACTGAGCTCCCCTTCGCGATTATCACGGACATCCAATGTATAGTTGCCATTACTGATTTCTTGAAGATATCCCGAGAGCTGCTCGATTTCTCGATAACGCCATGCCGTGAAACGATACGTAACGCCGAAAAGTATGATTGCTAATAGGACGACCAGAACGGCCGCCTCTATGGACATGAACAAGACGGCAATACCTACAGCTAGTCCAATAAGAAATAAACAAGTGAACAAGTATATTCTTATTTCTTGGTTTCGCAACATATTAGCGCCCCACCTTATATCCGATTCCACGCACAGTCGTAATAAGCATCGGGTGTTGTGGATCATCCTCTAGTTTCTCGCGGAGTCGCTTAATATAAACAGTCAACGTATTATCGTTCACGAATTCCCCACCCACATCCCAAATCTGATCGAGTAGTTGGGCTCGTGACAATACTTGCCCTGTATGTCTCCCAAAGATGAGCAACAAACGATACTCTAGCGCTGTCAACAAAATTTCGTCCCCATTCTTTTTCACTTTTGCATCTTGCGTATTGATTTCAACTGGTCCAATCGTCAACAGAGGCGAGCGTACGTTTTTATTGTATCGACGAAGTACCGAGTGAATTCGTGAAACGAGTTCTCGGACACGGAACGGTTTCGTGATGTAGTCGTCCGCTCCCATATCGAGTCCCATCACCACATTCACTTCATCATCGAATGCCGTCAGAAAGATGACAGGGATGTCTTGTTGTTGCTTCACGAGCCGACATAAGTCATATCCACTCCCATCTGGTAGTGACAAATCAAAGAGACATAAATCGATTGTATGTAACTGTTGTTCAATCATAAACGTCGCGTCAGTCACGTTTTGGCATAACGTTGTTTTAAATTGTTCTTGTTCGAGTGAATATTGAAGACCGGAGGCTATCGTCCGGTCGTCTTCTACGATTAGAATATGCATGGTAGTCCCTCCTGACTCTTCTCCCCATAATATAGCAGTCTTTATTCAAGTGAGGAGATAAAACAAAAAAACCGAACGAGGTATCTCATTCGGCAGGAGTGTGAACCGGCTATACTCGTATTAAGATTTTTATCACATGAGTGTTATTTAATCGTTCATTAAACGTTTCATCGCCATCTACTATTTTAATTATAAAAAAGGGGCTCCAGTATTCACTGAACCCCTTCAAAAAACTATTCGACTGTCGAGACCGCCTCAGCGAGCGCTGCCTCTTCTTCATGATATTTCTCGACAAAGGCATCAAGCAACGCTCGTACCTCGTCCGTCGATTTCGTTTCCATCAAGTTATGACGAAGCTCGCTCGCCCCACGGAATCCTTTAACATAAATCTTGAAGAAACGGTGCAAGTTCGAAATCGAACGCGGCACGTCTTCTTGGAATTTATCCTGAAGGTCCAGTTGCAAACGCAACAAGTCGAGATGTTCTTCCATCGAGTGTTCGCGTGGCTCTTTCTCAAACGCGAACGGATTTTTGAAGATCCCACGACCAATCATGACGCCATCGACCCCATATTTCTCAACGAGCTCGAGTCCCATTTGACGATCGAGGATGTCTCCATTGATCGTGATGAGCGTATCCGGCGCGATCTCGTCACGTAACTTCACGATGTCCGGGATCATTTCCCAGTGCGCGTCGACTTTACTCATCTCGTTGCGCGTGCGCAAGTGAATCGACAAGTTCGCGATGTCTTGTTTCAAGAGATGTGTCAACCAGTCGCGCCACTCGTCGAGCTTCGCGAAACCGAGACGCGTCTTGACGCTGACAGGGATGCCGCCGGCTTTTGCCGCTTGAATGAGCTCAGCCGCGACTTCCGGACGGAGAATGAGACCACTCCCTTTTCCACGTTTCGCGACGTTCGGGACCGGGCAACCCATGTTGATGTCGAGTCCTTTATAGCCCATCTCGGCCATACCGATACTCATTTGACGGAAGTATTCCGGATTGTCCCCCCAGATGTGGGCGACCATCGGCTGCTCGTCCTCGGTGAACGTCAAACGGCCACGGAGGCTGCCCTTCCCTTCCGGATGGCAATAGCTGTCCGAGTTCGCGAATTCTGTGAAGAAGACGTCCGGGCGTCCCGCATGGGCGACGACGTGACGGAAGACGACATCGGTCACATCTTCCATCGGGGCAAGTATAAAGAATGGACGCGGAAGATCGCGCCAAAAGTTTTCTTTCATCGTAAAATCAGTTCCTTTCATCCATACAGTCCAACAAAATCACTCATCTATTCTATTATGTCTGTCGGATTGTATCAACTGTTACACCACACTGTTCGATATAATAAAGGAACAATTACAATGAAATGAGGAGTAGGAATGATTATATGGATCAACGGCGCTTTCGGTTCAGGTAAAACCACATGTGCTAATATACTTCAGAAACAACTGCCAAACGCGTTTCTCTATGACCCGGAGCAGGCTGGCTTTTTCATTCGGGATCAATTACCGGAGAGCCTTCAGCAACCCGATTTTCAACATCACCCGGAATGGCGAGAGTTCAATTATCAAATGCTGTCGAAAATTGCCACGTCGTTCGATGGGGTCATCCTCGTTCCGATGACACTGGTGGACGCAACGTATGTAGATGAAATCATCGGTCGACTTCAGCGGGACGGCGTCGATGTACGTCACCTCATCCTTGAAGCGAATCAACACACGCTTGTAAAACGACTGAATAAACGCTTCGAATGGTTCAACTCTTGGGGAAAAGCGCAGATTGACCGCTGCCAGTCCGCATTCGAATCTGAGATTCATGCAGAAAAAATTATGACCGACCATCGTTCGAAGTCAGATGTTGCGCGAGCGGTCGCCGATCACGTCGGTCTCATACTTTCCTCAAAATGATTCAGATTCATACATTTCTTCCACGGGTTCGTCTTCCCATTGGATGACGAGCTCGCTTGCATGGGAGAGATTCAACTCCACCGTCTCACATGTCGTATCCGTCAACCACATGCAGCGGAACAACAGTTGCTGATATCCGTACAGTTCATCGACGATTTCGAAGCGCCCTATTTGAACGAACTGACTGAGTTGCTCGATTGGACACATCAAATAGGTCGTTTCACTAAAGCGTGTAAGGGAAGAAAAATCTCGGTCCACGTTCGAGATGGTCACGGTGGCACGACCCGTCCATACCGCTTCCTTTTTGAACAAGTCACGGATCCCATCCGTAAAGACGAGACGGATTGTCGAACCCGTCACAGTCGCTTCTGTGATGACTGCATCATTCAGGGAAAGTGGGACGTTACGAGTTCGAAACGTATATTGTTTCATTCAATCCCTCCTTTTTTGAAACACATAATTCTCAACTGCCTTTAAATAACTCGGTCCCTTCATCGTCTTCCTCACTTCGGCTACATCCACGTCTTTTCCTTTCGGCAATCGGAAATACTCATCTAGTCCAGTCTGAACGAATTCATTTGAACTACCCATGACCCCAATCAATTCGAACGTTTCATCAAATCGCGCCAACGTCGCATCTCCATGACTATCGTTACAGAGCAAGATGCCACCCGGCTTCAAATATTGTTTCGTCGCCTGACCGACAAACCCCGCATATTGCGAGATGATCAAGTCAACGGGTTCGATGTCGAGCGGCTGCGTATAGTCCTGACCAAAAAATTCAATCGTACACGGCTCATCATATTCCTTTCGTTGATCCATCAGCTCCTGCACCGTTTCAATTTGCTTGAAGAAACGGATCGTCCCTTTGAAACTGTCGACATAGATGACGTGAGGGATGACGAGGGAAGGGGCGACGTCGACGTGACTCCCAGGATAGAGCGTCCGCTTCACGTCAAAGGTTTCAGCAATCGTTTCATACACTTGTTTTCGGTCCCCGATTTTTTGTGCATACGTCTCATACATTTCTGTCACTTGTTCAAGATTCATCGTTATCCCCCTAGTATAAATATCCGAGCAAATCGAGTTTCCCTTCCGTCCATCGCTTATCCCCGACCGATCGAACCATCAATTCTTCGAATGACGCCTCCCCAATCCCGCGTGTCGTTTGATTCTCGTCATCGATTTGAAGCCATGTACATGTATTCGATACCTTTTGAAACCCGATCCGTTCGTAAAGGTCTAGTCGATCTGCGAACAACAGGAGAAAATCGATTGGGTACTCTTCTCCGAGCGCAATGACTTTTTCCATTAGCGCCCGTCCGACCCCACGTCCTCGCACTGCTTCCCGTACGCATAAATCGATGATGCCAAGCACGTGAATCGGAGTTCCATCTATATTCATCACACGAAAATCCAACCCGACTTGTCCGATGATTTGTTGATCCTCATACGCGATGAGCCGAAGATGCGGCAGTTGCTTAAAGTAGCGGCGATTCGGATAAATGGAAGGAAATGAATGCTGTAATAGCTCAATCAGTTCCGTATCCATCGATTCTGAAATGGTCATCTCGAGGTGTTGCTCGATTCTCATAGCCCCTCTCCATCTTTTTGAATACGTTCATAGCGGATGATACTGACTCCGTTTGGCATCAACTGTTGCTCGACTACATCAAGTTGAAGTGGCAAGATGTTTCCATCTGGGAAAAGACGTTTTCCGGAACCAATGATAATCGGATACATAATCAATCGGTATTCATCGATGAGATTGTTTGCAAGTAGCGTATGGACGAGTTCACTGCTGCCCCATACATGTAAATCCGGTCCGTCCTCTTGTTTGAGTCGTTTCAACGCTTCGACCGGTTCTGTCAGAAACGTCGTTGCTTCCCATTGTGAATCATGTGAATGTCTACTAACCACATATTTCACTGCACGGTTGGCTTCCGGCCAAATGTCATTATGTTTTGGCCAATAACTCGCCCATTGGTCATATGTCTTTCGCCCGAGCAACAAATCAAACTCACTATGCATTTGGGTCCGAATCCAAATCCCAAGCTCTTGGCTCGAGAAAAGCTCCGTCCATCCGCCATGCATGAAATCCCCACTCACGTCCTCTTCTTTTCCACCCGGTGCTTGAATGACACCGTCTAACGACAGATGTTCCAGAACAATGATTTTTCTCATCTCCGACTCCCCTTTCGGCTGTTTGCAAAAAAAGCCTCCGATTGATTCAATCGAAGGCATGTTACATTCATCTTATTCTACTTTCTCCATCCACGCCACCGTCTCCACATGCGCCGTATGCGGGAACATGTCGACCGGTGTCACTTCCATCAAGCGATAACCTCGGTCGGCGAGGTAACGCATATCGCGCGCCTGCGTCGCGACGTTACACGAGACGTATACGATTCGCTTCGGTCCCATCTCGACCATCGTCTCAAGGAACGATTCGGCACATCCTTTACGTGGTGGATCGACGACGATGACGTCCGGGTTCACACCGTCTTTCTTCCACTCTGGAAGCACATCTTCCGCCGCGCCACATGCGTACGTCACGTTATCGATCTCATTGACGAGCGCATTCTGTTTCGCGTCCTCGATCGCTTCTGGAACGACTTCAACACCATACACGTGCGCCGCCTTCCGAGCGAGGAAAAGACTGATTGTCCCGATGCCGCAATAGGCATCGACGACTTGTTCCGTACCTGACAATTGTGCGTACTCTAGCGCCTTCCCGTACAACTTCTCCGTTTGGACCGGATTGACTTGGAAGAACGAGTGCGGAGAAATCGTGAACGTGAGTCCTGCGATTTTATCCTCAATCGTCTCATGGCCGTAGAGCAACTTGTTCGTCGTCCCGAGGATGACATTCGTCTTGTCCGGGTTGACGTTTTGCATGATTGACGTCACGTCTGGAAGACGCTCGACGATATCGGCGACGATCTCATTCACGCCTTTTAATTTCGTCGTCTTCGTGATGAGGACGATCATCAGTTCACCCGAATGGTACCCGTAACGGGCCATCACGTGACGGATGACCCCACGTCCTGTCTTCTCGTCATACGCCGGTACGCCACGTGCATCCAACACATCACGGACGACTTGGATCGCCTGATCATTACGCTCATCTTGAATCAAACATTCATTCATCTCGACGATGTCATGGGAACGAGGACGATAGAAGCCTGAGACGAGACGGTCCCCTTCTTGTTTGAACGGGACTTGTGCCTTGTTGCGGTAGCGCCAAGGTTCTGGCATGCCAATCGTGTCATGGACCGGCACGTCGAACTGCCCGAGACGCTTGAGCGCATCGACGACGCGTTCTCGTTTCTGGCGTAGTTGCCCTTCATAGCTGAAGTGTTGCAGCTGGCAGCCGCCACACTGATAAAAGATCGGGCACGGTGGCTCGACGCGGTCGGCACTCGCTTCTTTCACGTTCAACAATCGGGCGAACCCGTACTGCTTGTTCGTCTTCGTCACGACGATTTCGACCGTCTCTCCCGGCAACGCGTTCGGCACGAACAGCGTATAGCCGTCGACACGTGCCACACCCGCCCCTTCGTGGGTCAGGTCGTGGACATGGACATCGAGACGATCGTTCTTTTTCACTGGTAGCATACGAATGCTCCTTCCATTACAAATAGGAATGACTGATGTCGTCATTCCTATCTTTTCACTCTGCTTTATCGAGCGAAACATTGAACAATTGCTTGATCATCTGTTCGCGTTCATATTGTGCATTCAAATCTTCCATTTCGCGGATTCGGGCGTTCGGTGCGAGCACCGTCAAGTGACGGAACAAGTTCCGCATCTCACCTGTGCACTCCCCGCCATACTCGCCGTCGATGTTCAGACTCATCGGCTCGGTCGTCTTCATCCGGACGCGGCTCGTCTTCACGTGCTCGACGAGTGAGCTGGATAAATGCTCACCCCGGAGGAGAAGGCGGACGACGTGGATGAATTCGAACAAGTTACATTTCCGCAAAATGAACAGATCGAACAACCCGTCATTTAATGACGCGTGTGGTGAGATTTTTTCAAATCCACCGACCGAGTTCGAGTTCGATGTAAGGAAGACCATGACTTCGCCTTGGAACGTCCCTTCATCGTGCTCAAGTTCGATGTACGTCGGTTTGATGAGTGGAAGTTTCTCCATTCCCTTCACGTAATAGGCGAGCTGTCCGAGTGCCGTCTTCAACTTCGATGGCACCTCATACGAGAGTTCAGTCATGATACCGCCGCCTGCGATATTGATGAAATAGTGGATGTCACCTTTCTCGCCTTCGATTTCCCCGAGGTCGACCGGCATCTCGAACCCGTCACAGATGACGTCGAGTGCACCGACCACACTTAGTGGGATCCGCATCGCCCGAGCGAAGTCGTTCGTCGTCCCGACCGGAATGAGTCCAATCGTCGGACGATTCTCTAGCGGGGCGAGCCCGGAGATGACTTCGTTCAATGTCCCGTCTCCACCTGCGGCGATGATGAGGTCGAACTCGGCCGCTGAGGCCCGTTTTGCTTCGAGCGTGGCATCACCAATCGCTTTCGTCGCATACGTCGACGTCTCATAACCCGCATCCTCGAGGCGGTTCAAAATGTACGGGAGTTCCCGTTTGATCACTTCTTTACCAGATGTCGGGTTATAAATGACCCGCGCACGTTTCCGTTGCATATTGATTCTCTCCCCTGTGCTCAACTCGAGCGAAAAGCGAGACACAAGTGTCTCGCCGCCTGCTTAGCGTTTTGCCATCTCTTCGTGGAACAAGCCATCGAGGAGTGCCGGGTTCGCCATCCCTTTCGTCTGTTTCATGATTTGGCCGATGATGAAGCCTTTCGCACGGTCTTTCCCGTTCTTGAAGTCTTCGATCATTTGCGGGTGTGCCTCGAACAATTCGAGGATGTAGCCGCGGAGCAAGTTCTCGTCCGAGATTTGGGCGAGACCGTTCGCTTCGACATACGCTTTCGGCTCAGCTCCTTCTTCCATCATCGCCGTGAAGACACGCTTCGCGATCTTCGATGAAATCGTCCCTTCCGCAATCAAGCGGATGAGCTCAGCGAGTGCTTCCGGTGTCAACTTCATCGTCTCGACCGTTTCATTCGTCTTATTCAAATGACCGAGCACTTCACCCATGAGCCAGTTCGCTGCCGCTTTTGGCTCCGCTCCGGCCGCTGTCGTCGCTTCGAAGAAGTCTGAGAACTCACGCGTTGACGTGAGGGCTTTCGCGTCGTATGCCGAGAGACCGTATTGGCTCATGTAGCGTTCACGACGTGCTGCCGGCATCTCTGGGATCGTCGCGCGGATGCGCTCTTTCCATGCCTCATCGATTTCAAGACGGACGAGGTCCGGTTCTGGGAAGTAACGATAGTCCGCTGCCCCTTCTTTGACACGCATGAGAATCGTCTTTTTCGCCGCTTCGTCGTAACGGAGCGTCTCTTGACGCATGACGCCACCTGAGAGAAGCAATTTGCGATGACGCGTTTCTTCATAGTCGAGTGCCTTCAAGACGTTTGAGAACGAATTCAAGTTCTTGAGCTCTGTCTTCGTACCGAACTTCTCCTGTCCGAATGGACGGACCGAGATGTTACAGTCACAACGAAGTGAACCCTCTTCCATCTTGACGTCCGAGACGCCAGCGAACGAGAGGACTTCTTTCAAGCGCTCGAGGTATGCGACCGCGTCTTTCGGTGAGCGCATGTCCGCTTCACTGACAATCTCGATGAGCGGTGAACCGGTCCGGTTGAAGTCGACGACCGAGTGTTTCTCGCCCGTATGGTTCATCTTCCCGGCATCTTCTTCCAAGTGCACGCGCTCGATGCGGAATCGTTTGATCTCGCCGTCCACTTCGACGTCGACGTGACCGTTCGAACCAATCGGTTTATCGAACTGAGAGATTTGATACGCTTTCGGCGTGTCTGGGTAGAAGTAGTTCTTCCGGTCGAACTTCGTATCTGTCGCAATCTCACAGTTGAGTGCCATTGCCGCCTTGATGGCGAGGTTGACCGCTTCTTCGTTCAATTTAGGCAAGACGCCCGGGTGTCCAAGACAAATCGGACACGTCTGTGTATTCGTTTCGGCACCGTAAGTGCGTGAGCAGCCACACCAAATCTTCGACTTCGTGCTCAGCTCGGCGTGCACCTCGATCCCGATGATCGTTTCAAAGTTCATCGTACGTCCTCCTTAGAGCTGTGGCATCTTGAAACCGCCGTTTGCTTGTTCAAAAGCATGGGCCACGCGGTAAAGTGTTGATTCATCAAAGTAGTTCCCGATAATTTGAAGACCGACCGGGAGACCTTCTGAAAGACCTGCCGGAACTGAGATAGCCGGGATACCGACCAAGTTGACCGGAATCGTCATGATATCGTTCGCGTACATCGTGAGCGGATCGTCGAGCTGTTCACCGAGTTTGAACGCTGTCGTCGGAGCGGTTGGTCCAACGATGGCATCATACTCTTCGAACACTTTCGCGAAGTCCTGCTTCATGAGGGTACGGACTTGTTGGGCTTTCTTGTAGAACGCATCGTAGTAACCAGAGCTGAGGGCATATGTCCCGAGCATGATCCGGCGTTTGACCTCGTCCCCGAACCCTTGTTCACGCGAATACGTGAACACTTCGTCGAGCGTGTCCGCTTCGGCGCGACGTCCATAACGGATGCCGTCGAAACGAGCCAAGTTTGAAGAGGCTTCTGACGAGGCGAGCAAGTAGTACGCCGAGAGGGCATACTTCACAGACGGAATCGAAACCGTCTCGATCGTCGCACCGAGAGATTTGAGCGTCTCGATTGCTTGTTCAATCTGTTCACGGACGCCAGGCGCGACACCTTCTGCCATGAACTCTTCCGGAAGTGCGAACTTCATACCCGTCAAATCCTGGTTGAGCGCTGCCGTATAGTCCGGCACCTCGACCTCAGCCGACGTCGAATCCATGTCGCAATGGCCCGCAATCGTATTCAATAAGTAAGCATTGTCTTCAACGGTACGTGTGAGCGGACCGATTTGGTCAAGTGAAGACGCGAAGGCAACGAGGCCGAAGCGTGAGACAAGACCGTATGTCGGTTTCATCCCGACGACACCACAATATGCGGCTGGTTGACGAATCGAACCACCCGTATCCGAACCGAGGCTGAAAAGGACTTGCCCAGCTGCGACCGATGCCGCTGAACCGCCTGAAGAACCTCCTGGTACACGTGTCGGGTCCCATGGGTTACGAACCGGCTTGAACGCCGAGTTCTCGTTTGACGAACCCATGGCGAACTCGTCCATGTTCAACTTTCCGATTGTGACGGCTCCGGCGTCATGAAGACGCTCGACGACCGTCGCATCGTGTGCCGGGACGAAGTTCTCGAGGAACGTCGAGGCACATGTCGTCCGCATCCCTTTTGTGACGATATTGTCTTTCACACCGATCGGCATCCCGAAGAGCGGGTTGTCTGATGTTTTCGCAAGTTCATCCATACGTTTCGCTTGCTCGAACGCTTCTTCATTGAGCGTTAAGAACGCACCGATTTGATCATCCGTCGCTTCGATGCGCTCGAACGACTCTTTGACGAGGTCCGTGACCGTGACTTCGCCTTCTTTTAATAACGTATGCAGTTTCGCTACACCGTGGTCAAATAAACTCATGAAAGGCCTCCTTACTCAAAGACCGCAGGGACACGGACTTGACCGTTCTCCCAGTCAGGCGCCATCCGTTCGACTTCCTCACGTGGAAGCGATGGACGAACCTCGTCTTTGCGTAGTACGTTTTTCAAATCTAGGGCATGGGTCGTCGGTTCGACTCCCGTTGTATCCAGCTCATCGAGTTGCTCGGCGAACTCGAGAATTTTTGTCAATTGCTCCGTGAAGTGCGTCACTTCTTCATCCGTGATCGCAAGTCGGGCAAGTCCGGCGACGTGCCGAACTTCAGCTTCTGTAATACGAGCCAAAATTCCCACCTCCAACAGTTTTCAATACATCGTTCATTATCATACCACTTTTTCATAAGACAAAAAAGGAAATCTATCTCGTTCTAAATCGTCTTCTTTTTAAGAAACTAGGGGAATGTACTCTGAATATTGACCCGCTTTCAAAATCAGCTATACGGTCGGTGACGAATTCTGATTATGCTAAAGATAGAAAAGATTCGTAAGGAGGGATCGTATGTCGATCCGGAATAAACTGATCACTGCGTTTAGTATCATGTTTGTGCTGCTTCTTGTTGTAAGCGGTTACTCTTGGTATGCCTTGAACGCATCAAAAGCAGCCCAGGAGGACATGACCGTCTCTTGGGTACCAGGAATGGATCAAATCCATCAAGTCGATAAACAATTGCTTGAAATTCGCCGTCATCTACTTCGTCACGCACTCGTCGATGACGCGGTGACGAAACAAAATATCGAGCGGGACATTCAAGCATCCGTCGCCATCTTAGAACAACGGATGGACGGCTATGAAGACACGATTATCATGGAAGAAGATCAACAGCTCTTCGATCAAGCAAGTTCCGATTGGGCCAACTTCCAAACCGTTATGATTGAACTCATCCGTATTTCTAACGAAGAAGGGACCGCTGCCGCAGAAACGTATATTCGTGACACGGCGACACCGAGTGCCGATGCACTCTCGAATTCGCTCGGTCTTCTCGTCAACTTGAACCGGGAAGAGATTCAAACAGATACGGCAGCAGCTGCCAAGATGTTTGAGCAAGTACAACTCACACTATTCATCGTCCTCGGGGTCGCCGCTGTCATGACGATTCTCATGATGCTCTTCATCTTCCGCTCCATCTTTGAACCGCTCAAAGAGTTCAAGACGAAGATGCGTGAGCTCGCCACGAGCGAAGGCGATTTGACGACGTCAATCCCTGTGAAGCGCCGCGACGAGTTCGCCGGACTCGCACGCGACTTTAACCAGTTCATCGCGAACTTGCGTCAGTTGATTCTTCAAGTGAACGATGTGACGACTGGCGTGTCAAAACAATCAACCCATATGTATGAAGAGTTGAAAGAACTTGATACGTACATGACGACGACCGCTGCGACGACAGAGGATTTGACCGCCGGCATGCAACAGACGGCGGCGAGCGCTCAAGAGATGAACGCCTCCGCGTCGGATATGGAGCGAACGATTCAACATATCGTGTCCATGGCCGATGAACGGAAAGACGAAGCGAGACAAATCGATGAACGCGCCCTCTCTCTCAAGTCACATGCGGTGGAAGCGAAAGAAAACGCCATCAGCGTCCTTCAATCGACCCGTACGAACTTGGAGAAGGCGATGCAAGATGCGAAAGCCGTGCGTGAGATTGCGACACTCACGAACGACATTCTCGATATCGCCGCGCAGACGAACCTGTTGTCACTCAACGCATCGATTGAAGCGGCACGTGCTGGTGAAGCCGGACGTGGGTTCGCCGTTGTTGCCGATGAGATTCGAAAACTCGCCGAAACGAGCCGGGCAACCGTCGAACGCATTCAAGTTATCTCGACGACCGTCCTCCATTCGGTCGATCATTTGAACGAGAGCTCTGGACAAATGCTCCACTTCCTCGACACGAACGTCTTGAAAGACTATGACCAACTCGAAGAGGCAGCCGGACAGTATAGTACGGACGCAGGACGCTTTGAGACGACCGCGACCGAGTTCGCCACTGCCGCCGGAGAACTTGAACAACTGACGTCGAACATGATTGGCGTCATTCAGGACGTCGCGACGACCGTCAACAACGGTGCGCTCGGTACGCAAGAAATCGCCGAAAAAGTGACGATGTCCGTCGAACGGTTCGCCGAGTTGAACCATGCGACGGAACAGTCGCAACAAAAGATGGAAGAACTTGATTCACTGATTCGCCAATTCAAGGTATGACAAAAACCCGCCGACACGTGCTGTCCGGCGGGTTTTCTCATCAAGCGGCAGATTGTGCCGCTTCTTTTTTTCGTTCGAGTTCGAATCGTTTCGTCTCAGCAACAACGACACCTGAGAGGAACAAGAGTCCAATCAAGTTCGGGATCGCCATGAGACCGTTGAACACATCCGAGATGGACCAAATCAAATTCAAGTTCGTCGTCATCGCACCGAGTCCTGCGACTAAAATATAGAGGACACGATACGGGACGATCACTTTTTCCCCAAGTAAATAATACGCTGAACGTTCGCCGTAATAGCACCAACCGAGAACGGTCGAATAGGCGAAGAAGACGAGCGAGATTGTCACGATGATTTCACCAATCGGTCCTAAGAAGTAAGCGAACGAGGCTTGCGTCAAGGCGATTCCTTCAAGCCCTTCCGTATATTGACCACCCATGACAATCGTGAGTCCCGTGATGGAACAGACGATGAGCGTGTCGATCAACACTTGTGTCATCGAGACGAGTGCTTGACGTCCCGGGAAGTCGGTCTTCGCTGCCGCGGCCGCAATCGGTGCAGATCCAAGTCCTGCCTCGTTAGAGAACACACCGCGCGCGACCCCGTAGCGAATCGCGGCACCTAACGCCCCCCCACCGATGGCTTCGGCACTGAATGTGCTCGAGAACATCGTCGATAAGGCACCCGGTACCAATTCGAGGTTCATGATGAGAATCACGAGCCCACTCCCGACATATGCGAAAATCATGAACGGAACGAAGATTCCGACGACTTTCCCGATTGATTTGACACCACCTAAGATGACGAATGCCGTGACCGCCATCATGACGATTCCTGTCACAACCATTGGGACGTTGAACGAATTGTTCAAGGCGAGACTGATTGAGTTCGTCTGGACCCCGTTCCCAATCCCAAAGGCTGCGACCGATGCGAATAAGGCAAACAATATGCCGAGCCACTTTTTCTTTAGACCGTGTTCTAAGTAATACATCGGTCCACCGGCAATCTCGCCTCGTTCATCGACGACACGATATTTGACGGCAAGGATGGCCTCGGCGTACTTTGTCGCCATCCCGACGAAACCAGATAACCACATCCAAACGACAGCACCCGGTCCCCCGAGGACAATTGCCGTTGCGACACCGACCATGTTTCCCGTACCGACCGTGGCCGCTAAAGCCGTCATGAGTGCTTGGAAATGAGAGATGTCCCCTCGTTGCTTTTTCTTCGGTTGTTCTTGTTTTGGGATAAATGCCTCTTTAAGCCCGACCCCAAGTCGCGTCACTTGGATAAATCCGAGACGGACGGTCAGGAAGATTCCTGTCCCCACGAGTAAGATAAGTAAATGTGGCCCCCAGACGAGATTCGATAAACTCGCCAGCCAACTTTCAATTTGATTCACGGTGTTGCTCTCCTCCTATGTTCTTGATTTGAGCGCTCTCCCTTTATTTTTCAGAACATTCACAATCGAGTCAAGGTACACCGCTTAAAGAAAACGTTTTCAAAACGTTATATAATTGTAATATTTTCCATGAACCCTTATTCTTAAAAGCTTCTTAAAATTTATTTCGAAATATGATTGTAATATATCTCAGAATTCATAAACAGCGATTTTACAATCCATACGAATCGTTGATCGATAGACTGTACCTCAACGAGAAATCGATTCGTCGCGATAGAAAAACCGCTCGTGGCGGCTTTAGAGCAATGACCAAGTACAGGTAGGCGAGACTCCTGAGGGAATAGCAAGCAAAGGGAGACCCAGTAGCGAAAGAAAGTCGCGATGCGGCTCACTGCTTGCCCCTAGGAAAGCGAGCCGTGCCTAACTTGGGCACAAAAAAGACTGTAGACGCATAGTTTGTCTACAGTCTGATACGAATTCGTTTTACGAACGAATGGCAGTCACGACTTCTTCGACGTGCCCGTTCACTTTGACGTTGCGCCATTCTTTTTCGATTTGACCGTCCTCACCGATCAAGAAAGTCGAACGGACGATGCCGTAATACTCTTTCCCGTAATTCTTTTTCAATTGCCAGACGCCATACGATTCAGACACTTCATGATTCTCGTCGACGAGTAAATCGAACGGAAGGTCATTTTTGGCGATAAAATTTTGATGCTTCTTCTGACTGTCAGCCGACACCCCGAGGACGACCGCCCCTTCCATCTTCGGCAGAGCATCACGGAAATCGCATGCCTCCGTCGTACAACCGGGTGTCGAATCTCGAGGATAGAAGTATAAGACGACTTTCTTACCGAGATAATCCTTTAATGAAATCATCTCTCCGTTTTGGTTTGGTAATGAAAATGTTGGTGCATTCATCTGTTTTCCTCCTTAGCCAAACGATGGGTCGACGAGTTGTTCGTCATAACCATCAATTGCTTCTTCTAGTTTAGTCTTTAACGGGTCCAGCACTTCGATATACTCGATCGGATCTTCCGTTGCAGCCGCTTTTCGGAGTGTTTCCTCGTTACCTGTGTACCATGTCTCGTACGCTTTAAAATAGTCGGTCATGATGGTTTGGTTCTCTTCGACCGTCAACGTTTCCGCCATGAGCAAGAAGACGTTATTATCCGCCTCGAGCGCCATATAGTCCGTCTGCGCATTGACTTGGTCATAGATCGGACCGGCCTCATCTTCCGGAAGTTCAGCAAGACGGGCGTTCGCTTCGGCATTGACTCCATACTCGTTCGCCTGGACCCCGATGAGCAAATCTCCGACTTCGGCAATCACGTCTTTCGGCAAAGCGGCCGGCGTGATGACGAGTGACCACTCATCGCCTTCCTTCACAGCAACTTTACTGAGCCGGTTCGGGAGCGGATTGCCGTCCGCATCGACCATCTCATGAACAAGAAAAGCCACATCCTCATCTTCATTGACCCATCCTTTATAGATGTCACCTGGTGTGAGCTGACGCGTGACGGCTCCAGTCGCCGGGATATCGGTCAAGCGACCAGCATAATCAATTGCGGTCAATGCCTCGGCATCTCCCGATTCAAGCGCCTTTTGATAGTCTTCATACACTTCCGTGACCGCATCCGGCAACGCACGTTCCGTCTCTTTCACTACCGTCTCTCCCTCGTTCCCGCATGCTCCGAGCATGAAGACAAGGAGAAGCGGAATGAACCATTTTTTCATGTTGTCCGTCCTTTCAAAAGCCGTGTTCTCCCCCATCCTACCATGTCTCGATTTTTCACTCCAATGCCTTGTGTTTCTGGAAAATTGTTTCACTAGGATTTCTACGATAATTTCGATACAATACAGACGTAAGCGCTTTAACGCTCAACATCACTTTAAGGGGGAACGAGAATGATTCCATACAAACATGAACCATTCACAGACTTTACACAAAAAGAGAATGCCGAGGCGATTCAGGCGGCAATCGAGAAAGTGAACGGTGAGCTCGGGAAAGACTATCCGCTCGTAATCGGTGGGGAAAAGGTTACAACGGAAGGAAAAATCACGTCTTATAACCCGGCTAACAAAGAAGAAGTGATCGGTCGCGTCTCAAAAGCGAACCAAGAGCTCGCAGAACGTGCGATGCAAGAAGCACTCACAGCGTTTGACTCATGGCGCCATGTCGACCCAGCTGTCCGCGCCGATGTCTTGTTCAAAGCCGCGAACATCGTCCGCAAACGTAAGCACGAGTTCTCGGCTTACCTCGTTAAAGAAGCAGGTAAACCGTGGAACGAAGCAGATGCGGATACAGCGGAAGCGATCGACTTCATGGAGTACTATGCACGTCAAATGCTCGAACTTAAACCAGGCAAGAAAGTCGAGAGCCGTCCAGGCGAATACAACCGATATGACTACATCCCACTCGGGGTCGGGATCGTCATCAGCCCATGGAACTTCCCGTTCGCAATCATGGCCGGTACAGCGGTTGCGGCCATCGTTGCCGGTAACACGATTCTCTTGAAACCAGCTTCGACGACACCGATCGTCGCGGCGAAATTCGTCGAAGTGATGGAAGAGGCAGGTCTTCCAAAAGGCGTGCTCAACTTCATCCCAGGACCGGGTGCAGAAGTCGGGGACTATCTCGTCGACCATCCGAAGACACGTTTCATCAGCTTCACGGGATCGCGTGATGTCGGACTCCGCATCAACGAACGTGCCTCTAAATTGAACGAAGGTCAAATTTGGCTCAAACGCGTGATCGCGGAGATGGGCGGAAAAGATACGATCGTCGTCGACGAATCAGCCGACCTCGAGCTCGCAGCACAGTCGATCGTGAAATCGGCATTCGGTTTCTCTGGTCAGAAATGTTCAGCTTGTTCGCGTGCCGTCATCGTCGACAGCGTATACGATACGGTACTCGATCGTGTCGTCGAACTCACGAACGAACTCTCTGTCGGAAACACTGAGAAGAACGAACACTTCATGGGACCGGTCATCGATGCAGCAGCCTTCAAGAAAATCACATCGTACTTCGATGTCGCTAAAGAAGAAGGACGCATCGTCGCAGGTGGGAAAGCAGACGATTCAACAGGCTACTTCATCGAACCGACTGTCGTCGCAGACGTTGACCCGAAAGCGCGTCTCATGCAAGAAGAGATCTTCGGACCTGTTGTCGCTTTCACAAAAGCGAAAGACTTCAAAGAAGCGATCGATATCGCGAACAACACAGAGTACGGCTTGACTGGTGCGGTCCTCACACGCGACCGGATGAATCAAGAATACGCTCGTCAAAACTTCCACGTCGGGAACCTTTACTTCAACCGTGGTTGCACAGGCGCAATCGTCGGCTATCAGCCGTTCGGTGGATTCAACATGTCAGGTACGGATTCAAAAGCAGGTGGCCCGGATTACATCCAACTCCACATGCAAGCGAAAACGACATCTGAAACGTTCTAATCAATAAAAGAGACGTTCCCTCGGGAGCGTCTCTTTGTTTAGTGTGCTTTAAATGTCTGATCGAACATGATGGCGATTTCTTCTTGATGGAGCAGGAATAGTTCGAACAAGGTAGGGTCGAACGCCCCGTTCATGTCTTTCATCGCGACAATCGTCTCGTCATGTGAGAAGGCCGGTTTATATGGGCGAACGGTCCGAAGTGCGTCATAGACATCGATGATGGTGACGATTCGGGCAGCGAGTGGAATCTCCTCTCCCTTCAACCCTTTAATATATCCCGTTCCATCCCAACGTTCGTGATGATAGAGAGCGATCTGATAGGCCATTTGGATAAAGTAGTTTTGAGGGAACTGTATCTGGAGATCCTTCAACACTTCACCCCCGACACGCACATGATCTTTCATGAATACCCATTCCTGGTCGGATAGCTTATTCGCCTTCAATAAGATCGAATCCGGTACAGAAATCTTCCCGATATCATGGAGCGGTGCTGCGAGTCGAATCCCTTCGATGAAGAGTGGCGTGACGTCCGGATGGTGATGTTCATAAAGAATCGTCGCAAACAACGTCGACAAATCTTGGACCCTCTCGATATGGTTCCCTGTCTCATTGTTTCGGAGTGCCGACAGACGGAGTAACGTCCGTACGAGTCCTTCTTGATAGTCAATCAATTCTTTTTCACGTTCTGCGAGCACCCGTTGCGCCTCTTCTCGTCCCGCCTCAATTCGATGACGTTCGACCGCTCCAAGAAGGGCGTTACTGAAATCAAGGAGTGCCTGTTGTTCATATTCGGTGTACGTCCGTTCCGTGACAACCGAGTCGAACCCGACAAATCCTTGGCACGTCTTCCCTTGCATCATTGGAACCGCGAGCAAGCTTTGAATCGATTGCGGCTCAAGGATTCCTCGGACGACACTATTCTCAGGTAAATCGGAGACACGGGGAATATACATCGTCTCACCTGCCACATGGGTGTTGACCCACTCGGGCAATACATCGATTGGCACGTCCTGCAGATTGTCCATCTCGGCCGTGATTCCTTCGGCGCACCATTCGAATGTGTTGTGGCAGACTTGATTCGTAAAATCGTAATCAAAGACATAGACGCGGTCGACCGCGAAATAATGTCCGAGCTCGGCTAACGACTGGTCAACCCGCTTTTTGAAATCCGCAATCTCTGTCGTTAAAAAGCGATTGAGGAGTGACGAAAGCAGGTGATGGAGCCGCTCTTGTTGTTGTAACTGTAACGTCAATGATTCATGCGAAGTTGCCATGTGCCAAACCTCCCTATTCTTCTGAAATGAAAATCAATCGTTCCATGCATGTAATTTACCCAATTTTCAGTCTTTTTATCCTACTTTATCCATTTGAAAAACCGGGTGGTCGCCACCCGGTTCTGATCACACTTGTTTCAATAGATTGGCCATCTCGATGGCGGAAGTCGCCGCTTCCCATCCTTTGTTTCCTGCCTTTGTACCCGCACGCTCAATCGCCTGTTCAATCGTCTCCGTCGTCAACACACCAAAGATGACCGGTACTTCGGACTGATAGCTCGCCTGGGCGATTCCTTTGGCCGCTTCATTACAGACGTAGTCAAAGTGCGGTGTCGCACCCCGGATGACGGCCCCAAGCGTGATGACCGCGTCATAGTTTTGACTCATCGCCATCTTTTTCGCAACGAGCGGCAGTTCGAATGCACCCGGGACGAAAGCAAGCGATACATCTTCTTCCTTCACCCCATGACGTTTCAAGGCATCTTTCGCCCCGTCAAGCAGACGCATCGTAATCAAATCGTTGAACCGTCCGACGACGATTCCAATCTTTAATCCTTCTCCAACTAAATTTCCTTCAAATGTATGTGTCATGTCCTTCATCCTCCGATATGGTTCATTTTAAGTTGTTTCGTCATCCGATACGATTCGTTCGTTTGATTGGCACCGACATGAATCGGAACACGTTCGACGACCGTGATGCCACATGCTTCGAGCGCCTCGACTTTCTCAGGGTTGTTCGTCATGAGTCGTACACGGGTCACCCCAAGGTCACGAAGCATCGCCGCGCTCACCCGATAGTCTCGAAGGTCGGGATGAAAACCGAGCGCCTCATTCGCCTCGACCGTATCCAATCCGTCTTCTTGTAATGCATAGGCTCTGAGTTTGTTCAACAGTCCAATCCCTCGTCCTTCTTGACGCATGTACAGGACAATCCCTGACTCCTGCTCGATTCTTTCTATCGACGCATCGAGTTGTGGACCGCAGTCACAGCGATACGAGCCGAAGACGTCGCCGGTCAAACATTCGGAGTGAATGCGAACGAGCGGGGCTTCTTCAAGCGTCTCTGTCACGAGCGCCACATGCTCTTGTCGGTCCAATCGATTCTCGTACCCAATCATGCGAAACGCTCCTTTCGAGGAAGGCAGGGACACGTCCGCAACGCGCGTGACGAGGTTTTCTTCCATGTATCGGACTAGCGCTTCGATGGTGATGAATGCCAACCTGTGGCGTTCTGCGACTTGGACCAAATCCGGTACGCGCGCCATCTCCCCGTCCTCTCGAATGATTTCACAGATGACCGCGACCGGTTCACTTCCGGCGAGTCGCGCCAGGTCGACGGACGCTTCCGTGTGACCTCGGCGAACAGAGACCCCTCCTTTTTTCGCAATCAACGGGAACAGATGTCCCGGGCGTTGAAAGTCGGACGGACGGGATGACGGGTTCGCCAGTTCTCGAACGGTATGAGACCGCTCACTCGCCGAGATGCCAGTCGTCGAATCGATATGGTCGACACTGACCGTAAAGGCGGTACCGTGTGGGTCCGTACTGTTCGTCACCATCGGCGCGAGGGCAAGACGTGCCGCCACTTCTTCCGCGACGGCGCTACAGACGAGCCCCTTTCCTTCCGTGATTAAAAAGTTCATCGTCTCCGGTGCCATCTTGTCTCCGAGTACGACAAAGTCTCCCTCATTCTCACGGTCCTCGTCATCCACGACGATGATGGGACGTCCTCGTCTCAATTCCTCGAGTGCCCGTTCAATTGAATCAAACATTACCATCCCGCCTTTCCGTATCCCTGTTCTGCTAAGGACTTGAGCGTCATCTTCGACTGCCCGACGACCTTTTCCATATATTTTGCTAACAGATCACATTCCAAATTGACTAAATCACCCGTCTGCTTCATCCCAAGCACGGTTTCGCTATACGTGTGCGGAATCAATGACAGCGTGAAGCCACGCGCCGATACATCGAACACGGTCAAGCTCGTCCCATCTACGGAAATCGAGCCTTTCGGTACGATGTAAGACAAGAGGTTGCTCTCGCATTGGATGTCGATATAGACGGCATTCGCAAGCGAACGTTTCTTCGTGATACGTCCGACCCCGTCGACGTGTCCAGATACGAAATGCCCACCGAACCGTCCGTTCGCCGGCATCGCCCGTTCGAGATTGACACGTGTCCCCGGCTTGACCCCATCTAAACTCGATGCCTTCAACGTTTCTGGCATGACATCGACAGAGAACGTCGTGTCATCGAACGTCGTCACGGTGAGACAGATCCCATTGACGGCAATGCTGTCCCCGAGCTTCACATCGTCGAGCACTTTCGCAGCGGATATGACGAGTCGTAAAGACGGACCGTTTCGCTTCACCGCTTTGACTGAGCCGATTTCTTCTACGATTCCCGTGAACATCAGAACGCCTCCTTACGAAGGACGACTTTTAGATCGGGGCCAATCGTTTCGACCTGATGAATTGTAAAGCGAGAAATCCCATCGATCGCCCCTTCTTGTTGTGAGCGATAGACGCCATGCTTACCGCCGAACACCCGTGGTGATTGATAGGCGACCCACTCATCAACGTAACCTCCGTCAAGAAGGGATGTGACGAGCGTCGGTCCAGCCTCGACTAACACACGCCCGATTCCATTTGCGTATAGCGTCTCAAAAACTGTACCGAGCGACGTATAATCGAATAATTCGATACCAGTGACTTGAGCTCGTTCACGTCTCTCCGTTTCGTCTGACGAAGTGAAGAGGAGCACCGGGACGTCTTCGGCGGTACGTGCGAGCGTACTGGCGAACGGTAACCTCAAGTCACGGTCGAGCACGACTCGTTTCGGCTGACGCGTCACACGGTCCAATCGAACCGTGAGTGACGGATCATCCGCGAGCACCGTGCCAATCCCGGTCAATATCGCATCGACCGTGGCACGAAGTTCATGCACATCACGACGGGCTTCTGAACTCGTCACCCATTGACTCTCCCCTGTCTCCAACGCCACTTTTCCATCGAGGCTCGTCGCCGTCTTCAAGATGACGTACGGTCTTTTCGTCTCAAGCGACCGTAAGAACGCCGGATTCAAGGCACGCGCCTCCTCCTCAAGCAACCCCACATCGACTTCAACTCCGGCCGACTGGAGACGCATGATCCCGTTCCCTGCAACGAGCGGGTTTGGGTCTTTCATGGCGACAACGACACGTTTGATGCCCGACTCTACAATCAAGTCGGCGCACGGTGGCGTCTTGCCATGATGCGAGCACGGTTCGAGCGTGACATACAGGGTCGCCCCGTATGCAGCCGCCCCAGCCATATTGATGGCGTGTACCTCGGCATGGGGTTCGCCCGCCTTAAGGTGAGCACCCATCCCAACGATGCGCCCGTCTTTGACGAGAACGGCACCGACGAGTGGATTGACGCCGGTCTGTCCATCGGCTGATTTCGCCAATTGAATGGCCTGTTCCATGTACTGTTTCATCGTTCTCCCTCCTTTTTCCGCACAAACAAAAGACCCTAAGGAGCGCTCCTTAGGGTCTTGGTGGGAGGGTTTCGTCGAATTTGAGCAAGCCAAATAAACGTTTTCTATACAGAAAAGCGTACGACGAAGCACAGGTCACACGGACCTGTTTTTTGTTCCTTCTCCCATCCAGACTATACTGTCGGCTCTAGAGTCTCACTAGATCCACCGTTCGCACACGTGCGCCCGGGTCACGGACTTAGGGCATTGGCCCATCACCGCCGGTTGGGAATTTCACCCGACCCCGAAGGAATATTTGTTTGTACGTGTTTACTGTAGCGCAATTGTTTTTATTTCGCAAAAGAAAAAACGCCACTCGTGAGAGTAGCGTCCTGGTTATGCGAGAAAGAGGACGACAAGAAGCCCGACAATCCAACAATAATATGAAAAATATTTTAATTCGCCTTTTGCCATGATGTGTTGGAACCACTTCAATGAAATGGCGGTCAGCACATACGAGGCGACGAATGCGAGAATCAACGGTCCAAATAAGTCGCGTGTCTCCGGATTCGTAAACAAGGTCGGTCCGTCCAAAATCATCGTTCCAAGACTGATTGGAATGAACAGGAAGAACGAGAAGCGAAGTGCCGACTCCTGTTTGATTCCGAGGAGCATCGCCATGACGATGGTCGCCCCAGAACGGCTGATTCCAGGAATGAGCGCCACGGCCTGCGCCAATCCGATCAAGATGGCATCGCGTAGCGTGATGCCTCCATCACCCTTGTTCCCTCGCATATTTCGGATGAACCAAAGGGCGAGTCCCGTGATGATGAGCGTATAACCGACTGTCGCCACACCCCCGAGCACTTCTCCAATCCAGTCCCCGAACAGGACACCGAGCACACCGGCTGGAACGGTCGCAACGAGTAGCAATCCGATGAACTTCACATCGATCATCGTTTCCTCAGTGCGGTCTTTTTTAAATAAGAACGTCCAAAGACTCACGATGAGACGAATCACATCTTGACGATAAATTGTCAAGACGGCGAGAAGTGAAGCAAAATTTACGAAAACTTCAAATGACAATCCCGGTAAGTCGATGTTAAATAGTTCTTGGAAGATAACCAGATGTCCACTCGACGAAATCGGAATAGGCTCTGTGAACCCTTGAATCAAACCGAGCAACGTATAAAATAACCAAACTGTCATAGTGATGATCCTCTTTTCTGTTTTTCACTCAATGCGGCTATTTTAGCAGAATCGGTCTTTCATTGACCAGCTTATAAATTTTTTTGACGTAATTTCAATATTTGATTGATTAGTCTGAAAATTAAATTTATTATAGAAGGGTACTCATCTGGAGCGAAGGCGATGACCCCAACTCTCCAGTTGGGTACTTTTTTATAAAAATATTACATATTTGGGTGATTAAAACTTTATGTTTACATTTATCACGAAATTCGATTTAATTTGTAATAGAACTGTTACCATTTTTTGAAATTGTCAAATGCGACTTTAGTCCTATCCAATTCTTAGGAATTGTTTAAATTTTTTCAAAATCACGTTAATAAATCCGAAAAACAATCCGATAGTATGATTGTAGGAGCATTTTTTTAATCATTGTCGGTTCAGATTTGAGTCCACGGAAGGAGGAACCATCATTGAGTCAAACGCTATCCACTAAATCCCATCACTTGTCCACCGAACAGCAAAGGATGATCCATTGCATTCGTCTTCTCGGGGACTTATTGAAAGAACGTCCACGTCGTTCTGTTTACCGTCGCTTCGCAATGGAACAGAATTGGCCATCTCCTGAATCCATTATTCGTCAGTTCGGGTCATGGGCTGAGGCACTTGCCATCGCAGGCTATGAATGGCACGGGGAATCAACCGTCGAATTGCCAGACAAAATGCCGAAGTATACACGCGAGGACATCATCGAGACGCTCGCGATTTATTCCCGAGACATGGGCTCGATTATCACCTTGAAGAAGTATCAGCAATGGCGAAAGCTCCATCCGAAGGCACCGAGCCATTACCATATCGTCAAGACGTTCGGTTCGTGGCATGATGCCTGTGCCGAAGCGGGTCTTGAGGCGAGTGTGACCTATTCAAAAACAGAGCTCTCAAATGCGCTCCGTGAAGCCATTCAGGAAATGGGCTTCTCGCTCTCATTCGAAGCTTACCGTGAATGGGCAAAACGGAACAACAAACCTTCGACAAAGGCGATCCTGCATCGCTATGGCTCCTGGTCAGCCGCCGTTCATGCGGTTGAATCTGAACTATATAATACGAACTCATAATCATTTCATACGAAAGGAGGATCCCCGTTTTGGTGGATCCTCCTTTTATCTGACTTCAGTCGATAAATCATGATAGTGGGCGACACGATCTCGCCCATTGAATTTCGCTCCGACGTACATGGCTCGGTCCGCGTGTCGCAATACCGTATCAAGGTCTTCATACTCATAAATCGTTTCAATTCCGATACTCGCCGTTACGGTGACACATGTGCCCTCCGTCCCAAAATCATGACGCTTTAGGGCGTCTCGTATCTTCTCACCGACCAGATGGGCGGCAGCCTCGTCCATTCTCGGGAAGACGAATACGAACTCCTCCCCACCATAGCGTGTCACCAAGTCCGTCGCTCGGACATTGCGGGTAAAGAGTTGACCTGCTTCAATCAATACCTCGTCCCCGAACGCATGCCCGTACGTGTCGTTAATCGATTTGAAATGATCCAAATCAATCAAGAAGACAGAGAGCGGATAGGACGCCACATCGTTCAGTCGTTCTTTCGTCCAACGGCGTAGCGCCCGCTGATTATGTAATCCCGTCAACGGATCCGTCAAGCTCTCGTGTTGCAAACGGTTGCGTTCGTCGATGCGCTCGATGGACCACGATAACGTCTTGAGTAGACGGTTCACCTCAACAGCAATCGGTGTCTCATATGCCCCGTTGGCCGTCGTCGATACCATACAGCTGACCGCCGTTTCCGCTCCCCAGACGGGTTGGATGACGAGCGCCGAATGATGTAGTTCTTGTTGTTGCTTTTGTAGCTCAGGGTGCCACTCGTGGAGCGAGTCGTAAACGAAGCAGGACTCGTCCTCATCTTGATATCGCTCAATCGTGAAGGCGTCTGGCACACTCGGGATGACCCGACCCGTCATATCGTAAAACGTGCGATCCCCTTTTCGGTTGACCTGTAACCAGCCTCGTTCTACTTCGACGATATCACGAAGCCCGTTCCAAAACTTCTCAATCAACAGCTGTTCGCTATCGACACGATAGAGCTGTTCTTTCAAACGTTCTACCTGATCGACTTTTGACTTCGTCTCTTCCGTCTCCGTCGCTTTTGACATCGACATCTTCAAGACCGAGAGAACAAAGAACGTGACGATGAGTCCAACATATCCAGATACAAGGTAGGCCTCGATGGCAATCATCGTGAACAAGAGTTCAAGTGACACGACGAGCCAATCAAAACGAATCAGGCGCCACATGATGGGAAATGGGATCCGTTCCCCGACCATAAAATAAGACAAGGCAAAACTCATCATAAGGACAAGGAACAGGGTCCCCAAAAAGGCTACCATCGCCCATCCTTGCTGCATCAAGTGCACAGGTTCGCCAATCCGTCCTCCAAGCCCGATATACGCGAGTCCAGGTAATAGAACGAGTAGACATTCAATCATCGTATTGAGCGGATAGAAGTGAAGGAATCGCCGGCGTCCCACTCTACGGTTGAAGGCACGGGCCTGAAACGTGAACAGAAGTAACTGCCCCATCAACAGGGCGGGTGCGAGTCCGTATAGGAAGAACGTGATAAAGACGAACATCTCATGAAACGTGAAGTGAAGATGTCGACGCTTGAGAGGATTCATGACAAATAGTGCGCCGAGCGTATAAATGAACCAAAACAACGGCCAGTCGAACGAGTCAAGATGATGAATGGTCATATAAGTCACACTCGTGAAGACGAACATCCACGCGAGCCAGCTTCGAGCCAGATACTTCCGAAATTGCATCGCCTTCTCCCCTTTTCTCGTTCATTTTGTTTTAGTATGCCTCGTAATACAAAAACATTCCAGCAATTGTTTGAAAGTTGAGACAATGAAATATTGAAATCATTCCCAATTCGATGTTTCGTTACTTTAGATGTCGGCAACAACTTTTATAAAGGGGGATAATCATGGATTTTTCTCTATTTCTGATTTCTTTTTTGGTCATCTATTCGCTTACCATTACACTTCTCTATTTGAGGAAACAAAAGAATACGTAAAGAGGACGGTCCCTCTCAGAAGGACCGTCCTTACCCATTATTTCGCTTTCAAATATGAAATCCCAATCGACCCAGATCCCGTATGCGCCCCGAGGAGCGGAGCGAGCGTATCGACCCGAATCGGAATCGTATCACCGAGTCGTTGTTTCCACTCTTCGGCAAGTTCAGGAACGTTCCCATGGAAAATCGAGACGTCCTGACATTCGCCTGACTCGATTGCTGCACGCAACACTTCAAATAAATGAGCTTGCGCTTTTTTATACGTCCGAACGGTTTGATACGGGACAATCAACCCGTCTTCGAATCGGAGTACCGGTTTCAACTGAAGCATATTCCCGATGAGCGCTTTCGATTTGGAGATGCGACCGCCTTTTTGCATTTGCGTCAAGTTTTGAAGCGTCAACTCGATGCGGACGTCCTCCACGCGCGCCTTCATGTAGGCTTCTACGTCTTCGAGCGCATCGCCTCGTTCGACTCGTTCAATTAATTCCTCGAACATGAGTCCCATCGTATAGATTCCTGCCCGTGAATCGAAAGCGAGCAACTTGAATTCTGCGATTTCGGCACCCTGCACAGACGCCGAGTACGTCCCACTTAGATCGGACGATAGATGAATCGCGATGCCCATGTCGTATTCATCTTTCAATTTCTCATAGAGCGTGACGAAATCTCCGATTGCCGGCTGACTCGTCGACACACGCTCCCCGGCATCAATCCATTCATAAACGGTTTTCGCATCGACTTCAATCCCGTCTTTATACGGTTGGTCCCCTTTGACGACGTAAAGCGGGACGATGTGGATGTCAGGGTGATTCACTAAAGCATCTGGAAGGACAATCGTACTGTCCGTAATATAAGCAATCTTCATGAGAAATTTCTCCCTTAAAAAGTTTTTAGTACCTGGTTATATTATTTTATCATAGGTGAAGCGTTTTCACTATTTTTTCAAAACATTCAACCTGTACCAGGTCCAATCCTATATCGGAACGGGTAAAGATACATAACGATCAAGGAGGCGAAAGAGACATGATCCAGCTCGAGAACGTCAATAAAATTTATAAAACCGGCGACGTGGAAACAGCTGCTTTGAAAGAGATCGACCTGACCATTCGTGATGGCGCATTCGTCGTCATTCTCGGACCAAGCGGGAGCGGGAAAAGTACGTTACTCAACGTCATCAGCGGACTCGACACGGTGACGAGTGGCAAAATCACGTTCGACGACATCGTGCTGACCGAATTGTCTCCCGAACGGATGACGTCGTTTCGACGCGACCATCTCGGCTTCATCTTTCAACAATACAATCTCCTTCAAAATCTGACTGTATACGAGAACATTCAAATCGGGTCCGATTTGACGAAAGACCCGCTCCCGATTGATGAATTGCTCGAACAAGTGGGACTCTCATCGGCACGCGATAAATATCCGTATCAACTATCCGGCGGTGAGCAGCAACGGGTCTCCGTCGCCCGGAGCCTCGCCAAAAATCCGGCCATCGTTTTTTGTGACGAACCGACAGGATCCCTTGATGAGGAAAACTCGAAAAAGGTGCTCGAACTGTTGGAACGCTTGAACGAGACGTACCAAAAGACCATCGTCGTCATCACACACAATAACGGAATCAGTGAGATGGCTGACGATGTCATCAAGATGAACTCCGGTCGAATCGTCGAAGTGACCCATCACGACACTCGAGTCGCGGCGCGTGACATCCGTTGGGGATAAGGGGGTGGTGACATGCTGTACAAAAATGTGTGGAAGACGCTCGGAAAGAAATGGATGCAACTCCTCGCCATCGCCATCATCATCGTCATGAGTTCTCTCACATATACGATGATGTTTTATGGAATCAGCGGAATCGAGGTCCCAACGGAAGACTACCTAAAGGAATCGAATCAGGAAGATTTCGCCATTGAAATGCTCAATCGGGTGACAGAAGAAGAATTACGCGATCCCGTTGTCGCTGCGCTCGCGGAAACAGGAACGTTCACATTAGCTGACATCAAACAAGCCGATGCGGAAATCTTCAATCGTCTGATCGAATCACGTATCGCCGCCGTCGAACAGGAAATGCCGGATGCTACGATTGAACTCCGTGACCTTAAATCCGTCACCTACACGTTCGAGGATGCCGAACATCGGGGACTGATCGTCAAAGAATCAGACACGATCAACCGCTCCTACCTCGAAGCCGGTGAGCGACCGAGCGCGAATGACGAAATCGCTTTAAACAAAAAATATGCCGAAGAGAACGGCATCGACATCGGGGACACGATCGACCTCGGTCGTCCGTTCACGGTGAGTGGGTATGTCCTCTTCCCGGACTACACGCTTCCGCTGTTCGATGACAACTTTTTCAATCTCGACCCAGGCTCTCAAACCCTCCTCTTGATGACAGATGACTCGTTTGAATCATTCACTGGACAAGAGTCGTTCCGATTGTCCGGGGTGACCGATCAAACGGTCAAGACCGACCTTGAGCTCCCATTTGTCGTCTCGGTCATGGAGACGGAGAACATCATTCGAAGCGGTGCCATTTATAGCGAGATTTCATCCGGAAAGGCGATGGCGCTCGGGCTCAGTCTCTTTATCGTCTCGATTGCCGTCATCATCGTCGCTATCCTGATCTCCAATATGCTTGAGGCAGAACGAGGACAAATCGGTCTGTTAAAAGCAATCGGCTATAGTCGTCGAAAAATCGCCTCACCTTACTTGGTGCTCATCTTGATTTTTGCATTTTTTATGCTCATCATCGGTTATTTCCTGGGACTTTATTTTGCGAACCCGTTGAAAGAACTCTATCTCGACTTTTATCTCTTACCGTCCATCACCATCGCCCAAAGTCCACTCGTATTTTTGACAGCCGTGTTCGCCCCGCTCTTCTTCTTTACACTCGTCGCGGGAGCTGTCATCTATAAGATCATGGGAGAAAGCGCCCTCTCCCTCTTGTCACCACGGGACAATGTGTCACTGAACCGGCTCAGTCGTCTCGTCAGTCGACTGTTGAAACGAGCGAGTGGAAAGACAAAGTTCAAATATTTATACGCCGTCAAGAACACGGGTAGCTTTTTCATTTTCTTTTTCGGTATCTTGTTCTCGACAATCCTCATCGTCTTCGCCCTCATGATGAACGGGGCCGTTGACCGAATGACGGTAGGTGGTTTGAACGAAGCAGCCTATGAATACGAAGCCTATACGGATGGTTCACCGCCAATTGAAGACGGGCAAGAGCCATTTCTCACCTATCCATTCGCATTTGTCGAAGAGAAATTAGTCACGTTGAAAGGATTAGATGTCGACAATACCTTGTTCCCGCTACGTAACGAGGATGGTGACGCATTGACACTTGAACCGGATGGTCTAATCGTATCTTCGTCACTCGCCCTCAAACTCGGGCTTGAAGTTGGTCAAGACATCGATGTCGAACTGAACGAGGACACGCTGACCTATCCAATCATCGGGATTGCCGATGAATTCTCCGGGGATTTCGCCTACTTGCCTCGGGCGACATTAAGTGAACTACTCACGGACGGGGCGACAGATGAGCTGTTCAACGGCATTTATGCGACGGACCGCCCGAACGAAACGGACTATCCGACCATCCTGTCACGTCAAGGGTTGATTGAGCAGTCCGAGTCCATCAATCAATATATGAATTTCATGATGAACGTCTTGATCGGTGGAGCCTCTCTCATCGCTTTCAGCATCCTGTTCGTCTTGACGGCGCTGACGGTCGAGAAGAACTATTACGTCATCTCCTTATTGAAAGTGATGGGTTATCAAAAACGGGAAGTTCGCTCGATGATTTTGAACAGTTATTTCATTTACGCGCTCGTCTCGGCTCTCTTGAGCATCCCGATCGCCTTGTTGACGCTGCGGGTCATCATCGTCGTCTTCGCAGAAGATTACGGCCTCGTCCTCCCGCTTGAATTCGAGTGGATCTATATCGTCTATACGCTCGGCGCAGTCGTTCTCCTCTTCTTCCTGAGTACGTTCATCAGTCGTCGGAAGATTGATCAAATCCCGCTTCAGGAAGTTTTAAAGACGTATCAAGAATAATTCATGCCAAAATAGGGCATAATAAGAGATAGACCAGGTCTCTCCTGAGGAGGGACCTGACTTTTGCAGAAAAGGATGATTGACATGAATCGTACACAAGTTATGCTCGCCATTCCCGGAAACTGGTCTTCCGCAGAAGGTGTCAGCGAACAAATCAGTTTACATAGCGAAGGCTACACGATGGCCGGTCTGTTATTGCTCGAAGATGAAACAGGCAAGGCGTTTACCGTGGAAGTCGTGGAACGCGACCCGGCCCTCGCCGAGGCGATGATCCACGCGAGTTCTGGTGGCTTCACACCGAAAGTGGCGAAAGGAATCGCCCGTCACACGCACGTCGTCTACTTGATTGTCGACGTCAACGATTTGACAGACGTCGCTGCTGCGCGTCGTGCCGCAAATGCCGTCTTAAATGCTGGTGGAGTTGGCGTCATGGTCGAATCGGCTGGTGTCTCCTTCTCGAAAGACGAGTGGCAAGAATCAAAAGAAGAAGACCTCGCGCTCGACTACTCGCTCCTCACGGCAATCACGGAAGAAGAGAACGCCTATATGTCATGGGGGATGAAAGCGTTCGGTCATGCAGACGTGGCCGTACCGATGACCCTCGACATTGAAGATGCCATTCACATCATTCACTCGTTCAACTTCCACCTCATCTCCGGTGGCGCGATGTTCGGCGATGGCGACCATTTCGCCTTTGAAGACGGACGTGCCTTCACGGTCGAGATGGGAGAAGACGAGCGGACGACCATCGACAATTTGTTGCATAACCCGTTCGGCTTGATTTATCTTGTCCCACAAGCAGCAGAATAAGAAAATGGAGCGCCCCGCGGCGCTCCATTTTTATGTGGTCGTCAGTTTGGCGTAGATGGCGAAGAAGATGGCGAGTTCAATCATGATGATTAACGGTGACACGAGGACAATCAGATGAATCCCCAAGAAGACGAGCAGGAGCGCGACGAAAAACACGAAATAGCTCCAGTGCAACCGACTCTCCGGGAAACGATGATTGTGAAATACGAGTGTTGTGGATAAAAAGTACACAAGTGCCGCACCGAACGTCACGATGACTTCAAAACGCTCATCCAATTCACCGAGATACATGAGTTTCATCATGCTCGCCAGGACACTGAGTGACATCCAAATGAACAGATGACCGTACAGAATGATTTGACCGGTCCCGACCGCGTCTTTGTCCACTTTCTTTTCGATATTGTCAAAGTATTGCCACCAGATGGCGATGAGGACAATGAATGCTAAAATCGAAAAGCTGATGGACCGGATATCTCCATCTTGTGGCTCGAGCACAGCGAGAATACTGATGATCGATTCCCCTAAGACGATGATGGTCAAAAGACCAAAGCGTTCGAGCAAATATCCTAAGTTTATGGGCGTCATGGCCAAGCGTTTCCGACCGATGATCGGGACAATCAAATCGATGATGATCCCGAGGTACAGGACAACGTAGCGCAAATTTCCGTCAAAAAAGAGAGAGAATGACGAGACCACGATTCCAATCCAAAAATACGTTCCTAAAAACCGTGCCGCCGAGTCTTGAATGCGTCGATTCACCATCGTATACTGCAAGACCGTCATGATGCGCAGTCCCAAATAGCCAATCAGAAAGGAATAGTAGTAATCATCAAAATTCACGTTCAGGCTCGCCGTCATGATGAGGACGAAGATCATCTGTCCAATCACAAAGAGACGCTGGTAGACAGCGTCTTCAAAAAAGCGATTGATAAACATCGTCTGCCCCACCCATGCCCACCAAATCGGGATGAACATGAGGACGAATTTCGAGGCGTATTCGAATGGAATGACGCCATGATGTGTATGGAGTAAGACATGGGTCGCCGTCGCGATCGCGGCGACATAGACCAAGTCATAGAAAAGTTCTAACCACGTGGCGCGTTTTTCTTCCATTTCATCCACCTCTGTTCAATTCGCCAATACGTCGTGATATTCCGGATGTCGGTCGAACTGATTTTTCGTGAACGGACAGAGCGGGATGATTGTCTTCCCTTGTTCTCGAGCATATTCGACCACCGTAACGACAAGCTTCTCTCCGATTCCTTGTCCCCGAAGCTCATCACTGACGTACGTATGGTCGACAATCAGTTTATCGGGTCCAGTCGGCACGTAATGTAATTCTGCTGATGGTTCGTTCTCGTCCCCAACATAGAACGTATTTTCCTTTTGTTTAACTAAATCAGGCGAGAATTCCCCCTCCTCTAAGCGTCTCGGGGCGAGGTCCGGCGTAGGTGGGAGATGAATCGCCCGGTCCAAACGTCTTTTCCCCCTGTGACAGATATGACGAACAAAAGTTTGCGATTCCGTCAGATTCTCCCTCCCCCTCCGCGGGTATCGGATGAGGAGGACACATCACGATCTTCTGAAGGGAGGAGGGACGGACATGCTGAAAGGCTATAAATATAGGCTCCACCCGACGCCGGCACAGGCCGAGTTCCTGGTCCGGACGATCGGCTGCGCCCGGTTCATCTACAACAAGCTGCTCGAGGACCGCATCGCCATCCGCGAGGAGGCGAAGGAGGGGAGCGGGACGAGACGGAAACCGGCGACACCCGCCTCCTACAAGCCCCTCTTCCCGTTCCTCGCCGAGGCGGACAGCCTCGCGCTCGCGAACGCGAAGCTGAACCTGGACACCGCGTTCGCGAAGTTCTTCGCCGGGACGGGTGGCTTCCCGACCTTCAAATCGAGACGACGGTCGCGTGCCTCCTACACGACGAACAACCAGCACGGCACGATCCGCATCGAGGCGGGCAAGGTTCGGCTGCCGAAGGTCGGGTTCGTGCGGTTCACACAACATCGTCCGTTCGAGGGCGTCATCCGGTCGGCGACGGTCTCGATGACCAAGACAGGCAAGTTCTTCGTCTCCATCCTTGTCGATCAAGAGGATGAACAATTGATCCCAGCCAAGAACAAGGTCGGGATCGATCTTGGCCTGGAACACTTCGCCGTCATGACGAATGACGAGATGGTTTCTGAGAAGATTGGAAACCCTCGCTTTCTCCGACAATCCGAAGCGAAGGTCAAGAAGGCGCAGCGCGCGTTGTCTCGAAAGAAGATCGGGAGCAAGAATCGTGAAAAAGCTAAGCTGATCTTAGCCAAGAAACACGAGAAAATCGCCAATCAACGCAAGGACTTCCTTCACAAGCTGTCAAGACGGATCGTTGACGAGAACCAAGTCATCGTCGTGGAGTCATTGAAGTCAAAGGATATGATGAAGGATCACAAGGTAGCGAAGTCCATCGGGGATGTCAGCTGGTACGAGTTCGTCCGTCAACTCGAGTATAAGTCAAACTTCTACGGACGGACACTCATCAAGGCGGATCCATGGTACGCATCGACGCAGATCTGTTCTTCTTGTGGCGAGAAAGGTCAGAAGAAGGCGATGGATGTCCGTGAATGGACGTGTGCCTGTGGCGCGCATCATGACCGAGACATCAACGCGAGCATCAACCTGTTGATGTTGGCAAACTAAAACGAATTCCTTCAGGGTGGGAACCACCCGACGAGCTTGGTAAACAATCGTGGCTAATAAGAGCACGGTCTTCCCAAGAAGCTCCCACTTCAATTTGCGAAGCAAATAAGTGGTGAGTAGTTCACTCTCCATTTACTCCCCACGCTCCTCATCTAATTTTAATGGAATGAAGAAATGATCACGCGTCGTCCAATCCATCTCATCCATCAAGATGTCAAATGATGTAGACAAAAACGTTTGTACTTCCCGACTCGTTCCTTCATCAAGCGGTAAGAAAAACTCACTCTTCTCCGCATCATAATAGGCAGCTTCCGGCTTGAGCGTTTCGGTCGGCATCGGTCTGAACAGGAACGGATAAGGTAAGACAAAATAGCTCGGACGTTCCGTTACATCGTCTCCGAGCCAAAATCCGAATTCAATCAACTGTTCATCGAAGGCGACACGCTCGATCACTTTATCTTCCGGAAACGGGTGCTCAATCGGATAGATGACGAGCGACGACACGTCGAATGTCCCCCAAAAGAGTGCCGGTTTGATTTTTCGGCATCGCAGTTTCGATAAGTACGTCAATTGTTCGTGCGCCGCCCGTTGAAACAACCTCAATCCTTTTCGGGCATACGTCGCGTCATAGGCGAGCGGCGTCTCATCCGTATCGAGTAACCCTTTGAACGACATCTCCTGTGGTTTCGGATTGATGCGTATGTTGACTCCATGCGTCCGCAGCCGATTGAATAAGTCATCGTGGTACGACTTGATTGTCTTCCCTGCTTCAATCGGGATAGCGTCCGTTTGATCTTCGACATGGATGACCAGGCAAGACGTCAACAGGTCCACATCAATTTGAAGCGCCCGATCTCCTTCAAATAACAACCCTGTCGTGAAGCCATGAACCGTAAGTGGCAACGAGACGTGCCCCCATTGCGGTTCCGGTGGTGCCAGTTTGAGCTTGATCTTTCCAAGAAGCTGCGAGATCAAATGCAGTGTCAATTTCGTATCGTGCCATTCTGAATGCATTGGAATGTGCATCCTCAATCATCCTTTCACTCTTTGCACGCCCCACTATGGTCGCAAATCGGTCGCTTCCCAGATTGCCCACACCCACATAGCGTGGCTCGGTAAGTGGAGATGACCTCATCCCCTTGCTCGATGTGAAGGTCACCGCGCACCTCGATTTGTTGCCAGTCGTTCAACTTTACAGACGTCGGCACGTCCGGCGTCTCCGCATCTCCACCATCCTTCCGAACGAACTGGAGCGCACCGCTCGGACAACGTTCAATCACCGTGGCAACGTCTGGCGCTTCGGCACCATCCGGTAAGATCCATGGTTTCCGCTTTGTATCAAACACTTCCGGTAGCCCACGCACACATTCTGCCGCATGGACGCAGAGCGACACGTCATAGTACACATCAATCGATTCTCCTACGTATTGTTTGCCTCGCATCGAATCACCCCTTATGTGTTTGCGGGTCTTTACCCGTTACACTATGAAAAAAACCCACCATCCAATGAATGGATGATGGGTCAAGTTCAGGCTTGCCTCATTTCTTGCATACGTTCAAGCTGATGCGTCAACTCTCCAATCGGGACGAACCGCGCCCGGCGGAGCATTTCTTTCCCGTTGATGAAAAAGAGGACGACCGGCACCGTGAAAATCGAGAAGGCACCTGCGACTTCAGGCACCTCGTCCGAATCCACTGCGACCGCCTCGATCTCAGGGAACTCTTTGAGCATCTCTTCGATTTGAGGTTTCAGCGCATGACAGACACTGCATCCCGGATGTGACACGTAGACGAGCAACTGTTCCGTGCCCGCAATCCGTTCATTCAATCCAGTCAAGGTTGTCATTGCTTCCATCTTGCATTCCTCCTACTTGATTAAGCGTTGAGCCACAAGACACCGACCGTCTCGAATCCGGCATGTACCGCGATGGACGGACAGAAACGCGTCCGTACGATTTCAATCTCCGGTAACTTCGATTCGATGAGCGCGACGAGATCGTCTTGCATCTTCGGTGCGAGTGCCGTCTGAACGAACACTCGGTTGTCCTTCACACCGTTTTCCGCGTGGCGACGTTCGAGCTCACCGACCATCTCCGCATACGCCTTCTTCAACGAGCGTGCTTTTTTGAACGGGATAACTTTCCCCGTCTCATCGAGGGTGATGATCGGCTTGATGTTCAAGATGTTTGCGAGGAACATCTCACCAGAAGAAACGCGACCACCGCGGCGCATCGTCTCCATGTTTCCGATAATCATGAAGAAGTTCTTCTTATCGCGCCATGCTTCGAGCAACGCGACAATCTCTTCGACAGATTTGCCATCTTGTTCAGCAGCCTTTCCGATTCGAACAAGTTCCTGCTGTGCTTCGAGCGCAGCATGTGAGTCGATGGCATACACTTTGAAGTCAGCCGCTTCGGCTGCCGCTTTCGAGTTTTTTGCCGTGCTACTCAATCCGTTCGAACAATGGACGGCGATGGCACAATCGTACCCCTCTTCTTTTAAGCGCTCGTAGCGGGCGATAAAGTCTCCGAAAATCGGTTGTGACGTCTTCGCTTCTTTCTTTTGGTCAATCATATACCGATGTAAGTCATCAAGCGAGAGATTTGTTTCACTATATCCGTTCCCGTCCACAATCAATTGAATCGGAACGATATCGACACCGAGACGAGCCGCTTCTTCTTGAGAGAAGTTGGCCATGCTGTCGGTAATCCATGCAATTTTTGTCATAACTAAAAATCCTCCAATGGTCGTTCATTTTTGTCCAATCCCATTATACCTTATTTCTTATCCCTATTCCTACCCGACCGAATAGGACGAAAAAACAGAGCGACACGCGGTCGCCCTGCTTCTCTTTACTTGGTGGAAATCAATTTCGTATGGGCGAACTCATCGTGTGGCAACTCGAGGTCTTTGTTCGACTTCATCTGTTGAAGTGCACGGATGAGCGGAATCCCGAGCGTCGCCGGATAGACGACGTCTTTATAGAGCGTCCGCTTCACGACTTGCTCGAGGGAGAGTGGGCGTCCGTCCGCACTCACGACTCGAATGCCGACGACGCGGTCACCCAATGTCTGACCTTTTTGATACAACATACAGTACACTTCACCTGCCATCGTCACGACGGTCGGCAAGTAATACCGTTTCACTTCTTTGTCTGGCCAAATCTTTTTACGGACGGCCTTTTCAATCAGTTTCGCCGGTGTCTGAAAGACGAGTTGGTCGATTTGACCGGCAACGGCTCGTTTCCAAAGTGGGACTGCCACAGCAATCATCCTTTCTCTCGGTTCTAGCCTTTCAATTCCTCTTTTACCGGCTGACGAAACCCTGAGAACGGACAACCACTCCTTGCGAACAGGTTCGGTGTCTTAATCTGATTATCGTAATGCTCATGAAAGACGTGCGTCGTCGCAGGAGAGAGCGGTGGGATAAGCCAACTCCATTGTCCGGTGACGTCACGCCCCGCGTCTCGTTCGTTTTTTTCGAACCGCTTGAACTGTTTGGCGGCCGTATGATGGTCGACGATCGTCACACCTGCTCGCTCGAACGATTGCAGGACGGCGATATTCAATTCGACGAGTGCCCGGTCGCGCCAAAGGGACCGCTCTTTCGTCGTATCGAGCCCAAGCGACCGTCCGACGAGGGGCAACAGATCATAACGGTCGGTGTCGGCCAAATTCCGTGCCCCGATCTCTGTCTCCATGTACCAGCCGTTGAACGGGACCGACGTAAACCGGAGCCCTCCGATCTCAAGCTCCATATCCGCGATTGCCGGGACCGCGTGCCATTTAATGGTCCGCCCGTCAAATAGGTCTACATCTTCATGCTGAATGTCCACCTCAAGCACGGCCTCGCTCGGCAATTCAAACAAGCGGACGTCTCGTCCGTCCGTGATCATGAGTGGGAGGATATCGAACGGTGTTCCGGCTCCGACCCATCCGAGCTCTTTTGCGCGCTTCGTCATCGTCACAGACATCGGGTCTCCGACAATCCCGTCCGGCGTCTCGTATCCCGCGTACCGAATCAACTGTGAGTTCAATAGTTTGAACTCGTTCGGAAGGACTGTCATCGTCGAACGGATTTTTCCACCGTTCGTGGCGAACTGAAGATGATCGACGAGGGAGGCGTAGACTGCCTCAAACGTATCGGCATCCCGTGCATCGATCACATGGAGTGTCTGCCAAAACAAACGACCGATGCAACGATTCGAATTCCGCCACGCCACCTTGGCGCCCTCACACAACTCTTCCGTCGTCAACGAATAAGTGCCCGTGCGCTCAATTTCATCTTTGATTTGCTGGAGGCGTTCGGACGGGGCGTCATGCCATTGCCGCATCCAGTCGCTCGCTTGTTCATACAGATTCATATCTAAGATCTCCTCACTCAATTCTCTCTTTCTCCATCTTAGAGAAAAGGAGACCTTCGTTTCAACTATCTATTCTCAGACATGGCACGTCGGGTCATCAGGATCGTTCCGGCTGGTGAACGAGTTTGATATAATCAGCAATTTCTATGCTTCCCGTCCCTTCTACTTCAAGGGAAGCCAGTTGCGCTTCTAGTGTCGGACTCGATTCGTATTCCGCAACATATTGATAGAGTCCATGCGTTATCTCAGTGATTCGGCGCAAGCGGACGGGTAAATCAACGCCTGACGGGAAGCGAATGATAAATTCGATTTCTCCATCTAATGGAAGACGAAGCGCAGAGTAGAAATGTAGATGTTGCTCCGAACGTGATGTCAACACAATCGGAGATTGACCAATCGCCATCTGTTGCTGTCGAATCGTTTTAATCGTGATTCCTGCTTGAATGTAACGGCTAGTCCCCCACTCGTGTTGATTGAATGAGTCGGGAGTGAGTTTTCCTTGAATCATCATATTTTCGAAAACTTCGCCTCTTACAGGCGGACTGAACAAATACCCTTGAATCGTCTTACATCCGAGCTGACGCAATAACAGGAGATCATTCATTTGCTCGATTCCCTCGACAACCACGTCGAGACCGAACTCCTCTGCCAAGACGACGAGGCTATGAATGATAGCTCGTGCTTGTTTATTTTCGGACACACCATGCCCGAAAATCCGATCGATCTTGATTGTGTTAACTTGAAACTGTTGCAAATAAGCAAGTGAGGAATAACCTTTCCCGAAATCATCGAGCGCAAGTTGAATCCCTAAATCTCTAAGTGATGAAAAAATGTTTGTGATGTGGTCGGATTCGTCAAGTCTTGATGTCTCGGCCACTTCAATCTCAATCCAATTGAATGACACATCATGTCGCCGACTCGCCGATTCGAACGTACTCAACAAATGTTCGTGGTACAAATATTTCGGTGAAACATTCAACGATATGGGAACTTTATTCGGTAATGTCGCCAAAAAGCGAAACACTTCATCAATGACGTAATCTGTCATTCGGATGAATAAGTTACTTTCCTCCGCCAATGGGATAAAATCGAGTGGCGAAACCGTTCCCCACAATGGATGTTCCCATCGAATGAGCGCTTCAGCCCCGGTGATTTCACCGGTCCACGTATTCACTTTCGGTTGATAGAGGAGATAAAATTCATTGCGGTCGATTGCGGTCGGCAAGTCTCGCAACAATTCGAAACGCTTTAGTTCTTCAAGATTCATGTGTGACGTATAAAGTGAAATCGGAGTCCCTCCCGTTTTGCCCGCTCTTCCCATCGCCATGTAACTTCGACGAATGAGCGTCACTTCATCAGAGGCATCGTTCGGATAACGGCTGACCCCGATTTTAATATTTGGATAAACCGAGTAGGGTTCAAGTTGAAAACAATGTTTAGACAGATTCAATAGGTGATCCCCGATGTGCAAAAGATGTTCATCGCCATGACTACCGGGCATAAACATCAGGAAGGTATCCCCGTCTAAATGACCGACGACCGCTTCATCCGGTACGATTCGTTGCAGTCGATGTGCCGTTTGAATACGCCACTCATCACCATACTCATGTCCGAACGTTCGATTGATGTCCGCGATTCGATTGAATGAGATGGCAAACAAGACGAATGTCAAATCTGCTTGAATCAATCGCGCAATCGACTGAAACATCGTCTCACGACTCGGGATATTCGTCATCGGATCGAATTCGTTTCGCTGCATAAGTTTTGCTTCTTGCTCTCTCACCTCAGTCACATCGCGAATCAATGCCTGAAATCCCCGAACCCGTCCCTTATGATCAAATAAATGTTGACGACTCTCTTTCATCCACTTTTGCTTCTTTCCGACAAAAATCCGATATTCCAGTTCGACATGATTCGTGTGCCGTGTCTCTTCGTTCGCCTGATTGATCTTTTCTAAATCGTCTTGATGAATCACTGCTTTCCAATAGTCAGGATGAGCATTGAAGTGTTTCACCGTATACCCAAACATCGTGTGGAACTGTCCTGCCGCAAACTCGATTTGATTTGTATCATAACTGTAATCGCAAATCGTCGTATCGGATGCCTCACATACGCGATGTAACAGCTCTTCTTTATCCGTCAGCTCGTGCTCGATTCGCTGCTGATCTTTCGTTGAAAAGATGACGTATGTCAAAACGTTACGTTCAAGAGATAACACACCTCGCACGGTCACTGGCATATCTTCAAACGTCTGTTGGTGACGAAGTCGAATCTCCATCGTAAAGTCGCTCTCCCCAGCATCTGCTCGCAACGATTGAACCGATTGCTTTAATCGTTCCCAATCATCAGGGTGCACCGTTTCTCGAATCTGGTCCGCACTCATCTCATTCAGTCGTTGCCTCGAAACACCGAGGAAAGACGAAACTTGGGAAGAGAAGGAGAACGACCCGTCCGCGAGATGTACTTCGATGATCATAAGACCGGGTACTTGTTCAAGCAACTCCCGGCCGACTTTCATGAAGGCATAACGGTTTTGTTTGTCCCATACGGCACTCATGTCTTTGACAATCCCGTAAACGCCTTCAATGAGCTGATCTTTATAAAGCGGGGTACACGTTACCGCAAACTTCCGCTTTTGTCCGTCTTGTACTTTGATTAGTTCAAAATGAACCGTTTCTCCAGCTAGCGCTTGTTCATGATATGGAATAAACTCTTCGGCTCCTGTCAAAGATAAGGCAAGGTCGTCAAGTAACTGCTCCATTTTTTCGTTCGATTCGATGAGTTGTCCCTTCATATCGAGTACATAAATCGCATCTGGGTACTGTTCCATTTGGAGTGAGTCCACATGAAATACCGGAATCGATTCAGATGACAGTATATCTGTAACGTCTCCATTGACGCGATGAATCCATTTCTTAAAAATCGCCATACAATCTCTCCTTTCGAAAGAGATGGAAGTTTCAAACGGAAATTCTCGCGTTCATACAAAATATCTAGTTTACAAAACATTAATTACCAATTACCCATCATTGGGCCATTAGAAAACCCCACTTGTTTAAAGTGGGGTCAATAATTAATTTCGTTCGAGGACGAACGTCTTGTATGCAGGCACATTGACTGTTCCAGTCGCGCGCTTGATTGTCTTCGTTCCGGCACGATCGCCGTCGACAATCACGTTCCAGTTCCCTTTTGGAAGGGAAACTTGAACATTTGTCGGATTGGCGTTATGCGTGATGAACAAGTCGTTCTTTTGTCCTGGTGCGTCTTCATCAATCAAGTACGTGATGATATTCGCTTCCGCTTTTTGGAACGTCAAGAATCGTTTCACGTCGCTCGCTTTCGTCATCCGAAGACCTGGGTTGGCTTTACGCATCTCAATCAAGCCTTTCATGTATTGGACGTCCGCCTTGCGGTCGGCTGCCCGTTTCCAGTCGAGCTGGTTGATTGAGTCTGGTGATTTGTATGAGTTGTGGTCGCCTTCCTTCGTGCGCATGAACTCTTGTCCTGCGTGAAGGAATGTCGTCCCTTGGCTCGTTAAGAGAATGCTCGAGGCGAGACGATGCATCTTCGTCTTATTCACCTCAGATTCGTTCGGGTTCGTCAACGTCAATTTATCCCACAGAGTATGGTTGTCATGGGCTTCGACGTATGTGATCGCTTGCGTCGGTTCTTTCGTGAATCCTTTAATCGTGTCGCTATATGCGATCTCACCGACGATTCCCGTCTTCACTCGATTTTCCATACCTTCTTTTCCGTTGATGAAGCCGTTGTCCTCATCGTAGAAGACGCTACCTTTCAATCCATCACGGATGTTGTCGTTGAAGTGGGCGATGCCCGGCATTGCATAAGCGTTCTTTTGGTTTGCTTTGAGTTCGGCGTCAAGTGGCGTACCGAGGTCCCATCCTTCTCCGAAGACGAGGATCGACTTGTCGACTCGGTTCAACTCCGCACGAACTTTGTTCATCGTATCGACGTCATGAATTCCCATCAAGTCGAAACGGAATCCGTCCCAATGGTATTCTTTCGCCCAATAGACGACAGAATCGACGATCAGTTTTTGCATCATCGCCCGCTCAGAAGCCGTATCGTTTCCGACACCTGTTCCGTTCGCGAAGTCGCCACCTGCTGTGTAGCGATAGTAGTAACCCGGGACGATTTTGTGTAAGTTTGATGCCTGCGCATCGAACATGTGGTTGTATACGACGTCCATGACACCACGGAGGTTGTTGTCATGTAATCCTTGAATCATCTGTTTCATTTCCATGATGCGCACTTTCGCATCGTAAGGGTTCGTTGCATACGAACCTTCTGGTGCATTGTAGTTTTTCGGATCATATCCCCAGTTGTACGTCGCCATCGGATTCGTCTCATCGACCGAGGCCGTGTTGAAGTCATAGACCGGAATGAACTGAACGTGTGTCACACCGAGGTCTTTGACATGATCGAGCCCCGTCTTCGTCGCCGTTTTCTTCCCGTCAACGAGAAGACGTGTGCCACGTTCGACGACCCCGAGATACTTCCCTTTGTTTTGAATACCTGAATCGTATTTGTCCGTCTTCACATCGAAGATTGAGAAATCACGGACATGCGTCTCATAGATGATCGCATCCGTTGATTGTTTCAACTTCGGTTTCATCGAATTCCAACGTTTCGGATCTGTCTCTTTCAAATCGACGACGACTCCTTGGTCACCGTTCACGCCGACAGCCGTCGCATACGGATCGACCGCACGGACTTTTCCAGTCGCATGGGTCACTTGGTACGTATAACCGATGCCGTCCAGGTCGCCGCGCACTTCCGCCACCCATGTGCCACGCTCACCGCGTTTCATCTTGATGGCTTTTTTCATATCTTTGTCGTTCGTCGGTCGGTTCGTCGGCATGTTCCACAGCTCTAGTTCCACTTGTTGAGCCGTCGGTGCCCAAAGGACGAACTTCGTTTTCGCTTTTTGATACGTGACACCGAGTTTACCGTCATATGCATATTTCGCATCGAATTCCTTCGAACGAAGGACCTTGCCGGCTTGGAGTGTCTGTTCCCCAAACTCCGGGTGCGAGGCTTTGATGACTTTCGCTAAGTCGATGTCTGACTTGAATTGAATCGTGACAGACTTGTCGCCAGCCTTTTCAATCGATTCCACCGTTGCCCCTTCCACGCTCACTTCATCGATGAACGCATCCGTGATGACACGGTTAGTCGTGAGTGTCGCCTGACGGAACGTGTCCGCCGAGAACGAGACGAGTTTCGGAGAACGATCGATTTGTGGCTCTGAATAGTAGATTGTCGAATCTCCTTCAACGAGCCAAATCTCTTTTGCAGTCCCGAGAACGAATCGGTCTTCCCCATCCTTCTCCGTCCATTCTCCTTTTTTCGTGATCAAGCCCATGAGTTTCTTCGACTCTGGGTTAGCGAGTTTCACGTTCGCGACGGCACCGAAATCATCTGTCCCATCGAACACGATGCTCTGTCCGTCCCCACCGTCTGGCCAAGCCCATAGACCCCAGTCCGTGTATGTATTGTCGTAACGGAAATAATGAACGTTCATATCGATTTCTGTTGAAGCCGTCTCACCGTCCGGGTTTGACGTATAGATGGTCGGATCTCCTGACTTGATCCATACTTCAGCGACACCATCTTGAATCATGTCGCTCGTGATGAAGCGGTCATTCTCAGAACCTTTATCTTTGTCCCAATTGTCCGTGCGGACGATGAGACCGATTTTTTCAGGTGAATCGACTGGGAATTCGTAAGCCGCCACCTTTCCGAATGCATCTTCCCCGTTAAATGTGAAGCCTTTATTCGGGAAGTAATCTGGGCCGTTCGCCCAAAGCCATAAGTTCCAATCCTTTTCGTTATCCGGCGCCTCTTGATAATGGACGACGACAAGTGTCGACTTCCCTTTATCTAAAGCGGACGTCGTCATCGGAAACATTGACAGAATTAGTGCAAACGTTAGCACAACTGCCCATACGGGTTTCCACTGCTTTTTGACCATGAGGGTCCCTCCTTGTAGCACTATTTCGAGAAAACGCTTACACAAAAAATTGTAAACGGTTTCCTTTAGTGAAGCAACGTTATTTTAGAAAAGGGTCAATTGGCATCAATAGCCGCCCATCTCATATAGGGAATATGAACGAGTGAAGTCCTCATTCACGAAAAAACGACGTCCGGTAGATTCGGACGTCGTCTTGTTTAGTTCCCGTATTTTTTGAACAACTGATAGTTCTTATTTCCACCTGACAAGTTGTACACGTCAGTGAATCCGAGGTTACGGAGCACGTTCTGAGCCGCATTCCCCGTCACCCCTCCATTACAGTAGACGACGGTCGGTTTGTGCTTGTCCATGTCTTTCGCCGCTTCCCGGAGGTTACCGAGCGGGACGTTGACGGCACAATCGACACACGCCTTCTCGAACTGCGCAGCTTTCCGCGTGTCGATGATTTGCATGTCTTCCCCGGCATCGATTCGTGTCTGAAGCTCGGCCGGTGTGATGAGTCGCGCCGCCTTGTCGATACTGTTCGAAAGCACCATCCCCGTATACATGACCGGATCTTTCGTCGTCGAGAACGGTGGTGCGTAGGCGAGGTCGAGGTGGAACAAGTCGTCCACTTTCGCCTTGAGCGTGATGGCTGTGACGAAGACGTCGATTCGTTTGTCGACTCCTTCGAATCCAACGATTTGGACACCGAGCAGTTGACGTGTCGCACGGTCCGCGACCGCTTTGATTGTCATATCTTTCCCACCCATGTAGGCAGGCTTATCCGGTTTCGTATTATGAAGCACCTCGATATCGTATCCGAGTTCACGTGCTTCTTTTTCGGCGAGACCCGTCTGTGCGACGGCAAGTCCGAACACTTTGAAGATACCCGTGCCGAGGATACCCCGATGTTCGAGATGACCGCCCGTGATGACGTCCCCGGCGGTCCGCCCCATCTTGTTCGCTGTCGAACCGAGTGGACGCCAAATCGGTTTGCCTGTCACGATCGAGAAGCTCTCCGCGACGTCTCCGGCCGCATAGACGTCTGGGATGTTCGTTTCCATCCGCTCATTGACAGCGATCGCACCCGTTTCCCCTATCGTGACGCCCATCTTCATGGCGAGCTCGACGTTCGGTCGGACTCCGACCGACAAGATGACGAGGTCCGTCTCAATCGTCTTGCCACTCTCCGTGACGACCCGTTCGACATGTCCGTCGCCGACAAGTTCCGTCACGGTCTCACCAAGCATGAGCTCGATTCCGTTCTTCTCGAGGTGCTCCTCGACGCGACACGCCATATCCTTGTCGAGTGGCGGCATCACTTGCGGCACACGTTCGATGATGGTCACGTCCACCCCGCGAAGCTTCAACTGCTCCGCCATCTCTAGACCGATGAAGCCGGCGCCGATGATCGTCGCATGTTTCGGGTCTGTCGAATCGACGAAGGTACGTGTCGCCTCCGCATGTTGGATGTTTCGAATCGGGAAGACGTTGTCGGACTTCACCCCTGGAATCGGTGGGATGATGCTCGACGCACCCGTCGCAAGGACAAGGACGTCATAGGTGTCCGTGAGCGTCTCACCCGTCTCTAAGTTTTCAACCGTCACCGTCTTCGCGTCTTTGTTGACAGCTGTGACGTTATGACGTGTCATAACGTCAATGTTGTAACGCTTCTTAAAGAAGGCAGCGTCACGCGGCGTCAAGTCGTCACGTGACTCGACTTCTCCACCGATGTAATATGGAATCCCACATCCCGAATACGAGATGTCGTAGTCCCGGTCGTAAATCGTAATCTGTGCGTCCTCGTTGTTCCGACGTGCTTTCGCCGCGACCGATGTCCCGGCAGCGACTGAACCGATGATGACTAGTTTCATATAACCACTCCTCAATAAAGTAATAAGCTGATATATAGACCGAGCAATGTGATAGCGAGTGTCGGAATCGTCAAGATGATCCCGACTTTGAAATACTCACCCCACCCGATTTTAAGCCCTTTCGTACGAAGGACGTGGAGCCATAGAAGTGTCGCCAGCGACCCGATCGGGGTAATCTTCGGACCAAGGTCTGATCCGATGACGTTCGCATAGATTAACGCTTCCCGAATCTGCCCGGTCGTATGCGTCAAGTCAATGGCGAGCGCGTCAATCATGACGGTCGGCATGTTGTTCATGACCGATGACAAGATGGCAGCCAAAAAGCCCATCCCGAACGTGGCACTGAATGCGTTCACCGCGAACCAGTCGATAAAGTTCGCCAGTACTTGAGTGAGTCCGGCGTTTTGAAGACCGTAGACGACGATATACATCCCGAGCGAGAAGAAGACGATGGCCCACGGTGCACCTTTCACGACTTGAGTCGTTTGTACCGCTGACGAGCGATTCGCCATCACGAGGAAGAACAAGGCGATGACACCCGCGACGAGCGAAACGGGAATCTCCACTAAATCACTCGTGAAGTACCCGATGACCAGTAACCCGAGTACGACCCACGATAAGCGGAACATCGTATGATCTTTAATGACGGACGAAGGTTCAGCCAACTGTAAGGCGTCATAGTGTTTCGGGATGTCTTTTTTGAAATACAAGTACAACACGAGCAAACTGCCCGCGACCGCGAACACGTTCACGAATACCATCCGCGCGGCGTACTCGGCAAAACCGATATCAAAGAAGTCGGCTGAGACGATGTTGACGAGGTTCGAAACGATGAACGGGAGACTCGCCGTATCGGCGATGAATCCGGATGCCATCACGTATGCCAAGACGACCGCGTCCGGCAGTTTAAGAGCCCGGACCATCGCCAAGACGATGGGGGTCAAGATCAGCGCTGCCCCGTCGTTCGCAAACAAGGCCGCGACGAGCGCACCGAGTAGTGTGATATAGACGAAGAGCCTCACCCCGCCACCTTTGGCGATTCGCGCCATATGTAATGCGGCCCATTCGAAAAATCCAATCTCATCTAAAATGAGCGAGATGATGATGACCGCGATGAAGGTGAACGTCGCGTTCCAAATGATGCCCCACACCGTGCCGACGTCATCAAGATTGACGACACCTGAAATGAGGGCGATGACGGCCATTCCCATCGCCGAGTAACCGATGCCTAGGCCTTTCGGTTGCTTGATGATCAGAAAAAGCGTCACCACAAAAATTAAACTAGCAATCCACTGCACAATGAGTTCCTCCGATATTCTCTATTTATTGTTTTAGCAAGACGGTTGCAATCCATGCAACACCAGCGTCATTCCCTCTTCTGTCGATTCGACGTCGAGCGTGACGTTCGCGGCTAGTGCTTCAGCTTCCTTCGCTACGGCAAACGTGAGGTCGTCGAAATGCTTCACTTCATCCGTCGTTTCCGGTGTCGCTACGGTCAGACCGAGTGTCGGTCCACAGCAGCCTGCCTCCGTGATGATGCGGACCGATTTCGTTTCTTCCTCTTCTAACGCAGTTTGTAAAAAGTCGATCGCTTCGTTTGTGATATTCATTGTATTTTCTCCTTTACTAATTGAGATAACGCCGCATATCCGACCGGCAGTCGTTCTTGCCATTCGAGCATCGTCGGACGTGACTTGGTGCTTACGCTTTCGAGCCACGGGACCTCATTCGCGACTTTCGCGGTCAATAATTTACTTGTGACCTCGAGCGTCGTGAATGATTGATTGACGACCCAGGCGAACGGTCGAATCGTCGCCCGTTCTAAGTCACTGGCGAGGCGCTCGGCCTCGTATACCGGTGTCGCTTCAGGCAATGTCGTGATGATAACGTGCGTTTGTTTCGGATCACGTAGTTTCGGTAACAATTCTCGGACCGCTTCCGGAACGAGACCGGTCGAGCGTTCGAGTTCGCGGTGATAACTCTCGGTCGCATCTAACAGAAGAAGCGTGTGTCCCGTCGGTGCCGTATCGATGACGACGAAACGATCTTTCGCTTCGCCACTTGATCGGCAAAGGCACGGAAGACGGCAATCTCTTCAGTACAGGGTGAGCGCAAATCTTCTTCGAGCATCGCACGTTGTTCATCGGTCATCTCACCGGCCTGTTCGAACACGTCCCGTCGATACGTCTCGACCTCGATTCGCGGGTCAATCGCGTCCACGGTGAACGTTTCTGGAACATCCGTCCCAATGGCCAATGCAACATGGGCAGCCGGATCCGTCGTCGTCAAATGGACGGCGTGTCCCCGTTCATGAAGCGCCACGGCAAGGAGCGAGGCGATTGTCGTCTTCCCGACGCCACCTTTCCCCATCGTCATGATGACGCTCGGTCCGTCCGCTTCCAACTCGTCGACGAGTTGATGGAGTTCCCCATATATACTCGTCTCGTACACCTCACGCGAGATCGCTACCTCTTGCCCGCTTCCCCAGCGCCGGAGTGCCGAAATACCGACAAGGTTCTCAAACGCATACGGTAGGGTGAAGACCGGAAGCGAGGCGAGTGTTTCCGGGAGCGATTGAAGCGTGTCTTGTTGGCGATCGATGACCGCACGCGCAAACCGGTCCGTCGCTTCTTCTAACGAGATGACACCATTGATGATGAGCTGCATGTGCTCGATTCCGATCGCCTGTAGCTCGGTGGCGGCACGTTCGGCCTCCAACAGTGTCGACACGTCTGGTCTGGCGACGAGGAGCAGAGTCGTCTCTTCCCCATCACGCAGTGTCTCGACGGCACGTTTGTATTGGTGTTGCTTCTCCGAAAGACCGGCGAGCGGACCGAGGCATGACATACCGGTCGTGTTCGTCTCTAAAAACTCATTCCATGCACTCGGTAGCGTCAAGAGCCGGAGCGTGTGTCCCGTCGGTGCCGTATCGAAGATGACATGGTCATACTGTTCGCGCGCCTCGTCTGACGTCAATAGCTCCGTGAACTGGTCGAACGCCGCGATCTCGACCGTACAGGCACCGGACAGCTGTTCTTCCATTGACTGGATGGCAACGTCGGGTAACACGCCGCGATACGGACCGACCATGCGTTCCATGTATTGTTTGGCCGCCTGATCAGGGTCAAAGTTGGCAATCGCGAGTGTCGTTCCTGCGACAAGTCGGGGCGACTCGTCGAATTTCATCTCAAAGACGTCTTGTAAATTGCTCGCCGGGTCGGTCGAAACGAGCAAGACACGCTTGCCACGGTCGGCAAGTGTCAATGCGAGACTTGATGCGGTCGATGTCTTCCCGACGCCACCTTTTCCGGTCAAGAACACATAACGAGTCGGTTGGGTCGTATGAAAATCAAATGGCAACATGAGCATATCTCCTTATTTCTTGAGTGAGATGCGAACTTTCGGTTTTTCTCCGTCCTGTTTGGCGAAAGCGGTGATCGGTAATCCCGTCAACTCCGCCAGCTCTTCATTCGTCAAATACGCGCCCCGTTTCACAACCTTCCCGTCGACAAGCGTCAATGGAAGCGACTCAATCCCGTTTGCGATTTCAGCTTTGACGACGCTGTTCTCGACGAAGCGATTCGGTTCCGATGCGAGATTGGATCGTGACACATCAAAACCGCGCTGCTGCAACACGTAGTGAATCGTCGCCACTCGCGTCAATTCTGGGTCGATGGACGGTCCGCATAACCCTGTCGGACAACACATTGCAGGCTCAAACACTTCAAGTTTCATCTTTTTCTCTCCTTACATCGCACAATCCGGCTCACAATCACAGCTCGGCTCGACGGTTTCTAGATTGGCTAATAATTCGGTGACGAGCGGATAAAACGGACTCGTCTCGTTCAACCGGTAATGAATCCACTGTTTGTCTCGACGTTCTAACAGTAGTCCTGCCTGACGTAACATTTTCAAATGACGGCTGATCGCCGGTTGCGAGATATCGAAACGGTCGACGAAACTACACGCACATTGCTCGCCTGCCTCCATTTGTTTCAACATCGTCAATCGGGTAGAATCTCCGAGCACCTTGAGCACCTTACTCAATTCTTCAACGGCATACACTTTCTCTCACCCTCTCATATAACAAAAAAGTTATATAACCTATACGTTATGAAATTAACATAGTTTTATACGCGAAGCAATTGTCATTTTGGACTCAATTCGGTATGATGAAACACGTTGAAAATGAACGGATTCCAGTTTTTTGATTTTCGTGAGACTCGAAAATCAAATCATTATAAATAGAAAGGTGTGTTCTTTTGGAAAGATTGAATACGTTGAAACACGAATGGTTCGGAAACGTCCGAGCCGACATTTTGGCCGGGATCGTTGTCGCCTTGGCGCTCATCCCGGAAGCCATCGCTTTCTCCCTCATCGCGGGAGTCAACCCGATGATTGGGCTATACGCTTCCTTCATCATCGCGATGGTCATTTCGATTGCTGGAGGTCGACCGGCGATGATTTCGGCTGCGACCGGTGCGATGGCGCTCGTCGTCGTCTCACTCGTTGCTGACCATGGACTCCAGTATCTGCTCGCTGCAGGTATTCTAACCGGGATCATCCAAATCGTTCTCGGTTATCTCGGCATCGCCCGCTTGATGAAATTCATCCCGCGTGCCGTCATGGTCGGTTTCGTCAACGCGCTTGCGATTTTAATTTTCCAAGCGCAACTCTCTAACTTTGAAGGAGAGAGTTGGATCATCTGGGCGATCGTCGCCGCATCGCTCGCCATCATCTTCTTGTTCCCACGTGTGACGAAAGCCATTCCGGCACCGCTCGTCGCTATCGTCGTCATGACGGTCCTCGCGATCACGCTCGGACTCGACACGAAAAACATCGGGGACATGGGAACGATTTCTGCGACACTTCCGGACTTCTTGTTCCCGGACGTGCCGTTCACGCTCGAGACGCTCACGATCATCTTGCCATACTCAATCTCGCTCGCCTTCGTCGGATTGATCGAATCGCTCTTGACTGCCCAAATCGTCGATGACATGACAGGAACGGACTCAAACAAAAACCGTGAATCACGCGGACAAGGAATCTCGAACATCATCGCCGGTTTCTTCGGTGGGATGCCAGGATGTGCGATGATTGGACAATCGGTCATCAACGTCTCATCTGGCGCCCGTGGTCGACTCTCGACATTCACTGCCGGGCTCGCGCTCTTCATCATGATCATGACGATCAGCGATGTGCTCATGCTCATCCCGGTCGGTGCGCTCGTCGGGGTCATGTTCTTCGTCTCGTATGCGACGTTTGACTGGGGTTCGCTCAAAGCGATGCGTACCGCTCAAAAGTCGGACACGGTCGTCATGCTTGTCACAGTACTCGTCACCGTCTTCACGCATGACCTCTCACTCGGTGTATTAGGCGGAATCTTGACGGCTGCCATCTTGTTCGCCGCTAAAATTTCAAAAATCGACCTCGGTCGAAGTGTCACGTCCGACCGTGCCGACTATACGGTCAACGGACAGCTATTCTTCGCCTCGACGTCTGAATTCGTCAACCAATTCGACATCACGGAAGATGTTGATGCCGGTGTCAAAAAAGTCACAATCGACTTTGCGAACACCCATCTTTGGGACGATTCGGCCATCGGCGCAATCGATAAGGTCGTCTTCAAATATCGGGAAGTCGGCATCGAACCTGAACTGCTCAACTTGAACAAAGACTCGGAAAAACTGCTCAACACGCTCGCGCTTCACTTGAAGCAACAAGACGCGAACGCGGGACATTGATTCATCGTTCCCCCGACTCGTTAAATCACCTATACTGAAAGTAGAACGTGCGAAAGAGGAGGAGTTTTCATGGGAAAGGTATTTTTAGCGGCAGACGGTTCTGCCCACTCGAAACGTGCGCTTGAAAAAGCGATTCAGCTCGCAAAGGCGTCGCACGCATCGATTGACATCGTGCACGTCATCAGCGCGAAGGAATCGAAAGAAGCGGCCCTCAATTCGACAGGAAAAATCGACTTGGAGACGAAGCGAAAGCAGATGCTCAAGCCGCTGTTTGAGTTGACGGAAGCAGAAGGCATCGCCTACGAATATATCGAACTTCGTGGGGAGCCGGACGTCGAGCTCGTCAAATATGCGAACCATGAGCCGTACGAGTATGTCGTCGTCGGATCACGCGGATTGAACACGTTCCAAGAGTTCGTGCTCGGTAGCGTGAGTCATAAACTCGCCAAACGTGCTCTCGCCCCTGTCATCATCGTCAAATAATGAATCGTCCCCACCTCTCCATGAGGTGGGGAATTTTTGTGTCACATACAGGGGACACCCCGTACGTGTAGAATGTGTTAAGGACAGTTTATTTTAATAAGGAGGTTCACACGATGGATATCGTAAATGACCCGAATACCCTTTTTCTCATTTTATTACCTGTTTTGATTCTGCAACTCATCTTACTCGTCGTCGCCTTGATTGACTTGTTTAAACGCGACGTGACGAACGGTCCAAAATGGGTATGGCTACTCGTCATCGTCTTCATCAACATACTCGGTCCAATCATCTACTTCCTATGGGGACGGACACCGCGATGAGAGTCACACATGTAACGAAACAATTCGGCTCCTTCACGGCACTCGATGATGTCAGTTTCGAATTACGACCAGGCTGTACGTCCCTCCTTGGTGAGAACGGTGCCGGGAAGACGACACTTTTGAACCTGCTCGCACGTGTCACCGAGCCGACAAGTGGCGACATGAGCGGACATGAACGCATTCGAATCGGCTATTTGCCGCAACGTCCGGCCCTCTATCCATCGTTGACACCCGTCGAGACGATTCGGTATGCCGCTGAATTGACGGGGACGAAACACGTCGACCCGATCCAACTATTGAAACGGGTCGGGCTCGAACCGGTCGACCGTCCAGCAACGAATTTATCGGGCGGGATGCGACAACGGCTCGGGATTGCCCAGGCGCTCGTGCATGACCCGGAACTCTTACTGCTCGATGAACCCGTCTCCGCACTCGACCCACGTGGTCGACGAGAAGTGCTCGATTTGTTGAGTGACTTGAAGCGAGAGCGGATGATCCTGTACTCGACGCACGTCCTTCCGGATGCCGAAGAAGCGAGCGACTGGGTGCTCTTGCTTCGCCAAGGCAAATTGCTCATGGAAGGGACCGTGACCGACCTGCTCGGGTCAAAGTCGACCATCGAGTTACGTCTTTTTGATGACGAGACGAGTGAAGCAGACTGGACGCAGTTAGAAGGCGTGACTCAGACAACGAAACGAGGTTCCACGTGGACGTTCGAGTCAACGGACCGGAACCTCGCCGAACGTGCGATTTTGCAGCGCGTGTTAGAACGGAACGTCACCATCCAATCACTACACGTCGGGCATCCGTCGCTCGAATCTTTATTTTTGGAGGTGAACGCCTGATGCGTACCGCAATCTTCAAACAGGAATGGCGGGAGGCATGGTCGAACAAACGGCTCGTCTGGATCCCGATCGCTCTCATGCTCCTTGCCTCGATGCAGCCGCTCACGCTCTACTTTTTACCGGATATTCTCTCCGCCGGCGGCAATTTACCGGACGGGGCCGTCATCGAGCTTCCGACACCGACACCGGAAGAAGTATTGATTTCAGTCAGTGAACAGCTTCGTCAAATCGGACTTCTCGTCGTCTTGTTGTCGGCGATGCACACGTTCAGTCATGAGCGGACGAACGGGACGCTCGCCTGGCTCAAATCGTTACAAATCCCGACGTCTCGCATCGTCGTCAGCAAATGGGCACATTACGTCCTCTTGACGGTCGGTGGTCTCTTACTCGCCCAACTAGCGGCGGCTTACTATACGGTCATTCTTTTCGAGGCGTTTGATGTACCCGCATTTCTCGTATCGACGGTACTTCTCATCTGTCATTTCGTCGTCCAACTCTCCATCTTCATTCTCCTCGCCTCTATGCTCGAGAGCGGGGTCGTTGCGGTCGTCTTGACGCTCGGTCTTCATTTCATCATGTCGCTCCTTATCGGATGGGTCGACCTCGATTGGATGCCATGGATGCTCGGTCCTCTATCGAGCCAAGTGCTCCTGACCGAGGTGGATCTCGTGTGGCCACTCGTGACGGGAACCGTTGTCGTTACCCTCTCCCTTTTTGTGGCGTCGAAACGACTTCGGTTCATGAGCCATTCGGCGTAAACGTCTGACCTCTTAAATGATTCATTTGCCATAGCTTTGTATTGGATAAATATGGGTACCTCTTCTGTATGTATACAGAGGAGGTCACGTGAATGGCATGGAAAAAAAAGATTGGCATCGGTCTATTGATTGGTGCAGTATGGACGAGTCCGCAGTTTGCATCCGCCGAAGGTTCATTCCAACAGACGGAGGATGGCATCGTCTATACATCGAGTGATGGGACGGTATTGACGGGATGGCAAGAAATAGACGGTCATACATACTACCTGAATGAAAATAGTACCCTTCTCACAGGTTGGCAAGAAATTGAAGGGGCTACATATTATTTCGAGACAGACGGTCGACTCATCACGGGTGCTTACGCGATTGACGGAACGACATACACATTTGACGAGAACGGGAAGTTGCTCACCGGCTGGCAAGAACGAGATGGTCTCGTCTACTATTACGACGAGACTGGTCAACCTGTCACGGGATTCCAGACAATCGCAGGCAAGCGATACTACTTCAACGAGGAAGGAGTCCGTCTCTCAGGATGGCAACAACTCGGAAACGCCAAGCATTATATTTTCCCGGATGGCACGATCCATACAGGGATGTATACGATTGACGGCAAGAAATACTATTTGATGGAGCAAGGAAAGATGGCGACCGGTTGGCAGACGATTGGCATACGTCGCTATTACTTCGGGGATGACGGGGTACGTCGCCAGGGACTCTCCCGAATTGGTGAAAAAGTATATGGATTCCATCCCTATTATGGGTATCGCCTCGAAGGACTGCATCGGATTAACAATCGTCACTACCTCTTCGGAAAATACGGCGATCGTAAGTACGGGCTACAACGAATCGACGGCGTCATGTATGGGTTCCATCCGACCTACGGATATCGACTAGAAGGTGTCCACACATTGAATGCACGCGTCTATTCGTTCGATTCCTACGGACGCCGCGAGTATGGGTTCCAAACGGTCGAGGGGAAGAAGATCGGATTCCATCCGACCTACGGATACCGGTTGCAAGGAAAATTCCGATTGGATGGAAAGACGTATCATTTCCACTCGACGGGTGTCCCCGAGAAGGGATGGAAATATACGACCCAGTACGAGTATTACGCTCCAGCGTTGACGAAGAAGACGGATTGGCAAGCCATCGACGGCAAGTGGTATTACTTTGATCCATACGGAAAGATGTATCAAAACCGTCGTGTCGGGAACGCCTCGTTCGATGCGCGGGGTGCCTATTCTCAGGCACTGTCCATCTATAAAATGAGTGTCCCACTCTATCGTCAGTTCCCGATGGGCTATCCGTCCGGCTGCGAGTTCTTCTCCCTCAAGATGGCACTTGAAGAGAAAGGTCGTGCCGTCAGCGCCTCGACCTTATATAACGAGATGCCAAAGAGTATGTGGAACGCCCGCTATGAGAACCGTCTCTATCGCTGGGTCGACCCGAACGTCATGTTCACAGGTGATCCGAAAGGGACGCTCGGCAAATATAAGAACTATGGGATCTATCCAAAAGGTATGATCGGATTCGCCAGTAAATATCGTCCGGTGAAAGACTTGTCCAACCAAGGACTTGGTTCAATCGAACGTGAACTGTCGATGGGCAACCCGGTCATCGTCTGGGCGAGCGTCGACTTCAACAAACCGTACGGCTACTTCAACTGGTACACCGCTTCGAACAAGAAGTTCACCGGTTACGTCAATTATCACGTCATGTTGGCGACCGGTTATGACAAGTCAAACTTGTATATCAATGACCCGTATCGTGGTCGCTTGGTCATCCCGAAATCCAAAGTGAGCGCCGTCATGAGCGCGACAGGATGGAAAGCGCTCGCGGTCAGATAAGTAAGAAAGAACGTGCCTTTCATCGAATGGCACGTTTTTTGTGTGTGATTAGGAGAAAAGTACGAAATACAGAAATATAAATTCCTATTTTTATGATTAAATATTGAAATTAAATTTCTAGATGATACACTCCTGTTAAGAAATTGAAGCGCTTACACAAATCAAGGGAGGAACTTTTGATGAAAAAGTGGATGGGTGGTATGGCCGCGTTGACGATCCTTACGACTTCCATCGTCTGGTTGGATGCCGATGCGAAGTCTGAACCGAAAAAGCCAAAGGTCGAACTCGGGGTCGACCGCTTGATGGAAAATCCGGAGATTTTGAAAGGGAAACGGGTTGGACTGATCACGAATCCGACCGGGGTCAATGCGGAACGAACGAGCATCGTCGATCTATTCGACCAGTCCGATGACTTCGAATTGACGGCACTATACGGACCGGAACACGGCGTTCGAGGAGACGCCCAAGCCGGGTCGACCGTCAGCTCCTACATCGATGACGTGACGGGATTGCCCGTATACAGTCTATATGGTGCCACGAAGAAACCGACGGCTGAGATGCTACAAGATGTCGACGTGCTCGTCTTTGACATCCAGGATGTCGGGACACGCTACTATACGTATATCTATACGATGGCGTATGCGATGGAAGCCGCAGCCGAGAACGATATTCCGTTCGTCGTCCTCGACCGTCCGAACCCACAAGGTGGGCTTCGCGTCGACGGTCCGGTGCTCGACCCGGACTACTCTAGCTTCATCGGTCTCTATCCGATTCCACTAAAGCATGGGATGACCGTCGGAGAACTCGCGCAACTGTTCAACACTGAGTATCAGATTCAAGCCGACCTCGAAGTCGTCAAAATGAAAGGATGGAAACGTTCGATGATGTATGAGGACACGGGCCTCCCGTTCGTCATGCCATCCCCGAACATGCCGACGACCGACACGGTCAACGTCTATCCGGCGACCGGGCTGTTTGAAGGGACGAACCTATCCGAGGGTCGTGGGACGACGAAACCGTTTCAGTTGATCGGCGCGCCGTATATTCACGCACATGAGTACGCGAAAGAGCTGAACGAAATCGAGTTGCCGGGAGTCGCCTTCCGGGCTGCCTCATTCACACCGACGTTCTCCAAACATGCAGGCAAACTGACACACGGAGTCGAGGTGTATGTCACCGATCCAGCTCGATTCGAATCGACGAGAACCGGGATCGCGATGATTCAAACGGCTCATGCCATGTATCCGAACGACTTCGAATTTTTAGCGAACGACTTCATCACGAAACTGACAGGGAACGCTTATGTGAAAGACATGATTCTCGAAGGAGCTCCGCTTGAAGACATCCTGACGAAAATCGAGGACGAGCGAGACGCCTTCCTCCCGATTCGAAAAGAGTATTTGCTGTATAAATGAAGCGAGGATGGGCTCACGAAGAGTCCATCCTTTTTGTAATGAAATGGTAAAACCAAAAATCACCCAAACAATATAGAATATAGGGAGTCCCATAAAAGGAGTCGATTCCATTGAAGAAGCATCTCTCTCTACTACTCACCATCATTCTGACACTCGGTGTGATCGGGTCACCGCTCTCGACTAATCGCGTCCAAGCATATTATGAGACGTCGATCAACACGACCGGTTACGTAACGAACATCAGTCAACTCAACGTCCGGCAGTCGCCTTCTTTGACCGCGAAACGACTTGCACTCATTCCACGAGACGGCTCGATGCGCGTCCGGACATCGTTCCAGTTGGACGGCGTGCGTTGGTATAAGATTCAATGGGGCAACGGCTATGCTTACCTGCCTGCCAAATATGTCCGCTTGTCCACTGCTGAGGTGAATTTCACGAAACCGACGTATGTCAAGCCGTCGAGTATTTATTTGAAATCGCGTCCGCTCACGACCTCTTCGAACGTCAAGTTCGTCCGGCAAGGCACCGAACTCGAGACCGTGTCATATCGCTATACGGGTACGACTCGTTGGTATAAGGTCCGGTATGGTTCGTATACCGGCTACATCCTTGCGAAATACGTCAGCTTCACATCGCCCATCAACGTGTTGACTGAGACGAACAAAGAACGAGATGCTGCCGGCCTCTCCCTTCTCTCCGCTTCGAGTGAGGCAAATCGTGTCGCCCAAGTCCGTGCGGATGAGATGGCACGCACAGGTCAATTCTCGCATACGCTCAACGAGAACGGCACACCTGGTGACACGTTAGACGCATACGGTGTCTCGTATCGTGGCTGGGGAGAGAACATCTATAAAGGGTCAAGCGACCCGGTTCGTGCGGTCGATGCCTGGATGAACAGTAGCGGTCATCGCGCAAACATCTTGAATGCGAATTATACGCATCTCGGAATTGGCAAAGCGACCGACGCTCAAGGATTTACCATCCATGTCCAAGTCTTTTTAACGAAATAACCGCTGAAAAGACAGTCACGTCGTGGCTGTCTTTTTGTTTGACCATTCAAAAAAGCGGAATTCACATCCCGCTCTTAAGGTCGACTCGCTTCTTATATCTCGTGCTCTTTCACAAGCACACGAAAACGCGGTCGGACGGTCAATTCGATTGACGTCACGGTCCGCTTCCGATCTTCTGCGAGGACGATCAATAACTCCGCCTGATCCCGTCGGTCTTCTAAGATTTCGACTTTACTGACAGTACGGAGTAATTGATAGTATACGAGCTCCCCGTCCCGATTTTTGACGTTGATCTCAAATTCGTGATAGCTTGGTGATATTTTAAAGTAGAACGTCTCCTCTTTATTTGTGAATCGAAAAATCGACTCGTCATAGTAAAACGGTAACGTCGAATCCATTCGCTTCGGTTCGACGGTACAAAACGCGGAAAGCACGATCTCGTCCGGGAACAACGCCCCCTCTTGTTTATTGAATTGCCATCCTTTCATCCAAATCCCTCATTTCAACACCTTAATTATCTGAATAATTAGATTATTACACATTTTGATGATTCCGGACAGGGATATTCGTGACAATCCTCGAACACCTTTATAAAGAACGAGAAACATTTCACATAAGAGAGGAGTATCACGATGTCCATTATCTCGCTCGACCATGTCACGAAACGGTTCGGGGACACCGTTGCTTTGAACGACCTTAGTCTAAAAGTAGAAGCTGGGGAACTGTTCGGATTACTCGGACCGAACGGCGCCGGAAAGACGACCGCCATCTCGGTCATGTTGAATCTATATGAGGCAGACGCTGGATCGATTCACATTTTCGGAAAAGAGATGCCGAAAGACGAGCTGACCATCAAGCGCCGTGTCGGAATTGTGCCGCAACACGTCTCCGTGTATGATCAGCTGACCGTCTATGAGAATATTCAATTTTTCGCGGAACTATACGGATTCAATCCGAAAGAAGCGAAACAAAAGACCGAGGCCGCGCTTCACTTCGTCGAACTCGATGCCCATCAAAAGAAACGTCCCCCTGAACTATCCGGAGGTCTCCTCCGTCGCCTCAATATCGCTTGCGGCATCGTCCATGAACCTGAACTCATCTTCATGGATGAACCGACCGTCGCTATCGACCCGCAGTCGCGAAATACCATTCTAGAAAACATCCGTGAACTGAATCGTCGCGGCGCTACCATCATCTACACGTCACACTATATGGAAGAGGTTGAACTCCTTTGCGACCGAATCGCCATCGTCGATGAAGGAAAAATCATCGCCGAAGGAACGCAAGATGAACTGAAAGACAGCGTCATGACGCTCGAGACAGCACGGATCAAAGTCGATGCACTCACGCCAAATTTACTCGAACGCCTCGATGCACTCGACCACGTTCAAAAAGTGGAGTATGAAGAGCCGTACATCGAGGTGTCGTTAGACAAGGACACGCCGCTCGCCCCGCTCCTTGAGACACTCCATCAAGAATATGTCCACTTCACCTCCATCACGGTCGACCGCCCTTCCCTCAATACCGTCTTTTTGGCATTGACCGGGAAGACGCTTCGGGAATAGGAGGGACGTTATGTGGACTTTCATCAAATATGATGTGAAACAGAGACTACGCGACCGCGCCACTCTCTTTTGGATGCTCATCTTCCCACTCATCCTCATCTTTGGACTCGGGACGATGCTGTCGGCCGTCTTTAGTGACACATTCAAGCTTCCGGTCACGAATGTCGCCTACGTGGAGTCATCGACCGACCAGTATCGCGAACCACTCGAAACCTTCTTAAATGATGAGGAAATCAAGGCGTTCATTCAACTCGTCCCATACGAAGACATCTCTGCTGCCGAACGTGGTGTGAACGATGGCGATGCGGACGTCATCTTGCAACTCTCCGGGTCCGACATCACGCTCTTTTACGAAGAACCGACGACAGTAGAGTTCGACGTTCTCGATGCCATCCTCGATCAATATACGGCGATCGCCAATCAACAGATCACGCTCGCCGAAGCGGGCGTGTCGGCTCCATATGCGAATGAGGCTTGGCTCGACACGTCAAGTGTCGACTTGGCAGGTCGCACCCCGACCTCGCTCGAATATTTTACCGTTACCATCTCCATCATGACAGCACTATTCGGTTCATTTTATATCACGGCGATGGCACGGGAAGAACAGCCGAACACAGGAAGTTATTTACGCATCCAGGCGGCTCCTGTCCGGACGATTCAGTACCGCCTCGCACGGACATTCAGTCGTTATGTCATCATTTTATTGCAGCTCATCCTACTGTTTTGGTTCAGTCACTTTGTTTATCGTACGTTTGACTTGGCCAACGTACAGTTCGGCTATCTGATTCTGTCTTGGCTCGCCTTGACCGCGTACGGGGTCGCCATCGGCTTTTTGATTGTCAACTTGCCGAAGTTGAGCACGACGACTAAAGACGCGATCGTCAACGGGTTCGTCGCCATCCTCATGATTTTATCCGGTGGCTATGTCCCCGGCTTTGACCAAGTGACGTTGAACTACGCACCCTGGGCTGCCTATGTGTTCATGCCGATCTTTATGCGGGACGGAATGCTTGCCGTCCTCCTCCGCGAAGGGGACATCAGTATGTACTGGCAAAGTCTCGGACTGCTCGGGATTCATTTACTCGTCTTGATTGCAATCAGTTATCTTCTTTCGAAAGGGGTGAAGCGTCATGGTGCTTATTAAACACGTGGCCAAACGAATGCTCCGAAAGAAAGGATTATGGGTGTTCACCTTCGTGTCGATGTTCGGATTCGCGCTCATCCTCTCTTTCGTCGGCGGAACATCTAGTTTGAACGCATCGATCGGCATTGTCGACCGGGATGGTGGACTCCTCGCCGAACGCCTCATTGAAGAGGCCGAACGATTTGGTCGGGTCACGTTGCTCGAGTCGGACACAGAGGACGTCTTGTTAGAAGGGGAAGACATTGTTCTGATTATTCCTGAAGACTTCACGGAAGAGGCGTTCACAGGCGATATGCCCCGCCTCTCCTTCTCGGCAATTGCGGGGAGTGATGCCTCGTTGATTGAACAGGCGCTGAACGGTCATCTGTCCCGCGAACGCCAACTACTTGAGGCGAGCGGCTATGAGGAAGCGACGTTCGAACAACTCGCATCAATTGAGACGTCGAACGGTTACACCATCAGAAGCGAACCGTTCCAAGAGAGTGTTGCCACGACTGCTCGGACACAAGCCTTCTTCGGTCTATTGTCGTTCATCATGATGTCGACGTTTCTTCAGTTCATCCCGATGTTCGTCGCAGACGACCGGGACGAGAAGATTTATTCGCGGTTGTTTGCCTCACCCGTGACGCCAAGGCGTTACTTCGGCTCACTTCTCCTCGCCTTTTATCTCGTCGGCTTCGTCTACGTGATGCTATTGATTGGTGTGAGCCTTGCTTTATACGGTCAAGACGTCTGGTCCTATCTCCCGACCGTGTTCGCATTATTCGCTTCCTACCTCCTTGTTTGTTTAGCCTTCGGTGGTCTCATCGCCGTCTTTGCGACGAATCGGGAGAAGGCGAACATCTTTCAAATCTCGGTCACGATGGCGTCCGCTATCACCGGAGGGGCGTTCATCAGCCTGCTCTGGTTACCCGATTCATTGAAACTTGTCGGTCGTTTCCTACCGACCTATTGGTTGAATAACGGCGTCATTACGATGTATGAAGGACAGTTTCCGTTCCTCTCCATCATCGTTATGATCGGCATGACTGGCGTCGTTTTCTTGTTGACGGTTCTCGTATTGAAGAAGCGGCCACTCACCGTTTAAATCAAGCGAGTCCTCCAGCTTTGACTGTTGGACTCCTTCTTAATGAGTCACATAGTTTCTTATAGAGAGAAGGAAGTGTTTATGTGTCTATCGGAAGAATCATCTACTATCACCGTAAAATGCAACGTAAAACCCAGGAACAACTTTGCGAAGGTATTTGTTCCACTACTCATCTAAGTAAAATCGAAAACAATACAAAGGAAGTTAATGCAAAAACCTTAGCATTACTCTGTAACCGCCTTGGTATTTCAATCGAAGAGGAGAATCGTAGGACCGAGGCGCTGAATCGAAAGCTCGCTCAATTTTATGAATCGATTGAACGCCTTCACCGCGATTACGCAACACGTTTGAAGAATGAACTGGACGATGAGCGAGATTTTGTAAGATGTACCGAAATGGTTTATCTATTCGAGTTATACATGCTGCGTTATTTATTGTTTACCAATCAATCTTCTCAATTTGAAGATGGAGCGAGACGTCTTAAGAAAAATTTCAATAAATTATCCCCTTTCGAAAGATTTCTATGGACTTTCTTTCAAGCCGTATACCGTGCACAACAACTTCGGTTTTCCGAATCACTTATTTTGCTCAATCAAATCGAGAAGGAAGCCGAACTATACAGTGGGAAAGTAACGGATTATTATTACTATAAAGCAGCTGTCCATGGGCAATTGAAACACTTCACCTTATCTCTACATTACTCACATAGAGCGTTACAAACATTTCAAAGCACCGGGAATCTTTCGCGCATGTTGCATGTGAAAATTGGGTTATCAGCAAATCTCATCTACATCAATGACCTAGAGGGGGCAGAGCATCTTCTCCAAACCGCTCTTCATGATGCAGAAATGTTGAACGATCATGTGACACGACCGATTGTTTTACATAATCTTGGTTTATGGTATTACAAGAAAGGTAATCTCAAAGACGCTTTGCATTACTTTACAAAATCGCTTCAACTAAAGCAACACAATACTTCTGGCTATTACGGAACAGTTAGCGAGATTGTTAAAGTTCAACTTGATTTAGGGGAGAAAGAAGTAGCAATCGATTTACTAAAAAACATCTTAAGGGAATTTAAAGGAGAACAGTCCGGTCAGTATGTAGATTTGATGGTTCTATATTTAGAGATGAACGGGGACACGAAACGCCTTACCGAGTATCTCATCGAGTATGGCATTCCTATTATGGAACAAGAGGATGTATACAAAGCGGTTTCATATGCCGAAAGAGTAGCGACTATTTTTAATGAACATGGAGATCCTGTTCGCTCAAATGACTATTTACATCTCGCCAATTCATTACTAAAAAATCTTTTATTCAATCATTCAAATACATGATGAGCAAGTAGCCCTGCTACTTGCTCTTTTTTAGGTCAAATTCCCTCTGTTTATCTATAGGTGCTACATCCTGATATTCAGTTATTATATGAAAATGGTTAGGACTTAAGTCTTTTGAGCAAATAATTTTCCCAACTTTTCATTCACATTTTTACGAATCCACTTTATAAAAATGGAACCCTTATTCTTTTTGTATAAAGTAACCGCATAAATCGAACAGAATTTTCCCAATTAACAGAATACTCTATCTCACTCTACACTGTGACTAGTACGAATACTAATTTAATGATGAGAAAGAGGCGAACAAGATGAAAAAGAAATCTGGAACACTTTTGGCTGTTGCATTGACAACCAGTCTGATGGGAACCTTGGTCCTCCCCTCCCATACGACTGCTGAGCGCTCATCTGCACAGGTACAAGTTATGAAAACACAGCAAGCAATAAACGTATTAAAGACATTGACTAAAGAACAACAACAGGCAATTCAGCAAGTAGAAGCCCAACCAACGTTTAAAATTTCTCCACATATCAACACGATGACTGAAGGCATGGTAGATATTATTGTTGAATTTAACCAAGCCCCTGCGAAAGTAGAAGTATTGAAACAAGCAGCAAAAGGTGTTCGAACAAGTCAACGTGAAGCTTCTCAAAAAGTAGAACAAGCCCATGCATCGTTCAAAGAAACATTCAACGCTTTAAAAAATAAAAAGGACGCCAGTTCATTACTAAAAGACGCCAAAATCACGAAAGAATATCGATTGGCGATCAACGGGGTCGCCATGACGATTCCTGCGAACGAAATTGAACATCTCCTAGACACTGGTGTCGTCAAGCGCGTTTGGAATGATGAAACCGTTCAACTCGAACTTCCCGAACAAAACGAGATATCTACCCAATCAAAAATGATGGATAGCATTCCTCAAATCCATGTCGATCGACTCCATGCAGAAAACATTACTGGAGAAGGCATCAAGGTCGGCGTACTTGATACTGGAATCGATTACAATCATCCCGATTTAAAGAACGTATATAAGGGTGGTTATGATTACATAGACAACGATTCGGATCCGATGGAAGCAACATATGAAGATTGGAAGAACTCGGGATTACCTGAGAAACATCCGAGTTCGGGTTCTGCCTATTACACGGAACATGGCACACATGTCGCTGGTACGATTGCAGGTGATCAAAAGAATGATGTCGATTATGCAGTTAAAGGGGTCGCTCCTCAAGTTGATCTATACAGCTATCGTGTCTTAGGTCCATATGGGTCAGGCGCGACTTCGGGGATTCTTGCTGGAATTGAGAAGTCGATTGCAGACGAAATGGATGTCATTAACCTATCTCTTGGAGCATCGACAAACGATCCGCTTTATCCAACGTCTGTTGCCGTCAACCATGCGATGTTATCAGGAGTGGTCACGGTTGTGGCTGCGGGTAACAGCGGACCGAATGAAGGAACGCTAGGTGCACCAGGTGCCGCTGCGCTCGGAATCACTGTTGGTGCCAGTGATTTTGCCATGGCAATCCCGAATTTTGAAACCGTTCAAGCAAGTGGAGAATCATTTGAAAACGTCTTGCTGATGGGGAAAAACTTCTCAGATGATTTGTCTACTTTTGAAAATCAATCGTATGAAGTTCAATTCGCTGGGATTGGGACATCATCTAGTTTTGAAGGGAAAGACTTCTCTGGCAAAATCGCTCTGATTGAGCGAGGCGATATCACGTTTGTTGAGAAGATCAAAAACGCACGTGAGGCTGGAGCCATTGCTGTGATTCTCTATAACAATGTGGATGGAAACATTTCGTCATATCTCGGTGAAGGACCAGATTATATCCCTACGTTCCGAATTTCTAAAGTCGAGGGAGAACGTTTGAAACAATTAGGTGACAATGCACAAATTACGTTCGGTTTGTTGAACAGCATTCAAACAGAAGGTGATCACCTCGCTAGTTTTAGTTCCCGCGGACCTGTCGGAGGGAGTTATGATATTAAGCCAGATGTTATTGCACCAGGTGTAGCTATATTTTCAACTGTTCCCGAATATATGAACAGTCCAGAGTCAGGGATCGATTATTCGTCTTCCTATAAGCGATTACAAGGTACGTCGATGGCAGCTCCTCATGTTGCAGGCGTGGCCGCACTCATGCTCCAGGAAAATCCCGACTTTTCACCTTTCGATGTGAAGACTGCTTTAATGAACACTGCTGAAGACTTGAATGGTGAAGTATCTGTATTCGAACAGGGAGCCGGTCGAATAGATGCATATGAAGCCGTTCATACCGATATTTCCATCCAAGTGTTAGGTCAGACAAAGCATTTGGATGAGCAGGGACAAGTGATTGAGATTGAGGAGGAGACCGGTTCATTGAGTTTCGGCAGTCACTTCAAAACAGATCAATCCGTTCAAGCTAGTAGCGAAATGTTGATTGACAACAGAGGTTCCGAACAAAAATCGTTTACACTCGAGGTCGAATATCATGCAGAACGTACAGGAATCAAAGATTCTGTGAAAAACAATCTTGTTCTGAAAGTACCAAATCGAATCAATGTTGATGGTGGAAGTCACGAAGTGATTTCTCCGCAACTCACGATTCCTGCTGATGCAGAAGAAGGACGATACGAGGGTTATCTCCATATGACGAATGAAGAAGATTCATCAGAAACGTATCAAATCCCATTTGCCATTCGTATAACTGAAAAAGGCTTTGACTATTTGGAAACAAATAGTCCAACTCTAGCGAATAATACTCCGAGATGGCAATACTCTAGTCCTGCTCTCACTACAGCTTTTCAAATGAAGAGTGCATTTGATCGAATTGATATTTTGGTGAAGGATGCAAAAAATGGTGACGCTTTAGGAATGGTAGCATCTCTATCTCAACCTTCTGCAAAACCGGACTTCAGATATTACATCCCAAATATTTTTGGCGGTTCGATTTATCCTTTCACTGGTGACAAGGAAAATCCAATTTCGTCACAAAAAGTGGACTTACTCGAAGGCGATTATGACTTAATGTTCATCGGATACGATGATGATGGGAAAACTTATACAGTCGATACTCCTGTCGTTATCGATAACTCAAAGCCTCAAGTAACATTCGACCATGCACCAGGTGTGTATGAAATTAATGAAAATATGCTTACTGATAAGAACGGAAAAAAAGCATTCTATATTCATGGCACGATTCAAGACAAGGCTGTGGAGATTCTACAATCACGCGGTCTATCATATGATCAATCTTCCAACAAGTTTTATATTTCAGCAGGATATCGCGAATATTTTGACTGCTGTTTTCCGAAAGCAGATGTGAACGGGGAAACATATTTTGGAATCGAACCAACCGACATCGCCAATGGTCCACTGCGATTAAGTTTAGCAGCAACCGACCTTGCGAAAAACGTAAACTATCAAAGATATATTTTCCTTGAGGAAGGCACAGAATATTTAAATTCAAATTATAACCTTACAGAAGTCACGTTAGGAGATCAACTCACAATGACGCTTAGTTTGAATAACGTGAAGGATTGGATAGCTGGTGATTACGAAATTGAGTATAAGGGGAATATGTACACATTCGAGTCGGCCACGTTAAATGAAGCATTCATAGCGTATGCCATTAAAAACGGGGTGGATGCTACTCTTCAAGAACCACTAGTCAAAATAAATGATTACTACGCTACCGTTAAATTAAATACACAGTTAGACGGAGATGCCTTTACTGGACTCGACGGCGATATGCCGCTTATAGATGTGACTTTCAAAGTAACCGGCGATGAGTGGTTCCAAGGGGAGGATAAATTAAAAGTAATTACATCCACATACACCCAATATGGAAATAGCCAATCTATCAATCTTCCGTATTACAGTACTTCAGATTACGATTTCGTGAGTAAACATTCTGAAATTCGAGGAAATATCCAACCTGAGGCGTTTTTAAATAATGGATCATTCTTGCCGACAGGCATTGCCCAAAAGATCGGGGCAAAAGTATATGCACTCTCGCCGAACGGTGAGGTATACAGTGGTAAAATCGGTACAGATGGAAGATATGAAATCAAAGGTGTACCAGCATCAATCGTTCCATATCAAATTGTAGTGGATGTACCTGGTCATTTAAAAACGTACACATCTGTCATCTCAGGATTTGAATTACATGGTGAGGTATTTGGAAGGTTTGTGAGTGCGGGAATGAAAAAGAGTCTTGCAGGAGACGTAAATCATGACAATTTCATTGATATAAAAGATATCCGTGACCTCGCCGAAGACTACGGCACAAATAATCCAGAAGTTCAGACACATGATATAAATCAAGATGGGATTGTGGATGAAAAAGATGTACGATTCGTTGAAAAGAATTTCTTGTCGAGAGGACCAAATGCTCCAAAAGGAAAATCTCCAATGGAAACAATCGGGAAAAAGGATCTTGTATACTACTTGAACGAATTAGGATTATCACCTTCAAAATAATCAATAACAGTAAAAAATCGTTCTCTCCTAAAACAATACGGAGAGAACGATTTTTTACTGTTGCAGTGTCGGCACGACTTTTTCAAAGAAGACGTCGACGAGTGATGGGTCGAACTGTTTCCCTGCCTCTTGTTTGATGATGGCAAGTGCCTCGTCAATCGTCTTCGCTTGTCTGTACGGTCGCCCTGTCACCATGACGTCGAACGTGTCGGCGACGGCAATGATCCGTGAGGCGAGCGGGATGTCATAATTGCTCAATCCTTTCGGATACCCTTTTCCGTCCCAACGTTCATGGTGCGCCAGTACGATTTCGGACAAGGCGACATATTCAGGTACCGTACTTAAAATGTTATAACTGATTTCCGGATGACGCTTGATTTCGCGCCACTCGTCTTCCGTCAACGCGTCGGGCTTATCTAGAATGTCGTTACTGATGGCCACTTTTCCGATATCGTGCAAGATGGCGGCTGTGCGAATCTCATTCACCTCGGCAGTCGTGAAGCCCATCGCCTCTGCGAGTTGCCCGGACAAGTTGGCGACCCGCTTTGAATGCGCTTCTTCGCGTGGAATCTTCTCATACAGCGTGCGCATGATGATTTGAATGGAATGATGGCGTCGACTCTGCTTTTCAGAAACTTTATGGTGATACATCCGATCTTCCGCTAAATTGAACACTTCGCTCAATTCGGCATTTGCGTCATGTTTGACCGCTTCACCGAACGATGCGGAAATCGGTAATCCTTCTACCGTCTGTTCGTGAAAGAGACGACCAAGACGGTCCGACAGTTGTTTCGCCTCATCGAGTGTCGTGTTCGGCGAGATGATGACAAACTCATCGCCACCGACTCGCGCCACTTCATCTTTCGCGCGCAATTCATTTCGTAAAATATTCGCTGCTTCGACAAGTAATTGATCGCCAACCAAGTGACCGAATGCATCGTTCGTGAGCTTGAGGCCATTGATATCGATGACGATGAGCGTGAGGGGATAAAACTGTTCATCATCATAGCGCTCCAAAGCCTCTTCAAAGTAACGTCGGTTTTTGATACCTGTCAATTGATCGTGATAACTGAGATATTCAATCTCTCTCTCGTATGTTTTCTTCTCCGTGACATCCCCGATATATCCGTGCCATAACACATGCCCCTCCGCGATCTTCTCTGGACGGGATGACCCGAGAATCCAAATCGTACGGCCATCCTCGGTCAAAACACGGAATTCCGCGTCCCAAATCGTCAAGTTGCGATACGATTCATCAATCGACTGCATGACGTACGGATAATCATCCGGATGCATCCGTTGGAAGACACGTCCTGCATCGGTTTGTACTTCTTCTGCCGTGATCCCTAACATGTCTTCGAATCCTTTACTAAAGAATGGGAAGTTGAAACTACCGTCGGGCATCAGTTCAAACTGATAGATCGCCCCAGGAATTTGGTCGGACAGTTTCGTCAACAGCCGGTCCCGATCGGCCAATTTTTCTTCCAATTGGACTCGGTCTGTCACGTCTTTGGCGACCGCATAAATATAATCCCCTTGAAGCTTACAGTGCCACTCGATTGAGCGATACGTATCGTCAATCGTCCGGAATCGGTTGACGAAGCGGAACAATTCACCTCGTTCTTCAAGTTCCGCAAAGCCAGCTTCCGTAATACGATCATCGTCTGGATGAATCAGGCTGAGGAAATCGATATTCTCCAACTCCTCAAGAGAGAATCCTAAAACGCGCTCCCACGAATCATTCAAGTGCAGCACTTGCCGTGTGTTGAAGGCCATGATGCACTCTAAATCAAGTGTCGCGAATCCATCAAACATCGACTTCTTCGTCTCACCTACTTGATGATCGGCTTTCGTCAATTGCTGAAGTACATGGACGAGGTACAACTCGACGAGACCGAGACGGTTCGCTTGTTTCCCTTGTTCCATCACAATCGTCAAATCTCCATACAAGACGCCGTCTTTTTCGATTTTAAATAGAACGACTTCCCCAAGAGAGAAAATCCGAAGTAGATTTTTGACGAGACGTTTCGGAAGTGCACCATCAATCAGTGGGTCAATCCCATCGAAGACACGGGGATTCGATTGTTTGAACAGGTCGCGTCGCTGCTCCGTCATCGGCCATTTCCGTCCGACCGGATGGAAACCGAGTACGTCGAGGCTTCTCTCTAACATTTCGTCGATACCGGATAAGGCGACTGTCGTATACGATTCTCCATCCTTCTCCACTAAGTTAAGCGCAACGGCTTTCGCGCCGGTGAAATCACGAATTTGATCAAGAAATTGTTGGTTCATCAACAAATCGCTTCCAGTAGAAATGAATCGATGGGAGACGTTGACGAGTTGCTTCAACGCATTGTTTTCTTGGACATGCCGCGTAATATCGTGAAACATGACCGAGACGAATCCTTGTCGTTCACTGAATACGGACATCTCGAACCATGATTTATTACGACGAGAAAAATGTTCGAACGCCACCGTACCGCCATCGTTGACGACGTGTGCCACTTGAATCATCCACTCTCGTTCACTAAATTCAAAGTCCTTCAAGACGCTTGACACTTTTTTTCCGATAAAATGTTTGCGTTTCCCCTTCATAATCTTCTCAAAGGCAGGATTCACTTCAAAGAACTCGTAGTCAATCGGCTCCGAAGCATCGTCGTATATCACTTTAAACTCGACGTAGCCTTGGGGCATATGGCGTAACAATGTATCGTATGAAGAATGAATGGGGTTTGTCACGTCACTTCCTCCTCAGCAAGAATAATCACTACCTAGTTTACCTCATTTATGATTGATTCCCTATTTTTTCCGAAGTCATTCCCATATACACTTTTAAAGTTTTTGTAAAATGCATGCCGACTTCTTGCCACCATTTATCTCGTTTGTTAGACTGTTTTCGAAAACCGATATCGATTTTCGATATGAAGGAGATGACACGTATGGAAGACCGCGTCTTGCGAAAACTATTTCTCGGATTCATCCATATTCACATTTTGCATCATGCCGCAGCACATCCCGTATACGGGGCATGGATGGTCGATGAACTTCGGGAGCATGGGTATGAAATCAGTGCTGGAACGCTCTACCCAATCCTGCATGGTATGGAGAAAGATGGGCTCTTGATTCGTGAGAACGAGACGGTCGATGGACATGTCCGTAAAAATTACGTGACGACCGAGAAAGGTCTCTCAGTGTTAAAAGATGCTCGTCAAAAGGCGTACGAGTTATTCAAAGAAATTAAGGAGTGAAGATATGACACAACGTGTGACGTTTAAAACGTTACTAGAAATCTTGTTTGTTTCAACGAGGCTCGGCCTCACCTCGTTCGGTGGACCGGTCGCCCACCTTGGATACTTCCATGAGGAGTACGTGAGACGACGCAAATGGATGGATGAGAAAGCATACGCCGACCTCGTTGCATTATGCCAATTCTTACCCGGACCGGCCAGTTCACAGGTCGGAATCGGCATTGGGATCGTCCGGGGTGGCCTATTAGGTGGGCTCACCTCATTTATCGGCTTCACGACTCCGTCGGTTGTCGCTCTCATCCTATTCGCTTTACTGTTGTCCGGACTCGACGTGTCCGACGCAGGTTGGCTCTATGGCTTGAAGGTCGTCGCCGTCGCGATCGTTGCCCATGCTATCTTAGGCATGGCAAGTAAACTGACACCTGATACAAAGACACGAACAATCGCCTTTTTCGCCTTGGCGGGCGTCTTGCTCTGGCAGACGACGTTCAGTCAGGTGTTGTTCATTCTTCTCGCGGCTCTCGCCGGATTCTTGTTGTTCAAACCGGAGCGCCTCGATGCGAAATCAAGTTCGTTCCCCATTTCAAAACGACTCGGTGCCGTCTTGTTGTCGATATTTGGTACCCTTCTCGTCATCTTGCCGATTTTGCGAGAGACGTTTGAAAATCAGACGATTGCCTTGTTCGATAGTTTTTACCGGGCCGGTGCCCTCGTCTTCGGTGGTGGTCACGTCGTCTTGCCGTTACTTGAGCGTGAGCTCGTACCTGCTGGTTTCTTGAGTGAAGAAGCCTTCCTTGCAGGGTACGGTGCCGCTCAGGCCGTCCCTGGACCGCTTTTCACGTTCGCTTCTTATTTAGGAACGGTGATTAACGGTGTGCCGGGTGGCATCCTGGCGACGGTCGCGATTTTCTTGCCGGCCTTCTTGCTCATCCTCGGGGCACTTCCGTTCTGGGATGCGCTCCGTCATAACCCAAAAGTCGCCGGTGCCCTCATCGGGGTCAACGCGGCGGTGGTCGGTATTTTGATTGCGGCATTCTACAGCCCAATCTTCATGATTACCATTAACGATGCGGTCGACTTCGTATTCGCAGCCTTCCTGTTCGTCATGATTGCCTATTGGAAACTGCCCCCATGGGCACTCGTTATCGCCGGAGTACTTGGTGGAACGTTGATTACGATGATGTAAGGTGTAAGGGACTTTATGTCCCTTTTTTTATTGGAATTCGAGATCATTTGATTGTTAATCTTTTGAAACCATTCCCTCTCCCCCACTCGTTATACTGAAGAATGGATTCTAAAAAAAGGGAAATGTCCGCTTTACCAGAAAGGAAGTGGGGGGCATGAAACCACTCAAACATACAACGTATATGCCTGGTCTCGACGGATTGCGCACGTTCGCCGTCTTGGCTGTCATTTTATATCATTTAAATGTACCTTACATATCCGGGGGGTTCCTCGGTGTCGATGTCTTCTTCGTCTTGTCCGGCTATTTGATCACCGGCATCTTGCTTCGGGAATGGACGAAGACGGGCACAATCGATTTGAAAACATTTTATGTCGCGCGTTTCCGTCGATTGCTCCCGGCACTCGTCTTGATGCTGTCGGTCGTCATGACGTATGTGACGCTGTTTGACCGTTCCTTGCTCGATACGGTGCGCCAGGATTCACTGGCAGCACTCGCCTATGTGAATAACTGGTGGTATATCTTCCACGAAGTCTCGTACTTCGAGAGTTTCGGAAAGCCGTCACCGCTTCAAAACTTATGGTCTCTCTCAATTGAAGAACAGTTTTATGCGGTCTGGCCGTTATTCTTACTCGTCGGTCTCGCGTTTCGGAAGCGGTTGCTTCAATTGGTCGCTACACTCTTATTCGTTTCCGCCGCTTGGATGGCGTTCCGATATGTCCCCGAGGCCGACCCGAGCCGTGTTTACTACGGAACCGACACACGATTGTTCGGTCTTCTCATGGGAGCTGTTTTAGCATTTGGTTGGCGTCCGGATGCATTCAAAGAAGTTATACCTTCTATCGGTCGTCACGTGTTAAACGTCACAGGAGGAATCTCGCTCATTGGGATTGTCTTCATCATCAGTCATGTCAACGCCTACGACGCATTTCTTTATTATGGGGGCTTTCTACTTGTCGCCTTCTTATCCGCCCTATTGATTGCCGCCGTCGCCCATCCGGCGACAATCTGGTCACGACTGTTTGGAAGCGCTTGGCTTCGCGTGATTGGCACACGAACGTATGGGATTTACTTGTGGCACTATCCGGTCATCATTCTGTCGACACCGCTCGAACGACTCGGCACGTTCTCGCCGCTCCTTTCCGTCGGACAAGTCGCATTGACGCTCTTGATCGCCGAATTGTCGTATCGCTTCGTCGAGACACCGATTCGCCGGAACGGGTTTAACCATTCGTTTCGCCAGCTCATCTCGACACCGACGCATCCGAGCGCACGCTTCGTCACCACGGCGTGTGCGACGGCACTCTCACTCGTCCTCGTTGGGAATCTGACCATCTTGGCATTCACAGAACCAGAATCGGTTCAAGATGAGATTCCAATCGTGAAAGTACCGATGCCAAAAGAAGAAAGACCGGACGTACCGAAAGAATCGGAATCCGAAGAATCGGAAGACGTCCCATCTGAAGAGACATCGACTGACGAGAACACGGCACCACCTGAGGAACCAGACATCCAGACATGTCCACCGGCTCTCGCGATTGGGGACTCGGTCATGCTCGGATTGAACGAATATTTGGCAGATGCCTTCCCAAATATGAAAATCGACGCCCAAATCGGACGTCAAGTTCGAGACGCCATCCCAGTTGCGTCACAATATCAATCGTATAACGCTCCGGGTCACGTCGTATTTCTCCATCTCGGGACGAACGGTGCCTTCAAAATGGAGCAACTCGAGACGCTACTCAAGCAGTTCGAGCGAGCGGACCACATCTATTTGATCAATACGCGCGTCCCACGTCCATGGGAGAGCGAGGTCAACGAGAAACTCGCCCGAGCCAGTGAACTGCACGAGAACGTGTCCCTCATCGATTGGCATGAACGGTCAATCGGGAAAGAAGCGTATTTCGAAGGTGACGGGGTCCATTTGAATGTGGAAGGTGCCGAAGCGTTCGGAAATGTGCTGAACGAAGAAATCGGTTGCCAACTAAACTAGGCTCTTGCGAGTGCAAGAGCCTAGTTTTTTTCTTTTCTGAATACATATCGTCCCAACAGCTTCACATACGCCAATACTTCACGAATGAGATATCGTCCTTTCGCAAGCTGAGGGGTCGGCGCATATAGGGCATCGCTCTCGAGCTGAAAATAGAGTCTCGCGATCAGACGGGCGCGCGGCACATGGAAATCATTCGTCACAATCGTCACACCTGATGTGCCATCCCAAAATGAACGGCTGTGCTCAAAATTCTCAATCGTCGACGTCGATGTCGCTTCGACATGGATGCGTGTCGCATCAATCCCTTGCGCCTTCAGTTCTCGTTCGATAACGTGTGCCTCCGCCATCCCTTCATCCGGTCCTTGACCACCCGTTGCGATCAGTTCGACATGAGGGTGTGCCTTCGCATAGGCGGCAGCCACGTCAATTCGATGTTGGAGCGCTCGGGACGGTCTAGTCCCATTCACTTTCGCCCCAAGAATGAGGACGAACCGATACGTCCCTGTCGCGTTCTTTCTCATGTTGTCACCCCGCCTTCGTACGTTCTTCCCTAACTTTACTCAAACATAGAAATGATTGCACGAATCCACTCTTTTTTACAATTTCAAGTAAATATATTTACATAAATATGAAAAGTTAATTTGAAATATCCAAAAATTGTTTTATGATAAGGGAGGTAAGACTTCTTGAGGAAGGACTGGTGAACCATGACAGATTCAGATAAATGGTTATCCACCCGCTTCTTATATACACGCGACGCACGACTGTTTGCAGAGATTGAGGTCATCGAGCTCGACCCATCACACTATAAGTTTGTGATTCATCCGACACCGCTTGGCGCCGGGGAATCTCCTTATATGCGACAAGGTCCCCTCGACTCAGGTCATCTCCCCTCTGCCTTTTCTGATGTGAGTCACGTGTATACGAGACAGCTGGATTGCTTACGTGCCGCGACACGTCTCGTCTCTTCGATTGGACCAGCTCGCTTTACAACACATTGACCAAAAGAACGGAGTCGCAACCATGCGACTCCGTTCTTTATTATTGCTTCGACAATTTGGCGATGATTGGAATCGGTTGATTGATTCCTTCATATTTTGCTCGCAGAACAATTAAGTGGTCTTGCTGACTACGTTTAATCGTCACGTTATACCCTTGAATCGTCACGAGGTCTGGATGCGAGCTTTCCCAGTTCGTAATACTCTTCGCTCCGATTCCAAGCAAACCGCCATACTGTGATGGGAGAGTTGCACTTTGAGAGTTTCCTCCGAGCGCATTGACGACCGGATTGACAATCGTTCCAAGTGTGTCGAGTAACCCACCGAGTAGACCTGTATCAACGTCTTGCGTCGACATATTCATGATTTGGGTCGTGCTCGCATTCTCAACAGATAACGTAAATGGTGAAACGATGTCGGTCTCACGAACATCCCCCGCACTTGTCATCAGCGCCGGATTGCTTGATGTCCATGTGAGCGAAGAACCATTCAAGCTCGTTGGTAACGACAAGTCAAATACCGGATACAGCGTTCCAAATGTCGACTTGATTTTCGTCACATCGTCTGCTAATACCAACTGAACATTTGCAGCAACCGATCCATTGAATGTCTTCGTCCGTGTCAATCCACTCTTCGTGACGGAAGCCGTCAAGATGAATGGTTTCGACTCGGTCGGATCTTGTTGAATCACGCCGGTGTTCGAGATGATCACAGGCTGATTCGAGGACCAACTGACATTGATTCCATTCGATGCCGACGGGAGTGAGATGTTGGTCGACAAGTTAATGAGATTCCCAAGATTGATGGCATTCAAAGCTGCATCAAGCTCAGCCGTTAAAGCCACATCATCTTTCGGTACCATGAGGTTCGAGAACGTGCGTGATTTCGTCACACCGTCTTTCGTCGCATTGACCGTGATCGACACCGTTTGATCGGTCGTACCTCGCGTGACGACCCCTCCGTTCGAGACGACCGCTGGATTCGATGAGGATAGCGTCGCCGTTCCGTCTGTGAATGGTGGTAAGATGATATTCGCCGTCAAAGGGCTCGTGATGGACAGGCCTGCCAAGTAGTCGTCTACCTCCCCTTCAGTTCCGCCTTCTTTCTTCGGTACGATCAGGCCGAGGAAGATTTTCGTCTTGGTCACCCCATCTTTTGTCACCGTCACGACGAGTGAGACGGATTGATCCGTCGTGCCGCGCGTGACGATCCCTCCGTTCGTGATGACCGCTTGATTCGAAGAAGTCAGCGTCACCGTCGCTCCAGCGAGTGGAGGGAGTGTGATGTTTGCAGTTACCGGACTCGAAATGACGAGTCGGTTCAAGTAATCATCGATGAGACTTTCCGCCGATGCATCTTTCTTCGGTACGAGGATATTCGGGAAGGACTTCGTCCGCACCACTGAATTTTTCGTCGCTTTTACGGTCAAATTCACATACACATCTTGGTCACCTCGTGTGACGACACCTGATGAGGAGACGACGGATGGATTGCTCGAGTCAATCGAGAAGACGACACCTGGATAAGAAGGTAATTCAATGTTTTTAATGAGTGGATTATCGATTTGAATGCTGTTTAAAAAAAGGTCGAGCTCTTCCTCATCCGTCTGGGAGCGTTTTGGAATCAAGATGTTGTTATATGTGATGGATTCTGTGATTTCTCCGCGCTTTGCTTGAATCGTGAACGTCACAAGCGTATCATTCGTGTCTCTTGTCACTTTACCAGCACTCGACAAAGCATCGTTGTTTGAATCAATCGAGAACGTCACACCATCAATTTGCGGGAAGACGATGTCCTGCAGTAACGGATTTGTCACGTGAATGTTTAACAGGAGTCCCTTCAATAGGTTACGGACATCTGTTTCAGTATCACCAGGGACTTGTCCACCTTTTAACGTCACGACAACAGGAGAAGTCCGTTTGACCCCCGACTGAACATACATGTTATATGACGCAGCTTTAAGCGGAAGCGATGCCACTTTGTAAGAACCATCTCGTTCAGGATAAATCAACTTTTTATACTGTACTTTGGTTTCTCGGTTTTCAGCAATCAAGTAGTGCCGTACACCTCGCGCAGGATAATGAATTTTTCCTATAGCTTGGATTTGTTCATTGTTTGTCAAAATTGAAAAGACAGGTTGGGTCAAATGAACATCACGAACAACAAGTTTCGCTTTCCCGCTGAAGAATAAGTTTAATCCGCGAGCCTTATAGCTGACCATCCTGGTTCCGAGCTTACTTGTATAAGCAGGACCCCATTCCAATTTGTAAGTGGAACGTTGGCCATTCGCAAAATAAGCAGTTAACTTGGTCGGCAAATTCGCCTCTTGGCCTTTTCCAACCGTACGAATCACCGGTGTTGAAATCTTGACCGGATAGTTCTTCACTCTTACATACCAGACTGCTTTTTTACTTGTTCCTTGAACACTTCCAACGACGCGTTGGGTTCGGTTCAAATACTCTTTTTGAAAACTGACTTTTGACCATTTCACCGTTCGATAAGCATATCGTCCATTGGATAATTTGACTTTTACGCTTTTTGGATAGGTGAATTTTTTAGCCGCATACGTCACTCCTCCATAATGGGTATACGATTTTGGAGAAAACACGTGCTGTACGGATGATGAACTTGCTTCAACTCCAGATCCCGGTACGACAGTGAATCCGACCAATAAGAAAAAACACAAAAAAAGGGCAACGACTTTTTTCATTCATGCATCCTCCTTCATAAAAAAAATGACGACAGGTGTACATGATGTGCGTGCCTCTAAGTTGATAGTAAAATGTACCCCAAAAACGAATATATTATGTAAATTTTGTAATATAAGTGGTACTAAAGTAACATTATAAATACTTATTTTTACTATTGTGGATACATAATACTTTCGGTGTTATATGTCATTCGACCAAACCTGAAATTCGCTATATTCAAAAAGAGAACTTCTGATGTGAAGTTCTCTTTCGCCATATTTATTCCGTAGCATCGGACAATCGCTGTATGGTTAGTCGTAACTGACTGATTTCAGCAGACTGCTCCGCTTGAATTGCTTGAAGTTCATCAAGGAGTCGCTTCGTTGCCTCGAGCTCCTCACGCATGACATCGAGTCGTTGCTCTCGATTCGTCAATTTCCAAGAACAAATCCTGTTTGCGCGACGGACATGAAGTTCATCATAACGAACGTGCGGATAACGATGAACCAAATCGATTGCCTCGACCCCTTCTTGTCTCACGTCTTCAAGCAGACTAAGGAGAAGCAGTTGAGCACCTTGATCCCGAAAATGTTCATCAACGAGTGAAGTCGAGAAACGCCCAAGCTCTTGCCTCGTTGTCTCATCCATCAATTCGAGAATCGCATCACCGATTTGTCCAGATGTATATCCATCGTACTTCGTCCCGATACCACCGAAATTCGTACTCGCGATATCGTTCCACGTCGAAGGTGTGACCAATCCTTGATAGCTTTTACTACCGACAGCAATCGTTGGCTTCCCGACTGCCATCCCTTCAAGGGCAGAGCGCCCTGGGGCGATGATGAAATCGGCACGACGCATCGCTTCGGGTAAATCGTCCTGTTCGACCCAACCGAGCCACTTTATCGTTTGACTGGTCCCTTCAAGCGCTTCCTCATAACGTGATGCATATTTTTCCCGTTGTGTCCCGTCCCCGACAACGATCCAGTCAATCGGTAGAGACCGGACCCGCTCGTCTTCTAGCGCGTCTAAGAAGACGTCTAAAATAAACAGTTTGTCCGCATCGAGTCGTGAAGTGAATAGGCCCGTCACGCGTTCTGACGACACGCTCGTCGCATCAGGCACGAATGCATCATCGACTCCATTCGGGATGACGGTGAGTTTTGATTCGATGGCGGGACAATGCTCCACGAGATAGGTCGCAATCTGTTCAGAGACGGCAATCACACGCGAGACACTCGAATGATATTGCTCGATTTCATCATAATACATCCCATGGATGACGAGGACGAACGGGATCGCCTTTGATTCTGCTATTGCGAGCCCAAGTTGACGTGAATCAAACGGATGGGCATACACAATATCAAATGATTTTCCCATGATCTCATCAATCACACGCTGAACGTCTTCAATCGAATAGTCTGTACGAGTCACCTTACCACCGAGCCGCTCTACCTCATCCGCAAAAGGACCTGGTTTACATACTACGGTGACGTGATGGTTTTCTCGGATAAATGCTTTTACAGATGAAAGAATATGTCGATGAAGTCCACCCATTGCTGAGTGAAAAAATACCGGTAGCAATATGTTCATGTTGCGCACCTGCCTTTTATATACAATCGACTTATTCGCTTAAAGCCCTCGTTGATACATGGAACCAAGACCACGAATGCGGTCGTTATGAACGAATAATACTGCATCTACGTCATTCTCTTTTGCATAGTCGGCAATGCTGACATCATAGTCATCGAAGTAACGGACATCTAATGCCGATACCGTTCCAAACGATTCCCCAAGATATCCAAGTACCGGGTTTGCATATGAATCTTTCAGAACAAGAAGATGGTAGTCATTCTTAGGGTTCTTCTGCGTGATTTTTGCTTGGGCATAGTTATCACCCATGAAGATGTTGTAATAGTTTGTGAACTTCGATGCATTTTTTAAAACATCTTTATCGAGAACTGGATGTCCACAATCATCACCATTCCGACAAACAGTCGTCGTGAATCCATCTTTTGGTTCCAAATACGTAAACGTATCTGCCGATTCCACGTAAGGCATGGAGATTTCTCGGGCATGAGACCCATAGAACGGACCATCGACCGTCTTCGTCTCCATTTGCTCGGCTGTCAGCACAGGCGCATCCGGGAACTGCTCGCGTAGGCGGTCCATGATTTGACCGTATGCGAGAAACGCCCCTTCTGGTCGCCAGTGGTGGTCGGTTTTAAAGTAAATCTCTTTAGCCGTTTTGTCCCCGAGTGTCTCTTCTAAATCAATGAGTGGAATTTCATTATCTTTTAGACGTTCGTGAAGTTGTCCTCGGTTTTGTGCATCCGCTGACTCGATGTAAGCCGGAAAAATTCCTTGTCTTGTTGCATAGACTGGTTTACTCGGTGCTGATGCAAAATAAGAGGGAATCTCTGCTTCATCCATCTCTTGTTTAAACTTTTTAAAGAACACACCAAGTGACGAATAGTCACTTGCTACAGGATCTGGTGAATATAAAAATTCATCGATACTGATGACACCATTATTCATTTGTTGTTGAAGAACATTGCGCTGTACCCAAGCCTGTGTCTCAATCCACAGATATCGTTCGAAGACCTGGTCATTCGCCGATGCTTCAACGCCCTCCATATACGAGCCATCCATGATTGTCTCGACAGTAGGCTCCGGACGTTGTGCCAACATTCGACCCTCACTATCCGAGCGAGCCTGTTCTGTCCCAAACGCATAGACGGCTAGTCCATAAAAAAGTGTACCAAGGAAGCCAATCAACATTATACTGTTGACCACCCAAGAGATTCGTCGTTCTTTCGAACGGACTTGTTCACTTTTGGTTTGTTGTATCATGATCAGCCCTCCTTAGAACCTGAAGTAAATGAATGGATTAAATGTACTCGAAACAACATAAGAAATCGATACTGCAAAGATGAGCAAGATGTAGACCGCACGCATCAAGCCGGCACTCATCGCAAGAACTGGACGATCTACACTCACTTCATGGCGCAAGAAATGTGCAACAAGTAATTTCGGAATCGGTGTCGCGGCAATCATTGCCAAGACAAGCACAGCGCCGTATTGAACGAGATAGAAGTAAGCGGTTTGGTCAAACACTTCCCCACCGTGCAAGCCAAACATGACTTGAAGATATTCTGTCGCATACGTGAAGTTATCGGCACGGAAGAATACCCAACCGATGACGACGATGAATAGCGTGAATGCGTGCGCCAGCCACGCCGGCCATGCTGCAAGCCATTTCCCAAGGAATGCTCGTTCCAGCATGATGAAGATTCCATAGTAAAGTCCCCATGCGATGAATGTCCAGCTCGCTCCATGCCAAACTCCCGTCAATAACCAAACGACAGTCAAGTTACGGTATGTCTTCCAAGGACCTTGTCGATTTCCGCCGAGCGGGATGTATACGTAGTCCCGGAACCAGCTTCCGAGCGAGATGTGCCAACGACGCCAAAACTCAGACACCGATTTTGAAATATACGGATAATTAAAGTTCTCAAGGAAATGGAACCCAAACATCCGACCAAGACCGATCGCCATATCCGAATAACCGGAGAAATCAAAGTAAATTTGGAGCGAGTAGGCAATGATTCCAATCCAAGCGAGTGTCGTCGACAAGTCCCCTGCCGATTGACTAAACACTTGATCGGCCACATAACCGCAACTATTGGCCAAAATCATTTTCTTGCCTAGACCGATGACGAATCGTTGAATCCCCGAGACGAAGTCATCGACTGTCTCACGGCGGTCCACAATCTCATCTGCCACCGTTTGATAGCGGACGATTGGTCCGGCAATCAACTGCGGGAAGAACGAGACATAAAGTGCCAAGTCAAACAAGTTCTTCTGGAGTCGTCCATCGTTCCGATACACGTCGATGACATAACTCATTGCTTGGAACGTGAAAAACGAAATCCCGAGTGGAAGTGGAATCTCCGGGTCATTCAATGAGAAGCCGAATACCGAGTTGACGTTCTCAACGAAGAAGCTCGCATATTTGAAGACGCCGAGCATCCCGAGGTTACCGAGAAGCATAAGTACCATCGTCCACTTTATTTTCTTCGCATCGTCACGATATTTGTCGACCATGAAACCGAACGCATAGTTCATGACAATGGAAGCGAGCATAATGAGTACAAAGCGTGGCTCACCCCAAGCATAGAAGAACAAACTTGAGACAAGTAAAATCGTATTTTTTAACCAGCGTGGTGACACAAAATACAGCAACAACACGACCGGTAAGAAATAAAATAAGAATACTGTGGAACTAAATAACATACCGTATGGTCCCTTTCTCCCTTAAGACTTATTCCGCGTTTAACGGAATGTCACATAGAGGTCATCGAAACGTACTGTGATTGGATCGAGTGTCTCAACGATGTATTTATAAGACATCTTAAAATACTTGGCTCCATCCATCTGTTTGACAACTTCTTTGACGGGGTTCTCCCCTGGGTTCAATGTGAGCATAAAGCGTTTATTCGATAAACGCTCCTCGTCTGAATACTGCATAACGTACAATTCCAGTCGGATGGCGCGGTCGCCTTCGACATAAACGGATGTGTTGACCTCCATCTCTTCCCCTTCATCCATTTTGGCGTCTGCCAAAAAGATTTTCGATGGAGGAATTTCAAATTTCAAATCAAACAACTGTACATAAATCGAATCCTTAAGCGATTGAGGCAAAAACGTAACCTCTGTTTTGTACTCTTCTTCGCGCATCGACATATGGTTCTTGTGTGGTCCACGCGGATAATAATGGTAAATCGCAGGACGAATTCGCTTCGTTGACATATAAGCACCTCCGAATCATTAGGTTGATGATATAGAAAAGAGTTGCTGTGCCGGGCACAAAACAACTCTATTCGTTTTCATTTAGTTGGCAAGGATAGCATCGACGATTCGACGTGACGCCTCACCATCACCGTAGGGGTTCGATGCTTGTGACATCGCTTTATATGCCGCTTCGTCAGACAAGAGCTCGTCCGCGAGTGAGAAGATGTTCTCTTCTTCGATTCCTGCGAGTTTGAGCGTTCCTGCCGCTACACCTTCTGGACGTTCTGTCGTGTCTCGAAGGACAAGGACAGGTACACCGAGAGATGGTGCTTCTTCTTGAACGCCACCTGAATCCGTTAAGATCAAGTGCGATGTCGCTGCATAGTTGTGGAAGTCGAAGACGTCGAGTGGTTCGATCAAATGAACACGTTCGACATCGTGAAGAATCTCGTTAGCGAGTTCACGAACGACAGGGTTCATGTGGACCGGATACACGACTTCGATATCGTCATACTTCTCGATCAAGCGACGAACCGCGCGGAACATGTTACGCATCGGCTCACCCAAGTTCTCACGACGGTGCGCCGTCAACATGACGAGACGACGACCTTGCGAACGGATGCTATCGAGCAATTCACTCGCATAGTCGTCACGTACTGTCGTTTTGAGTGCATCGATTGCCGTGTTCCCTGTGACGAAGATCGTCTCTTCATTCTTGCCTTCACGAAGGAGGTTGTCACGCGACGTTTCTGTCGGTGCGAAATGAAGGTCAGCCATGACACCCGTCAATTGGCGGTTCATCTCTTCCGGGAATGGTGAATATTTGTTGTGTGTGCGCAGGCCAGCCTCAACGTGACCGACTGCGACTTGGTTGTAGAAAGCTGCGAGTGATGCCGCGAATGTCGTCGTTGTGTCCCCGTGGACCAAGACGATGTCTGGTTTCGTTTCAGCGATGACTTCGCCCATCCCTTTCAATACGCGTGATGTGACATCATAAAGCGTCTGCTTGTCTTTCATGATGTCGAGATCGTAGTCCGGTTTGATTTCGAACAGCTCGAGCACTTGGTCAAGCATTTGACGGTGCTGTGCTGTGACGACAACAATCGGCTCTACCCCTTCACGTTTTTTCAACTCAAGTACGAGTGGTGCCATTTTGATGGCTTCTGGTCGCGTCCCAAAGACGGTCATGACTTTTTTCATAGGTCGTTTCGCACGGTCTACTTTCGCCGTGCTTCCTCCTCCCAATTGCTCACGCTTCGTTCGATACTGCGACCGACGAATGGCGTGTTTGTAGTTGTTCTTCTGTCAAAGGCGGTAAGATATACGTCTCCCCGAGCTCTGTCGCATCGACGACCGTCGTACGACGTTTGAGCTTATCGGCTTTGAACGAATCTTGCTGTTCTTTTGACAAGTTGCGGAACCATTTCAAAAACTTGTTGTACTCCCCAACGACTTCATTGACCGGTCCATACTCGCGCACTTCTCCAAACTCAAGCCAAAGGCCGAGCGTACAGAATTGGCGGACTTGTGAGACCGAGTGGCTGATGAAGAAGATTGTCTTCCCTTGATCTTTAAACTCGTTCATCTTAGCGAGACACTTGTCGGTGAACGTTTGGTCCCCGACTGAGAGTGCCTCATCGATGACGAGAATATCAGGGTCGACATTGATCGAGATGGCGAATCCGAGACGAGACTTCATCCCGCTCGAGTACGTCTTGACCGGTTGATTGATAAAGTCACCGATGTCAGCGAATTCAATGATCGCCGGTGTCAAATCGATAATCTCCTGTTTCGTCATCCCGAGCATCAAGCCTTTGAGCTCGATGTTCTCGAGCCCTGTCAAGTTGCCGTTCAAACCAGAAGAAATCGCGATCAACGCCGTCTTCCCGTGAAGTTCGATTTTCCCGTGGGTCGGTGGCATCACATCAGCCAGCAAGTTCGACATCGTCGACTTCCCTGACCCGTTGATGCCGATAATCCCGACCACTTCTCCAGGCGGAACTTCAAACGAGACATTACGGAGCGCATAAAACTGTTTGCCCCCTGCTTTACTAAAGAAGATTTCCTTCAGCTTGTCAGACGGTTTGTTATAAAGCGTATATCGTTTCGATACGTTTTCAAATTTAACCTGGTACATAAGGTCCTCCTCAAATGTAATCGATGAAGTGTCGACGGAAGCGCAAATGAATCATCGACCCGACGAAGAAGAGAACAATGACAACGACCCAATAGTAGAGACCGTAAGCCCAGTTATTCGCCAACCAGTCGGTTCCGAGGAACATCGACCGATATCCTTCGATTAAATAGTAGAGCGGGTTGATTTGTAGGATATTCGCAAGCTTCGCCGGCGGAATCCAAAAGATTGGTGTCAAATACATCAACATCCGCATCATCGACTGAAGAAGGTTTTGAATGTCACGCACAATCGTTGTGAGCGCAGACGTAATCAAGGCGAGTGAGTACAGTAGTGCGAGTGCACTAAACGCCAAGTAGATAAACCATAAAGAATGCAGCCCCATCGGGAATCCGAATGCCCACATCAAGATAAACGATACACCGACTAACGCCACGTGGCGATAGAAGAGTGCGAGCAAGACGTATGCCGGAATCGTCGAGATTGGGAAGCTCATTTTGGAGACCATGCCGATTTTCGAATAGACGGACCGGGCCGTCGAAGTGATCGCCGCGGCTACGAAGAACCAGACGACAATCCCTGCGACCAACCATGGCAGAAACGGCACGCCGTCAACCGGCCTGCCGCTCCGAATACCAAATCCAAATACGAACCAATATACTCCAATCTGCAATAACGGTGTCACGAACTCCCATAAAAATCCGAGGTACTGCATCGAGTTGTTACTTCGCGTCTCATATGTGGCGAGACGGAAAATCAAGTACAAGCTCGACTTTAGCTCTGAAAGAATAGCTTTCGCGGATTTAAACATGTTCATTCACCTGAATCAAAGAACGAGATTCGTTTCCTTTGTATATTTATAGAGGTTGCCGTAGTTGACGACCGCTACGTCTTCACCTTCTGGTTTCACGATGTTGCGAGTGTCGAAGATCATCGGACGGCGCATCGTTGACTTGAGCTCCGCGAAGTCGAGGACTTTGAACTCGTTGTGGTCAACTAATACGAGGACGAGGTCCGCGTCTTTGAGTGCTTCTTCTTTTGAAACGAGCTCGAAACGGCTTGATGTTGATTTTTCAACGTGTGAATCGTGAACCGAGATGTTCACGCCACGGTCAAGCAAGATTTCAGCGATCTCAACCGCTGGGCTCTCACGCATGTCATCGACGTTTCCTTTGTATGTCACACCAAAGACAGCGACTTTCGCGTCTTCGATTCCTGCAGTCAACTTCTGAACGTTGTCTGCAACGTAGTGTGGCATCGAGACGTTCGTCTCACGTGACAAGTTGATGATTTTCGCAAGGTCAGGAGACTTCGCGACGATGAAGTAAGGGTCGACCGCGAGGCAGTGTCCACCGACACCAGGACCTGGGCTGTGCAAGTTGACACGTGGGTGTTTGTTCGCCATTTCGATGACGTCAAGTACGTTGATGTCAAGGTCGTTACAAACTTTTGCAAGTTCGTTCGCGAGTGCAATGTTGACGTCACGGAACGTGTTTTCCATGAGTTTCGACATTTCTGCCGTCTTCGCATCCGTTTTCACGATTTCGCCTTCAACGAATGTACCGTAGACGCGTGCGCCTGCTTCTGCACATTCTGTCGTGATTCCACCGACGATGCGGTTGTTGTGCACGAGTTCATGAAGGATTTGTCCAGGCAATACGCGCTCTGGGCAGTGTACGAGGAAGATATCTTCACCGACAGTGAACCCAGCTTCTTCAACGAGTGGTTTGACGAAGTCGTCCATCGTACGTGGTGCGATTGTCGACTCGACGATGATGACGTTGCCTTTTTCAACGAATGGCAACACTTTGCGTGTCGCATCCAAGACGTACGTCAAGTCACATGATTTGTGCTCATCGTCGTTGTTTGGTGTTGGCACCGCGATGATGAAGGCATCTGCTTTCTCTGGTGAGAGTGATGCACGGAACTTCCCTTTTGCCACGACGTCTGCGACCATTTCGCCGAGACCTGGCTCTTCAATGTGGATCTCTCCACGGTTCAATTTATCAACAACATGTTGTGAGATATCGACTCCGACGACGTCGACGCCATAGTTCGCAAAGACAGCCGATGTCGGTAATCCGATATATCCAAGACCTACTGTACATACTTTCATTGTGTGGTAACCTCCAAATGTTTTGACGCGCTTTTTAAATAGCGCATTGTCCATCATTTTATTTCACATTCGATAATAAAACAATACTCATTATACTCTTGAACAATTCTTTGGTGCAATTACATTTTCATGACAATGTCGTCGCAAATTGCTCGTGTGTTTTGCCTGAAATGATTTGTTCCATCTCTTGATAAAGACGATCGAGCGCAAAATGTTTACGAGCGTATGCCTTATAGGCTTTCACGTCCGTCATCAACTTCTCGGTATCTTCTTTATAAGAGAGGATCGTATTGACAAATTCCATCGTGTCCGTGACGAGCAATTCGTCCGGGTAAATCGTCTCCGCGCCCGTCCAGTGACGGATGAGCGGATAAGACCCTGCAGCCATCGCTTCGGCCGGCGCGAGGTGGAAGCTCTCCAAGTCACTCGTCGAGAAGACGAAGCCAATCGATTGGAGCCATGTGTCGACATCGTTTCCGTGTCCATCAAAATGGACGTGGTCGCGAAGATCCGACTCCTCGATGCGCTTCAGTAACGCCTCGTAGTACGCACTCTCCTCTTCACGTTTTCCAATCCAATAGACATCTTTTGGATGGTGCCCCTTGAAGTGGAGCTGGTATCGTTTGTCCGTCTTCAGCAACTCTTCGAGCACGTCGAGCGCCAGATCCGGACGCTTCAGTTTCGGGTTCATGCCGATCATACCGAGACGGAACGTCAAGTCGTCCGCTTGTTTCGGTTTGTCGAGTTTATCCGCATCGACGGCGTTATAGATCACGGTCATCTGGTGACGCGGAATCCCAAAGAGACGGTGCATCTCTTCTAACATATACGGCGAGACGAGGATGATGCGGTCGATATTGTCGAGCGCATATTCCCGTGGAAATGGTGTCTCTTTTTCCTGACGATGAATCCGAACGATGAGACGCTGATGCGGCAACTTATGTTGCGAGTACCAGACGGCGTTGCCGAGTCCCCATTCACAGAAAATGACGTCCGCTTGCGCGAGACATGCCTTACTGTGATTCACATCATGAATCTTGTGTCCGTCCCACTGATCGACGAGGACACGATAGCGCGGATCGGCCTCGAAGCGCTCCATGAACATGCGGATAAACTTCAAGTCGTGCCCGGCGAAGAGGATGGTCGTCTTCTGCATCTCCCAGATGGCGTCGTGCAGACGTTCAAACGTACTCGCGAACGTGTAGTTTTTCGCCATATTGTACAGACGTTCTGCCGCATCCTTATAAATGGCCGGATGCGTGAAGGCGAGCTCGACCTTTTCGACGAACTCATCTTCCGAGTTGACGAAGAGCGGGTAGCTCGACCCGAGCAGCATCTCGTGCATCTTGTTACGGTTAAGGAGGACCGGTTTCCCGAGTGCCCCGTATTCGAGGAGCTTTGTCGACAACTCGAGGCTGTCGTCAAGGTCCGGGTGACGCCACGAAATCCCGATATCGCTCTCTTCGATGAGCGTCTCGACGTCCGCACGCGGGATGCCTTTCAACCAGTGAATCCCCTCATCTGTCTGGAGACGATGTGTCACTTCTTTTCGGAAGTTCGGGTTATTCGGGTCTTGGTTGAACTTGTCACCCGCCACCTTCAACTCGACGTCCGGTATCCGAACCCGTACTTTCTCGAGTGCATCGAGAATCTCAGCCGAGTACCAAAGTGGCGCGAACTTTCCTGTATAGACGAGACGTTTCGCCTGACGCTTAAACGTCGGCGTCGCTTCGCGCATATTCGGAATCATCGGGTTCAAGATGAGGAACGGCTTCGGCGTCTGTAAAAACGTCTCGAAGTACGCCTTCATCTCCGCTGTCTGACAAAGCATGCGAGCCGAACGGTCCGCAATCTTCTTCAGACGTGCCAACTCTTCCTGTGACGCCGACGACGAATCATGCGTGAAATCTGTGAGATACGTCCACGTCTTTTTCATCGTATGTTCATAATCCGAGAGCGCATAAGCGAGCTGGAAGCCGCGGATGAACGTCATGTCGTACTGTTTCGTCTCGACGAGCTCGTGAATGAGTTGGGCCGCCTCTTCCGGCTGGAGCACCTTCTTCTCATAATACGGCTCGTCTTTTTTCGTCGAGTCTTCCGTGAAGACGTCGATGAAGTTGACGCGGGCGAGCTGTTTGATTGACGCCGTCACTTCCGGTTTCACGATCGAGCGCTTCAAGAGCACGTCGACCTCGATGTTCGGATCTTGGTTCAACATATGCACGACCGACGTGAGCCAGATGGCCGACCCGTCGATCAAGTTTAAATTGACGTCCCCGTATACGAGGATCCGTAGCGGTTGCTTCGTCATAATGTTACCTCCTGAAGGTCCGCTTCATCCATGGCGGCACCGGCTTTCACGTATTGATACGGGTCGACACTGAAGATGCGTTTACCCGAACGGGCGAGCTCATTCAAGCTCTCGTCCGCTTCAAAGAGGTGAAGCGCCTCCTCGACCGTATAGAAACGGAGTGCCGATGGTTGCACGATGGAGCGAGACGGTGTCGCGTCAAACACGTAACGATACGATTCATCGTGATCTTGTTTGGCAAGCTTGCCGTCATACGTATAGTAATCCTCTTTCGTGAGAATGTCCGCTTCCGCATAGCGTGCCGCGAGCAGATAATCGCTCAAGTAGTTCGGACCGTAATAATCGTCCGACTTCAAGTGGGCGACCCAATCGTACGATTCGACCATCTCCGTGAACGACGTGTAGTGCGTCAAATAGCTGCGCATATACGTCGAAATCGACGGCGTGTTGTACGTGTTGTACACATCGATGTGATCGTCGAACTTATCGAGGAACATCATGAGGTGTTTATGCTCATAGTGCTGTGCCTCGAACTGGGCGACGACACGTTCTGCCTCTTCGCGCGACTTGATGAAGGCGACAACAGCAATCTTTTCATGGTCGACACGGTACGGGATGCCGACGTCCTGGACGATCTTCGCCAGACGTTGCGTATACGTGTGATACGTCAAGACGTGACGCATCCCGCGCATCGCGATGTCCTCATAGAACGAGTCATCCGTCATCAAGCGGCGGAACGTCTCGTCTAAGTCAGACTCCCCATCATCGAGGAAGACGTAATCGCCAAGCATGGCGTCGACTCCGACCGAACGGGTGCTGACGACCGGTGTCGCACATGCGAGCCCTTCAAAGACACGACGGGAGAACATCGTCGGTGAATCGTTGACCGAGTTGACGTTCAACATCACTTTATACCCTTTATACGCCTTGGCAATCTGGTTGTATTTCAAACTACCACGAATGGCGTGACGGAACTGTTCTGGGAACTGGAGCTGGTCGCTCTCTCCACGTTGGTTGACCGCATAGTTTCGGTCATAAATCGCTAGACCATATTTGTCCGCCGCCGCGAACAAGCGGTCCATGTCGGCTTTCCGCGATTCGTGACGATTCGCATAATACGAACCGGCGAAGCACGCATATGGTTCACGTGTCCCCGGGAGACGAATCGGGTTATGTTCTTTCGGCTGAGCCGCGAACGGTAACGCATCGACCCGGTCATGACCGCAATCCTCTTTATAGTTCGGGACACGGTTCATGTCGGTCGTATACACATAGTCGAATCGCTTCGCCGTCTCGATGAAACGGTCGTAGTGAATCGGGTCCTCTTTGTTCCAGAAGACGGTCGGGATGTTGTGATAACGGCACCAAGCGAGGAGTGCGTCGAGCTCTTCCCACGTGTTCGTGCCGTATTTGACGATTTTCTTCTCCCACGCGCCGGCGTTCCCTTTCCATGCCGATTCGACGACGAGAACGTCCGGTTGCTCATCGAGGAGCACCGTCTTCCAGTTGTCTGGTGTGAACGTGATGAGTTGGCATTCTGGCTTATAGGAAGCCATCGTGAACTCATCAAAGATCGCCGCGACCTTCAGTTCGTGAAGTTCACGCGGAACCGGTGCGAAGAAGCGCGCCTCGCGCACGTCCATCCACGTCGGGTTTTCCGTACCGTCGCTGACGAGTTCCTCGGCCACACGGATGCGGTCGATTCGTGCCTCACCGACACCGTCGACGCGGAGGGCGAAACGAAGGAAGCGGATCCCACGGTCGAAATAGAAGACTTTCTCGCTACCGATTTGAACTTGTTGCATAATCTGACGCTCTGTCGCCGAGTAGGCGATGATATAGAGGACGACGTTCGCCCCTTCATCGGCCACACCGTCGAGCGTGACACGATAGCGACTGTTCGCCTTCACTTCATATGGGAACTCTGTCGGGAGCAATTTGAAACTGTTGTTCATCTCGGCGTACGAGATGTAACGGCGCTGATCGTCCTCGCCTTTCAAATTGACGACGAGTTGGTCATCCCGGCTCTTCAACTTGATGAGGTCCGGTGCAGGAATCGTCCACATGTCCGGTTTGAGCGACAAGACGTCCTCACGACGGACGCTCTTCTCACGAATCATCCCGATGTTCAAGTTCTCGAGCTCTCCTGACCCGCTTACGCGGAGGAAGTAACGGATTGAGCGATGTGACGGTGCGATGCGGACAATTCCACTCAGTCCGAGTGGCACCTCAATCAAACGGTCCTGTCCTGACACCGTGTACGTCGCGATGAATAGCGACGCGTCCGCTGTACCTGTACGGTCTCCTTTCAAATAGAAACGATACAAGTCATCATCCATGTCACCCGTCTCAAAGTCGATGCCACGTTCCGTATCGACGTTCGGCAACGCGACCTCGTCGACACCGTAATGTGTATATTGGTTTCCTTCGGCACGCACAACGAGTGTGTCGCCATCGAAGTGAGCCACCTCACTCTGTGGTTTGAGGGAACGGAGTGATGTTGACGTGAGCGGATAACGGAAGTCAAAGGCATCGAGCGAAATGTTCGCAGCCGTCCCTTCCACTGTCCAAAGCGAAAGTGTGCCGAGCGTGAGCTCTACGAGGCTGAACGCGCCTGCCCCATTGACTTCAAGGTGTGCCCGGACAATTTGTTCACCCATCCCGAGTGTCACATCGACGTGGTCCCCGTCCTGTACGGTGACGTAACGGGTACGTCCCCCTTTGCGAACGACTTCTAACGTCAATGTCGGCATCAAGCCTTCGCGCGATTTGACGCGCATCATGGCTGTGAATGTCTTTTGGCCGGAATCGACCAAGTCGTTCACCGAGATGATGTCACTTTCACGTTTAGGACGATAGGTAAGCGTGACCGCTTCGTCTCCTGAGAAGACGAGGTCCGTCCCTTCGACGTGTACGTATGGTGAACGTGTATACCAGTTCGGTACGACTTCTCGTAGTTGATGCGATTTATTCGGACGCTTCAACACTTTACGACCGAGTCGCTTCGACCGTTGTACCCCAAGGTAAGCGGCGCGACGTGCTTTTTTCTGCCAATCCATCCTCATATCCTCCAAATCATCGATTCTCCCGAATCCGATTCTTTATTTACGAATGCGTCGTGCGACAGCTTGTGCTTTCAAAATGGCTTTACCCGCTTTTGATTGCACGAGGCGACGATACTTCTTGTTCAAAATCTCATATTTATGCTTTAGGTCACGAACCGCCTGTTCTTTCTTCTCAAGCGATTGGACCGTCCATTCGAACGTATAGAGAAGATCCCCATACTTTTGGACGAGGCGGCGATGCTTTTGGCGCAAGAGCCGCTCATCGTGTTTCAGATGACGAATCTCCTCTTCTTGAAGTTTGATTCGCTGTTTCAACAATCCGATTTCTTTTTCCACTTCATTGCTCATGGTCTCACCTCACAAGTATGCGTCAAAATAGAGACGCTTCAATTCTTCTTTTTGTCCTGATTCATATAAGTCGACGAACTGTTTCACAATCGGCGTCTCTAGTTCCATCGGACGATACTGTTCGATGATTTCATAAAGCATTCCGGCGTTGTCGAAAAATTCTTCCGGCTTGCTGCGGCGTAGGAAGACGAGGTACCACATCGAGAAGAACCGTTCGAATCGAGTCGAGCGGTATTGGTCGAGCACGCCTTCGCGAGCGAACGCTTTCGCCCGGGCCGTCTCCCGGATGACACACTTCATAAAGTATTTCTTCGTGATCGTATTGACCGTCGAACCAGCGACGGCCGCGTAATAGTCATGGATCGTCAAGTCGAGCAGGGCGACCCGTTCCGCGCTGAGGAACATCTCTTGGAAGAAGAGCGAGTCTTGTCCGACCGCGCCGATGACCTGTTTCAAATCATGCTTCTGGATGAAGTCTTTTTTGATGACCATCGTCTGAATACTCTGCACCTTGAAGTTATGCTCGAGTAAGTACGCTCTAGGGTCTTCGATGACGCGAACGCCATCTTTCTCAAGGTCTTCGAGCTCGATCATCGCTTCACGGTTCGCAAGCTTCAACATGCTTCCGACAGAGAGGTCGAGCGTGTCATCTTCTTGCATGACACGGAACAGTGCTGCATACCCGTCGTTGACCGCTTCATTATCCGGATCAAGGAAGGCGATGTATGGCGTCGTCGCGAGCTCCACCCCTTTGTTTCGTGGGCGCGAGGCGCTGCCGCTCCCGCCGTCGTTGAACGAGTACGTGTAGACGTTCGGATATTTCCGGACGAGGCGTTCGATATAGCCAATCGTCTCTTGATCCGTCGAACCGTCGTCGACGAGCCAAATCTCCATGTCTTCAAACATCGAGCTTCGGCGAAGACTAGAGAAACATTTGTTATATAGATAGCGACCGTTATTGTAAATCGGGACGATCATCGAAAGCTGATAGTCACCCGGTTCGTTCGGGACGAGCACGTCGTCTGCCGCGAGCAGTTCGAAACGATCGATCGCATAGCCTTGCCCTTCGACACGTTGATTGTCCCGAAGCGTCTCGAGCGACACATGACTAGCCGCGAACATCGTCAAAGCCACGTCAGTATAGTCTTCCACGAACTCATGGATGGTGTCTTGCCCTTTCGTCACGAACGAGACGTCCGTGTACTTGAAGGCATTGACCAAATCCTCTACGTAATAGTCGAGATAGTGATGACGGTCATCGAACACGGTCACAAAATCAGCCGTTCGTAAATCGACTTCCTGTAAATCTGCTTCGGCGACGAAGCGTTTATATGGATACGATTGGCGCTCGAACTGTTCGCGTGTCGCCGTCACATCACCGCGACCGATGACGAGGACGTCACGACGGATTTCATGGTTGATGCCAAGAATAAATAACATCTCACTGAAGCGGTCATACATCGTGTGGTTCGAGAAGATGGTACGGACACCGGACAGCTGATGTTCGAGACGTTCTTCGTCCGATTTGAACATTTCTAAAATCCCTTGTGCATCTAGAGCGCTTGTCGCGATGAACACGTTCGGGAAATCGTTGTTGACGGCGACGTTATAATTCGTCAAGACGAGTTGACCGCGAGCCTGAGCATCATAGATGGCTTGCGCGCTCATCGTCGGACTGTTCTTCACTTCATTGACGTGGAGCACCCAATTCGATGTCTCTTTCAGCTTCTCCATATCCTCAGGGTCCCCATGGACGAGGACGTCTTGAAGCGACTTCGGTGCGAGTGACGCTTTCGACTCATTCGCCTCACGAATCACATAGAGCTCTTTGTTCGCATCGCGAACGCCTTGAGCGAGCGTCTCCAAATCTTTTGCGAACCGTTGGACGGGAAAACGGTTTGTTACGACGACACGGTCTATATTGCCGCGTGTCATCCCGATCGGGTTCACATGAAGCGGGTCGATTCCCGGGCGGATGACGAATACCCGTTCATGCCCAGCTTCTTCTATATATTCCGATACACGCTCCTCATTTGCCGTGAAGATATAATCACATTGCGCTGCAAGTGACGAGAAACGATCGAAGTGATTCGTATCGAGTGTCGTTTCGAAGACGACACGGATGTCCTTTTGTTTCGCCTTGCGAATCAAATTCTCAAGCCAGTGACGAGAGTGCGAACGCGGCGTCCCCATGTGATGGAATGCCGTCGTCTCGTCTTCTGTGAGCGCTGCCGAGATGAGAAGGAAATCAATATCTTCTGTTTCAAGCAACTCTAAAAAACCTGTCACGTTCTCAAAGTAATGGGTGTGACAAAGACGTTCGAGCTCATGTGCCCGCTTGACCGGTCCGACGAACGCAACATGCACATTCGCCTTCTCATAAAAACTGCTCCCGTTCGACTGGATGCGGGTCACATCAAGTTCTGGGAGGCGTTTCCGAGCTACTTCGAGCTCTTCCTGTAATGCGGTTTGTTGTTCCTCGAACAATTTGTCATCTAGACGCGGGCGTTGCGCCTGTCTCGACAAAGAAGGAAGTTCATCTAAGGTAATCAAGTCATCCCCGACTAATGCCTCTTTTCGGTTGACTCGTTCTTTTTCTTCTTTTAACCACGCGATATGCTTTTGCACGTCGCGTAGCGTCGCTTTTACATCCATACGTCCGCTCCACCTTTTTTAAGTAATCAGTATTTCTTCATCTTATCGTATCTTAACAGAGTTACATGTCGGTCGCAATTTGATGACAAATGTATGAGCCGGCGTTCTATATAAAAAGACGGACCCACACGTGGACCCGTCCTTAAAACAATTATTCACTTACTCTGCTGCGTTGACGTCGACGATACGTCCTTCAACAGCTGGTGTAACTTCTTCACCAAGGCTGATCAAGTGATCGCGGAAGTTTTCCCAGTCGATGAGACCGAGGTCGTTGACGCGACCATCTTCAAATGCCGTCTTAAATTCTACATAGTTGTCTCCACCTTGTGCAGTGAAGAAGTTCGTTGCAACTTTATAGCTCGTCGCATCTTCGACATCAACGAACTCTGTACCATTGTTATATTGCAAGCTGACGATGCGCTCACCAGCTGGTTTCGAGCTGTCGAACAATACTTTGAATCCAGATACGTGAAGGAATCCACCGTTTTCGATTGGATAAATACCAACGCTACGCTCGAAGGCTGCTTTCAACTCGCTACCTTTCAAGTTCATGATGGCAAGTGTGTTTCCGAATGGAAGTGTCGTCAACACTTCACCTGTCGTAACAGGACCAGCATCGATTGCTGCACGGATTCCACCACCGTTTTGAACGGCACCGATGACAGCAGAATCATATTCTTTCGCTTTCGTGAGCATACCGTCTGTAATCAAGTTACCGAGCGCCGTCTCATTTTTACGGACACTCGGTGCGTTGACGTCACCTTTGTCACGTGGGTTATCGAGTGGAGCTGTGAGTGAGACGCCGATTGGGTCTTGGCTGATTGTATCGACGACATCTTTAAATGGTGCGAGCAATTCGACCGCGTATGGATCTGGTTGAAGTCCCTTCACGTCAATCAAGCTGCCTGCATGTTTGATGATTTTTCCATCTTTGTCGAACTCGACATCAACTGTTCCGAGGAAATTGCTGTATTGGTCCGCTTGAACGATAACCGTCGGCTCTGTTTTTCCTTGTGTGATGAGGACCGGTTCGCTCAAACGAGTGTGCGTGTGACCGCCGACGATGATATCGATTCCGTCTACGTTTTCAGCAAGCAACAAGTCGTTGTCGAATTCCGGGTTGTCATTGTAGCCAAGGTGCGAGACCGCAACGATTTGGTCAACACCCATTTCTTTGAATGCGTCGACCGCTTTTTGTGCTTCTGCAATGTAGTTTTGGAATTGAATCGGACCTGGACTAGCGATTGTCGCCGTTTCTTCCGTCGTCAAACCAAAGAATCCGACTTTTTCACCATCGACCACTTTGATGACCCCTTCGTAAAGACGACCGTTATACGCTTTTTGCGAAACTTCGTCACGGTAGAGGCTCTTCATGTATTGGTCATTTGAATAGTTGACGTTCGAGCTGACGAACGGGAAGTTCGCATAACGAACAAAATCAGCAAGTTCTTTGTGCCCTTGCTCTGTACCGAGGTCAAATTCGTGGTTACCCGGTACCATCAAATCGTACTTCATGTAGTTCATGAGTTTAAGATCGGCTTGACCTTTGAACTCGTTGAAGTAAAGCGAACCCGAGAAGACGTCCCCTGCGTCGATCAAGAGGCTATCTGGCTTCTCAGCACGAATTTGCTTGATTGCTGTCGCACGTTTTGGTGCGAGGTCAAGCGCTGCGTGTGTGTCGTTCGTGTGCATGATGGAGAGTTTGTAGCCTTCTACTGTATAAGGAACTTCAAGTGTGATTGTTTTTCCACGGTTTGTATATGTAGCCGTCGCGACGAATTCGCCGACTTCACTCGTGTCAATCTTGCTCCAACGTACTGCCTTTTCATACGTGCCACTTGCGAATTTTACTTGTTGCTTCACGATGCCAAGTGCTGGCTTCCCTTGTTTGAACACGAGTGGCTCAGACGGTGGAAGGATTTCAATCGGATGATCGAGGACGCGTACACGTTTTTCAATGTACTTCCCTTTGCCCTTGACGATTCCTTTAGCTGTTTGGAATGTACCTAATTTCTCCAAGTTCACGCTTGATTTGTACCAATGGATCGGTGCGCCTTCATATGTAGCATCGAGTGCCGCGTCCAAGTCCCCTGCATACACATAAGCCGATTTCGCTTTCACGACTGGTGCTTTTGACGCAGCTTCCGTTACAGCAACTGGTGCGAGCGATGCTGTTGACACGGCCGCTACAGCGAATGCTGTATACAACTTACGAGATGATTTCTTAGTCATGTCCAATTCCCCTTTCAGATTTGCGAAGAGGACACACAAAGGAAGCGCTTACATCATTCGACTTTATACTAAATTCCCTTACCCCAAAGTCGTCCGTTTTTCCCTCATATGTACAAATCGCTCTAGTTCTAACGTAACGGAAACGACGCGAATAAACAATCACAAATTGAAGATTTTTAAGGTTTTTACAATTTTCACAAAAAACGATTCCTCAATTGACAAAATTCATCAAAGCAGATTTTTATTCTACTATTTCATCATATAGTCAATGAGGAATACGGATGACGTGCTTCGTCCCGCTCGCTAACCAGTAGGAGACGACAGAACTTCCCTTCGTCTCCACCACTTCTGTTTTAACGATGCGCGAATTGGTTCGGTCGAGTCGAATCAACGTCATGAAGCGAACCTCGGTCCCACACTCGATGGACACGACTTGCGGACGCTTCACCCATTCAAAATCACGAACCGACACGTGACTTTCTTCAATCGTCATATACGACTCGTCACCCGTCATCAGTTGAACGAATTGAATGGCTCGATTCGATGCATCCTTGAAGCGAACATCTTGTGATTCCGGTGTTCCTTCGACGAGCTCTAGTCCAGGTGCCACATGGAATCTTTGGACGAACAGGTCAGGTTCCGGTGACGTGATCCGATCATAGACGACGAGTGTTCGTGCCTGATCGTAAACCACTTTCCGAGTATGGACCGCTCCCTTTCCGATAAGACGACTCACACCTGTCGCCACTACCTGCTTTCCAATCGGTTCGACAGATACAATCCCACTTTCTCCGACCCGATCAACGGATAGGTCAAGTTCTTCCCCGAGACGATGGACGGTGTTGTGTGACATGACACGCATCGCCTCCGCTCGTTCCGGACAATCCGCATACCCATAACGTCCCGCCTCGACGATGAAGTCGCGACCGAGTCCATACAATTCAAGGCTTAAGTCATCCGCATGTTTATGGGCGGGGCCATGATAGCCGGCTGTCATCAAGAGATGCGTCGCGTCACTGAACGGACGCTTCGGATGTGTCCAATATTCACGCATGACGGCATAATTCGAACCGAGATTCACCATTCGTTCAGTCGGACAAATTCCTCCCTGTCCCCCACTCAGTGCATAGTCGAGCTGTGGATGCGATTCGACCCGCGGGATCAGATGCCGTCCTCGGATTTGACCGCCCGTATCCCCGACCATCGGGAGGGTCCGGTTCGGCTTAATCAGATGGACGAGACGCCCCGGCATCGCGTCGATGACGTCAAATCGGTCGGACAACGGGAAGCCGTTCACGTTCGTCCAGTCGACGAAGCGGCTAAGAATATGATAGACGTACACGTGATAGCCTGGCGAATGTTCGAGATGGGTCCCGTCCATAGCAAGACTCGAATCGAGCTGGGCATCGAGACGCGCGCGGGCGACCCGTTCCCATTCCGGGCTCCGGTCGAACTCCGGGAAACAGGAGGCGATGGCGAAGAGCGCCATGTCCTGGAAAATCCCGTGATTATGACGCGGCCGATAAAACGTCGGCGTCGCCAAAAGGACCGCATGGTCGTACAACATTTTTAAGATTCGTTCCGTCCTGTTAGGGTCATCTTTTACGTTCGCGCATCGATACGCCTCAAAGAACCCGAGCAGGTGGAATACCCGGATTGCCGTGCCATGCTCGTGGTACGCCACCCGTTTTCGACTGACCGTGAAAGCAGGATGATGAGCATGCCAACTGTCGACGATGCGTGCCGCATGTTCTATGTAGTCGATATTGCCCGTCACTTCGAAAGCACGCGTCAACTGATGGACGGTCGTCAAATAATGGAGCTGAAGGCGAAAAGAGTTGTTGTCCACTTCCGGTACCATGCGGTCCCAATCAAACGTCGAAATGTCGGCGACACGTAAGGCATCGGGTGCCGCCGGAATATACCAGTTCCCTAGTAAGACACCGTCCGCAAAACGCACGGCCTGATCATCTGTCAACCGTTCATAGCGGTACGGAGCGATGGGACGCTTGTCACGCATATACTGATGCACGAGCAGTCGCTCCATCCGGTCGGCTAGTCTCGCCTTTGTGAGCGGATGCGTCAAGACGAGCATCGCATCGGGCGTTTGGACGAGCATCTGTTTGCCGTCAAGACGAACGACATAATAACGACCGTATGGGCGCATGAGTCGACCCGTCTTGGTCTTCTCGAGTCGAGCCTCTGGTGTGACCCGTCTTCCTTTCCACTGATAACACATCGTCCCCGCCGAGATGACGACGTCCCACCCGTGGCTTCCCCGTGCCGCGAGCGAGCCACCGAACTGGGCGACGAGTCTTGCAATTGAATGTTCCATTCGTTCCCTCACTTGTCAATTGTTATACTTGAAAATTCTACCTTAGCAAATGGTGGGATTCAAGAGTTAGCCAGTCGTTCACACAAAAAAGCCCAGCTTTCGCTGGGCCATGCTCATTTTGGTACGTTGATCGTATTCGTCGTGCCGTTCGAGAGCGTATACGTGACGACGTATTGCTCGGGTTGCTCGGCTAATGAGGCATCGACGATCGACGTGCTCGTCCGGTCGATCCGGATGAGCGTGAGGTAACGGACGTCATCCCCATACTCGATCGAGACGACTTGTTCACGTGGTTTCCACTCGAAGTTACGGACAGACAAATGACTCGGTTGAATCGACATGTACGATTCTTCGTCCGTCTCGAGCTGCATCAACTGAATCGTCCGGCGCTTGTCATCTCGGAACGTCACGTTTTGAGCGTCTGTCGAGCCGGCGTATGGCTTCAAGCCATCGCCGAGATGGAATCGCTGCACGAACATGTCCGGTGCCGGAGAAGTGATCTTATCGTAGACGACGAGCATCTTCGCCTTGTCATAGACAAGCGTCCGGCGATGGGTCGCGCCTTTCCCGACGAGGGCACTCTCTCCGATGGCGATACTCGTATCGCCCTTGTCCTCGACCGATACGATTCGGCTCTTGCCGACCATACTCGCGCTCAAATCAAGACCATCCCCGTAGCGGTGCACGGTGTTGTGCGCCTCGACCTTGAGCACTTCCCGGCGTCGTGGGTCCGTCGAGTAGCCAAAGCGTCCCGTCTCGACGATGAAGTCACGAGCGAGCCCATACAGGTCGATGCTCAAGTCATCGGCGTGCTTGTGGGCGGTACTATGATACCCCGCCGTCATCATCACTTGGGTCGCTCCCGAGAACGACTCCGGTGGACGTGACCAATATTCACGCATGAAGCTGTACTGGTCACCGAGTTGTTTCGTCAACTGTTGCGGCACCGTCCCTTCTGCCCCACCACTGACGGCGTAAGAGAGTTCCGGATAGTTCTCGGTCTTTGGAATGATGTTCATCGCTTTTAAATAGCCTGTCGTATCACCGAAAATCGGGAGCGTTCGGTTCGGTTTCAACATATAAGTAAGCTGATCTGGCATCTTCTCGATATACCCCGACCGCGACGGCAAGACGAAGGCGTTGGCGTTGGCCCATTCGATAAACTGCGACAACGTTTCATACACGTATACATGGTAGTAAGGTGAATGTTCGAGGTGAGTCCCGTCCGGCGAAATGCTGAAGGCAAGTTGTGCCTGAAGGCGCGAGCTCGCGAGGGACTGCCACGTCTTACTCTTGTCGAACTCTGGGAACGTCTGTGCGATTGCTGTGAGTGCCATGTCTTGGAAGATTCCATGGTTGTGCTCTTTTTTATAGAAGTCAGCGGATGCTAAAATCTCACCGTGCTCATACAACGTCTTCAAGATGAGCTCGGTGAACGCCGGGTCTTTGTTCAGCGACGTCTGTTTGTATACATCCCAGAAGTTCAACAGATGGAAGACACGAAGCGCGGTCCCCTGGTCATTGTATCCCCACTTGAGTCGCTTGTAGTTATAGGCCGGATGCGCTTTCGTCCAGCTTTTGACGAGACGCTCGCCATATTTGAGATAGGCGAGGTCGCCTGAGTCGTTATACGCCTGGGTCAATTGATTGAGCACCGTCATATAGTGGATTTGGAACGGGAACGAGTTATTGTCGACAGCCGGGACGTCCTTATGCCAGTTGAATGTGTCGATGTTCGGAACAGACAATTGTTTCGGCTCCGCCGGGATGTACCAGTTGCCGGCAAGTGCCTGGTCCGCGTACTGTTTCGCCTTTTCGGTCGAGAGCGAATCATATTCATACGGAACGTGAGTATCGGTCTCTTTCATATATGTATGAATGAGCGGACGGTTCGTCTTCGATTGGATCCGTGATTTCGTCAATGAGCGAGCCGGGACGACCTCCGCTTGACTTTTCTTGATATAAATCCGTTTGCCACCAGACATGGCCAAATAATACCATCCGGATGGGCGAACGATGCGATACTCTTTTGTCGTATTCGTCTTTTGTAACGGGACCAGTTTCTTCCCTTTCATCTCATGCAGCGTCGTCGACGGAGCGACGCGCACGTTAAAGTCTGAGTTGGCCGAAGCCGTCGTCACCGGCGCGAATAGGAGCATCCCGCTCAACGCACTGATGGACAATCGTGTATACAAAGGTTTCATGATATTCCTCACAGTTTCTGTTTGATTTCACCCTGTAAATTATATCCATTAACAGAATGATAAACAACTAAAACTTGGATATCGTTCACCTTTTTAGAAAATTCAGGCTCGACATCCTTCTATAATGGTTGTTATAGAGAATTGATGCTTTTGATTCATAAGGCTTGGCGCAATGGAGATACAGCATTTCGAGGTTACCTCTTGTTTGATTTGACGAAACATCAACGTTGGCAGGGTGCGAAATCTGCATAACAACCATTATGCTGTATCCACCTAGGAAACTTGAGACGCGCGCGGGAAAGCAGCCCATCATGCTAGACGCAAACGAACAAATCATAGAGTGGGAACCAATGATCTTTTACGTCATCCGACAACTCCATCTCCATCCGAACGAAGTCGACGATGCCGCCCAGACGGCACGGATCGCCTTATGGCGAGCCATCCAAGACGGCAAGACGCTAGGGAAAACCTACTGTTTCATCCGCATCCGTGGAGCGATTTTGAACGAGCGCGCCAAGCAGGCGAAGACGCTCCAACACGAGGTGACGAGTGAGCGACTCCCCGAACAAATCGACAAGAGCGAGATGCCGCTGTCCCTTTGGCTAGACGACAAGCGTTCCACTTTACCAAATCGTCATTTCACCTTACTCTGCCATATGCTTCACGGAACCGAAGCCTCGCTCGGATACTCCCCGAGCCGCCTCCGTGCCTATAAGGCGGAACTCCAGCGGATGCTCCGTGAGGACAACGAGTAAGAGGAGAATGAAGATGACCTTACACATGAAGGACGCTGTCGACCAGCATATCCACTACTTACGCATGACCGGAAAATCGAACAACACGGTCAGTCAGGCGGCTTATAAATTCGCCCGATTCCAGCAAATCATGGGAGACGAACGAACACTCGATGATTTCAAGACGAGACAAGACATCATCCCGTATCTCGGTGCTCTCCGTTCCGGAGGATGTCAGCCTGTGACCATCAACAACTATTTGAGCGCGCTCCGTGGATTATATGACTGGGCGATCGCCGAACACCTTGTCACTCATAATCCTTTCCATCAACTACGGGTAAAAGTGACCGCGCGACAAGCTTCGGAGATTCCCTCTCCTAGACAGTTGTCCGCCGTCATCGAGGCGATTGACAGTCCTCTGTATCGTACCTTTTTAACCTTTCAGCTCCATACGGGCATGCGGATCAATGAGGTACGCATGCTGACATGTGATGCCATCAATTTAAAGGAGCGAATCGTGTATGTCCTTGAATCCAAAACGGGAAAACCTCGGAAAATCCCATTGAATGATCAAATCTATACTGTCATCTCTACCTATCTCGATGAGGAGCGACGACTCGTGGATTCGCCGTATGTCTTCCCTTCTGCACGTGGCGCCTTGATTTGTAAAACGACCATCAATCGCCATTTGACCACAGCTGCCATCGAAGTACTCGGCTATCCCGTCACGTCTCATACGCTCCGGCACGCGTTTACGACACACCTATATGACAAAGGGGTCATGGAGACGACGTTATCTGAATTACTCGGACATGCCGAGCCGAAGACGACACGTCGGTACATTCGCGTCCGCGAGAATCATTTGCGCGATGCGGTCGAACGGTTGACGTTGGATTAAGTCAGACCAGATAAAGAAGGCCGACCTATTCACAGGTCGGCCTTATTTCGTTTGGAAATCGGTTAAGGATGATGATATCGATATCTGCTTGAACAAAATCGGTCCATCGCTGATTGAAGTCGAATCGTTCTTACCTGTTTACGATATACACTTTGAGTAAGTACACGATGATTCCAATCAATGCCGCAATAGCCAAGTACACAATCGGTACCAATAACCCCGGCGCGGTCAGTGAGATTCCGTAAATCACGAGTGCCGTCACAAAAAATAGTAACAAAAACAAACTAACGTGCTTCATTCACATCTTCTCCTTTGACATATAACATACAACGCATTCGACCCACCTCACTTTATCATATTTTCCCAAATAAGATCTCAATATGTACCGATCGTACTTCTTCATCTCGCGTTGTGGAAGACAGGTTAATCACGTCTCTCTTAAAAACAAAGAGGATATAGAAAATTAAGGGAATAAACTCACCTCATGGTATACTTTGAAAAAGAAGTAAATCCAAATTTATTGAGGTGTATCCATGAAACGAATTTTTCTCGTCCTCGTCTTGATTGGAGTCTGGGGCATGACCCCGACCGATTCCGTACAGGCCGCGACGAACCCTTTCGATATTCGCTCCATTCCGAATGCGACCGTCTACGAAATGAAGAACGGTCGATTGACGAAAGTGGCAGCGTATTCGACAACGAAACGCTACACAGCCATCAGTACGTCCGGCTGGTACTATATCGCACTGAGTAATACGAAAAAAATATACATAAAAAAAAGTCAGGCCAAACTCTTACTCGGAGACCCACTCACCGCTTCGAACCTGAAGTCGAGCGGAACGGCACGACTGGCGCATGAGTATATGAAACAGATGCCACCTCACGCGCCATATGAATATGAACAATTGACACCTACGCGCGCTGTCGATTATGCCAATCGTGCGATTCGAGGAGATTGGTCGATCCCGTCAAAACCATATCAATTGTCCGTCCCAAATATCGATACGTTCGACTGGCACCGGGACATCCCGAGCTCGTCGAGCAATTCCTATCCGTTCCAAATTCACTATTTGACGGTGCTCAATCAATTGACCCAGGCGTATAACGAGACCGGCAATACCGCTTATTTGAAGTACGGGGTACGGGTCGTTAAAAGTTGGACGAAAGCCCATCCGATTGCGAACTACAAACAGTACCGTTGGCCGTATAACGACCATGGCACGTCGATTCGGACATTCCATCTCTTAAATTTTTGGGATGCCTACAAATCGTCTTCTCTCTATAAAGATACGGCGTTCACCGGTCTGATGTTACGCACCCTGCACGACCACGGTACGTTACTCGCAACGGCTAGCTTCTATAAAAATGATCACAACCATGGGATCTTCCAAGACATGGCGCTCACCGCCATCGCGCAGACGTTCCCACAGTTCGACCAGAGCAGAGCATGGAAGACGCTCGCCGATAGTCGCCTCGATAAACAAATTCGGCACAGCATCACGTCGGACGCCGTCCATCTCGAGCACTCGCCCGGCTATCAGTCCTATATTTATCACGTACTCGACCGTTTCCTCATTTGGGCAGAAGCGAACCGCTTCTCACTCCCTTCGAGCATGGCACGGGTTGAACAGATGCCGAAGCAGCTGACCTATATGATCAAACCGAACGGGGCACTCCCGATTTTCGGGGACACGTCCGGCGTCAGACGGAACACTTCGATCATTCCTCATATCGAGGACTTCCCTGAACTGGTCTTCGCCCTCACCCAAGGGAAGGAAGGGACGCGTCCGCCCGTCACGGCGAAACGAATCAGCAACCAATATAGCTTCATGCGCGAATACTGGGCATCTCCACCTCGCGCATTCAACCAGGCGACCCAGGTGATGATGACGGCCGGCTACCACAGCAGTGCCCATAAACATGCCGATGACTTGAGCATCGACCTGTACGGGCTCGGGCGCGACTTCATCATCGAGACGGGACGCTATGGCTATACGAATCGGCCCGAGCGCCAGCGTGTCTTTGGCGTCGATGCCCATAATACCGTCCACCGCGACGGTGCGAACCTCGACCTCCGTTCCACGATGCGTGGGAAGAGCAACATCAAGACCGTGCAAAATCTCGGCTCCTCGCTCCTTACGATTGGAGAGAGCCAACTCATCGGAAACGGGACGACGCACCGGCGGACGCTCGTTTATGACAGGCAACAGACACTCGTCGTCTATGACCGAATCAGCTCCCCGACGACTTCAAAGTTCGTGCAGCGATTCCACCTTGCGGAAGGCTTGCAACTCCGTCAAAGCTCGATGACGACCCAGAACGTCGTCTATGGCGACTCGAACGATCGGACGATTCAGCTCATGCAGCTCAACCTAAAAAATTCATCGATGCGTAACAGCACGAGTTTCGTCGCCGTCGAGGATTACGAATGGAAGCCCCGTCCGCAAGTCATCTCGTATAACACCGGGAAAGACGTGCGCTACCTCACGCTCATCCGACTCGACCAGTCGAAGACGACGATCCGGTCGGCGAATGTGAAAGTATCTGGTTCGAACTATATCGTGACGTACACGCTCTCGAATAAAGAGACGCGACAGATGTCCGTCCCGATTTAATGTAAATGCTATTTTACAGTTTGAACACAAGTACTGGAATGAAATAGACACGTCATCGTCGACATGCTAGATTGTGATGGAAAGAAAAAATGGAATGTATAGAGGAGATTATATCAGGTGCAGAAGCTCAGTTTTTTAGATGCCCTTCGCGGTTATGCCATCCTCGGGGTCGTGTTGACACACTCGACACGCTCCCTCCAAGAGTTGCCCGATTGGTTATATCATATCGGGATACAAGGGTCGCGCGGCGTCCAACTCTTTTTCATCGTCAGCGCGTTCACGTTGTTCTATTCATTGGAACGCTATACGGCATCACGAAAGATTCCGCTCCAGGACTTCTACACGAAGCGCTTTTTCCGGATTGCGCCGATGTTTTATGCTGCCTTGCTCTTTTATTTAAGTTTTGATGTAATCAATGAATTCATCGGGATTTCAACAGCCTATCCTGAGGTGACACTCTCCCTGTTGGTCTCGACGTTGACGTTCACGAACGTCCTGCATCCCGAGTGGTTATTTAGTCTCGTGCCGGGCGGTTGGTCCATCTCGAACGAATTTTTATTTTATGCATGTGTGCCGCTTCTATTCAAATGGATCAAGACAGCGCGTCAAGGGATCTTATGGACGACATCGACGCTCGTCCTCAGTATCGTCCTGCATCTCCTGACCGAGCAGAGTCAGCCATTTATGGACGTGAAGAGTTTCGCCTTTTATTGGTTCCCGAACCAGCTGCCGATTTTCTTGATGGGGGTCACGTTGTATCTCGTGTGGCGCGACCAATCATGGTCCGTGCGAACGCACTATGCGATGACGTTCGGCTCGATTGCGTTACTTATCGTACTAGGGATTACTCCATATGATGTCTATAGCGCGTTCCCAAAACATGCGCTGTTCGGTCTCGCCTTTTGTCTGTTGGCTCTCGGCTTATCCGGTATTCGGGGACATATCCTCAACCATCCGGTGATGCAGTACATCGGGCATATCAGCTTCAGCCTGTACCTGGTTCACTTTTTCGTCCTCGACTGGGTCAATCACCTATTCAAAGAAATGTGGATCCAGCAATATCATGTGACGACGGTATGGATATTGACGTTCCTCGTGACGCTCTTCGTCTCTGGCGTCATCGCATCCGTCACGTATCGATTCATCGAGCGGCCCGGCATTCAGCTCGGACGCAAGCTCATTCGTCGACGCCAAGAACAGCAACAGCAAAAACAGACTGCATAACAAAAACGGAACCCTCTGGAGGTTCCGTTTTTGTTATGCATATATTGACACAACGACTTTGACTCAAACGGCTTTCCGTCTTGTTCGCCATAAGAAGGCGCTCCCGATAACAAGGAGCAACAAGCCGATCCACCAACTATTTGAGGACTCTCCCCCTAAGAACGGGAGGCGTTCCGTCAATGTCGATTTCTTATTGTCGCCTGCTCCAAGAGTCGATTCGGTATCCGCGTCACCATTTCCGCTTTCTCCGCTCCCTCCTGGAATCTGAGGCTCTTCAAATTCGAAATACACTGCCGAGTTTTCCACGATGGTCTGTTGCTCGTTCGCACCACCGCGCTCGAATCGGATCACCCGTGGCGTCTCGTCCAACTCATAGCCGAACGGCGCCTCAGTTTCCACGAGCGTATACGTGCCGAGTCTCAAATCGGTCACGCGCGCTTCGCCCGACGCATCCGTCGTAAAGGTGAACACCTCACCGGTTGCATCGGTCAATGTGAACGTAGCCCCTTCGAGTGGTTCGCCCGTCTCTTCATCGACTTTCTTGACAAGTAGTGTCTTGATACGGTCGTTTTCAACCTTGACCGTCTTCTCGACATCACCTCGCTCAAACGTGAACGGATGCAATGTTTCATCTAAGAAGTACCCCTTCGGTGCCTTCGTCTCGACGAATTGATAATCACCTGGGACAAGCTCCTCGACGACAATCTCTCCGTCTTCATTCGTGACGAGGTCCGCTTTCACGAGTTCCCCTTTACCATTCAACAGCTTGAACGTCGCACCTGAAAGCACATCACCAGACTCACTGTCTGTCTTGATGAGACGGACCGCTTTGTACGAGTCGTTCGTCACGTCGACCGCGAGAACTTCATTCGTCCCGCTTGTGAGCGTGAACTCGTGCTTTGTCGTATCTAAGATGTAGCCTGCCGGTGCCTTTGTCTCGATGAACGCATAGTCGCCCGGATCAAGGTCGCGAACGAAGATCTCTCCAGACGCATCTGTGACGAGTCCTTCACGGACGACGTCACCCGACGCATCGATCAAGTCAAATGTCGCGCCCGGAAGTACATTGCTTGTCGCGACATCCGTCTTCGTGAGACGGACTGACTTTTTCTGTTCATTCGTGACAGTGAGTGTCGTCGGTGCCGCTTGACGTGCTACCACGCTGAACGTGTGCTCTTTCGTATCGAGCAAGTAACCGTCTGGTGCTTTCGTTTCGATAAACGCATAGCTACCTGGTGTGAGGCCGCTGACATAAATCTCACCCGTCGCGTCCGTCACCAGTCCATCGCGGATCGTCGTTCCGAACGTGTTGACGAGTTTGAACGTCGCACCCGCTAGACGATTGCCTGTTTCCGAGTCGACTTTCGTCATTCGGACCGCTTTGTACGAATCGTTCGTTGCATAGACTTCCGTCACGTCGTTCGTTCCGCGTACGAGCATGAACGGACGTGCCGTCATGTCTAGCATGTATCCAGATGGGGCAATGGTCTCTTGGAAATAATACGCACCAGGGTTCAATCGATCGACCCGGATCTCTCCGTTCGCATCCGTCTTCAATCCTGCCTGAACGAGGACACCACTCTGATGATAGAGCGAGAACGTCGCATTGGCGAGGCGTGTTCCGTTCACCCCATCTGTCTTGACGAGACGAACTGACTTTTGTTGCTCGTTCGTGATGGTGATCTGTTCATCGACGTCTTGTCCGTATTCGACCGTGAACGCATGTGGTGTCTTGTCTAAGATGTAGCCGGTCGGTGCGGTCTTCTCGACGAATGTGTACGTACCGATGTCCAATCGGTCGACGACGACCGTTCCGTCTGCTCCCGTCGTCACGTTGTCACGGACGATTTCGTTCTTGCTGTTATATAACGTGAAGACCGCGCCTTGAAGGACGGCGTTCGTGTCTTTGTCGACTTTCGTCAGCTTCACACGCTTCATCGTCTCATTTTTGACGTTGTCTTTTTGAACGGCGTCACTTTCAAGCGTCACCGTGAACGTGTACGCCTTCTCGGGCAACACGTACCCGTCCGGCGCTTTCGTCTCGACGAGTTGGTATGTGCCGAGATTGAGATCCTCGATCAATAGGACACCGAACGCATCGGCCGCGAGCCCACTACGGAGCGTGTTCCCGTTCATGTCTTTCAAGTCAAAGACGGCACCTGGTAGCGCCAAGCCCGTCTTCCAATCGACTTTTGTCAATTCGATTGATTTGAACGGTTGGTTCTGTACACCGACTTTTGTTGTTGTCAGTTGGTCTTTCACGATAGAGAAACCATGCTTCTTCGCATCGAGAAGATGACCCGTCGGCGCTTTCGTTTCGACGAAGGCATACATACCCGGCTCGAGGTCGTTCACGGTGATCTTACCGTCCTTGTCCGTCACAAGCCCTTGACGAACGATATTGTCTGAAGCGTCATATAACGTGAATTCTGCTCCTTCGAGCACCTTGCCGGAAGTCGACGTCTTCGTCAATTCGACGTCTTGACGAATCGTGTTGTTTTTGACGGTCGTCGTTTCCTTCACTTTCGCGATGGTAATGTTTCGAGACGCCGTCGAAATCAAATAACCGTCCGGCGCTTTCGTTTCGACTAGACGATAGTCCCCGTAAAGAAGACGACCGAACGTCAATGTTCCATCGGTTCCTGTCGTGCCACGACGGACGGTACGACCACTACCCGTATCGATCAAGTCGAACGAGGCCCCACTCAAGTTCTTCTCGCTCAACTCATCCGTCTTCGTGATCGTCAATTCACCGAGTTCTCCACTCGCCGTCCCCATTCCGGACGTGCGGGCGACTCGGACCTTCGATTGTTTCGTCGTCGTGTTCTCGGAGACCTCGTCCGCCGTCAAATAGACGTCGTTCGTGATATCCGTCCCGACCGCAGCCAGGATATACGAGTCATATTCTAAGATGTAAGGGCGATCGATCGGATTGTTGAACGTAAGTTCGAACTCCCCCATCTCTTGGATCGCTCGGACCGTGTACGCATCCGTCGACAGCTTCCCTGCCTTCGTGACCGTACCGTTCGCAGCGACTGTCGTCTCATAGACGCTCAACGAATCAAGCAGGATGTCCTGATTGTTCGATGGGACGTCACGGAGTTTGACGTTTTGTAACGACGATTGTCCGAAGTTGATGTCGATCGTCCAGGCGATGAGCTTCCCTTGCTGGATGCCTCGCTTCTCGTTGTATTCGCCACCATGACGAACCGTCACCGTCGCCGGCAAGTTCCCGAGCTCCGTCGCCCCGTCTGTGACGACGGCCGTGTTTTTGTACGACGGTGCGATTTTCGTATCACCAATATTCGTGTCATACGAGATGACGTATGCGTCACTCGTCGGTTCGTTGAACGTCAGAACAAAGCCCGTCTCACTCCACATGACGTTGTAAGCAGACGATGGGATTGGTGTCGCATCAATGGAGTAGGCATTCGCCCCACTACCGCGCGTCATCTTCGCGACGGTGAAGGAATCCTTGTCCGGTATTTGCGTCCCTTCCCATGTGTCGGTGACGGTCAGGTTCGTCGTCGCATACTCATGATAGTTAATCCCGACTTTCCAAGTGATGTCCTTCGTGACGGCGTTATACGTGCCACCTTTGAATCCATTGTTGCGCGTGTTCGATGCCGGTTGGACGGAATCCGTCGTCGTCACCGTACGACCGTTCGATGATTCATCGACCCACTCGACGGTCGCTTCGTTGATGAAGCTCGTATTGTTCGCGTCCAGACGCTCGCGGTAATCAAACGCCGTCTTATACGTGATGCTATGTGTGTCGATCAATTGTACGTTGAAGCGAATGGTAAAGCCGTTCGCGTCAGGCGTGACCGTATAGTCTGTTCCTTTCGTCAATCCGCTGATTGTCAGCGAATCTCCGATGAATGTCAATCCGTTGTTCGGGAACGTGTCCGTGATGACGACATCGTTCATCACACGCTTGTCCCGGTTCAACTCGAGCGACCATTCGATTGTTTCCGCCGCATAATCGGGCGCCTTGTGCGTCTTTCGCAAGACGGCTTGTCCAATTGATTGTGTCGCCGACTTCTTCCAGCCGTTCACTTCGATTGTGTTTGTCACACTACCTGAGGTAACGACACGATTCTTCGCACGTGTCGTATAGTCGAGCTGATACGCCGTCCCGTTCTTCGGAAGGTCAAGCGTAAATCCTTCGAGTCCAGTGTCTGTGATGTTGCTTGTCGTCACAGGAACCTCCACTCGATTCGAAATGTTCCCATTGGCATCGAGCGTCACTTCATACAACGTGAGGTCGACCAATTCATGCGTGTCGGTGAACAAGTCCTTCACCGCGAGCGAGCCTAAAGTGCGTTGACGGAAGTTGATGTCTGACTGCCAAGAAATGGTCTGATTGACATCGTCATAGCCTGCAGTCCGTTTCTCAAGCTCCGTCCCACGCCCAGCAGCAACCGTCGCTGAGGCCGTTGCTTTAGAGAAGGATGTTCCTTCGAGATTTGTGACGTTGTTGAATGTCGCCACCTCTTCATCGACGATGTCCGTGATGAACGTGAGACGATAGGCATTTTGGATTGTCCCGAAGTCGATAGCAAGACCATCCGTCGTGTCGACGGTGAAACCCGTCACCGGTTCTTCACGGATGACGCTCCCGTTCATCGCCATGACGAGCCGGGTTACTTCCATACTGTCGGCGCGATACGCCAGGCCAGCAGGAATCACATCCGTCCAACGGGCATTCTCAATCCGTTTCAGCCCTTTGTTCAACTCGACCGTCCACTCGATGGAACTCGGGTTATACGGTCGGTCGGCGACACCGGCTTTCGTGATGTCTTTCCCTGGATTTTTTAATCCGACCGGTAACGTGTGTGAGAGCTTGTTCTCGATTGGGGTGATCGTGACCGTCCGCTCTTCTGAAATCTCGGTCGTCTCTTTCACTTGTGTCAGGGCTTGAATCGTCCCTTGGATGTTCGAGTACTTGTAGACGTTGTCGTTAAACGTCATCGTCGCCGTACCATCAAGGTCAAGCGAATACGTCCCCATCGACTGACCGTTGAAGTTCAGCGGTTCATTCGTGACCGCGTCATACACCTTCAACTCACTCGGCATCTGGAACGTAAACGTCGATCCGTCCGTGTAGCTGTGCCCGTTCGGGATTGACCAGTTGTAGTTGATTTCGACAATCGAGTCCGTCGTGACCGTACTCACCTCGACGTTTTCCGTCGTGGTCGTCCGAATCGTATACGCGTCCAAAATATTGTCGGTGATTGTCATGACCGGATTGTCCGGTGGTTGCGGGTCCGTGATGACCGGGTCCCCTTCCGCATACGCCATCCGTGAGACAGCGAACGGCTGCACGACGAGCAACATGGTCAAGACCATGGATAACCATCGTTTCATGTGCGTTTCCTCCTGTGTCTTTGTTTGCAGACATCACAAACGTGGAACAAGGAGATTCGCCTCAAAGAACATACCAAAAAAAGGCCGCCTTCTCAGGAAGGGACCTTGGTCGTCATTCAATCATAGAGTGTGGCACGATAGTCAGAGGCGTCGCGGTACGTCGTCGTCCGTCGCTCGGTCACGTCACGCGTCACATCGATGACACGCCACTTTCCGTTCACGAACACCTCGTTCCATGCATGATAGCCATTGATTCCTTTCGCCGTTCCCATGACAAGCCGGGTCGGGATGCCTTGGGCACGAAGGAGTGCAGCGTTCAAGGACGCAAAGTCGTAGCAAATCCCCCGTTTCGTCCGAATCGTTTCGGCATTATCCGGCAGATATGTGGATGAGAGCTTCATGAGCTTGTTGTCGTCATAGTCAATGAGTCGATTGACGTGACGGCTCGTCACGAGCGTTTGCGTCGAAGTGGAGTATGATGAACGTGACAACGACGAGGCGAGACGCGACGTCGCAGAATCGATGGAGACATTTTGAATGGAATGGAGGTACGGTGCTGTCGAATGAGAGAGGCGTACCGTTTTTTGGAGACGATAGACACGTTTGTAGCGTTTCCCATCGGATGACTGATAAAGCATAAACGTATAATCTCCATTCCCGAAGTTGACGTTAAAATGATTCATTCCTTTATAGACATCGTAAGTACGAACCTGCTCCCCTTGTCGAACCTCGAACTTGAGCGTTCCTGTATCATGATTCGAGACGTACACTTCAACTTTCCCCGTCTGTGTATCGACACGCGCACTTGCGGCGTCAGCGGTGTCAGGTCGCACCACAATCAGTGCGAACAACAATACCAATATCCCTGCGAAGAATTTCTTCACGAGACGAACCTCCTTTGGAAACTGGCTGCCATTTTACAGGCCCTGTAGCTTTGCGTCACTAGCTTTCGCGTAGTTTTGCCATTATCAGTGAAGTCTTACGCCTCAACCTTAGCACATCAGATATGAAAACGATTTCTGTTTTTTTAATTTTATGGTAACGGATGTGTTGGAGTAGTCACAAAGATTTTTACCTCTAATAGTTATACCCTTTTATCACCAATTACCCCCATTAGATAGTTTCTACATATTCATTCACATGAATAACACCAAGTTACGAGTCATTACAGACCTACATCATGGCAACATCATTAAGCGATCATCCAATTTCAAGTGGTGATTGATGATAAGACATAATAAAACCACACCTCTCTATTTGAAAAGTGTGGTTTGTCATCATTTGCTGACCTTAATCGATTTTATCGAAGAGCCATATTTATTCTTGCTCGTCACCTTGATTGACGTCCCTACTTTTTGTTTGTTGATCGAGAACGAGTAATTCCCTTTCGCATCAGCCGTTCGCTTATACGACTTTTTCCCAATCGTCATCGTGACGGTCGCTCGTTTCTCGGTCTTGCTACTCACTTTCATCGAGCCAACTGTAACTTTATTTACTGATACGGTTGGCAAGAGATGTGTAGAAGTGACTTTCAACAATTACTTCCCATTATCACTCTTCCAATAACCACGATTCAAAGAAACATAGTACTTTCCACATGTGAGTGTTAAGGATTTCTTATAACGTCCCGGTGCTTTTACAGAATCGTAAATACAGTTACTAAATTTTCACCAACAGACAAAAATTCCAATTTATGAATTTTGTTAGCATTTAATTATTCCTTTACCTCGAAAATAATGAGCACAAAAACCCCCCCTTCTTCAGTATGGAAGGGGGGCTAAGAGATCATCAGAGTGACTACTAGTTTGTGTCGTCATCCGGTTCGTATCCTAGAGGTCGTTCAAACCTCGAGGATACGGATAGCGTTTCATTCTTATTTAATAATAATCCCTGTGAAGACTTGTGAAGTCTTAGCGTTACGTTTCGCATCTTCAACAGATCCTACGATTGAGACTGAAGCTGGTGTAGCGCTATCAGCATTTCCATCAGCTTTAAGTTTCAATGTCACTGTGTTTGTATCAGCATCAACTGAAATTTCTTCAATCACACGGCCAGCGACTGTGAAGTCTGAATCTTGAACTGAAGGAACGTAAAGTGACTCCGTGAATTTAACTGCCAAGAGATCTTGATCGTTTGCAGCAACGCCATCGGTAAATTCAGCAACACTAATTTCAGGTGCGAACTTGTCATCAGCTACTTTATCAGTAAATGCTACAAGAAGACCATCATTGTTTTTAGCATTTACTTCAGTTGCAGAAGAAACTGTAACTCCAGCTGCGTCGTAAGCTAAGTCTCCGTCTACAGTAAGTGTAATAACCGACTTGCCATCAACAATTGAATTAACAAGATTAGTTGTACCTAAGTCTTTTGTTCCATCGTTTACGATGAAATCTCCTGCAACTGCACCAGTGATCACTTCATCAAAGTAGACTTTTACAGTACGTTTTGCAGTAACTTCTACTTTTTTAGCAGCGACAGTAGATTGAGCTGCAGCAACCTTAACAGGGTTTGAGAAATTAGCTGTTAAGTTACCAGTAGCATCTGCTACACGTCCAACCGTGATGTTAGCATCAGCAAGTGATGTTTCATTAGTAGCAGAGAAGTCAAGGATAACTGCTTTGTTACCATCAACAGCTGTGATTGTCACTTTAGAATCAAGGTCAGCGTCAGCAAGTTTATATTTCGACTTGTCTGTGATTGAAGCAGCGTTCATCGCTTCGCTAAACTTAATTTTAACTTTTTTGTTTCCAGCTAAAAGGTCAGCGTCTTCGATCACTGTTGGAGCAACCATGTCATTGACGTAGAATGTGCGTGAAACTTCAGCAATCTTATTGTTTGAAGCATCGACAACATTCTTCACAGTCACTTTGTAGTTTCCACCAGCAAGGTCAGCAGTTGCAGTCAACGTTACTGTTTTGCCATCTTCACCAAGTGTTGCAGATTGTGCAACAACTTTATTGTCAGCGTCAGTGAGAACAATGTTACCCGCCAATTTAGCTGAAGCTTCAGTCACTTCTTCACTGAACTTAAGTTCGATTGTTGTTTTAGTTTTACCTTCAACAGATACAAGTGTAGGCGCTACAGTATCAGCTGCATACACTGCAGACAATTCAGTTGCAGTAAATTTGTTGCCCCACTTATCTTGAACAAGCGTGTCTTTATCGTCAGCGTAGCCCAAGAAGAATTTCACTTGACCTTCAGGGAACACTACTGGGAAGTCAACTACAATCGTGTCATTAGTACCAGATTTAAGTGATGTCACTGCTGATGCTTTGTATCCAGACGCACCTTTAACAGTGTGGAAGATTTCAAGGTTTGAAGTCAATGTCGAAGCATTGATTTCTTTATCAAACTTAATTTCAACTGTGTTGTTATCAACAACTTTTGAAATCATAGCTTTAGGTGCAGTAGCATCTGTTTGGTAAACGAATGTTTTCGTTACAGCATCAATCTTGAATCCAGCGTAATCCGCTCCACCAGAAATCTCAAGTGAATGTGATGAACCGTTTTCAGGATCAATTCCAATTGTAAGGTCTGCGTAGTCTTGACCTTCAACCCATTCTGTAGAAACGATTGCTGTTTGACCGTTGTTCAATTTGAACGTAGGTGCTGATTTTAATGGTTCAGAGAAGTTCACACGAATAATACGTGGAGCTACTACTGAAATCTCTCCTACAGTTGGAGCAACGATGTCAAGGAAACGAACATCTTTAGTAGCATCAGCGATTACTACATTTTTAGCAGTCTTCACATTTTTAACTGTGAGCGTTGCATCTGTTGATTGTCCCTGCTCAGCAAAGGTAAGAAGAACTGTGCCTTCTGAAGTAACTTCAGCTGCAGTTGGGTTAACTGTAGTTGAACCTACTTTCAACGAGTAATTAGTCTTTGTTTCTGCAGTTGCTTTGTCGAGTTCCTTGTTGAATTTAACTTCAACTTGCTTAAGGTTGATCGCTTTAACTTCTTTAACCATTGGTGTTTCGACAACAAAATTCATAACGTCAGTCTTCACTTCGCCTGAACGGAGGATGAATGAGTGGTTACCTGCAGGAAGTGTACCAGACTTAACTGAAAGTTTTCCGTCTTTAACTTCTGCTTGAACAGCTGGAAGAGCTGCGTTCATGTCGCGGTTAGCGTACACAACGAGTTCAACTTTTTCGCCGTCTTTGAGGTTTTTCACGTCAGCAGTTACTGAGAGAACGTCGTCCATAACTTCGCTCTTCACTTCAGAAAGTTCTACTTTCGAAGCAACTACTTTGTATTTAACTGTTTTTGTTACAACGCCGAATGCTTTGTTCGAGTAAGTGAATGTTCCTTCGAACTCTCCAGCTTTCTCAGTTGAGAAACCAGCGTATGTGACAACTTTGTTGTATTTCACGCCGTCTGCGAAGAGAACTGGCTGAATACGAAGACCTGATGCAGGAACGCCTTCTTCGAGGACGATTTCTTCAGGTTGGATATCTTGTGCGTGGTTCAAAACGCGAAGTTTTTTCTCAACGCGGATGCCTTGGCCTTTTACAAAACCTTTAGCAGTTTGGAACACGCCAAGTTTGTTCATGTCGATTGACGATTTGTACCAGTAGATCTCGCTACCTTTGTACTCTTTGTCAAGTGCCGCGTCGAGGTCCCCGCCGCGTACGTAGTCCGATGAAAGACGGACTGTTGATGATGCTGCGTCTGCTGTGATTGCAGGCGCTACTGCTGATGCTGCTACTGCGAACGCTGCCGCTGCAGTAACGAATTGTTTCTTCTTAGCCATTTGATGTAAATCCTCCCTTAGGTAGATAGGTTTTTCTACCGTCCTCGCCCAACCGATCTCGTTCGGAGTCATGTATCCATAACAATGAATAAAGTACTAATGATTATGTAACCGACTCTTCTGTAGACCGGGCGTTCTCCCCCGATAGAAGTCTTTGCAAGAATCATCTTGAACAATTTACCAAGACTGTTCTTGGAAAACCTTACATCCATAATATACATAACACTTCCAAGCGACACAAGCGTTTTTTTTCGCAAAAATGGTAACGTTTTTGAATTTTGGATATTTTAGTTTAATTCATTTTTAAGTTTACCTTTTTTGGAAATGTCGAAACGCGTCGATTTTTGTTGATTTAAAGCGATTTAATCGGTTTTGATTGCTGAAAACCATTTTTATACCATTAATTACCTTTAGTATTTAATTTACAATATTGATTCTTAAAGTCCAATGTTTACCTTAGTTATTTCCAACTCATAAAATCATTGACCTGTTTAACAAAACCAAAGTTATCCAAAAGTATTAGATGTGTTCCATTTATCTCATCTGCGCCTCTCGTTTCAGCCTTCTCCCGTCCTCCGAGGACTTTCGACCTACCCGATGACAGGCGAATCGTATCCACCTGACGCCGTTTTTTCTTCACGATCTACGTTTCTATCATCCGAACCTCGTCTGATCTTCTCGACAGCGACTCGCAACCTATGCAAAAAGACGGGGATGCCCATCGGCATCCCCGTCTCCTGTTGGAACTAGCTTATTTGACGATTGCGCGTGTCATTTGTCCGGCACGGCCGTTCAAATCTTCCACGTGGACGTAAATGGATTCTCCTTTGCGGAGAGCCCGCGTCTTGATACTGTATGTGCCGTCCGGACGAATCATCGCCGTCCCGAACAATTGGCGCTGCGCATTGCGAACGACAATCGTCATACCCGGTGTCGCTTTACCAGACACCGCTCTCGCGCCAGCACGGAGCGTTGTGACCGACGGACTGGCCGGACGCTTGCCTGCTGCCACGATCAACCGTTCCGTCGACTGATACTTGCCGTTCGTGTAGACGACACGCAAGACCGTCCCTGCAGATTGTGGTTTCATCTTAAACGATGCGACGGCTTGCTTCGCCGTCCCGCGTCCGACGACTTGATCGCCGTTATAAACGGAGACGACCGTACCTGACTTCACGTTCACTTTGAAGTTCGCCGCATTTTCCGCCACGACCGCACGGTTCGCATTCAAGCGAAGCATCGATTCGGCGCGATGAAGGTTCACCTTGCCGTAACCACCTAATACATCATAATACGAAACAGGCAACGTGAACGAGACACCTGTCTCTTCAAAGTCCCAATCGTCTTCCGGGTCTACCGGTATTTCCGGTACGTCTCCGCCTGAGAAGGCGACCGGGTCAGCCGTCCGTTGCAAGAGCGTACGGATCGACTCGACCGTGAGGGTCGGGTGTTGTGATTTCAAGAGTGCCACGACGCCTGTGACGTGTGGCGTCGCCATGCTCGTCCCGTCCAAATACACGACGTTCCCATCTGGGACAAGGCTCGCGATTTTCGAACCTGGTGCCACGACATCGACACCAAACCCATAGTTTGAATAATCCGTCACGATTCCAAGCGAGTTCGTCGCTCCGACCGAGATCGTATACTTCGAAGAAGCCGGATAAGATACTTCCGGTTCACTTTCATTCCCCGTTGCCGCCACGACGACGACACCGCGGTCATAGGCATACTTCAACATGTAACCGATCGTCCGGCTTTCACCGCCACCGAGACTCATGTTGATGACTTTTGCTCCCGCATCGACGGCATACTTAATGCCAAGTGCGATTTGATCCGTATCTCCCGTCCCGTCTGCACCAAGTACTTTAACAGGCAAGATGGATACGTTCGGTACCATTCCACGCATCGAGACACCGTTGTCCCGTACTGCTCCGATGACACCGGCAACGTGCGTCCCGTGACCGTTCCCATCACGAGAGCTCCCATCCCCATTCGGGTCCGTGAAGTCTTTTCCGTTCGCGACATCGACTTTTCCTTTAAAGTCGAGCAGACGATCATCCACACCTGTATCGAGTACGGCTACTTTGATTGAACGACCTGGAAGACGGAGTGCCTCATAGCCTTCCAGCCCGACACCTGCATATTTCATCGGTTGAAGGACCGATTTCTCGTTGATTGCCCATTGATACTCATAGCTCGAATCCGTCGCGAACGCTTTGTACGTCTGAACGGGTTCAATGAACTCAACGTTCGAATCGGCGTTCAATGTCGCTTTCGCTTTTGCTTGCATCTTCGTACTTGCCGACTCAACATCAACGAGCGCGAAGTAGTCGCCCGGACGACCGATCGAGATGCGTTCTGCCGAGACGTCCGTCATGGCATTCATCTTGCCGATCGATGTCGATGGTTGTGATTTGTATTTAACGATATAACGTGGTGTATCTACCGTTTGAAGCTCCATTCCAATCTGAGCGAACACGTCTTCCACCGTCGAACCGGCAAGGCGTGTCATATCGACCGATGTAGCCAAGTCATTCACTTCCGACTTGATTCCACTCGGTACACTTGATTTGACCAAAGCGTGCATGCGGTTGATTGCAGCCGCTTCATTTTTCGTGATGGTGTGGCTTTCTTTGTTGACGAGTGACGTGATGAGCGGACGTAGCGTCTGAAGGTCCGTCAACGCCTCTTGCCGCTTCTGTTTGTCAAATGCTAATTTGCGGACGAGGTACGGGGACGACTTATAGTAGAGGGCCTCCAACTGACGTCCCGCCTCCGACGCACCAAGAATCTCTTCTTGCAGGCGACGAATCAACTCGAGCAACCCGCCATCCTCTGGCATCGGGAGCAATGATTCGACCGGACACATCGTTCCGTTTCCTTCTTCATATTTCACTGGGAGTTTCACTGATTTATAACCAAGTGAGACATCGGCTGCCGTCGGTGGAGTTACCGCACCCTCTTCATCGATCGTCTCGAGTGGCATGTATTCTACTTTGATGTAGTATGGACCTTCCCATGCGTATGGGAATTGGATTTTTGCGACTGACGTCTCTGCGTCCGGTGCAGCACTCGCCCGGTAGCGATCGAACGTCTCATCAGCAGCTGCCATTTCAGCACTCGGGTAGACTGAGATGTTCGTCACGGCTGACGCTTCCATCGTAATCTCCATATGTGTCATAGATGAAGCTTCTCGCTCCATCTTGTACCAATATGTGTTCACCGTGTCCGTTCCTGTCGTAAAGTCGACAGTCTGTCCAGGTGTAAGTAAAGTGGCCCCGCTCACATCGGCCGCACCTGCTGCCATCGTCCGCATTGGGACGAGCGACACGACGAGCGCGAGGACCGATACAAATGCAACGAGGCGTTGCAAAGCTTGTTTCATACCTTTTTCCCTCTTTTCCTAAATAGTGAAGCGTTTGGCTCCACGTTGTTCTACGTTATTTATCGGTTTATGTTTCAAAAATGTAACAAAAAGATTTCTAAAACATTTCGATTCATTCTTCAAATAATTGTTCGTTGTTCAACTTTTTACGTTCGAGCACTTTCAGATTCGTCTCGTGGTCGGTTTGGTCGAAGAAGAGCCCTGCGACTTTCATGAAGCGAAAGTCGACCTTGTTCCCGTATCGGTCGGTATAGTCGATCTGCTCGATCCGTAAGTACCCGTGGTCTTCGGTCGCGCTCGAGAACCGTTCGAACTTGAACTGGCGATCGACTACATAATAAAAGCGTCCTTCTTCTTTATAATAGATCTGCTCGACACCGTATTCCCTTTTCAGGTAATGCTCCATCGAGTTTTCACTTACGATGTTCAGCATCGTCATGCACCAGCCGAGGATTAATAATAGAAGAAATGCTTTCATCCACCACATGAATCGATTCGATGAGACAGGTGTAACCGGTAGGGGTTTGAGCGAATAGATGAGATCTCGCTTGTCTTTCATGTTGCAACTCCGTTCACCAAAAAGACCGGTGTCTCCACCGGTCCTAAGGAATTAGTATCCTGCGTATTGAAGCGATTGGATAAATGCGCGTTTCTCTGCACCCGATAAGTTGAACTCGAGGTCGTAATCCGTTCCTTGGACCATGACCGTGATCCGGTTTTCCGGACGGACGTACTTGTCGACGAAGCTGATGAGTTTCGCATCTGGTTCGAACAAGTATGACTCTTCGACCGAGCCGTCGTCGAACTCGTCATAATAGACATCGTACTCGTCGATGTTTTGCGAATATGTCGCACGACCGACACGGAGCGTCAACTTCTCAAATCCAGCGACCGATCCGTCCTCTGTGTAACTACTGAGGAGGAACCCGAGGCCCGACTTCGACGGATGTCCGAAGAAGAGTGGTACGAACGTGTCCGCATACTTCGTCGTCGCATCTGCATAGAAGACTTCTTTATGAACCGTCACCTTCATCCCTTCAAAGTAGACACGGTGGAAGTTGTTGTAGAGCGCGTGCTGTACCGTGATCGCTTTTGGTTGGCTGACGTTGCCTGCACCGTCACGGATGACGAGTGACATCTTCTGCCCCATCGCTTGACGCGGGATCTTCACGATGAACTTCCCAGTCGACATGACCGGTGCCGTGTATGACTTCGTGCCAATCTTGACGATGGCTGTCGCATACGGCTCGGCTTTTCCGAAGACACCATATGATGCCGCCGTCACGGACTGTGTCAATGTCGCCGTTCTCGGTGCGACGCGGTCTTTGTAGACGCTACGTTTCGAGACGTCGCTCGTCGCGCCTTTCGTCGTGATCGTCTTCGCCGAAAGCCATGAGTAGGCCGGTTGCGGCGCGATGCCACGACGGTAGAGACCGTTCGCATCGAACTTCCCTTTATACGTGCTGCTGCCGATCGAGAGCTCGACGTATTGTCCCGGCTCCCCGACGACGCGCACTTCACGTGACGTCTCTGTCAACGGTTTGATGACCGGTGCGTCAGGACGTGCTTCTGGATCTTCTGCGACGATGGCGCGTGTCGTGTCACTCACGTTGCCGCTCGCGTCGACGAGACGGACGTCGATAACTTTGCCGACCGATTGTGGTGACATCTTGAAGACGGCCTCGCCACCTTCTAAGATGGTACGGACGTACGTCTTACCGTTGATCAAGATCTCCGCTTTCGCAGCCACTTCACCAGTGATCGTGAGTGATGTCGATGTGTGGTATGGTGCCGATAATACAGGTGCGTCAGGAGCAGTAACGTCTTCCGTCGTTTCTGCGTTGACGATTGTCGAAGGCGCGATACCTCCGAATGCGAGTGTGCCCGCAAGGAAAAGTGCTGCATATTTCGGTTGCTTCATAATAAGTAGGGTCCCCCTCAAGAATAATGACAATCGTTTACAAAATTATTATAATCTGTCCTTTTTCAAAAGGGTACATAAATTTTCTAAAATAGGTATAATTTTTTCAAATTCACATTTCCTTCATTTAATAAAAAAAGACACCCCACTGTTTGGAGTGCCTGAACGCTTAGCCTTCGTTAATCATCGTCGCCTGTCCGCCTTGCCATAACCAGACGCCATCTTCTTTCACATAAAGATGAAGCATCCAGAACCGACCTTCGTAGGCGTTCGTGCCGATGATGAACTTCTCTTCTAACAAGAGTTGGACGACAGCGAGGTCGCCGCGTACCGTCTCATCGAACGTGACCGTGTCCTGTGCGATCCATTGAATCGCTGTCGGGTCGACGTACTGGTCTAAGAACGTCTCTTTATCGAACTGACGCCCGCTCGAATCGACATATCGGAACGAGTCGTGCATGAGCGCCCGCATCGCGTCGAGATCGCCGGCCACCTGATGGGCCGACCGGTCGTCAGAAAGTTGTTTCATGTTGAGTGTCTCCATAGTTGTCCCTTCCTTTCCCCGTTTATCATAGCACAGATGACCGCAAACGAACGAGCGGAATGCCGAGCGCTGAATCTCTCAATCATTTCCCTTTTATCGAAATATGCAACCTTTTTCGCATTTATAAAGGATATACTAAAAATTGTAAATTTCATGAACCGAGGTGGAAATATTGAAACGAATCTTCAGTTTGCTCTTTTTCTTTACCCTACTTTGGACGCTTACCGCACAGGCGGTCGGGTCAGACGCCATGCTTCGTGCTGGCACGACCCTTTATGCTGATCCAGACGAATCAATGGTTCTCTTAGTGACCAATCAACCGGAACGTGTGGAAATCTCAACTTCTACCGAAACGCATACGGCTGTTACCATCGCTTCTCAAACAGGATTCGTTCGAAACGACGACGTCCTTTATGCCGTCACACGTTACGTCCACACCGAAACAGATGCGCTCGATGAGGCAGGAAACCTTGTTAAGACACTCCCCATCGGGACAGCGGTCGACGTCTTCGACATCGAAGGCGATCTACTTCTCACGACGGACGGGACATATGTTTCTCGTGACGCCCTCGGAGAGACGGCCCCGGAGACTGTGACCCGTTACGCGAAAGCAGGTGCGCTCGTCTTGTCCGAACCAGACGGGGAAACAATCGCCGAGCTCGAAGCCGGGCAAACCTTGAACGGCTTCCTCGTCGATGGACAGTTGCGTATCAATTTGAATGGGGAGATCGGATATATCCCGCTCTCGATGACGAATCGGATTCCATTTAAGACGGACTCACAATTCGTTCTGACGACATCTTCATATATGAATGAAGACGGTGAGATCGTCGGGACGATTGTCCGAGGCAAACGAGTAAGTGTATATGGAACGAATGGCTCGATGGCCCGCCTCTATCAAAACGGCGCATATGTGTATATGAACCGAGACGTATTAGCCGCGAAGATGCCCCGCTACGCTAAAACGGGGAGTCGTTATGCTCAAAAAGAGGTATCGATTTATTTAGACACAGACAAGAAACACGTAGTCGGCTCACTCAAACGGAGTCAACTCGTCAGCATCTATGGGACAGATGATTTGTTCACCCGTATCTATTACAACGGACAATATGTCTTCGTCGAATCCGCATCACTCGGAACGACGGAACCGCCATATTTGAAAACTGGTGAGCGCTACATCACGAAGAATACACCTGTCTATGCTCGGACGATGAAATCATCCAAGACGACCTTGTCCCTGAAGCGTGGACAACTCGTCTATATCTATGGCACCCGAGGAGGCTATACCCGTATCTTCACGAAAGGGAACTACTACTTCGTCCCGACGAGTGTGACAAGTACGAAGAAACCGCCTCGCTTCGAGTCGACCGGGAAGCGTTACAGTCGTTATGACGAGGTGGAAGTATACGCCTCGACCTCTGTCGTGAAACAGGTTGGTTCATTAAAACGCGGTCAACTCATCGAAACATACGGGACGAGTGGGTACTACACGCGCATCCGTCTGAACGGGGCATATCGCTATGTCGCGACCGGCTACCTCGCCGTCTCGAAACCGACCGCGAAGCCAAAGGCAGGAACGGTCTTCTATACGCAATTCAACGGGACACCGTACTTCTCGGCTGACGTTGCATATGGTCGTCCGGCCGGCACATTGCCACGTGGAACGAAACTCGTCGGACTCCGCTCGATCGATGCCGACTTCTGGCACGTTCGTCTTCCGTCCGGGAAACGCGTATACGTGTTGAACCCATATATCGCCGAGACGAAACCGAAGGCGATTCAGCCGGCGAGCGTCTATACGGCCGCCCACTACCGGACGACGAAGAAGACACCGTTCTATGCAAACCCGAACGACACCCGTCCGATCGGCTATCTCGATGCCGGACGTCGCATCTACCCACGCGGGAAGAGTGGCGACTCGTATCTCATCCAGTACGACTGGCGCCCCGTCTACGTCAAGACGAAAGACATCCGCATCAAGCAGGATGCCTTGTTAAAAAAACGCGATACCTCACAAAGAGAACGCATGATTGCCGTTGCCGTGAAACATCTCGGAACGCCGTACACATGGGGCTCGCAGTCACCACTGAACGGTGGATTCGACTGTTCCGGTCTCATCCATTATGCGACGAACCAGGCCGGGAAGATCGGCGGGCGCACGAACGTGTCGGGCTATTGGTATAGCGGACACTTCAAGAACAAACGGACAGGCATCACGAGTGGTCGTCGCGGAGACATCATCTTCTTCGCCGGCACGTACAAATCGGGCCCATCCCACATCGGCATCATGCTCGATGACGAGTTCTTCATCCATGCCGGGGGCGAGATGCTTCAAATCAACTCGATTCACGACCCGATGTGGCGCCCATACTTCTTAGGATACAAATCGTTATAAGGGGGATGCTCCATGTTTGACTATATCGATCCGTTCTTATGGCAACTCGTGATCGTTCCAACGTTGACGATCGGACTAGGCGTCGCCATCGCACTGCACCTGAAGCGCTTGTCTTTCGCTCCCTTGATCACACTGATTGCCTACTGGGGCATGGAGTGGTTCATGTATCGGGGCACCCTCTTCTTCTTTACGAAGTGGTGGCTCCTTCCCCTCCTGGCATTGGGGATCACGTTCACGTTCATCGGAAAACGTCCGGTGGAGCACGCTTCGATCAAATGATGCTTGACAACGCATCTTTATCCCGTTAAAGTAACGATAACATTCATACGAACTCGCGATGAGAAAGAAGAGTAGCGCGAAGGGACGTCTTCAGAAAGCCGGTGGTCGATGCGAACCGGTGTCGTGCCTTGCGTGAATGGGCTTTTGAGCGTTCAGACCGACATGTAGGCTCTGACGGGTCCTCCCGTTATCGGGGACAGCGAATGATGGTTCGCGATGAGTGGGAAGACAAGGCGTCTTTCAACGAAGGTGGCAACACGGGGAATCTCCTCGTCCTTCATGTCCGATTGGGCATGTGGGACGGGGAGATTTTTTGTTTGAGCGATTGGAGGTGGGCTGGTGACGTACCACGGATATACGCACCGCGGTCATCGTATACGAACAAGACGTGCCCCTCTCGTTCGTGGATGAACTGAACGAGAGGGTACGTTGTGAATTCTCCGTTCAAACGCGGTTTCGATTTCGTATAAAAATCTTGATAACAAATCGCCTCGAGGAGCGGTCGCACACGGATTGCGGACTTGTCCGCTACCGGCACCGTGAACATCCATAACGGTTCGTCATCGAACATGCACGATGTGGCGGTCGTCTTGAAGCGTACCGATTTGTCCCGGATGTAACGGAACAGACGGGTCGGTTTGACGGGCTGTCCATATACATGCCAAACGATCCGGATGGGGTCACCCTCTTCGAACAACGCATCAAACAATTGCTGGGCATGACGAACAACAGCCTCAAAATATTCAAGATTCAGTTCATCGGATTTAATACCAAGGTAAGGTGACAGCATGTCCTCGAGTTCGATGTGCTCGGTCAACGCTTCGCCTGAAAATTGGTCAGGTCGTAAAACTGACATCGGCATATCCCCTTTCTACTATCCATTATAAGGAGGTTTTTTCAATGCAACAACGGATCATCAATGGTGACGAACTCACACCGGTGGCAATCTTCCACCGACTGCAAGGTGAACGAAAGGTATTACTCGAAAGTCGCGCGGAAGGCAAACACGGCCGCTACTCTATCATCGCGGCGAACCCAATCGAGACGATCCGGGTCGACGGGAACGCTGTGACGGATGCAACGGGGACGGTCTATGCGGACGACCCGCTCCATGCCCTGTCGGAACGGACCACCCGTGACGACCTCACTGCCCCGTACCCGTTCATCGGCGGTGCCGTCGGCTATATCGGCTACGACTTGCTTCGGGTGTATGAGCCAATCCCCAACACGCCGACCGTGACGCGTGATTTGCCGGACGCACTCTTTCAGCGCTATGAGACGGTCGTCTTATACGACCACTTCGAAGAACAGGTCATCTTGATCGATACAAGCGAGACGGATGCGACGATGCGACTCGAGGCCATCCGCGAACAGCTCGAGACTCCGGAGACGCACGCCCTCGAACCGGTCGTCCGGACGAGCGAGCAGATTTTGACGCCGAAAGATGAATTCATCGACCGTGTGCTCCAGGCGAAAGAGGCGATCCTTGCGGGCGAGGTGTTCCAACTCGTCTTGTCGCAACGAATCGACGCGACGTTCACCGGGGACCCGTTCCACTTTTACCGGACGCTGCGGAAACAAAATCCAAGTCCGTACTTGTTCTACATCGACCTCGGGGAAGCGATCGTCCTCGGTGCCTCACCAGAGAGTCTCGTCCGGGTCGAGAACGGCAAAGTGACGACGAACCCGATCGCTGGGACACGCCCTCGTGGGAAGACCGTCGAGGAAGACATGCGTCATGCAGAGTCACTCCTTCAAGACGAGAAGGAACTCGCCGAACATCGGATGCTCCTCGACCTCGGACGGAACGATATCGGGAGGGTCGCCAAAGTCGGCACGGTCACCATCCCGAAACACATCGAGCTCGAACGGTTCAAAAACGTGATGCATCTCGTCTCGGAAGTCGAAGGGGATTTACGTGACGATGTGACCCCAATCGATGCGCTCCGTGCCTGTCTTCCGGCCGGTACCGTCTCCGGGGCTCCGAAGATTCGCGCGATGCAGTTGATTGACGAGCTCGAGACGGTGAAACGGGAAGTCTACGCCGGGGCGGTCGGCTATATTGACGTCCGTGGCGGATTCGATTTCGCCCTCGCCATCCGGACGATGGTCGTCCAAGGTGACACGGCCCATGTCCAAGCCGGTGCCGGCATCGTCTATGACTCAGACCCGGTGTCGGAATATGAAGAAACGCTGCATAAAGCCAAATCCCTTTTGGAGGTGTTCGCATGATTCTCCTCATCGATAACTACGATTCGTTCACGTATAACGTCTATCAGGATGTCGCCCGATTCAGTGATGTCTGTGTCATCCGGAACGATGAACATACTATAGAAGAAATCCGTCGCATGAACCCGAGTGGCATCATCCTTTCTCCCGGTCCCGGCGGTCCACAAGACGCCGGTGTCTCGCTCGCGGTCGTGCGACAATTGTCCGGCTACATCCCGATTCTTGGGGTCTGTCTCGGTCACCAGGTCATCGCCGAGGCGTTCGGTGGGGTCGTCGGACGGGCGAACGAGGTGATGCATGGGAAAGTGTCGCGCATCAATACGGTGCCAGGCGTCCTTTTCGAAGGCTTGTCGATGGACGTCATGCGCTATCACTCGCTCGTTGTACAAGAGACCGAACTGACGATCACGGCGGAGACGACAGACGGTGTCATCATGGCACTCGAACACCCGACCCATCCGACGTACGGTGTCCAGTTCCATCCCGAGTCGATTGGGACCCCGGACGGACGTGGCATCTTCGAGCGCTTCGTCCAGCTGTGCACGAAAAAACCGGGGCACGTGTCCCCGGTTTGAGTGTCAGCCTAAAAAATCTTCCCGCTGAAAATCATGCTTGTCGATCTTGATGTTGTCACATGCCACTCCGTTTGTCCGGAGCACGTGGATTGTTTCGCGCAACAGCTCGTCACTACCGACGATGTAGAACAAGGCGCCCTTGTCGGATGCCATCCTCTCTACGCGTTCGTAGTAGTCTTTCCGACTCGGCACGAACTCTGACGTGAAGTGCTCGTTCGATTCGAAGACGTCACCAAACAGATACGCCTTCGACGAATCGACGTTCAACGAATGGAGATGCGGGACACCTTCCCCGTTCGCCAAGTACTCGAGGACGACGGGACGGAATGTCGCCAGTCCGACCCCAGCCGATAAGAGATAGACGCTCTTCCCACTCCGTTCGAGTGGGACGTTCGAATGTGTCTTGAACAAGGCAACCTTGTCCCCCGGCACCATGTCGCGAAGGATCGATTTGAACGTTGAGCATTCAGATTTGATGCGGGTCGTGATCCCGATTGCCCCCTCGTTTGGCAATGTCGAGATTGACATATGGCGGACGAGGCTCCGATCCGGCTTGTCCCCGGCGTTGAACCCTTCGAGCGCGAGATGCGTGTGCGCCCCTTCCTGCCACGTGAACTCAGGTGGTAAGGCGAGATGGAACGTGTATGTATCCGGTGCCTCGGCCACTACTTTGGTGATCGGTGTCCAGTCAATTTTCATGTGAATCCTCCTCATTTATAAAGTCTGAAGTATTGGTAATACTGTGGTCTAAAGTTACCGTGATTTAACCTGGCTTAATACACCGCAATCGGCCCATACGGCCCTTCGATGATTTCTAGTTTCGTCTCAAAAATATCGGATAAGATCTTCGCGTCCATGATCTCATCGACCGTTCCGAACGCAGCGATCTGTCCGTCTTTCATCGCACAGATGCGATCCGAATATTTCGCCGCGAAGTTGATATCGTGGAGCACCGTGACGATCGTCCGTCCGAACTCGTCGGCGACGTGGCGCAAATACTCCATCATCTGTACCGAACGGGCGATGTCCAAGTTGTTGAGCGGTTCATCGAGGAGGACGTATTCCGTCTCCTGACAGAGCACCATCGCCACATACGCACGCTGCCTTTGCCCCCCTGAGAGCTCGTCGAGATAGCGGTTCTCGAGCGCGGTCAAATCGAGGAAGTCGATATATTTCGAGATGATGGCCTCGTCCTCTTTCGTGAGGCGCCCTTTCGAGTAAGGGAAACGCCCGAATCCGGCGAGTTGTCGGACCGTGAGCCTTGTCACGAAGTGGTTCTCTTGGCGCAGGATGGTGATGATTTTCGCCAAGTCTTTCGATTTCGTGCTCGACACGTCCATGTCGGCGACTTGGATCTGTCCCTCGTCTAAGTTGAGCAACCGTCCGATCATCATGAGCGTCGTCGATTTGCCCGCCCCGTTCGGCCCAATGAGTGAGGTGAACCTGGCTTTCGGGATGTCGAGCGTGAGCGGTCCGATGTGGACATCGTCTGTATACGATTTTTTGACTTGTTCGATTTGAATCATAGCGACCTCTTCCTTAGAATGACGGCCAAGAAGATGAGTCCGCCGAACAGTTCGATGATGACGGAGACGACACTTGGCGTCTGGAATATGTGATACATAAAGAAATACGCGCTCGTCAGGACGAAGAACCCTAGGGCGAACGCCATCGGAAAGACATACTTATGGTCATACGTCGAGGCGACCTGATAGCTGAGCGTCGCGACTAAAAATCCAAAGAACGTGAGCGGTCCGATGAGCGCCGTCGAGACGGACATGAGGAGTGAAATCAGGACGAGCGTGTAGATGACGCTCCTCCGATGGTTCATCCCGAACGTTGTCGCGACGTCCTTGCCGAGTGCGACGATATTCAATCGATTCGAGAACAGGAACAAGAGTGTCCCGGCGATGACGACGATCGGGATGACGATGGGAAAGTACGCCACGTCGGCATTCGTCACCGAGCCGAACAGTCGTGCCTGCAGGATATCGAACTCGGACGGGGCGAGCATGCGGCGCATGAACGACGACACCGAGTTCAGACCCGTCCCGATGATGATCCCAATGAGTAGCATGAGCTGCAGGTTGGCGTATTTCCCTGACAAGAGCCATCCGTAAAGGAGGAGACTCATCGTCACCATGAGGCCGACCTGTGTCAAGAAGGCGCTTGTCCCCGAGAAGCCGATCAACGCCCCTGCCCCGAAGAAGAAGACCATGCTCGTCTGAATCGTCGAATAGAGCGCGTCAAATCCAAGCAGCGATGGCGTGATGATGCGGTTGTTCGTCACGGAGTGGAATGCGACCGTCGCAAGACTTTGACAGAGTGACGCAATCAACATCGTGACGATGGCGACGATTCGCCGTTCCACGACCGGCACGAATGACGGAGAGTCCATCGGGACCGGATTGTTATAAAGTAGAAGCCCGAGCGCACACAACAGTCCGCCGAGAATGAAGGCACTTAAGAAGAGCCAATAGCGCCTGCTCGCCCGTTTCGATTGAAACGCTGAGGCATGACGTTCTTCTCTCAATTCCCCGATTGATACTTCGACACCGTCTCGTTCCATGACCGTACTCATCGAACCCCTCCCTTCTTCCGTTGTCGTATCAAGATCATGATGAAGACGATTGCCCCGACCGTCCCGAGAATCAGTGAGACCGGGAGTTCGAACGGCATGATGATCGTCCGTGAAATCAAATCACTGACGAGAATCGCACCCATCCCGACAAGACAGACCCATGGCAAGTTGCTGCGTAAATCATCCCCGCGGAACATCGAGACGAGGTTCGGGACGATGAGTCCAAGGAACGGTAAATTCCCGATGACCGTCGCCACGACCCCGACCGATAAGGCGATGAGCCCCGTCGCCATCATCATGAGCTGGTTATAGTTCACGCCGAGACTCGTCGCAATGTCTTCCCCTAATCCCGCGAGCGTCAAGCGATTCGCCAGTAAGAAGATGAGCACTGTCACGACGATGATGACCCATAGGTACTCGTAGCGCCCGATTTGCACCGAGGCAAACGAACCGACGAACCAGCCCTCGATCGCCTGGCTTGCTCGGAAGAATAGACCGAGGAACGTCGAGATGGCGGAGATGACCGCCCCTAACATGAGCCCGATAATCGGCACGATGAGCGATGAACGAAGTTTGACCGAACGTAAGAACCAGAAGAAGACCATCGTCCCGATAAACGAGAAGACGATCGCCCCGGTCATCCGCATCATGAGGCTCGGTGCCGGTACAAGTAAGTAAACGGTGAGCAGTCCGAGTCCCGCCCATTCGAGCGTCCCCGTCGTCGTCGGTTCGACGAGTCGGTTTTGCGTGATGAGCTGCATGACGAGCCCCGCCATCGCCATCGCCGCACCCGTCAGCATGAGGGCGATCGTCCGTGGGACTCGGGTGATCCAAAACATATCGAATCCGTCTGTCCGTGACAGATCGTACACCCCGGTAAAGAGCGACAGCACCGCCAAACCGAGGACGATGATCACGGTGAACATGAACGACTTCGTCCACAATCTAGAAAAGGAGGGCTGAGACATCGTCTCAACCCTGGCTGTCAAAGGTTTTTGCATGACGGAACCTTACTTCGCGAGCGCTTCCGTGACACTGTTGAAGAATTCTGCGTATGTTTGAATCGATTCGTTCAAGTACGTGTCTTTCGGGGCATAGACGATTTGCTCTTTCGTCACAGCCGTCGTCTTTTGAAGCGCCGGTGCGTTGTCAATCACGTCCTCTGCTGGTACAGCACCTTCCGCGTTACCAAGTGGTGCGTCACGGTCGAGGACGAACAACCAATCCGGGTTACTTTCCGCAATGGCTTCGACGGATACTTCGTCACCTTCGTGGTCACCTGTCGTCTTCTCGACTTCAAGGGCTGGGACCCATCCGAAGATGTCGTACATCGGTCCGAACACGCGTCCCGTCACCGGTGCTGAGAACCCAATGTCTCCACCCGATACGATGACCGACATGATTGTGTCTTCTCCGTTGTATGCCGCTTTCGCGTCTTCAATCGATTTCTCGAGGTCCGCGACGATGGCATCGGCTTCTGTGTTTTTGTCAAAGATTTTTCCGAGTGTGAGCGTCGTGTCCGTCAATCCTTTGACTAAAATCTCACCCGGTGTGCCTGAATCCTCTGGGATTTCGATGTTCAAATCGATGACCGCTGCTTCCGGTACCAACTTTTTGATGTCCTCGTAGTAATCTGCGAAACGTTGACCGACGATGACGACGTCCGGGTCAACTCCCGCAATCGCCTCTAAGTTCGGCTCGAAGTGCATGCCGACGTCTGCGATGTCTTTGTCAGATGCGTATGGTGACTCCGCTGGAAGGAGTCCGATCGGTGCCGCCACCAAGTCGATGTCCCATGCTGCCAATGTCTCGAACGTCCGGTTATCAAGGGCGACGACCTTCTCCGGGTTGACCGGTACCTCGATTGTGCCGTGTGCGTCTGTAATTTCGACCGTCTCTGTCTTTGTTGCGCCGTCGACGTTTTCTTCTTTCTTCGTCTCACTCGTTCCGCCACATGCGGCGAGTACGAAGACGAGCAACGTCAACATGAGTGAAATCTTGAATTTCCCCACTTCATCCATCTCCTCTGTATGTAAAGTTCAATGATTTTCATATCTGGAACGAGTCGCGTTGGTTATGTATGTCTATTCTCACGTACTCATTCTCATTGATAATGATTATCATTGTCGTTTTCATCAAGTAGCATAGCAAACAAAATGTGGATGCGCAATGCCAATTTGACAAGATTCGGATAGGAAAATTTTTCTTTCTATAAATGCACGCACAAAAAAAGAAAGTGGAGGTCCACTTTCAAAGTTACTCATTGTCAGTCGAATTTCGTTTTCGATTGAGAATGATATAGGTGGCGAATAAGACGAACGTATACGTCGCTGAAAAAATCACGATACTCAATAATCCGTCCGGTATGATTTTCGTGATGAAGAACAGCGAGAATACAACCGAGAAAAACAAATACGGTCCTCGATCGTCAGTCGATGTGTCTCGCCAGTAAATGATCAAGATGACAAGCGCAAGCGGACCGCAAAGGGCATACAACATAAAAAATGGTACACGGCGCATTAGAAACGGAATGTTCTTCGGTTCGTCCATCTGACTCACGCCTCCGAAATCCCATTCGCCAACAGCAACAAGAAAATCCAAATCGACAATGGAATCATCAATCCAATCGTCGCAAGGATTGTGTATATTTTGATGACTTGATCTTTCCAAAACAATCCCCAAATCAATGTGACGAACAATCCGACATCAATCGCGACATATACCCAGATGACCATCATCAATTCGAGATTCGGAAACACCCGTCCGTTCAGCGTGAAAAAAGTGATGACCGTCAAGAGGAAGAGTCCGAGCGTCGCGTATAGCGGGGCAAATCGCTTGTTCATACGAGCATCGCCCGCTTCCGTTTGACCATCTCCAGGCAGCGGCGGACACACGTATCGACATAGCCATCGAACTGATGCGGCAAGAACATTGTGTACGTCCCCTCTTCTGTCATCGCCGCGTCCCGCTCGACTTTTTCGACCAGTTCAACGAACTTCGGATTTCCTTTCAAGCGTTCAAAATCGAACGTCCCGAGGCGTTTCGACAGCCGAGCATTATACGCATCAAAGTCCGCATAATAGGCTGCCTGTTTCTCTGGACTCTGTGCGATGACTTCCTTCAGCCAACTCTTATAAAACCCTTGCAACCATATCTCATCCGCGACAAGATGCGCATAGTAACCAAGTCGAAATGACATCTCCTCATCCTCACTATCACGCCAGTACTGTTCGAAATCGAGGCGACGCGACAAATCATCATGTCTCCCCGCATAGTAATGTGAATCCCCTTTTTCGGTCGTTGCGTCCGGCGCAAGACTTCCGAGCATAAATGCGACCTCATCCACCTCTGACAACGCTGGGAACATCTCGTTCGCGATGACGAGATGCATCAAATGCGAACCCATCACGACACCTCCTTTCCCACATTATTCCATCAGTCATTTCGCTAGACAACCTGAATCAATATTTGATAGGATGACTTTACTGAACGGTCAGTATAGTAAAGCGAGGTGTTTGATCATGAATAAAAAACAATTGTTGCTACAAACAGCCGCCCAGATGATTCGAGAGGACGGCATCAGTCAGTTGTCGCTCGAACGGTTGGCGACGAAAGCGGGCATCACAAAAGCCGGGGTCCTCTACCATTTCGACAGCAAGGCCAACTTGTTGCGTCAGATGAACGAGCTCGCCATCGAGACGTTCGAGAAACGAATCAGTGATCATCTCTCCGATGGTCCATATTCGTTCACCCGCGCCTATGCGCTCGCCACATTGGAGGATGTCGATCATGGAGACACAGACCTTGTCGCCGTCTTCATCTCCTCACAAGAAGATGCGACGAGCGAGTCGATTTGGAGCGACGTATCGACCGGTTGGAACGAGCGATTCGCTGCCGATGGGCCCGATCAGGATGCGATTTTAAAACTTCGTCTCCTCTGTGACGGCTTTTGGTTCGCCGTTCTTTATGGGTACAGTGAGTCGTTCAAGGACCGTGCGGCGACACTCATTCGGGAATCATGTGACGAGTTGGTTCAAGGAGGTTCGTAATATGGGATTCATCTATTTGGTCGGGGCCATCGCCTCGGAACTGTTCGGGTCGAGCATGTTGAAAGTGAACGCCACCTCGACGAGCCGACTTCCGATTCTCGGGGTCGCCTTCGGTTATGGGACAGCGTTTTATCTCTTATCACTTGCCCTCTTCACCATCCCGCTCAGCTTCGCCTATGCGTTTTGGAGCGGGGTCGGGACGGCGCTCACGGCGGTGATCGGTTTCGTCGTCTTCCGAGAACAGATCAGTCGTCAAAAAATTGCGGGGATCGGGCTCGTCATCATCGGGCTCGTCTTGATGAAAGTGTGAGGTGAATCGGCATGAAAGCCTATCTTTTACTGTTCTTTTCTATCGGATTTGAGGTACTCGGGACATCGATGTTGAAGCTGTCGGACGGATTCACGAATCTCGTGCCGAGTGCCGTCCTTTTGGTCAGTTTCGCCGCCTCGTTCACCCTCATGGGCATCGTGTTAAAGACGATTCCCCTCAGTATCGCCTATAGCATTTGGGCTGGACTCGGGACGGTGGCGACCGGACTCATCGGGGTGTTCGTGTACGGGGAAGTTCTTTCGGCGTTGAACGGAATCGGTCTCTTGTTGATCGTCCTCGGCGTCATCGTGATGAATCAACGAAGAGAGGAAGTCGTGACATGAACGAGTTGGCAGATCATCTTCAAACACTAGAAGAAGCGTTATTGACGACGGAAGTCAGGCAGTCGACGGAGCGATTGCGTGAACTGTTGACCGACGACTTCTTTGAAATCGGTAGCTCGGGACGTTTGCTGTATCAAAATTGGGATCAGACGACACTCCAGCTCGACCCGATCGAGGCGGAGTTATCCGAATTCACGCTGCATCCGTTGACGGAAGGTCACGTCTTGGTGACGTACCGTCTCGTTCAACCGAAACTAAATCGTGTGACACGTCGCAGCTCGATTTGGGTATTCGTGGACGGACGTTGGAAGATGCGATTCCACCAAGGCACGGTCGTCCCACCGGAGGCAACTTGATTGCCGAACATCCTCGTCATCCGCTACTCTGAAGTGGAATCTAAGCGTGACGAAAGGGGCAATTTTCACATGAAAATTTTACTCATCGGGGCAAGCGGCACGATCGGGCAGGCCGTCGCAAAAGAGTTGGAGAAAACACATACAATCATCCGGGCTGGGCGTAACGGGGCGGACGTGCAAGTCGATCTCACTTCTGAAGACAGCATCCGCCAGATGTATGAGACGGTCGGGCGCGTCGACGCGGTCATCAGCACGGCGGGCAGCACGCATTTCGGTCCACTTTCCGAAATGACGCCGGCGGATAATCAGAAGAGTATCGACAGCAAGATTAAAGGACAAGTCAACCTCGTCCTTCTCGGGCTCGATTATGTGAACGATGGTGGTAGCTTTACACTGACGAGCGGAATCTTGATGGACGACCCCATCAAAGAAGGCGCATCGGCGGCACTCGCGAACGGTGCCATCAAAGGATTCGTGACCGGTTCGGCGATCGAGATGCCACGGGGCATCCGCATCAACAACGTCAGTCCGAACGTCCTCGTCGAAGCACTCGATGCGTATGGTCCTTATTTCCGTGGTTACGAGGCGGTACCGGGTGAACGGGTCGCCCTCGCCTACGTGAAGAGCGTCGAAGGCGCGCAGACTGGACAGACGTACGAAGTGTATTAATCTTGAAGCATCTCCTCAGGAGGTGCTTTTTTCGTACCTTGCACTAAATTCATTTTTCATTCTTTACAAAAACCTTACCCTACAGAATTTATTTAATTTTGATAACACATTAAAATATAGTGTCATTTTTAATTTTATATATTCATATATTGATATTGTAGAGAAGATAATCAAAAGAAATACAATATTGGGATTAGGTACAAATTATACATTTTAATAGTTATTTGTTACTATAATCAACCAAAGTTGTATTAATTGTTATCGGATTGTAATATAATTGCTTTCGGATGCAGAATGAAAATGTTTCCATTATTTTTGAACAAAATAAAAAAAGGAGCATCAAATTATGAAAAGATTCTTTGCACTTCCTATTATGTTTGCTTTAATTCTAGGAACATTATTTTCTAGCAATAGCTCGGTATATGCTGGAGAACTAGAAGATATTACACTTAAAGAAATTGAACAGGTTTTAATTGATAACATGAAAAATAACAACATCGATATCGAATTAGGTACTCACGAGTATGTGGAATACCTAATGGCACAACAATTAGAACACCAAGATCAGTCATTACTTGTTCATCCTCAATATGAATCAATTAACTATTATATAGGAGAATACCTTTATCAATTAAGTTTGTTCCAATCTGATAACCCTAATGAATATATGGATACCCATTTCTTAAATATGACAATCGAAGAACTTAAAGAGAAAATTAAACTACGTAATGAAGAAGAACAACAAGTGGGCAGAGCATCGTATATCACAAAATCTGAACCATCTGATTTATCGGCGATGTCAACTTACAGTCCCTCTAAAGCTATAGTTTACGCAAAAGAATACGCAGAAAAAACTAACCCAAAATACAAACGATATAACTTAAATTGTACAAACTTCGTCTCACAAGCTATTCATGCTGGCGGGAAAGTGGAAAGCAAACCTTCCCCTGTAAATAAAGGAATGCTTGAAACTACAACATACTGGTTTAATGATAACTATATGGAGTGTAGCGGTTCGAACAGTTGTTACATGAGGGACAAAACCTCTACTTCATGGGTTCGTGTCACTGACTTTTATTCATATTGGACAAAAAAAGGTATGAAAACTGTAACAAGCACTAATCAAAGTACAATTATCAGCAATGCAAGTGTAGGGGATATTATTCAATTTAAAAATAGTAGTGGGTGGTATCACTCTGTAATTGTAAATCGAAAAGCCAATGGCACTATTTACATCGCTTCCAATACTTTAAATTATTACGATAAAAACTTTAAAGTGACTGATGCTGTATCTTATCGGGTAATCAAAATGCGATAAAATTAAAATATCTAACATAAAATATTTTAAAAGAACTGAGGAAAAGATCATGTGGAAAAACAAAAAAGTCATATACATTATTGTCCCCTTCGCTTTTCTTGTACTTTGGATAACATATTCAATCAATCAGCCCCCAAAATGGTTCGGACAATCAACGGATGGTAAATGGGAAGCGGACTTCAACAGTGAAGTGACTTCTCCAAAAGGGTATTGGAGCGGAAGAATCTATTCTGAACAGGACCACCGAGTTGAGGTCCAAACGATTGCTTTGAGTAAAAATGGTAAACTCATTCACGATTTAGATGTCAATGAAACCGTAACGAAGAACCAAGAAATTGAGTATCTGTCTACAACCAAAACATTTTCTGATAAACAGGATGAATATGTCGTTCAAGTAACTTGGAAAGACTCTAGTGGCACTTATCAAGATGTAATCCACTTATCCCCTCAAACAAGATATTTTGTTTTGCCGAAAGTCTTATTCGGTTCTCACTTGTCTTACTAACTTTTAATACACAAGAAATGGCTGGATGAAGAAAATAAACCTTCATCCAGCCATTTCTATATCTCTCCTATTTCTATTTCCGATAGGTCAGTCCGATATACTGCATCTTCTCGTTGAACAGACGTGGGTATGCGAGATAACCGACGAGCGTCGCCGAGATTGAGGCGGTCGTCAAAATCAAGAACAGGATCAAGAGTTGGTACAGGACCGCTTCCATCGGGTCTGCTCCCCCGATGATGAGACCGCTCATCATTCCCGGTAGTTGGACGAGCCCCATCGTCTTTTGCGCCTCGACAGTCGGAATCATGCTCGTGCGAATCGCATTCTTCAAGCTGCGGTCGATGGCCACTTTCGGTGTGCCGCCGAGTGAAAGAATGAGTTCGATGACGTCGTCGCTCCGCTCGACCTCGTCTTTGAACTTGTTCAAGAATAGGAGCGACAACACCATGCTGTTCCCGATGACCATCCCACTAATCGGAATGACCTTTTCCGGCTCAAATGGGATGATACCGAGCCCGAGCATGAGTCCCATCGTCAGCGCTTCGATCGTCACGAGCGTCAAGACGATGATCCACATGATGCCCGGAATCCCGTCCCCTTTCCGTCGGATATTTTGTGTCGCTGCGACAATCATGAGTAAAATCATCAACAGCATGAAGATCGGACTGTCGCTCTCAAAGACGAACGTCAGGATATAGCCGATGATCAACAGTTGAATGATGGAGCGGACGGTCGCAATGATAATATCACGCTCGAGTCCAAGTCGTAGGACGAGTGTCAAGGCGAGCGGGATGACGACGAAGATGAGCGCCGTCGCGAGTTCAATATATGACATCAATCTTCCCCCCTGACGAATCGTTGGATGACCGGATCGTCCGACTCATCGATGAACGATGCGTCCCCAAATGCAAGTAGTTCCCCGTTCTTCAAGAACCACATGTCGTCACTCACCCGCCGTGCCTGGTCGAGATCATGGGTAATCCAAATGACGGTCACGCCGTACGATTGTTGCAGTTTTCGAATGAGTCGCTCGATCTCTTTCACCGTCCGGTAATCAAGGCTCGCCGTGATCTCATCGAGCAAGAGCACGTCCGGTTTATTGACGAGTGTCCGCGCGATGGCGACCCGGCTCCGTTCCCCACCCGACAGTGATTTGATGGGTTGGTCGAGGAGCGCCTCACTCAAGTCGACGCGATGGAGCAATTCGGCAGCCCGGTCGCGGTCAAGTGTCTCGTCGAAGATGGCTTTCGGGAGATTCAAGTTGTCGTACACCGTCCCTTGAATCATCGGCGCGCTTTGGAACGCCATCCCAATTTTCTTTCGTAGCTCGAGGATGTCCATCTCCGCGATGTCTTCCCCTTTAAATAAAATCGTGCCCGTGTCCGGTGACAGCAATCCGTTGATATGCTTCAGACACGTCGTCTTGCCGGCGCCGCTCGGTCCGACGAACGTCGTGATCCGTCCTTCCCGGAACGTCCCGGACACATGGTGCAGGATGTCTTGATGACTCACATCTTTGAATTCAATGATTGACATGCTTCTCTCGCCTCCTGGTTCTAGTGTACAAAAAAGAGAGGATAAGGTGGTCCAGAATGCAGTCTGGAATCGGCTGTCCAAGAAAATCAATCATTAGCAGTTTACTGTTTCGGTATGTACATTTCTAAGGCAGAAATGGTGGAGGAAGGATTTGAGTCATTTCTTCTTTCAATTCCTCTTTGAATCTATTTATTTCACAATTATTCATATAAAAGATTAATTCACGTGGTTTACCTGTCTGGAAACGGAGCATGAACCTATAAAGAATTACCTCTTCACGTTCAATTGTCATACTAAAAATCGGTTCAACAGGATTGAGAATGAATTTGTTCAGTTCTCCATCTAACATGAGCGCAATTTGTGAAATCAGATATTCATACTCCGATTTCATGAGTAAAGCACCAAAAAAATGAAAACTCCCTCTCGATTCGACCGATAACGCTAACGTTGAAAAAATAAATGGATCGTCTTCCTTTTCTTCATATTTTCGAGGAAAGAGTTCAAAAAACAATCCAGCACGCTCTACAATCGCCATTCCTTACACCTTCTTTGCAAATAAAATCTATGCTAGATCATCTTTGTTATTGCTGGAGGATCAGCGGATAGCACTTCAATCACATCATTTGATGTAAGAAAAACATAGTGTTCCACTTCAACTATGCCCTCATACCGCTCCAAAGATTCTTGGGCAAACCATTCCAGATAACTAGAATTTTTCATTTTGAATAACGTCCAATTCCCGTACTCAAGATGTGCATAATGCTGATGCAGATGCTCTAACATCCTCAATCGTGAACCCTCATCCGAGTTTCGATAAGAAAGTACAAGACCATCAAACAGAAATGAATATTTCTGCCCTTCGGTTTCGCCCCTTAAGATAATTCGCAAAGAATCTCCATCGTCCAATAGTGACTCTTTGTACAGACGTGCCGGCATAGACTCTAACGGAATCCATTTTTCCCATTCATTCATCTAGCTTCCCCCACTCGTCATTCATTCACTTGAATTTATTCTCTTCGATCTTTTGAGAGAATTCCCAACCCTAACAGTAAGAGACCTAAAATTAACACACCAACAAATGTAGTTACGGTCATATTTCGTCACCTTTCGAATCATGTCATCTGTTACAACATTCGAGTTATATTTTGAAATCCCTTGTCCGTCTAATGTGTTCATTTCCTACTCATTTCCTTGATAAACATAGTCATCTCAGAACAAAATGAACATGTTTATCGCGTTTAAACATGTTCATTTATCCTTAAACATAGTCATTTCCACTCAAAATGACCATATTTCTTTTTGTTACAGGTTAAACGAACAAAGCGCTCGACCGTTTCCATACGAAACAGTCGGGCGCTTTTGTTAATTATAATCCCGTTCGATGACGAAGCTCGTCTTGTCCCCGCGGAAGTAGGAGCGTGAGTATTCAATCGCTCGTCCCGACTCATCCTCTGTCACCGTCTCGATATGGAAGCACGGCGACCCGAGTGGACAATCGAGGAGTGCACTCACCTTCTCGTCAGCTAAGGCAATCTCCAGTGCTTCCGTCGTCTTGGCGACATGGACGTCGTGGACCTCGGCCAGTGTGCGGAAGAGCGAATGCTCAGCCTGTTCCTTCGTGATCCCCGGTGCAATCTGCCATGGGATGAACGAGACCTCATACTGCGTCGGTTCCCCGTCCGCATGACGGATCCGCTCAATCTTTTGAATCGGCGCATTGTCTTCCGCTTCAAATACCGAAGCGATTTGACCAGATGCCGAGATGACCGAGATGTCGATCAAGGCGACTTGCCCACGTTTCCCTTGAACGGCAAGTTGGGCCGCATAGTTGTTCGGCGTATACGACAACGTTTGTTGTACTTTCTTCCCGGCGACGAACGTCCCGCGACCTTGTTGACGGACCAGATACCCTTCCGTCGTCAACTGATTGAGGGCACCCCGTACCGTCGTGCGGCTCACATCGAACTCTTCACAAAGCGCGTACTCGGTCGGAAATTTTTCCCCTTCTTTATAGTGCCCACTCTTGATGCGGGACAACAGTTCATCCTTGATTGCGGTTTGGAGCGTCGATTGCGACATACCTCCATCTCCTTTACGTTGGGTTGGTTCCTTTATTGTGATACAGCAAGCATACAAATGCAAATACAAAAACTTATTTGTATTATTTGTATTTTTTATATTGCGGTAAGTTGTATCATTTGTTATATTTGTTACGACAAAAAGAAATCGCTTTCAAAAGGAGGAGTTGGCACTATGGCAGTCAAGGTCGTCATCATCGGCGGTGGGTCCAGTTACACCCCAGAAATCATCGAAGGATTGATTGATCGACAGGCAACGTTCCCCGTTCGGGAGATCGTGCTCGTCGATATCGAAGAAGGGAGGGAAAAACTAGAGATTGTCGGTCGTCTCGCTCAGCGGATGATTGAAAAGGCAAACGCCGAGATCACACTCAGTTGGACGCTCGATCGAAGAGCCGCACTCGTCGGCGCAGATTTTGTATCCACACAGATTCGGGTCGGTGGACTCAAGGCACGCGCGCTCGATGAACGCATCCCGCTCAAGCATGGCTTCATCGGGCAAGAGACGAATGGCGCAGGCGGATTATTCAAAGCGTTCCGTACTATCCCCGTCTTGATCGACTTGGCAAACGAAGTCGCCGAGATTTGTCCGGACGCCTGGCTCGTCAACTTCACCAATCCGGCGGGCATCGTCACCGAGGCCGTACTCAAGCACTCATCTCATAAGAAGGTCATCGGTGTCTGCAACATCCCGTTCAACATGCGAAACTCGGTCGCTGAGATCCTCGAGACGCCTGTCGAACGAGTCGCGATTGAATTTATTGGATTGAACCACTTCGTCTTCGGCCGTCACGTATGGGTCGACGGCGTGGACCGGACGAGTGACGTCCTCGCCTCGCTCAACGCAGGCAACGACTATTCGCCGGCGAACATCGTCGGGCTCGGTTGGAGCGAATCGTTCCTATCGTCACTCGGTATGTTACCGAACCCGTATCATCAGTACTACTTCCAGACGAAAGATGTGTTGAAGAAAGACCTCGAAGCGTACGAACAAAACGGCACCCGTGCCGAAGTCGTGCAAGAAGTCGAGGCGCAGTTGTTCGAGAAATACAAAGACGTCGATCTCGCCGTCAAACCGGAAGAGCTTGAAAAACGTGGAGGCGCCTACTATTCAGACGCTGCCTGCAATTTGATGGACTCGATTTACAACGACCGCGGTGACATCCAGACGGTCAACACGCTCAATAACGGCACGATTCGGGATTTACCAGATGACGCGGTCATCGAAGTGAACGCCGTCATCACAAAGTCAGGTCCTCGCCCCGTCTCCATCGGCGCGTTGCCACTACCGATCCGTGGGCTCATCACCAACTTAAAAACGTTTGAACAGCTCGCTATCCAGGCGGCTGTATCCGGTTCTTACGAGGACGCCTACCTTGCCTGCCTCATGAACCCGCTCATCCAGGACGAGAAACGGATTGATCCGCTTCTTAAAGAGCTGTTCACAGCGCACGAGGCGTACTTACCCCAATTTAAGAAGGAGGTTTATTCATGAACAAGTTTATTGAAATCGCGGGACGCATCGGGTCCCAAAGGCACTTAGTCGCCATCCGTGACGGATTCGTTTCCGTCATGCCACTCATCATCGTTGGGTCGCTCGCGGTCCTCATCAACAACTTCCCAGCCGTCAACATCGGTGGTCTCTCACTCGACTTCGTCGGATCGATGAACAGTATGTTTGGCGAAGGCAACTGGCAAGGACTCGGTGGTAGTATTTGGAACGCGTCCTTCGCGATACTCGGGCTCCTGATCGCCTTCTCAATCGGGTATAACTTGGCCCGTTCATACGGGATTGACGGGCTCGCGGCGGGGATCTTGTCGCTCGCTTCGTATATCATGCTCGTACCGGTCACTGAAGACTGGGGTCTCAACTTCGCATGGCTCGGCGCACAAGGACTCTTCGTCGCCATCATCGTATCGATTGTCGTCACAGAAATGTTCCGCTACCTCATCAATACGAAACTGACGATCAAGATGCCGGAAGGTGTACCAGGTGGGGTCACCCGTTCATTCCAAGCGCTCATCCCATCGATGATCATCTTGACGGTCGTCGCAGGATTCCAGCTCTTCATGACGCTTGTCGTAGAACTCAGTGTATTTGAAGTCATCTTTAAAGCAATTCAACAACCGCTCCAAGGATTCGGCGACTCACTCCCCGCTGCCTTGCTCATCGCCTTCTTGAACCACATCCTTTGGTTCTTCGGGCTTCACGGGACGAACATCATCGGCTCGGTCATCGAACCGGTCTATCTCCCGCTCATCGAGCAAAACTTGGCTGCCTTCCAAGCCGGAACGTCAGCGTTTGATGTACCGTACACAGTCACAAAACCATTCTTGGATGCATTCGTCTTCATGGGTGGATCGGGTACGACGTTCGCACTCTTGCTCGCCATCTTCATCGTCGTCCGCAAACAACGGAATCACCCGTATCATCAAGTCGCCAAACTATCGACACCAGCTGGACTCTTCAACATCAACGAACCGGTCATCTTCGGTCTTCCGATCGTACTGAACCCGATCATGCTCGTACCGTTCATCTTAGTGCCGGTCACGCTCACGATCATCTCGTACGTCGCGCTCTCGACAGGCATGGTTCCGAAGACGGTCGCCATCGTCCCTTGGACAACCCCACCGATCATCAGTGGCTATTTGGTCACAGGCGGTAGCGTCCGCGGTGTCTTGCTTCAAATCGTGAACTTGTCGATTGCGACAGCGATGTATATTCCATTCGTCATGGCAGGAGCGAAGGCGATGACAGCCGAAATCAATAAAAATAAAGCTGCGACTGAGGAAGGAGAAAAGATTTCGTGAAAACCGAAACCATTCAAGAACTCTCATTTATGATTATCTTACATGCCGGAAATGCACGCTCATCTGCATTTGAGGCCATCGCTGCCGCGAAACGCGGTGAAGCGGACGAAGCGGCGGCAAAGTTGAAAGAAGCCGATGCGGCCTTCTTGGACGCACACAAACTACAAACGGAGCTGTTACAAGAAGAGGCACGGGGGACGACGAGCGACATGAGCGTCCTCCTCGTCCACGCGCAAGACCATCTCATGACGGCGATGACCGTGAAAGAGCTCGCCGTCGAAATGATTGACATGATCACCCGTTTGAATCGATTGGAGGAAACGACATGAACATCTTACTCGTCTGCTCGGCAGGAATGTCGACATCAATCTTAGTGGAAAAAATGCGGAAAGAAGCTGCCTCACGTGGACTCGACGCATCCATTGACGCGATTCCAGAGTCGCGCTTGAAAGAACAGTCGAACGTCGACGTCATTTTGATCGGACCTCAAGTCCGCTATCTCGAAGGTAAAATCAAGTCGTCTGTCGACGTACCCGTCGCGGTCATCGACAACATGGCGTACGGGATGATGAAAGGTGACCTGGTCCTCGACCAGGCACTCGGTCTCGTCAATGCCTAAAACGTTCGTCCTGGTCAACGCTGATGATTTCGGATTGACGACAGGTGTGAACGCCGGCACCTTGGAGAGTCATCTAAATGGAATTGTCAATTCGGCGACGATGATCATGAACGGGTATGCCGTCGAGGAAGCGGTCCGGCTCGCGAAACAACATCCGTCGCTCCGCGTCGGGGTCCATCTCGTCTTGTCTTGGGGCAAACCGCTCGCCGATACGAGTGCTCCCCTCACGAAAGAAGACGGCACGTTCCGCTACACGAGCCGTTTCTTGACCGAGACACCACCTGACCCGGAGCTCGTCTATCTCGAGTGGAAAGCCCAGATCGAGGCGTTCCTTGCGACCGGACTTCCGCTCGACCATCTTGACAGCCACCATCACATTCACGGATGGTGGGCACTGCAAGAGGTGATTGTCCGTCTCGCAAAAGAATATGACACGACGTTTCGGGCCTTAACGACTCTTGGGACACGCCGGGACTTGTGGGTGACCGAACGGTTCAGTGATCAGTTCTATGCGGACGGCGTCTCCCATGCGACCCTCGACGCCATCGAACCAGGTGAATCCATCGAAGTGATGGTCCATCCGGCCGACCTCGATGATCGTCTTCCAAGCGTCACGTCTTACCTCGAGCCACGCCTCCTCGAAAAACAGGTGTTGGTCGATTATGAACGCCCCGACTGGTGGGCATGACAAAAGCGGGTTCCCTTTCACGGGGACCCGCTTTTGTCATAGGTCGAACGCTTGTTGAATCTGGGCCGCCGTCTCTTCCGGACTTAAGTTCGTGTTATCGATCCGGAGATAGTGCTCGACGTCTAATTCCCCCGGACGTGAGTTCAATCGATACATCGTCGCCGTCTGCTTCAGTTCCGCCTCGGACCAGGCGATGTCGCGCTTCGACGGTTTATGGGCAAGACGGTTCTCCGTCGTATTGCGCGCGAGCCGCTCTTCCATCTCGGCCTCGAGCTCGACGTAATAGATGTCCGCCCCATGTGACTCGAACAAATCCGTCACCTTCTTCACGTAATCCCAGTCCTCCTGCATGTCAAACGCCCAGACGAACGTGAAAATCATGCCAGGTAAATCACTCTTGGCGACCGATTCGAACAGTTCTTGACGAAAGTGTTGGACGAGTCGCTTCCCTTCCGGCGTCCCGTAATTGAAGAACGGTCCGACAAGGTCGATCGTCATATGGTTATGGAATAATTTCAGTCCGGTTTTGTCGGCGAGCGCCTGCCCGACCGTCATTTTGCCGACGGCTTGTGGACCAAATAAGATGATGAATTTCATTGGATTTCCCCCTATATCTTTTGAAGATTTTATCATGTGACGTATAATGTGTGACCCCTCCAAAATATTTGTTTACCTCTTTCCAAATGAAGGAATAAGCATAGCATCGAACTTTATGGAAAGAAGGTGCCCCCGTGACTTGTCCCCACTGCGGAAAGAAGACACGATCGAAAACGATCTGTCCGACGTGTGGCCGCCGCTCACGTCGCACGATTTGGTTATTTGCCGTCCCATTCGCTATCGCACTTATTGCCTTTGTCACCTTCATTGGAAATGCCTATTTCACGGACATGTTGCGTTCGACCGACTCGCTCGCCGATCAGGTCAACTTGCCGATCGGGGAAGAAACGGTGTCCGCTGACGAAGCGACACCAGTCGACTTCGAGCTGTTGCAAGAGAGCCTCTTCACCGTCAGTTACGGGACGGGATTTTTGGTGAGCTCACGTGATGTCGTCACAGCCGCCTCAAATGTGGCCGGATTGACGAATATCATCATGCATCATGACGGGGAGGCCGTGTCCGGCACCGTCGTCGGTCGCACGAATCTGATCGCTGTCATTCGAATCGAAGAGACGGAGAACACCCCGTTCACCCTTACACAAGCCATTGCCGCAGAGAACGAGACATTGACGACCTTAACCATGAAAGAACGTATCAATGGCACAGTCACATTCGCCGAGAACGGCTATAGCCGAAACTTTGAATTGCCACGTCATGCGTATGGCAGTCCGCTCCTTTCGGCATCCGGGCGAGTCGTCGCCATCCATTTGCGTGGGATCGCCTTGCCGACCGCATTATTTGAACAGGACATCCGGACGTTCATCGCAAAAGATGCACCGGCACCGCCGCCTATCGAACTCGCACCGGTCGAACCGATCAAACCGGATTTGACCGAAGAACCGGTCGTCGTTCCGGAAGCACCCCCTATTCCCGAGGCGCAACCTGTCATCCCACCTGTCACTGAACCGGAAGCACCGGTCGAGGAAGAAGTCGAAGAAGAGGTCGTGGAAGAAACGGAGCCGACGACACCGGAAGTGACGCCGGAAGAACCTGCAGAACCACCGAGTGAACCAGAGGAACCGACGGATCCACCGGAAACAGAAGAACCGATTGAAGACGATCCACCGGTAACCGAGCCTGAGGAACCGACCGAACCGGAAGAGCCAACGGAACCAGAAGAACCGACGACGCTCGAACCAAATGGAGAGGATGACTCGATCGTCGAAGACAATCCGGAAGAACCGGTTGAAGAGGAAAACGACACAAGCACTCCATCCGAATGATGGAGTGCTTGTTATTCGTCACGTGTGAAACGCCGTTGGAGATTGCCGAGCACCGCTCCTAGCGCAAGAAGCAGAATCGACAACGCCCAAAACGGGAGCGCATCTTGCAATAACCAGACGACGAGGGCACTGAAGCCAATCACGGCTCCGAGCCATAAAAAATTCCGTTGTCCCATGTCCTTCACCTCGTCCTCATCATAACACAACGATTCGATATGCCGTTGTTTGTGGCGGCAAGGAACGCGTCAAACGTTCGTCATGCTCGATTCGAACTCGTTGCCCGACAAGAAGCGGTGTCTCGTCCAAAAGAAGTCTCGTCACATGAAACACGATGCCATCAAACGGTTCCGCCTCCCGTGTCGGCGTGACCCGGATTTTCTCCTCCATCACTTCTGCTACATATCCCGAGAACGTCGCCATGCCGTCCCCCTCCTTTCCATCCCATACTTTCCATTTCCCGTTTTTGCAAAAGATGCTACTCCCTCGTTTCGAGAACAAGTATAATAGAGCCACACCAGTACTTGTGAGGAGGACACCCTATGACACAGACCATCGATTTACACACCCCAGAGTTCCAGCGCACGTTCCTTGAGATGATGCTCCTCGCAGAATTAACAGAAGCTTATAACGCTGAAGCCATCAATGAAATGGCGACACGGGGCGAGACTGCGTTCCCGGATGACCCATTCTTCCCGGCCATGCGCGCTTATCCATACATTCGAGAAGGTGACACCGAGTCAGCAAAACCTTGGCTCGATAAAGCGAGCGCGCTCGGCGATCACTACATCCTTCATATGTTGAAAGGGTACGTCAGTGAAGACACCGGATTCACGTTCGAAGCGGAACAACACTTTCTCCGTGGCGTCGAACGCTATCCCGACGTCCCAATCGTGCATCGCGCCCTTGCCGTCCACTACTTCGACCGCAAGTTCCATGGCGAGGCCGGTCTTCATATCATGAACTATGTCCGGCTTGCCGGATTCGGCCCGGACACCGTCCCGATGTTGCTCGAATTTTTCCAAGTGTTTGACGACATTCCGCTCGATATGGTCGATGAACTGATGAAGACGGCGAGCGGTTACTTAACATTAAATCCGCATGACCCGCATGCCCATTCCCTATACGCGTCCATGTGTAGCCATCGTTTCGCTGCACTGACGGCCGAGTTAAAGGACGATGACCCGCTGACCGACGAGATGATTTGGATGCTCCTTGAAGTCGAGAATCACGGGATGTGGAGTGCGACTTATGATCGTAGTGAAGAACGGATGTTCCGCCATATGTTCGCGGAATACGTCGACAACGTCATCCTGCCAAACACGTCACAACTCTATGTGTGGCGCCTACGGTTGCGATATTTGACACGTCGCCTGACACACCGCTTCACGGGTGGTTACTCTGTACCGATGTCATGAAAAAACATCACGCCAGCACGGCGTGATGTTTTTGTTTATCCGGCATATGGTTTAATCGGTCCGCGTAAGCTGAACGAGTAATCTTCCGGGTCGACAATCCCAACGACTTCATCCCCTTCAAGCAAGTCATATAGGAACTCTGCCATCTCGCGCGCCGTATGATACTTCGCGACGTTCTCGCTATAGTCGAACCCTTCCGTATCGCGAGCCCGGTCCGCGAAGCTCGTCTCCGTCGCGGCCGGCGCGAGTACTTTCGCCCGAAGTTTGGCTCCACCCTGCTTCAACTCTTGCGCAAGCCCTTCCGTATACGCACTGACGAAGAACTTCGTCGCACAATACGTGACCGAGTTTGGGACGATCCGATATCCCCCGACAGACGACACGTTCAATAGTTGCGCCCCTTCGACGTCATGATAATCGCGGACATATAGACTCGACAAGACGGTGAGCGCTTCGATATTCAGACGAATCATATTCTCGATTTTACCGAGGTCGACGTCTTTGATGAGATCCGCATCCCCGAATCCGGCGTTGTTGATCCACGTCTCGATGTCGAGATCCGCGAGCGATTCATATAAACCGTACACGTTCTCGCTATATGACAGGTCGGTCGATTTGATGATGACGTCACTATCCGACGAGATGGATTTGATCTCATCACGTAACGACTCGAGCTCTTCTTTTCGTCTTGCGACGAGCACGAGCGATTTTCCCTTTTCGGCGAGCAACTTCGCTGTCTCATAACCGATTCCTGAACTGGCTCCTGTAATGACGGTATACTTCATATTCATCCACTCCTTTTTGTCGTTTACCTTGTTGTTCATTCCCTACTTTTTAGATGATGAATCGTTTCGATGTGAACGAAAAGCCCTGACTCCGAAGAGACAGGACTTTCATCTTATGTCGTGAATCGACCAATCAACGTCTGCAGATCACTCGTCATGTTCCCGAGCGACTCGGCGATCCCGTTCAACTCTTGAATCATCGCAAGTTGGGCGTCAGCTGTCTCACCGACCGTACGCATCGTGTCGGCCATCCCTTCACTGTCTTGTGACATTTGAAGAGAGGACGTCGCGACTTGTTTCGTCGTTTCTGCAATCTCATGCGAGGCGATCCGGATATGTGACGTGTTGTCGACCGATGTCTCGAGCTGACTGACAATCTGTTCGAATGCGCGTGTCGCTCGTTCAAGCAACAACGTGTTCGTCTCGACGCGTTTCGCACTGACGACGTGTTGGTCGAGAACGGCGTTCGATTGTGCCTGAATCGACTCGATCAACCCAGCGATTTGTGTCGCCGACTGTTTCGACTGCTCGGCAAGTTTACGTACTTCTTCTGCGACGACGGCGAACCCTTTCCCTTGTTCACCGGCACGTGCTGCTTCGATGGCCGCGTTCAATGCCAATAAGTTCGTCTGGTCGGTGATGGATTGGATGACCTCGGTGATGAGGGCAATCTCGTCAGACTGTTGCTTTAGTGCCGAAATCGATTCTCCCGTCCGACGTGTCTCCCGCTCGAGTGCGAGCACCTCGTCTTTCGCCTGAGCCATCGTCGCACCACCTTCTTCGGCGAGCTTCAAACTCTGTGACACGTCATCGTCAATCGAGCCGATGGATCCGGCAATTTGACCGATGCCTTCATCTGCTGCTGCGACCGCTTGCGACGTCCCCGTCGCTTCTTTCGCCTGCGCAATCGTTTCGTCCACGATTCGGTCGATGAGACGGGTCGTTTCCTCCGTCTGCGACGCCATCTCTTCCGTGCTCGCATACAGTTCTTCCGATTGTGCCGTGATCTCCTGTGCGTTTTGGGTGACACGGTCAATCAGTTCACGCAAATTGCCTTTCATGCGGTTGAAGCCGGTCATCAATTGTCCGATTTCATCTTGCGTGAGTGCCTGAAGGTCCTCACGTGTCAAATCCCCTTCTGCCACCACGTCCACTTCTTTTGCTAAGAAACGGAGCGGTGCCGTCACCATATGGCTGATAGCATATCCGGCGCCCATCGTCAGGACGAAACTGATAACGGCGATGATGACTGAGTACCAAAAGGCACGCTGACTCGCTTCTTGGAGTTCCGTTTGCATCGTAAGCATCTTCTCTTCCGTTTCGGCCTGCAATGCTTCACCGGTCGATGCGATCGATTTCGTCACGTCCGGCATGAGACGGAACACTAAACGATCGATTGCTTCTTGGTCTTTTGAGTCGATTGCCGTGATGGCTTGAACGGCCATATCGTCATACCCATTCGCATATTCAAGTAATGATTCAAATTCTTTTCGTTCGGACTCGTTGTCCGCGAGTTCGATCAACGATTCGATGGCAACTTTCTTTTCTTCGCCACCCCGGTTAATTTGTTGTTTTCGTTCATCGTCTTGTATAAGGAGATACCCACGTACCCCATATGCCTGGCGGACCATCCCGAGTGCCAAATCGTCCGCTGCTTTCATTTTCATGACATCGTTTGAAATCATGTGTTCATACTGACTTGTCATTCGATCGAGCGTCCACAGATTATAGGCCATCCCGACCAATGTCAGAACCAGGATCAAGCCGACACTTGCCATGATTTTTTTTGATAACGTCCATGTGTTCCACATCTTTTTCACGTACTACGAGGAGTCCTCTCCTCTTCCACCTCTTTTTCTTTCTATTTTAAGTACTGCCATTTTTATATCGGACGCAACAGCCTAATTTGTACCAACAATTTGAAATTCATTTGTGTATTGACCTATCTTTTTATTTTTTTAGGGCACATATAAAAAAGAACCAGACAGCTGTCCGGTTCTGATACGTGCTTATAGTTTGAATTGTGCCACACGATTCGAGAGTTCGGTCGCCCGTTTCTCCGTTTCGCCCATCTTCGCCTGAACATCGTTGAAGCGTTCGACTGAAAGTTGGACTTTCTCTGAGATGGACTGCGTTCCGTCCGCGCCTTCTGTCACGGTCGTCGCTACTTCCTGGATGACCCCAAGAATGTTGTCCGTCATATGGCGAAGCTGGAGCGCATTCCCTTCGAACGTCTTCGCCGTCTCACCGAACACCGTCGCATCCTGTTCATATTGCGTCGCAGATTCTTCAAGTCGATCATAGTCGGCCATGACTTTCGTGTTGAGGAACGTCAACATGTCTTCCGAACTCGCATTGAGTCGTTCGACCGAATCAATGACCGTGTTCGACACGTCGCGAATCTCGTTGACCGTCTGACGTGAGTTTTCTGCCAGCTTGCGAATTTCGGATGCGACGACCGCGAATCCACGACCCGCTTCCCCTGCCCGTGCCGCTTCAATCGATGCATTCAAGGCGAGCAAGTTCGTCTGGTCGGCAATCGCTAGAATCGCCGTCGTCAAGACGCGAATCTCTTCGACTGACTGTGCTCCTTTGATTGCTTCCGCCAATTCGACTTGTTTCTTCTCGATAATTGTCACTGCTTCCGTCTTCGAGACGACGGCTTGTTCACGCATTTGGTGAGCCCGCGTCTCGACACGGTTCGCTGTTTCGGCACTTTCATTAGATAAGTCGACGATTGAATCGATCGAACTACCCATTTCTGTCGTCGAGGCACTCATTTCTTGCGATGAAGCTGCCGTTTCTTCCATACCAGCCGTCAATTCTTCGACCGTTCCCGACGTTTCTTCCATATAGTGACTGAGTCGTGTCACTTCGGCTGATACATCTTTAGAAGACGAGAGAACGACTTTTGCCGTCTCATCGACATCGATCATGATCTCGCGAAGTGTACCGAGGAACGTGTTGAACGAACGACTGACTTGCGCGATTTCGTCATTCGACGTGACGGGAATCGTCATCGTCAAATCCCCACCTTGCGTCGCAAGTTCATCGAAGCGTGTCTGGAGCGTTTGCATCGGTCGGATGATTGAACGTAACAAACTGAGACCTAGGAATAAGAGAATCGCCACAGCCCCGACCGTCACGGCAATCAATGCCATGAGGGACTGCATAAATTCACGTTCCATGTCTTTCCCGACGCGTTGTGACCCTTCTGAGTTGTAATCGACGAGGTTGCTTAATTTTTGTGTAAAGTTATCATACGTCGATTTCGACTGCGCATCATAGTATGAGCGTGCCATACCCGTGTTGCCTGTCGAACTGAACGTCAACATATTGTCCGAGACGCGTTGATACATTTCCCATTGCCGCGAGAAGTTTGTAAAGAGTTCCTTATCTTCTGCGTTTACGGCCCGCGCTTCGTACTTCGGCGCGATGGTATTGATTTCATCCCGAATCTCTTTCATCTGCGCCATGAGCTCTTCCTTCTTCGCCGCATCCTCTGAGACGATATGATCGAGCTCGAGCGTGCGATAGTTCGCAGCGAGCGTATTGAGTTCGTGGGCGTAATCGAGCCCTTTGTTCCAGTTATTGACGATGTCGTCCGCTTGACGGTTCGCGTCACTCATTGAAAATAGCGCGTAACCGCCGACGCCAATGACCATGACGAGTGAGATGAGGACGAGTCCCCACAATTTTTGACGAATCGTCAAATTCTTCCCGACATTCGTTCCGAAAGATGCCGTGCGTTCACGCTTCTCTCCGCGCTTCCACTTGAGTGTCGGTTTCCACGTCCATGTCGGTTTTCGTTTGATCCGGCTCAGTGCCTTAGACCATGTTGATTTCCATGCCATCTATGTATTCCCCTCTCAATCATGCAGTGTTTCCTATACTATCGACAATTTTCAGAAAATAATGAAGGGGATTGACCAAACTTAAAAAAGGCGACTCAAACTGCAAGAGTCGCCTTCAAATTATTCAATACACAGATTTAGTTGTTTGATTCGTTCGATTCGCAGGTGTCACGACTTTGAATGTCAGTTTTGTGCCACGTCGCTGCGTTCCGATATAGACGTTGGTCGTTGTCGAGCCGATGGACTTTTTGGCGACCAACTTACTGCCGTTGTAGACATACAGCGTGCCATACGGAACGTTCGTACGCACTGCTACCGATTTAGTCGTCGAACGGATGGTCCCCGTGCTGATGGTTGGACGGATACCCGACTTGACGATGACTGATTTCGCATCGCGATGAATTCCCGACTTCGCCTCGAAATAGAGCTTCGTCCCGGCACGTGGACGGCTGAACGTGAGCGTATACGACCCACTCGCATTCGATTTCGTCGTTGCAATGACTTTCGAACCGTTCTTTAGCGTCACGGTCGCATTCGGCAACGTCTTGCCGACCCGTTTCGTCTGTTCGTCCGTCAACGTCACCGATGGAATCGTCGCACTCGGTAACTTATATGTGAGCGTCCTTTTCTTCGACCCGTATGCAGAATAGATGACGACCGTCGTTCCCGGTTTTGCCGAAATATGATATCGGTTCGTCCCGACCATACGTGAATAGAATGAAGTGCCGCTCGGCGTCTTGTAGTGGATATAGGTATCGGTATTTGGATCTTGTGCCAGCGTAAACGTCGCAGATGATGACGTAAGGAGTACATCCTTCACCGCTAACACTTTCGGTGTGTCACTCGTTACTTTTTGCTCGAGCGTCTTCGTGTACTCTGGAAGGAAGCTCGCAACGAGTTTGATTGTCTGGCCTTCGCGTAGCGGTTCTTTCAAGTTGATGACGTTGAGACCTTTCGTCAAGCGTTTCGCCGATTCGGCTCTACCATTACGAGAAACAGCGAGAACCGGGTCTAACTTGTCATTATATACGGTAATCGTCGTGTCACCTGTTTTCGGTGGTTTTGTCCACGTGAAAGATGGGATTGGATAGATGTCAGTCACATAGGCCATCTCGTAGGGACGTTCCGTTCCTAGAATTCTGAAGAAGACCGGATAATACAACGGCTGGCTTTGATCAAATGTCGTCAATTGCGCCACACCCTGTTCATCTGCCTGCACTTCTTTCACTTTATATTCTGTCTTCGAGTTGATTTGGCGGACTTCCATTTTCGCGTGAGGAACCGTCTGTACGGATATCCCTTCCATTCGTGTAGATGTCAAAACCTTCGTCGGGTCCGTGACAACCGGTTGTTTAAGAACGACTTTCTGTTTGACCGATGCCTCTGTTGCTTGACGGTAATCTCGCGAGTCGGAAGCAAACAACTCTATTGTCTGCCCTCCCGTGATGATGCCCCTCGAGAGCGTGAAGCGTCCGGTTTCATCCGCCTGGACAGAGCCTGAACATGTGCTGTACAGCTCTTTTTCACAGAAGAGATACACGGTGGCATTCGGCGCCGTTGTTCCTGTGATGTCTCCGACCGCCCCATATTTGAAAGTAGTGTCCAATTGAAGCGGAAGCTGTTTGACCGGTTTGTAGGAGTTCCAATGGTCCAGCATGGCGAAGCTGACCTTAGTGGAGAACGATTGATCAAATGATGGAATCGTATAGTCTTCTTCGAACGGTTGCGCCGACTCGATTCGTGTCACATCCGTCGGCAATTCAGCAACAGGCACCTTATGTTCGGTCCCATCAACGGTTGTGATGGTCACCATGAGTTGATAGGCATGATTCAGCCACGTATGTCCTTCTTCCGAGTTGCCAGTAGCTTTTAACCACGTGTACATTTCTTTCGGCTTTTGCCCGAAACGTTCGATTGGCAACAACCACTGGTCGTCTTGTACGAAGTATCCATTCTCGATTAAATCGAACTCGCTATTCGTGTTGCGCGTGCGCAAGCTCGTCTCTGTGATGCGACCTTCCGCTAAATCAATTGTGACCATCGAATCATCAAACGTTACACCATAGTAGAGTCCATCGTGATAAACCAGTGATGTGAGATCATAACGGATCTGCCTGTTCAAGTTGAGCGTTTGAATCGTTCGGGTTGCGAAATCGTAAACGTATAAATGATTGGAGCCTTTCATGAAGAGTCGATCGGTCTTCGACTCAAAATTGATAGACAATGATTCATTCGGATATGTCGTTTTTCCTAGCTCCTCTCCCGTCTCAAGTGATAGGTGTGTGATCGACTTGTCAGAGGTATTGAATGCAATCAATTCATCAAGGTTCGTCCCTAATAGGAAACGTTGTCCTGAAATGAGTGGGTACGTTTTTTTGACCGTTCCATTCAGATCTGTCAACGCCCACTCGTTTTTGTACGAATCACGCCAGAGCATCACGTCTCGGCTGGCATCATACGAGACGAGTTCCGCCCGATGTGGTGATTCCAAAGAGTCGATTCGAGATGTCGTTCCGTCTCGTTGGACACGGATGAGGGGTTGATCATATTGGGGAACGGCAATCCATTCCTGTCTGTCTAGACTGGCGATCCACGAGCGGACGCCTCCGTAGCTCCCCTCGTCACCAGATGAATGCGTCGTTAAGTTCCCGGGAAAGTCGATAACGACAGTGGACTGAATTCTCGGGTTATGCAGTCGCGTCTTCCCGTCCTGATAATCTAGATAAAATGGTGATTGCGGGATCACTTTTATCGTTTCTTCAAGTTGCGTACCTGCCTCGATGACAGAAGCAGCCCATGCCTCCTGCCTTGGCACCACAAGCAATATCATCAATAGCATGATGGCATATAAAAATCGTTTCAACTTTTTACAAACCCTTCCTTAATTTATTTATTTTTTGCTACTTTAAATATAATTGTTAATTTTGATTTTTGAAAGATAATTATGTAAATAAAAAGAAGCATCGCGATGGCGATGCTTCTCGACCTTATTTCTCACTCAATACCGTCTGCGTACCTTCAATCATCTTGATTTCGGTCCATTCCATCACGTTCTTCGCGAGTGGGTCGTTGGCGACGATGAAGTCGGCGAGCGCTTCTACTTTCTGAGCATCGACCGGTTGTTTCACGTTGTTCAAGCGGAAGCGTACGACCTTATGGAATGTATCTAAAAATGAGATTTCAAGTTTTGTGTCAGTCATGGATGATTCTCCTCCTTAGGGTGTGGGTTAGACTAAATCGTATTCACGGATGATGCCAAGGTCCGCGTCCTCTTGAATGACGAGGTCGATCATGAGGCGGCCGAACGCATCGACCGTTTCTGCTGTGAGATCCGCACGAATCGGACCGAATCGTTGTGCTTTTTTCGTCGGTTTTGCCGTTTGTAGGTCATGGTGTGTCGTCAAGACGAGTGTTGCTTTCTTTTCAGTTAAGACAGCCATAGGGGGATGGCTCCTTTCGATAGGGGATTAGGTTTCTGATACGGTCGAGGTATCCATTCGCTCGAGCAGTTGGATCATGCGATCGAGCTTCGTCTCAATCCGATGCAGTAAGTAGAGCGAGACGACGATGGGGAACCCGAGATTTGAGATGAGCTCGGGCCAACTCATGTAACCACCTGCTCATCGTGCCGGGGACCGGCTGTTAGACGAGTGAGGTTGTTCATAAGTCCTCCCTGTTAATACACTAGAAATTCCTGGGCCACGATGTAGGTAGCGGATTCCACATCAATCAGTGCCTTGATCAAGTCACCGAACTGTTTCATCCGCGCCTCATCCATTTGACTTCCGAGCGGTCCGTAGCGAACGAGTTGTTTTTTCTCTTTTCCGTCGACTTGTCGCCGGGTGTCCAAATAAAACATCGTCGCTGCTTCTCGATAAGCTGCCATCTGTCTCACCTCCTTCGCCCTTATTAACCGCTTTCACGATGAAAGTGCTCATTCTATTTTTCTATAACAATAAGTGACGATAGTCCTAAATTGTCTGAATTTTTATTCATTTTTCAAATTTTGACTGCTTCTCTTGAGTTTTCATACCAATTAGGGTATCTTAATGTTCGGCAGACAACGTTCAAAAATACGTCAAAAGTCCCACGAATCATTCCCCCTCTTTGAAAAAACTGTCAGTTAAATTCTTGTAAATGGGGTACGATACGTAGGAGGGCATTTTTGAAACAACCAGTCAGTCTTGAAGAAGGAGATTTATCATATGAACAGCCTAGACATCTCAAGTATCATTTCTATTCCTTCCGCTCAACACGACTTCGACCAAGCCGACCTGACGTTTTCAGCGACCGAATGGGACACATACCGACCGGAGCAAGGAAAACCAATTTCGTATAAAGAACAACATTTGATTGTTTATCCGCTCAAGGAATTGAGCCGCGCTTTCAGTGTGGCCGGCATCCCGCGTAGCCAACAGCAGTTAATCAAATGGGAGACAGATAACGTCTTGCCACCGACCCCATTCACGTTCGGCCGGAAGCGATTCTATACGGAAAATCAGATTCGTACCATTGTCGACATCGCATTGGAATGCGGATTGCGCCCACGAACACATGTCAAAAAGACGAACTTCTCTGAATTGGCGCATCATGAATTAACGTACATATTAAAACTCGAACTAAACGCCTATGAGGCGCCTGTCGTCTGAACAGACAAAAGCCATCCGCCATGAAGGTCATGACGAATGGCTTTTTTACTCACTTTTCAGTGATCGACTGCGGCACGTCCGAACGGGACACTTCCTCGTATGAGGTAACCGTGTCTCCATCTTTCACATAGAGGCGTAAGTACGCCCCTTCCCGAAGTTTGTTCGCGGCCGTGAAGGTGATTTCCCTCGCCTTCCCATCAGACGTGAAAGCAGGTTGCGTGTATACGTATCGCTTCATCACGTCACCGTTCTCGAGTGTCGTCTCTTCCACATCAGACACCGCTTCTACTTTGACGAACAGGGTGTCTTTCCCAATTCGATTCCAATCCACCTGCGTTAGCCCTCCGATCAATACAATCGAAACTATTGCAATTCCAATCCATTTTTTCATATTTTTCTCTCCTTACCGAACCGCCGTCATGAAGCGACGAACCGTGATGCCATAATAGACCGCATAGATGGTCGTATAGACGCCCATCCAGACGAAAACTGGTATCGTGAAATTCATGCTCAACAAGTTTGAGAACGCGACGAGCGCCACGGTCGCATGTAGAATCCCGAGCGCGAACGGGGCAAGAAACACGACGAGGATTTGTTGGCGCACCGTCCGGCGCACGTCCCGGTCGGATATGCCGATTTTCTGTAATATCGTATACTTCGCCCGATCATCCTCTGCCTCCGTCATCGTTTTGAAGTAGATGACGCTACCGGTCGCGACGAGGAAGACGAGCCCAAGGAATGTCCCGACAAAGAGAAGCGCCCCGTTCATCGCCATCGTCTCGGCGTACACGTCCGGCGCACTCGAGAACGATTCGAGCCCGAGTCCCGCTAGACGCTCGGACTGGTCACGCTGATCTTTGAACGACTCCGTGAGAGCGACATGATACGTCTCGCTCGGTTCCGTCATCGTCTTGAACATGTCGTCGGCCACAACGAGGAACGACCCGCCGAACGTCATCACGTTGAGCGGCGACTCTTCAAGACGCGTCGACACGTCAACCGTCTGTCCTGACAGTTCGACTGATTCGAGTTCTTCCGAGTAACGTTCGTCATAGAACGGGTCGACCCATACGACCTCATCCTGTTTGAACGGTGCCGGTTCTGCCACACCGAGACCTTGCAGGAGATGACGGTATGTCGACTCATCGATGACCCCGAGTTCACGCTCTCCGTACTGCGCTTCCGTCCGAATCGTCTTTTGCTCGACGCTTGATTCGAATGTCGCTCCGTCCACCTCAACCGCCTCCCCTTTCCAGGCATACGTATAAGGTGTATACGAGGCGACATTCTCTTCCGCGTAATAGTAGACGCTGAAGATGGCACCACCTGCCGTGATCGCCGTCGCGCTGATGATGCTGATCAACGTGAGCGTCTTCGCGTTCCCACGAATGCGATAGAGGAGCTGTGATGTCGTCAACAAGTTGAGCCGTTTCCACGACCAATGCTCCTTCCCTTTCAACCATGTCAAAACGAAAATCAAGACACTATGGAAGAGAAGCGCCGACCCGATGACACTCAATCCGATGATGAGCAGCGGCATCGCGAGTCCGAGCGTTTTCCACAGAGAGGACGTCATCAGATCCTGAAGGGCGAGCCAGTACGCCACTCCAATCGTGAGGACGCCCGTGAGCGCGACCCAACCTTTTGCCGTCGGCACCCCTTCCCCACTCTTATCCGCATGGAACAAATCAATCAACTTGAAGCGATAGATGACCCGGTAGCCTTGGAATGATGTGAAGAGAAAAATCGCAAGAAAGACGAGGAACGTCTCAATGAATGCCGACGCCGAGAAAGCGAATCCAATCTTCAAGTCACTGTCCATCAGACGCATCAATAGTTGGAGGAGCGCGTTCGCCCCGAAAATTCCGAGAATGATCCCGATGACCAAGGACACCGCTCCGATGACGATGTTCTCGAACAAGAGCAAGAGCCCAATCTGTTTCTTCCGGACCCCGAGTAATGAGTAGAGCCCGACCTCACGCTTACGCCCTCTCAAAAAGAAGGCATTCGAGTAGGCGATGAACAGGGCGACGAACAACATCAAGATGAACGTCGACGTGCTCATCAACCCACTGATCTTCTTCGACGTTTCCGCAAGCGCACTGATCTCATGGCTATGCTTCAGTGTCGCGAACGTGAAGTAGATGACGATGGAAAAGATGGTCGTCCCGACATAGAGTGCATATCGCGACAGATTCCGTACGACGTTCTTCTTCGCGAGCTCAAATAGCGTCATCGACCGCACCGCCTTTCGCGAGCTCCTCGAGAATCGATTGGTAGAATGCGTCCCGTGAGGCGTTGCCGCGAATGAGTTCTTTCTTCAACTGTCCGTCCTGAATATAGAGGACTCGGCGACAAAAACTTGCGGCGAAGGCGTCATGCGTCACCATCATGATGGTCGTCTCCGCTTCATTCAATCGAGCAAGGGTATCTAAGAGATCGGTCGCCGACTTCGAGTCGAGCGCACCCGTCGGTTCATCGGCAAAGATGAGTTTCGGGTCCGAGATGAGCGCCCGACAAACGGCCGTTCGTTGTTTCTGTCCACCTGAAATTTGGTACGGATATTGCTCGAGAATCCCTTCGAGCCCGAACCGTTTCGCCAATCGCTCGACCTTTGCGCGTGTCTCGTGAACCGGCGTCTTCGAGACGGCGAGCGGGAGCAACATGTTTTCCCGGACCGTCAATGAATCGAGCAGGTTATAGTCTTGAAAGATGAACCCGAGATGATCACGCCGGAAATCGGCGAGCGCCTCCTCGTTCATCGATGCAATGTCGTCACCCTCGACTAAAATCTCACCTGACGTCGGTGTATCGATTGTCGCGAGGACGTTGAGTAACGTCGACTTCCCAGCCCCGGACGGTCCCATGATTCCGACGAACTCCCCATGCTCAATGGTGAAGGAGACGTCATCGAGCGCTCGGAACGTCGCGTCCCCTTTCCCATATGTCTTTTGAATCGCTTTTACTTGTAATAATGTTTCCATGTTCAGCACCTCTTTCTGTCCCTTACATTACGCCCCCTGTCTTAACCCCAACTCACGCGTACCTTACAAAATCCTTACGTGATATGCTTAGAACGAGGTGATGACGATGGAACAGCCACGGATTCTCATCGTGGATGATGAACAAGACTTATGTACGTTGATTCAACGCGCGCTTGAAAAGGAAGGATTTCATGAGATTCGGACCGCCCACACGTTGAAGGACGGGTTGGACGTCTTCGAGACGTTTCGCCCTCACTTGGCGATTTTGGACGTCATGTTGCCGGACGGGGAAGGCTATCAGCTCTGCCAACAGATGCGGGCGCAGTCCACTATTCCGATCCTCTTCCTATCTGCCAAATCGGAAGAAGTCGACAAACTGCTCGGCCTCGCCATCGGTGGAGATGACTACATCACGAAGCCGTTTAGCCCAAAAGAAGTCGCATTCCGCGTAAAGGCACAGCTTCGACGAGTGTCGATGATGGAAGCGCCGATGGAAAAGACGACCGTCGGCCCCTTTCACATGAATGAAGACGAGACGGAAGTGTACGTGAACGGGGAACGACTGGAATTGACGGCGAAGGAAGTCGGTCTCCTCGCCTGCTTTTTACGCAACCCGAACCGGATTCTCAGCAAGGAGACGCTCTTCACGCAAGTGTGGGGTGAGTCATTCTTCGGATCGGACAACACCGTCATGGTCCATATCCGACGTCTGCGTGAAAAAATCGAACCGAATCCATCCGAACCGACGTATATCAAGACGGTCAAGGGACTTGGCTATCGGTTGACGGTGTAAGGAGCGGTCATGATGAAATGGAAACTGACCGGTCGCTATTTGTTGTCGATCCTCCTCATTGTCGCGCTCGTCGTCTTCTTGAACATTTCAATCTTGTTCGGTCTCCTCGTCAATGACCGGACGGGACTTGACGATGTGGAAAGCAACTCCGGAGAGACATTTACCCGAAACTTCAGTACGTATCTTTCGCTCAAAGATGGTGAACCTGTCGTATCAGAAGCGGGGCGCGAGGCCCTTCGCCAGTCTGGTGCATTCGTCCGCTTTTTAGATGAGACGGGACGAGTCGTCAGCGAGATCGACGCCCCGAGTGGACTACCGGACGCCTATTCTCCGATTGAACTGATTCAAATCTATAAATATATGGATGACGACCTCCGACTCTATTTCATCGCGGAATATGAATCGTACAGTTATCTCATCGGTGTGCCAGAGGCAAGTGAACGTCGGGTGCTCTTCATGTTAGACGAACAGGCGGTTCTTTCGTATATCACAAAGGCGCTCCTCTGGATACTCGTCGTCGATTTGCTCGTCGCCGCCTTGATCGGTGTATTGTTCAGTTCACGATTGACGCGCCCCGTCTACCGCTTGACCGAGCGGATTCAGCAACTGAAACACCGCGACTTCTCGACCGCTGAACCGAAACGTGTTGGCATCTATCGCCCCGTCTTCCACGACTTGAATGCCGTCTCACAGACACTTCAAACTTATGAACGTCAGCGCGCAGAACTCGATGACCGTCGAAAAGAATGGATGAGCAACGTGTCTCATGATTTGAAGACGCCACTCGCCTCCATCCAAGGGTACGCCGAACTGCTCGACGATGATTCGCTCGACGACACCGAGCGCAGACAATATGCCCATGTAATCGAGCGTCAAGCTAAGTATATGAAGGAACTGCTCGACGATTTCAATTTGACGATGCGTCTGCAGCATGGTGACTTCCCACTTACCCTCGAAGAGACAAACCTCGAGCCGTTCGTCCGTGAAGTCGTCATCGACGTATTGAACGACTCTCGCTTCAGCGAGCACCACATCGAGTTCGAGGCCACTCAAGCAGCGACCGTCTTGCTCGATCGGCACTTTATGAAGCGGGCCTTGCTCAACTTCTTGTATAACGCGTTAATTCATAATGACGAGTCCGTGCACGTGACCGTTCGAGTCGACGATGATGTCGTGACGGTTGTAGATGATGGACACGGGATTGCCGAATCCGAATTACCTTATATCTTTGAACGCTATTACCGGGGCACGAATACGGACGACGCACGCGGAAGCGGCCTCGGCATGGCCATTTCACGGGACATCATCGAAGCCCACGGCGGGAAGGTCGAGGTCGACAGTACACTCGGATACGGTACCACGATTCGAATCACATTCACGGCATAAGAAAAAGGGACGCTCAGGCGTCCCTTTTCTGTGTCGTATAGTCAGCAATCCATCTTTCGAGTTCTTCAAGCGGTAACGGTCTAGAGAAGTAGTATCCTTGCATCTCGTCACAACCGAGTTCGCGCAACGCGTTCCACTGTTCGATTGTCTCGACCCCTTCACACACCGTCTTCAAATTCAACCCACGCGCCAAGTCGACAATTGATTCGACGATGACGTTTCCGGTCGGGTCATTTTCAGTCACTTGAATGAACTGACGATCGATTTTAATTTCATGGATCGGATAGTGCTTTAAATAGACGAACGCCGAGAACCCGGTCCCGAAGTCGTCAATCGAAATTGAAAATCCTTCTTCTCGGAATGCGATGAAACGATCGATGACGTGTTGCTGGTTTTCCATCCCCACACTCTCCGTGATCTCCAAGGTCAAATAGCTCGTACAGACCCCTTCTTCCCGAGCGATTTGGGCAAATTTTTCGACGACTCCTTCAGATAGAAAATGTCGTGCCGATAAGTTCAGCGCGAGCTCGTAGCGGTCTCCCCGATTGTGCCACTGTTTCAACTGCCGGCAAGCCGTTACGAATGCCCATTCTTCTAAATCGATGATGATTCCTGTCGATTCAGCGAGTGGAATGAAGTCAAGCGGTGGTACAAGCCCTCGTTCTGGATGATTCCAGCGCATCAATCCTTCGAATCCCCTCAGTTCTCCCGAGGACGCATTCACTTTTGGTTGGAAATAGAGTTCAAATTGACCTGCGAGCACCCCGGTCCGAAGATTCATTTCTAACAATAAGCGTTCGGATGCCTCCTGTGCCATCTCTTCTTCAAAAAACGCAATGACACCCCGTTTCTCATCTGCTTGACCTGCCACGACGCGGGTCGTATGAATCATATCTAACGTAGAGCGACTCTCCTTCTCGATCGAAATGAAGGCACTTGTGGTCAAGACGACATCCAATTCATTAATTCGATAAGGAACTCGCGTGACTTGCTCACATAAATGTTCCGCAATCGAACGCACTTTTCTCCGTTCGCCATAAGGAATCCAAATGACAAATCCCGATTGTGACGTGCGCGCAATTCTTGATTCATCGATGACCTCTCGCAACCGTCTTGCCATCTCTTGTACGATGAGATCAGACGTTTCGGTACCAATCGCATCCTCAATCGATCGGAAGTCGTCTGCACGAATATAAACAATAGACCCTAAAAATCCTCTCGTCTGCTGACGCAATGCATCGACTTCATCGACAAACGCATACTTGTTCATCAACCCTGTTAGCTCGTCCGTATAGGCTAACTGATGAATTCGTTCATCCACTAACCGTCGATCGAGCCGGAAATACAAAATTGCGATAAAGTCTGTGAGCGTACTGACGATTAATTCCTCAAGGTAGTTCCACTCTCGCGGTAAAAATGTCTCGCAACAAACGACACCTTTGGCACGATTGTTCGCATAAATCGGAGCATCGAGCATCGAATGAATGCGTTGGCCTTCCACAAAATATTCTGTATAGAGCTCCTTCACCCATGGGTGATTTCGAACATCCTCGAATGCAAGAACCCGCTCCGTCTGTAGTGCGTCAAAATAATCCGGCGCAAGTTCACGATACACCGTCAACTCTGGATAATGCGTCCCTGACTCGTGAGAATACGCGACTTGACATGTAATGGATTGATACGATGGATCGAAGTGCCAGATGGACACCGTATCAACCGCCAGCATATCGGCGACGATTTCACACATATATCGAATGGCTTCCTGTACCGTTTCTTCGGTCACAATCGGCATTCGTACGAGCTCGAACAGTTTCTCTTGATGTTTACGATATGTTCGGTTTGAAAAGTTCTTCTCGACCATGTCTCTGCTACCTCACCCATTTTAATTTGACCTAATGATAGCACGAAACATCTCCCCTTACGTTTTCCAAAATTCAACAGAAAGTCAATACTTCCTTCTTTTTCGAATCGATTAAATATCCATTTTTACCCATTTATAAATTATTGACCTGCTTTTAAAGAAAGGGAGGTGTATTGACCATTTGAACCATTGCTTGTGCATTTCATCTCGCCTTACAATGAACTTGTATTGTTTCACTTGTTGAATGATTTCGTTCTCACTCTTTTGAAAGGATGTGACGCTATGAATCCAAAGTCTGGTCTCACCTATTCATTCGCGGCACTTGCAGCAATCAGCCTAGTTGCTCAGGCGGATGAAGTGTCTGCGGCGAGCACTCACACCGTGCGTTCGGGTGACACGCTCTGGTCCATCAGCCGCTCATACGATTTGTCCGTTGCAACCATCAAATCATTGAACGGTCTCTCTTCCGATCACATTCGCGTCGGTCAAAAACTGAAGCTCACAGGCAGCCCCTCTGCTGGGACAGGTGGTTCCTCATTAACCACGACGAGCACGAATCGTGTCACGACGACACACGCATTGAACTTGCGAGTCGCCGGTGGAACGTGGCATCGCGTTCTTTTGACGATTCCTAAAGGTACGACGCTCACTCCAATCCAAACGAACGGATCATGGACGAAAGTCAGTCACGGCGGACAAACCGGTTGGGTGCATAACGATTACTTGCAAAAGGCATCGACCTCTAGTAGCACTGACAAACCGACAACGGTCACGCCGAGCACGACAACGGCACAAACGAAAGCAAACTTGAACCTTCGTTCCTCGAAATCGACGAAGACGACCGTGTTGATCACCATTCCAAAAGGAAAGACGGTCACTGTCCTATCAGTTGAAGGGTCTTGGTCAAAAATAAAGTATGGATCGAAAACGGGATATGTCGCCAATACATATTTAACGACATCAGGAGAGGCGACACCGACGAATCCGAGCACAGATACATCTCTCAATCAATCGTTCGTCACGACCGCGAACTTGAACGTGCGCCAAGGTGCCGGAATCGGCTACGCTCTCGTCACAACGATTCCGAATGGAACGGTCGTTCAGGCGACGAAACAGTCCGGTAGTTGGTACTATGTCACGTATAACGGGAAATCCGGATACGTGAGTGCCGGCTATTTGAAACAGACGTCCACGACACCGAGTGACCCGGCTCCGAACGAAGGAGATGCCGGTGCCGGCAATGTGGCTGTCGATTACATCGTCAACACCCCATCCTTGAATGTCCGTTCGAGTTCATCGACGAACGCGACCATCATCGGGAGTGTCAAAGCGGGACAGACGTTACGCGTCGTCCAGTCCTCGAAAGGCTGGCTACAGATTTATTACGGCAATACGGTTGGATTTGTCGCCTCGGCTTATGTGAAAACCGTCCCGAAAGGCTCGGCAGACGGTCCGTCTTGGGTCGAAGGATCTTATGACGCCAACTCGTATTATACGTACTACCCGACATCGATTCGGTCCCAGGCGAACGAGTCGAGCAACACGGTCGGTTCGACACTGCGCGGGGAACTGTTGAATGTGATCGGAGAGACGGCGACCCACTATCGCCTCTCGTCAGGATTCGTCGCAAAATCAGCTGTCACCGAAATCAAAGGACAAAGCGCCCAGTCGACACGGCTTTCGACCATCCAGGTGGCCAAGCAATATGTCGGCACACCGTACGTATGGGCGTCGTCTAGCCCGACAAACGGTGGATTTGATTGTTCCGGACTCATCTATTATGTATTCAATCAATCCGGTGTCAGCATCCCACGGACGAACGTGGCCAATTATTGGAGTGGCGCTTACTTCGGATCACAATTACCGAAGTCGTACGTCCCTCAAGCAGGCGACCTCGTCTTCTTCGAGAACACGTATACCGCAGGACCGTCACACATGGGCATCATGATCAATTCCGATACGTTCATCCATGCCGGTTCATCTGGATTAGGATACAACCAAATCAGTAAAGAACCGTATTGGCAGTCACGCTTACTCGGTTATAAGCGACCGTGACTTTGGTCACGCTAAAAAACCCGACGAAAGTCGGGTTTTTCTTTCGTTTTGCAGGATTTTCATCCTGCGACCCGAAAACGGAAGTATGATGAAGGAAAAAAGGAGGTGCCGGATGGGTCAACCCCGTTTTGCTAAAATTCCATATCGTACCTACACGATGGCGCTCGCGGTCGCTTGTCTCATCGGCGTCCTATTGTTCGGGCTTGGCATGAGCTTTTATTGGCATGAAAAACAAGAAGCCATTGACGTGACAATCGCGAACTTGAAACAGGCGGCCGATTTGGCTGGCGTTGAGGCGTATGTGACGTTGTTCGAAGCAGCGACGCGTTATGAAGCTCAATCCAATCAGACGACGTCGTTCCTATCCACACCGTATAAAGAACGCGCTTTGCAATACAACGAACGACTATTGAACGACTTCGAGGCAGGTGTGAATGAACGGGAGCGTGAGACGCTCCAGACGTTTTCTCAGGATTTGACCCGGATTCTTGACGAAGAACAGTTCGACGCAGTCCCGACCGATGTCATCAGTTCCATCAATCGACGCTGGCTGTATCAAGCGCTCGAACAGACGAATCAGTCGAATGCGGCTTATGAATTGACCGATGCCATCATGCGGATGCAATCAATGCTTATGCGAAATGGAGATGCCTTGTTCCGCGAACCGGTCGACGAGACACAACTCGAAACGAGCGTGGACATGGTTGTCGGTGAAGCTTCGCTCATTCAATCCATCCTCGAATCGAACGAGACGCTCCAAACGAAAGCGATTGTAGATGTGGCAGAAAGCGGGCAATCATTCTCCAATATGGCGAATCGCGAGGCCTCCTTAGAAGCCCGTTATGTCAATTCGACGAACGTCTACGAAGATGCTTACGGGGCCCTTCGCTCGGTTCGTTCGACTTCCGAGACGATGCTTCAAGAAGAGAGTAAACATTACAGAATTCTTGCCACTGCGTCATTTGTGATGACGTTACTCTTATCGCTTGGACTCCTATTCTTGCTCTACTATACGCGCAATCGTTACAATCACGATTTGGCACATCTCAAAGCACGGGCACTCGCCATCGACCCGAGTCTAGCACCCGTCGAGGCGACATTCCCGAAAACGCACGACTTCCGCGGAATCGAGGACGAATTACGTGAGATTGCCGCAAGCGTACACTCGACCGTTCATGAACTCGAGAATCAGTCACACGACCTCGTGCGCTACCATGAGCGGTGGTCATCCCTCTTTTCCGAGACGGGACTTGCTATCGCGTTAATGGACGACTCATATAATTTGATTGAACGAAACGAGATGTTCCGGCAGTTTTTCGGTGACCGGAACTTATATGAGATCAACCAATTGTTCACCGAGACGGGTCGCCGCCTGTTCGAGCAAGCGCTTGAAGGTGTGACCGATCAAGGGACGAGCGCCCAGTTCATCATTCATTTAAAGGGAGAACATCTCCGCTATCTGAACGTGAAACTGACGCCGCTCAAACGAGAAGAAAAGATGACGTATTATCTCATCGTCGAGGATGAGACGGACCGGGTCGAACGGGAACGAAAAGTCGACCGCCTCGTCCGGTTCGACTTAGCGACCAATCTCTATAATGAGTATGGCTTCATCCGCAAGTGGGAAAAACAAGAGATTGACGGCGTATTCGTCCTCATTCGGATTCACGATTATCATCACCTCGTCGACTGGTATGACCCGGCGTACGCCGACCTGCTTATGATTGAGTTCGCGCGTGCCGTCGAGTCCCGTCTTTCGAAATATGCCCAACATCTGTTCGGACGATATCGAGACGACACGTTCATGCTGTATGTCAAAGGGTTCTCGTACGAAGACGAGCATGAGTTGTTGGAACTCTTCCCAACAGAAGTGACGGTGAATCATAAACGACAAAACGTTCACATTCAAATCGGAGCGACCGAGACGGAGGCGACGTACAATGATTGCCTGTTCAAAGCGATGAAGGCACTGCAACACGCCAAAGAGACACGCACCCCCTCGGTCTGGTATGACTCCGAGATTTTGGCCCAGATGCAACTCGCCGCACTGATTGAACAAGCGCTCCCGGATGCTATTCGAAAAGGTGAACTGACGGTCGCCTATCAACCACAAGTTGAATTGAAAACAGGTCGCATCGTCGGAGCCGAGGTGCTCGCCCGTTGGACCCATCCGGACATCGGCGTCATTCCTCCGAACGAGTTCATTCGCGTCGCGGAACGGTCCGATCAAATTCTATGGCTCTCCCATAATATTCTCGACCAGACGATTGCACAGCTCGTCGCGTGGCAAGGAACTGCGTTTGAAGACATCTCCTTGTCGTTCAACTTGTCGGCCCACTCGGTCGACCCATCCATCGTGACGAAGCTTCGGGATTCGATTGAAGTCTATCCATGGCTCCCGGATCGGTTGAAGATTGAATTGACCGAATCGTCGGATATCATGTCGTATGCGAGCGAACTCGAGCGGTTAGAAGATATCGCCGACCTCGGCTACTGCCTCTCGATTGACGACTTCGGGACGGGATACGCTTCATTCGAAGCGATTTGGCACCTTCCGATTCAAGAAGTGAAGATTGACCGGATGTACGTGAGTGGGAAGGCGAAAGAAAGTACGTCCTTCTTACGTGCCGTCTCGCGCTTTGCGAACGAGCAACAGCTGACTGCTCTCGCTGAAGGGATCGAGACCGAGAACGACTTGTCGCGAATGCTTCGTGAAGGTGTCGAGCTCGGGCAAGGTTACTACTTCTCCCCCGCTTTAGACGCGGCTGCATTCGAATCATGGGTCAACAAAAAGGGACACTCGCATTGAGTGTCCCTTTTTCAGCGTGAACGAATGGCTTCATATAATTGCCTCGTCTCTTCGACCGAAGACTGATTGAGATAAATCGGTTCCTCTGACCAGTCGAGTCGAATGACCGGTTCGACATCACGATCGATAAAGAGAAGGACATCCTCCCCTGCCTCCGTCCGAAAATGACCCGTCAGACGGGTTCCCGTGTCTGCTCCGTTCGTCCGACGCGCGATCTCCGGCAACGTCGCCCATGTCACATTGTCCACATCATCAAATGGGACCTCACGACCATAACTGCCTTCGATCACGATTGCCTCATCCGTCACGGTCACCTCCGTCGGTTGACTGAACCAAAACAAGAGGGCCGGCACACCGACGAGCAAGACGACGGACACGATGATGATGGGAATGAGTCGCTTTTTGCCGTCCGGTCTCAAGCGTCCCGCTTCATCATAAATGTTGCCATCATAGCGCTGCATCCGCCAAAGCATCCCGACAATGAATACCATCAGGACGAGAAAGAACGGTTCGAGCGGGACGTTCCAGCCAGCCAAATCGATGAGCGCAATGATGAGAAACATCGCACCAATGCCGTAGCACATCCAGGCAATCAGTCGCGCCACTTTTTTGATGTCGACCCGCTCCTGTCTCTCTTTCGACATCGTATTGTAGCCGGAAATCAGATGGTACCAACCGAATCGGTCCACCGCGAATCCGAGCGTAATCACGATTCCTGCAACTAATATAAGAATCCACATATGCCTCGCCTCCTCTCCTTTCTTTACGTCTCGATACTCACAAAAGATTCACATCTCGCAAAAACAGGACCGCCTATATGCGCGGTCCTGAACAGGTTTAGTTTGAAGTCGGTGTGTTCGACGGACGTTGCATCCGTCCGATTCCTTCGTACGACACATCGCCTGGGTCACGGGCGAACTTCCATGCGTTCCGTGCATCGATCAATCGGCGCTGGCGCATGCCATTGAAGGCATCTGGTGCCAAATTCACGATCTCATCCCATTCTGTGACGAGAATGGCATAATCGGCTCCCTCCAAGGCCTCTTCGACCGTCGTCGCTTGTGGATAGTCCCATGTGGCAACCGGGTCATACCCGATCACGTCCACGTCACGGGCCACCATATGGTGGGCAAGTAAGATCGATGGGGCATCCCGCATATCGTCCGTTCCCGGTTTGAATGCCAAACCAAGGATGGCCACGCGCATGTTCGGTTCAACGTTCAATTTTGAGAGCACATACTCGATTTGCGACTCATTCACTTTTGCCGCAGCCCGGATGACACGCAGGTCAATCTCGTTCTCACTCGCGACGTGAAGGAGTGCATTCATGTCTTTCGGGAAACAAGAACCCCCGTAACCGATCCCTGCGTTCAAGAATGAACGTCCGATACGTGGGTCAAGTCCCATTCCGTCCGCAATTGTTGAAATGTCCGCGCCTGCTTGATCAGCTAAACGCGACAAATCGTTCATGAAGCTGATTTTCGTGGCCAAAAAGGCGTTTGAGGCGTATTTAATCAGTTCTGCGTTAATCGGCGTCGTACAGATGAGCGGAACACCGAGGCGTCCGTAGATACCTGCCAACTCTTCTGCGACCTCTAAATTTTCACATCCGATGACGACACGGTGTGGTTTCATGACATCTGCGAGGGCACGTCCTTCTTGTAGGAATTCAGGTACAATCGCAAACGTATGAGAAGGGTACATCAAATTTAGTAAATCCGTCGTGCCAGGTGGGACCGAGCTGCGAATGACGATTTTATGTTTCGTGTTTAGCTCCGAGAGGACCGCTTCGATATAGGATAAGTCACAGCTTCCATCCGGCTTGCTTGGTGTCCCGACTGCAAGAATCAAATAATCGACCTGTTGCGTATCCTCGATTCGGCTCGTCAATTGGATTTGATCGGCGTGTTCTTGTAACACCTCTGCCATGCCTGGTTCATGGAATGGCGGGTGCCCACTCATGAGAAGGCGTAACTTCTCTTCGTCCGCTTCAACCCCGACCACGTGATGACCGGCTTTTGCCAAACCACAAAGTGTAGCCAATCCAACGTATCCTAAACCAACTATTCCAAATTTCACATCAGTTCCTCCTTCAATCATCTTATATAAGCGTACCGAAACACGCCTAAGAAGTGAAGCTTCTAACACTCTCTCGATATTCTTTGCTATAATGAGTCAAAATGATGGGTGAAAGGACAAACCGCATGGGCTTAATCGCTTTTTTCTTGGTTACATTGTTCGTTTATTTTTGGCTTCCAGTCCGGGGGGGACTGAAAACATTTCTACTCGTTTTGATCATGGTGAGCGGATGGCTCTCCATCTTCGAATTGGTCTCGATTCTTGAAGCGAGACCGTGGGTGTTCGCACCCATTCTACTCGTCATTGTTGCTGTGATTTGGAAAGTACAGCGCGACCGCAAACGAGAGCTAAAGAAAAGTGTTTGACCTCGGTCAGGCGCTTTTTCTTTTTGTACTATTCTACACAAGGTGTAAAGCTCCTGCCTAATGAAAAAAGAAGCGCCATGATGCGCTTCTCATTTCCGTTTCACTCATTCAAATGGATGAATACATCTTCTCATAATAGGAACGATATGCTCCCGACACGATGTCCTCGACCCACTCCGGATGATTGCGATACCATTCAATCGTTTCTTCGATGCCTTGTTCGAAACGATATCGCGGTGTCCATCCTAGCTCTTCTTTCATTTTTGTCGCATCAATCGCATAGCGCCGGTCGTGTCCTGGCCGATCGGCTACAAATTGAATCCGGTCTTCGGGTAAGTCAAACGCCTGTAAAATCGTTCGAACGAGCTCGAGGTTCGTCTTCTCGTTGTGCCCACCAATATTGTACACTTCTCCGACTCGCCCGTTTTGGCGAACGAGATCGATGGCCTCACAATGATCTTGAACGTGTAACCAATCCCGGATGTGTCCCCCGTCTCCATATACCGGAAGCGGCTTGCCGGTCATGCAGTGATGAACCATGAGCGGAATCAATTTTTCAGGAAATTGATATGGGCCATAGTTGTTGCTGCAGCGGGTCATTTTAATCGGTAACCCGTACGTCTCATGATAGGAGCGGACGAGTAGGTCTGCCCCTGCTTTTGAGGCCGAGTACGGACTGTTCGGTGCGAGTGGGGTGTCTTCCGTGAAGTAGCCCGTCTCTCCGAGCGATCCGTACACTTCATCCGTCGACACATGGACGAAACAAACATCAGCTCGGTATTCCCGACTATACTTGTCGTCCGGGTATCGTTTCCAATGACGTAGGGCCACATCAAGCAAGACTTGTGTCCCAAGAATATTTGTCGATAAGAACAACTCAGGTTCGAGAATGCTTCGGTCGACATGCGATTCCGCAGCGAAATGCACGACTTCGTCAATCTCAAAGAGCGAGAACAGTTCATCGATCGCCGGACGGTCTCGGATATCCACTTTACGAAACACATAGAGCGGATCGGTCTCGAACGCTTTGACGTTCTCTAGATTACCAGCATAGGTCAAAGCATCGACATTAAGAATTCGCGACGTCGGATGTTTTTCCCGCAAGTGTTTTATGAAATTTGATCCGATGAACCCGGCTCCGCCAGTCACTAGGATTGTATGCATTGGTCTGTTCTCCTTCCTCTAGCAGTGAAATCAAATATTGGCCATAGTCTGTCATCTTAAGCGTCTGACCGATATCGGCCAACTGTTCACGTGTGATGAATCCACGACGCCAAGCGATTTCTTCTAGACAGGCGATGTAATAACCTTGACGCTCTTGAACGGTTTGAACGAAAATCGAGGCCTTAATCATTCCTTCCGGCGTTCCTGTATCGAGCCAAGCCATTCCCCGACCGAAGAGGACGACGTTCAACTCGCCCCGTTCCAAGTACATTTGGTTGATGGATGTGATTTCAAGTTCTCCACGCGGAGATGGTTTGACTTGTTTGGCGAACTTGACGACTTGGTTGTCGTAGAAATAAAGTCCCGGTACCGCATAGTTTGATTTCGGGACTGCCGGTTTTTCTTCAATCGATAAGACACGGTGGTCGGCATCAAACTCGACGACCCCGAAGGCGCGAGGATCTTTGACCGGATATCCAAATACCGTCGCCCCCGACTTCCGCTCTTTCGCGTCTTGCAAGAATTGCGTCAAGTTTGGTCCGTAGAAGACGTTGTCGCCGAGAATGAGGCAAACCGAGTCATCCCCGATGAACGATTCTCCGAGAATGAAGGCGTCGGCGAGACCGACCGGCCGCTGTTGTACCTGATACGTGATGGAGATGCCGAGCTGGTGTCCGTCACCGAACAGTCGCTCGTAGCCCCCGATATCTTTCGGGGTCGAGATGAGCAGAACTTCTTTGATCCCGGCAAGCATCAAGACTGACATCGGATAATAGATGAGGGGCTTGTCGTAAATCGGTAACAGTTGTTTCGAGACTGCCTTCGTCATCGGGTAGAGACGTGTGCCGTTCCCACCCGCTAGAATGATTCCTTTCATCGTTCGTTCCCTCCTTCAAGGATTACGTCACAAATGCGGTCGACCATCTCTCGTGTCATGTCCGGATAAAGCGGTAACGTGATTACTCGATCCGAGACATATGTTGCGTTTGGTACGGATACATCAAATTCGTAACAGCCAAAGTCGGTGACGAGTGGATAAAAATACTTTCGTGCGAGGATGCCATGTTGGGCTAAGTATGCCATCAATCCATCACGTGCCTCTTTACCCGGCGTGACGAGAATCGGATAATACGCATAATTGGAGTCGGTTTGCTCGTTCCGAAGGTTCAATCGTAAAAACGACGCCTCCCCCAATCGTTCATCATACCGTTCAACTAAGCGTTTCCGTTTATCAATATCTGAATCGATTCGCGGAAGGTTGCACCGTCCCATCGCTGCTTGAAACTCATTCATTTTGGCGTTTCCCCCGACCGATTCAACCGTTTCTGGACCTGTGATTCCAAAGTTGACCGCTTGATGGATGGCCTCGACGTAACGTTCCTCTCGAAACGTCAATGCCCCTCCTTCAATCGTATGAAAGACCTTCGTCGCATGAAAGCTGAACATCGTGAGGTCTCCGAACGTCGCGACGTCACGTCCTTTGTGACGTACACCGAATGCGTGCGCTCCGTCATATAACACCCGAAGTCCATATCGTTTGGCAAGTTGCTCAATCGCATCCACGTCACATACATTTCCGTAAACATGAACGGGCAGGATTGCCGTTGTCCGTTCCGTGATTAACGCCTCAATCTTGTTGACATCAATCGTATAGTCGACCGGATTGATGTCACAAAAGACCGGCGTAATCTGTTTTCGAATTAGCGCATGTGTCGTCGAGGCGAATGTGAACGGGGTCGTGATGACCTCACCTGTCAACCCGAGCACGTCAATCGCCGTCTCGAGCGCTAAATGTCCGTTCGTCAAAAGAGAGACGTGCGGGACGTGGAGACGCTGTTGCAGCTCTTCTTCAAGCGCACGCACATGCTCGCCGCGATTGCTCAAGTGACGGGATTCCCAAAGCGGGCGAATCATGTCGACGTATGCATCGAACTCAGGCATGCTCGGGCGCGTCACAGGAACGTTTGAAATCTCTTGTTTTGATGAATTCATCCAAATCCCCTCACTTTCATCTACATCTAATTGAATGAAAATGTGCCAAGTAGTTCACGAACACGTGTCTTTGAGTTGAACATAAGTACGTCAATGATGGATAAATTCGGAACAAATTCTCCTCCAAATTGTCGGTACACGATCGGTTGCATTTCGAGAAATTCAAGATAAACCCCTTCGTTTTCAAACGTCTCCCGTTCATAAATCACTTTCCCACCGATTGGATTAATGTAGTGCGTTGCATCAAAGCGGTGACATAAATCGAGAAGCCGAGCTTCTTTTTTTAAATTCATCTCATTTTCAAAAGAGGAAGTGTAATAAATCTTCGTATCCAGTTCGAGATAATCCTTAATGGTTTCAAGTTGAAATCCAAGATAACGCGCAACGTTCATTTCGTCATGTCGCAATATTTTTTCAAGATGTGGCATTAACTCCGAATAATAAGGTGCTTTATGATATGCATGGTGTAATAACGTTAACTGGCGTTCAATCGTTTGATCCGGATTCGCTCGCAAATGATCTAAGATGAGTCGATTTTGACTCATTTTTTGAATTGGTAACGTGAAGGGATGCGCCCTCCCGTTCAATAAGATTTGATTACGATGAATCCAACCTTTTTTAATAAAGTGGACGTCATCGAATATGAGAAAAAAATCGACGATGGCCATGAGCTGAAAGTATCCGAGATACGGAAAGAAGTATGGTTGCATGATGGCGATTTTCATCCTTTTCACCACCTAGGCCAATCTTCGATCGCGTAACCGAATAAGCCATTCAACCACGTGTGGCTGATGTAACATCAAGTATGGTCGAATGCGTTCAATGCCAACAAATCGATCAAGATAGCGGGAATAGCGTGATGAGCGAAGAACATCATACTCTCCTTTCAACCGATGAAGACCTACTTCAAAGGAAATACGAGATAGTTCTAGGTCCTTATGATATTTCCCTTGCGTATACTCATCGAACACATCGATGAAATGAATGAATTGTTCATGCCGCTGAATGTCTCGTTGTCGATTCCCTTCATTCCAAATCGTTGTGGCAGATCCTTCGACACCATATCGATAAACCCCCATCACATCCGGCATATAATAAGCATAGCCTTTGCTTGCCACATAGAGCCTCGTTGATCCATCACTCGCTGGAGTATCCTTTAACCATTCAGGTGCCGAGGCGACAAGTCCGTTCGGATAAAGCATCGACATGGATGGAATAAATCCGAGAAGCTGTAATTCCCCTGCATCGTAAGTTCGAGCCGTTTTTGAAGCAAGCTTTCTGTTTTCTGGCATCCATGGAATCACTCGCCAATTATGATGAAATACACCATTTGTTTCAACATACGCATCGTGGAAGCAAAGTGTACACGCTGGATGGGCCTCCATATAATCCACTTGTTTTTGTAGTTTCAACGGATCAATCCAATAATCATCCCCGTCACAGATGGCAACGTATTTCCCCTGTGCCCGTTCTTCATTGAAACGATTCATGAATACGCCTTTAGAATATTGATTCTCCGTTTGATATATCGCTTTGATTTTATCCGGGTGTTTTGCCTCATAAGAACGAATAATCTCTGCCGTCCCGTCCGTTGAAGCATCATCGTGAATCAAAATTTCAAAATCAAAATCTGTTCGTTGATTCAAAAAACTTTCAATTGCTTGACCGATATATGCTGCATGATTGTAAGTGATGCAGTTGATGCTGACCATCAACATGAGCTTCCCTCCTCTCAGGACACTTCGGATTCGTACTCCTCAACTTTTTGCGCATAAGTGTCTGGTGACAGAACATCAAACGGTTCATTGACCCACATGACCGTGATTAAATCAACCGTTCCTGTGTTTTCAATGTTGTGCACATATCCTGGCGGGATATCAATGACTTCAAGCTGCTCACCACTGACATGAAAGACCATCACTTTCTCATGATCAATGGCGCGCAACCGAATGATTCCCTCCCCGCTAACGACGATAAATTGTTCATGCTTCGTATCATGCCAATGCTCCCCTTTTGTCACACCTGGTCGAGCAATGTTGACCGATACTTGCCCACGGTCGGGTGTTTTAAATAACTCTGTGAACGATCCTCGTGCGTCTTGGTGCATCTTGAGTGATGTCGTCATTCGTTCCATCGGTAAGTAACTCACATACGTACTATATAGTTGCTTGATGAAACGATTAGACAAATCAGGAATACCTCGTGCCTTTCGAACTGTCTCAAATGATTCAATCGTTCTTGCGACATCAAATAATGTCATGTCATGTGAGATTACCACTGGGTATAGTTCGGCAGGTTCATTTAATACTGATACGAACGATGCCACGACATCATCAATGTGTGCCAACGTCATGAGGCGCTCCGGATTTAAAATTTCGAGTGTTTGTCCATGAGCTACTTGATGACAAAACGTTGCGACGGCGCTATTGTAAAACGGACGTGCCCACTTCCCAAATACATTTGGTAACCGATACAGGTACACATTCGTTTCAGCTCGTTCCGCGTATATGAGTAATGTCTCTTCCGCTTCCCTTTTACTCACTCCATATGGATTATTCATTTGTGCTTGTGTTGACGATGCAAACACAACCGGAACGGGATTGTAAGAGAGTAATTCCATCGCAATGGCTTCAGTGAATCCAACATTTTCGGAAGTGAAGGCATCTGGATTATTCGGTCGATTGACGCCTGCAAGATGGTATACGAAGTCTGCTCGCCGAAGTGCTCGACTTCGTTGAGCCGGACTAGTCTGTCTTGTAATGGGAAGCACTGTGTGACCAAGCCGTTGTAAAGCAAGAACGAGATGTTTCCCTAAAAAACCGTTGGCGCCTGTGACGACGATGTCCATATGGATCCCTCCTCTGTTCTATCTGGTGTGACATGGATGCTTATCCAGTTCTCAGGATGATCAAGCAACTCAATCATGGCCCCTACATTCGGAAAACTGACAATGAGACTGCCGAGGGCCCGATTCGCACCCTCAAACCGATAGACGTCGGCACCAATGTCAACATTGAAGTGTGTCGCTACGACCGTATAATCACCTGGAGCAAATGTAATCCCTTCAAATTTGCCGTTCTGTTGGCTCCCTAGAATAAAATACGATGAGGGGACCGTGACAGGGCGTTGTTCAAGTAATACCTCTTTACCAAGCGCCAGATTGATCGTCGCTTCGACGAGGTCGACACCTGTCGCCTGCTCAATGATTTGAGGAATATAGTTTCCTCCGTTCCGGGGACCGATGTCCATCAAATAAACATCGTCACCTTTGACAAAAATATCGAAGTTCAGCGGTCCTTGATTCATACCAACCCGTGTGATCATTCGTTGGAGTGTCGCATGGACACGTTCGAGCGTCTCATCCGAATGTACACTCGGGAAGCTTGCCCCAATCGGCGCGAACGGATTGACTCCGTTGACATTGAAGTGACTGTTGCCAAAACAACGGAAAATGAGTTCCCCTCCGATCACAAATCCGTCCCCCGCCACTTGATATCCATCTCGTGTCACCCATTCCTCCAACACGATTTCGTGGGTGAATGAGACATCAAATGCCGCTTTAAACTTTCGACGAACATGCTCTGCATCTTCCGTACGGGTGACGCGACTAATTCCTTTACTTCCGGATGCATCCGCTGGCTTTACAACATATATCCCATTTAGGGTGGATAACGTTTCTTCTGCCTCACTCATTTCATGGAATGTGAATGCTTTTGGTACGGCGAATCCGTTCTCGGACAAAAATTGACGAAACTTCCCTTTGTTCGTCAATGTCTCGACGGTTTGATAGGAGTTTGTCTTAAGTCCGAGTGCCTCGCTAACAAAGGCGGCTGTTCGTGAGGCAGGATCGGAAGCGTAGGCCAAGATTCCATCGATTTGTTCATGTCGAGCCACATCGAGTACTGCCTGTTGATCAAGCGAGCTGATGGCATAATAGCAATCCGCCACAAGGCGCCCAGGATTATCCGGTAAGTAGTCACAGAGAATCGTAAAAATTCCTTTTTCTTTCGCTTTCTCAATGACAGGTACTTGGTGCTTTGCACCTCCGAGCAACATGAGTTTTAACATGCGAGACGTCTCCTTTATGATGTAGTCGCGACGAGATTGGATTCACGCAATAAGCGTTCATACACAGTCGCTGTATACACATTTCGATACTGTTTGGCATATTGTTTCGAACGAGCCCCGTGCACTTCGAGCAGTGCCGGTTCTTCTAGATAGCGACGAATCATCGCTTCTAGTGAATCGATTGTCGGATCACACTTGAAACAATTCACTTCATCATGAAGATGGGCATCAACATTGTTGACCGGGTGACTGACGACAACCCCCATACCGGATGCACAAGCTTCCACAATCGTTAAATTCCCATTCGAATAGGTTGCGGGCAAGACGAGAATATCGGATTCTGCATAGACATGATGCAGTTCGTCCCATGACTGGATCTCATCTAAGAATGAGACATCCGTCAAACCTTCCTGCGCAATATAGGATTGGCATGCCTCCGCCATCTCGCCATCTCGATTCAACCGCATCGATAAATTCGGATAGTCACGCTTCAATCGCTTGAATGCTCCTAGCGCAACGAGCGGACCATATCGCGCAACGAGACGGTTGGCAAACAAAAGTCGAATCGGATCTCCTGATTGTTTTTGTCGTAAAGGATGGGAAAAGTGTGCCTCGATGTCCATAGGGTATGGTGCATCGACGACACGCTCTGGTGGGAAGTCAAATTCTTCTACAAACTGCTGGGCCGCGACCTCTCCCATTCCGAACAACAAATCGGCTCGTTTGAACAAACGATGAAATCGAGCTGTTTTTTGAGGGCCATCCTGTTTTTGAAGCAGTCGGTCATCCGCAGATGACTCACCTGAAACGTTACGAATCGGTTCGCTCAATACAACCACCTTCACACCAAATCGTTTAGCGACTTGAAGGATGACGGCATGGTATGGCGTAAAGCCTCCGAGTAGTAATACGTCGGGGCGAAACCGGGCGAGTTGGAAGAGAGCATCCATCGATACGTAATTCGTACGTTTTGAAAAGAACGTCCCTCGAAGAATGCGACTATGCTCACCGAGTGGAATACGCCACCAATCCGGTCGCATGCTCGAAACGGCTTCATAGAACCAAAATTCAGCATGAAAATGTTCTTGGAGAGCGTCACAAAACTTTACTTGGTAAGGAGAGGCGATGTTTGAGATGAATACTAACTTTGGCTTGTTCATGATATTCACCCGATCCGTTTGACCGAAGTAGGAACGGTCCAGTGTGAGAGTTCTTCTTGAATGTACGGTAACGTCAACAACAACTCTTTCACTTCTTCCACGCCGAGCTGTCGTGTGTTGTTCGAATTGTACTCCCCTTGCGCGGTCAGTTCCTGACTCCCTTCGCTGAAGTACTTCTCATAATTCAAGTCACGGTTATCGGCCGGAACACGGAAAAAACCGCCCATATCTTCAGAAACGACTTTCTCTTCTCGCGTCATCAACGTTTCAAACGCCTTTTCGCCGTGCCGGGTCCCGATGACCTTGATGGGAAGGTCGACCCCGAACAACTGCTTCAACGCCTCAGCGAGTACGCCGATGGTCGATGCTGGTGATTTTTGAACCATGATATCTCCTGCGTGCGCGTGATGAAACGCAAAGACAACGAGTTCGACCGCATCAGCCAGACTCATCAGGAAGCGGGTCATGAGTAGATCGGTCACCGTGAGCGGCTCCCCTTTTTTAATCTGTTCGACGAATAAGGGAATGACCGACCCACGGGATGCCATCACGTTCCCGTAACGTGTCCCACAGATGAGCGTCCGGTCCGGTCCGACCGCACGGGCTTTGGCGACGAATACTTTTTCCATCATCGCTTTAGAGATCCCCATCGCATTGATCGGATAGGCCGCTTTATCCGTCGATAGACAGATGACCTTTTCGACACCCGCTTCGACCGCGGCATTCAGGACGTTCTCTGTTCCTAAAATATTTGTCTTCACCGCCTCGATGGGAAAGAATTCGCAGGACGGAACTTGTTTCAAGGCCGCCGCGTGAAAGACATAGTCCACACCATACATGGCGTTCTTGACACTATTTGGGTCTCGCACATCTCCGATATAAAATTTTAACTTGTCATGATGATAGCGATTGCGGACGTCCTCTTGTTTTTTCTCATCGCGTGAGAAGATGCGGATCTCTTTGATATCCGTATCGAGGAAGCGCTCCATCACGGCATTCCCGAACGATCCGGTACCACCTGTGATGAGCAACGTTTTGTTCGAAAACATAAGAAGGCTCCTTTCTATGCTGTCAATTCCTAGGTGTATGGAGTGTGGTATGTCATCATTTACCCGTAACGCATCACTTGAATTGGTAAGTTAATGGAAACGGTTATCATTTTTTCGCAACATGCATCATCTTTTTTTCTTCAGGCGTCGGAGTCGGTGGGTGGGCCCCCTCGACGATGCCTTCACGGAGGATGACGTTTCGAATCGTCAATCCGATACAGCGCAGATCGAACCAAAATCCCATATGTTGCACATACTCTCCGTCGAGTCTCGCCTTCACATCGATTGGGAGCTCATCGCGTCCTTTCACTTGTGCCCACCCCGTCAATCCAGGTATAGCCGCCGTCGCCCCTTCCTGCCGTCGCGCCGCGATCAAATCCTCTTGATTCCAAAGCGCGGGTCTCGGACCGACAATCGACATTTCTCCTTTCAAGATGTTCACCAATTGCGGTAACTCATCGAGACTTGTCTTTCGAAGAAATGCACCGACCCGGGTGATATGCTTCGTCGAGTCGTTGAATAAATGTGTCGGGACGTCGTTCGGTGTGTCCTGATGCATCGTGCGGAATTTATACATCCAAAATCGGGATTCGTTTTGACCGATCCGTTCTTGTTTAAAGAACACCGGTCCGGTCGAATCAAGTTTGATTAGAAGGGCAATGATGAGTAGGAAGGGTGCGAGCAGGAGCAGTGCCAATCCGCTGAGTGTCCCGTCAAAGATTCGTTTGAACGTCGGATATCTCATGACTCACACCTCCTTCTTCTCGGTCGGCGTGCCACTCTGTTTCCACACTTCCCGCATGACGTAGTCGGTGTAGGATAACAGGATGCGCAACACTTTATCCGAAACGTTCGGCATCGCGTAATCGTTCACGAGTCGCATCGGACCTTCCGTTTCCTCTAAAATCCGGAGCGCCTGTAGCACGCGATCTCGTTTTAATCCGACCATCATCGCCGTCCCTTCTTCCATCGCCTCCGGTCGTTCGTGCGCCTGTCGGATATTCAATCCTTTCATGCCGAGAATCGAACTTTCTTCACTGATCGTCCCGCTGTCCGAAAGCACAGCCTTCGCATGTAGTTGTAAGTGCACGTAGTCACTGAATCCGAGTGGTTTAAGGGTCCGGATATTCGGATGGAGCGTCACGCCACTCTCACGGATACGTTTGGCCGTCCGTGGATGGGTGCTGACGATGAGAGGCAGTTGATACGTGGCTGCGACCGCATTGAGTGTGTCGACCAAGTCGAAGAAGTTCTCGTCATCGCTGATGTTTTCATCTCGATGGGCTGAGACGACGAAGTAGTTACCCGGTTCAAGGTCTAGTCGGTCGAGTACGTCAGACCGCCCGATTTTGTCCCGTTGCCGATGCAGGACTTCATACATCGGGCTCCCCGTCTTGATGATCCGGTCAGCCGGCAATCCTTCCCGTAGTAAATACTCGCGGGCGATGTCGCTGTAGGTGAGATTGATGTCCGCAATATGGTCGACGATGCGTCGATTTGTCTCTTCAGGGACGCGCTCATCAAAGCAACGATTCCCCGCCTCCATGTGAAAGATTGGGATTCGGTGACGCTTCGCGGCGATGGCGGCGAGACAACTGTTCGTATCCCCGAGCAATAACACCGCATCGGGCCGTTCTGCCGTTAAAACCGGATCGATTGCGATGAGGATGTTCCCGATTGTAGCCATGGGACCGTCTGCGGATGCATCTAAAATGTAGTCTGGGGTACGCAGCCCGAAGTCCTCGAAGAAAATTTCATTCAGTTCATAGTCATAGTTTTGTCCCGTGTGAACGAGGACATGGTCGATGGCTTCAGAAGCTTCGAGACGAGCCATCACCGCGGACAATCGAATGATTTCCGGCCGTGTACCGACAATCGTCATCACTTTGAGTCGTTTCATGTTGTTCCCTCCTAGGACGTATGGTGAGTGGATAGGATGCGTAGTTTCAATTGAGCGAACATCTGACGGAATATCGATTTCTCCGTCTCATCAAACGCGAGACCCCACATGAGGAGCCCATATATACCGACTAGCACAATTCCTTTCACACCGAAACCGAACCAGTTCGATGCTGGGAAGAAGAACTGGATGCTCCATCCGATGAGCGTATACAGGAGTAGGCCGGGCAACAGTTTCAAGTGACACATCTGAAAGAAGTTGAGGATATCAAGACCGAGGACCCGGTGATAAATGACATTCATATATAGAACAAGTCCGACGATGTTTCCGATACAGATGGCGACCGCTGCGCCGATTGGTCCAAAATGCGGAATCAACAGCGGCGATAACGTCATGCTGATGACGGCGACAATCAACGAGGCGAACGCCCGATATTTCACTTTATTTTCGGCAATCAATGTCGTGTTGCCGATGTCTTGCGTCAACGTGATGAGACTCGGGGCGACGAGCAACAGTGCGATGACGTAGGAATCTTTAAATGCGTCACCGACCCATAGGTGCATGAATTCTCGGCCGAGGACGAAGAATGTCGTAAGAATCAATCCGACGATGTACAGTTGAATCCGACCGATGCGAACGAACAGCTGTCCGATGGCCTCTCGGTCATTCCTTGAGAGCATCCGGCTCACCTTTGGTAGGAACAAAAAGCCGAGCGCCGAGGCGATGGTCCAGACGTACCCTTCAATCACCATCCCGACCGAGAAGAGCGCAATCGAAGCACTTCCCGCTAAAATCCCAAGAAGACTCGGCGTGATATTGAGGACGAACCGCTGTGCCACCAGCGTGACCGTACTCCAAGAGGTGAAACTGAAGATGTCCTGATACATCCCTTTCTCCCGATTTCGGAAATTGGCGCGGACAACTGTCTTTCGCCGGATAAAGAGATATTCGACGAGAAGGACGATTGTGCCGACGAGCGCATTGACGATAACGAGTGCATAGAGTCCGTATCCGAGGAGCAAGGCCGTGACCATCAAGGCGACTATCCCGACCTTTTCAGCAAGATGCAGCGCACTCGAGAAAAGAAATTGTTCATGGGATACGAGGATACCGGAGAACGGTTTCGTTGGGAACGAGACGACGATGAACAACCCCGCCACGACGTAGAGGACTTTCAACTGTTCGAGCTCGTTCGCTGTCAAACTGGCGTAAATGGAGTCGAGAAAGAAGTATACGATCGTGAGGATGAAGAACAGGACAATCGAGATGGCGATGAATAGCTTGTAGGCGATTCCTAAGAAGCGACCTGCTCGTTCATGATCTCCTTCGGCCATATATTTGCTCATAAATCGTGAGACGGCCGCATCAAGGCCAAAGTCCATCGCGAACATACTAATCAACGAAGTCGTCAACATATACAACCCGTAACTCGCCTGTCCGATTTCGTGAATCATCCATGGTGTATAGATGAGTCCGGATAAAATCCCGAAAAAGATTTGCGTGTACGACATCATCGCCCCAATTTTGATTTTCCGGTTACTGCTCGCCTCATCCACTGTCATACGTGTTGACATTTCTCTCACCTCCTCGATTTACCAGAAGAACGAATACACCGGAGCATCTTGAATGAATAACAGACCGAGAATCATGACGGCCGAATAATAGACGACGAGTCGTTCTCGTTGTTCGAACGTGATGACAATCTCTGGAATCATGAGCAATAAGAAGAGCGAAAAATATTGAACAAGCCGCATCATCGACGGATTGATGAATGTCAGCGGCAAGAGACAGGCGGCGAGTAATAAGGCATTAAAGAAGTGAATGGCGGCTGGATTATGCTGTAAGATGACGTCTCGTCGCCATAGCGCAACGACGAGGACCGTGATCAGCATGATACTGAAGTTGACGGCACCGGCACCGTCTAACGCACTGTACGTGTCGTAACCGGATAGTTGGACCAGTATGTCAAAGAAGGTGTTCCGAAACAGGAACAGGCCGATGATGACCCCAAACATCGTCATCAAATACGCCTTGGTCAGCTGCTTATTGGCCAAAAAGTAGAACGGGAGGAAGATGAGCGCCGACTTATGAATCGTCATGGCTACAAATACGATGAGGAGGAACCACCCGAGTTTACGAGCACGGACGAAGTGATAACCGACGAGCACGACGAGTGCCGTCGCCATTGTTTGACGTAGCCCCGTGACGGCGAAAAATTCGTAAAACAATACCGAGAAGAGAAGGAAGCTGATGAGTGCCTCGCTTGAATATTTATAAATGAAATATCCGAGCGGAATCATGAAAATCATCGCTACGATCACGAGATACACTTGATAGTCCGTGATCATGTATTGCAAAAGACGCTGGAACAAGTAATAACCTGGATCTTCACTCTCCGTGAATAGAATTTGAAAGAAACGATCCGTGAACGCATGAAGCGGTAGGGCTTGCGATTGAAGGAAGAGCGCCTTATATTGGGCTGTATCATCTCCGACTGAGATATCTCGAAGACCGGACAAGACAATCCATTGAATCGTGGCAAATGAGACGAACCAACCGCGTCGACTTGGAATGTCATGACGCATCAAGAGCAGTGCCCAACCGATCAACATCGCGATATTGATTAAATAGATTGTCATCTCCATCCCTCCTCCCTAACGATAAATCAAGTTCGTCATCCCTCGATAAAGTGACAGCAAGTTTGAAAACAAGATTCCATTCCATCGGAGCCAATGATATTCTATCGGTCCAAAGTAACGAGTCACATCACGGGTCGCTAAGTAGCGTTCTCGAACGTCCGTCGCGTTTTCTTTGAACGTATGCTTCAAAATGATGGATGTCAGTTCCTCTCCGTTCTCGCGGACTTCGACGTCCTGCAGCAAGCGTTCCAAATAACGATTTGATTCCGTCGTGGCCCGATGCGCAATTTTTTTCGTCTGCTGTTCACCGTGAATCCGAGAATAGACGAGTGGCTCACGCATCACATAAAAGTCGTATCCGTCGAGTGCCAGTTCGACCCAACAGATCCAGTCTTGAATGAACCGGTCCTCTAACGAAAATCGGCGATGGTCGAACGCTTTTCGTGGAATCAAGAGGGCGCATCCGTTCAAGGTCGAGGATAAAAGCAGATGACGAAACATGTCTTGACTTGAATAAAAGCCCGCTACTTTCCGTTGCACCCGCCGAATCGGATCCCCATTCTCGTCAATGAATGATGTGCCTGTAACGAGAATCGTCTGGTTCATCGGGAGCTTTTGTTGACGCATCACGTCGAGCTGTCGTTCGATTTTTGTCGGTGCGTATACGTCGTCGTGACTAAGCCATGAAAAGAATTCGCCTCTCATCTCTTCGATTCCGCGATTCAACGCACTCGAGACACCACCGTTTTCCTTTTCTACGTAACGAATCTGGTCTCCATAACTTGTCGCGATGGTCGCGGTCTTTTCATCGTCGGTCGAGCCGTCGTTGACGACGATGACTTCAATCGCCGGATAGGTCTGCGCCAAAGCGCTGTCGATACATGTCCGTAAATAATCACTCCCGTTATAGACCGGGATGATAATGGATACGAGTGGTGTCATAAGACGTTCCTCACTTTCTCCGTTTGCAGTTCCTCGTACACATGGAGATAATCCTCCGCCCGTTCGTATAGGTCAAACCGTTGACGTGCCTCGTTGGCACAGGCGATTCGTGAGATCGAGGCATGACGTAGACGTTCGAGCCCATCCATTAGGTCAGGAACAGATCGCGTCGCGACGACGACACCCGTTCGTTCGGTTACGAGTTCTGGACTCGCTGTCGAATCGAGTACAAGGACTGGTGTGCCGCATGCGAGTGCCTCCGCCGTCACATTGCCGAACGATTCTTCTTCCGACAGGTTCAACAGGACATCTGCTGCGGCATAATAGGAAGCCAACTCCTGCGAATCATGTGTCTCCTGAATGTGGAGCACGTTCGCCGGAAGCTTTTGTTGTGTCGGCATATGACCGACCAACACGATTTGGTCGGTCGGTCTCGCTTTGGCCAACTCTAGAAACGCCGTCAGTCCCTTCGCGTCACTCCAATGACTGGCGACACCTAATAAAATCGTTTCGCCTGTCAATCCGAGTTTCGCCCGTAGAGGGACCGCATCTTTAGGTGTGAAGGTTTTTAAGTCGACCCAGTTATGGATACGGCGAATGATTGTCGCGTGTTGAAGGATTGAAAAATGGGCTTCCATCGTGATCCAATCCGATACACCAATCACCGCCAAGCGCGGAATGGCTTCGAACCATTTCCGTTTGTCCGCCAACATGTCTTCGGTACGATCGACAAACCAACTCGGAATGTCGTCTTTCAGAAGTGGACATTGCCCACATCCGTCCTTCCACCGATTGCAACCGACCGAGGTGTAATGCGTACATTTCCCGGTGAATGGCCAACAATCATGTAGCGTCACAACGGTTGCGATATCGTGCATCGCCAAATAATCAAACAAGGTCTGGAGATGAAGATAATTGGCGTGCAGATTATGAAGATGAACTACGTCCGGTTGAAAGCTGTCTAGAAAAGTGACCAGCTCGACGGTCGACCGCTTCAACGTATAACCTTGCCGCCCGGTTACCCGAGAATGGAGGGCATGCCATTTCGTTTCCCATGCCTGTCCGATCACCACACTCGTCTCGGTCACCGGTCCGGTCGAATGGGCGATTCGAACATGATGGCCGTGAGAGGCATGGACGGATGCGATCTCTTTGCACATTCGTCCTGTGCTTTTCACTTCGTTGATGGCATTGATATGAAGAATCTTCATGACGACACCCTACTCGTACGCATAGTACGTATGCGTGTCGCGAGAAGAACGCTTATTGAGAACGAGACCGAGGAGTTGAGACCCTGTCCGTTCCAACTGTTCTTTCGCCTTCAGGACGAGTTGACGATCGGAGTTCTCACATCCGATGACGAGAATCGTTCCGTCAGATACATTTGCCAAAAGACGGGCATCCGCGACATGCATCATCGGCGGTGTATCGACAATCACAATATCAAATTGATTGCGTAAGTCACTGAGGACGTCGGCCATACGCGACGATGCGATCAATTCCGTCGGATTCGGTGGAATCGGACCAGCTGCCAACAGCGTGAGTCGTGGAATGTCGGTTTTTTGCAGTGCATGATCGAGCGAGACGCGCCCTGCCAATACAGTCGATAGACCCGCATGCGCCGACAACTGGAACGTTTGATGTGCAGTCGGCTTACGCATGTCGCAATCAATGAGGACGACGTTTTTACCAAGCTGTGCATAGACGACTCCTAAATTGGCGGCGGTCGTCGACTTCCCTTCCCCAGATGAAGCAGACGTGATGGTGATCATCTGGAGCTTATGCCCGACGGACGTGAACTCTAAATTGGTTCGAATCGTGCGATACTGCTCGGAGATTGGAGATTTTGGATTCGACAAGGTGACGAGGTCACGCTTTTTATAATCAAGACGATTGGCGTTCTTTTTTCGACCGAACATGCGAAACGTCTCCTTTCACTTGGGGTGTCGGTTCTTTCACATTTTTATGTTTTAAGTCGCGTCGTTCAATCGTCGGGATCGATCCGATGACTGGCAAGTCAAGCAACCGCTCTGCCTCTTGTTCATTTCGAATCCGTTTATCGAAGACGTGTCGCAACAAGCCAATAAATCCACCAATCAAAAAACCAGCGAATAGACCGAGTGCAGTATTGAGAACGACATTCGGTGAAACCGGAGCTTCTGGCACTTCGGCAGGTGATAAGACGCGAACGTTGTCGATGTTCATCAAATCCGGAATTTCAGAGACGAACACTTCACTGATCACATTCGCTGTTTCCGCTGCCACGACCGGATCGTTTGCGGTAACGAACACGTTGATGACTTGTGACTCTTCTTCACTTTCTACCGTGAGTGCATCCGAGAGGGGGTCTGGCGCGTTCGGTACCTGTTCTTTGACTTTCTCGAGAACAGCCGGACTTCTCATGATGACGCGATACGTATTGACGAGTGAAAGTGACGATAATACTTCCGAGCTGTCTACGCGGTTGTCATTTTGTTGCGTAACGAGTAGAACTTGTGTGGACGCCTCATATTTAGGCTGAATGAATGAAGTGCTCAAATAGTATGCGAGGAGTCCGCTGAGTACCATACTCACGAACAGCAACCATCTACTCTTTTTGAGCACTTCCACGAGATCGCCCACGATCGTCGTTTGTTCCTTCATGTTGATTTCCTCCCTATAGACAGAGTGAACAGGCGCAGGTTAACTGTAGTACCTTCTTACCCCCTTCATCTTGACAATCGAAAAGAAGGATTTATCATTTTTTCGCAACATCATGTCATGATGCCGTTCCGCATTCTTCTTTTTCATTGCAGTCATGAAGACAAAACAAAAAAGTGAGGGACGAAACCCTCACTTTGCTGGTACTTTGATTTGATTGAATGATTCATTTCATCGCTTTAAATCATGGACCGCCGTCACCGGATGATGACCAGGTTCCCACGTATGATCTGCTCGGAGCGTCGCATCAGAAACGAGAAAATAGTCGTCCCGTCCGTTCCCCGGTTGATTCGGGACCGGGTCGTTCCACGTCGTATCGAGATGGTACCATTCGTTATTCACGCGAACCAGGTTCCATGCATGAAGACCGCTTGGCACTTCCCCAGAAATGTAACGCGCTTCGATACCCGCCGCATCTAACAATAAGAGCGTCGTCAGTGCGTAGCCTTCACACACTCCCTCCCCGTTGAACAAGATGGAGTACGGCGTATATGGGCTCGCCTCACTATCTAGATTGTAGGCGGTATGCGAGACAACATAATCATTGACGTATTTAACCTTCCCGACCTCGTCCAGATTTTGTGGCATATCACGGATCACATTGGCGACACGTTCTTGTACTTTCGACGCTTCAGAAGCGGTCATATCATAGTTGAGTGTCATCTCCAGAGTTACAGTACCGTTTTGTTCAACCCATTTTGTTTCTCCTCCACGCGACAAGCGATACACGTAAATATGATGTCGCTCGATCCAGTCCCATGCGGCATCCAGCATCTGTTGCATATCTCCTGTGTCCCCTGTATAGGGAAGCGAGAATGTTTCATCAAATCGTGTCATGTGATAAGCGATAGCCGTACCAAGCGTCTCCGGTGAATCAATTTCATACGGTAGCTTGAATGTCTTCCCAAGTACCGTCGTCTCACTTTTGACTTGCTGCGGATCAAACCAGTTCGCCATATCAAACGATTTCGCTTCTTGCGTGATGATGTTTCCACCCACACCGGCAATCACGAGAAAAATCACGGTCAATGCCCATCTTCCAAATAGAGCAAACGATGACAGCCAGCCGTATTTCAGTATACGATTCAGCTCATCGTTGACGGCTTGTTCAAGTTGATGGCGTTTCATCAAATTTCGTCCATTGAGCTGAAAGACGACACCGCGATAAATGGGGTCTAGTATATCGAACTGACGACCGGGATGATGTTTTGCACTGCGCAACGCATGACGGGCAGAGAACAAGCCAGCATGTAATCGCGTATGAATTCTAAACAATTGAAAGGCGCGCACTCCTAACAGACAACTCAAAGGTAAACAAATCAATAATAAGACCGTTCCAATGATTGTAGGATTCATAGATTCACCCTCGTAATTTTATTCACTTCAATTGTCATTATAGCCCACCAGATTATTAAATATGTATAATAATGGATTTATTGTCTCGTAATCCTTTTTTATCACATGTCACAACTTTGTTGATAATTCTTTAAAAATAAAAAAATGTAAGCGTTGACATTTCAATTTCACCCATGCTACATTTCAAGTATCAAATAACAACTGAACGGTATCCTGCGCAGGAATGTTACCTTTAGTGGGCATAACCTGGCTCGAGTCGGATGAATGACGTGATTTCACGTTCTTCATTTGACCCGGGTCAGGTTTTTTATTTGACGCAAACCAAAATTATGGAAAAGGAAGGGAACGGACATGAAATATGAACAGCTCGCACGCGATATTATTCAACATGTTGGCGGGAAAGAGAACGTCAATAGCGTCGTCCACTGTATCACCCGTTTGCGTTTCAAATTAAAAGATGAACAAAAAGCAGATACTGAAACAATCAAAAACATGGACGGGGTCGTCACCGTCATGAAGAGTGGTGGCCAATATCAAGTGGTCATCGGCAATCATGTACCGGAAGTCTATAAGGCAGTCGTCGAAGTCGGTAGATTCCAACAACAATCACCGATTGAAGACGAAAACGCTCCAAAGGGATCGTTGTTCAGCCGTTTCATCGATATCATCTCTAGCATCTTCACTCCTGTGCTCGGTGTATTAGCAGCGACCGGGATGATCAAAGGGTTCAATGCCCTGTTCGTCGCACTCGGTTGGCTCGATAATACATCCGGTACGTATCAATTGTTAAATGCCATCGGAGATTCGCTGTTTTATTTCTTCCCGATTTTCCTTGGCTATACGGCCATTAAGAAGTTCGGCGGAAGTCCGTTTATCGGAATGGCCATTGGAGCGTCACTCGTCTACCCGACCTTATCGACGCTCACGGCTGGAGACCCTCTCTATACGGTCTTCGCTGGAACCATGTTCGAGTCGCCGATTCATATCACGTTCCTCGGCGTCCCCGTCATCTTGATGACGTACTCGACTTCCGTTATTCCGATTATCATCGCCGCTTTCTTTGCAGCGAAACTTGAAAACTTCTTAAAAACCGTCATTCCGGACGTTGTCAAAATGTTCATCGTCCCACTTCTTACATTGCTCATTGTCGTACCACTCACATTCATCCTGATTGGACCAATCGCGACTTGGGCAGGAATGCTACTCGGTAGCGCAACGGTCGCCGTATATAACTTGAGTCCACTCGTCGCCGGCTTATTCCTCGGTGGGTTTTGGCAAGTGTTTGTCATCTTCGGTCTTCATTGGGGCCTCGTTCCGGTTGCCATCAACAACTTGACGTCACTAGGAGCTGACCCAGTACTCGCACTCGTCTTTGCAGCATCGTTCGCTCAGATCGGTGCCGTACTCGCCGTTTTCTTGAAAATTAAAAATCAGAAAATCAAAACACTCAGTATCCCGGCCTTTATCTCAGGTATCTTCGGTGTCACGGAACCCGCTATCTATGGGGTGACGCTCCCCCTCAAGAAACCATTCATCATGAGCTGTATCGGTGGTGCGGTCGGTGGTGGAATCATGGGAATCATGGGGACACAAGTGTATATCATCGGGGGTCTCGGGGTCTTCGGTTACCCATCAAACATCTCACCGGAAGGCATCACAACCGGTTTCTATGGGTCATTGATTGGGACAGCTGTCGCCTTCGTCGTCGGATTTGTCTTGACTTACCTCTTCGGCGGCGTCAATAAAGCAGTCGCTTCCACACCACAACCTGATGTCACACCGGTCGCCAAAGAAGTATCTGCGACAACTGTCGGTCAGGAACAAGTCGTTAGCCCGCTCAAAGGAACCGTCGTTCGTTTGAAAGATATCTCGGATGTCGCCTTCTCATCTGGTTCACTCGGTCAAGGGGTTGCCATCGAACCGACGGAAGGGGAACTCATCGCCCCGGTTTCCGGTACGGTGTCCGCTCTCTTCCCGACCCATCACGCCATCGGCATCACGACGGAGTCAGGGGCTGAAATCCTCATCCACATCGGTATGGATACCGTTCAATTAGAAGGCAAGCATTTCAAAGCACACGTCACACAAGGTGAATTTGTCGAAAAAGGGCAATTGTTGATTGAATTCGATATCGAGGCAATCGAACAATCTGGTCGTGCATTGACAACACCAGTGATTGTCACGAACCGAAAAGCTCTTTCACCGAATCATGCATCACATGTCCAGACGGGCGATCCGATTTTCATCATTTAATCAATCAAATGGGAGGAAGCTTCCTCCCCTATTATAGAAAGGATGGATTTGATGAGTTTTCCAAAAGGATTTTTATGGGGCGGCGCGATTGCCGCAAACCAAGCGGAAGGTGCTTATGTAGAAGGCGGTAAAGGACTGACGACCGTCGATTTGTTACCGACGGGCAAGAAACGCTTTGACGTCATGTTCGGAGAGCTACCCTCTTTAGAGCCGGTGCCCGGTGAGTTCTATCCTTCGCACGAAGCGATTGATTTTTATCATCGTTATAAAGAAGATATCGCGTTATTCGCCGAGATGGGATTCAAGGCCCTTCGTCTCTCCATCGCGTGGTCACGGATTTTCCCGAACGGAGATGATGCAGAACCGAACGAGGAAGGATTGCAGTTCTACGATGATGTCTTCGATGAATTATTGAAGCACGGGATTGAACCTGTCGTGACGATTGCTCACTTCGATGTACCCGTCAGTCTCATCAAAAACTATGGAAGTTGGCGCAATCGCCGTGTCGTCGATTTCTTCGAAACATACGCGACGACTCTCTTCACTCGATACAACGGTAAGGTAAAATATTGGATGACGTTCAATGAAATCAATATGTTGCTACACTTACCATTTATCGGTGCGGGAATCGTATTCGAGACTGGAGAAGATAAGCAACAAGTGAAATACCAAGCGGCCCATCATCAGCTCGTCGCAAGTGCAAAAGCCGTCAAGGCAGCTCATGCCATCAATCCGAATCTACAGGTCGGCTGTATGCTGGCTGCCGGTCAAACGTATGCGTATTCGTGTAACCCGAATGATGTGTTAGATGCGATGGATAAGGACCGTGAATCGTTTTTCTTCATCGACGTTCAATCGCGCGGGGAATATCCGGGATATGCGAAACGTTATCTCGAAGAACACGGGATCACTCTTCAAATGGAAGACGGTGACCTCGAACTGTTGAAAGAGCACACGGTCGACTACATCGGCTTCAGCTATTACGCGAGCCGGACGACGAGCACAGACCCAGAGATGAACGCATCGACTGAAGGTAACATTTTCAGCTCGCTTGAAAACCCGTTCCTCGAGAAGTCGGAATGGGGCTGGACAATCGACCCAACCGGTTTCCGAATCACAGCGAACCAATTGTACGACCGCTACCAAAAACCATTGTTCGTTGTCGAGAATGGACTCGGTGCCGTTGATACACCTGATGCGAACGGCTATGTCGAGGACGATTATCGCATCGACTATATGGCAAAGCATATCGAACAGATGCACGAGGCCATCAAGGACGGTGTCGACATCATCGGCTACACGAGCTGGGGTCCGATCGACCTCGTGAGTGCATCGACCGGTGAGATGAAAAAGCGCTATGGCTTCATCTATGTCGACAAAGATAACGATGGGAACGGGACGCTCGCCCGCACGAAGAAGAAGAGCTTTGATTGGTATAAGCAAGTCATTGCGACGAATGGGGCCGATGTCTCGTCTCCTGTTCAAACCACTTGATCTTGATGAAAAAGCAGGAATCCGATTTCATTCGGATTCCTGCTTTTGTGTACATTTATTCCACCCCAAACCGATACACCGTCCGCGAGTGATACAACTCACCTGGTTTCAGTTCGATCGAGGTCGCGATGTTCGGATGATTCGGAGCGTCCGGGTACGCCTGTGCCTCGAGACAAATCGCGCTATGTTTTTGTCGACCATTGAGCGTCACCGGTGTCTCTTCACTGAGGAAGTTGCCCGTATAGACGACCATGACGGGTTGATTCGTCTCGACCGTCATCGTCCGCCCGCTCACCGGGTCATGTAGCCTCGTCTCCCCGTCCTTCAAAATGAACGGATGATCGAGTCCACCGGCTTTTGTAATCGCTTCGTCTCCTGACTCGAGCGCCTCTCGGACCGCTTTACCCTCTCGGAAATCAAACGGTGTCCCGCTCACATCATGCAACTCTCCTGTCGGTAGTGAATCTGCATCGAGCACCCCGACCGAATCCGCTGGTAGCGTCAGCTCATGGTCATGGATGGTCGGGCGTCCCCCGAGATTGAAATAGTTGTGATGGTTCAAGTTGACCCACGTCAGTTGGTCCGTCTCCGCCGTCATCGTGATGATGAGTTCATTGTCATCTGTCAGTTCATATAACACTTTGAAGAAGACGTTTCCAGGATATCCTTCTTCCCCGTCTGGACTGAGATACGTGAACTGGATGCACTGTTCGTCGGCATCTATCTCCCAGTGACGGGCTGTGATGCCTTTGTCGCCTCCGTGGATATGATGGGGCGCCTCGCTTGGGGTCAAGGCGACACCATCAATCTCTGCGTTGCGAATTCGTCCGGCGATCCGTCCGACGACTGATCCGAGATAGACAGGGTTTTCTAAGTACTGAGAGACGTCCCCATATTTTAAGATGACCGAGTCGAGCTTGCCGTTCCGGTCCGGGGCCGTCAGTTCCGTCATCGCACAACCATAGTCGATGGCGGATAGTCGCATGCCGTTGGTGTTTTGAATCGTCGCTTGTTTCACTCGTACAACCACCTTTAGTTCGTTTTCTCTCTCATTCCCGACCTTGGTGTTCCGTACTCCACTTTATCGACATGACCCAGGAGCGAACGGACGAACACATCAAACCGTTCCTGCCCCGTTTCGGTCTGTTTAAAGACACCGGCGTCTTCGAGTCCTTTCACAAATTTGTCGACGACCGCCTGATCGACAATCGTTTTCGGGTCGCCTGCCTTCTTCCGTAACGCATCGGCCCATTCCTGATGCATCGCTTCAACTTCGACATTCTCACCAGCCACATAGCGGACGACTTGCTCGAGTTCCGTCTTCAGGCGCGCCGGTAAGACAGCGAGTCCCATCACTTCGATCAAACCGATATTCTCCCGCTTGATGTGATGCACATCAGCATGCGGGTGGAAGATCCCGTCTGGATGTGCGTCGCTCACCCGATTGTTTCGAAGAACGAGGTCAAGTTCATACTGATTATCCCGTCGTCTCGCAATCGGAGTGACCGTATTATGCGGGACGCCGTCCGTATAAGGGATGACCTCACTCGATTCGTCCTCATAGTCACGCCAATAGCTGAGCAACTGGTTCGCCAACATGACGAGTTGTTCTTTTTGACGGGAACGGAGACGGACGACCGAGAGCGGCCAGTAGAGCGTCTCAATCTCGACTTGGTCATAGCGCTCCGAGTGATACGTCGAGACGACACGCGCATCGTCCATTGCAAACCGGTAGCGGCCGGCCTGGTAATGGTCGTGCGTCAAAATCGAACCGCCGACAATCGGCAAGTCCGCGTTCGATCCGGCGAAATAGTGCGGGAACTGTGTGATGAAGTCGAGCAGACGCTCGAATGCACCCCGGTCAATGACCATGTCCCGTACTTCGTTCGACAGCAAGATCGAGTGCTCGTTGTAGTACAAGTACGGTGAATATTGGAATAACCACGGCTGTCCACCGAGCGTGAGCGGGATGATACGGTGGTTCGCACGCGCCGGATGTTTCAAGTGCCCGCCATAGCCTTCATTCTCGATCGCCAGTAACCCTTTCGGATAATTAGACGTCGGGGTCGGTTGTAGGCGTGCTCGCGCAATCTCACGCGGATCTTTCTCCGGTTTTGACAAGTTGATCGTGATGTCGAGCGTTCCGTAGCGAGTCGGTGCTTGATACGTGATGTTGTTCGCAATCCGACGTGTCTGGATATAGTTCGACGCCTGGCTCATGCGATAGAAATAGTCAGTCGCAGACGTCACGTCCGTCGCGCGAAGTTCATTGAAGCGACGTGTCACCTCAGAAGGTTTCGAAACGAAGACGTTCATCACTTCGGCCATGAAGCGGTCTTTCTCTTCAAGGATTGGTTCAACCAGCTCTTGTTCGATCGCATACGCGACCAACTCCTCTAATGCGTCCGGGATTGCCATCGACGGCACTGAAGTCGGGACATCCATATCTAGTTTATGAAGCGTGGCGAGGATACGGTTCCGCGAATAGATCCGGTCCTGCTCGTCAATCAACTCTGCACGAATCGCCGCCTCAACGAGTGCCTCGATTGTCACATCGATCATCGTCTCACCTCTTTCGCCTGATAACCGAACGGATGGGTCGCATGCCAGTTCCACGCGTCCGTCAAAATTGTCTCGACATTTGAGCGGGTCGGTGTCCAGCCGAGGATGCGTCTCGCCTTATCGGACGAGGCGATCAACTTGGCCGGGTCACCGGAGCGGCGTTCCCCAAGTCGGACCGGGATGTTATGACCCGTCACGCGTCGTGCCGCTTCAATAATTTCGAGCACCGATAGCCCGTTTTCCGTCCCAAGGTTGAAGACGTCGCTCGCGCCTCCTTCCCGTAAATAACGGAGTGCCAGAAGATGCGCATCGACGAGGTCTTGGACGTGAATGTAGTCACGGATACACGTGCCGTCTTCTGTCGCATAGTCATCACCGAAGACGGTGATGGCGTCGCGCTGCCCGTTCGCCACTTGAAGGACGATCGGGATGAGGTGTGTCTCTGGGTCGTGGTCTTCTCCGATTTCACCGGTCGCAATCGCGCCGGCAACGTTGAAGTAGCGGAGCGCGACCGAACGGATGTCGTGCGCCTGGTCACACCAACGAATCATCGATTCCATCGCGAGTTTCGTCGCCCCGTACGTGTTCGTCGGGTTCGTCAGCGCCGTCTCATCGATCGGCATGCGGGTCTGGTCGCCGTATGTCGCGGCCGTCGAGGAGAAGACGATCCGCTTCACCCCGGCGTCCCGCATCGTCTCGAGGAGCACCTGTGTCCCGAAGACATTGTTGTCATAGTAAGCGAGCGGGTCCGTCATCGATTCACCGACGAGTGAATTCGCCGCGAAATGGAGAACGTCCGTGATTGCTTCTTTCGCGAACACCTCTTTCACGAACGTGCGGTCACGTAAGTCCCCTTCATAAAAACGGACATCTTGTGGAATCGATTCGACGTGTCCCGTCTGAAGATTATCGAGGATGACGACGTCCTCGCCGTCTTTCAATAAGGCACGGACGGCATGCGATCCGATATAGCCGGCACCGCCGACGACAAGTACACTCATTTCACTTCCTCCTCTACAAGTTCTCGAACGCCATCCCCGACCGAGGCGACGTAACACGTCGGTGCGTAACCGATTGTCTCTTCATATTTCGCAGATGTCTGTTCGATCATCGCGCCCGTATCTGTTTGCCGGACGATGGCGATGGCACAGCCACCAAATCCAGCTCCCGTCATACGTGCACCGATGACACCTCCACACGCTTGCGCGGCCGCGACGAGCGTATCGAGCTCAAGCCCCGTCACTTCATAATCATCTCGAAGCGACGCATGTGACGCATTCATCAACTGACCGAACGCCTCGAGTCGTCCTTCTTGTAAAGCGGTATATGCAAGTTTCGTCCGTTCATTCTCCGAGACGGCGTGGCGCGCCCGTCTACGGAGCGTCTCCGGCAAGTCGAGCGCGACTTGTTCGAAAATCTTTAAGGATAGCTGTCCGAGTGATTCCACTTCAACTTTTGGCTGAATCAATCCGAGCGCCGTATCGCACTCGCGTCGACGTTCGTTATATTTCGAGTCGGCGAGCTCCCGACGTTTGTTCGTGTTCATGATGACAATATCGTACCCGTCGAGTAAGATTGGTGCGTAATCATGATGAAGCGTCTCACAATCGAGGAGCATCGCCTGTCCGGCTTTGCCCATCCCGATGGCGAACTGGTCCATGATGCCGCTGTTGACGCCGATGAACGTATTCTCGACCTTCTGTCCGAGTCGGACGAGGTCAATCCGTTCGAGACCGAGACCGTACACTTCATTCAACATGAACGCCGTCACGAGTTCGAGGGAGGCCGATGATGAGAGACCTGCCCCGTTCGGGATATTGCCCGCAAGGAGGAAGTCAAACCCGTGAATGTCGTGCCCGTCTTGTCGAAGGAGCGTGACGACACCTTTCACGTAGTTCGCCCAGTCGTGGCTCGCCTCATACGTTTCGTCCGTCACAGGGAACGACACAATGCCGACGTCCTCAAAGTTGCGTGAATAGACACGAATCAAATCGTCCTCCCGCTTCTTCACGAGTCCATACGTCCCGAACGTGATCGCACATGGGAAGACATGCCCTCCGTTATAGTCGGTGTGCTCGCCGATCAAATTGATGCGACCCGGTGCGAAGAACGCCCGGTCCGTTGATGCGGCAAACACCTCCTCGAATTGTTGTTTCAGCTGTCCCATATCAAATGAAAGCATACGGCTTCATCCCTTCCATCGCTCATGCCGGGTGGATGACCAGGCAATACGCGTCATAGTCTGTTTGTTGTGTGAGGTTTATGCCTTGTTCCATCAAATAGCGTCCGCTCACGCGGCGCCCTTCTAGTTCGTACGTCCGTTCAGGGTCGAGTCCGCGCAGCTTCACACGTAAGCGGTTCTTCCCGTATTGGCGTCGGTCGGCGTTGACGAGGATGACGTAGTCTTCTCCGTCCGTATAGCCGACAGCGTGGAAGCCGTCCCGTTTGAGCGAGGCGAGACGATGGCTCGTCCCGTGCTGTACGAGCGGCCGTATCGTTTTATACGTCGCAATCCATTCTTTCGCTTCTGCCAATTCTTCTTTCGTCCATTCGAGCAGGTTGCCACCGATGCCGAGCGTCCCTTGCATGGCACTGACGAACCGATATCCGAGTGGCATCGAACGATTATTCAACCAGTTCGGCGCGTCTGTCACCCAACAGCTCATCATCTTCGCGTTATAAGCGTATGTGAAACCTTCCTGGATGGTGAGACGGTCGAGTGCGTCCGTGTTGTCGCTCGTCCAAACCTGTTCGACGCGCGAGAGGACTCCGAGGTCGATCCGCCCACCGCCACCGGCGCACGACTCGAACGCGACATTCGGATGTCTTTCTCGTAATGTGTCGAGGATGCGATACACGGCTTCCGCGTGACGGAGCCATAATTCCTTCGCATCCGTCAAATGAGGACTGTCCGGTTCTGAGAAGGCACGGTTCATGTCCCATTTGATGTATCGGATGTCGTGTCGTCCGAGCAACTCGTCGAGCCAAGACGTCACGTGCGCCTCGACCTCAGGCAGGGCGAGGTTCAAGACGAACTGGTTTCGTGATGTCGTCGACGGACGTTCGTTCGTATGGTAAATCCACTCCGGATGAGCCCTGTACAGGTCTGAATCCGGATTAACCATCTCCGGTTCGACCCATAGCCCGAACTGGAGACCTTTCTCCTCGACGTAGCGGACGAGCGGGTCGAGCCCGTTCGGGAACTTCGTCTCGTTGACGTGCCAATCCCCGAGTCCAGCCGCGTCCGAATGGCGCTCACCGAACCAGCCGTCATCGACGACGAACAACTCACAACCGATAGCGGCCGCCTCGTCGACAAGACGTTTCTGTCCGTCCTCGCTGACATCAAAATAGGTCGCTTCCCACGAGTTATAGAGGACCGGGCGCAACACGTCACGCGTCGCTTCCGGCATGATGACGTCGCGCTCGAAGTCGTGTGCATTCTGACTCATGCCCCCGAATCCACGTTGCGTATAGCCGATATAGCCGGGTGGCGTCGTGAACGATTCCTCCGCTTGAAGCGTTCTCGCGAAGTCGAACGAGTTGATTCCACCCGTCACTTGCGTAAAGCCAAACTGGTCTTTCTCAAAATGGATTGCCCAGTTACCGGAATGTCCGAGGAATCCGTAGACAACTTCCCCATCTGTCTCCGTCGCATTACTGTCGAGTGCGAACCACGGATTGTTTTGATGGCTCGTCAACCCGCGACGGCTCTCGATCGTCTTCTTACCCGGGAGGAGCGGCCCTTCTTGAAGCTGGAACTCGCTCGTCCACGCCCCGCTGAAATGACGGAGTCGCATGTCGCGCTCGATCAGTCCGAGACTGAACGATTGCGCGCTCTCGAGCGTGACCATCTCACCTGCTTTAACAGTCATGCAGCGGGCGATGATGTCGTACGCAGGATAAAGCGTGAACTGAAGCGTCACGTGAAGGGACTGAATCGAGTCGAACAAATCAATCTCGAGTGTCTCTCCTTCAATCCGTGCATCACTGAATACAAACGCATGCAACCGTTCCGTCTCGGTATGGCTCTTCAATGTCGGTTCCGTATAGACGAGGTCGCCGAACGAGGTGAACTCGTAAGCCGACACCCCTTCCGGTGTCTCGAACGACGAGTGCAACACGCGCGCATCCGGTAGTTCTTTGATGTCCGACTCATGTAGGCGTCCACCGAGATATTGATGGACGAGACGACCGCGTGCATCGACATCAAACACGTACGTGAGATTCGTCCCGATGAGGGCGAACCGATTGTCGTGACGAACGATCATGCCTTCACCTCCCGTTTGAGTAGGACGACTGCGAGCGGTTCGAGTTCGAGTGCGCCCGTCACCGTCTCCCCTTCGAGCGTCTGCCACGTGCCGTCAAGTTCGACGGATGACGTGACCTCGGTCGAATGGTTCAAATAGAAGCGGATCAACTGCCCGTCCCCATGACGATCGACTTTCTCGACATCGTCCGGAAGTCGGTGCGCGTCAATTCCGGCACGTGTGAGCGCCTCGTGATAGACCGTGTCGAGCATCGCATCGTCGACCGATGAGCCAATATACGTCACATCGCCTTTATACGTGTGACGCGTGATGGCCGCTGTTCCTTTATAGAACGCCTGCCCGTAAGTCGCGAGTACTTCGGCACCTTTTGGCGTGATTAAGTCGCACCAAATGTTCGCCTCAGACACTTGGTCGCCGAGGCGGACCTCATTCGACTGGACGGCTTGTAAACTCTCATACTCGTCAATCTCGATCCCGGCATATTCAGCGAACTTACCAGGGAGCGTCAAATTGTGGCAACGGTTGATCGGGTCTTTCACTCCAGTGCGGTACGTGAAGATGACGTTCCCACCGTTTTCGATATAGTCGATGAGCGTCTCGTCGAACACATCATTCCCGAGGAAATAGAGTGGGACGATGACGAGTTTATACGAATCGAGCGCATCTCCTGGGAAGACGATATCCGTATTGACCCCTTGACGGACGGCTGCACCATAGAAGCGGACGAACTCTTGTTTGAAATTGAACGCGTCCGAGTGCGGCTGGTGCGTCCATGCCCATAAGTTTTCTTGGTCGAAATAGACGGCGACGTCCGACTTGTATGCAGCCGCATTGATCATATCGCCATGCGCGTGAAGCTCCGACATGACGTGCTTCACTTCCTCGAACTTCCGTTTCGGCTTTCCGTCATGGTCAATGATGCCGTGACAGAACTCTTCTGTACCGAAGTCAGCGGCACGGAATCGGAAGTAGACGATCGCCTCGGCTCCCCGGGCGACGGCTTGATGTGTCCAGAGACGGATATGTCCTGGTCGTGGCAAGTAGCCGATACGGCTCCATCCTTGAGCCCCACTCAGTTGCTCCATCACCCAGAAGCCTTTTCCTTGTTTCGACGAGCGGCACAGGTCATGGTCGTGCGCCGTCTTCTCGAAACGATTCGGTTCCGGCAACCCGCCCCAGACCGGGTAGTTGTCGAACGAGACGTAGTCGAGGTCTTGGGCCATTTGTTGCTGATTGATCGCCATCTCGCTATACACCAAGTTATGCGTGATGAACGCGTCCTCGTGGATGAGCGGACGGAGCGTGTCGACTTGGAGCTTATTGAACGAGCGGTATGCGTCTGAACAGAAGCGGTCAAAATCGACGAGAAGCGACGGGTTATGTTCTTGGAACACGGTGCGAGGGACCGGAATCTGTGTCCATGACGTATATGTATGGCTCCAGAAGACGGTCCCCCAAGCCGTGTTGAGCGCATCGAGTGTCTCGTAACGTTCTTTCAGCCATTTCTGGAACGCTACTTGATCGACATCGCCGTACGAGCGGTCCGACTGTTCATGTCCATACTCGTTGTCCGTCTGCCAGCCAATCACGCGTGGATGTCGTCCGTACCGTTCTGCCATCTTGCGGGTGATGCGTTCACAGTACTCGCGATAGACGGGGCTGTTGACCGTATAATGACGACGGGCACCGAAACTGATGCGAACACCGTCTTTCGTCACCGGAAGGATGTCCGGACATTTCTCGGTGAGCCAGGCAGGCGGTGTCGCCGTTGGCGTGCCGAGGACGATATCAAAGTGTTCGCCGAACGTGTCGACGACCTCATCCCAAAACGAGAAGTCGAACTCACCATCTGCCGGTTCCATCATCGTCCATGCGAATTCGGCCATACGGATGACGTTGACCCCGAGCTCTTTCATCAAGCGAACGTCCTCGTCCCAAAGCGCACGGTCCGTCTGTTCTGGATAGTAATCTACTCCTAAATACATACTGTTCACCTCAATCGATTATTTGACCGCTCCCGAAGTCATCCCTTTTTGTAAGAAGCGTTGGAAGAAGATATAAAACACCATCGTCGGCAAGCTGATCAAGACGAGCGAGGCGTACAGTTTACCAGGGTCCCCGCCGAGCGCTTCCGTGAAGAAGGTCGGTGCCATCGTCACCGTCTGCTTGGCCGGGTCCGTCATGAACGTGAGGACCATCAAGTACTCGTTCCACGAGTTGAGGAACGCATAGATCGTCGCCGTCGCAAGCGCTGGTTTGGCGAGCGGCATCATGACTTTATAGAAGATTTGGAACGTCGACGCCCCGTCGATATGCGCCGCTTCCATCAGTTCGTTCGGTAGCTCGTCAAAGTAACTTTTAATCAACATGAGTCCGAACGGAAGGAAGAAAGCAATCTCAGCTCCAATCAATCCCCAGTAGCTATTGAGCCCGTCAAGCGTTCGCAATGTGAAGAAGAGCGGTACGATGAGCGAGGCGACCGGTAGCATTAACCCTGCCAAGACGAGATTGAACAACAGGCGCTTCCCTGCGAACTGAAGTTTAGAGAAGCCAAACGCTGCAAAGGCGAGAAGTGAGATTGAAATGAGAATCATAAAGAAGGCGACGATGAAGCTGTTCAGGACGAACTGTGGGAAGTTCGGGTTTTGAAGTGTCGCGATATAGTTTTCAAAGCCATTGACACGTAAGCTTTCTTTGAACATGACGAAGATTGGGAACAACCAAAGGATTGCCATGAGTGACAGACCGATATTGGTGAACCATCTTCCTTTTTTCGTTTGCAGTTCCATAGCTACTCCCCCTTAGTCCATTTTCTTCTGTACACGCATCTGGAAGTACGTGATACCGAGTGCGATCGCAAGCAAGATGATGGCGACGGCACTGGCATAACCGACCTCTTGATGTAGCATCGATTTCCGGAACAGGTACGTCGAGATGACCTCTGTCGAGTTACCCGGTCCACCTTGCGTCGAAATCCAAACGATATCAAACGTCTTTAGACCACCGATGACCCCGAGGATTGTCAATGTGAACGTCGTCCCTTTCAAGTTCGGGAAGACGACACTCCATAGCGTGCGCCAGAAGCCGGCCCCGTCGATATTTGCCGCCTCGAACACTTCCCGTTCAATCGCGAGCATCGCCATGTAGTACATAATCATCGACGAGCCCGTCCACTGGAAGATGTTGATCAAGATAATGGCATAGAGTGCGACATCTTGGTCGCCGAGCCAATTCTGCTCAAGGGCACCGAGCCCGATCATGCGAAGGAATTCATTGATGTAGCCGAACTGGAAGTCAAAAATTTGCGTGAATGCCGCCCCGAGAACGACCGGACTCAAGACAACAGGGAAGAAGAAAACCGATTTGAAGAACGTCCTGCCTGCACCTTTCGTGTGAAGCAAGTAGGCCAATACGAGCCCGAGACCCGCCTGAATCGTGACAGTCAAGATTGTGAAGATGCCCGTATTCTTGAGCGCGTTATAAAATTCCGGATCTTGGAACATCCGTGTGAAGTTCTCAAATCCGACATACACTTTCTCGAACGAGATTCCGTCCCAAGAGAAGAGCGAGTGATAGGCATTATAGAAGATACCGTAATAGATGAAGGCGATGACGAATAGAACGGTCGGGGCGACGAACGCCCAGCCGATCAAGTTTTGCTTCATCCGTTCCTTCTTTCGAATCGGGTTCGGCGCGCTCGGCGGCATCGCCACGAGCTTCGGCTTGGACTTGTTCAAATCGGTTGCTTGTTGCATAAGGTTCCCTCACTTTCTGAATGAAAAAATCGAGCGCCAGTCAGTCTGGCTACTGGCGCTCGTTCGATTATTTACCTTGATCCGCAATCGCCTGAATGCGTGCGAGTGCTTCTTTCGCATCTTGTCCGGCAGCGATGTTTTGAAGTTCTTTACCGAGTGCGTCGTACACTTTCGGGTCGCGGATTCCGCGTCCTGCGACAGCGTTCTTCACTGTCTCATTCAAGATTTCGTAAGACTGACGCTCGACGTCATTCGTGAACTTGTCTTCGTAAGCCACTTCGATGTCTTTAACGGCTGGTGCCATCTCAAACTTCTCCATGTAGAGCGCTTGACCTTCGCCTTGCGTCATGTAGGCGATGAAGGCAGCTGCACCGTCTTGTTGTTTCGACTCTTTGTTGACTCCGAGTGCCATGTCGATTGAAGCGATGACCGGTTGTTCTGTACCACCTGCAAGGTTCGGCATCGGGACGAAGCCAATCTCGTCTTCGAAGTTGTTCCACTTGTCACGCTTCTCGACCGTCGTCATCGAGTGAGCTTCCCATGAACCGATAATCCACATCGCAGCTTTCTTGTCGAAGAAGTTGTTCATGCCGTCCATGTATGTCGCGAGACCCAATGCCCCTTCTTGGAACACTTTGTCTTCGTACAGTTGTTGCCAAAGTTCAGCAGTCTCGACCATCTCTTTGTCCGTCCACTTCGCGTCACCTGCGAGTACGTCCTGAATGTAGCCTGGTGCGACCTGGTGGCTCAAGACGTTGAAGACGTCGACGCCGACCCATGCATCTTTCGCACCGAGTTGCATCGGGATGACCTTGTCGCCTGACGCATTGATCTTGTCGATTGCGGCGACCGTTTCGTCATAAGTCTTCGGCGGTGTCACGCCGTATTTGTCGAGGAGCGTCTTGTTGTACATGAGGTATGCCTGTCCTGTGAAGCCGACCGGTACCGCGTACTGTTCGCCGTCGACCGTCGTCTGTTCGATACCGAGCTCGATCAATTTGTCTTTCCAGCCTTCGCCGGCCGCTTTGTCCATATAATCTTTCGCTGGTACGAGGCGATCCTTGTATTGCGGAATCATCGGTTCTTTGAGGCCGATGACGTCCGGACCGTCTCCCCCGAGCATCGCGACTTGAAGCTGTTGCTCGTAGTCTTCGAGACGCTTGAATTTGACGACATAGTCGTCTTGCGATTCGTTGAACGCCTTCGCCATTTCTTCCCCGACTTCAGGTTGCGGCGCCCAGCCCCACCATGTGATGACCGGCTTACCGTCTTCTGTTGTCGCCGCCGCTTGTTCGTCGTCACCGCAGGCAGCGAGTAAAGATGAGAGCATCAAGACAGATGATGCGAGTGCAATCGTCGTTTTTTTCATGTTCATTCTCCTTTGAATGTGTTGTCACGCCACGATATGATGGCATAACTCCCGAATAAGATGGTCTGGCATCGGGCGATCCCCGAGCCGTGTCAACGTGTACGTGATCAGTTCCAAATCGAGCTTCGGTCCGTCTATGTATGGGCCGACGACGTAAAGGTCCGCCCCGAACGGCAATGCGTCTTGTTCTTTCAATCGCCAGAGCAGCAGTTCGAACAAGCCGTCCATGTCGTCGAACGACACGTCGCGAGAGAGCGTTGATGCCCGGAACAATCGGATGTCACGCGTCTCCTCGTCATAGAGACGAAAGATGCCGTCGCGTCTAGAGCGCGTGATAATCATGCTCGTTTCCTCGCCTGTGAACGCTTCCATTTCGTCGAAGGCGAAGTCGTGTCGTGCGAACAATCGGGTCGCCCCGTAGCGACCGAAGATCGCGTGGAACTGGTCTTTCAATGGTGTCTCTTTTTGCATCGCTACCCCTCCAAACGTGTCGTCGAGAGTGTCACCCCTTACTTAGTAAATTAAATTTATTATCTAACTACACATAGACTATAGCACGCTCTGTTTTATGTTGTAAACGCTTTCTTATCAAGAAATTGAAAATCGCCTTTCTATAAGAGAAAGACGACTTATGATTTCATTGAATTTCACCGAACATCTCGTTCGTGATGAGTGCTGCTGCTCCGAGCGCGCCTTGGGCAACGTTCCATGGGACGACACGGATATCGGTCTGACGGGCATCGAGAGTAAGTGCCGTTTGAGCGACACGCTCCTGGATGTTCGTCACGACGTCCGGCGCATAGTTGAAGAGTGGTCCCCCGAGAAGAATACGGCCCGGATTTAACAGATGGATCATATTGAGCGTGGCGATGCCGATATATTCGCCTGCCCGTTCATACAGCTTTTGGACGTCTTGATTCGAGCTTACGGAATCACGGAGGTCGTCGAGCGTCAGGTCATGTGCGAGTTGACGAGCTTCATTCAAGATGGCTCGCTCACCTGCGACCGCCTCTAAACAGCCACGGTTCCCGCACGAACAAATCGGTCCATCGAGCATGATACGCATATGGCCAATCTCACCGGCGATATGGTGTTCTCCGTCAATCAACTCGCCTGCGTGGACATACGCTCCCCCAATCCCGTATCCGGCATACACATAAAAGAACTCCTCGATGCCGATGGCTTCCCCAAAATACAGTTCGCCGAGGGCGAGCGTCCGCACGTCATTCTCGACGAAGACGTGCTGGCCGAGACGCTTCTCAAGTTCGCGTTTCAATGGGATGTCGTGCAAGTGAAAGCGCGGTGCGAACAAGACGACCCCGTCACCTGCCTCGACCATCCCGTGGACAGAGACACCGAGTCCAATGACGTCGCCTTTCGTACGGTCGTTCAACGTTATGTACAGCGCGACGATAGCGTCGATGAACTCCTCGTTCGTATCGAATCGTTCGTCATGCCATGCCTCGTCGAGCAGTTCCCCATGGATGTTCGTGACGACCCCATGTAACTTTCGCTGCGTCGCATCGATGCCGATGACGAAACGGTCACTCGCTGCGAGTTCGAGCATGATCGGTCGTCGTCCCCCACTCGAGACGCCGAGCTCCCGTTCATTGATCAGTCCTTCTTCTTTCAGCTCATTGACGATGTTTGAAATTGTCGGCTTCGTCAAACTCGTCTTCTTGGCGAGCTCAACGCGGGACACCGGCTGATGGAGCCGGATGAGCCGAAGGATGAGCGCCCGATTATAGGACCTCATCCATTTGGAGTTGCGTGGTGTTGTGTTCCCCATGACCATTCCACCTATTCCTGTCATTTTTTCTTCAGTATATCATTTGTTCAATACAGAATTTGTCACGCTTTCATTTTTCATCAAAATATATAATCAAGGGAAGATGATTGTGAAGTTCGCACCACTTCTTTAATCACTTTGCTCTGAAAAGCTCAGAGGTCAGAACTTCTCTCCTATTTTTGTCAAACAATTTTTTGGCTTCTCAATCAACAACTCTATGCTAGATAAGAAAAATTGACGATTCATACATCCGTTCTCTCGATGCACAAATCGCCAACCTATAAACTATGCTCTTTCTTCGTTATTTACTCGATTACCACTTCCAGCGCCCACGCCAATTTTTCTCTGGCAAATGGGGTTGGTTCGCGGCAATCGGTTCATCCGCTAAGATATGTTCTGTGAAGCGGAGCTGCTGTTGCCACATGTCTTCTCCTAATTCGTTGATGATCTCTTGCCTAGCCGCTAGCCAATTGAAATCACGATGTTCCACGTTATGTGCATCCGAGGCAATGATTTGACTTAACCCGTTGCTAATAAACGAGAGCGCGAGTTCACGTACTTGTCTCCCGAACTGTCCCGTCAAACTGCTTGTCGTCACCTGTGACAGGGCACCCGATGATACGAGATGATGCAATTTTTCAGGATGAAGGGCAAACTCACGATTCCGCTCCGGATGCGCGATGACCGGAACGTATCCAGCCGTTTGCAATTGAAAAAATAAAGATTCGGTATAGGCCGGCACACTCTGACTCGGCAATTCTACGAGCACATAGCGAGATCCAGCGAGCGAGTGCGCCTCCCCGGACTCAAGTGCCTTGACCAACTCCCCAAAGATTCGAATCTCTTGGCCGACATACAAGGTCAATGAAATTCCTTCTTCATCGAGTCGTTGTTGCAGGTGCGCGACTTCTTGGGTCACGTCGTGATGTTGTGTCTCAAAGTACGGATGATACGCATGGGGTGTCACGACAATCGATGTCATCCCTTCTTCCACTGCGCGTTTTGCGAGTTGAAGCGACGCTTCGATTGTGCGCGGTCCGTCATCCACCTCAGGCAACAAATGACAATGTACATCAATCATGAGGATTCACTCTCCAATGTGTGATTGTTTTAACCAAACGTATTCAAAAGGATTCAGTGTCACGTTCGTCATCCATTCTTCTGTAAAAAGACTTGTCCCTTCACAATCGGTTTGTATCGTGTCTTCACTCATATTTGTCAATAGGAGAAGAGTCTCCTCTTGATGTTTCCGCTTGAGAGCAAAGACACGCCGGTCGAGATTCACGACTTCTTGACTCACATATGGTGAAAAGGCAGGATGTAGCCGTTTGACATTGAGTTGACTCAACACACCTTCATAAACACGGAGACGGTCCGGATCACGTTTCAACGCTTGAATCAACTCTTCTTGTTCGATCGGTTGTGCCACTCCAAAGAGCGTGCGGTAATCAATCAACGGGATTCCCTGCAGCGACAAGAGCACGCTATGGGCGGCAAGGATGACATCCGGATCCGCATTCATCAGATTTTTTTCGAACGGATCACGTTCCGCAGAAGAGAGGAAGTTGAAATACGTTTGATCCGCTCTCAGTGGATGGACCTGTCTCGCCCAATCACCTAGACGTGTCACATCCGACTGCGCAAACGCTAAAATCACATGACTCGATAAATCAAAGTGACAGACGACGTCCGCCTCTTCCTCATAAGGGAAAGAATCCTCGACACGTTCATGGGCGACGATGAGTTGCGCATTCGGTTTATACGCATGTATGACCGTTCTCCATAGCTTCAACATCTGCTTGATTCGTGCCGGTTCCATTCCTCGAAACGACTCGACATGAACGCGGATTTTTGTCGCTCCATACGCCAATCGTTCAATCAGTGCATCCGTTTCGACAATCACATCAAATTGACTGTCGTTGTACGCTTCAGGCATCATTTCGTACATCAAATCAAACTCGTCCGTGAAACGTCCCAAATCTTCAAATAGTTGTACGCGCGCATCAAGCGCTGTGTCATTTTGTCTTGTTTTGTATGGAAACAAAGAGACCAAATAGAGATCACTCACTGTCGTTTGGACATGGTCGGACAATAGTTGATGGAGTGCTTCTAAATTGGCTCGTCCGTCCGTCAGGATAAAGCCTGCATCCATTAACAATACGTTCGTTTTTTCAGAAGGGCGCTCATGGTCGTGCCAGTTGTGATTCGACCACTTCTCAATCAACCGCTCCCATTTTTGTTGCGACGTGTCCCCGAATTCGTGGATCACTTCTTCAATCGCTTCCCATTTCATGGCTCATCCCTCCTTGGCATCTCTTTATTTCTCCCACTTTCTCTTCTGTTTGAAACACAAAAAAAACCGCCTGACTTCCGTCAGACAGTTCACTCCATCAATCGCTTCAATTCGCCTCGTACGCCATTTAACGAGGAGGCATTCGGATGCCAATAATAGATTCCGTCTTCTTCTAACCCACCCGATCCCTCTAGGCGCAAGACGCTCGCATTGCGGAACGCATTCATGTAATCCGTTGATAAGGAAACGAATTCATTCAGTTCGATATTCGTCTTCGCCTGATCACCGACGACATCAAGAATCGCCGTCACTTTGTCGAGTGAGAAGTCGGTTCGTCCTTTTTCAATGATGGCTGCGACGACATCACGTTGACGTTCTTGACGTCCGAAGTCACCATTCGGGTCGTTATAACGCATCCGTGTATAATCGAGCGCCGCGTCACCGTCTAACGTCACTTCACCGACGGGGAACGTGTAATCTCCTGTCGAGAACGCAAAATTATTCATCACCGTAATGCCTCCGAGCGCATCAACGACATCGCTGAACGCCTCCATATCTGTCTCAATGACATAATCAATCGGGATATCGAGAAGGTTCTCGACCGTGTTCATGGCCATTTCGGCTCCACCGAACGCATACGCATGATTGATTTTATCCTGTGTCCCTTTCCCGACAATCTCCGTCTTCGTGTCCCTCGGAATCGAGAGCATCGCGCCTTCATCGAGTTCCGGATTGAGGGTCAATACGATGATCGAGTCACTTCGTCCTTGCTCGGTGCCTCGACGGTCAATCCCGAGCAATAGGATTGAGACCGATTCTTTTCGCTCAATGGTCTCGACCTGTTTCCGTTCCTTACTGATCTTCAAGTTGTCATTCACTTGTGTTACGGTGTCATCGACTTCTTTTACCATCGACCAGACGAACGCGCCACCCGTGATGAGCACTAAGGCCATGACGCCTGCTACAACCCCTAGTACGATTTTCCACTTTGATGGTTTACGATGTTTCGCCATGTGGCCACACCTTCTTCCGTGAAATAGTACTAATTTATTCCCATGCCACGGGTTGTTTTAAAGCATGTTCACAAAGAATAATCACGATATCCCTTTTTTTGTTACGGGAAATGGGTCCTGATTGGTTGGCGAGTCATATGGTAGGGCCAGGCTGCATTGATTTCTGCCCCAATGAGCATCGTCGCAGCCGTCAGATAGAGCCAAATTTGTAGCAGGATGACCGCACCGATCGTGCCGTATGTATCCCCGAGAATCGAGAACCGTTCGACATACACACTGTAACCGGTCGACAGCAATTGCCACGCGATGACCGCGAACACGGCCCCGGGAAGTGTTTCGACGAATCGCACTCGCTGCTGGGGCGCGATTTTATAAAAGAGTGAGAACGCGATAATCAAGATGATGGTCGAGACCGTGTAACGTGTCAGGGTCGACAATCGGTCAAACTCTTCCACTCTAGGGTACAAGGCGTAAATCAGGTCCACAAATTCCTGCCCAAATAGATGAAAGACGATCAAGATGACCGCACCGATACTTCCAGCTAAAATTGCGAGTAGACCAATGAATCGGCGGAATATGTAGCCACGCGCTTCCGTTTCCCCATATGCGAACACCGTCAGTTTGACGAGGCGCGCCGTTCCGTTTGAGGCGGACCAGAAGGCGATGATGGCACTGACCGATAATAATCCGCCATTCAAGTTTCCGCTCACATCATAAACGATGGACAACAGTTCGCGAACACTCGAACCCGGAATGAGCGTTTCAATCTGTTCGATAAGGAGCGCATCATCGATTTGAAACCACGCCATCACGGCGAAGAGGACAAAAAACGTCGGAAAGATTGCTAGAAACCAGAAAAAGGCCAATGTCGCACTATAATCGTTTATATGATGATCTTTGAATCGATGTCTGACGTCCACGGCCAGTCGAAACATACTTTCAAACATCGCCACCCTCCTCTCATCACTTCTGCACTTATATCATTCTACACCCTCGTCCACCTGTCCTTTTGAGCAATCGTTATTTCGGGTATGCCCTATAGAGGACTAAATCTGATAAATGGGGTGGAACGAATGGAAATCGGTATGATTGGACTTGGCAAGATGGGCCTGAATTTGGCTTTAAATTTGACGGACAACGGACATCGCGTGCTTGGGTATGACCCGGGAAACGTGTCGACGAGTCAATTTGAGACGAAATCGTCATTGGAAGAAGTCGTCACTGCACTAAAAGCGCCACGTGTCATTTGGGTGATGGTACCAGCAGGTGATGTGACTGAAAACGTTTTGAATGACTTGTACCATCTTCTCTCCCCAGGTGACATCGTCATCGACGGAGGAAACTCGAACTATAAAGAGTCGATGCGACGTGCCGAGCACTTTAAAGACAAATCGATTTATTTCTTCGATGTCGGGACGAGCGGTGGGATGGATGGGGCTCGGAACGGGGCGTGTACGATGATTGGCGGCGACATGGAGGCGTTCGGGAAAATCGAGCAATTGTTCAAAGACGTTTCGACCGATCACGGCTATCTGTACGCGGGACCGAGCGGAAGTGGTCACTTCTTGAAGATGGTGCATAACGGGATTGAATACGGGATGATGCAGGCGATCGCCGAAGGGTTCGAAGTACTTGAAAAGAGTCCGTTCGACTATAACTACGAGGATGTCGCACGTGTGTGGAACCACGGGTCAGTCATTCGTTCGTGGCTCATGAAACTGACGGAGAGTGCCTTCTCCAAAGATGCGAAGCTCGACGACATTCGCGGCGTCATGCATGCGTCGGGTGAAGGTAAGTGGACGGTCGAGACCGCACTCGAATACGACGTCCCGACACCCGTCATCGCACTCTCCCTCATGATGCGTCAACGTTCTCTTCAAGACGATACGTTCTCAGGTAAAGTCGTCGCCGCGCTCCGCAACGAGTTCGGTGGGCACGCGGTGGAGAAGAAAGAGTAAACGATTAGGGTCTCGACTGATTGTCGAGACCCTTATTTATTCCATCGTATTCCCTTCTGCCGGAATCGGATGATTTTTGAGCATTCTCGCAAAGTGAACGAGGTTATATGCCATCGTCTTCCCGTGAGACTTCGTGAATTCGTTGTCGCGTCCGGCGTCAAGATACGAGTCACCCGGTCCTGCTTCTCCGACCCAGTACGTGTCGACGTTTGGCGGCACAGTAAAACCGATATGGGACAATCCATAAAGAATCGAGGCGCAGGCATGTTTCGCCCCGTCCTCATTCCCCGTGACGACGACTCCGCCGACCTTGTTGTAGTAGATGGCCTGTCCTGATTTATTCGTCAGTCCGCTGCCGCCATAAAGACGTTCGATCACTTGAGTAGCGATACTGCTCTTCTCCCCGAGCCAAAGTGGCGTCCCGATGACGACGATGTTCGCGGCCTTCACTTTTTCAAAAATCTGTGGCCACTCGTCCCCATCCCCCTCATCTTCCGTCACACCGAAGGCGACGTTGTAATCAACGATCCGAACGATCTCGGTTTCAACGTCGAGCGCATCAAAGTGCGGAATGATGTCACGAATCAATCCTTCCGTATGCGACGTCGTGTCGCCACCTTTTAACGTACAGTTCAAAAACAAGGCTTTCATTCGATCCCTCCTAAGTAAAATGATGTTCCATTAGATGTTCCCGTTCACCACCCGTTCTAATACAAAAAGAGACGGCCATCGTGTGATGACCGCCTACTTCATAGAACTTATTCACTATATCCTTTCGGATTGTTCGATTGCCAACGCCAGGCGTCCCGACACATCGCTTCGATGTCATGTCGCACTTCCCAACCGAGCATCACTTTCGACTTTTGTGGGTCGGCAAAAATCGCCGCGACGTCCCCATCACGTTTCCCCGTGATTTGATACGGGATCGTCTGTCCGCTTTCCTGTTGGAACGTGTGAAGTAAGTCGAGAACGCTGTACCCTTTCCCCGTCCCGAGGTTGAACGCCTCCACTCCGTCGTGTTTCCCTACATACTCCAACGCCTTCAAGTGACCGATTGCCAAGTCCACGACATGGATATAGTCGCGTACCCCTGTCCCGTCATGTGTCGGATAGTCATCCCCGAACACTTGAAGTTCTTTCAGGCGTCCGGCTGCCACTTGCGTGATATATGGCATCAAGTTGTTCGGGACATCGAACGGATCTTCACCAATCGTTCCAGAATCATGTGCACCAATCGGATTGAAGTAGCGAAGAATCGCAATCGACCAAGACGGATCCGCCCTATATAGGTCACGTAATATGTCTTCAATCATCAGTTTCGTACGACCATATGGATTCGTCGCACTAAGCGGGAACGACTCATCGACCGGCGACGTGGTCGGAATCCCATAAACGGTCGCGGATGAACTGAAGACGATGCGTTTGATCCCATACTGATTCATCATGCGTAACAAGACGAGCGTCCCAGCTACGTTATTATCATAGTAGTGAAGAGGTTGACTGACGGATTCACCGACTGCTTTTAGCCCAGCGAAGTGAATGACCGCATGAATCGCGTGTGTCGAGAAAATCTCATCAAGCAATTCTTGATCTCGAATATCACCCACGTACAAGGTGACGGTTTTCCCCGTCAGGATTTCGATTCGTTGGATGGCTTCATGGCGGCTATTAGACAGATTATCCAAAATAATGACTTCATATCCTGCATCAAGCAACTGAACCGTCGTGTGTGTCCCGATGTACCCCGCGCCACCTGTCACAAAAATTGTTTTCATCTTCTTCACCCCATTTTCTAAAAGTCCGTCTGCAATGATTATTAAGCCGAGCGATCGTTGAGCCATTCCCCGACACGACGGAACGTATCCGTCCGCGGAGGTGATTCGCTTCGACTAAACGTATGGTAATCAATCTCGGACACATATCGAATCAATCGAATGAGCGAGAAGGCGAACGCAATGGTGCAGCCAATCGCAAAGCTAAGACCGTAACTGTCCGGCCCGAGTGGTAATAGGAAGAACGTCAACCCGGCATTCATCGTGATGAAGAGTGCTGATGTATATGCCGCTCCACGATGGTCTTCAAAATAGAGCAAGACGAGTGTGAGGACGAGCACCATGGCGTTTGAGAAAGCCCCAATCGTCGTCATTTGGAAGACGTCACGAATCTCAGGTGATAGACCGAGGAGCGGGAACAACACGGCCGCGAACAGAATAAAGAGAAGCGACACGAGCCCTTGGTTTCGGAACAGTCGTTGTAATTCCTGTCGTAAGACGAGAAGCATCGCCGCCTTCGACCGTTGAATCTGTTGATACGTACCCCCTTCGTTCACATATCCGTAAAACACGCGATATCGTTCATAAAAACGTGTCTCGACCGATACGACGAAGATTGTCATCGTCGGGATAATCGTCAAGTAGGACAGGAAGATGGCCGTGTCATAAATCGGATGATACCGGAACGTATCGAGATGGACGCTTCCTCCTTCTGCGAACCAGATGATCCACGTACCGACCCAAATCCCGATGTTATAGAGAAAACTGGTCCAAAAGAGCGCGGGATAGCGGTCAAAATAGCGATAGAACGAAAACTGACCGACCGTACTCCGATTCGGGAATGTGAGGAGCATCGACATGAACAAGCCGAACAACGTCACGACAAGACCGAGCGTCATACTCGCCGTCAATGCGAAACTCTTCATGTAAGACTCCGTCAAATATTGCATCAAGAACTGGTCCGTGATGAGGACCATGGCGACGGCGACGACACCACCGGCTACAAAACTATAAGCGACCGCCTGATAAAATTTCGCCGCACTGAGGAACAAGAAGTGTACCCAAATCAAGTTGACCGTCATGAACAGAACAAACGCCAACGCGTTCAACAAAGCCGGAAGTTCAGAGAACGACAAGAAGATGGCGAACAGCACAGAAGCGATCCCGACGGTCGTCTTCATCATGCCGATAAAGGCAGGAAATAGGTCCTCATATCGTTTCTCATAAAAACAGTCGGCTAAGTATCTCGTGACGACGAGCTGTTGCACACCGAGCACGACTTGCGAAAAGATAAAACTGTACGAGACGATCAAATTGAATGTCGTCCGTTCCTCGAGTGTCGCGATGGACAGATAACTCGTCAGCCACTGCATGAGGGCAATCGTGACGATGACGATGAGCCACGGCCCTGACGTGACGAGACCGGCAAAGGCGTATGCTTTGATGCGTGATGAAAAATAATCTTCTTGGAATAACTGTTGTAACTTAAACCCGATGCCCGCCATATGCCGCTCTCCTCTCTTCGTATAAATGTAGATACGCATCGATGAACTGGTCGGTTCGATAATACGTCTCGACGCGCTCTTGACCGTTTCGTCCGAGTCGGCGCGCATCTTCGCGGTTCTGATGGAACCAGACACACCGTTCCGCGATTCGGCGCGGATTGACCGGTGGAACGACGAACCCGGCCGGACCGAACGGTTCATCCGGTCGTCCGTTCACAAGTTCCGCACATGCCCCGACGTCCGTCACAATCCACGGAACGCCCGCAGCCATCCCTTCAAGAACTGCAAGCGGTTGTCCCTCGGAGATACTCGTCAACAGACAAACATCGAACTCGGGAAGGTGCTGTCGGATATCCACTTTTCCGACCATAAAGACGGACTGTTCGAGCTCGAGTTGCCGGATGAGAATCTCGCACTCGGCCGCATACTCTTCATCCTCATCGAGCGGCCCCATGATGGTCAGTTCGAACGGGACAAGCATATCCTGAAGTAGTTTCGCCGCATAAATCATCGTTTTAATATCTTTAATCGGCACGACGCGGACGATTGCTCCGATTCGAAGTTTATCCGTCCCTTGGATATGACCGAGTGCGGATAATCCCGTCACATCGATCCCGTTTGGAATAATACTCAACTTTTCGACCGGTGCCCCGAGCTGACGTTGCAACTCGCCGTTTCGTTCAAAGAGCGTGATGACGTCATCCGCTGTCCGGTACGCTTCCCGGGAAATATGGTGGAAGAACTGAATCCAGTGGGAGCGAAACTCAGTTGGAATCCATGATGCTTGTAACAGTTCTTCTTCGCGTTCACGTGAATAAATGCCGTGTTCAGTCAGGAGGAACGGGATGTTCTGTCGCTCTTTCATCGCACTCGCAATCAGACCTGCGTATCCAGTGGAGGCAGCGTGCACGAGGTCGACTTGAGGTAACTCGGATTGGAGCAAATCCAGGACAGGCGCATACATACCGCGCCACATCCAAAAGTAATCGATGAACGAACCGGCCTGTCCTTCTTCCTGATAGCTCTCCGTGACGAGCTGATAGAAGAGACGACTCGAAAAGAACTGTTCCGGTGTCCCGATTTGATTCTCAAGTAGCGGATAGATGGATGAATCGACTTGACCGAATGTCATCCACGTTTTGATTCGTTCTCGCTCCGTTTTCGACAATTCCTCCGGTCGACGTTTCCGTGTTGCACGCTGATTAAGGGCGAGCGTGGTCACGCCGGTGACATTCTGTGGTAACGCATAGCGATAATCTGCCTCCGTTTTCGGGTTTGGCATGATTGAGATAATTTCAAACTCATGCATCGGCATTTGTTGCATCAGCATGTGAACCCAGCTCGATACCCCTCCGCTCACATACGGATAACTCCCTTCGACAACGATTCCTATTTTCATGGGCGATCCTCCAATATTGGGAGACGGACGGACGTGTCTCTCAATTCGACTTGATATAACGTACCGCTTTCATCGAACGGCTTGACTTCGCCAAATTCGAATGTCCCGGTATTTAAACGCTTGCCAGGTTGTACACGGACAAGTAACGTCGACGGGACAGGCAGTTGTTGGGCATTGATATCAATCGCATCGTTCGTGTAAGCGACATCGATTTGCGCATCTTGATATAGTTTGTACTTCCGATACGCATCATATTGGCTCAAGCCCTCGAGATGCGGATACTTGGCGTAGAGCGTCTGGAACAAACCGCCAAACGATTCTTTCATCATCTCCCAGCCTTTCCCTTTCGAGCGATCATCATCTAACACATCATCCGGGTGAATGAAATGGGAGACGAGACCGAAGTTAGCGACAGCGTCAATGACGACGAACAAGTCATCCGGTGTCTCATTGTACCCGCTCGAGACACGAGGAAAGTCATACAAGTTCGGATATACCGGATCGGGCCCGAACTCTTGGATGTAACTTCCTTTCGTCGCATCCCCGCTGTAAAGCCCGGCGACGATCAATCCTTCTGAGAACTTCTCGTTCAACACGGCGAGTCCGGTTTGTCCGATGATGTTTGACGGTGGCACGTAGCTACGAATCCGTTCATTCGGTAAGTAATAGTCAAACGCCTCGACGACACGATCAATCGCGGAACGCATTGCGTCCCCGTCTTTCCATCTCGTATAGCCAAGTTCCGGATCCATCGTTTCATTTCCCGTGATGAGCGGTTGGTGGTTAAATCCGTGCAACCCGACTTCCCCATTTTCTTGGAGTAAACCGCGACCGTATTCGAGCATCGGTGCTCGAATCTTTTCAATGAGTTGTTCCGTCGTCTCCTCATTCGTCGCTTTATAACTGCCAATCAAGAAGCCCGTATAAGTGACGTCATAATCGGCACTGATTTGTTTCATATCTTTCCACCAAACCTCTGAGAAGAATTCTTTAATGGACAAGTCATATTCTTTCGTGATGACCGGATTCGAGTAATTCGGCACCGGTGCCGGGAAGTCGTCAAGATGGACGACCTTGATGCCAGCTTGTGGCATAACGAGTGCCGGGAACAACATCGAGAGCGATTGCACCATCAAGCCTCGTGAGTTCTTGTCCGTCAACGACGTCGTATTCCAAAACATGACCTCTCCTTTCCCATAAGGAGATTGCCATAAAATCGGTTCGTTCTTAGCGGAGATGAGCACGTCCGCTTCTTCCTTTAATTTGACGTCAGCGATACTGTGAACGAACAAACCAGAATCTTGGGGCAAATCAACATATCCGGGGAAGATTTCTTTTTCGAAAATCAGCCCGTTGATTCCATCTTTAAAGTCTCCGAAATCCCTTACGCCGACGAGGTCCGCCCAGTCTTGATCAATGAATCGTCCGGCAACATAGAGACGTCCGCCTTTTTCGACAAACGATCGAATCGCCTCGTACGGCCACGACTTCGTGTTTTCCCCGCTGACCACGAGAACGTGTTGCGGAGACGGCTCGATTGATGCGATTGCCTCTGCTTCAATCGAGGAATAAGACAATTTGGCATAATCGAGTGCGTATTTGAAGTTATTCAAAACGGCCGTCGACAACGCATCTTCATTCTGATGAATATAGATCTGAATCGGATTTCCTTCCACCGTTCTTACCTCACCCGCTAGTGTCGTAAAGGACTTCGGTTCGTGCGCTTCTTTTGGGATGAGCCGATGACCATAGTCAAGCCGTAAAAATTGGACGACGACAATCATCGCGATGAGCAAGGAAAACAAGGATGCGAGATACGTCGTAATCGATTTATTCATGAATGGGCACCTTCTAACTGTTGAATGACAAAGCGATAATCTTCTGGAACGTCTTGCAAATCAAGATGCTGATGGAGTCGATCGAGGATGGGGCGTAACTTGACCCAATCCCCCTTCGTCATGTGATGTTCAATCAACATGACATAACCATCAGGTACTTTTGGGTGATTGAACGTCAGCGCTTCCGCCAATCGCTCGCCTGTCTCGATATCACCAGACTGGAACGACAAGCGTGCTTTCGTACGTAAATAAATCTCGTCCGTCGCATCATACTTGCCTAATTGGTCGAGATAAAACAACGTACGCTGCTGAATACGCGCTTTCATATCTTGGTCCAAAAGACCACTCCCTAAAAAGGAAACACCCGTCTCGATGACCGGATAAATCGTTTCTGGTCGTTCGGAGTTCACTTGTGCGATTCGCTGTTTAAACATCACATCATATCGTTCGAACAACGTGTTCCGGACGGTCGCCGCATAGTGGACCGTTTCCGTGTCTTCATGTTCGAGACCTAAGTTTAAGTACTCCTCCGTATTCATGAGCGGTGTCGACATGAGTTGCGTGATCGACTGTTTTCGCTTCTTCCCATCCATCTGCAGGGCTTCCGCTAACGGAACGAGATCGAGGTCTTCTTTTGCCTGCTGTTGCAATCGCTCCACGTTGACTGTATCGAAATGGATGTATTCGTCATAGTCGAGAAGCGTCTTCGACGAGGCGAAGCGATGGGCGATGGCGTAAGCGATCAAGCCAAACAGCTCACCGATCACCGGAATGACGGCACTGACGAGAAAAATGGAAAGCCAAACACCCTTCTCGGACACATCGACTTTCGTTCGGACGACAAGACGGTAGATGACAAATAAGATGACAGTATGAAGAAGAAAGAACAGGAGAATCATCCAACCGGTCATAGACGATTCCCACCTTTCACATAGAAGACATGTTCAATCCGTTCTTTGAATCGTTCTGCCGACTCAATCGGTGTTCCTGGGAGAAGGAAGTGAAGGATGCGCTCGTCTTCGTCATATCCGATCACATCAATCTCACGCATGGACTGTCTTAAAATCAATTCCATCTCAATCAATGATAAGTCTACGCTTTTTACAGGTAGCGTGACCGTACTATACGGTTGGCCATATTGTTCATGACGTAGCACTTGTTGGGCCACTTTTTGTTCAAACGCTTCCATTCGGAACATGTGCGTTCCGTCGACGAGCTGGTCGCTGACGAGCATCCACTCGAGTGCATCCGCTTTTTCGATTCGAGTTCCCGTCCAGTCTAAGACGAGCTTCATCATGTTCATCTCATGGCTGCGTAAGCGCAGAATATCAATCTCATGGACGATCAATACTTCCTTCACCGCTCCCTCATAACAAATCGGAGCGACGAGAAGCGGTCCATCTAACTCATCTGCCAAACGAATCGTTGGTTTTTTGGATTGGAACATTCGTGCGAAAATCCCTTGTTCCGAATCGATAAAGAGTGTCTGTGGCAAACGCTCCACATCCCCTGAACGGACATGAAGACGAAGCGTGCGTCGTGACGCATCCAAATGATATAAGGCAATCTGACGAGCACGGAAGACGCGAGTAAACGTTCCAATCAAATGGTCACGTACCAAATCGGTCGAATCTTGATCGAGTTGTAGCCCAATCTCATAAATTTTGGACAATGTGTAAGTCGAGTCGAGTACCCGTTTTCGCATTTCTCCCTGGGACTCCTGAAGTTGTTGCATCGTCTGTTTCAATTGTTCGTTCTCATCGACCACTTCTTCTTGACGAATGTGGAGAGACTGGTATCGCTCTCGATAAGACGTACTGAAGACACCCGCACTGAGCGCGACGAAGAAGTGTAGTAAAATCCAAGCCAACTCATTCGTGTCGTAAAGGAATAAAAGCAAATCAGATCCTTCCATCAAAAGGAATGAGAAATGATAGAAACACGTCAATGCGAAACTGACGAACGCACCGAGCAATCCATATCGTAACGAAAACAGGAGAATGTAAAAAATAAGCGGGTCAATCGCCCAATCCGACAAAGAAAGACTAAATGTATAGTCCAAAATGCCGATAAGTAAAATAGTCACAATCATTTCAATCCATTTGATAGATGTGCGATGTTGGGTATAAATCATAGTGTCACTCATTCCTTTACGTGGTATTTTAGTAGTAGGACATTCAATGGATTGTCGACAAAAATTTCATATCGAGACGGGCAAACTTACTGAAAAGTAAGGGCGCAAAGACATGGGTCGTCGATCTTTATAGATACCGATCGCCAGTCTGCAATAGCCGCAGCCGCTCTCTGATAACTATCAGGAGGGTTTTTTTATGGGTATTTTCTCAGCCAAACGAATTGTCAGCATCTGTTGTGCATTCCTCGTTGGATTGGCGTTTCTAACGCCGCACCAAGCAGTCGCCGAAGCGAGCAATCCACTCGCAAACGTCGAGTCGTACAAAATTTATTACGACGCTCCAAGTAAGAAAAAGATCAAAAAGATGCAACAGTATGACCTTGTTATCATCGAGCCTGTTTATTATACAGCAGCGCAAATCAAAGAATTACAAAAGTACGGAACAAAAGTGTACGGCTACATCAACACGATGGAAGCGGACAATTGGAATGTCGATTTCATCCAACAGATGAATGAGTCGGACTTTTTCCACCGCAACGGACAACGTGTCCATTATGCGGAATGGGATTCTTACTTGGTCGATATGACATCAACACACTATCGTGAACTGTTAACGCGTGAAGTGGAGAAACAAATCGTCGCCAAAGGATTGGATGGCGCATTCCTCGATACCGTCGGCAATATCGATAACGAGCATTCGGAACAACCAACCATTCTAAAAGCGCAACGCGCCGGGATGAGTCAGTTCATGAAATCAATCAAGTCTACTCACCCTTCCCTTTCTCTTATTCAGAACTGGGGATTCGCGACATTGAAGACGTATACGTATCCATACGTGGATGGTGTGATGTGGGAGAGCTTTAACTATACAACTGTAGCAAAAGACCAATGGTCAAAAGATCGTATTCAAGAATTGCGTGACCTCGATGCACGATACGGCATCAAAGCGTTGACCGTGTCTTCGAAACAACGCCCTAAGAGTGCCGCATATGCTGAAAAAAATGGGTTTATCCATTTCCATTCAAATGCTTCACTAGATTATAATAAATTCTAACTTTCATTGACATGATTGTACAAATATCTGGTAGTCTCTACAATGTAAAATCTAAAAAACATCCCACGTGTTTGCCTTCTTTATCGGCAAATGCGTGGGATGTTTTGATTGATTCTCTCCATTCTAGTGATATAAATCACGGATCAATCTTACTTGACCATCCGGCTCTTGATAAATCACATGTTCTTGAGACAATTCCGTCGGCGAGCGAACGCCTGCCGCAGCCGTCATATTGTACAATCCTTCCCGAAGCGAGATGATATAGTTCGTCACCCGAAAGCTCTTCTCGTCGACGACGAGGGCCCGTTGCAGTTTCGGGTCGGTCGTCGCCACCCCGACCGGACAGCGGTTCGTATGACACACCTGCGCCTGGATACAACCGACATTGAACATGAGCCCTCGAGCGATATTGACGAAGTCCGCTCCGAGCGCGAGGGCGATCGCTACTTTGTCTGCCGTGATGAGTTTTCCCGAGGCAAACAGTTTGATGCGGTCTCGAAGCCCATGCTCGATTAGTAATCGATGAACATACGGGAGTGCCGCTTTCAGTGGCAAGCCGACCGTGTCCGCCAGCTCCTGATACGTCGCCCCGGTTCCCCCTTCACTCCCGTCAATGGTAATGAAATCTGGCACCCGGCCCGATATGGCCATCTCTTGGACGAACGATTCGATGTCTTTCAAATTTCCGACCACGAGTTTGATGCCGACGGGCTTCCCACCGACGTCACGCAATTTCTCGATAAAGGTCAACAGTTCCCCATGGGTATGAAACTCAGAGAATCGGTTCGGACTGTCAATCGTCTCGCCAACTTTCACATGACGGATTCTTGCAATCTCCTCGGTCACTTTGGATCCATCGATATGTCCTCCGCGTGTCTTCGCTCCCTGCGCGAGTTTCAGCTCGAACGCCTTCACTTGAGAAAGCTCACTTTTTTGTTTAAACGCCTCTATCGAGAAGGAGCCATCCTCATTTCGGACACCGAATAAGGCCGGTCCAATTTGACAGATGATATCCACGTTCCCTTTTAAATGATAGTCGGAGAGCCCGCCCTCCCCTGTATTCATCCACGTGCCACCTGCACGACCGAGTCCGATTGAGAGAGCCGTGATCGCCTTGTCCCCGAGCGACCCGAAGCTCATCGCTGACTGACCGACGAGCCCGCGGACATGGAACGGTTCCCGACAGGTCCCTTCTCCGATGATGACCGTATCTTCTTCTTTTAAAAGATAGGGTGAGATGTCACGTTCGACGAGATGTTCTTTTCGGGTGAAGAGATTATCTTCATCGAGCTCATACACCCATGTCGCCACTTTCGTCTCATTATCGATCCGTAACTCGTTCCGATTCGTTGGATATAGTGCGTTTTGAAGATAAAACCCGCCCGACTCAAAATCACGTTCCGAGCCGAATCCGATGATGCGCGATTTGTATTTCCCTGCAATGACCGCTGCTTCATAGTCGTTCCGTGAGAATGGTTTCGCTTCATTATCGTTTAAGAATAGATACTGCCGTAACTCGGGTCCCATCTTCTCGAACATATACCGGAGTTTCCCGAGAATCGGGAAGTTACGGAGGACAGAATGTTCACGTTGGTTTCGGTCACGACGCCACAAATAAAGCAGGAGTAGCGGTGGGGTTGTCATAATCAGTAGCAATAGTATGAGTAAAATCGTCAACATCGCTGTATTAAAAGACATTCCTTCTCCTCCTTTTCCCGAGACGAAAACACCTTGTCGTCAAACAAGGTGTCGTCAATGATTCGGGATGGTGATCCCATCAAATTGTTCATTTCGGCAAAGCGTGATTGCTTGCATCGCCAACTTATAATCCTCTTCCGGTAATGCAATCAGTTCAGTGGGAAGAACCCATTCTTTTGAGTTATATAAATGGATGACAAGTTTAGCAAGTACAAACTCTCGTTTATCAAACGTATTGTCATCGATAATCGTTGAGGTGCGAATCTTACCCGATTCAAGATCCATGTAAGGAAGTAGGCATTCACGTATATGTTCATTTCCCGCAATCACATACAGTGCGGCGAAGTATTCTCGACCGGTACTGCCGGGATCCGTGAGCCGTTGTGCCAACCGTTTGAACTCGTTGTAGTGATCGGAAGATAAAAAATCAATGTGGTTCATCGGTCCACCTTCTCTCTCTAAGCCTCACTTTGCTCTCAAGGTTTATAATTTCCACCTTTTTGTAGAAATTAACCCTATTTTCTTCAGATTCGGCGCATCGAAATGGCTTCACGCATCTGTTGGAGAGACGCACGGGCCGCTTCGCCCCGGCGCATCATGACGGCTGTGAACAATGCATCGATGAGACTCAGTTCGGCAATCCGGGAAGCGAGCGCCTCCGAACGAAACGCCGTCTCTTGTGACACGGTATAGAGCGACACATCCGCCAGTTTCGAGAGAGGGGACTTCGCATAGTTCGTGATGGCAATCATCGGCACACCCTTCTCCTTTAAGAGCTTGGCGATATCGAGTGTCTCCTTCGAGGCACCGGAATGCGAGATAACGACGGCGACGTCTGTTGTCGTCAATTGTGAGGCCGACATGAGCTGCATATGCGACTCGAGAATCGCGCTCACTTGAAGCCCACTTCGGACAAACTTATGATACGCGTCTAGGGCGACGACGGCCGACCCGCCGCTCCCGAAAAATTCGATGCGACGTGCATTGAGGAATAGCTCGACCGTCTTTTCAAGAGAGGGAGCCTCTAGAATCTGACGCGTCGACTCGATTGTCTTCCCGTTCGTCGAAAAAATTTTCTCTGCAATTTCGAGTACGGTATCTGTCTCAGCGATGTCTTCATGGATGTCTTGGAGCGGAGCGACGACATCCGAGGCGAGCGCGATTTTAAGCGCCTGATAGCCTTTAAACCCGACACGCTGGCAAAAGCGGAACACGGTCGATTCGGCGACATCGAGGTCGTCTGCCACTTGATTGATCGTATGATGAATGATTTGTTCTGGTTGTTTCAAAATATAGTCGGCAATGCGCTGTTCTTTCTTGCTCAGTGTCGAATAGGCGCCACGAATGCGGGCCGTCCCGTTCATCGTTTCCATCAAGAATCACCCTTTCTCTTCTTCACTTAACGATACCGTTTCGAAAAAAATTCCGCAATGTGTGATTCATGCAAATGATTGACCCACCTTACAAAAGTAAGCAAGAAGCGCCATTCGTGAATGTGCTACTCTAATAAAGCACTTTTTCATTCACTCTTTGTACCATTTGAAATCGAAAGGACTGTTTCTCATCGAACATCACCTGAGTAGCTCGTACAACCTACCACTCGTCATTCTCTCTATCGCCGTCGCCATCTTTGCTGCCGGTGTCGCTCTCGATATTAGCAGTCGTTTGAAATATGCGAAGCACGCCTCTCGATTCAGCTGGGTCGCAGCGGGAGCTTTCAGTCTCGGACTCGGCATTTGGGCGATGCACTTCATCGGCATGTTGGCATTTCATCTTCACGCTGACGTGACGTATCACCTCGGTATCGTGCTCTTATCCATCGTGCCGGCCGTCGTCGCCTCCGGTCTCGCTTTTTGGATCATCAGTCATCCTGAAACGCGACCGACGCAGCTCGTCTTTGGCGCTTTCTTAATCAGTGTCGGGGTCGTTTCGATGCACTATATCGGGATGGAAGCGATGCAGATGAACGCGATTCTTACCTACGACCCGGTCATGTGGATCGCTTCTGCCATCGTCGCCTTCGTGGCTTCACTCGTCGGACTATACATTCTCTTTTATATCCCAAACGTCTCCCGATTCCATTGGCGTCGTCTTACCAGTTCAGTCTTGATCGGGGTCGCCGTTTCCGGCATGCATTACGTTGGGATGGGCGCGGCTCGTTTCACACCGATGAGCGGAGGAATGCAACCGGTCAATGGATACTCGGTTGATAGTACGCTTCTCGCCTACGTCATTGCGGCGAGCGTGATGACCTTATTTGTGATCATGTATATCTCACTCCGAACGGCCTCTCAACTTGAGGCACAATCTGAAGAACTCGAGATGAAGTTCGAATCCATCATCGAGTCAGCATCTGATGCGATTATCGTTGCCGACCATACCCGGGTCATTCTCCAATGGAATCAAGGGGCTACCGACTTATTCGGCTACACTTACGACGAGATGATTGGGCAATCGATTGTCGCTATCATCCCGGAACGGTTCCGTGACGCGCATGAGCGCGGGATGAAGCGTTATGAAGCGACAGGTGAAAAACGCGTCATCGGTCAAACGGTCGAACTCATCGGCTTACGAAAAGACGGTGTCGAAGTCCCGATTGAAATGTCACTCGGCACGTGGAAGACAGAGAAAGGCCTCTTCTTTAGTAGCATCATCCGTGACATCAGTGAACGGAAACGGATCGAGGCACAAATCAACGACCTTGTCTATTTGGACCCGCTCACGGGACTTCCGAACCGCCGCCTGTTCAGCGATCGGCTCGATGCCCTGCTTGGACAAGGTCAATCTGAACAGTTTGCCTTGTACTATATCGATTTAGACAACTTCAAAGTCATCAACGACCGCTTCGGTCACTCCATCGGAGACCAATTTTTAAAACAAGTGACGACCCGCATCCAGTCGACGATTCAAAAATCGGACACGCTCGCCCGTCTCGGTGGAGATGAGTTCATCATCTTGTCACCGCATACGAAAAGTAACCTCGCGGCCCATCGTGCGCAAGAACTGATCAACGTCCTGAATCCTCCGTTCGAGCTTGAACATGAAGAGGTGTTCACAGGTGCCTCGATCGGCATCAGTCTCCATCCGTCCGACGGCGATACAGCCGAGGAATTGATTAAGAACGCTGACATCGCCATGTATCGGGCGAAAGCGGACGGCAAGAATGGGTATCAGTTCTTCACGAATGAATTGAATGAGTCCGTCTCCCGCCGCTCCAACTTATCGATGGCACTACGGAAAGGCATTGGGCGTGGTGAGTTCACCGTACACTATCAACCGCAAATCCAACTAGAGACTGAAATGGTCATTGGCATGGAAGCGCTCGTCCGCTGGAATCATCCAGAGTTCGGGATGATTTCCCCTGGTGAGTTTATTCCGATTGCTGAGGAAACAGGGAGCATCCATCGTCTCGGCGAGTTCGTTTTAAATGAGGCGTGTCGTCAAAATAAGGCGTGGCAAGATGCAGGGATTCCGCCGTTCCGGGTCGCCGTCAATATCTCGGCCATCCAGTTCGCTCAAAAAGATTTACCGGAAGTCGTCAGTCGTGCCCTCGCCGCATCCGGTCTCGAGGCGCAATATTTAGAGCTTGAGTTGACCGAGAGCGTCATTCAAAGCGCGGACCGTGCCATCGAGACGATGCATGAACTCGTCGCCCTTGGCGTCCATCTCTCCATCGATGATTTCGGAACCGGGTATTCATCTCTCAGCTATTTGAAGCTGTTCCCGATTGATACGCTCAAGATCGACCAGCACTTCACAAAAAATATCGAGAGCGACGAGAAGGACGCGGCTCTCGTCAAAACAATCATTCGGATGGCGCACGAACTCGACTTGAACGTCATCGCAGAAGGTGTCGAAACAGCACATCAAGTCGCCTTCCTAAAAGCCGAATCATGTAATCAGGCGCAAGGATATTTTTACAATCGTCCGTTGCCGGCTGAAGAAATCGAAGTCTTCTTCCAACAATATAAGAAAGCGTCATCGAATTAATCCGTTCGACCTCCCATTGTGGAGGTTGATTTTTTTATTCAAAAAGAAAAAAATTCCGTAATCACACTTGTAAATCGAATTTATTTTGATATGATGAATGCAGAGACGGAAAAAAATTCTTTTTCAGGGGTGACAATATGGAAATTGGTTTGATTGGTTTAGGAAAGATGGGGTACAACTTGGCACTCAACTTGAGCGACCACGGACACACGGTCGTCGGGACGGACGTCGGGGACGTCACATCGGACGCGTTCACAATCGTGCCGACACTTGAGGATGTCGTCAATCAATTGTCGACGCCACGTGTCATCTGGGCGATGGTCCCGGCCGGAGACGTCACAGAATCCGTGCTCGCCGAATTGTATGAGCGACTCGAACCGGGCGACATCGTCATCGACGGAGGAAACTCGAACTACAAACTATCGGTCGCACGCGCCGAACACTTTGCTGAGAAGGACATCAAGTTCTTTGACTGCGGGACGAGCGGCGGGACGGACGGTGCACGAAACGGCGCCTGTACGATGGTCGGGGGTGACGCGGATGCATGGCCGACGATCGAACCGATCTTTAAAGACTTGTCTGTCGAGAATGGTTATCTCTACACAGGTCCTGCCGGAAGCGGTCACTTCTTGAAGATGATCCATAACGGCATCGAGTATGGGATGATGCAGGCAATCGCCGAAGGATTCGATATCTTGGAGAAGAGTCCGTTTGACTACGACTATGAACAAGTCGCTCGCGTGTGGAACCACGGTTCGGTCGTCCGTTCTTGGCTCATGGAACTCACAGAGAATGCCTTCAAGAAAGATGCGAAGCTCGATGAGATTCGCGGGGTCATGCATTCATCAGGTGAAGGCAAATGGACAATCGAGACGGCGCTCGACCTTCAGGCGGCGGCACCCGTCATCGCCTTGTCGCTCATGATGCGCTATCGCTCACTCGAAGACGATACGTTCTCAGGTAAAGTCGTCGCCGCGCTCCGCAACGAGTTCGGTGGTCACGCAGTCGTCAAGAAGTAAGAAATGCGGAAAAGGTCACGGGGAAATGGCCTTTTCCTTTGCCAGGAACTGTAAACGGTTACATATTTGGAATTTAGGGGGAATACTCAATGTCTGGCTCAACACTTATTTTGATCGCCTTAGCCGGGATCTTCTTGCTCTTATTTTTAGTCATTCGCACAAAGCTTCACGCATTCGTTTCGTTGTTACTTGTTAGTTTAATCGTCGGGGTGGCAGCTGGCATGCCGCTCGGGGACGTCATCGCCTCCATCCAGAGCGGGATGGGCGGAACGCTCGGCTTCGTCGCCGTCGTCGTCGGTCTCGGCGCGATGTTCGGGAAAATGCTTGAAGTGTCAGGTGGCGCGGAACGCCTCGCCCAGACGCTCGTCAGTAAGTTCGGGGAAGATAAGGCACAATGGGCGCTCGGCATCACCGGGTTCATCGTTGCCGTCCCTGTCTTCTTCGATGTCGGTTTCATCATTCTCGTTCCAATCGTATACGGTCTCGCCAAAAAGACGGGACGTTCGCTTCTCTATTATGGAATCCCGCTCCTCGCGGGTCTCGCGGTCACACATAGCTTCATCCCACCGACGCCTGGTCCGATCGCTGTTGCGAACTTGATTGGTGCCGACCTTGGATGGGTTATCTTGTTCGGTGTTATCGCCGGGATTCCAGCCATGATTTTAGCCGGTCCTGTTTTTGGGAAGTATATTGCTAAGAAGATTCATGTGACGATTCCGGATTACATGGAATTTAAAGAAATCGATTCATCAAAAGAATTACCAAGCTTCAAAATGATTTTGTCGCTCATCTTGATTCCGCTCGTCTTGATTTTAGCGAACACGCTCTCAGCGGTTCTCTTGGATGAAGGTAACGCTATCCGTGACTTCTTGACGTTCCTCGGACATCCGTTCGTCGCCTTGACGATTGCGACGCTCCTCACGTTCGTCTTCCTCGGGACACGCCGTGGCTACTCACGTGACGAAGTACAAGAAATCGCAACGAAAGCACTCGAACCAGCCGGAATCATCATCCTCGTCACAGGGGCCGGTGGTGTGTTCAAACAAGTGCTCATCGACTCTGGTGTCGGTGACGTGCTCGGTGAAATGATGGCCGGGTCACCACTTCCGGCAATCGTTCTCGCCTTCTTGATCGCGACGGTCGTCCGTGTCGCCCAAGGGTCGGCAACGGTATCGATGGTCACGGCAGCTGGACTCATCACGCCATTACTTGAAATTCAAAATATCACGGGTGCAGCGCTCGGTTTGATCGTCATCGCCATCGCTTCAGGGGCGACAGTTCTCTCACACGTCAACGACTCAGGCTTCTGGCTCGTCAACCGGTACTTCGGTCTCGACGTGAAAGACACGCTCAAGTCATGGACGATCATGGAAACGATTATCGGACTCACCGGCTTTGCCGTTGTGTTCTTGATTAGCCTATTTATCATCTAAGTTAGGAAGTGATTGTGTGTTTACGATTGGGGTCGATATCGGGACGACGAGTACGAAAGCCGTCCTGTTCAACGGTCATCAACAACTGGCGGTACATAACGTGTTGTATCCGCTTCTCACGCCCGATACGGAGACGGCCGAGCAAGACCCGGTCGTCATCTACGGGGCCGTGCTTGAAGCCGTCTCGGCGGTCCGCGCCAAAGCGGACGGTCCGATTCGCTTCGCATCGTTCAGTTCGGCGATGCACAGTTTGATCGCGCTCGATGCATCAGGACGTCCGCTCACGAACAGTATCACGTGGGCCGACAGTCGCGCGAATCCATATACGCAAGAAATCAAACGCGATGTTGATGCGAGTGCGCTCCATATGCGCACCGGCACCCCGGTCCATCCGATGGCACCGCTGTCGAAACTGCGCTGGTTGAAATCAGAACATCCTGACGTCTTTGAACAGACAGCTAAGTTCGTCTCCATCAAAGAATATGTCTTCTATCGGTTGACGGGACGCTTCGTCGTCGATCATTCCATCGCCTCTGCGACCGGGCTATTCAATTTGAAACAACAGGTTTGGGACACAGAAGCACTTGAAGTCGCCGGTGTGACACGAGAGCGCTTGTCTGAACTCGTGCCGACGACCGAGATTTTACAAGTGACGCCTGAGGTGACCGAGACGCTCGGCTTTGACTTCCCACTCGTGATTGGGGCAAGCGACGGTGTACTCTCAAACCTCGGTGTTGGTGCCTTCGAACAAGGAGTCGTCGCCGTGACGATTGGGACGAGCGGCGCCATTAGGACAGTCGTCTCAGAACCGGTCGAAGATCCAAAAGGTCGCATCTTCTGTTATGCGCTGACAGATAAGCATTGGGTGATCGGTGGTCCGGTCAATAACGGCGGCATCATCCTCCGCTGGCTACGTGACGAGTTCGCAGCAAGTGAGGTCGAGACGGCGAAACGACTCGGCATCGATGCGTACGATGTGTTGACACGAATCGCCGAGACGGTCAAACCTGGTGCCGACGGACTGTTGTTCCATCCGTATTTGATGGGTGAACGGGCTCCACTTTGGGATTCGAACGCTCGCGGTTCGTTCTTCGGACTCAGCATTCACCATAAAAGGGAACACTTTATCCGTGCCGTATTGGAAGGCGTCATCTTTAACCTCTATACGGTCATGCTCGCACTCGATGAGTTGACAGGCGCACCGAACCGCATCCATGCAACGGGTGGTTTTGCTCAATCAAGCCTGTGGCGTCAGATGATGGCAGACATCTTTGACACGCCGGTCGTCGTACCGGAAAGTCACGAGAGTTCATGCCTTGGGGCTGTCATGCTCGGGGAGTACGCCTTCGGGGACATCGAGGAATTCCAAGAAGTGCCACAAGTGACCCACGAGCACGCACCGAACATGGAAGCGACGAACGTGTATCGAGAGCTCTTGCCAATCTACATTCGCCTGTCACGTCACTTGTCAGAAGAATATGAAGCCATTTCAGCATTTCAGCGGAAGCATGTATAAGTTTGAAGACTCGTCAGTCACTCGATTGACGGGTCTTTTTTCCCCATCCATCCTCTATCCCCTCTCCATCATTCGCTGTACACTGAGATGAAAGGATGAAACGTTACAGGAGGAAAAACTCATGCAACTCAAAACAACCCGCTGCCTCATCCGCCCATTCGAACGCCAAGACATCGAATCGTTCATGACCTATCGAAACGACTTGGACTGGATGCAGCACCAATCGTTTAAAGGTCTTAGCTATATTGAATACGAGAACGCTCTACTCGGCGAACAATCGCTTCAACACGGTATGCAACTCGCCATCATCGACCAAGCGACCGATGAATTGATTGGGGACGTGTATATCCAGCAAGAAGGCACAACCTATTGGATTGGTTACACGGTTACCCCCACACGCGCTCGACAAGGCTATGCATTTGAAGTGATGTCAGGACTGATTCGTCACTTGGCTGACCACGGAGCAGAAGCGTTCAAAGCCGGCGTCCTCAAGACGAACACAGCATCCATCGCGCTATTAAAGAAATTGAACTTCACCTATCTCACGACAGAACTTGACGAACAGATTTATCGTCTCGATGCCTCCAACATATGATAAAGTATGTATCACATGTCGCTTGGTTTTGATTTGAGGGAGTTTTGAATTGAATGATGAAACGCGTTCTTTTACTCATGTCTATTTTTTTGTTGATTGGTACTTTGTCACAGGCTGCAATCCCGGAGCCGAAAGCGTATAACGATCCGAGTCTCATCTATTTGACGCTCGATGATGGACCGAACTGGAAAACGGGAAAGCTACTCGATGTCTTAAAGAAACATCAAGTGAAGGCAACCTTCTTCATTCTCGGGAAGAACATCGAAGGAAATGAGCATCTGCTTCATCGCATGATTGTGGAAGGTCATTTGATTGCCTTACACGGGATGCGACACGACCGGGATGAATTTTATGAAACACCGTTGACGGCCGTGCGTCAGATGCAGGAAGTACAAGCACTCATCTATAAAGTGACAGGCATTCATACGAACATGGCCCGCACCATTTACGGGAGTGATGCCGGCATGACACCTGCACACTGGCAGGCGATGACCGATGCCGGTTTTGAAGTTTGGGACTGGAATGTCGGCAGTCTTGACCATGTGTATAAGAAAGACAATGCCCGCGTCGAGCAACGCGTGTTCGACCGCCTCGAGGCGAATCGCGCCGCACAGGTTGCCTCGATCATCCTTGCGCACGATCACTCGATGACGCCGAAAGCACTCGATACAATCATTCGTTATGCGAAAGAACGAGACTATGAATTCCGTACATTAGAGGGTGTCGAACCGGTTCACAACTTTTCCGATGTGTGGGAACCTTATACGAACTAATCGCTCAGTTTCTCGTTACATTTGTGCAAAAAAACGCATCGGAAATATCCGATGCGTTTTTACGTGAATGCTTCATTGGACGTATTCCACACCTCCATGGATGTGGGTACGATTTCTGCCTTGATTCTTCGCATGGTACAAACAGTCATCTGCCAGATGAACCATTTCATGAAGCTGCGTACTTTTTCCATTGGCGATGCCGATTGAGACCGATATATGAATGACTTGCTGATCCAGTAATTTGAATGCATGTTTTGAAATACAATTCCGGATTCGTTCCGCCACTCCAATCACCTCGGATTGCGACAGCATCGGAATCAAAATACCGAACTCCTCTCCACCGATTCGCGCTTTAATGTCATGGTCCCTCGTTTCGCGATGCAAGAGTTCCGAGAACTGCTTCAAAATCTCATCACCGTTTGCGTGACCATATTGATCATTGATCTGTTTGAAGTGATCGATATCTAAAATCAACACGTTGCATATGTCGTAACGTTCTCTGATTTTCTTCATTTGCATTTCCCATGCTCTACGATTCGCAAGCCCCGTCAAATGATCCGTTTCAGCCGATATTTTATACTCTTTCACACGGTGGTTGATGAGATATAAATCAATATTCAGGACAGTAATCAGCAACCCAACTGGAAAACTAATCATGACGACTAGTAAAGCAGCAGATGCAGCATTTTCACTGAATGTTCCACTCGTATATATTGAAAGTCCGACAATGGAACACGTGAACAGATTCAAAGTGAGACTGAATCGAAATAATTGCTTCTCTAGTGAAACCATTTTGTATGAGATGAGTATTCCGATCACAATCAAGACGAGACAGATGCATGCCATAATGGACTGAAAATCAATGCCGTAACTAAATCGATAAGCTGCAATAATCGTCGCTGCAATAATCAAAGGAGACACTAATCGATAGAAACCAAGTAAAATGAGCACGAGAAAACGAAAGTCGATTTTGATTACCTCTTCAACTACCACACCTTGTGTGATCAAAAAAATTCCTAGACACCCTGATAGCAATCCAATCAGCATATTTTTAACGCCTTCGTGCTTTGTATCATAATTCATGATTTTAGAAATGAAGTAAATCCCGGTAAAAGAAATACAAGAGTTAGCGATTAGACTAATGAACATACGTTGATCCCCTCGGTATCCGTCATGTCAGTACTATTCTCTTCTTAATATCCAATTAGCATCATTTACTAACATTTTAAGGTTTTTATTATTTATTTGAAAGAATATTTTTACTTTAGAAGTAAATCGATTCTTCATTTTTATTCGTCATAAAAAAATCGAATCCTTATTTGGACTCGATTTTTGAACTCTCATATGTCGCCATGATGAACTGACCGGATGCGCGTTGACTTGTCAGTCGAAGCTTCGTTTCTTTCGTGCCTTCTGGGAAAAGTGGGATTCCCTCACCCAACACGACCGGTGCAATCGCAATCTCATACCGGTCAATCAAGTCATGCTCCATCGCTGCTTTGATGACTTCTCCCCCGCCGATGAGCCAGATGTCTTGATCGACTTCTCCTTTCAACCGATGAATCAGTTCTTCGATTGATTCATCCGTGAACGTGACATGCTCGGCTGCACGGTCAGGCTGACGCGTCATAATATAGTTCGGCATGTTTGGATATGGATACTCCTCTGACAATTGAAGGACTTCCTCATATGTCTTCCGTCCCATGATGACAGCACCAACGGTATTGAAAAATTCAGCGTATCCATTGTCCCCGTCCCCCTCTACGGCGAACAACCAATCGAGTTGGTCGTTCGACCGGGCAATCTTCCCATCTAAACTCATCGCAATATACAACACTACATTCGGCATCATATTTTCCTCCTTGATTCGTGATACATTCAACTTAACGAACAAACACGACAAAAGATGACGGGAATGATGACTTTGAAAAAACGACACTTGCAACTGATTCGGCTACTCAATCGCGGACGACGTTTCACGGCGGAAGAACTGGCCCAAGAGACAGGCGCCTCCATTCGGACGATTCAACGGGATATGCTATCGCTCGAAGAACTCGGTTATCCGATTTGGAGTGTGCCCGGGATTGGTGGTGGATATGAGGTGCTACCGAATCGCTTGTTGCCACCACTCCACCTTCGCGAGCAAGAAGCCGTCGCCCTTTATCTTACGCTCAAATGGATGGAACACATCCCGGACGTTCCGTTCGGTGATATACGAAATACCCTGTCCGACTGGTACGTGAACGAGTTACCTCAGGACTTAGAAACGAAGATTCATCACTTAGAACGAAATATCCTGTGGCTCGGGAACAAACAGATTCCAAAGGCTCCGTTCACAAAGGACATCTATCAGGCGGTCGAGCGCAAGAACAAGATCGAGATGACGTATCAAACGACGAAAGGATCACGTACATTCATCGTTGAACCGGTCGGCATGGCACTTCTTGACTTGAAGTGGTACGTCTTCGGGCTCTCCGATCTCGGATTCCGGCAATATCGGATTGATCGAGTGGAAGCGGTCAAGTTGCTCGAAGAATCGTTTGAGTCAGAGGATTTGGTGACCTTGCTTCAGACAAGTGATGAACGAGGCGGTATGACCGTTCAACTCGAGCTGACGTCACTCGGTCGTCGTTTACTTGAAGATGTATTACCCGATATTGAAGAGAAGAATGAATGGGACGTACCCGAAGAAGAGCTTCCGTTTTTGTCGAGACAGCTGTTGAAGGCAGGGGCTGAAGTGGAGGTCAAATCGCCAAGTACGTTGCGGGAGATGATGAAGGAGCATGCGGAACGCTTGATGAATTTGTACGCTTAACAAATACCCAGTGAACGATTGAATTCACTGGGTATTTTGATGAATGACAAGTGATAGTTTATAGTTCACGTATTTGCTGAGTCCATCTAAAAATGCATTCAGTTCGTGATTCGTTGGGAAACGACACTCGAGTAGATAGCATCCATCCCCACTCACCTTGTAGTTATGTCGTACGTATTGCCGATGCTCTTTAAGAAAAAGAAGGTAGGGATCGTGAAATGTGCTCGTCGTGTAAATCGTAATCATCGCATGAATTGGCAAACCGATTTGATCCTCATTGATTCGAATCGTGTATCCTTCGATAATTCCAAGGTCTTCTAACTTCTTCACCCGTGTGGCTGTTGCTTGCCCCGTCAAGTGAACGTGTTCTCCTAGTTCCTTCATTGTCATACGACTGTTTTGTTGCAAGGCTTCAATGATACGTCGATCTGTTGCGTCCATACGTTCACTCCTTTCATCATTCAAGTAAATCGACCAAAAGACTTGAACGAAGTGATGTCTTACAAACAGGGTAGGCTCTACACTACATATATACTACATGGAAAAAGGAGAATCATCTATGAACATTCAATTGATCCGAAACGCGACACTACGACTCGAGTATGCTGGGAAAACGTTTCTCATCGATCCATTTCTTGCGAAGAAAGGCACGTATCCACCTTTCCCAAACTCGGCTCGTCAAGATGAGCAAAATCCACTCGTCGAATTACCGATTTCGATTGATGACCTTCTATACGGAATAGATGCCGTCATCTTGACTCACCTTCATCTCGATCACTATGACGAAGTCGCAAAAGAAGCACTTTCAAAAGAGCTTCCGATTTTCGTTCAAAACGAGGCAGACCAGAACACGATTCAACAAGATGGATTTAAAGACGTGCGCGTGCTGGCTGAATCGATCGAATTCGAAGATGTTCATCTCTCCAAAACGGTCGGTGAGCATGGTCGAGGCGACATCTTATCGTTGACTGGTGAAGTGTGCGGTGTCGTCTTTACACATGAAACAGAAAAAACGTTATACGTCGCAGGAGATACAGTTTGGTATGAAGGTGTCGCTGACACCATTCAATCACATCGTCCAGAGGTGATCGTCGTTAATGCTGGAGACAATCAATTCTTAGAAGGTGGCTCGCTCGTCATGAATGAAGTGGACGTACGTCATGTAGCAGAAGCTGCCCCGGAAGCTAGCATCATCGCCGTCCATATGGAGGCAGTGAACCACTGGAACTTGTCACGGACTGACTTACGAGCTTATGCAGACGAGCATGAATTTGCCAATCCACTAATTGTTCCTGAAGACGGTGAATCAATCAGTCTATAACAAAAATCTCCTGAAACTCGTGTTTCAGGAGATTTTCTTATGATGCGATCGATTTGGAAGTAGACCTTTCTTTCGCTTGTTTTATGTTCCCTACATACAATAATCGCAATGCGACAATCATCAAAATCAACGCAATTAACCGTTTCGTGTCGAATGGAATCACAGCACCTTCGAACCAGCCAAAATGGTCAATGACCATTCCCATCGAAAGTTGACCGATGATCGCGGCTAGATTCGCTGCAATGACACCGATTTTAGGTACTGCTAAAATCGTCAAAAATAAATAACCCACTCCGAGCCACACGGCACTAAGTTGCCACACAGGAGCGTCTAAAATGCTTAAAATTTTCCCGCTGCCAAAGAACAATACGAGTAAGAACAACATCATAGCTCCCGTAATGAATGTTAAGAATGCACTTTCTAATGTACCGGCTTTACGGCTAAACGCGCCATTCACCGAAGATTGAGCACTGAGGAGTGCGCCTCCAATCACAGTGACGAGCAATAATAAGATAGACATGTTTACAACCTCCCGATTAATAGATTAAGAATAACGATACGATCATCAGTGCGACCGCCATAATTTTTTCTTTTCGTACTGTGACTTTCGGACTTCCAAGCCAACCGTTGTGTTCGATTACCATCGACATGATCAATTGACCGACGACGACACTACTCATTGCCATACCGACTCCAATCAACGGGATTCCGACGACAAGAATCGTGAGATAAATCAATCCAAGTAGTCCTCCTGTCAACTGCCACTTCGGTGCTTCTTTCGTGTAAGACAATTTGCCTTTGCCGAAGAATAATAGCGCCACACCTAAAATAATCGTACCGACGGCAAAGTTATATAAACTACTTTCGAGTTTTCCAATCGTTTCTCCTAAACTCGCATACATTGCTCCCTCAAGACTGAGCGCCACACCCGCTAAAAAAGCGAGGACGTAAAAAATTGATTTCATACTCTTTTCCTCCATTTCCATACGCTGCTTATATCTATATTTCGAGAAAAATCGAAATTAAAAGCGTGGAAAAGAGTCAAAGCTCTTCTCCGATATACCGAGACAGTTCTTGGAGCACTTCTTCATTTCTTCGATAGTACGTCCACTGCCCGTGTCGCTCAGACTCTAACAATCCAACGCTTTGCATCATTTTTAAATAATGTGAGACCGTCGATGGAGATAACGTAGTCTTTTCCTGGATATCCCCAACACATACGCCTCCTTTCTCGCTCATATTTTTCGTAAGATGCGCTGTCGGTTTGTCGAAGTGACGCATCGGCTCTTTTAACCAATGCAACATTTCGAGTCTCGTCTCATTTCCCAACACTTTAAAAAGTTCCACAGCATTTTTCATACGCTCATGTTATTCGATAATTCTCGAAATGTCAAAAAAACTTCCTCGAATGATTTTTTTATTCATAACGGAACATTCATATACCTAAATTCGTATAAAGGACTAATTTAAAAAAAGGCGGTATGCCCATGCATTATGAGAATATACAGTTCATCCACTTATTCAAAGATGGTCAATTCGATGACATTTATCATCAAATGACCGATTCGTGCAAATCTCATTATTCCATGGACACGTTTCATCACGAAGCGTCTTCTTTTCATCATGGAATCCGTCGCTATCGTCTAATCAATGAGATGGTCTTGAATGGGAATCGATATGTATTATGGTCGGATTTCCGAAAAGAAAAGTTATTGAGCGTTCAATTTAATCGCGTGAATCAGATTGAATCCATTCAGATGACGGTCACATCCTCTTCAAAAGAGACCAATCCTTTCACGAAAAACAAATACCACCTTCCATTCAAAGAGCAGTGGTTCGTTGTCTCAGAAGGAACGAACGTCGGAATGTATTTTCATGAACCGATTCGAAAGAAACGTGATGGCTATGACTTTTTAAAAACAAAAGATCAGCAACCTTACAATCGTAGAAAAGTCGGAATCGATGGCTCGTATGCGTTTGGAGAACAAGTCCTGTCCCCACTCGATGGTACAGTTCATCAGGTCGTCGATGGGCTACCAGATGAACCAAATACTGATCATCCACTTGGCAATCACGTCATCATTCAACATAAACATGATGAATACACGCTTCTCGCTCACTTAGAGAGCGGTTCGATCGCCGTCAAAGTTGGAGACCAAGTGAAAACCAAAAAGTTGATTGCCCGCTGCGGACACTCTGGAAACACAGTAGAGCCACGCTTGCATATGCGTGTCATGAATCACCCGGACGTGGACAACGCGACCGCTCTCCCGATTCGATGGAAAGGACGAAAGCGACCAGTGCGTGGAAAAGTAGTCACTTTCCGCGAAGAGGACAGTTGGTCAAATGGACTCGCTGGCCTCGATTTCTTAGAATTGATTTTTTATATTATTCAGGCCATTCCGCGATTATTCTTTCACTTTTTCAGATGAGAAAACCCCTCAGAAATCTGAGGGGTCTGCGATTACATATCCAAATCGGTGAACGCGAGCGGGACGAGCTCCCCAAGCGTCACTTCTTTCACATCGGCATTGCCGTTTGTGAGCAGTACTTTGAAGTCAGGACCACCAAACTCGACCATGACCTGACGGCAGATGCTACATGGTGGCAAGAAGTCTTCCGTGTCACCAGACACGGCAACCGCTTCGAAGTCCCCCTTTTTGTATCCTTGGGCGACCGCTGTGAAAATGGCTGTGCGCTCTGCACAGTTCGTTGCTCCGAACGAGACGTTCTCGACGTTGACGCCGTCGATGACCGTACCATCCTTCATGAGAAGTGCCGCCCCGACGCGGAACTTCGAATATGGTGAATACGCATTGTCCTTCAATTGGCGTGCGCGCTCGACTAATTGTTGTTGGTTCATCTTAAGTCATTCCTCTCGAATATCGAATGAACTGATGCCAGTCCCCATGCCTCTCATTTTGGGCAGGATTTTTAGCATACACCCAGCCCAAATAGAAGTCAATGACTTTTTTACAAACGCTTTCATGAATAAACAAAAAAGAAGGAGCGCTCACCCCTTCTTAACTGTCTATACGCAGTTATACCAATTCAAGCTGCGCGATAGGCGCCTCTTCCGTTTCCGTCTGCACGTGATGGCGACCAATCGGAATCACGGACGGTGAACCGGATACCGGATCACACATGACCGAACAGCGGAGGTTGAAGACCCGATGAATCAAATCACACGTGATGACGTCCGACGGCTTCCCTTCCGCAATCAACTTCCCTTTATCGAGTGCGAAGATATAGTCCGCATAACGTGCCGACAAGTTGATGTCGTGAAGCACCATGACAATCGTCGTCCCGTATTTCCGATTTAAGTCCGTCAACAAGTCGAGAATCTCGACTTGATACGTGATATCGAGATACGTCGTCGGTTCATCTAAAAAGAGGACGTCCGTCTGTTGAGCCAGTGCCATCGCAATCCAGACGCGTTGGCGTTGCCCACCTGACAACTCATCGATTGGACGGTCCGCAAACTCGGTGATGTTCATCATCTCCATCGCCTCAGCGACGGCCTCATAGTCGGCTTTCGTCCATCCCTTCAAGAACGATTGATGCGGATAACGACCACGACCAACAAGATCGGCGACCGTGATCCCTTCCGGTACGACCGGGGACTGTGGCAACATCCCGAGGACACGTGCTAGCTTTTTCGGTGCCATCTTCGAGATCGGCTTGTCGTAAAGCGTCACTTGACCAGCACTCGGCTTGATGAGGCGTGCCATCGTCTTCAGTAGCGTCGACTTCCCGCAACCGTTCGCACCGATGATGATGCTGATTTGATTGCTCGGAATTTCAAGACTGATATCGTTCAAAATCATTTTGTCCTCGTATCCTGAGGTGAGATGTTCCACTTTCATAATGGATGCCATTTAGAAGTCCCCTTTCTGGTTCATCCGAATCAACAAGTATAAGAGATAAGGCGCGCCGATGATGCCGGTGATGACACCGACCGGATAGCGTGCCGTGAAGGCGAATTGTCCGACGAGGTCGGCCGCGAGCACTAAGATGATGCCTACAAGCGCTGCCGGCAAGATCCCGGCGTGGCTCGTCCCGACGAGCCGTTTGGCGATTGGTCCTGCCAAAAAGGCGATGAAGGCGATTGGTCCTGTCGTCGCTGTCGCAAGCGCGAGCATGAGTACCGCCGCAACGATGAGAAGCAATCGGGTTTGGTTCGTATTGATCCCGAGCCCTGTCGCCGCCATTTCACCAAGCTCTAGCATTTCAAGCTGACGGGTGAGTAACAGGACGATCGGTAAACAGATGAGTACAGTGATGATTAAAGGCGGCAACTCCTCTAGCTTCACCCCATTTAAACTTCCTGTCAACCACCGCATCGCCATCGCGACATCATTTTGTCGGCTGATGAGCAGTAAGTAGTTGATGACAGCTGTCAGCATCGCTTGAATCCCAATCCCCACTAATACGAGACGACCAATGGAGAACGCGGCACCTTTCGATAGGAAATAGATGACGAGCACGGTCACCAGTCCTCCGATGATCGAGGCAATCGAGATGACCGCTTCACTCGACTGGAGGACGACGATACAAAAGACAGCCGCCGCACTTGAGCCGGTCGTAATTCCGATGACATTCGGATTGGCAAGCGGATTTCGAAGCATCGTTTGGAAGATGGTTCCCGCCGCCCCGAATGCCGCCCCGGCAAATATCCCGGCGAGCATACGCGGTAGACGCAACACTTCAACGGCGAACGTCGCCCCTTTTACGTCTTCCCCGAGCAAGACACGGATGACATCCTGAATCGGATAAATCGTATTGCCCAACATGAGCATTAACCCGCTCAATACTACCGCTATGATGGTCAAAAGAAGTGTCATCCCGACATAACGACGGCGTCGCTTCATGCGACCTTGTCTGATTTGTTCAATCGCTGGTTGCATCATAGTCCTCTTACTTTCACTTTCATTGTCAATAGAATCAGAATCGGTGCCCCGATAAATGCCGTCACAATCCCGACCTCGAGCTCTCCCGGACTTCCGAGCAAACGTCCGATGACGTCCGAGAAAGTTAAGATGATGGCGCCCGCAAAAGCAGACATCGGCATGAGATAACGCTGGTCCGGACCGAGCACGAGTCGAATCAAATGGGGGGCGAGTAGCCCGATAAAGCCGATCGGGCCGGCAAGCGCCGTCGCCGCCCCGCATAGAATGACGCCTGCGAACGAGGCGGTCAGCTTCAACGTACCCGTCCGAACGCCAAGACTTTTCGCCATCTCCTCCCCGAGTGCGAGTGCGTTCAAGGAAGGCGCGGTCACGACCGCAATCACGAGACCGATTAGAAGAAACGGTAAAAATGTATAAATCGAATCGATGTTTCCTGCACCGACACTCCCGACTTGCCAAAAACGGAATTGATCCATGACGTTCGAACGTGGAATCATGAGCGCCATGACGAGCGAGGATAAGGCTGCACTTGTCGCAGCTCCCGCTAAGACGAGTTTGAGCGGGGTCGCCCCTCCTCTTCCGAGCGAACCGATACCGAAAACGAAAATAGCCGTCAATAGCGCCCCGACGAGCGCGAACCAGATGAACGCACTCGCTGTCGAGATGTTAAAGAACGCAATCCCGATGACGACAGCGAGCGCCGCTCCCGTGTTGACTCCGAGAATACTCGGATCGGCGATCGGGTTACGCGTCACCGACTGCATGAGCGCCCCCGCCACGCCAAGTGCCGCGCCACACATGAAACTAAAGATTGTCCGAACAACCCGCTCCCGGACAATGTCCGCCTCATACGACTGAACAGCCGGACGGAATAAACCGTCCAGCAGTTCATTCCACCCGACTGTTCGTGAGCCGAAGGCAAGGGATGCCACGATGCATAGCACCGTCAGTACGAGCGTCCCGATCAAGAGAAGCGGGAAATACTTCGGGGCATGCATCTGTTTGATTTGTGTTTGCATCATTCAGCTTTCGCGAGGGCATCCGATACGCGTGAAACGTACTCATCAATCGTATATTCAATCGAGAGTGGCGTCGGCGTTCCTGCCGCTGCGAGTGGTGTGTTATCTTCAATCAAAACGACCGATCCGCGTTCAATGGCTGGTACTTTACTGTAGAGCGGGTCTGCTTGAAGCGCCTTCAACGTGTCTTCATTTCCGTACGTGACGAAGATGTCGACGTCGTTCAAGATGTCAGCGTTCTCTTTGCTGAGTTCAAGATAGAAGCTGTCTGTTTTCTCTGCTTCATCTAAGATGTTTTGTGGATACTCCATCCCGAGTTCTTCGATGAAGGCACCACGTGGGTCACCCGTTGTATAGATATAGAATTTTGAAAGGTCTTCCGCGCTCATCGAGACGAATGCGGCTTTCTTGCCAGCAATCTCAGGAACGGCTGTCGCTTTGTCTGTGATCAACTGTTCCGTGTCTTTGATTAATTGTTCGCCTTCTTCACCAAGTCCCATCGCGAGTGAATCATAGCGAACCATGTCTTGCCATGACGTGACCCAAGGTGTTTCCTGGTATGCCACGACCGGTGCGATTTGACTGAGCGTGTCATAGTCTTCTTGCGTGATGCCTGAGTAGGCCGCCAAGATCACGTCCGGGTTTGAATCCGCGATCGCTTCAAAGTCTAATCCGTCTGTATCTTGATAGATGTTCGGGTTCTCTTCCCCGAGTGCTTTCAATTTCTCTGACGTCCATGGAAGCATACCGCTATCGTCCTGGACACCGTAGTTCGCAGCCGAGAATCCGACCGGTACGACATCGAGGGCAAGTGCGACATCATGGTTTCCCCATGAAATCGTTGCGACACGTTCCGGTTTTTTCTCAATGACCGTCTCTCCGAATGCGTGCTCGATTGTGATTGGGAACCCTTCTGCCGATTCTTCCGTCCCTTCATTCGTGGAAGCGTTCTCAGCTTCTTCCGAACCACAACCGGCTAAAATTAGTGCAAATGCCGACACAAAGATAAACATATGTAACCATTTCTTGAATGTGTTGTTCACGTGATTTTCTCCTTTTCGAACTTCTCTGTATTTTGTCGATACTGATAATCATTATCATTTATGAGTATAGACCTGCTCCTAAGTCATGTCAACCGCTATTCGGTCTAGAAAAATGAAAAAACCTGTCGTTTTAGGACAGGTGGGTCAAGACTTCCGATGCCGTCTCATGACGTCTGCAATCGGTTCATTTTGTTTTTGAAGCTCTGATACGATTCGCTCGTGGTCCATATCATTTCGGTTTTGACTTAACTTGAACGTCGCCTGAATGTCAGTGATATCAATCCGAAACCCGACGACTCCGTTCATTTGCCGCTTCACTGGTTCCGATAACGCCTCCCAACGTACCGCATGCTCACGTTCCCCTTCATGCTCATGAAGCATACTAGCAAGTTCCTCTACTAATTCGTCCTCGTTGAGAATCGTCGCACGTCCATACACGTGTACGGCCTGATAGTTCCATGTCGATACGTCCTCGTGTCCGTACCAGGACGCCGAAACGTAAGCATCATGTCCTTGAAACATGACGAGAACAGTTTGATCTTCAATCGTTCGCCACTGCGGATTCGCTTTCGCAATATGCGTCGTCAGTTGACTGTTCGCCTCATCGAATCGTAACGGGACATGTGTCGCAATCGGCTTGTCCCCGTCATGTGTCACAATCGTGCCGAATGGATGGGCATGTAAAAAAGCATAGATATCAGCTTCGTCGTTGACGGAATATCGGTTTTGGATATACATGTCGAACCCCCTTTCTCCTATTATATTCTCAAAAGACGGGTATAACGACACAGAAGGAGGAATGTTTTTATGAAACAACCCATCAAAGCCATCGTCTTTGACGTATATGGCACATTGTTCGACGTTCATTCGGTGAAGGATGCCTGTGAACAAGAGTTCCCGGAAAAAGGAGATGCCATCAGCCAAGTATGGCGAACGAAACAACTCGAGTATTTCTTTTGGCGCCACATCATGGGACGCTATGAAGATTTCGAGTCAGTGACCCGGGACGCACTCCGTTACGCATTAGCCGTGCATGATGCAACATCGACGGAGAACATCGAGAAACGCTTGATCGCATCGTATGCGCACCTCACCCCGTATGAGGAAGTCGAATCGGTCCTCAAACAGTTGCATGACGTAAAGACCGTCATTCTCTCAAACGGGACGGACGAGATGCTCGAGGCACTGCTTCACAACGCCAGTCTGAGCGAATATTTCGATGAAGTTGTCAGCGTTGACGGCATCAAACAACCAAAACCATCTCCTGCCGCCTATATGCACTGGTTCAAAACATCCGGTCTTCGTCGTGACGAGGTGCTCTTCTTATCGTCAAACGGCTGGGACATCGCCGGGGCGAAGAACTTCGGCTTCCACGCGGCATGGATCAATCGGAATGCCTTACCTTTCGAAGAATTTGATGTAGCGCCAGACACGATTTATGACGATTTGAACGGAATCTTGGAATGGGTGTAACCTGCTTCGGTCAAAGTATGAGAAAATAAAGAAAATAAGACCGAAACGAGGGATACAGATGGCACACCGCATTTACACGACGAGCTTTGCGAGCGTCTATCCACACTACGTCGCCAAAGCCGAACGAAAAGGACGGACGAAAGAAGAAGTCGACACGATTATCGAATGGTTGACGGGTTATGATCAAACCGGGCTCGAGCGTCAGATTGCTGACGAGGTTGATTTCGATACGTTCTTCTCTGCCGCACCTCGCCTGAATGAAGATCGTGCTCTCATCAAAGGCGTCGTCTGTGGGGTCCGCGTCGAGAACGTGGAAGAACCGCTTATGCGTGAGATCCGTTATTTGGACAAACTCATCGATGAGTTGGCAAAAGGAAAGAAAATGGAGAAAATTTTACGAGGTGGCGAATCATGATGGACGTGACGACACTCGTCGACGAGGAACGACTCGATTCATTTATTCATCTGATCGAAGTTATCGATGACCATTTGCCAGAAGGCTTTGAAAAGACGACGGACGGACAGGGTGTCCATTACGTCGTCCCACTCGATCGATATCCGTCGGGTTATCACGTCACACCAGGGACACCGCTCCCGTTCATTAGCGTGATCGCGCAAAAGCGTCACGTCGGGCTTTACCATATGGGCATCTACTCCGACCCTGAATTGCTCGCCTGGTTCGAACAGGAGTATGCGAATCGGGTCCCAACGAAGCTCGATATGGGCAAAAGCTGTATTCGCTTCAATAACGTGAAACGAATTCCGTTTGACTTAGTTGGGGAACTTGTCGAGAAGATGACGGTCGAGCAATGGATTCAACGCTATGAAAGAAGCCGAGGCTAACGCTTCGGTTTTTTCGCACATCCGTTTTCTTTCTAGAGCCGAGTATACGGTATGCTTAGAAAAAAGGAGGGACGCCTCATGCCACGTTGGCTAAAAATCACTCTATTTTTACTCGTGTTCGGCACGTTGTTCTACATCACCCATTTCCACTATGAGTTGCGTCCGTCTGACATCCGCGATACGGTTCTGTCGTTCGGGTGGTGGGGACCACTCTTCTTTATTTTTCTTTACGCCATCGGTCCGGTTGCATTTTTACCGACATCCGTCCTGTCACTCGGAGCCGGACTCGCGTTCGGCGTATGGCCAGGAGTTCTCTATATTATTTTTGGCGCGACTGCTGCCGCGACGACCGGTTACGTCATGGGACGCTTCTTTGGACGTTCGGTCATCAACGTCGAGCGCTATCCATGGTCCGAAAAACTGTTCACCCAAATGGAGCGTCGTGGATTTCTGTACGTGTTTGTCCTTCGGCTCATCCCACTCGTCAGTTTTGACTTACTCAGTTACGCCGGAGGGATCTCGCGCGTCCGTTTCCGTGCGTTTGTACCGGCGACCGTGCTCGGCATGATTCCAGGTACGTTCGCCTACAGCTTCCTCGGAGCGAGTCTCGCGTCAGGCAGTGTCACCACGATCTTCATCGCCGCGCTCGTCTTCGTCGGCTTGATTGTCGTGACGTATATCTTCCGGGAACCAGTGAAAAAGTGGCTCGGGTTAAATTGAAAACATGTGAAAAGGAGCCACGCGCTCTTTTTTTGTGCTTCGAACATGCAATTTGTATAAACTTCTGTGAACTTCGTCCGATATGTATAGAGCTACAACAAATGAACACGAGAATGTGAGGAATGAAAGATGAGTTTTACGAAACGAAATCAGTTGATGTTGTTGACGACGTTATTGATTGTGATGACGTCGGTTATTGTTCATGTGCTCCATCGTTTTACCGACTTTGCCTATGCTTATACAATTTTACGAAATGGTGCAGATGGTTATGTGTACTCCGGCGTGACATGGGTCCTTTTCGCAATCCCGATCGCTTTATTCGGGATGATGCTCATTACAGCAAAACGAGACTCTGCGTCCTTTTCCTATTGGATGATGTTGACGCTCACCTTCGCAAGCATCTCGACCGTTGCCGGTGGACAAGGACTCGTCGAGTATCATTTTTCGATTTTTGTCGTCTTGGCGATTTTGTCGTTCATGCGTCGAATTGATTTGATTTTGTATAGCGCCGGAATCTTTGCTGCGCAACATTTACTCGGGTACTTTTTGATTCCTGAGATGATTTGTGGGACGAGCGATTATCCGTTCAGTTTACTCCTCGTCCATGCCGTATATTTGATTCTTCTCAGTACCGTCCTCGTCGCGCAAATCCACTTCCGTAACAAAGAGACGGAACGTGTCGAGGCACAGGAGCAAGAAACGCGACAGTTATTACAACATGCGATTCACGATGTCAGTGCGCTTGTCCAATCTTTAAACAGTCATGCAGAAGAGCTTGAATCCGCTTCGAATCAGTCTCTCGAATCCGGGGAACAAATCGCTGTCACGGTCGACCCGATTGTCGCGCATGCTTCATCCCAACAGGAATCCATGGCGCAAGGGGCTGATGAAATTCACTCGATTCGTTCATTGACTGCGCTCATTCAAGAACGAATGGCCCAGACAGCCGCAGCGTCCTCGCGTATCGCTAAAGATGCCCTTGCCGGGAACAAAGACATGCATCTCATGGAAGCGAAAGTACAAGAAATCATCACCGAGTCGGAACAGCTCGATCGAATCGTCGCAACGATGTCGACTCGTTCAACCGAAATCCAAGGAATCTTGCAACAAGTCGGCTCGATCAGTGAACAGACGAATATGCTCGCCTTGAACGCATCCATTGAAGCAGCACGCGCTGGTGAGGCTGGTCGCGGATTCGCAGTCGTCGCCTCTGAAGTCGGGAAACTCGCTGTCCAATCGCGTGAATATGCATCCGAGATGACCCGTGTCCTCGGTGGGTTGATGGAGGATACGACCGTCGTCTCCAAATCGGCGCATCTATTCAAACAAGCGACGGAAAACTGTCAAACGGTCACGAACGATGTGACGGCTGTTTTTGGACGTCTAACGGAAGATGTTTCAGAAATCGACGAACAGATCGCTTCGATTCAAGAGACACGCCAACAGGTCACGACACAAATGGAAGCACTCGAAACACGACTTGAATCGACGAAATATGCGGCGAACGAACTCCAGCAACAGATTCACCACGTTGCCGCAGCAACGGAAGAACAAGTCGCCATTCAAAAAGAACTTAGTTCCATGTCGGACCGACTCGCTCTAACAGCGAATTCGCTCGAAGACGTGACGACTCAACTCGAAGATCACGCCACTCGCGCCTAACATAAATGCCCTCGACCAAGCGGTCGAGGGCATTTTCATTATCGGTCGAGTAATTGACGAATTCCGTCCGCGAGCGGTGTGACCGGGCGTCCAAGAACCGGTTCAAAGTCACTCTCGTGAATTTCGAGTGTCCCTTGACGAATACTTTTTTGAATGCCTGCTAGTAGGGAAACTACGTCATCAGGCATCCCTGCCCCGCGCATCGTCTCTTCATATGCTTCGAGATTTAGCTCCTGCATCATGACGTCACGACCTAACACCTCACTAAGTGCATCTACTAAATCTTTTTGCGTATGGAGCGGTCCTGACAATTCATACACCGCACTCTCTTGCTGTTCTTTCAACAGGACGTTCGCCGCTGCTTCCGCATAGTCTTGTTGAAGCGCCCAACCGACCTTCCCGTCCCGAGCCGCTGTGATCCACGGCGCACCGTCCACGACTGCTTGCATGCTCGGCAATTCGTTCTCTAAGTACCAATTGTTCCGCAAAAACGCATACGGAATCCCCGATTCTACGATTGCTTCCTCTGTGACGACGTGTGGAGGTGCCATCAAGTTCTCACTGTCTGTCGCATCGGCTAGACTCGTGTAGGCGATGAAGGAAACACCTGCCCGTTTCGCCGCCTCAACCGCGTTCGTATGTTGACGAATGCGCGTATCGTTATCGCCATCTGCCGAGATGATCAACAGACGCTCAACACCTTTGAACGCTTCATCGAGTGTGTCCGGCTGATCAAAATCTCCGTGTCGTACATCAACCCCGCGCTCTTTTAGCGATGCTGCTTTCTGCGGATTACGTACACTGACTGCGAGGTCACTCGCATCGATTGATTTGAGTAACTCCTCTACGATTTTCGATCCTAATTTACCGGTTGCTCCTGTGACTAAATATTTCATCAAAAAACCTCCTTTGTTCGCATGATTCACTCTTCCCGTTCATTCGCTCCCTCACACCTATCACGTTTGATCCGAGACGATATGGATGTCCACTTGTTTCAGCTCACGCATGATGACGTTCACAATCGACCCACGCATGACTTCTTGCCAGCGTGTCCTTGCCGATTGTCCAAGAATCAATTGCGTAATGCGTTTTTCGCGTGCCGCCATTGTCAGACTTCTCGTCAGTTCTTTTCGAGGTACGTTCAAGACGATGACTTCCGCCTGAAAGGACTCACCTTGCTCCCGAACCTCTTTCAAAATGGCAGTCTGTTCGGGCGATAATTTCCTTTCATCATTATGGAGGACGGACAGGATATAGAGTTTCGCTTTGAGTCGACTTGCCATGCGAAATCCCCGATACATCAAATGTCTCGCATTGTCATTGAGTTGAATACAGACCATGATCCGTTCTTGAAGAAGCGTTGGATCAGACACCACATTTTTTCGCGTTCGATACACTTGATCATCGACTTCGTCCGCCACTTGCCGAAGCGCAATCTCACGAAGGCTCGATAAGTTGGTCAATGTGAAAAATGAGGTCAGGCTCTGCTCGATCTTATCGGGGCGATAAATCTTGCCTTGTCGCATCCGCTCTTGCAACGTCTGTGGTGTCACGTCGACAAGCAGGATTTCGTCTGCTTGATTGAGGAATCGGTCCGGGATGCGTTCTCTTACCTCGACGCCCGTGATTCCTTTCACGGTCAGTAACAAACTCTCGAAATGTTGGATGTTCACGGCCGCGTATACATCGATCCCATTCTCTAACAACACCTGTACGTCCTGGTATCGCTTCGCCCGCATCGAGCCCGGGGCGTTCGTATGGGCCAGTTCATCGACGAGGACGATATCTGGGTAAAGCGACAAGATCTTATCGACGTCTAACTCTTTCAGTTCGTGTCCTTTATAAAATAACGAAAGAAGAGGGACGACCGGTAGATCACCGATCATCGCCTCTGTTTCATTTCGCCCGTGTGTCTCAATCAATCCAATCATGACCGAGACCCCTTCTTGCTGACGCGCCCGTGCGTCCGCCAACATCTTATATGTTTTCCCCACACCTGGCGCGGCTCCGATATAGAGACGAAGTTTGCCTCGCATCAGCCTAACTCGTCGAGTGAAAGGTTCATCATCAAGACGTTGACGTACGATTCACCGTCTGCCGTCTCACGAATGATCCTCTCGACTTCACTTTCGTCCAATGAGCGCGTCTCGCTGATTCTTTTAACTTGTGACATCGCATGTTCGATGGAGATATGCGGATCTAGTCCTGATCCCGATGTCTCAATCGCACCCGGCAGTTTAGAATCGTGTTCTGGACGGTCTGGATTGCTTTCCGCCATATTATCGCCGCCCGATTGACCAGTGAGTTGATCGACTGCTGTTGGTCGGCCGTGGAAGTAACCTTCCGAAACGAAAGGTTGTGCGATCCACTTTGAGCCAATCTGTTCACCATCGCGTTCGATCAGGCTACCTTCAGCCTGACTCGGAAATAGTGCCTGGCCTGCTACTGTTAAAGCGAATGGATAAGCCACACCGCATAAGACCATCGTCAAACTGACGACGATGCCTGCTTGTTTTATAGAAGACATTTGATCCACCTCACATGAATAAGTTTAAGATGACGTCGAGTGCTTTGATTCCGAGAAACGGGACAATCACACCACCGACACCATAAATGAGTAAATTTCGACGTAACAACTTCTCCGGACCGACCGGGTCATAACGAACACCTTTCATCGCAACCGGAATGAGGAGTGGAATGATCAAGGCGTTAAAGAGGAGCGCCGCTAAAATGGCTGACTCCGGTGAACCGAGACGCATCACGTTCAACCAGTCCATCTCTGGAATAAAGGCGACGAACATGGCGGGCAAGATGGCGAAATATTTGGCCACATCGTTCGCAATCGAGAACGTCGTCAAGGCGCCGCGTGTCATCAGTAATTGCTTACCGATTTCGACTACTTCAATGATTTTGGTCGGATCGGAATCCAAATCAATCATATTCGCAGCTTCTTTTGCGGCCTGTGTTCCGGAGTTCATAGCGAGACCGACGTCTGCCTGCGCGAGCGCCGGGGCATCATTCGTCCCATCCCCCGTCATGGCGACAAGATGACCTGCTTGTTGTTCTGCCTTGATGACACGAATCTTGTCTTCCGGCTTACATTCGGCTACAAATTCATCCACACCCGCTTCACGTGCAATCGTCGCCGCTGTCAACGGGTTATCTCCGGTACACATGATGGTCTTGATCCCCATCTGACGCAATCGATCGAAGCGCTCACGCATGCCAGGTTTCACCGTATCCTTCAAGTGAATCACACCAACGATTCGTGCATCTTCTGAGATGACGAGCGGTGTGCCGCCTTCTTTTGAAATCGCATCGACTTGCTCCTGTAAGTCGCTCGGAATCATCCCACCTTGGGCACTCACCCAGTCGGTGACGGCGGATGCCGCACCTTTTCGGACGCGTCGCCCGTCTGCCAAATCGAGTCCCGACATACGCGTCTCTGCTTTGAATGGAATGATGACTGCACCTTGTTTTGGGGACTCATCTAATTCTCCCCACTGCTCTTTCGCGAGTGTCAACACAGATCGTCCTTCCGGCGTCTCGTCTTCAAGAGACGTCAACACGGCGACTCCGAGTGCCTGCGAGGCCGTATTGCCTTCTACGGGAACGACTTCAAACGCCATCCGGTTTCCGAACGTGATGGTCCCCGTCTTATCTAAAATGATGGTCCGAATGTCTCCCGCTGCTTCGACAGCTTTCCCGCTCATCGCGATGACATTGAAACGTGTCACCCGGTCCATTCCCGCAATCCCGATGGCGGATAAGAGTCCACCGATTGTCGTCGGAATGAGACAGACGAGAAGCGCGATTAAAATGGGAGGAGACAATTGAAACCCTAAATAATTCGTAAAAGCAGGTAACGTCAAGACGACGAGTAAGAAAATCATACTGAGCGAGATGAGAAGTAAAGATAAGGCAATCTCGTTCGGTGTTTTTTGTCGTTTCGATCCTTCGACGAGTGCAATCATCTGGTCGAGGAACGATTCCCCTGGATTGCTCGTAATATCGACCTCGATTCGGTCACTGACGACGAGCGTCCCCCCGATGACGGAGGAGAAGTCTCCACCTGATTCTTTGATGACCGGTGCGGATTCACCCGTAATGGCAGACTCATCAATCGACGCCAATCCGGCTACGATCTCGCCATCTCCCGGGACATAGTCTCCGGCACGCACTTCGACACGGTCTCCTTTTCGGAGAAGGGACGACGCAACTTCTTCAATCCCATCCTTCACAATCCGCCGTGCCATTACATCATTTTTGGATGCCCGTAGTGTCGCGGCCTGCGCCTTCCCCCGACCTTCCGTAATCGCTTCGGCGAAATTGGCGAACCATAACGTGACGAGCAAAATAAGCGTCACTGCCAAGTGAAAGCCTCGCATCTCTTCCGACATGATCGTATAGACGAGCGATAATAAGAATCCGCCCCACACGAGGAACATGACCGGTTGTTTCACCATCGATCGTGGATCTAGTTTTTTAACTCCGTCCCACATGGCAGGCACAATCAAGCTCGTATCAAAACGGCGTGTCTGTTTTTCTAGTTCATTCATCTTCTATTCTCTCCTATGTTCAACGTATCATGAGCCATTCGGCGAATGGTCCAAGCAACAACACTGGTAAAAACGTCAAGGCGCCGACAATGACAATCACACCGAAAAGAAGTGACGTGAATAACGGCGTGTCGGTCTGAAGCGCCCCGTCGTCCGTGACACGTGGTTTCATTTGAAGGCTACCTGCCATCGCCACCATTAATAACAGCGGAATGTATCGGCCGAAGAACATGGCGAACCCTGCCGTGATATTCCAAAACGGCGTCGCATCCAACAACCCTTCGAATCCGGATCCGTTGTTGGCGACAGCGGATGTGTACTCATACAAGATTTGAGAAATCCCATGTGGCCCCGCATTCGTGATGGCGTCTTGTCCCGGCTGCAAGACGAGCGCCAAACCTGTAAATCCTAAAATGAGGAGCGGCGAGACGAGTAGTGTCAACGCAACGAGCTTCATCTCACGTCCTTCAATCTTCTTGCCGAGCACGGTCGGGGTCTGTCCGATCAATAAGGCCGCGACAAAAATGGTGATGATCACATACATCATCAAGTTCATGAACCCGGCACCGACTCCCCCGAACACCACGTTCAACATCATGTTTCCCATCAAGATGATGCCACCGAGAGATGGAAGCGAATCATGCATCGCATTGACAGCACCCGTTTCAGCAGCTGTCGTTACCGCGCCGTAAAGCGCTGTGCCCAATGCTCCAAAGCGCATCTCCTGTCCATGTAAAGACGGGTTGGCGTACAACGTGGCATACATGAATACTGTTCCGATTACAAACAAGAGGAGCATGACACCAAAGTAAAGGAATCCTTGTTTTCGTTTCTTCGCCATCGCCCCGTAGATGAACGGCAATGACATCGGTAATAAGAGCATCAAGAAAAGATGGATGTAATTCGTCCAATCACTCGGGTTTTCAAATGGATGCGCACCGTTTACCGCATAGTAGCCTCCACCGTTATTCCCAAGCTGTTTAATGACCTCAAATGATGCGATCGGTCCTCGTTGAATCGTTTGACTCGCTCCTTCGAGCGTCGTGACGACAGTATTCGGACTAAGGGTTTGCGGGACACCAAACGCGATCAACCACATACCGAAAAATAAGCTGATCGGTAAGAGCACGTACACGATGACGCGTACAAAGTCGAAATAGAACTGACCGATCGGCTTTCCGAGAATCCCTCGAATGAATGCCAGCGCCATCGTAAATGCCATCGTCGGTGCCACGAACATGAGTGTCGAGAGGACGAACATCTGTGATAAGTGAGAGAGTGCCTCACCTGAATAGTGCTGTTGGTCTGTGTTCGTCATAAAGCTGATGACCGTATGGAAGGCTAGATGCCAGTCTAAGTTGACGGCCCCGTTCGGATTGAAGGGCAACACCCCTTGAAAGCGAAGCAACACATAACCAATCAATAAAAATAGCAAATTGAGTGTCAAAAAATCTTTTGCATAGCCAAACCATGTTTGCTTCTCACGCTCATCTACTCGAAGGCGACGTGTGATCCTCGTCTCGAGCGCTTTCCCTACATAGTTTGGTCGTTCTTGAATTGGCACAAACCGTCTTCCGACGTAACCGCCTAAAACAGCACTAGCTGTCATCGTCATCGCGATGAGCAAACTCAATGTGATGATGAATGTAACCCACATCTTTTGTCATTCTCCTCTGTCCTTAAAATTTTTCTGGTTTTAGTAAAGCAACCGTCAAGTAAGCGAGATACCCAATCCCGATTGAGAGTAGCACGATATACATGTCTTCACCCCGCGTCATTCCAGTGCATCCGATCGATTGAACGAATCATCACGTTCATGGACGCCACTAAACTTATCAATATAGCGATTGCGAATAAATCAGTCATTTTAATAACCTCTTTTTTAAATTTTTTAACTTTATTTAACATTCAAGATATACAAAAAACCACAGGAGCAAGAGACGGCTCCAGTGGCATATCACTGCATGAGTCGGATCCCCCTAATAACGCCTACGAGGTTAGCTGTCGGATTCGGGCTTGCCTAGGTTGGCCCTACCTCACTTGAGGATTCACCCCAGTCCAGATTGGACGGTGGGTCCCCCGCTTCCGTCTCCGGAACTCGGCGAAAAGATTTCAACAATACGTATGAAGTTGATGAGATGGATATTACGCCGATTCAAAAAGACTGTAAATAAATTTTCATAAAAATTTTTTTGACTTAAATTGTCAGATTTATCCGAATGATTTTCGTGAAATGAATATGATTATTCATAAGTTTTTTTATTCCTAGTTTCTTCATACTGAAATTACAGTTCAGAAAATCACGCATTGATATCCCATCCTAGATTTGTGATCACTTCTGCGGTATATACCAGAATGATCACTTTCAAGTGAGTTTGAACTTGAAATCAACCTTTCGTGACATCCAAAAATCGTTTAAAACTACTTTTACATCTTAGGGTGGATGTCCAAATCGATGTGATGAGACTTATTGTTGATAGAGAATATGAATTAGATAGGAGACAAATTACGATATGGAACAATGGATTCAACAAATCATCGAACAGTTTGGTTATTTAGGGGTCATGTTCCTCATTTTTATTGAGAATGTATTCCCTCCGATTCCTTCCGAATTGATATTAATTTTTGGAGGCTTCTTCACGACCACGACAACACTCAATCCGGTTTGGATGATTTTAGCCGCAACGGTTGGGGCACTTCTTGGGGCAGTTGTCCTATACGGTGTCGGACTGTTGTTTGATCGTGAAAGATTGGAGTCATGGGTCGCACGCTATGGCAAACGCTTATACCTCAAAGTCGATGACGTGCGAATGGCCGATCGGTGGTTTGATCGCTTCGGTCCGAAATTAGTATTTTTCGGACGTTTCATTCCCGTCGTACGTAGTTTGATTTCGATTCCTGCCGGGATGTCCAACATGCCGTTTCTAAAATTTTTCACTTTGACGACATTTGGTACTCTCATTTGGAATACAGTGCTCATCTATATCGGCGTCTATGTCGGAGAAAACTGGAAAGTGTGGCTTGGATACATCGAAACCTATTCACATGCAATGTACGTCGTACTTGGACTCGTAATTGTTGCATTCGTTGTTTGGATTGCACGCCAAATTTCTAAACGACGCGCCACAAGATAACCGTTTTTTATTAAACGTTTTTTTACACTTAAAGTCTTGACTTTAGGTTCAAATGAACTTAAATTAAATACATAGAAGTTCACAAGACCTTAAAAAGGAGGAATAATTATTGACCCTACTCATCGGTTTTTTACTTATCGTCATCTTCATGCTCGCACTTGACCTCGGGGTGTTCCACCGTAAAGCACACGAAGTCTCGCTCCGCGAGGCGTGGACATGGACGTTTGTTTGGATTGGGATTGCCATCACATTCGGAGGATGGTTGTTCTTCACGCAAGGAAGTACAGCCGCAACAGAATATGCGAGCGTCTACTTTATCGAAAAGGCACTCGCGATCGATAACGTCTTCGTCTTCTCACTTGTTTTCGCCTATTTCGCCATCCCACTCAAGTATCAACACAAGGTACTGTTCTGGGGGATTCTCGGAGCAATTTTCTTCCGCGCCGTCTTCATCGTCGCTGGGGTATCCCTTTTAGAAAACTTCGGTTGGGTCTATTACGTGTTCGGAGCGTTCCTCGTTTATACGGGATGGATGATGTATAAGAATATCGGGAAAGACGAGTCACTTGAAGAAAACAAGACGATTCGTTGGCTCGAGCGACGCCTTCCCATCACACAAGACATCACATCCGGGAAGTTCACGAAACGCATCAATGGGAAGCTGTTCTTCACCCCCCTCTTCATCGCGCTCATCTTCATCGAGTTGTCGGATATCGTCTTCGCTGTCGATTCAGTCGCCGCAAGTTTTGCGTATTCACGTGACCCGTATATCATCTTCTATGCGAACATCATGGCGATTCTCGGACTTCGTAGTCTCTACTTCGTTCTCGCCAACTTGATCGACCGCTTCTACTATTTGAAACACGGTCTCAGCTTCATGCTCGTCTTCATCGGGGCGAAGATGATTTTGGGTGATGTGTACAAGATGCCGATTTGGATGTCTCTTGGAACCATCGTTCTCGTCATCTTGATTAGCGTTCTCTATAGTTTCTACAAAACGAAACCTGGTTCGTCCAAACACGTATAATGAATCAATCGATCCATTTCGTCGGTGTTCTTTCTTTGAAATTCGGGTAATTATTGAGGTGCACCACTACAGAAAAGGGGATTCAATATGTTTGATCGGATTGGCCTCATGAGTATCGGTCTCGTCTTCGGGATCATCCTCATGTTACTCTTCAATACCTTATTCGGATTGGTGTTTGGTGTCGTTCTTGGCGTCAGCCTCATCGCCGCCAACCAAATCGAACGAAACAAACAAACGACGATTCATTAACCAAAAAGCACGCGCTCCCATCCTTTGGGAGTGCGTGCTTTTTGGTTAAAACATCGTATATGGGTTGATACTGTTGGCAGGAGCTGAACTGCTATACACATAGCTGTTTCGATGTACTTCGAAGTGAAGGTGGTTCCCGAACGAGTTGCCGGTATTCCCGACCGTTCCAATTGTTGCTCCCTTTGCTAGCGTCTGTCCTGTGACGACATTGAGACGATCGAGGTGTGCATATACTGTGATGTATGTTTGTCCGTTCAACTGATGGCTCATCATGACGTGGTTACCGTAAGCCCCATAGTTTCGAGAAACGATGACTTTTCCATAAGCGGCTGACACGACCGGTGTTCCTCTTGGAGCAGCCAAGTCGATGCCGTTATGGAACGTATAACCGTACTGCCCGCTCGCCGGACCATACTTTTGTGTCAACGTCCCTTTTGTCGGGATGATCATTTTCGCAGTCGATGTCGTTGAAAGCGTTGAGACACTGTACTTCTTCACATATGTACTGGATACGTAGCGGGACGTCCCGTTGAAGTTGATTTTCGTCCATCCCCCGCTCACGCCGAGATACTTGAACGACTGTCCCAACTTGGCGCTACCGACGATCGCATACGTCGTGCTCGGGCCCGAACGGACGTTTAAACTGTTGGTCGTCACTTTGACATAATACGTGGTGGCGGCTTCAGCCGGGGTACCGGCGGGAGTGAAGATTCCGACGGTGAGAAGAACGGCACAGAAGAGAGAAAGCATCTTTCGTTTCATAATGTGGTAAATCCTTTCAATTATGTATTTAAATTTTTATATTTTATATTATCTAACTGAAAAAATTTTACCACCAAAATGAACCGACAAATATGTCATTTATATTTCAAATAAAGGAAAACAAATTCTAACTTACTTTCTTTATTTTTCCTTTCGAATGGATTAAAAAATACACAGCCCCATTCGACTGTGTATGTCTATTATTCTTGATTTTCTTCTTCCTCTTCTAAATCTTTGATCAGTTGCTTCATTTCTTCGATTTCGCGACGTTGCGCTTCAATGATTCCTTCAGCCAGTTCTTTGACGCGCGGATCTTCAATTTCAGCTCGCTCACTCGTCAAGATCGCAATCGAGTGGTGCGGAATCATCGCCTTCATCCAACTGACGTCATCGACAGTCGTTTGACTCCGTACAAGCCACAGGGAGACACTGAAGACGAGGGCGCTGACCGCTATAATGATAAAATTGAAGGCTTTATTCTTGTACATCCCCCACATGAAGAGCAACATGACGATTGCCATGACCGATCCCATGATGAGTGCCATATACAACCTCGTTTGACTAAAGAAGATATGGTTGATTTGAAAGACGTTCAAATACATGAGCCAATACATAATAAATGTAGAGACCGCAATCATGATGCCGAATTTACCGTATGATTTCATCTCGTTCATCCTTTCTTGTTATGCATGTAGAATTACTTTTACCTACTTGTTCTGCACTCAAACCTGCATATTTTTTAGCCATGGCGTGTTCTGAATGTTTTTCACTTCTTTTTCACAATCGTCGGGTAGACTAATGAAATTGAGATTTTGCACGGAAGCAGAACGACAATGCAAGAGGTGACATTGCGTGACGTATTGGCATCACTGGATTCTGTGTTATCTTGGTCGTATCTGGACCGTCCTGAAGATATGGCGATTCGCGGCATCGGAACGACACCAGAAAAAATTAAAAAAATGTTTTTATATGTATGCAAACGTCCGATTAATGAACGAGGTGTCGATTTAGTGAAGGTGGCCATCCGGAACGGGGCAGTCGCCATTGTCACGGATCGCCCGATTGATGCGAGAGTGCCCGTCATTTACTGTTGAGACGTCGCGCGCGCATGTGAACAACTACAGACTCTTTTCGCTACAGAAGGAAATCATGCGAAGCACGCGGAACGATAATATATAAAGGAAGGAGGAGTACAAGATGAAGATTCTCATTGTAGACGATGAAGAAAAAATGAGACATTTGATTCGTCTGTTCCTTGAGGGTGATGGGTACTCTTGCATCGAGGCAAGCGATGCTCGTTCCGCACTCGACAAAATCGAAGAGCGACCGGATCTCGTCCTTTTAGATATTATGATGCCAGAAGTAGATGGGATCTCACTTTGTCGTCAGTTAAAGACGATGGACCCGGCATTACCTGTCGTCTTGTTGACGGCACGGTCAGACAACGAGACGACCATCCGAGGATTAGATGCTGGAGCGGATGATTATGTTACGAAACCGTTCGACGGAAACGTCCTCCTCGCCCGTATTCGCGCCGTCTTACGACGGACCCGTGTCGTCAATATTCAATACGGTCCGCTTCGATATGATGAAGAGAGCGGACGTATCCTTTATGAGGAACAAGAAATCGTCCTCACGCCGAAAGCGACGGCCATTCTGAAACTGTTCCTTCAGCATCCGAATCGACTCTTCAACCGCCTAGATTTATTTGACCTTGTCTGGCCCTACTCTGCAGAATCCGATCCTCGCACGGTTGATGCGCATATTCGTATGATTCGAGAAAAGTTAGGGGATGCAGGATTTCCGATTGATGATTATTTAAGGACGGTATGGGGACGTGGCTATCGATGGACCGAAGAGCGTTCCGGATGAAGCGAAGTCGTAACAGTCTACCATTTCGCATCAGCCTCGTCTTCCTCTTATCTACGTTATTAATTGAAGGCGTATTATTCCTTCTCCTTTATCACACGTTACTCGGCGAACGCGTTGTAGAAGAAATCAATCGTCTCGAGTCGAGAGCCGAGAGCCATGCGAACGTGTTGGCGATGAACTTTTCAAAAGAGACGATTGGTCACGTTGCTACGATGGAAAGTGAGACGGACACAAAAGTTGCCATCACTGACCCAGCACATGTTCTTCTTCAAACGTCCCGTTCTTTTCCACAGGTACTAGTCGATACCGTCGAAACGAAACGACGTATAGGTCCATTCGATGATACGACTGTTTTAGAGGACGACTGGGAAAACGAGCCGTATTTAAGCGTTCGTACGCCAATCACAGATGATCTCGATACACGGTATGGGTACGTCTACATGTTTTTACCGACTGAGATCATTCATGGAATCAGTCATCGCCTTCAGTTGCGATTTCTCTACATCACGGCTATCGCACTCGTGACGACGATCTTGACTTTCATTCTTCTAAGTCGACTCATTTCAAAACCGATTGAGTCATTAAGACGAGCGACGGAGAACGTTCTCACAAACCCGGACGATTTACAGTTACCGACGAATCGAGTTGATGAAATCGGAGAATTGGCACGTTCAATCGAATCGATGTCTCTTGAATTATCTCGGCTACGACGCGAGCGGCATCAGTTTCTATCCGATCTCTCACATGAAATCAAGACCCCTCTCACTTATTTGAGAGGGTATGCCGAAATCGCTTCGAAAGACAGCACTCCAGAATCACTTCGGCAACAGTCGATTCAAACGATTTTAGATGAGAGCCGCTCGCTCACAGAACTCGTCGAAAATGCATTTCAATTGGCACAGCTCGATGAAAACACGTTCTTGTTACATCGAGAAGAAGTATCTGTCACGACGTTTTGTGCGGATTTACGACGAATGCTCGATACGATGTTTCGGATGACGACGATTCGCTTCGATACTCTGCCAAATGTCGGACGACCAGATGTTTCGCTCACATTAGACCGTCATCGAATGCTCCAAGTCTTCCGCTCCATCGCCCATAATGCGATTGAACATAGTGAGGCTTCACATGTCTCCCTTCGTTCGAACGTCACGGACACTCACCTGATCCTGACCATTACAGACAATGGGAAAGGCATTCCTGAAGAAGATTTACCGCACATTTTTGACCGTCTATATCGTGTGGAAAAATCACGGTCCCGTCAGACCGGTGGCAGTGGACTCGGACTCGCGATTGCTGATCAAATCGTCGTGCGCCACGGTGGGACGTTGACGGTATCTTCGGATACATCAGGTACTTCGTTCACCGTCACACTTCCGCTCGACAAAAAGACGCCTTCCCTTTAATGGAAAGGCGTCTTTACTTAGTCGAGCTCCCCTGCGTCAAGACGTGTCTGCCACTCTCCGTCCGTGAACTCATATACACTGTTATCCGATGTGACAAGCAACATGTGCTCCTCTTTGATGGCCAATTCGATTGGCACAGCGTCCACTTGAAGCTCTGGAAGGTTGAACGTCTCTGTCGACTCATCGTCTAAGTTGAAACGAACCCCTTCGAATGAACCATCTGTCTGTCGAATGTAGGCCAACTGCCCATCGTCCTCCCCGACCGTGACGACTTGTTCCGACTCGATGAGTGGCTCGAAGGAGTCTCCGGCATCGTTCGAAACGAGGATGCCGGACGGTCCATACAAGAAGACGCGCTCCGCATCCGTCGCATCGGCGACGATGCCTGCCACTTGTACTCCCTCGATTCCGTTCACTTGCATCGGTTCAAATGATTTCCCACCATCGATTGAACGATAAAATCCCGGCTCTAGCTCCGAGGTCGCTTCTTCCAAATAAACGTAGAGTGTACCCGTGGCATAACCGGCTCTCATATAGTGGAAATCTGCCTCGCCTTCTAGCGACCGACTCTCGAGTACTGTCCCATGATTTTTTCCATGCATAACCCCAAGTGGATTTTTGAAATCTGTCCGACGATCGGGGTGACCGCTCGCATAAAATCCATCCTCGACGACTTCAAACCCCATATAGTCGTGACGATTCGTCGGAAGTGTATACCAACCGTCTTCTCGATATTCTATCAACCCGTCATGCGTCGCGATGACAGGACGTTCGTCGTCTTGCCAAAATCCAGCCCCGTGGATATGAGAAACCGTTTCATCGGATCCCACACGCTGCCACTCGTCTTTTGTAGGGGGCGTCACGTTCTCGGATTGACTAGTGTCCGACGGTACTTCTTCCGTTCCACAAGCCGTTAAAAGCAGTGGAGTCAGGAATAGTGATAGCATCAACATTCGTTTCATCTAAATCCCTCCATCTATAGCATCCCATCTAGCATACGTGCTAAAGATGAAAAACTTGTTAAATCTTCAAAAGTCGAGCGTTGATGGCGACAATAACTGTGCTTAAACTCATCAAGACGGCACCGATGGCCGGGGACAAGATGATGCCAATCGGAGCCAACACACCTGCAGCGAGCGGGATGGCGACGATGTTATACCCTGCGGCCCACCACAAGTTTTGAATCATCTTTCGATATGTGTTCTGTGAAAGCTCTAAAATCGATAGCACATCTTTCGGATTGCTACGGACGAGGACGATGTCAGCCGTCTCAACAGCAACGTCCGTCCCGCTGCCGATGGCAATACCGACATCCGCTTGCGCTAGTGCCGGAGCATCATTGATTCCATCCCCGACCATCGCTACTTTGCTGCCATCTTTCTGGACGTCTTTTACCTGGTTCGCCTTGTCGTCTGGTAATACTTCGGCATACACGTCATCGATGCCGAGCTGACCCGCGACCCAATGTGCGACCTTCTCATTGTCCCCCGTCAACATGATGGAACGGACTCCTTTTTCACGAAGTGCCTCGACGGTCTCTTTCGCCTCTTCCCGCACTAAATCGGCCATTGCAATCATACCAACCCATTCCCCGTCCTTTAAGACAAAGACGACGGTCTTTCCTTCTCCCGAGAGTCGTGCGAACGTCTCTTCATCGATCTGAATGTGTTGATCACGGATATGACGTGGACTGACGACTTGAACATGCGCTCCTTCAACCGTCCCTTCTAACCCGACACCCGCCATCGAACCGAAGTTGTCGACAGTCTCCAGTTTCAATTCTCGTTTCTCGGCTTCTCTTAAAATTCCTTGCGCGAGCGGATGTTGCGACTCCCGTTCGACAGCTCCAGCTAATCGCAATACATCTTCTTCTGTGAAAGATGAGCTCGCTTGTACGTCCGTGACACCGAAGTTTCCTTCCGTCAACGTACCCGTCTTATCAAAGATGACGGCATCGAGGCGACGCGCTTCTTCAAATTGAGTCCGATTACGGATAAGGAGACCTTGTTTCGCCGATAACGCTGTCGAAACGGCAACAACGAGCGGTGTCGCTAGTCCGAGTGCGTGCGGACATGAGATGACCATGACCGTCACCATCCGTTCGACTGAGGTTCCGACCGAATAGCCAAGCATGAACCAGATAGTAAATGTGATGACGCCTGCTGCAAGCGCGATATAGAACAAATATTTCGCCGCACGGTTTGCTAAGTTTTGAGCCCGTGATTTCGATTTTTGAGCCTCGCTCACCAATTCGATGACTTTTGACAAGTACGTGCTTTCTCCCGTACCAATCGTTTCAATCGTCAAACTACCTTCTTGGTTGATTGAACCCGCAATGACATCTTCACCTTCTGTCTTTTCGACCGGGACCGATTCACCGGTCAACATCGACTCGTCGATCGTCGTTCGTCCTTTGATGATTTTCCCGTCTACCGGGACCTGTTCTCCTGGTTTGACTAGAATCCGGTCTCCTTCTTTTAGTTCAGAGATCGGGACGTCTTCCGTTTCTTCCCCATTGATGCGATGTGCCTCGTTCGGTAACAGTTGAACGAGTTGCTCCAACGCATTTGACGCCCCCCTCACAGAACGCATCTCAATCCAGTGACCGAGTAGCATGATCACAATCAATGAAGCAAGTTCCCAAAAGAAGTCATGTCCACTTCCATATCCAAAAATAACAGCTGCGCTATAAAAGTAAGCGACACTGATTGCTAAGCCGATCAGCATCATCATGCCTGGGCTACGATCCCGTAGCTCCTCTACACTCCCTTTTAAGAACGGCCATCCTCCGTATACATACACAATCGTCGCCAATACAAATAAGATAGTCTTTTCAAGCGGAAAATTGAGTTCAAACTGTAGCCATTCTTGAATCATGTCCGACAACAATAAAATCGGAATCGTCAGACCAATCGATACGAAAAAGCGTCGTTTGAAATCGTCAATCATATGTTCGTGTCCGCCATGATGAGAATCGTGACTCTCCTCATGATGTTCATGGTGTTGATTGTGTTCGTGTTCCATCATCTATCCTCTCCTTTACACATATTTCATACCCCTATGCGGTATATAAATAAACGGATTCGGACTTTCATGTTTCTTTCACAATTAGGTGGTACAACAGAGTGAGGACTGAACAATGAAGGAGTGTTATCAGATGAAATCAAAAGGAATGTGGTTTCTGTTGACGGGGATTTTAATTGGGGGCATCCTCGTTTTACTAGCCGTTCTCTTCAACGGGACATGGAACCATAACAACAATATGAATCAAGATCATATGATGGGCAATGATTCGTCAACCGGGCAAATGGGTGACCACATGATGGGCAATGGCGGACCGACGGGACACGGTGCGACCCAAAATCTCCAAGCATCGGATGAACCGACACAGCCACTTCCGATTCCGACTGCCTTACAGCCAGATCGTGTCACGGGAGACACGGTCTACTATACGGTGGAAGCAACTAAAGGCACGTCACGATTTTTCAAAGACGGCAAAAAATCGGAAACGTTCGGCTATAATGGAAACTTGCTCGGACCGATGCTCGAGTTACCGAAAGGAAAAACAGTCGTGATTGATACCATCAATCGATTGGATGAACCGACAACGTTCCACTGGCACGGACTCGTTATCCCTGCCGACATGGACGGGGGACCTCATCAAGCTGTAGCTGCGGGTAAACATGCACAAGTTCGACTCGACATCGACCAAGAACCTAGTACGCTTTGGTTTCACCCCCATCCGATGGGATTGACAGCTGAACAAGTTTACAAAGGGCTCGCCGGCCTTCTTTATGTGACCGACGATGCACAGAGTGGTCTCCCGAATGACTATGGTGTCGATGACATCCCGCTAATCGTACAGGATCGGCTCTTCACTGATAACGGTGAGCTTGATTACGATGCCCACATGAACGTCGATGGGACGACAGGGGATACGATTCTTGCGAACGGTGTCATCAACACCACGTTCGATGTTCAAACCGAGACGTTACGAGTGCGACTAGTCAACGGTTCGAACGCACGTAATTTCGACTTCACGCTATCGAACGGAGAGAATTTGATTCAAATTGCAGGAGACGGTGGTCTGTTGGAAAAACCAGTTCCCTTGAAGACCATTTCGTTGACACCGGGCGAACGGGCAGAGGTGCTGATTGATTTTTCACAAGTAGAAGATGACGTATCCTTAGAAGCGGACGGGGTGACGTTCACCACGTTTCGTGTTGGTGAACTCGATAAGACGTCCATCGATATTCCGACAACTAAAACGAGAGAGCGTTCGACAGATGAGAAGGCAGATCGCCGGCTCACGCTGTTTGGAATGGGAAATATGGTATCAATCAATGGAAAAACGTTTGACCCAGAGCGTATCGATATCGAAGCGAAACGCGGAGACACTGAGGTATGGGAGATTGAAAATAAGCCGGATATGATGGGTGGGATGACACATCCTTTCCACATCCACGGCGTCCAGTTCCGAGTCATCAGTCGAGACGGCAGCCCGCCAGCCGATCAGGAGAAAGGGTGGAAAGACACGGTCGCTGTGGCTCCTGATGAACAGGTGAAAATCGAACTGACCTTCACCAAAACGGGAACGTTCATGTATCATTGCCACATCCTCGAACATGAAGAAAACGGGATGATGGGACAATTAAAAGTGACTGAATAACTCACGCCTCTCCGTTCACGTAACGGAGAGGTGTTTTAAATGTCCGTCCCAATTTCACTACGTTTCTGCTAGGACTATTGCCTGTATAGGGATTCCTTCTCGAATGTCGTATACTTGTTGTGAATGAATGTACAAATGTTCGCGAGGAGGTAGATCTATGCGCCGATTTCGTAGGGTTAGGCAAAAACGCTCCGCTCGTCAAAAACAGCAACGTCATACGTTCTCCATCACTTCTATCGTGGAAGAAGTGCAGGATGCGATGTGTTATATCGATTTCTCAAGGTGCCGCCTGTATACGAATGATTCTCTTCGTCAATGGTACCCTTCTATGACGACACAGTCTTTTGACACATTGGACACATTGACTCGTCATGTATATACCACGTTGGAACGGCATGGGGCGGATTCCGCACAAGTCATGCACCTGATTCAGGAATTGCTCGAATGTGCGACCGAAATGGATCCAAGGATGGCCTCACGTCGTCTTCGTTTTGATGACAAAACGCTACATTTGATTTTCAACTTTACGCGGACACCACGTGGCGTTTTCGTCATGTGGCGCGACCAAACGGAAGCCGTCCGCTTTGAAGAGCGTAAAGACAGTTTTCTTGCCGAACTGTCTCATGATTTCCGCACGCCATTGACTGCCATCCACGGCTATACGGAGTTACTTATGAGACGTCATCAAGGTGCGGAAAAGTCGTATCAGATGCTACAACAAGTCAAACAAGAATCGGAACGTCTGGAGCGGCTCGTTGATAATTTCCTCGACTATCAAAAAGAACGCTACACGGCTGATCAACTGAACGTGACGACGTTCGCACTCCCTCCTCTTCTAGAGGATGTCATGTCGAGCTATCAGACGACCTCCCCGCTTCATACAGTGACGTTTGAAGCGAACGATGTCTTGATTCAAGCAGATGAAGAAAAGTTACGGCAATTGCTCCATAACCTGATTAGCAATGCGATCAAGTATTCTCCCGAAGGTGGGGAGGTTCATGCCCAGGTTGAGGAATGCGACGGGACAGTGATCTTGTCCGTATCTGACACCGGCATCGGCATTCCGGAAGATGCCCTTCCCTACGTATTTGATGAATACTATCGTGTCGAATCGGCTGCCCACCAATCGATTAAAGGAACCGGTCTCGGGCTACGAATCTGCAAACGCATCGCCGAAGCCCACGGTTGGGGCATCCATGCAGATTCGGTATATGGAGAAGGGACGACTTTCACGATCGAGCTTCATACCAGACAGAGTTGTCCATTGCTTCCATCCCCTAAACACTCGCTTTCGTTCGACTGATTTGATCGGTCGAACGTTTTTGTCTTACCTCAATTTGAGAATGAAGCTTCTACCTTTTGGGAATAAAGAAATGACGAAGAGAGGAGGCAATGAAGATGAAACAACGAGGACATTTATCGATTCCAGTCGCGGTCGTATTCGCCGTCGTCTTTGGTCTGACTCTCGACAATTGGTGGCTCGGAATCGGGATTGGCATCGCCATGTTTTTCGCATTTCGAGGAACGAAGAAAAAAGCGTGAAGAAATGACGAAAATTTACACACCTTCAGATTGACAATTATTTGAAGACTGCTACCGTTAATGTATAGTCCATAAAAAAGGTCGTGAAGGAATGACGCTCACCGTTTTATTGCTTAATGCTTGTGTCGCATTCACCGGGTTTTATATCATCTCGAAGATTTATCATTCTTCACTGTTTAACTCATACCGTCTTCGTAGTTTCGTGATCGGACTACTCGCCGGTGCGCTCGGTCTGTTTTTGATGTATAACGCTGTGGAAGTCAACGATACGGTCCGTGTCGATTTACGTCACTTACCGCTCGTGTTGCTCGCGTTTTATGGAGCCCGTTTCCCTTTATTCATCGCAACACTCTTCATTGCGAGCACACGATTCTTGTTCGGAATGACCGAACAAGCCGCGATTGCGTTTGTCGCGACGTTTATCGTCAGTATCGGGATGCTCTGGATTCATCGGTTGCTTCGGGAGCGACTTTTCATCCAAAGCATCTTCTTGAACGTATGGGCGCTCTTCATCATCTCGATTGCCGTCTACATCAATATGGGTTGGAGCACGGCGTATGTGTCCCTCGTCTTGACCATTTGGATGATTGGGATGCTTGTCGGTCTGCTCTCGAGCATCCTCACCATCGATCTTGAACAGACGACCCGTCGTGCCATCGAGTACAAGCAGTCGTCTGAACGGGACCATTTGACGGGTCTATACAATCGGCGTGTATGGGATCGATATACGGCATCCGTCGGGCAAGAGAATCGGACGTATAATGTGCTCGCGCTCGATATCGATCATTTTAAACATGTGAACGATACATATGGGCACGGAAACGGTGATCTCGTCTTACAACAGTTTGCCAACATCCTTAAGGTGGAAACACGTGCCCACGACACGGTCGCTCGGATTGGTGGGGAAGAGTTCGTCATTTTAATGTACGATTTGACGCCTGAAAAAGTGGATAAAGTAGCTAACCGGATTCGGGAACGGATTGCCGCTGAAACGTTCCATTTGAATGACTTCCCACCGATTCACATCACGACGTCCGTCGGGGTCGCGCACGGCACCTCGCTTCCTATCAAACGAATGGTCGACCTCGCCGATTCGGCGCTCTATCAAGCAAAAAACGAAGGACGCAATCAAGTTGTCGTCTCGACATCTGACACACCTCAACCAATCATGACATGAACAAACCCTGCTCCTTCTCGGAAGCGGGGTTTGTTCTACTCATTTCGTAAACCGTTCAACCTCATCTGTCATGATGGCTGAAACCGGTATCGGAGGCAGGTCCTTCACATCGTTAATCGTATAGAGACGTGTCTCCAGTGTCGTACGAAGCATCTGTTCCCATGCACTTGATCCGATAAATTCAGCCTGTGCGTGAATCGCCTCGGCCCGAATCGTTTCAGCGAATGAGACGGTGTCCGCCTCACCCGTAAGTGTCAACACTGCAAGCCGAGCGTGCGGGGCCACATCCCGCATCCGGACGAGTGTCTCTCGGTTGAACGAGGAGAACACGACACGGTCACCGAGTTCAAACTCGTCAACAGCGAGCCAAGCGAGTCGTTCGATTCCCGGATACGCATATTGGTCCGTCTTCAATTCAATGTTCAGGGTGACGTCACTCCGTTCGATCAAGCCGAGCACTTCTTCTAACGTCGGAATGCGTTCATAGCCGTCAATCTTCAACTGACGAAGCTCTTGAAGCGTCATGTCTTTCACCCATCCGGTCCCGTCTGTCGTCCGGTCGACGGTCTCGTCATGAATGACGACGAGGCGACCGTCCTTCGATAGCTGAACATCCAGCTCAATCCCATCTACGTATGGGAGAGCCGCCTCGAACGCAGATAATGTATTTTCCGGGTAATTGGCGCTATAGCCGCGATGTGCGTAAATCAACATCTCACTGCCCCAAGGTGGAAGTCGTCTCATCGGCCGCACGTTTCAATGCCTCTTCGACCGACACGCCTTGATACAAGCTCTCCATCGCATTGACGACACTTTGACGTGATTGTGGGAACGTCGAGATGAGCGCTCCTTGTGTCGCTGGTGATGGTTTCGTCTCACTGAGCTGGTCGACCGTTACTTTCAATTGTGGATATTTCGCCCACATCTCTTCAACGACCGGTTCATTGTATGCGTCAGGGTTGATGGCGAAGTAGCCTGTGTCGACATGCCACTGAGCTTGTGCTTCTGTTGATGACACATACTTCATGAATTCCCATGCGCCTTCTTTCGTCTCTTCGGCGATACCATCACCCATCCAAAGTGATGCGCCACCGATGACGACGCCTTGACGGTCCGCTTCACTCGGCACTGGTAAGTATGATGCGCCGACTTCAAAGTCCGCGTTGTCTGCGACCGTACGGATCCCTGCTGAAGAATCGAGGTACATGGCAACTTTCCCAGATTGGAATGCCGCGCGCATATCGTCCCAGTTCTGACCGACGTTTAAGAACGTCTTCTCGTCATACATCTCTTTGATCAAGTTGAACGCATTCTGTCCCTCTTCCCCATCGAACACGGCTTTCGTCGGCTCACCGTTACGTCCATTCTCATTATCGACATACAGCCCACCTTGCGCAGCCACAAGTTGTTCAAAGAACCATCCATAGTTGAGCATCGTGAAGCCCGTCTGGCCGTCCGTCGTCAACTTTTTCGCCGCCTCTTTCAATTCGTCATACGTCCGTGGCGCCTTCTCCGGGTCGAGCCCTACCTTTTTGAACGCATCCTTATTATAGATGAGGACCGGTGTCGATGAGTTGAACGGCATCGAATATTGTTTCCCATCGACCTGATAGTAACTCAAGATATTCTCTTCCCATACGCTCGTATCAAAATCCTCTTTGTCGATAAACTCTTGAACTGGTGTGATTTTATTCGAATCGATCATGTATTTCGTCCCGACTTCGAACGTTTGCATGATGGCCGGAGCGTCTTCTGAACCAGCGACCGCATTGAATTTTGTCAGTGCTTCTTCATACGTTCCTTGGAAGACCGGTTTGACTTCATAGTCGTCTTGCGAAGCGTTGAACGCATCAACTTGACTGTTTAACGCCGTCTCCAAGTCCCCGCTCATCGCGTGCCAAAAGACAACCTCTGTCTTTCCATCTTCTGTCGTCGCCGCCACCGGTGCCGCTTCTTCACTGCCACATGCCCCGAGTAATAATACCGAACTTGCCAATCCTGCGAATAATCCTAACTTTTTCATGTGTCATATCCCCCTATTATTTGATAGCGCCTTGCGTCAAACCTTCTTGCAGGTGCTTTTGTCCTGCAAACAACAATACGAGTGTCGGAATGATAATCAAGATGACTGCCGCCATGACGACGCCCCAATCCGAGGCGACCTCGTTCGACTGCATCTGTTTGATGCCGATTTGAACCGTCCGCGCCTGTTCCGTATTCGTGACGAGAAGCGGCCATAAGTACATATTCCAAGTCGTTAAAAAGCTATACACCGACAATGTGACAAGCGGTGTCTTCGAGACCGGTAAGACGACGTTCCAAAAGAAACGGAAGCGACTAATCCCAGCAATTTGGGACGCCTCGTACATTTCATACGGAATCGTTTTAAACTGTTGCCGAAGTAAGAATGTCCCGAATGCGAGCGCGAAGAACGGCACCGACAGTCCCCAGACACTATTCAGCCAACCGAGCGACTGAATCGTTAAAAAGTTCGGTACCATCGTCGCTTCCCATGGCACCATCATCGTCGCCAGGAAGAGCATGAAGATGAGCCCTTTTCCTTTAAAGTCGATGAAGACGAACGCGAATGCCGCGAGACTCGACAAGACGACCTGTCCAATCATCACGAGGAGCGCCACAATCAGACTGTTGAGCAGGTACGTCATCATCGGGATGCGCTCGAACGCGGCCACATAGTTTTCAAATGAAGGCTCACGCGGGAGCAGATGTCCCTGAAGCACTTCCTTCCCGTCCATCAGACTAATTGAAAACGCATAGGCGATCGGAAACAGCATGACGACGGCGCTCAAGACGAGTAAGACATATACGCCAACATTCCGTAGTCTCATTGGTAATGCACCTTCCTTTCGACCAATTTAAATTGGAGCCATGTCAACAAAAGGACGGCGATAAATAAGAGCACGGCCTGTGCACTGGCGCTGCCGACGTTATAGTTGATGAACGCATCTTTGTAAATGGCATAGACGATGACATTCGTCGCATTCGTCGGTCCACCTTTCGTCAATAAATCAATCTGCCCGAACGTCTGGAAGGCATTGATGAGCGAGATGATCCCGACGAAGAAGAGTGTCGGTGACAACATCGGGATGGTGATGGCGCGGAGCTGTGTCCAATAGCTCGTCCCAGCAATGTCCGCACTCTCATACAACGTTCGGTCAATGTTTTGCAGACCACCGAGTAGAATCAAGAACGTGAAGCCGATGTTCATCCAAACGGTCGCAAGTGACACGGAAAGGAGCGCATACTGTGGATCGAGGAGCCACTGCACGCCGCTCGCACCAATTGCCTCGAGGAATCGGTTGAAGATACCGATTGACGGATTGTACATGAACATCCAAATGACAGATGATGCCGCGACGCTCATCCCCATCGTCGCCGAGAACGCCGTCCGAAAGATGCCAATACCCTTCAGTTTCTCATTGGCAAGGAGTGCGAGACCGAGCGCGATGAGAATTGTGAGCGGGACCGTCAAGAGGACGAAGCCGACCGTCGCTTGGATGCTTTGCCAAAACGCGGCACTTGTGAACAGATGGCTATAGTGACCGACTCCTACAAATTCGAGTGGTGTCCCTTGCGTGTCCGTCCGAAAGAAACTTAAGTACATCGTCCGAAGAAGCGGATAGACGAGAAAGACACCGAATAAGATGATGGACGGGGACAAATACAACAGCCCGCTCACCGCATCCGTCAATCTCGCTCGAACTTTTTGTCTCGGTAAAGCGACCGTCATTGGAACACCTCCAACGCCTCAAACAGCTTCGGCTGTCGTGGCTCGATGCGATGCCCGTTCGTATCAAATAGCGACATCTGTTTCGGATCCACATAACACGCCACTTTTTCGCCGACCGTAAGCGGCCATTGTCCCGGCCATTTCGCCAACCATTCATTTCCTCCGACATCGAAGGCGAGAATCGTTTCGGTCCCGAGCACCTCGATGTTTTTCAACTCTGCATAAAATGTCACATCTTCGTCCGCCGGTTTAATTTGTTCTGGACGGACACCAAGTGTCGCCTGTGGTACTTCCGTCAAGGCATTTGGGTGGAATATGCGACCGTCCGATGCCATCCAGCCTTTTTCTTGTCGTGTGACCTCGACTAGGTTCATTGGAGGCGACCCGATGAAAGAAGCGACGAACGTGTTCGCCGGTTTGTTATATAAGTCGAGCGGCTTTCCGACTTGTTGGACTTCGCCTTCATTGAGAAGCATGATCCGGTCCGCCATCGTCATCGCCTCGACTTGGTCGTGAGTGACATAAATCATCGTCAGTCCGAGTTTTCGTTGTAACTGGCGAATCTCTGAGCGCATCTTTGCCCGTAATTTCGCGTCCAAGTTCGAAAGTGGCTCATCCATCAGACAAATCGGTGCCTCGGTCACGATGGCCCGTGCCAAAGCGACACGTTGTCTTTGACCACCCGATAACTCACGTGGCTTCCGTTTTAAATAATCGGTAAGTCCAAGTGTCTCGGCCGCCTGGAGGCAACGCTCTCGCTGTTCAAGCTTCGTCAGTCCTTTCGTATGTAGACCGAACGTGATATTTTTTTCAACCGTCATATGTGGGTAGAGGGCATAGTTTTGGAATACCATCGACAAGTGACGCTCACTCGGCTTCATCCCGTTGGCCGCTACCCCATCGATACGAAGCGTGCCGCTTGTGATGGATTCGAGCCCGGCAATCATCCGAAGCATCGTACTCTTCCCGCAACCGGATGGTCCGACGAGTGCGAAAAATTCACCTGCTTCAATTGTCACGTCAATCCCTCGAATGACTTCCGTCTCCCCGAATGATTTTGTCAGTTGTTGTAACTGTATTGATTTCATGCTAATTCCTCCTTCTGACTTTGTACGTTCCAAAGTCGTTCATCCCCGGTCGATACGGCGAATGCCCCATGATCGAGGGCGCGATGCACATCAATCGGTTGACGAATCATGCCACCCGTCACAATCGGAAAGGAGACTTCCTGGGAAATCTTCTCGACCACGCTCGGAATCAGACCCGGCATGAGTTCAATCGCATCCGGTTGTTGCGCCTCGGCGAGCTTGAGCCCACTCGTGACAGCATCGGAGTCGACGAGAAAGAGTCGTTGTACCGTCAAGAGCCCCGCTCGCTTCGCATGCTGGAGCACGGATGCTTTCGTCGTGACAATCCCATCGGCGCCGACACGTTTGGCGAGGTAATCGATCCCGTCCCGGTCGAGGCTGATCCCATTGATTCGCTCGGCGTGGAGGAAGACCGTTCGATTCTCTCGCTTCAAGTGCGCCACATAGCGGTCGAGTGTACTGAGCGTTCCCATCATGAGAAACGTCGTCGTCACATCCGTCCGTAAAAACGCCTCGATTTGTTTTGGACTTTTGATGGAGGCAATCATCCGTTCTTGTCCGATTCGTGCAATCGCTTCATTCACTTGAATCATCCTTTCTTGAAAAAAAGGACCAACAGAAACGACACGTCATCGACGTACGGGCTTCTGTTGGTCTCTCAAAGGTTCTACCGGTAACTATTCACTTGGAGTGAGGGGGTCTCACAGCTCCTATCGTAACGAACGATTGTAAAGACACGATAAAGGAATCGCAAAGTTTCATGAAGAGAACGTAAAAAAACCGATTCACGGGGAATCGGTCAACGTCTGTTCGGCTTTCGCTAAGATGTCGGCTTTCACGTCATCATCCCGTCCCCGCCAATTGCGGACCATCATCTTCATCCGCTGGTTTTTCGAGAATCGTTCTTCGTGACGATCGATGAACCGCCAATAGAGGGCGTTGAACGGACAGGCGTCGTCTTCTGTCGTATGTTTTGGGTTGTATGGGCAACCCCGACAGTAGTCACTCATCCGGTCGATATATTTCCCGGAAGCGACATACGGTTTTGTGGCGAGCTTTCCACCGTCCGCATGAAGGGCCATCCCAAGAACGTTCGGTAAGACGACCCAGTCATAGGCATCGATATACATCTCGTTGAACCAGTCGCTCGTCTGCTTCGGATTAATCTCGAAAAGGGTCGCATAGTTTCCGAGTACCATCAGTCGCTGGATATGATGATTGTGAGCATGCGCGACGACCGGTTTCAAACTTTGATGCAGACAGTTCAACTCCGTCTTCGCATCCCAGAAGAAGGACGGTAAGTCGCGTTCATGTTTGAACGTGTTCACGTCTTCATAACCGGGCATGACAGCGAGATAGACGGCGCGCATATATTCCCGCCAACCAAGGATTTGCCGGACGAATCCTTCAATCGACGATAGAGGGGCGTCGGCCTGACATGCCGCATCAACGACTTCTCGCGGTGTCAATAGACCGATATTGATGGCAGCCGACAACAGGCTGTGCGACATCTCCGGCTCATCCGTCATCATCGCATCTTGATACGGACCGAACGACTCAAGTCGTTCTTCCACGAACCGTTTCAGGGCACGTCTTGCCTCGGAATGGGTGACCGGCCAGTGAAATGGGGTTGATTCCCCCGGATGATCCGAGAATGTCGACTCGACCTTTTCGATGACGTCTTTCGTGATGGGATCCGGACGAAAATGGATGGCGGACGGAAACGATAGACCTTCTTTCGGCGGCTTTCGGTTATCCGCATCGAATGACCATTTCCCACCTTGAGGCTTCCCATCTTCGAGCAAGACATCGAATCGCTTCCGCATGTGACGATAAAAACGATCCATTCGCCACGGCTCACTGCCGAGTGTCTCGGTCGCTTCTTCTTTTGATAAGTAGAAGAGCGGGACATCCGTATGTTCGACCAGTTTATACTTCTTCCCGAATTGTTTCAGTTTTTTCGCCATCGGTTCATCCGTGACGGCGGTGACATGAATTTCGTCCGGATTGTACTGTTTCACATGGTTGTCCCATGCCTCTTGGAACGAATCCGCCTCATGGTAATCCACAGTATATCCTTTTTTGCGCAGTTCTTCCGCAAAGTGGCGCATCGCAGAGAAGATGAGGACGAGCTTTTGTTTATGGTACGGACGCCATGTTGCGCGTGATGTCGCCTCAATCATAACGATGACGTCATCTTCCTTCATATCCTTCAGCATCGCAAGCTCGTGCGAGAGTTGATTGCCGAGTATCCAAAATGAACGCATGTTGTTGACTCCTTTATCTCATCAATATGCTACAATCGAGCTACTTTCAAAGTGAGGTGATAGTATGTTCCCACAAGTGTTCAAAAACTGGGTGGACAGTCAATATGAAAATCCACGCGGTCCCGTCGGAAAATATATCGGGGAAAAGATGGTGCGCCAACATCGCATCGAAGTTGAGTGGACAATCGAACAGTTACAGATACATCCAAATGCCACCGTTCTCGAGCTCGGATGTGGGGCCGGTGATGCGATGGCTACGATTCGCCATAAACGTGATGATGTGTCCGTGATTGGGCTCGATCGCTCAAAGACAATCATTCATTCAGCACGAAAACGAAATGAAGCATCTATTCAAACAGGACGTGCTTATTTCATTCAAGGAGATCTGCATCAACTTGAAGTGGTAGACGCATCCGTCAATCACGTGTTTAGCATTCACACGCTATATTTTTGGGAAGAGATCACGACCGTCCTGTCTGAAATCGAACGTGTCTTGAAACCGAATGGCACATTTGTTATCACGTACTGTGATGGAAAAGGTGATGTCGAGTGGACCACCATTTCCGATATGGTTCAGGATCGATTTATTCCTGAAGCGATAAACCTCGGATTTGAGGATGTGTCGGTACAACGCGGACCGAACTCCCGTGATTATCATACGGTCGCCGTGAAAGGAAGAAAGTCGGAGAAGTGACTCATCCCCGACTTCTCCGTGTCAACGTCAATCCGCCAAATCCACTGATGACGGCAATGTAAAATCCTAAATCATAGAACCAGCCGGTATTGTTCACTTCATACACGCGGTACGTTTCATTGAACAATCCTAAAATGAGTGACACCGGCGCAATCCATCCGTGCCAGATGCCCCAGAAAAAGCCTGCCGGATCCGTCGTGTACGTCCCGTCTCCGGGTACACAGCCGCCGAGTAATGTGACGAGCGTCAACATCATGAATATGATTCCAATTCGTTTCATCGTTCATCCCTCCTGTAATGTGTATTCCCGATTATCGAAAAAAAGCACTGACAAACGTCAGCGCCACAATTGAACCGTGTTCGCAAACTCGATATCTGTTGCCAGTTCTCCATCAAGTGCATGGAGGTCGAAGTCTTCCCCATCGAGCCATTTTTGGAAGTCGAATATGACCGGATCGCGGTCTCCGCCTAGCGCGAACCACGTCTCGAGCGTTTCCGGGAAATAGGCTGCTGTATGAATCGTCCCCGCCCAGCTCTTGTACAATTCTGAAAAGACGCCTTTGTCGGTGTCGTTCATGAGACGAAACGCGCTCTCCGCATCTTGAATCAAGTGTTGCACGACCTTGATTTCCATCATGCGACGCGTGGAATCATCAAGATGATAGCGATTCTCGTGCTGCAGTAGTTCGAAATGATTTGTACATATATTTGATTCTCGTACTTGTATATCTCGTGGTGTCGCCTCAATCACGCGTGTTTTCGACGACTTGTCATGAACGACATACGTGAATGATCCACGATGCGGAATCTCTTTTAATAAGTCGACTGCTTCTTCCACGGTCGCGCACGTTTCAAGAATAATGCGACCAATCATCTGGCAGACGAACCCGTCCCCCGGTCGACGACGATTGATAAAGTTATAGCCCATGGCGAGCCCTTTTTCATTCATCCCGTCCATACGTCCGGTGACGCGAGAGACCGGTCCGATGACCGCATACCCATCCTCAGGTTGAAACACGTTGTAGCGACCGTCATATGTCATCGGATGATAGTCGTAATTCCGGACAAGGAAATTGTCCCCTGTCAAAATCGAACATCCACTGATTGGATTGTTGACGCGAAAATGTCCGAAATGAAGTAACGTATCATTGAGAGACAACTTCAGCTCATCTTGTAATCCAATCAACTCTTCCCAAATCTTCGGGGCGAATTCATCAAAGGCAGCTTTCGCCTCTACCGCATCAATCTCAAATCGGGGGACGCGCAGTTTCCATTGGTCCGTCCGATTCTCGAGCAATTGGCTTCGTTTAATATATTTCCCTTGAAATCGTCCGAAGTCATAATGACTCCCCCGAAATTGTGTCAGTTCACTAGAGAATTGTTGCATGAAAAAACCTCCCTTGCGCCCATTATAGCGGACGCACGAGAGGTCTGTCTGAAGTGAGACTGTTTATAACTTGAACTGTTGACTCATTCGCTGCATGTCTTCTGCCGTGCTCGATAAATCTTTAACGAGACGGTTCATCGTTTCGCTCGTCGCCGACATCTGTTCTGTCGAAGCGGCCACTTCCTCGTTTCCGGCCGTACTCTCTTCTGAGATTGAGGCGATTTCAGACAATCCATGTTGAATGTGGTCCTGGTTCGTCTTCACTCGATCGAGTTGACCGCGCATCGAACCCGTCAACTGTTGCATATGACGAACGCTCTGTTCAATTTCCGTGAAGGCTCGCTTCGTCGATTCGAGTGTTGCTTTGCCTTCCTCTGCAGCCGCCATACTTTCTGTGAAGGTTTGACCGAGTGCAATCGAATTCTGTTTGACGCTTCCGACGATTTCTGAAATTTCACTGACGGACTCGGCAACACTGTCCGAAAGTTTGCGAATCTCCGAGGCGACGACCGCAAATCCTTTTCCATGCTCGCCGGCACGGGCAGCTTCGATTGCTGCGTTCAAAGCAAGCAAGTTTGTCTGTTGTGAGATTTGACGAATCATTGTGACCAGTTCCGTCACTTCGTCCGCTTGCTGTTCAAAATCGCGCACTTGTCCTTGTGATGTTTTCACTTGCGCATGGATATGTGTCATCTTGTGTACGGCATTCTCCATGTAATGGAGACCGTCCATCGTCACCCGACTGACGACTTCTGCCTGCTCGCTCACTTGTTCCCCGTCTGACGTCGTCTGTTCGACGAGACTCGAGAATTCGTTCATATGTTCGTACAAGCGCATCGTCAAGACGCTTTGGTTTTCCACGCCACTTGCGATTTCTTCCATCGTATAGGCGATTTGACGAGATGCATCATTCACCTCTTCTGAAATACCCGAGACGTTCCCACTCTCATCCCGTACCGTTTGTGCCGACGTTTGAATTCCGGAAATCAAATCTTTTAACATATGGGTCATCTTGTCCATCGAGACCGTTAGGCGTTTAATTTCGTCATTTGATTTCAATCGAATGCTTTCAACCTCTGTTGTCGCAGTCGCCAAGTCTCCTGCAGCAATCGATGTCGCCACTCGCTCCAGTGATCGGAGTGGATTCAACTTCCAACCGAGGTAGCGCCAAATGATAACTGCGGATACGGCAAGTAAAATGAGAAGTCCGATCAGGATTGGAATCAAGTTATCTTTTAAAACCTGTCCTGTAATGGCTTCGACTTCAGTCGCGGCCTTGTCAACGCCGAGCACCCCAATAATTTCACCGCCACGTTTAATCGGAACAAGAACGGTTACGTATTTTCCAAATTCGGGATCATCAATGATATCTGTCGTGACCGTTCCCCCTTGAAATGCAGCGGTCGCACCTTCATATGTCATCGCTGTAGTGGGGGAACCAATCTCGGCGGCTTCCGCTTCATCTAATCCGTCTACGATAATTTGAACTTCCTTACCTTCCGTTGCGAGCGTATACACGTACATGGCACCAACTTGTTGACGATATGTATCCAATTCTTTTCGCAACTGCTCGTATTGTTCATTCTTTGTCGGATTTTTTATAAATGCTGAATATGTATCCACATCAAATCGTTCAGCAATCCGCTCTCCATCCTCAATCATTGTTGCATGTAGTGTACTTAGTACAGCAGAATTCGTACTAAAATATTGAACCACTCCGAACGCGACGATGAGCAGCGTAACGAAGACTAACATCGCTGCTAAAATTCGTGTCTGCAACGATTGTGATTTCTGTTTCATTCTGATCCCTCCATTTTTTCCTTACTCTATTTATCGGATAGAACGGACTTATCTCCACAAAAAAACAGACGATTTTCGACAAAATCGTCTGTTTCTACTTCGTATTTGTCGAATCGATGACTTCAAGTGGAATCGTGACCTCTGCTTCGCCTTCCTCTACGAGATGGAAGAGTGGCAGAGTTTCGGAGATGAACAAATCGGGATCGACATCTGTTTGATATTCATACGTACGAATATCTTCTTCCCGCTCTGCAATCAGTTCCCCGAACGGAATCGCGACTCGTTCACCTTCGACCTCATAACTCATGACCGTTGTCGGATCGAGACGGCGATTTTCAAGCATACGAATCGTGAAGAGCATCGTCGTGTTGTTCGTCCGTTCAAGTGAGACTGCCATCGCGTCGGACTGCCCAGCCCGTTTCTCAATCATTGTCTCTCCCACGTTTTGCTCATATACAACATTCTCATCGTTCGACTCTTTCGTTTGAAATTGTTGACAGCCCACAATCGTCATTAAGCCGACTAGTAATACAATGACTAAAGCACGCATCCCATTTCTCCTTACTTCAAGGCGAAAGTGAGTTCTGCTTCACAAGCAACTTCTCCATCGACCGTAGCCACGGCACGTCCTTTACCGATTGGACCACGTATTTTCATGATTTCTACCTCGAGGCGAAGCTGATCACCTGGGACGACTTGGCGTTTGAAACGACAGTTGTCAATCCCTGCGAAAAAGGCAAGTTTGCCTCGATTCGATTCGTCTTTCAACATCGCAAAAGCACCGACCTGAGCGAGTGCCTCAACAATCAAGACGCCTGGCATGACGTTATAGTCTGGGAAATGCCCGTTAAAGAACTCTTCGTTCGCCGTGACATTTTTTAATCCGACAGCACGTTTCTTTTCTTCGACTTCAATAATTCGATCAATCAATAGAAACGGGTATCTGTGTGGGATTACTTCTTTAATTTGCTCAATTGTATACATCCATCCACCGCCTTTAAGAGGTTAGCCAAAAATCGGTGATATGGCGCCAGGTTTCGATATCAAACACGTCTTTCCAGTCCCCTCCGCCAATGACGCTATACCCAATGATCGCTCCAAGGGCGAGCATTGCGATTGCCAACACTAAAACAACGAGGACCCGGAGTAAAATCGGGAATCGGCGATGATTTGATAATCGCGATCGTTTTTTCTGCTCCGTCTCTTGTTCTGGTGAACCTTTTTGTTCTTCCGAACTTGTTTGTTCATCGTTCGCCACGTCCAACCATCCTTTCAGCTAAAATGATTATATCATATTAGTACCTGGTATTAAAATGCGTAAATTGCTACCTTTTTAGTGTACCCTATGCACAAATGTCGAACAAGCATCCTTCCCTGACAGAAGCTGAACGATTTTTTCCTTTCATCATAAATATGCTACGCTTATGCTATTCAATGTCAGGAGGTTTGTATATGTTAAAAGAATTTAAAAAATTCGCGATGCGCGGGAATGTCATCGATCTCGCTATCGCTGTCGTACTCGGTGCGGCGTTCACAGCCATCGTGAACTCGCTCGTCAATGATATTTTTATGCCGCTTCTCGGAATCATTATCGGAGGAATTGATTTTTCGAACTTAAAAGCGAGCGTGCTTGGAGTGGACGTCTTATACGGGAACTTCATCCAACAGATTGTATCGTTCATCTTGATTGCTTTTGCCCTCTTCCTAATCGTCAAGGTCATCAATCGTCTACAACGTGAGAAGGAAGTGGAAGAAGCTGCTATTCCGACTCCAACGAAAGAAGAGCAACTGTTGACGGAGATTCGTGATTTATTAAAAAATCGTTCTTGATGAACACGAAAGCGCCCGACTATTGTCGAGGCGCCTTTTCAATGACATGACGTACGCGTTGGACCGCACTCGTCAGTAACGGAGCAGCTTCCCAAATTGCTTCTTCTAACGTCATAATGCGTGATACGATCGGGAATATTGCGATGATTCCGGATTCTAGATGAGAGGTGAAGTCAGACTGTCCGGTGAAAACAAGTGTCGGAACTCCATGCGTATGCGCAAGCCGTGCCAAGCCATAAGGAGCCTTTCCTTCAAGACTCTGCACATCAAATTTTCCTTCACCGGTGATGAGCCAATCTGCACTCTTGATTTGTTCTTCAAATTTAGACCACCTGACCACTTCTTCGATGCCACTCACATAGGTTGCGCCAAGCTGCAATAGCGCAAAGCCGATACCGCCAGCTGCCCCGGCCCCACGTACTGCTCGCATATCCCGTTCAAAACAATTCGCATAGTCATGAAGGATGCGGTCATAAGGCACTGTATCGTTCGTTGCCAATCCTTTCTGCCCTCCGAATACGAACGCCGCCCCGTTCTCTCCAGTTAACGGATTTCGTACATCGGATGCGATTCGCCACTCGACCTCACGTACCCTCGGATCGAGTCCCGACCAATCAATGGATCTTACGTCTTGAAGTTGATGCGGGATGGAAGGGGTGATACTCCCGAATGCATCAAGAAAACGAACCCCTAGCACTTCAAGCATCCCTTTTCCACCATCAATCGTTCCGCTTCCCCCGAGTCCGATTGTGACGACCTTCGCTCCGCGGTTTAACGCCTGTATCATCTGATGACCCACTCCGACTGAACTGTAGCGCCACGGGTCGACATGGGAGATGAGCGTTAGTCCTGTCGTTTCTGCCACTTCGATGACCGCATGCCGCGTTGACGGATTGAAACCGAAACGTGCAACGCGTTTTGTTCCGTCCAAGCACATGACGTTTTCTTCTATGACGGTCCCATCCGCATGCATCACAAGCCAGGCGTCCAAAAAACCTTCTCCCCCATCAGAAATCGGAATGCACGTTACGTCATGACCTATAAGTGCTCGACTGACCGCTTGATTGGCTTCCCCACTCGAAAGTGAGCCTTTGAATGAATCCATCGCGACCACAATCCGCATCGCCCGTTCCCCTCCTTACTATAAAAAAGCCGCTTCTCGACTTGAGAAGCGGTATGCGTTATGGTCGTAATGCCGTGACGAGGCCCATCATTTGATCACTCATCGAAAGAGCACGTGAGTTCATTTGATACGCTCGTTGCGTAATCGTCATATCCGTCATTTCTTTTGTCAAATCGACGTTAGACGATTCTAGTGTCCCTTCAATCAACAGATTTCCGAGCGGACGATCCACTTCGGTCTCCAAATCCGCTGCAAACACGTTATCTCCGAGTGGACGTAATTCCGACGTGTTTCGGACTTCCACGATGTCGAGACGTCCGAACTCTTGTTCCACGCCGTTCACACTCGCCACGACGACACCGTCTTGACGAATCCGATGATTCGTTGCGTCATTCGGCATCGTGATCGGATTGCCGTTATCCCCAAGAAGCGGATTACCGTTCACATCGACGAGCGTCGTCTCGTCACCGACCGATAATTGCATGTTTCCGCTTCGTGTCACCCCAACGCCATTCGGTGTGTCCACGACGAAAAATTGACGGCTCGCCTTCAAAAAGACGTCCAATCCGCGATCGGTCGTACGCACTTGTCCGATGTTGAACTGTTGGGTGATATCGGCGACGTGTCCACCGACTCCGATTCGAATTCCGTTCGGTGTGTCTCGTCCGACTTCAAATTCAGGGCGTGGTTGATTGTTATACGCTTGTGATAGCAGAGAAGCAAAGTTCCCTTGTTGGCGCTTGAAGCCGACCGTATCAACGTTCGCGATGTTATGACCGGTCACATCCAATTGACGTTGAAGTTGCGACAGCGAGTTGACCGAGTTATAAATGGACTGCATGGTGTTCCTCCTTAACGAATACGAGCGATTTCGATTGCTCGCTCGGCACTTTTATCATACGCTTGGACGACTTTTTGATTCGCTTCAAACTGACGATACGTCATCATCAAATCTGCCATCGTCTGATCGAGGTTGACGTTCGCTTCTTCAATAAATCCTTGTAGTACTTCGACCTGGGCCGGTGCCGGCGCATCCCCCGTCACACGCCAGTCATTCCCGACTTGTTCAAGCGTCGTCAAGTCATCGATTTGATAAGCGCCGAGTGTCGCCACATTTTGTCCGAGAGAAGTGATGGTCCCATCTTTTCCTACTTGAAACTCACTCGATGGAAGTTGAATTCGTTCTCCTTCATCAGAAAGGATATAGCCGCCGTCCGCAGAACGAAGGAAGAGCGCCTCATCGATTGAGAAGCGTCCGTTTGTCGTATATAACGTTTCGTCGCCTTGTTCGACTGCAAACATCGGGGCTCCCGCAAAATCAGTGGGCGCCTTTAAGTAAATATCGGTCGGGCTACCAGATTCAGTGATACTTCCAGCTGAGAAACGAGGCATTGTTTCTTGAAGATAAACACCCATCGATAAAGTTCCTACTTCTCCCTTCACGCGCGATTTCGCGTTATCCGGATTGCTGACTTGTGCGAGCAGCATCTCTGGGAACGAACGAACCACGCCGTCAGACGCTTTGAAGCCTGGTGTTCTCACATTACCAAGGTTATTGCTCAAAATCTCTTGTTGGCGCTGCAGGGCATTCATCGCTCCAGCTGCTGTATATAATCCGCGTAGCATAATCGTCTTCCTTTCATCCTGTAACATGATTCACTCTCTATATCGTACCAAACGAGCGTGACATTCACCGTTTTTTCAAAAAAAGTTCATCCCAAAATTAGGATGAACTTTCTTCGTTGACATGATCGACCATCGGTAACTCGACAATCATCGTCGTTCCTTCTCCAAGTTGAGATTGAACAGAGATGGTACCACCGTGCAATTGAACGATTTCTTTACAGATCGCTAATCCTAATCCGGTTCCACCGATGCGTTTACTTTCTTCCGAGGCCGAACGATAAAACTTATCAAAGATTCGCGTCGCATCTTCTTCCGAAAGACCTAACCCTTCGTCCGTGATTCCGACTCGAATCGAATCACCTTCACACGTGACATCGACCGTCACATTCCCACCGTTTGGTGAATATTTGATGGCATTGTTCAGGATATTTGAGAAGACTTGACGCAATTGGGCCGGATCTCCTGCGACGAATAGCGATTCGTCACAATCAAAATGGAAGAAATGATGTTCCGTCGACCCTGCATGAATCTCTAGCAAGTCAGATAGTAAATCATACAAACTCTCCACTTTAAATTCCGGTGCTCCCATCCCTGCCTCCATTTTTTGAACATCTAACAAATCACTGACAAGGCGCTCGAGACGTTTCGTCTCACTCGCAATCATGTCTAAATAGCGTTCTCGTTTCGCGTTCTCCAATTGACGGCTTTTGAGTAGTTCTGAAAAACCGAGAATCGAGGTAAGAGGCGTCCGCAGTTCATGAGATACTGTCGCCACAAGTTCTGTTTTCATCCGATTGATTTCTGTTTCCTGGGTAATATCTCGTGACACGAAGATGACACCTGCGCGTTCATTTTGAAGATCAATCGGTTCTGCATACATTCGAATCGTTTTCTGACCATCCTGCATCGTATACGTGAATGTTTCGTCGAACATGCCTTCTTCTTTGGCACGCTTCGTGAACTGATTTAGTCCCTCTTTGTCGTCAATCTGATCCATGAACATCGGGTAATACATCGCAATCGGGTATAGACTGCTCCGTTCAGTTGTTGGAATCGGATGTTCATATAAGTCAAAGAGCGCACTGTTACCAAAACGTTCATTCGTCTTGAGTTCCGTGTAGACGATAGAGTCACGCATCGTATGCAAAATTCGGGCGGTCTTCTCACGTTCGAGATCTACTTGATCTTGTTGATTCCGAAGTGAAGTTGCCATCTCGTTAAATGCTTTGGATAATTGCCCGACTTCATTTTTTAACGGTTTGATTGGAATGAGCGTTGCGCTAGGGTTACTCGCAAGCCGCTCACTGTTCATCATGAGTGTCTGTAATTGATTTGTCAGTCTTAGGATATAAGGCTGTAATCCCACAAACAGCAAGAAGAGTGCCCCGAGTAGGATCAACAACCACATCCACTGGGCCTTCACTAACTGTTTCGAGAGCGCATCGCGTAATTCACTCTCCTGAAAATCAAGATTTTGTCGGTAGTCAGTAAAGACCGATTCCATATCGACGATGCTCGCACTCATATCCGCCGCACTACTTGAATTTAGTTTGAATCGCGTCTGTGTGGACGTTTCATTTTTCGGCATGAATTGTCCGACGGTACGCATCTGTAGAAAAGATTCATCAATCTCTCCCGCTTGTTTTGCAATCACGTATTGTTCAAGAGCCGGCATGACACGGGTCGTGTATATCGAGAAGAGAAGTCTCGCATCTTTTGCGAACTGTGTCTCGTCTTCGTTGCTGGCTTGTGTTTCAAACCAGGTCGTCTGTTCATCAATGTTCGTTTGAGCTGCTCGTACTTCTTCTAATAGAGCACTTTCTCCCAGCAGGACGTGCCCTCGTAATTCATATTGCATCGATTGCCACGTTTCAAACAAGTCTGTCGCCCGTGCACGTTGCTCACTGATTCGTTCTAATTGGACGGTCGTCTCTTGAATCGACTGTTGGGTATAAAAATAGGTCCCAACCGAGGTAAACGTCACTAAAGCAATCAATATATAAAAAATCGTCAAGACTTGTCGACTAATTCGTTGCTCAATCCAACGTTTCATGGAATGCCTTCTTCCTTCACTCTTAGAATGCCTCACCTCGTACGGTGAATGACTTTTTCTGTTCAAACAAAAAAAGTTCGGGTACGATGATGAGACGGAGAGTCACTTCAAAAAATCCATTCACCTAATAGGAAGAATAACGTAAGGACCTCACAAGAAACTCACAAAGATTGAAGGGAATGTGCACATGACGCGTAATCGAATGACGTTTATCTTCATCCTAGTGATGTTGATTGCCGTCAGTCTCACTTTATTAATTCGACATCAGTCGATTAACCCAATCGCTACCGTGAATAAGGGCGAAGCTTCTCTTCTCTCCTCTTCTGTCGACGAAGAGATTTTGCGACTGGACGGCTCATGGCGGTATGAGTCAGGAATTGTTAACCAAGTTGATCGCCGCTCGTATCGAACCATTCCATTTACAACGCCTTATCGGGCATCCACATATGAACTCGACCTCACGTTACCAACCGGAACGTATGCCTTACTCATCCCAAAATCACTATCCTCCTCGACGATTTTGATCGATGGGGAGGCTGTCGAAACGACCCAAATCGGAAACAATCGTCTCATCGAACAGCCGTCTCTACTTTTGCTCGATGATGAGACAAAACAATTCCGACTGACGATTCAACATGAACGACAGGCAGGGAATTCCGCACCTATCGAAGAAAGTATATTGGTCGGACCGTTACATGCCATCATCACCACTCAAAATGCTTATGCTGGCTACGAATTTTTCATGTTGCTCATTTCACTATTGATTGCCATGTTCTATGCCATCGTGTATCTCTTTCACCGAAATGAACGTTTGTACGGTTTCGGGACAGCCTTCTTTTTATTGACGAGTCTTTCCATCATGTCTCGAGACGGCATGTGGATCTCCGGCAGTGACAAGTTGACGTTAAGTTCAGCATTACTGAGCATCATCATGTTGATTGAATTTTCGAGATGTTTGGAACGTGTATCATTTGACCGGTTTTTAGCCATTTCGAGATATCCGCTGTACGGATTGACTGGTTTAGCTATCCTCTTGCCTTCTTCCGTTTACGAAGTGTTCGAATATTTCGTATGGATGATCGTTTTATTTATCACGTTCTTCTGGGTCGGTTTGAACATCGGATGGCTCCTTGAAAAGTACAGAACAGGCAATCCGCTAGAATTATTAACTTTCACGCTCGCCCAGCTCGTCGGGTATATCGGAATTATGACGTCGACGTTCATCGTGTCGCCTAATCAGCAGCTATACGCCAATACGTTTACCATCATTTATTTTCTATTGATGTTTTTACTTCTACCGATTCACTTATCTACGGACAAAAAGAAGAAGCAACAAGTCGAAGCACTGGCCTCTCAGCATGAGATGTCCTTCTTCAATGCTCAAATCAAACCTCACTTCCTATACAATACGTTCGGAAATGTGATTGCACTCTGTTATACGTCTCCACCTGATGCGGCTCGTCTACTCAGTCACTTGAGCACTTACGTCCGCTTCATTTTTGAAAATGGTCGAACGGAAAACGAGATTTCCATTCGACAAGAGGTGGATATGATTGACTCGTATCTCGCCATTGAACAGACGCGGTTTCGCGATTCGTTCGAGGTTGTCAAAGAAATTGATGAATCTCTTTTAGACTGTTCCATCCCACCGTTATTGATTCAGCCACTCGTTGAGAATGCCGTTCGACATGGACTCTACCGACACCCTGGACAAAAGCGGCTCATCCTTTCCATTCAAGAACAGGCTGGAATGATTGTGATTCGTGTTCAAGATACAGGAAGTGGATTTGACCCTAACGTATCAAACGAAACATCTGGGATTGGGCTTTGCAATATTAAAAGTCGAATCGAACACCTTCATGGTGCAACGTTTGACTTAACTTCTACTTTAAAAAAAGGCACGATCATTCACCTGCGTTTACCAAAACAAGAAAGGACGAATCACATCAATGCGTACGATTTTAATTGAAGATGAACATCATCTCTTAGGAATGATGGAGCGAATTGTAAAAGAGGAGCCTTCTCTTGAGTGGGTAGGCTCGTTCCAAAGCCCAACTAAAGCCCTTACATTTATTCAGGAGCACCCGGTCGACCTCGTCTTTTTAGATATCGAGATGCCTGAAATGACCGGGCTCGAATTGGCGACCTATTTGCCGGAACGGACGCAAGTCGTCTTCACGACCGCCCATCAGCAGTATGCCGTCGAAGCGTTCAATTTGCATGCCACGCATTACTTGTTGAAGCCCATCACAGAGCAGATGATTCATAACGTCATTCCGCGTATCATCCAGCGCTATGAGGCGATTCAACAAAAGAATCTCAATCAATCTTGTCGCATACAATTTCTAGATCGTTTTTCGGTACGAACACAAGATGGAAATCTTGTGAAGTGGCCAACACAAAAAACAGAGGAGTTATTTGCCTACTTAGTTTTTCATCGTAAGCAGGTCATTAATAAGTGGGTGCTTGCCGAAACCCTTTACCCGGACATCGATGAACCACAACGCGCCTTACACAACGTATACAACACGATTTATCGATTGAAAAAGACGTTAGCTGAACATAACCTCGATATAACTGTTAATACAATAAATAATGGCTATTCTATCGAGCTTGGTGACTCCTGTGTGTGTGACTATTATGAATGGCTCGATGCGAAAGACGCTTCCGTTTCGAAGACCGAAATCAAAAATCGTTTATTTGTTGATAAAGATTATACATGGCATTGAAAAAGGCATCTCACTTCAACGGTGAGATGCCTTCTTCTTGTTGTATCATCGAACGTTCTCTATTACCGCCCAGTAAACCCTCCGTCAACGTGAAGATGTTGGCCATTCACCCATGCGCCGTCTGGGCCCATCAAGAAAGCGACGAAGCGAGCCGTATCTTCAGGCGTCCCCATTCGCTTGTAAGGAAATAATGGTAGCAAGTGTTCGCGAAGTTCGTCATTGATCCAACCCGTATCCGTCGGTCCCGGATCGAACGCATTCACCGAAATGCCGTATTCTCCTAATCCATTCGCCAACGCAGGTGTGATGGCAATCAATGCACCTTTCGTTGCGATGTAGGCCAGGTTATTCGCATCCGGTCCCCCCGATACGAAGAACAGGATTCGCCCATCTTGATGTCCCGCTTGTTTATAGCGCTCAATAAACGCAAAGGTGAGTCCGAGTGTCCCTTCGTTATTCACCAGGTAATGTTTTCTCAATACGTCGGTCGTAAAGTTCTCGACGTTGACATGTCGCTCATAGGTCGCGTTATGGATTAGCCTGCTCGGTATACCAAGTTTAGCTTCCATTCGATCAAGTAATCCGACCTCGTCTCCTGAAGCCAAATCGTATGCCTCATGCTCGACACGGGTCCCTTCTTCAGTCAGTTCTTGAACCAATCGTTCGATGAAGCCAATTTCTTCCCCGATTCCTTCTTTAGCGTCAAACGGACTCCAGTGCGTCAAGTACAAGTCATGTCCTTCAGAAGCAAGTTTTCGCGCAATCGCAGCACCGATGCCTTGATTGCGACTGACGCCAGTAATGAGTGTAAGTGGTTTGTTCATGATGTCCTCCGATTCTATTTGTTTGTCCTGTTTAGTTTATTAATGAATCGGTGCCATCATGATTCCCCTTCCCTTGATTATTGCTTTCATAATATCTCACTCTCCTCAGAATAAATCCATTTCATAAGCTGTTTTCAATTATAATAGAGATAGTTTTTTTACTTGCTTCTGTACATATCACCTTTCCATAAACTACTACAGATTAAAAGGAGTGATTCGAATGAACTTGATTCAAGGCATTGGACAAATCTACATTCCCGTCAAAGAGTTAGATCGAGCTATCACATTCTATCAAAACATCCTGGAACTGCCTCTTCTTTTCCAAGCGGGAACGCTCGCGTTTTTCAATTGCGGTGGCATCCGCCTCATGTTATCTCCTCCTGAAAACGAAGAATTCGCAACATCGAGTCCCATTCTTTACTTGAGTGTTGAATCCATCGATGATGCTTATACTCAGTTGAAAAATGTAGGGGTGTCTTTCATGGATCAGCCTCATCTCGTCGCCAAAATGGACACAACAGAAACGTGGATGAGCTTCTTTCGAGATTCAGAGCATAATCTTCTTGCGCTACTATGCGAAAAGACAACCTAACGTCTGAAACAAAACAAGCGACCGCTCGCGCGGTCGCTTGTTTGTTTATTTCAATCGATCTAAGTTTTCGAGCATGATTCCCGTTCCGTGCGCGACACTGAGTGTTGGCTCCTCAGCCATCATGACCGGCAACATGACGCGTTCTGCGACAAGTTGGTCAAGACCGTGAAGGAGTGCCCCCCCACCTGTCATGATGATGCCGCGGTCGATGATATCCGCTGCGAGTTCCGGAGGTGTCTGTTCGAGGACACGCTTCGCTGCTTCTACGATTTCATTGGCTGATTCCGCCATCGCTTCACGAAGCTCTTCTGATGTGATGGTCACCGTACGTGGCAATCCACGTACCATGTCACGTCCACGAATGTCCATCGATTCGTTCCGTCCTCCTGGGAAGACCGTTGCGATTTCTTTCTTGATTTGTTCTGCCGTACGTTCTCCGATGATGAGCTTGTGCTTCTCTTTGATGGCACGAAGGATATCCGTATCGAAACGATCCCCTGCAATCTTGATTGTCTCACCGCAGACGATGTCACCCATCGACAGGATGGCGACGTCTGTCGTCCCACCACCGATGTCGATGATCATATGACCGACCGGCTTCCAAATATCCATGCCTGAACCGACAGCTGCCGCTTTCGGTTCGACGGCGAGGAAGACTTCCTTCGCTCCTGCTTTTTCAGCAGCCTCACGAATAGCTTTTGCTTCGACCGGCGTCACGTTCGCAGGGGTACAAATCAACATGCGAATGCCACCGAAGAAGCCACGGACTTGGATTTTCTCGATGAAGTGACGGAGCATTTCCTCTGTTGTGGCGAAATCGGCGATGACTCCGTCGCGGAGAGGACGGATCGCCACGATATCCCCAGGTGTACGACCAACCATCTCATACGCTTCTGAACCGACTGCTAGTACTTTCCCTGTAGAGCGTTTCATGGCAACGACTGAAGGTTCGTCTAAGACGATTCCTTTCCCTTTGACGTGAATGACAACGTTCGCTGTCCCTAAATCAATCCCGATATCTTTTGAAAACATGATGTATAGGTTCCTCCGTTCGATTCTTCATTGAAAAGAGCGAGAAGAGTCTCTCCTCGCCCTCTCATTCGTACTCGTTTCTTAGTTCTGAACCATTTCTTCAGCAACTTCGACAGTTCCTTCAATACGCTCGATGTCTGCACCGAGTGCTTGAAGTTTCTTGTGGAAGTCAACGTATCCACGGTCGATATGATATAAATCTCCAACGCGTGTCTCTTCTTCCGCGATGAGACCTGCTAGAATAAGTGCTGCTCCAGCACGAAGGTCCGTTGCGACAACTTCCGCTCCCTGGAGGCGTACGCCACCTTTGACGATTGCCGAGCGTCCTTCAATCTTAATGTCCGCGTTCATACGGCGGAACTCTTCCACGTGCATGAAGCGATTCTCAAACACTGTTTCCGTGATGACAGATGTGCCGCCCGCTTTCAAGACGAGTGCCATCATTTGTGACTGCATGTCTGTCGGGAATCCTGGGTGTGGCATCGTCTTCACATCAACCGGCTTCAATTCGTCTGGTGCCGTGACACGCATACCTTCTGCCGTATCCTCGAAGTGGACACCCATTTCTTCCATTTTTGAAATCAATGGACGAAGGTGCTCACGTTCTGCACCGATGACTTCGATGTCACTACCTGTGATGGCACCTGCGACGAGGAACGTACCTGCTTCGATGCGGTCAGGAATGATCGAGTGTTCTGCACCGCGAAGTGTTTCGACACCTTCGATGCGGATTGTTTCTGTACCTGCACCGCGAACGTGTGCGCCCATTCCGTTTAAGAAGTTCGCAAGGTCGACAATCTCAGGTTCTTTTGCAACGTTCTCGATGATAGTCGTACCCTCTGCAAGCACAGCTGCCATCATGATGTTCTCTGTCGCACCAACAGATGGGAAGTCCAAGTAGATTTTAGCGCCTTGGAGACGGCCTTCTACAGAAGCTTCCACGAATCCGTTTCCGATGACCGTTTTCGCACCCATCGCTTCGAATCCTTTTAAGTGGAGGTCAATCGGACGTGAGCCGATTGAGCATCCGCCTGGCATCGCTACACGAGCGTGACCGAGACGGGCAAGAAGAGGTCCCATGACGAGGATTGAAGCACGCATCTTCCGCACATATTCAAGCGGTGCTTCATCTTTGATGTCGCCCGACGCATCGACAGTTACTTCATTCTTTTCTTCATTGAACGATACCTCTGCACCGAGGTGACGAAGTACTTTGTTAATCGTGTACACGTCAGCAAGACGTGGTACGTTTTGTAAGATTGACTTTCCTTCGCTAGCTAATAGAGTGGCAACCAATGTTTTGAGTACGGCGTTTTTTGCTCCCTCAACGCGCACAGTACCTGACAGTTTACGTCCTCCACGGACTACAATCAAATCCTTCATATCTCTCTTTGTCCTCCAACTTCATTGTTTTTTTATATAGTGCGTCGATATCCGATTCCGGATGTGATGATGTCGATTATTTGAATGGTTTGTAAAACGTGATGGTGTTTCATTCATCAATCAATCTGAATAATAAATAAGTGCAAACTGAATGAAAAAACATCATGTCAGACGAATTTATCCTACATGATAATCATATAGGAGTCGTTACAGCAGGATTACAGTTTGTTAAATATTCTGCGACTACTGTATAGGTGCGAGCGCCTGCGCCAGTCGGATATACTCCAAAAAGAACTGGGCAATCAGCGAACCGAAGACAACCGCGACGAGAACGCGCAAGACAGCAGCCTGCGGACTCCTCACTTGATTGAGCAACTTGTCCCATTTGACGGGTAAGAGTGCCCACCAAGCGACGTAAATCGCTATGACATAAATCGCTAGCGAAAATACGGTATTGATCATCGACGATTCCCCTCTTTTCTAAAATTCGTACCATTTTTAATCATATCATGTCATGTTAGAGAAAAAAAGACTTAGGGTCTTAAGCTTCGAGCGGTTTGAACCATTCGATCAACTCACTTTCTCTACAAGCACACCAAAAGGGACGTCATCAGCAGTAATGCCTTACTACAGTAATTGACGTCCCTCACATATTTCAAACATTATTCAATCGATTCGTCAAGGCTACGAGACCAGCGAATCGCTTCGACGTAATATTGAGACCAATCAGAATCTGTGTTATGAAGTGGAATCGTCAACTTTTCGTAGGCGATGACATCCTCTAAAAGCTTTCGCAAACCATTCTGTTCACCGAGTAACGCCGCCTTAACAGGAGGTGCCACCGGAAGCTCCGCAATCAACGTCTGCATCGCCTCATCGAGAATGACGTCGAGTGATGAGAAGATTCCTGTGATAAATGCATCAAACGGTAATACATCTGTCAATGTATCTTCCGCAATCAATTCCATCATTTTGCCACGGATGACACTCTGCTTGATGAGTTCTTTCGATTCAGACGTCTGCATCTCCCGTAGAAGCATCAAATAGGACCATCGTTTCAACTCATCTAACCCAATACGTGCGACGGCCTGTTCAATGGACTGAATCGTTCCTCGCCCTTTTTGATACACCGTATTGACCGAGCGAAGCATTTTATACGATAAGTCGACACTTCTCTCAATCTGAGCCGAAATGCGCCGGAAACTTGGTTCTGGGCGATCGAGCTCCTTCAATACTTCGATGAGCGTATGACGCAACGGGTGAACTTCTGCTCCGTGTACGACAATCGGGCGACTAAAGAAATATCCTTGGAACATTTTATACCCTAGTCGTTTCGCAATCTCGTACTCTGCCGGAGTTTCAATTTTCTCTGCTAGAAATTCGACCCGATGGCCAAGCGCATCAATTAGTTTTTGTTGCTGATCCACTGGAGTCGCTTGATAATCGATTTTAATGATGTCGGCGAGTCCGATCAATGGTCGGTATTTCTCTTCAAAAACGAAATCATCCAATGCGATGGTATAACCTTGACGCCTTAACGAACGGAGGGACTGCAAGACTTTTTCTGTCGGCTCAACGTGTTCAAGCACTTCGACGACGAGTGATTGACGAGGAAGTAGTGATGGGACTTCTCCTTCAATCAACGTCTGAGGAAAGTTGATGAACGCACGCGTCCCCTCTGTCAATTCCCGAAAATTGAACACAAGGTAAGCGTTATGAATGACGTCAGCCGTCGCTAACGAATCATCCACATTCTCAAAGATATTATTTTCGCTGCGGCGATATAACAATTCGTAGCCGCAAACGCGTAATTGTTGGTCAAAAATTGGTTGTCGCGCAACGTAAACTTTCATTCCTCAATCTCCTTTACGGTAGTTCCCACCTTTATTATCGGCTTTCCTTTCAATATTTTTTACTAGTCCAACTATTTAGGGGCGCGACCAAAGACCTATCTTTCATGAGAACAACAAAAAACTCCCACACCAAAGTGTAGGAGTTGACTTACTTAATCGTTCATCTCGCGAATGCTCAAGCGGTTGATTGCTTTTTTGAGCGCAAGTTCTGCACGACGGAATTCGAGTTCTGAGAGCTTTGTGTCTTGGAGACGGCGCTCGGCCCGAACTTTCGCCGCAGAAGCGCGGTCATAGTCAATCTTGTCCGCCATTTCGGCTGTTTCAGCTAAGATCGTCACCGTGTCGGGACGAACTTCCATGAAACCGCCACTGATTGCGATCAGCGTGCGTCCACCATCTTCGTGGCGCAGTTTGAGGACTGAGACATCCAGTGGTGTTACCATCGGTACGTGTTTCGGTAAAATCCCGACTTCACCTGCGACCGAGCGTGCAATCACCATGCGTGCCTCACCTTCGAAGGCTGCACCATCCGGGGTGACGACGTTGACGTGAAGTGTATTCATCGTCTAGTTTCCCCCTTCCGCGTAGGTCTTAGACCAACGTCTTCGCTTTTTCGATGACGTCTTCGATTGGACCGACAAGACGGAATGCATCTTCTGGAAGATCATCGTGTTTACCATCGAGGATCTCTTTGAAGCCGCGTACAGTCTCTTTGACCGGTACATACGAACCTTTTTGACCAGTGAACTGCTCGGCCACGTGGAAGTTTTGCGACAAGAAGAACTGAATACGACGCGCACGGTGTACCGTGAGTTTGTCGTCTTCTGATAATTCATCCATTCCGAGGATTGCGATGATATCTTGGAGTTCTTTGTAGCGTTGTAGTGTTTGTTGAACGTCACGCGCAACAGCATAATGCTCTTCGCCTACGATTTCAGGAGAAAGGGCACGTGATGTTGAAGCGAGTGGGTCAACGGCTGGGTAAATCCCCATCTCAGAGAGACGACGCTCAAGGTTAGTCGTTGCATCAAGGTGAGCGAACGTTGTTGCTGGAGCCGGGTCAGTATAGTCATCGGCTGGTACATAAACCGCTTGAATCGATGTAACCGATCCTTTTGCAGTCGATGTGATTCGCTCTTGAAGCATACCCATTTCAGTCGCAAGCGTTGGTTGGTAACCTACCGCTGATGGCATACGCCCGAGAAGGGCCGATACCTCAGAACCTGCTTGTGTGAAACGGAAGATGTTATCAACGAAGAGAAGAACGTCTTGTCCTTGCTCATCACGGAAGTATTCTGCCATTGTCAAACCAGTCAAGGCAACACGAAGACGTGCACCCGGTGGCTCGTTCATCTGACCGAATACCATTGCTGTTTGTTTAATAACGCCTGAGTCCGTCATCTCGTGGAACAAGTCATTTCCTTCACGCGTACGCTCACCGACTCCTGCGAATACAGAAATCCCGCTGTGCTCTTGCGCGATGTTGTTAATGAGTTCCTGGATGAGGACGGTTTTCCCTACACCGGCACCACCGAAGAGGCCGATTTTACCACCTTTGATGTATGGTGCGAGAAGGTCGACGACTTTAATCCCTGTTTCAAGGATTTCAACTTTCGTTGAAAGCTCGTCGAATGTTGGTGCTTGACGGTGGATTGGTGACCGAAGCACGTCTGCCGCCACTTCTTTATCATCGATTGGGTTACCGAGTACGTTGAAGACGCGTCCTAATGTCGCTTCTCCGACCGGTACTGAAATCGGTGATCCTAAATCAATTACTTCCATGCCGCGGCGAACGCCGTCGGTTGAGTCCATCGCAATCGTACGGACCGTATCATCGCCAAGGTGAACAGCTACCTCGAGCGTCAAGTCAACACTGACATCTTCCGATGAAGTCGCAACGTGTGTGACTTTAAGGGCGTTATAGATGTTTGGTAAGTGGTTTTCGAACTTAACGTCGATAACTGGGCCCATGACTGCGACTACGTGGCCTTTCATGCCGTATTCGTTCATCGTGTTAGCCTCCTACAATCTAGAGGGCGTGCGCCTTATTCAAGCGCCGCCGCACCTCCGACAATCTCTGTAATTTCTTGTGTGATCGCTGCTTGACGCGCGCGGTTGAATTTGAGCTTGAGTCCGCGAATGAGTTCATCCGCATTATCTGTCGCATTCGACATTGCCGTCATCCGAGCTGCATGCTCCGATACTTTCGCATCGAGTAACGCACCATAGATGAGTCCTTCCGCATAACGCGGAAGAAGCGCCGCTAAGATCGTGTCTTCTTCTGGTTCGTATTCGTACACCACATTAGATGCAGATAATTCGATATTCCCGAGCGGGAGCAATTGTTGAATCTTCACTTCTTGGCTGATGACCGAGATGAATGAGTTGTAGCAGAGCTTCAATTCATCAATCTCGCCTTCGCTGAAAGCACCGACCGTCTGTTTAACGATTTCTGATACTTCCACGAAAGATGGTTGGTCGTTCAATCCTGTCATCGCGCTATACACCGGAATGTTGCGTGATTTAAAGAACTGAACACCGACTTTCCCGATGACATAGAGACGATACTCATCTGTCGAGTTATGGTTTGCCTTGAGTTCACGATAGACGTCACGAAGGACACTAGCGTTATACCCACCGGCAAGACCACGGTCTGACGTGATGACGATATAGCCTGTTCGTTTAACGGGACGAACTTGAAGCATCGGGTGCGTCGCACCTGACGTACCGCCGGCAATCGACGAGACGACTTCTTGCAACTTGTTCATGTACGGTTTGAAGTTGGCGTTGTTGCCTTGGGCACGGTTCAACTTCGATGCCGACACCATGTTCATCGCTTTCGTGATTTGCTTCGTGCTTTGGGTCGAGGTGATCCGCATCTGGATCTCACGTAATGATGCCATTTCGATTCACCACCTTAATAGACGCTCGTCACCGGATTAAACCGATGGCGAGAACGTCTTTTTGAATTCCGTAATTGCATCGATCATCGCCTCGTCTGAAGGAAGGTTTCCTGTCTGACGGATTTCGCGGCAAAGATCTGCACGGTTTTGGTCGAGCCATGCGTTCATTTCTTTTTCGAAACGACGTACGTCTTCGACTGGGATGTCATCGAGATGACCTTTCGTGAGTGCGTAGATGATGATGACTTGCTTGTCTACAGAAAGTGGTGCGTTCAAGTCTTGTTTCAAGACTTCAACTGTGCGCTGACCACGGTTCAACTTCGCTTGCGTCGCTTTATCAAGGTCTGACCCGAACTGAGCGAACGCTTCGAGCTCACGGTATGATGCGAGGTCAAGACGAAGTGTACCAGCAACTTTCTTCATCGCTTTTACTTGTGCCGAACCACCTACACGCGATACCGAGAGACCGGCGTTGATCGCTGGGCGTACCCCAGAGAAGAAGAGGTCCGACTGAAGGAAGATCTGACCATCCGTGATCGAGATAACGTTTGTCGGGATGTATGCTGAGATATCCGATGCTTGTGTCTCGATGAACGGAAGTGCAGTCAATGAACCACCACCGAGTTCGTCATTCAACTTCGCTGCACGCTCAAGAAGGCGTGAGTGGAGGTAGAAGACATCCCCTGGATAGGCTTCGCGGCCTGGAGGACGGCGGAGAAGGAGCGAGAGCTCACGGTAAGCTGCCGCTTGTTTCGATAAATCATCATAAACAACGAGGACGTGTTGCCCACGGTCCATGAAGTATTCACCCATCGATACACCCGCGAATGGTGCGAGGTAAAGAAGTGGTGCCGGTTGTGAAGCCGATGCCGAAACAACGATTGTATAGTCGAGCGCGCCGTTTTGACGAAGCGTTTCAACTACGCCACGGACAGTCGATTCTTTCTGACCGATCGCAACGTAAATACAAATCATGTTCTCTTCTTTTTGGTTGATGATCGTATCGATCGCAACCGATGTTTTACCTGTTTGACGGTCACCGATGATCAACTCACGCTGACCACGACCGATTGGAACGAGGGCGTCAATCGCCTTAATTCCTGTTTGAAGTGGTTCGTGAACCGATTTACGAGCCATAACACCGTAAGCTTTACGCTCGATCGGGTTATAGTTGTCAGTCACGATTGGTCCAAGACCATCGATTGGTTGTCCGAGTGGGTTGACGACACGTCCGAGGAGTGCCTCACCGACTGGAACTTCCATGATGCGACCTGTACGTTTGACAGCGTCGCCTTCTTTGATGCCTTTGTAATCGCCAAGGATGATAATCCCGACGTTACCTTCTTCTAAGTTTTGCGCCAAGCCCATTACGCCGTTCGAGAACTCTACGAGTTCCCCCGCCATAACGTTATCGAGACCGTGTGCACGAGCGATTCCGTCACCTACTTGAATGACAGTACCTGTCTCACTGACTTCGAGGTCTGAACCGTACGAAGCGATTCGCTCTTTTAGCAGGGCGCTAATTTCTTCAGCTTTGATTGTCATTGAATTCACCCCTATTTCTTACGCATTCAACAATTCACGCTCAAGGCGTGTCAATTTCGTTTCGATTGTATCATCGTACGTCGTGTATCCGACTTGGACACGAAGTCCACCGATGACTTTTTCATCGACGACGTTTTTCAACTGGAGCGTCTTACCTAACTTCTCTCCGAAGACGAGTTCGACGTCTTTTAAGTCTGATTCTGATAATGGGTAAGCACTCGTGACAATACCCTCTGCGATTCCACGGAAGTCGTTGATGTACTCAAGGACAAAGTGTGGGAGCGCCCGTACTTCTTCAGCACGATCGTTTTCGACCATCACAAGCAACGTATTCAATACGATTGCCGTCATATCACCAAAGCTATCTTTTAACAGCTGTGCAAGCTCGCTGTCGCTGAATGATGGATTCGTCAATACGTTCATCAATTCAGGCGTCGCGTGGAGCACTTCATCGAGCAGGCGCACTTCCGCTTCGACTTGGTCGAGCATCTCTTGTTCGCGCGCTAAGTCGAAGAGCGCTTTGGCATAACGTTTTGCTAATGATCCGTTCATTAGTTAGCGCCTTTCGCCTTAGACAAGAAGTCTGTGACGAGGGCACGTTGTTTCGCTTCGTCGCCTTTAAGGTCAGACTGAAGGACGTGGCGTGCTGCCGAAATCGCTTGTGTGACGACTTCAGTTTGAAGCGCTTGTTTCGCAAGTTCACGTTCGCGATCAATCGCTTTTTCTGCCTCGACTTTAATTTGTTCTGCTTCCATGCGCGCCTGCTCCACCAAGCGTGCCTGTTCAGCTTCTGCTTGTCGACGACTTGAATCGAGCATTTCTTTCGATTCAACACGTGCTGCACTAAGTGCTTCACGTTGTTCAACGACATATGTTTCCGCATCTTTGCGGCTCTTTTCAGCGAGCTCAATTTCATTCGCTACATACTCTTCACGCTGTCTCATCATTCCAAGGAGTGGTCCCCAAGCAAATTTCTTCAACAGGGCCAAGAGTACGAGGAATGTGACAAGTGTAAAGATCATATCTAGGACGCGAAGGCCTTCATGACCTGCTTCCGCTGCAATCATCATCGTATCCATGCATACCCTCCTCTTGACTAAATAAGTGAGGGAGACATGCTCCCTCTTAAGTTGTTCTCGTTAACTCGGAATCAAGAGTTGAGGAGAAGGAAACCGACAGCCACACCGATGATCGGGAGGGCTTCAACCAAACCGATACCGATGAACATTGTTTGACGAAGTTCGTTTTTGAGTTCTGGTTGACGTGCTTGTCCTTGAACTGTACCACCTACGATAAGACCGTTACCGATACCAGCACCAAGTGCTCCAAGTCCGATTACGAGTGCTGTTGCAATAAGATTGAGTTGTTCCATTTTGTAAGTTCCTCCTAGAGAAAATATAAGTAGTTATTGTCTTCACGCTGTTTGTCACTTGCTTGATCAATGCTCAACAGTTGCCTTGTGCCCAATGTACAACATGGCAAGTGTTAGGAAAATATACGACTGGATTAACCCGATAAAGATCGAGAATCCTTGCCATAGCACCATCGGGAAGATTGCAAATACTGCCCCAAGTGGGTTTAATGTACTTTCTGCAGTAATCGCAAGTCCTAAGATGATTGTAATCATGATTTCACCGGCAAAAATGTTACCGTATAGACGCAAACCGAGCGTCAACGTGTTCGCAAACTCTTCAATCAATTTGATTGGGAGCATGAACCATACCGGCTTCACATACTCGAGTGAGTAATGCTTGAATCCTACAAGCTTGATTCCATAATAGTGAGACATTGTAACGACGAGTGTCGACAAGGCCAACGTGACATATGGATCTGCTGTCGGTGAGTTATACCATAACGTATGTCCGCTAATTAGCGTAAATGGTAATCCCATCAAGTTTGAAATCAAAATAAACAGGGTGAGTGTCATACCGAATGCAATAAATCGTCCTCCGGTCTTCCAATCCATTGAACTTGAAATGATGTCACGGACAAACTCCGCAAACCATTCGAAGAAGTTTTGCAATCCCGTTGGTTTAATTGCAAGCGCTCGAGTACCAATCACCGCGAATAAGAAGACTAAAACTGCCGCAATCAACACAGTCAGAATGTTTGTCCAACTGCCATAAAGCGTATAGCCCCCAAGTTCTAAAGAATAGGTGGGTAACCCATGATTCATTAATATTCACCTCTTTTCCTGCTGAGCTGGGCAAGTGCAAACTCGCCAATTTGTATAATGTGGCCGGCGATTAGACCAGTTACCACCGCAATCAAGGATACCCGGTCGTCATAGAATAGACCGACTATCACTGCCAACACACCGACTGCCATTCTTGAAACAGTCCCATGTGATTTCGGGCGTCTGCCCGTTTCAATAACGTCATACATTCGAACAACCGATCGATTTTGCATATGTAAAATGATCAGACTTGCCACTCCACCGATAAAAAGGCCTAAACAAACGGATTCATATCGAGGAATCGCATAGGATACGGCTAACAAAAGAGTAAACCAAACCGAAAACCCTATCGTATAACGCTTCATCAATCTCTTTTGTGCATGTACATTTGCCTGCACCTGATTATTCATTCGTTCTCTCCTGTCAATAAACTCCGAAGAATGAGTACGAGCGCGATGAGTCCGAACAACATCCCCAGAAACACCGACGCATTCAAACCAAATGTTCCCCAAAACTCTCGTCTGACGCCATATTGTCCGACGAAATAACCAATGACGATCGGTCCTGCCAGTGCGGTTGAAAGTTGAGAGGCAATCGAGGCGTAGGATAGGTAACGATTGTCTTTTTTCACCATCCTCGACCTCCTTTTACACAATCAAACTTAGATTCTCTTTCATCAATTCACACTCGCGTGACCGCCAAAAGTCACACAAGTTCAGAGTAACGGAAATGGTATAAGAAGTCAATGGATTTCACAATTATAAAAGCGCTTTAAATCAAGTCATATCAATAGTTTTCCGCACTTCATAAACTAAACGTTTAAAGCACTTTTTAAAGAAAGTGTGAAGAAACGTTGAAATAAAAATGTTGACTTTATAACATTTCACAAAAGGAATCAGATGAAGAATAGTTCAGTTATACCTCCACGTTTTGGAAATTTCAATCCGTAAACGTTTACGTTCACAAAGAGTTACGAAACGGTCGTTGACTACTTTTTGAAATCGTTTTCAACGTCCTGTATCAGTATACCGAGGATGTTTTTGACATGTCGAGCGATTTCGCCCATTTTTTTGTGAGTAATCTCATTCGTTGAATTAGCGGAATGATTGCTCGTCACTCTCCCGTATATTCTTTGTCTGATAGTTAAATAAGAAGAAACTAAGAAATGAACACTTTTATTCGATGCTTCACCTTTCTTTTTTTGTGTCTATTTTGTGACCGAATTGAATGATTAAAATTTCACCTGATCCCCATAAAAAAACGGGAATCGCTCAGGCGATTCCCATGGATCAAACTTACTTCGTACCAAACAAACGGTCACCCGCGTCCCCAAGTCCAGGAACGATATAACCGTGATCATTTAATTTTTCATCGAGTGCCGCAAGATAAATCTCCACATCCGGATGTTCTGCTTGCACACGCTCTACGCCTTCTGGTGCTGCACAAAGACATGCCAATTTGATTGACTTCGCGCCATGCTTTTTGAGTGAGGCGATGGCATCAACAGCCGAACCACCTGTCGCGAGCATTGGGTCTACGACGATAAAATCACGTTCTGTGACATCTGTCGGAAGTTTCAAATAGTATTCGTGTGGCTCAAGCGTTTCCGGGTCACGATAGAGACCGATATGACCGACTTTTACGTTCGGCATCATTTTGAGGAACCCATCCACCATACCAAGTCCTGCACGTAAAATAGGGACGATTCCCAATTTCTTGCCGGCAATCATCTTTTGAGTGGAAACAGAGACCGGTGTCTCGATTTCTACGTCTGTTAGTGGTAGGCTGCGCGTGATTTCGTATGCCATAAGTGAAGATACTTCGTCGACGAGTTCACGGAACTGCTTCGTCCCCGTCTCTACTTTACGCATAATCGTCATTTTGTGCTGAATCAAAGGATGGTCATAAACATGTACTTTTCCCATCTTGCTTCACTCCTCTCTCATTCTCTCTCGAGCATTGTACCCTAACTCAGTTGAGAAGGGTAGAGCCAACTTCTTTTTTCATAAAGGTCAGACGCCATTTTATGGTTGGTTGATTTGAAAATAATCGGTTGTCGGAAGTTCATACGTTTTAGATGACTGTTGGTCCACTACATAGAGTTCCGTCTCTGTCTTCCATACATCAAAGGATTGTTCGGTCAATTCTTCATATAGATGTAAGACTCCGATTTTGACAGCTGTAGATGCTTTCTCATGAGGTTGAATATGAGATAAGGCATCAAACAGCTCTTGTGTCTTTGGACCGTCTAACCATACGGTATCTTGGTTCGACTCAAAAACGGCAAGGCGTGTTTCCCCATCGGCTGGACGCGAAGACATCTTATTCAGGGCCGGCCGGCGAACGTGCCCCCAAATCTCAAGGACGGTTCCGTATGTTTTCGATAGGGTTAGTGACGATTGGTTAGCCACGTCTTCTACAATCGGTTGATCGGATAAGATAATCCGTTTCATCAGTTTACGGTGTTCCCCTTCAAGAGAAAGCGCCTCCTCTTTCGGATCAACTTTCATGTACGATGCCTCAAACATATTGGGAAGCACGAGTTGTTTCAGGGATGGCGCATCCCCGATTTGAAGGGTGAGCCGATCATCGGCTCGGCTCGTCAAAAACACATACCCTTCATTTTCCCCACTCTTAAACGGAAATAACTTCGGTTCAATGATTGGATCGAGTGTACGTCCATCCCGTACTGTCTCGAACGTTACAAAGATTGCTCCTGTATCGGGTGTCGTGTAGTGAAAAGCAGAATCCTCCACAATTTCTTCGTGTCCATCATTCAAGTTGAACGTCTTCGCAAGTTGATTGAGATCACTGACTTGATCGAACTCAATCGTTGAGGCGATCTCCGATTCCTCGAATCGCTCTTCGTCAAGAGTTTCAAACTCTTGAATTGATTCTACAGCGAACGTCCGCTCCATCAATTGACTGCTGTTCGCACAGGTGATATACCGTTCGTCCCCCGCAGCAAAATATTTCACAGTTTTAGACCCGAGGACTTCATATAGTGGGTGACGGAATGTGACTTCTGCCACTTTCGCTCTCTTTGTCGGCAAGACATCGGTTGGACGACGCTCGCAATATGTAAGCAATTGTTTTTTCGTCTGTTCTGTTAATGCTATCTCAGGATCTTGCTCGACTCGATAGGAAGACAATGGACGTAACTCAATCGCGTTCATCGTCTCGGTACCACATCCACTCAACAAGATACAACTGAGCAAGATTCCCCAATACGACCGCATTGATGTCCCTCCTCATTCCCAATTCGGTGAAAACCACCTAAATTTTTCTTGTATATCATAACATATAACCTATTTTTGTGATGATTTCAGAATTATTACGTTTCTGATGAATTCTTTCGCATAGTCGACGCTACAAAAAAGAGCCGATCGATAGATCCGCTCTTTCAAGTATCCGTATTAATCTTTTTCGTATTCATTTTCAGATTCAGATGAGTCGTCTTGTGAAGAATCGTCATTCTCATATTGATCGTCCTGTGATTCACGGTCCACTTCAATGACCGCCCCATCTCGATTCAGTTCAAGTTTGACGAGATCTCCGACTCGTGGTGTATCCTCATCAATTTCCGAACGTGCCGCTAAAGAATAGGTGTTGTCCTTTCCATCGATGTTGATTGTGACATCTTGATTCGTCAATTTCACGAGTGTCCCGTAAATATAAGAATCTTTGTCTCCGCTCTCACGGTCTACTTCCTTCACTTCATCGTTTTGATTCAATTCAAGTTTGACCCGATCTCCCACTTGCGGTGTATCCTCATCAATTTCATGAGTCGCTGCTAAACGATACGTCGATTCTTTTCCATTGAAACTGATGGTCACATCTTCTTTCGATAACTGAACGAGTGTCCCATATAGTTCATAGTCGTCCCCACTCTCGACTCGCGATGCGTCATCTGGTGTGTTACTCGAGTCATCCGATGAAGCGGAGTCGTCCGGGTTGTCCGTTGATTGATCATCACTCGCTTGATTCATTGCTTGTGGCACGATGACTGTGTCCGTCTGATTTCCACTTACATAAAATCCAATTCCTACAATCGCCATGACAGCTAGTAAAGCTCCGATGATCCAGCCGATACGTCTCATGGTCATTTCCTCCTTATGATGTGTTCTTCTTATTTGCATCATAAGCCTCTCGAGTGAGAGTCCATTTAAGGTTTCATTAGAAGTTGATGAGAAAGTGCGAAACATTCATCATCGAGTCAGATAAAACACACTACCGTCCGGATCATTCGATTCACTTCCAATCGTCCACTCATTCAAGTCCGCCACTTCTTTCGCAATTGCGAGACCGAGACCGCTCCCGCTTCGATCACGGGCTTCATCCAATCGATAAAATCGGTCGAACAAACGATTCCTCACGTCCTTTGGAAGGATTGGTCCACGATCGCGCACCTCAATCCGATCACTCTTCAAATGAAGGCTCGTCTCCTTCGCATACTTCAAACTATTGTCTAACAAGATGACAAGAATGCGCTGTAACGACTCACGATGACCATACCAGTTGCCTGTGGCTTCAACGAATAGATGGACACCGTACGACCGTAAAAAGCGTTCTGCTAGTGATTCCCCAAGTTCAGCTAAATCGATGTCTTCTCGTTCTACCTGCTCGAGTGCAGTGAATCGACTCAATTCAAGCATCGGTTCAATCAAGTCACTTCTCATTTGACGTGACTCCGTCAAAATATGGTCAATCGCTTCTGTTCGCACACTCTCATCCTCTTGTCCCCAGCGCTGCAATAATTTCGCATAGCCCTCGATGACCGTCAATGGCGTCTTCAGTTCATGTGAAACATCGGCAACAAAACGGCGCTGTTGTTCCATCGTTCCTTCGACCCGCTCAATCATATGATTAAATCCATTCGAAAGGGTCGTCACTTCATCTTGTCGGTCATCTACTTCAATCGTCTCTAACTTCCCGGACTCCGTGATTCGCTCCATCGTTTCAGTCAATCTGCGTAAAGGTGACAGACCTTGACGTAAAATCCACCACGTTCCGAGAAACGTCATTAGAACGGCAAGGAAGAACATGACGAGAAAAATGGTCGCGAGCGCTTGAATCGTATTGCTCACGTCTTGATCTTGAAAGCCAAATGCCAGGCCATCCGTCGTCGCGACCACAAACCAGTCATCGATCAGAGCAGGCTCACCGTAATTGATGGGAAACGTCGTTCCGTCGGGCACTTCTCCCCCGATGATTCCCCATTCTCCATTATCTTGACGTTCTAACACGACACTGTCCTCATGAAGTGACAATACCGCATCGCTGTTTCGGACATCTTCTTCCAAGAGATTTAACGCCTGCAGTAACACGTCAAAACGTGAATCGACAATCTCCTGCCTAGCGACGAACCACGTCACACCGAAGGAGACGAGGAGAAGCAACAACATGAACCCCGTCATCGCCCATGCGATTTTTGTTCGTAACATCGGTCACTCACCACGCTTCAACATATAACCGACACCACGAACCGTTTGAATCCAAGAACCGGTCAGTTTTTTTCGTACGTACCGGACATAGACGTCCACGACGTTCGTATCCCCATAATAGTCAAATCCCCAAACGTGTTCGACGAGTTGGTCTCGCGTCAACACACGTTCAGGGTGTTCTAAAAAGAAAACCAACAAGTCAAATTCACGTCGAGTCAAGTCGACTTTATTTCCATCGCAATATACTTCATGACGATTCACGTCAACGGTTAATGTGTCATACGTCAATACCTGTTCGGAATGGTCCTGGTGAACGAGCTGACGCATACGTAAAAATGCCCGAATCCGAGCGAGCACCTCTTCGATTTCAAATGGTTTGGTGATGTAATCATCTGCCCCAAGATCGAGTCCGCTCACTTTGTCATAACGATCGCCACGAGCCGTCACCATCAGAACCGGTAACAACGGCCGTTCTTCTTTCAGACGACGTACCACTTCGAGTCCACTCATTTGAGGCAACATCACATCAAGCAAGACGAGATCGACATCATCTACGAGAGCTCGCTCCAAACCGACACGCCCATCCATCGCCACAACGACGGCATACCCGGCGTGCTTCAATTCCAATTCCAGTAATCGCGCAATCTTCGAATCATCTTCTACGACGAGAATCGTCTGCATCCTGCTCACTCCTTTGAAAAAACGTCGAGCGACTCGCTCGACGTATTGTTATTCAATTCCCGAAATCAATCCGCAAAAAACAGACGAACTCCTTCTGGAATAGCGGATTCAACTTGTCTTTCGAGACTGTCTTCCCACTCATCCCAACTCGCGTCCACTCGCTCCAATTGCCGTTCGATGTCCAGCGCCGCTAACGATAGTTGCGACAAGCTGGATTGACCGGTTGAAGTGAAAAAGAAGAATCCGGCAAGTCCGATTCCCATCAGTCCAATCGCCAAAAGAAAAGTTCCAATCGATTTCAATATACGTTTCATCGACACATCCCTCCTACTCGCATCATACGATGTAAATAAGAGAATATAAGGTGGACTTCATTAGAGTTCCATGAGAAAAGGCACTGCTCACGCAGCGCCTCATTCTTCTTCAAGCACGGATTTGGCAATCGGTGCCCAATACGTCCCTTCCATCTCGGAAACGGTCGTCAACGTCTCACGATAAGCCGGATCATTCGCTTTTTTCTCGGCAATCCCTTTCATCCAAAGGACATCCGCTTTGTAACCGGACTCTGGATACGACTCGATATAAGCCGCATAATCCGCGATTTCTGCTTTTTCTAACTTGTTATCGACGAGAAGTCGATAAAATCCGACAGCCTGCTCTTGACCAGCTTTTGCTTTCCCGTCTAACAACTGATCAGCTCGCTCATATTTCTTGTCTTGAACGAGTGCTTCTACCTCGGTCAGCGGTACAACATCTGTTGATGTGTCCTGTGCCTCTTCCGTTGCTTCCTTCGGTTTTTGTTCGTCCGACTCTTGAAGCTTCTCATTCTCTTCTTCGAGCCGAGCGACTTCTGCCTCGAGTTCTTCAAGGCGCTCCGCGAGTGCTTCTTCTTCCGTCACCGTCTCGACAACAGTTTGATCCGATTCGTTCGGCGTCACGACTGGTACGACTGGCGGTTCGGTATCTGGCCAAAACACGAGCGCTCCAGCCGCGAGACCAACGACGAGCGGAAGCCCGAGCCATTTCTTGTCGAACTTGAACGCCTGTCGCCATTCGGCTAAATCCGCATGTTGGATGACAGCTGACGAGAACGAACGAAAGCGGCGCTTGGCCGCTTTTCTTCCGTTCGCCTTTACTTCTAGCGCAAGACCTAGTCGATGGAAAGCAGCCGGCACTTTCATCCCGAGAAGCGGCACGATGCGTTCGCTCGCCTCTTCATAATAGCCGTGGTCGAGGAGCGTCGTGATGACACCGAATTCACTGGCGACAAGACGGAAAGACGGATCGTATTCCCCTTTACGAGCCAACCATTCCGTCATATCGAATAAGGGAAGTTCGGATAGCTCTCGTTCTGCTAGTGTCCGAATATCCATTGACTCAGCCTCGTTCAGGGTAAAGCGGGAACTTCGCCGTTAACGTTTGCACGTCTTGAAGGGCTTCTGCGAGTACCGCTTCGTCTTCATGTTGTTTGAGCACACGTCCGATCAGACGTGCCACTTCTTTCATATCCGTTTCTTTAAAACCACGAGTCGTCATCGCAGCCGTACCGAGACGGATTCCGCTCGTGACAAATGGTGATGCCGGGTCGAACGGGATCGTGTTTTTATTGACCGTGATCCCTGCAGCATCGAGCGCGTGCTCGGCCGCTTTCCCTGTGATATCGATGCCACGAAGATCGACGAGTAAGAGGTGGTTGTCCGTTCCGCCCGATACGATGCGGAGTCCCTCTTCTTCAAGACCTTTCGCAAGCGCCTGCGCATTCGCAATCACTTGACGCTGGTAATCTTTGAATTCAGGTTGAAGTGCCTCACCGAACGCGACCGCTTTCGCTGCGATGACGTGCATGAGAGGGCCACCTTGAATCCCTGGGAAAATCGACTTGTCAATCGCTTTGGCGAACTCTTCTTTACAAAGAATCATTCCACCACGTGGTCCACGAAGCGTCTTATGCGTCGTCGTCGTGACGAAATGTGCATGCTCGACTGGGTTCGGGTGAAGTCCTGCTGCCACAAGTCCAGCGATGTGCGCCATATCTACCATGAGGTAAGCATCGACACTGTCCGCAATCTCACGGAACTTCGCGAAGTCGATCGTGCGCGGGTATGCTGACGCTCCAGCGACGATCAATTTCGGCTTATGTTCTTTCGCAAGTGCCGCGACGACGTCGTAGTCGATGTGTTCTGTCTCTTTGTCTACACCGTATTCGACGAAGTTATATTGCACACCTGAGAAGTTGACCGGACTACCGTGCGTCAAGTGACCACCATGAGACAGGTTCATCCCGAGAACCGTATCTCCTGCTTCAAGCACCGTGAAATAGACCGCCATGTTTGCTTGTGCACCCGAGTGTGGTTGTACGTTCGCATGTTCTGCACCGAACAACTCTTTCGCACGGTCACGCGCCAAGTTTTCAGCGACGTCGACAAACTCACAGCCACCATAATAACGGCGTCCTGGATATCCTTCGGCATATTTGTTTGTCAATACGCCTCCTTGCGCTTCCATGACCGCTTCTGAAACAAAGTTTTCTGAAGCGATGAGTTCGATGTTGTCGCGCTGACGACCGAGCTCGTGTTGCATTGCCTCAAACAATTCTGCATCCTGCACTTTCAACTTCGTCGTGTTTACCATGTGAAGACCCCCTCTAAATGTCTAAAAATCAACACCCCCATCGTACCACACGCTTGTTTTTTTGGGTATCGCTATAATCTGACGAAAAGTTGGGTATGATTTAGAGAGAATCCAAAGGAGGTCACTTCATGATTGAGACAAAAGAAATCACAATTACACCGTTCGAACGCACTCGAACGGTTCGGATCTATACACCTGCCGACTATGAGACATCCGAAAAACGATATCCGGTCCTCTATATGCACGATGGACAGAACTGCTTTGCTGACGAGGATGCGAGCTATCACCTGAGTTGGCGCGTCGGTGAATATTTAGATGCCTCGAAGCGTGACTTGATTGTCGTCGCCCTCGATAGTGCACCAGGTGAACAACGACTTGATGAGTATGGACCATGGGAAAATCCATATATCGGGGACAGCCTACTCGGACGAGACATCGTCCTCGGCGGAGAAGGATCGGCATATATCGAATATATTGCACAGGAATTGAAACCTCGAATCGATGCTGACTATCGAACGATTCCAGAAGCGACAGCGATGATGGGAAGTTCGATGGGTGGACTCATCTCGGTATATGCCGCGTGTGTATATCCAGATATCTTCAAGCGTGTCGCCTCACTGTCCTCTGCGTTTTGGTTCAACCAAACCGAGCTGGAACAATTGATCGAAGCGAGCGATTTGAAGGGAATGGAGCGTCTTTACTTGGACGTCGGTGCCAAAGAAGTCGAGGAACCGATTGAAAATGGACCAACAAATGAAATGTATCGTGAGTCGAGCGAACGCGTGTACAACTTGTTAAAAGACAAGGTCGAACACATCCGCTTCGAAGTGATTGAAGAAGGGGTTCATAACGAACTTGCCTGGCGCGAGCGCTTCCCGATGGTCATCTCCTATTTATTTGGCGAAGAATTGTAAACTTGAGGTGAGTGTCCTTTGTTGACACTCGCCATATTTTATTTTAAGTTGTATGTACAAACGTCAAGGAAAGGAGAATCTGATGGAACGTATTCAAGAAGAAGATGACATTCTGATGTATTGTCTTTATTTCACTGCCAGCCGCTTCGCACGCAACATCTCAAAACTCGCCGATGAGGCAATCGATGGAGAATTGGCACCGTCTTACTACTACTTAATGCTCGTTGTGCATTTCCATCCCGGGATCACCCAAAAGGAATTGAGTGAACGCTTATCACTCGCCCCTTCAACGAGTACCCGTTTCCTCGATAAATTGGAGAAATCGGGATTGCTTCAACGCGACGTCATCGGAAAGCAATCGCATATCACGTTGACACCTTCTGGAGAGGCGACATACACAGAATTTCATCAATCGCTCAAGACCCTATTTGCAAACTATGCTTCGATCCTCGGGAAAGAGGAAAGTGAACTTCTCAGCAAAACGTTGCACGAAGCAAATGAACAACTCGAAAAAAAATAAATTTTTTTACACCTTCATGTGTATATACAACTATTAAGGAGGACATCATCATGTCAATGAAAACAGCAGTCATTATCGGAGCCGGTCCAGGAATTGGTCTTCATACAGCAGAACAATTCGCCAAAAATGGGTATCAAGTCGCGCTACTTGCTCGAAACGCCGACCGCTTAGCAGACTCTGCAAAGCAACTCATTCAAAAAGGATATACAGCAAAAGAATTTGAGGTCGATACACGTTCAGAAGAGGATTTAAAATTGGTGATGAATCAAATCCATGACACGTTCGGCTCCATCGATGCGGTTGTTTACAACGCAGTGGCTGCGACACCTGGTCGTCCGACTACGCTTTCTTCAGCGGATGTCATTCGTGACTTCGAAGTGAACGTACTTGGTGCATTGATGAGCGCACGCTTTGCTGCCCCGCTCATGAATACGGGATCTATCTTGTTGACGGGTGGCGGACTCGCACTTTACCCGTCGGCAGACTATGCCTCGCTCGCCATCGGAAAAGCCGCACTCCGCAACCTCGCCTATAGTCTTCATGAAGAACTTGCCGACTCCTCGATTTACGTTGGAACGTTAACGATCAAAGGGTTCGTACAAGAAGGAACCTATTTCGCGCCGGAACGCATCGCGCAAGCGTTATATGACATGCACGTTCAACAAACGGAAGTCGAGCGCATGTATGAGGAAGACCACGCATGAGCACACTTGTCATCCTCGTCCACCCAAACTTAGAAACGTCTCGTGTCAACAAAGCATGGAAAGAAGCTCTCGAACAGCATGATGATGTGACCGTACACGACTTGTATGCGACCTATCCCGATTTCAAAATTGATGTGGCACGTGAACAGCAATTGCTACTGTCACACGACCTCATCGTGTTTCAGTTCCCGTTCTATTGGTACAGTAGCCCAGCCCTCTTGAAGGAATGGCAAGATGTCGTCCTCTCCTATGGATGGGCGTATGGACAATCGGGTACACAATTACATGGGAAAGAATTTGTTCTAGCCGTCTCAACGGGTGGTCCTGCTGATGCCTATCGGCCGGATGGGTATAATCGTTTTACGATGGAGGAATTGTTGTCACCGTTTCGTGCGATAGCGAACCTGACAGGCATGACATATCTTCCTCCTTATATTGAGAGTGGGGTACGGACACTCACAGCCGAACAATTAGAACTGAGCGCACGTCATCTTGTAGAACACGTCACCGAGGTTCATCTCATTCGAAAGTGAGGAGTATCTATGGCTACTTTTTTGTATCAAGATCGAACATTTGAATGCCCCGTACAATTGAGCATGAATGTCATTATGGGGAAATGGAAAGTGCTTGTGTTATGGCACGTGTTACGTCGCCCTCGTCGTTACGGTGAACTGAAGCGATTGATTCAAGGAATCAGTCACAAAGTTTTGGCTGAGACACTCAAATCTCTTGAAGAAGACGGTTTCTTGTTACGAATTGATTTTCATGAAAATCCCCCACACGTCGAATACCAATTGACCGATCAAGGTCGAGAACTAGAGCCGGTTTTACTCGCCCTACAACAATGGGGTATGCGCTATAAAACAGAGTCACTCACCTAAAAGTGCGTACTTGTCCTCCTTTGTATAGCTGATACGATTGAAGAAAGTCATCGTATTCACCTAACGAAGGAGGAATTTTTTATGAAATCCGTATTATTGGTCGTATCCAACCCAACTGTCTCGACCACAACAAATTGGCCAGTCGGTTTTTGGTTATCTGAATTGACGCACCCGTATGATGTGTTGAGTGCAACAGGTCATCAACTGACGATTGCTAGTCCAGACGGTGGCAAAGTCGAGTGGGATGCGCTGAGCGATCCGACACATGAAAGTGGTTACTCGAAACATGATACGTTGTCTCTCAAGTATCTAGACGATGCTGATTTCCTTGCTTTGCTAGAAAATACGCCAAAAATCGGTGACCTCGACCTTTCCGGTTTCGATGCGATTCTCGTTGCCGGCGGACAGGCACCAATGTTTACGTTCCAAGATGCCGACTCATTACAAGAAGCGTTCGAAGCGTTCTACGCAAGCGGAAAACCTTCTATCGCCCTGTGCCACGGAACGAGTTTATTGTTATACCTGCAAGAGGGAAATCGTCCATTCGTTGAAGGTAAAGTGATGACAGGATTTACAAACGAAGAAGAAGATCAGGCCGATGCATCCGTAGGAATGAAAGTCATGCCATTCCGAATCGAAGAAGAAGCGATCAAGTTGGGCGCTCATTTCAAAAAAGCTGAACCTTGGACACCATACGTCGTTCGAGATGGTCATTTAATTACCGGTCAGCAACAAGAATCTGGCCAAGCTGTCGCAGAAGAACTCGTTCGCTACTTTGAAGGTACATGACGAGGGAGGAGATGACATGAGTGAGTGGTCTCGACCACATGTTCATTCAACCGAAGGACATCGACAAGCTTCCTGGATCGAACTCTTTTTCGACCTTGTGTTTATCGCCTCACTGGCAGAAGTCATTCACTATGTAGAAGCGCATCTTGCAGATGGTTTCGTTCATACAATCATTTGGTTTTTCATCCTGTTTACAGCACCTTGGATTGTGTGGAGGAGTTCCACTTTCTATTCGGATCGGTATGAAGAAAATACGACACGCCACCGTCTACTCATGATTGTTCTCATGGTCCCAATCGGATTGTTCGCCTATTCGATTCATTACACAACCGATCACGAGTATGGATGGTTCGTCTTAAGCTTTGTCCTGTCTCGTTTTTGGCTGTTGTTTATGTGGGGAAGCATCAAGATGACCGAGTCAGCTCAGCGTCAGACGTTCAGTGTCTTATTAACGGGGCATGGAAGCGCGATGCTACTCGTGACTCTCGGATGGTTGACCCACTCGATGATTCCGTTTGTCACGATTGCGCTTTTGATTGAACTATTCCAAACGCTCTTTACACTTCGATCCCATGAAAAACTCCCTGCCCTCACGCATAACCATCTACCTGAGCGGTTCGGACTCTTCACGATGCTTGTCCTCGGGGAAGGTGTGCTCGGGGTCATCTATATCTTGAGCGAATCATCTCAGTTGTTACTGCCATTCCTCTTGTTTTTACTCATTGTTGCTTGCTTTTGGATTTACTACGATCAAGTCATACACCGTCTATTCGAACCGACGGCTTGGCATATTTACTGGTGGAGTGTCTGGAATTTAGGCATTGTCGCTTCACTCCTACTCATCCGTTCTACCTTTATCGGTTTGAAAGTAGAAGACCCGAAATCGATGCTCTTACTGTTAATCGGTGCACTCCTTTTCCTATTCACAACAGGAGGCTCTGGCATCGTCGGTAAAAAAGATGAGTTGTCGCAACGTATGACTCGACACTTTCTTCAATTACGGTTATTACTCGGTATTCTTCTAATCGGGGGATATTGGTTGATCGACTCTGTCTATCTTTTTGTATCCATGACAATCGTTGCCCTCTTCATCGTCCTATTGCAAGGGATGTATTATTGGGTAAGACACTTAAAACCTCATGCACAAAAGTGAACTACTCGCCACTTATTTGCTTCACAAATTGAAGGGGGAGCTTCTTGGGAAGACCGTGCTCTTACCAGCCACGGTTATTTACCAAGCTCGTCGGGCAGTCCCTGCCCTGAATGGTTGTCAGTCAGCCAACATCAATAGGTTGATGCTCGCGTTGATGTCACGGTCATGATGCGCGCCACAAACACACGTCCATTCACGGACATCCATCGTCTTCTTCTCGCCTTTGACGCCACAAGAAGAACAGATCTGCGTGGATGCGTACCAGGGGTCCGCCTTGATGAGCGTCCGTCCGTAGAAGGTACATTTGTATTCCAACTGTCGGACGAACTCGTACCAACTGACATCCCCGATGGACTTCGCGACCTTGTGATTCTTCATCATGTCCTTCGATGTCAATGTCTCCACGACGATGACTTGGTTCTCGTCAACGATTCGTCTCGACAGTTTGTGGAGGAAGTCCTTACGTTGATTCGCAATCTTTTCGTGTTTCTTGGCCAAAAGTAACTTGGCTTTTTCACGATTCTTGCTCCCGATTTTCTTTCGAGACAACGCGCGCTGCGCCTTCTTGACCTTCGCTTCGGATTGTCGGAGAAAGCGAGGGTTTCCAATCTTCTCAGAAACCATCTCGTCATTCGTCATGACGGCGAAGTGCTCCAGACCGAGATCGATCCCGACCTTGTTCTTGGCTGGGATCCACTTTTCCTCATCTTGATTAACGAGGATGGAGACGAAGAACTTGCCTGTCTTGGTCATCGAGACCGTCGCCGACCGGATGACGCCCTCGAACTGGCGATGTTGTGTGAACCGCACGAACCCGACCTTCGGCAGCCGGACTTTTCTCGACTCGATGCGGATCGTGCCGTGCTGGTTGTTCGTCGTGTAGGAGGCACGCGACCGTCGTCTCGACTTGAAGGTCGGGAAGCCACCTGTCCCGGCGAAGAACTTCGCGAACGCCGTGTCCAGGTTCAGCTTCGCATTCGCGAGCGCGAGACTGTCCGCCTCGGCGAGGAACGGGAACAGGGGCTTGTAGGAGGCGGGTGTCGCCGGTTTCCGTCTCGTCACGATCCCCGTTTTCGCCTCCTCGCGGATGGCGATGCGGTCCTCGAGCAGCTTGTTGTAGATGAACCGGGCGCAGCCGATCGTCTTGATGAAGAACTCAGCCTGTGCCGGCGTCGGGTGGAGCCTGTATGTATAGCCTTTCAGCATGTCCGTCCCTCCTCCCTCCTGAAGATCGTGATGTATCCTCCTCGTCCGATACCCGCGGAGGAAGAGGGAGAATCTGACGGAATCACGAACTTTTGTTCGTAACATCTGTCATAGGGAGAGCAAACTGTTGGACCGGGCGATTCATCTCCCACCTACGCCGGGCCTCGCCCCGAGACGCTTAGAGGAGGGAGAATTCTCGCCTGATTTAGTTAAAAGAACTCCTACCGATGAAAAATCGGTAGGAGTTCTTTTAATTTGACGAATACTGAGCCCTTGGCCCACCAATCAGTTTCGGCCTCGTGACCGCAAACGTGACGTACGCTTCGCCGAGATGCTTCGATGACAACCGGACCGGAATGGCGACCGGCTTCAAATGCATCCCAATTAATGTCGAGCCGATATCGATTCCCGCATCTGCTTGAATCGATTCGACAACACACGGCTCCTCGAAGTTCGCATACGCCTTCTCCGACATCGCCCCACCTGCGGAACGGACCGGGACGACCGTCACTTCTGTGAGACCGAACTGCTTGAGCGTCCGGCGCTCAACGGTGAGGGCACGATTGATATGCTCACATCCTTGAAACGCCAAATGGACACCTGTCTTTTCCCTAAATTCAAGGAAGGCCTCCATCAATTCACTTGCGACATCAATGGAGCCGGCCTTCCCAATCGTTTTTCCGAGCACTTCACTCGTGGAGCATCCGATGACGAGAATACGCTCATCATGTAACGGAAATCGCTCGTGAAGCTCCGTCAAGAATCCGAGAAGTTCCGTCTTCATGTGACTCACTTCGTTTCGTAAGCACTCATCTTGTCGACACGGTTTGAATGGCGACCGCCTTCAAAGTCCGTATCGAGCCACGTCGTCACCAAGTCGAGTGCAAGACCAGGTCCGATGACACGCTCGCCCATCGTCATGATGTTCGAGTCGTTATGCTGACGTGTCGCTTTCGCGCTGAATGAGTCATGGACGAGTGCCGCACGAATCCCTTTGACTTTGTTCGCCGCAATCCCGATTCCGATTCCCGTACCACAAATCAAAATTCCACGATCGAACTCCCCTGCTGCTACCGCTTCTGCGACCGGGATGGCCACGTCTGGGTAATCGATCGAGTCCGCCGAGTGCGTCCCGAAATCTTTATACTCATGCCCAAGTTCCTCAAGCAAGGCTACGATTTCTTTTTTCAAGTTGAAGCCGCCATGATCGGCGCCAATTGCAATTTTCATTCGTTCATTCCCCCGTCTTCTTTGGTAGGCGTCTCGGTGGTTTCGTCACCTTTGACCCGTCATTCGTTAATTTTAACACAAGTCGATTCACGAGTGGTTCGAGCTCGTTTCGCACTTGGCGATACACATTCATCGAACCGCCAAACGGGTCGTTGATGTCTCGCTCGAGCCCCGTCACGAATTCATAGAGCGTGTACGTCCGCTCCGACAAATCCGGGTATGTATCCCGAATTTGTTCACGGTGCGCGCGTGTCATCGTCAAGATGATATCCGCCCAATTCCCTAACACCTCATCGAACGTCTGGGTGACATGATCGAGTTCAATCCCACGTTCTCTGAGAACTTGCAGTGCATTTTCTGAAGCATCGAATCCTTGCATCGTCCGTAGACCGGCTGAGCGAATATCAAATTCGTCCCCCGTCATCTTTGAACGGAGCAAGGCCATCGCCATCGGGCTTCGGCACGTGTTGCCACTACATATGAATAATACGCGTTTCATTGACATCGCGTGTCCTCCTCTATGTCTTTAGGCATCTTTCGTCGGGTGCACAACCTTTCCGCCCGCCGCTTTGTATAAACGGTTATAGACGGCTAGCGCGACCCCGACCGGTTCAATCGTGTTCACATAAATCTCATCCACGTCTGTTGCATCAAATCGACGAAGCGCGTCGTATAAACGCTGCGCCGCCACTTCCATTGAGGTACCGAGGGAATACGTGACCTCAGCCGGTGTCGGGTTCTCGTCGAAGACGAGGGCACCGATTCGCAACCCCGCTTGCTTCCGCTCCTCGATGACACGCTCCAAATCTTCACGTGTGCCATCGACTAGATAAACAGGAGCCGTCGGAGCGTAATGAGTATACTTCATTCCCGGTGATCGTGGTGCGGCTTCATCGTTGCTCAAGTTGGCATCTAAGGCGACCGGTCCAATGACGGCTTCCATTTCTTCTCGCGTCACACCACCTGGTCGTAAAATCGTGACCGTATCCCCCGTACAATCTACAACGGTTGACTCGACACCGATTCCAGTGGGACCTCCATCCACAATTCCAGCGATTCGTCCATTCAAGTCATCCGCGACGTGTTGAGCGGTCGTCGGTGAAGGACGTCCCGAACGATTCGCACTCGGAGCCGCAAGTCCTAACCCCGACTTACGAATCAATTCGAGTGCTGCCGGATGGTTCGGCATCCGGAGTCCGATGGAATCGAGGCCCGCGGTCACGAGCGAAGAGGCTCGTCCGTTTGAAGGCAAGATGATCGTCAAAGCGCCTGGCCAAAACGCATCCATTAAGCGTTTGGCAACAGGAGGAATCGAATCGACAAACAAACTCGTTTGTTCGATTGAAGCGATATGGACGATGAGTGGGTTGTCCGACGGACGACCTTTTGCCTCAAAAATCTTTCGAATTGCCACATCGTTCATGGCATCTCCAGCGAGACCATAGACAGTTTCTGTCGGCATGGCGATGATTTCACCCGCTTGAAGAAGACGTACCCCTTCTTCAATCTCATTCGAATTAATCCATTTCGTTTCCATACGCAATCCCTTCCCTTACGGCATAGACGATACGGTCCTTGCCGTTTATATCTTTTAAAATACCCGTTTCTGCTTCAGGATAACGTTCAGACAGGAATGATTTCACATCTTGTCCTTGGTTATACCCGATTTCAAACGCAATCAAATGCCAATCGGCACGTAAGACGCGCACAGACTCCGCAATCAATTGCCGATACATGTCGAGTCCGTCCGTTCCTCCAAAGAGGGCGAGATGCGGTTCGTAGCCGACGACGGTCTCATCTAACAGCTCATCCGCCTCGATATAGGGCGGATTTGAGACGAGGACGCGAATCGAGTGATCGGCAATCGGGGCGAGTCCGTCGCCTTCATAAAATCGTACATTCGCACCAAGGGCTGCCGCATTCCGCTTTGCAACCGTTATTGCTTCCGGAGAAATATCGACCGTCTGTACGCGGACTCCGAGCTCAAGACTCAACGTGATTGCGATTGCTCCGCTTCCCGTTCCGATATCGACAATCTCATCATCCTCGACATGGCGAACTTGTCCGAGCACCCAATCGATTAACTCTTCTGTTTCCGGTCTCGGAATTAAGACGTCCCGATTCACTTCGAACGAACGTCCATAAAACGGCGCATGCCCAATCACATGCTGTACGGGTTCTCCCACCAACAAACGGTCAATCCCAGCCTCAAACCGTGTCGCTTCGTCACCAGAGAGTTCGTCTGACAGGCGGACGAGGAGACCCGTCCGGTCGACTTGAAGTACATGCATGAGCCACCATTCGGCAGCTGCTCGGTCGCGTCCAGCTTTTTGCAATCGTTCCTCTGTCTGTTTGAGTAGCGCGGCAATCCGCATCATTCCGCATCCTCCATCAGACGTGCCTGTTCATCCATGATGAGTGCGTCGATAATATCTTCGAGTTCACCTGCTAGGACACGGTCCAACTTCTGAAGGGTCAATCCGATTCGATGATCGGTGACGCGACTTTGTGGGAAGTTATACGTGCGGATCCGCTCGGAGCGATCCCCTGTGCCGACAGCCGATTTTCGCTGTGCCGACAGTTCTTCCATATGCTCACTTTGCATTTTGTCATAGAGACGTGCCCGAAGTACTTTCATCGCCTTGTCTTTGTTTTTATGTTGCGACTTCTCGTCCTGACATGATACGACGAGTCCTGACGGGATGTGTGTCAAACGTACAGCCGATTGCGTCGTGTTGACCGATTGCCCTCCTGGACCTGATGAGGTGAACGTATCGACCCGTACATCTTTCATATCGATGTGGACTTCGACATCCTCTGCCTCAGGGAGAACGGCTACCGTTGCTGTGGATGTATGGATTCGTCCGCCCGATTCAGTCGATGGAACCCGTTGTACACGATGGGCACCGTTCTCAAACTTGAGTTTCGAATAGGCGCCTGCTCCATTGATCATGAACGTGACCTCTTTGAATCCACCAAGCTCGGTATAGTTCGCGTCGATGAGTTCCACTTTCCAATTTTGACGTTCAGCGAATCGCGTATACATCTTATAAAGGTCCCCAGCGAACAGGGCCGCTTCGTCTCCACCTGCCGCCCCTCGGACTTCGACGATGACGTTCTTGTCATCGTTTGGGTCTTTTGGAAGCAATAAAATCCGCAGTTTCGCCTCTAGCTCTTTGACTTCTGGTTCGAGGAGGTTCATCTCTTCTTTTGCCAATTCACGCATGTCGGCGTCGAGCGTCCGGTCTTCAAGCATTGCCTTCGCTTCTTTGAACGCTTCACTTGTTTCTTTATACTGACGATACATCTGTACCGTCTCCTCTAGTTGTGCCTGTTCTTTCGAATATTGTCTCAATTTCGTCGAGTCACTGAGCACCTCAGGATCGGCGAGCATTTCATTCAATTGCATGTAACGATCTTCTAAAACACTTAAACGGTCAAACATGATGATCCGTCCTTTCTCCGTCAAATCAAACTCTATCTATTATAGCAAAAAAACGGACCGCCGAGGGCGGTCCGTCGATTCATCAGTCTACCACCGTATGGCGGACCGGATGTGGTTTATTCGGTACATCGTGACAATGTCGGCATCGCGGTTCGTAAGACTCGGAAGCGCCGACCAAGATGACCGGGTCTTCATAGCGCGCCGGTTTCCCGTCAATCAAACGCTGTGTCCGTGAAGCCGGCGCCCCACAAGACAAACAGATCGCCTGCAACTTTGTGACAAACTCCGCACGTGATAACAGTTCAGGCATCATCGTGAACGGCTCACCACGAAAGTCCATATCGAGCCCGGCACAGATGACGCGCTTGTCCTCGTTCGCAAGTTGCTCGATGACATCGACGATTCCTTCATCAAAGAATTGCACTTCATCAATGGCGATGACCTGCGTTTCTTCACGTACGGCATCGTATAAGTTTTGGCTTGACGCGACAGGGACTGCCACGACCGAGTTGCCTGTATGTGAGACGACGTTCTCTTCATGATACCGGTCGTCGATTGCTGGTTTGAACACTTGGACCGGAATTTTCCCGTAATGAGCACGACGGACTCGGCGAATCAATTCCTCCGATTTTCCCGAAAACATACTCCCACAAATCACTTCAATCCAACCATATCGGTTCGTCACATGCATCATTATTCTTCGCCCTCTCCATCGATAATCGCTTTCCGATTATACCTATCTTTCGAGTTGAGGAAAAGGGTTGACTTCTCCCAAATCTTAATTGAAAGAGCATGAGCCTTTATTCGTCAGCGTTCGCCTCTTTTTGTTCATCGATTAATTTCAATTTACGCGCGAGCGGTCGAATCGTGAGACCGTGTAACGTAACGGAAATGAAGACAAGTCCGAGTGTGAGCGGCAACATTTGTTTCGCATCGTCAATTCCGAGATGCGCCACCTCTTCAGCAAAGAATCCCGCAACCGTCATCGCGACAATCCCGCGTGGGGCAATCCAACCAATGAATCCTCGTTCCGCTAACGGCAGACCTCCTCCAATCGTTGACAAATAAATTGCCACCGGGCGAACTAAGAAGAGAATGCCCGCAATCGTCAAGAGAAGTGGCCACTGGAAGATATTCAACAGCTCGGTCCGAGAGAGCGATGCCGTCAATAAGATGAAAACAGACGAGATGAGTAAGATTGAAATGTCTTCTTTAAACGATTGCAATTCTTCAATGATTTCTTCATCACGATGTTTTGTATTGGCCATCGTCATCCCCATCGCTGTCACGGCAAGAAGCCCTACTTCGTGCATCATGAGCTCACTGAGTGAGAATAAAACGAGGACGGCTGTCAACGTGACCGAGGCACGGAGATAACGAGGCACCTTTTCGGCAACGAACCACCCCATCAAGAGATGTCCGAACAAATAACCTAGTCCGACACCAACGATACATGCACCGGCGAAGAGGAGTTGCATCCACAAATCCATACCTTCATATACGATATAACCGAGGCGGACGACAAACAGTCCGAGCAACGCCCCCACCGGATCAACGATGATGCCTTCCCACTTCAAAATCGCTCCGACACGGTCTTTTAAATGCGCCTGTCGTAATAACGGGATGACGACGGTCGGCCCTGTCACGACAAAGAGCGCTCCCATCGTCCAGGCGACGACCCAGTGTAGCCCGCCGACGTATTGGATCAGTAATGACATTCCGACAAATGAGAGCGCGACACCAATCGTGACGATGCGAACAATCGACCGCCGGAACTGATTGATTTCGCTGAAATGAAGTCCAAGACTTCCTTCGAATAAGATAATGGCAACCGCGAACGAAATGATCGGACTATATAAGTCTCCTAATAGTTCACGCGGGTCGAACAGCCCGAGAATCGGACCCGCCAACACCCCGGCGAGCGTCATAATGATGATCGCCGGAATTTGATAACGCCATGCCAGCCATTGTGACATGATCCCGACTCCGATTAACAAGCTGATGCTGATGAGTATAAGTTCCATAAAGGCCCCCTAATGACAGTCTTTCGTCTCTTTACCCGCGTCAATGTAACAAAAAACCGCCAAGGGCAATCCCTAGGCGGTGAGCATACAACTTTACGATTAACGTTGGTATTTCTTGTTGAAGCGCTCGATACGACCATCTGCAGATGCGAATTTCTGGCGACCTGTGTAGAACGGGTGCGAATCAGAAGATACATCGACACGGATGAGTGGGTACTCGTTTCCATCTTCCATCGTGATTGTCTCGTTAGAGTAACGAGTTGAACCAGTGATGAATTTGAATTCTGTCGTCGAGTCCATGAATACGACTTTACGGTATTCTGGGTGGATTCCTTGTTTCATTGCTTTTCAACTCCTTCGGCCCTAAGTATTCTTTCAACCTAGAGAAAGTTCACTAGAATATAATATCACCCTACTATAGGATTTACAAGTCTGTTTTCGTTTTTTTCACCGGTCGTCTTTTTTTCTTATCCGCCTCTAATGCAGCAAAAAAGTCGAGGTTCGTTTTCGTCTCACGGACACGGCGTAAGAACTGTTCAACGAAGTCTGGAGACTCGTTCATCGTACGGCGAATCGTCCAAAGCGAATCGAGTTCTTCCTTCCCGAGTAACAACTCTTCTTTCCGAGTGCCCGAGCGACGAATGTCGATTGCCGGGAAGATGCGACGTTCCGCCAATTTCCGGTCGAGATGGAGTTCCATGTTCCCTGTTCCTTTGAACTCTTCATAGATGACGTCGTCCATTCGTGATCCGGTATCGACGAGCGCTGTCGCAAGGATGGTCAAGCTCCCTCCATCCTCGATATTCCGGGCCGCTCCAAAGAACTTTTTCGGTTTATGGAAAGCTGCCGGATCAATCCCCCCAGAGAGTGTCCGTCCACTCGGCGGAACGGATAAGTTATACGCACGCGTCAAGCGTGTGATGGAATCGAGTAGGATGACCACATCTTTCTTATGCTCGACGAGACGCATCGCGCGTTCGAGAACAAGTTCTGAAATACGTGCATGGTTTTCTGGGGTCTCATCAAACGTCGAGAACGCCACGTCTGCGTCCGGTACAGAGCGTTGGATATCGGTCACTTCCTCTGGTCGCTCGTCAATCAAGAGAATGATCAATTCGACGTTCGGATGATTCGTCGTGATTGAGTTCGCAATCTCTTTTAAAAGGGACGTTTTCCCCGCTTTTGGTGGCGCCACAATTAACCCACGTTGCCCAAATCCGACGGGGGCTATCATATCCATGACGCGAACTGAAAGATGGGTCGGCTCTGTCTCGAGCACCATCTGTTGTTCTGGATAAATCGGTGTCAGTGCCGGGAAGTAATCACGCGAACGCGTCGAGTCCGTCGACTCCCCGTTAACTGCTTCAACACTTAACAAACCTTGGAATCGCTCATTCTCCTTTGGTTTACGGACCTTCCCTGTGACGAGGTCTCCGTTTCGAAGATTAAAGCGACGAATTTGCGATGCGGCGATATAGATGTCTTCGGAAGATTGAGAATAGTTGATCGGTCGGAGGAATCCAAATCCGCCATCATTTTGAGACTGTGGATTCGGTGGGATGATTTCTAAAATACCTTCGAGGAAATATAAGTCTTTTGATTCAGCCTGTGATTTCAAAATACGGAACATGAGCTCACGCTTACGCGCTTCTCGGAAGTTTGGGACTTTGACTTCTTTGGCAATCTCATATAATTCTTTTAACGTCTTCGTCTCGAGCTCACGAAGTGTATAGTTCTTTGTCGGTTCTGTCTGTTGACTCATTCAAGTCACCTATCTTTCTACATTTCATTACAAGAAGAATTCAACTTGATTCATTTGTTCTGCCATCATCTAACCACATTTTTTCAATGCCGTCACTGTACAAGACCAGGGTTTTGTTTAAGCATTTCCCTCATGTACAAATTTTTACACGAATCCGAAAGGTTTTGTAACAAAAGAAGTACTATATCCGCATATTGTTTCATTTTTGTTACAAGAAAACGCTTTTTTGACTTGCGATTGAAAAATGCCATCGGTCTTGCGCATGATATAGTTTATTTGCACAGGAAACCGGGTATTAACCGCAACTTGTGCTCGACTATTAAAACATTACTCGATTTTGTCATATATGAACTATGAACGTGTTGATTTTAAAAAACGGAGGGATTTACACAATGTTAAAGCGTATTGCATCAATCGTTGTCGCTGCCACTGTCGCTTTCTCGGGTCTTATGTTCTCAACAGGTGAACAAGCGGAAGCCGCTACTGGAACATTTGCTTACTCGAAAGTAAACGGTTTGAACATCCGTACTGCCCCGTCACTTACGTCATCGAAAGTCGTCGCGAAAATGGATAAAGGTCAACGCTATACATACCTTGGTAAATCCGGTTCGTTCTATAAGATCAACTACAAAGGCTCACCACGTTACATTTCAGCTTCTTCAACGTACACGTACTTGAAAGCGAACACGTCAACGTCAACAACGGTTTCTACGTCATCTTCAAGTAAACGTGCAAAACTCGTTGCAGAATCAAAAAAATATTTAGGTACACCTTACCGTTACGGTGGAACAACGACTGCTGGATTTGACTGCTCAGGTTACACTGGTCATGTTTATAAAAAAGCAATCGGCAAAACACTTCCACGTTCTTCACGTCAGCAATACTCAAGCGCGAAGAAAATCTCGAAGTCATCGATTCAAGCGGGTGACCTCGTCTTCTTCTCACACTCAGGTGGGACGATTCAACACGTTGGGATGGCACTTAGCAAAACACAAATGATCAACTCAGAAACTGGCGGCGTGAAATACGCGAGCTTCACTTCTGGATACTGGGCACCACGTTACGTTGGCGCTGGATCATACCTATAATACAACATCACGACTCGGTTCATTGGAACCGAGTCGTTTTTTATTTTTGCTTCAATGCCCCTCTCGCATTCGTCGCAGCAAAGACAATCATGAGGACACTCATCGTCCCCGCGACTGCGAGTCCCGCTGAGAGTGCTCCCCAATCAATCTCAGGCTGAGTCAGAACCGCCCGCATCCCTTCAAAAATATACGTGGTCGGATTGAACGTCGCCGCCACTTTCAACCATTCCGCTTCAATCAATTCTTTCGGAACGAACGTCGTTGACAGGAAAATCAAAGGGAAGAACAACAATGTCCCCGCCTGTGCCGCCTGAGCGTTTCGTGTCTTCAAGGCCACACCCACTGAATATCCCGCAAAGCCCAGTCCAAATCCGATCGCGAGTAATACCGTGAAAAAGAATCCAGCCGCACCGACAGGAATGGTGAGACCGAGTAGAAAGGCGACAGCAAAGATGAGCAATGTTTGGACGAGCAGTTGTAACATCCCGGCAATCATTGGGCCGAGAACGATTGCCGTACGGGTCGCCGGTGTCAACAAGAGCCGTGCGAAATAGCCACTCTCAATATCACGGACAAGCGCCTGTCCCGTGCCTCCCGCTCCCCCGACTGCACCTGAAACGATTGATACGGGTAAGATGAAGTTCAAATAATCGCTTCCTTCGAACTGAGGCAACGAGGCCACACTCGATAAACCGCTCGTATACACGAGTAAAAAGAATACAGAAATGATCAAGTTCGGGATAAACGAAAACGGATTTCGAATCGTCGTCACTAAACTCCGTTTCGTGAATAACCATGTCTCAGTCCACACGAATCTCGCCTCCTTCATACGATTCGCCCGTCACTTTCAAGAACACATCATCAAGCGACGGTTGCTTCACCGTCAATCGTTCAGGCTGTAATCCTTGTTCATCTAACGACCGAACGATTTCCGTCAATGTGACATCACGTAACTCAAACGACACATGTGTTCCACTCGAAGAAGCATCAAATAATGTCGCAGCAGCCGCGGCGTCCGATTCGTTGGAAAAGTCCATCGCGATTGTCTCTCCACCAACGAGTTGTTTCAACTCCTCAGCCGTCCCTTCACTCACGATTTTCCCGTGATTAATGATTGCGATGCGGTCAGCCAACTCGTCCGCTTCCTCTAAGTATTGGGTCGTCAAAAAAATCGTCGTCCCAAATTCCTGATTCAATCGCCGCACTTCATTCCAAATCTCGATTCGGCTCGCTGGGTCGAGACCCGTCGTCGGTTCGTCCAAAAAAAGAACCGTCGGCCGATGAACGAGTGTAAGGGCTAAATCGAGACGTCGGCGCATCCCCCCGGAATACGTACCACTCCGTCGGTCGGCCGCATCCGTCAGTGAAACGACTTCTAATAACTCATCTGCACGGCGGCGTGCCTCTTCATTCGACATTTTAAATAAACGACCTTGTAAGACAAGCAGCTCTCGTCCCGTCAACACTTTGTCAATTCCCGTCTCTTGCAGGGCGACTCCAATTGATAACCGGACATCCTTCTCTTGTTTGACGACATCGAATCCATTGACTCGTGCCGTTCCAGACGTCGGACGCACGAGTGTCGTCAACATTTGTACCGTTGTCGATTTCCCCGCTCCGTTCGGTCCCAAAAAAGCAAAAATTTCTCCTTCTTTCACGGAAAACGACACATGATCCACAGCGGGAACATCTTTAAACGTTTTCACAAGTTCAGCTACCTCGATCATCATATCCACCTCCTGACTACTCCATTCCCGTTTTATAGATATTTCATAACAAAAAAAATCGTGGACGTTTGCACATCCACGACTTCTGATTATTCCGGTTTCATGACCATTTTTGGTTTTTTCGTGAGCGAGTGGTTCCCTTCGACGAAACGAACGGTTCCGGATTTGGCACGCATGACAACCGAATGGGTCTGTCCACCTTGTGATGTAAACTGAACACCACGTAACAATTCCCCGTCGGTGACACCGGTCGCAGCAAAGATACAATCTTCACCTTTTACTAAGTCATTGAGTAGAAGAATCCGATCCGTGTCTTCAATCCCCATGTCATGGCAACGTTGTTTCTGCGCTTCATCTTCCGGGAGTAGGCGTCCTTGGAAGTCTCCACCTAAACACTTCATCGCGACCGCCGCGATGACACCTTCCGGCGCTCCACCTGAACCGAGAAGCAAATCGACACCCGTTTTCGGGAAAGCCGTATTGATTGCGGCCGCAACGTCCCCATCCGGAATGAGTTTGATGCGCGCACCTGTCGCACGGACACGTTGGATCATTTCTTCATGACGCTCTCGATGTAAGATGGTCACGACGACGTCTTCCACGTTCTTTTTCTTCGCTTTCGCCACAATTTCAATGTTCTCTTCAATCGAGTTATCGAGACTGACGAGACCAGCCGCTTCCGGGCCGACTGCGATTTTTTCCATGTACATATCAGGGGCGTGAAGGAGGTCTCCTGCATCCGCGACTGCAAGAACGGCAAGTGCTCCCCATGTCCCTGTCGCTACGATGTTCGTTCCTTCTAACGGGTCGACCGCAACATCGAGACGCGAGCCATAACCGTTTCCGACTTTTTCTCCGATGTATAACATCGGAGCCTCATCCATCTCTCCTTCTCCGATGACGACAATCCCTTTCATTGGAATCGTGTCAAAGACATCTCGCATGGCAGTCGTCGCCGCATCATCGGCTTCCACTTTTAATCCTCGTCCCATCCAACGGGCTGAAGCAAGTGCAGCTGCTTCTGTCACCCGGACCAGTTCCATCGATAAACTTCGTTCCACCCGAAATCTCCCCTTTATACTTCAGTGTGTTCGTCTACCCATACGAGCGCACCAAGTTGTTTTAGTTTGCCGACAAAGTCGACATATGAATCATTCAATCGTTCCGCATGTAGCAATGTCGATTCTCCATTTGCTTGAAGTGCCGATAAGACAAGTGCTGCGGCACTTCGTGCATCCGTACATTCCATCTCGGCATTCGCTAACGCATTCCCTCCACGAATCACCGCCGAAGCATCTTCAAGTGTGATTTGTGCGTTCATCCGTCGCATCTCGGCAATATGCCGGAATCGCTGAGGATATAATTTATCGGTGATGATACTCGTCCCCTCTGCTTTTAATAAAGCAGCAGACATGATCGGCTGCAGGTCGCTCGGATATCCAGAATAATGGAATACCCGAATGTCCGTCGGCACGTAGCGGTCGGCCGTCACGGTGACTGATTCCTCACCGACTTGGACGTCTGCTCCGAAGTCCAATAATTTTTGGATGACCCCTTCGAGGTGTGTCGGAATGACCGGTTGTACGGTCACACTACCAGACACCGCACCGAACATCATGAACGTTCCGGCTTCAAGGCGATCTGGAATCAACGTGTGCGTGCACCCATGCAGACGTTCGACACCTTTGATGCGAATTTCATCGGTTCCGGCACCACTTACGTGCGCTCCCATCGATGTGAGCATCGTCGCCACGTCCACGACTTCCGGATCACAGGCCGCATTTTCGATGACCGTCGTCCCTTCCGCTAAAACCGCTGCGAGCATGGCACTCACCGTTGCCCCAAATGACCGTAAATCCAAATAAATTCGATTCCCGACAAGTTCCTCGACCCGGACATGATAGAGTCCCGATTCATTCTCGACACGAATCCCAAGACGCTCTAGTGCTTTCAAATGTAAATCAATCGGTCGTGGACCAATCGCATATCCCCCAGGTAGCCCCACCGCACCTTTTCCGAAACGGGCGGCGAAGACCCCGAGCAAGTAGACAGCGGCACGGACTTTCCGCGTCTCAGAACCGAGAAGTGGCATGGCGACCGCCTCATTCGAATGAATGGTCGTCCGTTCGCCATCACGTTCCACTCGAACCCCGAGCTCTTTCAACAGATTGACCATCACTTCCACATCTTCAATCATCGGAACGTTTTCAATCGTCACCGACTCTTCCGTAAGAAGTGCAGCCACAAGGCAAGGGAGAGCGCTCTGTTTCGCCCCGCTAATCTCGACGGTTCCTTCTAATTTTTGCTGCCCAACGATATGCAAAATTTCCACGCTAATCAAAACCTTTCTACGACGGACTTATTTGGATTGAGCGTTGTTCCAATCCGCTAAGAACTGCTCAATACCTTTGTCTGTGAGCGGATGTTTCATCATCTGTTCGATGACTTTGTATGGGACCGTAGCAATGTCAGCCCCAAGAAGTGCAGCCTTCGTCACGTGAACCGGGTGACGTACAGATGCCGCGATGATTTCTGTTTCGATGCCATGAATCGCAAAGATGTTCGCAATGGTTTCGACTAAATCGAGTCCGTCCTGTCCGATATCATCCAATCGTCCGATGAACGGAGAAACATATGATGCGCCGGCGCGTGCTGCAAGTAGCGCCTGGTTGGCGTTAAAGATGAGCGTGACGTTCGTTTTGATCCCGAGTTCTTTAAACTGTTTCACCGCTTCCATCCCCGCTGGCGTCATCGGTACCTTTACCGTAATATTCGGCGCAATGGCGGCAAGTTCCTTTCCTTCTTTCACCATACCCGGCGCATCGAGTGCAATAACTTCAGCGCTGACTGAGAGATCCCCGACGATCTCACAGATTTCCCGAAGTCTTGTATGGAAGTCGACACCTTCTTTGGCGACGAGCGATGGATTGGTCGTCACGCCTCCGATGACGCCCATTTGGTGAGCCTTTTTAATGTCTTCCACATTTGCTGTGTCAATGAAAAAACGCATATGTGTCTCCTCCTCTAATTGTGATCGCTTACAATCTCTATTATGCGGAAAGACTAAGCGAATTACTACACCCATTGTCAGATTCGACTCGGGACGACGGAGCAAAAATATAAAAAGTCGGTCCTCATAGAGAACCGACTTGATCAAACAGGATTATGCTTGGTTGCTTGAACCAAACTCACGCATTTTGCCAGTTACGACGTTGTAGATCGCTTCGATCCCAGGTCCGATAACTTTACGTGGGTCATATACTTTCGAGTCAGCGTCAAGCTTCTCACGTACCGCACGAGTCCACTCTTGTTGGCACTCTGTGTTGACGTTGATCTTGCTGTGTCCGAGCTCGATTGCTTTTTTAACTTGGTGCTCAGGAATTCCTGATCCGCCGTGAAGAACGAGTGGAGTTTGTGTCGCTTTCGCGATTTCTTCCATCTCTTTAAAGCCAAGCTTCGGCTCACCTTGGTATGGTCCGTGTACAGAACCGAGTGCTGCAGCAAGTGCATCTACTTTCGCTTCTTTAACAACACGTACACACTCATCGAGGTCAGCGTATTGTACGCCACCGATGACGCCGTCTTCTTCGCCGCCAACAGTACCGACTTCTGCCTCAACAGAAGCACCTTTAGCGTGCGCGTACTCGACAACTTGTTTCGTCATTTCGACGTTTTCGTCGATTGGGTGGTGTGAACCGTCGATCATGACTGATGTGAATCCAGCGTCGATCGCTGCTTTACACTTGTCGAATGAAGAACCGTGGTCAAGGTGGATTGCAACTGGAACAGTGATGTTGTAGTCGTGCATGAGACCTTCAACCATTTTGACAACTGTTGTGAAGCCACCCATGTACTTCGCTGCACCTTCAGATACACCGAGGATTACTGGTGATTTCTCGTCTTCCGCAGCGCGAAGAATCGCTTGCGTCCACTCGAGGTTGTTGATGTTGAATTGGCCTACTGCATACTTGCCTTCGAATGCTTTGTTAAGCATTTCTGTCATTGATACTAATGGCATAATGACATCCTCCTGTCTGTTCGCTATTATACACGTTTGGGAAAAGTTCCCCCGTGCAATTCGTTCCCATTATAACACACCGCAAAACATGTGCCTATGCTATTCGGGCATAGAAATGGCTTAGCGCAAGCGTTTACATATGTCATCTTGGTGACGAAACGTCAAATTTTCAAGACTTCTTTCACTTTTTCAATCATTCCATAAATATCGAACGGCTTTTCAAATTGTGCAGCGACTCCGAGTCGACGAACTTCTTCGATCACCGTTTCTTCCCCAAATGCCGTCATGATCATAACGGGCGTTTCCACGTTCTCCTCGCGCATGCGACGTAACACTTCATGTCCAAACATACGAGGCATATTCATATCGAGTAATACCAAGTCGTATTGTTCTCGCTCTAAAAACTCCCAGGCGCTGACGCCATCTTTCGCTGTATCTACGTCTACACCCATGTTTGTAAACACTTGCGCGAGCATCGTACGAATCCCGTCCTGGTCATCTGCTATTAACATCCGTGACATGCATGTCCCTTCTTTCCTTACGTCGGTTTCCATAATCAAACAATTCAACCATACCAAACTCGTTTCTTTTTCGCGATGCCTATCTTTTGAAATCAAGGGAACGATGGTTCGGAACTGTCTACTTCCTGTTCTTCTTTCAATTGTTCAGGCACTTCTAACTGATTGACCCGTTCATAATCGGTCACTTCCGCATCTTCTTCTTTCACAAACACTTTCAAATAATCCCCTTCTGCTAGAAGTGAAGAGGTTGCAATGGCTAGAGATCGTTTCTTCCCGTCTTCATCGTATCCGATGAGATCGTATCGATAGCCGTTCGATGTCTGTGTCGCTACTTCCGCGTTCGGAACTTTGACATAATACACATCTGCCAAAATTCGATTTGAATCGACAAAGCGCCAGCCGACTATTAATAGAACACCGATCACTAAGACGGCGATAAGTTTTCGTTTCATAACCTGTTCTCCTTCAAGGTAAGAGTTACTACCTATGAGATATACCGTTATTCCGAAAACATGAAACCACCCTATAAAAAAGGTTCATCCTGTTCAGAATGAACCTCTCGTGTTACACATTGAATCTTATGATTCGACCGTCACTGGAACGACCGCGATTTCAATTTCTTTCTCGACCTCTTCACGTTCCTCTTTCAAACGCTCGTCTGACCATTTAAAGACGTCAGCCATACAACGAAGGACACCGTCTTTGTATTGACGAACGAAGTCGATATCAAAGAACATCGCACCCGTCCGACGAATTAAGAAGTCGATGGCACGAACAACCGATTCTTCCTCAATTCCGTATACTAATTGCGCGTAGACGATTTCAGGAAGGTCATATGCATTCGCATCCATTCGTTCGATGACGCGATCGATATTCGATCCGTATAGACGGACGAGCGCTTCCGCGTGTTCTGCATCGAGACCATGATTTTGAAGTTCTTTCGTTTTCTTATCAAGGAAGTCTTGGAAGCCTTTTGACCCACCGACATGACCACCCGAAATCGGCATATGTTTCGTCCGGCTCGCCAAGTAAACGACACCTTCTTCTTCTTTCAACAATTTGGCGACGAGGTCGACGACCGTCTCTGACATCTTGCGATACCCTGTCAATTTACCGCCGGCGATCGTAATCAAGCCACTGTCTGACTGCCAGATTTCGTCCTTACGTGAAATTTCAGACGGATCTTTCCCTTCCTCGTAAATCAATGGACGAATACCGGCCCAGCTTGACTCCACATCATCTGCCGTGACATGAACGTCCGGGAACATATAGTGGATGGCATCCAAAATATAATCACGGTCCTCCGTCGTCATGCGTGGATGCGCCTTGTTTTTATCGAAGAACGTATCCGTCGTTCCGACGTATGCTTTGTTTCCGCGTGGAATCGCAAAGACCATGCGACCGTCTGGTGTATCGAAATAAATTGCTTGTTTGAGCGGGAATTTCGACTGGTCGATGACCAAGTGAATCCCTTTCGTCAAACGAAGTTGCTTGCCTTTTTTCGAGTTATCTTCTTCTCGTAACTCATCAACCCATGGACCGGTCGCATTGATGATTTTTTTCGCATAGACGTCATATGTCGACCCGTCGATTTGGTCTTCGACGTGGACACCGGCTACTTTCCCGTTCTCGTAAATCAGTCCTGTCACTTTCGCATAGTTCATGAGAAGCGCACCGTGGTTTGCGGCTTCTTTCGCCACTTCAATCGTTAATCGTGCGTCATCTGTGCGGTACTCAACGTAATAGCCGCCTCCGACTAAATCATCTTTCTTCACGAGCGGTGCCTTTTTGATGACCTCATCCGGCTTGAGCATCATGCGACGTTCTGCCCGTTTGACACCTGCGAGGAAGTCATACACCATGAGCCCGATTGATGTTGAGAAGGGACCGAATGTGCCTCCCTTGTGCATCGGTAAGAGCATTTGTTCCGGTGTCGTGACGTGTGGACCGTTCTCATATACGATGGCCCGCTCTTTCCCGACTTCGGCGACGAGCGCCACTTCGAATTGTTTCAAATAGCGGAGTCCCCCGTGAACAAGTTTTGTCGAACGACTTGATGTCCCTGCCGCAAAGTCTTGCATCTCGAGGACGGCTGTCTTCATCCCACGCGACGATGCATCGAGCGCAATCCCCGCTCCTGTGATTCCGCCACCGACAACAAGAACGTCATGACGTTCACTCGTCAGTTGTTCATATCGTTTCGCTCGTTCTTTCGCTGAGAAATTTCTGATTTCCATCTTATTCCCTCCTATAGTAAGTACGGTTCAATGAATAGAAAAAGAGACCACAACAAAAATAAGGCTTCCCCCTTCTGTTGTGGTCTCTCTATTGTCTCGAACCGGATATCAACTTTTCTCCTGTATTATACCCTATTCTTTTCAGTTCAATCATCTCTTACGCTTATTCAACCTGCAATGTGCCGTTTCACAAGCATCCAACTCGCATTTTTGAGTCGAGAAGCTTAGACTTCAAGGTATCATATTGAAGGAGGATTTCAGATGAAACGTATGTTACAACCTTTTCAGTTCAAAAATGGTGTCGAAGTACCGAACCGCCTCGTGTTGGCACCGATGACACATTACTCATCAGAACCAACAGGCGAAGTATCCGAGCATGAGCTCGCCTACTATCGGAAGCGGGCGCAAAACGTCGGGCTCGCCATCACGGCTTGCGCGTACGTGACAGAAGACGGGAAAGGGTTCCCGAACGCATTCGGGGTCAATGACGACAAATTCATCCCAGGTCTCCGTCAATTGGCGGAAAGTTTAAAAGCGGAAGGCGCAAAAGCCATCCTTCAAATTTTCCACGCAGGACGGATGTCACCACCTGAACTCGTCCCGAACGAACAACCTGTCAGTGCAAGTGCCGTCGCACCTGTCCGAGAAGGCGCCGCTACACCACGTGCCCTCGAGACGTCAGAAGTCGAAGCCATCATCGAGGCGTTCGGTGAAGCGACAAGTCGCGCCATCGAAGCCGGATTTGACGGAGTCGAGATTCACGGAGCGAACACTTACTTGATTCAACAATTCTTCTCACCGCACTCAAATCGCCGTGAAGATCGCTTCGGCGGTGATGTCCATGGACGTTTGACGTTCCCACGCGAAGTCATTCGTCGTGTCAAAGAAGCCGCCGCAGATGCGGAAAACTTCCTCGTCGGCTATCGCTTCTCACCAGAAGAAATCGAAGAGCCAGGTATCACACTCGACGACACGGATGTGTTGCTCGATATGATTTTAGAGGAAGGCGTCGATTATATTCACGCGTCTCTCTGGAACTTCAATACAGCTTCCATGCGCGATGAGAATGTCACGGAGCGTTCGATTGACCGCATCGCCAAACGGATCAATGGTGCCATCCCACTCATCGGAGTCGGGCAGCTTCAGCGTCCGGCGCAAGTGGAAGATGCGCTCGAGGTTGTCGACCTTGCCGCACTCGGTCGCGAACTGATCATCGACCCGGAATGGCTCGAAAAAGTGAAATCGGACCGTGAAGACGAGATTGAGACCGCACTCGACTTGAACAAACAAGCCGAACTCGCCGTCCCCGCTCCACTATGGAACGCCATCACGACACGTGCCGGGTGGTTCCCAATTAAAGATCAAGAAGTAAAATAAATCGTTAGTATGCGACAGACATATTTTATGTCTGTCGTTTCTTTATTGTTGCGGACACATTTCAGACACATATTAGACACATTTTTATTTGATTTTCTTTCTAAATTTTATATATTCCACTTTTCACATTTATCACACAATTTTAATCTAGTATTGACGATGCGTTGGGTCAGTCTGTTTGATTTTTTGTTGAAAGGGGCACTATATCCTAATGGCAGACCAACCAGTAGATTTGAATTTACACAATGAACAACACCGTCAATATCAGCAGCAATTTAAACGCAAAACGGAAGCATTTCGACAGCAAAGCCAGGCCATTCAGCAACGAATGCAAGACTCTTCAGAATCACACGAACGAGCATTTACTAAAGAAATCGCGGAGCTAAAACAGCAAACGAAACGACATGCGTCCAAATGAGCATTCTTGATCGCTTCTACCCGCAAGGAAAGAAGTGAACCGTTATATGGAAAATAGAATCCGACAACAGTTTTTAACCCATCTCGCTCGAGAAAAAAGTCATTTCACAGACCAAAGTTACGTGGAAAATTTTTATGAATTGGATGAGCAGATTATACGGGCTCTTCAGAGTAATCAACTTCATCTAGCGAATACATTGCTCGAAACATTGACTATCGATTTGTTAAAGCACCCCATGATTGATGAATATCATGGCGTTCGGCTTTATTTCCGAGGACTCACCTATCATGTGAGTCGCCTTGTTCCTGCTTCTAATCCGAATGTCCAAACATCACTAGCATACACGAGTGCACTGTTAAAACTGGTCGATGAACTTGATACCCCACTCGATTTTGTCTATGCAATCCCTGTCATTACAGAATCATTGGCTACGATGATGTCATTTGTATCTTTTCAAGTTTCTTCGGATCATCGCGTTCTGTCCGCCATCCGATTGATTGAGGAACACTTAACCGACCCCACTTTGTCTCTATCAAACGTAGCGATTGGAGTCGGGTTATCTAACAATTATTTATCGTCTTTATTTAAACAGGAGACGGGTGAAACCATTTCAGAACGCATTCGCAGACGTCGAATCGAGGCCTCGATGAGCGATTTGATTGTGACCTCGTCCCCTATTTGTGCAATTGCGAAATCGTATTGTTTTTCTTCATGTACAACGTTCATCAGTACATTCAAAACTTACCAAAACATGACACCCCTACAATATCGTCAATCACACCATCAAAAAAAACGTTGAGGTTTATGTCCTCAACGTTTTTTCATTCCATTCTTCCCGTAATATGCCCATCCGAATCGAATCATAGCGCTTCTCATTCACGACACGCACTTGACGGATTCGACCTTCCAGTTGCATCCCTACTTTTTCAGCGACCCGCATCATGCGTTCATTTCCTGACCACGTCGTCAAACCGACACGGACGACTGGTAGCGTCTCAAATAGATGCTCGGTCCATAAGCGAAGGGCACGCGTCCCGACACCACGATTCCAGCGGTCAGACTGATGTAAGATGATGCCCATCTCGAGCCACTCTCGTCCGGTATCCTCGAAATAGTAAGAAACGGTCCCATATACAATCCCATCGACCTCAATGACCCACATGTCATCTTTTTGAATGAGCGACTGTTCGATTTGCTGAAACTCTTCGTAGGACAGCGCCTTATGTTCGAAGTAAGGGGCGTCCCACTGTTTCCATTCCGGTGTCGCCTCGCGGTAAATCAATTCCCATAGTCGTGATAAGTCTTGTGCTTCAATCGGTCGAATGACCACTTCATTGTCTTGTCGCATCTTGTCTTCCTCTCTATAAATCGTCCTTACCTTATTCTTGCGTCCCGTTCGAATCCCCTTTTTTTCGTTTGCGCCAAATGAACGCGAGAATCAAGACAATCAAACTCGCCATGACGGAAGCGATGGCAATCGGACTCGAATCGGTCATAAACAATTGTCCGATGGATAAAGAATAGGCAAGCCCGAACGACGTGACGAGTTTTGCCCCGAATGCGATACCCGCAAAACGCGGGAATGGCACGCGACTGAACCCGGCCGCAAGACAAATGACCTCATCCGGCAAAATCGGAATGATGAACAACACGAGCAAAATTCCAAGACCGTACTTATTCACATATCGGTCGTACGTCTTCAACTTCTCCTCGTCGACCCAGCGAATGATTCGCTCACGACCGAACCGGGCCAACCCATACATGACAAAGATGCCGAGCGTGGTCGCAATACTCCCGACCATAGCTGCGCGAAACGGTCCGAGCGCCACGCTCCCAATCGGCACACTGACCGCTTCTGGGACCGGTAAGGCGATCGGCTGTAAGAAGCTAAATGCCGCGAACACCCAAACCGCCTGTCGTTCATATTGTTCTAATAGACGATCCAACCCGTATGTGTCATAGAGGACGAGTCCGAACGAGACGTAATAGACGAGAACGAAAATCAAGAAGAGAGAGAACGTAATTTTCCACATCTGCTTCAGGATGACATTCGAGCCGTCCCGAATGGCCCGAAGTAGTCCGACCGAGAGGGCGAGTAAAACAACGCCTGTCCAACCGAGTTGGTACGGCAATAAGAGTGAAGGCAGGACGACGAACGGCAACAGACTGAGCGCGATAAGTCCCAATCCATATCCAAGATAAATCGAATGTCGTTCTTTCATGAGCCATCACCCTCTCCCCGTTCTACTTCTAGTGTACCCACAAAGTGGAGGGGATGTATCCTGCCGAGGGCACCTTCCCTCTCATGCTTTTGATGTAGAAAAGCCACAATCCATTTCGGATCGTGGCTTTCAATCACTTATTCTCCAAGTGACGCTTGGATGAAGTCATGGAATAGACGTTGTGGACGTTCTGGACGCGAAATCAACTCTGGGTGGAATTGTGATGCCACGAACCACTTGTGTTCTGGAATCTCAATGATTTCTACGAGACGACCGTCTGGGCTCGTTCCTGAGAACTTGAAGCCTTCTGCTTCGAACGCTTCACGGTATTCGTTGTTGAACTCATAACGGTGACGGTGACGCTCGTAGACGAGCTCTTGATCGTATGCGGCATGCGCTTTCGTCCCTTTTTCGAGTTTACATGGATAGAGTCCGAGACGAAGTGTGCCGCCAAGGTCTTCGATGTCCTTTTGCTCTGGGAGAAGGTCGATGATCGGATACGGTGTCGATGGATCGATTTCAGCCGTATGGGCACCCTCCAACTTCAAGACGTTACGGGCAAACTCGACCGTCGCGAGTTGCATCCCGAGACAGATTCCGAAGAATGGCACGTTGTTTTCACGAGCGAAACGTGTCGCTTCGATTTTCCCTTCGATACCACGTTCTCCGAATCCACCAGGAACGAGGATCCCGTCTGCATCGCCGAGGATGTCTGAGACATTTTCAGCTGTCACGTCTTCTGCGTTGATCCAGTCGATGTCGATGTCCGCGTTGAACGCATAACCTGCATGCTTGAGCGCCTCTGCGACTGAAATATACGCATCACGCAACTCGACATATTTCCCGACGAGTGCGATTTTCACTTTCTTCTCAAGGTGTGTGACCGTGTGAACGAGCTCTTTCCAAGCCGTCATGTCGGCAGCCGGTGTGTTGAAACCGAAGTAGTCGTTGACAAGTTGGTCCATCCCTTGTTTTTGGAGGTTGAGTGGTACTTCGTAAAGTGTCGACGCATCTTGTGCTTCGATGACCGCTTCTTTACGCGTATCACAGAAGAGTGCGATTTTCTCACGCATGTCTTCCGGAATGTCGTGCTCTGTACGGAGAACGATAATGTCTGGCTGAATCCCGTAGCTGCGAAGCTCTTTGACGCTGTGTTGCGTCGGTTTCGTCTTCATCTCACCTGCCGCACGAAGGTAAGGAACGAGCGTACAGTGAACGTACATGACGTTCTCTTTCCCGATGTCATTTTTTACTTGGCGAATGGCTTCGATGAACGGAAGAGATTCGATATCTCCGACTGTTCCACCAATCTCTGTAATGACGACATCAGCGTTCGTCTCACGACCTGCACGGAAGACACGGTCTTTGATTTCATTCGTGATATGTGGAATGACCTGAACCGTTCCACCGTTATAGTCTCCACGACGCTCTTTTTTCAAGACAGTCGAATAAATGCGTCCTGATGTGACGTTCGCGTTTTGCGACAAGTTAATGTCGATGAAACGCTCATAGTGTCCGAGGTCAAGGTCAGTCTCAGCGCCATCATCTGTGACGAATACTTCTCCGTGTTGATACGGGCTCATCGTACCTGGGTCGATGTTGATGTATGGGTCAAACTTTTGAATCGTCACGTTGAGTCCTCGATTTTTGAGTAGACGCGCGAGTGAAGCTGCCGTGATCCCTTTACCGAGCGAAGATACTACCCCGCCTGTTACGAAAATGTACTTTGTCATGTTTCTTTCTCCTCTCTTGAATACCAACCATCGGGAAACGAAAAAACAAAAAAAGCAAAAGTGCCCCCGTGAATGGGGGACACTTTTGCTGCATCGTTACGTGCTAAACTAGCCCATGACTAATTTACGCCAGAGACGATACAGTCGTCAAGATATTATTTTTTCTTTTTTTCAAGTCGATGAAAACGACTAAAAAAGAAAAAGAGACACGCCTAGCCGGGCGCAATGCCCGGCTTTTTGCGGTCTCTTATAAATCATCCTCGTCTTCGAGATCGAGGTCGTCGTCCAAGTCGTCATCCTTGAAGTCATCAAGGCCTTCTACTTTTTCTTCTTCGTCCTCATCATCGAATTCAGATGAATCGTAATCTTCAACTTTTGCGAATACATCCAAGTCATCTTCGATATCGACGATGCCTTCGTCTGCTTCTTCGAACTCTTCTTCGAATTCGTCAAGCTCACCACGTTGACGTGCTTCGATAACGAGATCTTCATCCGACTTGTCGAATGGATACCAAACGCGAAGCGCCCAACGGTTTGCTCCTAAGTTGACGAACAACCCGTCGATGTTCAAATCGGTGTAAAGTTGTGCGATTTTCTCGAGTTCATCCTCTTCACTCGCAAACGTATAGTTTTGCTTGATTTTTTCGCGAATCTCATCAAAAGAAACAGGCTGTTCGCCAGTTTCTTGGAGAAGTTCATAAACGAAATCAATCAACGATTTATTCATTAAAGGACACTCCTTTTCCGTCACTAGTTAAACATCACTCCTCATTATAAACAAAAGCGATATGAAAAAGCTAGAGGAAATTATGATTCATTGAATACCTCGGCTCGAACACGGAACCAATAGACACTAATCAACCCGATATTGAACAACCACGTCAGGCCCAAAACACCAAACATCCAACCTCTCGGGATTTGAAACGATAATTCCGTATTGACGGTCTGTCCAACGTATAAACCGTACGCTAATAATCCGACCATCAAGAACGAATACGACACGACCATTCCGAACCGCTTCCATAATTGAAGAAGTAATGATGCGAATTCTTTATTTTCACCATACTCACCAAATAGATACGTGTGACTCACATTAGAATACATCGTCTGTGTATATCCACTTACGAACAATACCGGTATGAACGCAAGCGGATTAAGAAAACCAAGGAAAAACACAAGGGAAGAAATCAGTAAAACGAGATAAGGGTGTCGCGCAAAATCAAATATATGACCAAACAAGATCCAACCAATCACGCCGACTAAAAACGGAACGAACACATATATCATTAACACTTGGAACGAATAGAGAGCAATGCTGACAAACACAGCACCAATCAACGTCCAACCGCCGAACAATCCGATGACAAATGACAATAATTGAACTTGGCGCGTCCGACTCGCCCCAATGAAGGCGCGAACTCGTTTTTGGAATAACAACCAACCCACATATGCTAACAAAATAATCATCAGACTAAACACTTCAATGTAGCCTCGCGCTCCTTCCAAGAGACTAAGGAGACGACTAATCAACGTAAAGACGGTGATCGCGATAAAGGCGCGGAGAAAAGAACGGGTTTCAAACTGCCATGTCGCCGATTTTTGAAGGGGCAACTTTCGTACAAATAGCCACGGCAAAATGAGACTCACTAAGAATAAGGTGATGGCAAGATTGTACGACTGTGACAATGCGTAAGAGAACACAGCGATCCAGCCGACTAACGCGAGGACTAATGGTAATGAACTGCCACTCTCTTCATTCGAGTCAGCTTTCGCAGCAGGCTTCAATTCATTCAATTGCGATAAAATCGTCGTCATGATGGTACCGACTCCAATCGAGCCGACACCTACCAAAAATGCGCTCCATTCAATGGCACGATCAAATGGAAGAACAAAACACACGAGACCGACGACAAGGATAGACAAAGCAATTAAAAACGTATCCTTTGAACCACGTCGACCAATGACATACACCCACAATAAGAGACCAGACATACTCGCCACATAAAAAATCAGGAATGGAATGAGACGCCCGACACCCTCTTCGACAGCCATGATAGATAAAAACAAAATCTGGGGAAGGATTTGACTACTGAGCGCACTGACAATTGTGAGAAGAACCACCAACTGTTTCATCGTTGTCCCTTCTTTCATCTCTGTGAATCACATCATTTCCCTTTTCCCGTTGCACGTACAAAAAAACAAGGCATGAGATTGATTCATGCCTTGTTTATCTATTATTGTACAACTGGTTCTGGAATCTCGATGGCTTTCAGCGAACGATCGAGCAATTCGACGACATCGAACGTGCCGACGGTCTCATCGACTTCTTTCGCTTTCGTTCCATCAGACAACATCGTCAAACAGTACGGACATGCCGAACCGATGACGGTCGGTTTCGTTTCAAGAAGTTGTTCCGTCCGAGCCACGTTGACACGTGTCCCGACTTTTTCTTCTTGCCACATGAGACCACCACCGGCTCCACAGCACATACCGTTTTCACGGTTACGTGTGGCTTCGACGAGTTCGACACCCGGGATGCGTTCGAGGACAAATCGTGGTGCGTCGTAAATGCCATTGTAACGACCGAGGTAACATGAGTCGTGATAGACGACACGTTCGTTCACTTGAAGATCCGGCTGAATCCGACCCGTATCGAGCAACTCGGCGAGTAATTCGGTATGGTGATACACTTTCACGTCAGTCAAACCGAAGTCCGGATACTCATTTTTGAAGGTGTTGTACGCGTGCGGGTCGACCGTGACGATTTTTGTCACGCCATACTTCTCAAAGAGTTTAATGTTCGCTTCGGCGAGTTCTTGGAAGAGTAACTCGTTTCCGATTCGGCGTGGTGTGTCCCCTGAGTTTTTCTCTTCGTTTCCGAGAATGGCGAAGGAGACACCTGCCTTGTTCAACACGCTCGCAAAGCTCTGCGCGACTTTTTGGCTACGGCTATCGTAAGAGCCCATCGCGCCGACCCAGAAGAGATACTCAAATTCTTCTCCCGCTTTTTTCTTCTCTTTCGCCGTCGGGATGACGAGCTCTGTGTCCTTACGCCAGTTCTCGCGTTCTTTCCGGTTCATTCCCCACGGGTTTCCTTGACGCTCGATATTAGCGACCGTGCGCTGCGCTTCTGGGTCCATTTTCCCTTCCATCATGACGAGGTAACGACGAAGGTCGATGATTTTATCGACGTGCTCGTTCATGACCGGACATTGGTCTTCACAGTTCCGGCATGTTGTACACGCCCAGATTTCTTCTTCCGTGATGACGTTACCGATCAATTCGTCTGCAACGAGCATATGTCCATCTTGCGCCGCTGCTGCAATTTCAGCACCTTGCGTGTTTTGGAACATGAGTGCCGGTGCCCACGGTGATTTTCTCGTGACCGCCGCACCCTTCATATTCATATGGTCACGAAGCTTGACGATCAAGTCCATCGGCGACAACATCTTCCCAGTTCCGGTTGCCGGACATACATTCGTACAACGTCCGCACTCGACACAGGCGTATAAGTCGACGAGCTGCTTCTGGTTAAAGTCTTCAATCTTGTTGACCCCGAAGACGATCTCTTCATCCGACTCTTCCGCTTCTTCCATCGCTGAAAAATCAACAGGTGCCAAGCGACCGACTTTGTGTGTGCGGCCGAGCCAAACGTTGAGCGTGCCGGCGATCAAGTGCGCGTGTTTCCCTTGTGGAATGTAGACCATGAAGCTGAGTAAGAATAAGAGGTGCATCCACCAAAAGACAACAAATAAGGCGAAAGCGACCGAACCTGGTACCCAAGATAATACAGACCCGATGAGTGTCGCGACCGGTTCACCCCACATCGGAAGCTCTTCCTTATAGACGAGGTAAAACCCGTTCCCAAATAAGACGGAAACCATCAACCCACCGATGAAGATGAGGGCGAGACCTGCTAAGAAGTTTCGCTTCAAGCGTACGAGCTTCTCGACGTAACGACGGTAGAATCCCCAAACAACCGCGACGAGAATCATAAGCATGACGATTTCTTGCATGAATGTAAAGATTGGATAAAGTGGACCGAGCGGAATGTGTGGGAAGCGCGTTCCGACCGCTAGTCCTTTCCAAATAAAATCAATCGCCCCGAATTGGACGAGGATGAAGCCATAAAACATCATGACGTGAATGGCGCCACTCTTTTTATCCTTCAACAATTTCTTTTGACCGAACACGTTGATCATGACCTGTTCAAGTCGTTCTTTGTTCGTTTGGCTCCATTCTGCTTTCTTCCCGAGCTTGATGAACGTATAGCGCTGATGAACCAGCGTAGCAAATAAATATACACCATAGCCGAGGACGAGCAAGAATAGAATCCAGTTGACCATTAAAAATGTAGACATCCCCAAAACTCCCCCTTATGAAAACGGATTCAATCTTGAATTCAGTATATCAAATGATGAATGAACAGTCATTCATTTTTGTGAAGTTCTCGTTAGAAGTTTAGAAGATGTTTCAAGATGAGCAATAATCCCCCATAACTGCATACCGCCAATACAAATGTGCGGAAGTGCAGATTTCGATCCGACGGGAGTTCAAACTTCACGATATTGAGAATCATCGCCCCAGCCACGAACGCAAAGCAGAGCGCTTCGATGTGCGTAGCCAAGTCAATCCAGCGTGAAACGAACCCACCGAGCAAAATCCCGCCGCTCAACAAGTAGCGTCCTTGTCGCATGTAACGTTCACCATAGTGCCGATTCAAGTCATGACCGAGCGCTAAAAAATGCACGCCGAGCGCTGTTGCATAGAAGCTTCTCGCAACGAACGTCACCGAGTCGGCCGTCACGACATACGCTGAGAAGGTCATATAGGCTGTAAGGAGTGTCACCTGTAGCCAATACGAAACGGCCCGATCGACCGCCTCATCTTGAAAGTGAGGGGTTCGAACGAACCGCATCGTACCGTAGAACATCGTGAATCCGATGAGACTGACGATATAAATCTCTGAAGGTAGGGCCAGATTCAACCAATCGACGCGAAGCGTGTCCTGGCGTTTGTTCAACGACGGCAAAAGATACATGAAGAAATACGTGATGGCGATCCCACTTGAGAAAGAGAACCACTTCTTTGAAGGTACGGTCTCTTCCCGAAACAAATAAATGCCGAAGAAGTTAATCAGCGCCAAATAGATGATAATCCAGTCCGCCATCTCGTCTTCACCCTCTCAAGTCAATCCAAAACCGCTCGACGATCGTCCCGTCCTCTTCCGTGTACGGTGTGTCCGCGATACCCCCGTTGTTTAAAATGACTTGACGGGAAGCGACGTTAGTCCTGTTACACGTGATGAGTGCACGCTCAATGCCAAGTTCTTTTACTTTCTCGAGCGCAAGTTGCAGTTGGATGGTAGCGAGTCCGCGCCCGCGCGCACTCGGTTTCACCCCGTACCCGACATGACCGCCAATCTTCAAAAGTGATTCATTCAACTCGTGACGAATGTTCGCTGCCCCGAGAAGCTCTTTCCCGTCCGTGAGCCAATACGTCGTGCTCGGGACCCAGCCTTCCTCTATATGTTCACGTAGCTCTTTCTGACGCAACGTGTTGACGTATGCCTCGAAGTCCGTCGTTTCACGGTCCACCGAAGTCGGGACGATCCGCTCATCGCGTTCATACCATTCCTCTAAAAATGCGAGAATCTGTTCTTTTTGTTCGACAGACGTCTTGATTAGTCTCAACATCCCATTTCCCCCTTTATTTCTTTCCATTCGCGTTCTCTAAATTGATTTCCTTGTTCCTTCATCTTAGGGAACGCACACGCCAATTAAAATAGACGTTCGGAATGAATTGTGTCCCCTTTCAACCATAAAAAAAGCGCCATCTTGTTCAGATGACACTTTCGCTATGCTTACTCTTCAAGTCCGAGACGTTGCGGCATATGTGGCGCGAGTTGTCTCGCTTCCTCTAACCGTCCCGCTTCGACGAGCGTATGGAAATGTAAAAACTGTTCGTGTGATGCATCGCTGATGGCAGCCAAATAATCGACGTACCGATCGTAAACCGCTTTGTCTTCTGGGCGTGCCTCGATGAGTGCGATATACAGGCGAACCGTATCTTCTCCGTAAAGAAGCGGGAACTCATCATTCAATTGAAGCAGTTTATCGATTGAATTGACATCGACCCCGTTCTCCTGGTCATAATGGGCAATCACTTGTTCGGCATGATCTTCAAGACGACCGCGCCACTCTTCATACTCTTCTTCGTTCGTTTCGAGCATCTCAAACCAGTCTTCATTTAACATTTCTTCAATCTTGTTTACACGTTCTGTAAAGTTCATACGTCCTCTCCTCCTTCAAATGTCCATGCGACATGTACCTCATATATCCCTACGTCTTCTTCGTTCATGGATAATTCATATACGAACGTACATGATTCTTCGGACACATCGAGTCGCGATGTCGTCGTCGCCATCGTCATCGACATATATGGATTCTTGTATAAGCTTTGCGTGAAGCGACCTTCGATGAAGGAGTGATTCATCTCGATCGGTCCTTTGCAGATGAGTGCCAATCGTTCCGGCGTATACTTGATTGTCGTCGGGACCGGTCCGTCCTCTTGTTGTTGGTCAAACATGAGAATAAATCCCGTCTTCAATGGATAATATAAGCCGTCAGCCGAAAGTTCGATCGCCTCCGGCATGTCACTCATCCGTGTTGTTTGCTGGACACGCACGCGAAGTGGTTCAATCGCCATGCTCATCCCCCTTTCCGTCAACTCATCGTACCATATTTAGCAGGAATCGTTCTATCGACGGTGCTTCGTTTTCACATAGACAAGATGGTCTACCCACTCATCGTTCTCATAGATGAACCCATCTCTCGTGCATTCGTATGTCATCCCGACACGCTCCGCAAGTAACACCGATGCCCCATTGTCTAGGTTGATATGTGCTTCGATCCGTTGGAAGGATAACTCTTCGAATGCGATCTCCATCGCTAGGTCGACCGCTTCTTTTCCATATCCGTGACCCCAGTGTTGATTATGAATCGTATATCCAATCCTTCCCCAATGAAACCCATCTCGCGCCAAGGTAGAGAAGTCTACCATGCCAAGGTGCGCCCCGTCTTCAATCCGAAAGATGGCAAAGATATAGGCACGGTCCTCATGCGCAAGCGATTGATGCGTATCGACTAGTTGATCAAACCAAACAGATGTACAGTCTCTCATATCTAATTTCCCAGGATCGTACATGTGTTGCGAAACACGACGGTACGTAAAGCCGCCTAACCATGTGTCATAATCCTGCTTCTCTAACGGTCGTAAGATGATTCGATTCGTTTTTCGTTGATGAGTAAATCGGTTCAATCTCTCATGTCCCCTTCCTATTGCTTAGACACATTCAGAAAAACTTTTTCCAATTCCCTTCTGAAATCACATCGACCTTCCCATCCTTCACACGAATCGCCGTCTCGTCGTCAATCGCATAAGCTGGTGCTTGTAATGTCTCCGCCCAATCCGCTGCATGACGTGATGTGTTCCCCGGTAACATTTCATGGTCTAGGTGCGGAAAAATCGAGAAGTCGACAAACCCTAACGTCTCATCGCTCTGCTCATCGGATGAACGCCATCCGACAAATTCCTCCCCGATTCGTGGGGTCATCACCATGCTCCCCGCACTCAATCCGACGTAAACTCCATTCCAAGAAGGGAGTAACGCCGCCACCCCGGACTGTTCCATCCAATGATGTAAAAAGAGCGGGTCGCCACCGTTCACTAACAGGACGTCGGCCTGTTCAAACGCCGGTCTCCACACCGATTCATCAATGCTCGGAAGCGCGCTCAGTTCGAGCACCCCAACCGACTTCCAACCTAACTCACACATCGGTGTCGAGAAATCCCCATTGAAAAAGTTCCATGCGTGTTTCGTTCCCCCGTTCAGTGCATAAATGGCTGTCGGTATACAGAGCGCCTCACACTCCTCAATCGGTTTACCCAATAGTTCCAGAAGCGCTCGTTTGATGCTTTCGTTCTTAATGCCTGCTGACGTCAATAATAGTCTCATCTATAACTCCTCCTTTTTCATCTATATAAGGAGTTCGCATGAGTCGCCGTCATCCCCTCTATTCACAACAAAAGGCCGTAGACAAATTCTCGCCTACGACCTTCCAGTCATGAAAAATTAGCTGATTTTATACACGCGACCTTCGAACGGTTTCAAGTGAAGGAGCGACGATTCCGCATCACCTTCAACCGGCATGTTGCTCAAGACGACATCTTGCGCACGAAGCGGTTGACCCATATCGAACATCGTCTCTTTCGCCGTCAAGTTCGTGACGACGAGGTACTGCGTGTCACCGAGTGTACGCGTATACGCATAGACTTCCGGGTGATCTGGCAAGACGACATCGTATGACCCGTAGACAAACGTTTCATCATCTTTACGAAGTTGAATCATCTCTTTATAGAAGTTAAAGATGGAGTCCTCATCTTCAAGCTGTGATTCGACGTTGATATCCGTATAGTTCGGATTGATACCAACCCACGGCTTCTCCGCGAACGTGAAGCCAGCGTTTGGAGCATCACTCCACTGCATCGGTGTGCGGGTGTTGTCGCGTGACGAGTTCCATGTGATGCGCATCATCTCGTCATGGTTCTTCCCTTGCTCGACACCGATATAGTAGCGGTTGCGTGTCGCAATATCATCATATTGGTCGATTGAATCGAATTTGACGTTCGTCATCCCGATTTCTTGACCTTGATAGATGAATGGTGTTCCTTGCATGAGGAAATACATCATCGCAATCGACTTCGCGCTCTCTTTCCAGTAACGCTCATCGTCTCCCCATTTCGAGACCGTACGTGTCTGGTCATGGTTTTCGACATAAAGGGCGTTCCATCCATCGGCCTCAAGTCCTTTTTGCCATTTCGTCAACACGTTCTTCAAATGGACGACATCTAGTTTCGAATCGGCATCCTCACTCCAAAGGTCCATGTGTTCGAATTGGAAGACCATGTTCATCTTCCCTTCTTTTTCGCCGACCCAAAGGTGCGCATCGTCAGGTGATACACCGTTTGCTTCACCGACCGTCATGATGTCATGCTTATTGAACGTCTCGTCACGAAGCTCTTCTAAGTAGTCGTGAATTCCGTCCACGTTCATGTGCATCTCGAATGACGGTACAAAGTCGAGGTCGTTCGGGTTCGGCAAATCGGCGAACGTCGGATTCTTGCGTATATGACTGATCGCATCGACACGGAACCCGTCGATTCCTTTTTCGAGCCACCAGTTGATCATGTCGTATACGGCTGTACGCATCTCTGGATTTTCCCAGTTGAGGTCCGGCTGTTTCTTCGAGAAGACGTGCAGGTAGTATTGCTCCGTCGCTTCATCGAATTCCCAAGCCGAACCCCCAAAAATGGATTCCCAGTTATTCGGCTTCGATCCGTCCGGTTTCCCGTCGCGCCAAATGTACCAGTCACGTTTCGGATTGTCTTTTGAGCTCTTCGATTCAATGAACCAAGGGTGCTCATCAGACGTATGGTTGACGACAAGGTCGAGCAACAGTTTCATACCGCGCTGATGCACCTCGTCCAATAAGCGGTCGAAGTCTTCCATCGTACCGAATTCATCCATGATGTCTTGGTAGTCACTAATGTCATACCCATTATCATCGTTTGGCGATTTGTACATCGGGCAAATCCAGATGACGTCAATGCCAAGGTCTTTCAAATAGTCGAGCTTATCAATGATTCCTTGAATATCTCCAATTCCGTCTCCGTTCGCGTCATAAAAACTGCGCGGATAAATCTGATAGGCGACGGCTTCTTTCCACCAGTTGCGTTTAAGCGTTTGTGTTTGTTGTTCTCGTTGTAAAAGTTGCATGTGATCTAGATACTCCTTGTCCCAAAACTCACTGCTCATCATTTATACTTATCTTATTCGTGCTGTGAACTTTATATCATTAGCGCAATCGTTTGCACGATGCAATAAATTTATCTTACCAAAAAACATTCGATGATACAAAGATGTTTCATCAGCATACTCAACGTGTACCCTACACGATTTTGAAAAGAAATGAAAGCGAGGTGCCTCATCATGTTTCGAATCGCTACACTTGATGATTTTTCAGCCATCGACCAATTGATTGTAAAGAAAGCGAAAGAATTTCAGGCAGCCGGGAAGTCACAATGGGTCAAATACCTAGAGCCGAGTCGCTCGGATTATGTTCGTCACGACTTGATGAAAGGGACGGTGTTTGTATACGAACGAAATCAGAAAGTGGTTGGTGCAGTCAGTCTCATCCCACCGACCGATTGGGACCATAATCTATGGAATGACGTGGACGGTGCCGTCTACTTACATCGACTCGTCACGGATTCAAGCGCGAAAGGTGAACGCATCGGGGAACGTTTGATGCAACATGCCTTAGCAAACACGGCTACGACCGTTCGGTTGGACTGTGTCGCGGACAACGCCTTCTTGAATAACTACTATCCTCAGTTCGGCTTCCGCTATATCGGTGAACGAAACGGATTCTCATTATTTGAAAAACAGGCTTGACCTTGACGCGACGTCAACCTTTACGCTTTGACTAAGGAGGTGAAGGGATGTATTCAATTCAGCAACTTGCATCACTCGCCGGAACGACAACACGAACGCTTCGGCATTATGACGCAATCGGTCTTCTCGTTGCGAGTCGCGACGTTAACGGCTATCGGCGTTATTCTTCGAGCGATGCGGAACGGTTGCAACTCATTTTACTCTATCGCACGCTCGATGTTCCCCTCGATCAAATCGGGGAATTGCTTGATTCGACGACGTTCAACCGGATTGATGTATTGAGCGAGCATATCGAGGCGTTGCGACAGAAAGCCGCCTATTTCGCGCAGCTCGCCGAGACGGCAGAAGCGACCCTCACCTCACTCAAAGGAGGGATTCCGATGGATGACAAATCATTGTTTGACGGATTGTCTTATGAGGAGATTCAAGCTCATGAGGCGAAGCATCAAGATGAGGTACAAGAGCGTTGGGGAGACAGTACAGCATACAAAACCGCGCAAGGTCGGGCATCGGCACGTTCCAAAGAAGACTGGGAACGGATCAACCAAATGCAACTCGATTTAATTGCGCCACTCGTCGATTTATATCGCGAACACGTCGCTATCGAAGATGAACGAGTCCAATCGATTGTCAAAGACAATCATCGCTTCATCGACACGTACTTTTACGACTGTTCTCTCGACATGTTCAGTGGACTCGGACAGATGTATGTGGCGGATGAGCGATTCACGGCATTTTATGATCGCTTTGAGCCAGGACTCGCTGTGTATTATAACGAGGCCATCCAATTCTATTGTATCGCTAACAGCTAAGTCCAAGCCTCAGGCTTGGACTTTTTGTCGTCGCTCGGTGTCTTGCTGCGACCCTTTCTGAAGTTGTTCCCATAACATCGGCAAACCCGTTGCTAAGTAGATATAAGGGAATGTGGAAAAATTGTCTGACCCGCCTGTGTACAATACCTCGCTCGTAAGAGGAATCCACCCCTTCTTCGTCCACTGACAAATTTGAATTTCTTTTCTTGACGTGTAGGTATGAAACCCCCAATATGCATGTCTTTGGCTTTCTGCCAGGGTCGGAGTAAGTTTTAAAATGGGACAACTCATTTCCTGCAAAAAGCGTTCATCCAGATCAGTCGTTTCGTGTAAGATGATCACATCGGGTTGCAGGTGTCGAATGACATGTTCCGCTTTTTGGTCGTTCAAAGAAACGACACGTGTCATTCGTTGTTCCGGGATGGACTGTTCCTCGAAAGGATATCGTGTTTTTAACTCCTCAATCCGTTCTTTGCTAAATAAACGCATCATTGGGGTCATGAGGTGCATATACGACTGTTGTAAAAGTTCTTTCCACGTTGTGACGTACGTCGGAGCAGGGCCATCTTCCATGACCACGTGCGTGACACCTAAATCACGAACCGCTTGATAAACAAAGGGTGAACTCCAGTGGTCTCCCATACACAACACCATTCGCATCTCCTCATCTCCCCCCACTCTGATTTGCAGTTTGTCGCATTTCTGAGACGGCCACATCAAACGAACCAAACATTTGTTGAATGTCCTTTAAGGTTGGGCGGTTCCCCTGCTCTTTTTGCCATACTTCATATCCCCATGGCGAGAGTGATGTCAATTGTGTATCCGCCTCATGTAGCGCATCCATCATTTGTTTCTCTGTGAACAGTTCTCGCGTGGAGATCCCGATCTCATCTAACGCTTGGGACCATGAACCAAAACGTCGCACCACTTTCGTGATACTCGGTCGTTGATGTTGTTTCGCCCATCTCGCATAGGCGGTCGAGGTAAACGGATGCACTTCTTCATTGGCATCTAGTAGCGCCTGAATGATTTCACATTTTTGATCGATTGAAATGATGCTCTTTAAATTCGCTTCAATCAACGCCACTTTCCATGAACCGAATTGAATGACGACCTCTGTCAGCGTTGGAGCATGGTTCGTCATCGCCCACTTTCGGTAATCTGCGCTATTGAAGGTATCATGTTCTTTCGCCGCCTCACGGAGCATTTGAATCATTTCTTTCTTTGTAAAACGCGATGTTTGTTGTTCTAGCCCCGCCAGCCGCAAGACGTTTGTCCACGACCCGTACATTTCTAACAACTCGATCACCGTGACACCGCCGTGGATTCGCTGCCATTTCTGATACATGTAAATGGTGAGGCGACCGTCCGAAGAAGCCTCTTTTAAATGATCAATCAGTTGTTGCTCTCCCATGTCGCCTCCCCCTTACGTAATCGAAGTATCGGCTCATCCTACTTCACGACTACTGATTTGTGCGAACAGATGAAGCTGGCGACTCAAAATCTTAGTCTCGTCAAATTTTTCTTCCACCACTTCACGCCCGCGCCGTCCGAACGAATCACACTGATCCGGGTGTTCAATGAACCAGCGCATCGCCAACGCCAAGGCGTCCGGCCGACCGACCGGGACAAGAAATCCGGTCTCTCCATCCGTCACTTCTTCTCGACAGCCACGGATATCTGTCGCGATCACCGGTAATCCGGATGCCATGGCCTCAAGAATAGAACGCGGTAATCCTTCTCGGTAAGAGGGGAGTAAAAAGACATCGTGTGCCGCAAATAACGAAGGGGTATCCCGAACAAATCCGGCATAGTGAATCTGTGGATTTTTTGCTAAATGTGCCTCTACTTGTTTCGCCGTCTCTTGGTCACGTTCGCTCGTCATCAATTCTCCGGCGATGGTCAAAGTCGCATTCGGATAATGTTCCGTCAGTTCATCAAATGCTTGGAGCAAATCCAAAATCCCTTTTTCTTGAACGAGACGCCCTACAAACAGGAATTTTAGACTGTCGGGGGAAATGAATTTTTCCGTTGGATAAAAGCGCGTCAAATCAATCCCGTTGCCAAGATGCATCAATCGTTCATCTTGTTTAAAGTGTCTCGTTTTGGCGAGTGAGTAATCTTCTTCGCTTTGGAGTAATAACCAATCGGTCGCCAATGCCGCAAGTGACTTCTCTAACCAAAAGACGAGTTCGTATGCGATTCGTCCCATCCGTTCGTGGAAATAGAACCCGTGCGCGGTATAGAGGATATGAGGTGTCCTGGCAATCCGGGCCGCAACTCGCCCTAACGCTGCAGCGACCGGTGTGTGAACATGGATCGCATCATATTTTTCACGACGCAATAGCCTGACCAGTTCTTGAATGGTTTGTAAGTTTCGACGAGGACTAAATTTCCGATCGATCGGAAGCGTATGAATGACCCATCCTTCTTCTCGAAGTCGATCTGTCCGATCCCCATAAGCACACGCAACGTCCACTTCATGCCCTTCCGCTTTTAATGACTCAATGAGGGGTCGCAGCAACACATCCGCTGTCATGTCGACTGCACAAAATTGAAGGATTTTTAGAGGCGCCATAAGTGCACCTCCTCCGGCTTCATCGCACGATCGAGCATGCCTTTCAAGTCAATGACGATTCCTCGTCCGAGCTTCAACTGACGCTCTGCAATCTTCCAGCCTTCTTGCACGAACTCATCATGAGAGACAGCATAGATGACGACATCCGCTGGTTTTAAGTCACAGTATGATTTAACCTCAATCCCATACTCTCGACGTACCTCTTCCGGATCGACGAGCGGGTCGCACACTTGCACCTCTAAACCAAACTCTTCGACCTCTCGAATCAATGACGCGACTTTCGAGTTTCGAATATCACTCACGTTTTCTTTGAAGGACATACCCATCACCGTGACACGAGATCCAAGGATGGCCATATTTTGACTGATCATTGTTTTGATGAGCGATGTAGCAACGAAACGACCCATCGTCTCATTGATTCGGCGTCCTGCTAAAATCACTTCCGGATGATAGCCGAGCATTTCCGATTTCATCGTCAAGTAGAATGGATCGACACCGATACAATGGCCTCCTACAAGACCAGGTCGGAAGTTAAGAAAGTTCCACTTTGTTCCCGCTGCCTCTAACACTTCAAGTGTATCGATGTTCATCCGATCAAAGATAATGGCTAATTCATTCATCAACGCAATGTTCAAATCACGTTGCGTATTCTCGATGACTTTCGCTGCTTCGGCTACTTTAATCGAGGAGGCGCGATGAACCCCAGCGTCGACCACTGTCTCATAAACAGCTGCCACCACATCTAACGTTTCTTCATCTTCCGCTGCCACGACTTTTTTAATCGTCCGGAACGTATGCTCACGATCCCCTGGATTGATTCGTTCAGGAGAATAGCCGACTTTAAAATCAATCCCAGCTCGGAGACCTGATGTTTTTTCAAGTAATGGGACACATTCTTCTTCTGTCAATCCTGGATAGACTGTTGATTCATAGACGACGATTGTACCTGGTCGTAAATGGGATCCGACGGCACGAGTCGCGCTACAGATCGGACCTAAATCCGGTTGATTTTGATCGTTGATCGGCGTCGGCACGGCTACGATAATAAAATCCGCTTCTTCTAGTTTTGCGACATCTGTCGTATATAAAACGGCTGCCTGCTCAAGGTCGACCGATTCCACTTCGCGTGTACTATCCAAATGAAGATTCAGTTCATTAATCCGTGTTTCATTGATATCTACTCCGATAACATCGCCTACACCGCCTAATGCTACAGCGACAGGTAATCCGACATATCCTAGCCCAACAACAGCAACGTGACGATTGGCAATGGTTTTTCGTGTTGTCCGTGATTCTGAGATGAGTTTATCCATGTCCATCTGCCTCCTAAGACTCGGAATTATGCAGGTTTATCAATCACAATGATTTTTCCATTCGGTCCCCGTGGAATCGACTGTACGGGGGTCAAGGTAATCACAACTTCATTCCCGAACAAAAGTTCCAATTCACGTTTCATTATTTCTTCGTGTTCCGGTTTAAAACGTTCAAGATCTGGAACATACTTCAGTTCAATATGATTCACATCAGTTTGACAATATTGTGTTTGAATGACTGAATTAGGTAGAACTCTAACAACGGTCGTCAAATCCCCTTCATAAATTTTTCGTTGATCCGGGGTAACCACGTAATTGCTTTCACGTCCCTCAATCGAGGTGACATACGTTCCACCTTGCCCACATGTGCATGTTCCTTCCCCGATTTTCATTCGATCTCCAATCCGGTAACGAATGAGCGGGGTTCCATGCGTCGTAAAACTCGTCACAAGGATCTCTCCATCCTCTCCGTAAGGTTCAATCACGCCCGTTTCATGATGCAAATGCATATTCCCATGAGAGCATTCCGTTAAGATCGGAGCTCCTTCGGATGAGGCGTATTGGTCAAAGACCGGGGCTTGGAATGCCTCTTCTAACAACGCTCTACCTTGAGGTGTAATCGTTTCGGATGTTGGAAAGATGGCGAGTAACTGGAACTCAAGTTGAATCTGATTTTCTTTAATGTATTTCGCCAGTTCAATCATGGCAGATGGCGCACTATCTAAGACGACCGGTTTAAATGCATTTAAGGCGGCGACGTAATGCGGGATGGTTTCCGGCTTAATATGATAGAGCGAAAGTAACAATTGATGGAGCGGACGATTGTAGCGCCAAAATATCGGCTTTTCCTGGTTTGGATCACAAATTTTTCTTCCTGTAAAACTGGCACGCTTCATCCCTTTTCGAAAACCATGCTGCGCTTTAAAGAAATCCACGTGAGCCATTCTTTTCTGGTAGTCTTCTTTTGTGAAATGAACCTGTAAAGAGGCCCCTGTCGTTCCCCCGGTCCGTCCTAAAATATCTGTTTTAATATTGGAGTGAATGTCCGGGGTTTTTCGTACCGTTTCTTTCTCTAGCACCGGAATACGTTTTAAATCTTCCATCGAATTCAAAGGGAGCGTAATATCATTCTCTTTAAACAATCGTTGATAGTACGTATTGTGTGTCTCGCAAAATTGAAGAAACGAATTGAGCCGTTTCAATTGATCTGCTTCAACGACTTCTCTTTCTTTCGACCGATTAGCTAACATGACCAACTCATTCGCATACGTCCGACCATATCGTTCCTGCCATAACTTCATTCCATACAATGATGTCATCCACTGTTGTACCGAAATTGGTGATTTCATGTATAGATCACGTAGTGCAATCCCTGCCATGGTGTCGTCTCCTCTCATCTATGCGTGAAGTCGTTTCACGACCCGCACTTTTCCGTTTTTTTCTTTTTTAATACTGCTGACGCTTTTCATGAATACTTTCATCCGTGATGTAAAGAGGCGCTCGACTTCATTTTTGAGTACCGCTTCATGCTCTGGTTCGAATCGCTCGTCGTCTTTCACATACAACATCTCAATTTCATCAATTTGATACTGAAGCACCTGAATTTGAACGATAGAATTTGGCAACACTCCGACAGCAGCCGTCAAATCACCTTCAAAGACTTTATAACCTTCCGGTGTCTCGACATAGTTCATTTGACGACCATCGATTGATTCGATGATTGTATCTTGGTCATCACACGGACAACTCGTATCACTGATTGTCATCCGATCGCCGATTCGATAGCGAATGAGCGGTGTGCCGTGTGTGGTGAAACTCGTGACGAGCGCCTCTCCAGAAACATCTGTCTCGATGATTCCCATCTCTGGTCGCAAATGCATTTTTCCTTGTTCACATTCCGTCACAATTGGAGCTCCCTCAGAAGAGGCGTATTGGTCAAACACTGGCGCCTGAAACATTTCTTCAAGTAACAAGCGACCCGATGGCGTAAGTGTCTCCGAAGTCGGGAATAACGCGATTGGTTGAAACGATAACGTCTTCTCATGTCTTTTTAAATATTTGGCGATTTCAAGCATATCGGAAGGTGAGCCGTCGAGTGCAGCTGGTTGAAACCGATTCAACGAATCAATGTAATACGGAATCGTCGCCGGATTGGAATGAACGACTGAATACAGCATCTGTTTCATCGGTGCGTTGTATCGCCAATACACTTCACTTTTTTGGGCTCGTGGACAAATCATTCGTCCGGTGAAGCTAGCTCGTTTCATCCCTCGATAAAAACCATGCTGCTCTTTGAAATAATCAAGGTGTGCCATTCGAATTTGATAATCATATTCGGTGAAGCGTACTTGAATCGATTTTCCTGTCGTTCCCCCGGTCATACCGATGATCGGAGCATGAATATCAGAAAAAATGGTTTCATCTGTTCGTAACGTTTCCTTCTCTAATGGCGGAATTCGTTCAAAGTCCTCTAGTCGTTCGAGCGGTAGAGAAATACGATGCTTTTTAAAGATGCGGCGGTAATATGCGTTATGCCGATTACAAAACGTTAAAAATTGATTTAAGTGATTTAACCTCGCATCTGGCGAGCTCCCTTGTGTACGTCTCAGTCGTTCGAGTTCTTGTTGATAGTATGGACCGTATCGCTCCCGGTATAGTTTGATTCCATATAACGAAATCAACCAATTTTGAATGCGAATCGGTGAATTGGCATATATTCGGTCCTGAATCATCCGCATTACTCAATGCCCTCCTTTAGCACTTGATGATAGGTAAGGTACCAGTCAATGAATGCGTTCACGCCGTCTTGAATGGAAGTTTGCGGTTGAAAATCAATCGATTCGTATAGAGAAGATGAGTCCGCAAAGCTAGCAGGCACATCGCCTGCTTGAAGAGGAAGCAAACGAAGGATTGCCTTTTTGCCGACACGTTCTTCAATCGTTCGAATAAAGTCCATCAACGACACGGGTTGTTGATTCCCAATGTTATACACACGGAATGGGACGTCACTTCGGTCAGGAAGCGGTTGTTCATAGTCGAACTCTTCTTCTGCCATCGGTTCGATATCCATGAGTCGGACAATCGACTCAATGATGTCATCGATGTATGTGAAATCACGCTCCATCTCGCCGTAATTGTATACATCGATCGGTTCACCTTTTAAGATCGCCTCCGTGAATTTGTACAGTGCCATATCCGGCCGTCCCCAAGGTCCGTAGACACTGAAGAATCGTAGGCCCGTTGTCTTGAGTCCGAATAAATGACTGTACGTATGAGCCATCAGCTCATTGGCTTTTTTCGATGCGGCGTATAGAGATAACGGATGGTCCACCGGATGCTGTTCAGAAAATGGCATCGCTTGATTCGAGCCATAGACCGAGCTCGATGATGCGTAAATCAACTGATCTACCGGATAATAACGACACGCCTCTAATATATTCAAGAAGCCAACGATATTTGATTGGATATAGGCGTCCGGATTTTCTAAACTGTATCGCACCCCCGCCTGCGCCGCTAAATTGACCACGATTTGAGGTCGCGTTTTTTCAAAGACACGCGTGATGGCCATCTTGTTTTCAAGGGCATCCCGGTATAATTTGAACCGCGGATGGGTCAACACATGAAGTCTTGATTCTTTTAGTCTCGGGTCATAATAATCGTTGACCACATCAATCCCAATGACATGGTGACCTTCTTTTAATAACCGTCGAGCCAGATGAAATCCGATGAACCCGGCTACCCCGGTGACGAGCACTGTTTTCTTCATAACGACTTCCTCCTTTGCGCTGACTCGTTGACTCGCATCCGTACCGGTTCAATTTGTGGACCGAAAATACTTTCCATCACTTCTTCTGGTAATTCGTTATTGGCGACAAATAATAAGAAAGAGGTGAGTCCGTTCGATTGATCGAGCAGATGCTCAATTGTTTTTAAAATCGGATCGACCGATTTAAACGGTCTCGTACAACCGACAAAGATTTTTTCATATACTTGATTCGTATGTTCGCTCGAGGCAAGTAGTTCTTCGAACAACTTTTCACCAGGGCGAATACCACTGAACTGAATCGGGATTTGTTCGAGTGTAAAACCACTCAATGTAATCATTCGCTTCGCAAGATCTACAATTTTGACTGGGTTGCCCATATCGAGTACGAATACTTCTCCTCCGCTCGCGAGCACGCTCGCTTGAATGACGAGACGACTCGCTTCTGGAATGGTCATAAAGTATCGGGTCATCTCAGGATGCGTCACCGTAATCGGTCCGCCTTTTTGAATCTGTTCCTTGAAGAGCGGGACAACCGAACCTCGACTCCCTAAGACATTGCCGAAACGTACAACTGAAAATCTTGTCTCGCTATGTCTCGCCTGCTGCTGCACCACCATTTCTGCCACACGTTTCGTCGCACCCATCACGTTCGTTGGATTGACCGCCTTGTCTGTCGAGATCATGACGAATCGTTTTACTCCGAAGAAATCAGCGACCTCCACCATATTCTTTGTCCCGTAAATATTATTCTTTACGGCTTCCCTTGGGTTGTCTTCCATGAGCGGAACATGCTTATGAGCTGCCGCATGATAGACAACGTCTGGTCGATACTGATCAAACACTTCTGTTAATCGAGCCCGATCCTGGACGTCACCGATGACGGGACAAATTTCTGTATCGGACCCAAGTAAGCGAAGCTCTCGATCAATCGCATATATGCTATTTTCACCATGTCCAAACAGAATCAGTTTCCCTGGATGAAACTTCAGCAATTGACGACAAAGCTCGGAACCAATCGATCCTCCTGCACCCGAGATGAAAATCGTCAACCCGCTCAACGTTTGAGAGATTTCCGAAACATCGAGCTGAACCGGTTCACGTCCGAGTAAATCTTCGATGGCCACTTCTCGAATTTCATTTAATGACACTTTGCCGGATGCGAGTTCCGCAAGCATCGGTAGTGCATGAGATTCCACGCCCGTCTTTTCAATTCGTTTCAGCAGTTGGACGCGATCTCCGTATGGAAGAGAAGGAATGGCCAACACAACCACTTCGATATTCAGCTCTTCAATTTTTCTCTCCAGTAAATCAATCGAACCGATGACCGGTGTTCCGTGAATGTAAAGACGGTGAAGCAATGGATTATCATCCAACACCCCAACGACATGAAGGACGTTGGTCCGGTGTTCTTTCAATTCTTTAATGATTTTTTGGCCCGATTCGCCGCCACCAATGACCAATGTCGCTTTCCCGTTCGACACCGGTGCATGAAATTGGAAGAACGACCGTGTTCTTGCGACGAGACGGATAAATAACATTCCGTTAAACGCGATTAAGCTTTGAATAAAAATTGCTTGATAGGAAAAGCCATCCAACAATAAGTAGGATGCAAATAAAACGAACGTATCACTCATGACCAATACAATCGCCAGGAGTTGCAATTCACGCATCGATCCATAGCGCCAGTCGATTCGGTATACCCGAGTCACCCATCCTAAAATGAGAAGAACGAGTGTCTTCAATCCGAGGATTGAGATCAAATCTAACGGATCAGACGTTACCGTTGGATCATTTGCAAAGAATAGGTCAAATGTCACAAAAATTGCGAGTGCCGCAATCGTAATATCGAGTAACATCAAGAGCGCATTTTTTCGATCAATGGGAGACCGAACAGTTGGAGTACTCATCCTTTCACCACCTTCCATCCCAATCAGCTTCGAGTTGATGCTAGATAAGTACCCGTTCAAGATTCACAATTCAAAAGAAAAGAATAGCTTTTTGATACGAATGACATTTCGTCATGAAACGGTTTAACAAATGTGTAATGAGTTTTTCTTTTCTTTTGTGAATATTTTTAATTCATATGGGTATTATGGGAAGTATAAGGTAGGACATTTGGATTATTTTCACTTTGAAATTTTGTTTATGTCGCATTATCCCAAAGCAGTAAACGAATTCACATGTCCTTTACATCATCTCTCGTCACTGAATAATCTTTCTAGCTTTCCTTTAGGACCACCATTGTTTGACCACACCATGACCTTTGAAGCCACAACACGCTTCTGAAAAGGAGAGACATCACGATGAAACGATGGACAGAGCAACAGATCCTCTCATGCCTAAGACAAGCAGCAGACGAACTCGATGAATTTGACACAAAACAGTACACACTATGGGCCCGCAACAAAGACGTCCCCTCCCTATCGACCGTGATCTACAAATTTGGTTCTTGGCGGGAAGCCGTTCAGGCGGCGGAGATTAAGATGTTGTATCGTTATTACTCAGATGAAGATATTTTGACGGCACTGATTGAGGCCTCGGAAGAACTCGAGCTCTTTACGAGCCAGACGTATCGTGCCTGGGCAAAAATTTCACAAGCCCCTTCTTTGACGCTGATCAGTAGCCGATTCGGTTCGTGGTCAAATGCGTTACGTGAAGCCAAACTTCAAACGACGACGGTACGGAACAATGAAGAACGCATCATCCAAGCGTTGATTGAGGCCTCTGAAAAGCTAGAGCGTCTCACGTCCCAACATTACGCGGTATGGGCACAAGAAAAAGGCTATCCGACAGTGGCGACAATCGCTCGAAAATATGGATCATGGAGCTATGCACTTTTCGTCTTGGATATCGCGCCACCGAAACGCAAGTGGGACGAGGAAGACGTCATTGATGCCTTGCGCTTAGCCAAAACAGAGCTACCGCATTTTAGTATCCTTCATTACCGAAAATGGGCTGAAGGTCGAAACGTCCCGAGTACATCGACGATCAATGCGTTGTTCGGAAGCTGGACGGCCGCTTTAAAATGTATGGAGGAACAAAAAGTAAAACAATAACCTACACAGATGAACGCATACAAAAGCGCCGACTCAACAGAGTCGACGCTTTTTCATGTGACGATAGCAATATATAACGGAATGCCAACTAACAAATTGAACGGGAACGTCACGGCAAGGGACAGGGTCAAATAAAAGGAAGGTTTCGCATCTGGGACCGATGCCTGTAACATTGCGGGAGCAGCAATATACGACCCGCTCGCCGCGAGTGTCATCAAGAGAATTGTTCCGCCATCAGATAAATTAGCGATATTCGCAGCGACAAAGCCGACAAGTGCCCCGACTAATGGAAACACCATGCCCATGATCACAAACTTCAAGCCATATGACGGCACCGTCTTCAACTGCTGTCCGACTTTTACCCCTAGACCTAATAAGAATAGAAGTAACACACCTGGGAACAAGTCGACGAAAAATGGTTTGAGCGGTGTGGCATCTGGTGTCACAAGTCCCACGATTAGACCTGCAAACATCAAGAGGATACTTTTCGAGAACAAACTATCCCGTAGCACAGACAGAGAGTTCGTCTTCCCTGACGTGGCCGTGATCCCCATGACCTGTGTTTGATTGTATAGCAGTAGCGCCACAATCAGACCGGGGATTTCAAGGACGACGACCAATGTCGTCATGAACGGCTCGTAGGCGATCCCGAGCCGTTCGAGCTGTGTCGACGCGGCTACATAGGTGACGAGCGATACCGAGCCGAACGTCGCAGCCATGGCAATTCGCTCGGGAAATGAGAATTTAAGTATTCCCCCGACGTAGAACGCGAGTGTCGGCAGTAAAATCCCACTCAACAGCGTCACGGTCAGCGGTAATGCGATGTCTACAAAAGATACCGCGGCGAGTCCCATGCCTCCCTTCAGTCCGATGGCAAGCAATAAGTAAATGTTAAGCGTCGTGCTCAATGCATCCGGGATTGTTAAGTTTGATTTTCCGACTGCGGCGATGACACCCGTCACGAATAAGAGTACCGGGGCGCTCGTCAATAAAAATAAGAACAATTCCATACATTTTCCTCCTTGGCGACAAAAAAGCGCACACCTAAAGAAGGTGTGCGCTGTATGCCGACGGCTCGACTAATCGCTCCGTCAGGCCGACAACTGTCGGTTGATTAAATTGGTCAGTAGCTCCGTAAGAAGATTTCGAAAGCACGCCTCATGACGACTCGTCCAGTCGATCCTCTATACGTCTCTGATTTTTATTTTAAAAAGGTGACGTTTCGTTGTCAATCGGTTTGATCCCAAGGTGCATCTAAACGAAACACGATGAGACGTTCGCCTGTTTTCGTACTGATGTCCGTGTGGAGCGAGACAATCGAACGACCGAGCACTTGCCCGACAATCGTTTCAAGTTGACTCCGTCCGGATTCGACGAGATTGTTGCGGTATTTCTTCAATTGCTCGCGACCCGCCGACTTGATGGCCAAGTCATACTCGGCCGGCGTCAACACCCCTTGAAGTGTGACGATGGCGAGGTCTCGAAGCAGGTCTGCCTTACACGTCAATGACCCGCGCCCCAAGTATTCTTTCTCCCATTGGGTGATACGGGCACTCAGTTCCATTTCCAGCTGACCCTTTTTTCGCATTTACTTCACGAATCCAATCATCATCTCACGAAGAATCTTAGCTGCTGCGATGGCTGTCATATCTGACTGATCGTATGCCGGTGATACTTCGACAAGGTCTGCACCGATGATGTCGAGGTCTGCGTTCGCAATGGCATGTACCGCTTCGAGCAATTCTTTCGTCGAGATGCCACCGATTTCTTGTGTCCCTGTCCCTGGTGCCGCTGAAGGGTCGAGAACGTCGATGTCAATCGTGACATATACTTTTTTCCCAGCGAGTGTCGGTAAGACACGCTTGAGAGGCTCGATGACTTCAAATTGATGCATGTTGTAGCCGACTTCACGAGCCCACTCAAACTCTTCTTTCATCCCTGAACGAATCCCGAACGAGTAACAGTTCGATGGTCCAATCAAGTTTGCCGCTTTTTTGAGCGGAGTCGAGTGTGAAAGCGGTTCGCCTTCATACTCATCACGAAGATCCGTATGTGCATCCAAGTGGAGGATGACAAAGTCGTTGCCATACACGTCATGCATCGCTTTTATGATTGGCCATGTGACGAGATGCTCCCCACCCATTCCGAGTGGGAACTTACCTGCTTTGACAACATCTTTGACGAACGCCTCAATCATATCGAGCGACTTCGGTGCGTTCCCGAATGGAAGCGGGATATCTCCTGCATCGTACACCGCTGCATCTGCCAAGTCACCGTCTAAATACGGGCTATATTCTTCAAGTCCGATCGATACTTCACGAATCCGGTTCGGACCGAAACGTGAGCCTGGGCGGAAGCTGACCGTCCAGTCCATTGGCATCCCGTAAAGAACCGTCTTCGCCTCTGTCACCTCTGGGAGGCTGGCGATAAACACTTTACCTGAGTAGGCTTCATCGAAACGCTTAATCATTTTGTCAAATCCTCCACGAATTTAGGAAGAACGAATGCTGCGTTGTGAAGCTTCGGCGTGTAGTACTTCGTTTCGATATCATGGAAACGTTCAGCTGATACTTGTTCCGGGTCGTATTTCTTCGAACCGATTGTGAACGTCCACATGCCACTCGGATACGTTGGTACGTTTGCCGTGTACAATTTCGTGATTGGGAAGATTTCCTTCACGTCACGTTGAACCGTTTGAATCAGTTCTGGTGTGAACCATGGGTTATCTGTTTGTGCGACAAAGATGCCATCCTCTTTGAGCGCTTTCGAGATTCCTGCATAGAACCCTTTTGTGAAGAGGTTTGCTGCTGGTCCGACTGGTTCAGTCGAGTCGACCATGATGACATCGTACTCGTTTTCTGACTTGGCGATATGCATGAAACCGTCACCGACGATGACTTCTACACGTGGGTTATCGAGTTCACCCGCAATATTTGGTAAGTATTTCTTCGAATATTCAATGACTTTCCCGTCGATATCAACGAGAACCGCTTTTTCCACTGATGGGTGTTTCATAATTTCACGGATGACACCGCCGTCTCCCCCGCCGACAACAAGTACATGTTTCGGATTCGGGTGTGTAAAGAGTGGGACGTGTGCGACCATCTCGTGATAGACGAATTCGTCCTTATCCGTCGTCATGACCATTCCGTCAAGTAACAACATCGTTCCGAACTCGTCCGTTTCGACCATCTCTAGTCGTTGAAACTCCGTTTGTTCGCTCTCATAAACGTGGTTTACACGGAACGTAATTCCGTAATCTTCTGTTTGGTGCTCCGTAAACCATAATTTTAATTTTTGGTCCATCGATAGAACCCCTTTCTGTTCAAAAAGTTGTTCGTATGCGAGTGGCGTTTTGAGGCGCTTCTTAATCATACGATAGGAAGTATACAAAACCTGTACCCATTTTGCACGATTTTTTTGTGGAACTGATTCAGAATGTGAGTTTTTTGTGAGATACGACCGATATACTGAATGAACCAATTCTGAATCGAAAGGTGGAATAGTATGTGGTCACCCTGTGCTTCTTGTAACACAACCATTCCTTTGATTGCTCAAGGAACGCTCGTCACGAAATTCAAAGAATACTCTTATAAATCGTTTGAAGAACTCGACACACTCCTTATGCATGCGGACGGAACGGTTTACTGTGTCGATCCTGAAACGAACCGTCAGACACCGCCGCTTGAGGTCGAAGCGCTACAAGATCAGCTTGCCAATCGACACATCATTGAACAGATTCAACATGGGACGTTCGAGAGCCATCTCCAACCAATCATCTTCCTCAACTCGAAGGAAACGTTTGGGTACGAGGCGCTCCTCCGTAGCGGCGCCAACATCTCGCCCTATGATTTATTCCGGACGGCAAACCGTTTCGGCCTACACTCAAAGCTCGATCAACGCGCCCGCGCCGAGGCAATCAAAGCAACGTTTGAAGCCGTCGCCCCTCACCAAAAGACATTCATCAACTTCTTGCCCTCGACGATTTACAACCCGGACTATTGTCTCCAGCATACGTTCGATATCATCGACCGCTATGACCTCAGTCCAGATCGTTTTATCTTTGAAGTCGTCGAGACGGAAAAAGTACACGACGTCGATCATCTCCAACACGTGTTTTCCACATATAAACAACGCGGGATGCAAGTCGCGCTAGACGATGTCGGGGCTGGCTTCTCGACGATCGATATGCTGAAGCGACTCGAACCGGATTACGTTAAAATTGACCGTTCGTACATCTCGTTTTGTGATGAAGATGCTGAAAAACGTACATTCCTCAAACAAGTTCGTGAATTGACCCACTCAATGGGGATCACACTTCTTGCTGAAGGTGTCGAACGCGCGGAAGAGGCAGATGTGTGTCGTGAACTCGGGTTCGATTTGGCACAAGGTTATTTCTACGGGAAACCAGTCCCAGCCAATCAATACAAGATTGAAATTTCATAATCCCTACCTAAAGTGCAGGAATCGGCTTCGTCGACATCCTGTGCTTTTTTTAAGTAAAAATACTTTCTCCAGCATTCTCATGTTGTTTCATCGATTTTTAGGTTTCGGTCAGAGGTGTTCAGGAGATAGCCTATTATAGAAGATGGATGTGCGCGGAAAAGGTGGGTGAAAAGATGAAATCATGGATTGTCAGCGGATATGCAGTCGTACTTGGAATCATCATCGGTCTAGTGAGCTGGCTCTTCCTGTCTGTCGTATACAAAGGAATACACTTCGTCTGGCATACGGTGCCCGAGCAATTCGACTTTCCTTTTTATCTGTTTCTCGTCCCGGTTCTCGCCGGAGTAGGAATTGGTCTATTGCAACATCGCTACGGTCGGATGCCTCGCCTCATGCCCGAAGTGATGGCAGAACGAAAAGATACCGGTCGCATCGACTATCGCGTGATCGGGTTCACCACGTTGACTGCCTTACTCGTCTTGATTGGAGGCGCTAGTCTCGGTCCTGAGGCCGCGCTCGTCGGAATTGTCGGCGGACTCACGACATGGTTCTCCGAGCGCATTCGCCACGTGCGGCAAGAGTTAGGAGAATTACAGGAAGTGGGGCATGCCGTCGTTCTCGGGATCGTCTTCAACGCACCACTGTTTGGTGCGATTGCTGCCGAAGAGACGGAACAGAAAAAACAACCGATGTTAAACCTTCTTGCGACACTCGCCGGACTCGGAACGTTTTATCTGCTCAATCAACTTGATGAACGTCCGCCATTCATCATTAAATTCCCGGCAATCGAGAACGTTCAAATCAGTTGGACCATACTCCTCATCGTTCTATCCGGCATTCTGCTCGGTTGGCTCTATTTGTTGAGTGAGCATGCGCTCATGCGACTGTTTTCAAACGTTCCAATTCTCTTTCTTACCGTGCTCGGAGGCGTCGGAATTGGTAGTATGGCACTCCTTTATCCGGATTTACTGTTCTCCGGTGAAGAGACCATTCTCGAATATGTAGAAGAGTGGCGACTCGTCCCACTCTACATTCTCCTCCTGTTCAGCGTACTGAAATTACTGTTTACGGCATTTTGTTTAGCGACGGGCTGGCGTGGTGGACACATTTATCCCCTTCTCTTCTCTTCTTTCACGCTCGGTTATTTTTTTAGTTTGTTATTCGGACATGATATGACGTTCACCGTCGTCCTGACGACAAGTGCTTTACTGGCGACAGCAATGCGACAACCATTGGCCATCATCGTCTTACTCGTACTATTCTTTCCACCGAACAGCTGGCTTTATGTGTTTGCCGTCGTGGCAGTCGTTTCCAAAATTCCACTCCCCTCGTTCATTCATTCTCCAGTAAAACCTTGAGTTTCAGAATGAAAAAAAGGGTAAAAGATGAATAGTTATGCACTTTCTCGAAAGGAGGAACGGTTGTGAGCGAATACGAAATGGCCATTGAGAACCTCATTGATGCAGTCAGCTCGGATTGGATTAGTATTATTTTAGCTATTTTAGTCGTGATTATGGGGATTGTCGTCTTCATCTTTGTCATCATGACGATTGTCGACATGTTTTTATCCAAAGATATCGTTTGGGGAATCGTTGAAGTCATCGCTCTATTCGTCGGACTGGCTGTCTTATTGTCCGTCTTCTACTATTGGACTCGAAATCGGACAAAAGCACAGTTTGCCCTTTTCCTCGTCTTGTTCTCTCTCGCAGTGAATGTATACTTTTTCGCCCGTTATGCGGACGAAATCAACGCTGTTTTAAATAGCGTGTACTAAAAAACGAGGGGGAAATCCCCTCGTTTTCATCGTATCGGAAAGGTGGTGTTTCGTTTGAAACGTCGTGTCATTCAATTAATGACCATGGTCGTCAGTGTTATCGCTTTAGTCGGCCTCTTATTTTGGTTAGATATTCTCATACCTGTCCTCATTACGATTGCACTTTTAGCCCCATTCATCGTAGGATGGCAAATTTTGTTCGATCAGGTCCTTCCTCAAGGAAAACTCGCCTGGTTATTGGCCGTATTTCTCCTTCCGTTCATCGGAGTGATCGCATGGGTCATGTTCGGACGTACACCACGTCGCCATCGACGCTTTAAACGCACGTCATCTGAAATCCGTATGCTCCGGCAAGCAATCGAAAGCGAGAAAATCGAAACCTCGCCTGACATCGTGAGTTCCTATCCATTGACGCGCACACTCGAAAAATTAGGCGCATCTGGTGCCGATGGACATACCTCGACAACGCTCCTCCTCAATGGGGAAGAAAAATTTGATGCCCTATTAGAGGCCATTAACGGGGCGACTGACCATATCCATATTCAATACTATCTATTCCGAACAGACGAAATCTCCTTGAAGGTTAGAGATGCTCTCATTCAAAAATCGAATGAGAACGTGACGGTTCGTTTTTTATACGATGGACTCGGTAGCCAAGAAATCGGTGAAGACTTCATTCAACCGTTACGTGATTCACGTGTTCACGTCCAGGCGTTCGATCCAGTCTTACATCCATACCTCGTCTTTAACGCCAACTTCCGCAACCATCAAAAGTTAATCGTCGTAGACGGACGAGTTGCGTTAACTGGTGGCTTGAACGTAGGTGACGAATATTTAGGTAAAAATGAGAAGTTAGGGTTCTGGCGCGACACCCATCTCCGGCTCGAAGGTCCTCTCGTCCGAGAGCTTCAACAACTTTTTGTCGAGAACTGGTTATATGCTGGTCAAGGGACGACCGATGAAACATGGGACTTATTTGCAGAAGGTGAACACCTTTCCCGCTACTTCGTGAATGAACCGAAAGGACAAAACGGTGCGATCCAACTCCTCGTCACGTCTCCCGGAAGAGATGTGACCATTCGTGACGGATTCATGCGCTTATTGATGGAGGCAAAAGAATCCATTTGGCTCACAACGCCATACCTCATTCCGCCACCTGAACTATTGGCTATTCTCGAAGTCGCAGGACGAAGCGGCGTCGATGTCCGGCTCGTCGTTCCAGGAAAAGGTGATGAATGGTTCAGCTATCATGCCTCCGAATATTATTTTGAGGAGCTGTTGAAACGGAATGTGAAGATTTATAAATATAATCGACATTTCATACATGCCAAAACCTTACTGATTGATGGCAAAATCGCTATGGTCGGATCCGCTAACTTTGATTTCCGAAGCATGTTTCTCAATCATGAGATGATGGTGGCACAATTTGATACGACATCCATCAAGCGACTGCATGAATCATTTTTAAAAGATTTCGAAGAGTCGATTTTAATCGACTGGGCGATGTTACGGAAAAAAACGACCGGAAAACGATTCATCGAAGCGTTTTGTCATATCTTTTCGCCGCTTCTTTGACGCGTTCGCCAAACGAGATATACTATGACGACAAGACCTACTAACAGCAGTTGCCAGCCGATCGTCAACCGCATCGCCGCCGTTACCGCAAGTCCTTCCATCATGAGCGCCGGGATTTTCCCAAGCGTACTGGCGATCGCGAACGATCCAAGCGTCATGCGACTGAATGCTGCCGATAACGTGACAAGGCCAGACGGCACAAACGGCATGAGACGCATGCCGAGAACGAGAAACCATGCCTCTGTCCCTCTCGACGCTCGAAGACGTTGAAAACGTCCACCATCCGGGGACGTATAACGGTACAATGCTTTACGATAAAGAATAAAGCTCACAATAGCACCGATTGCCTCTCCGACTATCGAGATGAGGATACCTGGAACGAGACCGAGGACACCGACGTTGACTGCTGTCAAAAACGCACTCGGTAAGACGCCGGCGACCGCAATCACACTATTCAATAACACACTGACGATTAAAAATATAGGGAGCGGGAGCAGTTCCCATTCCATAACAATCACTCTTTCTATGCACAAAATAAGGACCATGACAGATCGTCATGGTCCTTTACTATATCATAGTGATGAAGAAGACGTTGCGCCTGCTTCATCCCACGAGTCTTCGTCGACAGGTGGTAGATGCTTTTCTTCCAATTTCGAAACGACAACCGCACACGCCGCATCCCCCGTGATGTTGACCGATGTGCGAAGCATATCGAGAATACGGTCGACCCCGATGATGAGGGCAATTCCCTCTACCGGCAAGTTGACCGACTGTAAGACGAGGGCAAGCATGACGAGTCCGACTCCTGGTACACCCGCTGTCCCGATGGAAGCGAGAACGGCTGTGATGACGACCGTCAATAATTGCGTAATCGTCAAGTCAGATGCGAACACCTGCGCGATGAAGATTGTCGCAACACCTTGCATGATCGCCGTTCCGTCCATGTTGACGGTCGCACCGAGTGGTTGCACGAACGATGAAATCGAGCGCGGCACGCCAAGTTTCTTCTGTGCGACTTCCATCGATACTGGAAGCGTCGCGTTTGACGATGAGGTCGAGAATGCAAACGTCATGGCCTCATAGAAGTTTTTAAAGAAGAAGACCGGGCTCATTTTCCCGATGAAGTATACCGCTGCCCCATATACAATCGTTGCGTGTAAGAATAGCGTCAAGACGACGGCAGCCATATACCACGCCATGGCGACAACCGCATCGAGACCAATTCCTCCGATTGCGGAAGCAATCAATGCAAACGCCCCATACGGCGCGAGCTTCATGACGATATGAATGAGGTACATCATGATGCGATCGCCCTGCTTCACAAATTGACGCCACGTTTTCGCCTTATCCCCTAGGGCGATTAACGCAAACCCAATCAATGCTGCGAAGACGATAATTTGTAGCATGTTCCCCTCAGCGAGTGCTGTAATCGGATTCGTTGGAATCATATTGACAAATGTCTGTACGATATTTGAAGAATCCTCAGTCGCTGTTGATTCAAATTCAAGTCCTGTTGTCGCAAAGTCCCCACGTTCCCCTGGTTGTAGGACCGATGCGACACCCATTGCCAACATAATGGCAAGCGCCGTCGTCACTAAGAAGAATAAAATCGACTTCGTTCCGACCCGACCTAGCTCTTTCGGGTCCCCGAGACCCATGACGCCTAAAATAATCGAGAAGAAGACAATCGGGACGACTAACATTTTAATCAGGTTCAAAAAGATTGTTCCGACCGGAGATAGAATATATGGATTCACAATCTCATAAATATTATCCGGCAAGCCCGCCAATCCGAGACCAACTACAACACCTAGCGCGAGACCGATTAAGATTTTTTTCGTTTCGCTCATCGTATCACCCTTTCTATTTTTCACAATGTAGTCAGTATATCATAATACTGAATTTTCATACAATTACAAATGAATATCTCTTCAGTTACATTTTTTATTGGAATTCCCAAAAAGTTGAAACAAAAAAGATTGGAGACGAAACATCGTCCAATCTTTTTACTCGGCGCTTAAGCGCTCGATCTCTGCATGCAATTCAATCGAGTTCTCCCAAATCTCAGGACGGTGTTCCTGTAAGAAACTCGCCAAGACGTTCCGGGACGGGGCGTCCATCATGTCGATTAAAACCCGACCCTTTAGCGATTTGTCCATTTGATTGACGTGATACGGCAATAGTTTATAACCTCGTCTCGCTTCGACATCCACTAGCATGTCACATGCCGCGACCCCGCCGTAGTAGAAGCCTTCCGGTTTTCGACCTACCGTCACCCACACGATCCAGTATGGTTTTCCATTCGGTACCGCTTCCGGGTCCGTCAAAAACTTAATGCGTTTCTCGATGGCCGATTTGGCATGCATCGCCCCCATGTCGATTGTCGCAGTACCTGCATCAACATCGATGATCACCGGAGACATGTTATTTAAGCTAAGCGAACCGACACCAAAACCACCGTGACCGTCCGTCGCATCGTCTGAAATGATATTAAAATTAATGTCTTTCATGTTCCACCCTCCCCCTCTACTGTACACAATGATATAGGATGGTGGCAATCCTGAGTCACACCCAGTCGATTTGAAAGCGTCCACCTGGACCAATCTGTTCAATCAATGAACGATCTTCTTCGATGACTCGTCCGATGACATTGACGCGCTCATCTGCCGGCAAATCTCGCTTCGTTATTTGCATTTCTCCTGCATAACGACCGTAACGTTCATTGTCGATCGTGATACTGCCGAGCACTCGTTCTTTTATATCTCGCGGTTGAATCAAATGGTTCCCAGGTCGTCCATACGCTCTCGATTCGACAGAACGGATGACATCCCGCGCCGGATCCATCCGGTTCGTATGACTGGTTATAAGCGAATCATCATGATTTCGTGTGGTCGCTCGAAGAACGATGACGCCCTCGTCGTACGCCTGAAACTGTCGCATCGTCTGATCTGTCACACGCGGGTCACCAATCAAGACGCGATCGACCGTTTTATGCAAATCAAGATAACAAGAAAATGGAGATTTCCAACGATGTTCTTCAAGTGTAGGCAACGTCTCATGTAAAGGTCCACGTAACTGTTCATTTCCCGGGATGAACGCTTGAACTTTAACCCCTCGCGCATGTAACCAGGCGTTTCTCTCGTCAAACCAGAAACGGTCGAGTCCAGTTTCGGGACGGGGATAAAAGTTATGCCACGCTTCGGCGTGGTCACGTCGAAGCCCTTGTCGTAACATCTCTTCAAGTTCTGTTTCTGTGAGCGTACTCGCATTGAGGGCGATCATCATACGTCGTGACAAGTCTGCCACTTGTTTCGGTGTGACGCCATAGTCGACACGTAACCCGGTGACGCCCCACTCCAACAGCGTATGGGCATCGTCCCAGGTCTTACCGAGCGCCCGTAGAGACGATGGGGCGATATCCGCCACGAGCTCCATTTCAAGACGTTTCGCTAACGCACCTAACTGCTGGAGTCGTTCCGTGTAGATTGTCGGATCGTCTTCCGGAATATGAAGCGACGTAAAGATGCTCGTGAAACCACTCTCTCGCATACGTTCCATCCAAGCAATTGAATCGGGTGTCAGTTCATCGCCTAAGTATATTGAAATTCCTCTCATGTGAATCCCCCTTTCCGAAAGTAGAGAAAAAGATGACTCGATTCGAGCCATCTTTTCTTGTTAAATCCCATCCGCCATCTCTTCTTTGAAACCGAAGAAATAAGTGAACAAGAAACCTGCCGTATACGAAATCAATAGTCCGGCGATGTACGTCAAATACATGCCATTATCAATGAGCGGTGTGAGCGATAGACCGGATACACCGATTCCGAGCGCCGCTGTTTTCATTGTCGCTTGGAAAGCCCCACCGACAGCGGCCCCGAGACACGCTGTCAAGAACGGACGTCCGAGGGGAAGCGTGACCCCGTACAGGAGCGGCTCACCGATTCCGAGGAAACCTACGGGGATGGCCCCTTTGATAATATTACGAAGGCGTGGGTTGCGTGTCTTCACAAAAATCGCAAGCGCCGCACCGACTTGACCCGCACCGGCCATCGCCAAGATTGGGAGAAGGGCCGTCGTCCCGACCGTGTTCAACAGTTCCAAATGGATTGGCGTCAACCCGTGATGCAATCCGACCATGACGAGCGGTAAGAAGAATCCGGCCAAGAGTGCCCCTGCGACGGGTCCCCCAAATTCGAGCGTCGCATTGATTCCTCGCATGATACCGTCTGACAATACGCCAGCGACCGGCATGATTGCATAGAGTGCTGTAAATCCAACGATGAGAACAGTAAAGAGTGGTGTGAAAATAATATCAATGGATACCGGCATGAAGCGACGAATGTGTTTCTCGATATACGTCATGAGCCAACCGGCAAAAATAACCCCGAATAATCCACCACGCCCGACGACGAGCGGTTCCCCATAAATGACGATGTCCGCGAGGAGCGGGTTGAACAGAATTCCCCCTGCAATCGCCCCGAGTACCGGGGTCCCCCCAAACTCTTTTGCCGTATTCCACCCGACAAGGATGGCCAAATACGCGAATACCGTGCTTCCGAGCACGAGTAGAATCTGCATCCACGTCTCCGTCCGGTCGACGCCGGCATTGACGGCAAAGTTCGCAGCCCCGTTAATGATCCCCGAGGCGACAAGTCCAGGAATGAGCGGGATGAAGATGTTCCCAAGGCGACGAAGGAATCGTTTGAACGGTGACTTTTGCTTTTCTTTCACCTTTTGGCGTTCAACCGCCGCACGTTCCTCTAACGTCAAATTCGCATCCACTGACTCTTCCCCGATGGCAAGTCCCGTCTCATGACTCATATAATCCGCGACCCGATTCACGGTACCTGGACCGACGACGATTTGTAGCGTCTCATCATCGATGACACCCATGACCCCATCAATCTTCTTCAATGCGTCAATATCTGCCTTCGTCCCATCTTTCAATGTCAATCGGACACGCGTCATACAGTGCGCGAGTTGACGGATATTTTCTTTCCCCCCGACATGTGCGAGGATATCCCGTGCTAAAACCTCTTCTTTTTTCATCTCGATTTCCCCCTTATAGCGCCTCGCGGACGAATCCGTTCGCGCGCTCTAATCGTTTGACAGCCTCCTCATAAGAGACGTCCGCTAAAATCATGACGATTGCCGTTTTGACGTGCCCTTTAGATGACACAAAATAACGCGCGGCCGTTTCCATGTCGACCCCTGTCGCTTCTGCAATCATCCGTTTGGCACGCACTTCTAACTTTTCATTCGTCGGTTGCACATCGACCATCAAGTTTTGATACACTTTGCCTACTCCAATCATCGACGTCGTCGAAATCATGTTGAGGACCAATTTTTGTGCTGTTCCCGCCTTCAATCTCGTTGAACCGGTCAATACTTCCGGTCCTGTCTCCACTTCAATGGGATAATCCGCATGTCGGCTGATGATTGCATCACGATTACATGATATCGAAGCAGTAGTGGCACCGATTTCTCGGGCGTAATCTAGACCTCCGACCACGTATGGTGTCCGACCGCTCGCCGCAATCCCCACGACCGTATCCTCAGCCGTTAAATGAAGCGCTTTCAAATCTGTGACCGCCAATTCCTTACTGTCTTCCGCTCCCTCGACGGCCTGAATGAGCGCACGTTCGCCACCTGCAATCAATCCGATGACTTGATCGGGTGACACGCCAAACGTCGGCACACACTCTGCAGCGTCTAAAATCCCTAAACGTCCGCTTGTACCTGCCCCAATATAAATCAAGCGACCGCCTTTACGAAAGGATGCGATGACCCGCTCTACGACTTGTGTGATGACCGGGAGCTGCTCTTGAATCACTTGAGGGACTGTTTGATCCTCTGCATTCATAATCGTCAATCGTTCCTCAATCGACATCTCGTCTAGGTGCATCGTTCGTTCATTCCGTCTTTCTGTAGCCAATTTATCTAGCATCGCCACCATCCTTTCTTCTCTATGATTTCATCGTACTACATTGAAACTTAAAGTCAATTTATTATTTAATATTTATGAAATTTAGTTTCAATTACCACAAAAGAAAAACTCACTCTGGGCGAATGAGTCGTTTCTTCAAGACGTGCACGCGAGTCCCTTTATTCGTGACCGAATCCTTTTCATATACGTACCCGTTCCGTTTCCAAAATCGCTGTGCCCTCTCATTATGAGGAAGCACCCCTAACCGAAATTCCGTTTGATATGGACGCATATATTGATCTTCCAATTGATCATACAACGTTTGCGCCAAGCCCGTCCCGTGAAGAGATTCTTCAACGACGAACAAACCAAGCCAAAGCGAACCATCGACCGGGTGTTTTTTCAAGAGGTCGGCAATTGCCACGATCCGCTCTTTGTCGCGAAAAATCAGGCTAACGGTACCTTCTTCTTCAAAATCCGCCACGTTCTCGTCACGAAACATCTCGACAGATTGTTTATTCAACCGAGCGAAGGTATGTTGACACATTAAAAAATCTTCTAACGCCAGTCGATCCTCGGCAGTGTATAGTCGAATCATCGGCGCAATTTCACCATCTCATCCCGGGCTTCAGCGTATCGATCAATCAACCCTTCTCCCTTTCGGTGCAAGAGACCCATGTATAACGTATCGACAATCGTCAATTGCGTCATCCGTGAGGCGATACTTGCGATTCGGAAGTCACTCTCAACGTTCGGTGTGCAGAGTCGTACGTCCGCTTCCCGATAGAGTGGTGATTTATCTAAATTGGTGATGGCGATGACAGGCACTCGTTTCTTTTTCGCAAATCGAACGAGTTCGAGTACATCTTTTGTTCGTCCTGACGTGCTGATTGCGACGAATACATCAGACTTTCCTAAATGCGGAATCAGCGACAGCATATAATGAAAATCCGGAGAGGTCGTGGCCGCATAGCCAAGTTTTGTGAATTTATAGTGTGCATCGATGGCTGCCGTTGATGAACCACCGACCCCATAGAAGACGACACGATTCGCACGCGCGAACAAATCTACCGCATGTTCGAGCTCTCGTTTATCCATCGCTTCGGCACATGCTTCGATGGCTACCTTGTTCACATGAATGACTTTTTGGAACGAGTCATACGGTGTATCTTTTTGCTGGAGGACGTTGAAGTCCGTCAATGTCGTCTCCGTGACGGCCAAGTCTTTCACAAGGGCTAGTTTAAATGCTTTAAAACTATCAATCCCGACGACTCGAGCGAAACGAACGATACTCGCCTCGGACACATCCGTCTTTTGGGCAAGTTCTTTTGTTGTCATGTTTGGAATGAGCGTTGAGTGGGACAAAATATAATCTGCGATCTTCTTTTCGACCGCTGTCATATCCTCTTTCGCTAAATCAATTTTCGTAAGTAAGGATTCCATCGGGTCATCCCCTTCCTGCTACTATTGTCCCTTTATGATAGCGGATTCTTTCCTCATATTCCAATCACCTAAAAAAGGTCGAGCGTACGCCCGACCTATAAATTGTTCGAATTGAACGTGTCCCCGCCTTGAATGGCACCGTTCTCGAACCCTTTTTCAAACCATCGCATACGTTGTTCCGACGTCCCGTGTGTAAACGAATCCGGTGTCACATATCCACGTGACTGACGCTGTAACGTATCATCCCCAATTTGATGGGCGGCGTTCATCGCTTCTTCGACATCCCCAGCCTCAAGATAGCCGAGTCCTTGTGCATGATGGGCCCAAACGCCCGCGTAATAGTCTGCCTGTAACTCGAATCGGACGAGATAACGATTGAACTCGGTCTCACTCATCTCGTTACGAAGCGGCATAATCTCTTCAGTCGTCCCGAGAAGCGTTTGGACATGGTGTCCGACTTCGTGGGCGACAACATAGGCCATCGCAAAATCACCTGGTGCATTGAAACGTTGGCTCAGTTCATCGTAAAAGCTCAAATCGATATATAGATTTTGGTCGCCAGGACAATAGAACGGACCAACGGCAGACCCAGCAATGCCACAAGCGGATTCAACTTGTCCGGAGAATAGGACGAGCGTCGGCTCTTCATACGTCATCCCGTTTTCAGCGAAGATGTCGGTCCATACTTCTTCCGTATCTTTTAAGACGACCGCTACAAAGTCTGCCATCTCCTCTTCCCTTGCCGTTCCTGTATATGCTCCTTCTGATTGAGGTTCCCCGAGTCCGATATTATTGACGATGTCCGTTGTACTGCCCCCGTTCAACAATGTAAAGACGATGACGAGAATCAATCCGAGGCCACCACCGACTCCGGCAATGCCCTTTCCTCCGATGCTACGCCCGCGTCGATCCTCAACGTTCCGGCTCTGTTGTCTCCCTTTCCACTTCATCCCGATTCCTCCTACATTCGCTCTGTCTTGTTTATTACCCCAAATCCAGTAAAAGTGAGCTCATGTTTCTCCATAGATGAGAATTTTCTTTTCTAGAGGATGTGGATTCACTACAATGAAAGAGACTTCATAAAAGGAGGAACAACCCATGCCTTATGTAACGGTAAAAATGCTCCCAGGTCGTACTGTAGAGCAAAAACGTGCGTTGATTGAAAAAGTAACGGACGCCGTCTCCGAAACGACGAACGCGCCAAAAGAGAACATCACCGTCTTCATCGAAGAGATGGATGCGACACATTACGGTCAAGCCGGTGTGATGCATGCGGATAAGAAATAAGTGACAAACGGACTCCTAATATGGAGTCCGTTTTTCGTCTAAGCACCGTATCAACAATGTATCCGTTGAACTTCTTGAATCTTCGCTTGTAGCCCACAAAGAACCTCTTCAATGAAATCATCAACCTCTTCAGGAGACATATACATATATGTATGTTGCGGGTCGAACGGATGTGTCTCGTAAAAGGATGTGATGTTCTGAATTTGTTTTTTCGTCTGTCCTTGAGGAAAAAACGGTAAGACGTCTGCGAACGACGTGATGTGACGGAAGTCCGTCCAAAAGATATGATTCGGATGTTTTGCCAAGTACTCAAAATCAATCCCATACCAGTCCGTTTTGACTAAACGGGTATAGTCTGGTGTCCCGGCGATTGCCTTTACAATCGGTTCTTCCTTTTTCGCACGTGTTAACCGCACCCAATATTCGTCTGTGACCAGATGAAAGTAGTAACCGACTAAATAAGACCATTCGGCGCTCGTATATCGCTCAGGGTCGGTCAAGTATGTCTTTTTGAACAAGTCGGACGAGATCCCGTTCTCCGTTTTGAAATGCGTGATGGTTTTCGGTGGTTCAGGACGTCCGTCCGCTCCGACCAGTCCACAATCCGGACCGATATTCCCAACTAAAAAAGATAGACGGTCAAACGAGGAATCCGTCTCAAGAATCCTCTCCGCTATTCGAAAATGCGTCACCCATGTTGCCATTTTTATTCCTCCATTTCTCATTCAATCTTCCCTATTCACGTCGAACCGCTCGCTCGGAACAGTCGGTTTAATCAAGTGACGAGTCGCTCGCCAGATGTGGTAGCCGATACGGTCGAGCCAAAGCAACACTTGCACTTTTTGTATCGTCAGGTCCATCTCCATTTGGTTCGCCGCTGTTTCTTCTAACAGTTCCGAACGATGTGCTTTCCGATACTCCGCCAGTTGTTTCGAGGCCTGTTTCCACATCTTCGAATCTTCCGGCGGCGTGTGATGATTCAGTTGATTCACAAGGTCAAGTTCATGTAAGACCAGCTCTCGTGCCGTCAAAAAGTCGGTGTCCCGAAGTGCGTGGACCGGTTCGACCTCTCGCAAGACATACAACCAGCGTTCGAGATGATCAATTGTATGCAAGAGGGAGAGATGTTGGCCATAATCATTTTGTTTCCCCTCATCCTCAAGACGAATCGTACTTAAAAAGACGCGAACATCGCTCAACGTCTTATCGACGAGGATCAATTCATCCTCACGAAGACGCCCCCCACGGACGAGCAACTCGGTCTCGTTCCCTAAATAACGTTCGATTTCGAGTAGGGAACGTCGTGCCGCTTCCAAAGCAACGGTCGGGAGTTGCGACATATTTTTGTCGAGCAGACGCGTCAATTTTTCAGAGCGACTCGGAATCCACTTCAGTAATCGACGCGCAAACGGCTTATAAAACGGCAAAAATAGGAGCACCCCGAGTAAATGGAAGGTTGTATGGAACAAGGCAAGGCGTAACAAATCGTTCCAGTTGAACCAATCCGCTACTCGGTTCACCACAGAGAAGAGAACAGGGAACGTGAGCCACCCGATGAGGACAATCGATACATGGTAGATGGCGTGAGCCAACACGATACGCCGCGCAGATTTCCACCCTCCGAGCGAACCGAGTGCCACGACAAGGCTCGTCCCCGCACTCTGACCGAGCACCAAATAAGCAGCCTGCGGGAGTGAAATCGCCACTGTCGCAAGGGCCGTCATCGTTAACACGAGTCCAATCGTCGACGACTGAAGGACGGCGGTCATCATGAACCCGATTCCAATCAGAACGGCCTGATGCAGAACGGTCATCTCACCGGCCGAGCCAAACGAGAACGTGACGACATCCCGCATCGCTTCTTGTAGCGTCCCAATGCCAACAAAAATCAACCCGATACTGACGAGAAACAGTCCAACACGGCGAAGGCGCGGACGGGAGAGACGAACCGCCATCCCGATTCCAATGAGCGGCAGAAACAACTGGCGCACGTCTAAATTGTAGCCGAGGACGGCAATGATCCACCCGGTCGTCGCACTCCCTACATTGGCCCCAATGATGAGCGGCAACGATTGTGTGAACGTGAGGAGTCCTGCACTCACAAACCCAATCGTCATCAACGTCATGACCGAAGAAGATTGGAATAAGGCTGTTAACATTGCACCGAGTGCCGCTCCAGATATCGATCCGTCGGTGAACTGATTCAACCGATGACGTAATCGTGTCCCCGCCCATTTTTTGAGCGTATCCGTCAGTAACATCATCCCGAGTAAAAAAATCCCGATTCCACCAATCAGTGTCGCAATCTCCATCGTGTCACGCCCCTTTGCGTGTTCAATCGTCTTTTAATGTTGATAATATCCACGATTTTTCGTTCGCATGATCTTTTAAATTCAACAACACATCTTCCGGGTAATAGATTTTCTCATCCGACTGCCTCGAGTTCAAAATCGATTGAACGAGCATCGAAACCTCTGAAATCTCTTTGCGCTCCCCGTCATTCATCTGTAGATAAATTCCTTCATACTTACCCTGCCCTTTGTATAAATCATAAGGTAGCTGACTCAACTGGTCTTCAAGCAGATAGTATGTCGGCGGTAGCCCGATCGTCTCCATCGTCTGTCGCAGGCGCTCCATATAACGGACGCGATTCGCTTCCGGGAAGTTTTTATATTTTAATAATCGGCGATTCACGAAACGACTTGAAAGATCAGCTAAAATGGCATCGTCTTCCTCCATCCATTCTTGGAAATAGAAGTAGACGACCGTCTCGTCCAATTTCAAATATTGTTCGAGTGACATACCCGTTCGTTCAAAAATCGGCAAGAAATGTTTCGGCGTCATGTTAAACTTATAACCACTCTCATAGAGTTCCTGCGCCCGCTCAAGAATCGCTTTTAAGAGAAGATCACTCGACCGTGTCGCCGGATGCAGGTATACTTGCCAATACATTTGATAGCGGCGCATGATGTAATCTTCAATCGTATGCATACCCGACTGTTTGACCACGACTTGGTCTTCATCCGGGCGCAAGACGCGTAACATGCGTTCTAAGTCAAACTTTCCATAACTGACACCCGCAAAGTGAGCATCGCGCAATAAATAGTCCATCCGGTCAACATCAAGCTGCGAGCTGAGCATATTGACGATCAAGCGATTCGGATGCGTCTTGTTGATAATCGAGGCCACTTCTTCCGCAAACCCGACACCCATCTCAGATAACACCTTATTGACTTCGGTATCCCCTAAAATGATTCGTTCCGTCCACACTTCATGCCGAACGGAAAAGACGTGTTCGAACGCGTGCGAGAATGGACCGTGTCCGACGTCATGCAAGAGCGCTGCCGCTAACAATAACTCACGATCACGGTCGTCCCATTCCGGGTATTGTTGGAACTGATCGATCAACTGGCGTGCGATTTCGTATACGCCGAGCGAATGATGGAATCGGGTGTGCTCCGCCCCATGAAACGTCAAAAAAGACGTACCGAGTTGTTTGATGCGACGCAACCGCTGAAATTCTTTCGTATTGATCAGCTCCCAAATGAGGTGATCGTAAACATAAATATATCGATGTACCGGATCCTTAAATACTTTCGAGCCAGATAGTTGTCCTCGTGACGAGTACATGACATGCCCTCCTACGTTTCGTTATGTTCTAGATTCGACTTCAAACGAATCGTTCCCTCCATGCTATAATGAGAAGGAAAATTTTTTGTGAAAAGGAATTAATGTATATGATTCATCCATTATTAAGACAACCGAGCTATCGCATCATCGATCAATCGAGTCTCGGCCCGATGTTTCAAGCGGAACAATCGTTTGCGACCGATGATACGTTATGTGCGTCAACGCAAGAACGAGGTGCCGTCTTGCGGGCATGGGTGCACACTGACACGATTGTCCTCGGAATCCAAGACGCCCGACTGCCACACCTGAAAGAGGGTGTTCGTTATCTACATGAGCGGGGATTCCGTCCCGTCGTCCGAAACTCAGGCGGGTTAGCCGTCGTGCTAGACGATGACGTCCTCAACCTTTCGTTAATTTTACCCGAGAAGGACGGGATTCAAATCGACAGCGGCTATGAGGCCATGACCTCGCTCATTCAACACATGTTTCAGGATGTCACGAATGACATCGTTCCCGGTGAAGTCGTCGGTTCATACTGTCCGGGAAGTTTCGACTTGTCGATTGACGGTAAAAAGTTCGCCGGCATTTCGCAACGACGCGTTCGTGGCGGTGTCGCCGTTCAAATTTATTTGAGCGTGAGACAGAGCGGGAGCGCACGTGCTGAAATCATCCGCGACTTTTACGACCTTGCCATCCAAGGGGAAGCGACGAAGTTCACGTACCCGACCATTGTACCGGAAACGATGGCTTCGCTTGAAGACTTGCTTGGGATTCCACTCACCGTGCAAGATGTCCTGACTCGGGCCTACCGCGTTCTTTCCACTGTCAGTTCGCTCCAAAACGCGACATTAACGGCTGACGAACAAACGATGTTCACAAGTCAGTTCGAACGCATGTGGAAACGGAATGAACCGTTACGCGACATTGAACAACAATTAACAGAGGAGTGATTCATCCAATGTTTAAACTGATTACAGATACCGGTGCTGATTTGACTCACGATCAAATTATCGAATTCGGTCTTGAGATTTTACCGCTCGGTGTCATCATCGACAACGAAGAATTTTTAGACGGGGAAACGATTCAATCCATCGAAGTGTACGAAGCGATGCGTCAAGGCAAGACGCCGAAGACGTTCCAAATCGAGGCATCACGAATCGAACATTGTTTCCGTCAACACCTCGAGTCTGGAATCCCGTTCTTATATCTCGCTTTCTCCGGAGAACTCTCCGGTACATACCAAACCGCTGTCATGGTCGGTGAAATGTTGAAAGAAGAATATCCGGACAGTTCATTCAAGGTTCTCGATACACGGACAGCCTCTGTCGGACAAGCATTGTTCGTCAAAACGGTCGCAGCGTATAGCCAAGATCATACGTATGAAGAAACAGTGGAATATGCTGCTTCTCTCGTCGGCAAAGTCCGTCACTTGTTCACGGTCGAATCGCTCGAATATTTGATGCGAGGCGGACGTGTGTCGAAAGCGAGTGCTTTTATCGGAGACTTATTGACGATTCTACCGTTATTGACGGTAGAGGACGGCAAGCTCGTCCCGATTGAAAAAGTACGCGGTCATAAAAAGGTCATGCGCCGTATGGTCGAATGGACGATGGAGTCGAAGTCACTCGTCGAGAACGGGGACCTCTTCATCGGTCACGGTGACGACCTTGAAAAAGCGGAACAGTTCGAGAAGATGGTCCTTGAACATGTTCAACCGAAACACATCACGAAAACACTTGTCGGCTCTGCCATCGGTGCCCATACCGGTCCAGGTCTACTCGTCATCGCCTATTTAGAGGCATGAAAAATGAGCTCTCCCGATTTTCGGGCGAGCTCATTTTCGTTTAGCGATTCCAGTTTTTCAATCCATCACCGAACTGCGCGTAATTTTCGGCTTGGAACACACCGTCCGCAAACTTCGGTACGTCTACCGGCAACTTCCCTTGCGGCTTCACTTCGCCGAAAATGGCACGAATGCCAGCCGGCAAGTTCGGTCCGGCCGATTTCAAGTTCCCTGCTTCCGAGTCCGGTCCGTTCGGGTCGCCTTTGAACCCATAGATCAAGAGCTGCGCCGGAGCATCCGTCTGAACGGCAACATCATATGGGTTGCGCAAGCTGAGTAAGACTGACTTCTTCCCTGTATCATTGGCGTAACGGAACACCTCGGCCGGCACGTAATGATCAGCTGATGTCGGCTTCAATTTGGCGCTGTTGTTCACGTTCGAGCCGACGATGATGTAATCGGCTGCCTCGACTTTTTGCTGAAGCTCCGGATTTTGCGTTAAGTGTGGCGTTGACGCCGAATAGTTGGCCGTGATGACGTTCACGCCTTTCATATTCCCAGCGTTCTTCTCGAGTGACTTGATCGTCTTCACCATGCTGTCTGTTTGATCTTTCGCTGGCGACAAGACGAGCACCGTGTCCCCTTTTTTCGGTTTGAACGGGAGTGTCTTGAACTCATTCTTCACGAGAGTGACGGCCGCTTCCGCAATTTCACGTTCTTTCGCTTTATGCTCGGCACTTCCTACCGTCGCATTCGCTCCTGAGAGTTTTGCCTCGAGTGTAGTGGAGTCCATCGTTTCTTCCCAAATCCCACGCTCTGCCTTCAATTTTAAAATGCGTTCCACTGATTCATCGATGGTCGCTTCTGATAAGCGCCCATCGTTTACTGCTGCAATCACTTCCTCAAAGATCGCCTCGAGTTTGCTCACGTCCGCCTCTGAGCGTAAAATCGTCGGCATGAGTGCGATGTCGACGCCCGCTTCAAACGTCTTGATGACCGCCTCTGCTTCCGTGAAATTGTCTGCGATGGCTTGCATATTGAGTGCATCCGTCACGACGATTCCTTCATAGCCAAGCTCTTCACGAAGTACTCCCGTGATGACATCGTCTGATAGCGTTGCCGGTAGCGGGAACGTGCCGCGATCCGATTCGACGACCTCGTCCTCGATTTGTGGCATTCCGATATGTGCCGTCATGATCATATCGATTCCTTCCGTGATGGCGCGTTTGAACGGTAACAACTCGAGTCCGCGTAACTCGTCGAGCGACTTATCGACAACCGGTAACCCATAGTGCGAGTCGACGGCCGTATCCCCATGACCTGGGAAATGTTTCGCCGTTGCGGCAACACCTTGGTCTTGAATACCTTGTGTCATGGCTGAACCGAGTTCACCGACTAGCTCAGGGTCGCTCGAGAACGAACGGACACCGATGACCGGGTTTCCTGGATTGTTGTTGACGTCTAACACTGGTCCGAAGTTCACGTTTACCCCGAGTGCGTGCAATTCAGAACCGATGATTTCCCCTGCGTCATAGGCATATTGACGGTTGCGTGTCGCCCCAAGCGCCATATTCCCCGGTAAATTCGTTCCCGTTCCAAGACGTGTCACAATCCCACCTTCTTGGTCAATCGTGACGAATAACGGGATATCATTGCTCGTATCTTGTTTCACGACCTCCTGAAGGTCATGAACGAGTTTTGTCGTCTGTTCTGTCTCCTTCACGTTTTCCGCAAATAAAATGACGCCTCCAAGGTCAAAACGATCGATGACTCGCGCCACTTCCGGTGCAAGTGCTGTATGATTCGCTCCGTTCCATAATCGGAAGTCTGGCATAATCATCTGCCCGATTTTTTGTTCGAGTGTCATCGACTCTAGCTTCGTGCTGACGCGCTGTTCAATCGACATCGTCGGCGTCCCTTCTGCCACGACCGCGTCTGCCGCCGGAATCGAAGAGACGAGCAATGTCGTCGTCAATCCGAGTGTTGCCGTCCAATTCAGTGCCTTGTTCATGTTCCCACTCCCCTTAGTCAAATTTGGCTGACCCCTAAACAAAAAGGCATGGAGGAAGAAGCGTTGCCTCATCAACGCTCGTTCACCCCATGCCTGATCGTATCAGTTACATTTGGTCCTTATTCAGGTGGTCAACAACAGTATAGCAACTCCACTTTTTAGAAACAATTGTTCACGTGAAAGCGTAACCATTTTGAAATAATGTTTCTGTTTTGATACACGGTCAACTGTATTGGCAAAACCAATAATTTCCGTGGTTCGTTTTTGATTCGTTTTTTGGTAAACTCAATTCGATACAGGTTAACTTTCAAAAAGGGGGAAATTATTGTGGCAAGAGGGGAACTGAAGCGCAAGCCGGAATGGTTAAAAATTAAATTGAACACGAATGACACATACACCGGTCTGAAGAAAATGATGCGTGAGAAAAATCTACATACGGTATGTGAGGAAGCGAAGTGTCCGAACATCCATGAATGTTGGGCGGTACGTCGGACCGCGACTTTCATGATTCTCGGGAGCATCTGTACACGTGCTTGCCGTTTTTGTGCTGTCACGACCGGGAAGCCGAACGAGCTCGATTGGGAAGAGCCGAAACGTGTCGCCGAATCGGTTCGACTTATGAACTTGAAACACGTCGTCATCACGGCTGTCGCGCGTGACGACTTGAACGACTACGGGGCTACCGTCTTCGCCGAAACGGTTCGCGCGGTCCGTGCCATGAACCCAGAGACATCGATTGAAGTGCTCCCGTCGGACATGATGGGTGACTTCTCTGCCTTGCAGACGTTGATCGATGCGGGCCCAGACATCATGAACCATAACTTAGAGACAGTCCGCCGCCTCACACCGAGAGTCCGTGCGAAAGCAACGTATGACCGGACACTCGAGTTCTTGAAGCGTTCGAAAGAATTGAATCCGGATATCCCGACGAAATCATCGATCATGGTCGGGCTTGGTGAGACGAAAGAGGAATTGATTGAAGCGATGGATGACCTCCGCGCGCATAACGTCGATATTTTGACGCTCGGTCAATACTTGCAGCCGACGAAGAAACACCTCGAGGTCGAACGTTACTACCATCCAGATGAGTTTGCCGAGTTGAAAGAGATTGCTCTATCAAAAGGATTCTCACATTGTGAGGCAGGTCCACTCGTCCGTTCGTCATACCATGCGGATGAACAAGTACACAAGGCACGTCGCCACACGATGTTGCCAATCGACTAACAGAAAGAAGAGAGATTATGACTGGTACGACGTGGCACTTACTTAGAACTGAATCGACTTCACCGGCCGAAAATATGGCGATTGATGAAGCCATCGCCAATTGGGTCGCGAAAGGGGAACTCAAACCGACGCTTCGTTTTTATTCATGGGCACCTCATGCAATCAGCGTCGGACGTTTCCAGCGGGCGACGCGTGACTTGGATCGTGACGCCCTCGAAGCGAACAAGATTCCGGTCGTTCGTCGCTTGACGGGGGGACGGGCCGTGTTGCACGCGGACGAGTTGACGTATAGCGTCATCTTACCAGAATCGACCCCTGCCCTTCCGACGAATATTATCGAGAGCTATCGCCTACTCACGGAAGGAGTCCGTCGCGGGTATCACGAACTTGGCGTCCCTGCTGAATTTTCGGTACCGTTGACGGAAGAGGACCGCGAAGCGCTCCGTAAACCAAAATCGGCCGTCTGCTTCGACGCTGCCTCGTACTACGAGCTTGCTGTCGACGGCAAGAAGATTGCGGGTAGCGCACAAGTGCGTCATCAAGGCGCCGTGCTTCAACATGGGTCGATCCCTCTCTCTGTCGATGATGAGGTATTATTCGACTGTTTCGCGATGAATGAGACGGAGAAACGAGAAGCCAAAGAACGCTTCAGCGAAAAAGCCGTCGCCTTAAACGACACCTTAAAGCGCTTCGTCACATTCGATGAAGTGGCGGCCGCGTTCGAGACGGGCTTCAAGGACGCCTTCTCGTTGACGTTCGAACCGCTCGTCTTCACGAAAGAACAGCAAGCCGAAATCGATCTTCTCATTCAAAAGTATGAGAGTGATGAATGGGTCTGGAAACGCTAAAAAGATTGTCCCTTGTAAAAAAGGGACAATCTTTTTTTAAGCTGCGTTCGCTCGGCGCAAGAGATGGCGCACTTCCCGGAACGTGACGAACGTTTTATTGTTCGCATCATACAATTTGTAGCGTAACGATTTCAGACTTGAAAATAATCCAATCGTCGTCGCCCGCTGTAATGGTGGTGTTGATGTATGTGCCTTCTCTAAATGGTAGTTCGGCACGCGTGGACTCAAATGGTGCACGTGATGGAATCCGATATTTCCCGTCACCCATTGAAGCACTCTCGGCAACTCGTAATACGAGCTCCCTTCAATGGCTGCCTTTACGTAATCCCATTCCTGCTCATCTTCAAAATAGGAATCTTCGAACGTATGCTGAACATAGAACAACCAAATTCCGAGCACACCAGCGATGAACATCGTCGTTCCTTGTACGATCAAGAACGCTTGCCAACCAATCAGATAGATGAGCACGCTATATAGGACGACGAGAGAGATATTGATGAGATACGTGTTTTGTCGCTCTTTTTTCCGGGCGTCCTTCCGGTTGAAACGACTCGTGACGAGAATGAGCCAAAGTGGCCCGAGGCCGAACATGACGAGCGGATGACGATATAGGCGATACTTTAGACGCGTCCATTTTGATGCTTCGATATACTCCTCAATCGTCATGACCCAGATGTCTCCGACACCCCGTTTATCCAAATTCCCACTCGAGGCGTGATGAATCGCATGCTCTCGTTTCCACTTCTCGTATGGGAATAACGTCAAGACCCCTGTGATGGTTCCGACAATCGCATTCGCCTTCTTGTTCTTAAAGAATGAACCGTGCGTACAGTCATGGAAAATGATGAACATTCGCACAACGAATCCTGCCGCAATCAGCGTGAACGGCAATGTCAGGAAAATCGAGACACTTAGCAGTTGATACGCTAAAAACCATGACACGAGAAACGGTAAAATCGTATTGATCATCTGCCGCACACTGATCCGAATATCGGACTTTTCAAACGGCGAGACGTGCTTTCTTAATTGGGCAATCTTTTCTTTACTCATCACAACCTCCTTGAATTCAACAGCGTCACAACGCAAAAATATAGATAAAACCAACAACCAACGTTGTTCAATGTGAATTCATGGATCGGAAAGTCGTCCCTATCAAGAATTAACACTAGGTCATTATATCACGTATAAAACTTATGTGGTGAAAATTCAGAAAAAAGACTCGTCCCTCTTTAGAGACAAGTCTAACTGATTCATTGTTGCGTATAGATGGAAACCGACCCACCGTTGACGAAGAATTCGCCCCAGCCATCCGTATTGATTGTCACGAGACGTCCATTATTTCCAGTCATGTCTTTCCATACTTCTCCCGCGTTTTGTTTTCCAACATACATCCATTTCGATCCACCCGGTCCGTCCGACAAAATCGTCGCAAGTCCCGATTTCGCTCGATCTGCCACACCTTCACGCGTCCACCCGATGACATCTTGATGGTCGATATAGTCATGCTGGGTGCCGTAGGCGAAATCTTTACGCGCTTTCAAAATCGGTTGAAGCGACGCTGACATATTCGGGATTTCACGGTTCGTCGTCCCTTTCGTTCCATAGTAGTCACCATAGAAGAGTGCCGGATACCCTTGACCACGTGTCATGATGGTCGCGTAGGCGAGCGGCTTGAACCAATTCGCGACCGTTGACTCAAGTGACTGTCCTGGTTGCGAATCATGATTGTCAACAATCGTCACAGCGAGTGTCGGATGTTGCTCGACGACCGTGCCTTTTAGGATATTTCGCATATCATAATAACCGCCACCATTTCCTGCTGCTTGGAAATTGTAATGGAGTGGTACATCGAATACGGAATGAGTGTAGCCCGTCTTCGCCAAATAATCGTTGATAGCCCCAAGATCGTTCTTCCAATACTCGGCAACGGTGAACATCTCTTTTCCTGTCGCCTGACGGACGCTCGTCACCCACTCTTTTAAATAGGAATGGTTGATATGTTTGACCGCATCGAGTCGGAATCCATCTAGTCCTAGTGAATCCGCATACCATTTGCCCCAGTTTTTCATCTCTTGTCGTACTTCCGGATGTTCAAAGTCGATGTCCGCATACATCAAATAATCGTAGTTCCCGTTCTCACCGGACACTTCACTGTCCCACGCTTTACCGGTACTCTTAAATTTATAAATTCGACTCAAACTCCGTGACTGATCCCAATCCGTTCCATCAAAGTGATACCAACGCCACTTGAATGGAGAGTATGTATTATTCCGCCCTGCGAAATTGAAGCCGGTCCAGGCAGAAATGGCATATTCCCCTGATGTCTCTTGATTTCGATTAGAAGGATTGACTTCGACCGCTTGAACAGATTCCGTATAATCGGCTCCGCCCTTATGGTTCATGACGACATCCCCGTACACACCAATCCCTTTCCCATGTAGGTTCGAGATGGCCGACTGTAGCTGCGCTTTTGTTCCATACTTCGTCCGCGTCGTTCCTTTTTGATTGAATTCTCCAAGGTCGTACAAATCGTACGCTCCGTATCCGACATCGTTTTGCGATGTCCCTTTATACGCCGGTGGAATCCAAACGGTCGAAATCCCGATGTCCTTTAAGTGCTGCGAATCGTTCGAGAGTCGGTTCCAATGTTGTCCATCGTTTGGAACGTACCACTCAAAGTATTGCATCATCGTTCCGTTCTGCGGGGTCGCCGCTTGTGCGACCGGTTGCCCTGAAAGCAGTGCAATCGATGTCACTCCAGCCAGGACGGCAATCCCTTGTCGTTTCTTCAACATCCTTCATTCCTCCTCAAATAATTAATGAAAGCGCTTGCATTAATTATTGTGAAGGTTTTTGATTTTGTTGCATAGACCAACGTCAAAAAACAGTTCTCTCTCCCTAACTATTTCTCATTCGAATAGTTCAGTCGAACGAAACAAAGACGGATGGCTTGTGCCATCCGCCTAGTTATTAACTTGTGACGTAATCCAGGTCGTGCAAAATATACGCCAGGAAGAAGATCATACTTGGATTCTCATAGCGCATCTGGACTTTACGGAGCTGCTCGCGATACGTGACCTCATACTCCGCCCCGTTCATCTTGCGCTCCATGTTCATCTTGATGAGGGCATCGAGTTTGTCCATCATATCGACGAGCATTCCTTCATACGTATCGTCTTTCGAGTCGGCCATGTATCGCCGAAACGCCGACTGCATATATTCTGGCAATAGCCCAAGAAGACGTTCGCTTTCTGCCCGTTCATATGCCTCAAACGCTGCCCCCGTCTCTTGTGTCGAATGCTTCACCGGACCGAGTACATCCCCAGTCACCCCTTCGACTAAGTCGTGACAGAGAAGACGAGCGACAAGCTCGGCGACATCGACATCGACGCCGTACTTCTCACGCTCTAAGAGCCCGCTGAACATGCCGAGCGCAGCCGCTCGGAAACCGTGAATCGCATCGTTGTCGTCAATCGTGTTGAAGCGACCTTTCCAGCGACGGACACTATCCATCCGCATGACGTTCTCGATGAACCGCAACACATCGGTCTCTTCCTCGACCTGGTCAAACAGCCAACGGACCGAATCGATTGGGTGATGTCTTAGTGCGGCTTTCATTTCTTCTAGCTTGTCATCAAAATGCGGAGAGCCGTGCGCGACTTCTCGTCGCACGAATAGCATCGCATCGAATGAATCGATGCCGTCGACAATCCGCCCCTCGAACGAGTCATCTTCCGCTTCCACCACGAAGCGGTGGAAGTGAGGACGCAGCGACTGCGACAGTAACTCGACAAGACCGAGGCTCGCCGTCCGCTCCATCCGTTCGATATGACCGATCAAGGTCGGTTCTTTTTTCGTTCGGTGCATAATCGGACCCGTCTGAACTTCATTCATGTCGTGGAAAATGGCTTTCCCGAGTAAATCGAGCAAATCGACTTCACGTCCGTTCTCTTTTTCCACATACGCCGCGATCAAGCTAAAGACCGCGACACGAAAGCTATGACTCGCTGCGTTATCATGATAATGAGGGGCATATTCGTCCCATCGTTGCACGTTTTGCATGCGTGTCATCTTTCGGATAAACGTTCCGTTGTGCATGGTCTCACTCCTTATGATAATCGTTCAAATACATCGTCATGACAGACGACATAGAGCATGTCTGTATCTTGAAGGGGAACATCTAACATCGTCGCCACATCTAGTCGGTCGTTGACGGCGATGAGTGTCACCCCTGATTCAAGTAAAGCCGTGTTCGCTTGCCGAACATTCTGCCACTCGGCTTTCGGCTTCAGTGACTGAATGTTTCCACCCGACTGCTTGCTCAACAACTGACGGAAAATCGCCGTCGTCCCCGGTTGCAACGTTGCTTTCGCCATCAAGAGCGAGACCGAGTCGTTCGCCAAAATAAAATCGTCGACCCGGACGTGTTTGAATTTCGAGATATTCCGCTCTTCGCATACCTCAACGACCGTATGTAAATCGACATGATGATCGTGCGATAGCGCTTCGACCGCCGATGCGATCAATAACGACTTCCCATCGGCGAGTAACGTTTCCGTGATGCGTGCATCCGCAAAGATGGCGATTCGTCGGGCTTTTAAGACGTTCGCCTGCAGTAATACCGCTTCCTCCGAAGCATCCCCTGATACGAAGTGTACTTGATCGTGCACGTACGGCTCCTCCATCAACTGATCAATCAAGACGATTTCCGCTTTCCGTTCGTAATTAAGCACTTCATCGATTGCCTTCTTCGTCTTCGGGGACCACCCGATATACACATAATGTCCTTCTCCACGATACACTAGTCTTCCCTCCCGTTTTAGCCGTTGAAACGTCGCACCGATTTCAACCAATTTTCCAATCAACGCCCCGATAATCCCAATCCCGAATAGGAACAAGAATATCCCGAGCCATCGTCCTGCCACGGAGGACGGATAAAAGTCCCCATATCCGACGGTCGTCAGCGTCGTCATCGTCCACCAGAACGAATCAAATAATGATCCGAACGTCTCAGGCTCTAACCAATAACCGAGCACGGTTCCTAGGACGATGATGCCAATCGACGCCAAGACGACATTTAAAAATGATAATTTCGCTAATCCTTTCCACAAACGAAATAAGATATGCACTGTTTCCCCCTCCTTCTCTCTTATATACTAAACGTATCTACAAAAAGATTCACGAAACCATTTTGATCGTGATTCCGTATAAGAAGAAAAAAGGAAGGACTGGCTTATGAACTCCATCGTCTTAGAGTATCGTCTCTATAAAAATGAATTATCGTTCGAACCACTATACCATTACACGTCTCTCGGATTAGATGAAGTGCTGGCCCGTCGTGAATGTGAGTTTTTCGTCAAAGACGGCATGACCTATAAACAACGCTCATCCGCTTTAGAAGGTGATCAATACTTCTTGATTTATGTCGACCGGTACACAGAAGGACCGATGGACAAACACGAAACGAATGAGATTAAAGTCGAGATTCGTACACTCGATGACCGTTTTGACAACCCGTTACTCGAGGCCTATTACGTTGACCGTCACCTCGATGCGCTCGCTATGCTCGGCAGCCAATACTTGTACGTCGCCGGTAAAGAATATGAGCGGGACTCTGCAGAAACAGATGAAGATCGTGGTGTGTATGTCATCTATGTCACACCGACTGGCTATGAATTGGAGGAATCAACATGAAGACAAGTAAGAAAATTTTAAGCGGTCTCTCTGCGGCGGTATTGACGACCTCTCTTGCCGCTTGCGGAGACGACAGTTATAACGAAGCGTCACTCCCGGAAGAACCGACCGGCTATGAATGTGACGATTGGGACTGGGATGACGTGACGGAGTCGTATTATTGCGACGACGATCGGTCCCCACACTATGGTAGCTACTTCTTACTCGGTAGCCTGTTCCGCTCGAAAAGTGCACTAAAAAATTCTTCTACCTACAAATCTTACAAGTCGAACGGCGGCGCGACCGGTGCCGTATCGAACGGTTCAAATTCAGGGTCGTCAAAATCTGGACTCGGGAGCGGCTCTAAAGGTGGATTCGGCGGATGACGCGTGACGAACTCTACAGTCAAATCCCTTATTTTTGGCCCGATTTAAACGACGAAGAATATGCCCTATACGACTGTTTCGACATGCCCGCCTCGCAGGTCGACTTGATTCGAGAAGCGACCGAGGCGGTTGATTCAATTTTTCGGAAGACGAATCAGCTGTTGCGCACGCTTCCTGACGAAACGCTCCGACTACTTGGTTACCCCGAGGCGAGCCTGCCGTTCTTACGGGAGAAAACGATGCCTCAAGAGACAATCATCGGTCGTTACGACTGGATCATGAAAGACGGTCAACTCAAGTTGATGGAGTTCAATGCGGACACACCGACGTTCATTAAGGAACTGTTTGACGTAAATGGTGTGGTTGCTTCTGAGTTCGGTCTCCTCGACCCAAACAGAGACGCAACTGCTCAACTGAAAACCGAGTTGCGGAAGGCCATCGTTGCCGCATGGAAACGACTCGGTCGTGAGGGTACACCAAAAATCGTCTTCACGGCCCATGAAGACAACATCGAAGACAAATGGACGGCACGCTTCTTGCAAGAAACGCTCGATTTACCATCTGAATTCGTACCCTTGCACGCCCTACTCGTCGACGAAGACGGTGTCTACACGCCATCGGGCGAGCGAATCGACATCTTTTATCGCCAAACGTATCCGATTGAGCATCTCGTAGACGACCGGGCACCAGACGGCGACTTGATTGGCATCCGGTTACTTGAACTCAATCAACAAAAACAGGTATCGCTGCTCAACCCTCTCTCTGCGTTCCTCATGCAGTCAAAAGGTGTACAAGCGCTGATTTGGGAACTGTACGAAACGGAGACATTGTTTGATGAAGCCGAGCGCAAGATCATCGCTACGTATTTTTTACCGACTTACTTAGACGAGACACCGTTTCTCGGTGAATCGGATTATGTTAAAAAACCAGCGTTTGGACGTGAAGGGGACTCCGTCATCTTGTATACGAAAGATGGCCAACCGTTTCACCGGGAAGCATTACAAACGTATGCGGAAGAAACGGCCGTGTACCAACAGTTCATTGAACTTCCGACACGGATGACGACGACCGTTAAGGGTCGTGTCGAGACACATTATATGGTCGGATGTTTCTGTTTGAATGGACACGCATCCGCACTCGGCGTCCGCGCCGGTAGCATGATCACGAACAACCAATCTTACTACTTAGCCGTTGGCACACCTACACAAAAGGAGACGAACTCATGACATTCATCACACTCGATTCAATTTTAAGCTTCCTCGCCCATCTCGGGACGGGATTCGGCCTCATTCTCGCCGGACTCATCATCTTCGCACTGACGACCAAATATTCGGAACGTAAGTTAATCAAAGAAGGCAATATGGCCGTCGCCTTGAAACTTTGGGGGAAAGCGCTCGGACTTGCCATCGTCATCTATACGGTTTGGGCGAACAGCGTCAACTTGCTCGACGCATTCATTTGGGGACTCGTCGGGATTGTCGCTCAAGTATTGGCGTTCTGGACGTTTGAATACGTCCTCACACCAGGCGTGAACTTAGAAAAAGAAGTCGAGAACGGCAATATGGCCATCGGTTTCAGTTTGTTCGCCGCCTCACTCGTCGTCGGGATCATCGTCGCCGCGAGTTTAACGTACTAATTCAAACACCCCATGCACGCATTCGCGAAGCATGGGGTGTTCGTATTTTCCAACATACTGAACGAATGATTAAGATGATTCCTCATCGTACTTTAGATAATCTTCTTGCAACAAACCATATATCGCACAGTCTTTATATTGGTTTTTAGCATTCCGAATCATATGTCTTACTATTCCTTCTTGCACCATTCCATTTTTCTTCATGATGATACCTGAAGCAGGATTATCTAAATTATGTGCAGCTGAAATTTTATGTATGTTCATCCTTTTGAATCCAAAATCAATGACGGCTTTTAGCGCCTCGGTTCCATATCCGCGATTCCACCATGAGTATCCAATGGTATAGCCCACTTCACAGTTCTCTGTCATACTATCAAAATTGAATAAATCAATGGACCCAATCAATTGCCCCGTTGTTTTCAGTTCAATTCCCCAATAACAAAACTCTAATGAATCATATGATTCTACGACCTCGTTTACTCTACTAATTGTTTCTGAAACAGACTGATGAGCCCCCTTTATTAAATTATCCATCACTCGATCATCACTTAGCCAATGATTGAAAATGGTTTGAGCTTCGTCTTTTCTAACTTTTCTTAGAAGAAGTCGATTGGTTTCGATTGCAACCGTTCCCTTGTAATCAATCATTTCTTCACCTGTCCCCATCCATTCTAGTTTGAGTATAAGTTTCTTTCATATGTCGATGTATTCCTGCTGTCCATAGAAAAATGGTTCAGACATTCACTTGAACGATGTCCGAACCACATTCTACTTTTATAATATTTTTTTATACACCACTGGCTAATGTAGCAGACGGTCCGAAAAATTCATATCGTGCCTGAGGCATCACACGTACAACCGTCTCCATCATCGCATTTGGTCCGCACGTGTAGACGTCATGTCCTTCGACACCAAGTGCCTCGAGTTGCATCGCACTCATACAACCCGATACGTCATCCACGTGTGTGATCAAGTGAAGCCCTTCCTCCACGAGTTCATCAAGTTCATCTCCAAGCGGACGAAGATCCATACTCCGAACTGCGTGCAATAACGTGACAGAACGTCCTTGTTCGAGTGCCGTCTTCGCCATGTTGAAGAGGGGCGTGATCCCGATTCCTCCCGCGATGAGTGTGAGCGGACGATCTGATGCTTCAAGGATGAACTCACCCGCGGGTGCACTCACCGGGATTTCTGTACCGACCGTCTGTTCATGAAGCCAGTTCGAGACGAGACCTTCCGCTTTCGGTGCAATCCAGTACCCGTTTTCTGTCGTATCGATGACGCTATATTGGCGGTGATGTAGGATATCCTCTCCCGCAATTCGTGCTTGAACCGAGATGTATTGTCCTGGAATGGCTGTACCGACGCCCCCGTCTTTTGCGACGAGACGGAATCGCTTCACTTCCGGTGTGTCTACAATGATTTCTTCGATGACAAACGGTTTGAATCCGGCCCACGGTGCATCATCATACATCTGTTTCTCGAGTGAGATGAAGACGTCTGCAATCACGCCATACGCTTTCGCCCATGCGTCGATGATGTCTGGTGTTGCCGCTTCTCCGAGGACGTCTTGAATCGCTCCGAGTAAGTTTTCACCAACGATCGGATAATGCTCTGGCCGGATATTCAAACTCTTATGTTTATGGAGTGCCGGTTGAATGGCAGGAAAAATCGCTTCGAGCCGGTCGATATGAAGGGCAGCCGCATAGACCGCGTTCGCGAGTGCTTCTGGCTGGCGTCCTCGCTTTTGGTTCGTATGGTTGAAGAAGTGACGTACTTCTGGATTTTGTTCGAACATTCGTTGATAGAAATGCTTCGTAATTGTCACACCATGTTCTTTCAAAACAGGCGCCGTCGCTTTTACAATCTCAATCGTTTGTTGATCTAACATGTGAATTTCCCCCTTTTGTTCAGTACACGTTCATTATGTGAGTCAAGTTACTTTAAAGCAATATATTAAATACTTGTTTAAAGTTGATTTCACGTTTCCGACTTATTTTCGCCATCATCCTTTCACATTTGTCCGAATCGCACTTTTTTGAATTGTCTTGTACAATGAAACAAGAGGTGATGATGGATGAGACTCACGCAAACGTGTGACTACGCACTACGGACGTTGATGTATAGCGCTACGTTTTCACATCGGCTCGTCACGATTCAAGAAGTGGCGGATCAATATGACATCTCCAAAAATCATGTCATGAAGGTCGTATACGAACTCGGAAAACATGGCTACTTGGAATCGGTGCGCGGTCGAGGTGGCGGCTTTCGACTCGCACGACCGATGGATGATATCAATGTGGGAGAAGTCGTTCGGACGATGGAACCGTTCGAACTCGTGGAGTGCTTCGGGGAAGGTCGCTGCGTGATTGCACCGGCCTGTGATTTACGAGGCGTTTTGAATGAGGCCATGCTGGCGTTTCTTCATGTGCTTGACCGTTACACGATTGCCGATCTCGTTGCTAATCGAACGAACGAACTTGCCATGTTATTAGGCGTACAAAACCCGACGGACTGAAATGGCCGTCGGGTTTTTCGGTTATAAAGGCTTTAGTTTCGCTTCGATTTCTGCTCGTCTCGCCTCTAGAAACGGCGGCAATGCCAAGCGTTCTCCGAGCGTCTCAACCGATTCATCCGTCGCGAACCCCGGTTCATTTGTCGCCAGTTCCACTAAGATCCCACTCGGTTCGCGGAAGTAGATCGACTGAAAATAGTAGCGGTCAATGAGACCAGAGTGGCTGATCCCATGTGCGTCAAGCTTCTCAATCCATTTCGTCATATCGTCTGATTCTTTCACTCGAATCGCCACATGATGCACACTCCCCCGTCCTGGTCGTTCCGATGGCAAATCCGAACGATCAACGAGATGAATCTCTGTCGCCACGCCACCTTCTCCCGTCTCAAAAACACGTACATCGTGACCATCCCGTTCAAACGTCGTCACATATCGATAACCGAGTATTTCAGTCAGCACCCGTGCCGTCTTCTCAATCCGTCGTACCGTCCATTCACTAAATCCGAGACCGAAGATGCCGACATCCGTTGGAACAGGACCATTCTTCCAAGGTGTCCCGCTCCCCCCTTCCACAAGACAGAGGCGTTGACCCTCATGATCCTCAAACGACAACGTCGCCCGTCCGAGAACTGATTTGACTTCCCCATATGCCACATCAAACGCGTCGAAACGCTCTTGCCAATACGCGAGTGCCCCGTCCGGCACTCTTAGGGATGTGCGAGAAATACTGTTCGACCCTCGATACGTTTGTCCGAGAAACGGTAGCTCAAAGAACGTCAAATCGGTTCCGGGCGTCCCCGTCTCGTCTGCATAAAACAAGTGATACATCGACGGGTCATCCTGGTTGACTGTCTTTTTGACGAGTCGCATCCCTAGTACTTCCGTATAAAATCGTAAGTTCTTCTTTGCGTCACCCGTCATCGCTGACACGTGATGTTGTCCTCCAATCATTTTCATCCGCTATCTCCCCTTTCGACTATACCGTTATTGTAGCACCTCCTAAAAAGTAAAATCCACTTTACATTATGTAAAGTTTGTTTTACAATAGTGGTAGAAACTAGAAATGAGGTGGCAATATGCCATTGGTCAATCGTGTGAAAGAGCTGCGTGCCCGGCACCAGTTAACCCAAGGCGACCTGGCCGAAAAGGTCGGTGTGACGAGACAGACGATCATCTCGCTCGAGAAAGGAAGTTATACGCCGTCGCTTATGTTAGCGATGCAAATCGCGCGAGTGTTCGAGGAACCGGTCGAGTCTATATTCACAATCGAGGAGGAATCACAATGAAACACGTCGTCGTTCAATCTATTTCAAGCATCATTCTGTATGTCCTAATGGCTTTTCTGTTCAGTTCGTTTTTATCTGATGTGTCAAAGACCGTCATCGAGTCTGACCGCTTCTCAGTTGAATTCAATCTGCTTCCTTTACTTTTACTCGTTGTTTTTGGCATTGTTTGGACAGTCTACTCGTTTAACACACGCCCGAATAAGCAGGTAAGCTTCGCTCAATGGTCCGTCCGCATGACTGAATTCAGTGAAGTCGATGAACGTGAGCAAATCATCACTGCGAAAGCGACAAAAGCTGCCTACGTCTCGTTCGGCATCTCTGTTCCAATCCTTATGGGTTCGTTCATGTTTTATCCGTTGTTTGAAGACGTTCTTCCCGCCTATCCGATCTATGCACTCGCTTCTACGCTCATCATCGCGACACTTGTCTATATGGCGACTTGGATTCGCGGCTATCGGCATTAAGGAATTCATCACGAATTCCTTTTTATATTCCCGATTTAGAATATTCTAAATCGGGAATATTCCAAACTAAGAGGACGGTGACGACAGATGGAAGAGAAACTCGCTTCTTTGTTTCAAGCGTTAGCCGACCCGAGCCGGTTGCGGATGATTGAATTGTTACGGAAACAGGAATGGACGGTCGGAATGATAGCGACACAACTTGGAATCAGTCAACCACAGACGTCGAAACATTTGCGAATCTTACATGATGCAGGTCTCGTCACGGTAACGGTTGATGCCAATCGGCGACGCTATGCGCTCAAACCTCAAGCTCTCGAACCGTTAGATGCTTGGCGAACTTATATTGCCCGGGAAACGGCGCGTCTCGATCGATTGGAAACGTTTTTAGCGGAGTCACAACGAGAGGAGAATGGACCACATGAGTACGATTAAATCATATGTAGAGGGTACGACCTTGATTATGGAGCGACTATTCAAGGCACCACGGCAACTTGTATTTGAAGCATTCTCGACACCAGCACATCTCGAGAAATGGTGGGGGCCGGCTGGATGGGAAACGAAAGTATACAGCTTCGACTTCAAACCAGGTGGCATTTGGCACTACTGTATGACGTGCGTCGACAAAGAACAGGGTGACTTTTACGGTATGGATTCATGGGGAAAATCGACCTTTATCGATGTCGATCCCTACTCCCGAATCGTCTATACGGACGCATTTTCGAATGCGGACGGACACGTCAATCCAGACTTGCCTGTCATGACCATCACAAATGAGTTTCTCGATACACCAGAAGGTACGTTATTCATAAGCCGTTCCGAGTTTCCAAGCGAGGAAGCCCTCCAACAAGTCGTCGATATGGGAGCTGTCGAAGGATTCACTTCCCAACTCGATCGTCTCGAAGCGATTGTGACACAGTAACGAACAAGGCACCGCCTCATAATAGAGACGGTGCCTGATTGCGTTCACAATAAAAAGTAGCTCACGACGAGGGTTAGTGAAAAGATGAAGACCATCCCAATTGCCAAAGCAATGAGACTCATCTTCGCATATTTGAATTGTTGCGTGTTGATCGTATGCACTTTCTTCAAATAGGAACGGGTTCCTACAAGAATTGTACTGATGCCGAACAAAATCGATAACATCCCGATTGCTGAAATCAATTGATGTTCTGCACCACTCAAATTCTCGCTTCGATAATAATGAAAGTTCGTCACTTCGTACGTTGGTGCGGAACGCTGTCGACAAATACACTATTCAAAAGAGTTTGACCAGTTGGTCTGGGAAAATGTCTGAAGAACATCGTCCCATGAAAAAACAGCGCACCCTTTATTTCGTTGATGCATTTTTATTTGAAGAAAAGTGATTTCAACTTCACGAGGACTTCAAAATAAAAGAAAAACAAATCATGTAGTGTTAGCGTTGATTGAGCACGTACTTATGAATGCAAAGTTCGGAAAATATAAGAATAAATCTGATGAAAAAAGTAAACTCATTATTTGGATGGTTAAACCTAAAAGGCATACCCTCTATCATTGAGAATACACCTTCTGAAATCGTTACAGTATTGAGTTGATGAGAAGTATTTTCCATTCATCACATTTTTCGCTTTTTAAAGTGCAACGTAATATGAACAAAACCATTCGTCAATCTTAGTTAGCGATGAAAAAATAATATTGATTTAAGATTACAATTTTGTATTTTACTTTGGTTTTTTTAATAATTTAACAATCATAAAGATTGCGAATGAAATAAAGAGTAATAAAAATACTGCGAAATCAAGAAAGTTCATGTCATGCCTCCAGATTATTTTAAAATAGAATCTTTTTTAATCATTCCTTTTGCATTACACTCTACGTTAACACGTAGATATCGTTCCTGGAGTCTGAGACCGTGTCCTTTAACAGTGAGCCCCATAATCGCTGTCCCTTCTTGGTATGCGACTCTTCTCGAACTGCTTGGTTTTTGGACTTCACTCTTCTTATCGACTATGTCGATAAGAACCCCTCCTCCATTTTCAGTCTTCATATAGTTCCCAGTTCTTCTTGCGGTGACTGTAGTTCCATTATAAGTGAACTCAGCACTAATATATGCTGTGACTAATTTCCAACTAGTAGCTCTTGCGTCGTAGATGCTGCGGCTATTGGAAGCATTTTTAATCTTGCTTGTTCCTGCTGCTTGGACTGGACTAGAAAATATGTTTTGGATGAACGAGAAGAAGTTAGGTTCAACGTCTTCTTCGGATTCTATTTCATCTGATTCATTCCATTCATCTACAATAATAAAATTATCATCAAAAGTTACAGATAAGTTATCGTTTATTTCATAAGTTTCCGTATCAAGGTTTGTGTCAAGAGTGACATTCGAAGTTGGAAGATTAATCATTTCAAGTTCTTCATTCAAACCTTCTATTAAGGTGTGTTGTTGAGTCTTTTGTAAACTTTCCGCTACTACTTCGTCGAGTGATGCATGATTCGTTTTTACTTGTTTCGTAATATCTGTAATGATTTCTTCACGTTCGAGAGATATTGCTTTGATTTCAGAATCAGTAAACGTGACCTCTACATCAATAGTCTCATCTGAAATGTTTTTTGGAAGAATTTCATTGGCATACACATCGTTTGGAATTCCTAAACTTAGATTACTTACTAATAAAGCTATCGTTAAAAATAAAGTTCCTTTTTTTAACATTTAAATACCTCCATCATTATATTATTACAAAAAGTATAAAATGATGGATTATAAAAAATCTACCTATAACATTTTTTTGAAATAGTTAAATGTTAATCTTAAGGCTATTTTATTCTCTTCATCCTTCCAATACGCCGATCCTTCACGTTTTGCCCACTTATAAGTTTGGTGATTCATTCGGACCAAGGGTTCCACTACACCCATCCAGCCTATCACTCACGGGTTCACGGGCTGGGATTGGCCCAGCCCATATCACGCCGTGGGAATTATCTCGACAAAGCACCAATCGAGTCCTACTTTGAAAACCTGAAAGACCATGTCGACTATTACAACAGTGAACGCAAGCAATGGAATCTAAAAAGATAACCTCGGAACAATATCGGGGCCATCTGATCGCCGCATAGAATTCGAGACACTTTTTACTAAACTGTCCGTAAAACAGGGTTCAGTTCAATGGTCCTCTAAGTTTCCTCACTTATCTTGTATAGAATTGTTTGAAAAGATCATCGAGTTGATTGAGAGTCATCTCGCCATACATATCCCCGATACTGATTTCTGTGGAACAGTACCCATCTTTTTCAACGAGATAACCGGTGATGCCAATCCCGGTCTCTTCTTGAATTCCTGCAATTCGTTCAGCGAGTTCCTCTTTCCCCCCTTGGAAATGTAAGTGGAACATATTCGTGACCGGGACGAGTGGTGTCGTCCAGACGCCGTCGAGTTCATTGAAGCGCGCTGCCAGTTGTACGGCATAATCCCGATAGCCGGCCATCTTATCTTTCCGCATCTCGTAATAATAATCTGAAGAAAGAATATACGGATATAGGCTGATCAAGTCACCGCCGTAACGTCGCTTCCATACCTTCGACGTGTCACAAAATGATTTTGGTCCAGCAAGGATGGCACCGGCAATCCCACCGATTCCTTTATAAAACGAGACGTATACGCTATCGAAGAGCGCGCAGATTTCAGACGCTTCTTTTTCGTAATACGGAAGCGATTCGAACAGTCGCGCACCGTCTAGATGCAGATAAATCCCTTTTTCACGACAGTGTTCATGAATTGCCACAAGTTCCTCGAACGTCGGCAATTCCCCTCCGATTTCTCGTTGTGGAAGTTCAAGCAATAGACACGCGATATCCGGTAACGCTCGAATCTCTTCGAGTGTCATCAATCGATTTTCTTCCCCGACTAAAATCGGTTCGATGTGATGCAACTCCTTCAAGCCATCCTGTTCATGGATTTCAAGGTGGCAGAGTGGATGATACGCGACCGTGATCTTCCCTGTCTCGTCACACCAAATGCGTAGCGCAATTTGTTGCGCCATCGTGCCACTCGGAAAGAATACTGCCGACTCTTTCCCAAGGACTTGTCCCATCTTCTCTTCAAATTGCCGAATCGTTTTCCCCTGTCCATACTGATCACTCGGCTTATCTTCACGCACATGCTCAAACGCACGCTTCAATACTCCGATTTCTCGTTTGCCATGACCGCTCAACTGAACAGCTGTTTGACGATACGTGTCTGCTAATCGCTCCATATATTCCCCTCCTCGACAAATAAACTCCCTGTCAGTATAACAGGGAGTCCTCTACTCAGTCGCGAATCCGGACGATGAGTTTACCGCGCACTTTCCGCGTTTGTAGTTTTTCGAGACCTTCTTTCAATTGGTCGAACGATAACACTTCTGTGACGAGATCGTTCAATTCACCCGCATCGAGCAAGTTCATCAACTCTTCGGCCATATACGCCAAGTTGCGAATTGCACGTTCGTCCTCGCTCGCATGTGCCGCTCCGAGTGCCACCTCATGAATCGAAGGCGACAAGGAAAATCCTTTCATATTCGTCATGTCTGGTGGACCGGCGATATAAGCGAGGTGTCCGCTGAACGCGAGACGATCGAGGTCAGCTGTCGCAACGTCTCGTCCGACCGTATTCAAAATCAGGTCGACCCCACGTCCATCCGTCTCTTCCATGATGCGTGCCGTCACATCCTCGACGTTATAATCAATCACTACGTCCGCCCCGAGTGATTCTACCCACTCAACGTTTTCTGGAGATGCCGTCGTGAATACCTTCAGACCGAGGCGTTTTGCGAGCTGAATCGCAAAGCCACCGACACCGCCCGCTCCGGCGTGTACGAGAATCGTCTCCTTATCCCGCGTGTTCAGTTTCTGCATGACCGCCTCATAAGCCGTCATTCCGGCACATAGAATCGAAGCCGCCGCCTCATCGCTTACACCTTGCGGAACGACCGCACACGCCCGGGCATCAACGACCGTATACTCGGCAAACCCTCCATATTTCGAAAGATCCGTATGCACGGCTACACGTGAACCCGTAATGATGTTGGCGATACTTGAACCGACCTCGACGACTTCTCCGACGAGGTCGACACCGAGAATGTGTGGATATGCCCAGTTCGGGTTTCCGTTTGAACCGACTTTATAGTCGACCGGGTTCAAAGCGACCGCTTCGACACGGATCAACAGTTCGCCCGTTCCTGGTGTCGGTCGGTCGATTTCTCCAATGTGCAGATGTTCTAGACCGGGTTGGTCGAGTAGCCATGCTTTCATGTTTAGTAAGCTCCTTCCGAATACGTGAGTTCGTATGAATGTGAATAAATTTCAACGAGGTTACCGAATGGGTCTTCGCAGTACACCATGCGATACGGTTTCTCGCCTGGGTAGTATTCACGAATTGGCATCCGTTGTTTCCCACCATGGGCGACAATCTTCTCGACAAGTCCTTCGATATCAGGGTCTTGTACACAGTAGTGGAAGATTCCTGTCTTCCAAAACTCGAAATTATCTTCTGGTGTCTCGTTATTCGGGAATTCGAATAACTCGATTCCAATTCCGTCGCCTGTTGACATGTGGGCAATGCGGAATTTACCCCAGCCTGGTCCGAAGACGTCGGTACACATCACGCCGATTGGCGAATCATCCTCGACGACGTCTGATGGTGTCATGATGGTATACCACCCCATCACGTCCTCATAAAATTTAACGGCCTCGGTTACGCTCGGCACAGAAAGACCGATGTGTGAAAATGTTCTTGGATACGTCATGTTTCATCTACTCCTTTTTGTTTGCTCAATTTAGCGGATAACGATAAGATACTGTCATTGAAGCAAGAAAAAAAGTACGCACATTGAAGTAACTACCCGAAAGTGAGGCTCTTTGAACATGACCACATCGTTCCCCGTCAACCGTGCACTCGAGATTATCGGCGGCAAATGGCGCCCTCAAGTGTACTGTACGCTTCAAGATGGACCGCTTCGTTTTTCTGACATTCAACGGGCGATCCCTGACGTCAGCCGGAAAGTGTTGACCGACCAATTGCGTGAACTCGAACAACTCGGTATGGTTCGCCGTGTCGACTATTCGACCGAGAAGCACCTCCATGTCGAGTATTCATTGACTGAAGATGCCCTCGGCCTTCAACCTGCCATGAATGCCCTTTGTTCATGGGGAGAGTGCCACGACAATCAATAATCCCGAGCCACATGGCCCGGGATTATTTTTATGAGGCGAATAAACTGATCAAATTCCCATCCGCATCGTACAGGATGGCGTAACGTTGTCCCCAAAACGCATCCCATGGGGCTTTGTGTGACGCATAACCTTGTTCAAGGATTGAGTCATATAAAGCATCCAGTGACTCACGGCTTTCGCATAAGAAGGCAAGCTCGATCCGATGCCCGTCTGCCTGTTTCCATTCCCCGTATACTGATTCGGCCACTTCCACCGTATCGAACGCAAGACGCACGCCTCCTTCATCAATCTCTACATGTGCTTCCTCGTTCATCGCTTCTGGAATCTCAAACCCGAGCGCACGATAAAAATCGAGCGACCGCTTCATATCCGTCACGACGATCCCGACCATGTCCAATTTGACTGCCATCACGTTCCCTCCCCTTGTTTTCATGATACGATTTGAGTGTAGCATGACCACTTCAATCAGAGACGAGGAATTTTTATGAGCCATACGTTTCAACCACTCACCCAAGAGCAAGCCGAATTGATCGCCTTCGAGTGGCGCTATGAAGGTGACTACGCATTTTACAATATGGATGCCGACGAAGAAGATCTCGCCTTATTTTTAGATGCAGATGAGCGAGGTGATACAACGTTCGCCATCCTTGAAACGAATGAGCTGATTGGCTTTGTCACGTTGCAATTCGAATCAGTAGACGCTGTTTCTATCGGTCTCGGCATGCGCCCTGATTTGACGGGGAACGGCAATGGACATCGATTCCTCACGTCAATCCTAAATTGGATCGAGGCGACATATGGGACTCGTACCATATATCTTTCCGTCGCCTCGTTTAACAAACGGGCCATCCGTTTGTATGAATCACTCGGCTTCATCCCACAGAAAACATTCATGCAGGAGACGAACGGTGGAGTGTATCCGTTTCTCTCAATGACACGTGAACAAAGCGAACCCCCGAACAACTGATGTCCGGGGGTTTTGTCATGTCCGCTGTTTCTTCTGAATATAAGAAAGACCGAGCGCTCCAATTAAAATTGTCCCTTTGACGATGTCTTGCGCATAATACGGTACGTCCCACATCGTCAGTCCGTTCAAGAGAATTCCAATCAAAATAGCTCCAATCAATGTCCCAATCACGTTCGGGCGCCCTGTCCCAAAGACGGCGTAGCCGATGTAGGCAGCCGCGACAGCGTCCATCAAAAGAGGTGCTCCAGCCGAGACTTGTCCTGTCCCGATTCGCGATGCGAGAATGATTCCGCCAATGGCTGCAAACAATCCGCTGAGCACGTAGGCGTACAACTTGATGCGATTCACTGCGATTCCGGAACGACGGGCCGCTTCGGCGTTCGACCCGACGTAATAAAATTCACGCCCGGTCCGCGTATAAGTCAAGAACAGATGCGCTCCGATAAAGAACACCAGCATGAGCAGGGCGACGAACGGGATCGGACCGATCGTCCCTTGACCGATGAATAGAAATGACGGGATGAAACGCCCTGGCGCCGTCCCCCCTTCAATCGGCATGTTGTCATAAATCGAGAATCCTTTCGTATACGTCAACTGAATCCCGTTAATGACGTACATGATGGCGAGCGTCGCTAGTAAATCCGGTAATCGGAATTTGATTGTGACGAGCGCGTTCAACAGCCCGACGAGAATCCCGAGTGCAAGTGGAATCAGCAGGGCGACGAGAAGCTCTTGTCGATGAAGGACGAGACTTGCCGCTGCCCCGATTGTCGCAAGACTCGCCGTCGAGCCGACCGACAAGTCGAATCCTCCGACGATGAGCGAAAACGTGACGCCGAGGGCAAGTAGCGAAACGATTGACACCGATTTGATGATGTCACTAAAGTTTGCGTATGTCAGAAATTGATCGTTCGTCACGGTAAAGACCGCAATCAAACCAAGGATTGCGAGTAACGTCCCATACTGTCCGATATGACCGCTGATTCGTTTTCGTTCCTTGACCACCAATTGTGCCATCTTACACGCCTCCTTTCTCTACAATTTGTCCACGGTCGAGCCAAAGAATTCGATTGGCGACCCGTTCGAGCTCGTGTCGCTCACTCGAGGTGAACAACACGGTCTTCCCTTGTTTCGCGAGTGCGATGACACGTTCATATACGTCTTGTTTCGCCGCGATATCAATTCCTTTTGTCGGTTCGTCGAGCAGATAAATGTCTCGGTCGTCGAGTAACCATTTGCTAAAGACGACCTTCTGTTGATTTCCACCACTCAGCTCACAAACCGGTTGTTTCACGTTCGCATAACGGACGCGAAGCGATGCCAATACGTCCGAGACGCGAGTTGCCTTTCCTGCGACAGCAATCACGTTCCGCTCAATCGTCTCGTCTAGAAATAATCCATGACGACGTCTCTCCTCTGGAACGAGTGCAAACCCTAAACGTACGGCGTCTGCCGGTTCTTTGATCACATGTTCTTTTCCATCGATTGTGATGGATTGACGAATCCCAGAAAGACCGAACAAAGCTTCCATCAGTTCCGTCTTCCCACTCCCCGTCAATCCTCCAATCCCGAGCACTTCTCCGCGATACGCTTCAATCGAAATCTCGGATTGGAACGCCGGAAGGGTCAACTGCGCGGACAAACAAATCTTGTCTTCCGGCACCGCCTTTTCTAACGCCGCATCAAATGTTGTCCCACTTAAAAATGTCTGCACCGCTTCCGAGGAGAGCGATTGGTACGGTCCATCGTACACGACACGTCCGTCCCGAAGAAACGTAGAGGTCGACGTGACCCGTGTGAGCTCGTTTGAACGATGCGTGACCAAGACAATCCCGACTCCTTCTGCCGCAAGCTTCTGTAACAATTCAAGTAAGGCGTCGGCATCCGTTTCCGATAAGGCAGCGGTCGGTTCGTCGAGGAGTAAATACTTAGCATCACTCTCGAGTGCCCGAGCGATGAGAAGGCGCTGTTTCACGCTGAGCGGATAGTGACCGGCTGGACGCGTTAGATCGACCTCTAAACCGACTCGGGACAACACACGTTTCGCTCGCTCTTTCAAACGTTGCGGGCAAATCCGTTTCACCGTCTGCCATGGAAGGACGTTCTCATATACTGGCAAGTCCAAATAAAGCGCATCATCGACTTCTTGCGATACGGTGATGATGCCATGACGAATCGCTTCCGCTGGTGTGAGCCGGATTGGTTTTCCATCAATGGACAATTCGCCGGACGTCGGTTCAGCCGTTCCGTTCAATAGTTTGATGAGGGTACTCTTACCAGCCCCGTTCAGACCGAGGAGCCCATGAATGTCCCCCGGCTTCAAACTGAACGACAGTTGATCGAGCACCGTGACGTCACCATACTGTTTCGTGATTCGTATCAAGCGAATCATCAGTTCGTCTCCTTCATCCAATCCGACCATGCCGCATTCGACTCACCCCAACCCGGCACGTACTGTCCAAGGTCCTCCATCGTGACAGCCTCGTCCGGCAAGACATCACGGTCCACGAGATATGGGTCGACCGAATGAATCGAAGGGGTTTCTTCCCCGACTACTTTTTGGTAGGCGTAACGAACTTGAATGCGACCGATTTCGGCCGGATCTGTGGCAGCCGTCACACCCCACGGACTCCCCTCTTCTTGCATGAGTTGTAGGTCTTCGTCACTCAAGTCAATCCCGTAAACGGCAATCTCGTCACGGCCTGCCTGCTTGATGGCACGGCTCGCCCCTTTGGCGAACTCGTCCCACATCGCAAACACCGCATCGATTTCGCCTTCTGGATACTTCTTCAAAATCGCCTCCATCTGGCTTTGTGTATCGAGCGCCGTGTTGTTCGTCGCCGAACCGAACTTCGCGACTTCCTGGATGCCCGGATACCGTTTCAAGAATGCATCATAAATCGTATGACGGCGTTCCATCGGTGTGAATCCACCGACCCAGATCGTGACGATGTTCCCTTTCCCGTCCAAATCTTCCGCGAGTGCTTTGAGCGAGCGCCATGCGAGTGAATAATCGTCTTGGTCGATGACCGTCACCCCTTCATTCGTCAAATCGTTATCGAATGCGACAACTTTGATGCCTTTGTCGAGCGCCCGTTGAACAGGCTCTTTCAAGGCATCTGCACGTCCGTGGTCAATCAAGATCACATCGACTCCTTGCGTCGTCGCCGTATCGACATAACTCGCCATTTTCGACAAATCATTTTCGGCGTTATACACTTTCACGTTGCCACCGAACGCTTCGACTTGCTCAGTCACCCCTTCGATATATTGCGAAGAGAATGTCCCGATCGACATCTGCATGACGAGGGCGACTTCTAGATCTTTCGGAAGTGTCTCATTTGAGACGTTGACGGTTTTTGTCTCTGTTTTATTTGTTGTCGCAGTCGTTTTCGGTTGCGCCTGTTCGTTCGTGCATCCGGCAAGTGCTAAGATGACGGTCAACAGGAAGAAGATGATTTTTTTAGACATATGTGTTTCCTCCTACATGTTCTACAATGACCGACTCGGTCGGTTCGAGCACTCCTGTCTCTGTGATCAGACCGGTGATGAGTTCTGGTGGGGTCACATCAAACGCCGGATTGAAGACGGTGATGCCGACGAGCGCCGTCGGGTGTCCCCCGATATGGGTCACTTCATTCGCGTCCCGTTCCTCGATTTGAATCGTGTCATCCGCTTCCAAATCAAACGTCGAATGCGGGGCTGCCACATAAAACGGGATGCCGTAATGCTTCGCCAAAATCGCAAGCTGGAGTGTTCCGATTTTGTTGGCCGTATGACCGGTACGGGTGATGCGGTCCGCCCCGACGATGATGGCATCGATTTGTTTCGTCTGGATTGTCCAAGCAGCCATATTATCCGTGATCAATGTGACGTCAATGTCCGCCCGGTCGAGCTCCCATACCGTCAACCGTGCCCCTTGAAGCAATGGACGGGTTTCCGACGCGAACACCCGAAAGGGGATGCCTCGCTCTTTCCCGACATAGAACGGCGCGAGCGCGGTACCGTACCGTGACGTCGCAATGGCACCGGCGTTACAAATCGTCAATACATTGCCACCAGCGGGTAACACGGTGAGCGCATGCTCCCCAATCGTGCGATACGTAGCCACATCTTGTTCATAGATTTCAATCGCACGCTGCTTGATGGCTTTTGCAATCTGTTCAAAGTCCTCCCCCACATTCAGTCGAAGGAGTGATTCGATGACATGCTGTAAGTTGACCGCGGTCGGTCTTGTCGCAATCAATCGTTGACCGACTTGATTCAATTGGAGGTGAAAATAGGGATTGTCTTGCAGGCGTGACGCTTCTTTCGCAAGGACGAACGCCCCAAAGTAAGCGATGGCCGGCGCTCCCCGGACTTGAAGCGATTTGATTGCCTGTTCCGCCTGTTCGAGCGTTAGCACTTCGATATATTGCTCTTCTTGCGGCAATAGTGTCTGATCTAAAATCGTCAACACTTCCGTGTCGGCATCAAAATGAATACTTTGCACACTCATACGCGCACCTCCGACAAGACCGGGATCAGCTGATCGATGGATTGAATCTGATGACGCTGTTTGATGAGACGTGTGCCGAGCTCTAGGGCGTGACGTTTCCGTTCGATGCGCAGGTCATCCGGCAATGTCTCTAAGTCAGCGACGCCAGCTAGACCGACCGTCCGTCGAATCAATTCGCAACCTGCGTAACCGATGGCATCGCTCAAAATGGATGGCAACAGTTCATCCACGAAACCTACCGTGTTGAACGGCTCGACCGCCTGTGTAAAGCGGGTACGGAACGTTTTTTCGAACGTTTCCCAGACGGTGAGCACTTCTGTGAAGCGTTCGAACCGTTTCAACGGATGCGCATATGTCGAGAACACCAAGTGAGCGATGATTTGACCGATGTCAAAACCGAACGGGCCATAAAAAGCAAACTCAGGATCGATGATTTTTGTTTCCTGACGGGTCGCAAAAATGCTTCCTGTATGTAAATCTCCATGTAGCAACGCTTCGTGTTTGGTCACGAACCCAACCTTCAATTTCGTCACTTCAATTTTCAAGGCGAGATCTGACCACAGCTGCTCCACATCCGGACGAAGGGCCGCTTCGATTTGATTCGATTCTGCATCGCGATATGGGTCGGTGAAAATGAGTTTTTCCGTGATATCGCATAGCTCTGGATTGTAATACTCTTTTTCGATTTGTTTCTTCACGAGCGGTCCGTTCGCGTAGTCAGACGTCGCAAACAACGTTTCTCCGAGGAACGTACCGACGTGGCGGGCTAAATTCGGATAGCTCTCTCCTTTTAGGAAGCCCGTCCGAACAATCTCAAACGCTGACAGATCTTCCAAAATCGTATAGGCGAGTTCACGGTCGCTACCGAGTACATCCGGTACGAACTGAGGAACGACCTTAGAAAATTCACGGAGTGCCAGCTGTTCAATCCACGACCGGTCCAGTGTGAGCGGCCAGCTCTCCCCAACGACTTTTGCGTACGGCAACGCTTGTTTCACAATCAATGACGTCTCTCCTTGTCGAATACGAAAGACGAGATTTAAATTTCCATCCCCAATCTCCTCACATTCTGCAATCCCCTCTTCTAGTAACCCCAACTGTCGAACGTGTTCGACAACACTTTGTTCTGTAAACGCCTCATAAGTCATGATGATTTTCCCCTTTCTTGAATCTATACATGAAAAAAGCCCCTTTCTCCGCGAGAAAGAGGCACACCCAAATTGGTTGTTCCTCTCATCTTTCAGACATATGTCTGGTGGATGTAGCACCGTGCCAAATGGTCGGTTGCTGCGGCGTCTTAGGGCCAATTCCCTCTGCCAACTCGCGATAAGAGTAAATGATGTAATTGTGTTTGACGTGTTGAAACGAATATTACGGACTAGGCACGCTAGTTGTCAATCCTCTATTTTTAGTCGCCTCCCTATTTTTGACACGCATATATAGAAACATTATTTTCAAACTTTTTTCTCAAAAAAAGGAATTGACGAGTGCGCGATTCTATGTAAAAATTCAATTAAATTTCACAACTTCACAACTATTCTTATCAAGAGCAGACGGAGGGACAAGCCCGATGATGTCGCAGCAACCGACCAGAAATGGCACGGTGCTAATTCTTGCAGCTAACGCTGAGAGATAAGAGTTCATTGTTTTCGAATGACCTCTTGCCTTGGCATGAGGTCATTTTTTGTTTGACCTGAAAGGAGGAACTTATGGGAATCATCGCTACTTATGAAATCAAACATACCGATCACGTCGAACGCGTGGCTGAGAAGATTGCACATGAGCTGACCGTCGGGACATGGACCGAATTGAACCATCTCGAGCAGCATCAACTACAGGCGTTCCGCGGTGAGGTCATCTCAACGTCCCAACAGGAAACGACGAGTCGCTTTTCGATTCGCTACCCGCTACATAACGTGACACCGGACTTTTCGTCCATTCTGACGACGACATTCGGTAAGCTCTCCCTCGACCCGAGTGTTCAACTCGTCGACCTATCGCTTCCAGAGGAACTCGTCCCGGACTTTCCGGGTGCCGCATTCGGTGTTGAAGGTGTTCGCGACATCCTTCGTGTACACGATCGACCGCTCGCCATGAGCATCTTCAAAGGCGTCATCGGGCGTGACCTTGATTTTTTGGCGACACAACTTCGTGACCAGTTTACAGGTGGCATCGATCTCGTGAAAGACGATGAGATTTTATATGACAATCCGCTCACCCCATCGCTCGAACGGGCTCGGATTGGAGCATCGATCATTCAAGAACATAAAGAATTGACGGATCGTTCCGTTCTATACGCTGTCACGTTGAGCGGACCCGTTTTCACCTTACGCGATCAGGCAAAACGTTTGATCGAGGCAGGCGCGACCGCATTGTTGTTCAACGTGTATACGTACGGGCTTGACGCGTTACGAGAGCTCGCCAAAGACCCTGAGATTCACGTCCCGATTTTGGCACATCCTGCTTTTGCCGGAGCATTGACCGGATCGATTCGTCATTCCCTCCTCTTCGGGAAACTGATTCGACTCGCCGGGGCCGACTTGACACTCTTCCCGTCGCCATACGGTTCGCTGTCGACACCGAAAGACGAAACACAACAGATTCAGACATATGCGACTGAACCCCATTGGACGAAACCAATTCTGACGGTCCCATCTGCCGGGATTCACCCAGGACTCGTCCCGGACTTGATTCGAGACTTCGGAACGGATGTCGTCATCAATGCCGGCGGTGGGATTCACGGACACCCGGACGGTGCGGCTGCCGGTGCGAGGGCATTCCGCCAAGCAATCGATCAGGCAATCGGTAAGACGAGCGAGACCGATGCGTTATCGACTGCGTTAGATGCGTGGGGTGCGCGATGAGTACGCACGTCATCTGTGACTTCGACGGAACCATCACGGAAGAAGATAACATCATCGCGTTGATGCGACAATTCGCCCCACCTGAATGGGTCGAACTCAAAGATGGTGTGTTGAACCAAACGCTCTCCATTCGAGAAGGCGTCGGTCAGATGTTCAGCTTGCTCCCGAGTGAACAGGAATTGAAGTACCGTGAATTTCTGCAGTCGACCATCACGCTTCGACCAGGGTTTGTCGAGTTTTTACAAGAGACAGAGTCGCACGGCTTTCGATTTGATGTCGTCAGTGGGGGCATGGACTTTTTCGTCCATCCGATTCTAGAAGGTCATGTCGAACCGGAACACATCCACTGCAATCACGTTGATTTTTCAGGAGAGACAGCGCGCGTCACGTGGCCTCATTTATGCGATGTTCATTGCTCGAACGATTGCGGATGTTGCAAACCGACGATCGCCCGACAGATTGTCGCACCTACCGACACGTTGATCGTTATTGGGGATTCTGTCACCGATTTTGAAATCGCCAAACGTGCCGACGTTGTGTATGCGCGCGGTCAACTGATTTCACTTTGCGAGGCGGAAGGAATTCACTATGTTCCGTTCGAGACATTCCATGACATCTCAGCTCATATGAAAGGAGTGAACGTATGACCGTACAAGAACGATGGGTAGAACTCGCCGACATTAAAGACGAGCTCGCCGCACGAGACTGGTTCCCTGGGACGAGTGGCAACCTGGCGATCCGCGTATCGGACGACCCGTTGACGTTCCTCGTGACGGCAAGCGGTCGTGACAAACGAAAGCGTACGGATGAAGACTTCGTTCTCGTCGATGCGACTGGTCAATTGATTGGGGAACAAATAGGCAAACCATCCGCGGAGACGTTACTGCACGTCGAAATCTTTAACAATACGAACGCAACCTGTTCCCTTCACGTGCATACGGTCGACAACAACGTTATCTCGGAACTGTATGCAGCACAAGGTCATGTGACGTTCACAGGTCAAGAAATCATCAAGGCGCTCGGCTATTGGGAAGAGACGGCAAGTGTCCGAATCCCAATCATCGAGAATCACGCGGATATCCCGACACTCGCCCATGCATTTGCCCCACATGTCACAGGCGATGCTGGTGCTGTTCTCATCCGAAACCACGGAATCACCGTTTGGGGCGAAACGTCCGCTGCGGCAAAGCGTTATTTAGAAGCATATGAATTTTTATTTAGCTATTCATTAAAATTACGCGCCCTAGGCGTCCATTCATAAGGAGGAATTCAACATGGCAACGATTTATTTTCAACAAACCGAAGAACGCGTCAGCGACCAACAAGAGGTACGTGACTTTTTAGAATCACGAGACATCCTTTACGAAGCATGGGACATCACGAAATTACCGGTTTCCCTTCAGGAAAACTATCAACTGTCAGACGAGGACAAAGAAGCCATTTTGTCGACGTTCCGTGACGAGATTCAAGATGTATCGGCGCGACGCGGCTACAAGACAGCTGATGTCATCTCGCTATCCGACGCGACACCGAACTTAGATGAACTGCTCGTCAACTTCCAAAAAGAACATCACCACACAGATGACGAAGTTCGTTTCATCGTCAGTGGTCACGGCATTTTTGCCATTGACGATGCTGAACGTGGATACTTCAATATCGAGCTCAATCCGGGTGATCTTATCTCGGTGCCGGTCAACACACGTCATTACTTCACGTTGCAAGAAGACCGTCAAGTTGTTGCTGTTCGTATTTTTGTGACGACCGAGGGCTGGGTGCCGATTTACGAAAAAGAAAATGTGCAGGCATAAAAAAAGGTCTCTCGCTTAAAACGAGAGACCTTTTTTTACTGTTTGACCGCTGTCGGTTTCGATGAGAACCAGCCCCATGTCGCAATTCCGACCATGACTGACCAGAAGAAAATCGTCCAAGCTGTCGAGTGGACGAATCCGTCTGGGAGTCCCATGAATTCGAACGGTGTACCGGCAATCAATTCCTTGAAACCTGGGTGTTCAAGTACGAGGACCGTCAACTTGACCCCGACCCAACCGACGATGATGAAAGCAGCCGTTTCGAGGGATGGGCGTTGATGGAGCAACTTGACAAAAATACGGGCGGCGAATCGCATCAAGACGACCCCGATGAGTCCTCCCGTCAAAACGACGAAGAACTGACCTGAGTCAATCCCACCGATTTCTCCGAGACCAAGCGGTTTGACACTCACAGCGAGCGCGACTGCTGCCAAGATTGAGTCGACCGCAAAGGCGATGTCCGCAAATTCGACTTTTGCGACAGTGAGCCAAAATTCTTTCTTCGACACCGGCTTTTCAGTGACAGCCGTCTCTTCTTTCGCTTCAGCCGCCAAGTCTTGCTTCGGTTCTTGGCCACGTGCCTTATACGTCATATACAAGTGTCGACCACTCATTCCAATCAGATAAAGTGCACCGATCGCTTGAACTTGCCATACGTTGATTAAGAACGAGATTAAGAACAATGCGATAAATCGGAAGACGAACGCCCCGAGGAGCCCATAAAATAATGCTTTTTTCTGCTCTGTACGCGGTAAGTGTTTGACCATGACGGCCAAGACGAGCGCGTTGTCTGCAGATAACAAGCCTTCTAAACCGACAAGCACGACGATGATCCAGGCGTACTGCAGGATTAACTGCCAATCCATAAAAACCTCTCCTTTTGTCTTTCGATTCCTACATATTTAATAGTGATCTATTTTTTAAGTTCACAGGACCATTTTATTCCCGTTTCGGAAGTAAATCAATCCTCTTTCTTTCATATATGAATGAATTCGTGACCTTCACACATTCAAAACATGTTATGAGAGCAAAATCATACCCGTTCAGTCATCATTTCGTGATAAAATCCTAACAAGAACGAGTGGTCCTTTGAACCGCTCTAAAAAAAGGAGAATCCGATTATGTCTACAAGCCATGTCGCTTTACCTACTAAAGCAGAACGACATAAATTGTTCGGGTCGGTCCCACCGATTAAAGGAACAAAGCCGACCGAGAAAGAACAAATGGTCGATTTACAAAATACACCGAAAAACTTCTTGTTCGCTCTCGACAGTGTTGGGATCTCGAACGTGAAGCACCCTGTGAACGTCGAAACGCCAGAAGGAGTTCAGTCGACGGTTGCCACATTCGAATTGACGACATCGCTCGTTCAAGATCGTAAAGGAATCAACATGTCTCGTTTGACAGAGCAGCTCGACGCGTACCATCAACAAGGATGGACAGTATCGAACCGTTCGTTAATCGAATTCGCACAGGAGCTCGCCGAGCGTATGGAACAAACAGAAGGTCAATTGACAATCCGTTACCCATGGTTCTTCACGCGTAAAGCACCTGCGACAGGTCTTAGCGGTTTGATGAACGCGGATGTCATGCATCGTGTGACGTACAACCTTGAAACGGGCGTCGCAAACGTGACGGTCGGTCTCGTCATCAACGTTACGACACTTTGCCCATGCTCAAAAGAAATCAGTGAATACAGTGCCCATAACCAACGTGGGTACATCACGATTGAAGCCGGACTTGATGAAACGTCAATGGACGGGTTCGATTGGCGTGCAGCCCTTCTCGATGCAGCGGAGTCAAACGCCTCAGCACCACTTCACCCTGTCCTCAAACGTCCGGATGAGAAACGTGCGACTGAAATCGCATACGAAAACCCACGTTTCGTCGAGGACATGGTCCGCTTGATCGCGGCTGACTTGTACGAGATGAAACAAGTCGTGAACTTCTTCGTCGAATGCCGTAACGAAGAGTCGATTCACCAACACGATGCCATCGCATCGATCACATTCGATAAGCGCCAAGACGCATAAAAAATGCGGAACCTCTGTTAAAGAAGGTTCCGCATTTTTTATAGACTTGTCACGAGTTCAATCGTCAATAAGATGATGATGAGCATCACCCACACTGCCCAGACGAGTCGCCACTTCTCCCAGTCAAATCGCTTCATCACCGCGTAGACAGTGAGATAAAGCGCAATGAGAAGCGGTACGACGACCCAAGGATTCTCTAGCATCACGCCTCGATGTCGCCGTCCCAAGCGAGCATTCCGCCGTCGACATTGACGACTTTGTAGCCTTGCGATTCTAAGTAATCACAAGCCGTCTGGCTCCGTCCACCTGAGCGACAGATGACGTGATACACATTGTCTTGTGCCAACTTTTCTGTCACTTGTGGGAATTCCGATAATGGGTAGAGTGGTACGTTCGGGATATGCCCTGACTCATATTCATCTTGTTCGCGCACATCGATGATATGGAGAGACTCCCCATTCTCTAACTTTTCTCGTAATTCTGTCGCATGAATGCTTTGCATACATAGTTCCCCTTTCGATTATAGACTCCTCTTTTAGTTTACCTCAGTCCACCTTTAAAAAAACAAAAAAAGCACCCTTCTATAAGAAGGATGCTCCGGACTTACGCTTCGTTGCGCTCGTCGATTGCTTGTGCTGCTGTGATGAGCGTCAATTTGTAGACGTCCTCTTCGTTACAGCCGCGTGATAAGTCGTTCACTGGTTTGTTGAGACCTTGAAGGATTGGGCCGATCGCTTCGAATCCACCGAAACGTTGAACCATCTTGTAGCCAATGTTCCCTGCTTCAAGACTTGGGAAGACGAATACGTTTGCCTTACCAGCAACGTCAGAACCCGGTGCTTTCTTCGCCGCTACGCTAGGGACGAATGCCGCATCGAATTGAAGTTCTCCGTCGATTGGAAGGTTCGGTGATTTCTCTTTCGCAAGGCGTGTCGCTTCCACGACCTTCTCTGTTTCCGGTGACTTCGCAGAACCTTTCGTCGAGAAGCTAAGAAGCGCGACTTGTGGGTCGATGCCGAACGTCTTCGCTGTCGCTGCCGACAAGAACGCGTTCTCTGCTAAGTCCGCTGCATCCGGTGCGATGTTGATCGCACAGTCCGAGAAGACGTATTGCTCGTCGTCACGTACCATGATGAACACACCTGACGTCTTTTTGATGCCTGGTTGCATTTTGATGATTTGTAGTGCCGGACGTACCGTATCAGCCGTCGCGTGCATCGCGCCTGAGACAAGACCTTCTGCTTTGCCTGTGTGAACGAGCATTGTTCCGAAGTAGTTCACGTCTGATGTAAGGAGTTCGCGTGCTTGTTCAGCCGTCGCTTTCCCTTTACGACGCTCGACGAATGATTCGACGAGAACGTCGATGTCTTCGTATGTCGCTGGGTCATATTGTGTCAAACCTGAGATGTCGAAACCGTGTTTCGCCGCAACCGCTTCGAGATCTGCTCTCGCACCGACGACGATCGGTTCTACCATACCGTCTGCTTTCAATCGAACAGCGGCTCCAAGAACACGCTCATCGATACCTTCCGGGAAGACGATGGTCGGACGAACCGGGCTAACTTTTTGCTTCAACGTTTCAAATAATTTCATAACGAATGAACCCCTTTTCTCAATTTACAGCATGACTGCTAATGGTTTTGCCGTTGACTTGTGTCTTTACGCGATTTCAATTATACACAGTACCCTTTTCAAAATAAACTATTCTGCCCATTTCGCCATAAATCGCTTAGAATCAATCATTATATGAATAGAACAGTTTCGACAAATCGACTGATACAGCCATTTTTGTAGCCGTTTTCATGTTTCTGTCCTCTGTTCTTTACCCGTCATGAATCGTGATAACCCTCACAGTGCCTCAAAGTTGCCAGTCAGTGAAGCGTGTATGGTAAAATAGACGGCGAAGCCAAGTCCCGAAAGGAGATTTTTTTATGTCAGAACGTCCAGTACCTACAACAGATACACAACATGCCGCCGCCACATTAGACGGATGGTATTCACTCCATGATTTCCGTACGATTGATTGGGCTCGTTTGAAACTCGTTGATGCTGAAAAACGTCAACAGATGATTGACGAGTTCACAGCGTTCCTCGCTTCTCTTGAAGAAGTGGAAGCAAAAGGTGAAGGAAGCCACGCCTTCTACTCGATTCTCGGCCAGAAGGCGGACCTCGTCTTGATGGTCCTTCGTCCAACATTCAACGAACTTGAAGACGTCGAGCGCGCATTCCGCAAAACAGCGCTATACGACTATATGATTCCGTCGTATTCATACGTGTCGGTCATCGAGCTCGGGATGTATCGCGGATCTGGAGACGGGGACCCGTATCAAAACCCTCATATCCGTTCACGCCTCTATCCGACACTTCCAAAGGCCGCACACATCTGTTTCTATCCGATGAGCAAGGCTCGTCGCGACGGCGACAACTGGTACATGTTGTCGATGGATGAACGTAAGGACCTCATGTATCGCCACAGCATGATCGGCCGTAGTTACGCCGGTAAGATTCAGCAGTTCATCGGTGGGTCGACTGGATTCGACGCATGGGAATGGGGCGTCACACTCTTCGCTGAAGATTCACTTCAGTTCAAGAAAATCGTTTACGAGATGCGTTTTGATGAAGTGAGTGCGAAATACGGTGAGTTCGGCGACTTCTACGTTGGGAACATCTTACCGAAAGAAAATTTGAGCACATTCTTTAGCGTGTAAAAGGTTTACGCGTATAACACCTCGGGAATTAAGGATGATGTAAGCAAGTAATCTTAATTAACGAGGTGAACAACGATGCGCGTGTTTAAAGAAACCGATCGTGACACTGCGGAACGTTTAGATTCGTTCATCGAACGAATGGCACCGACAGCAGAATTAGTCCAACATCGATTTGAAGAGCAACTCAAACATACACAGCAAAAGGGTCAGGCGAGCGCCTGACCCTTATTTTGTCGTGGTGACGTGAAGTGCGTCGCCTAAGAAAGCAGCCAATTCAAGCATTCCGTAGCATCCCGCTTTCGCTTCAGCATCGGAATTATAATTTGTATTCGTATTGACGTCGTAGGCGTAGACGTTGCCGTCTCGGTCTCGAATGATCTCAATCCCCGCAATATCAATCGCATTTGCTTTCAGGAATCGTTCGAGCTGTGGAATGATTGGGTCATCGAATCCTTCGACGATTTCGAACTTCGCCGGTGGCGTCTCACCGACCGGGCAGAACTGATCTTCAATCGAGCAGGCATCGGCCGGGCAGAGCTCGAATCCTTCCGACGTATCGACACGGACCGCATACAGGAACTTTCCGCCGATAAATTCACAGCGGGTAATATACGGTTCCGGGGCTTCGATATACTGTTGAATGAGCGTGATGCCGTCAATCGAGTCTTCGAATGAGGGACCATATACATATTCTTTGAGTCCTTCAATCGTATGGAACAATTGGACCCCAAGTCCTTTCCCTGCTCGATTATGTTTCGTGATGAATGGTGTCAAGCCTAGCTTCTCAGCCGCTTCGATGATTTGTGCTTTACCGACCGCCGCAATCGTCTTCGGCACACGAATCCCTTCACGGCGAAGCGCTGTATATTGATTGACCTTGCTCACTTCGAGGCGAATCGCGCGCGTGCCGTTAAATACAGTCCGGTCGTTCGCTTCTAACCAAGCGAGGACACCTTCCGTCAATTCAGGGGCGTAGCGATGTCCGCGTGTGTGCGAAGAGGCACTCATCCGATTATAAAAGACACCTTCCGGGGGCGTGGCTTCGAGGTCAATCGTCCCTTGGTCCAAGTGCCATAATTCATATGGCAAGTTCAACTCTTCTAAACGATGAACAAGGTGGTTCGTCCATTCTTCGTTTTCATGAATGACGTGAATTTTAGACATCATCATTCCTCCTTCTATGATGTGTTTACTTTACCATATCCATAACCGACAATTCCAATGTGTATGGTTTGCCTAATCCTCAATTCTGAAATATCAGACGATTTCATGGTACAATGAACCTAAGAGTATTGTTTTGGAAAGGAAGTGTTGTGTTTGCCCGTACCTGTTATAAGTACTGATGTACTCATATTACTCTTCGGTCTACTTCTCGTAGCCGGTGTCATGGCGACGCGAATCTCAACTCGATTCGGCTTACCCGCCTTGATTTTATTTATGGGAATCGGCATGATCATGGGAAGTGACATTACCGGTCTCATCTTCTTTGACGACTCGAATTTAGCGCAGTTGATTGGAGTCGCTGCCTTGATTGTCATTTTGTTTGAAGGGGGTCTTCAAACGAAATGGTCATCGATTCGGAGTGTGCTCGCCCCTTCTGCCTCGCTGGCGACGCTTGGAGTATTGATTACCACGACCGTGGTCGCCGTGGCCGTTCGTTTCGTATTTGGTTTCGATTGGATTGAATCTTTCTTATTCGGTGCGATTATCGGTTCGACCGACGCAGCGGCCGTCTTTGCCGCATTTAAAGGAAAGAATATCTCACCGAAAGTCGGTGCGACTCTCGAAGCCGAGTCCGGCACGAACGACCCGATGGCGATGTTTTTGACGATTCTCGCTCTCGACTTCATGATGAAGCCGGATACGACCATCTGGGACGGAATTTGGATGTTCGTCCTTCAAATCGTTGTCGGGGCATTAATCGGATTCATCCTTGGACAACTGTCTCGCCTCATGTTGAATCACTTGAGACTTGATTCGAGCGGATTGCATGCCGTCCTCATGATTTCTATGGCGTTCCTCACGTATGGTGTCACAGCTTACTTATTGGGAAGCGGATTACTCGCCGTCTATATCGCTGCCATGATTGTCGGAAATGCGGACACGGCGCATGAAGTGACGATTGTCCAATTCTCAGAAGCGCTCGCATGGATTATGCAGATCATCATGTTCGTTATCCTTGGGTTACTCGTCTTCCCTCGTCAACTCATCGAGCCGGACTTGATTTGGAAAGGACTACTTATCTCATTCGTCCTCATGTTCCTGGCACGTCCGATCGCCGTCTATTTATCGACACTGGGCATGGCATTTACGAGAAAAGAAAAGTTGTTCATCTCATGGGCTGGTCTAAAAGGCGCCGTGCCGATTGTCCTTGCGACATTCCCGCTTATTGCCGGTACCGAAAATAGCCAACTGTTATTCAATGCCGTCTTTTTCGTCGTCGTGACGAGCGCCCTGATTCAAGGGACGACGTTGACGCCACTTGCCGAGAAGTTAGGGTTGCTCGGTCCGGATAAAATCCGTTCCCCATACACAATCGCCCTCGTCTCAAGCAAACAGTCTCAACATAAGCTCGTTCCTTATGCGGTCACAGCTAGCTCATCCATGATCGGAAAGACGCTCGCGGACATCACACTCCCACCAAACACTGTCGTGAACGCCATCGTCCGAAACGAATACTTGATTCCACCGAATGGACAGACATCCATCGAAGAAGGCGACCTTTTATATGTGCTCGCTTCGATGTATCGTCATGATCAACTCGACCAAAAATTTGGTGAAGACGGCCTCGACCGAGTGGAGTTATAGGCAAAAAAACAGCGCTTCGTATGAAGCGCTGTTTTTTTATATATGCACTTGTTTTGCTGATTGAATCAACGTCTGAACGTCATCTGTTCGTCCTTCATGAAGTGCCTCGACGATAAAGCTCCCGACGACGACACCATCACATGCCTGCCCGAGCGTCCGCACTTGCTCCGGACGATGGACTCCGAATCCTGCTAAGACGGGAACACGTGACTGCTCAGTCAATCGAGTTAAGTAGGCGAGAAGCTCGTCCGGGAATACATCCGCTTTCCCGGTCGTTCCTTTGAGCGTGACCGCATACACGAATCCTTCTGCTTTTTCTAAGATGGACGTTGTCCGCGCCTCACTGCTCGTCAACGTGACGAGCGGAATGACGGCGACGTCATGCCGATTAACATCTGCGAATAACTGGAGACTCTCCTCAAACGGAAGGTCAGGAATAATGACCCCGCTCACCCCACATTCGTTCGCCCGATCAAAGAACGGTTGGACCCCGAACCGAAACACTGGATTCAAGTAGGTCATCAAGACGATTGGAACGTTAAATTGATCATTTCCTTCTATTAAATGGTTCAATACCATTTCAAGCGTCACACCTGCTTCAAGCGCGCGCATTCCTGCCGCCTCAATAATCGGTCCATCCGCTACCGGATCAGAGAAGGGGATCCCGAGTTCAATCGCCGTCGCACCCATCCGCTCTAGTTCCACGATGGTCGGGATGAGCCGGTCCATCCCGCCGTCACCGGCCATGATATACGGAACGAACGCCGCTCCTTCTCGCTGTCGAATCGCTGTCTCTAGTTTCATCGTGTCGCCACCTTCTCTCGGATTGTATGGACGTCTTTGTCTCCGCGCCCTGATAAACAAATCACCAGTGTATCGTTTTCTCCCATCGTCTTCGCGAGCGTCTCTGCGTAAGCAAGGGCGTGTGAAGACTCTAAGGCAGGAATGATTCCTTCTTGTCGGCTGAGGGCGAGACAAGCATCGAGTGCCTCGTCATCCGTGACGGCCGCATAGCGCACCCGCTCAATGTCTTTCAAGAAACTGTGCTCTGGTCCTACCCCTGGATAATCGAGTCCAGCTGAAATGGAATGGGCTTCCTCGATTTGACCCGCTGCGTCTTGCAGGACATACATGAGCGACCCATGTAAGACACCGACTTCCCCTTTTGTGAGGGTTGCTGCGTGTTTATCTGTATCAATACCACTTCCTGCCGCTTCGACACCGTAGAGCGCGACCGACTCATCGTTCAAAAATGGATAGAACATGCCCATGGCGTTGCTCCCTCCGCCGACACAAGCGACAACGGCGTCCGGGAGCCGTCCCGTCTGTTCAAGGATTTGCCGACGCGTCTCTGTCCCGATCACACTTTGGAAGTCACGCACCATCTGTGGGAACGGATGTGGTCCGAGAACAGAACCCATCACATAATGTGTATCGTCGACATGTTTGACCCAGTAACGGAGCGCTTCATTGACGGCATCTTTTAGTGTACGACTGCCTGATTTAACGGGTACGACTTTCGCTCCAAGAAGCTCCATCCGAAAGACGTTCAACGCTTGGCGCTCGACGTCGACCTCACCCATGAAGATGGTACATTCTAAATCGAGTAACGCACATACCGTTGCCGTCGCGACACCGTGCTGCCCCGCCCCTGTCTCCGCAACGACTTTTTGTTTCCCCATCCGTTTCGCCAGGAGCGCCTGCCCGATCGTATTGTTGATTTTATGGGCACCTGTATGGTTCAAGTCTTCTCGTTTCAAATAGACGTTCGTCCCAAGGCGACGACTTAGGTTCGACGCATAATAAAGTGGTGTCTCACGTCCCACGTATTCACGTAATAAGGAAGAGAACCGTTCTTGAAACTCAGGATCTTGCTTCGCTTCTTCGTAAGCGACCTCTAATTCTTCGACCGCCTGCATGAGCGTCTCCGGAATATACTTCCCACCATATTGTCCAAACTTCCCGTTCACTGGTTGTGCATACATCATAGTTCCTCCTTGGCGCGTTGAATGAACGCACGAATTTTTTTGATATCTTTCACACCGTCCGTCTCGACACCGCTCGAGACGTCGACGCCGTCTGGTTGAATCATTTGAATCGCTTGTCTCACATTATCTGGGGATAGCCCACCCGCTAGCCAAAACGGACGTTTCGGCCGGTCGATTGCGCCCCAGTCTAATACCTGCCCACTTCCCGGGGTCGGATGATCCATCAATCGTACATCTGCCGTCTCCTCGGTCGACGCATCGATAATCGGTAACCCGAAGATGCGAAGTTGTTCCATTGATTGCGTTCGATGGTGAATTTGTAAATCCGTCAGTCCTACGTCCAGCGCTTGCTCGATGTCTTCCATTGAAGGACTTAAAAACACACCAACGATGCGAACCGATTGTGGGATATGTGCGGCTAATCTCTTCGCAGTCGTCACGTCGATTTGTCGAGAACTCGGGGCGAATACGAACCCGATGGCATCCGTTCCCGCTTCGACCGCCGCCTGAACAGCTTCCTCTGTCTTTAGTCCACAGACTTTAACGAACATGTTTTCAACTCCTCGAGTAACCGGGTCGGGTCCTCTTCACGCATGAGTGCTTCCCCGACGAGAATGGCGCTTGCCCCAGCTTCTTGTAAACGTGCAGCCGCCTCGACTGTACTGACACCACTTTCGCTGACGAATGTGACGTCGGGGTAGCGTTTCATCAAATCGATCGATGTTTCGAGAGATACCTCGAACGTTTTTAAGTCTCTGTTATTGATGCCGATCAACACGTCATCAAGTTCGAGTGCGATGCCTAACTCTGCCTCGTCATGTACTTCGACTAAGACGTCGAGGCCGATGGAGCGAGCGTATCGCGTCAACTCATGGAGACGTGTCGGATGGAGTGCCGCCACGATGAGGAGCGCTACACTCGCACCGTAATGCTTTGCATAGTCGAGTTGTCGTTCATCGATGATGAAATCTTTACAGAGCACCGGGATGGTGACGACATCGGCGACTTGTCGCAAATCGTCAAACGAACCGTTGAAATACGTCGTGTCTGTCAGAACGGAAATCATTGTCGCACCAGCTTTTTCATATTGACGTGCCCGTTCGGCGACGTCGACTGTTTCCCGAATCATTCCTTTCGAGGGGGACGACCGTTTGATCTCTGAAATGATATGGAATCCCTCGCTCATCACATGTAAGAGAGAGATTGACTTCGTCACGGGGACATCGACGGGCTGCATGTCACTCACTTCTTCCATTTTTGTTCCGATGATTTTTGTTAAATAACTCATGCTTCGACCTCCGTACGTTGTAAGTTTTGTAACACGCGTAAAGCGTGCCCTTCATCGATGCTTCGTTTTGCCTCTTTCACTCCTGCACGAAGCGTTGCGGTCGTGCCATACGTGCAAAGGGCAAGTGCTGCGTTCAGTAAAACAACATCTCGTGCCGGACCTGTTTCTCCGTTCAATACGGCGACGAGGGTTGCGGCGTTCTCTTCCGGCGTACCTCCGCGTAATGCTTCGAGGGGCGCCCGCATCAAGCCGACATCTCGTGGGTCGACCGCATAACGCGCTGTCTGTTCCCCATCAAAGAAGTACACGTCGTTCACACCGGCGAGGCTCGCTTCATCGAGTCCACCTGCACCATGGACGACCATGCCGCGCTCGACGCCGAGATGACGCATCGCGGTCGCCATCTTCTCGAGTAACGATGGATGATAGACACCGACAAGTTGTCGTTTCGGGCGAAGTGGATTCGTCAACGGGCCGATTTGGTTGAAGATGGTCGCAGTGGCGAGTCGTTTCCGGACCGGCATGACATGCTTCATGATCGGGTGGACATGCTGGGCGAAGAGAAAGCTGAGATTCGTCCGTTTCAAGTCAGCATGTACCTCCTCTGCCGTCTTCACAATCGGAACGTTCAATGCCTCTAAGACGTCCGCGCTCCCGGATCGACTCGATACACTTCGATTCCCATGTTTCGCGACTGGAATCCCAAGACCAGCTAGGACAAAGGCAACGGTCGAACTGATATTGAACGTATGCGCCCCGTCGCCACCCGTACCACAAACATCAAGGACGGGTAAATCACTCTGGGGGAACTGTGCCGCTTCACGAATGTATGCCGCGAGTCCTGCCATCTCTTCTGCTGTCTCACCGCGCTCTTTCATCGCCAAAAGCACTCGTTCGATTTGCGCTTCATCCGCTTGGAACATCTCGCTGGCTGCCACTTTCATCTCTGCTGTTGATAATGCGTTTGTCTCCAATTGTTGAATCATCGTCGGTTCCCCCTCTAAAAATGTGTATAAAAAAACTCCACACGACAGTCGTCGTATGGAGGACGGTTCAAGACCGCGGTGCCACCTCTCGTTGATTCCAAAGAATCCACTCTCCGATGCAATCACATCGTATCCCGATAACGGGGGAAACCGTCACGGCCTACTCTCTTCAGCCATGCTCTCATGAGCCCATTCACGCGGACGCCTCGGTCAGGATCTCACCATCCCTGACTCTCTGGACGAAACGTCTTCTCGCGCTACTCTTCTCAATCCTCGATTTATATTGTTGAAACGAAAAAGGGGTCACCCGTCTCCTCATAGCCTGCGCTATAAGAAGGACGAGTAACCCCGTGGTGCCACCTTCGTTGGTTCCAAAGAACCCACTTCACGGACAATCATCCGCTTCCCCGTGATAACGGTGGGTAACCCGCTAAAGCCTACTCAAAGTTCGGTTTAGAGCTCAGAAGTCCATTCGCGACGTCCCATATACTGATTCGCACCAACCATCAGCTCTCTGTCATACAGGATTCGTCGTTACTTCTCTTCGTCGACGCCTTTATTCGTTTCAGTTAAGTTAATTCGTACTATACAGGGCAGATGAATCCATGTCAAATAAAAAAATTATAAAAACTTTGCCTCTATATGTGCATCCAAAAATGAGAAACCTTCATCGATTTTTCGAATTGACATTGTTTTTTTTCGTCTGCTATAGTCGTCCACAACAACATTTCACTCAGCTAAAGGAGAATCGATTTTGGAAACAAATAAACTAAAGCGCGAGCTGTCCACCCGGCAACTTACGATGATTTCCCTCGGGAGCGCCATCGGAACTGGGCTGTTCCTCGGAAGCGGTCTCGCGATTCAAACCGCTGGCCCGAGCGTGCTCGTCAGCTATGCCATCGGGGCGTTCATCGTCCTCTTACTCATGGGTGCTCTCGCCGAAATGACGGTCGCCCATCCAACATCCGGATCATTCGGAACGATTGCCGAGCGATACGTTCATCCACTCGCCGGTTTTCTCGTCCGTTACTCTTACTGGGTCGCGAACGTACTGGCTGTAGGGGTTGAAGTCAGTGCCATCGCCATCTACATGCGCTACTGGTTCCCAGATGTGAACGGGTTCGTTTGGGTCGCCCTCTTCGGTGGACTACTCATTTACGTCAACGCCCGTCACGTTCACACGTTCGGAACGACCGAATACTGGTTATCCTTCATCAAAGTAACTGCCATCATCCTATTCATCGTCCTCGGTGCCGCCACATTGTTCGGCGAACCAGGATCACCGATTGAGTCAATCACGACAGGAAACGAAGGCTTCTTCGCGTTCGGCTTTTACGGAATGTGGGTGACGATTTTCATCTCCCTCTTCAGTTTCCTTGGAACCGAGCTCGTCGCTGTCACAGCCGGTGAAGCGAAAGACCCGGACCAGGCTGTACCACGTGCTTTACGTGCGACAGTGTTCCGTCTAACGTTCTTCTATGTCATCACGCTCGCAATTATGCTCATGCTCATCCCATGGCAGCAAGCAGGGATTGACCAAAGTCCGTTCGTACTCGTCATGGAACAGTTCGATGTCCCGTTCGCGGCAGGCATCCTCAACTTTGTAATTTTAATCGCTGCCTTGTCGGCTATGAACGCACAGCTCTATGCATCGACACGCATGATGTACTCACTCGCGGAAGCCGGTGATGCACCGAAAGCGTTCAAAAAAATTAGCAAAAACGGTATCCCGACGTTCGCGTTACTCGTCTCAACGGGAGGGATCGTCCTTGCCGCGCTCCTACAAGTATTCATGGAGTCGTCGTATCCATTCTTGATGGGAATCTCGATGTTCGGAGCCATTTTCACATGGTTCATGGTGTTTGTCTCCCACTTGTTCTTCCGTAAGAAATGGACTGGACGAAAACTTCCCGTTCGCATGATGGGCTATCCGTTCCTCCCATTACTCGGAGCAGTATTACTCCTCAGTCTGATGATCACAACCTGGTTCACAGATTTCAACATCTTGTTGAAATTCGGCGTACCATGGTTGATTGGATTGACCATCATCTATTACGTACGAGAACAATTGCGTAATAAACAAGGTCGCTCACAAAATATTGAAAAAGCCAATTAAGTCTTCTCCCTCCGTCATGATACGGAGGGTTTTTTTATGCAAAAAGAGTTCCTTTCGCAATCGAAAGGAACTCGCAATTTAAGGCATCAGAAGAACTGACGGGGGTTGACGGTGCTTCCTGCGCTCGTTGCCGAGTACGAGTAGCCACCTTTGTGGATTTCAAAGTGTAAGTGTGGACCTGACGAATTACCAGTACTTCCCAACGTCCCGATATTCGATCCTTGGGTCACACGTTGCCCTGAACTGACAGATACTGATGTCATATGTGCATATACCGTTGTCCAAACTTGACCGTTGATGACGTGGGCGATCATGACGTGATTCCCATATGCCCCGCCCCAGCCTGCACGAATGACCGTACCTGTAGCTGCTGCATGAATCGGTGTACCAACAGGTCCTGCGATATCTAAGCCGTTGTGGAACGAGTATCCGTAAGCGCCGCTCGCTGGTCCCCAGCCTTGTGAGTATCGACCTGAAGCCGGTTGAATAAACATCGAGCTAGACGGAGCTGGCGTAGATGTCGTTGGTGCCGGCGGTGGAGTCGGCTCAGGTTTAGGGGCTGGCGCCGGTGCCGGTTTTGGTGCAGGTGTCGACGTCTTGTTTGAAGATGACGAAGACGTGGTATTAGTCTTATTGTCTTGTTTTTGTTGTGCTGCTTGACGAGCCGCTTCTGCTTTTCGTTCAGCTTCGGCCTGACGTGCTGCTTCCGCTTGTCGTGCAGCTTCTGCTTGACGCGCTTCTTCCGCTTTACGTGCCGCCTCTTGACGAGCTGCTTCTTCCGCACGTCGACGGGCTTCCTCTTCTTCACGACGTTGCGCTTCGATTTCAGCGGCAATCGCCTGTTCTTGCGCCTCTAACGTCGCTTCAATCTCTTGAAGGTCGAAGATTTGCGATTCGAACTTGATATTTTTTTCTTCAAGTTCTTTAATACGTTTTTCGCGTTGTTTCATTTTCTTTTCAAGCTCGGCTTGACGAATTTCGAGTGCTTTTTGTTGTTCGAGCAGCGAGGCACGCTCTGCTTTCAAGTCGGCCTGTGCTTTTTTCAACGACCGTTGTGTCGCTTCATAGTCGTCAAACAATTCTTGGTCACTCCGTTGAATCGTTCCAGCTGTGATCATGCGTGTGACGAGGTCTGAAAGATTTTTCGACCCAAAGATAAACTCGGCCCAGTTGATTGAACTACCACCATTTTTTTGCATCGTGGCCATCCGTTCTTTCATCATTTCTTCTTGGGCTTTCATTTTCTCTTGGTAGTCTTTAATATCAGCTTCCAAATCCTCGATTTTCATTTCAGTGCGTTTGATTTCTTGGCGCTTCATAGCGACATCGTTGATGATGTCCTGTAACTGCGCGTCCATTTTATTGACCTCTGCCTGAACTTTCGAAATCTCTTCTTTGTTCACTTCGATTTTTGATGAAGTATCAGCTTGGTCTTTCTTCACGTTATTTCGTTTTTCTTGCACTTTTTGTTGTTGTTCTTGTTTTTCTTTAATTGACGTCGATGCATCCGCAACTGTATGTGTGCTGATCAGCATCACACCTAGCGTCAGCGTCGAGACTGTGCGTTTCCAATTCATGAATGAGGTACATCCTTTCTAAAATAACAAACCTGGGTACCAGCGGAACTACATATTTTAAGCCGTTTCAGTATGTAACAAAAACGATCGATCCGTTGAGTTTCAACACGACTAATTATATCTAACTGTTAGATATTTTCCTGTTAAAGTTATATTTCAATTTTATTACGCACAAACAATAGCGTCGCTAATGAATACGCACCACTTATTATGTATCAATATCTTTTTCGACTCCCCTTTTTGACATCTTTCTGTAATGTTTTATGTAAATAGAGAATACTTTACCCTATTTTCAAATAATAAATATAGGAAGTATACATCCAATTTCCAATTGATGGGATGGCTCATCATAAAAAAATCCATGCCTCGCTTCATGTGAACATGAGCAAGACATGGACGTTACATACATATGCTATTTTTATAGTTTCGTTGCACCAACGATGACAAAAATCCAGGCGGCGATGAATAAAACGCCACCAATTGGTGTCACAGCTCCCAGTTTCGTGATTCCCGTCAATGCCATGACATATAAACTTCCCGAGAAAAAGAGAATCCCAGCAAACATGAGCCAACCGGCCACGTTAAACTGGCTGATGCTCACACGCATGAGCAGTGACGCGATCCCGATGATTCCGAGCGCATGAATCATGTGATAGAGCACACCAGTCTGCCAGTTCGCTAACATATTCGGTGATAGTCTCTCTTTTAACGCATGCGCACCGAATGCACCGAGTGCCACGCCGAGTGCCATTAATCCGGCACCGATCATTAATAAGATTTTCATTTGTCTTCCCCCTTATCTGACTTTTCGTGCTGGTAAATTCCACTTCCGATAGTAGGATATCACTCGAAGTGTCGCGACGACAATTAAAAGCGCATAGACGGCAAGGCCACCTTCGAGCTTGAAGTAGTACGTAATGACCGCAATGAGAATCGCCCAAATCGCATACACCTCAGACTGTAAGACGAGCGGCTTACGTCCGGCTAGTAAGTCACGGACGACCCCACCGCCGACCCCAGTCAGGACAGCCGCTGCAATCGCAGCGGATAAAGGTAAATCAAGCTTGATGGCGACCTGCGCTCCTTGGAAGGCGAAAGCGACGAGACCAATCGCATCGACAATCACGCCCCAGCGCTCCCAATGTGGCAAGACGACACTTGGTAGCAGGAAGATGAGGAGTGCGACAAGAAAACATAAAATAAATAAATCATTCTGTTGCCAAATCAAACTGACGGGGTTTCCTAATAGAACGTTTCGAATGGCGCCACCACCAAATGCAGTAATAAACGCGAGCAGCCAAACCCCAAAAATATCGTATTTTTCATCCATCGCAATGATGGCTCCGCTCGCCGCGAACGCAATCGTTCCGACGACGTTGAGCAATTCCCACTCCATGAACATCCCTTGCCCTTTCTTCAACGCATTGTATGGTAAAGTATAGTTACAAAAATTCAGGTCAGTCGAGCGACTGTCGTAAAGGATGTCGGTATTACTATGAAACGTATCGCTTTGTTCCGCATATGGATTATCGTCACCATGTTCGCCCGATTCATCATCCGGCTGTACGCCTTTTCACGCAAACAACAACAAGGTGTCGCCACGACCGAAGAATATGAAGCGCTCATGCTCAAGCTCGCGCGCGAGTATAAACGAAACGCACTACGGCTTGAGGGTCTATTGATCAAACTCGGTCAATTCCTATCCATTCGTGCAGACTTACTGCCACCGGCCGTCTTAAACGAGTTATCCGAGCTCGTCGACCGTGTCCCGACATCCGGTTGGGATAAGTCACGTGCGATTCTTGAAGCGGAATGGGGTGTCCCATACACTCAAGTCGTCAAAGACGTCGGCATCGATGCCGTCGCATCCGCTTCAATCGGTGAAGTATACGGTGCTACACTTCTCGAAAACGGTAAGCGGGTCGCCATCAAAATCCAGCGCCCGAATATCGAAAAAATCATCCGAACCGACTTCCGAGCCATGCGGATTGTCACGTCGATGTTGAAGCGGACATCCCTCGCAAAATCAACCGACTTAGATAGCTTATATCGCCAAATGATTTTTGTCATCGGGGATGAACTAAATTTTCAAACCGAATTAAAAAACGCCTTATATTTCAAAGCCAAATACGCCGACAATCCAGATGTTTATATCCCGGATTATCATGAGCATCTCTGCACAAATCGCGTCTTGACGATGGATTGGGTCGATGCACGCCGTATTACCGATCTCGCCTTTTTGAAAGAAAATGACATTGACCGTTCCGCCCTAGCAGAACGTCTGTTCACACTCGCCGCCGAACAACTTTTGTTCGGTGGACAGTTCCATGCCGATCCGCACCCGGGTAACGTTCAGATTCGGGCAGACGGCACCATCATTTTGCTCGACTTTGGCATGGTCGGTCAGACGACCTCACAAGATATGGCGACAATTCGAAATATCCTACAGGCGTTCATCTCGCTCGACTATGACAGCATCGTCGACGGATTAGAAGATTTACGTTTTCTCTTACCAACGGCGAACAAACAAAACATTCGCCAAGCGTTGGAGAAGGCCGTCACGTTTTATTTAGAAACCGATATCGACACCGTCGATACGAAATTGATCGAGAAGGTGTTACAAGACATTCAGTTACTCGTCAAAAACGAACCAATTCAATTACCCGCAGAGTTTGCCTTCTTTGGTCGGGCCGCCTCGACTTTACTTGGAATTCTACAAATTCTCGATCCGAAAATTGACCTATTTACACTCGGGAAACCGATTGTCATCGACTGGCTTGAGGAAGATGGAACGACCTTACAAAATCGTTACGTAAAGACAGGGATCAATTATGCGAAAAAGTTATTGAACGTCCCACCCCTTCTCGACAATTATTTAAAAGAACCGACACGAAAACGCCTGTCGGAGCAAGCGATGTTCCAGCGAAACATGGAATCAAAAGAACTCTTGCACCGTCAGACGTTCAATGCCATCGTCATTTTACTTGGTTTACTTGTCGGTCTACTCGGCTACATCCGACCAGATGAATGGCTCTTTTGGTCAGGTGGTGTCGTCTCCGTTTTGGCTTATTTCAATTGGAGACGCCTCGGACGAAAGATTCGTCATTTGGCACGCCAAGACTTTCGAGTGTAAGCGAACCGTCACTTTCAGAAGTGGCGGTTTTTTGTTGAATCCACTGTGCGATGTAAGCCCCAGCGTCTCGCATCATGCGAGTCGTCGTCCAACCCATGGTCGATACTTGAATGACGTTCGCCCGCTTTAGATAGTCACTTTCATATTGCACGAGATAGCCTTGATACGACAATTGTTTCCCCAGCGCGATGGAGGATTGGGTAGAGGGAATCGGAATGGTCAGGATACCCGGTGACTGGGCAGGACTGAGCTCAATGTGTAAGCCGTTCTCATGAAGCGAATCGACTAGGACGAGCAGCTTCTCTTCATGCGACGCGACCTCTTCTTCCGTCAGTTCGTCTAATGCGACCGCCATCGCCGAAAGGAGCGGTTCTGACTGCGTAAAGGCGATTGGTTGATAAAGTGACAAGTCAAGATAGCGTGGCACGTTTCGCATCGCTTCTGCCCGATGCTTCATGGCGACGAATGCGAGACCCGGTGCGTTCCGCAACGCCTTTCCTGAAGAAAAGGTCACGTAGTTCGCGAATCCATAGTCATAGGCAAACGTCCCAACGGCACTAATCGCGTCAATGGCAACGATGCCTTGCCATGTCTGAAGTGGTTCAAGATCGATTAAAACCCCATGTGAGGTCTCACAATGAACGGTCCATACCCAATCCGGCGCAATGCATTCGAATTGAGTTCGATCCCACCTTCCATCTCCGTCTACTGTAATGACATCAAAAGCGAGACCCGCACGCCGGGCATGGTCAATCAGGCGTTCTCCAAACTCGCCCGCATTGAGAATGACACCTTGTCCAACCAACTGAACGGCAACCGCATCATTGGCGACCGTCCCGCTTCCAAGAAGCGTATAGACGTAAGGGAGTCCGATTATTCCCGTGAGTTTTTGTTGCACCGCTTCAAGCATTCGCTTCGTTTCATTTGAACGATGAGGGCGCGGTTGCCTCGAGAGTCGCATTCGTACACGTTCTGAGCATTCAACGGGACCTGCGAGTAAACTTTTCGAACGAAGGGTCGACGCTGATTGGGATTTGTAAAAGGCAGTCCTCGTTAACATCATCGGGACATATCTCGCTTCTTCAGGACCAATCGGATCAGCAAACGGCACAAATCCAAACCGATGGTAAAGTACTTGTTCACGTGTCGTTCCACTGATGACGATGCCATCAACCTCACGTTCTGTCGCATCGTCGATGACCGCACGCATCAGTCCGGCAAATGTCCGATTGCGCCGATATGCTTTCTTCACAGCAAGAAGACGTATCTCGAGCCATTCCCCTTCAGGAATACGCACTCCCTTTTGCTCCAATGAAAACGGCCGTTCCCCTCGTAACGCACACATGGCAATCACTTCACCGTCCGCTTCCCCAATCCAATATGTATTCTCTTCATGAAACTTGTCGACGAGTCGTCGCTCCGGATTCGGTGGATGTTGCGGGATCTCTTCAACGAATGTCTCGTAATTCAACCGATGAATGGCGTCAAAATCAGACGCCACGGCTTTTCTGTATACGATCATGGTTTCCCTCCTTCACATGATGATAGACGATCACGATAGCAATCAGCATAGCCCATATGACATTCTCAACATGTCCAAGCGCAGCAAGCGGAAGTAAGATCAGCATCACTAGTCCCGTCTCACGAGAGTTACCTGTTACTTTGATGAAGAGCAACAAGACAACAAGACCACCGATAAACCACCATGGGTCATATGCCCATATGATTCCAGAAAAAACGGCATATCCCTTCCCACCTGCACGGATTCGCCAAAACGGATAAATATGCCCGAGTGTGAGCGCGAGTGCCGTCTGCCAAAAATACGGTCCGCTCATCTGTAGGACGAGAATCGTCTTGAGCACGTCGAATCCATATACGATGAGAAACGCCTTCACACCACCGATGCGATGCGCATTGCGCGCACCGGTATTCTTCGAACCAGATGTCGCTAAATCATGTCCACTTAGCACCCCATACAGCCTACCCCCAAGCAGACTCCCGACGAGATAGCCAATGATGATGATCCACATAATATCCCCTCATTTTTTGGAAATTTGTGTGCGTTTCAGAAAAACGGGTATCCTCTAATTAACTGTGCACTTTTTGGAAAGGGGAAATCAAGATGCGAGAAGAGAAAAACTTCATTAACGGGGAATGGACAGAAACCGGACAGACAATCGAGGTACGCAATCCGGCCACGGGTAACGTGATGGCCGTCGTGACCAAAAGTGATACCGCCGAAGCGACACAAGCTGTCGATGCCGCGCACGAGGCGTTACAAGAATGGCAACAAAAGACAGCAGAAGAACGAGGCGAACTACTCAATGAATGGAATCGTTTGATTACAGAACATACGGAAGAACTCGCACGGACGATGGTAGAGGAACAAGGCAAGCCACTGAAAGAAGCAATTGGCGAAATCAACTATGCGAACGGATTCATCGACTGGTATGCGGCTGAAGGACGTCGCGTATACGGGGAGACAATCCCTGCTTCATCAAATCAAAAACGAATCTTTGCCATCAAGCAACCGGTTGGCGTCATCGCAGCCATCACACCTTGGAACTTCCCGGCTGCCATGATTACACGAAAAGTCGCGCCTGCGCTTGCCGCAGGTTGTACAGTCGTTATGAAACCTGCATCAGCGACACCGTTGACTGCCATCGAACTAGTTAAATTAGCGGAGAAAGCCGGATTCCCAAAAGGGGTCATCAACCTTGTCACAGGACAGGCATCAGATATCGTCAAAGCATGGCAACAAGATAAACGCGTCCGCAAATTGACGTTCACAGGATCAACGGAAGTCGGGAAAATGCTGATGCGCGATGCTGCGGATACGATGAAAAAGATTTCGCTCGAACTCGGTGGACACGCTCCGCTCATCGTCACAGCGAAGGCGGACTTAGACAAGGCCGTTCCACAAGCGGTCGCCACGAAGTTCCGTAACGGTGGACAGACATGCGTCTGCGCAAACCGAATTTATGTCGAACGTGCCGTCGTTGATGAATTCTCGGAACGTTTCATCAAAGAGGTCGAAGCCTTGAAAGTTGGGAACGGACTAGAGGAAGGCGTCGATATCGGTCCACTCATCGATGACGATGCACTCAGTAAAGTCGAAAAGCATATTGAAGACGCTCAGATTCGTGGCGGTGAAGTGTACGGTGGTGAGGTGCTAGACGGCTTATTCATCCGGCCAGCCGTCATTCGTTATGCGAATGAAGACATGCTCTGCATGAACGAAGAGACGTTCGGACCTGTCGCGCCGATTGCGACGTTCGATTCACTCGACGAAGTGATCAAGCGGGCGAACAATACACCGTTCGGCTTAGCCGCTTACCTGTTCACGCAAGACATCAATGAAGCCGTCTATTTAGCGGAGTCATTAGAATATGGAATCGTCGGTGTGAATGATGGTCTTCCGTCAACTCCACAAGCGCCGTTCGGTGGATGGAAAGAGAGCGGACTCGGCCGGGAAGGTGGTCATCACGGCATCGAAGAATTTTTAGAGGTCAAATACATCTCACTCGGGTTGTAAGTGTAGGCATACAAAAAGGCTTGTCGACATTGTTATGCGACAAGCCCTTTTTTTATCGGTTGACCCATTCGACTAAATCGTTCGGCGATTGGATGACGTGATCTGCAAGCGCCCATTCCTCTTCATTCCCAAATCCGAACCCTGTCAAGACGACCGGGAAGTCATGTGCCCGCGCTGCCTCGACATCCGATTTGCGATCGCCGACCATCATATAGTCCGCCTCACCGTGACGAACACGGTGTGCTGTCAGAATATCTGCCTTCTTCTCGCCACCGACAGACTCCAAACATTCCGGTGCCGTCATATAGGAACGAATCTGTTGCGTATCTAAAATCAAGTTCATGTAGTGAACGCCACAGTTACTCGCCGTCGTCAACGTATGTCCTTGCTCGTGAAGCGTCTCCAACATCTCACGAATTCCGTCAAATAAGACGTTCTGCCCTTCCATCGTCTTCTCGAGCGTCGCGTGGCGCAATCTACGGATGAGACGAATCTCTTCAAGTGTCGCTTCTGGGATGACATGCTCCCAAAACGCATTTCCTGCCAAGCCGTATCCTGAGCGGACCGCCTCTTCGCTCGGTTTCGGAAGGTGAGGAAGCTCCTCGAGCGCCTCATGAATCGCCTTCGTCATCGGTCCAGTCGTATCTACTAACGTGCCATCGATATCAAATAAAATCACTGCCATTGGATTGATCCCCTCTCTTTCACTCTCTCCCTACCGTAGCAGAATCCCCGAAAATGCAAAAGAGAAAACGTGGTGACAAAAAAATGACTGAACGAATCCGTTCAGTCGCATCTATTATCCTCGCCAGAAGCTCATTCCGCCTTTTACCGAATAGACGTCGGTATATCCGGCACTCTTCAGCATCGCTGCCGCACGTTGGCTACGCATCCCGCTCTGACAAATGACATACACAGGACGTTCTTTGTCTTTCGGATACTTCGACTGTGCGTTCCCGAATCCAGAAAGAGGAACATTTTTCGCTTGCTTGATATGTCCACCGCGGTATTCATGTGGCTCACGCACGTCCAATAATTGAATATTTCGTTCTTCCGCGATTCTTCGCTTTAAATCGTCTGTCGAGACCGTTTTGACATTGTTACGACGACTCCACCAAAAATATACGATTCCGATGATGACCGCTACAAAAAGAAAGTCCAACATATTTACGCCTCCATTTGCATTCATTTCTTACACCCATTATACCCCCTAAGGTATTTAAGTCAACGAATGTGAATCCACAAAAAAACCACATGTTCATGACATGTGGTTCAAAAATCGAGCAATGAATCCGATTTCGGTTGTTCGTCTTCCTCCATCGGAATGCCGAGAAAGGCAGCCATCTGTCGATCAAGTGGCGGTTTTGTCTCGTTCGTAGGTGTCGACGTTTGCGGCACACCGACCGCTTTCGCTTCTGACGTCTCATCTAGAAGTAATTCACAAAAGCCCATTAACTTTGCTAAATGACGCTTTTGCACTTCACCGGTCGACAATTCAATCTGTGTCATCACCTGACGCATTTGGGCGATGACTTGTTGTTCTGTAATCATAGTCCGTACACATCCTTTACGCTTCCATTGTGCAGGATTTCATCCTCGATTCGCAAGTATCCTCATCGATTCCTTGACTCGACCCAATTTAAAAAGGCGTCATAGTCGAAACGAACTTGATTTGCATAAAAATCAGCCCATCTCGATAACTGTCGAATAAAGAGGGACGGGGAGTCACCGATTGCCGCCGCGATTCGTTCGCTTGCCGTATAGTCGAGCACATTCGATGTCGCATCGGCTCGAGTATGAATTTTTGCCGTGATTTGCGCCTGAACTTGTAACGTCTCAATGAGCGATGTCTCATCTTTCATGTGTTTCGCTTTTACTTTTCGCTTATAGGGCGAACGCTGCCTGACATAATATTCTTTGTCATCAATCGTCAAATAGCCAAGATATGGGTCCCGACTGTGGACCATTGCCCGTTGTGCGGCAACGACACGAGCCCCTTGATGAGACAACCCGTTTTCAAACAGTAGGTGTGTCGGAAGAAAGAGGGACGGAACAGCGGATTGCGCTTGTTTCATCTCTAAAATGACATCTTCATCGTGCTCCTCATCGGCACCTTCAATCAAAATATAGTAGCGTTCAAGCCCGATGGAAGCCGTGCCGCTTTGTAGCTTGATGGCGATGTCTTTGATGTCATAGTGATCGGCGTGATGGCGATGTTGATCTGACAAGGAAGACAGATAATCACCCCATGCCGCTTCGATTTTTTCCCGTACTTCCGAGGAAACTGGAATCAGGTCGTCACTTGTCGAAAAGTAGCGTTCTTCGTCCCTCACTTCCGTTCGTTCCGACATGAACTCATCTTTCTTCTTCTCCGCTTTTTTAATGACTTTTTTGACCGCTTTACACGTGTTGTCTTTCGTGAACTGAATATGTTCACTCCGTCCAGATGCATGTTGCTCGATGGCATCCGCATAAGTCCGGGCAAATGCCTCGATTGCTGCTTTGCCGTCAAATCCTGATTCGGCTGCGAACAAATCGACGGAAACCGCCATCCGCAATAAATCGAACAAGTAGGAACCGATGTACGCTTCGTCAAAGTCGTTCACATCATAGATGATGGTCCCGGCTCCGTCCTCGAACACACCGAAATTTTCAAAGTGTAGGTCGCCTTGAATGAACGTCGGATGATCGGGACCTGTGTCAAAAGCAATCGGCACTTTCGCAAAGTCGTAGTAGAACAAGTGTGAGCTCCCTCGAAAGAATGAGAATGGGCTCGAACTCATCTTCGTATACTTCTCTTGTCTCGCCTCTTCAGAAAGATGACGAATCGACTGGTCATAAAAATCCAGTACGGTCCCGATTGTCTCGCACCGAATTTGTTGTTTGACGGCTGTGAACATACGGTTCTCTCCCTCACTTGTTGAATAAGTGTTTATATTCCCCGTACCCAGCCTCTTCAAGCTCTTCCACAGGAACGAATCGGAGAGCGGCCGAGTTGATGCAATAGCGTAAACCGCCAAGCTCTTTCGGACCGTCATCAAATACATGCCCGAGGTGACTGTCACCTTGTTTCGAACGGACTTCCGTCCGAACCATATGGTGCGTCGTGTCCATATTCAAATCGACTCGTTTCTCTTCGATCGGACGCGAGAAGCTCGGCCATCCACAGTTCGATTGGAACTTATCGTGAGACGTGAAGAGCGGAGTCCCGTCAATGATGTCGACGTACAAGCCTTCCCGTTCTTCATCCCAATATTCATTTTGGAACGGTGGTTCTGTTCCATTTTCTTGCGTGACTTTATATTGCATCGGCGTCAAGCGTTCACGAAGTGCTTGCTGTTGTTTGCGATCGCTCCATGCCTCTTTGATGAACTTCGCGCGTCCCGAACCGACCCGATACATCTCATAACGGAACGGGTTCTTTTTATAATAGTCTTGGTGATAGTCTTCCGCTTCCCAAAATGTTTTTGCCGGACGAATCTCGACTTCGATTGGTCGGTCAAATCGTCCAGAGTCTTCCACTTCCTGTTTCGAACGCTCCGCTGCAGCTCGTTGTTCTTCAGTATGATAGAAGATGGCCGGACGGTAAGATTCACCACGGTCGTTGAACTGACCTCCACCATCTGTCGGATCGATTTGACGCCAATAGATGCGGAGTAATTCCTCATACGATATAACCTCAGGGTCAAACGTGATCTCGATTGCCTCTAAATGTCCAGTCGTCTCTGAACAGACTTGTTGATATGTCGGGTTGTCGACATGTCCTCCGGTGTATCCCGAAATGACACGTTCGACTCCCTCATATTTATGAAACGGTTTGACCATGCACCAGAAACAGCCTCCCGCAAATGTAGCTTTTGCCATAATAAATCCCTCCTTACTTTGTAGTGTACCCAAAAATGTAGCAAGACAACAAAAAACGAGAACCACAAAATGTGTTCTCGTTTCAGTCTTCTTCGACTTGATTCACATGACGCATTACTAAAAATAAGATGACTCCAACAATCGCAGCCCCTAAAAGCGTCAACACCATGTTATCTCGAGCCGATAAAGTATAAAAGATCGCTAATCCAATCAAGATGAGCGCAATCGGAATAAACGCTCGTTTAAAATGATCCCAGTAACGCACGGACAGTCCTCCTTTTCTCTTATCATACCAAACTTTCGATTTCTCATAGCGAAAGTTCTAAATGATGGGACAAATCACAGCATAGACAAAAGGAATCAACGATGATTTCTTGAATACTCACTTTAGGGATTTTTTCGCCCGCAGGTTATGCCTGTCTGTTTCCAAGAAGATGCATTATACTGTAACTAAATATTTCCATACAGGGTAAGGGGGAGCTTCGATGCTCGCAATCATAAATGCGTTTTTCATCAACCTGTGTATCTTGTTCACGCTCTTCACCATTTCCTTTTTACCGTTTCGCAATCGACCTCGCTTGACACCACAGTCTCCATTGAAAGGAAGAGTGTTGCTCGGTGTGCAGACAGGACTGATTGCCACGTTGCTGTTAGCCAACGCCTTACATCTAGAAGGCGTGCTGATTGACTTACGCGCGATTCCAATCATGCTTGCGGTCTTATTCGGCGGCTGGGTGAGTGGTACGGTTGCCGGTGTCATTTTTCTAATTGTTCGCGCTCTCGTCGTTTGGTATACAGACGGCGCCATGATTGGGCTTTACTTAGCGTTTGCGACTATGTTCGTTCTCGTTGGATCAATCAGTATCCTCCGAACGCGCATAGACAATACACGTGCTACCTTACTTGTATTCACTACAATCAGTGTCGTCATCTTCGGGGCGGCCATTTATGCTGCACTCCCTCTCAGTCTCTTCTATCCCGTTTTGATCATCTATACATTGATGTCTTACGGTGGAGCCTGCGCCGCTTATCGACTACTTCTTGAATTACGCCGTCACTTCGAGAACGTTCAACATCAGCAACAACTCGCACGTACCGATGCGCTCACCGGGATTGCCAACCGGCGTCTCTTGAACGAAGCGATGGCCAATTTGACGGTTGAGGCTGAGGAATATGCGTTAATCTTGGTCGATATCGATCATTTTAAGCGCGTGAACGATACGTACGGACACGATGTCGGGGATGACGTCTTACGTGAGCTCGGTATGCTCCTTGTTAACGAGAGCGAAGAACGCCATTTGGTCGGGCGTTTCGGTGGCGAAGAATTTTTAATCGTCATGCCACATGCGACACGTAACGAAGTATCACGGCTTGCCGAATCTATTCGAGAAAAGGTTTCTACTTTTCCGTTTGAAACGAGTGCCGGTACATTACACATTACCGTTTCGCTTGGAGCCTGTCATTCCAACGATATTGAAATCGATAGCGTATTAAAACACGCAGATGAAGCGTTATATCACGCAAAAGAGTCTGGACGAAATCGTTTCATCCTAGCTTCTTAATGTGTCAACATCTTCACACTTGGCGGTGTTTTCTCGCTTTACTTTCTCGAATCGAATCGGTAAACTAGGCTAGACTTTGGTTCGTATTGGTACATCATGATTTATTCAGAAAAGGGGAAACATCGTTCATGTCAGTTTTGTTATCGTTATTTGGAATTATGTTTATCGGCTCATTCGCGCTTGATTATAAACGGGGTAAAACGCTTCAGCAATCAGCACTCGGGGGCGTTCGCTCGATTCAGCAGAACCTTTGGATTTTCTTCCGTACATCGCTATCCATGATGATTGTCATCGGTCCACTCCTGTTGATTTCCGGGTTCTTTTTCTCGGAACTCGTGTCGTTTAACACCGTCCCATCTTTCATCATCGCCGTTCTGAGCATCGGCTTCGCTGAACGAATCGTCGGAATGACCGTGGCACCACTTGTTCGGACGTTTTGGCATCAACGTGGCCGACTGATGCCACTTTATTTAGACGCGGCACTTTATGTATTTCTTTTATCTATACTCGTGTTAGAGTTTTTGATGAACATCCCAGGTATTCATCTTCAGTCACCGTTCATCGCGGTATTTTATGCGTTCGCCCTCTTCTTCACGAGATATTTGTTCAGTTTGATCCGATTCACGGTTCAAAAAGGCGTGGCCTCGAATTAATTCAAGACCCAATCCGTACGTGTTCGCACGTATGGATTTTTTTCATGATTCTCATTGACAATGATAATCGTTATCAATTATACTCTAGTTGTAGCTTCCCAAAAGCTTGGCGTGTACGTTCCCCAAACACATCACGTCACGTGGATTCCCCTCCACGACACTCTTTTGAAAGTGTTGCGACAACCCCCATTTGTTGCACCCATATTTGCCAAAAACAAGACGAGCAGCCCACCGACGGGGCCGCTCGTCTTTTTTATGATGCGAACACTTCTTGTTCGATTTGTTTTAATTCATAGAACATGCCACGTTTCACCATCAGTTCCTCATATGACCCGACTTCGACGATTTTTCCGGATTCCATGACAATGATTTGATCAAACGCTTCTAGACCGGTCAAACGATGACTGACGAGAATCAACGTCCCTGTCCCGGCTTGTGTCAACAGTTCAGAGAACACATGGGCCTCCGTACCGGCATCGAGTGCCGATGTCGGTTCATCGAGCAACCAAAGTAGCCCATTTTTGAGAAGTGCCCGTGCGATGGCTAACCGTTGCCGTTCCCCACCTGACAAGTTTGCCCCTTTCTCAAGGACTGGTTCGTCTAGCGTGAATGATAAACGAACGCGCTCAAGTACTACGTTCATCTCTTCGTCTGTGAAATCACCCGCTAACGCCAGATTTTCTCGAACGGTTCCGTAAAAGAAATGATTGTCTTGCAAGACAACGCTCGCATGTTGCCAAATGGCTGTCTGTTTGACATCGTTCACGTTGTACTCATCCAACCGAATCGTGCCGTCTTCCGTCCGAACGAAAGCCAAGAGCAGTTGAAGTAACGTCGACTTCCCTGACCCGCTTGGTCCCACGATGACCGACTTCGAACCACTCGGGATGTGTAACGTCACCTCATCAATCACATTTCGATACGTGTCTGGATAGCGATACCGTACTTCTTCAAATGAAATCGATGGCGATGTCGTGAACGTCACGTCATGACGTGTCGCCTCACGCGCTGCAATCACTTCACTCGGCTCCGTCACTTCAAACAGACGATCTGCCGCTTGTTTGCTGTCCGCAAAATGACCAGGGAAGACAGCCATCGGCGTCGTATTCTCAAACGCTGTGAGCGACATCATGATCAGCATTGCCAAGAACAATCCGTTCAAGTCTCCATTTACCACCTGATACGCACCGATGGCCAAGACGCCCCATGAGACGAGTAAGGAAGCCGCGACGACGAGCGCCGAATTGAAGAACTGATTCGTCGTATCTTTCCGCTCCGCCTCCATGTAACGCTCACTGTGCGAATAGACAGCTTGTTTCGTGCGCTCGAGTTGATGATGAAGTTTCAAATCCCGGTACCCGAACAGCATCTCTGTCAAGTGAATCGATACATCTCCACGTAATGCGCGAATCGTCTCGTCATGACGGGCACGAATTCGTGCAAATCCGAGTGGAATCAAGAAGCCCGTGATCAGTACACCAAACAAGATCCAGAGACTGACCGTAAACGAGAAGAACGTGACGAAGTAAATCGTGCTCAAAAAGACGAGGACGAGAATGATCGGCGGATAAAACACGCGCAGGAAATAGTTTTGAAGACTCTCCACATCCCCGACGACGCGTGCGAGCAAGTCCCCGCTCCGATATTTCGCGAAGATGGACGGAACGAGCGGCTCTAACTGACGATAGAACCGGACACGCAACTCACTTAAAATCGTAAACGTCGCCCGGTGTGAGGCGAGACGTTCACGATAACGACTTCCCGCCCGAATCACACCGAACAGCTTAATCAAGACGACAGGTACCATGAGCGCATATAGTGGCGGGACGAGCCCCGCCCGTGATACGAGATAGCCACTTGCAGCGAAGAGGGCGACCGCCGCAATCCCTGCCGCATATCCAAAGAAGATGGAGAGAAAGATATCTTTTTTCTCGCGCATCATCCATTTTGTGATGGTCCAAAGCGAATTCATCGGCTCACCCCTTTCTGAAGTGCAAACAGTTCTGCATACTCTGGGACAGCGAGTAACGCTTCGTGCGTCCCTTCTGCGATTCGTTTCCCGTCATCCATGAACCAAATCGTGTCCGCCTCTTTGATCGTATGCAGACGATGCGCAACCGTGATTAACGTCGCACCTTTCGACAGCTCTTCAATCGAGCGTCTGACAATCCGCTCTGTTTTCAAATCAAGGCCGGTCGTCGGTTCATCAAACAATAAAATACCGGGGCGCTTAAAGAAAGCACGTGCGAGTGCAAGGCGTTGCCGCTCCCCACCAGATAGTCCGAATCCTCCCTCTCCGAGCTCTGTCCAAATCCCGTTCGGTAACTGATTGATCACATCGGATAGACCAGCTGCCTCGGCTGCTTCGAGTAACGCACGCTCGTCAGCCACTTCACCTAAAGCAATGTTATCGGCGAGTGTCCCGGCGAACAGATACGGATTTTGAGAGATATACGCAATATTTCCATACCAGGCAGATTCCTCATACGTATGAAGTGGTTCACCATCCACGAGGACGCGCCCTGATTTCACTTGCAAAAGTCCTGAGATCACGTTAAGGACAGTCGTCTTCCCGGAACCGCTCGCGCCGACTAACGCAAGGTGGGTGCCGGACGAAATGCGACCACTCAATGGCTGAAGGGAAAATCGTCCACCTGCGTACTCAAACGATACCTCTTCTAGTTCAAGGTCCGGTGTCCGTGAACGAAGCGATTTCGTCCCCCACTGGATGCGATCATCCGGGGCGTCTAACACGTCAAAAATGCGATCCGCTGCGCCCATACTGCCACGTCCCGTATGAAAGGCGCTACCTAGATCTTTGATAGCCAAGTAATACTCTGGCGCCAACACGAGAATCAAGAAGCCCGAGAAGAACGTCAGGTTCTCCCAAACGACCATCTGTAGCGCGACTTCTAGCGCCACGACGCCGGTACTGAGCATCGAGATGAATTCTAACATGAGTCCAGATAAGAATGCCGTCTTTAAGACGACCATCGTCGCATCCCGAAAGTCGAGACTGCTCTTCTCAATCGCTTTTGCTTCCTGTTCGGTTCGATTATAGAGTTTGAGTGTCGTCAAACCTTGTAAGACATCGAGAAACTTCCCGGAAAATTGATTCATCTTCTCCATCTGTTCTTCCGATTTTTTCTGTGTCGCAATCCCGATGATAATAAAGAACAACGGAATAAACGGCGCCGTCACCATCATGATGACACCTGAAATCCAATGTTGGCTGAAGACAACAACCAAAATCAGAAGCGGAATAATTGAGGTTTGGATTACTTGTGGCCAGTATTGACTGAAGTAGGCATCTACCTCGTCAACAGCATCCATGAACACACTCACTTTCTTCCCAGACTGTCCCGTCAAGGACGACTCGACCGGACTCGTGGCATAGCGTTCTAGCAATTGCAGGCGTAACGTCTGCTTCGCCTTTTCCGATAAACTCGCTCCGATTCGTCCGGAGACATAGCCGAAAAGCGCTCGCGCCAACAGGGCCACGATGAGCCAAAGTAACGCCGGAACGACAGCTTCAAATGATTCATCTTTTAAAAAGATACGGTCGACAATGTCGACGATTAAATACGCTTGTGCCAAAATCGATAGGCCAATCATGACCGCAGACAACACGAGTCCGATGATGTGACCTCGCTCGGCGAACGCAAGGGTTTGCAGTCGTTTCACTGCATTCATCCTTTCTCTGTTCACAATCCGATTGCTTTGTGAGATTCATCACTAATTATACAATATGCTACGTTTTGAAGCGAACGCTCCGCTCGTTCGAACATGCAAAAGACGCCCTCTCCTGAGTGGCGTCAATCAAAGTCCTGCTCAAAATATTCGGGATGATCGATGACGAGCTGGTGCGCATCCATTCGAAGCACCTCTTCTTTTCGAAGCTTTGTTAAAATCGTAGAAACCGTCTCTCTGGACGTTCCGGAGAGACGAGATAATTCCATCGCTGTGAACGGACAACGGACACGTATCCCTTGTTCATCCGGTTCACCTAAATCTTCGATTAAGAAGTGGATCGTATTGAGTACGCGTTCTTTTGCGCTCGGGGTGATGATTTCTTGGACACGCCGCTCATGCAAATCCAAAATGCGATTCATCTGTCCGATGATATAGAGCAGCATATTCGACTGTGTGGATACAAAACGCTCGAATCGGTCTGTCGGAATGTAAATGACCTCAATATCCGTCACTGCTTCAGCCGTGTGACGATAGTCTTCCTCCGTGAATAATCCATTGTATGGGAAGAACTGTTTCGGCTTCACATAGTCCGCATACTGATGCGTCGCATGCTCGTTCATCCGTTCGAGTCTGACGTATCCACTCATTAAGAAATACACGCGCTCTCGCGGATCCCCTTCCATGAACAACAGTTGTCCTTTTCGATACGTTCGACAGTAGACGTGCGGAACGAGTTGTTCGAGCGCCCGACTCGAACAGTTCGAAAATAACGTCAACTGTCGTAAATCATCTACTGTCCACATATGTCGCATCATACATCCCCTCATTTCTAATCGACTCCTCTATCTCAAGTATATAGGGATTTTTCGTGAGAACGCTTTCAAAAACCGACAGTTTTCTGACATGACAAAAAGGGGGTTCCCCCCTTTTTCAGTCCAACATCAGTTCTAATAGCGCATCTTGCAAATCTCGATCGAGTTCTAACGCATGGAGGCCAAACAACCAGGCCTCGAGACGCGTCTTCGTCGTCGCCATCTGATACAAACGATCTTTCAAATCGTAGGCGATTTCCGCGCGGTCTAAGAACCGATAGAGACGGTCAAGTCGATGGGCGTTCTGTGTCACATCGACAGGAAGTGTCACTGTCTGCTCTTGTTTCCATTCACCGAGTGGGATGTGTAGCGTCTGCGTCTCCGCATCATAATCCCCTTCTCCGACGACCCCACGAACTAGAATCGTCAACGTCCGATTTGCCGGGACGAGTGTCAGATCACCTGATGTCTCGATGTGAAGCGTCCGCGCTTCCCAGTCGAGCGTGAACGTCGTTTCAAGCGAGGCGCCCGTCTCATAGTCTCGGCTTTCCCCGTCATCTTCATACATCGTGAACGTGTTCGAGGCACCTGGAAAGATGAGTACTTCTAGCTCGCTCGGATTCCCCGTCTCATTCCCATGCGGTCGATGCGGCATCATTGGAATGATTGCACCCGCTTTGGCGAAGACCGGTTGTTCATCGAGTACACGGAACACACGAATCGACTTGTCGCCTTCATAACGATGTCCCGTGAAGAAATCAAACCATTCTCCCTTTGGTAGCCAGACATTCGTTCCGGCGACATGGAGCTTTCGGTCCATCGGCGTGACGATTGGGGACACAATGAGTTCACTACCAAAATAAAACTGATTCGGTACTTGATAAGCCGTTTCGTCATCGGGATGTTCGATATACATCGGTAGCACAAGTGGTAACGCATCGGCATGGTTACGATAGTTCATCGTATATAAATAAGGGATGAGTTCGTGACGCAGACGTAAGAATCGCTTCATCGACTGTTCGGCTTCGGTCCCGAAACGCCAAGGCTCTTTCCCGTTGAAGGTGCTGAACGTCGAATGGAGGCGCATGATTGGACTAAACACCCCGTATGCGACCCAACGCGCAGCGAGCTCATCGTCTTTTTTCCCAAGCTGATGGCCTCCGATGTCATGACTCCACCACCCGTAACCGATATTTGTCGCTGTCGCTGTAAAGTACGGCTGAAAGGCAAGTGATGCCCACGAGATGATCGTGTCTCCTGAGAATCCGACCGGGTAACGGTGGCTCCCTGGTCCGGCGTAACGAGAGAAAATGAGTGGCCGCTTGCCATCACGGGCGATATCGATGGCGTGATAATGATTTAACATCCACAACGGATCGAGTCCTTCCATCTTCGAGGTCGACCCCTGTTGCCAATCGATCCACCAAAAATCAACGCCATCCGCCTCATGTGGATGATGCATTTGTTCAAAGTACGCTTGAATGAATCGTTTGTCTGAAAAATCGAACGGGATTCGATCTCCCGATTCCGGATCAATTCCCATCGCCTCCGCCATCGCCGCATATTGGTCTTCAAACGCACGAACCCCGTCCGCCGGATGCAGGTTCAACGTCACCATCATTCCCTCATCCTTTAACCAGTTGAGGAATCGCTTCGGTTCAGGAAACAAGTTTTTATTCCAAGAATAGCCCGTCCAGCCGCTCCCGTACTCTTCCGGGATGTCCGTCACGTGCCAATCCATATCGATGACACTGACCGAGAACGGAACATTTTCCGACTTGAACCGGCGCATCAACGCCTTATACTCTTTCTCGTCATATCGCCAATAGCGGCTCCACCAGTTTCCGAGCGCTTTACGCGGTAGCATCGGTGTCGGACCTGTCAACGTATAAAAATCGCGAAGTGCCCGTTTATAGTCATGACCATATCCAAAGTAATAAATATCATGAATCCCTTTTCGTCTCGGCTCAACGAAGCGATCATCCGTCATTAAAAACGAGGATGAATCATCAATGATCGCATATCCTTGTTTAGAGAGAATCCCTTCTTCTAATTCGGTCGCCCCGTCTACATGGTCGAGCGTCCGCGCTGTCCCTTTCAGCGTCCGTTCAGGACCGTTAAATTGATAACGACTATAATACGTACTAAAGTTCCCTTTCACGTCCACGTAGAGCGTGTTCGGCGCGAACGGACCTTTCGTATAATATAAATGGACATGTTCGGTGATGATTTGGAGTTCTGTCTCATCTTCAATCACTCGAAAATCAGGCACATCAAACTCCCGATTCCATGCCACTTGCGTGGCACGGTCTTCAAAGACACCGTCCTCCGCATACTCCATTCGAATCAATTGACTCGTCAATACGGTAAAGCGATAGCAGCTTCCTTGAACGATTGCCTCTTCTCTTGCTTTTGGTCTCATCCACGACTGGTACACATGATTTTCTTCGAATAGGCGCATACATTCGAGCGTTTCCGCTCTCCGTCACTTCCTTCCTGAAATAAGTGCAAACGTTTACACTGAATAGGATAGCAATCTCATTTTTGGCATACAACATTCCTTCCCCTTGAACCCAGGCAGAAAACAAAAAAGTCGCAAACGCTTCACGTCTGCGACACATTTTTATTGTTGAAGCGATGGCGCCAAACGGACTCGTGTACCCGCTTCTCCGTCAATGGCTGCTAGTGCCTGATCGAGTGACGTGATGATGGCGACACGGTTCGTACCGGATTCGGCGAACTGAAGCGCCGCCCTTACTTTCGGTAACATACTCCCGGGTGCGAACTGACCTTCGGCAATATAAGTCTCCATCTGTTCTTTCGACGTTTCTTGAAGCGCCATCTCGTCCGGTTTCCCGAAATTGACATACACATGTTCGACAGCCGTCAAAATGAGTAATACGTCTGCATGGACGAGGTCCGCCAGTTTTGCGGCCGCGAAATCTTTATCGATCACCGCTTCGATGCCAACATATCCGTCCGCTGTCTCCATGACCGGAATGCCACCCCCACCCGAAGCGACAACGATGTGCCCCGCTTCAACGAGTGTACGAATGACGGCATGTTCAGCGATTTTTATAGGGATTGGACTCGGCACGACCCGACGATATCCCCTTCCTGCGTCTTCTTTAAAAACATAGCCCGTCGTCCGTTCGAGATGAAGCGCTTCGTCTTCCGTGTAAAACGGACCAATCGGTTTGGTCGGATGATGAAACGCACTATCGTTCGGGTCGACAATACTCCGGGTGACGAGCGAGGCCACATGCTGTTCAAGACCACGTGCACGAAGCGCTTTGGACAGTGCATTCTCGAACCAGTATCCAATCATCCCTTGCGTCATCGCACCACAGACATCAAGCGGCATCGCTGGTGTGGCCGGACTGTCTGATGCGGCTTGTTGCAACATCAGGTTTCCCACTTGCGGACCGTTCCCATGTGTGATGATGACCTCGACTCCTTCCGCAATGAGTGCAGCGAGAGATTCCGCCGTCGCCTCGACGGCATGTATTTGTGCTTCAGCTGTCGCATCTTTCCCTTGTTGAATCGCATTCCCGCCTAAAGCGATGACCACACGTTTTTTCTCCATATCCATACCCCCGATCAGATGACTGAGATATTACCCGATAGTATGCGTACGACTGCGAAGATGGCGAGTGCGGTCAATACACCGGCGACCATCCATTCCGTTTTAGTGAGTGACTTGATGCCATTTTCACGTTGTGCCTTCATGTAGAGAAGTGTTCCTGGTGCATATAAAAGCGTGGTGAGAAGTAAATAATCGATTCCAGCGGCGTAAATGAGCCATAGTCCATAAGCGGACGCGACCAATCCAATCGTCAAATCGCGTGTTTTTCGTTCACCGGCACTATATCCGATTCCGTTCTTCGCTACTTTCACTTGGTAAAAGGCCGAGAACACGTATGGAATCAAAATCGCACTCGAAGCGAGAGAGAAGGCGAAGTTATATGCGGCATCTGAAATCAAGAATGTGAAGAGGAAGAGCTGAATCAACCCGTTCGTCAACCAAAGGGCGTTGACGGGAGCCTGATTTTGATTCTCTTTTGTGAACCATTTTGGGAAGACCCCATCTTTTGCGGCGACGAATGGAATCTCAGCCGCTAAAAGTGTCCAACCGAGCCACGCGCCAAGGACAGAGATGACGAGTCCCCCGTTGATGAGCATCGCACCCCACGGACCGACGGCCGATTCGAGCAAATATGCCATCGCGGGTTGTGAGGCGTTCGCCACATTTTCCGGTGTCATGAGACCGAGCGACATGATGGAAATGAGCAAATAAATGACGAGTGTACCGAGCAACCCGATCACGGTCGCCTTTCCGACGTCTGAACGTTTCCGAGCACGACCAGAAAGCACGACAGCTCCTTCCACACCGATAAATACCCAAAGTGTCACGAGCATCGTCGAGACGACCTGGTCACGCACACTTCCCCACGAGAAGCCGCCTTGTCCCCAAAAATCGAAAGTGAAGTTTTCGAGATTAAAGAAGAACAAGGTAATCGTAATGAATGCAAAAATCGGGACGAGCTTGGCAATCGTCGTGACGATGTTGATCATCGATGCCTCATGCACCCCACGTAAGATGAGTGTATGCACGAGCCACAGCATAATCGATGCGCCAATGATCGATGCGATGTTCTGTCCCCCTTCAAAAATCGGGAAGAAATAACCGACCGAACTGAATAGCAATGTGGCATACGCCACGTTTCCGAGCCAGGCAGACAACCAATATCCCCAGGCCGAGTTAAATCCGACGAACGACCCAAAACCTGCCCGTGCATAGCTATACACACCACCGTCCAGGTCAGGACGACGCATCGTCAAATTTTGAAAGCTGAGACCGAGCGCGATAATCCCAATCCCAGTAATCACCCAACCGATGAGAATGGCACCTGCGTTCGCACCTTGCGCCAAATCGGCAGCCAAGTTAAAGGCGCCACCGCCAATCATCGATCCGACGACAAGTGCCGTCAATGCTCCGAGACCTAACCGCTTGTCTTGCTTGTCAGGATGTACTCCAGCCGAACCACCTGAGTCATGCTCCAACTTCGTAGACATTCTACTCATCCCTTTCGCTTATTTTGAACCGGGAGGGGAAATCCCCTCCTCGTCAACGATCAAGCCATTCGCGTGTCTCCGTGAGCGTTGCTGCCATTACCGCCTTGATGGTGTGCATCCGGTTTTCCGCCTCATCAAATACGAACGAGTGACGACTGCGGAACACTTCATCGGTCACTTCCATTTCCGTCAATCCGTATTGTTCGTGAATCGCTCGACCGACTTCCGTTTCTAAGTCATGGAAGGCTGGGAGGCAATGCATGAACATAATGTCCGGGTTGCCGCTCTTTTGAAGCATATCCATGTTCACTTGATATGGTCGCAACAGTTCGATCCGTTCTGCGAAGGCCGCCTCTTCGCCCATCGACACCCAAACATCTGTGTAGACGACGTCCGCCTGATCCATCGCTTCTTCAATGCTCTCCGTCAAGGTGATCACAGCACCTGTTTCAGCAGCGACCGACTTCGCGTAGTCCACGATTTCATCAGATGGCCAAAGTGATTTCGGCGCACAGATTCGCATATCCATCCCTACTTTTGCACCACCGATCAACAGCGTATTGCCCATGTTGTTCCGTCCATCACCCACATACACGAATTTAATTCCGGCTAACTCTCCTTTTTGCTCTTTCACTGTCAAAAAGTCAGCCAAGATTTGAGTCGGGTGATACAAGTCGGTCAAGCCGTTCCAAACCGGTACGCCTGCGTCTTTCGCAAGACCTTCGACCGTCTCGTGGGCGAAGCCACGGAACTGAATGCCGTCAAACATGCGTCCGAGGACGATTGCGGTATCGCGCACCGATTCTTTCTTCCCGAACTGGATGTCATTCTTACCTAAATATTCGGGATGCATCCCTAAATCGATAGCAGCAACCGTGAACGCACAACGCGTCCGCGTCGATGGTTTTTCAAAGAGCAAGGCAATGTTTTTCCCTTCACAAATCCGATGTGGCACGCCTTGTTTTTTCTGACGTTTGAATGCAGCAGACAAATCGATCAAGTAGTTGATTTCTTCACCAGAAAACTCGTTTAGCGATAAAAAATGACGACCTTTCAAATCAAAGTTGAACGTTGTAGACATACTGCTTCCTCCTTATCACATTTAGATGTCTTGACGGATAATCGGACAGCTCATGCAACGTGGACCCCCACGTCCGCGTGATAGTTCACTCGACATGATTTCAATCACTTCGACGCCTTCTTTGCGAAGCAACTCATTCGAGACGTAGTTTCGGTCATACGTGACCACGACACCTGGGGCAATGGCGAGCGTGTTTGATCCATCATTCCATTGTTCGCGAGCCGCTGCGATTGGATCACCACCACCACAAGGAATCAACGTGGCTTCCTGTAACCCAAGGACATCTTTTAATACTTTCAACAAATCGGTATGTTGAGTAATTTGGAGTTCGCCTTCCGCGTTTAACGTGAGCTCGAAAATGTTCATTTTTCCTTCCGGTCCTTGAATGAATGGATGGATGGTGAATTTATCATAATCGACCATCGTGAAGACGGTATCGAGGTGCATGAAGGCGCGTGATTTCGGAATTTCGATGGCGATGACTTTTTTAAAGCTGTCTCCATGTTTGAGTAGGTTGAGGGCGACACGCTCGATGCCTTGTGCGGTCGTTCGTTCTGAGATGCCGATGGCGACGACTTCTTTTGACAAGACGAGTTCGTCTCCCCCTTCCATCGCAAATCGATAGTCGCGGTCCGACCAAATGGGAACATCATGTTTCGCAAAGCGTGGGTGATAGCGCATAATATATTGCGTGAAGAGTGATTCACGGCGACGTGCCGGTTCTTTCATTCGGTTGATGGAGAGTCCGTGACCGATTGCAGCGGCTGGGTCTCGTGTAAAGTAGAGGTTTGGCATTGGATCTAAAAAGAAGGGGTACGTATCTTCAATCATTTCATGTAAATGGCGACGTTTCTCCGGCTTGATTTCCGATTTTCGGATACCGGCCATCACCGTCTCAATCAACATTTCGTTATCAAAATCGAGTAAATACTCTTTTAATGTTTCGTAAGAGCCGTTGATATTTGATTTAGACTCCGATAAGATATCCGCGACAAACTTTTCGCGCACACCGGGGAGTGATAACGTTTCGGCCATTAGTTTTTCGAGGTAAAGGACTTCCACACCACGATTTTGAAGCGCACTCGCAAAATAATCGTGTTCTTTTTGAATGACCGGCAAATGGGGAATATCATCGAACAAGAGGCGCTCTAAATATTCCGGGGTAAGATTCTCTAATTCCCTGCCCGGTCGTTTCAGTAATACTGTTTTTAATTCTCCAATTTCTGAATACACATGAATCGGATGTTTCAGCGTCGTATCTTGTGAAATCGGTTGATTCGTCATTGAGATCATCTCGCTTCCTCCTTGTGATTCGGGTGTGTGACTACCCTTACCTTATCACTTTACCAAATTTGCGAATGTCTAATCCGGCACTTCACCTGTTGTCGATTCCACATAGCTATGTATAAACGTTCACCTTTGTGAATGAACAAACAAGGCTCTAAAAATCGGCGCCATGACAAGGGGAAATGAGATGTATGGATGATGTATAACATCTCCGTAAAAAAAGCGGAAAACTTTTTTTATTCACCGTAAAATAAATTGAAAACGCGAGAGATCAGGATGTGAGGATATGAAAATTGAAGAAACGGAATACAACGAACACGAAGCAGCACTTCGCACATTGATTCAAAAAGGAGACCCGATTGATTTTCAAGATCTATTCCTCTCCCTTCACCCGGGTGAGCAGGCGGATCATTTTATCGAACTGAATCAACATGAGCGGGCGTTCGTGTATCGAACCATCTCCCCTGAGGTATTCACCGATCTATTTGAAAAGCTGACGTTAGAGGAACAATGTACATTTATCCAAGAAACACCTCAGCCGTATGCCGTCCGCATCTTAAATGAAATGTATTCGGATAACGCGGCCGACCTGATGCGGGAATTACCCGATGCGTTCATGGACACGTTATTTGAGCAGATGGATGATATCGAGGAGCAAGAAGTCAAAGACTTGATGCAGTATCCAGAAGAAACGGCCGGATCGCTCATGACAACTGAGTTTGTCGTCCTTCAAGCTGATAAGACGGTCGGGTTGACCCTTGAAGAGTTGCGTGAACTAGGACCTGATGCCGAGACGATTTATTACTTATATGTGGTTGACCAAGCGCACCAACTTGTTGGGGTCGTTTCATTGCGTGATTTGATTGTCGCACCGCTCGATGCGAAAATCGAGGACATCATGGGATTTCGCGTCATCTCGGCAAACGTCATGACCGACCAAGAAGACTTGGCTCGGATTGTCCAAAAGTACGATTTATTGGCCCTTCCTGTCATCAATGATCAGCAAAAGCTACTCGGTATCATCACGGTCGATGATATATTAGACGTCATCGAGCGCGAGACGACGGAAGACTTTGAAGAACTCTCCGCGACGAAGGGGTCGTCCGATATCAATATGAGCCCGCTCGAGGCGGCGAAAAAACGTGCCCCTTGGATTGTCAGCCTCATGTTTCTCGGCATGATTACGGCCTCGACGATTGGTGGTTTCGAAGACACGCTTGAAACGATTGTGCTTCTCGCCGTCTTCATGCCACTTGTCATGGGCTCTGCCGGGAACGCAGCCACGCAATCACTCGTCGTCGCCGTCCGCTCGATTGCACTCGGGACCATCAATCGAAAGAACGTCATGAAGATGATTCGACGCGAACTCGGGACGGGTATTATTTTAGGAATCGCTTGTATGATTGTCATCTTCGGCGTGATCACGCTGCTGTATGACAATATGCTGATTGGTTTCATTGTCGGAGTTTCCATCTTTGCCGCACTCAGTGTCGCCACAATGATTGGTACGATTGTCCCGCTTCTCATCAATCGCCTGAAGTTAGACCCCGCTGTCGCCTCGGGACCGTTCATCACGACATTGATGGACAATCTAGGGCTCATCATCTACTTCACGGTTGCGACGTCTATGCTCCAATTCTTCTAACACTCGAAACATCGAGTGTCAGACTATAGACAAAGTATAGGTGTTATGCCCAATCCGGACACGGCTCGCTTTCCTAGGGGCAAGCAGGGAGCCGCATCGCGAATGCGTCACTGCTGGGTCTCCCTTTGCTTGCTATTCCCTCAGGAGTCTCGCCTGCCCGTTCTTGGTCACCTTTTGTCCTCCGTCCCATATAATGGTGTGAGAAGAACACACAGGGGCGGATCTGATGATCAACAAGTCGACACCATCCATCCTTCACGGTCTGACGAACGGAACGGATGTTGAACGGCGGCTCGAGGCGGATGATCTCGGGATTGATGACGGGCGGGCTCGGCGTTTACCTTCCCTTTTCCCTGATGCATCGATTCGAAGTAAGTATTTAGTATTTTCTTCGGCCGTCGTGGCCTTAGAAAAAAGACAAACGGCCGCCAGGTGACGACCGTTTGCGTTGCTCGCCCGACGGCGCCCCCGACTCCTACAGGAAAGCAATCCGACGGAGACCCAGCAGCGACCTAGGTCGTGATGCGGCTCCGGGATTGCCTGAGGAAAGCGTGGGCTCCGGAAGGACGAGTTCGAACATGTTATTTGTCAACAAGCTGACACTCGAAACATCGAGTGTTTTTTATTTTCTCTGATTAAAATGACTACCTTCTTACACTTTAGGGTATTTCCTACAAATACATATAAAACATAAGTAAGGAATGAGGGGATTTCATGACATTTCAACAAGTACTCTACATACTCGTGACTGGTGCTTTGTTCATGGCGCTCGTCGCCTACGTCTCATATCGCATGACGCGAGGAAAAGTCGAAAGTGCCGATGATTATTTCTTGGCCGGTCGCGGTCTAACAGGCGTCTTCATCGCGGGATCGCTTCTGTTGACCAACTTGTCTGCTGAACAATTGATTGGTTTGAACGGTCAATCGTTCGCCGGCAACATGTCAGCGATGGCTTGGGAAGTCACGGCCGGGATAGCTGCCATCATCATGGCACTCTTTTTGTTGCCACGTTTTCTTGGCATCGGAATTTCGACCATTCCTGAATTTTTAAGTCAGCGCTATGACGAAGACGTTCGTCGATTGACCGTCCTGTTGTTTTTAATAGGCTACATGTGCGTCACGATTCCGTCTATGCTGTACTCAGGTGGATTGGCCGTCCTACAACTGTTCGACGTGCCGGCCCTTCTCGGCATCAGCTTTGAGCAGTCCCTTTGGCTCGTCGTTTGGTTCATTGGCATCATCGGGGCGATTTATGCCATCTTCGGTGGACTTCGCGCGGTCGCTGTATCGGACACGTTAAACGGGATCGGTCTCATCATCATCGGCTTCCTCGTTCCGACGCTCGGTTTCCTCGCACTAGGGGACGGGAATCTGTTGGACGGGATGAAGACGATTGCGACGACGAATCCCGAAAAGTTGAATGCAATCGGCTCCACCAATGACTCGGTCCCGTTCCTATCTATTTTTACCGGAATGATTTTTGCGAACTTATTCTATTGGGCACTGAATCAATACGTAATCCAGCGTGCTCTCGGTGCAAAAAATTTAGCAGAAGGTCAAAAAGGCGTACTCTTTACCGGCTACTTGAAGTTACTCGTCCCAATCTTTATGTTGTTACCTGGCGTCATTGCATTCCATTTGTATGGGTCAAACGTGGAGAAGGCAGACCTCGCTTATCCGAGTCTAATTGCCGAACTATTACCAATGTGGCTCATGGGCTTTTTCCTCGCCGTCTTGCTCGGTGCCGTATTCAGCTCGTTCAACTCGCTTTTGAATAGTATCGCGACGCTCTTCGTCCTCGATATTTATAAACCGAAGTTCAAGCCGAATGCTTCTGACCAAGAGTTGATCCGTGTCAGTAAATGGTTCGGGACGTTCGTGGCGCTCGTCTCGTTCTTTGTCGCCCCGAATCTCATGTATGCACCAGATGGCTTGTGGGATTTGATCCGTCGCTTCACCGGTTTCTTCAACATCCCGATTCTCGTCATCGTTTTAATCGGAATGCTCGTCAAACGTGTGCCACCGATCGCCGCGAAGACCGTCGTCTTTTTCCACGTCATCGCCTACTATTTCCTCGTGTGGGGAACGAAACAATGGTTCGGCGTCGAAATCGGCATCAACTTTATCCATATTTACGGAATCCTCTTCGTCATCGAAACGGGAATCATGCTCGTATTTGCGCGTGTACGACCGATGCTGCAAACAAATCCGATCCAAATCGAACTCGGACGCGTCAAACCATGGCGGCATGCCCTTTCGACATCGATTTTGCTCGTCGCTTCGATGATTTTCGTTTACCTTGTCTTCTCACCAATCGGACTCGCTTATGCGAACGGCATCGTTTCCGAATGGTTCGTTCCAGTGACAATGGGACTTGTCGTCGTCACGTCCGTCCTCATGTGGGCATCATACCGCTATGGCATTTCTCGTTATGAACGCTATCTAAACAATTTAGGTGAAGACTCGTCTGACGTAGAAGAAGTAAGCAGCTAAACAAATAGACCTCCTTGAACTTACGCGTCAAGGAGGTCTACTTTTTGTTGTCGCTTTCGTTCATACATGGCATCGTCCGCACGTTGCCAAAGCTCCTCAATCGTTTCCGGATAAGATGCCCATGCCAACCCGATGGCAACGGAAATCCCTTCTTGTTGACAAGTCGCTTCAATTTGACGAACCATTCGTTCACATGCGTCTTTAGGCATCATTTCTAGAAATAAGACGAACTCATCTCCTCCTAAACGATAGACGGATGATTCGATGTCTTGAAGGATTGTACCGACTCGTTTCAATAAACAGTCACCAGCTGAATGCCCTTCTTCGTCATTCACGACTTTTAAATCGTTCACATCGAGCACGACGATTCCGACGTTACACGCATTTTCGGCTTGAGCAATCGTTTCTTCAAACGCCCGACGATTGAAGACACCGGTCAAGCTATCGTGGCGACTTTCATACATGAGACGTTCACGCTCGGTCATGGCTGCTTCGATGTTCCGAATCACACCTTGAACCGCTACGATTTCACCATTCTCATAGATTGGGGTCGTATATTCCTCGAACCATACATAAGCGCCGTCATTCGTGCGCCATCGCTGAAGAATCGCTTCTTCGTAGTTGACGCGTCCCGCCACTTTATCGAGTAATAGTCGCCGATCGTCCGGGTGGATTCTGCGAAAGCACTCTTGTGCATCTGAATAACTTCGCATCACCGTTCCTTCTCCAAGATATAAATCTAAAGAAGGACTGATGTATCGGAAACGCCAGGTCGGTTTCGTTTCAAAAATGTAAATGACATCTTTCGTTTGATTCCCGAAATGCATAAACGAAAGAGACGGTGCATGTGGCTGTGGACGTTTGTATAGCCACAAGGCGATCAAAAATCCAACGAGTATCCCCCAGAAGAATAACGTCATTGAATCCACTTCCTCTCTGTTCGACCATATCGTACCACGTTCGAGGTCAGACACCTGTCTCAATTCCTGTTATTTGGTAAATGTTTTTTTGAAAATTGAGTAAATTTTAGAGAGGTTGTGACGTACATGATATAGTCGACTTAATGAATCACTCAATAGATGGAGGTTTCTCATGTCACAGTTCACACACCCACCGATTGACGAGACATTTTCGGGGGTCTATTTGGTCACGAATCGAAACGAATCAATCCACCAGTCATACGGTTATGCGAATCGCTCAGAACAGATTCAACATGACGTGACAACACGGTTCGGAATCGCTTCCGGCTGCAAGCTGTTTACAGCAATCGCGATTTCTCAGTTAGTCGAGCAAGGGAAACTATCCTTCTCCACCTTGCTCGACTCGTTTCAAACATTCGACTTACCTCATCTGTCACCAAACGTCACCGTGCATCAACTGTTGACGCACACGTCGGGAATCCCTGACTATTTTGATGAGTCCGTCTCTGATGACTTCGAAGCGCTATGGCGTGATATCCCGATGTATCGTTTCCAAAAGTTACGTGATTTTCTACCACTGTTTCAACAAAAAACCATGAAGGGCGAACCAGGTTCTCGATTCTCCTACAACAATGCGGGGTATATTTTGTTAGGGTTGATCGTGGAAGAAGTGACCGGACAGTCCTTCACCGACTATGTCGAACAATCGATTTTTCAGCCTGCTGGTATGACCGATTCTGGATATTTCTCACTCGATGCCTTGCCTGCTAAAACAGCGCTCGGTTATATCGACAACTCGGACGGCACGTGGCGTACGAATCAATATGCGATTCCAATTAAAGGTGGGGCAGATGGCGGAGCTTATGTGACCGCTCAAGATATGAGTCGTTTTTGGAAAGCATTGTTTTCACATCAGCTACTGAACGCCGCATCCACCTCCCTCCTTCTCACACCACATGTGACGGTCAATGACCGCGGCGGGAGTTATGGATACGGACTTTGGATTCAACATCACGCATCGGGAGACGTCTATAAATATCATGTGATGGGATATGACCCGGGCGTCAGTTTTCATTCGGGGTACTATCCAGAAAACGAGGTCATCTCGGTCATTTGTTCAAATCAATCAGATGGGGCGTTTGATGTCATGAAACAAATTGAAACACAGATTGGAGAACCACTTGTATGAACATTCGTGCCTATAAAGAATCAGACTTTGACTCGATTCAACAACTCAATCACGATGAAGGTTGGAGCCAATTGGTGGAACGGGATGCCTTGACACGTGAGGCATGGCGTCAATCCAACGTCACCTATGTGATGGAGTCTGAAGATGATGAGATTGTCGCTTACTTAAGGGGATTGACCGATACGACAGTCAGTTTGTATGTCTGTGAACTGTTGGTCGCTCCCGCCTATCAAAAACGTGGGCTCGGTGAACAGCTACTTCAACATATTCATGAACGATACCCAACAACGCGAATCGAACTGTTAGCGAGTCAAACTTCGCACACATATTACGAAAAACTACGATTCCGTCCGTTTTATGGGTTTCGGAAAACGATTCACGAATAGGAGGAATATAGATGAAACTCGCTCTCATTACCGGCGCTTCACGTGGTCTTGGCCGCGCCATCGCACAGGAACTCCAAACTCGGAACTGCGAAGTGGTCGGTCTCTCTCGATCACAGGCAGAAGACGTTACGTATCAACAGCTATCAGTCGACCTGTCTAACGTATCCGGAATCAATGCGGTCATCCGGGAGATTGCACCGTTTTTAGAGAAAGCTGAATCCATACTACTCGTCCAAAACGCAGCATGGATTGAACCGATTCATCGTGTCGGACAATTAGATGGCGAGAAAGTGACCGCTCATGTCCACGCTAACTTGCTTGCGCCGATGCTACTGGCGAATGCGGTCCTCGCTTTCGATAAGCCGACTGAGTTGATTCATGTGACCTCTGGTGCTGCTAAGCGTCCAATCTCAGGTTGGAGCGCATATTGTGGCACGAAAGCAGGACTCGATCATTTCACAGAGACGCTTGCACTAGAGCTAGAAGGAACCTCACATCGTGCGGCTCTATTCAATCCAGGCGTGATGGATACGTCGATGCAGGCAGAGATTCGTTCTTCTTCGGAAGAGGCGTTTGCTGACCTTGAACAATTCCGTTCATACGAGACAGAAGGACGACTACGCTCTCCTGAGACGGTTGCTCGTGTATTTGCTGAACAGTTGATCGACCGTCCGTTGGAAAATGGCAAGACGTATTCGATTTATGACTTAATCAAATAATTTACCAGGTCAAAAAAAGAATCACCCTTCCCTCGTTAAACCGTCTACACTACATGCATAGATACGTGAAAGGGTGAATCCTATGAAAACAATCGCTGGAGGATTACTGTTATTTGGACTGTTCAGCCTCACCATGTCGTTCACAATGATTGGAGATACCGCCGTCGTCGGGGCGATGGTGAGCGGAGTCTCGATTTTATGTAGCGTCGGGTTGTTATTTGGAGCAACCGAACTAAACAAAGTCCGTCACGACTTGCTCCACGATAAAAAAACGTCTTTCCCATCTGAATGAGGGAAAGACGTTTTTGATTCAATCTTCTTCGTATTCCTCTAATAAATCATCAACATCGTATTCTTCGAAGTCGTCTTCGTCGATAAAGATATCACGATCGTTCACGACGTGAATCGGGCCATTGGCCACATCGATTCGAATCGTCCACGCCCAAGGAATGCGTAACCGGTTATAGACACCTGTCCAGAACTCCATTGATTCTTGCTCATACTGCTCAAATTCTGTCAGAAGTTCTTTGAACGACACACCTGTTAACTGAAAGTTTGAATCTTGGAGCCGTTGAAGCGCATGATGTTTCGCTTCTAATTCGGCCGCTCGAACCATTTCCTCAGCTGTCGCCATCTCCAGGATTGTCCCGTCTGGTGGGAGAATATCGTATACGTTGAACAATTCGCCTTCTTCTACTTCTACATCATCAAACTCATAGTCATCGTGCCGCATACTACATTCCTCCTTACGCAATTTGAATCCCCTTTATTGTACCACTCTCTACCCAATTCCCCCTAAAGTTTCGTGCATATATTTCATTTCGCGAGGGAAAGAGTGTTAGAGTGAGGACATCCATAGGAAAAGAGGTTAAGCAGATGAATGAATCATTCCAAGCACTCGTGCTCGACCAGCACGAGGATCACCTTCATGCCGAAGTTAAAGAAGTAAAATCCGACGTCCTTCCGAAAGAAGAGGACGGAAATGTGTTAGTGGAAGTTCACTACTCCGCGTTGAATTATAAAGACGCGCTCGGATTAACCACATCGGGCAAAATCGTGAGCCATTATCCATTCATTCCAGGATGCGAATTTGTCGGAACTGTCGTCGAATCTGACCACCTTGACATCAAAGTTGGGGACGAAGTGATCGCCACTGGTTTCGGGATCGGGGAACGGCACTTCGGAGGATTTAGCCAGTATGCACAAGTGCCTGGGAATTGGCTCGTGAAGTTACCAAAAGGAATGAGCATGCGGAATGCCATCGCCATCGGGACACCAGGACTTACAGCCATGTTATCGATTGATGCACTCGAACATGCAGGCGTACGTCCGGGTGAAGAAGTACTCGTCACGGGGGCGACCGGAGGTGTCGGGAGCTTCGCCATTACCTTGCTTCGTCGTCTTGGCTACCATGTCGTCGCCTCGACCGGTAAAACAGATTCACCATACTTACGCTCACTCGGTGTCGAGACGATCATCGATCGGAGCGAATTAGAAGGACCTGTTCGTCCCCTCGCCAAGCAACGCTTCGATGCCGCAATTGATTCGGTCGGTGGGAATACACTCGCCAACATTTTGAGTCAGACACGATACGAAGGCGCTGTCGCCGCATGCGGTCTCGTCGGAGGCGCCGAGTTGCCAACGAGCGTCTATCCGTTCATCTTACGTGGCGTGAAGCTCATCGGAATCGATTCGGTCATGCAACCGATGACGCGCCGTACGAACGCATGGGAACGTCTCGAAGAACTCATCGACACGAAAGTTCTCAATGAAATGATTCATGAGATTCCGCTACACGACGTCCCACGTCACGCCGAAGCAATGATGCGTGGCGAATTGAGTGGTCGCACCGTCGTCCGCCTTCGCTAAGCCCATCAAAAGAGGCTGAATCGCTCACGATTCAGCCTCTTTTCTCTCTATTCTCCATGGTGTGGAATCAGATCGTAAATCCGGCCGGTGCATCTTTTACGACGACGAGCACTTTGCCTTGATCTAACTTTTCTTCGAGGCGCTCTGCCTCCTCTTTTGTGAAGCCGAGCTCCTGAAAATCGGCTCGTAATTCGTCCCCTTTTTTACGGAACACGTTTTTGGCGGCTGTCCCCAAGCCGACGTCACTTGCTGAAACGGTGTTCGCATCGGCATTATCCGCGACACGTTTGCTCCGGTCATCGTCATGTGTGATGACGTAGATATTGGACTCATCAATCCCATTTGTTTTCATCGATTGAACGGCGGTAACGACTTCTTCATCATTTGTAAATTCTTTGTACAAAACTGACATGTCTATTCTCCTCCTTCAATTCTACTACATTACTAGTTATTACCTTCCTAGCTTATTTCCACACATTAAAAAACGATGACAAACGTCATCGTTTTGTTAAACGGCAGGCTCCTGCCCTTTTCGTTTTTTCAATTCTTCCAATAAAATGTTCGATTCATTAAATGGAATCGACTGTCGACCGATTCGTTCGATGTGGTCATGTCCTTTCCCGACGACCACGACACGCTTCCCCGCTAACGCTTGTTTTGCAGCATGGCGGAGCGCATCTTCTCTTGCTTCAAACGTCACATACTTCACATCCGGTTGGATACCTTTTACTAAATCACGAATGATTTGTTTCGGGTCTTCCATGCGGACATCATGTACGGTGACAATCACTTCGTTTGAATAACGGCTTGCGATCCGACCCATGTCTTGACGTTTAGTGGGATCACGGTCTCCTGCCGCACTTAACACGACGACAAGTGCACGGTCGTCTTGTTGCAATGTGGACAAACATTTCTCTAGCCCGTCTGGTGTATGCGCGTAGTCGATATAAATCTCAGCATCCTCTGTAGCTAAACGTTCCAATCGTCCCTTTGGCAAAGTAAGTCCTGGAACATTTGAAACAATGGTCCGTAGCGCCATATCCGAAGTCGACACAAGTCCGATTGCCGCTGCTAAGTTCGCTGCGTTGAATGCCCCCATAAATCGAACAGGCACTTCGAGCTTAAACTCTTTCATATTGACGAGTACCGTCTCTTCACGCCAAATGACTTGAATGTCGGCCTCGATTTCCTCTTTTGTACTATACATAATGGCTTGACGAGTCGGCGCAAACTCAGCCATGACATGACTGGCCGGATCTTCCGCATTTAACACAATCGCCTCACCATTCGTTACTTCCACCTGTTCAAACAGTCGCGCTTTTGCTCGGGCGTACTCATCCATCGAACGATGGTAGTCCAAATGATCATGCGTCAAATTCGTAAACGCGGCCGCATGAAAATGAATTCCCGCCACGCGACCTTCCATTAATGCATGCGATGATACTTCAAGTACGCAATCTGTGACGCCTGCATCGACCATCTCTGCCAAGATACGATGTAAGACGACGGCTTCCGGTGTCGTATTGGCTGTTTCAACCGTTTGATTATGAAAACGCGCGCCAATCGTACTAACGATTCCAGCATGACGTCCTGAAAGACGTAACAAGTCATAAGTTAGTGTCGCTGTCGTGGTTTTCCCGTTCGTTCCCGTCACACCGTATATACGCATCCGATGAGAGGGGTAATCATAAAATACACTCGCAACCGCTCCTGCCGTCTGCTTCGTATCTGCAACAACCACATTTGGTACATCGAGATCGAGTGGATATTCTGAGATGACCGCACTCGCACCGTTAGCGACGGCATCTTCCGCAAACTTATGACCGTCAACCGTATAGCCGCGAATGCAAATAAAGACATTCCCTGAACTGACCTTTCTAGAGTCCGTTTCGACTCCGGTCACCCATGGATCAAAGATGTCATCCATCTCATTTTGTAGAATGGCGGATAAACGTTTCGTTCTCATGCTGTGTACGTCCTTTCTCATGGGTGTCGCTAGGTTCATAAACCTTATCGTCATGTTACTAGATTTAAACGGCAATTGAGATGACAAATATATTACTTCCCGTTTTCAAAGAAAAGCAATCACTTCACAAAAAAACCTAGACGTTTCATTTACGTACTAGGTTCCTCTTCCTTAAATGCTAAGTGATGTTTTATTAGCTCTAGCTCAAGGACGCGAAGGGCACTCGGTCCGATTCCATGCCAGCTCGCAACCTCATGGCGTGTATAGGGACACAATTCATGCAAAGACTCGATTCCTTTGGCGACTAGTGCTCTTTGAGCTGGCGATGCTAGCGTTGGTAAGGCAATCATCCAATCTCCGCCTTCCGTTTTCTAAATCGTTCGTTGATGGGAAGACAGGCAAGAATTTGTTCGATTCGAAACGTTCGTCTCGCTTGTTTATTCAAATCCCATGCTACGACGTACTCTCCTTGCACTTTAATCAATTTGACCCGTCGCTCTGAAAATGTCCCATGTCGATCGACATACACCATTTCCGTGACTCTTCCCGAACGCATCCACCGTAACAATTCTTCTCTCATCCTGTTTTCCCTCCTTTTCTTTATTGTACAGAACATTTGTTCCCGTTTCCATCAATAAGCTGTTCGCTATTTCAAATTTCGATTATGATGAAGGAAATCAAAAACGAGAGAGGGAACACACGATGACTTATGTATTATTACTCATCTTGGCAGCCTTTTTATTTGGAGCCATGATTTTCGCTGCCTTGGCCTTACCAAACCTTCGCAACATTTTATTCAATCGCGGCAGTTTATTCAATCAACAAAGTGAAACGGTCACCTGCCCGAATTGTAAAACGTCATTCAAACGTGCGCCGGGAGATGCGCAGACTTGTCCGAATTGTTATCACACGTTTTGAATCATTGAGAGGCATGCATATTCAAGCATTCATTCCCACATCCTTTTGTTTGAAGAAGAGAAATTAAGTGAAAGAACAGAGAGGACACTTTATTTGAGTAAAGTCTCTTTATTCGTTTCCTGTTGATCTCTTATTTCATAAGAAGGAGTTGCATATGCTTCCTACACTCGATGAACGCTTAGTCGATCAAATTCGTCTTAAAAATCGACAAGCTCTAGAACATTTATACACGCGCTACGAAAATCTACTCTATCGATATGCGCTTCATTTAAATAACCGCCCTGCAACTGCAGAAGCGGCTTTGACTGATTTATTTTGTCGTGTCTGGCAACAACGTCTCAAATTCGAACCTCATACAGAAACCGTTCGTGTAACCCTGATCCGTTCTTTAGAACAAATCATACATCAGATGAACGAAGAAACATCAGCCTCGAGCACTTCTAAAATACCTTCCGCATAAGGTTTTGTTGTCACTTTCGGATGAATCTGTTTCGCCTGATTCGTTGCGTTTTTGACTAAATATCCATTCTGCACATGTGCCAACATAAACACATCATTTCCGCTGTCTCCAAAAGCATATGTATCTTCTCGTGCAAAAGAAGAAGTGGCACATACATATTCAATACTTGAGACCTTCCCGGCATGGATCGGGTAAAAATCGATATCAAACGCATCCGCCGGGTCACCTGCATTCGGATTACATTGGCTGATGTTGACGGCAATCCCTTCTTCATCGGCTAGTAGTCGAAGCGTCTCTTTCCATGATTCACCCCGGTCACGGGCGTAGTAACTACGAATCCAGGGACTCGAGCCATTCCCGGGTTGCTCTTCTAATTCAATTTTTATCTTGATAGACCGTGCACAAATTCGTTCTACACGAGATACAAAATCACTCGGGAATGACGCTTGATAGGGTTCTTCTACAAAAAACGTCCCATTCCCATCAATGCGATACAGTTCCGTCCCGAGACTTGAAGCAATGCGGTGTGGCCAAAAGCGAAGGTTTGCTCGGTCAACTTTTTCACGCAACGATTTGAGGGTGCTACCTGTCACCCACATCGTTGACAATTGATGCGAATATCGTTCCAAAAAGTCTTCAAGCCGACGAACGGATGCCAATTGATCTGATGTACATGCATGAGGAAAGTAGGTTTCATCAAAATCAAAGCAGATGAGGATGCGTCCTTCATTCGTAAATCGCTTCATGATCTCGTCTCCTTACCGTTTTCTCTTTCTCCTATAGTACAATGAAACAAAGGAGGCATCTTATGATTCAACGAATCTCTCAAGTCTATTGCCAAATGAGTAGCTTGATTACAGGATTTTTCATTGTATTCGCTTTTCTTTTTGGCATTCGCACACACTTCTTTTGGGCGACGATGACCGCTCCCTTCATCGCAATCGGATTGATGCTGATGACGGCGATTGGGTTAAGTGTCATCACCTATATCTTTTCAGAGAAATTAAGACTATTCATTTATGCGAAGCTCCCCAACCCATCCGCGACGTGTTCAATAAATCGTCACACAAAATAGTCATCCATTTTTCAGTTTTATACGTTAGATCAATACAAGGGACATCCCTTCTGCGCAAAGGAGTATGTTATGACTGACTTAGAGTTATATGAGCGTGTCAGGCAAAAGGACAAAGAGGCGCTCGAAATATTGTATGATCGGTATGAACGAATTTTATACGCGTTTGTCTTACAGCTGACAAAGGATCGTGATTTGGCTGAAGAGGCTATGCAAGAAGTGTTCATCAAACTATGGCGCGGTGGTGGAGTCTATGATGAGTCAAAAGGAAAGTTTCGTTCCTGGCTCTTCACGATGAGTCGTCACGTGGCAATCGATTTAATCCGGAAGCGTAAACCCGATTTACAGTTAGATGAATCCTATGCCGAGGCCATCCCTTCCGAGTCACCTTCTGTCGAAACAGAAGTAGAATGGCAAGAAGAACGTGCTCAAATCGAAACGGCCATGGCGACATTACCGGCCGAGCAACAACAGGTTGTCCGACTTATGTATTTCCAAGGATTGAGCCAGCAAAAAATTGCTGATGCATGCGGCATCCCGCTCGGAACGGTAAAAGGAAGGATTCGACTGGCGCTGAGGCAGCTGAGGAAACAGTTATCCCATGAATTCATCGGAAAGGAGGTAGAACAATGAACGCATGCGACCAATTGATTGACTACTTCAATCAACATTTAACGGAAGAAGAACGAATGAAGTTTGAACAACATCTGGCAACATGTAAAGACTGTCAAGAAGAGCTCGAACAACTTGAAGCGCTCGTCGGTGGCGTCGCGTTCTTGTCTACTCCGACTGAACCACCCCGAGGCATGAAAGCCCGTGTCCTCGATCGTGTATTCGAAGAAGAAGACAATGAACCCGTCACAACGACCGTATCATCTGAATCCTTGCCACCCGTGACACCGTTCAAACAGAAAAAGGAACGGAACGTACCGGTTTGGGGAATGGTTGCCCTAGCAGCGGCACTCCTTCTCTCCTTGATCGGGAATGGATATTTGCTCACCGATCAGCCTGATGCCCCTGGCATCGCGTTAACCGAAACAATCCCACTCGACGGCGAATCGGAAGGAACCGCTTATCTTGCAGAGCAGGACGGGACGACACAACTGATTGTCCAAACGAACGGCCTAGCCTCACTCGATGCCAATGAGGTATATCAAGTATGGCTCTTAAAAGATGGTGCCCCTATTCCGACCGGTGCTTTCGTCACCGATGATAAAGGGAATGGGACGGTCATCTATACGCTCGATTCGGATGAAGTCGACGTCGACTGGGATACCGTCGCTGTCACGAAAGAACCGAATCGTGGCAACGAGACGCCACAAGGTGAGATCGTCTTAAGTGCAAGTTTATAATTCCTGAACCGGACACATGTGTTGTCCGGTTTTTTTGTTATGATGGACTAAAGGAGTGAATGGAATGCAAAAACCTAAAATCGGGATCGTCGGACTCGGAAACATCGCTCAAAAAGCGTATTTACCCATCCTTTCGATTCATCCTCGAATCGATGTAGTCGGTGCCTTTTCACCGAACACATCTAAGCGAGACACGATTTGTCAAACATACCGAATGGCCTCATTCGACACATTGAATGATCTCGCCTCATCTATCGATGCAGCGTTCGTACATAGTTCAACTGAAACCCATTATGACATCGTATCGTATCTACTAGAACACGGGGTCGATGTTTACGTTGATAAACCCCTCGCCGCAACGGTAGAAGAAGCAGCGCAACTCGTTGAACAAGCTGAAAGACTTGGTCGAAAGCTGATGGTCGGGTTCAACCGACGCTTTGCACCGATGTATATGCGTCTACAACATGAGTCCCCTACCCACATGATTGATGTGGTGAAGCATCGAGAGAACGATGTCGGTCCAAAGGATGCAACCTTCACCTTACTCGATGATTACTTACATGTCGTTGATACGTTACGTTTTCTCGCTGGTACCGAGCTCACACTCGTCTCAGGTCAAATCGAGGTCAATGACAAACACGAGCTTCGATTTGCCCGCCACGTGTGGCAAGACGAGCACGGAATGCACACGACATCGATGCATCGCATGGCCGGAGTGAATCACGAGCACGTCTCGATCGTTCGTGACGGAGAACGGTTGTCCGTCGACGAGATGATCACGCTACATCGTTTCAAAGAAGGTCGGCATGAAGTCGAAACGTTCGGTTCATGGGACACGACACTCGTGCAACGAGGATTCCAGGGCGCGATTGACCATTTCATTTCCGCACTCATCGAGGATACAGCGATTTTAACGGACGGTCGTACCGCACTTGAGACACAACGACTGGTCACGAACTTAATCAACTAAAGGAGGGATACACATGGATTTCTTTTTCTACATCATGGTCATGGTGATTGTCGTTTCATCGGTCGGCGCCAATACAATCATTAAAACGAGAGAAGCGCGTGTCGAAGAACGTCGCTTGAAGATTGAAGAAGAAAAACTCGCGATTCAACGACTTGAACTCGAAATGAGACGCGAACAAGACAAGCTTGATCATCATGGATTTTAATAAAAACGGTCGCCCTCTAACATAAGGGTGACCGCTTTGTCGTCAAAGATTTCGTTCTGAAATGGGCAGTTGTTGTCGCCGTTCTGCGAGCGTCGACCACGTCACAGCCGTCATGATACAACCGGCACCGATAAAGAAGTTCAGATGGAGCGTCTCGTTCAAAACGAGCCAACCGAGCGTCCCGCCAACCAAGGGTTGAAAGAAGAAAAAGAGTGACCCGACACTCGCATCCATCAATTCAAGCCCTTTGTTCCAAAAGAAGAACGCCCCTGCCGTTGATATAATCCCGATATAGAGGATGCTGAGCCAAAGAACGCCATTTAAATCTGGCCAACCCGACTGCATGACCTCTATACTCATCAAAGGGGTCATCAACAACCAGGCAACTCCAATCGCAAACGTCGTCAGTGTCAACGTCGATAAGGTCTGTGTTCCGATTTTGACGTAAATGGACATGAGCGCCCACGTCACGGCGGCTAATACGAGTATAAAACTGCCTAAGCGATACGTCCCTTCCCCTTCCCAACCGACGACGATGAGAACACCGACCGTTGCCAACCCAAGCGCTCCAATCTTGACAGGAGTCAGTCGTTCTTTTAATAATATTCGGGCAAATAAGACCATGAACGCCGGTGTCGCTGCGGTCACAAGGGAGCCGGTATGTGCATCCGATAGCTTCGTTCCGATAAATTGAAACGAAATCGAAGCGACGTATCCAATGACGCCGACGAGTCCGATCCACTTCCAATCCGCCCGTCGAATCGATTCCCGTCCAAACCGAAACCAAACGACGAAAAGGACCATAAATGCAACAGTGTATCGTAACCAGACGAACGTGAACGGTTCAATATATGCGAGCGCATATTTACTGACCACATACATCCCTCCCCATATACTCGCCGCAAGGGTCAAACTGAGTGCTCCTAGCCATTCTTTCCTCATTTCTTCGCCTCCTCGATGGCGACTATATACGACGTCTTTGCTTCCATTTCCTTTATTTTCATTGTCAGTCGTAAGAAAAACGCTTACAATCAAGATATAGATTGAATGAAAGGAGGGAGAAAGGTGAAATTTGTCGGACGTACGCATTGGACAACTGAACATTTGTACATTTTGCGTGCGATTTTTCACGATGTCGCTTAATCAAGGGACCCGTCTGTCCTTTTTTAGACATTGCTGAATATACGACAAAGCGCCTCTCTCTTTCTAAACCGAGCGCTTCTTTGCGCTCGGTTTTTTTGATAGGCCCTAACCTTAGGAGGAACCTATTATGTTGATCGATCTTCAACACATTCAAAAACAATACGGCGGGCACGCCGTTCTCACAGATGCCAATTTATTCATGAACGAAAACGAACGAGTCGGGCTCGTCGGCCGAAACGGAAGCGGCAAAACGACGCTGTTACGCATGATTGTCGGCTCTGAAGAGCATGATGCCGGCACGATTTATCGTCGGCAACGACTCTCCATTGGCTATTTGGTGCAGCTTCCCGACTACCCCGGACGCAGTGGCCGTGACGTCCTGTACACTGCTTTTGAGGAAGTGATTCGCTTAAGCGAAAACATGGCTCGTCTCGAGCAAGAGATGGCGACGACTGAACAGCTCGAACGCCTTCTCGAATCATACGGTGCCACCCAAGCACAATTTGAACATGCGGGTGGATATGTCTACGAGTCAAAAATCAGCGCAATGATTGATGGACTCAAATTGACCTCATTCGTGGACCAACCGTTCGATACGCTAAGCGGTGGCGAGCGTACAAAAATCGGACTCGCCTTAGCACTCCTTCAAGAACCAGAGCTACTCATTTTGGACGAACCGACGAACCATCTAGATTTAGAAGCAATGACGTGGCTCGAATCCTATTTACAGGATTACGATTCAGCTCTCCTCATCGTTTCTCATGACCGGGTCTTCTTAGATGCAGTCGCCACGCGAATTGTCGAGTGCGAGGATGGAGAATTGACGAGTTATCCTGGGAATTATACGGACTTCGTTGCCCAAAAAGAAAAACAGTTACTCGACCAGTTTCACGCTTACACGGAGCAACAGAAGAAAATCAAAAAAATGAAAGAAACGATTCGGCAGTTGCGGCAATGGGCCAACGAGGGCAATCCGCCGAATGAAAAGTTCTATCGTCGCGCCAAATCGATGGAAAAGGCGCTCGAACGAATTGAACGAATCAAACGACCACAACTCGAGGCCGAGCAACCGAATATCCAGTTCACGACGAACGGGCGAACCGGGCGCGATGTCTTCGAAGTGAGTGACGTGACACTTATCTATGACCGTCCCCTATTTAAAGACGTGCACTTCTACACAGGGCACGGGGAACGCGTCGCCATCGTCGGACCGAACGGGAGTGGAAAGTCTTCGCTTTTAAAGATGTTACTCGGTGAAGTCATCCCTCAATCCGGAACCGTCCGAAAAGCCGATCAAGCCAAAATTGGATATCTGTCGCAACATATCACGTTCGACGAATCTCATCGCTTAATCGAGGCGTTTCGAGACCGGATCGCAGTCGATGAAGGCAAAGCGAGACATCTTCTCGCTCAATTTCTGTTTTACGGCGCGAGTGTGTTTAAGCCGGTCTCAAATTTGAGCGGCGGGGAGAAGATGCGACTCATGCTTGCCATCCTCGTCCACGAAGAAATCAATGTCCTCGTCCTAGACGAGCCGACGAACCACCTCGATATCGAATCGAGAGAGGCACTTGAAGAGGCGCTCGAACGTTTCCCTGGAACGGTCGTTACCGTTTCCCATGACCGCTACTTCTTAAATAAGCTGTTTCCCATCACGTATTGGCTCGACGGAACGATGACACGTTTCGAAGGTAACGTCGCCTATGCCCTCGACAAACGTGGACAGGAATCGAAACAGGAATCGAAAACGGAACACACCAAGCCATCAAAATCGCTGAAGCAGACGAAACCCGCTCCATCTACGGTTGATGAGGAAACTCACCTGACCCAATTAGAAGCAGAACATCAGGAACTGCTCCAACGAATGAATGAATTGGATGACCTTGATGAATTGATGGCGCTACAACGACAAGTCGATGCACTGCAAATTGAAATCGATGACGTGATGACACGTTTACTCGAATCTTTATAACCTAATATAGAGAAGCGGCACCCAATCAAGGGCGCCGCTTCTTTTGCTCGAATCGAATCTGTATGAAATAGCCGATGACCGCGATAGCCATCAACCCAATTGGGAGTATGCGGTAAAGACCTTCCATCGTTCCCGTTGTCAAAAGAATCACTCCACTAAGAAACGTCCCAAACCAATATAGCTTTGGCATATGATCCCTCCATCGGTTGCATTCACTCAATAGGATACCACAAGAAAAGCGCCCTCACTCGGCGCTTTTCTTGATTCTCTAGTTCCCGGACTTTCATCCAACCAAGCCCTTGCTCGATTGACCGTCCCATCCATGATTTGGTTCGACTAGAGCTGTCCAAGCCAACGTGACGCATCATTCCAATCCGCTCATCGTCCATTGGTTCACCAATTGTTTTTCATTCGAAAACATGAAATCGAATAGGTGACTCATAGACATTTTGATTGAATGGGCACGAGAGGACTCGGCACCTGTGATGTCCACTTCTGACGCGGATCATGTGGAATTCCGTATACAAACAGTCTGTCTGGTATGCTTGCTCCGATGGCAAGCAGAGGCCGACGTATCATCGTTTGGAATACACGATTCACGTTCATATGGACTTTGCCCATCCCTTTCATCCATAAGCGACAGGTGACGAAAGTGCCTCCCCGTTCCCCGACTCATTTTAGAAAGTGAATGGTTACATATATACAATATCCGTTTTAAGTGAGATTCAATCCTCGTTCACGATTTCTCCATAATCCTAATTATACATAGTGCGTCAGCGCATAAGCGACTCCGTCCTCTTCCACATCTTTTGTAATATGCGTGCTCAAATCTTTTAGCGGGTCCACAGCATTCCCCATCGCAACCCTTGTTTCTGCCACTTCGAACATCGACACATCATTCAAATTATCTCCGATGGCGACGACATCATGCATCGGAATCTGATAATGCTCCGCTAGCTGTTTCAAGGCTGCCCCTTTACTCGCATGGGGATGTCCGATTTCAATTTTCGTCCACCCTGCTGTCGTGATTAAAATATCGTTCCGTGGTTCATAGATTTTACGCAACCGGTGTAGCTTTCGGCGATCGAACGAGTAGACAAACACCTTGTACACTTCATCTCGTGCAAAGTCGATATCTGCCATCGAGTCCATGTACGTCAGCCCAAACTGTTCATTTTGAATTTCAATCTCACGTTCCGCCCACTCGCGAGTGAACGATTGATCATGCGGCAACACCTCATCGAGTTCCTGTTTTAATAAATCACTCCCCGAACGGAGCACTTTTACTCCCACGTTCGTATAAAATTCGACGTACGCATCATCTGCTTTCGCGATTTCCCATAGCTCGTCTACAACCGTTTGATCCATCGCATGATAGTAAATTCGCTCGTTCTCATAAAACCCGATTGCTCCGTTACCTGACAAAATCGGACAGACGAGGTCACTCCGCTTCAATAGCTCCTCGATATCATGAATCGAACGTCCTGAACAAATCGTGACGATATCACCCTGTTCTTTCCGACGACGAATCGCCTCCTGGTTTGCCTTTGTAATCACGCCTGTGCGCGATAACAGCGTCCCGTCTAAATCAATCGCAATCAATTTCATATCGATTCCTCCTCTTTGATTCTTTTCCCAAATCCAGTACTCACAATACAGCAAAATAAGTACTGATGTGTATGCTAGTGCCCTCTCCCTCGTTGTTTGTTGACTTCCTCATGACCGATTGCTACGATTTTGACAACGTATAAGCTTTAAAGGGGGAATATGGGGATGAACGATTTCACACGTGCTTACGCACAACAACTAGACAAACAAGACCCGCTCGCATCGTATCGGGAAGAATTTTATTTACCGGAAGACGGGATTTATATGGATGGAAATTCACTCGGTCTCTTATCGAAACGAGCCGAGCGCACACTCCTTGAATCGCTTGCGGACTGGAAAGAGCTCGGGATCGACGGTTGGATGTCCGGTCGCCATCCTTGGTTCAACTTGTCTGAAGAATTGGCCACTCTGAACGCGCCGCTCATCGGTGGAAAGGCGGAAGAGGTGATGGTCACCGGTTCAACGACGGTGAACTTGCATCAACTCGTCGCATCGTTCTTCAAACCGGAAGGCAAACGCACGAAGATTTTGGCAGACGCCCTCACGTTCCCGTCTGACATTTACGCTTTAAAGAGCCAGCTCGAATTGCGTGGACTCGACCCTTCTGAGCACCTCGTTCAAGTCGACAGTCCGGATGGGCGCTTCTTGGTAGAAGACGACTTGATTGCCGCAATGACCGATGAGATCGCCATTATCGTATTGCCGACCGTCCTCTATCGGAGCGGTCAGATTTTAGACATGCCTCGTCTGACAAAAGCGGCGCACGAGCGTGGGATTTTGATTGGCTTCGATGCCTGTCACTCCGTCGGTGCCATCCCTCACGACTTCCATGAGTGGGGTGTCGATTTCGCATACTGGTGCAACTATAAACATTTAAACGGGGGTCCGGGAACGGTCGGTGGCTTATTCGTACATGAACGTCACTTCGGCACGGCACCAGGACTGGCCGGATGGTTCGGTTCGCGCAAAGATAAGCAGTTCGATATGGATCATACGATGACACCTGCCGAACATGCCGGCGCATTCCAAATCGGAACGCCACACGTTATGAGTCTTGCACCTCAGCTTGGCGCGCTTGAGATGTTCAACGAGGTCGGGATGGAAGCGATTCGCCAAAAATCACTCGCGCTCACGACGTATATGATGGACTTGATCGAAGAGATGCTCGCACCACACGGATTCTTCATCGGTAGCCCGACGGACACACGACAGCGTGGCGCTCATTTGAGCCTCGAGCATCCGGAGGCGGCACGTATCTGTAAGGCATTGAAGAAACATCACATCATCCCAGATTTTCGGGCACCGAACATCATCCGTCTCGCACCGGTCGCATTGTATAACACGTTTACCGACGTATATGACGTGATCGTGACGTTGAAGAAAATCATGGACGACAAAGAGTACGAGGCGTTCGAGAACGTCCGCGAAGTGGTCGCATAAGGGGGAACTGTCATGAGTGAACGCACGGAACATAAAGTAGAAAAATCGATTCAAACGGACTTTTCAAAAGACATGTCGTACGGGGACTATCTCCAGCTCGACCCGATTTTATCGAGTCAGCATCGCCTTTCCGACCATCACGATGAGATGCTGTTCATCATCATCCACCAGACGAGCGAGTTGTGGATGAAGCTCATCTTGCATGAATTGACAGCAGCCACGACGGCCATCACGAACGGGGAGCTCGAGCGTTCGTTCAAGATGCTCGCCCGCGTCTCGAAGATTCAGCAGCAACTCATCCAGTCATGGGGCGTCCTCGCGACGTTGACACCGGCCGAGTATTTAGAGTTCCGAGACCAACTCGGCTCGTCCTCTGGTTTTCAGTCTTACCAAAACCGACAGATCGAATTCGCACTCGGCTTCAAAAACGCACGGACGCTCAGTGTTTACGCACACGATAAAAAATTGTATCCATTGCTCGAAGGCTCGCTACAGGCTCCTAGCATTTATGATGTGACGGTCCGCGAAATGCATCGTCGGGGTCTATCGATTGATGCGAGCGTGCTCGAACGTGATGTCACCCAGGATTGGGAATGGAATGAAAGTGTCGAGAAAGCATGGGTCGAAGTCTATCGAGACGTCGATACGTATTGGGACTTATATGAGCTCGGTGAAAAGCTACTCGATATCGGGAGTCAGCAACAGATGTGGCGCTTTAACCACATGAGTACCGTGGAACGCATCATCGGACAGAAGATGGGGACAGGTGGCTCGTCTGGCGTGAACTACTTGCGTCGCGTGCTCGATCATCGCTTCTTCCCAGAGCTTTGGACGGTCCGGACATCACTATAAGAGGAGCTGAACGAAATGACTTGGATTGATGTATCACAGCCACTTCATGCCGATGTTACGACATGGCCGGGAGATACAACATTTTCATATGAAATCGCGTGGCCGATGGCAGAGAGTGGTTCCGTCAATGTCGGGAAGATGACATTGAGTTTACATCTCGGGACCCACATCGATGCACCGTTCCACTTTGACGACCACGGGAAGCGCGTGATTGACCTCGATCCGTCCGTATATATCGGTCCGGCCCGTGTCATTCATCTACCGCATAAGGCAAAGATTGAAGCATCTGATTTGGATGGTCACGATTTGACCGGGGTCGAACGCCTCATCTTAAAAACGGATGGTTGGCCCGATAAGCGCGTCTTTCCCGAGACAATCCCTGAACTGACACCCTCTCTTGCCGATCGTCTCGGAGAACTCGGAATCTTCTTGATCGGACTCGACTTACCGTCCGTTGATGCGATTGACAGTAAAGAGATGGATGCTCATCACGCCTTAGCACGAAATGGTGTCCATATCCTAGAAGGACTCGTTCTAGACGACATCTTACCGGGAGATTATGACTTGAATGCCGTCCCGCTCCCAATCGTCGAAGGCGATGGAAGCCCTGTTCGTGCACTGCTTCGCCCCATGTCGTAAAGAGATAGCCGGAATCGGCTGTCTCTTTTTTGATTAGACAGGGATAGTCCGAAGTTTGGCGAAATAGATGACATACGTGATGAAAGGAGGCAGATCGGGTTTGCAACGCATCTTATTCACTCTACGAAACGGTCTGCATACGTACCGTTACGACCTCATCGCCTTGACGATTATGCTGTCATGCATCCTTGTCTATGCGTACCCGCTGTTTTCATCGGGAATGGTCGTCTTTAGTGATATCGCATTCGGTCTATCGTCCGACCGTTATATCGAAGAAATTTTTGGTGCCTGGAATGAACGATGGAGTACGACGACGTTATTGAACGTACCTCGACTCGTCTTCATCGCACCACTTTATGGACTGAGTCTACTGTTCGGCGCGTCCGGACCACTTCTCATCAAATCATTTATTTTGACGTTGCTCATCGTTTCGGCACTCAGCATGTACGCGCTCGTCAAACGACTTCATTCGATTTACATTACGAAACATTTTCAGTTGATGACACTCATGACGTTCACGCTTGCCGGGCTCTTTTACGCGTTGAACCCGTGGATCATCACACGTATCCAGCATATTTATCTGTTATGCGGTTATTCTCTATTCCCGTTCGCGCTCTTACTCTTCTTTAACTTGTTCGACCCGAAATTCCGACGTCAGTTGGATCCTGACTTCTCGTTCAGCAAACGACTCTCACCGCGAATTTGGATTGATGCGGTCGGGCTATCCGTCACATTCATGTTCATGTCGGCTGGCATTCATTACTTTTTCTTCTCGGCGATTTATATGGGGGTCATGCTCGGTCTGATTGTTGTCAAAACGCTTTGGACCGAGCGCAAAACCCTTCCGTTCCGCTCGTTCTTCTTTTATTATGTCCGACTGATCACAGCGGTCGGGTTCGTGTTCATCTTATTCAACGGCTACTGGTTCTTCATGTATGTCGGTTCGATTCTGTTCGGAGCCCAGGCGTCCCAACACAATATTAACGTCACAGAGACGTTGATGCTGTTCAGTCGAAATTCTTCAATCGAAAACGTATTATACACCATCAGTTATTGGTGGCCGATGTTCGACTTGCATACACTTCCGCTGACGTTTTGGGTGGCCGGGGGAATCTTGCTCTTCTTTATCGGAATCGGTCTTCTCGGAAGCTACAAACGACCGATTCACCTGTTCTTCGGCTTACTCGGCATCGGTTTGATCATTTTTGCGACCGGGACGTATGAATGGGTCGCGACGGCATTCGTCGCGCTCGTCACGTACACACCGTTGATCGGTCCGATGTTCCGCGACCCGAATAAGCTCGTCGGTCTATTGATTGTCAGTTACAGCTTGCTGCTTTCTCTCGGTATCGGGATTGTTGATGCCAGACAATCTAAAGCGATACCACGTCCGCTCTATCGCGGTATCCTTTTCATCAGTAGTTTTGTCGCATTGACCCTCTTTGTTAATCCGTATCGTACCGTATATATGGAAGGATTCTATAAACCAGTCGACGTACCTGAAGAGTACGCGACCATCCAACAAGAAATTGAAGGAAAATGGCTTCAGTTCCCGATTGCAGATGAGATGACTCAACCGATCACCGGGGTTGCAACGCCGAGATGGAATCAAAATCCCGCACTCGGGGAGACGGTGAAACCAACTGGTGATTTTCATGTATACAGTTCACTAGAAAACACAGTATTCCACCATGAAGGGTCGACTCCCGCCATTCGCTATCTCTTTTCGCTCCTTCAGTACCTGCTCGATACAGGACGATCGAACGAGGCGAGTAACTTGATCAAAGTGTTCGGCGTCAATCAGTTTGCGTATCGAGATGAATATTTAGGCATGGAAGAGCGACAGCAATTTAACTTGGAGATGCTCGCATCACAACGCGACTTACTCCGGACGAAGCAAGTGGGACTGTTTACCTTGTTCGATGTCGTTGCCCCACTCACCGACCGAACCGTCCCACAGCTCATCGTGACCCCTTACGGCATCGATCGCTCCATCACCTATGGGACACTTCCTGGATATGAACAAGGAAAACAATCGATTTTATTCACGACACAGCGCCATAGTGACGATTTCAACTGGGTGCGTCCAGGTGACGCGATCGAGATGATTGAGCAAAATGATATGCTCCTCAGTCAGGTACCCGACACGTATTACTGGAAGCCGTTTGAGGCAATCGATTCCGCCAACCCGTTCCTCACGTGGGGCAAGACCTTATTTGCGAACAGTGATTGGCGGTGGTATCAACAGACACAGGGTGTGAAAGACCCTGCATTCGACCTCGATTTTGGAGATGGCGTTGGTCTCTCCTTCGCCTCGGCCCGAATCGATGCCCCGCCTTATGAAATCGATGACTTATCGACGAAACAAGTCGCATCGTTCAACTCGATGCTCGAAGATGAAACGTTCTTCAAAGCCGATAACCCGGACATCGTCGAACTGTCACCTAACCCATTGTCCTCGACGAACGATTTGCCACTCCTTCAAGCCGAGGTCGCCAAAGGAGATCCAAACTATATTTGGCAAGTTGCGAAGTCTGGACTGTTGCCGGCACTCCCGAATAACGCGTATCGGTTCGATATTGTCGCATCAGGTCGAGGGGTCGACCGCCTGCACGTCAAAGTTCGTTTCTTTGATGCATCCGGAGAAGAAATCGACCAGACCTACGTCGTCGCTCCGAGAGATTCCGGAAATTTAGACGGGATTCACCTTCGCGGGGAATACGTGACGCCACGGGCTGCCGAGACGATGCGCATTGACTTATTGAGTTATCAAAAACCAGAGCGTAAGACGTACTGGTGGATTCACGACGTACAAATCAAAAGTTTCGAATCACATATGGTACCGAATACCTTTTCAATCACGAAAGAGACTCCGCCAGGTCGCTACATCGGATTCGCTCGCGTCTTGATGAATCAGAGTGGCGGACAGCTAGACGTAACGATCAACGACGACAAACAAATCGTCGAAACAACACGACAAACAGGCGCACGACTCGAATGGGTGCCGCTCGGAATACACGATGTCGACACGAATGAAACGACCATCACGGTCGAGAATACGGTCGGGTTTAACGCCATTCAAAACATCGTCTTTTTACCAGAGGAAGAATGGAAGACGTTACAGCAGTCACTTCAAAACGTATTAAAACCAACGAACACGTTCATGGTTCTCGAAGGTGAACAAGATTTCGACTACACCGGGACAATCCAGTCTGAGCGCAATTACCCGTCTCTCAGTTTCGGGAAAGGCGTGTCACTCACTTCCGGTACGTTGTCTCGTACAATCGATGTCGCAGAGCGTGGGGCGTACCGTTTCCATATCAACCTGACACCACCTGTGTCGACAGATGGAACGATTCGCTTACGCCTCCTGCAAAACGAGAAAGTCGTTCAAGAAGAGACAATCGAGGTCACTGCGATGGAGCGACTGCCTGATGTGAAAACGGCTGTCGGGTCGCAGACGGTCACATATGATTCCTTGCGTCGTGACTTCCCCTACCAACTTCAGTCACTCGAAGATGTGCATCCGACCTTGAAGCGATGGACACCGAGTACGTTTGAGATGGAGCCAGGATCATACACGCTCGAGTTGACCGTAGACAGTAACGTGCCGTCACGAATCGAGCTAACGGATTTACGGAAATTCGACCCGAACGAAATCGTCGTGACCGAACCCCTCGCGACACCGGAAGCCGCCGCGACGTGCGCGACTTGTGTATCGATTACAGACGATATGTTCGAGTCCACGGTCGAGGATGACACGTTTGTCGCATCATACGAGCCGACATGTTCTTGTGACTGGTACATCTTCGCATCGGAACAAATCGAGGCACTTCCTGACCGCGAATACTTGGTCGCTTTTGACGCGCGGAGTGAACAGATTCGAAATCGGCACGTGAAAATGTACTATCTCGACGAAGAACGCCGTGTGATCGGGACCGACTTCATCAGCGAAGTGGAAGAATATCGTAAATCGACATGGAATCACTACGAACAGATTCTGATTCCACCAGAAGGCACCGCTTCGATGCAACTTCACATTTGGGCACGCGGCAATGTTGAAGAGGTAGGGCGACTGGAGATGAAAAACTTGAACGTCGTCCGCTACGACCATCTGTTATTGACAGACCAAGTGACGGTAGAGGAAGTAACGGATCGTCCGCTTCTTTCAACAAAAGAAGCAGAGACACTCGATGTGACACGAAGCATCATGAAGCGAACCGTTTCTCACGAATCGTCACTCGGTCGCTTCACATTAAACGATTCTCCGTCTCCATTGTTCGAGCTTTCGACCGATGAAGGAGCACAACGTGGGGAAGTCGCGTTGAACGGTGTGACACAGTTTTATATGTCGTCTGAACGTGATGTACAGGTGAATGCTGTCTTGCGTCTCGTCTACTTCGCAGGGATGATTCTCTTATTACTCGCCACACCTGTCTCGTTCTTCTTTTATCGGAACGCGCGGCAAGAAGAGCCGCTCCTTCGCCGAATCCGACAACGATTCAAGAGAGGATGACTTACAATGATTCGAATCTTAATGTTGACGGTTTTGATGAGTTGGACGGTGATTCTTAGTGCATGTTCGCATGTTGATGAAAAAAGTGTCATTGAAGACCGACAAGACAATACCTTATGGATTGCGCCATCTAATCAAGACCCTGAGGAACAATATGCGCTACAGGAAGTGACACTTACTTCGTCGACGGTTGTTGACGGGAAAAGCAATCACCTCGATACACTGCACGTCGGAGATGTCATCACGATTGAATATACTGAGACAGACTCTTCAATTGCTGAATCAATCACCCACGAATAAGGTCAAACAAAAATCCCATGTCCGAAGGCGTGGGATTTTGTGCGTGATGCGGCTTTATCGTCTTGCCCGACTGACAGCTCGCTGCCGCTTCAGGAGAAGTGCCATCGTTTTGAGAAAAGCAATGGAATCTTTTACGAGATCGACGTGCGATCCCTCCCGTTCGATACAGGTCACCGGCTGTTGATAGACGCGAAGTCGCTCTTTTTTGGCGGCATACATCATCTCCAAATCGATGGCAAACCCGCTCGTCGCGCTCAAATACGGAAGTAAGCGTGGAATCGCTCGACGATTGATGATTTTGAGGCCCGTCTGAGAATCTGACACGCCTTCTGGTAGGAACGGTTTTGTGATCGTTCGTTTTGCGAAACTGACAAACTTTCGAACGAAGCTTCGGTCTTCAATCGTCAAATCTTTCGTCCCGATGACGATATCATAATAATCATTTTCCGCGATACTCAGTAGTTGGGCGATATCGTCGACTTTAAAGGAATTGTCCGCATCGACGAACACATAATATTCGCTAGAGATATGCGTCATCCCTTCGATAAAGAGACCCGCTTTTTTTGTGTTCTGCTTCAACTCATACATCTTCAAGTAATCGATTTTGAACAACGTATCCGTCGCATTCATAACGATGTCTCGATACTCCTGTAACAGATGCTTTGATTGATCGGATGAGGCGTCATCGACAAAATAGATAGAGCTGTGTAAATAGTTTCGTTCAATCATTTTGGTAAGGGCTGTCAAAAAAGCATGAATGTGTGAAAACCGTTTCTCTTCATTAAAAATTGGTAATATAAAGGCTACAGTCCCTTTTTTTACAGCGTATTCAGGATGAATAATATTTTGAATTTCAGCTAATAATTCATCTGCATATTCTTCTCTATAATAAAATATTCTAAATATCCCATTCCCTAACAATTGATTGAAGGGGAAATTTCCTTTATGTCGAATAACGTCATCAACCCAAAGAATCGAAGATTGAGGGTTGTACGTGCGAAGCGCAGCTGCCACGTTTAATCCCGTTTCATAGTCTGCATAATCAATCACATATACTTTAATTTGATCTTTCATGGCACGAATGTCTGGTGAAATTGTCTGGTCAGACGATTCATTTGAGGCAGAAATCACAAGTTCGTAGTGCGGAATACAAGAAGCATACGGAATGTTTCGTTGTTGGTCTGTAAAGATAACCACTTTTCCTTTATCCATCACATTGCCCTCCTTTAAGATTGACGAACTGAAAGAGGTGATTGGTATGAAAGCTGTCATGAGTCGTTATTCGATTTTACTCATCTTCCCTGTTCTCGATGCGTTGCTGAATATCATTAATTACTCGTATCACTTCTTCTTAGCACGAGGTTTGACCAGTCAAGACTATGGTCTTTTGAATGCTTATCTCGCCCTTCTCGGTCTATTGCTCATTATCGGGAGTGCCGTCCAATGGATCGTCACCCGAAACTTAGGACAACAAATCGCAACCGATTACCGGTATATCGAGCGAATGATTTTGCTCATTGCGATGGGTCTGTCCAGTATAGTTCTTATACTTATTCCATATATTCTTCCTTTATCTAGGATTAACCTCTTTTTACTTGCAGTTACAGTATTTTTCCATATTCTCGTGTCGTTCCGACGTGGTGTGTTGCAAGCGAATGAACGATTTTATGCCTTAACGCTCTCTTATTACGTCGAAGCGATTGTCAAAGTAGGCGTCACGTGGATTTTTCTTGAGAACCTCGATATCACGCTCGCGCTCATTGGGATTGTGATCGGAATGGTCCTGACGTATGGACTCAGTATATGGCAAACACATTTCCCAGAAACCGCCGGAGAGAAAGAATTTCATGGTCTATTTCAGCTCATTCACGTCCAAATCGTCATGACACTCTTTTTCTCGGTCGACAGTCTACTCGTCACACGATTTTTCCCATCACTCGTTGGAGATTATTCCGTCGGTCTACGCTTTAGTCAGCTCGTCTTGTTCGTCTGTCTCTCGATTTTCCAAGTGCTGTTACCACGTCTGAGTCGAGCAGCCGAAACGGATTCATTCTTGTCATTTGAACGTACGGTGTTCCGTTTATTATTGGCAACTCTCGGAATCATCACCGTGCTATATTTCTTAATCATCCCATCGGTCGTCCCTGTCTTCTTCGGACAAGGGTACGATGAGGCCGGATATTATGTACGCTATATGATTTTTACGTATATCGGCATCATCATCGTCCAATACGAGGCGATGTTGCAATTTATTTTACGGAACACTCACTATTTACGGTGGTACTGGGCATTGCTCTTCGTATTCCTCACCGCCCTGTTCTTGTTCCGGCAATCGATGGAAATGTGGCTATTCGCTCAAGCAGTCGTGTTACTTGGAGGCTCGCTACTTCTTCGTTTTCGTTTCCACTCTGAGCGACGTCGACATTTAAAGGAGGAATCGTGATGAAACCAACGTTACTCTGCTTATCTTGGCGAGACATCAAACATCCGAAAGCAGGAGGGGCTGAAGTATTCACACATGAGATGCTCGCTTACGTGGCCCCTCGTTACAACATCATTCATTTGTCCCCTCATATCGAAGGACGTGAGGACGAGGAATGGATTGATGGTATTCGTTATATCCGCTCCGGTACGGACGTTACGAGCATCGTAGAAGCACGGCGCTACTTCAAAGCCCATGAGGATGAAATCGACCTCGTCCTCGATCAGATGAATACACACCATTACTTCACACCGTTCTATGTGCCGGCACACAAACGCGTTCTCTTCATCCATCAATTGACGCGTGAGATTTGGCGCATCAATCTTCCCCCTCCCGTTTCATGGGTCGGGGCATGGACAGAAACGAGTCGTCTACGTCTCTATCGGCAAAACAACGTCTTGACCGTCAGTCAATCGACGGCAGATGACTTGATTGCAGTCGGCATTCCAGAGTCGCACATCACAATTTTGCCGGAAGGACTCAACTTCACACCGTGGCCAGAAGAAGAATGGTTTGAGAAAGAAGAGCATCCTACGTTCTTATATGTCGGCCGCATGTCCGCTTATAAAGGAATCAATGATGCCGTCAAAGCGTTCGTTTCCATCAAGCGCGACTTTCCGACCGCCCAACTGTGGATCATCGGGAAGAAGAATGAGGCGTATATCGCTGAACAACTTGACCCGATTACACCAGAGGACATGCGATCGGATATCCATTATTTTGGCTTTGTGAGTGAAGAAGAGAAACTCGAGCGGATGAGTCGAGCGACGGCCCTTCTCTTCCCATCTCGTCGTGAAGGTTGGGGACTGACCGTCAGCGAGGCTGCTGCCGTCGGAACACCGACCATCGTGTACGATGCCCCTGGGCTTCGAGACGCGGTCCAACATGGAAAGCTCGGTTATATGACGATGGCACAAACCGCAGAGGCGCTCGCTCTCGAAATGAGACGCTGCTTGAACGACCAAGATCACTATGAAACCGTGAGACACGATGCCCATACGTTTGCGAAAACCTTGCAATGGAGTCGCACCGGTGCGGCATTTGAACAATGGTTGACCGACAAGCTCGGAATCTTGATTCAGGAAGGGAGAACATCATGATCGGAATTGCGATGTCAACGTATTGTAACGAAGAAATTATTCGGGAAACAATTGAATCGATACAACGGCAAACGACTGAATTCGTCTGCGTGATCGCAGATGATGGTTCGACCGATCGAACCGTCGACGTCATGCGCGAACTGACTGCAGGAGATGATCGGTTCATCATCTTATCACTTCCACACGGAGAGCGGGGTATCGCCCGTAAAGAGTCCATTGGGCGTCTTCGCGAACTGCATGTAGACGTCTTATACGTCATCGACTCGGATATGGTATTGACCGACGGCTTGCTAACGAGTTGCCTGCTTTATCTTCAACACCACGAAGAGGTCGGTGCGCTCGTCATCCCGGAAGAAGCCTATAGCACCTATACCAATTTCTTCTCCAAAGTAAAGGTGTTTGAGCGTAACCTATTCCAAATTCCTGAAGAAAAAATCGATGACCGTTCGATCGAGGCGGCACGCTTTTGGCGAATGGAGGCGTACGAAGCATCAGGTGGAATCAATCCCGCTCAAATTAGTTTTGAAGAAACCCAACCGACCATTCGTTACATTCAACAAGGTGGCATCATCCGTCGCGCCACGTTCACCTCTGTGAAACATAATGAGAAGGAAGTGACGCTTCAGAATTTGCTTGAGAAGAAGCGGTATTACTTCCAAGTGATGCCACAGACGCTCGAGACCGAAGAAGGAGGTTTCCGAAAGGCGCTGGCGCGTTGGTATTTCTTTAGACCGGTGCTCTACCATCCATCAAACCTCAAAAAATATAGACGACACCCGGTGTTAACATTAGGGGTCGCCTACATGTATCTTCGATTAACAACGATTGGGGTATCGCAACTCGTTACCCATAAGTTCGGGAAGAGTGATCCCGTGACTGATACAAAATAAAGTCGCCGTACTGGGTTGGGATGACGAAGCGCTTCAATTCGCTCGTCTCCCCCGCCTCGAACGGGACAACGAGATTTTCAGAACTGACCAAATCACCACTCTCATAAAACAGACAGTACGCATTTCCAAGATCGTCTAGAAACTCCGTCAACATATCCGCGACTCGATATTGATTCGTTTTCATATTGACGGCTTGTTGCCCAACATCGCGCATGACACGAATCACATACTCATCAATTTTCATCGGTTTCGTCATGATGCGCTTGACGTTCCCGTAATTGACCGCCGCAATCAACGTATGGGTATGCGTATAGTCGGTCAATACGATTTGATGGATGAGCGGGAATTTTTTCTTCACGTACGATAATAGTTCGACCCCATCTGTATGCGGAAGCCGTAGTTCCGTGATGACGACGTCGATATCACTCGATTCTAGAATCGAGATCGCTTCCGTCGCCTCTGTCGCTTCAAAAATGAGTTCTCCTTCTTTCATCAACAGACGAGCTAACGTTTTTCGCGTATGGTCATGCGGTTCGACGAGTAAGTAATTTGCCATGTTGTGTACCTCCATTTTCATTAAGAAAGGGTGTTACGTAATGAAACTACTTCTATTATCCGGTGGGTCTGGAAAGCGTCTATGGCCACTGTCAAACGATATCAACTCGAAACAGTTCATTCGATTGCTCGACGACGGACACGGTTCTAAACAATCCATGATTGAACGCGTTTTCTCACAATTAAGTGATATGGAATTAAACCATGATGCCTTTATTTTAACAAATGCACATCAACGTGACGCCATTGTCTATCAAATCGGAACCGACGCCAATATCATCACCGAACCAAGTCGCCGCGACACGTTCCCCGCAATCGTACTCGGCGCAAGTTATTTGAACGAACAACAGGTCGACCCAGATGAAACGGTGCTCGTGATGCCGGTCGACGCTTATGTCGACCTCCGCTTCTTTGAATACTTCCCTCAAGTCGATCAAGCGGTCCAAGCGAGTGACTATGCCTTGCATTTGATTGGGGTCACACCTCTTCATCCGACGTCAAAATACGGATATATCGTTCCGGATGAGACGGCTCAAGTATCCTCGGTTCGCCTGTTCCAGGAAAAACCGACCGTCGATGTGGCAGAACAGTTGATTGAACAAGGTGCGCTCTGGAACTGTGGGATCTTTGCTTGCAAGTTGCATCTGTTACTTGATGAACTGTCAGAACGAAACTTACCGACCACCTATTCAGACCTCACATCCCGCTATGACGAATTAGAAAAGACTTCGTTCGACTATGCTGTTGTCGAACATGCGGAGTCCGTATTCGTTCACCGCTACAACGGAGATTGGAAAGACTTAGGGACATGGAACACGTTGACCGAAGAAATGACGTCCACAACTCACGGTCAAGTCGACCTGTTTGAATCGACGAACACCCATGTGATCAATGAATTGAACCTTCCCTTGATCGGGATTGGGTTAGAAGACCTTGTCGTCGCCGTCAACGCGGACGGGATTCTCGTCTCGACGAAAGAAGCGACCCCACAGTTGAAAGATTATCTCGCCTCATCCGACGACTATCCAAAGTTCAAATGGAAGCGATGGGGACAGTCGGAAGTCATTCATCATGAGACGCTAGCAGACGGACACCATAGCGTGACACGACGCATGCTCGTTCAAGCAGGGAAAGAACTCAGTTACCACTATCATGAAGAGACCGATACGATTTGGACGATGCTTCAAGGCACAGCGACCGTGACGATTGATGGAGAAACGTTTGAGGCGAAGCCGACCGACGTCATCTCAATCCAACGCGGCGCGGCTCACACGCTCAAAGCACAAGAAGATGTCGTGTTTATCGAGGTTCAGTATTCAAACGATTGGACGCTTGACGATGCTTGTCCTGTACCATCTCCACTTGATAAACAGTATTGACGCGATGCGTCGTTGGAACAGGGACTTCACTTGTAACGATTTCCATCTTTCCGGTGAACAAGTGAGGTCCTTTTCCTTTTGGAATGAAGAAATGTTCGCCTGCTCGAATTGCCTGTGTGCCGTCCTCATCTTGAACGAACCCTTCACCCGAAACGACCGAGATTAATCGGAATGTTTCAGCCCGCTCTAAAATAGCCGGAGTACCGTCTACTTGATGTCGCATAATCGTGAACGATGGTTTTGAAATCAATTCAGTCGTTAATCCATCTTCCAAGTTTGTTCGCACGAGTTCATCTGTACGACGGTCTGGGATGTTCATCACTTCAACCGCTTTCTCGATATGAAGTTCGCGAAGGTTCCCCGCGTCATCGACACGATCGAAATCGTACAGTCGATACGTCCGGTCGCTCGTCTGTTGAATTTCAAGTAAGACGACACCCGGTCCAAGCGCATGTACTGTACCGCTAGGGATGTAGATGAAATCTCCTTTTTTCACGGGTTGTGTCTTCAAACGAGTCGCCCATTCTTTTTGTTGCACACATGTATACACTTCTTGTTTGGCACGGAACGTATGACCGACGATAATTTCCGCATTCGGTTCCGCATCTAACACATACCAGCACTCTTCTTTTCCGAACTCTTCTTGTTCTAGACGTTGCGCCTGCTCATCGTTCGGATGAACCTGTACCGATAAATAGGCACGCGCGTCGAGTAACTTGACGTGTAACGGGAACGTGGCGAATGGGTAAGGTCCGAATAACTCCAATCGGTGAGCATCCCATAAATCTGCTAGCGTCTGCCCTTCATACGGTCCATTTTCAAATACGGTCATGCCATTTGGATGTGCGGATGCCGCCCAACACTCTCCAATCTTCCCTTCCGGCAGTGAAAGATGAAATAACGTCTCTAGCTGACGGCCACCCCAAATACGTTCTTTAAACACCGGTTTGAGTTTATACATATGTGCTGCGTTTCTCAAAAAGAAGAAACGACTCCCCCTTCCTGTATTTTACCTAGATATACCCTTTAAAAGGGAGTTTCTATCCAATTTCCGAAGCGGGATATGTGAACAATGAAAAACCTCACGAGCCCTACCCGAAATCGAGGCACCGTGAGGTTTCATCTTCCTTATTTGATTAATTCGAGTTCGACCGGGATGTTTTCTTCCACCGTTTCACCTTTCAGGTGGTTGATGGCCGCTTCCACACCCAACTTACCAATCTCAGTCGGTTTTTGCGCAACCGTTGCAGCCATCGTTCCATCCTCAACCGCTTTGACCGCATCGTCTGTCGCATCAAATCCGATGACTTTGACATCGCTCATACCAGCCGCTTCGAGCGCTTGAACAGCACCGAGCGCCATCTCATCGTTATGTGCGAATACAGCGACGATGTCTTTATTGTCTTGCAAAATATTCTCCATGACCGTCAACCCTTCTGCACGGTCGAAGTTTGCCGATTGTTTTGCCACGACTTCTAATTTTCCATCGATGGCTTCGTTGAATCCTTGTCCGCGATCACGTGTCGCAGAAGCTCCAGGAATCCCCTCGAGCTCGACGACTTTTTGCCCTTCGCCTACGAGTTCGACCATGTAGTCACCTGCCAATTGGCCACCCGCAACATTGTCTGATGCCACGTGTGCGACGACGTCACCTGTTTCAGCGTTACGGTCTACCGTGATGACGGGAATCCCGGCATCGTTCGCTGCTTGTACAGCCGCACCGACCGCTTCTGAATCTGTTGGGTTAATGAGAATCAAATCCATACCCTTTTGAATCATGTCTTCCACGTCGTTCACTTGCTTCGCAGCATCATTTTGCGCATCCGCTACAGTCAACGTCGCATCCATTTCTTTCGCCTGTTCTTCTGCGCCTTCTTTCAATGCGACGAAGAACGGGTTATTCAGTGTCGAAATCGATAAGCCAATCTCATAATCCCCATCTTTCGTTTCCGTTTCTGATGTTGACCCCGGTTGTTCAGTCGAGCATGCTGCCATCAATACCATTGTCAGTGCGAGTAGCCAAGCTGTCCATTTTTTCATGTTCCGTTTCCCCTTTCGCGTGTTACGCGTTTTGTCGACGATCAAGCAATACTGCAAACAATATAACTGCACCTTTTACGACGAGTTGGAAGAATGATGATACGCCGAGAAGGTTCAATCCGTTATTTAATGTTCCGATGATCAACGCCCCGATCAACGTCCCGACAATCCAGCCGCGACCACCCGCAAGGCTCGTTCCCCCGAGAACGACGGCTGCGATGGCATCGAGTTCATACGACGTTCCTGCTGTCGGTTGTGCGGAATTGAGACGTGACGTCAAAATGATACCAGCGAGTGCCGCAAGCATCCCGGATAACGAATAAATCATGATTTTGACTTTATTGACGCCAATCCCCATCAATTTAGCCGCTTCTTCATTTCCACCGATTGCGTACGTGTGACGACCGAATGTCGTCTTCTTCAAGATGAAATACAGGACACCGAATGCGAGTAGCATCGTCAATGCCGGCACCGGAATGATCCAGAAGTAACCACGGCCGAGCATCTCAAACCAACCTGAATTTCCGAGACCTGTGATCGGTCTTCCGTCCGTATAGACGAGCGTCAATCCGCGATAAATGGTCATCGTGGCCAATGTTGCGATGAACGGTGCCACTTTTCCGTACGTGATGACTGCGCCGTTGAACGCTCCGAGAACGGCTCCCGCAATCAGACCGAGTGCAACGGCCATAATCGCATGTTGCCCATCCACCATCATGCCTGCCACTAGTGCAGAAGCGAGCGCTAGAATCGACCCGACCGATAAATCGATGCCCCCTGTCAAGATGACAAACGTCATCCCGAAAGCGATCAAGGCATTGATCGATACTTGTCGCAGTACGTTGAAGATATTATTTAATGATAAAAAGCCTGGTTCGAGCGCCGTCACGACGACGATGATGACGAGTAGACCAAACAACGGTCCTAACTTTTGTCCCCATCCGAGTCGACCCGGGCGCTTCAGCGAAGTTGTTGCTTTCAATTCCATATCATTGCCCTCCTGTCGCATACGTCATTACTTTTTCTTGTGTCGCCTCTTCTTTCGTTAGCGTTCCGGTCACGACACCTTCCCGCATGACGACAATTCGATCACTCATCCCGAGCACTTCTGGTAAATCAGAAGAGACCATGATGATGGCGACTCCCGATTCCGCGAGGTCGCTCATGATGTTATAAATCTCTTTCTTGGCACCAACGTCGACGCCTCGAGTCGGTTCATCCAAAATCAAAACGTCCGGTTCAACACCTAACCATTTACCGAGCACAATCTTCTGTTGATTCCCACCAGACAGCGACTTCACTTTCTGCTCCATCGAATGATGTTTGACCCGCAATTTTTGTAAGTATGTCTCGGCGAATGTTGCTTCTTGTTGTTTCGAGATGACGGCCCCTTTCGATCGTTTATCGAGTGTCGGAAGTGACAAGTTTTCTCTTAGGGAAAAGTCGAGAAGCAAGCCCTCTCCTTTTCGGTCTTCTGTTAAAAAGGCGATCCCGTGTTTGATGGCGTCGGCCGGAGTCTTGATTCGAATCGGTTTCCCGTTCAGTTTGATGACTCCCCCTTTGTGGGTGTCCGCCCCGAACAAAGCACGCATCACCTCGGTCCGTCCCGCTCCCATCAATCCGGAGAATCCAACGATTTCTCCGGCACGAACGTTGAATGATACGTTGTGGAACCGGTTACCGATTAAATCATCTACTTCGAGTACGACGTCCCCTAGTTTAGAGGCACGCGTCGGATAGCGTTCCCCGATCTCGCGACCGACCATATCGCGTACCGTTTCCTCAAATGAGGTGTCTTGAATCGTACGAGTCGAAATGGATTGTCCGTCCCGGAGGACCGTGATCCGGTCGCATAAGTCAAAAATCTCTTCCATCCGGTGTGAAATATAGATGATGGACACACCTTGGTCCCGCAACGCCCGTGAGACGGCGAAGAGCGCCTGAATTTCGCGGTCCGTCAAGGCGGCAGTCGGTTCATCCATGACGATGACTTTCGCATCCGTCATGAGTGCCTTGGCAATCTCAATCATCTGTTGTTGACCGACAGATAAGTTGCGCGCTACTTCATCGACATCCATAAACACGTTCAGTTCCGCCAAGTATTCTCGAGCTCGTCTAGTCATCTCCTGTTGCTTGACCATCCCGAACGGTCCTGTCAGTTCTCGACCTAGAAATAAGTTTTCCGTCACCGTCATCTCCGGTAAGATATTGAGCTCCTGATGGATGAAGGCGATGCCTTCTTGCTCCGCTTCTTTTGGGTGCTTGAATTGACGTTTCTTCCCATCGATGAGAATCTCTCCTTCATCCTGCGCATGAAGACCCGTCATCACCTTCATCAATGTCGACTTCCCAGCCCCGTTCTCGCCCATGAGTGCATGAATCTCTCCAGGTAACAGTTCAAAATCGACCCCTTTCAAGACGGAGACCGGACCGAACGACTTATGGATGCCTTTCAACTGAATATGCATCGAATCCCCCCTTAAAAAATGACCCCGGCGTGTAAAATGACGTTGGCGTAAGGTGTCGCTTCCCCAGTTCGAATGACCACTTTTGCTTGTGCGACCTCTCGTTTGAAGTCTTCATGCGAACACATATCGATACTCGTGTATCGTTCTTTCAGTGAATCTGCAATCGTCGGATTATGCGCGATGATTTCCTCGGCAATCGTGATGCGCTCGACGACCAAATCCGATTCGACGACATCGAGCACTTCTAGAAAGGAAGGTTCTCCGATGCGAAGGCTAAGATCGACCCGCTTCACACCGTCTGGAATCGGTAGCCCACAATCGGCGATGACAACACGGTCTGTATGTCCGAGATCGGCAAAGATTTTTGCTAAATGACTGTTTAAAATCCCATGTTTTTTCATTACACGCGCTCCAATCGTTGTTGTACATCTTCTCGTGTCGGCATACCACCTTGTGCGCCAAACCCTTCGACACTCATACCGGACGCGACTACGGCAAACCGTACGGCCGTCTCTAAATCCTCTTGCTCGATGAGGGAGACAGCGAGCGCACCGTTGAACGTGTCACCAGCTCCTGTTGTGTCGACGACGTTCGCTCGGATGGCTGGCACATGCCGCACTTCTTGTCCATCATGGAATCGGACACCACGAACGCCTTCCGTGACGAGTAACTTGTTCGGATATCGTTTGAGAACATCATCCACGGATAACCCCTTAAATAAATCCCGGCATTCATGTTCGTTCGGCGTCAAGTACGTGACGTCTTCAATCACTTCTAACGGGAGCGATTGAGACGGAGCCGGATTCAATAGTACTGGGATTCCTTTCTTTTTGCAGTAAGCGGTCACTTGTCGAACGGTCTCGATTGGAATCTCGAGCTGTAAGAGTACGAACGACTGCTCATCGAAAAGATGATCCAGTTCCTCTTCCGTGAAAATGACTTGCTTGTTCGCCGATTGGACGACGACAATTGAATTATCTTCTTCAGCCAATACGATATGGGCTGTACCCGTCACTTCATTCGGTACGACCTGAACGTGCGAAACATCGACGCCATGCTGTTTAAAATTTTCAACAACCTGTTGACCGAACGGGTCGTCCCCTACACAACCGACCATCTGAACTGCACTCCCTAATTTAGAAGCAGCGACTGCCTGGTTCGCACCTTTCCCCCCTGGAACGGTACGGAACGACTCGCCGATGACGGTTTCCCCTGCTTGCGGACGTTTGTCGGACGTGACGACAAGGTCCATCGATATACTGCCAATGACAACAATGCGTTTCATTCTTTATCTCTCCTTCCGCTTTGTCGTTTGTCTCTCTAACAATGCGACTGGTAATAACATCTCTTTTGGTCGTGTATCTTTCTTCTCAATCAAATCTAGCAATCGCTCGGTCGCGACTCGACCCATCTCATAGATGGGTTGCACGATGGTCGTCAGTGGCGGGGACGTCATCTCGCCTAGCTCGATTCCGTCATATCCGATGACCTGTAGTTCTTCCGGGACACGAATGTTCCGACGGACGGCTTCCTGCAACACCGCGGCTGCAATCACATCGTTCGCTGCGAAGATGCCATCAAACGGCCAAGCATGGTCGAATAGCTCTTGGGATGCTTTCAATGCATCTTTAAATGCGAACGCGGACTCGGTCATCCCGACGAGTCGATCGCCGGCCACCTCGACAAATCCTTCGGTTCGACGCTGAACCGTTTTAAGATGATCGGGTCCGGCAATATGTGCAAGTCGCATCGCCCCACGCTGTATCAACGTGTTGGCCGCCAATTTTCCGCCCTCGTATCCGTCCGATATAACCGCATCGATTCCCGCTTTGACGATTCGGTCAAGTGCGACCATCGGTAAATTCAACGTTTCATAATTCGGATTGTGCGAATGATTCGTCGTGATAATCAAACCGTCGACATGCATCGTTTGCAAGGCGACTAAATACGTCTGTTCTTTTTCCAGTTGTTCGTCCGTGTTACATAAGACGACTTGATACCCATGCTGATTGGCGACATCTTCAATTGCCCGAGCCAGCTGTGGAAAGAACGGGTTTGTGATGTCTGGCATGATGAGTCCAATCAAATTCGACGATTTTTTATAAAGTGAACGCGCGACTCGGTTCGGTGCGTAGTTCAGTTCCGAAATCGCCTTTTCGACTGCTTCTTTCGCCTCTTCGCTCACATATCCGCTTTTGTTCATGACGCGTGATACGGTCGCCACTGAGACATTCGCATGTTTTGCTACTTGTTTGATGGTCGCCATTTGACATCCTCCGTTCTGGAAACGCTTACAAAACCATCTTAATGTGTAACCGGTTACATATCAATAGTTTTTTATGATTTCATAGAAAAACACATTGAAACAGTGCTTCAATGTGTAGAAAACGTCGGATTTAGTTGGACATGGACGAGGTTTTCTACCGTTCGTCCATCGAGTCGGGTCAATTCTTGCGTTTTCGTGAACGCATAAGTGAACCCACATTTCTCAACGACGCGTCGCGATTGGTCATTGAAGCTAAAATAGCCACACCAGATTCGCTCCAGTCCTAACGCTTCAAATCCGAATCGAATCATCGCCTGAACGGCTTCTGGCGCGTAACCATTTCCCCAATAATCGGGGCTGAGCACATAACCGATCTCACGCTGTGCATCATGTTGAATCGACGAGTCCGGTCTTCGATCATGTAACCCGATGCTACCGATCACTTGCCCGGTCTCTTTCAAGACGATTGCCCACACGTCTTTTTCCTCGATAAACAGTTGAATGACGTCCCTCGTTTCGTCAATCGATTCATGAGGTGCCCAACCAGCCATCGGTCCGACTCGATCATCTTTTGCATAATGGTACATATCTTCTGCGTCTTCTAGCGTAAATGCTCTTAAGATCAATCGTTCTGTCTCCATCTTGATCATACTAACCCATCCTTTTCCTTCAAGTTGTTTCTTTCCCCGACCTAATGGGAAAACGTTAGGCGAGGAGGAATGAACATGCCATTTGATTATGACTTAAACTTCGATGAAATCGACTTCCGACAACAACCGGAACTGTACCGGGTCGGCCGTGGCGAACAAGGAGTACTACTCGTTGAGCCGTATAAAAGTGAGATTTTGCCCCATTGGCGATTCAAGACGCCTGAGATTGCGAAACAATCTGCCGAAGAAATCATGGAATTGTTTGAAGCGTATCGTGCGAACGATGATTTCGTCGGGATGGACATGGCTCGAAAGTTCATCCAAATGGGGTATACACGGGCCCGGCGCTATGCCAATTATAAAGGCGGTCGTAAATATAAAGAAGATGGTGACATTCACGAGCGCGAAATCGACGAAGAGAAGGCAGAATCTGCCCGTATCTTTAAAACATATTGGGATCAACTCCGTGCCGATGAGGATTATTTGCGACGTAAAAAGGCACATCAAAAAAAATATGGTTAATCGCGCACCATCACTTGGAACGGAACCTCATTTCGCTCAAATGATGTGATGGTACGAAATCCAACCGTTTCGTATAGATGAATCGCTCGTTCGTTAAAAGAGGCGACGGTCAAACGAAGCGGTTTTCTTCGTTCCATCGCTCTCTCCACGATGTATGTTACAAACGATTTTCCATATCCTTGTCCCGTCAAATCAGGTCGTAGCCCCAATCCGATGTCCGTGAAATCTGAAGAATATAGATATGTCGAATTGGGTACTTGTGCAGCAACACCGATGCAATAAAATCCAATCAGCTCATGCTCCGCTACAATCGCCTGATACGTCATCAACTCGGCGATGCCCTCTTCAGAAGGCGGTTGATTATAGAAGTCATAAGGAGCTCCGTACGTCCATTCTTGAATTTGACCTGCCCATTCACGCGTCATCGGTCGGTGATACATTCGTCTTCCCTCCGTACTCTTTTCACAAGTTCTATGTAAAAAAGATGAGGTCGCCCTCATCCTTATTTTCGAGTCCATTCTGCCGTCATCGCCACGTCTGCTGCGTGCATCAAATTATGAATCGGACAGCGTGCCTCGACAGCCTTTCTTAATGCTTCAATCCGTTCATCCGATTCGGTCGTATCCAACACAACTTTCATATGCGTCGACTCAAAATATGTTCGGACACCTTCCATCCCTTGGAACCCTCGTGGATCGAGCGTTCCTTCCGTCACAAATTCGACTCCTTCGTACTCGAAGTTTAAATCCTGAGCGGCATAGGCAATCATAATGGTTGTACAAGACGATTGGGCACCGAGAAGATACTCGAGTGGATTCGGTCCCTTATTCGTTCCACCGAGTCGTTCCGGCTCATCTACGATAAATGGGGTGTGCTCGCCTACACGTACAGTCGTCTTGACGCCTCCCGCTTCTCCCTCGGCACGCATTGTCACTAACGGTCTATCAGACATATGTCATCCTCCTTTCAAAAATCAACCACTACTTTCTTCCCGTTATTTCGGACCATGTAACGCATCATCGTAGATGGCATAGTCATTTTTTCCATCCTGCTTGATTTGATACATCGCCTGGTCCGCTTTATGAATCAACGTATCTAAATCCGTCCCTTGTTCTGGGGCGTGACTGACCCCAATACTTGCTCGGATTGGAATCGTCACATCCGACGTTTGATATGGGTTCTGATTCAATGTCATCTGAAGTTTATGAATAAAGTCGCGCACTTCCGATTCCGTTAAATCCACTAAATAAATATAAAATTCGTCCCCGCCAACTCGAGAGGCCAATCCGACGTCTCGTGTCGACGTCTCTAACAGGCCACCTAAGTGTGTTAAGAAATGATCCCCGATCTGATGACCATACGTGTCGTTAACCGCCTTGAAGCCATCTAAATCAATAATCAGCAAAGACAATCTGGCGGAATCAAGCAACGCATGGTCCGCCCGCTCATAAAACGCACGCCGATTCGCTAATTTTGTGAGCGGGTCATGATAAGCGAAGAAACGGATTGTTTGCTCGGCTTCTTTAAACGAGTGAACATCCCGAATGATGATCATCCCGTGAATCGTGCGGTCGATATCGACGAAGTCCCCATCAATGACGACATACCGTTCTTGGCCGGATTTCGTCATAATCTTCGTTTCGAACTCCAAAAACTTTTTCCGTGTCCGAAAGTGTTGACTGTAGTGCTCCATCCACTCTGTCTTTTTCTTTTCTGGCAATAAATCAATAAAACGTTCATTCATGACACGCACCGTATGGAACAATGTTCGTGCGGCCGGATTGGCGCTCTCTACTCTGCCGTCCGGGTCAAGCAGTAAAATCGCTGAGGGGTTCAAATTATATAAGGTCCCGTAGCGTTTCACATAAGAGGTCAAAAAGTCCAATCGGTTCATCGCAATGACCAAAGCGACTGCCCAAACGAGTCCTCCATACATATAAGAGTACGGCGGGATGAGACCACGGAATTGAAAATAACCGAATACGATATCCCATATCAAGATGACAATCGCCGTCCAAAATAGCATACGCAATACACGCTGATGTTCTCTTCGTTCCGTTCGTCGTAATGCATAAAAAATCAGACCAATAATCAAAGAATGAAAAATATTCCCGACCGTCAACGTAATCAAATAAGATGAATTGAACTCTGGGTAAATCCAAATCCCGATCTGTTCAAACTGTTGACTGTTCGTGATATTTTCTCGACGAATATATGTCAGGATGACCGGAATCAATGGTAAGTAAACGGCCCATGGATAAATCCATCGCGGTGCCTTCGCTCCAACACCTGTGATGTTCAAGATGAAGTGCACGGAAAAGATAAAAATCAGAATCCCTGCATTTCCAAACCAATAGGCGATGAGTGCTGGACTATATTCGATTGGAGAAAGATGACGGACAAACTCCGCCAAGAAGAGCATCGAATAACCGAACACAAACAGGCTCAGCAAACGATGCTCCACTTTATTCGGATTGCGTTGAAAGACATCGAGTGCTAAAAAGCCGAGTAAAAATGACGGCAACAAATAGACCGCCAGATAAATAAACATCTCGGTCATGTGGAACCTCCTCACCTGTTCGTCTTCTATTATTCGTTATTCTGCGTACTTTTCCCTTTTGAAAGCGACAAAAAACGGGATGGTTCACATCCCGTCTCTCACTCAATAAACCTTACAACGTCTCTTCAATCGGGGTATCCCCTTTAATTAAATCAATCGCTTTGTTCTGCGCATGCGAATGATTATGAAGGACGTGCACCAAGAATGAGGCCACGTCTTCACGCGGAATCTCTCCGCTACCCTCAAACTTCGTATTCACTTTGCCCGTACCCGCATCGTCTGTCAATGCACCCGGACGAACAATCGTGTACGTGAGACCACTCTGTTCGAGTAAGCGGTCTGCATGATGTTTCGCGACATAGTACGGTTTCATCGAATCTGGCCAAGCCGAGCGATCCTCTGCTTTCAAGGCGCTGACCATGACGAAGTGTTTGATGTTCCCGTTCGCTTGCGCGGCTTCAATACTCTTCGCTGCACCGTCTAGGTCAATCAAGAGGGTCTTATCTGCCCCAGTGCTTCCACCAGAACCTGCAGCGAACACGACGGCATCCATTCCGTCCATCGCCTTCTGCAAATCTTCAACCGAGCCTTCGAGGTCTCCGAGTACTGCGTTGTATCCTTTTGACTTGAAGTCATTTAGTTGTTCTTCTTTGCGCACCATCGCCGTGACGCTGTGCTTTCCTTCCTTGTGTAACTTCTCCACCAATTGGTGACCAATCTGACCGTTTGCACCGATAACAAATACGTTCATCTGTCTTCCTCCTCAAAAATGAATTCAGAGACAAGCGAAACGCCGGGTAGCCGTTGCTACATCCGGTGCAGAAGCGATGGCAGAGATGACGGCAACGCCGTCAGCCCCGTCAGCCATAATAGCAGGGACATGCTTTGGACGAATGCCCCCGATCCCCACAATCGGAAGCAGTGGGTAGTGTCGGCGAACTTGTTGAATCAGTTCCGTACCACGCACATGTCCCGCATCCAACTTACTTTGCGTCTCATGAATCGGACCGATGCCGACATAATCCGCAAACGGAAGAGCCGTTCTGACTTCCTCCATCGTATGGACAGACACCCCTAACCATTTATCAGGTCCTAGTCGTTCCCGAACGCGTTCAGCAGATAAGTCATCCTGTCCAACATGGATGCCATCCGCGTCAATCGTGAGCGCCAAGTCGACGTCGTCATTGACGATGAACGGAACACCTGCTTCTCGACACAGACGTTGGAGCGTCCTTGCCATCGCTTCTTTTTCATCTCCATACAATGCATCTTTACCTTTTTCGCGAAATTGAAAACATGTCACACCACATCGAAGTGCCGTTTCTAGAGTCTTCACTACATCGTCTGTATTCATCGTCCCACAAACAAAGTAAAGACGGAGCTGCTCAGCGAGTGCTTGTTTCGTATAGAACGTCAACGGTAATCACCTCTTCTTTCGCTAAACGATGTCCCCAGTGATTCGTCGGTCCATGACCTTGTCCAAGCGATAATCCATGCGTGATGGCTTGATGGATAAATTGTTTCGCATCTACGACAGCTTGACGAAGTGTCTTCCCGTATGCCAGTTCAGCTGTCAATGCGGCAGAGAACGTACATCCCGTCCCATGCGTGTCTTTCGTCTGGATTCGAGGGGCCTTTACTTGAAACGCTTCAGTTCCAGTCATGATTAAATCAACAGCATCCTCTTCTTCCGTGTGCCCACCTTTAATAATGACGACATCGACGCCGAGATGCTGAATCGCCTGCGCGGCTTTCATGCGGTCTGCCTCGGTTCGAATTGTCATTCCAGCAAGTACTTCTGCTTCAGGAATATTCGGGGTCACGACTGTCGCCTGTGGTAGCAGCTTCGTGCGCAGTGCTTCGACCGCACTTTCTTGTAACAAGGAAGCGCCTCCTTTTGCCACCATGACAGGGTCGACCACCACATGCTCGAAACGGTGACGTTCAAGCGCATTCGCCACCGCTTCAATCCGCTCTGCATCCACCAACATCCCGGTTTTACATGCCGTAATCTGAAAATCGTCTGCCACCGCATCGAGTTGCTTCGTAATCATTTCCGAGGAAATCGTTTCGATTCCATGAACACCAAGTGTATTTTGAGCAGTGATGGCAGTAATCACGCTCGTCCCGAACACACCGAGTTCTTGAAACGTTTTTAGATCGGCTTGAATGCCTGCCCCTCCTCCTGAGTCAGAACCTGCAATCGTCAACACTTGTGGTCTCATGATGTCGACACCTCGATTCGATTCGTCGGGATGGCATGTTGCGTCAATTGATGGAGCGCATTTAAAAAGTGAATCGGAAAGTCTCCCGGTCCTTCTGCCCGTTCACTCGCCAACTCCCCGCAATAGGCATAGCCTGACATGGCGGTCACTGTCGCTTTGAGGGCATTCTTTTCGACTGCTAGACAAGCTCCGACCACCGCACTGAGTAAACACCCTGTACCGGTCGTCTCAGTCATCCGTTTCGTCCCACCGCGGATTTCCATGACGACACTCCCGTCACTGACCATATCTTCTTTGCCAGTCACGGCCACGACACATCCGTATCGTTTCGCCGCTTCAAGCGCCAATTGTCGCGGCTCGCATGCCCCGTCACCCGCATCGACACCACGAGTCGCCCAATCAACGCCAATCAATGTCGCAATCTCTCCTGCATTTCCTCGAATGACCGACACACGAACGTGACGCAAAATGCGTTCGACCACATCTCGTCGAAATGACGTCGCTCCGACTCCGACTGGGTCGAGGACAATCGGACATCCGGCTTCATTCGCCGCCTGCCCTGCACGAATCATTGTCGCTTCGGTCATCGTTCCAAGCGTCCCGATATTTAACACGAGCGCATCGCTTACGAATGTCATCTCTGCCACTTCTTCAATTGCATCTGCCATCACTGGCGAGGCGCCGATTGCGAGTAGTCCATTCGCTGAAAAATTCGCCACGACCGTATTTGTGATGTTGTGGATCAACGGAGCCTGTTGTCGAACCTCGTTCCAAATCTCATGTCTCATTGGTTGACCTCCTGCGACAAGGTCCACGACTCAAGCGTCCACGCCATTTCCCAAAAGGCGACTTCGTAATAGCAACTCTTCAAGAACAGTTTCGTATAACGTACGCGCTCCTCCTCCGTCGCCTGACCAGCCAGTTCATCCAATCGATCGATTTGTTCTTCCACCAATTCACGGAACCACTCTGAACCGTACGTCGCAATCCAGGCCGAATAAATCGGATGGTCCGGACGCTTGTCTTTCAGACGTTCGCCAATCTCGTAATACACCCAGTAGCATGGAAGAATCGACGCCAATACGTCTCCGAGTGTCGGTCCTGCCTGCTGCATATGGAGCGCATACGCATAAGCGGTCGGGGCCGGTTCAAAAGTCGCCAATTCGACATCCGTCACGTTAAGCATCGTAAAGAACTCTCGATGGAGTGAGAGTTCCGCTTCGATTGTGTGTAAGGCATGCGTTAAAAAGCGGCTCGATAACTCCATCGTCGGTGCGAGGGTTGCTCCTTTGGCCTGTACTTTTGAAAACTGATTCAAATAATACGAGTCTTGCATGACATAATGTCTGAATTTCTTCTCATCGAGCGTCCCTTCTCCGAGTGAACGGACAAACGGGTGATGAAAGCTTGCTTCAAACAATCCATCTGCCTCTTGACGTAAGTGATCTGTGAATTTCATCTAAATTCCCCCTTATGATAGTCAAAAAGACGCCGCCTCCCATAACGGAAGCGGCGTCTCGAACAGTCATATCTAGATGAAACCAGATGAGTCGTTTCGCCCACTTCCCTACGCTAGCGTGAACTAGATCAGGTTCAAAGGGTCTGGACCATGTCCATCTCAGCCGCGTGACGCGACTCCCCTAGTGGCAAACATTATGAAATTCAGTCGTCTTCGACCACATTCTATCAATCTTTTCATCCGTTGCAAACCTTTTCTCGCTCAAATCGTCAAATCCCCGGTTTATACACTAGCGTCCCGTAATCAGTAAATACATATTAAATGCGACAAGACCGAGGGGAAGCATTGAGACCAAAATAATCGGCCATTTTTTTAATCGAATACCGACAAAGAGGACAAGACTTCCGACAAGTAGAGCAATAAATGTCGTATATGGATTCATGAAAAAACGCTCCTTTCTCTATAAGGAGCGTTTCCCGGCTCACGCCGTCATTAATCGTTCGAATGTCGAAGGGTTGCACATGCAGCACGAACGCGTCTAGCTTCTTCTTCTCGGAACACGAAATCGCCTTGTTCGGCGACACGTTGCGCACAAAAGAAGAAGAGCGACTGCAATCGGCCATGCGTGTCTTCAATAGAACTCAATTCAGCTGAAGCATATGTCGCCCCGAGCATCTCCCATAACTCTTCCGGCAAGTGGTCGCGCATCCCGTCTCCCGATTTCCCAAGATTCACGGAGAAGTCCGTCGCATAGCCGATGTTCCATTCCATCATCTGACGGAGCATATTTCGCATGATGTCGAGGTGGTCGAGCGCGTATAGCACTTGATGTCGCTTGATTCCTTTGATGACATAAAGCGATACCCACCAAAACTCATTCCAACACGCTGCATACTCGTCAGCAGACGGACGTTTCACGCGATACGATCTGTCTGACGGCGTGACGACCGAATGATGATCTCGGTCAAAGATTATTTGACTGAGCGAGTCGGCTTCAAGCATCCCTTCAAGTTGATCCACACTTCGAATCGTCAAATCAATCCGATGTCCGCCCACATATTGCACTAAAAACGTTACATGTCGTTCGGAATCAGCCGTTTCAGGTGTCTGCATGATCAAGATCTCTCCAAATATGTCGATCCAAGAACGATCGGCCGCAACCGCTTGAACGTCTTTCACATAAAAGGCAAGGTCGACATCTTGATACAGATCAGGTCGAGTACTCGGATTGACGAGCGAGCCGTTCAAGACGACCGTTCGAATTTGGTCATTTTCTTTTGCGAACGCGACCAACTGTTCAATGATTTGTTCTTGTTTCATTCTACAATCGCCCCCAATGAGCGCGCGACTTGAATCGCCTGCATCGCGTCTAATTTTGTTTGTTGTAACGTCACGTTCGAAAAATCAACCCCATCGACAACTGCTCCTCTAAAGTCGGCACCGCGGCATACCGCATGTTGAAGTGTCGCCCGTGACAAATCGGCCTGATGCCAAACCGTCTCGGTCAAGTCCGTTCCGTACAAGTCCGCCTCGACTAAACGAACGTGGGACCAATCCATTTTCTTGAGCGACACATGACGAAGATTGACGAACGACCAGTCCCCTTCTGTTACACGGACGCCCTCGAACTGACTCTCCTCAAAAGATGACCCGGTCATTTTGCATTGTTCAAACTCACTCGTGAACAAGTTGGCACCATGAAACTGACAGTTTAAAAATGAACTTCCGACATGACGGGACGCATTCCATTTCGAATCCGTGAAATCGCAGTTGATGAACTGACAGCGCTCCGTCTGTAGTTCCGTCGCATCGATGTATGTGAAGCGACAGTTCTCGAACGTGACATGTGACAGCTCTTCGTCACGGAGCGTCACGTCTCGAAAATCTTCATCTCGATAGTGCGTATGTGATTGAAACATAATATCCCTCCTTCAGGTATACTAGAATAGATTACAAAGATTGGAAGTGATATAGATGGATCTCGTATTTCCGACAGAACAGGGCGTCTTCAATTACCGCGTCGCTGGTATTTTTGTGAAGGACGGTCACGTATTGATTCACCGAAACGTCCGGGATGACTTTTGGGCACTACCTGGTGGTCGCGTGACGCTCGGTGAAGAAGCCGCAACGGCTCTCGCGCGCGAGTTACATGAAGAACTGAATATGCGTGTGACCGATACCGAGTTCGCATTCGTGCACGAGAACTTGTTTACCTATAATGACCAGCCGTTCCATGAGATTGGACTATACTTTTATGTAGATGGTGACCTCCCGCTCCAAGACGGGGACTTTTATGGACCTGAAGGAGACCACCTCATCTATCGTTGGCAAAAACTTGACCGTCTTCAAGACATCACGCTCTACCCAGAAGTACTTGCTCAACTACCAAATCGCTTGCCCGCTCATTCACTCAATCCGTCTTGAACTTAGAGTAGCGATTTCAACTCATGTAAATGTTGAATCTCATACGTCGACTCGATCGTCGCGGCCACTTCGTTCGGATTGAACCAGCACGTATCCAACCCATACATCCGCCCACCGGCGATATCTGCCGTGACCGAGTCACCGATAATCAAGCCTTTCTCTGGCGCTACGTTCGGGATTCGGTCGAAGACATAGTCAAAGAACGGCTTCATCGGTTTTTGCGAACCGGTCGCATCCGATACGAAGACATCTTGGAAGTACGGCAATAGTCCAGATGACTCTAACCGTTTGAATTGCGTCTCCGTCACACCGTTTGTGACGATATAGAGTGGATAGTCGTTGCTCAGCTTTTGCACGACCTCCAAAGCACCATCAACCATATGCACACCTGCATGTAAATAGTCACGATATTGCTGTTCGACCTGCGAACCGTCGACCGTGAGTCCGAGCGAATCGAACAGTTTCGTATGTCGACCGACGAGTACCTCCTCACGGTCCACTTCGCCGCGCTCAAATGCGCGCCATAGACCCGTGTTGATGTCGACATAGCGCGCTTTCACTTCATCCGTCATCCGGACGTTGTAGGATGCAAGTAACTGCTCAAGTGCGACATGTTCACTTTGTTTAAAGTCTAATAGCGTGTCATCAATATCAAATAAAATCGCTTCATAACATTTCATATTTCTTTCTAACCCCTCTCTTCGTCTAACTGTACAGGAAGTAGAAACGAACATCAAAAAAGGGAGATGTCACTGATCTCCCCTTTCAATTTCTATTGTATGGTCGTTTGACTTTTGAGCCCCACGATAAATTAAAATCACGAGTGTCCCAATCAATACCACGACCGACCACATATGAACAATCCCTATCAGATTTAATGGCTTGAAGAAGTATCCCCAATCGTTATCAAACCAGTAGGCTAAATAACTCGACAAACCATAAGACCCGATCAATGAAAGTAGAACAAAACGCATTCGTATATACCTCAACGCTCGTTTCGTTACCCACCAAATGACAATCGGTACAATCACGTATCCAAACGAAAAACCCCATACATAATCCATAGCCGCCACAAAAAATGCCCAAGGGATTAAAAAGAATAGACCAACGCAGCATGTCTTCATTGTCTTCTCCTAAATAAGTTCGACTTCTTTGATTCTAGCTTACCAAATCTCATACATTGTGATGTTTATTTTTCTAAAAGAAGTGAATACTTCTTATGGTGAAGAAAAAATAAAGGAGTGTTCCAATATGCATACAGATTTTACGAACATGTACATCAATGGTGAGTGGGTCAACGGATCAAGTGAAAAGTCGATCGACAACGTCAATCCATTCTCGAACGAGACTCTCTTCTCGATTCAATCAGCAGATGAAAATGATTTAAACCGTGCCTACGAAGCAGCCAAAGAGGCTCAGGCGGAATGGGCTGACATGGTCCCCCAGGCGCGACGTGAATTGATTGAGAAGTTTGCTCAGATCACGATGGACAATAAAGACTTTATTGTCGATTGGCTTGTGAAGGAATCCGGTAGTACACGTATTAAAGCAGAAGGCGAATTTGCTGCATCGATGGCTATCATCAAAGAAGCCGCGACATTCCCATTCCGTATGGACGGACTCATCAAACCTTCGGTCGTGCCGAACAAAGAGAACCGGGTTTATCGTAAACCACTCGGGGTCATCGGAATCATCAGTCCTTGGAATTTCCCGTTCCATTTGGCTGTCCGTTCAATCGTGACGGCTCTCGCGACCGGGAATGCGGTCGTCGTCAAACCAGCTACAGCGACACCGGTCACAGGTGGTCTTCTGTTCGCATCACTCTTTGAGGAAGCCGGGCTTCCAAAAGGTATACTCAATGTCGTCGTCGGACGAGGGTCTGAAATCGGGGACGCCATTGTCGAACATCCAATCCCACGTCTAATCTCATTCACAGGTTCGACTGAAGTCGGGCAAGGAATCGCAGAGAAAGCTGGTCGCTTATTGAAGAAAACGGCACTTGAACTCGGTGGAAATAACGTGTTCGTCGTGCTCGATGATGCCGACCTCGACCGAGCCGTGGAATCAGCCGTCTACAGCAAGTTCTATCATCAAGGACAAATTTGCATGTCGACGAACCGAATCCTCGTTGCTGAATCGATTCATGATGAGTTCGTGGAACGTTATGTCGAACGGGTTAAACAGTTGAAAGCAGGGAATCCGAACGAAAAAGACACGCAAGTCGGTCCGCTCATCGATCACGACCAAATCGATCGCATTTTAGAGCAAATCGAGAAGACAGTCGATGCCGGCGCTACCGTCCATACCGGCGGAACAGCCGACGGCAACGTCCTCGAACCGACCGTCGTCAGTGGCGTCACGAATGACATGCCACTCGCGAAAAATGAAATCTTTGGCCCGGTAGCTGTCATTCTCTCCTTTAAAGATGACGAGGAGGCGCTCCGTCTCTCGAATGAGTTACCATATGGATTGAGTGGTGCCGTTCACGGATCGGTTTATCGCGCGACCAATTTTGCACGGAAAGTCGAAACCGGCATGATTCACGTCAACGACCAATCGGTCAATGATGAACCACACATGCCGTTCGGGGGCGAGAAAAACTCTGGTCTCGGACGTTTCAACGGTGAATGGGTACTCGAAGAGTTCACGACGCTTCAATGGGTATCAATCATGCATGAACGTCGCGAGTATAAACCATTCTTCTCTTAATACAAAAAGTGTTTCGGCGAGTTGCCGAAACACTTTTTTAAATTTTCTTCACAAACTCCGACTTCAACTTCATCGCACCTAGACCGTCGATTTTACAATCGATGTCATGGTCACCTTCCACGAGTCGAATCCCTTTCACTTTCGTTCCTTGTTTGACGACAAGCGAGGTCCCTTTCACTTTCAAATCCTTAATCACGGTGACGGTGTCTCCGTCTTGAAGTGGGTTTCCGTTCGAATCTTTGATTTGTGAAGCCGCTTCCGCTTCTGCCGCCTCGCTCGGTGACCATTCATAGGCACATTCCGGGCATACGAGCAACGGTCCATCCTCGTATACATAAGATGATTGGCATTTTGGGCAATTCGGATACTCAGTCATTCCATTTCCTCCATTCGATTCACTCGTTCCAGTATATCGTATGGTAGCTCAGTCTTTCTAGACCGTTCATTCTTCTGTAGGCGATGCAGGACCTTCTAAATCAAGTTGATAAAACGATAAATCGAGCCATTTGCCAAACTTATATCCGGCATTTCGAATCGTTCCTGAATGTACGAATCCGACTTTTTCATGCGCACGAATACTCGTCACGTTCGACGTGTCGATTCCACCAATCACCGTTTTCATTCCTCTCGCTTCAGCAATACGGATAATTTCTTTTAACAATTTGTTCCCGATGCCCTTTCCGCGATATCCAGGATGTACATAGACCGAATGCTCGACCGTATAGTGATACGCTGGCCATGGACGGAACGGACCGAACGTCGCAAACCCCATGACCACGTCATCCTCGACCCACACGATGATCGGACAATCTTGCTCTTTTTTCTCTTCATACCATGCCACTCGATTCTCGAGCGTCACCGGTTGATAGTGATAGACGGCCGTACTGTTTACAATCGCATCATTGTAAATATGTAAAATCATTTGAAGATCATCTCGTCGACAATTGCGAATCATCCCCATACCACCTTTTCGTTTTTTTCATTATACGAATCCCCTCTTCAAAAGACACGAAAAAAGTGACCGGTCCCATCAACCGGTCACTCAAATCATGCGGCCAAGCGGTCACACATCGAGGCACATTCTGTACAGACACGCGCACATTCCTGGCAATGTGCGTGCTTATGTTTTCCACACTCCTGTGCGCATGCTTTGCAGATGACCGCACACGCTCGCGCGAGTTCAGGAACGAATGCCGAATCACGCGTCATCGCCTCGGCAAGAAACGCACAGGCAGCGGCACATTCGCGATCCAGTCGAATACAATCGACCATCATCTGTACGTCTTTTTCTTCTAAACAAGATTCCAGACAGTAGTTGCACGTTTCCACACATTCGTGGAGCATTTCAAGTTCGTTCGCATAGATCCGATGAGCCATACATCATTCCCCTTTCGCTTCCTCAATTTTAGACACGTTACTGCTGTTCCCTAATCGGCGAAAGAAAAACGACCCGGTTCAAAAATCCGGGTCGTTCACGAACTTACGATACAAGTAAGCGATTCGATTCAGTAGTGACTCATCATATTGTTTCGGCATGAAACGATAGCGATACAATCGATACATCCGCTTCAAGTCTTCCCACTGATGATCGATTTGTTGCCCTTGTCTGAAGCGTGCCAAATCAATCAAGAAAATCTGTCCGTTCGGGGTCAAAATAATGTTTCGTAAATGGACATCAGACGGGGTCAGTCCTAGCAACCGCGCTTGTCGAAGCGCTTCATCTACTACCTCGATGTAAGACGGGTCAATCCAGACGCCTTCCGTCAGACACTCAAATAGCGTCTTTCCTTCGATGTAATCCATCACGATATATGACGAACCAGACTCATAGCATTTCGGAAAGTAAGGGAGCCCCTTTAGTTTTTCATAGATTGCCGCTTCTTCAGTTGCGATTTGTTCATAACCTGGAAAGAATACTTTGATAACACGATCCTTTTCCTTTAAACGAAACACGGCCGCACTTCGACCGATGCCATGTAAACGAAGATCTGGGTGCATCGCGGCTACCTGAAACGAGTCACCTACTCGTTCGAAGGTGACATCTGCATATTGTTTATAGTTAATCATCCGTCACGCCTCTTTCTTCATTCTCTTCCCTTTCATCATAACGCATTCAAGCTCATTTGACGTTAAAACTGCTCGAGTTGGTGACAAGTGACGTCCTTTCTCGTAAGACGTATAATGAAGAGCGACTGACAACTAAGGAGGAGTTATAATGCAACGCATCGCTTTGACAGAAGAATTATCATTCTCACGCATCGTCCATGGGATGTGGCGTCTCGCTGATTGGGACATGACCCCACAGGAACGCCTCACGTTTATCGAACAATGTCTTGAGCTTGGCATCACGACATTTGATCATGCGGATATTTATGGCGGTTACACGTGTGAAGGCTTGTTTGGGGAGGCCTTAAAATTAAAGCCTGAACTCCGAGACAAGATGGAGATTGTCACAAAGACCGGAATTAAGTTGACAGGTTCGTTCAATCCGGACCAAACACTCAATTATTACGACACGACAAAAGAGCATATCATCGCGCAAGCAGAGCGTTCGTTAAAAGAGTTGGCAATTGATCATATTGATACGTTACTTATCCACCGTCCAGACCCACTCATGAACCCTGATGAAGTGGCCGAGGCTTTCATTACGTTGCGTGATAGCGGTAAAGTACGTGAGTTTGGCGTATCCAACCACGTGCCATCGACACAGAACTTGCTCCAATCACGACTCCCGTTCCAACTCGTGACGAATCAACTCGAACTCTCTCCGATGCAATTGAAGCACTTCGAAGATGGATCGGTCGACCTTTGTCACGAAAAACGGATGCCGCTCATGGCTTGGAGCCCGCTTGCTGGAGGTCAACTCTTCAAAGACGAACAGTACGCACCCCTTCGTGAAAAACTTGAGGAAATCCGTGCACGTCACAACGCGAGCGGGATTGACTCGATCGTATATGCGTGGCTCGTCAAACACCCTGCGAACATCATGCCAATCATCGGATCAGGAAAAATCGAGCGTGTTCAGACAGGTGTCGATGCTCTTCAAATCGACCTCACACGAGAAGAATGGTTTGAAATTTTGAAGGCGGCACGCGGACGAGATGTCGATTAAAGGGACCTTCATCAAATAAATCCCACCGAATTATAACGTGGCAATTTAGAAGAAAAATTACCTTTTTCTAAAATTGCATGACACCAACGATTTTTCGTCAAAAATCGACACCGCTAAAGAGCCAAAAAGTAAAAATAAGACATAATTGGTTTTTCTCCCCGTTCAGTTCAAGTCGAACGGGTTTTTTGATTTTTTTTCGAAATAACAAATTAATTTTCCTAAGACTAAAGTCACAAAAAAATGGTGCTAGAATGGTGAAAGTGATTCACCAAAGGAGAGTACCGATGTGAAAAAGTACCTGATTTTCAGTACCCTCGTTATCCTATTTTTCTTATTCGGATGCGAGGAAGAACGCGCACTCCGACTTCAACCCGCTCCTGAATATTATCAAGGACGTGCCCTGTTACCTAATGGACAGCAAATCGAAATGCCAGAATCCGATCGCGCCGCTATTATTGAGATGTGTCAACCAGACCATGCGATTCCGACGATTCCAAACGGTGAACGACGTTGGCTCGGGACGATTACATTGACACAACCACTGACCGATTCTGCCGCCAATGCTAACTTTCCGACAGCAACTTTTTTCACTGTCGAAAATAAATCCTATGTACAATGTCAGCTCGATTCCATCACGTATGTTACAAAAATCACCACACTCCCTGAGAGTTTAAATGACGCCCAATATGCAGCAAAAACGTATCCGGATGTTTCAAAATTCCGATTTGCGGAGCCACATGAATATGAGCACTTTGCACAAGAGATGCAAAAACCGATAGGTAATGAGCCCTATCCAAAAAGAAAAGGGATTGAACATACCCTTTTCCATATCACGATGCCCCTTACCGGGGAATTTGAACTCACTTTTACATCATCTGAAGGCGAAGACCACTTGAAAATTCCAATTGATTCCTCGCACCCTCCCTATTTGTCGATTGGACTCGGGACAGAAGAATCCGATGATGCGTTACAATATGCGATTTATACGAGCCAGGATCAAAATAACTATCAAGAGGTATTGCGACCGAAACATGCGCAGATTTCACAAATGTTCGGGGCAAAGACAGCTCCGCAGCTTCCTTCTGTTCTTGTACCTGGGCATGAATATTCGCTCTATAGTTTTACATTCATGAAAGATGGAACAGCTCATCGCCAGACTGTCTCACTTACGTATCATGAACCCCAGTTACTCTATGGGAAAGAATTGAACGAACAGATTCACCATAAATTAAGCAGTCAACGTCATGTTATTTTTCATGATTTGGCGCTTCTCGGTACAGAATCGAAAGATGAATCCTTCTTACATCATGTGGGTCACGATGAAATGGAATTCATTTTCGGCGCTATCAAACGAGCAAATGCAACTGCCTATGCAGGAAAACCTGCTCCAACACCGTATGTCACGTTGTTTCAAGGCGTATGTGCCCAAACATTCGATGTCAGCTATGATGGTGCCGATGTCTATGTGACCAATTCAGAGACAGGCGCCCATTTTAAGCTATTACGCGAGGATGCCATCAAGTGGTATAACCTGTTTGAACAAAACACATAATCCGACAGATGCGAACGCATCTGTCTTTTTGCATATTCACGAGGCAAATCTCGTCCGATGGAACACATTTTTTGGGAAGATAAGAAAGGAAAGGAGTGAATCATTTTGACAAATCCATTTATTCGAGACGTGAACCGTCATTGGCGGGTCTCTTACCGACAAAACGGATATCCCCATGTGCAACAGGGTTGGGTGTTGCCCCCGGAACAAAAAGAGGAATTTGATCCGTTTATTTTGATGGCAGAAGACTGGTTCAAGCGTGGGACGTTTTCGGACCATCCCCATCGCGGATTCCAAACGATCACGTATGTCATCGATGGTCGCCTTGAACATATTGATAATCATGGAGGACATTCGATATTGGACGCCGGTGACGTTCAATATATGAATGCCGGATGGGCTGCCCGTCACGCTGAAGAAGCGGTCGACGATGATTTAATTCATACGCTTCAACTTTGGTTGAACTTGCCAAAGTCGTTAAAAACGACAACGACTTCCTATCAGAACGTATACGTCGAGGACGCACCCGTCGTTCCCTTCGACGGCGGACAGCTTCGTGTCTATTCCGGCGAAATCGCGGGCGTAAAAGGACCGATGGAAAGCCTCGTCCCCATCACGATGACAGAAATATCATTGAAGGAAGGCAGCGAATACGAACACATCTTGCCTGCGAATCATAACAGCTTTTTATATGTTTTAGCTGGGTCTGTAGAAGTCGGAACGTCCAACACGCCACTTACCAAAACGGACGTGGCGACGCTGACGTTCGATGAAACATCTGAGGCGATAAGCACACTTCGACTGAAGGCCACGACACGTACACGCCTCCTTGTCTATTCCGGAAAGCCGATTCGAGAAGAGTATATCGCGCACGGTCCATTCGTGATGAATACGGAAGAAGAGATTCGCCAAGCCTTTCGTGATTATCATAGTGGCGTGTTCGGTCCTCCAGCGGTGAAATAAACAAAGGGAGCCTCTCGACTCGAGAGCTCCCTTTCCTGATTATGAGCGATCTGGTTGTAACACCGTCTGTTGTGTAGGTACGTTCCCGATCGGTACGGTACGCTCGACGAGCACATAACGTTTCCCTTCCACTTCGAACTTGCGGTCCCCAAGATAGTTAGCGGACTTTCCATCTTCATATAATTTCGCCAAAATGGCCGGCACGTATTCCTCAAGTTTCGTATAATGCTCATCGAGGGTCATCACGATATTGCCACCTTTATATCCGAGCCAGTAACTATAAAAGAACCAACCTAATGACAATACTCCAAGAATACCGATTCCGATTGTAAGTAATTCCATCTTTTCATTCCTCCAATTTTTTCATGACAATCTGACGTTTTGGAACAAATCCAAGCTCGCTGTAAAAAGAGGCAGCATCTGTGTTGATCATCCAGTAGTCTAGTTCAATCGTTCTAAAATGATGGGTTAATGCCCAACGCTCCATCCATTCCATCACGCGTCGACCGTATCCTTTTCGCTGATACATCGGGTCAATGCTGATGTGATGAATATAAATCGTTCGAACGGCTTGACGAAATGCGGTCGCCTCACCCACCTTCTCCTCAAACCATATGTAGCCGATTGGAGTTGCTTCAAGCTCCATCACCATATAATGATGACCCGGTCGTCCAATCAGCGTCAAAAAAGCTTCATACATCTTCTCTTCCTCATACTCCGCAAAAAAGGTCGGATTCATACGGACGTGATGCTCATGGATCGACCGATTCAGCCGTGCGACGAGGCGGGCATCCGTTGTTGGCGTAAATAAGATATCCTTCATCCGATATAGTTTGAAGGGTTTCGATCTTCATTTACACCGTGTGGTTTTTCAGTCCCTTGTAACGTATGCTCTTTCGAAGATGATGTCCCTCTCCCTTCTAGGCGACGTTGAAGAGGACGAGCCAAGAAGTAACCAACAAGGAGCGAGATGGGTAACACAAGAAAAAATGAGCCGAGTAGCGTCAACATATACCCTTTATCTGTATCTCCTGCAATCATTCGGAGAACAAAGAACAAACCGACGAAAACGAGCGCCGCCAAGGCGTATTCGACGCACTTTCCAAGAAACCGTTTCATATGAGATCTCCCCCTTCAAGGTTTAATATCATATACGGTGATTCCCACAAAAGGTTTCACACATCATGATTTTCTTTATACCATTTCGTCGCTAGTCGTTCCGTTTCGATAATCCACTCGTGCTTTCCTTGAATGTAACCCTCCATATCTTCCGGATGCTGCGCTGCGAGTTGCAACTTCAATTCTCCATACGCATCGCGCACGTCAGGGAATGTACGCAAATAATCTCGGAAAGCGAGATGTCTCACGACATCTGGATTGCCTTCTTCAAATACATGTACGTGAACCGTCCGCAGCTCTTCCCCTTTCCGAAAATAGCGGCGCTTGGGAATCCCGTATTCTCCAAGTCCTCGATACCCGAGTGCTTCCATTCGTTCCGTATACGCATCGACTCGCTCAATCTCTCGAACGACAGGCATCAAATCGATGATTGGCTTCGCCGCGAGTCCTTCGACCGACGTACTCCCGATGTGATGGATCGCAACAAGTTCTCCTTCAAATAAACGGCTCAATTTGCCTGCCTCTTCTTCAAACCGACCCTTCCATTCTGGATTGTATGCGACCACTTCAACTTTTCGCATGATTGGTTCCTCCTCAAAAACAATACTCTTTATTGTCATCATACCCGTTCTGCACACTGCTCGACAGGATGGATTCCACTTCAAAAGGTTTGTACGCAAATAAAATGGGAAACCTTATATTAATGACTTGAGAACTGGAGCGTGAATAACGATGTTGACAGAAAAACAAATCGAAACGTTTAAACAACGTCTATTGAAAGAAAAAGCAAAAACAGAAGGATACATGGATGGGCGAGAAGAAACATACGATGAAGGCGAACTCTCCCATTACGATAATCACCCTGCCGACTCAGGTGAGGAGCTCTTTTTACGAGAGCGCGACCAAGCACTGAATGAACTCGATGAAGAGTTCTTAAGTGATGTCGATAAAGCCTTGCTTGCCATTCAGAACGGGACGTATGGCAAGTGCGAAGTGTGCGGGAAAGACATCGAACTAGATCGCCTTGAGGTCATCCCAGAAGCTACGCTCTGCATCGAACATGCTCGTGCACAAGAAGAGGAAGAGCACGCTCACGAACTCGATCGACCGGTCGAAGAGGATGTGCTGAACCCGAACGAGACGGCCCGTCGCAAAGAACTAGACGGAACGGATGAACCTGGGCAAAAAACAGATGCCTTCTCCCAAGTAGAAGACTATGGAAGTTCGGATACGATTGCCGATAGTGAAGGCAACCACGACCCGACACGCGAACAATAAAAAATGCCCTGAACCTCGTTTACGAGGCTCAGGGCATCTGTCTGTTTAAAATGTTGCTTTCACCGGAGAAGCACCACCGAGGCGTGCTGCCACTTTCATCGGATCAATGGCATTCCCAGCTGAACTAGCAGAGAAATTGTAGTTCCCTTTATGAATTTCAAAGTGCAAGTGTGGACCTGACGAGTTGCCCGTGGTACCGATTTGACCAATCGATTCACCTTGACGTACTGTCTGTCCTAATTTCACATTCACTTTGTGCATGTGAGCATAAACCGTCGTCCATGTTTGACCATCCACGTTGTGTTCGATCTGCACATGATTTCCATAAGGTCCGCTCGCACTGACTTTAGTGACCTTCCCTGCTTCTGCGGCATAGATAGGCGTGCCTGTTTTAGCGGCGATGTCTAATCCATTGTGGAATGTGTATCCGAACTGACCGCTCGCTGCACCGAACCCTTGTGAGAGGCGCCCTTCCGCCGGCATTAAGAATTGGTCTGGCGCCATCGCTTCATATTGTTTTTTCAAATCGCTCAATTGATTCGTTTGCTTCTTATACTGTTTCGACTTTTCATCATATGACGTCTTCACGTCCTGACGTGTCGCTTCAATTTGTTGCTGCTCTTCTTTTAACTGTTTCAGCGTTTCACTCGTTTGTTTTTTCTTCTCAACGAGTGTCTGATGCGCCTCTTCGGCTTCAGCGGCCTCTGCTTTCGCACTTGGCAACACAGAAGAAACGACTTTCGCAAAGAGTGATTGTTCTGCCGGTACAAGCTCTTTTTCGATAGATTCCAAGTCTTTAGAAGTACCTTCGATTTTATCGCGCAACGCTTCTGCTTGATGATCGACTTGCTTCAATTTCGTTTTAATGGCGTGAATGGATTGTTTTGTTTCTTTGACTTGCTGCTTCGTCTGTTGCACAGATTTTTCTGTGTGTACGAGGTCTTGCGGGGTCATTTCGCTAGCGGATGCCGTCTGCCCTTGACATAAGAGCACACCGACACCTGCTGTCATGATGAGTTGTTTCCACATATATATAATAAACCCTCCAAATTGATACATTCATGAACTCCAAAAAAGCTACATGTGCGAATATACCACTGGGGGTTAAAAATTTCAATATATGAAGTTTTTCATTTTCATGTCATACATGACAGCATCATGTGAGAATTTCAGAGATCACTTCACAAGGATTTCACTTGCGCTTTTTTGTATAATATCCCGCCCATAGGATGCCACCGATAGAAAGAAGGGTTACACTCACGCCACCTAACAGTAGACCTTGCGACACACCTTGTGGGAGATTGGTCGTCAGGGCAATCAATGTCGCAGTATTCCCACCAATTAATACGATGATACAAATAACTAGTAACCGCTTCATCAGGCGTTCTTCACCATCTCAAATTGAGTAATCTCATCTTGGACAAACCCTAATCGCCGTGCCGCTTCGACCCATTCAGGGCGGTCCGACGTCAACGTGATGTGAAGTGGCGTTCGGCTTGCTGCCGCCCGCAATAGCCATTCCGCTTCTTCTGCTCGTCCAAAAACATCGAGCAATACGTGATCGCGGTATAATAAAAATCCTATTCGATTTCCTTCTACGACTTTCACTAACTCAGCTGCTTGTTGGGTCAACCGTACATCGCGTTGCCAAATCGGAACATGATTCGCTGCCGGATACACCTCATCAAATAACGTTTGAATCGGTTCAGAAGTCATATTTGCGGTCGTTTCTAATGAGACCGCTTGGAAGTAAAGGATTTCGCGAGTCGTTTTGTAACCCAGCCGTTGATAGAGAGACAGCGCCGCAACGTTCCCTTGAATGACTTCAAGTAAGCGAGTACCTTTTGCTTCCGCTTCAAATCGTTGCATCAATTCGGTCGCAACGCCTAACTTCCGAACGTGTGGGGCGACTGCGAGTCCACCACAACGTGTCTGCCATTTCGAATCGAGATAAGCAATCCCACTCAATACGACACCGACTGGCGTTTCGCCATCGTAAGCGACGATGGAACGAGATGGTTGATTTTGATCTCGTACGAGAAAGATGTCTTCGAACGTCTGCTCATCGAATTGAAACGGAATGATATAATCAGAAAAACCAGTCATAAACGCGCGATACAAATCTTGTAGTGGCGGGTTTTGACGATATGTAAGTTGTGTCGACATATAATTCCTCTCTTCTAAATGAATTTACTTACAATTGAAGGAGACTCCTCATGAAAATCACACTAGACGATCGAAATGATACGCATCGACCAATTCTCGATACGTTCACGCTACCGACGGACCAAGAAAAGTATACGACCCTGCCTAAAGACATGGATGATCCATTACCTGATGGCACTTATCCGATTGTCGTCCTCAGTACGAAACCGGTCGGAATGTTTTTACTCCATGACAATGAACGCGTCGCATCTTATACGAGCGAACCTCATGCCTTGCTCTTCTCCGCTTTCGCCATCAACTATGACGACCAAAGACAAGGTTACGCTAAAGCAGCACTCCACGAACTTCCGAAGTTCGTACAACAACAATTTCCTCATATTCGTGAAGTCGTTCTGTCGGTCAATCTGAAAAACGAAGCTGCTTTTTCCCTTTATACGCACGTTGGATGGGTTGATACAGGACGTCGCATCGATGGTCCGATTGGTGAGCAACGGATTCTCTCCTTATCGATTTGAGGCATCCATTCGTGTCAAACTCTCAAATACGTTTTGCCAGTAAGTCAGACGATGGGGGGCTAAATCGGTTTGTTTGATTCGGACAAGATGATTCGTCATAAGAGAGCGTCCCTCAATCGTACGCAAGCTTCCTTCTGTAAGCGCCAAAAGCTCGTTCCGGTGTACCGATACGATCTCCATCACTTCCCCGTCGTCAAAATGAATCGGCTCTCCTTGATAGACATAGCTATACGTATGTGCAAATTCGCGGTCGACAAACCCGTCCAGTTCAATCACATCCTCAAAGACACCAAGAGACGTGAGTTGCTCGAACCTCAAGGAGAGTCCGAGTTCCTCTTCGATTTCACGAATGCCATCAACAATCGTCTCGCCTGCAGTGAGGTGTCCCGCTGCGGTAATATCATATTTCCCGGGAAAATCCTGCTTCTCCATGCTTCTTCGCTGAAGGTAGATGAGGTCTTCTTTCCAGAGCCAGCAATGGAACGTCTCATGCCAATCCCCATCCAGATGAACTTGCTCCCGCTCTTTCACTCCTATTTCTTGATGATTGGCATCAAAAATCGTGAGGAGTTCTTTCATGTGGACACCCCATTTTCTAGAAATCGAATTATTCCATTCGTCGCATCTAACTCGACTTGAATGCCGATCGGGAAGATATGCGACGGGAATGTGTGTCCAATATCGACGTTCGTTAAAATCGGGATGTTCGTATCTCCGATGACTTCGAGCAATAAATCATTGAATGAGAAGGGTGCCGATTGATCTTGAAAATGCTCATGTTTCCCAATGATCAGACCTGAAATCTCATCAAATACGCCAGCCAATTTTAGCATGCTGAGCGACCGTTCTTCTTCAGCCATCGTTTTGAACGAGTCTTCTAGGAATAAAATCGTTCCTTTCAAATCAGGATAATAATCTGATTTGAAAAACCCGGACATCGTATTCAAATTCCCTCCAATCAACGCCCCTCTTGCCTTCCCACCCTTTAGTGGGATCCACCCTTTATTCGGCTGCAATGTCTTGACGCGTTGTTGCGTTGACCAATCGAGCATCTCTTCGGTCCATTCATCAGGAATATGTAACTGAAACGGAGCGTTTCGTTCTAAGCAGAGAATGTCTTTGACATATTGCTCGCCCGCCTCAAACATTCCTCCATATTCCCCGAAAGAAGGGACGATCGCCGGTCCATAAAATGTAACGACTTCCGTTTTTGCATAACACGCCATCAAAATTGCCGTCACATCACTATAACCCATGATGATTTTAGGTTGACGTCGCAATTGCTCATAATCGATATACGGTAGTAATGAGTTCGAATTCGTTCCACCAATCGTACTGATGATCGCCTTCACTTCAGGATCATGTAAAAATGCGTTCAGTTCGTCCGCGCGATCTCGAATGGACGATGAACGAAATCCTTCTGTTTTATATGTACACATGCCCTCTTTCACCTTGAATCCCATTCGCTTGAGCTGTTCGACGCCACGTTGATAGCGTTCCTCAAATTGAACAGGTGCCGGAAAAGAAGGCGTAATGATTCCTATCGTATCCCCGACTTGCAGCTTTGGCGGTTTAATCATGATTCCCACTCCACTCCCTCGTAACATGGTTATGAACGCATTATACCGTAGGAGTGGTCAGCCATGCTTCAAAATAAATCAGGGTCTTCCGATAACGTTCTCACTTTCCGAACTTTTGCTGGTCGTCCTGTCCATCCGAGCGCCACAAAGAAAAAGGCCCCCGCCAGTAAGCCGAATAATGTGATTAATCCGATTTGTACGCCGAAAAATCCGTACTGTTCTCCTAATTTCACGAGTAAAAGTGGAGCGAATAGACAAATGAGGCTGAGTGAAAAGAGCCCACCTTTCACTCGACGTTTTGCATTACCAATTGTATACCAACCAAACGTGAGCCATACACAAGCCACCAAACCGAGTGTTCCCATCATCATCCACATTCGCCCACACCTCACCTTTTCGTTTTTCTTTCTATTCCCCATTTTTCTTATGATTCCTACTATTTTTTCAAGTAATGAGAGAATTTCTGGGTAAAGATACATTAGATGAGATGCGAAACGGGACGACAAAGGAGTGAGGTAGACATGAGTTCACGATTAACCTTTGCCTTAATCTTTCTCGGTCTTTTTTTAGTCGCCGTTTATTGGCTGAGCACGTGGAATGACAACATGGTCGAAGGACAGATTGAACGAGTCGATATCCCCCAAATATTGATTGAATCTACCGAATCCTCTGAAGAAGTCACATTGCGTGTCATCTTGATCAATGATCAAACCGAAGTCACTGGCATCGTCAACAGCGTACAAGGGCTACAGAGCGGCCAACTGGTAACAATCGAGGTCATTCCGACGAATTCGAACTTGAACATCGCGCGGACGATTGAAGTCATGGCACCATGATTTTTTGAAATGAAGCGTAACTTTTCCAGAACTGTGGAATATGACAACAGAATCCAAAAAGGAGTGGTCGGATTGATTTCAAACAAATTATTATCTGGAAAAGTAGCGTTCGTCACGGGAGCGGCCTCTGGAATCGGACGCGCCGCTGTCATTCGCTTTATTCAAGCGGGTGCGAAAGTCGCCATTCTCGACTTGAATGAGGAGGAGGCGATGCGTCTCGCTAGTCTTGTGGGGGAAGAGCGCGCCATCGGTATTCGTGTGGATGTGTCGGATGAGCAGGCGATGAAAGAAGCGTATGCACAGACGATGGATCGATTCGGTCAAATCGATATCGTCTTCGCGAACGCTGGACGAAACGGGGCCATCACACCGATTGAACATTTATCTTTAGAGGATTGGAACGGTGTCATCGAGACGAATCTCACCGGGACCTTCCTAACCGTCAAACATGCGATTCCACATTTGAAAGAGAAGGGTGGAAGCATCATTATCACTTCATCAATCAATGGCAACCGCTATTTTAAAAATTTCGGTTTCAGTGGTTATGCCACAACAAAAGCGGGACAGACCGGTTTTGCGAAAATGGCTGCCGCCGAACTCGCTCAATTTGGAATCCGGGTCAACTCCATCTGTCCAGGGGCCATCGATACAAATATCGATGATTCGACCAATCGTGACGATGCATTGCTTGAAGAAGTCGTTATTCCCATCGAGTATCCGCTCGGGAACCAGCCACTCGCCGGAAAGTCCGGTTCCGCCAAACAAGTCGCGGACGTCGTCTTGTTTTTTGCAAGCAACATGTCGAGCCATGTCACGGGCTCTGAGGTTTACGTTGACGGTGCGGAATCCCTCTTGTAATCGAAAAGCAGGTCGTCTCATCCGAGACGGCCTGCTTATTTGAGAATAGGACTTTTCATGACAGCTTTTTGGTAGAACGGCTGAAAACCGAGCCGTTCCATATTACGTCCAGATGCCGAATCGACTTTCGTCGTTACGGTCAAGACGTCACAGCCAAGCGCTTTCGCCTCGGCAATCCGTTCCAAAATGAGTTGCGTCTGATACCCTTTTTGCCGATATGCCGGGACGGTGCTCGTCAGAAACAATTCTCCAATTCCGTCTTGTATCGCTAAAATCCCACCTGCTACGACAGTATCCGCTTCTCGGACGAGATAGGCGTGATTACTCGGGAGTGCATAGAATCCTTTAGCCGTATCAATCGTTTCTTGAAGGATGGTTCCGGATTCGGCAAATCCTGCCGCAATCGCATGTGCCCACTCATGAATTGTTTCATTCTTTACTTTTTCGACCTGGGTCGTTGTAGAATCAGACGAATATTGTTTCAAATCCAACGTCCACACATCTAAAAAGTGATCGAGTGTGTAGTTACGCTCTTGCAACAAGCGGAGTAACGAGTCCTCTGCCAATGGACAAACTTCGATATGTAGACGTGATACGTTTTTCCCGCGTACCCACTTTTCCATTTGATGCAGATCATAAAAGCTTGTCGGTCGATTCAACCCGAATCCGACCGCAAAGCTCATATTCCCCATTTTAAACACGTGTCCTTTACCTTCTACGTGCAGTTCCGCACCTTCATAGGGAGGGGTTTGTTTGCGATGTCGAATGTAAGCAGACGTCCCCTCTGCTTTGATGCGCTCGATGCGTCGTGCCAATTCTAAACGTTTCACTTTGTTCCCTCCCTTGTCTTTTTTCATGTTGAGTGTAGCATATCACGTTCGGATGAGATGACCGTACTGAATCATTCGTTCTCGTACAGAAGGAACGAGGTCCTCAGATCCTAACACGGCTTCCCATTCTTGTAACCTCACATCAATCACTTCATCTGCTTGTAAAGTGAGTTGTCCTAAGTCAATGGGGTTCTCGCATACGTAACAGTACAGATCCAAGAAATAGGTGCCCCGCTTAATCGTTGTCACGAACCGAAGTTGCTCAGGCAACACGCATAGCCCCAGCTCTTCTTTCAGCTCACGGACCGCACCTTGTCGACTCGTTTCTCCAGCTAAAATCGAGCCCCCGGTTCCTTCCCACAGAAGCGGGTACGTCTTGTCCGGATGGCGTTTTGATAGCAAGAGTCTCCCATCCGAATCGAACGTGAACACTTCGATGACCGTATGAAATGTATGCGGTTCTAGTTCATCCCCACGAAAATGGGTTCGACCGAGCAGTTGCCGATTTTCGTCGAGTAAATCCCACATTTCTCGGCTCATGGACGAATCTCATCAATCGTGAACGAAGAGGAGCCTTGAATCTCTTCGATAAAGTGTGAGCCAAACAACATGGCTGGGGTGAAACTTCCAGCAAGCATTCCGCCGGAGCCAAGTAATCGTTTGACGACGGCGAGTGCGCCATATACGGTGAAGGCATACGTGCTCGCAGTTTGAATGCGAACGATGATTTTACGGCCCCCCTCATTTGTTGCCTCGCCCCATACATACGTCGAGTTTTTTTCACGTTCGGCTTCATTTGGTCCCGATACGTTCTCATCGACATAGCGGAGCAATCGTTCCTGCACCGCCTCTTTTCCAAGAATCGGGCTGAACCAGGACAAAGCGCGTGCCAAATAAGCGGCCGCTGTCGGGACCGGCACCCACGTCGTAATATTTGGGATGTCCGTCGTATAATAGGCGGTCGAAACATCTCCCCAAGGAATCGCGATGGCGGTACGGCTTCCACGTCCGAAATCAATCGTTCTTCGTTTTGCCCCGATTGGGAATGATGATAGTTTCCCGTTCACACGTTCCATACTGCTCGATCCAAGACCACGGACAGCCGTTTTCATCGTACCTGGAGAAATACCAGCTGCCGCCGAAAATCCGAGGGCGAGTGTCGTCGCATCCGGCAAAAGTTCCCGTAATTTTCGTGCGACACAGTCTGTTGGGATGACATCAAACCCAACACCGGAACATAAAATCACACCACGTTCTTTGGCTTGAGCCGCTCGCTGTTTAGAATGGACATATTCGAACACGTCGATTTCCCCGGTAATGTCTAAATAATGTGTGCCCGTTTCCAGACATGCCTCAATCATCACTTGGCTCGTATCCGTGAACGGACCCGCACAGTGAAGTACCAAATCCACATTGTGAAGCGCCTCGATTGCCGCTTCGCGACTTAATGCAAATATTGCTGTCTCGCAGTCGAGCTCGTCCCCGAGGCGATGAATCTCACGTCCGTTCCGACCGGCAAGAATCGGACGCAATCCGTCACGGACAGCCTGTCGGGCAATCAGTTCCCCCGTATAGCCATTCGCCCCATAAATCATCCATTTCATCTTGAAACCTCCTTGTATGAGTTTGTCCATGTTCGTTTCCCTAAATCGAGTTGAATCGAACGAAGAAATCTTGAACGACTCCAATCAGATATACACTCCCCATCGCAACGAGCCAGCATCCAATCGGGATGAAAAGATTTTTGATTACCACTCGTTTCGTCACATCGATCTGATTCATCAATCGACGATCAATCAGGAAGAACAAAACGGCTGCGAGCAGACTCAACCATGACAAGATGAGTCCAAATAGAATATGTAAAACGAACGAAATGAACAACTGTACGCGTTCCGAATTGAATCGCTTTGCGACCCAACCACTAAACCACGATGTCACGACGCCATATGTAAAAATGATGGGAAAACTATAAGCCATGTAAACCGTACATAATAATAGAAATCCAGATACGCTCTCTAAAAATGAAGTTTCCACAAGTGTTTGTTGCGAAAATTCAACAATGCTTAATAGAAGCGCATAGATAGGCACAGTCCAGGAAGCCGCGATGATTTTTCGTTTCACCATCGAATCCCTCCTTTCTTTCCATTCTTCTCCACTTTAGCGCAATCCACTTGAAAACGCACAAAAACCAGCCTGAATTCAGGCTGGCTTCGCGATTTGTTAATTGTTTGCAACTTCTCCGGCTTTCGTGCGGACCGATTGCATCGCTTCCGTCCACGGAAGGAGTTGGTCGAGCATGTCGTTGACCGATTGTGCTTGCACATCTTTCGGTGCGAAATGCGTCCCGTTCTCGAAGTCCGTGAAGAGTGAGAGCGCAGGATGGACACGTACGTGAGCGATTGACAATTCACTCAAGATGCCACGTAAATGTTCCGTTGCCCGTGCTCCACCGACAGAACCGTATGAGACGATTCCAGCTGCTTTGTTGTTCCATTCGACACGTAAGTAGTCGAGTGCGTTTTTAAGAGATGCTGAGATGGAATGATTGTATTCTTGGACGATGAAGATGAATCCGTCCATTTGCGCAATTTTCTCCGACCAGGCTGCTGCGCCTGATGCGTCTTGGCCAGCTTCACCGAGAAGCGGCAAGTTGTAGTCTGCGATGTCGATGACTTCATAGTTGGCATCGCCACGTTTGTCGGCGAGTTCTTTCACCCATTCCCCGACTTGTGGACTGACGCGACCTTCACGAGTTGATCCGAGTACGATTCCGATGTTTAACATAGTAGTTCCTCCTTGGTTATGTTGTGATGCATCTGATTTTCCAAATAAGCGATTCAAGAAACTCATTTCATGCCCTCATATTCTTTCTCAAATGTTTTCGTGCTTCTGACTGTATCGATTGGTCGTACCATCGCCTCGATTTGCGAACGTTTCGCTTCGAGGAACGGCGGGAGTGACAACTTCTCACCGACCGTCTCGTACGGCTCGTCTCCCATGAATCCAGGTCCATCTGTCGCCCATTCGAACAAGATTTGCGGCGCGACACGTGCATAGGATGATTCAAAGAAGAAGCGATCGACGTAGCCAGAAGTCGGCAAACCGAACTGTTGGAGACGTGCTGTCCATTCATCGAGGACGCTGCGGTCTTCGACACGAAATGCGACATGGTGCACGGTACCGAACCCTTGACGCGCTTGTGGAGATGTCTCGTCGTGAATGACGATCACTTGCGCTCCGTTTCCACCTTCACCTCCTTCAAAGAGATACACATCACCTTCTCGCCCGATCTCTTTAAATAGCATCACTTGCTCCATCACTTTTTTGAAATATGTGATATCGGCGATGCGAATAAAGATTGGACCAAGTCCCGTGATCGCGTATTCAAGCGGGATTGGACCGTTCTTCCACGGCTCGCCCGACGCGATGCCTTCGTTGAACTCATCCGAGATGAGTTGATACGCCTGCTCATCAAAGTCGATGAACGAGAGCGTCTTCTTCCCGAACTGTTCTTGAATCCCTTCGTGCTCGACACCGAGACGGTCGAATCGACGGACCCAATACGTCAACGCTTCATCTGTCGGTACGCGGAACGACGTCTTCGCGATCTCATTTGTTCCGTGCTTACCTTTCGGGATACCTGGGAAGTCGAAGAAGGTCATGTCTGTCCCCGCGTTCCCTTTATCGTCCGCAAAGAATAAGTGATACGTTTGAATGTCGTCCTGGTTGACCGTTTTCTTCACTAAGCGCATCCCAAGAATATGGGTGAAGAAATCATAGTTTTTTTCGGCACTACTCGTGATTGCCGTGACGTGGTGAATTCCTTTTACGTGGTTCATCGTTCTCTCTCCTTTTATATCTTGATTTCAAGATACATGATTAAAATTTTTTGCGGCTTCTGCCCGCTTCCCAATTTGTTTCAACTGTTCAATCGTCTCTGTTAGAGATAATCCTTCAAACAATACATTCATATGCTCCGTATGCTTCGGAAAAATATCTTGCATCAGGCGCTCTCCGTCATCCGTTAGCGCCGCATATGTGATGCGGCGATCGCTCGGACAAGCTTTTCGGACGAGATACCCTTTCTCCTCTAATCGGTCCACGACATACGTCATGCTTCCGCTCGAGAGGAGAATTTTCTTTCCGATGACTTGAATCGGTTGATCCCCTTTATGATATAAAAACTCGAGTACGGCGAACTCGGTCGCGTTCAATCCGTAAGACGCCACTTCCTGCTTCACCAGGTCTTGTAACGACTGAGAGGCGCGCAACAGCACAGTAATTGTCTTCAATGCATCAGATGGTTCCATCTGTCTCCCTCCTTTGTCCAAGAGAGCCATTTACTTAAATTCAAATATCTTTAATTCGAGATAAATATATCACGTGATGATTTTGTCGTCAATCAATTTGATTAAAAAAATGAGACGGGTTGTTTCCGTCTCATTCCCCTCGCCGAATCACAGCCATCTCACGACCGAATCGATGGCCTTCATCAACGAATCCTAGGCTTTCATATAAGTGATGCGCTGCCTCATTCTCAGGGTGATAGCCGACGACAATCGGTTTCTCTGCGCCAATTTCTTCAAGCATCAGCTCTGTCGCTTGTCGACCAATCCCTTTGCCTTGATGAGCATGGTCGATCATGATTCGGTAAATCCACCATGCATCCAATTCTTCCGGCTCCGTGTTGTACATGAGGAAGCCGACCATCGTCTCTTCCTCATAAATCGCACGCGGGCGTAGCGTCGGTTCATACATCGCTTGAAGTAACGAAATCGCATTCGGCTCCATATAAGACTGTTGCTGTTCACTTAATGCCAGTTGACAGCATGTATACCAATTTTGTGCATCGATCGGACGTAATGAAATCATGTCATTCTCCTTTAGTCATATATCTCATTTAAGTTTCTCGCATAGAATGCGATGGCACGGCGGTACCTTGCGATGCTCTCGTCCGGCTTCGGGCTAGCGAGCAGCTCGAGTAACGCGCCCGTCGCCTCTTCATGGCGACCGACGTTATAATGCGTCATCGCCTGAAACACCTTGAGCGCCCCGTGATTCGGGAATTGCTCAATCGCCTCTTCAAATAACTGTTCCGCCTCTGCGTATCGTCCGAGTGCCCGATACGTACTGCCGAGTCCGAGATACGATTCGACCAACTCTTTCCCCGTCAACCCGAGTCGGATAGCCCGCTCATAATGCGGTACGGCTTGACGTTCTTCCCCGAGCGAGTCATAACACCAGGCACAATATGCATGAAGTCTCGGATTCTTCTCATCCTGTCGTAAGAGCGATAAGAACAGTTGCTTCGCCTGTTCGAGCTGTCCCTCTTCATGGAGGCGAACGGCTCGATCAAACTCACTTTCCTCTATCACGTCGGTTCCCTCCTGTACGAAATCTTCGTCTAACCAAGATTGTAGTGTTTCGTAATACTTGCCGATATGTACCCCATCAACGAGTGCATGATGGGCTTGAACGAATAACGGCATAACCAGACGCTCTCCTTGACGCTCGAACTTGCCCCAGGCGATGCGTGGCACGCTATCGTCTTGTTGCTGATGCGTCGGATGCATGATGCTCGTGAACGTGACCCACGGGACGCTCGTGATATACAGCAAATCGTCGGGCTCGTCATCCCCGACCACGACTTCATCAGCAGCTCGCTCCATCCGCGTCGTCACTTCCTGTAAGAACGTCGGTAAATCTTCATGGAACGTGGCCGCACAAAAGTTGAAGACACCCTCGTCTAACATGACCGTGAACGAAGGATGGACCACCTCGTGTTCGACAACCTCTTCTCCACGGATTCGATAGCGTAATTCCGGAATCGCGTTCGCCGCTCTCACAGCACCATATAAAAAGAGCTTGAAGAACGATTGATTGCTCGCCTTGGCATATGTATAGAGATTTGTCACATCCACGTTCGCCGTCACGTTGAAATGTGGCGCGTCAAACGCTTTAAAAAACTCAAAGTGCTTACGTCGTGCCCACGTCTCGATTTCAATTCTTTTCATAAAAACTCCCCCTCCTACGCTCTTACTGTAGCAGAGAGAGTTTGTTCGCTCATAGTTTTTGTTTTAACTGTTCGTAATGTCCTTTTGCCAAATCAAAGTAGACGAAGTCTCCACGTTTGATCCGTTCGAGCGTCGCTTCAAACTCACGCCATCCCCGCTCGACTTGTTCAGGCGTCAATTCGCCGCTCTCAGTCGCCGCTTTGAACTCATCCTCATCTTTTTTGACGATATCCCCGTTCGGAAATACGAGGATATCGAGCAACAAGTCGTCCATGTACGGAATGCCATTTTCGTCGCCGATTCGGTCGACGAGGTCGATATACCATTGCACGATTTCACCGTCAGGGTTGAACATGACCGTCACACCGAACGGTTCATTGTCCGGGAAATATTGGAGCCAACCAAACCCGGCATCTGCCACGATGAATTCTTCGCCGTTATGCATCTTATATTGAGGTGCCCGAACCTCATCGATTTGGAATAAGGCGACGACGCCTGAAAATTGTTCCGTCTGAACACGAACTTGCGCGTAGCGGTTCTTTAAAATCCGTTCCCAGTCTCGTCGATTCGCATACTTTCGTTTTGCCATATGGATCTCCCCTTTGGTCATCTCTGTATATGATACAGTTCGCCAGAAGAAGGAAAGTTCCTTGTTAGTCATACAGGTTGTGCTGATTGAACCAGACGAGATGGCTTTGCTTCAAGCGTTTCCGCTCGACCATACGTACGAACGCGTCTGTCGAGATGAAGCGGTTCCCGGGATGGAGGTCGGCCAACATCAAAAGGATGAGGCGTGAACCTCGTTCCCCCTCTTGAAGAGAGATATGCTCCATCTTTCCCTCGCCATTGAAGCGATTGATGAACAGTTCGACTTTACACTCCTCTTTTAACAGACGAGTCGTCACATATGCGACCTGGCTGATGATCGACTCAAAGTCGTGATGCAACGTGTAGCCAGATGGTCCACTCAAATCAACTGCGAATGTGAACGTGTCGAGCGACGTCTTTTGAAAGACTTTCGATTGGACTCGTCCAAGTTTCGCCGTCGCGACCCAGTCAATCTCTTTGACCGGTTCTCCTTCATAAGACTTTGACCCTAGAACCTGCAGTGGATTCCGTAGCGGCGATGCGGTCAAAGGTCGGTCCCCGAGCGCTAAACGTTTCGTGCCGACGGGTGGGTGTAACGTGAGCGACGGCAATACCGTCCATCGCTTCTCGATGGGGCACTCAAGAAGATACGTCCCGAGATGAAACGGGAGCGGAACAGCGAGTACGCATTCTTCGATATAAGCTGGTCCCCGAAATTCGGCCTGAACGCGGAGCGAGTGACGGGCCTGGTCTGTTCGTATCGACATATCTAAACTATTTGGGGAACGGTCATGGTCTGGAAAGCTGAGCGCCGTATTGGATTTCAGTCGAACACGAACCGGAAGTCCGAGTCGTTCGAGGGTTTCACTTCCATCTAACATCACTTGCACTTCCGTCTCATCCCCAACAAAGAGAAGAGATTCGTGTGTATGTATATGAAGACGAAGGGCTCGCTCTAACTGTTTCCGCGTCCGTTCGAAGAACCAGACGATGCCCGCAAGTAAACAAAGGGCATATCCGACAATCTCCATGTACGGGACGAATACGAGAATCACCCCAACGAATCCATAAACCGGAATCCATTGTTTCTGTAGGGCGTTATGTGTCGAGAATGTCATCATCAACCCTCGACCGGCACAGAAACGGTGTCTAAGATGTAGCGGATGATGTCCTGTTTCGTCGATTTGATGCCTCCTTCAAGCGTCAACGTCAAACGATGGGACAAGACATAAGGTGCCACGGCTTTCACATCTTCCGGAATGACGTACAATCGATCGTTCAGATAGGCATAACTTTGAGACGTTCGCATGAGCGCAATGGCTCCGCGTGGACTGACACCGACCTCGACGGATGCATGTTCCCGGGTCGCATGGACGAGCCCGAGTAAGTAATCGAGGACATCATCTTGGATCGATACTTGCTTCACTTCCTCCTGAGCACAGCGTAACTCGTCTAACGTCGCAACCGCCTCTACGGTTTTCCTCGTTTGGCGCATCACTTGTAAGAGGAGTTCTCTCTCTTCCGCAACATCAGGATAACCGACTGGAATCGAAATCAAGAAGCGATCGAGTTGGGCATCCGGTAACGGGAACGTCCCCGCTGATTCGATCGGGTTTTGCGTCGCGATGACGAAAAATGGTTTCGGCATCGGATACGTCTCTCCCCCGATGGAGACTTGTCGTTCTTCCATCGCCTCGAGCAAGGCGGACTGCGTTCGTGGGACCGCTCGGTTGATTTCATCGATCAAGACGATATTCGCAAAGATCGGTCCTCGTCGATGATCGAACGTCTGCGTCTGCATGTTGAAATAGTCTGCGCCGATTACGTCAGACGGTAACAAGTCGGCCGTGAACTGGATGCGAGAGAATGCCCCATCAAAGCTGGCCGCAATCGTCTTGGCCATTAACGTTTTTCCCGTACCCGGTACATCCTCTAACAAAATGTGTCCTTCCGCGAGTAACGCCGTACAACAGAGACGCACGACATCCTCTTTTCCTAAATACACCTCGTTCAACTGTTTGATGACTCGCTCCATGCCCATGATATGACCTCCATTTTTTGTCTTAATCAAACTTTACCTTTTTATGGTAAGATAAACAACAAATAGTCTGAACATTCAAAAAGGAGGTAACTTCTTGCGCTGGACGAACAAGTTTTTTCTCATGATTGCCGCCACACTTCTCGTCACCTTTACAATGATGGTGGTTGCGACCGGGGTATTCGAATGGCTCTATAACCCGGAAACGATACCGGTCGAGGAAAATAATAGTCCCCCGACTGATCTCCTATCGGATGAGGATGATGGCATTTTAATTGGTGAATCCAAAGCAGATTACCCGTTTGAATTGGATCCTCAAAAAGGAAAACATCACTTTTTTGAGAGAATCACGGAATCTGGAGAATCAACACGACGAAATCTCGGGTTATTCGTCGCTTTGATCGCATTCTGTTGCTTCAGTTTCTATGTCTATCGAAAACGGAAGCAACTTTTGGCGCGTACACGAAGCATCGATTCAAGCATAGACTTGTTCCAACAAGACGTGCAGAACCAGAACGATTCGTCTGTTTCAACGCTCACAGCGTTCACAAATATCCCGATTCGCGATGCGCTAATCACATTTAACCAATCTCTCGTACCCGCCAAGCGGTTGCGTGCCCATGAGACATTGCAAGAGTGGTTCCAACGCATCGATTTACCGATGAATCCTTCCGTTTATCATGCGGTCCGCTACGGCACCTCCTCAGGTGTGACGATTTCTGAAGACGATACACTGCACTTCAAGAACACACTCGATTCCTACACAACACGTCCTCACCCCGAGTGAGAATGTGCACAGGTTCTGCTTTTTCACAACGAATGATAAAATGGTGGAAAATGTAAGTTGAGGGGATGAAATCATGAGGCGATGGACGATTTTCGGATTAAGTGCACTTTTACTGACGGGTTGTACGGATACAGTGGCAGACAATCCGATTCCGATCGAATCACCGGATGAACCCATCACAGAATGGACGCGCGAAGACTTTAAAGACGTCTATGACCAATATGAACAAACGAAACCGCTCCTCGTTGCGCTCGAGCAACAAGGCATCAAACCGTTTCGGGAGACGTTCGAACGCGTCATCATCGCCGGAAACGGCCTCGAGCATACGTATGCGGATATTTACCCATTCAAGCTCGATGACGGGACGTATGCCACCATTTTCGACAGTCAGGACGGAACGGTGATCAACGGCTCTGAATCGGTCGCTCCGCTATTTTGGCAGGAGGAATCCTTCCTTCAATACGTTGAAGAGATTGAAAATCGAAAATTCGGTACAAGTGCCCCACCTACCGATGTCGTTCTCACGCAGAATGAATTCCAAGCGGTCTATGACCGCCACGCCTACACGTCAGCCCTTCTCGTCGAACTCGACGAAGCGGGCGTCGAACTGGCAAGGGATCCAATCGATGACGTGATCATCGCCGGGGATGGCGTGACGGAAGTCACTGCCGACTTGTTCGTATTCGATGTCGAGAACGGATATGCCATCGTATATGATCAGGATGGAGAAATTTTAAAAGGTCCCGAATCCATCTCACCGCTCTTTTGGAACGAGAAGGACTATGAGGACCTGTTAGCCAAAAATGAAAGTTAATCCGTGTCACATTGTAACTTACGATATTCCAGCAACAACTTGAGCCATTGTGCCGGTTTGTCGCTGGAATCTTTTTTGTCCCGGCGATGTGCCGTGACGTATGTGTGCCATGAGATCGCCCGATACACGCATCCCAATTCCTCGGCAATCTTCATTTGATGCTCGAGTACTTCTTTTGGCGCGACGTGTGCCCATTCTTTCAAATAAATCTTGCGAAACTCTCGGATTTTCTTCATCCATAATGTATCGTCCTCTTCCGGCAATAAATCGAACAAGGCGTTCCAAAAGACACGCATGCTAAAGAACGGATGGGTGATTGTCGCGTCTCCCCAATCAAGGATCATCGGTAGATTGCTTTCAGGCTCCCAGAAAATATTCCCTCCATGCAAATCTCCGTGGTCAAGACTCATTGGAATGCCGCTTTCTAATTCATCGCACATCGACAGTAGTTCAGGTTTTAGCGAAATGATTGTTTCTCGCTGCTCTCGCTTCATCCCTAGAGTCATCTCAACAAGTGTTGACTCGATTTCCTGCTTTAAAATAGCCGGACGACGATCTGGAACCCCCATTTTTAGAAGTCGCTCCGTTTCACCACTCATTTGTTGCTGTAACTTGGCGTACTCCCGTAGCGCAACCTCATACTGTACCTGATCGGGTGTATCACGTAACGGGTGACCGGGGATTTCGCGCAAAATGAACCATGGATGAATCGGATGAACAGCGACTACGTCTGGCACGAGTTGAGGGAATATGTGAGCAAGATGTTGTGATAATACTCCTTCACTCTGACTGATGGAAGTGACCGCTTTGGCATAGACGCCATACCCATGCACCAGATACGTCAAATCCGTATCTTTTTCGACATACCATGTTTCATTCGAAATATATTCATCAATCCACTGATCAAACGTGTGCTTGAGATCAGTGTTTTCCCAGAAAACAGATAGTTGTTCCATATTCGTCTCCTTCCAATTTATGCTATACTCAAATCAATAAACGACCACTAGGGGAGCCTTCGGGCTGAGACGGCATCTGCCGGACCCTTTGAACCTGATCTGGCTCATACCAGCGTAGGGAAGTGGCTTGGGATACGTCTCTGTATGTCCACGCCATCTTTCCGTCTGGAAACGTGGCGTTTTTATTTTGAAAGGAGACTATTCATGCGTATTCAACAACTCACTTGGATGGCAATGCTCGTTGCCATCGCCGTCGTCGGTTCGATGTTCATCTCGATTCCCACAGGTGTCGCCCGCGCTTATCCGATTCAACATATGGTGAATGTGATTGCCGCAGTCACCGTCGGTCCAATCGGAGCCGTCCTCGTCGCTTTCGTCACCGGACTCATTCGCGTCATAACCGGCACAGGATCACTGCTCGCATTCCCTGGTGGCATGATTGGCGCATTTCTTGCCGGCATTTTCTTCGTTCGTACGAATCGCGTTTATGCTGCCGCACTCGGAGAAATCATCGGAACCGGTGTCATCGCCTCGTTGATTGCCGTCCCGTACGCAAAACTGTTAATGGGTTCGACGTTCGGTGCCTTCTTCTTCGTTCCAGCGTTTCTTGCCTCTAGTTTGACGGGCGCGCTTCTCGGTTGGCTCGTCTTGTCGCGCGTGAAACAATTGCGACCGAGCGTACTCAAATAAAAGCTCCCTTTTTGGATGAAAATGGTAAACTATAGACAACATCCATGAAGGAGGAGTTTTATGTCACGTTTCAATCAACTTGTAGCGGGTGGTATATTGTTGTTTTTGTCCGGGCTCTTATACACGCTCGAACGCATTGCACTCTACACCCGTTGGAGCGCCCAAATCTCAACAGGAAGCTGGCCGGAAGAACCGACGTTTATTGATCCATTTTTTCAAAACGGATTCATTACCCTATTTTTGTTCGTTGCTATTTACTTCTTCTTGACAGCTATGAATGTCACGCAAAAAATAAGTCCATCCGAGAACCCGACCGACTCATGACGGTCGGGTTTTTGTGTGATAGACCCAGATTGCTTCGCCGTTCGATTCATCGATTAAGCCGCTGTCGACAAAGCCGTTCTTCGCATAAAATCGTTTCGCAGCTTCATTCTCTTGATGGAGACTCAGGATGATATCATCCACATCGTATTGTGTCTGGATAAATTCCACTGCGATGCGCAGACACTTCGTTCCGACGCCTTTCCCTTGTTCATGTTGATCAATCATGAAGCGATCGAGCCATACATAACGTTCTGTCTGGTTTTCCGCCCCGACCATCATGAAGCCAACCGGCCGCTCGACTTCATAAAATGCAAAGCTCTGCCAATCGTATTTCGTATCCTCAGTCATCTCTTGAAGAGATTCGGCATTCGTCTCGATGAACCGGGATTGTTTCTCGTCCACTGTCAGGGCGATGACCGCCTCTCGATTGAATGCATCAATCTGTTGAATCCTGATCTCATTTACTTTCATATGTTCACCTCATTCATTTCCTATCCTTTTCTCTCTTTCATACGCTTTCTCCCGTAAAAAGTTTCTTCTCAAGTATCTTCGAAAGCTTGCATTCGTTACACTAGACTTACGAGACCCGGATGGACATACTCTCGGAAGATCTGACTTCCCCGTTCCACCGTAATCGCGTGAACGACCTACAAACGAAAGGAAACAACTAATGAAACAAATTCACCATATCTGTATCCAAACACCAGATTATGCCGCATCGAAGTCATTTTACGAAGCGCTCGGTTTTGAGCTCGTTCAAGAATCGCCAAACTTCCATACGCGTGACTTCAACAGTTGGCTCAAGCTCGGTGATTTTTATATCGAGCTCCAGACTGCTAAAACGGATGAAACGTTACAAGACTATTCGAAACATGCGGCCGGTCCCGTCCATTTCGCCCTCTATGTGGATGATCTCGAAGCGGAAGTTGCACGACTCGAACAGCTCGGTGTCACGTTCTTGCCGAAGCACGGTGGCAACATCTATTTCGTCGTCGACGGTCATTTAAGTAAACTGAAAGCACCGGAAGGAACCATCATCGAACTGCGCGATACGTTTCTGATTAACTGAGGCCCTGTGCCTCTTTTTAATTGGACACATCTTCACGTTTCCCTCACTCGTCTCATCGGGAATGGGTATGAAAAGGATGTGTTGTTCATGATCAAATATCTCGATTATTGGAGCTACTTGTCACTCTCTCTGGCAAAGCTCTTCTTTTTTAGCTGGTTGACCGCGACGGCGTTCGACTTCTCATTCTTCCTCATCAATTTGGCGACGATTCTACTCCTGACGAGCTGGGCACTTGCCGTGTCTTACCCGATTCGCCGATGGATTCTATACGTTTCTCTGTTCCTGCATAGTACCTTGCTCGTCTCGGACGTCTGGTACTATCGCTATTTTGAAGACTTATTATCCGTCGCCTTACTATCTGATATCGGGCAGATGGGAGATGTCGGGGGTGGCTTCTTGACGCTCATCCGCCCAATCGATGCGTTCTTCTTCATCGACCTCATCATCTACGGTTTGATTTTGCGTTATATGAAACGTCGTCCTGTCCGTGAAGGAAAGCAGAACGGAAGACGGTTGGCGTTCGCTGGCTTCACACTCGGATTTCTTCTCTTCACAATCCCGCTCACCCTCAGTTATCAGCGTGCAGAAAAGTGGATTGCAGATGACCCGATCTCGAATATGCGTGAATATTATCATCTTGGATTTTGGGGGTATCACGCGATGGATGTCGCTCGAGGGGTCGAACGTGCCATGGGATGGAACGAAGCCCTGACAGACGAGGAGCGTTCTCAAATTCAAGCACTCTCTTATCAAGAATTAAGTGCCACTAGTCCAGATACGAACGTTATCGTCCTACAACTCGAATCATTTCAAACATCCGTCATCGATCAACAGATTAATGGACAGGAACTGACCCCGAATTTGAACCGACTGCAACGTGATATGCTTTACTTCCCGAACGTGTATCATCAAACGCATGAAGGGCGAACGTCCGATGCAGAGTTCATCGTCAATACGTCGCTCTATCCTGTCAAATCCGGTTCCGTTTACACGCGTTTCCCGGGAAATAAGTTTAATACGCTTGCTCAATCATTGAATGAGGCGGGGTATGATACAGCAGCCATGCATGCATTCCGGAAAGACTTCTGGAATCGGGATGACTTTTATCAAAACACCGGATTTAACCATTTCTTTAGTGGCAAAGACTACCCCGACCAAGGCATTATCGGAATGGCACTCAACGATCAGGAGTTCTTAAATACGTCGGTCGGATTTATGGAAGAGTTGGATGAACCATTTTACGCATTTTTAGTCGCATTGACGAGTCATACCCCGTACGATATTCCAGAAGACGAGAAACGGTTAGACCTGTCAGAAATTGACGATCCCCTTCTCGAAAACTATTATCATACCGTTCATTTCGTCGATGCGGCGGTCGGTCAGTTCATCGAACGATTGAAACAAGATGGGCTTTGGGATGAGACGCTTCTCGTCATGTATGGTGACCACGATAGTGGTCTGACGGCACCAGGAGACAAAATGGCCTCCATCGTAGAAGTGGACTCGACGGTTGACGCGTTTCAACTTGACCGTGCTGTCCCTCTCTTCATCAAACCCCCTGGCTTGACGACAGGAGAAGTCATGCAAGCGAGTGGTGGGCAAATCGATATCGCCCCGACGATCCTCGATTTACTTGGGATCTCTCCGGCATATATGCTTGGCGACTCCTTATTGAATGATACGCCAAATCTGACCGTCTTTCGGACGGGCGCATTCCGATATGAAGACAATTACTATGAACCAGACTTGACCGAGCGTGCTGGTAACGGCACATGCTATTCCATTGAGACGGAAGAACAAGTCGCATTCGATCGATGCGCCCCATATATCGATCGTGCGACGAGTCAGCTCCGTCTCTCGGATACAATCATCGAGAAGGATGCCCTCTCGCAAATGAGTCCATGAAAAAGCTCCCGAGCATTTGTCTCGGGAGTTTTGTTTAGTAAGCTTTACGCAACGTTGCGATATCGAGTTTTTTCATGGGGAGACATGCCTGTACGACCTGTTCAATCTGCTCTTGTGAACCTACCGTCATCATCTCTTCCATTTCCCACGGAATGATTTGCCACGAGACGCCGTAGCGATCCTTCAGCCAACCACACTCCTCCGCTTCCGGTACAGCCGATAGTTGCTCCCAGTACGCATCGACTTCATTTTGTGTCTCACAAAAAGCAATGAGCGACTGGGTCTCGTTAAACGAGAATTCATGATTTTCATTACTGTCCATCACGACAAATTCTCGACCGGATAAGACGAAACGAGCATAGTTGATTTTCCCGTCAAGCTCGTCCCCGTCTTCTTTCGTGTATCGTACCGTATGCCCGTCCAATACATACGAATCTTTGAAAATAGAGATCCAATCGTTCATCGCCGCTTCGGCGCGACCGAATGCTTCTTTGACAAACAAGAGGCATGGCGTCACGAGCTGGATGTCCATCCCCCCATCATGCATGATTTGCCAAGAAACTCCGTAGCGGTCCTGCAACCATCCATAGCGCTGGCTGAAGTCGTACGTGTCTAATGGAATCAAGATATCCGCTCCGTCAGATAATCGTTCCCATAGCGCATTGATCTCTTCTGTCGTCGCAAGCGACACCATATAGGAAATGGACGGATTCCGTTCTTGCGCCGTGCCTCCCCCGAGCAACTGAAAGAACTGTCCAGCGAGCGATAACGTCACAATCGTCGTCTCGCCTGCTGGTGAACTTGAAAATTTCGTCGTATAGTCGACAAACGAATCTGGAAAGATGGATACATACCACTCGGCAATCTCTTCAACGTCCTGTTCAAACCAAATACATGGAATCACGGGTTGTGTAATCATGAGAATGTCTCCTTTCAGACTTCATGCAAACGATAGACCTCACGGACGGCGAGAAGCTCTCCGGCTTCATCACGATACGCCTGATAGTGCGACGAATGGATATGGTGATCGAGCGCATCTTCGTCTTGATACTTTTCATGGAAGACAAACGTACCCGGCTCATCAATCGCCTCGTGGAGAACGTATGCAAGACACCCTTCTTCTGCTCGTGACGGTGGAATCACACGGTGTAGCGCATCACGTAACGCCTCTTCTTTTCCGGGATGAGCTTTCAAAATTGCGGTAATGACGATTTCCATATCATATTCCTCCTTCAATAATGGACCTGCCTTTCTGTTCCCGAATCCACCACAATCTATCCCCAAAAAACGGATATCTCATCATACGAGACATCCGTTTCTACTTATGACTTTTTCTTTTGTCGGAATGGCCACCAGACACCTTCGCCAAATGAAATCGTAATGGCTGGGATCAAGAGGGGCAACACAATCAAGCCGTACAATAACAAACCGGTGATGACGATCGTCGCAATCTGGACGAGACTGAGCACGCCTGACGGAATCATGGCACCGAACGTCCCGGCGAGGATGACAGCCGCGGTCATGATCACGGTCCCCATCTTCGTCATCGAGTGGATGAGCGCCTCACGGACCGTCTTCCCATTGATCGTCTCTTCCCGGAATCGATCTAACAAGAAGATGGAATAGTCAATTCCAAGGGCAATCAACATGACAAATCCAAAGAACGGAACGGCCCAGCTAATCCCGTCATAGCCGAGTCCTTCTACAAAGATCAGCTCTGTGATTGCCGCTGACGTATAGTACGTCAAGAGTAGCGAAGCGATCATATAGAGTGGCATGATCATCGAACGGAATAATGCGGTCAAAACGATGAACAACGTCACGAGCATGATGGCTACCGTTCGATTGAAATCATTCGTCGATGTTTCATTTAAATCGCTATTGATACTTGAGATACCAGCATATCCAATGGTCGCATCCGCATACGGTGTTCCCGTCACGGCACGATTCATCGTCTCTTTGATTGTCTCGACGGTATCAATCGCTTCTGGGGAATACGGGTCCATCTCTAAGACGACCTCGAGTTGAGTCGCCATTCCTTCATCGAAGACATAGCGTTCGACTGCAGGTGAGAACTCATCTGATGTGAGCGTCCCTTCCGGAAGATACACGCCTGTCTCCCGAAGCGCATCTGCTTCACTCAACTGTTGTAAGAACGAAACGGCTTCGCCGAGACCAGACTCAATTTGTCCTAGCCCGTCGTTCGCTTCCGCGACACCTGTCGCCAGTTGCGCTAACCCGCTACCAAGTTCACCGACCTGAGAACCTTGTGCATTTAATGCGGACGCCGCTTCGTTGATTCCTGACTCAATTTGTGTGAGGCCAGCTGATACTTGACCGAGCTGTCCGACTGCGGCCGGGATGTTTTGAGTCGCTGTCAATCCTTGCCCAATGAGACCAAGTTGACCATTCAACTGATTCAGCCCCGCTGCTGCTTCTGCAAGCGGTGCCCCAGCATTGGTTGAACCGCTTGGTAGTTGTCCAACGATCCCGTTCAATCCTTGCTCAATCTCATCCAATCCAGTTTGAACATCCCCGAGACCCGTCTGCGCTTCAGACAAGCCATCGCTGACTTCACCGAGTTGTGTGTCGACATAAAAATCGTCGATGACTTCACCAGTCGGGCGTGTAAGCGCACGGACACCATTCACGCCTTCGACTTTTTCAAGCTCACTTGCAAACTTTTCGATGTAAGCAACATCTGATTCTGTAATGGGTTGATCTTGTTTCAAAATAACTTGCACCGGAAGGGATTCCCCTTGACCGAATCCTTCAGAGATCAAATTCAGCCCACGAACCGAATCGTAACCGTCTCCAATCTCATCGACGGTATTGAACGAACGATCATCGTCATACGTGAATAGGACCGGCACCGTAATCAATCCAACGACCAAAATCGATACGAACGGACGATTGACCGACAATCGGCTCAAGCTAGCCCAGAGCTTGCTGTCATGGTGTTCGCCTGCCTTCTTCGATGGCCAAAACAGTCGCTGCTTGAGCGTTGCCATAAAGAATGGAACGACCGTGAAGAGAATCAACAACAACACCGCAATCCCGACCGCAACGGCGACCGCTGATTTAAAGATTGGAAAATCAGCAAATCCGATGGCAGCGAAACCGACGAAGACCGCGAGCCCACTGATAAGAACCGTCCGTCCTGCCGTCTTGTACGTGTTGACGATGGCGTCTTCAATCGCATGCCCCGCACTCAACTCCTCTTTATAGCGGCTAAGAAGTAGGATACAGTAGTCTGTCCCAATCCCGAACAAGATGGCGACAAGGAAGATCTGTGTGTAGTTCGATACCGGGAATCCAAACCAATCCACAAAGAACGCGACGAACGATTGGCTCAATAGATACGTGAATCCAACCGCGATGAGCGGGATGAACGGAGTCACGATGGAACGAAAGACGAGGAGGAGTAATCCAAAAATCAACACGACCGTGATGATTTCCGTCTTTTTCAATCCTTCTTGGGCACTTAAGTTCACATCATTATTAATGATTTCTTCCCCGGTGATATATACTGTTTCATCTTCTGGAAGCACGTTTTCACGGACATCATCAGCAAACGCATTGATTTCTTCCGTCGTACCTTCTACCGTGATGGGGACGAGAACGATGCGTCCGTCTTCTGAGACGAGCTGTGCCTCTGTCTCCTCACTTTCAAACGGATCGAGAACATCGGTCACGACCGTTTCATTCTGCCTAAGCTCTTCGATGACACGAGCGACATCCGTTCGCTCTGTTTCGCCAATCGACTCGAACTCGTAGACGAGCGAGATGGTTTTATCACTCTTCCCAGCTTCATCTAAAATCGCTTGTGCGCGCTGTGAGTCCATATCGTCCGCTAGCTGAAAACTACCAGCTTCTTCTGCTTGTTTCGTTAAGTTCGGTGCTGCGACAAATAGTGCTGCCGTCAAAATGATGAGGGAAATGAGGATTCCCCAGCGCCATTGAATGATTTTATGCACGTGTTATTCCTCCCCGATTCGAAGCAATTGTTTTATTTTTCGGAACGTCCGAACAAACTGCTCGATTTCAATTTCATCTACTTCTCCATCGATGAGAGATTCTACATATCGATAGACGGCACCGTCCACTTCTTCGACGAGCCGCTTTCCTTCTGAGGTCAATTCAATCAATCGCTCGCGTTGGTCTTGTCCTCGTCGACTCGTGACGAGTCCTTTTTCGACCAACTTTTTAAGGCGATTCGAAACCGCACTTTTATGGACACCTTGTTTTTGCGCCAATTGCCCAGCAGGAGTGGGTCCAAACTGATCGAGTAACTTCAACAGTTGGAGCTGTTCACGCGAATACTCACGCCATACATCCCCTTCCATCGCTTCGATGACATGTTCCGTCCCATGGAACATCACTTCTTCAAACAACTGCACCGCTTCGCGCATCAATGCTTTCATTTTTAGTTTACCCCCTAAACTAGATAATTATAGTTTATGCCCTAAACTAAATAACGTCAAATAAAAAGACCGATAAGGGGTGCCCTTATCGGTCCATGTTCTTTTCGATGGTTTCTGCCACACGTAACCCAGACAGATAGGCACTTTCGAATCGCGTTCGTCCAGATGGATCATCCGCTTCAAGAAAAATATCGCCAGCTAAATAGATCGGGTAATGGTTTACCTGATAAAACGATTCATGCCACACCTCTTTCGCTTGCGCGTAACGCCAACGTTTCAATTGTTTTGACACGAGGTCGATATCGCCCACTTCCTCTCGGAGTAACCGCTCAACTTCTGCAAGCGTCTCCGCCTCCGGTCGCTCATACCAGTCCTCACTCCACGCCTCTTCCATATAGACACTTACGAGTGATGTCGCAGAGATTCCTTTTTGCCGATTATCGATTACCTTCAACAACCCCGGTGTCAAGTCATGGTCGAGAATCCCATCTGCCCCAATCTGTACATCACCTGCACATTCAAACAGACCGACGAACGTCGGCGCATATATAAGACGAAGTAACGCGGGCTCGACATGGGCAGCTAAATCTCCAAGCAAATCGAACGACTGTGGAAGGGGTGAAGTCATCACGAGTCGATCATAGGAACGTGTCGTCACGTCTGTCTTGACTGTGACGGTTTCGTCTTCTTCCACTTGAATGTTCTCCACCCGTTCATTCAATTGTACGGTCAAACCTTCAGCCAAACGCTTAGCGAGTGCATTCATCCCATCAATCGCGACATAACGTGGATATGGGTCGGCATACCAGACTCGCACCCAGTTCGCATTTATCCACGATTGCACCTCTCGTTCGAGCTCTTCTCCACGCACCGTGAAATAGACCGCTCCATGGTCGGCCCGTCCGTTACCGATTCGACGCGTCGCCAAGCGTCCCCCGACGCTTCGACTCTTTTCAATCAGTTCGACGACATGACCTTGACGCACGAGTTGACGTGCTGCGATGATTCCGCTTAGACCGGCCCCGATGATCCCAATCTTCATTCCACATTCCCCTTTCTCTTCATGAAGATTGTAGCACGTTCGTTCAATTTCCCCTCTGTTTGATATGCTTCAGGCTGGCTTGTTCCATTGTTCATCGTACACCCGACGCGAGTCTTCATACATGACAGCGAAACGCGCAACGACGAATGGACGAATGAGGATCGTCGCTATAGATAGTGATAATGCGGCAAGTAATACAGAATTTACGACCATAAACAACGTGAAGCCGATCAAATAAATCGGGATGAACGGCAAAATCAGTTTGAACGCCTCCCACTTCTGACCATCCATCATCGCACGTGATTTCGTGATGGATTCTCTGACCGATAATGACGGCTCATCTCGCAAAATAAAGTAAGTAAACGCGTAGGAGAAGAACTTCACGATTCCCGGCACAATGAACAAAAGTGTCCATAGCGTCTGAAAGATAGTTAGTAAAAGGACAGTAGTCACATTCTTACCAAATCGTTCTCTCATTGGTCGAAACACATCACGAAACTGTGCATTTTGTCCGCGAATAATTGAAAGGATGGCCCAGTGATAACCGATTATGATTGGATACAACATGAAAGTTACAACCATCGAACCTAAAAGGAATACAATTGCCTGTATTGAATCGGCTTTCGCCCCGTAAAGCGTCGGGTCGAATATTGCAATAACCTCTATTATTACGGCACAAAGAAACGACCAGACTAACAGTAGACCTCGTTTCCCATTGATTGCTTCATGTGTTCGTTCTGTCCATGTTTGAATCATTCTACATCTCCCCCTGACTGATACCTATATATACGGAACATAGTAAGAACACGTTTCAAATTCATATAAAAAAGCAGAGATTCACTCTGCTCGCTCGTCCGCTCGATATTCCAATATGTCTCCCGGTTGACAGTCGAGTGCTTCGCAAATCGCTTCAAGTGTCGAAAAACGAATCGCTTTCGCTTTGCCGTTTTTCAAAATCGACAAGTTCGCCATCGTGATCCCGACTCGTTCCGACAGTTCCGTCACACTCATTTTCCGTTTCGCCAACATCACATCCAGATTCACAATCATCGCCATTTCTCTCACCTCATACCGTCAAATCGATTTCTTGTTTCATGTCGATGGCGCGCTTCAATAGTTTCTGTAACAACTCAGCGAAAACCGCAATGACAAATGCGGCAAATACAAGTACGAGACCGATGACAAAGAATCCGGGCGAATCGTCACGCTCAGCGAACCAATAGAAGAACGGAAGCAACATCGTATAAATGATCGTGATAGTCAGTGCACAATACTTGATCACTCGAAGTACTTTCACCGCCCCATAAGAGAATGCCTTGTTCCGGTCAATCAATCCTAGTAAGGTAAACGTCTGGAACAGAGCTATGAAATAGGGGATCGCCGCCACGTACATCCCCACAACAATCGGACGCATCGAATTCGCAATCCAGCCCCCGCTCTCCGTTGCATCTCGCCAAAGAAACGGGAGCAAAAAGATACACGCGGCGAGAATCGGGAGAGCTAAGACAATCACTGCTAATTTTAAAAAGACAGTTTCTCGTTTCACTTGTCACACCCCTCACTCATGTCATTTTCTTTATCATACGCTCTTATTTATCGTTTATCAATAAATATTTATCGAAAAAAATAGACCACGAGATGTACTCGAGGTCTACTTCATTCATTTCATTGCTTCTAGTTCACTTTCGGTCACCCATTTATGATTTGTAACCTCTTCTCCATCTTCGGTCGTGTAATCAACCATATAAACAGTCGTCTCCTCAACTGTATCGATTGTCGCTTCTGCACCTTCCATCCCTTCCATATGGTCTGCGGCCAATATGACCTCATCCCCTTCAGACAACGGCGCCTCGTCCGGATTATCCAGTTCTTCGTGAATTACCCATTTGTGATTTTCTACCGGGTCACCACCTGTAGTAGGTGTATAGCTGACGGCGTACACCGTCGTATCATACGTACCGACAATCGTTGCCTCCACACCTTCCATCCCTGGCATGTGATCTGCTGTCATCCTCGCAGTTGTTCCGACTGGATACGTCGGATTACTGGCTTCCTTCAACCCGTCCGGAACTTCTCCAGACCCCGAGTGGTCCATTGACGAATGATCCATGCTTTGTTCTTCTGACATCTCCATCGATGTATCGTTTTCGGTATCCCCACATGCGGCTAACGATGTAGCGAGTACGATGACACTTAAACCCGTCATCCATTTCTTCTGTTTCATCGAATCTCTCCTTTATCCATACTCATGTTAAATGTACCCATCCCAAAGAACGAACAGACCTATTTGAGAGCATTCCGATGATTTGTTAACTCATTGCAACAAAAAAGACCAAAATCCCGAAAGATTTTGGTCTTGGACATTATTCAACCGTTACAGACTTCGCCAAGTTACGTGGCTTGTCGACATCACAGTCGCGAGCGAGTGCTGCATAGTACGAGATAAGTTGAAGCGGAAGAACCGTCACGAGTGGTGTGAGAAGTGGTTCAACACGTGGAAGAACGAATGCGTCGTTCTCGTGTTCCATTCCTTCCATTGAAATCGTACATGCGATGGCACCACGCGCCACAACTTCTTTGATGTTTCCGCGGATGTTGAGGTGTGTGTTCGGTTGAGACACAAGCGTGATGACCGGTGTCCCGTCTTCAATCAACGCGATCGGACCGTGCTTGAGTTCCCCACCTGGGTATCCTTCTGCTTGGATATATGAGATTTCTTTGAGCTTCAATGCGCCCTCAAGACCGACATATGAATCCAATCCACGTCCGAGGAAGAATGCGTTGCGTGACTCTTTTAAGAACTTATCTGCAAGCTCTTCAAAGATTTCTTTTTGTGCCATGATCGAGTCCATCGTTGTCGCAACGAGTGCGAGCTCTTGCATCAAATCAAACGGCAGTTTCTTCCCGTTCGCACGTGCGATGTCGTATGCGAGAATCGCGAGGACGGCAATCTGCGCCGTGTACGCTTTCGTCGATGCGACCGCGATCTCTGGTCCGGCATGGAGAAGCATCGTCTCGTTCGCTTCACGTGAGAGCGTTGATCCTGCTACGTTTGTCAACGTGAGCGCTTTATGGCCCAATTTTTTCACTTCGACGAGCACGGCACGGCTGTCCGCTGTCTCACCTGATTGTGAGATGAAGAGGAAGAGTGGCTTCTCTGTCAAAAGTGGCATGTTGTAACCAAACTCTGACGCAACGTGTACTTCAGTCGGTACACCTGCAACGCGCTCAATCAATTGTTTCCCAACAAGACCGGCATGGTAACTTGTCCCACATGCGACGATGTAGACGCGGTCCGCTTCCGATACGAGCTCGCGCACGCCTTCTGTGAGTTCGATGTCGCCGTTCTCGTTCTGGTAATGCTGGATGATGTTGCGGATGACGGCCGGTTGCTCGTCCATCTCCTTCAACATATAGTGCGCGTACGTGCCCTTCTCGATGTCTGACGCATCGATCTCAGCCGTGTACGGGGAACGCTCGAGCACGTCGCCGTCGAGCGTCTTGATCGTCGCCGACTCACGTGTGAGGATGACGATCTCGCCATCGTGGAGCTCGAGATACTGGTCCGTCACCTGGAGCATCGCCATCGCGTCTGATGCGACGACGTTGAACGTGCCGTCACCAAGTCCGACGAGAAGCGGTGACTTGTTCTTGCCGATATAGAGGCGCTCTTTGTCCTCTGAGTCGATCATCGCGATCGCGTACGAACCGTGGAGGTCCGAAAGCGTCTTGCGGAACGCTGCCTCGACATCACCGAGCTCGACGAAGTGTTTCTCCATGAGCTGGACGATGACTTCCGTGTCCGTTTCCGAGAGGAACGGGACATCAAGCGTCTTCTTGATGATTTCGTCGTTTTCGATCACGCCGTTATGCACGAGCGTGAAGCGTCCTGTCGTACTTTGATGCGGGTGGGCGTTTGGTACGCTCGGTACCCCGTGTGTCGCCCAACGTGTGTGGCCGATTCCAATCGTGCCGTCTACTTCTGCTGGGATGATTTCGCGTAGCGCGGCAATGCGACCGACTTCTTTGTGAACGTTGACATTCTCATGCATCAACGCAAGACCTGCCGAGTCATAACCACGGTACTCGAGTTTTTCAAGACCTTTGAGAAGGACTTCCTTCGCTCCGGTATTCCCAATCATTCCTACAATTCCACACATAAACAAATCTCCTCTATTCTTCGATTTCTCGAAAAAGGAAACGGGCTTTTTCTAAGAGCTGTCAACACACACTTCTTTGTCCGTCCGGTCACCCGGGCGTTTTAAAAGCATGCTTATCGTCGTGACAGGCGACGAGGAGGCATCCGCCGAAATCTCGATAACCTCCAACCTCGTCAACTCCGCAGAGTTCTGGCGCTTGTTCGTACTCTTGTGTCCTTCCGTTTCCAAGGTCACGCTCTTAATAGTACAAATCACACCCCCATTCGTCAAGAAAATCCGCTGTTTTCTCGATGACAAAACGGAAACAAAAAGGGAATCCGATGTGGATTCCCTTGTGTTATTCCCTGTTTCTCAATTTTTATCCGTCTACGCCATAATCTTCGCGAACGACTTGTGCGATTTTTTCAACGTAACGGTCACACTCTTCCGCTGTCGGGGCTTCAGCCATGACACGAACGAGTGGTTCTGTACCCGATGCACGGACGAGGATTCGACCGTTTCCGGCCATTTCCGCTTCCGCTTCTTGAATCGTTGCGAGCACACGCTCACCGTTCATCGCATCATTTTTATTCGTGACACGAATGTTGACGAGCTTTTGCGGATAAACCGGCATCTCAGCCGCCAATTCAGACAGTTTACGTCCAGTTGATTTCACGATTTCGGCCAATTGCACACCAGATAGCATGCCGTCACCCGTTGTCGAATGATCGAGGAAAATCAAGTGTCCTGATTGTTCGCCACCGAGTGTGTATTGATGTTTCTTCATCTCTTCCACAACGTAACGGTCACCCACAGCTGTTTGAAGCGCCGTCATGCCTGCTTCTTCGACAGCTTTATGGAACCCGAGGTTACTCATGACCGTCGCGACAATCGTGTTGTCCTTGAGACGTCCTTTTTCACTCAAGTATTTCCCACAGATGTACATGATTTTGTCTCCATCGACAATATCACCGTTCTCGTCAATCGCGATCAAACGGTCACCGTCACCATCAAACGCAAGACCCATATCCGCTCCCTTTTCACGAACGAACTCAGCCAAGTGCTCAGGGTGAGTTGAACCAACACCTTCATTGATATTAAGTCCGTTTGGTGAGTTCCCGATTGTCGACACATTCGCTTCAAGGTCTGCGAAGAGGCGAGCAGCAAGACCGCTCGTTGCACCATGTGCACAGTCAAGCGCAATGTGAAGACCATCGAAGTCTTCTTCTACGGTTTGTTTCAACATTTGAAGATACTTTTGCGCGCCTTCGTAGTAATCCGAAACGAAACCAAGGTCTTTTCCTGTCGGACGTGGGAGCGTATCTTCCGTAGCATCTAAGATGTCTTCAATTTCTTGCTCGGTTGCATCATCTAATTTGAAACCATCGCTACCGAAGAATTTGATTCCGTTGTCCGCCACCGGGTTATGCGATGCCGAAATCATAACACCTGCTGTTGCATCGAGCGATTTCGTCAAGTAAGCCACTCCAGGTGTTGAGATGACACCGAGACGCATCACTTCTGCACCGATGGAAAGAAGACCTGCAATCAATGCACCTTCAAGCATATGTCCTGAAATCCGTGTGTCACGACCAATCAACACTTTCGGCTGTTCGCCTTCTGGCAAATGTTTCGACAACACATAGCCACCCGCACGACCTAAACGATATGCTAATTCCGCAGTTAACTCAGAGTTCGCAACACCGCGAACTCCATCTGTTCCAAAATATTTACCCATAAGATTAAATCCTCACTTTTGTATGATTGAACATCTTTATTGAATGGAAGATGTTTCTGTTTCTTCGTCGACGCTCGTCAATTGAACATCGATTGTCTTAGGCGAAATCACCGTCACGCCTTTTGGTACTTCATAGTCGACATCTACTGCATGCGTCCCACTCGGTAATCCGGTCAAATCCAATGTCACATTGACACTGTTCGAAGAGATGTTTTCGAGAAGAGAACGTTTTCCAGAAAGTGTCACGCTGACCACATCTTGCGTTTGAATCGTATAATTCGTCCGGTCGTATCCACGGACATTCACCGGAACCGTCAATCGAATCCGTTCCGTCAATTCACCCGTATCATCTTTCGTTTCGTCATTCGGACGAACGAGCACCTGGACTTCAACTTCTTTTTGATCGAGCGATGTAGCCCCTTCTGGAAGCCGTAGAGTGGCCATCACTTTTTCAGACTTCGTCAAATCGTCAAGTTCAATCGGTTCTGTTTCGACTTTTTCCAGCTGATCTAGCACCTCTTTTGGTGCAAAGACACGAACTTCCGTCTCACCTAACAACGAATCGACTAACCGAAAGTCCTCTGCCACCTCTCCACTCGTGACGACCTCAATGGGAATCATCGCGCTCTCATTATAAATCGGAACGGTCACGTTAATGATATTCGGGTCAACCGAAACGTTCAACGGATTTCCGTTCGCATCTAAGATTGTCGGTGGAATTTCTCGGGTGAATGTCTGATTTTGATTCGCCACGTCCACATTCAATGTGATTTCTTTGACGTTTTGAATCCGACTTGCGCCTCCCGTGACTTTTACAGATGATGGTTCAACGTCGACATCGCCCGCGACTTTGCCATCTGGCAACTGATCTTTATTCAATAAATTCACAGACACGGGTACTTCAATCGTTTGTTTCCGATCGATATAGATTTCGACAGTCTCTCGGTCCAATTTGACGTTGACGTCGCCACCGAATCCACGTGCCTCAACGGGTACGCGATGAAAGCCAGTACCGAGATTAGTCAAATCGACGAATACCTGATAGTCTTTCACTAATTTCGTCATCGTTAAACTACTAGAGGGACCTTGAAGTTCGACTCCCATCTCTTCCGGTACGTTGTATGCGACATACTGCACTTCGTCAAAAAAGACTTCGACCGGCACATCAAGCGTCAGGGAACTTTGCCCGACAATCGGTAATGCGCTAGACGCGCTATTTGATGAACTGGTCTCTGCGACCATTAAGTATAGAAGGACGGCTAAAGCAAGTGCGATGAAGCGGAGAAACCACTTATGTTGTAACCACTGATCAATCACTTACTTTTCCCCTCCTTTTTTCCCGAAGAATGAGAGGGTCGCCTCTTTTTCTTCGATGACGAGTTCTTGAATTAATTTGCTTCGTAGCGCTTCTTCATCCAACTCACGGTACAGGCGTCCTGCAATCGCAAGTGAGACCGCTCCTGTTTCTTCCGAGACGGTTAACGTGACGCTATCTGTCACTTCACTGACTCCGATCGCTGCTCGGTGACGTGTCCCGAGCGCTTTGTCGATATGCGGGCTTTCAGAGAGCGGTAAATAACAAGCGGCTGCCGCAATCTTTCCATCCTGAATAATCATCGCACCGTCGTGTAACGGTGTATTCGGGATAAATAGGTTAATAATCAACTGCGACGTAATATGTGAATCCATACGAATACCCGTCTCCACATACTCGTTTAATCCCGTATCGCGCTCAATCGCAATCAATGCACCAATTCGGCGTTTCGACATATACTGCGCTGAACTGACGATGGCTTCAATCATTTGTCGTTGTTGTTCTTCGTCACTTGTTCCCGTACGACCAAATAAGTTGCTCGTCCGTCCAAGATGTTCAAGACCACGCCTCAACTCAGGTTGAAAGATAATAATAATCCCAAGGAGTCCATACGTAATCACTTGATTTAGCAAGAACTGGAGCGTCTTCAATCCGAAGAAACCGCTCAAGAACCAACTGACCAGAATGATGGATATCCCTTTAATTAGTTGAACTGCTTTTGTCCCACGCACAATCATCATTAACTTATAAATGACGTACGTGACGACGACGATATCTAAAACATCATTCAAATAATCGTACCAATGTACGTTCTCTGAAAGATTTAAAAATGAGAAAAATGATACTTGTTCAAGTAGCGGCAAATGCTCCCCTCCTCAACTACCTAGCTAAATCGTGCAAGTTCCATTATATCATCATTTCGATCTATACGCATTGCGTCATATCAAAACGAAACCAGATTGAAACGAAAAAAGACGCCTGAGGCGCCTTTAGAAAAGTTGTTTCATTGAATACCAAATCCACTCGAACATCTGGTCGATTTGCTCGATTTCTCCTGTGACTTGACCGGCACTCGCTAAATAGGCACGACCATTGACGGCTGTCGCATCTCCATTGACAGTTCCTTCAATCCGTAAATCACCACCTTGAACAGTGATATCTTTCTCGATGGTGACCCCCTCTGGCACAATGACTTCGTTGTCAGATACGACGATACCGGGTACTTTCGTATATGTCATCGTCTCGGACGCACTGCTCCATAGTCCGAGTGTCGCGCTAGACATTAAACTGAAGAACAGGACCGCTGCGATCAAGCCTGGATGTCTCTGCAACCAAAGCATTTGTTTCGAATGGGGTTTCCGTTTTTTTCGAACGGATGTTGATAACGGTACGACCGAACCTGTTGCAGGTTGTGCAGCTGTTTCAGGTAAAGCGGCCATCACGCGAGCTGTAAAATCTTCTGATAACTTTGGACGAGGCAATGCTTTCAGTTCTGCGTCGATTCGTTCATATTGTAGATACGATTCATATAAGTCATCGTCCTCTAGCAATTGACGCAATTCGTCAGATTCTTCGGGCAAAACGCCATCTTCCAAATATTGTTGTACTTTTTCTTCAGGAGTCAATTGAACCCCTCCCTATTTTGAAAGATTGTTTTTAACATTTCTCTTCCCCGGAAGATCCTTGTCTTAACCGTTGCGACCGGCATGTCGATCATCACGCTGATTTCTTTAAGCGACAAATCATCCACATATTTTAATAATAACGGAATGCGGTATTTGTCTGGGAGTTGCTTGATGGCTTCATGCATCTCACTTCGAATTTCGCGATGAACCACTTGGGCATCGGGTTGGGGTGCTTCATCAGCTAAGTGGTCTTGATAAGTCAAACCGTCTGTACCCGCAATTTCGGCATCCATCGAATACTCCGGCTTACGCTTTCTTAAACGATCGATGGCAACGTTCGTTGTGATTCGATAGAGCCACGTTTTGAACTTATATTGCGCGTCATACGTATCGATTCGTGTATAGGCACGAATGAACGCTTCTTGGGCAGCATCTTCTGCTTCGCCACGATCATACAAAATTTTATAGGCGATTGCAAAGACGCCATCCTTGTATAGTTCTACCAGTTCGGCAAACGAATCGTGATTCCCCGCCCTCAATTCATCTACCAAACGGGTGGTCAGCCGTTCCATCAATCCACTTCCCCTCTCCGCTACACATGCGGTCATGTCTATATACGTGTTGCCTTTAAAATGGTTTCATAAAAAACAAAAAAAGTTTCCAATCCCATTGTAACAAACGGGTTTGGAAACTGTCAGGAAATCAGACTGTCTTACCTTCCAATAACAGGTTTTCTTTAGCTTTTATAATTGTTTCACATAGACGGTAGGCTAATTGTGCTGTTACATCATCCCGGTCTAAGGCCGGATTCAATTCGACAAGTTCAACGGCAATCAAATCATCCGCCTGCATCGCTGCTTTTAAAATGGCTTTTGCTTCGACTTCCGTCAGTCCCCCATCTACTGGTGTTCCCGTTCCTGGAACGAGCGACGCATCGAGACTGTCCATATCAAAACTGATATAAAAGCGATCGACTCGTTCACGAAGGTAACTTAGCGCTTCCGCCATGATTGTATCCACACCACGCGTACGTACTTCCTCTACAGTAATGACTTTGATGCCAAGTCGATTAATTTCATTCATTTCTCCTTCATCGATATCTCGAAGCGCAATATATACGAGATGTTCCGGTGATAGCTTTGGTTCACGTCCGCCCACTTCCGTCAAACGCACATCGCCCATGCCCATTGCTGCAGCAAGTGGCATTCCGTGAATATTTCCAGACGGTGACGTTTCACCTGTATTCAAGTCCGCATGTGCATCGACCCAAATCACTCCATAAGGACCCGTTTGAGCCAATCCAGCGAGTGTACCAATTGCCATGCTATGATCGCCCCCAACGATCATAGGGAATCGTTTTTCCGAAATTTCACGATGTACGACTTCCGCTAATTCCGTGACAGTATGAAGGACACCATCAACTCGTTTTAAGTGTTCTTCATTTTCTCGAATTTCAGATTCTGGTAAAACACGAATCGTGTGTTGAACCGTTCCTGTTGGAAGGAGTTGTTGCATCCCCATCTCATTTAGTTTTGTCGGTCCTTGATCGACCCCTAATTTCCCCTGACCGTAACGCAGCGGTACGTGAATATATGACCATTGCATTGCCATTCCCCCTTTAAACCCTTGATAATTAAATTGTAAACGCTATCATTTGTTTGGTTCAACTCGGCAAATTTATGAATAAACATACAAAAAGGCAGCCTGAATGGTGGCAGGCTGCCTTTCTCTGTACTCTCAATTGAATGGTTCATGGTTTTAGGCAAAAAAAAACTTAAGTCATCACTAACTTAAGAAAAAAACATATGGTGGAGCCTAGCGGGATCGAACCGCTGACCTCCTGCGTGCAAGGCAGGCGCTCTCCCAGCTGAGCTAAGGCCCCGAAAACAGAGATAAGAATATGGAGCGGAAGACGGGATTCGAACCCGCGACCCCGACCTTGGCAAGGTCGTATTCTACCACTGAACTACTTCCGCAAAAATGGTGAGCCATGCAGGGCTCGAACCTGCGACCCTCTGATTAAAAGTCAGATGCTCTACCAACTGAGCTAATGGCTCAAACCTGGTGGGGGGGGGCGGATTCGAACCGCCGAACCCGAAGGAGCGGATTTACAGTCCGCCGCGTTTAGCCACTTCGCTACCCCCCCGAGGAGTGCCGGCGAAAGGATTCGAACCCTCGACCCTCTGATTACAAGTCAGATGCTCTACCAACTGAGCTACACCGGCATATATATAGGTTTGATGTAATACATAAAAATGGTGGAGGATGACGGGATCGAACCGCCGACCCCCTGCTTGTAAGGCAGGTGCTCTCCCAGCTGAGCTAATCCTCCATATTGGTGACCCGTACGGGATTCGAACCCGTGTTACCGCCGTGAAAGGGCGGTGTCTTAACCGCTTGACCAACGGGCCTAAATTGGCTCCGCAAGTAGGATTTGAACCTACGACCTACCGGTTAACAGCCGGTTGCTCTACCACTGAGCTATTGCGGAACGATCTTGCCTGG
>NZ_JACSKC010000002.1 GCF_018617395.1 Exiguobacterium sp. s48
GATATAGCTCTTAAATTGACGAAGCTTGCGCTTCATTCAAAAATTGTAAAACTTATTTTTGCCTCATCGTTCAGTTTTCAAAGTTCGTCTGCCGCTCTTAGCGACTCATTTATAATAGCACCTGAAATTATATCCGTCAACTATAAAAATAAAGTTTTTTAAAAAAGAATAAATAAAGACGATTCCATTCTTTTATAATGAATGAAATCGCTAGTCTCTTCTTATAGAAACGATACAATGTGTATTTCATTTAAACGAGATAAATCATATTCTGTCTCTCCTGTTGCTTCAACGACAACGGGTTGATCGACACGATTTGTATAGGCGTGTATCGTTCCACGAATTCCGTTACTCAATAACACCGACCGACCCATTTCATAAAATCCGAGTAACGTCGCAAGAAGCGATAGTGCCTCCCCGTCGTAAGCTTTATTCTGCCACATATAGAAATATGCTTCTTCCGGAGAGAGCGGCTTCCGGAATGTCCGGGGTGCGGTTAACTGACAGAAGCGATCGGCGACAATAAATAGAGGAGATGCCGGATTCAATTCACGTTCCGTCAAACGCTTCGGAAATCCGGATCCATCCAATCGTTCGTGATGCTCAGCAATCAATTGATAGACACGACCTCGTAATATTTGACTACTCGGAAGCATCGATGCCGAGACAAGTGGATGTTGGTACAATAATTCTCGTTCCATTTTTGTGAAATAACGCATATGCGACCATTTCCGAATTTTAGCGTAACTTGCATCTGCAAAATAGGACGCAATGCCATAATCAAATTGGAGTTGATGCTCGTCACCACGATATTTGGATAAAACTCGTGCGACGAGTGCTCGATAAATCGCATGATAAATGACATGATTTTTTCGTAACGGTTGATGTGTAAAGAAATGGACGACCGCTGAAAGCGGGACGTCTTGACGAAAGAGATGATGGATGAATTCTAAACCTTCATACGGATTAGGCGCGATTCTCTCTTCCCACTGATTGTAATGCTTCTCATATTGAAGCACCTGACTACAAAGAATCTGCTCTTCTTTTGAAGTAAACGTCATTCGTTCGATAGGTGAGACATCAATTTCTTCGACTTTTAAGAAACGGAGCAAACGCAAATGTTCGTTGGTTAAGTGGATTCCGGCTTCTAAGGAAGAAACGGGTGACAATAACGTCATCCCAACATGTACAGTGGATAAGTTCAAACGCACGCGAATCCCTCCTAATATATAAAAAGGTCGAACGGAAACACCGTTCGACCTCTCGTCTTACTCATTCACATCAGACGATTCGTCGGTTTCAGGTGCTTCATCCTCAAACCCATTCTCCAAATCGACTGCTGATTCCTCTTCTAACTCATCTTTTTTCAATTTTGCGATAGTCGCTAAGCGATCGCCCTCTTCGATGTTCATCACTTTCACACCGCGAGTACTTCGACCCATTTGAGAGATTGTTTGCGAATCGATCCGAATCGCAACACCGAGCTCGGTCATCAACATGATGTCATCATCTTCATCAACGACACGCATCCCGACGACTGTTCCACGGTCTGTCTTGATTCCGATGATACCGGAACCGCCACGACCTTGTGTGCGGAACTGCTCCATGGCCGTACGCTTTCCGTATCCTTTTTCCGTGATGATCAAGACGTCTTGTGTCGTGCGAACGATTTCCATCGAGACGACCAAATCGTCGTCTTTCTTCAGTCGAATCGCGCGAACGCCTCGTGCCGTACGTCCCATCGAGCGAACTTCTCCTTCGAGAGGGAATCGGATTGACATCCCTTGACGGGTGACGATCAACATTTCATCGTCGCTCTTCGCTAAACGAACCGTGACAAGTTCATCCGTCTCATTCAAGCTGATGGCACGTAGACCGTTTTTGTTGATTCGAGCATATGCCGAAAGTGGCGAACGCTTAATCAATCCTTCTTTCGTAATGAAGACGAGAGACAATTGTTCGTCTGCCACTTCTTCTGACTCATCCTGTGCTTCTTCCGCCACCGTCTGGTTTGCGAGGTAACTGTTGAAATCGACCGGAATCATCGTTTCGACTTTTTCACCTTTGTCGATTTGAAGCAAGTTGATGATTGGCATTCCTTTCGCAGTACGACTCATCTCAGGAATTTCGTACCCTTTAAGACGGAAAACGCGTCCAAAGTTCGTGAAGAACAAGATGGTATCGTGTGTCGATGCTGAGAGCAAGCGAAGAACAAAGTCTTCATCGTTCGTGCCCATACCTTGTTTTCCACGTCCACCACGGCGCTGAGTCCGGTATGAATCCGAAGGGATTGACTTGATATATCCTTCGCTCGTGAGCGTGATCATCATGTCGCGAACCGGAATCAAATCTTCATCCTCGAGTTCAACAATATCCGTGCGAATCACCGTACGACGAGCATCACCGTATCGCTCTTTGATTTCGATTAACTCGTTACGAATGATGTCGAGGAGCAATTCCTCATCACCAAGAATCGCACGAAGCTCTTCAATCAACGCTTTTACTTCACGATATTCGCCTTCAATCTTCTCACGTTCCAACCCAGTCAAGCGTTGGAGACGCATATCTAAGATCGCTTGCGTTTGTTCTGTCGAAAGTCCAAAGCGAGCAATTAATTTTTCACGCGCCTCATCACCTGTACGCGTGCTACGGATGATGGCAATGACTTCGTCCAAATGATCAAGTGCCACACGAAGACCTTCTAAAATATGGGCACGCGCTTCCGCTTTATCCAAATCGAATTGCGTACGACGACGCACGACCTCTTTTTGGTGTTCGATGTAGTAATAGATGGCTTGTTTGATGTTCAACGTTTTTGGACGACCGCCTACAAGCGCGAGCATGTTGACCCCGAATGTCGTTTGCATCGGCGTCTGCTTATACAAGTTGTTCAAGATGACACTTGCGTTTGCGTCACGGCGAACCTCGATGACGATTCGCATCCCGTTACGGTCTGATTCATCGCGCAAGTCTGTGATGCCCTCGATTTTTTTATCGCGGACCAAGTCGGCAATCTTCTCAACGAGACGCGCTTTGTTGACTTGGTAAGGAATCTCATGCACGAGAATCCGTTCACGGCCATTTTTCAATACTTCGATTTCAGCTTTCGCACGCATCGTAATCGATCCGCGTCCAGTCTCGTATGCACGACGAATCCCACTTCGTCCTAAAATCTCTCCCGCTGTCGGGAAGTCAGGGCCTGGGATGTGTTGCATCAATTCCGCAATCGTGATGTCCGGGTTATGGGAAAGTGCCAAAACCCCATCGATGACTTCATTCAAGTTATGCGGAGGGACGTTCGTCGCCATCCCGACGGCAATCCCACTCGTTCCGTTTACAAGGAAGTTCGGGAAGCGAGCTGGGAGTACGACCGGTTCTTTTTCTTCACCATCGAAGTTTGGTTGATAATCGATTGTGTTTTTTCCGATGTCACGTACGAGTTCCATCGCAATTTTAGACATTCGTGCCTCGGTATAACGCATCGCAGCGGCCGAGTCGCCATCGACTGAACCGAAGTTCCCATGACCATCGACTAATTCATAGCGATAACTGAAATCCTGAGCCATACGGACCATCGTCTCATAAACAGCCGAATCACCGTGTGGGTGGTACTTACCGATTACGTCCCCGACAACACGCGCCGATTTCTTATGGGGCTTGTCCGCACGAATCCCAAGTTCGTTCATCGCATATAAAATACGACGGTGAACCGGCTTCAATCCATCTCGTACGTCCGGAAGGGCACGTGATACGATGACGCTCATCGCATAGTCCATGAACGACGTTCGCATCTCCTGGCTAATATTTATATCCTTGATATTTTCTTGTTCTGCCATTCGTTATTGCCTACCCTTCTTATTAAATATCGAGGTTCTTCACGTAATGGGCGTGAGATTGAATAAAGTCACGGCGTGGTTCGACGTTGTCACCCATGAGCGTTTCGAAAATCTCGTCCGCTTCAATCGCATCTTGCAGGTCGACACGAAGCATCGAACGCGTTTCCGGGTTCATTGTCGTATTCCATAACTGTTCAGGATCCATCTCTCCGAGACCCTTGTAACGTTGAACGCTATAACGTGCATTTTCAGGAAGTTGTGCAAGTGTCGCTTGTAACTCCCGGTCATTTTGAACGTAGATTGTTTCTTTCCCGTGCTTCACACCATAGAGCGGTGGTTGCGCGATGTACACATATCCACTTTCGACAAGTGGACGCATGTAACGATAGAAGAACGTCAACAATAGCGTACGAATGTGTGCACCATCGACGTCGGCATCGGTCATGATGATGAGTTTATGGTAACGCGCTTTTGATAAGTCAAACTCGTCGGCAATTCCTGTACCGAGAGCTGTGATAATGGTCCGGACTTCTTGGTTGGCCAAAATCTTATCGAGGCGTGCCTTCTCGACGTTGATGATCTTTCCTCGAATCGGCAAGATGGCTTGGAAGTGACGGTCACGTCCAGATTTTGCTGAACCACCCGCCGAGTCACCCTCAACGATATACAGTTCTGATTTCGACGCGTCTTTTGAAGAACAGTCGGCCAATTTCCCTGGCAATGAACTGACTTCGAGAATTCCTTTACGACGTGTCATCTCACGTGCACGTTTCGCAGCGAGACGCGCGCGTGCAGCCATCAATCCTTTGTCGACAATGAGACGACCGACCGATGGGTTCTCAAGCAAGAACTGTTCGAACGTATCGCTAAATAGTGTGTCCGTTGCTGTCCGTGCATCTGCATTCCCAAGCTTTGTCTTCGTCTGCCCTTCAAACTGAGGAGAAGGGTGTTTGACCGAAACAATTGCAGTCAATCCTTCACGGACATCATCCCCTGAGAGGCTGCCATCGGCTTCCTTCATCAATCCGAATCGCTTCGCATAATCATTAATGGCACGTGTGAGCGCTGTCTTAAATCCAGTCTCGTGCGTCCCACCTTCATGCGTCGGAATGTTGTTCGTGAACGAATAGATGTTACTCGCGAAACCTTCGTTGTATTGAAGGGCAATCTCAACTTCGATTCCGTCTTTCGTCCCGTGCACATACACCGGTTCCTCATGAATCGACGCTTTAGAACGGTTCAAGTGCTCGACATAAGACTTGATTCCACCCTCGTAATGATAGTTACGTTCAATCGTCTCATCACTACGATCATCTTTGGCAACGATTCGTAATCCTTTGTTCAAGAAGGCAAGTTCACGCAAACGTGTCGCTAACAAATCAAAGTCATATTCAAGTGTCTCTTGGAAGATGTCGCCGTCTGGGAAGAAACGGACTGTCGTTCCTGTCGTATCAGTCGTTCCGACGATTTCAAGCTCACCTTGTGGAACACCACGTTTGAACGATTGATAATATACGTTCCCATCACGACGGACAAACACTTCAAGTTTTGTCGATAAGGCGTTAACTACTGATGCCCCGACACCGTGAAGTCCACCTGATACTTTGTATCCACCGCCGCCGAACTTACCACCTGCGTGCAACACCGTGAAAATAACTTCAACGGCAGGTCGGCCCGTTTTCTTTTGAACATCGACTGGAATCCCACGTCCGTTGTCTTCGACAACAATTGAGTTCCCTGGCTCGACTGTCACTGTGATCGTGTCACAATAACCGGCAAGCGCCTCATCGATTGAGTTATCGACAATCTCCCATACCAAATGGTGGAGACCGCGAGAGCTTGTGGAACCGATATACATCCCTGGACGTTTACGGACAGCCTCTAAGCCTTCAAGGACTTGAATCTGATCGGCGCCGTACGCTTGCAATTCTTTTTCATTTTCATTACTCATCGGTTATTTTCACCTACTATACATGATTTGGTGTTCCTTCTTGCCGCGATTACACGGATTCCGTTTCAACTTCGCCTTGTTTCACGTGAAACACTTTAGCTTGCTGAATGGTCTCATGTGCAATCCCGTCAATGTTCGTTGTTGTCAAAATCGTTTGTACTTTCCGTCCCATCGTATCGAGGAGATGGGTTTGGCGATGATCGTCAAGCTCAGATAACACATCGTCTAATAACAACAGAGGATATTCGCCTACTTCTTCATGAATCAACTCAATTTCAGCTAGCTTCAATGACAAGGCCGCCGTTCGTTGCTGACCTTGTGAACCGAACGTTTGGACGTTTCGATCGTTGACATACAATTCAAAATCGTCACGATGTGGACCAAACAAGGTCACACCTCTTCGTCGTTCGTTCTCTCTTATTTTATCAAACTTTTGACGATACGTTTCAAACATCTGTTCTTTTGAGAAACGTTCTTTATTAAACGTGTCGGAAACGTATTGAATCGTCAGTGTTTCGAGTTCTCGCGTGATTCCAGAATGAATCGGATTGGCCCATTTTTCGAGTTGATCGATGAAATGATAACGTCGCATCACAATCTTCACGGCAAGTTCAATCAATTGATCCGTCAAGACTTCGAGTAACGTCTCGTCGCCACCTTTTGTGGATAACTGCTTCAGCAAGGCGTTCCGTTGTTTCAACGTCTTCAAATATTGATTGAGCTCGTGTAAGTACACAGGACTGACCTGACCGATCTCCATATCTAAAAATCGCCGTCTCCCTTGCGGACTGCCTTTCACGATGGCTAAGTCTTCAGGGGCGAACAAGACAACGTTAAACGCGCCGACATAGTCACTGAGACGACGTTGTTCCAAATGATTGAGCTTTGCTTTCTTTCCTTTAGGAGAAAAAGAGAGACTCTGCACCGATTCACCCGTCCGTTTATGAATCCGTCCTTCGATACTCGCAGCATCCGCTTCCCAACCGATTAACTCACGGTCTTGTGTCGTCCGATGCGATTTTGCGAGCGCAAGTACATAAATCGATTCGAGAAGATTCGTTTTTCCTTGGGCATTCTCACCAATCAGAACATTCGTCTGTTCTGAAAAATCTAGCTCGAGGGTTTCGTAGTTGCGATAATTTTGCAATCGGATCGACTTTAAATGCACGTCAGTTTCCCTCGATTTGATATTCCCCGAAGCCTTCGACTTCGATTGTATCTCCATCTCTTAATTTACGACCACGGCGCTGGTCCTGCTCACCGTTCACTTTAATCATGACATCCTCTAAAAAGAACTTTGCTTGTCCCCCGCTTGAGATGATATCTGCTAATTTTAAAAATTGTCCGAGCGTCACATACTCGGTTGTAATCGACACTTTTTCCATGTCGTCACTTCCTTTCTCACATGCTGATCTGAAAAAATCGCCATACATATTAGTTTATCGAAAATCGTCGAATAAGGCAAAAAGAGGGATGACAAGGCAAGACACCTCATCATCCCTATCCGCAGCTTACGATGTGCGGACTGGCAAAATCAGTTGAAGAACACTATCTTGTTCAACCGGTCGTAAAATGAACGGTCGCATCGAACCTGTGAATTGGATTTCGATTTCAGATGCATCGAGTGCGCGGAGCGCGTCCATCACAAATTTGGAGTTGAAGGAAATTTTCAATTCTTCCCCTTCAAGTGATAGGATGCTGACACGTTCCGATACTTTACCGACTTCAGGCGAGTGTGAAGATACTTCAACTGCCGTTGTATCTTCCGCCACGAATTTAATGACGTTGTTGCGATCGGCACGTGCTAAGAGTGACGCACGGTCAATGGCCTGCAAGAACTCTTTCGCATTCATCCGAACCGCAGTGCGATATTCTTCCGGAATGAGACGTGACGTGTCTGGATAGGCACCGTCTAACAAACGAGAGAAGAATGAGATGTTCTTCATACGGAATAAAATTTGTTGGTCCGTTAAGACGATTTCAATCGGCAACTCTTCACGGTCGAGTAATTTAGCGAGTTCGTTGAGTGAACGGCCAGGAACGACGACATTTTGGAACGTCAAATCGTTATCCGTTTCAAAACGAGCACGACGAAGCGCTAAACGGTGGCTATCGGTTGCGACACATGTGAGGAAACCTTTCTCTGCTGAGAAATTGACCCCTGTCAATACAGGACGCGTCTCTTGTGAAGAGACTGCGAAGCTCGTTTGACGAATGATGGTCTTCAACAGATCCGCCGGTAAATAGAAGCGACGGTCACTCGCAAGTTCAGGTAAGCGCGGATACTCGTCTGGATCAAGACCGTTCAAATGGAATTCTGCTTGACCAGACTCAATCCGAGTCATGAAGTTCGGTGAGACTTCAAGTGTGACTTCGTTCGTCGGTAACTTCTTCACGATTTCTCCTAAGAAGCGGGCGTTTAAGACGACGCTTCCGGCACGTTGAATTTGAATGAGTTCCATTCCACCCTCTTCGATTGGAATCAAACGTTCAATCGAAATCTCAGTGTCACTTCCTGTCAATGTTAATCCGTCCGCATGTGCCTCAAGTTTCAAGCCTGTCAAAATTGGAATGGTCGTTCGTGAAGCCACAGCTTTTGATACGTCTTGTACGGCTTGCATGAATACATCTCGTTGAATCGTTAAATGCATGTGGATAATTCCTCCTAAGGTGAAATGAGTCCATTTCTTAATAATAATAATAGTATTAATTAAGTCATAATAGTAATAAGGGCTGTGGATACTGGGGATAAGTCCCCTTAAGCCTACTTATTAAGCCATTTTGCCTGTGAATAACTTGTGGATAACTAAGGTGGTTTATCCACAGGATATCCACAGAGAATTCTTCGTTAGCTAGAAAGTGCCTTTTTCAACGTCTGAATCGTCTCCTGCATTTCCACATCGTTCTTTAAAAGAGTGCTGATCTTTTCATGTGCATGAATGACAGTCGTATGATCCCGTCCTCCGAACTCTTCCCCGATTTTTGGCAAGGAGCTCTCCGTCATCTCCCGAGATAGATACATCGCGATTTGACGTGGGAATGCCAACGTCTTCGTTCGCTTTTTCGAGTTCAATTCTTCTACTTGAATGTTAAAGTGTTGGCCGACTACTTCCTGAATGTCGCGAATCACAATTTTCTTCGCTTCCTGGACCGGCATGATATTATGAAGCGCTTCGGCTGCCACGTCTGGGTCGATTGGTCGTCCGACGAGCTTTGCGTAAGCAACGACTCGTGTCAGCGCCCCTTCTAGCTCCCGAATGTTCGTATCGATTTGATTTGCGATATAAAGCATGACTTCATTCGAGATATCAAGTCCTTCTGCCGTCGCTTTTTTACGGAGAATCGCAATCCGTGTCTCGAGGTCAGGTGGCGTGATATCTGTGATGAGTCCCCATTCGAAGCGTGAACGAAGTCGATCTTCTAACGTCGGGATTTCTTTTGGTGGTCGATCACTTGAAATCACGATTTGTTTTTGATCGTTGTGTAACGCATTGAATGTATGGAAGAACTCTTCTTGCGTCTGTTCTTTTCCTGCTAAAAACTGAATATCATCAATCAATAACACATCGATGTTCCGATAACGGTTTCGGAACTCACCTGTCTTATTATCCCGAATCGAGTTGATAAATTCATTCGTGAACTTCTCAGAAGAGACATAAGCAATCCGAGCCCCTGGTTTTTGACCTTTTACATAGTGGCCGATGGCGTGCATCAAGTGTGTTTTGCCGAGTCCGACACCTCCGTAAATGAACAGCGGGTTATATGCACGAGCCGGTGCTTCAGCGACAGCAAGTGATGCTGCGTGGGCAAATCGGTTCCCCGATCCGATGACAAACGTCTCGAAAATATATTTGTCATTCAGTTGACCAAGATCCCCTTCCTCTTTTGAAGGTAATATCACAGGTTGTTCTTTTGTTTCCGTCACGGCGATGGACTCGTGTGATGATCCATCTGCTGGAGCATACTTGTGTGCTTGAGATTCTTCGATGAAATGAATTTCAAGCTTGTTGTTTGTGATCTCTTCAACCGTATCTTGTAACAGAGAGAGATACTGTCGCTCTAACCACGTAACGATAAAACTGGCTGGTGCCGACACAACGAGCGTCGTTCCCATCAACGATATCCCCTCGGTTGATTTCAACCACATGTCAAAACTGGCTTTTGGAGTTCGTTCTTCTTCCTCGATTACCGATAAGACATTTCTCCAAATCTCGCGAGCATTCTTCAATGAAAGACCTCCTTTACTCACATGTTAGGTAAAACTTATTCACACGATATACACATACACTATTCTATAGTAGAAACTAGGGTTATCCCCAGAGAACAAAAACTGTGGATAAAGTTATCCACATGGTGTTCATTATGGGGATAACACTTATCCACAGCCTGTGTATATCTTGGAATCACGAATTGTTCATCCACAAGTTTGTGCACATTCAGTTTAGCAAAATAAAATAGACGTGGCAATGCTTTTCAGTATTTATCCACAGATAAAGAAAAGTATCCACACCCACTTATCCACATGCTGTGTGTTTTGTGGATAACCTGTGGATATGTTGTGGATAAAGCAACCGTTGTAGAATATGAGGTGAAAAAGTTATACACAAAAGAGGGAGAAGTGAAATAAAAGATTGTTTTTGTAAAAGAAGAAAATGAAAAAATAAAGAATGCGAATATGAAAAAAGAGGAGTTATTCACATATAAATGTGGATAACTTCGAGAATTTGTGGATAAAATGGCTCAACGTGGCTATTTATAAAGACCGTTTATAAAATACGTAAAGGTTGTGTATGAATTCTTCCCCCTACTCGTCTTTGAATACGATCGAATCCATGTGGATGAATGCTTTCTAAGTGCCTCATTGCGTGAATTCGAAAACCATCCGAAAATACATTGACAATTGTTGAATCAATTTATATAATCTTAAAGACTGCCTTAAATGAAACTATAACTTGCTAATAGAGCGTTAATCTTGAGGAGGTGCTGTAACCATGAAACCAACTTTCAACCCTAACAACCGTAAGCGTAAGAAAGTTCACGGATTCCGTGCACGCATGGCGACTAAAAACGGTCGCAACATTCTTGCTGCTCGTCGTCGTAAAGGCCGTAAAGCCTTGACTGTATAATTTTAAATGAAGATTGCCCGGGGATCCTTTCCTCGGGCAATTTTTTCGTTTGTCACAGAAACGTAGCATTTCATCGATTCTCGCTCGTTCAAATGATGCGGATATGATATGATGTTAGTTGACGATTTTTGAAGCGAAGGATGGAGTGAGAATTTTGAAAAAAGAATACCGCCTGCAAAAGAATGAAGAGTTCCAAGCGGTGTTTCGCGAAGGACGCTCCGTGGCCAATCGTCAGTTTGTCGTCTACACGCTCAAAGCGGATCAAGCACATTTCAGAGTGGGTCTTTCTGTCAGCAAAAAGCTTGGAAATGCTGTGGAACGGAACCGCATGAAACGATTGATGCGTGAGTCGCTTCGCTTGCTCGAACCGAATGTTGCGCCGAATGATTATGTGATTATTGCTCGGAAGCCTGCGACCGCATTGACGCAGTCGGAAGTGACCGAGAGCTTGAAACACGTATTCAAACGAGCCAAGGTCTGGAAAAAGCAAGGCCGGTGACCATGACAATCTGAATTTGTTCTCTCATATAAACAGAGTCTTATAAGATTGCCCGATAGACGTGTGCGTTAAAAAGAATTGATAAAGAAAGCGTAGGAGGAACTATGAGCAAAAAGCTAAAATTAGGATTACTCGCTGCCATGACCGCGGTCATTATGTTAATGGCAGGCTGTGTGGATCCGTCTACCATTCAGTCCGAACCAATCACGGCTGACACAGAAGGTTTCTGGGCGAAGTACTTTGTATGGCCGCTCGCGTGGCTCTTGAAGGAAGTTGCTTACTTAGTGGGTGGTCCATGGCAATACGGGATCTCAATCATCATCGCGACAATCATTGTTCGTTTGTTGATTCTTCCGCTCATGATCAAGCAGACGAAGAGTATGGGTGCGATGCAGGTCTTGCAACCAGAAATGCTGAAGCTTCGTGAGAAGTACAGCTCAAAAGACCAAGAAACACAACGTAAACTCCAGGAAGAGATGATGAAACTTTATCAAGAGTACCAAATCAACCCGCTCGCTGGTTGCTTGCCAATCTTGATTCAGATGCCGATTCTCTTCGCATTCTATGATGCGATTCGTCGTACACCTGAGATTTTCGAAGCGAACTTCTTATGGTTCGACCTCGGTGCTCCGGATCCAACATTTGTCTTACCGATCTTAGCGGCAATTTTGACATTCGCACAACAAAAAATCTCGATGGCGGGTCAAGAACAGAACCCACAATTGAAGATGATGCTCTATATCTTCCCAGTCATGATTTTCATCATGTCGATCAACCTTCCAGCTGCCCTCTCATTGTACTGGGTAGTCGGTTATATCATCTCGATCATCGTTACGATGGCAATCATGCTCCCGATGCGTGAGAAGATGAAAGTTGCGGCTGAAGCGAAAATCGCTGCGAAAGAAGCAGAACGTGCAGCGCTTGCCGAAGAAGAGAAGAAAAACAAAAAGAAAAAACGTAAATAATCATGAAGCTGGGTGTCTCCTGACACTCAGCTTTTTTTGTGGGATTGTCTCCTGACGAGAAGGGAATAAAGATAGAAACAAGTATACGGAGGTGTGGAAAAATGGAGGCATTCATTCATCGCCTGGAGCGTTCGACGTTATGGCAAGCGGTCATTTACTTTGTACTCGGTGTTCTTATTCTGCTATACCCTCGATTTTTCTTTGATGTCATGGTGTATGTCATTGCCGGTTATTTGGCCATCATGGGGATTTGGATGATTATTCAAGGGATGCGACAGCGTCAGGGAGGATTGCCACCCGGGTTCTTTATGGGGGTCATTTATTTGATCTTAGCGGCAGTCGTTTTCTTCTTCGCTGAAACGTTGGCAAGTCTCTTACCCATCTTAATCGGGGCCCTGTTCTTATTCGGTGGGATCATCCGCCTGATTCAGGCGCTCGGGTACCGTCAATCGATGGCGGGACGATGGCTTTGGTTTTTGATTGGAAGTCTATTGTGGATCGGGGTCGGCATTCTCATGTTGACGAATCCATTCAGTAGCCTGCTCGTCTTATTCCAACTGTTCGGTGGAATCCTCATCGCGATTGCAGTACTTGAGCTGTTCCTCTACTTCGCGATTCGCTCGACGAAACGGCAAGCCCGATATTAACACAAGCCGTCCTGTCATAAAGGACGGCTTGTTTCTCGTTGAATCAACTGCTCCATGAACGGTCCGAATACGTTGTACCCGGGTAGTGACGCGAAAAAAGATTGTTCTTCCTTGAGTCGCTCCATATAGATATGGGCGGCTTTTTCATGCGAGGCGGGTGTCAATTGATCGTAAAAATCATATAAGTCGATGGCTTGTCGCTGCGCCACATCCTTTAAACCGAGGGATGCCCGGTCCGGTGTATGGTGAGCGGCTAACACATACGCAAAATGGAACATTCCTTGTCGGAGCATTTCGATCGCCCAAATCGAATTGTCTCGATTCCGTGATTTTGTATATTGGAAAAAGAACCAAACGGCATCGAATGCATGATCACTGGTTGTCGCTTCGTCTAATTGTAGGGAAGTGGCATGACGAGCCAGCCGCTGTTCCGGATCGTAAAGCACATGAATCGAGTCTTGATGATTCAACGTATTTTCCGTAACCGTGAACAGGTCGAGGTGAAGGAAATCATCAAAGACGGCGATGAGTTGTGGCGCGACGATATAAATCTCGTCTTTTAACAGAATCGGACGATAGGCGGTTAAATATTCGAGGCGTCTGGATAGAAAGGAGTCCTCTTCATCGGGGTGCACCATGACATAGAGGTCGATATCTGAATGTTCATCGGCTTCTCCCCGACCGAATGAGCCCTTCATAAAAATCGCTTGAACCGCTTCATCGTGCTTTAATCGCTCGGTGATGATTTGGATTGCGTCTTGCTGCTTCATATAGATTGCCCTCTCTCCTATGTAAATATATTCCTTTATTGTACGAAAACGATGAGTCGAATGGCAATGACTTGATCGATGGGCCAACTCTTTCGTTCAAGTCGAATATCGTGTATAGTAGGTTCGTTATGCATATGATAGAAGAAGATGTTTAGGTTTGGAGGGAGAAAGATGCTAGAGTTTGACACGATTACAGCGATTTCGACACCGATGGGAGAAGGTGCCATCGGGATCGTTCGGTTATCAGGCGATTTGGCGGTCGAAACAGTGAGCAATGTGTTTACTGGAAAAGACTTAACTAAAGTCGATTCACATACCATTCATTATGGAACATTAACACGTCCGGATACGGGCGAGGTAGTAGACGAGGTCATGGTCAGTATTATGCGAGCGCCAAAGACGTTCACACGAGAAGACGTCGTCGAAATCAATTGTCACGGGGGCGTCGTAGCGGTCAATCGTGTCCTTGAGCTCATTCTCGACCAACCCGACATCCGTCTTGCAGAACCGGGCGAGTTTACAAAACGCGCCTTTTTGAACGGACGTATCGATTTATCGCAAGCGGAAGCGGTCATGGATCTCATTCGGGCGAAGACGGATCGAGCGATGAACGTCGCGATGTCCCAAATGGAAGGACGCTTGTCACGACTTGTTCGCGAGTTACGTCAACAATTGCTCGAGACGATTGCGGCAGTCGAGGTCAATATCGACTATCCGGAGTATGACGCGGAAGAGATGACCCAGGCCATTGTCGAAGAGAAGGCGGGCGAAGTCAAACGTGTCCTCGAGCAGTTACTCGAAACGGCGAGACAAGGGAAAATCTTACGCGAGGGTTTGGCCACGGCGATTATCGGGCGACCGAACGTTGGGAAATCCTCATTAATGAATACGCTCGTTCAAGAGACGAAAGCGATTGTCACGGAAATTGCCGGGACGACACGTGACACGATTGAAGAATACGTCAACGTGAAAGGTGTCCCGCTCAAACTGATCGATACGGCAGGGATTCGAGAAACGGAAGATATCGTGGAACGAATCGGTGTGGAAAAGTCGAGAAAGGCTTTAGGAGCGGCAGATTTGGTCCTTCTCGTCTTAAACGGACATGAAGGATTAACAATCGAGGATGAGGCATTGTTCGAAGCGGTCAAAGATATGAACGCGATCATCATCATCAATAAGACGGACTTGCCACAAAACATGGATTCTTCTAAGCTAGAGAAACTAGCGGCAGGACGTCCGATTGTGGCGACATCGCTCTTATTAGATGAGGGGATTGATGCCCTTGAGGCGGCGATCTCAAATCTCTTCTTCGCAAAAGGTGTCGAGTCGCAGGATATGACATATATCTCAAATGCTCGACACATTCAGTTAATCAAACGAACGATTGGTCAAATTGATGAGGCGCTCGATAGTGCCGTCATGAATATGCCGATTGATATGGTCCAAATCGATTTACGTCGAGCGTGGGATACGCTTGGTGAAATCAATGGAGATACCGTACAAGAGAGCTTGATTGATCAGCTCTTTTCACAGTTTTGTCTTGGGAAATAATAAGGAGGAACCAATAATGGCTTATACAGCAGGCGAGTTTGACGTAATCGTCATTGGCGCTGGGCATGCAGGAATTGAAGCGGCACTCGCATCGGCGCGAATGGGCGCGAAAACAGCGATGCTCACAATGAACCCGGACATGGTCGGATTCATGTACTGTAACCCGTCAATCGGGGGACCGGCGAAAGGAATCGTCGTACGTGAAATCGATGCACTCGGTGGCGAGATGGGTCGTGCGATTGACGCGACATACATCCAAATGAAGATGCTCAACACATCGAAAGGTCCGGCGGTACGTGCATTACGTGCACAAGCGGACAAATTCCAATACCAAAATCACATGAAGAAAGTGCTAGAGGACGAACCGAATCTACTGCTTCGTCAGGCGCTAGTCGAACGTTTGTTGATTGAGGACGGAGAAGTACGTGGCGTGGTAACGAACACAGGTTCAGAATATCGCGCGAAAGCGGTCATCGTCACGACGGGAACGTTCATGCGCGGTCAAATCATCATTGGTGAATTGGCATATGAAAGTGGCCCAAACAACCAAATGCCATCAGTCGAGCTTTCAAAACATTTAGAAGAACTTGGTCTCGACTTAGTTCGATTCAAAACAGGAACACCGCCACGAATCGATGGGAAGACGATCGATTACTCGAAGACGGAGATTCAACCAGGAGACGAGAATCCATCATTCTTCTCGTACACGTCGACGGACTTGAATCCGATTGAACAAATCCCATGCTGGCTCACGTACACGAGTGAGCGCACGCACCAATTGATTGATGAGAACTTACACCGTTCACCGATGTACTCGGGTGCGATTAAAGGAACGGGACCACGTTATTGCCCATCGATTGAAGATAAGGTCGTTCGCTTTAATGATAAACCGCGTCACCAAATCTTCTTAGAGCCAGAAGGTCGCGACACAGAAGAAGTATACGTTCAAGGATTCTCGACGAGTATGCCAGAAGATGTTCAACATCAGATGCTTCGCACGATTCCAGGTCTTGAAAACTCAGAGATGATGCGTCCAGGTTATGCGATCGAGTATGACGCGGTCGTACCGACGCAACTTTGGCCGACGCTTGAAACAAAGGCGGTTCCAGGCCTCTTCACGGCAGGTCAAATCAATGGGACGAGCGGCTATGAAGAAGCTGCGGGCCAAGGGATCATGGCGGGAATCAACGCTGCATGCAAAGTGCTCGGAAAAGATCCGGTCATCTTAGATCGATCACAAGCCTACATTGGCGTCTTGATCGATGACCTCGTTACAAAAGGGACGAACGAACCGTATCGTCTTCTCACGTCGCGTGCCGAATACCGTCTCTTGTTGCGTCATGATAACGCAGATTTGCGACTCAGCGATATCGGATATGAGATTGGCTTGCTCTCAGAAGATCGTCACGCTCACCTCAACGAGAAGCGTGTAGCGATTGAAACAGAAGTGAAACGCCTCGCCTCATTGGTTGTAAAACCGACACCTGAAGTCAATGCGATGCTCGAATCGGTCGGTGCACATCCCCTCAAAGAAGCGACACATGCCAACATCTTGTTGAAACGTCCGGAAGTATCCTATGAAGCGCTCATGACAGTCGTTCCGTCAACGGAAGAATTGTCGTTTGAAGTGAAAGAACAAGTCGAGATTCAAGTGAAGTATGAAGGCTATATTTCAAAACAACTTGAACAAGTCGAGAAGATGCGTCGCATGGAAGAAAAACGAATCCCAGAGAACTTGGATTACGATGCGATCGGTGGTCTCGCGACAGAAGCGAAACAAAAACTAAAACAAGTTCGTCCACTTTCGATCGGACAGGCGTCCCGTATTTCGGGCGTAAACCCAGCAGACGTGTCAATTTTGCTCGTCTATATCGAACAAGGACAATATGCGACGGTGGAGTGAAACGATGAACGAATCTCAATTTATTGAAGCGTTACGAGCGGAAGGGTTTGAGCTGAACGAGACACAACTCGCTCAGTTCAAGCGTTACTTCGAAATGCTCGTCGAATGGAACGAGAAAATGAACTTAACGGCAATCACGGACCGAGAGGAAGTGTATTTGAAGCACTTCTATGATTCACTCAGCGCGGCGTTTCACTTTGACTTCACGAAAGTCGAAACGGTATGTGATGTCGGAGCAGGGGCAGGATTCCCGAGTCTTCCGCTTAAAATTTTATTCCCACACTTACACGTCACAATCATCGATTCGTTAAACAAACGCATCACCTTCTTGAACGAGTTGGCGCTTGCCCTCGGGCTCGAAGGTGTCGCGTTCCATCATGGCCGTGCCGAAGAGTTTGGAAAAAATAAAAAGTTCCGTGAGCAATTTGACGTCGTCACAGCACGTGCAGTGGCACGCATGACCGTCTTGGCGGAGTACTGTTTACCACTCGCGAAAGTGGGCGGGAACTTCGTTGCGCTGAAAGCAGCGAAGGTGTCTGACGAGATGGCAGATGCGAAAAACGCCTTAGCCGTTCTAGGTGGGAAAGAAAAAGCGACACACCAGTTCCTATTGCCAGGAGAGATGAGTGAGCGTAATATCGTAGTTGTAGATAAACTACGAAAAACGCCCGGGAAATATCCGCGTAAAGCGGGAACACCGGCGAAAGAGCCACTTATCTGATGATGTCGTTTCACGTGAAACAAAAGCAGATTCCAGTGGTGGAGTCTGCTTATTTTTTTACATAAAGGGGTGCCCGACGTTGAAGAATAGATTTGCGAAATTGTTCGGTGTGAATCGAAAAGACGAAGTTGCCGTGACGCATATTGCGGAAGTTCGAGCGGATGATACGGTGCAGGAACTCGCGTTGTCACGGTTGCGTCCAAACCGTTACCAACCGCGTAAAGTGTTCGAACCGGCAAAAATTGAAGAACTGGCAACGACGATTTCGGAACATGGACTGCTTCAACCAATCGTGGTTCGAAAGGCAGATGGGGACTGCTATGAAATCATTGCTGGCGAACGACGTTTCCGAGCAGTAAAATCACTTGGTTGGTCAGCGATTCCAGCAATCGTTCGCGATATGGACGATGATACAACAGCCGCGCTCGCCTTGATCGAAAACTTGCAACGTGAACAGTTAAGTCCAATCGAAGAGGCGGAAGCATACGATCGTTTACTCGCTCTGAACGGATTGACGCAAGATGCACTCGCGAAAAGTCTGGGGAAAAGTCAGTCGACGATTGCGAATAAATTGCGTTTGTTAAAATTGCCGGAAGATGTGAAGCAGTCGCTTCGCGATCGGCGGATCAATGAACGGCATGCCCGTGCGTTGTTACCGCTAAAGGAAGAAGGATTACAACTCCAAGTACTCGCAGAAGTGTTGGAACAGGACTTCAACGTCAAAGAGACGGAAGAACGCGTCGCCTTTTTAACAACACCAATTGAAGAAGAGAAGCGAAAGCCGAAAAAGCAACGTCGTCGAACGAAAAGTTTTGCGCGCGATACACGAATCGCCATCAACACGATTCGTGACTCAATCGATTTGATTGGGAAAACAGGGATTGATGTCCAAACTGAAGAAGTAGACGAAGAGGAATTTGTTGAAATTCGAATTCGCATCCCGAAAGCGCGGCCTCAAAAATGAGTCCGTGCTTTTTCATACGATGAAGGAGGTTTGTAGATGGAACGATTAGCCTTAAAATTCATTCGCCCAAACCCGAATCAGCCCCGGAAACAATTTGAGGTGGAAAAACTAGAAGAGTTGCGTCAATCCATCGAGCGATATGGTGTGTTGCAACCAATCGTCGTTCGAAAAGCGACGGGGTATTATGAAATCATTGCTGGGGAACGACGTTTTCAAGCAGCGAAGCTCGCGGGGAAAGAAGACATTCCTGCACTCGTCGTCACGGCGGACTCCGATCGTGTCATGGAGTTGGCATTGATTGAAAACATTCAGCGGGCGGACTTGAACGCCATTGAAGAGGCCGTTGCCTATGAACAGTTGATGCAGACGTTAGGTCTGACCCAACAACAGTTGGCCGATCGTGTCGGAAAGAGCCGGAGTCACGTGACAAACAGCCTACGCCTGCTCCGGTTGCCGAGTGCCGTCCAACATGCGGTCATGGTCGGAGATTTGACGATGGGCCATGCGCGTGCCATCACCGGCATGAAATCAGAACAAGCGATGGAACAGATTGCGAAACGAGTCATTGCCGAGCATTGGACGGTTCGTCGCCTCGAGCGATATTTACAAAAAGAGCGCACAGAAAAAAAGACGCTGAAGCAATCGAACGCCGATATCGAAGCGGTCGAAGCGGTGCTCGCAGAGCGTCTTCAAATGGATGTGTCGATTCGTCCACGCCGAAAAGGTGGTGTGTTAGAGCTCAAGTATTTTTCCCAAGATGATTTGGAACAATTGTTGACGTTACTTTCTCCTCAGGATTTTGATTCGTTCCGTGACTGACGAAGTCGAGTGATGGCGGTCTCTTCGTGATGAAGGCGCCCAATTCGTGCATCAAAATCAACAAATCCATCGGTGATGAAACGAGCGAGTTCGTACACGAGATGGAGTCGCGTATTCTGTAGAATCATCATTTCCATGAATCCGCTCACGTTCACGACGGCTTTAATGTTGTAAGCACCGACTGCCGGAAGTTCTTTTTGAACACCCGCACCCGGAGCAAGTGGTCCTTCAGAGAAGAAGACGTACCCGACGCTCGATAAACGTCCGAGGCAAGCATCAATGGCAATGATGAGTGGTTGATGGAAACGTGTTTGAATCTCATGAAGTGTTTCGACCAAATTGAGCGCGTGAACCGGTTTGGTTAGCGTGCCATATACATGTAGATTCCGAATGTGACGTTCTTCTAAAAATGTCCCGACGAGGGGACCGAGTGAGTCACCGGTCGAGCGGTCCGAACCGATGCAAACAAGGACGATGGGGCGATGTGTTTCATTGACCAACTGCTCATGAAGTTGGTCCGCAAGCAATCTGGATCCACTCCGCTCAGTGTGTTCAATGAAGAAAGAGTATGGTTTATGAGGTTTTAAGCGAAACGGCATGAATCTCATCCTCTCTTCTAAGCTGCCTATTCCTAGTTGCAGTGGGGGATTGATCTCGTATTAACCCTTTCCCAAAAGTGGAAAATTTCTAACTTCCGAATGCAGCGTTTGAGAAAAGTCGTGAAATATGTTTTGATGATTTAGAATCTACGACTTTTGAGGTGAAAAGATGGCTTCGCAAAATACAGAAAAAGATTTAAGCACGGTTGCGGATGAAACAATCGATAGTGTAAACCAATTCGTCGAGTACTTTAAAGATACCGATATGTGGATTGGTTTAGGGATCAAGCTCGCCGGTGTGGCGCTCATCATCCTTGGTTTATATATCGCGACACGCATTTTGACGACGATGGTCGAACGCGTGTTTACGCTCCGTAAAATAAAAGAGCATGATATCGTCGCCCAGCGACAGAATGAAACGTTATTAAAACTGGCACAAAACACAATCCGTTATGTGATCGGGTTGATTATGGTTTTGACGGTTCTTGGACAATTCGGTGTAAATATCGCCGGTTTAATCGCATCGGCCGGGGTAGCAGGTCTTGCCATCTCCTTCGGTGCACAAAGTTTAGTGAAGGACGTCATTACAGGTGCGTTCATCATCTTTGAAAATCAGTATAAAAATGGGGATTACGTCAGTTTGAATCAGCAAGTCGAAGGGGTCGTCATCGAAGTTGGAATTCGGACGACGAAACTTAAAGGACTGAACGGACAGATTTCAATCATTCCGAACGGACAAATCATGCAAGTGACAAACTACTCACTTGAAAACAGTGTAGCGGTCGTCGATGTCGGTGTCGCATATGAAGAGGATATGGAGCACGTCGAGACGGCAATCAAAGAGATTGCGAAAGAAGTCGAAGCGAAGTATCACGACCTCTTCATCGAACCGATTACCCTTGCTGGTGTACAGTCACTTGGAGCTTCAGAAGTCGTCTATCGTTTGATGGCAGAAGTCCCACCGACGCAACACTTTGCTGCCGGACGCATTCTGCACAAAGAATTGAAAGCAGGATTCGACCAACGTGGCATTGAAATTCCGTACCCACGGACGGTCATGTTGCCACCATCCCCGACTCCTAAAGGAGGAGAAGCAGAAAATGCACAGTAAATCATATGCGTTGAATGATATTGTGGAAATGAAAAAACCACATGCCTGCAAGACGAACCGCTGGCAAATCACACGTGTAGGGATGGATATTCGCATCAAGTGTCAAGGCTGCGGAGCAAGCGTGCTCATGCAACGCCGTGACTTTGATAAGCGATTTAAGAAAGTGCTTGAACAAGGGAACGCCGCCGAATAAGCGGCGTTTTTCTTTAGGTTATGAACGTGAGTTGCGGTTTAATCGTGGACTAACTATAATTGTGAAGGATGTGACGGTGTGGTGTACTAAATGTACCCACTCCACAGACGGCTTAACATTTCCCGGGAAACACCGGATGAGGAGGAAATACTAGTGGGATTAACAGCAGGAATTGTCGGATTGCCAAACGTCGGGAAATCGACATTGTTTAATGCGATTACACAAGCAGGAGTCGAAGCGGCCAACTATCCGTTCGCGACAATCGACCCGAACGTCGGCGTCGTAGAAGTACCAGACGCACGTCTAGATCGATTGACGGAACTCGTCAAACCGAAAAAGACAGTGCCAACAGCATTCGAGTTTACAGATATCGCCGGCATCGTAAAAGGTGCATCAAAAGGTGAAGGACTCGGAAACAAATTTTTGGCGAACATTCGCGAAGTGGATGCGATTTGCCAAGTCGTCCGTTGTTTTGAAGACGAGAACATCACGCACGTTGCGGGTCGCGTCTCACCGATTGATGACATCACGACGATTAACCTCGAATTGATTTTAGCTGACCTCGAGTTGGTTGAAAAACGTATCACGCGTGTTCAAAAAATGGTCAAATCAAAAGATAAAGGTGCTGCACAAGAACTTGAGGCACTTGAAATCGTACAAGCCGTCTTAGAAGAAGAGCGTCCTGCCCGTGTTGCAGAGCTCACGGAAGACCAATTGGCAATCGTGAAGCACTTCCAACTATTGACGATGAAGCCGATGTTGTACGTGGCAAACGTCAGTGAAGAAGAAGTAGCAGACGCGGATGCGAACGAACACGTCCAAGCGGTACGTGACCATGCGGCAACAGAAGGAGCGCAAGTGATCGTCATCTGTGCACGCATCGAAGAAGAAATCGCTGAGCTTGAACCGGAAGAACGTCTCGAATTCTTACAAGACCTCGGTATCGAAGAGTCAGGACTTGATCAATTGATTCGTGCAGCGTATTCGACACTCGGTCTCGCGACATATTTCACAGCGGGTGAGAAAGAAGTACGCGCATGGACGTTCAAACAAGGGATGAAAGCACCACAATGTGCCGGTGTCATCCACTCTGATTTCGAACGTGGGTTCATCCGTGCTGAAGTCGTGTCTTATGAGGACCTTTCGGCAGCAGGCAACATGACGACCGTGAAAGAACAAGGAAAACTTCGTTCAGAAGGAAAAGAATACGTCTTCCAAGATGGCGATGTTGTCACATTCCGCTTCAACGTATAAGTTGATTTACGGAAACGTGTTGTAAAAGTCAGGGAAGTTTGATAGTATATTATGACGTGAGTAAAACAATTGTTTGCTCCTTGCTCCTACAACCGGTAGGGGCCGTTAGTCCAAGAGGAGGTGAAAGATAATGCGTAAATACGAACTTCTTTACATTATCCGTCCATCAGTTGATGAGGAAGCGAAGAAAGCTTTAATCGAGCGCTTCAACAACGTCATCACTGAAAACGGTGGTACTGTTGAAAAAACAACAGACATGGGTAAACGTCGTTTCGCTTATGAAATCAACAAGATGCGCGAAGGACACTACGTTCTTCTTAACATCGTTGCTGAACCTAAAGCGATCTTAGAAACAGAGCGTCTCATGAAGATCTCTGACGACGTTGTCCGTCAAATGACAACAAAAGACGAGCGTTAATCCTTAACGTTTCGTATCGTGAAAGGGGAGCTTGGAGATGATTAACCGAGTTGTGTTAGTTGGTCGATTGACTCGCGATCCCGAAATGCGTTATACGCAGAGCGGAATCGCCGTAACACGCCTTACTCTCGCTTGCGATCGTCCATTCGCTGGACAAGATGGGAAGCGCGAGACGGACTTTATTGATTGTGTCGTTTGGCGCAAACAAGCAGAGAACGTAGCACAATACTTGAAAAAGGGCAGCATGGCCGGCGTTGACGGTCGCCTTCAAATCAGTAGTTACGAAGGACAAGATGGCCAACGTCGTTACCGGGCAGAAGTAGTTGCCGATAGCGTACGCTTCCTCGAACCACGCGGAGCCTCAGGGCAACGTGAGCAAGCACCGTCTGGAGATGTCTTCGGTGGTGGTGAATCAAGTGGATCAGGATGGGGCGCAGGAGCCGCTTCGACTTCATCTCAGTCCTCAAACCAGTCTTCAAATAAAGGTTTTGACGCAGATCCGTTCTCGGGTGGCGGCAAAATCGACTTGTCAGATGATGATTTGCCATTCTAATCATCACGGACAATAAAAACTAACTTATAAAGGAGGTCTTCACATGGCACGTCGTCCAGGAGGTCGTCGTCGTCGTAAAGTATGTTTCTTTACGTCGAACAACATCACTCATATCGATTATAAAGACGTAGAATTGCTCAAACGCTTCGTTTCGGAGCGTGGTAAAATTCTTCCACGTCGTGTGACTGGTACTTCAGCGAAATACCAACGTCCACTTACTGTCGCTATCAAGCGTTCACGTCAAATGGCTTTGCTTCCATACGTTGCAGAGTAAGGTTTGACGAACGGCTTATCCTTTTGGATAAGTCGTTTTTTTGTATTTCATCTTGTTTGTAAGTGTGTAAGTGAAACCGACGGATATGGTATGATAGAGCAGAAACCTTTACGATTCCATGGGTGAACATTACTCATTTTAGGAGGCATACATGCACAGTGGTGAAGCAATAACATCCGTGAAGAACCAATACGCGCGACACATGGTTCCCTATGTAATTGGATTCCTTGTTTCGTTAGGATTGGCGTTCTATAGCATCGTGGCGGCAATCACCCTGTTTATGGGCACGCTGATTTTTTTCATCTATCAGCAAGTAACGTTGCGACGGGAGCGTAAAAATTGGGAACAGTATGTCCTCTCACTCTCTCATCAAATCGAAGAGGTCGGAAAAGAAGCGTTGACGACGATGCCGATCGGAATTTTAGTCTTTGACCAAGATCGACGCATCAGTTGGTATAACGAACAATCGCGATTGATTTTTGAACTTGAGATGGCGATTGGTGTACCACTTGACGCCCTTCATTCCGCATTCGATGAACTGATTGAAGAGGAAGAGGATGAGGCTACGATTGAAGTGGGCGACCGCGTCTATCGTGTCTTTTATAATCAAGCACATCAAACATTATATTTATTTGACATGACTGAAGAAGCAGAGATGGAGCAAAAATATGCTCAAACGCAGACAGTCATCGGTATTTTGTATCTGGATAACTACGATGAGATGTCGACTGCAGTGGATGAACAAGTCCGAAGCGAGGTCAATCGTCGTGTGACGGTGCTTCTCAACCAATGGGCACAGCGACATCACATCTATATGCGTCGTACAGCGGCGGACCGCTTCTTCCTCGTCATGAATGAGCGGACGTTGTCGGAACTTGAAAACAATCGCTTCTCGATTTTAGATGAAGTACGTGACGCGACGAAGGAACAGAGAATTCCATTGACGCTATCCATCGGTATCGGATGCGGGGAGACGACGTTGACGGAGTTAGGCAATCTATCGCAGTCGAGCCTCGATTTAGGTCTCGGCCGTGGTGGTGACCAGGCCGTCGTCAAACGCCATAACGGAAAAGTTCGCTTCTTTGGAGGGAAGACAAACCCGACAGAGAAACGGACGCGTGTCCGAGCGCGTGTCATCTCGAACTCGATGCGCGATCTGATTCGGGAATCGAGCCGTGTCCTTGTCATGGGACATAAAAATCCAGATATGGATTCGCTCGGGGCTTCCATCGGGATTATGAAATTGGCCGAGTTTGTGGGACGTGAAGCATACGTCGTCGTCCCGTCCGGTGAGACAAGTGTTGGTATTCAGCGACTCGTTCAGGAAGTGGAGAACGATGACTCGCTATACAGTCAATTTTTGACCGAGTACGAGGCGCAACCGCTCATCGACGAACAGACACTTCTCGTCGTTGTCGATACACACCGCCCGTCACTCGTCATTTCGAAAGATATTTTGTACCGGTCAGAACGCGTCGTCGTGATTGACCATCACCGTCGCGGCGAAGAGTTCATTGAAGACCCGGTCCTCGTGTATATGGAACCGTATGCTTCGTCGACGAGTGAACTCGTGACGGAGTTAATCGAATATCAAGCAGGGAGCCGTAAACTTTCGATTTTAGAGGCGACGTCACTCTTGGCTGGAATCATGGTCGATACGAAAGGCTTCACACTCCGTACGGGCTCTCGTACGTTTGATGCGGCATCGTTCTTACGAATTCAAGGTGCTGATACGGTTCTCGTACAACACTTTATGCGTCAGGACCTCGATGCTTATATCGAGCAGTCGCAGATTTTAAGAAACACCGAAATTTATGCAGGTGGTATGGCGATTGCCGTCGCTTCTGACGACGAGGCACATCACCAAGTGCTGATTGCGCAGTCCGCGGACCAGTTGCTGAATATGGAAGGCGTCAAAGCGTCGTTCGTCATCGCGATCTTACCGGACGGACGCACGGGAATCAGCGCAAGGTCGCTCGGTGATGTCAATGTCCAGGTCATCATGGAAATGCTCGATGGTGGTGGTCATTTGACGAATGCGGCCACACAACTTGAAGTGAGTCGTGAACAAGCGAATGCCATGCTGAAAGAGGCAATCGATCATTACGTAACAGATGAAACTGAAGGAGAGGAATCAGAATGAAAGTCATTTTGAAAGTAGATGTAAAAGGTCAAGGGAAAGCTGGAGAAGTGAAGAACGTGGCAGACGCTTACGCGAAAAACGTCTTGTTCAAGAAAAACTTGGCGGTTGAAGCGACACCTGGAAACCTAAAAGCGTTCGCGGCGAAAGAACGTCGTGCCGAAGAGGCTGCAGAAGAAGAGTTGAAAGAAGCACAACAACTAAAAGCGAAACTTGAAAAAGAGACGATCGCCGTCACGACAAAAGCCGGTGAAGGTGGTCGCGTGTTCGGTTCGGTCACAAGCAAACAAATCGCGGATGCCCTTAAAACAATGGGTTACAAAATCGATAAGCGCAAAATTGAACTCGAGCACCCAATCAAGGCGCTCGGTTTCACGAAAGTGCCTGTGAAGTTGCACCATGACGTCGTCGCGACGTTGAACGTACATGTACAAGAAGCTTGAAGGTGAGGTAGAGACGGATGAGTGATGCGATTCAAGTCAATACACCACCGCATAGTGTGGAAGCGGAGCAAGCCGTCTTAGGGGCAATCATCCTCGATTCGGATCGATTGATTACGGCCTCGGAACGGGTCGACCCGGACGACTTTTATCGTGTCAGCCACCAGCGCATCTTTGAAGCGATGTTAAAAATCAATGACCGAGGTGAACTGGTCGACTTGGTCACGCTTAGCTCTGAATTGCAGGCGCAAGGGATTTTAGACGAGATTGGCGGCCTCAACTATTTGGCAGAGGTCGCGGAATCCGTCCCGGCCATCGGCAACATCGGTTATTACTTGAACGTCGTCGATCAAAAGGCGGCACTTCGCCGATTGATTCGAACGGCAACAAACATTGTCTCGGATGGGTATGAGCGTCAAGACGAGGTCGATTCCGTTTTGTCTGATGCCGAACGAAACATTTTAAAAGTATCGCAACGAAAAGGGCAATCGAGTTTCCACCCGATCGGTTCCGTCCTATCCGATGCATACTCAACGATTGAAAAACTGCATCAATCGAGCGGTGAAATCACCGGGATTGCGACCGGATTCACGGATTTGGATAAGATGACGGCCGGTTTCCAACGAAACGATTTAATTATCGTGGCCGCCCGTCCATCTGTCGGGAAGACCGCATTCGCCTTGAACATCTCGCAAAACGTTGCGGTCCGTACAGGCGAGAACGTCGCCATCTTCAGTTTGGAGATGGGGGCCGAGCAACTCGTCATGCGTATGTTGTGTGCGGAAGGAAACATCGATGCCCAGCGCCTACGGACGGGTCGCCTAGAAGCAGAGGACTGGGGTCGTCTTTCCCTCGCGATGTCGTCGCTCTCGCAAGCGGGCATCTATATCGACGATACGCCGGGTCTTCGGGTCAATGAGATTCGGGCGAAGTGTCGTCGCTTGAAACAGGAATATGGTCTCGGAATGATCATGATTGACTACTTGCAGCTCATCGTCGGGAACGGAAAACCAGGCGAGAACCGGCAACAGGAAGTATCAGAGATCTCACGTACCCTCAAAGCGATTGCGCGGGAACTACAAGTACCTGTCATCGCCTTGTCGCAGCTCTCTCGTGGAGTCGAGAGTCGTCAAGACAAGCGACCGATGATGTCGGATATCCGTGAATCGGGAGCCATTGAGCAAGATGCCGATATCGTCGCCTTCCTCTATCGTGATGACTATTACGATAAAGAGAGTGAGGACGCCAACACGATTGAAATTATCATTGCGAAACAACGTAACGGTCCGACCGGTACGGTCAAGCTCTCCTTCCGGAAAGAGTATAACAAGTTCGTCAACATGGAGACGCAAGCCTTCGCACCACCGATGTAACGTCGGTGGTGTCTTTTTTTATATAGGTATAGGTAAAATAACGAACGAATAGTTACATCTTATATAAAACGTTCGGTATTCGATTGACTTTCTTGCTTTTCAAGTGTACACTTACGGATGGTTTGAACAGAACGTTGATTAATAAGGAGGATTCATTATGTCATCAGTAGTCGTAGTGGGAACGCAGTGGGGCGATGAAGGGAAAGGGAAAATCACCGATTTCTTATCGAAACAAGCCGAAGTCGTCGCGCGTTATCAAGGGGGAGACAACGCTGGTCACACGATCGTCTTCAATGATACGAAATATAAACTTCACCTCATTCCGTCTGGGATCTTCTACTCGGATAAAACGTGTGTCATCGGGAACGGGATGGTCGTCAACCCGAAATCACTCGTGACAGAACTCGCTTACTTACACGAACGCGGTGTGAGCACGGATAACCTTCGGATTTCGAACCGTGCCCATATCATCTTGCCGTATCACCAGCTTCAAGACCGTCTTGAGGAAGAGGCGAAAGGTGACGCGAAAGTCGGGACAACTCTGAAAGGAATCGGTCCAGCCTATATGGACAAAGCGGCACGCATCGGGATTCGCATCGCCGACCTTCTCGACAAAGAAGTCTTCGCAGAGAAGTTAAAGACCGTGCTCGAACTAAAAAACCGCATGTTCGTGAAAATGTACGAGGTCGACCCAGTCGAATTTGATGACATTTTCGAAGAGTACTACGCGTATGGCCAACAGTTTGCGAAATACGTGTGCGATACATCGGTCGTTTTGAACGATTCACTCGATGAAGAGAAGAAGGTTCTCTTTGAGGGGGCACAAGGTGTCCTTCTCGATATCGACCACGGAACGTACCCGTTCGTCACATCATCGAACGCAGCGTCAGGTGGCGTATCAAGTGGTGCCGGAATCGGTCCATCGAAGATTCATCACGTGGTCGGTGTCTGTAAGGCATATACATCACGCGTCGGTGACGGTCCATTCCCGACACAACTCGATGACGAGATCGGTCATACAATCCGTGAAGTCGGGAAAGAATACGGAACGACAACTGGTCGTCCACGTCGTGTCGGCTGGTTCGACTCCGTCGTCGTTCGTCACTCACGTCGTGTCAGCGGGATCACAGACCTTTGCCTCAACTCAATCGATGTATTGACGGGTCTTGAGACGCTCAAGATTTGTACATCATATGAGTATGAAGGAAAGCATCTCGACGAATATCCGCCGAACTTCCGCGTCCTTGAGAAGTGTGTACCGGTATATGAAGAACTTCCTGGTTGGACAGAAGACATTACGGGCGTCCGTAACTTCGACGACCTTCCAGAAAACGCACAGCGTTACGTGCGTCGCATCGAGGAATTGACAGGAATCGAATTGTTGACGTTCTCGGTCGGACCGGCTCGTGAACAGACGGTTATCTTGCGTGATATTTACGAAGCATAAGAAAGGGAGCCATCGGGCTCCCTTTTTCATTTCCGTGGAAATGGACCACGCTTTCTAAGCTGTATAAAAAGAGTTACAATGTAGGCATGTACGTTTAATGATAAGAGGAGGACTCACTGAATGGATCGTACGATTTTAGTGGTAGATGACGAACAACCAATCGCAGATATATTGAAGTTTAAACTTGAAAAAGAAGGATACCAGGTGCATGTCGCCTACGACGGCGAAGACGCGCTCGTGAAAGTAGAAGAGATTCAACCCGATCTCATCTTGCTCGACATCATGCTTCCGCTCAAGGATGGCATGGAAGTATGTCGCGAGGTACGAAAGAAGTATGATATGCCGATCATTATGTTGACGGCGAAAGATTCCGAGATCGACAAGGTGCTCGGACTAGAACTTGGGGCGGACGACTACGTCACGAAACCGTTCAGCTCACGCGAGTTGTTGGCGCGTGTCAAAGCGAACATGCGACGTCATGCGACGGCACCGGCACAAGAGTCGAAGGGGGCGAACGCGAACGATATCGTGATCGGCGACTTGACGATTCATCCGGACTCGTACATGGTGACGAAACGGGATGAAAAAATCGAATTGACGCATCGCGAGTTCGAATTGATTCATTACCTCGCGCAAAACATCGGACAAGTGATGACACGTGAACACTTGCTTCAGACGGTGTGGGGCTATGATTACTTCGGTGATGTACGTACCGTGGATGTTACCGTACGTCGTCTTCGTGAAAAAGTAGAGGATAACCCATCGACACCGACGTACATCATCACACGTCGCGGCGTCGGGTATTATTTGAAGGCAGGAGAAGAAGATTAAACGATGAAACGGACGAACTTCTTTAAATCAATCCAGTGGAAGCTCGTCGTCATCTATGCGCTGCTCATTCTCGTTGCGATGCAAGTCATCGGCGTGTACTTTGTGCGTTCTTTGGAACGGCAATACATCAACAACTTCTCGCAGTCACTCGTCGACCGGGCGAACCTACTGAGCTATAACGTCAGTGAGGGGATCGCAGCGAACGGGAGTGACTCGACTACGGATCAGCAGTTGAACCAGTTAATGGATCAGCTGCTGTCTGATTTTACAGAGAGCACGACGCTAGCTGACGACATTCGAGAAGTCCAAATCATCGACACGAATAGTGTCGTACGGGCGACCTCGAACCAAAACAATCAAAGTCTCGTCGGACAACGGACGGCGAGCACGTTCATTCAGAAGTCATTCGCGACAGGTGGGGCACAAGAAACGCTTGTCTATGAAGACTCAAATGACCGGATGCGTGTCGTCGCCGTTCCGATTAAATCGGAAGTCGATGGAACGACGACCGGGATGATCTATATCGAGGCGTCGATGAAGTCTATTTACAATCAGATGGAGCAAGTGACACGTATCCTCGCAACGGGAACGTTGATTGCGCTCATCATCACCTCGTTCCTCGGAATTCTCTTGTCACGCACGATTACGCGACCGATTGCCGATATGCGGAGACAGGCCGTCGAGATGCGGAAAGGGAATTTCTCGCGGAAGGTTAAAGTGTATTCGGATGACGAGGTCGGTCAACTCGCTTATGCGTTCAACGAATTAACGGACGAGTTGATGGAAGCGAACGCGACGACGGAGGCGGAGCGCCGTCGTTTGACGAGTGTCCTGGAGAACATGTCGGACGGTGTGGTCGCAACCGATCGTTCGTTACGCGTCATTTTGATGAATGACCAGGCGCGCGACATGATCGGGGTCGCTGAAGAAGAGGCGATGGGGATGAACTTACAAAGTCTCCTCGCATTCGAAGAGGAAATCGTCATTCCGGAAGACGGGACGATGCCGACGAAGCTGATTGACCTCAGTACGGATGAAGAGTTGTTCCTCGTCCGTGCCTACTTCTCGCCGATTCAAAAACATAGTGGGCCGATCACAGGTCTCATCGTCGTCTTACACGACGTCACGGAGCAAGAACAGGTCGAACAAGACCGCCGTGAGTTTGTTGCGAACGTCAGTCACGAGTTGCGGACACCACTCACGACGATGCGAAGCTATTTGGAGGTTCTCGCCGAAGGGGCGTACCAGGACGATGAGCTGGCACCACGCTTCTTAGAGACGACACAAAACGAGACGGAGCGGATGATTCGCCTCGTCAACGACTTGTTGCAACTCTCGAAGATGGACAGTAAAGAATATAAGATGCAGAAAGTGAAGTTCGACTTTGTACAGTTCTTTAACGATATCATCGATCGTCACGAGATGACGAAAGGGGACGCCATCCAATTCCGTCGTAAACTGATGAAGCGTCGCGTCTACGTGCATGCCGATCAAGATAAGATGACCCAGGTCATCGACAACATCATCACGAACGCCATCAAGTTCTCCCCAGAAGGCGGAACGATTACGTTCCGGACGATGCTTCGGGCGAAACGCCTCGTCATCGGTATCAAGGATGAAGGGGTCGGGATTCCGAAGTCGAACTTGAAGAAAATTTTCGAACGCTTCTATCGTGTCGATAAGGCACGGGCACGTAATATTGGTGGAACCGGACTTGGTCTATCGATTGCGAAGGAAGTCGTATCCGCTCATGGTGGCGACATCTGGGCGGAGAGTGAATTTGGTCGCGGTACGACGATTTACTTCACGATTCCGTTCGATACGATTGTGGAGGTGAATGATTGATGAAACGGTTTACGATTGCAAAGCCGGAACTGTGGAAGTCGTTCATTTTGCTCACGTTAATCGTCACGTCGATTGTTCAAACCATCATCTTGTGGGATTATCATCCTACCTATCAGGCCGTCCAATCGGAGACGCAATTGACGACGGTGGACGAGTCACTACAGCGTCGGGCAAATCAAGTCATCATCCCGACTCAAGCGGTTGTGCATGACAACAATGCTGTCTTTGCATCGAAAAATACACCGAAGCAACTGATGCGTGTCATTCGTGACTCGTTCGAAGCGAGCGAGTTCAAACCACTCGCCGCAAAAAACATTCCGAGCTTCTATTCGAATATCAACGAAGGGCTCGAACTGATTTTACCGGAGGCTTACTATGCGGACACGCTTAGCTATATGCTTCCCGGGACGTACAGCCTGTCCGGGAAAATCCCACAGCGAATTCTGATTTATATGGATGAGAATGCGTTTAATATCCGTGCCATCATGAGCGACCAATCGATTTGGGAAGGGAAATTGACGAAAGTCGGAAACGGCGATGTGAACAGTCTTTTCCTAAAAAATTCGAGTCGGACGATGAAACGGGTGACATATACCGATGAACGTGTGAATTACATCCCAGTCGTCGGACCTGAGATGAATGAATTGTTCGCATACGACGTATCGTCGATTCAAATCGATGCGCGTCTCGATTGGATGCGCGACACGTTCTTCCCGGGCGACCCGAACGTCCAAGAAGTCGACCCGGCGAGCTCGGTCGGTGCATTGACGAACGGTGTCAGCGTGGCAGAATATGATGCGAAACTGAACGCCAGTCGCTATCGGAACTTGTCACGTAACAGCACCGAGCGCGATACGGCACTTGGATTAGATTCGATTGTGGAATTTGTAAACTTCCACGGGGGATGGGTCGATGATGCATCTGAGAATCAAGGATTGTCTCTTCGATTCGATGCCATCACGCCAGCCAATAAAGGGTTTGAAACGACCGTATTCCGTTTTCACGTGAAAGGATACCCCGTCTTTAGTCAGCGTGAAGCGTTTATCAACAATGATGCGATCGACTTATCCACACTTCGTGTGGAAAACGATGGCGCGCAAGTCCGTTCCATTACGCGTCACCACTTGGAAATCGATCGGTTGATCACGGTCGGCACGACACAGTTGGCCGATGCGGATGAAGTGCTCGGTACGCTCATCAATTCCGGACGTTTTGAGAACGTGACCGAGATTCGAATCGGTTATGAAATCGAATATAACGAGGACACGAGCCGCTATGTGACGTTCTCGCCGAACTGGTTCGTGCGTGAGGCAGGACGTTGGGTGCCATTCAATCAAAAAGACGGTTGGACAGAAAGGATGATGTATCGTGGACTGGAGTAAAGCGAAAACGATTTTAATCTTCGCCTTCCTCGCCTTGAACATCTATCTGTTATTCCAATTGTTGACGGAAACATGGGCGACCGAGGTCGTGACGAATGATAACACCTCCATTACGCAGATTTTAGACCAAAGGAATGTCGATCCGGCAAAATTGCCACGGATGGGTCGGGATATCGGATATTTGACGGGATCGTCTGAAGAAATGTCGGCTGCGATGATCACCAAAAATCGGGATGCGCAACTGGCGACGACGCTCGACAACATGCAGCTCGAAGTCGAGTTGAAACAGCCGGTCCCGCTCGATGCGAAAGATTTACGGACGACCGCTTCAACATTTGTAGCAGAATACGTTCCATTCGGGAATGAGTATGCGTATTGGCGATACGATGAAGCGACGAGACAAATCGCGTTCGTCCAAACGTTCGAGGACAACAAAATCTTCTCGACTCCAGAGGTCGAAGGGGACACGGAAATGTATATCGGCCCGTCCCTCATCCTCATTCAGTTGAACGATGCGTTTGAAGTGACGGATTATAAACAGCGTCATTTAAAAAATCTCTCGTCGAAAACACAAGACGACCTCGTGCTGACGGCCAGTGAAGCCATCTCTCAACTTGCGTCCCGGAAGTATTTCCAACCGAACCAAGAGATGCGGGCCATTAACACCGGGTTTTATAGCTTACCACTCGACAGCTCAGGCAGTTTGATTATCATGCCACCACTTTGGTCCATCGCGATTGATGACCACGTGTATTTTGTCAACGCCATCGACGGAACCGTCGAACGTGTCGAGTTTGAAACGAAAGAATGAAAGGAGTGATGGTGTGAGTTTACAGTATAGTGTGTTAGCGAGCGGATCGACCGGAAACGCCCTCTATATCGAGACGGAACGGACGAAGCTGCTCGTCGATGCCGGATTGACCGGAAAAGCGATGCAACAGCGCATCGAAGCCATCGGTCGGTCGTTTGATGGGATCGACGCACTGCTCGTCACCCATGAGCACTCCGACCACATCAAAGGTGTCGGGATACTAGCACGAAAGTATAATTTACCGATTTATGCGAATGCGAAGACATGGGCAGCGATGGAATCACTGATTGGAAAAATCGACCCTGCTTTGAAGTTTCAAATCGAAGTGGGCGACGTGAAACAGTTCGGTGATATTGAACTCGAGACGTTCAACGTGAGCCATGATGCGGCAGACCCGATGTTTTATCAGTTTGCCCATGACGGGAAGCGTTTGGCCCATATCACCGATACGGGTTATGTCTCGGACCGGATGAAAGGGGTCATCCGTGGAGCGGACGACTTCATCTTTGAATCGAACCATGACGTTTCGATGCTACAGATGGGACGTTATCCATGGAGTGTCAAACGACGGATTCTTGGCGATTATGGCCACGTCTCGAACGAAGATGCGGCCATCGCGATGAGTGAGGTCATCGGAGACCGCACGAAACGAATCTATTTGGCCCATTTGAGTAAGGACAATAACATGAAAGAGCTCGCACAGATGAGCGTCTCGCAAACACTCGGCATGCGAGACGTTGATTTAGGTCGAATCAAATTGTGCGACACGGACCCGACAATCCCCACTTCACTCGTTTCTTTATAAGGAAACTTGGGAAAAGACAGATATCACACTGTCTTGAAGGGGGGACGCGTCGTGAACGAAGAGAGACACCATGAGTATGAACCTCAAGACGTCGAACCTGAAGTACACGAATCAACAGAAGAAAAATCGACGTACCCGTCTCGGAGCGAATGGCGACCGAAGCAAGAGGAGCACGTACGCCATAAGCCGAGACCTAATATAAAACCGTTGTTACTCGGAGGGGTTGGCGGATTCTTAGGAGCGGCTTTGTTTTTTGTCATCGTGATGCTCTGGGATTCGCCGACCTCTCGTTTTGTGACGAATGAACTGACACGGACCGAACAGGCCGTCACCGTCACCGAATCGGACGTCACAACGGCTGTACTCGGTGCGAAGACGTCCGTCGTCAGCATCACCAATATCCAGCGAGCGTTCACCTCGGACTCGCAATGGGAGGCGGGTGCGGGCTCTGGCGTCATCTATAAAGTAGAAGGAAACACGGCCTATATCGTCACGAACTTCCATGTCATCGAAGAAGCAGACGAGGTCAACATTGCCTTCTCCGATGGCCAAATCGCCTCGGCAACCATTTTAGGCGAAGACCCGCTAAATGACTTGGCGGTCGCCGAAGTGGAGTTACCGAAAAATATCGAAGCGAAGCCGATCGTACTTGGCGACTCTACCGTCCTTCAAGCCGGGGAGACCGTTATGGCCATCGGAAATCCGCTCGGTGTCTTCTCAAACTCGGTCACCCGTGGTATCGTCAGTGGTGTCGAGCGGACGGTGCCGGTCGATACGAACAGTGACGGCTTGATGGATTATAACGCGGAAGTCATTCAGACGGATGCGGCCATCAACCCGGGAAATTCAGGCGGTGCCCTCATCAACATTCGGGGAGAACTCGTCGGAATCAACTCGATGAAAATCGCCGAGGCGAGCGTAGAAGGGGTTGGATTCTCCATTCCCGTCAACGTGGCGCTACCGGTCATTGACATGTTAGAACGCGACGGCAAGGTGACACGGGCCCAGCTCGGGGTCACGATTCAAGAAGTCATCGCCGTACCCGGTAACGTCCGGGAAGAATACGGCATCTCCTTCGACCAGGAAGACGGTGTCTTCGTCGAAGAAGTGACACCAGGTAGTCCGGCCGAAGAAGCAGGACTACGTGTTGGCGATATCATCACACAGATCGGAGATCGAGAAATCAAACGTTACGTCGATTTACGCGATGCACTCTATCGTGATGCGACGGTCGGTGATACGATTACCATTGAGTATTTACGTCGCGGGGAAGCGAGAGAAACCGAGGCAACATTAACTGAAGCAACATAAAGAAGCGGCGACGCTTCTTTTTTAAGGAGGAAAAACTGTGGAAAAAAAAGTATGCAAGGAACATGTTGAAATCGCTTTAGACATCATTGTGGATGAAACAGGTGAATACCCGTTGCTAGAGGAATTATCCACAAGTGAACACGTGACATGTGAGTTCTGTGAAGCCGATGCAACATATATTGTGTCAAGCAAAAACTAATTATCAACATGTGGATTTGTGGATAACTCTGTGGATAACCCTATGGATAACTCCAAAAAAACTGTGGAAAAAGGAAGAATTGGATGAATATTTCAATTATCACGGTCGGCAAACTGAAAGAAAAATATTTAAAACAAGGAATTGCCGAGTATACAAAACGGCTGTCTGCCTACGCAAAAGTGCAGGAAATCGAGGTCTCAGACGAAAAAGCACCCGAGCATTTGAGTGAGGCAGATATGTTACTAGTAAAACAAAAGGAAGGCGAGCGGATTTTGGCGAAGATATCCCCAGATACGCACGTCATCGCGTTGGCGATTCAAGGAAAGCAGCGGACGAGCGAAGAGTTCGCCCGTGAACTCGATCAACTCGCGACGTATGGAAAGAGTAAAATCGCCTTCGTCATCGGAGGATCGCTCGGTCTGTCGGACGATGTGATGAAACGAGCGGATGATACGATTTCGTTCTCGAAGATGACGTTCCCCCACCAACTCATGAAACTCGTATTGTGTGAGCAGATTTATCGGGCGTATCGAATCAATCGGAATGAGCCGTATCATAAATAGTGGTAAAACAAAGGGTAGAAATTATTATCAATAAAGAGTGGATAGAAAAGATCTAAAAAGAAGACAGGTTCTCCTGTCTTTTCAGACCGTAGACAAAACGCCCGTTTCATTTCGTCTGAAACGGGCGTTTTGTCGTATTTTGGACCATGAGGCGCTCTGACCGCGCCATCTTTTTCAGGTTGATGGCAGCAAAAGTAAGCATCGCCTGCATCGAAACTTTTTCTAAGTCCCCCGTATCAGTTCCAATGCATTCCATGCTTCTCTTTTGCGTCCGCGAAGACACGTTCGATTGTCTCTTTTCGTCTTCTGTAGATTTCGCGTGCCGGTTCTGTGTGCCGGAGGTCCTCAACCTCGTCCAGGTAGTGTTGTCAGAGGTGACGCTCGATGACCCATTGACGCTTCGCCTCCCGTGTCGTCGTCCGATAGTCGAGAGTCTTATTGTTCGGCCAGAGATAGACGTTGAAGTATTCATCGTACACGAAATCATTCTTCCGAAGGGTGTTCTTTTGGACGCGTATACGGAAGGGCGGGCAGATCCCACGGTCAATCAACCGTTTGGCGCTTGGGGCAGTCTTATAGGCGGAGTCGGCGACGGCGAACGGCGTACCGAGATGATCAGTGAACTTGTCGATAAGCTTCGGGAACGGGACACTGTCATGAACGTTACCCGGGGTCACGACGGCCCCCAGGATGAACCCGTTCTTGTCACTCGCGGCGTGTACCGAGTAGGCGAACTGCTTCTCCCTCTCTCCTTTGACGTAATACCCACTCTCTGGGTCGGTCGTGCTCACCTTGATTTCCTTGACCTCGTTCGCTTCAGACTTTTTTGGCTCCAAGGACTGCTTTCTGTTTTCCTCCCCGGTCGCGCTCGATCTCGGCATCGAGTTGATTCCGATAAGAATGCGCCTCTTTTTGGACGATTTCCTTCTTCAGCTTGCGCTTATCTAAAACTGCTACAATGAAATATAAAGTTCTTAGAAGAGGATTTTGGTTTTCAGGTTTTGGATATGTTGGTTCAATAATAGCAGGGCTATTTTGGGTATTTGGAGGATAATCCAAGAGACATTCTTTTTACCTAATTAAATTTATTGATAAAATAATATTTAGTGAATAATTTGTCAAAATGTATAAATATTTCATAGGAGTGATAGAGTATGGACGTAGTTAAGCATAAAAATTCAGAGGCAATTTACTCTTCTTATCAAGTTCAAAATATGTCCGAAGAAGAGCAACTTGAAATAAAGGGTTTATTAATTTGTAGAGAATGCGGAAAAAATGCTTGGTTTAGGAAAAAATCAGTTGATGGTAAAGAGCCATGTTTTTCTGCAAAACACGATGATGAATGCAAATTAAAGAAGTCTAATAACTCTACCAAAAGTAAAGAGAATAGAATGTCTCAAAACAAAAGAGAGGCAGATACAAATGTTATTGGTATAAAGTTTAAAGATTATTTTAGTAATATTTTGCTTTTAGAAGATGGTGAAAATACGACAGAGGGCTCTGGTAAGACAGGTAATAATAAAAATATCTATGATAAAGATCCGACCCAATCTGTACAGAAGAACTGGACGCTTAAAAGAATATTAGACTATGCTTTAGATAATACTCTTGAAAAGCAAGGAGTTATGATAACAATAAACAAAAAAAAATTACCACTTGAAAATATCGTCCATTCTTGGGCATCATTAAATATAAATCAAGGTGGCATTCAAGGGTTATTTTGGGGTTACCTTCATAGTTCCGATAACTCAATCTGGATAAACTCTGATAAAAAATATCCCTATAACAATTTCAGTATTAAATTAAGTGAAAATATTAAAAAGAGATTTTGGTCATTTATGGGCAAGATTGAGGGTGAGTGGGAGAACGGAGTGCCTGCTATAGTTTTTGGTCAAATTAAGAAGGTTACTTCTGGTAAATATTATATTGAGGTAGATGATCTTTCTAAATTGTACATTAATCAAAGAATCTATAAATCAAATAGTAAATAGCCTTTAATTTTTTTGGTTCAATTCCTACTATTGTTGAGTTTATTCTACTGATTACAAAATGATTTAAACTGAAAACATAAAAACAGATACTTACTATATGATACTGACTCACAGCAGGGAAATCTGCTGTTTTTTATTGTGCTTTTGAGATAAGTATTAAGCCAATGAAAAAAATGGAGGTTTTTTGTCAGTTATTGTAGAATTCCTATTTATATAATTTTATAAAGATACTAAGGAGTCTAGTCGTGTATATATCAAAATTGAGTGTTAAAAACTATAGGAATTTTGGTGAAACTGAATTTTCTATTCCACTGAAACCTTTTACCGCTATTATCGGAGAGAATAATATCGGAAAGTCCAATTTAATTGATTGTATTGGTTTGGTATTGAGCCAAGATATTACTATGTTTAAGAAGAGATTTTTGAACATTGATGATATAAATTCAATTACCAAGGAAAATTTTAAAAGGTCTATTGTAAAACTGATAGAGAATAAAATTATCGATGAATCAAAAATAAAGTTTCCTGATATAAGGGTAGAGTTGATTTTAGAAGGTTTAGACGAAGATCAACTTGCTGTTGTAGGAGATTGGTTTTTTGAAACCACCCTTACTAAAGCAAAGTTAACTTATTGGTCTAAGCCAAGGGGTGGATTTAAACGGCAAGAATGGATTGAAAGGCAGGTTTCTAATTTAAAGGAACTTGAAAGCGCTGGTAAGGTGAAAAGGGAAGAATTATATAAACATGTAGAGTTTCCAATTGACCAATATGAATATGTAATTTATGGCGGAAATAATCCTACAAATAAATGTGATCCATACTTTCTAAAAATGTTAAAACTAGAGGTTTTAGATGCTCTCCGTGATGCAAAAAAGGAATTGGTTGCAAATGGAGAATATAAATTATTGTATCGTATTTTAAATAAGAATTATGAAAATGATTTCATTGAAGTACAAACGATACTTGGTGAACTAAACCAAAAATTAAGTGAAAACAAAAAGTTAGAGTCTATTAAAAAAGAATTGACTACGTATTTAGATAAAGTGTCTTTATCTAATCCGTCAGAGTTAAATAGTATTGACTTTAATTTTTCTTCTCCAGAGGTTAATGAAATATTAAAGAAATTAAGTATTGTTTATGGGGAAAATCCGGTTTCAATTGAAAGAAATGGTTTAGGGAAAAATAATCTATTGTTTATATCACTTGTACTCTCACATTTAGCCTCACAGACTGATGATAAAACGAAATTAGCCTTCAGAGTTATAGGAATAGAGGAGCCTGAAGCACATTTGCATCCACATTTGCAAACTCATCTAGCAAAGAACTTAAGCAAGGTTAATAATTCTGGGAATGAAAAAGTTGTTAAGGAAGATACACAAATCATTGTTACTTCACATTCAACCAATATTACTACCTCAATTGATTTAAATAACCTAGTTATCCTTTATAAGGATAAAGGGAAGATAAATTATCACTATATTCTAGATGGTTTTTCCGATAAGAAGGAAGGACATGATCATATAAAATATTTAAAAAAATATCTCGATGCAACAAATTCATCTATGTTTTATGCAAGGAGACTTTTACTTGTTGAGGGGATCTCTGAACAAATTTTAGTTCCACTATTTTTTGAAATACAATACAAGCAAACATTAGAAAGTATTGGGGCTAACATTATTAATGTTAATGGAGTAGCATTTAAGCATTTTTTAGAAATAATAAAGAATGGATACTTCATTAAATGCGGTGTATTAACAGATAAGGACGAGGGTAAGAAAACGGAAAAAAGAGCAGAAAACTTGAAAGAACATTATAAGGTTAATGACAATGTTATTGCTGTTGAAATTAACGAAGACACATTTGAAAAAGAAATAATTAAGTTTAACAATAAGGACAAGGGTAAAGAATTGTTATTAAGGGTATTTAAGCAACTTCATCCAATAAAGTATAAAGAAGTTGAGAAAAAGTGGACGGAGCAAATAGATGTAGGTAGTTACTTTGAAAATATAGAAAATGATAAATCCGATTTTGCCTTCGCTTTACATGAAGAACTACTAAAAGATAATGAAGGCTTTACTATTCCTGATTATATAGTTGCTATCTTCAAGTTTATTATGGGGGAAGAAAATGAAGAAAAAACTAAATAACACATTGATAATTGCTGCTGCTGGATCAGGAAAAACCACCGAGTTAATAAAGCAAATAATTGAAAAATCAAGGGAATTACCGCCGGATAAGTTCTTGGCAGTGATAACGTATACTAATTCTGCGACCAATGAGATTTTAGAAAGGCTACAAAAAAATATCTCAGTACACCAGAATATCTTTGTTGGAACAATACATAGTTTTCTTATCAAATTTCTAATAAAGCCTTATGGAAAAGTTTTAGGTTTGGTACCAAATGAACTAATTATCACAGATTATGAAATTAGTGTTGGTAAGTCTTCCTCGAATCCGTTTGTGGAAAAAAACATTATAGTTAATCGACTTTCGGAGAAAGGTGTTTTGACATATGATTATATAATTACTCTTTCAAAGAAAATTTTAGATAACGAAAATGTAAAAAAGCGTTTTTGTAACCGAATTAGATATCTATTTGTAGACGAATTTCAGGATTCTACAAAAACACAGTTTGAGATTTTTGACACCCTTAGAAAAGGCAAGAATTCTGAAGTCATACTAGTTGGGGACCCCGAACAACGCATTATGAACTTTAAAAATAAGCCAAGAAAAGGGAGAAGTCCTTCAGGTGAAAAAAGTGTTCCTTTGCATCCGATTGATTCTTTACAAAAGAAAAAAATATATACTATTAGTAAATTGATGAGCAATTATAGATCTAGTGAAACGATAGTGAACTTCATTAATCAATTTCACTCTAGTATCCAACAAGAATGGGCAAATAAGAAAATTACTTCTAAAAACCCTGTAATGTTTATTCAATCTACCATATTGAAATCCATTATTTCTGATTTTAATAGTTTATGTATTAACAAAGCATATTGTGAATTTTTTCCTAAAACAAGATTTTTTTTGGCTCATGAAAATAAAGTTTATAACAATTATAGAAAAAATAATTTTGACAACAAGTCTAAAGAAAATTTGACATTATTTACGTGTATTTATGATTATTTATCGTCATTTTATAATATAAAAAAAGATAAGTTACATCAAATACTAGAAATGGAAGAAATTGAACTTAGGAAGAAATGTCTCTTAATATTTTATGAAATTAATTACAATTTAAACATTGATTTAGACGATTTTTCTAACTTTATAGAAACTACTTTTAGTCGTAAAAGGGTAGAAACAGGAGAGAAGGTTAGTTTTAAAATTAAAGAGAGAACTAAGAGATTAGTAGACGAACTCTCAAACAGAATCACTCCTGAAAAGGAGCATTTATCTATAGAATTAACTGAGTACAGGGATTCTTTTCTAACAATCCATAAATCAAAAGGTTTACAGGCTGATGCTGCATTAGTTGTCGCTAAAAATGAAAAAGAACTTTTAATGTGGCTAGAGAACGATAAAGAGAAACGACTAAGCGATCAACAAGATAAGTGTAGATTGGGGTATGTAGCATTTAGTCGACCAAAAGAGTTTCTCTGTATTGCGTGTCTTACACCTATAAGTGAACCCACACTGCAATTGCTAATTAAATTTAAGGTAAATATTTATTCTCCATTAGAAGAACAAGTACAAACTACACTTCAAACTTTATAATAACAATGGAATTTATAAAAAAATAAATACGAAAAAAAGGTATAGGTTAACTTTTTATTGAACCATAGAGAACTATAGAATTGTTAGGATTTAATTACCTTTAGTGTTTAATTCTAATAGTCTCTAATGGGCTAAAATCTTTTGTTCACACTTTCTTTCGGATGAATAAGGTGAAGAAACCAGATAATAATTGTCTGGTTTTTTCTATGTTATAAGCTAACAGATATCCCATTTAATAGATGGTATAAATAAGCCTTTAAAAGTCTTTGAAACAAAGATATAATACATAGTTCTATGAAAGGTTTAAAGAGGTAAATAACCTTTCTAAAAGAATGAAGGACCAATTGTGTTTCGTTTCAGACATACTTGATTCAGTGGTAGCATCAGTGGAGCGTTATACTTTTATAATATCTATTAATAAGTAATCCTCAGAACGTATATATACCTTTAAGATGTACTTTGAGGAAGATGCAAATAGTAATACCGCTACTTTTGAGAGAAATATTACAAAAGATAATAAATTACAGACATTTATGGATGTTTTTCTAAGTGAGTTTGTACTCGATCAGGAAAACCTAAAGGAAGTTATGAGCAGAGTTAAAATGATGCAAAATCGTTTAAACACAGATTAACTTCTATGTCTTTTTTTTTTGACCTTACTAATTAATATTATTACTTTATCATCTCAGTAAAAAAGGGTGGTTTTTTGTTTAAGGGATTCAATAGTATTCGGGAAAAGGTATTATTGTTATTTTTAATTTCAATAAAAATAATTCTGTGTAATCAACGCTGTTAAAATCCGTTATATCAACGTATTAAAAATTCCTCAAATTAACTTACAATGATTCTGACAACCTGAAAATGGAGTGTGAGACATGATCCGAAGTGAGGGATTTTTTATGATTCGTGAGTTAAGAAGCAAAGGATGGACCATCAGAGCCATCTCTGACGAGACGGGATATAATCATAAGACAATCCGAAAGTATTTGAATACATAAAAAGGAGATTGATTATGAAAAGAATGATTGGGAGATTCTCATTCGTTTTACTCACACTCGTCTTGATTGGTGTCATTGCGATTGTAGTGATCAAGCCAGGTGTATTTTCAACTAATCAACAGGCTGATGTATCGCTCGTCAAAGATCGACTCGTCGAATTGACGGAGTTGACAACGTTAAAGTATGAATACAGCAACGTCATTGTCAGTCGAAACACGACATCCGTATCGTTGATCGGATTAAAAGATGTCAAACTAGCGGAAGCAATCAAGCTGATTGAATACTCAGGATACCTCAAGGCGGGTACGGACCTCTCTAGCATGGAGGTCTCTTACAATGACACGACTGAGAAATTGACTGTCACTGTACTTCACTCAACCATTTTAGACAACGTAGCGAATACAGATGATGCTGTAGTGACAGATGTAAAAGGGACACTTTTTTCTGACTACCCCTCGCAATTGATTTTTGATGAAATCAATAAAGAGAAGGCAAAAATGGAAAAGACTAAGATTGAGCAAGGGTTGCTGACGAAGGCCGACGAGCGCATTGAAGAGTTCTTGACAGAGTTTTTAAAGAATAGCGGTTATGAAACGGTGGCAATCGAGTTCAAATAATCGTTGTATCATTATGATCTGATAGGTTGAGAAGATCGTGCCAGAAGTCTACGAGGCAGAACCACTCGACTTACAACTCGAATATGTTTTATCATCTCCTGAGACTGCATCATAACGATGTGGTCTTTTTCATACAAAAAATCGCTCAACTTCAAGCTTTATCTCCTATGAAGAATTGAGGATTTCGAAAAATTGTGATAGAATCACAAGGCAAATGATTATCATTATCAGTCGATAAGAATAGATGGAATCGAATAAGTTGGAGTGAATGTGAAAGGATGAATACAATGAGCACGCTTGAAGCATATAACATGGCATTTCGAAATGGATTGGAACTAGAGGATGATGTGGTCCTTGAAGAGATGAAGCTTGGGGAATCAACGGAGTGGGATTCGATTGGACATATGACCCTCATCGCCGAAATCGAGGATGCGTTTGACGTCTATATCGACTCGGATGAAATGACAGAATTTCATTCATATCAGTCTGGCATCGCGTTGTTGCAGCGCCTCGGTGTGGACATCCAGTCATGACGCTTTTTCAAATGCTCGAGCAGTTCGCGGATCGTGAGGCGGTCTCTGCAGATCGCTCTTATTCCTATAGAGAGATGCTGGAAGTCGGGGACTCGATTTGTGAGGAGGTCGGCGAACGGTCGCTCGTCTTCTGTTTATGTGCCAACCGAGTCGAGTCGATCTTCGGATATATCGGCTTTCTCCGTGGACGGGTCGTCCCGGTCTTGCTCGATGCAGATATTCCAGTGGACCAATTACAGAAATTGATGGAACGGTATCAACCGACTCACGTCTGGGCTCCTGAGACGAGGGAGGATTTGGCGAACTCGTTGGATGCCTTCTATGGCTATGGTGGCTACGCCTTATTTGAAACCGAAACAGCGGTTCGCCACCAACTTCATGAGGAGCTGGCCCTTCTGTTGACGACATCAGGGAGTACCGGAAGTCCGAAATTGGTGCGTCTCACGTATAACAATCTATCAGCTAACGCCACATCGATCATCGACTATCTCGACATCGATCAAACGGATAAACCAATCACGACCCTTCCGATGAACTATTCGTATGGACTCTCCATCATCAACAGTCATCTGTTGAAAGGAGCGACCCTCATCCTGACAGACCGCTCGATCGTTCAAAAGGAGTTTTGGGAGCTGTGTCGTGCCGAGCAGGCGACGACGTTTGGTGGGGTCCCGTTTCATTATGAGATGTTGAAACGATTGAAGTTTGAGACGTATGATCTCCCAAGTCTGAAGAAGTTGACGCAAGCCGGTGGCAAGTTGGACCCGGCACTTGCGCAGCACTTCGCAACAGTATGTGCAGAGAAAGGGATTCAATTTTTCATCATGTACGGTCAGACGGAGGCGACGGCCCGGATGTCGTATTTACCAGATCGGATGCATGCGAAAAAAGAAGGAAGCATCGGAATTGCCATCCCTGGTGGAACGCTCACGTTGCGTGACGAATCCGGAAATGACATCAAAGAGGCGAATGTGACAGGCGAGTTGGTATATCAAGGCGACAACGTGTCGTTTGGGTACGCGACCTCGTTAGCTGACCTTTCAAAAGGTGATGACAATCAAGGCGTCTTGCGTACGGGTGACATGGCGTATCGCGACGAGGATGGATATTTCTTCATCGTCGGCCGAATCAAGCGCATGATCAAACTGTATGGCAGTCGAATCAGCCTAGACGAAGTCGAGGCCCTCCTTCGAGAGCATGGACATGATTGCGTCTGTGCCGGGGAAGACGACCAGTTATACGTGTATACGTTACAAGATGACGTCGCACGCATTCAAAAAATCATCAAAGAACAAATCAAGGTGAAAGGTGTTCGGGTGATGCAGATTGACGAGATTCCGCGGAATGCATTCGGAAAGATTCGTTATGCTGCATTGCCGAAGCGAGAACTTGTGACCACCTGATTGTCAGGAATCGGTACATCGTCAAGTTTCATAACATCAGGTGGTAAATATGACTTTTATTTCGATTGAATTTCTCTTATTTTTAACCCTCATCGTTGGAGCGTACTATATGGTTCCACATCGGTACCGTTGGGTGCTCCTTTTGTTGGCGAGCTATGTCTTTTACGCCACGTTGAGCGTCCAATTCATTCCGCTCCTATTGATCAGTACCGCCTTCACCTATGTGATTGGAATTCTGATTGAGAAACAGGAGAAGAAGGAGCAGAAAAAACGGCTCATGTGGGTCGGTGTCTCCGTGCTCGTCTTCTTCCTCGGATGGTTCAAATATTTTAATTTCGTCAATGATTCGCTCCGTTCGTTCGCCACATGGAGCGGATTCGATTATGACGTCCCGTATAAAGAAATCGTGTTGCCGTTGGCCATCTCGTTTTATACGTTCCAAGCCATCAGTTATGTCGTGGACGTCTCGCGAGGGAAGCAAAAAGCAGAGCGTCATTACGGCTATTTCTCGGTCTATTTCGCCTTCTTCCCGCAACTTGTGGCGGGTCCGATTGAGCGGGCGAAAAAGCTGCTTCCGCAACTGAAGACGGAGCAGCATCTCGACTACGACAATATCAGCTATGGGACTCAACGCATCATTTGGGGATTCTTCAAGAAGACATTGATCGCTGACCGATTGGCACCGATTGTCGCAAGTGTATTCAATAGCCCGGACCCGACTGGTTCGGAGATTGTACTCGCAACGATGTTGTTCTCGATTCAATTGTTCGCGGACTTCTCGGCATGCAGTGACATCGCCATCGGCTGTGCAAGATTGCTCGGGATTCGTTTATCGGAAAACTTCAAGCAGCCGCACTTCGCCGTATCAATCGCCGACTTCTGGAATCGCTGGCATATCACGCTTTCGATGTGGCTACGGGATTATATCTTCATGCCGCTCGCAAAAGGAAAGAAGAAGCGCGAACAGATTTATGGTGCCATCCTTGCGACGTTTTTAGTGAGTGGGATTTGGCACGGAGCCGCATGGAACTTCGTCTTATGGGGACTCATTCATGGAATCTATCGCGTGTTCGGAGACCATACGAAACAACAACGTGAAAAAATGGCGTCATGGGTCGGATTTGACCGCGTTCCGACACTGCATCGGTGGTGGAAAATCGCCATCACGTTCCAGCTCGTCTGTTTCTCACGGGTCTTCTTCCAGTCGCATTCGATGGCAGAGGCGTTCTCGCACGCTAAACTATATGTGACACCTTCGTCATGGGCACCGTCAGGCATGATGCAGGCGGTTCAAATGTTCTCATTGCTCGATTTGATCATCTTCCTCGTCGTCTTTGTCGTCGTTCATCTGTTCCAACATATTGAACGGACGAGAGGATCGGCTTGGGATTGGATGGCACGTCAGTCTGCGGTGACGAGCGTGGCCATCAACTTGTTCTTGATTGTCTCGGCGTTCTTATTTGGCGTGTCGAGCCAAGGATTTGTATACGGTGGGTTCTAAGATGGATGGAAAGGAATTAGCATGAAGCGTTTAGGAATCAAAATAGGTGTCGTATTACTCGTCATCATCGCAATCTTCATTCCCGTCAACGAGTTCGTGAAAGAGTCGTGGGAATATAATAATAACCGAGCTGTCCTTGCCTTCAAGGAAGACCCTCAACCGGTCGACATCATCAATCTCGGAACGTCCCATGCGATGTATGGGTATTCATTCAAGTCGCTTGGATTGTCGCATCTGGATTTGGCGTTACCGAGTCAGCCGATCGAATATGATTTGAAGATGTTGAAAGAATACGATGAACATCTGAAGCCAGGTGGGGTCGTGATTGTGTCGTTATCACAAATCACCTTCAGCAATTCGGACGTCGGACGGAAAGAAAACTACTATCGTGTCTTAGACCGTGAAGACATCGAACCGGTCAGCCTGTTTCAATATTATACGCACGAACAGTTCCCTGCATTGAACAGTGGGAGTGCCTACGCCGCCATTTCCCGGGAAATCCGAGATTTCCGCTTCGATGCGCATAAGCCATGGGAGAATGGGGGGCTGAACTATTCCGAGCGTAAGTATGAGGAAGTCGCCGCCCAATACGAGAATGCCGTGAACAATCACGAGATTGAAGAGAATATGGCATATTTACAAGACATCATCGATTATTGCGAGAAGCAAGGCTATCGCGTCGTCTTGGCGATGGAGCCGGTCCATGCCTCATATCATACGTATTTTGATGAAGACGTCATGGAACGCCTCGTGTTTCAGCATTTAGAAAAATTGGATATTGATGTTCCATTCCTCAACTACATGGGGGACGAACGATTCATTCACAAACAATCCTTCTTCCATAACCCGGACCATTTGAATGGGGACGGGCGGAAGTTATTGTCTACGCTTGTCTATGAAGATTTGAAGCGGTTGGGGTATATTCAAGATGAAGATGATAATATGGAACGGGAGTGATTCCAATCGAAACAATCTATTTAGCAGGAGGATGTCTATGGGGCGTTCAAGAATTTGTGAGGACCTTACCTGGCGTCCTTTCAACTGAAGCGGGACGTGCGAACGGAACGACGGACACGTTGGACGGGGAATATGACGGATACGCGGAGTGCGTCAAAACGACATTCGATCCGAATGTGGTGACAGTTGAGGATTTGATGGGCTACTTATTCGAAATCATCGACCCATACAGCATCAATCAACAAGGAATCGATGTCGGGGAGAAGTATCGGACGGGCGTCTACAGCGAGGAGTCACGACATTTGATGGAGGCGCAGGCGTTCATTGATCGACGCTCGGATGCGAAGCGGATTGCTGTTGAAGTCAAGCCGCTCACGAACTATGTGCGAAGTGCGGACGAGCATCAGGACCGCCTGACACGTTGTCCGGATGATTATTGCCATATTCCGAAAGACTTATTAACAAAATATCAGAACGTATCATCATCAAAGCGTCTCTTCTGAGATGCTTTTTTTCATTTTTTCCCAAATGAGTAAAGCTAAATGGATGCGTTTCATGTCTAATAAGTGTAAGGGAAAAAACGAAAAGGGGGGACGTTCGATGAAACGTCTCATTCAGAAAGCGCAACGAGGTAATGATCAAGCTTTCTTAAAGATCTTTCAGCATTACGAGACCGACCTATATCGGATGGCCTATGTATACGTCAAAAATCCGGATGATGCGCTCGACGTCGTGCAAGAAGTCGCCTATCAAGCCTTTAAAAAAATCGGAACGTTACGGGAACCGCAATTTTTGAAGACGTGGCTGATGAAAATTGCCATCAACTGTGCGCTCGATGTCATGAAGAAGAGGCAAAATGTGATTCATTTAAAGCCGGAGTTTGAAGAGTCAATCGGAAGTACGGAAACAGATTACGCGATAACGATGACACTCGCCGACATGATGGATTCCCTTCATGAGGATGAACGAAGCGTGGTCGTGTTGAAATATTATCAGGACTACACGTTTCAACAAATCTCAGATTTATTGGAATGGCCGATTGGGACGGTGAAGACAACCTTATATCGAGCTGTCGATAAATTGAGACGAGAATGGAAGGAGGCCGATTGCTATGGATCGTGAGATGAAACGGATGTTGGCGGACATCGAAATTCCAAGTGAACTGCGTGAACGCAGCCGACAAGGTGTGAAGCGAGCGAAACAAGAGATGCGCCGGGAACCAGGATTTATCCGTCGACGGTTGATGACGGTCGGAATTGCGGCAGCACTCCTTATTCCGACAGGTGCCTTCGCCTATCAATCCCTCTTGGCAGATGAGTTATACGGTTCATTTGACGAGATGAAAGTACATATCGTCAGCGCCACTTTAGAGAAATATTTGTTATTGGACGCCAAATTGAATCAAGCGAAAGGGGTACTCGGTGAGGCAGAGTATGAGGAGTTCAAGCAAGGTCTAAGTGTCTTCACGGATACGCGAATCGCCTATGGAAATGCGAACGGAAATGTCGATTATGAAGCGATTCCGAAGGCGGAACGATTGGAAGTGAAGCAAGCACTCTTTGATCTTCAACCATACTTCGATCAATTGAACGATCAGCCTGCTGCACGTGATGTGTTGACGGCTGACGAATATGACGCGTACATCGAAGCACTCATGCAAGAAGAGTCGATTCGAGTACGTGCTGGTGAGTACGTCGAAGATATGCCAGATGAATTGCGACAGTCTTACGAAGAGGCGCTTGCGATTATTCGAGAGGTCGATCGGAAGCAGCAACAAAACTAAATATTCTGCATAAAAAGTAAAAGAAGGAGTCGGTCACTCAAATCGAGTGATAGACTCCTTCTTTTTACGTCCGTTCGAGAACATTCACGAGCATCTGATGGATAACGTCATGATCATTCGGGTCATGCAGCTGATAGGGACTCCCCGGGAGCGTGTATACATCTTTTGCCCCGACGTACGTGATGTGGAGTGTCAAGGAACCATCTTCCTGACACGCCGTCGTCAGTTCCAACTCACCACTGATGACACCGACTTCCTCCGTCATGACACCGTGGGTTGCCTTAAAGATTGAAGTGATTTCGTTCATTCGAAGACTCCTTTTCTCACTCAGTAACTGCAAGCATTGATGGCTGTCGTGAGTGCTGACTTCTCTGCGGATTGAAGGCTCAAGCCCCAGCGACTCTTCGTCTCGACCCACATCTTCGCATACGCACAACGCGCACCCGTGCGAGGAGGTTGCCATGTCGATGGATCTTGGTCTCCTTTTGAGCGGTTCGATGAAGCAGAAACCGCGATCAACTGAGGACCGTTCAAGTCGTTTGCAAAGCTTTGACGTTTTGTTGTCGTCCAGCTGCTTGCACCAGAGCGCCATGCTTCGGCGAGCGGGACGACGTGATCGATATCGATGTCAGATGCTGATGTGAACGTCAATCCGTCATAGTAACTGTACCATGAGCCGGTCGTTACCGGACATTGATCGACGACCGAGTCAGCGTCTCGTTTCAAGACGATGTGACGTGTGTTACAACCATTTCCTTGACTTGACCAGTGTGGGAAGAGGTCGCGGCTATAGCCCGTCATCGATCCTTCATTTTTGACGGTGAGTGCGTTCAGTTTCGTGAGCGCGTCCGCTTTCGATGGGATGTTCGGTGGGAATGCAGAGACCGGTGTCGCGTCAAACGACGCGGAGATCCATACGAGCAATGTGACAAGTGCGACAGACATGAGTTTCTTCAACATAAAAAGCCTCCTACTATGTATTTGGAATGAACACTTGTCGAGCAAGTGGGCAACCTTTCATCAAACAACTAGTGAGACAAACATCACGCAATAAATCCAACTTGATCATACACAGGACGATTTTGAAAAAGTGTGAAAATCTGCAAAATGATTAGAAAGACTATCACAAATCCTTCTCCAGTATCAGCAAGGGACATGGTGTTATTTCTTTGGAACTAGTAACCGATCAGGACTGGTATAATGGGTGACATGGATGGAGAGAAAAGAAGAGGTGGATGGAATGAACAAGAAAGAGATTGCGGCGATTCGCCGACAGTTTAAAGTGAATGCGACAAAGCTAAAGATTGCTGACTTATATACGATTTACATCCGGCAGGAAACGAATGAGATTTATTACGAAGAGTTGCGTCCATTCCCGTTCTTAGAAGAAGAGCAGCAAGAACTGTTTTTGACGAACTTCAAAAAAGTGCTCGGTGGGAAACTCGATGAAAAGTTATTCGAAGTGAAGTTCCAATATCCTGAGGAAGGTCAAGTCGACCACACGCAAGGGTTGCTTTATGAAGGACTTCGTACGGAAGAGACCGACGTCTGGACGGACTATATGCAGCGCATCGCGTTGAAGATGGTAAAGGATACACCGTTTGAGAAAGATATGGTCGTGACGTTCATCCGGGGGAATTACAATAAGCCGACGAACCGATACTCGGAAGAGTCTGAGATTCACGCGAACGATGAAGTGTATACAACGAAGTTCATCCTCGGCAGCATCAGCCCGACAGAACTTCCGAAAAAGTCACTCGTCTTTGACTTCGTCGAGCGTGAATTCAAAGCCAGCTTGATTGTAAATCCAATTATCAAACTCGAGGCGCCAATCGGCGGATTCTTGTTCCCATGCTTCACGGATAACGCGGCCGATGTGAACCATGTCCTCTATTCGGCACATAGAGCGCATCAACCGGATATGACGTTCATTGAGAACGTGTTGAACGGTTCGGAGATCGTCACGGCAGTGGAAGAGAAGGCAGTCTTCGAAGAAGTGGTCAAAGCGGTCATCGGCGAAGAAGTCAATTCACGGACGCTCGCGACCGTTTACGATGAGATCAATCAAATCATTGTCGCGGAAGAAGAGAACGAACGGGAAGAAGAGCGGGTAGCGATGCTCGACTCTCGTGCGGTCGAGATCGTCCTACGGGCAAGCGGTGTGGAAGATGTGACGACGGAGAAGGTCGAGCAGGCGTTCAAGCAAGTCGTCGACGATACGAAATATGAAATGAAAGCGACGAGTGTCGTTCCGAAGTATACGTCAAAATCAATCAAGATCAATACAAAGGTCGCCAATATCTCGGTCAGTCCTCAAGACTTGAAATACGTGAAGCAAGTGAACTATAAGGGGAAACCGTGCTTGCTGATTGAAGTGGAAGAGGAGACGGAGATTGAAGGGTTCAAACTCATCTCGGAGGAGTCGCTAGACTAATCGAGTATGTTGTAGTGTTCATGAGTGAACGTTCAAGCTAAGAGTCCAAGGTGTAAACATTGGGCTCTATCTTTGTTAATTTTCAGAGTATTTCGTGTGCGCTCCGACACCTATATGGTAACATAAGGTAATCGGATATTAACTTAAAGGTGGATAATTATGAAAAATTTATCAGCTGTGATTTTATTGTGTTCCTCTCTATGGATGGGTATTTATTTATATGGAGAATATGCTATTAGTTCTGTTAAATTTGATATTTCTTTAGTGACATTTCCGGTAGCGCTTTTTATATTGTCTATCGTATTCTTTTTATCTCCTAAAGAAGGTTTTCAATCTAAAGAACATAAATTGAATGATTGATTAAGAATTCAGAAAAACTCAATCATCTATTGAAAAACAATAGAAAAGAGCATAAGGGTAAACTGCTATCACTTTCTGTGATAGACCAGGCAGGGCCTGGAGGATTCGTGATATCGTCAAAACTCCAGAAACGGCACGAAATGGGCCACTTTTTTGATTCGTCGTTCGCAACGTACTGAACAGGAAGGGAGAAATTAATCTCCCCTTTTTTATTGGTTTTTACATATCAGAGTTCTGCACTCGCTCTTAAAACGAGTAGGTTCATCTAGCTGATGCAACGAAGTAGATCGGTCACCAATGCGGTTCCAGCATGTGAGTGAGGAAGGTTGAATTCAATCTTTGATACAGGTATGATACAGGTGAAAACGTTTTCTAAAAGCCATATTTTTTTAGTGTTCATCAAAAGCGCTTTCGTTATTGGTGAGATAACAAAAAACCTCAAAGACGAACATCATCTTTGAGGCGAAATAATCATTATTTACGGGCTTTACTGACTTTGAGTTTCTTCCCTTTGACAGGCGTTGTCTCCATCGCTTGAAGAACGATCGAACCTTTTCCGTTCAGAATATCGACGTACGTCATCTGATCGTTGATCGTGATGATTCCGATGTCGTCAGCGGATACGCCAGGAATTTTGGCGATCGTTCCGACGAAGTCGACGGCGCGAAGTTTTTTCTTCTTCCCGCCACTGAAGTGAAGCTTCATGATGTCCTGGTTAATACGAGCCGTCTTGTTGTTTCGAACGACACGTCGTCCGCTCAACTTCTGCTCAAAGGCATCTTGGTTAGCCGCGACTTCCGCTTCCGTCGGCGCATCGATCATCGGAATCTCGAATTGAACGTATGATTCAATCGCGTTAATGAGACGTTCTTCCTGACGGGTCATGAGCGTGATCGCTGTCCCTTGTTTGCCGGCACGTCCGGTACGACCTGTACGGTGGACGTAACTTTCCTTTTCGACAGGAACATCATAGTTGATAACGAGTTCGACGTTGTCGACATCGATTCCACGTGCTGCGACGTCTGTTGCCACGAGGTAGCGGAAGTTACCCATCTTGAATCCGTTCATGACGGCGAAACGGTCCTCTTGTTCGAGTCCGCCGTGAAGGCGTTCAGCCGAGTAACCGGCTTTGTCGAGCTCGGCGTACACCGTGTCGACGTTCTCTTTCGTCCGGCAGAAAATCATACAGCTGTCCGGGTTCTCGACGACTGTGATGTCTTGAAGCACAGCCAGTTTCTCGTTCCGGTGAACCGGGAGGAGACGGTGCTCGATTGTCGAAGCAGTCATGCCTGTCGATTCGATCGCGACACGTGCCGGAGCATTCATATGCTTTTGGCAAAGACGTTCGATATCTTGTGGGAATGTTGCGGAGAAGACCATCGTGACGCGGTCTTTCGGCAACTGTTGAAGAATCTTCTCAACGTCAGCGAGGAAGCCGCGGTTGAGCATCTCGTCCGCTTCATCGATGATCAAGTATTCGACGCGGTCGAGTGAGAGGGTCTCACGCTCGATATGGTCCATGACGCGACCTGGCGTACCGACGACGATATGTGTCTTTTGTTTCAACTCTTCACGCTGTTTCGAGAACGGTTCTTTCCCGTAGACGGCAGTCGCTTTGATTCGTTTGAAACGTCCGATGTTCGTCATGTCTTCCCGTACTTGAACGGCGAGTTCGCGTGTCGGTGTCAAGACGAGCACTTGGGGTTTATTTTCGGCCCAGTCGATGAGCTCGATGACCGGAATCCCGAAAGCAGCTGTCTTTCCACTTCCGGTCTGTGCTTTGACGATTAAGTCTTCGCGCTCGAGCGCACGTGGGATGACCTGCTGTTGTACCTCAGTCGGTGATTCGTATTTCATAATGCCTAGCGCGCGGGTAATCTCGTCGCTCAGGCGATAATCAGTAAATTGCTGTTTGTTCATGGGTAACCTCATTCTTTCGTGAAAACTTCTGCTTCAGAAAATTTCAATATCTATTTGCAATACCCCTCATTATACATGAAAGCGAGTCATAAGTCGTTCGAAGGTCAATATTCATTTTTACAAGGTGAATGAACAGAGTAGAGTTTCATTTTTTAAAAATTGTGGGTGATCTTGCATAGACTGAAGAAACAGCATTTGAATTTTTTCGCGTGATGCTCGGATGCTCGTGGTATCGATTGTATGAGGGAACGCGTCTAGATAACTCTGAACAAATAAAGGTTGCAACGTATGGTATGCCTTAAATTGATGAGCTTTCTTTTCTTCTTTCAATGTCTGCACGAGGAGTGTCAGGGATCTTAACTCTTCAAGCATATTGAGCGCATAAATGAAGTTGTTTCGTTTTAGTTCTTTTTCTAGTGCGTGGCTCAGATAGAAAAATTCAAATGAGGGGTCTATATGGAATCGGTAAGGCGTTTCTTGATTTTGAAAAAGCTCATCCTCTTTTGTCATTTTTGCTAAAACTCTGTCGTCTTTGTCTAATATGACTCGCCATAAAGGAGAGCGAACCGTTAACTTTTCCAAAGGGACAATCGAAACATTGAACTCAAGCCCGTTTTTAAGAATTACGATGAGCAGAAACATATCAGACGAGAATTTTTTCTCTTTTACGATGATGTGATCAAGTGTTGAAAAATATGTAGCCAGTTCTTCTTTTACATCAGTTGAGCTAACGTGTGAGGAACTAGCAACCATCAAATCGATATCCGAGTAAATATCTTGGTATCCATTCACACCAGAACCTAGCTGAACCACGCCCTCTACATTAACGTTGTTTTGTAACTCTTGAATAAATTGAGTCAAATGTGCATCCCGAGTTTCTGCGCTATACATATAAATTCTCCTTTTTTAAAGATTAGTACCGTATTCTACCAGGTCAAGCAAATTCCTTTTTTGATTGATTATTTTTACGAAGGAGTGAAGTCAAATGAGTCTCTACGCACAATGGATGGAATCATTAAAGTCTACAAATCATGTTGTCGTTTCGAACTACCTCGAAACCGTCATCAAACCAATCCCGGATTCAGCTCGTACCGGCGACCTTGATCCACGCGTCTTTGCGACGTTGACCGCAAATCATTCTTCACACGATGAACCGGATACAGTATTTGACCTCGAGTATGAACGCGCTAGCATGGGTTGGCCGAATCAAGATCGGACGACGACTGATATCAAAACGGAGTATCTCACGATTCCTAGTGAGGATGGTGACATTCCGGTTCGTCTGTATCGTCCGAGTCATACTGAAGCCATCCCAGCCATCCTCTTCTTCCATGGTGGCGGCTTCTTCGGAGGAACGCTCGATACGGTCGAGAACCCTTGTAAGTTGCTCGCAGAACAGGCGAACGCGGTCGTCATCTCCGTCGATTATCGTCTTGCCCCGGAGCATCCGTTCCCGGCCGGATTGAATGACTGTTACCGCGCCTTTGAATGGGTACACGCACATTCGAATGAGTTGAACATCCTCAAAGACCGAATCGGCGTCGCCGGAGACAGTGCCGGAGGCAACTTGGCGACCGCTTGCTGTCTGATGGAGCAAGAACGAGGGGAGGGTCGCATTTGTTATCAAGCGCTCGTCTATCCTGTCGTCAATCTGGGATCGATTCCGACAGATGATTTTGAATGGACGCTCGATGCGTACGATATCTCACACCATCACGACCTGATTCGAGATGTCGTGCTCGCTCTCGCCGACACGGATTCGCTATTAAATGACCTCTATCTTCAAGGGGAGGTGGATGTCACGCATCCGCTCGTCTCACCATTATTCGCAGACGATGTCTCAGGCCAACCACCGACTTTGATTGTGACGGCCGAGTACGATTACTTACGACTCGAAGGGGAGGCGTATGCGCGGAAACTGGCACGAGCGGGTGTCCCGACACGCCTCATTCAATATCGGGGGATGGACCATGCCTTCATGGACAAGTTGGGAGACTATCCACAGGCAGACGATTGTATGAATGTAATCGCAAAAGGACTTAAGGAGCTGACGAAATGAAACAGTATACATTGGATTGGACTCGTTATGAGGAATTGGCACGTCAAGCGGTCGCGGAAGGCGTCGTGTTAGTCAAAAACGAACAGAAGACCCTCCCATTACAGTCAGGGACGAAGCTCGCCGTATTTGGTCGTAGCCAGTTCCATTACTACAAGAGCGGTACCGGTTCAGGCGGGATGGTGAACGTCGGGCACATCACGACACCGCTCGAAGCACTACACGAGCGTCCAGACATTCACATCAATGAATCGCTCTATGCGACGTATGAGGAATGGGTGAAGGAGAATCCGTTCGACCAAGGTGTCGGCTGGGCCGGTGAACCGTGGTCGCAACAGGAGATGGACGTAACGGACGAACTCGTCGAACAGGCGGCACAAGAATCAGATGTCGCCCTCATCATGATTGGACGTACGGCAGGAGAAGACCGTGACAACACGGCCAATCCGGGTAGTTACTTATTGACGGATATCGAACATGCGATGATCGAGCGCGTGACGAAACGCTTCGACAAGACGGTCGTCGTGTTGAACGTTGGGAACATCATCGACATGAAGTGGGCGAATGAGCCGAGTGCCATCCTCTATGCATGGCAAGGTGGGATGGAAGGTGGAAAAGGACTCATCGACGTGCTCGTCGGAGATGTGAGTCCTTCCGGGAAACTGACGGATACGATTGCTCACTCGATTGAAGATTATCCGTCGACGAAGAACTTTGGTCATGCAGATAAAGGAATTTATCAAGAAGACATCTATGTCGGTTATCGCTACTTCGAAACGTTCGCCAAGGAGGATGTCTTATATCCATTCGGATTCGGACTATCTTACACGACGTTCAAAACGGAGGTAAAGCGTACCGCAGAAACTGATGGTGTCCTGACGGTCGAGGTGGAAGTGACGAACACGGATGACTGTGACGGGAAAGAAGTCGTCCAACTCTACGTCGAAAAACCGCAAGGAAAACTCGGAAATCCGCTCCGGTCACTGGTGGCGTTCGAGAAGACGGTACTTCTTGAACCGGGTGAGCGCCAAATCCTTTCGTTCAACGTCCACATGACTGACTTTGCGAGCTACGACGATTCTGGCGTGACGGGTCATGAATCAAGCTTCGTTCTAGAGGCGGGGGCATATCGCTTATATGTCGGAACGGATGTGCGTTCGGCTACACTCGCTTTCGAAGTTGAGCAGCAGGAGCAACGAGTCCTTGAGACGTTGAGTGAAAATATGGCACCCGTCCTCCCGTTCGAACGGATGAAACCGATTCAAGGCGAACGAGGATTGGAAGTGGGTTACGAGTCCACACCGCTTCGCGCTGTTGACGTCGAGACGCGTTATTTGGAAGAACGTCCTGAGACGAGACCGTTCACAGATGACCAAGGCATCAAATTGAGTGATGTGTATCATGGGAAGGCTTCGCTCGACACATTCTTGGATCAATTGACGGATGAAGATTTGGCGACAATCGTCCGCGGACAAGGGATGAACTCACCACGCGTCACACCGGGAACGGCAGCTGCGTTTGGTGGCGTATCCGACCGATTGAACGAATTCGGAATTCCAGCGGCCTGTTGTGCCGATGGTCCATCCGGTATTCGCATGGATATCGGGACGAAGGCGTTCGCACTTCCGAACGGAACACTGTTGGCATCCACGTTCAATGTCGCCCTCGTCGAAGACTTGTTCGAGATGACAGGACTTGAGATGCGAAAAAATCGCGTCGACACGTTGCTTGGACCCGGGATGAACATTCACCGCAACCCGTTGAACGGACGGAACTTCGAGTACTTCTCAGAAGATCCGCATGTGACTGGTAAGATGGCGGTTGCTCAATTGAACGGGATGCATCGCATTGGTGTGACGGGTACACTCAAGCACTTCAGCGCCAACAACCAGGAGGCGCATCGTCACGATATCGACTCGGTCGTCTCGGAACGCGCGTTACGCGAGATTTATTTGAAAGGGTTCGAGATGGCGGTGAAAGAAGGGCGCGCATCGTCCATCATGACGACATATGGTGCAGTCAACGGCATCTGGACGGCAGGTCTATATGATCAAAACACGCGTATCTTACGGGACGAGTGGGGCTTTGACGGCATCGTCATGACAGACTGGTGGGCAAAAGTGAACTTCCGTGAGGATGAGTCGGCCAATCGTCAAAACACGGCAGCGATGGTTCGCTCGCAAAACGACTTGTACATGGTGGTAGATCGCCCGGACCTCAACTCATTCGAGGATAATACGATGGCATCGCTCGAAGAAGGCGTGGTGACACGAGGCGAGTTGTTGCGGAGCGCGCGCAATATTTGTGCGTTCATCTTGAAATCACCGGCGATGGAGCGTCTTCTCGGGATTCATGATGGTTCGGTCGAGGTGCTCGGCTTTGAAGATGAGACGAATCAACAGGATGCATTTGAGTTAGACTATCAACATCTCGAAAACGGGGAACACGTCGATTTGTCAGGAATCGATACCTCGACAGGGAACACGCACGTCTTCGCCATCTCAGTCGACCAAACGGGGACGTATGACATCACGTTGACGGCCCGTTCGAACGCGGGAGAGTTGGCACAGATGCCGGTGACATTGTTTGCGAACAATATCCCAGGTGCGACGTTCACGTTTAACGGGACGGACGGAGAATGGGTGACACAGACGAAACAGGTCTTCTTCTTGAACCAGCATAATTATCTCCAACTCTATTTCGCACTGAGCGGATTAGAAGTGAAGGATGTATCCTTCACGCTCGCGGATGAATTCAGTATGAAGAACGGCTGAGTCGCCCTTTTGTCGATTCATTGAATTCGGTATAATCGAAAGAACGACACATCGCAAAGGAGGCGCATACCCGTGGAAAATCGGCTTCGATTTTCTAGGTCTTCACGCACTCATGCAAAGCCATTTGGACGAAAGGCGATCACTTGCATGGGGCGAAACGAATACCTTGATCGCTTGATTTTAACGTAAACCACTTGGCTTTGCTCCCTTATCGGATTGGATTCATTCAATAAGGAGCGAGGTATGATGAAGTACGTCAATGCGCAACAAATCCTGCCAGAACGATTGTTGCAAGAGGTGCAACAATACGTACAAGGTGAAACGTTATATGTGCCTACCCCGACTGACACGAAACGGAAATGGGGGACGGTCAACGGTGGAAAACAATTACTTGAGGAACGAAACGAAGCTATACGCGCAGCGTTTCGGAATGGAGAGCGAATCGAAAATCTGGCCAAGTCCTATCATTTGGCGACGCATACGATTCGAAAGATTGTATACCGCTCGACATGAAGGAGGTACGACTAGTTCGCTAGTCGTACCTTTTTAGGTCGACTATGTTTCTTAATCAAAGTGTACACAGTAAGGAATCGTCGTTTCCTGTAAACTGAGGATAGAGGAAGGGGGCGACAAGATGTCAGATCCATTTATTCAAAACGAACAGTATAATCTCATTAAAGAACAAGTCATGCTCGTCAAAGAGAGTCGAACGCAAAGCCTGCCGCCTTCTGTCTTGCGAGCAGTCATCGACTTGGCACAATCGAAAGTGATGTATGCATTCCCTGAAGCGACGACTGAACAACTGAAGCTGTTACAGTTCGCGGCGCTACAGACGAACGAAGCGTTCGACGAATACATGCAACAATTACGAGAATGGGTTCAACCGTTTCCCGTTATTTCTGCCGAGCAGCTGAAGGAATTGTTCCCGAAACAGAAGAAGCTTCGCTTACCGGAGTTATCCGATGTTGATTTTGGACGACTCACGTATCTAGGTTGGAACGATGGACGTTCCAATCAAAAGTTGATGATTTGCCAATACGAAGGTCAATTGATTGGTATCGCATGTAAACCGAGCACGAATACGAAGAAAAACATATGTGCCTTTTGTAATCAGTTCACGGATGTGACGTACTGCGTTACGATCACCAAAGCGAAACAAGCGAAAAATCCGGACTATTACAAAGCCATCGGCACATATATATGTGTCGACAGTAAGACGTGCAACGAACACATCACGAGCCAAGAGGCATTGCATACTTTTGTTCATACAGCGTTACGGGCCTGACGAGAGAGTCAGGCTTTTTATGTTGTTGAAATGGCGGCATTTACAAAAACCATACAGGGCTGTATTCATTCTGAAAATGTATCTTTACAAAAGTTCGTTAGGCTACAGAAGTAGCACATATTCGGGAGGGTTTACAGATGAAAAAGACAATGAAAAAGTTCGTTCCACTCGCAGTCGTGTCGACGCTTGCGCTCGGGGGAATCGTCGGTGTTCAACAACAAAACGAAGCAGAAGCAGCAAAGGATTCAAAGAATCATAAGGCGAAAAACGTCATCTTTATGATCGGGGATGGGATGGGCGTACCTTATACGACAGCGCTTCGTTACATGAACGACAATGAAGAAACGGTAGAAATGGAGCCGACTGCGTTCGATTCACATTTGGTGGGCATGCAATCGACATATCCTGAGGACGAGGAAGAAAACGTAACAGACTCGGCCGCAGCAGCGACAGCGATGAGCTCGGGTGTGAAGACATATAATAATGCGATTGCCGTTGATAACGACAAAACAGACGTGAAAACGGTACTTGAACAAGCGAAAGAGAACGGCATGTCGACAGGGCTTGTCGCCACGTCAGAAATCACGCATGCGACGCCGGCTTCTTACGGAGCGCACGAGGAGCAACGTAAGAGTGAGAATGCGATTGCCAACGATTACTACGATGATTTGATTAATGGTGATCATAAAGTCGACGTCATGCTCGGAGGCGGAACGAAGTTCTTCGAACGTTCGGACCGAAATATTGCGAAACAGTTCCAAGAAGACGGCTATAGTTATGTCACTTCTGCTGAGGAAATGAAACAAGACAACAACGAGCAAGTACTTGGTCTTTTTGCAGAAGTCGGCATGGATAAAATGATTGACCGTCCAGACGAACAACCGAGTCTTGCGGACATGACGACATCAGCGCTTGATCGTCTAAAAGGAAATGATGATGGCTTCTTCCTTATGGTAGAAGGAAGTCAGATCGACTGGGCCGGACATGATAACGATGTCGTCGGCGCAATGAGCGAGATGAAAGACTTTGAGAAGGCATTTGAGGTCGTTCGTGACTTCGCTAAAGAGAACGGTGAGACGTTGGTCGTCGTGACAGCGGACCACTCGACAGGTGGTATTTCAATCGGAGCGGACGGAAATTACAACTGGGATCCGACACCGATTCAAGCAGCGAAACGTACACCGGACTTCATGGCGAAAGAAATCGAAGGTGGAGCGGACGTGGAAGCGGTCTTGCGTGAGAACATTGATTTGGAATTGACGTCTGAAGAGATTGCTTCTGTGAAGAAAGCGGCTGAGACGAATGATGTGACGGAAATCGACAACGCCATCGAGAAAATCTTCGATCAGCGTTCAGGAACAGGTTGGACGACGGGTGGTCACACGGGTGACGACGTGCCGGTATATGCGTTCGGGCCACAACAAGAGAAGTTCGTCGGCATGAGTGATAACACCGATCAAGCAAAACGAATCTTCAACTTGTTGAAGAACAACGGGAAGATTAAATAATCAGGAAATGGAACCGTGCACTTGCTTGAAGTGCACGGTATTTTATTGTTCCGATGAAACGTTCCCGGGGAATAGTCGTATAGAAGAGTATGATATGAATCGGAGGGATCATCATGCATACGCTCTACATGAAACAAAAAGTGTTCAGCTTACGCGGGCGCTTTACCATCAAGGATGCTGACGGACATGACCGCTATTTCGTCGAAGGTAGCTTTATGAAGTTTCCAAAATCATTTGAAATCAAAGACACGAACGGTCAGACGGTCACAACGATTACGAAAAAGACGTTTAGTTTTTTACCGAAGTTTTTCGTAGAAGTGGATGGCATAGACATGATGACCATCTCGAAAGAGTTCTCGTTTTTTAAACCGAAATATTCAATCGATGCAGCCGGGATCGATGTCCAAGGAGATTGGTGGGACATGGATTTTGATGTGACGAAGAACGGACAGTCGATCGGAAGTGTACAAAAGAAATGGTTCTCATGGGGCGATAGTTACGAGATTCGTGTCGAAGAACCGGAGATAGAACACTTGCTCATTTCCATCGTCGTAGCCATCGATTGCGCGAAAGCAGATCAAGCAGCGGCATCTAGCGCCGCAACATAAAGGGGAGTATCGAATGGAATTTTGGGATGTCTATACGGTCGACCGAGAAAAGACGGGTCGCACGTGGCAACGGGGAAGTCGATTGCCAGAAGGTGAGTATCACCTTGTCATTCACGTATGTATCTTTAACAAAAAAGGTGAGATGTTGATTCAACAGCGTCAACCATTTAAGGATGGTTGGGCCAATATGTGGGACATCACAGTCGGGGGAAGTGCGACTGTAGGAGATACGAGCCAACAAGCCGCGATGCGGGAGCTCGAAGAAGAGATTGGGCTCAAGCTTGATCTATCTCAGACACGTCCACATCTGACGGTCAATTTTGATGAAGGATTTGACGACATTTATTTAGTCGAAGCGGAAGTAGACTTGAATGAGTTGACGCTTCAAGAATCTGAAGTACAGGCTGTGAAATGGGCGGATGAAGCGACAATTCTTCAAATGATTCAACAACATGAATTTATTCCATACCATGAACCAATGATTCCGTTGCTGTTTGCGATGCGAGGGCAATGGGGAGGAATCAATCATAAAGCTGCAGTGAAAGTAGATTCTTAAATGTGTAGGCATCGACATGAGTCGGTGCTTTTTTTATGTCATTTTGATTGCACTTCATAAAAGTGGTTGAAGTTGGAATAGATAAAAAACTATAATGAAATTAACGAAAGCGCTTTCGGAAATCGCTTTCAAAAGAACGAACTTACAGATTGCCATCACTTATCCTAAAGGAGGACACATGATGAAGAAATGGGTTGCACTCGCACTCGGAACAGGTCTCGTCTTGTCATTGCCACAAGAAGTACCAGCTGAAAAGAGTTCAAAAGCCGACGACGCCAAGTGGAAACTTGTCTGGTCAGATGAGTTTAGCAAGTCTGAAATTGATCACTCGAAATGGAATTTTGAAACGGGGAACTGGATTGTCGACAAAGATGGAAATCCGGTCGCTGCTGGTTGGGGAAACAATGAGAAGCAATTTTATACGGACAAAAACGAAAACGCTTTCGTAGAGGACGGTAAGCTCGTCATTCGTGCGAAGAAAGAGCAGGCGTCAGATCAATTCGGTACTTATGACTACACATCAGCGAAGTTGACGACGAAGGGCACGTTCAGTAAGACATACGGTCGTTACGAGATGCGAGCGAAACTTCCGACCGGTAAAGGACTGTGGCCGGCATTTTGGATGCTCCCAGAAGAGGACCGTTACGGTGGGTGGGCAGCATCTGGCGAAATTGACATCATGGAGTCATGGGGCAGTCAGCCGGACAAAGTTGCTGGTACGATTCACTACGGGGAAACATGGCCAAACAACAAGTACACAGGGAAAGACTATCATTTCGCAGAAGGTGACGGCATCGACAAGTGGCATACATATGCGGTCGAGTGGGAGCCTGGCGAGATTCGTTGGTATGTAGATGGTCAACTCTATCAGACACAAAATGACTGGTATGCGAAAGAAGCAAACAAAGCCTCAAAATATAGCTATCCTGCGCCATTCGACCAAGATTTTTATTTGGTCATGAACTTGGCGGTCGGTGGATGGTTTGATGGAGACGTCGATGAGACGACACCGTTCCCTGCCGACATGGAAGTCGATTACGTTCGCGTCTTTGACTTGAAGAACGGGAAGTATCGCGATGCTGTCGAACCGACATACTCGGATGCAGAAATCGTGTTACCAGAAGGTGCGAAACAACCTTTAGCAGACGGAAACCTCGTCTATGACGAAGACTATACAGAGCCGATCACGACGGTGACGAACGGTGCACAGGCGCTCAACCCGACGTATTGGAACTATGTGGCGCTCCCTGACTTTGGTGGAGTCGGCTCAGTCGACGTAATCGACTTGGCAGGGTCACGTTTTGCAGACATTTCGATTGAGCAAGCGGGAAGCCAACCGTACTCGCATCAATTGATTCAAAACGTGTCACTTGGACAGGGCGGACATTATAAAGTGACGTTTGACGCCAAGGCGGACGCAGCGCGTTCGATTGCTGTTAAAGTGGGCGGTGGACCGGACCGAGGCTATGCGAAATATTCAGATGAGGGGTCATTCGATTTGACGACAGACGTTCAAACGTACTCGATGACATTCGATATGACCGAAGAGACTGATCTTGCGGCACGTCTTGAGTTCAACGTCGGACTCAGCACATCGGGTGTTCAAATCGGGAACGTCCGTGTCGAGCAAACGCCTCGTGAGGCATTCAATCCGAATGCGACGAAACCGATGCTCGGAGACGGGAACCATGTATATAACGGTACGTTCGACCAAGGTGCGATGGATCGTATGACGTATTGGACGTTCGACCCAGGCGTCACGAAAGGGACAGGAATGGTCGATCCAGTCGAGCGTCTCTTCCGTTTCGAAACGAACAAGAAAAAAGGAGCACCGGCAACATTGGTGCAACAAGGGATTCAATTGCAAGAAGGGCATGAATACGTTCTCCGCTTCAAAGCCCGTGCAGAGCGCGTGGATGGTCTTCAAGTCGGATTGAACGGAGCGAATGGGGATGCCTATCTCCCGCTTCAGCGTGTCACTTTATCTAAAGCATTCGATACGTATGAAATTCCGTTCACGATGGAAGCTGGAACGGACCTTATGAGTCAGCTTCAGTTCATTCTCGGTTCTGAAAAAGGTGTGATTGAAATCGATGACGTCGAATTGCGCGATGTCACACCGGTGTATATCGACCCATCTCCACTTAAAAATGGTGCATTCACAGAAGGTCTCACCAACTGGGGCTCCTATGTCCACTTCGACGCACAGGCTGCTGTCGAAGCGGTGAATGAGGCGGCACTTATCTCGATTACGCAAGAAGGGAACGAGACGTGGAGTGTCCTCATGGAACAAGGGGGTCTCGAATTACAACAAGACCAAACGTACGTCGTACAATTCGACGCATCTTCTACTGTCGCTCGTTCATTCGAAGTGACGTTAGAGAATGCCGGGTACTATCGCTACTTGAGCGAAATCGTTTCAGTCACACCAGAAACGAACACGTACACGTTTGAAGTGACGATGCCGGTAACGGATATGACAGGATTGAAGTTCTTGATGGGACGCACAGAAGGGTCACCACTCGGTGCTCATGACATCACGATTGATAACGTGAGTGTGACGTTGAAATAAGAGGATACACAAAACAGGAATCTCTCATCATGAGAGATTCCTGTTTTTCAACGTTTCCGACTAATCAATCGCGCTGTCCGTAAGATTGATGGCAGTAGTTTACGACGTTGTCGGAATGCGAGATACCGTCCTTCCCACGACGGTTTGAACTTTTGCTTGAACTGTCGCAGTCCACTGAACGGATAGATATAACTGATGTTTTCAAAAATGTCGGCGGCGACGCGCTCCGGCCAATGGGAGAACGTCTGCTCACCAACGGCGGCAAGTGGTGCCACACCGAGTCCAACATGTTCATAGCCTTCTGCGCGCGCCCATTCGATAATGTGAAGGATTAACACTTCAATCGATCCGGTCGGCGCGTTATTTTTTGAACGCATCAAATCGATTGAAATGGCCCCATCTCCTCGGAGTAGCGAAATGAAGGCTACGACGATACCGTCCGCATCTCGCAATAAGGCAATCGGATAACGCGTCAACGTTTCGTAGTCAAAAAATCCGAGAGAAAAACCTTTCTCGTTTCGATTCCCGATCCACTCGTCCGAGATGTCTTTTAACTCTTGTAACAGCAAGAGGCTCGGTTCACAGACGATATCGAACGTGATGCCCTTCTTCTCAAACTGATTGTAGAGTGAGCGCATATTCGCGCGCTTCTTCCCAGATAAGGAGAAGGTCGAAACGTCAATCGTCGCCTCTTCCCCTAGCTTGAAGAACGTGAAGCCGGCATCGTGAAGCCGTGGCATCCAATTCGGTGTGATTTGATAAAATAAAGGAATATATCCGATTCGATCCGCATCTTCAATAAAACGCGTTAACAGTTCAGTCGCGGCCTGTCGCTCACCTTGGATATCTCCGAGAATAATCGCATGGTTCCGAGCTGTCGCAAATAAGAGACACGCGTTTCCAGCTTCGTTCATATAGAAACGTTTATCTGCCATATGAACCAAATCAAAGCTACTTGATGTAGGGTACGTTTCTTGGAAGTTCCTCATTCTTGTTTCGTCGTAGGATTCTCCGAGTTCAGGACGTTTCCAACGGTCGAACAAGAGAAGGAGTGTACTGCCGACAATCATAGTGAGCAGAAGCAACAAACTCGTCAGCCATGCCGCTTGATGTGACGTGAAAAATAAAGCATCCGTTCCGGCAAAGGATTGGAGTAAGAAGGCATGAGAGCCAACGTAAAGGAGAACGTAGAATAGGTTTCGGATGAGGCGTCCGGTCGTTAAAATCGTTCTGTATCGGACATGACGTTTTCGTGTTAACCAAACAAACGTCGCAAAACCGATGACGACGAAGACTTCAAATAAATTTAAGCCTCGGGCGATGACACCGATCGTTGCCCAGATGAATGCGGTGTTAAGCAACCAGAGCGTTCGCTTGGTCCGTACATACATCCCATACACAGATAGGAACATGAGGAGCCCGGCGCTCAGTAAGAGGAGCGTCCCAATCCACTCGAACCAGCGATTCACTTCATAGAGTGGTGTCACACTCGGGAGAAGTGTCTGAAACCAGATGATGAGACTGCTCATCAAGGCAATCAAACTTCCTGCTAAGCGCCCAATCTTAGCAAGTGCCCGAGAAACGACGCGCCATACGACGGTTCCGATTTCATAAGACGATCCGATGATCGGTCGATGTTCGATTTGTTTGACGACCTGATCTCCAAAGGCGATTGCCGCCAGAAAGAGTCCAATTAAAAATGGGATGACAAAGTATACGAACCGATAGATGATCAAAGAAGAAAGGACGATGTCTTGGTGAATCCCAAGTTGTGTCATCCCGACGAGGTAGAGCAAGTCAAACGTACCGGCACCGCCCGGAACGAGGGAGACGACACCGACGACCGTTGCGACGATGAAGACCCCAAACAGTTGAGGGAATGTGGCGGTTCCGTCAAGCAGTGATAACGCGTAGACAGCCACAATCCCGGCACTGACCCATTCCGCAAGGGAAGTCATCGTGTAACCGAGTAAGGTGGACCAACCGACATTTGACCGGCGTGAGGTGACGAACAGATAAAACGGGAGCATCGCACTTACTGCGAGCAATACGGGCCAAATCCAAGGTTTCGTCCCAACGAGTGCACCGGCTGGGAAAATACCAAAGAGCACACCGATTGAGAGGATGGAAAGACCACTGATAAGTGTAGGTGTCATCCATCCGATGGCACGAAGCAGACGCTTCGTATCTGTATAAGGACGATATAGGGATGTACGAAGGGCAATCCCAATCACTCCACCAAATCCGAGCATGCCGTTCATCGAGTTCGTGATCCATGCCGTTTGTGCGACTTTTCGCTTCGGTAATTGAATCTGTAGCGAGCGGAGCAAGAAGTAATCATACCCTGTCATCGTCAAGACAGCGAATCCGCCGAGTAGGATGAGTGTGAACTGTTCCCATCCGGTCAGTTGTTTCAATGTCGTGAAGGCGGTCGCGAGGGAGAGGTTTTTTAATTCCTGTCCACTCTGGATCAAAATTAAGGCGATTAACGCTATAGGGATGAGCCATTTTAATTGTTTCCATGAAAAACGAGTGCGCATGAGATTTTCTCCTTATCTGTCATATGACTGACAGCGTCTTCTAATTAAATCGTACTATAGGATACGGCTGAAATCTGTAAAACGTTTCAAAAGAAGAGACTGTAAGCGCAAGAAAAAGGACGAAATGTGGATTTTAGATTTGCTACAGTGAGAGTAGAAAGGGGTGTGGAGATGCTGACGTTTGAAGAAAAGTGGGCGAAAGTAATCGCCTGTGATGCGACGTATGACGGATTATTTTATACGGCTGTGAAGACAACAGGGATCTATTGCCGACCATCGTGCCGTTCCCGCAAACCAAAAAAAGAGAATGTTGATTTTTACATGACCAAACAAGAAGCAGAAACGAACGGGTTCCGACCGTGCAAACGATGCCAGCCGGAAGTGGAGCATGCGCCACACCATGCGCTCGTCAAACAAATCATGGCGTATCTTGTGGAACATTACAAACAACCGATTCGCCTCGAACAGATTGCTGAGCATGTTCAAATGAGTCCTTTTCACTTAGAGCGGACGTTCACTCAAGCGACCGGGAAGACGCCACGGCAACAATTGGAGCAAATTCGGATTGATAAGGCGACTTACTTATTGCGAACGACCGACATGAGCAATCTGACCGTCTGCTATGAAGTCGGGTTTCAAACGCCATCGAACTTTTACCGCGTGTTCCGACAAGTAAAGGGCTGCACACCGAATACGTATCGAAAAGGAGAGGACATATGACAGAGATGCTACTCGCTGTTCAACAGCCTTTTGATTTTCAAGAGTGTCTCGTCTTTTTGAGTCGATCAAAACAAGAAGTGCTCCATGTGACAACGCATGACACGGTTCGAAAGCTGACCCGAATCGAGGAGCGGCTCATTCTAATCGAGCTCCAAGAAGAGGAGAATCACATTCTTGTACGGTTCCCGGTCGATGAAGTATCAGATATAGAGAAAGAACGTGTCGCATGTGAGGTACGAGACTGGTTAGACCTTGAGCGCGATTTGGCCCCATTTGAAGTGATGGGTGCGAAAGATGAAATGCTGGCACCTTTGATTGAATCACATCGCGGATTACGGATGATTGGATTTCCCGATTTGTTCGAGGCGCTGACTTGGGCCATCATCGGACAACAGATTACTTTATCGTTCGCGTATACAATCAAACGACGCTTCGTTGAACGATATGGAGACCATCGAGTCGTCGAGGGAAGAACGTACTGGACGTTCCCTCTTGCGGAGCGAATCGCCCTGCTCGAACCGGAAGCATTGCGAGAACTTCAATTTAGTCGAAGGAAAGCAGAGTATGTCATTGATATTGCACGGGAAATAACGAGTGGAAATCTGTCGAAAACGTCTCTGCAATCACATTCTTCAGCTGATATCCGTCAACGCCTACTCGCGATTCGGGGTGTTGGGGAATGGACGGCAGACTATGTCTTGATGAAGTGTTTTCAAGAGGCATCGGCTTTCCCCGTGGCGGATGTCGGATTGCATCAAGCAATCCAGCGTCGATTAGGAGTATCTGAAAAGCCGACAATCGAAGACGTGAAACGTTACGGGGAGCATTGGCAAGGATGGGAAGGATACGCAACGTTCTATCTATGGAGGTCATTATATGGAGACGTATAAATTGGAGATGAAGACACCAATCGGCGTGATTGAAATCGTTGGAACCGACGAAGTCATTCAATCGATTTTATTTGTCGAACGAGATGAGGTGTATTTACCTGATCAGGATGTCCCAGGTGTGTTACGACAGTGTCGGGATGAGTTAGATGCCTATTTTCGTGGGGAACGAATGACGTTCACGTTTCCGACTGAGCAAATGGGTACAACGTTTCAGCTAGAGGTGTGGGATGCGTTACAAACGATTCCGTATGCGGAGACGGCTTCTTACCGAGAACTCGCTGAGCGAGTGCAACGACCAACAGCCGTCCGAGCGGTCGGGGCGACGAACGGTCGTAACCAGTTGAGTATTGTCGTCCCTTGCCATCGCGTCATCGGATCAAGTGGAAAATTGATTGGGTATGCCGGTGGATTATGGCGAAAAGAATGGCTTTTGCATCACGAGAAGCAAGTCGCACATTCAACCCAGTAAAAAAACATTTCCCCCTCCAAATCTGCTACACTAGAGAAGGTCCTATTGTGACGTCGAAACAGACGAAGTTGTAGGATGATTCCCGTCACTAATGGAAAAGGTTTTTGGAGGAATACATGATTAAATTATTAGCTGACTCAACGTGTGATCTATCAGATGAAGTGCTCGAACAGTACAACATCGGGATTGCACCGTTGATCATTACCATGAACAACATGTCTTACCAGGACCGGGTGGATATCCAGCCGGATGATTTTTACGGAATGTTGGAAGCGCTACCGGAGTTTCCGACGACAGCAATGCCGAGTCCGGCAACGTTCTTACGATTGATGGAAGATGCGGTCGCAGCTGGTCATGAGAAGATTCTTTGTATTTGCATGTCGAGTGGGACAAGTGGGTCGTATCAATCAGCGGTTATCGGAAAAGAGTACTTTGAAGAGGCGCATCCTGACTCAAACGTGAAGATTCATGTCGTCGACTCTCGTTCGATGAGCCACGGTAGCGGTTGGTTACTACTGAAGAGTGCGCAGATGCGTGAAGCCGGTGCATCGTTTGAGGAGCTCGTTGATTTTAACGAGACGTATAAGACAAAAGTGAAGCATTTCTTGTCCGTAGATGACTTGGACCATTTGATTAAAAGTGGACGAATCTCAAATACGAGCGCTATCATCGGAAAGTTACTCATGGTGAAGCCAATCATGAGTATGAAAAATGGAAAAGGTGCCATCGTTGGAAAAGAACGTGGTACGCGTAAAGTGCTCAAACACTATACCGACGAGTTCGCCAAACGAATCAATCCGGACATCACGAACTTTGCCATCATTGGGTATACTTCGGATCAGCGGATTGCTGAAAATTTGAAAGCAAAAATTGAAACCGAAACAAATTTCACAGGCGATATTCATCTCATGCAGATGGGGGTCTCCGTTGGGACACACGTCGGTCTCGGTGCCATCTCGATGTTCTTCGTGGAGAAATAACAAAAGCCGTCTCATCGCGAGACGGCTTTTTTGTTTGGCCAAATATGCTCGATGACTGGCGTGCTGTCGTTAAAATCTAGACGATAGACGTCCGGGTTACACATCATACGCCACGTCTCGAAGTCATATCGTGGGTCGAGATGTTGTAATAGAAGTGCTAGCAAGTTGCCGTGCGTCACAAGTAGAGTGGAAGCCTGTTGTGAAATGGCGCTCTCGACCACTTGTAGGATACGATGTGTTGCCTCTTCAGCAGATTCGGCACCAGGTAGTTTGAATGTCAGGTCGCTGAACGACTGATGTAATGGGGTTAGCCAGTCTTCGAGTGGTTCATGAGACAGGATGCGTTCTCTCAGTAACGGTTCACGTTCGATTGAAAGGTGATGAGCATCGGCAAGTGGTGTGACTGAAGCAATCGCACGAGTGTAATCGCTTGAGATGATTCGGTCGATTGTGAGTTCAGAAAAGAAGTCGCGAAGCAGTAAGGACTGGGTGTGACCGGCTTCCGTAAGTGGGGCGTCAGCTTCTTGGCCAGCGGCAGAGCAATGGCGAATCAAATAGAGTGTAGGCATGTGGACTCTCCTTTTCAAGATGTCTAGTTACCAACAAGATAAGCGTGTCATCGAGTCATTATGACTGGTGATGTATGTGATATCCCCGAATCCATGCAAAGCAGCATTTTCATAGAGGGAGTTGAGCATCTGTGGGTCTTTACAATACATGGTGACGTCTTGACTGTCGGTCACCAGTAGAGCGAATTCACACGTACTTTGTAAAAAGTCTTCATACGTTACGATTTCCGAGGACATATCAGATTGAAACGCTTTGATATCGACAAAAATCAAGTAGTGTTCATGTTGTGTGAGCAATTCAGCGAATTGATGACCATCGATTATTGTCGAATCTGGAAACAACAAACGATTAAGTTCCCCATTTTCTACGATGTAAGACTCTTCATCTACCACGCTCCATCGATACTGTTCAATAGGGATTGTATTCAATATTTCTTGCAAAAAATGACCGTATCGATTAGGTATTGTAAAACGTACGCCGCGTCTCAAAAGAAAACCTCCTACGTTTCAAAGAATCATTACACGTTCATAAAAAGTTTCAGCACAAAAAATCATACATAACCCTTATCATTCATCACAAAAGAGTTATAATCGGTATAACGATTATAAAATATATGATTGAGGAATGGGGATTCTTCGGTTGTATGACAAAAAATTCAGGGGATAAGGATGGGGTTTTCATGAGCAGTACGCAAACGAGAACAGACGTCATTTTGATTGGGGCAGGAATTATGAGCGCAACGCTCGGTTCACTCTTTAAAGAGCTCGTACCGGAGTGGAACATCAAAGTGTTCGAAAAGCTCGATGCAGCAGGGGAAGAAAGTTCAAACGAATGGAATAACGCAGGTACGGGACATGCCGCACTTTGCGAATTAAACTATACAACAGAGAACGCAGATGGGACGATCGACATCTCCAAAGCAGTCAACGTCAACGAGCAGTTCCAAATCTCACGCCAGTTTTGGGCGCATCTCGTCAAGCAAGGATTGATTGAAAATCCAGGTGCCTTTATTCGTTCGATTCCACATATGAGCATGGTCCAAGGGGAGAAGAACGTCGACTTCTTGAAACGTCGTTTGGAAGCGCTCACAACGAATCCGTTGTTTGAAGGGATGGTCTTATCAGACGATCCGAGTCAGCTACGGGAATGGTTCCCCCTCATCATGGACGGACGGACATCGGACGAACCGATTGCCGCGACGAAAATTGATTCAGGGACGGACGTTAACTTTGGTGCGTTGACACGGATGTTGTTTGACCATCTCACGTCGAACGGAGTTGAGGTCAACTACGGCCATAGCGTCGAGGACGTGAAACGTCTCGACAACGGTCTTTGGGAAGTGAAAGTGAAAGACTTGTCTGCGAACAAGATTGAAACGCACACGGCACCGTTCCTCTTCATCGGAGGTGGTGGTGGAAGTTTACCACTCTTACAAAAGACAGGGATTCCAGAGTCGAAACAAATCGGTGGATTCCCAGTCAGCGGGCTCTTCCTCGTTTGTAAAAATCGTGAGGTCATCGAGCAACATCATGCGAAGGTCTACGGGAAGGCGAAAGTGGGGGCACCACCAATGTCGGTACCGCACCTCGACACACGCTTTATTGATGGGCGCAAAGAGTTGTTGTTTGGACCGTTCGCCGGCTTCACGCCGAAATTCTTAAAAACAGGATCGAACTTGGATTTGATTCGTTCGGTCAAACCAAACAACGTCATCACGATGCTTGCCGCAGGGGCGAAAGAGATGCCACTTACGAAGTATTTGATCGAGCAGGTACTCTTATCACACGACAAACGGATGGACGAACTCCGTGAATTCATCCCGAACGCCAAAAACGAAGATTGGGAGATTGTCGTGGCGGGGCAACGTGTGCAGGTCATCAAAGATACACCGCAAGGAAAAGGAACGCTTCAATTTGGAACGGAAGTCGTCAGTGCCGAAGATGGTTCGGTTGCGGCACTTCTCGGTGCTTCTCCAGGCGCATCGACGGCCGTGCACGTCATGTTGAAAGTGCTCGAGCAGTGTTTCCCGCAACACTTACCGGAGTGGGAAGCGAAAATCAAAGAGATGGTACCGTCATATGGCTTGAAGTTGTCGGAACATCCAGATTTGTTCAAGACGATTCGCGAATCGACTGCGGTCACGCTCGGTTTAGAGGAAAAGGACATGGTCCACAATTAATAGATTCAAGACGAGTATACAATCGTATGCTCGTTTTTTCAGTACCTAGCGTAATCTATATATCGATTGGGTAAATAGTAAATACTAAAAACATTACAACTGAGGAGGGATTGGAATGAAACTTACAAAAATTCAAATCACGACGATTGTATTGTTTATTGCGTGGGGCGTTTGGGAGTTTTTTGTTTATGACTGGGCAAAGACCGAAGAAGGGCCTATTATTCGCGCAGATTTAGTATTCATTTTACCGATACTTGCGATCATGTTAATTCTTTCAATTGTACAATTGATAAGACGTAAAAAGAGCGTTTGAAGAACAACACCGTTCCATCGGAGCAAGACGAATAGTCTTGGTATAGATGGAACGGTGTTGTTTATATAATGATTTCTAAATGACCTTATACCATCTTAAGAAACGTCTTGGCCTGCTGTTCGAGTGTAGCGGCTGAATCCGCCAGTTTTTCGAACTCGCGGACCGTCTGCTCGAGCTGTCCGGAGCTATCTTTGACTTTATGGGAGATTCGTCCGATGCTTGTCGACACGTCATCGATGCGTTTGACGATGCCTTCGATGTTGTTATTCACCTCGGTGATGGAAAGCGAAACTTTGTTCGAAAGGTTACGGACCTCTGTCGCAACCACATTGAAGCCACGTCCATGCTCACCTGCACGTGCCGCCTCGATTGCGGCATTGAGTGCGAGGAGATTGGTTTGAGCAGCGATTTCGCGAATCGTTCGGACAATATCCGTGATTGTCTTCGCCTCTTGTTGGAGCGCTTTTAAGTGCTCTAGGTTTTGAGTCGACTCTTGCTCGATTAGTTTGACGTTCTCGAGGACGTGTTCTCCGTCTTGTTTCCCGATTTGGGACTGAGCGGATAAATATTCAGACGTCTCTTGAAGGTCATTCGCCATGTGGAGTACGTCTTGTTGCCGTGACGTGATATCGGCCGCAATCTTTGAGACGCCGATGACGTTCTGGTTGGCGTCATCGAAGATCGGCATGTAGGTCGCTTCTAGCCAGACACTATGACCATCGGCGGCACGTCGTTCAATCTTGTCGTGATAACTCAATCCTTGCATGAGCTTACGCCAAAACAGGTCGTATTGGGGGCTGTTTGCAAACTCGGGCAAGCAAAGATCACGATGGGGGCGTCCCATTAGTTCATGAACTTCATACCCCATCGTTCTGGCAAAAATCTCATTGACGTAAGCGACGCGACGATTCTCATCAAAACGAATGATTGCTAGATTGTTTTCGATTGCCCGAACGACGTGCGTGTCGGTGACATGGGTCGTACTAGAGTGCAGTTGCATCCTAACATCCTCCCTATATCAGTTGGTGTATTTGTTTTAGGATACATGAAAAATGTCAAAAAAAGTATATTATTGTGACAGAACAAAAAAGACCACTTCCACTGGAAGAGGTCAAGGTGTGAGTGTCGCCATGCTTTCATGTAAGTACTCGCCAATCGTGCGCTCGATTTCGCTCTCTGAACGCTCGAGAGCAAGGGAGAGCTCTTTCACCAAAATCGTTTTGGCATTCTCTAAAATTTTACGATCTTGTTCGTACAGCTTTTTGTTCGCTTGAAGTGCCTCGATGTGTCGACGGCTCAATGTATTCACGACTTGGGCAATCTCGTGACGGTTTCCTGAATGGACGACATTTAAAAATTCACGATTGCGATTGTTCGAATGCGGATTCCATTCAACGCCAGGCGAGCGGAACGACTCTAAAATCTCTGATGCCTCGTCTGCTTCTAGTAACGTCAACATCATCACGTTGTCATTATCAACTGGGATGCTGATTTGTAACTTTTGTGAGTTGTTGATGGGGTGAAGCGTATAGTACGATTTCGTTTCTCCTGCGACCGTTTTGTCCGAAATGTCGTCAATCCGACATACGCCATGGGTCGAGTAGATGATTAAGTCTCCAGCTTTAAACAAGTCGATCACCTCTTCCTTATCTATAAGCATAGTCATTCAGAAGATGAAATGTCAACTCGGTTGACGTTTAAAGGAAGATGTGCATACAAAAATCGTGACAAGTTTAACTCGTCACGATTACAGGTTCCAATCCAAGCGCAGAATGGTTTTCAGTTGTTCGAACGCCTCTCGACCTAGACTATCTTGGATCCGTTGCTCGAGTTGTGCTTTAAGTGTCTCGTTTTGTTCATAACAAGTGTGACCGAACGAGGTCAACTCGATACATTTGTCCTTTCGATTTTGCGGGTGGTCCGTCACGAGGACGAGCGCTTTACTCTCAAGGTTCTTGATCAGCTTATGAATCGCTTGGCGAGAGATGTGGACATTGCGCGTGACCTCGGCAATCGTCGTCTTTGATTGATAAAGTGTCGCGAGAATATACCATTCCGAGTTCGAGAGTTGGATATCACTTTGTTCATTCCAAGATTGTTCACTCATGCGTCGAACTTGATCATTTCGCTCTGACAATAAATCAAGTAGACGGGTTGACGTTGATGGAGTCAAATCAAGTCACTCCTCTTTCATTTCCGGCTTTTAGACGTTCCTAACTATACAAAAGCAACTATACCCCGTCAACGCCAATCTAGAACAAAACGGGGCATAAGGCCCCGTTTTGATTAGCAGTCTTTATTTTTGAAGTCGATGACCATACGTCCTTGAATTTTCCCTTGCTCCATCTCTTCGAACACGTCTTGCACCTCGTGAAGACAGCGTTTATGAACGACCGGCACGACGAGTCCTTCTGCCCCGAACTGGAAGGCTTCTTCTAAGTCTCTCCGTGTTCCGACGAGTGAGCCGACCACTTCGATTCCATCGAGGACGAGACGAGGGATGTTCAAATCCATCGTTTCAGAAGGTAGACCGACCGCGACCACTTTCCCACAAGCGCGGACTGCATTGACTGCCGAATTGAAGGCGACTTTTGAGACGGCCGTGACGACAGCGGCGTGGCCCCCACCGAACTTCTCTTGTACGATGTCAGCTGCATCTCCTTCAGTCGATGGGTTGATCGTCAAATCAGCACCACTCTCTTTTGCGAGTTCGAGCTTATCATCGTTCAAATCCACGGCGATGACGTGTGCGTTGAAGACGTGTTTCGCATATTGGATGGCTAGGTTGCCGAGTCCACCGCAACCGTAGATGACGACCGTCTCCCCAGGTTTCACGTCTGCGACTTTGATGGCTTTATACGTCGTGACGCCGGCACATGTGATGCTCGAAGCTTGCGCAGGGTCCAATCCATCAGGTACTTTGACCGCATAGTCGGCGACGACGATACTTTGTTCGGCCATACCGCCGTCCACGCTATATCCGGCATTTTGAACGTTTCGGCAGAACGTCTCCCGTCCCGTCGTACAATATTCACAGCGACCACATGCATGATACATCCAGGCGATACTGACGCGGTCTCCAATTTTTAGACTTTTGACATCGTCCGCGATTTTTGACACAATCCCGATCCCTTCATGACCAAGCACGCGTCCTTGCACATCCCCGAAGTCACCGGCCGCGACGTGAAGGTCTGTGTGACAAACGCCACAGTACTCGACATCGACGAGCGCCTCACCTGCTTGTAATGGACGTAGTTCCTTTTCAACGACTTCGATGTTGGCTTTGCTTGCTGAATTGACAACGACTGCTTTCATGTCTGAACACACTCCTTGTGAGAATTTAGCGAACCTGATGGAAAATCATTTCTCAATCACATCGTCAGAATAGCACAAAAAATGGAATGAAAGCGCTTTATTCTTGAATAGCGTTTGTCTGAAACATGAACTTTTCTCACACAAAGATTTAGGGAAATAGAGATAGAGAAAGTAGACGACAGGAGTGTTGTTTATATGACACGAACAGCATTATTTCACACATATAAATCAAAGATTTTGCAGCTATCAAATTTAGAAGAAGAAATGTTGAAAAGTGAAGACTTTCTGTTAGACCGTGATGAAAAGAAACAACTCGACATCTATTATGCACCGTTCGAATACATCAATCCAAAGGCAAAAGTCGTCATCGCGGGAATCACGCCAGGTTTATATCAGATGCGTCAGTCGTTCGAGGCAATCCGTGACTTGAAGGATGCAACGGACGAAGAGGCGCTTCGAGCCGTCAAACAACGTGGCAGTTTTTCCGGTCCGATTCGAAAGAACTTAGTGACGATGCTAGACGATTTGGAGTTACATCATCATTTGGGAATCGAATCATCCCTCGATTTGTTTGGGTCAGCGAACCATCTCGTTCAAAACACGGCGGTCCTCCCTTATCCCGTCTTCTATAAAGGCAAGAACTATAACGGATCGAGCCCGGATATGATTCGAACAGAGCTGTTTCGACCGTACGTAGAAGGAATCTTCGCAGAAGAGATGGCCCATCTTCAAGATGCACTCATCCTACCGATGGGCGTGAACGTAAGGCGAGCCGTGGAGTTATTGGTTGAGCGAGGTCTTTTGGATCAAGATCGCGTAGTGAGTGGGTTTCCACATCCGTCTGGTGGGAACGGTCATCGCCATCACATCTTTGCCGAAAATCGAGACGCCATGAAACGACACATAGCCGAACATTTTAAACGACATCCACTCTGAACCGCAGTGCGGTTCTTTTCATGTGAGCACATGAACTGACATCGACTCTTTACTTCGCTAAAATGATAAACGGTTGACTCACTCACGAGATGTAGAAAGGATGTCTGCCATGATCACATTGTCGTCCGTCCATAAGCGGTATGGACAAGAAATGGCCGTCCGCGATGTATCGCTTCATATTCGAAAAGGTGAGATTTACGGCATCATCGGCGCGAGCGGTGCCGGGAAGTCGACGCTTCTTCGATTGATGAATTTGTTGGAGAAACCGGATGCCGGGAGCGTCACAGTCGATGGCGACCAGTTGACCGAACTCTCTAACAGGGAACTACGCAAGAAGCGACATCGGATCGGTATGATTTTTCAACAATTTAATCTTGTTGCAAACAAGACCGTCTTTGATAACGTCCTCGATTCACTGAAACTTGCCAAGCGGCCGAAAGCATCATGGGAGACGCGCGTGATGGAATGTCTCCGGTTCGTTGGACTCGAAGTGTATCGCGATAAATATCCTTCCCAGTTGAGTGGGGGACAGAAGCAACGTGTCGCCATCGCTCGGGCACTCGCAAGTGAACCGAGCGTACTCCTATGCGATGAACCGACCTCTTCTCTCGACCCGAATACGACAGCGGAAGTGCTGCGTGTCCTTCAGTCAGTCAATGAAAAACTCGGCGTCACCGTTGTGCTCGTCACACATGAGATGGATGTCATTCGTCAAATCTGTCATCGTGTCACCGTCATGGCAGACGGTACCGTTCATGAGACGATTGAACGGGAGCCGACAGGGGTGGTCGCCATCGATCAGAACCCAAGTTGGTTCGTCGAACAGTTGCGAGAGGAAGGTGAATCGAATGCCTGACATCTTGGTGCGCTATCAATCAGAGATTTGGCAATCCATCGCCGAAACGTTCATTATGGTCGGGGTATCGATTCTCGCCGCAATTCTAGTCGGATTGCCGTTAGGCACGTGGCTTTACCTTTCGCGTAAAGGACAATTGTTAGAGAACCAAATCGTCTTCTCCGTCCTCAACCTGGTCGTGAACATCGTGCGGTCTTTCCCATTCTTGTTACTCGTCGTGTTTTTGATTCCATTTACACGACTTATTATCGGGACCGCCATCGGAACGGCAGCAGCGACGGTGCCACTTTCCATCATTGCCATCGCACATTATGCACGCCTTGTCGAACAGTCGTTGATTGATGTCCCACGCGGGGTCATTGAAGCGGCACTCTCGATGGGCGCATCGGTGAAAGATATCATCTTTAAGTTTCTATATGTGGAAGCCCGATCTGGCCTCGTCCTTGGCTTGACCACATCCATCATCAGCTTTATCTCGTACTCGACGATCATGGGGGTCGTCGGGGGAGGTGGCATCGGTGACTTTGCCATCCGTTATGGGTATCAGCAGTTCCAGACCGAACTCATGCTCTATATGATTCTCATCATGCTCGTCTTCGTGCAATTGATCCAGTTCACGGGCACGACCGTGGCACGAATCATCGACAAACGCTAAACAGAAAGTAGGAAATGAATATGAAAAAATTGATGGCACTTCTTGCCTCACTCACACTCGTCCTCGCCGCATGCGGGAACGACACAGAAACACAAACAGAACAAGCGAACGAACCACAGACGTTGAAAGTCGCGTCACTCATCCCACCGATGACAGATATGCTTGATATCGCGAAAGAACAGCTCGCGGAAGACAATATCGAACTCGAAATTGTCGTCCTCGGAGACAACGTCCAACCGAACTCGGCACTTGCGGCAAAAGAAGTCGATGCGAACTTCTTCCAACACGTCCCGTACATGGAAGAGTTCAACCGCAGCAATGATGCGAATCTCGTTCCCATCGAACCGATTTATTTCGCAAACTACGGCGTATACGCGAAAAACTATGACAATATGGAAGACCTCCCGGAAGGCGCGACAATCGCCATCGCCAACGATGTATCGAACATCGACCGTTCGCTCTCCCTTCTCGCACAACATGATGTGATCGAGCTCGGAGAGAAAGAAGGCACGTACTATACACAAGCTGATATCACATCGAACCCGAAAAACTTCAAGTTTGAAGAAGTCGACTTGTTGATGCTCGCTCGTGCATACGATGATGTTGATGCGGTCTTGATGACACCGGCTTACGCGGCACCACTCGGTTTGACACCGAAGAGTGACGCTCTCTTAACAGAAGGTGTCGAGAACGACTTCGCCATCACGCTTGTCGCACGTGAAGACAACCAGGATGACGAAGCGATCCAAAAACTCGGCGAAGCGCTCACAAGTGATGAAGTCCGTGCGTTCTTAGAAGAAAACTATGAAGAAACAGCCATTCCGGCGTTTTAATTAATTCCGTAGTCAACGTAAGATATCTTGTTCAAACGAAGCAATGACTTGTTGCACCACGCGTAGATAGTCTTGGTCAGATTGAGCTGACTCGTAAAAGAACCAAATACCGTCTTCATCTGAAGAATGACTGCCCAGCCTTCGTCGTGCGTCGACGTCGATATCATGGGCGGTCATTTTTTGTGGGCTAATTTGTTCTCCCCAATATGTTTGAAAGCCACTGGGCGGAGCTTGAGCCAATTCGACGATGAACGAGCCACCATGCCGATTGAATTGAAAGGTGACTAAATCAATTCGGTCAGATTGCATGCGCCGAAAGTGAGGAAACGATCCTTGGAATTGATGTGACCGCAAATAAGGAACGACTTCCCGTTTCAAGAAGGCAATCATGTCTTTTCGTTGTTGGGATAGCATGAGAATCTCCTTTAAGTAGTTTAGTTAGAATATATACAAAAATCGGATTGAGCGCATGCTCAACCCGATTTAATTAATACTCTTCGTATTCTCTCGGGTCTTGGTCATCGATGCGACCATCCGGTTTCGTCAACGCATTGAGCGTCTCCATCTCTGCCTCGGTCAATTCGAAGTTGAAGACGTCGAGGTTCTCTTTTTGGTGTAACTCATTAGACGAGCGGGCGAGCGGGATGACCCCAAGTTGCACGTGCCAACGTAAGATGACTTGAGAGACGCTCTTTCCTTTTTGTTTCGCGAGCTCTGTGATCTTCTCGTCATGGATAACCGTGCGGGCGCGACTGAGCGGGCTCCACGCTTCTGTGATGATGCCGCGTTCTTTGTCGGCTTGCCGCTGTTCGACTTGCGAGAAGTACGGGTGTAACTCGATTTGGTTGATGACCGGTGTTTCTCCCGTCTCTTCAATCAAGCGGTCAAGGTGCTCCGGCATGAAGTTCGATACCCCGATGGAGCGAATCCATCCATTTTTCTTCGCTTGAATCAAGGCACGCCATGCCTCGACGTACTTGTCTTGTTTCGGGTTTGGCCAATGCAAGAGGAACAAATCCCAATAGTCGAGATTCGCCCGATATAGGGACTCTCGAATCATCTCGAGTGCTTGGTCGTAGTCGTAATATTGCGCGCGTAATTTTGATGTTAAGAAAAGCTGTTCGCGCGGGATGCCAGATTGACGAACCGCTTCACCGACCGCACCTTCATTGTCGTAGCGAATCGCCGAATCGATGAGCCGATACCCGTTTCGGATGGCGCACGTAATGGCGTCGACCCCTGCTTCACCTTTTAAATAAACTGTTCCGAGTCCGATGGCCGGAATCTCATAACCGTCATGTAGCTTGATTGTTGGAATACCCATCAAATGCCTCCCCATTCAAAATCCGTTCTCTAGTCGGGTATTCCACTTTCCTCGGAAATGAAACGTTTGAATGTGAGGTCAACGTCGAAACGCTTTGATCAACCCTTCAGCCAAATCGAGGATACACACGACGATTACCGTGAACAGAATACTCCACACAGCCCATTGGCTGATTGTTTCGATGTCGATTGTAGTTTGTTCAGCGATCAATGAGAGGACATTAGAAGAAAGTAAATCGGGTTGCAGTAAAATGAGCGCCGTGACGGCAATCCATACGATATTGAAGAGGGTATTCCACAAGGCGAGCGGCTTTGTCCAGTGTCGAACGATCCATTTGTAAATAGCGATGGCGATGCCAAAGGCGGCCAAGGCGATGACAAACGGGAAAAATCGATCCAAGACCGACGAATTGAACAGCGGATAGGATTCGCCATTAATGACGACACGAATCATCTGCTCGGCGTTGACGTACAAGACGACCAGGAGAACGGTGGCGACCAAGTCAAACAAGATCGAACCAAAAGAAATCGAGGTCGAACGTGGCTTTACTTTCTTGAGTTGTTCAGGTTTCCAACTCGAGAAGGGTACTTCACCCTCAGGTACGGCACGCTCAATGATGAAGAACGTGAGGGTGATCCAGAATAGCGTTTGAACGACGACATTGAAGATGGCCGCCCCAGTTTGAAGGAATGCTTGAATCAAGAATTGACTCCAAGACGTGTCGTCGATGGGATTGGTCAAATAACCGATGATGGAGAGAATGGTGACAACCGTGACGGCAATTGGTAAGACGATCTTGATGATGTTCACATACTGTGTGAAGAGGGCAGGACCAATGAGATAGAGTGGCCGGTTCGCATAGCGAGCAGCGAGGATATGAGGGTCGCCGAGTTGGCGCAATGCTTCAAATAAAGCCGCTTCAGACGGGTCATTTCCAGTCATGTCATCAATGGTCGATTCCAATTCGAGTGCGACGTCTTGCCGCATCGACTCTGGGATTCGAGAGGTGACTTCATCGATATACACATCACGAAGATTCATGATCATTTCCTCCTTCAATTAGACGGGTCAATGTTTTCGACATGTTCATCCATTCCACGTACAACTCATTCAAAATATCCATTCCGTCTGGGCTGAGCACATAGTACTTGCGAGGTCGACTCTCCGTCGTGTCCCAGGAACTCGTGACGAGTCCTTGTTTTTCAAGTCGACGCAAGAGTGGGTAAAGCGTACTCTGGTCAATGTTGATGTCGGCATCAAGTAGCGCTTGAACGAGAGAATAGCCGTATTGGGGTGTCTTCAACTGGCTGAGCACCGCAATCGTCAATGTACCGCGCCGCAACTCCGTCACCAACGAGGCTTTTACATCGGACATTTTTTCGCCTCCTTCATTCGTTTATCTTTATACTGTATATCATACACTATAAGTTATCATACATCAATGTGAATAAAAGTATTGAGTCATTTCCTGGTTTTGGGATAATAAAGAGGAGGTGATGTTGATGAAGTGGTGGTGGATGGTTGGCGGTGTGGTGATTGCCAGTTTATTGACGATCAATGCGCAGTGGTATGGGAATGCGGCGACGTTTGGGGTACCGATTGGCTGGATCATCATGTTGCTAGTCTTGGCACAGTTTCGAAAGCCGACATCGACTCTTTGGGCGGTGTCGGTCGGAGTGATGAGTGTTGGGGTGGCGATTTTGCTCTCGATTCCAAGCTACTCGTTAGCTGAGGCAGAAGAGACGTTGAGCAAAACGTACAAGGACGTGACGTACATGGAGAGCGTTCCGACGACCGGGGGAGAGTGGAATCCATTTACTCCTCGAGTGGGCTATCGGTTTGAAACGGAGAGCGGAGACTCGATTTTATTCATCCCGGACTCGGGGAAGACGTTTGAACTGTAAAAAAAGACTCGCTCTCATGATAGAGGGCGAGTCTTTGTGTTAGTTGCGGATCATGTAGTCGAAGGCGCCGAGTGCGGCTGTCGCACCAGAACCCATCGAGATGATGATTTGTTTGTAGGCGCTGTTCGTGCAGTCTCCTGCTGCGAACACACCTGGGACGTTCGTCGCGCCATGACGGTCGACGACGATTTCCCCGAAGTTGTTGCGTTCGACCAAGTCGAGCCAGTCCGTGTTCGGGACGAGACCGATTTGGACGAAGACGCCTTCCAATTCGACGTGATGTGACTCGTTCGTTTCACGAGACACATAGGAGATCCCGTTCACTTTGTCCGTACCCGTGATTTCTGTCGTCTGAGCGTTCGTGATGACAGTCACATTCGGGAGGCTGTGGAGACGGTCTTGTAGCACTTGGTCGGCCTTGAGTTCAGGAGCGAACTCGAGGACCGTTACGTGCTTGACAATCCCTGCGAGGTCGATGGCCGCTTCAATCCCGGAGTTACCGCCACCGATGACCGCGACACGTTTCCCTTCGAAGAGAGGACCGTCACAGTGCGGGCAGTAAGCGACCCCTTTGTTTTTGAACTCCGCCTCACCTGGGACGTTGACGTTACGCCAGCGTGCACCGGTCGAGAGGATGACACTCTTACTCTTCAAGACAGCGCCGTTCTCGAGTTCGATCTCGACGAGGTCCTTTTTCTCAAGACGTTTTGCGCGTTGAAGGTTCATGACGTCGATTCCGTACTCTTTGACGTGCTCTTCTAGACTTGCGACGAGCTTTGGACCTTCTGTATAAGCGGTACCGATGAAGTTCTCGATCCCCATCGTGTCCATCACTTGGCCACCGAAGCGCTCTGCGATGATTCCGGTACGGATTCCTTTACGAGCCGCGTATACAGCTGCACTCGCACCAGCTGGACCGCCACCGACGACGAGCACGTCGTATGGATCTTTATCCGAGAATGCAGAGGCGTCAGGACCTGTACCGAGTTTCGCTAAGATCTCTTCGAGTGACATCCGACCGTTACCGAACGATTCTCCGTTCAAGAAGACCGTCGGGACAGCCATGATTTCTTTTGCTTCCACTTCATCCTTGAACGCGGCTCCATCGATCATCGTGTGCGCGATGTTCGGATTGAGGACGCTCATGACGTTTAGCGCTTGCACGACGTCAGGACAGTTGTGGCAGCTGAGACTGATGTATGACTCGAAGTGATACGTGCCTTCGATGTTTTGAATCTGTTTGATTGTGTCCGCATCGACTTTCGGTGCGCGCCCACTCACTTGGAGGAGGGCGAGGACGAGTGATGTGAACTCGTGTCCGAGTGGAATCCCTGCGAAGACGATTCCTGTCTCTTCAGATGGACGATTCACGCTGAAGCTCGGCGTACGCTCGAGTGTCGCGCGTTCGACCGAGATACGTGATGACATGCTGGCGAGTTCGTTGACGAGCTCGAGCATCTCATTTGAGACTTTGTCTTCCCCAGCGCTCACACGGAGGACGACATCGCCCTCCATGAGCTGGAGATATTGGTCGAGCTGTTGTTTAATCGCTGCTTCTAACATGCAATCGCTCCTTACAATTTACCGACGAGGTCAAGGCTTGGGCGGAGTGTTTCAGAACCCTCTTCCCATTTCGCTGGGCAGACTTCGCCTGGGTTGTTGCGTACGTATTGTGCTGCTTTGACTTTATTGACGAGCGTGCTCGCGTCACGGCCGATGCCGCCAGCGTTGATCTCGACAGTTTGGATGACACCGTCTGGGTCGATGATGAACGTACCACGGTCTGCGAGGCCGTCTTCTTCGTTCAAGACGTCGAAGTTGCGTGAGATGACGTGTGATGGGTCACCGATCATGATGTACTCGATTTTTCCGATTTTCTCAGATGTTTCGTGCCAAGCTTTATGTGTGAAGTGTGTGTCTGTAGAGACAGAGTATACTTCTACACCGAGGTTTTTAAGTGTAGCGTACTCGTTTTGAAGGTCTTCAAGTTCAGTTGGGCAGACAAATGTGAAGTCAGCTGGGTAGAAGCAGACAACGCTCCATTTGCCTTTGAGGTCGTTCTCTGTAACTTCGAGGAATTCACCTGTTTGGAATGCTTGTGCTTTGAATGGTAGTACTTCTTTGCCGATTAATGACATGGGTTATGTCCTCCTTGTTTTTTACTCTAGCGTTTCTATCTCGACTAGAATAATTATAATGTAATACTAACTTCATATAACGAGCTGGAATTGTCAAGGCGTTTGCATGCTTTGAAATGTGCTGAAATAACTCATGATTATTTATGAATAGCTTAATATCAACAAAGAAAACGATTACAATAATGATGTATTTTCTTTCTTTAAGTAGTATCTTTACAAAATATTAAATGAATCACAAACTTGATTGAAAGATGGAGAGTGTATCGTTATTCTCGTCTTTCTGTTCGTGATTATCATTTACAGACGGGGGATTTATTATGAATTATCGAGTCCATTCCCACCGATTCGGTGAGACGATATTGAAGAACGATGAAGAGTTCAAGGAGATTTGGAAAGAGATTCATGACATCATTCAGTCGATTAGTGACGATGACATCATCAAAGTATTTAATGAAAAATACGCAAAAAAGAACAAAAGTCTATCAAAGGCTTTGAATGAACTGTTCAGACTGGAATTTTTGAGAAGAGGATGGATGAGCGAGAGTCCGATTTTTCAGGACCGTGACTATTCAGAGAATGTGTGGCGTCTTGATTTCGCTAAAGACAATATCTCACTCGAGGTCGGATTTAACCATTCGGGTACGATCGCTTGGAACTTATTGAAACCGGTCATCGCAAGCGAACTGAATCACGTCGAAAAGGCGATTCAAACACGGATTGGGGTCATCATCTGTGCGACCCAGCGTTTGCAGAGAGCCGGCAACTTCGATGGAGCCATTGGGACGTATGAGAAATATGTGCACCATTTGAAGCCGCTGAACACGCAACTCACCGTACCGATTGTCATTATCGGACTTGAAGCACCGGATACATTCAAAATCGTTGAATATTTAAATGAAAAAGGCGAAAAAAGAGGCCGCGTAGAGGAATTCTACGCGAACCTACTTATCGATGACACGACCGAGACCTATGATGAACCGATGTTCGATGAAGATTTAGACTGATGTACTTTTGACCTCAGCCACTTCGTATGTGTCGGTTTTGTTTGGCCATATCAACGAAATGAGTGATGGTATAGATGACATGATCGAAGTCCTCATTGACCTGGTGTTCCCAAAATCGAAGGATGACCCAACCTTCCTCTACATAATGTCGTGTGACATCGGCATCACGCTCGATGTTGCGTCCAATCTTTTGTCGCCAAAAATCTGAATTCGTCTTCGGCAATTTGAAGTGGAGAGGACAGCCGTGCCAATAGCAAGAATCCAAAAATACGACGACGCGTAATCCCGGGAACGAGATGTCGGGCGTCCCGTAAAGTTTGCGATTGTTCTTGCGGTACCGATATCCGGCCGCCCACAGCGCTTTTCTGACTTTGACTTCCATCTTCGTATCTTTCCCGCGGTTTCCGCTCATCGTCTTGAACACGGCTGGGCTCGATGCTTTCGGTACGTTTCTGGCCATACCTCTCACCTCCCTCTACTAGGAAGATTCCACTGTAGAGGGAGAAGTACTCATGTTAAGCGTCTAGAATCTGCTGAATGTAGTTTCGATCTAACCAAAACGCCTGCTTTGTGATCCATTGTCCATCGGGGAGGCGGACTTTGTCATCTCCATCCGCACCTTTTGAACGTACATGTGCGACTCGGTTGAATTTCGGCCCGGGCAGGTTATTCTTTACTCTATTTTTCATAGGTATCAGCTCAACCCCTTCTCTGACAATCTTTCGAGCCTCGGACCACATCTCATATAGTTCGCCATCGATTGTCTCGAGTGGCATGTTCCAGAGTCGAATGCCTACAAAGCGAGGGATTCGCTTTTTCTTCGGGACGTATTCTTCGTCATATTGAAATTCTAAGAAAAGATATTTCTGTTCTGCGAATGTGTCATATAGGTCTGAATCTTCCCAGTCGCTTTGGCATAGGTTTTCAAAATCGACCTTGCCGAACGACATATGTTCGCGAATCTTTCCGTCAGGTTCGCGTGCGACCGTTTTGAACTTGATGTTTGCCTTCGCAAATTCTTCGATACCGGAAAGGTCTGTCTTTTGCACTCCTAACAGTTTGGCCATGACGTGAGGAATCATCGCCTTGTTTCTAGGGTTGTATGGAACTTTCGTTTCTTCACATAAATCAATCAGTGTCTTGCCATAGTGTGGTGAGAGTCGGGTTTCGAGAAGTTCCTCGATAGACATTTCGTTTAACTCACCGTGGTTCGCGATGGATTCTAGTAGTTCCGGTGTTAAATATTTACGAACCAATCCGGACATATAGGATGCTTTCAAAGAGAAAGCACGCGGTTTGGCGGGTTCATCTGAGAAGGGTTGAGTACGCACAATCGAACCGTTCGCCCCTTTTGTACAGGCGGACAGATACATCGTATCTGCCTCCGAAATGAGATGAGCCTCTCCATTCTTGATTTTGGTAACGATTGTTTCCCAGTCTTGTCGCATCACGGCTAAATCTTCCTCCGAAAATTCGTTTAAGAATGCCTTATAGATACGATAGTCGTCTATTGGGATCTCGGGCTCATATTGATAGAGCATGATGAGCATACTTGTGGCTTTCGATAAAAAGCTTGAAGTTTCAAACGAGTATCGATGCTCGCTATGGTAATCAATCATATTTAAGACGAGTCGTTCTTTCGAAGAATATGTACCATTTTTGTTTTTCTTGAAAGGGGTGACCTTTAACTCGATGCCAAGTTCCTCAAAGTCTGGTCGGGCATCTGAATTGATTGGGTATCCGAAGTGGCTCTCTTCAATAATGTGACCGAGTGATCCCTTGGAGCGAACATTTTTAATCCGTCCGGTCGTGTCAATCTCGCCGAATGTCTTGCCCTCAGCCTCTCTTGCCTTATCCATCAGTTCTTGAATCGTTTCGTAACGCAATCGAATACCTCCTATAAATTTACATATGTAAGATGAGTATAACGTAGTTGTTGATCCCATTCACCTTTTCTGTTAAACTAATTTCATCGAGCTAGTTCGGTTGTGATAGGACCTAAAATAGCGTAAATTTAAGATAGAAAATACGAAAGGGTGTTCCCATTGATTAAAGTAGTTGAATTATTTGCCGGTGTAGGAGGTTTCCGCATCGCGCTTGAAGGAATCAAAGATGTGAATGCCGAGCCTACATCTGACAAATTCGATGTGGTTTGGGGCAATCAGTGGGAGCCGGCGACGAAGGTGCAACCGGCCTTTGATTGCTATGCTGAACGTTTCAAAGGGCGTGGCCAACACGTAAATGAGGATATCGCGCTGTCATGGATGGAAGCAGGACCACACCATTTACTCGTGGGGGGCTTCCCATGCCAAGACTACAGTGTGTCGCGTAGCTTAAAGAACGAGCAAGGGATTCAAGGGAAGAAGGGTGTCTTGTTCTGGGAAATCATGAACATCATCGAGCAGGAAAAGCCGCCTTACGTCTTACTCGAGAATGTCGATCGCCTCATGAAGTCACCTGCGAAACAAAGAGGGCGTGACTTCAGCGTCATGCTTCGTGCGTTTGCCGATCAAGGATATACGGTCGAGTGGAGAGTCATCAATGCGGCAGACTATGGATTTGCCCAACGCCGCCGCCGTATCTTCATCTTTGCGACGCGAGCGGATTTGAAGCATTCGACCCGAGCGGGGAAAGCAAATCCTGAGCAGTGGTTGTTGAAAGACGGATTCTTTGCACCGACTTTCCCGGTCATGGAGATGACGAGCGAGAAGCATCCAGGTTCGACGTTCGAGTTGCCGAAAGACATCGTCGAAATATCGGACACTTTCTCTGCGACTTATCGAAATGCGGGTGTCATGACGGGGGATCAAGTGACGACGCTTGAGACGCTCCCGGTTCGCGAGACACCTAAGACGCTCGGCCAAGTCGTTCAAGAGGTCTATGAGCAGTTTGGTCCTGCTCCGGAACACTATTATCTGGATACAGAGAAGGTTAAAAAATCTGGACGTACGGAAAAAGAGGAATTGGCTTACATGAAGGGGCCGAAAAAAATCGAACGTACTTCTGCGAGCGGTCACGTCTATGTCTATGCTGAAGGAGGCATGTCCTATCCGGATTCGTTAGACCTTCCAGGTAGAACGATGTTGACAAGCGAAGGAACGTGCAACCGTTCAAGCCATGTCATCGAAGATCCGCATACGAAAAAATTGCGCTATCTCCGTCCAGAGGAATGTGAAGGATTGAATGGCTTCCCATACGGATGGACCGCGACCATGACAGACCGCAAGCGATACTTCACGATGGGGAATGCTCTCGTCGTCGGGTTGATTGAGCGGATGGGTCATCGAATTGCGGAGATTCATGAGCAAGAGGATGAAAAGAGCTTGTTGCATGAAGTGAAGCAGATGCAGCTGTTGGGAACATATAATAACTTTAAATAATTAAAATGCCCTCATCTGAATGATATTTTCATTCAGATGAGGGCATTTGCTATTCAAAGTCACTCCGCCATCAACGCACACACCGCATTCGAATACGCTACCGGATCTTCAATCGGTAACCCTTCAATGAGGAGGGCTTGTTGATACAAGAGGTCTGTATATTGTTTCGCTTTCGCTTCATCTTCTTTATACACACGTTGAAGTGTCTGGAAGATGGCGTGGTCGGCATTCACTTCGAGCACTTTCTCCGCTTTCATGCCGCCGCCGTTTGGCATCGCGTTCAAAATCTTCTCCATCTCAATCGAGACGTCACCTGCGACCGTCAAGCAAACCGGATGCGACTTGAGACGTGTCGAGGCACGCACTTCTTTGACGCGGTCTCCGAGCTCTTCTTTCATGAAGGCGAACAAATCTTGGTTGTCTTCGTTGAGCGATTTCGCTTCCGCGTCATCGAGACCGAGGTCACCGCTCGCAATCGATTTGAACTCTTTGTCCTCATATGACTGAAGCATCTTGATCGCGAACTCGTCGATCTCTTCTGTGAAGTAGAGGATTTCGTATCCTTCTTCTTTCAAACGTTCTGCTTGTGGCAAGAGATCGATGCGATGAATCGATTCGCCTGTCGCATAGTAAATATACTTCTGATCTTCTTTCATCCGCTCGACGTACTCTTTGAGCGAGACGAGTTTCTTCTCATGGGAAGAATGGAACAGAATCAAGTCTTTCAATTCGTCTTTGGCTGCGCCGAACTGGTCGTACACGCCGAACTTCAATTGGCGACCGAACGACTCGTAGAACTTCTCGTAGTCTTCGCGCTCGTTTTGGAGCATCTTCTCGAGCATGCCTTTGATTTTCGACTTCACGTTCTTCGCAATCACACGAAGCTGGCGGTCCTGCTGCAACATTTCACGGGAAATGTTGAGAGAGAGGTCTTCTGAGTCGACCATCCCTTTAACAAAGCCGAAGTAGTCTGGCAAGAGGTCGGGTGACTTCTCCATGATCAACACGCCGTTCGAGTAGAGCTCGAGCCCTTTCTCAAATTCTTTCGTGTAGTAATCGAATGGAACCGTTGACGGGATATAGAGGATTGATTGATAACGAATCGTCCCGTCGACGTTCAAGTGAAGGTGCTTGAGTGGCTCATCAAAGCCGTAGCGTTTCTCATGATAGAACGCCTTATAATCCTCGTCGGTCAGTTCGCTCTTCCGCTTCCGCCAAATCGGCACCATGCTGTTGACGGTCTCTTCTTCCTTGTAGTCCTCATACTCTTCTGAATCCTCTTTTTGACGATGCTTCGTCACATCGAGTTTGATTGGGTAACGGATGAAGTCCGAATGTTTCTTGATGAGTGAGCGAATCTCGTATTCTTCAAGGAATGACGAATACGCATCATCTTCTGTGTCTGCTTTCAAGTGGAGCGTGATTTCTGTACCGATGTCCACTTTGTCTGTCGGTTCGATTGAATAACCGTCTGTACCTTCTGACTCCCATACGTATCCTTGTTCACTGTCAATCGAGCGAGTCCGCACGGTCACGCGGTCAGCAACCATGAACGCGGAATAGAACCCGACCCCGAATTGGCCGATGAGGCTATGGTCTTCTTCCATCTTCGTCGCCTGTTTCATGGCGAGTGAACCGCTCTTGGCGATGATTCCGAGGTTTGTTTCGAGTTCTTCTTCTGTCATCCCGATCCCTGTATCGCGAATCGTGATTGTCCGCGCTTCTTTGTCGAGTTCAATTTTGATAAAGTAATCGTCTTTGTTGAATTCGATGCTCTCGTCGGAGAGGGCACGATAATACATCTTGTCGATGGCATCACTCGCGTTCGAGATGAGCTCACGCAGGAAGATGTCCTTATGTGTATAAATTGAGTGGACCATCAACTCTAAAATTCGTTTCGATTCCGTTTGAAACTGTTTCTTTGTCATGATCGTTCTCCTTTTGATGTCTGTATTTTGGCACTCTAATATAAAGAGTGCTAACACTATTGATTATCCTAATTTTTAGGAAGATGTCAACCGGGATTGAAGAAAAGATTGACGAAGACGTAGGTTTCGCATATAGTTGAGTACATGCGATGAGCTGGTCTATGTAAGACGGCGGACATTCCCTTGAGGAGCACGTTGTGGAGCGTGGTCCGTCGCGGTAGACTTTCGAGAGCACCTCTAGTGAGAGGTGCTCATTTTTTATGTATACAACTAGCCTCCCTTCAAGCGAAGGGAGGCTTTTCTTATGCTCGAATGGACGTGAGGAGTATCTCTCGTCGTGAGACCGACTATGTCGCATCACTTCGACCAGAATAAAAAACAAGCCTAGACGCGCGTCTAGGCTTGTTTTAGTACCATTCTTTCGGTTCGTAATTCAATTCGCGGAACAGCTGCTCACGCTCTTTTTTCGAAAGGTCGCGCCATTGTCCAGGCGGGAGTTTCCCGAGCGTGATGTTCATGACACGCACACGTTGGAGACGGAACACTTCGTAGCCGAGCGCCTCACACATCCGACGGATTTGACGGTTGAGTCCTTGCGTGAGCGTGATGTTGAAATCGAACTTTGAAAGTGGACGGACTTTACACGGTAGCGTCTTCTGTCCGAGGATTTTGACGCCAGCTTCCATCTGTTCGACGAACTCCGGTGTGATCGGCTTATCGACCGAGACGATGTATTCTTTCTCATGCTCGCCTTCTGCACGAAGGATCTCGTTGACGATATCGCCGTCGTTCGTCATGAGGATGAGACCTTCCGAGTCTTTATCGAGACGACCGATGTTGAAGATACGGAGCGGGTGGTTGACCATGTCGACCAAGTTCCCTTTTACTTTCTTCTCTGTCGTACTCGTGATCCCGACCGGCTTATGGACGGCGATGTAGACGTTGTTTCGTGCGACCCGAGCGACTGAACCGTTGACGAGGACTTCATCACCCGGTTTGACTTGGTCGCCGATTTTTGCTTTTTTCCCGTTGATGGTGACGCGTCCCTCTTCGACGAGACGGTCGGCTTGGCGACGGGACGCCTTGCCTGATTCACTGATGAATTTATTGATGCGCATGTGTACACGTCCTTTGTTTGGCTTCGTCCTCTCACTATAACGCATTTTATGAACTCTCGAAAGCGGGAAACGAACTGGAGAGGAGGGATGACATGGAGGGAGTACGACTGTTACAAGACGCGATCCGATTTCAGCAGGAACTGTGTGATACACCGTTCGGGAAAGAACTGATTCCGGAGGCGTCGCCTGTCCTTTGGTACGGTCGACCTGGTCCGAATCAATGGCTGACCATCGGGACGAATCCGTCTCGCGGCGAGTTTTTACATCGTGACGGGACACCGAGAACGGGGCAAACCCAAAAGTTCTATTGGCGGGAAACGCTCTCGATTGAAGATTACCTTGAAAATGAAGAGGCGCTGCAACAAACGCTCGAACGGGCATCGGCCTATTTCGAGTCGGGTCGCGCGACGACGAGCTGGTTCGGGAAACCCGGTGGCGCCAAACTCGAGGCGCTCCTTAACGGGATGGGGCGTTCGTTCTATGATCACCCGGTCGCTGTCATTCACGTCGATTTTTTCAAGTTTGCGACGTATGAACAGATGGGGAAGATGAGGACGGGGCGCGACTGGATGGAACACCCGACCTCAATCGAATTATTGAAACGGACGATTGCGTATATCCATCCGAGCCGTATCATCGTACTCGGGCGCGACAATTGTCGTGCCTTTAGCGGTTTTTCAAAAATCGGAAGACTGTCTGCATATCCTGCCATCACCTATGAAATCGGACGTCATGATTCGGGTATCCCGATGATCGGGCTCCATATGAAGCCGTCAGAAGTGTTCGTCGGTCTCGGGAATGGCCGTGATTCAAACGGGTTACATTACGGGTCATACGCGAAACGCAAGCACCTGTTAAAAATCGGGCAAGCGATTGAAACGATTATGGACGATTGGCTGGCGGATGGACACGCGTGATGCTACCCCAAAAGTTGAATTCGTTGAAGTCGATGTAGCGCACGTCTTTCGAACGGTTGTCGAGCACGGCCAACAAGATGACGTCAGGAAACCCTCGTTTTTCAAACTGCAAGTAGCCGACTCCCGTGACAGAATGATTTTTATAGAAGCCGTTCGCCATGTTCAACACAAATGGGCGGCCAGCTTTCAGCTCACGCTCAAACGTCGTCCATTTCCATAGATAGCGTGAACTGCCTCGACCGTCATACCCGTATCGTTTCCACAGTTTCGTGATGATGGTGGCGATTTGAGTCGGTGGTGTCCCTTTCTCGTCTTTGAAATGATGCATGAAGGCGATCTCGCGCACATCTTCTTGAATCTGTGTCACATCATCTGGGATGTTCGTATACCCATGATCTCGATAGAAACGGAAGATGGCGGTGATTGACGTCAACGTACAGTTGTTCTTCCCGTTCTCGAACTGACGTTGGAGCAAGACGGGCACGCCTTCAATCTGTACAGCGCGCTTTAATGTCCAGCGTCCGTGATAACGATCGTTCACATAAGCTTCCGGGTCGATGATCCCGGCATAGCCGTTGTTCGCGACCTCGAGTTGTCCTGCAAATGGGTGCTCCATCTTGGTCTCCCTCCTTTTCTTTTAGTATACAAAGGACGCCCCATCTCATAAAAGAGAAAGGGCGTCGTTTTCGTTAAAAGACAAGATGCGCGATTCCGACGATGATCGGAAGGGTGATGAAGGTTCGTAACAAGAAAATCAAGACGAGGTCGAGGAATGAGATTGGCAGTTTTGAACCGAGCAACAAGCCCCCGACTTCTGACATATAGATGAGCTGGGTAACGGACAACGTGGCGATGACAAAACGCGTCAACTCGCTCTCGATACCGCTTCCGAGTACGGCCGGCAAGAACATATCGGCGAAACCGACGACCATCGTCTGAGCGGCTTCCGATGCCTCAGGCACTTGAAGGAGCATCAAGATTGGCTCGAACGGTTTCCCGAGAATGGTGAAGAACGACGTATATTCTGCGATGACGACCGCAATCGTCCCGACGGCCATGACGACAGGAAGAACGCCGATCCACATATCGAGCACGTTCTTGAAGCCGTCCTTGAGTGTCTCTAAAAAACTTTTACTCGAACGTGACTTTTGTAGCGCCTGAATTAACGCCCACTTACCGAGTGACACGTTCGCCGGCACCTCTTCTTCCGGTTTGAGTTCGGTCTTCTCATAAGCCGTATCTGCCTTTCTGGACAATGGATAAATCCGTGGCATGATGAGCGCTGCGGCCAAGCCGGAGAGGACGATGGCGCCGTAGTACGGCAAGAAGTATTGGTCGAGTTTTACATACTGTAAGACGACGATGGTGAAGGTGATGGAGACGACGGAGAATGTCGTCGCAATGATCGACGCTTCCCGTTTCGTGTAATAGCCTTCCTCGTACTGTTTTGTCGTCAGTAGGATCCCAATCGTCGCATCTCCGACCCATGAAGCGAGCGAGTCAAGTGAGGCGCGCCCTGGCAAGCGGAAGAGCGGACGCATGATCTTCATCAAGAACGTCCCGACGAACTCGAGAAGTCCGAAGTTCAATAAGAGCGGTAACAACATACCGGCAAAGAAGAATGTCGCGAATAAGATTGGAATCAAGTTAAAGAGCAATAAGCCCCCTGTAAATTCTGACGTAATCATTTCTGGTCCGAGTGTGAGTAGCGTCATGACCCCGGCAATGAAACCGATCACGCGCATGACGAACCAAAACGGTGTCACGCTAAACAGTGCGTTGATGGATGAGCGCTCCATCATAAAAGCAGGACGTGCCGTAAAGAGTAATAATGAGCCGACAATCGAAATCCCCATCATGATGACGGCGAGTGTCGGGACGTAATCCCCAATCCAGTCAATCAATAGATTGGATAAGAAGGCGACCGGAATCGTAAAGCCTTCTTCTGATGAGATGGGCACGATGAAAAACATGATCCCGATGAGTGATGGAATCAAGAACTTGAAAAAGTCTCGACTCGAAAAAGAAGGTTTCTTTCCGTCTGGTGTTGATGAACCATTCATGATGCATTCCCCATTTCCCCGAAGTGTTTGTGCTGTCTATGTATCCCCATTACACATCCAGCTGTTCTTAAAACGTATTTCTTTTCTAGTATAAAAAACGGGACCTGATGCTATCAACAACATGCGGAAATTTTCTGAAAAATATAGGATTGTACACTAGGCAAAACATTCGTATTCCGTTGAAGCATTTAGTATGATGACGGCGAGTCCAACAAATTCAAGATATTTAGAAACTTCATTATAGAGATAGGAGAATGCATGATGAGATTGAGTGTGTTAGACCAGGCGCCGGTCACGTCGGGTCATACAGGAGAACATGCGCTGAACAGCGCAGTCGAGCTCGCACAAGTCGCAGAAGAGTTAGGATATTACCGCATGTGGATGGCGGAGCATCATGGGGGCATGTCGTTCGCCAGCTCGGCTCCAGAGGTCATCACGGCCTATTTGGCAGCTAAGACGAACAAGATTCGTCTCGGGTCCGGCGGCATCATGATGATGCATTACTCGCCACTCAAGATGGCAGAGGTATTCAAGACGCTCAGCGCGCTCGCCCCAGGACGGATCGACTTTGGTGTCGGACGTGCGCCAGGCGGTGATGCGAACGCGATCTATGCGATGTCACAAGGGCAAAAGCCGATGATGGACGGACTTTACGAGAAACTCGATACGACGCTTCAATTGATCAAAGATGAAGCACCTGAAGAGAGATGGTATAAGAACACGCCAGCAGCACCGACAGGCGTTACGCTTCCAGAAGCATGGTTACTCGGTTCGAGTGGGAACAGCGCCGTGCAAGCCGGACGGATGGGACTTGGCTATTCGTTTGCTCAATTTTTTAATGGTGAACTAAGTGCCGATACGCTCGACACGTACCGTCACCATTTCACGCCGTCTGATTTTATGGAGAAACCGGACATCAGCGTCACGTATTTGGTCACGACGGCAGAGACGGAAGAAGAAGCGGAATATTTGGCTCGACCTTCTGATTTGTCGCGTCTCTTCTTGATGCGTGGTCAATTGAGACAATTGTTGAGTCCGGAAGCGGCTCATGATTATCCGCTCACGGAGGTCGATAAAATTTACATCGCCAACAATCGAGCCATTCACCTCGTGGGGACACCAAAACAAATTGCGGAACAGTTACGGGATGAGTCGGAACGTTACGGTTTCGACGAGGCGATGATTTGTAGCATTCAGCATAAGCAAGAAGATCGCTTGAACGTCTATCGTCTCTTGGCGAACGAATTGCTTTAACCCGGAGAACACCTTCTCAAGTACGAGAAGGTGTTTTTTCTATAAGAGAAAAACGTTTCCCCATTTTTTCAAAGGTTTTCTCCATCATTAGGGCGAAACCAACTACACTATAAGAAAAAGGGACAGGTGGAGGGATACGATGCAACGGATGAAAGGCGACCCATATTATCTATTCGAGCTGTTCACACGCTTGTATCGGATGGTATTTCTAATGGAAGTGACAGAGGAAGGCTATCGCTACGTGAGTGTGAGCGAGCAGGGGAAAGTGGCCTCTTCGCTTCCGAGTGATGTAGAAGGCCGTTATTTACATGAGATGTATCGCTCGGAAGTGGCTGATGAACTCATCGAGCATTACGATGTAGTTGCCGAAACGGGGGAACCGGTCTATTTCATGTCGCAAATGAACATCGACTCCAATACGGCCCGCTTCGCCTCCTCGATGCTCGTGCCGATCGAGGATGAGACTGGTCTTGTTCGTTACGTACTCAGTTTGACGACAGATTTGTCAGAGGAAGCGGAGATTAAACTATTGCGAAGCATCGAGCATATCGACTATTTGACGGGTATGCCGAACCTGATGAAAGTCAAATTAGAACTTGATCAATTGTTCGAACAAAAGAGCACAGAAGAGACGAGCGTGATGCGGCTTCACATCAATCGTTTCAAGATGATGATGTCACTCCAAGGAGTAGAACGCTCCAATCAATTGATCAAAGACATTACGCGTCAATTGGCGAATACGCTTCCGAAAGGTTCGATCATCGGTCGGGTAGACGGTGAGGACTTTATCGCCGTGTTGCCCCACGTCCCCATTCAGACGGCGTATATGTATGCCGAGCATCTGCTCGACGTGATTGCCAGTCATTCCTACCAGGTCGCAGATGCGGAATTTCCATTATCGAGTTGTATCGGAATCGGTGCCGGCACGACGGATGCCGACCGCATCATCATGAACGCTTCGACCGCTCTATTAGAAGCACGTCAGACAGGAAATCAAACGATTCGTTTATATGAACATGACGAGTATGTGCAACGCTACATCGATGAAGTGATGATTGAAGCAGAGTTAGTAAAAGCACTAAAACAAAATGAGTTATACATGGTGTATCAACCGAAAGTATCGATGGACGGTTCGATTCATTTTGAGGCACTCATTCGTTGGGAAAGTCCGGTTCTCGGATTCGTCTCTCCAGAAACATTCATTCGCGTGGCCGAGCAATCTTTACTAATCGAAGACGTGACACGGTTCGTCATGAACCGAGTATGTCAGGACGTGTCTTCACATCCCGAACAATTTGAAGGTCGTCGTGTGGCTGTGAATGTGTCACCGAACTTGTTCCATGAACATCATATGAATGAGTTGGTATCCATTATTTCCTCTTACTTCCTTCGACCGGAGCAATTTGAGTTTGAGGTGACCGAACACACCTTGATGCATGAACCGGTCGCAGCCATCAAAACGGTCGAGTCGTTAAAGCAGCAAGGATTCCGATTGTTAATTGATGACTTTGGGGTGAGCTACTCTTCTTTGAATTACTTGAAGCTCTTCGAAATCGATGGGATTAAAATCGATCGCTCGTTTGTGGCACAACTTGACCAGGAAAGTGGGCTCAAAGAGTATGAAATCGTCAAACTGATTGTTTCACTCGCCAAAAAATTAGAGTTAGACGTGACGGCCGAAGGGGTTGAGACGGAAGAGCAATATCGGATTTTACGTCAACTTGGCTGTGATGAGATTCAAGGGTATTTCTTCAGTCGTCCAATGACACTTGATGATTTAGATGGCGCGCTTGAACTCTTGTATACCCACCAGACGATGTTGGCGAGAATCGAACAACCGTCCCAGATGCTGAATCCTTCTTTGGATGCACATGAGATGCAACGACTTAAAGCCATATTACGACTAGAGATTTTAAATACGCCCCAAGAGGAACGATTTGATCGCATCTCCCGATTGGTCGCGCAAACTTTTCAGATGCCGGTCGCTTTCATCTCCATCATGACGACGGACCAACAATGGTTTAAATCGTGTGTCGGCATCGACCTCGAATCGGCTCACTTGAAGCGAGAGTGGACGCTATGTAATCGGGTCGTCACATCGGAACGTCCGGTCGTGATTGAAGATGTCGCAGCAGAAGCGATTGAAAGTGATAGTCCATGGCTCGGACGAATTGGATTTTATGCAGGTGTGCCGCTACGGACGAAACAAGGTCATGTCATCGGGACACTCTGTGTAGTGGATGGCCAGGCGAGGACGTTTACCGAAGAGAACCTGCGAACGCTAGAAACGTTCACACATTGGGTGATGACAGAAATTGAACATACCGAAGCCGCTCGACGACAAATGAATCGTCAGCAAACGATAGAGGCGTTGTATGAAGCGACAGCATTTCGTATGCCGTTCAAGGATCAATTGGCACGCGTTCAAGAAATTCTATTGGACTGGATTGGTTATTCACATGCGGTCATCTTTTCGATTGAACCACCGCACCGTCTACTTGTTGGGAATGGGGTATCTCACCTGAATTGGGAAGAGGAAAATCTGCGTGCGCTTCATCAATTGACAACGGTCGGATCGCAAACGTTGCAAGAAGGGGAACTGATTGTGGATGGAGTCGAGTTCACGACGATGGTTAGTTTCCCATTGACACATAAACATCAAGTATATGGCTGGATTGTTTTACTAGCGGAGCAAGGCAATTTAAATGATCAATTGGACGGGGACACGCTTCAAGAGTTGAGTGATACGGTACGATTGCTCGCAAGATGGTTAGAGAACGGGATTCGAAAAGAGCGTAAGCAACGTGAAATGATTCGCATCGCAACACAAGATCCATTGACGAAATTATGTAACCGTCACACGCTGATGACAGACTTATTTAAGCAGACGCAACGCTCGAATACACTCACATTGATGTTAGTTGATATCGATGATTTTAAGCGGATTAACGATCAATATGGTTACTTGATTGGCGATGAATTATTAATTGAACTCGCTCAACGATTAAGCGGGTTCGTGGAGACATTTGGAGGTCAGGTGTACCGCTACTCTGCCGATGAATATATGATCGTGCAAGCGGGCAAACCGTCGGGTGTGCATGAAATGAATGATGTAATTTCTCGGGAAATAGTTGCGTCAAACGGAGAAGTTGTCCATCTCACGGCAAGTGTGGGGGTGAGTACGGCGCAACCGATTGAAAAGGTGGATTCGATTCTTCAACAAGCGGATGCGGCGATGTATATTGCAAAGAACAATGGGGGAAATCAGTGGTTTCAGTATGATGGATATTCAGATAAGGAGATTTGAAGATGGGGAAATTATGGCTAATTGAAGGATTACCGGGAAGTGGGAAATCTACGTTTGCCGAGATGCTACAAGATAAACGTAATGGTAAATTTTATTCGGAAGTGGATGCGTCACACCCGGTAGATGTGCATGATGTCTATTGGGTCGAGGAGAAACCGTCAACTGGTCGCATTCTCGATGAAATCGAGGGGGGATGGCTCGTCCGTTATGATGATGGCGAAGAACGTGTCGGAACGGACGTCTACGAGCTACCTTTCGCCCTTCACGCACGAATCATGTGCGAACGCTGGCGACGGTATGTTCAAAAGGTAGAGGGGGAAGAACAGGACGTCATCTTTGAATGTGCGTTGCTCCAAAATCCTTTCACGATTGGAATGGTTTCTCAAGACGTTCCGTTAGCGGATATGGAAGCATACGTCCAAGAGATCGCGGACATCCTAAAACCGATTGATCCGATGGTCGTTTATTTGGCGTTGAATGACGTCGCACGCATTTTTCCAATCATATATGATGAACGACCGATGGAATGGCAAGGTGGCTTTGTCGAGTATTATACGAGCGGTGCCTATGGTGTGAACCATAGGCGTGAGGGGGTAGCCGGAACGATTGAGATTTTAGTGGAACGTCAGCGTCGTGAGCTCGAACTACTGGAACGACTCCCGCTTCACCACGTTCAGATTCAAAACGATGAGCGACGTTCATTCGAAGAATTAACGAATATATTGGAAGAGGAGTCTGTTCGTTCATGCAAACCTTGATTAAACATTCGGATCGTTTTTGGTATATGACACCGGTCGACCGCACAGACCGACCGATTCTCGGTGCGGTTGTCGGCGATACGCATACCCTACTCATTGACGCGGGTAATTCCGTGTCGCACGCATCATTCTTTTTAGAACAGCTAGAGAAACAAGGCCTCCGCGCGCCTTCGATGGTCGCATTGACGCATTGGCATTGGGACCATATCTTTGGTTTATCTGCGCTTGCAGGGATGGTTTCTATTGCGAGTGAGGCAACAAAACAAGGGATGGAGAAACTCATTCCGTATGCTTGGGATGATGCTTCTCTCGATGAACGGGTGGAGAAAAGGATTGAAATCGAGTTTTGTGCCCAGGCGATCCGAGAAGAGTATGGAGATACGCGCGATATCAAAATCGTGTTGCCCACGCTAACGTTTCAAGAGTCGCTGACGCTCGACCTTGGTGGCGTTCACGTCGTGTTACAGCATGTCGGAGGAGACCATGCAAAAGATGCGGTTGTCCTGTATGTCGTAGAAGAGCGGGTTCTATTTTTAGGAGACGCGTTATACGCGGACATCTATTCTCCGACACGGCGAATGACTCCGGAAGAAACCCTTCGGTTGTTGGATCTATTGGAGGCGTTTGATGCCCAACAGATTGTCTGGTCACACGGTGAGATGGTGAGTCGTGAAGCGTTCGCAGAAGATTGTCTGGCATTAAGAAGAATCGCCACCATTTCTAGAGATTTCCCGGGAAATGGTGATAAAATCACGCAATCATACGCTTCGCTCGTCAATCGTGAGATCAACGATGAAGAGGAGGAATTGATTTCGTTTTTTGTGAATGGGACGGTGAGGAAATGACACATATCATCAAAAGAATTCACGAGGAGAACGAGTCGTTTCAACAGTTTTTAACTGGAAAGCTGCGCGATTATAACAATGTCCACTCGACACATCATCGTGACATTCGCAAGGCGCACGTGCCGACTATTCAGTTGAAAGTCGAGCAAGAAGGACGAATGATCGCCGGCTTGTATGGGAGCGTGTATTGGGGATGGTTCGATTTAGACCGCCTTTGGGTCGATGCAGACTTTCATGGTCAAGGCATCGGTAGTCAATTGCTTCGAGAAGGGGAGGCGTTAGCGAAGTCGCTCGGTGCAACGCGTGTGAAGCTGACGACGTTCTCATTTCAAGCGAAACCTTTTTATGAGCGATTCGGCTATACAGTCGCAGGAGTGTTGCCGGACTATCCACCGGGGTCAGATTATTACATGATGATGAAGGAACTATAAAAGGCGACACGAGGTCGCCTTTTAATATACTTTATCCCCATTGAAGATTGAGTTTTTCACCATGACATAGTCTACGGTGCGCAATGCCTCGAGACTGTCGCCACCCGCGTAAGAAATCGCCGACTGGAGGTCTTGCTCCATCTCGGTCAATGTATCTTGCAATGCCCCTTTGTGTTCGACAAACATCTTTTTCCCCTCGACGTTTTTCCGCTCACCCTTTTGGAACTCGGATGCTGAGCCGAAATACTCTTTCAGTTGCTTTCCGTCTTGCTCGAACGTTTCCCCCGGTGATTCATCGTGTCCGGCGAACAATGAACCAATCATGACCATCGAAGCGCCGAAACGAATCGATTTGGCGATGTCACCATGAGTACGGATGCCCCCATCCGCGATGATTGGTTTTGTCGCTGCTTTGGCACACCATCGAAGTGCCGCCAATTGCCAACCCCCTGTACCAAATCCAGTTTTGATTTTCGTGATACACACCTTACCAGGACCGATTCCGACCTTCGTCGCATCCGCTCCGGCATGCTCCAATTCACGAACGGCCTCTGGTGTCCCGACGTTCCCCGCGATGACGAATGACCCAGGAAGATGGTGTTTGATATGCTGAATCATGCGAATGACCGCATTCGAGTGTCCATGTGCGATATCGATGGTGATGAATTCTGGTGTATGTCCGGTTGACTGAAGCATCTCGATAAATCCATACTCATCCTCTTTCACCCCAACGCTGATTGAGGCATAGAGACCTTTCTCATGCATATCTTGGATAAACGCAAGGCGCGTCTCTGGATTGAAGCGATGCATGATGTAAAAATACCCGTTCTTAGCCAGCATCAATGCGACCTTTTCATCGATAATCGTCTGCATGTTAGCCGGAACGACCGGTAAGCGGAACGTGAAGCCCCCGAGCTCGACGGTCTGGTCACATTCCGAACGACTGTCGACAATACATTTTGCAGGAATTAATTGAATATCTTCATAATCAAATACTTTATCCATATATCGCACCCCTATTCACGAACATTAATAGATTGAACAATAGAAAAACTTCGCCCATTCGGTAATATAACGTGAATGAAGGCTAAAGTCAAAGGGAAACTTCAGAAAAATAACCTAAAAATGAATAAAGTTTAATTTAATACTCATTAATGTTCGGATTTAGACTCGATATAATGTTTCACGTGAAAAAAGGACTACTTATACGTAGTCCTTTGCGAGTGCATATTGATTTCGTCCGCCTGCTTTTGCTTCATATAGAGCGAGGTCGGCACGTTTTAATAACTGCTTAGTCGATAGTCCTTTGATATATCGCGCACCACCGACACTTGACGTCGTGATGAACGTATGATGATCAATCTCCCATGGTCGCTGGAGTGCTTGAATAATTTTCTCTGCAACGCGGTGCAAGGCTGTTGGGTCGGTAAAGCGAATGAGGACGGCAAATTCATCACCGCCTAGTCTGGCAATCATATCTTGTTTTCGAAGCACCGAAGTCAATCGGCGCGCAAGTTGTCGTAAGAGTTCGTCGCCCGCGTCGTGACCGAACGTATCATTGATTTGTTTGAAACGATCGACATCAAGGGCGAGAACGGCCAACTCTTCCTGTTCGAATTCGGTTCGATCAATCGCCTCTTCGAGATAGGCGAGGAAGAAGCGACGATTCGGTAAGTCGGTCAATGTATCATGATACGCCAAATGCTTTAGTTGTTTCTCGAGCGCTTTTCGCTGCATGATTTCCCGACTAACCGTCAAGTAGTGGAGCAGGTGTCCAGACTCATCGTAAATGGCCTGTATTTTCGTTTCGAGCCAAATCCAGCGCTGGTCGGCATGGAAATGGCGGAACTCGAGTGTCAAGGAAACATCTCGTTCTTTCAATTCTTTTAACTGTTCACGCACGACATGGATGTCATCAGGGTGTATGTAATCAAGCGTGTTCTTCCCTTCATAATACCCAGCTGCAAAACCGAGAACGGAGCGATGAGATGGAGATGCGTAACGAACAACTCCTCCCTGTTCTAAAATACAGACGAGGTCGCTCATGTTTTCTGTGATCAATCGATACTGCAACTCACTTTGTCTCAAGGCTTGTTCCATTTCACGTTTTTCGGTGACATCTCGCAAAATCGTTAGGACGGCCGTTTCACCCTCGTAGTCGATGAGGAGACTGCTAATATCCATCTGAAGATGGTCACCACTTGGTGTCACGATGACCATCTCTGTATCTTGAACAGGACCGCCGAGTTCAAGAGAGGCGATTCGTTTTCTGGCAGACTGATGGTATTCCTCCGCGATAAAGGAAAAAATCGATTCACTCTCTAGATAGGTTTCGCCAATTGTAGCGAGTGCCATCGCGTTCGCATATAAAATATTCCCTTCCTGGTGGACGATGATACCTTCTGGAATCGTTTCAATCAATTGACGGTAGCGACGTTCACTTTCGACCGTGGCACGTTCAGCATTCTTCTCTGGCGTCAAATCGATGATGATCGCGAATAAACCAGTAATGTTTCCACCGACCTCGATTGGGATATTGAGAACGGACAAGTCGAGTCGTTCACCGGATGGATGTTCGGCGTATACGGAATACTTGTGTGGAATGCCTGAAAGGGTGAACTGCAATCCTTTTCGAACACGAGATCGTTCACTCTCCGGGAGCCAGTGAAGGAACGGTTGATGAAGAATTTCCTTTTCGGCATATCCTGTGATGGCCGTAACGGCCGGGTTAACTGATTTAATGTTCAAGTGATGGTCGAGAACAAAGATACCGTGTGGAGAATATCGTCGTAGCGACTCGTGATGATCTTTCAAGATGGACAGTTCGAGTTCGCGACGCTTCCGTTCTGTCACTTCACGTACGACAGAGACGATATGTGTACAGATTCCGTCATCATTAAAAATCGGTGTTACTTCTGACTCGAAATAATGAAGCGGAAGCGTCAATACATCGTCTGCCTCCACAGTATCTGTATAAAAAGAGTCGGCAAGGCGATAATCTTCGTAAACGACACTCTTTTTTGTTCGAATGGCTTCATCGTAATGTTGCGTAATAAGAGCGGCGGTTTCAGTCGGAACCAATTCATCGATGGTTTTTCCGATATCCGCATCCGACCAGTTGATTGCTCGTTTGCCTGGTTCATTTACGAAGACATACCGATACGCTGATCCATCGACTTCCATAAAGAACACATAGTCTGAAATTTTATCGAACGTCCGTAACAAAATCGATGCATTGTATTGAAGTGTTTGGTCAGCGTTCATCTCGTCTCCCTCATTTCGATCATTCTATTTTTTACACGTCATTTTTATCTTACCGCATCATTCGACCAAATGTGTGAACTTTCAAAAAAAGACGGGATGTACGTACATCCCGTCAAGCAGCTTCGTTTAATTGTTTTTGTTCGTTTCGTCCGCTCATCACATAATACAAGAAAATGGTAAACAGTACGACGCCAGAAAGAATCAAGTAAAGTGTCGAGAATCCAGTCAATGGAATTAATAATCCAATAAAGTAGGGGCCGAATCCTAGACCAGCATCGAGTGCGATAAAGAAGGTCGACGTGGCCATCCCCATTCGATGAGGGGGAGAGGCCTTGACGGCGATTGCCTGAGTGCCAGATTGGATATTCCCGAAACCTAATCCAATCAACGCCCCTGCGAGTAAAAGCATCAAACCACTAGTTGCCTGGCTAAGCACAAGAAGTCCGACGGCAAAGATCGCGATTGCTGGATACATGACGACGTTCGCCCCGCGCGCATCCATCAACTTCCCTGTAACCGGGCGCGATAACAGAACGGCGACTGAATAGACGAGGAAAAAGATACTTGCCGCCTCAATCAAGTCGAGTTCGCTCGCATAAAAGTTGATATAGGATAAGACGCTCGAATAACTTAATGCAGCCATACCGATAATCAGAGCAATCGGTAACGCTTTTGGCTCAACGAACGATTTCAAAGAGAAACCGCGAACGACTTCTGGCGCATCGACTTCCGGTACGTTGACGAAGAACGTACTCGCCAAGCTGACGACCCCTATCACGAAACAGAGAGCGAAAATCACAGTAAAACTTGTATGTTGGCTAAGAAGTAATCCGACGAATGGCCCGATGGCTGTCGCCAGAGTAGAACTCATACTATAATACCCGATTCCTTCACCTTTTCGTGTCGCAGGAATAACTTGCGCAACGATGGTTCCCGTTGCCGTACTCGATAATCCCATCCCGAGTCCATGTACGAATCGAGTGAATAGTAAGAAACCGACGCCCCAATGGACGAAGTAAAGTAGAATAGTGGCGGTGAAAAAGACAAGTCCGATATAAAGCGTCTTCTTCCGACCGATCGAGTCGATCAGTCGACCGATGAATAGGCGCCCGGTCAGCGTTCCGATGATGAAAATACCAGTGACGAGTCCTGCCTGACTTGTTGTCGCCCCGTACGACTCGACAGCATGCACTCCGATGGTCACCATCAATAAGAAGAAGATGAGCGTCAGGAAAAAGTTGATGAGCGAGATGATCAAGAAGTCTCTCGTCCATAGTTTTTGAATAGGTTGTTGCATCGAACACGACGCCTCCTTTTCTCTTCAAATTCGAATAGTTAATAAACATAACTAAATGAGTATACCAAATCGGAGGGAGAATTGTCCGAGATGACGCATTAAACGAATTGAATTCGTCAGAATCAAAAACACTCGACCCAAAATATGAGTCGAGTGAAGTCATCAAGCGCGATCCCAGAAACGGGCAGTCGCAATCCCGTCGATGAACGCATCAAATCCATTGAGATTGTGCTCATCAAACATGAAGACGCCAGGCTGGTCGGTCTTCACGCGGCACGTGGCGAGTGCCTCTTTATGGTGTACGTGTAGAGCGAGCGGTTTATAGTGCTTATACGTGTTCTCGATAAATTCGAGTACGTCATCTTCGACCGAGGTTGCGGCACTCACTAAGAACGCGGCATCGAAGAGGCTCGAGTCGACCGTGTCGTACGTCTCTTTCACTTTCAAGTCACCAAGCATATACGCTTTCTTACCGACGAGGCTATAGTTGACGTTGTGGTCGGCGAGCGTCTGCACCCACTGTTTCACCTGATTTGCATCCACGTCACCGGCAAGGAGAAGGGCGACGCTCTTCGTATCAGGCTTTTTGATCGTGTTCGCCATCGAGAGGGCAGGGGACGCCTTATCTGATTGGACCTCATTGTTCTCGTCTGGCACGGTTACCCCCAAGTTGTCGGCGACGACTTCAGCGAGATGACGATCGATGCGGTTCAATAAATCGACGGCGTTCTCTTTCACCATGTCGGACTCACATTTTCCGAGCTCAAAACTGCAAGCATCTTGGATATGTTGCTTCTCGACATCGGTCATGCTGTTATAGAAGAGCTTCGCCTGTGAATAGAAATCAAGGAAGCTGTCACTACGTCCCCGAATCTTATGTCCATCGATTTTCTCTTGATAGTGCTCAAACCCGCCTTGGTCGGCTGGTACAGGTTCCGGCTGGTTATGGTTGAGCGCATTTTTGTGGTAGCTCGTCTGACCTTTGTGGACGGCCATCTGATGCATCCCGTCCCGCTGATTGTTGTGGAACGGACAAACGGGCTTGTTGATTGGGATCTGGTGGAAGTTTGGTCCGCCGAGACGCGAAAGCTGCGTGTCCGTATACGAGAAGAGACGACCTTGCAAGAGCGGATCGTTCGAGAAGTCGATTCCTGGGACGAGATGACCCGGATGGAAGGCGACTTGTTCGGTTTCTGCAAAGAAGTTGTCGACGTTCCGGTTGAGTGTCATCTTCCCGACGAGTTTCACTGGAATCTCTTCTTCCGGCCACAGTTTGGTCGGGTCTAAAATGTCGAAGTCATACTTGAACTCATCTTCTTCTGGGATCAGCTGCAGGCCGAGCTCCCATTCGGGATAGTCACCTTTATTGATTGCTTCATAGAGGTCGACGCGGTGGAAGTCAGCGTTTTTCCCGACTGCTTTTTGGGCTTCGTCCCATACTTGTGAATGAACCCCGAGCTTCGGTTTCCAATGAAACTTGACGAAATGTGCCTTTCCTTCCGCATTCACGAGACGGAACGTATGCACCCCGAACCCTTCCATCATGCGTAGACTACGTGGAATCCCGCGGTCGCTCATCGCCCACATGACCATATGGGCCGTTTCATGGTTTTGTCCAACGAAATCCCAGAACGTATCGTGCGCGCTTCCCCCTTGCGGCACTTCCGTATGTGGTTCAGGCTTCACGGCATGGACGAGGTCGGGGAACTTGATGGCATCTTGAATAAAGAAGACCGGGATGTTGTTTCCGACTAAATCGTAGTTCCCTTCGTCTGTGTAGAACTTCGTCGCAAAACCACGAACGTCACGGACCGTATCGGCGGATCCGCGTGAGCCTTGAACGGTCGAGAAACGGACAAATACGGGTGTCGTTTTCGAAGGGTCGTTCAAGAAGTCCGCTTTTGTGATCTCGGCGAGCGGTTCATACACCTGGAACTCTCCATGTGCTCCTACGCCGCGCGCATGGACGATTCGCTCTGGAATCCGCTCGTGGTCGAAGTGGGTCATCTTCTCACGGAAATGGAAGTCCTCGATCAATGTCGGACCACGACGTCCTGCTTTCAGCGAGAATTCGTCTTCTGCCATCTTCAGACCTTGGTTCGTCGTCAAGCCAGCTTGTTGTTCGTTATCAATCGTATGTTGTTTTAACTGCTCTTCTTTCTTGTTCCCCATGTGATTGCCTCCCTTAAGTATGACTGACCGTCGTAAGTCACCGTTTGACCTACTGTATCGGTGTTCCCTAACGCCACTAAAAAAATCCCTCTTTTTCAAAAAAGAGAGATTTCACACAAACATTTATAATGCGGCCCACACATGCTGTTTCAATACGATTTGTTGCACCACTTTAGGGTCGAGTTCGTACTCTGTAGAAATGACGCGTGTCACTTTCGCATTCACGTCGGGGTCGTCAGGATTCTGCTTTGTATATTGGTCTTGCCATGATCTCCAAATCTGAATCTCTGAATCGGTCAATTTGCTCGTCCATTCTTTTTCCCGCAGTTGCCAACCGAACGTCATGTCGTTGGTTTGGCCGGGTTCCACCCAGTCCGCAAGCGCATAGTCGCCTTCCGGAGCGAATACGGCTTCACCGAGTGGAGGATCCGTCCCGACATAGGCAGCATCATCATAAAAACGTAATAAGGCGGCCTGGAACTGATCAGACTGTCGGACGTCATCGATGATATCATGACTAATCGATTGTAGTTCATCGGTACTTGGTTCGTTATGCACCACGATATCATACTCATATCGAATGACACCGTCTTCTTCAATGGGTGTACGTTCTTCAATCGTATATATTTCCTCGGAAATAGAAGTGTGTTCAGACTTCAATTGCGTTGTAGGGGACGATTCCTGTGGCCAAAACCAAATGACACAGCCAAGCGGGACAAGGAATACGGCGAGACGACGTAATCGGTATACCCCTTTTGATTTTCTCTTTTTCTTCAATCCAAAAGCACTCCTTCAATTATGTAACACCCCCAATGTGTCGGGGGTTACGTTCGATCTAGACGAACGAGGTCCGCATCGGGATGCGACTGACCACGAACGAGGGCACTCAAAATATGAGAGCCGAGCATACTATACACCGTTCCATTTCCCCCATATCCGAGCAAATAAAACAAGTTCGGTCGATTCGGGTGCTCCCCGATGAACGGGAGTTGGTCCACCGATTCTCCAAACAAGGCGACCCAGGCATAATCGACTTCTAAGTCATACATCGGGAACAGTTCGGCGATTTTTTCTTTCACCCGTTCCGCCCGGTTGTTCATGAGCGCCTCGTCGTGCGGTGTCTCTGCCTTGTCTTCGTCAAGCCCGCCTGCGATAATTCGTCCATCCGGAGTCGTGCGCAAATAGAGATACGGTCGTTTCGTCTCCCAAATGAGCGCTCGACCTTCCCATTCACTAAACTCGGCAATCGGATTCGTTGCGATGGCGTATGACCGATTCAAGTCGATCCGATGGGAATCAAGTAGGGGAGCAGGCCCATAACCTGTCGCAAAGATGACTTTCTTCGTCTTGAATGTCCCATTCGAGGTGAAGACGAGCCATCCGTCACAATCGGCCACGACCTCATCCACCGCCGTTTCTTCAAAAATTGGGACGTTCTGTTTTGATAAATGGCGGATGATTTGACGGCTGAGCGTGAGCGGGTTGACCTCGGCATCGCCTTTTGTGATGAGGGCCGCCGGTTTTTCGAATGGGAAACGTTCGCGTAACGCTTCACGGTCCAACCACTCTACGTCAAAACCGTGTTTAGACAGCATCTCATACTCACGTTTCAATTTGGCAACATCAGTCTCTTCACTCGCAAAACAAAGACTGTCCCGTCGAATATATATATCGGATGCATCGACATCTTTTGCCACCTGTTCGAGTGATTCGACCGCATCGAGACATAATTGATAGAAGCGTACCGCCGCATCTTCGCCGATTTTTTCTGCGAGTTCATGTAACATGATGTCATTTGAATATTGAATTAAACCCGTATTGGCCGACGTGCTGCCTGTCCCGACTTTTCGTCCATCAAGCACCGCGAAATCGACCCCATCCTGATGTAGTGTATATGCCGTCAACGTTCCGGACATACCGGCTCCGATGACGAGTACGTCGTAATGCTCTTTTTTGTCAGGTCTCTCTAACACGACGTCATCTGATTCAGTCGTTGGCCAATACAAGTCTCCGTTATACAATTCCATCGGTCTCATCCTCCATGATTCAGTATCTTCCTCTCTATCCCCGCTTCAAGAGAGGTAAAACCAAAAAAACCGCAGACGATGTGTCTGCGGTTCAACATGTTATTTCTTGATGATGATCGATGAAGGAGAAGCGCCTTTCGTATACGTGATACGTTGGACGTTTTTTGCCCCGTGAATCTCGGCAAGGTTCTTCCCGTCAACAATCACTTCTTTCACCGTCGCACCTTTGAAGTCGATGATGGCACCGGCTTCTTTCGGTTTCACTTGAACGACGACGTTTTTCAATGGGTCTCCTGTCAATTCCGTGTATACGCCACGAACGAAGATTCCGTTTTTGAAGTTCGTGCCTTTTCCGATTGTCACGCCGATGTAATCCTCTTGAAGGACGAGGCGTGCCGCTGGATGATTTTCAACGGTATAGCGTGTCAATTCGACTTCAGGTTCTGGTGTGAAATCAATCTGTGCAAGGACCGGATCGTGGTCACTCGCGCGACCTGACATCTCAGTGAAGTCCGAGTTGACGTGAATCATATCAATCTTTGTAGAAGCTGCCAAGCGGTTCGAGACGAGGATGTGATCGAGTACTTGGGAGTTTCCTTGATACACATACGAGTAACGGTCAACAGCAGGGACCTTCTCGACCATGTTCGTCATCAAGTCGCCTTTGAAGATTTGGAGCGCATCCGAGAACTCGAAATCATTGAAGTCTCCGAGTGCGACAACGTTCGCTTCCGGGTTCTTCGTCTTCACGTCTGCCACGAAGTTGTGAACGACTTGTGCGATTTTCTTGCGTTGCACTTCACTTCCGAGTACGACCGGTTGTTGTGAGCCGAAGAAACCAGTGTCGCCACCTTTTGAGTTCCAGTGGTTCGCAATCACGATGACGTTCTCGCCTTGGAAGTCGAATTGAGCCGCTAGCGGTTTACGCGAGCGATCGAACGCTTCGTTTGTCGGGTCGATGCGTCCTGGGTTATACGTCAACTTGCCGTCAGCGTATCCGACAGCTGTCGTCGCATCACCGGCAGGCATTCCTTCTGTCAACGATACGCGTTCCGGATCATATAAGAAACCGACGCGGATATTGGCATCCGGTGCGCCACCATCTTGGTTGTTCTCAGGGTCGATGTTGACGTACTTGTACGTTTTCCCGCCGACAGCAACGATATTGTCGATTAAGCGTTGATAGCTCTGGTCAGCGGCAGAACCTGCCCCTTTGTCCTGTCCGTCGTTGTCTTGTACTTCTGTCACACCGATGATGTCAGGGCTGTTCAATTCGTTGACAAACGCTTTTGCCAATTTGAGTGCCTTCTCATCCGATGTTTCTTTGATGTTATTTGAGAAGTTCTCCAAGTTATAAGAGGCGATCGTCAATTGATCTTCTTCTGCTTCGATGAATGTCTTCTCACGTTGTGCATCACCTTTGACGAAGGCAGCTTTCATATCTTCGAGTGAAGCTTGAATCTTATAGTTACCGAATGAATAGCCGACGACACCGACGATTGGTCCGTTGAAACGGTCACCTGTCGCCACATCGAAATCACGCGCTTCCGCGTTCGGCTCGAGACGGAACTGAATACGTTCTGGGTTCGCGTCGTTCTTTTTCAATAAGACGCCGCCATTGTATGTTTCTGTTGGCGTATCTTCGAGAACAGTGACCAAGTCACCATATTCCTGCGGTCCGACCGACTTCAAATTGTTCGTTTGAACGCGCATTCCTTCAAGGCTCTCCCAGAAGTCGATGGCGTCCTTCTCCGGGTTGAAGACGGCGAGGTTATCGCTGTCGATAAACTCGGTCGGGAGGTTTGAAGCATCAATTGTGATCGGTGTCGGAAGGGTCACGCCGCTCGCGACGACTTCGACTTTTCCGTTACGCGTATCGATTTGCGTCATCTTCATATCCGTCTGTTGGCGATCGCTGTATCCTTCAATCGCGTATTCGCTCACTTTTCCGTTCACTTTGACGAGGTCACCGACTTGAATACCCGCAATCGAACGTCCACCGTAAAGGACAATTCCTTCAGACGTACGTGCATCGTCATCAGCCTCAGCATCAGGTGTTTGAATGAAGTAATACGTTGTCCCGCTCGAGACGAACGTCGATGTGACGATTCCTTCTACGCCTTCAACCGTCTGTCCGTTCATCGGAGATGCATGGTTCGCTCCTTGGATGTCATGAATACGGATTTTATCTGTGATTTTATAAGAGAACGTGGAGACGGCGCTAAATGTGTCTCCTGTTTTCACGACCGTTTTCAACGTCGTCGAGTTTTCGATGTGGATTGGGTTCGCATATCGAAGTCCGTTCTCTTTCGGGTCAGAGCCGTCGAGCGTATAGAAGATCTCAGCGTCTGCTGTCGTTGTCGAGAGCGTGACGTCTTGTGCTCCGACGAATGTACCGGCACCTGGTTTTGCGACGGCGGGACGAAGAACAGACGTATCGATGACCGTGTCCGATGGGTCGCGTGGGATGATCTGGTACGTATCGTCAAACTGTTGAACGATTCCTGTGATCGATGAATAGTTCACGTCCGTTTGCAAATCAAGAATGCCTCGTTCATCACGAACGATGAACTCCTTTGTTCCGTCGGTTGCTGTCAAGTTTTGGCCGCTACCTGTGAGCGTGACGTTTTGAACGGTGACGAGTTCTGATTCAACGTCTTCGTTGATTTGTTCCCCTGTGACGACTTGGGCAGTCGGGAGCGTCGCTGCTTGTTTTGAAACAACGACAGCGCTGTTTAATTGAAGAAGTTCACGATATGAACCGACGACGCCTGTGACGACGACCTCGTCCCCAACGTTGACGGCAAGAGACGTCGGACGGATGGAAAGACCACCTGTCGCATCCTGAATCGAAATCGTGTTCGCCAATTTAGCCGTAACGACTCCTTTGACTGTGACCGTTTCATTTTCTGCTTTTGTTCGTGCATCAGCAATTGAAATCGGTGTGATCGGTGCAGGAGGTTCCGTTGTACCGCCGTCTCCGTATTCGACACCTTGGAATGTATGTTTTCCGAGGTTATCGAACGTGTCTTGTGGTGTCGATGTCCATTCCACAGCCGGGTCGAAGGCATCACTGCCATCACTGTCTCCCTTTGTAATCGTGTCTTTACGAATGAGCGATTGGTCAGCAGTCGCAACGGTCGTTCCCCATTTTGTTCCTGGATCGAATCCAAGTTGACCGAAGACATCAAGAACCGTGTCTCCTTTTTTCAAGATGATCGTGTCATCCCCGTTGAAGTTCGTCACGGCGCTCACCGTATTCGATTTTGCTTTCAATGCGTCCGATGCACTACCGTTCACAATGACATATGTAGCCCCTGGTGCGAGTGTGCCCGTCAAATTCAATGTGTTGCCGGCCGTCGTACCTCCGTTTGAATACAGTTCAATTTTGTAAGCAGAAAGGTCGATTGTCGCGTTCGTTCCGTTGAACAACTCGATGGCCTTGTTGTTGCTTGATCCTTCTACGTACTCCGAAATGAAAAGGTCTGATGCGTTTAATGTCTCAGCGTGTACGTTTGCCGCAATCGGTGTCACACTGCTGACGATGAGTCCAGCTGATAAGGCGAGGCCAGTGACTGCCTTAAATGATTGTGTTGGTTTCCCCATGTGTAAGTCTCCCTTAGATGTAATGGTCTAATCCGATTTCCCCAACTCATGTCGTCATAAATAAGTGAATTTATATCCTCTTTTTTCAAAAAAACGACATGATAGCGCTTACATTACTTTTCTTGTGACGAATCTCTTGAAAAATTATTCGTGTATTGTCAAAAATGGCACGTTCATTTCCCAAGTTTTTTACTACATGTTAAACATAACCAAGCAGACGTCAGAACTCAATCCACTAAATACGAAGTTATGATTACATTTTGATTACAAGGTGAATGTGGTCGGAAGAACTTGACGGTTGTCTCGATAACTTTTACACTCTTCTAATACGAATTAATTGTATCGGTTAAGTGTGAATTAAAAGGAGGCACTAATGAAAGCAGTCAACTACCCAGTCATTCCTGGAGCAGGTGCGTTTTATTATGAAGGAAACGAAATTGGTATTTTGCTTTGCCACGGCTTTAACGGAACACCTCAGAGTGTACAAGACGTTGGAATTGAGCTGATGAAGCAAGGGTTTACGGTCTATGCTCCTCGCTTAAAGGGACACGGAACAGACCCAGAAGACTTTCGATGCTCAACGCATCGATGTTGGTATAAAAGTGTGATTGAAGGAATTGAGAGATTGCGTGAATCTTGTCAGACAATCATTGTCGTCGGTCAGTCCATGGGTGGAACGTTGGCACTCAAGACGGCACTTGAAGGAAAGGCGGATGCGGTTGTAACGATCAACGCTGCGTTATCGGTACCAGGATATGCGTGTCATGCGGCGGATACCGACTGTCGATTTATCGATGAAGACGCGCCTGACATCTTGGCAGAAGATGTATATGAGATTGTCTATGACCGTGTGCCGACTAGGGCGATTCGGGAATTGCTTTCACTGATTGACGAGGTGCGACCGCACGTCGGAGCGGTTGATGTGCCGACGTATGTCATCCATTCTGCTGTCGACAACGTGGTTCCACCTTCCGACTCCATGTGGCTGTTTGATCAGTTACAAGGAACAAAAAAATACGCGGTGCTTCCGAACTCGTATCACGTCGCGACGATGGACCATGATTGGAAGCATTTGTCGAAGCTGATCACGACCTTCTGTGAACAGGTTGGGGCGCGCCATCGAAGTGCAGTGTAAAAACTGCATTTTTTTGTGGACTGATTCTTTGCAAACGCTTGCACTAGTGCTATGGTAGATGTGAATCATACCTTATTGTAGGAGGCACGGTGCCGTATGGAGACGTTGTTCAGCCAAACGAAACAAACAGAAATCAGTCGTGTATGGTGGAAAGAGGCCATCGCCTATCAAATTTATCCACGGAGTTTTAACGATTCGAATGGGGATGGAATCGGTGACCTTCGTGGAATCATTGAAAAGCTCGATTACTTAGAAGACCTTGGAATTGATGTCATTTGGATTTGTCCGATGTACAAATCACCGAACGATGATAACGGATATGATATTAGTGACTATCAAGACATTATGGATGAGTTCGGAACGATGGAAGATTTCGATGCCTTTCTAGAGGCCGTGCATGCACGGGGGATGAAGCTATTGCTCGACCTCGTCGTCAACCATACGTCGGACGAACATCCATGGTTCCTTGAATCGAAAAGTTCGAAAGACAATCCAAAACGGGATTGGTACATTTGGCGAGACGGGAAAGATGGGATGCCGCCGAGCAACTGGGCCAGTATCTTTGGCGGTTCCGCTTGGGAATATGACGAACCGACCGACCAATATTACTTGCACGTCTTCTCGAAAAAGCAACCCGATTTGAATTGGGAGAATCATGACGTTCGAACGGCTGTCTATGACATGATCAACTGGTGGCTCGACAAAGGGGTCGACGGATTCCGTGTCGATGCAATCAGTCATATTAAAAAGATGCCGACGGAGACGATGCTCCCTTCTCCGGATGGAAAGCCGATCGTTACGGCCTTTTCGATGTATTCGAACATTGATGGAATTCATGAATATCTACAAGAGATGAAGCGAGAAACGTTCTCTAAATACGACATTATGACCGTTGGGGAGACGAACGGCATTGAACCGGAAGAAGCCGACCAATGGATGGGACCAGAGAATGGTGCGATGAACATGGCCTTTCATTTTGATCATGTCGATATCATGCGACGGTCACGTCTTGCACCGCTCGATGTCGTTGAGTTGAAGCGAATCTTCGATAAGTGGCAACAAGGATTACGTGAGACAGGATGGAATGCTTTATACATTGAAAACCATGACATGGTGCGAGCTGTCTCGCTCGTCGGGGATGAGCATCATTATTGGCGTGAAAGTGCCACGGCGCTTGGGATGATGTACTTCTTCATGCACGGGACGCCATTTATTTACCAAGGGCAAGAGATCGGGATGAAGAATGTGCCGCTCCCGTCCATTCATGACTATGATGATGTCGCGACAAAAAACGAGTACTTCGAACGGATCGCGAACGGGATGAGTGAAATCGACTCGATGCAACAAGTGTGGGGGACATCTCGTGATAACGTCCGGACACCGATCCAGTGGGATGCCTCACCATATGCCGGCTTCTCGACGACGACCCCATGGATGCCGATTCATGAAGAGTATGAGACGCTCAACGTCGAGGCGCAACAGAACGATCAACACTCCATCCTGTCGTTCTATAAGGAGATGATCCGTCTTCGTCGAGCTGAGGAGACGTTCACGTATGGTCGTTATCGCGACGTCTTGCCCGAGCATAAGCAAGCCTTCGTCTATGAACGTACGTTTGAGAATAACCGTTTCTTCGTGGTCGTCAACTTGACCGCCAATCCGGCAGAAGTGACGATTTCGGAAATTGCAGGTGCTACGCTTGTCATGACGAATGAGATTGACCCGGAAATGATTGATACGGAAACGTTCATGCTTCGACCATTTGCAGCACGGTTATATCGTTTATGATAGAGAGGTACCTTCTGAGGAGGGTACCTCTTTTGAATGAGAGGTGGAGTGTGGATGCATACGATTGAATTTTCGAATGGAAACGATACGGTACAGATCGTGATTGTGAGTGCCAATCGCAAACATGTGACGTTAAAGATTGGGGAAAGCCGTATCGTGACATCCGTGACAGCATATCTCCGTTTCGGGGAAGCATTCGCGGAAGCTTTTCATGCTCTTCAAGGAACAGCGACACTTTGCGATGTAGACGAAAACGAGATCATCGACATCTTCTTTTCACGTCGAGGAGTACGTATTGAGTTTCGCGAGCCCCTTTCGATGCAGACATTGCAGACCGATCAAAGTTACATAACGGACCCAATACGACAAATCGGCATTTGGAATAGGCTGTGACAAATGAGGGAAAAGAGCATATGATAGAGATTGACTAAATGGAAAGGGGTGTCGGGTATGGATGGAACGAAACGTGCTGACATTCGCCCAGGACTCCACGTCCAAATCGTTTTGAAACAAGATCAACGAAGCGGGAAGTTGACGAAAGGCGTCGTTCAAGATATATTGACGAACTCGCCACGTCATCCGCACGGAATCAAAGTGCGTTTGAGCGATGGACAGGTCGGTCGTGTGAAAGTGATCGAAGCTGGAGGTGAGTAAGATGAGCGAGAAAAAATTATCTTTTCAAGAAGCGATGAAACAAAAGCTGGCAGAAAAGAAGCAAAACCAAACAAAGGTTCCGACAGGTTTACACGGTACAAAACAGAAGCCGTTGACGAGCCAATTGACGAAAAAACCGAATAACCAGAAGAAACGTACTGGTATTTAAACGTGCAGCTACTCGAATAGAGTGGCTGTTTTTTTGAATGTTCGTTTCATTATTATGAAATATAATCATGATTTAATATTTCTAAACATTTTTATGTAAGCGCTTTAAATGTTTATAAATAAGGAATCTAGCTTGTCTAATGTGAAATAAGAGTGAAATTACCTACAAAAAAATTATTGCTAATTGTCAGAATCTTTGTATAATTCAGAACTAAGACATCATAAAAAATCTCAACTTCAGATTTACACAACAGGGAGGAACTTATTCATGGAAGCGATTCAAGGTTTGCTACAGGGAAGCGTCGACTTTTTGAACAACATCTTATGGTCGTACGTATTGATCGCCGTGCTCGTTGGAGCTGGGATCTACTTCACGATCAGAACACGATTTATGCAATTCCGTTACTTAAAAGAAATGTTCCGGACGATTACAGATAAATCGGACGTGACGCCAGCGAAAGATGGTAAGAGTATTTCTTCAATGAAATCATTCTTTATCGGTGCCGCGACTCGAATCGGTACAGGTAACCTTGCCGGGGTCACGGTAGCGGTCACACTTGGTGGACCGGGAGCGGTCTTCTGGATGTGGATCGTCGCCCTTCTCGGTGGTGCGACAGCCATGATTGAAAGCACGCTCGCTCAAGTATACAAAGTGAAAGACGATGTCGCGTACCGCGGTGGTCCGGCTTACTACATCGAAAAAGGTTTAAACAACCGTGCACTTGGAATCGTATTCGCGGTTCTCATTGCTGTCACATTCGGACTCATCTTCAACTCTGTTCAATCGAACACAATCGCTGCAGCATTCGATAATGCATTCGGAATCGATGCAGCAATCGGTGGAGCAATCTTGGTCGTTCTTACTGGTCTTGTCATCTTTGGTGGTGTGCAACGTGTCGCGAACTTCTCGGCAATCGTCGTACCGGTCATGGCTGTTCTCTACCTTGCCATCGCACTCTACGTTGTCGTTGTGAACTTCGCTGAACTTCCAGGCGTCTTCGCTATGATTTTCCAAAGCGCATTTGGTTTGAACGAAGCAGTCGGTGGTTCAATCGGTGCTGCGATTTCGATGGGTGTCCGTCGTGGACTCTTCTCGAACGAAGCAGGTATGGGTTCTGCACCAAACGCAGCAGCAGCAGCTGAAGTATCGCACCCTGCGAAACAAGGTTTCCTTCAATCACTCGGTGTATTCTTGGATACGTTGATCGTATGTACAGCAACTGCAGCAATCATCCTTCTCTCGGACAGCTACGCTGCTGGGAATGGTGAAGGGATTGTCCTTCTTCAAAACGCATTGACTGAACAAATCGGGGCACTTGCTCCAGCCTTCATCGCTGTCAGCGTCTTCTTGTTCGCCTTCAGCTCGATTGCAGGAAGCTACTACTACGGTGAAACGAACATCGAATTCATTAAGAAGAGTAAAGGTGCAGTTCTCGGATTCCGTCTTGCGACAATGGCATTCGTCTTCATCGGAGCGGTTGCAAGCCTCGGATTCGTTTGGAGTCTCGCTGACCTCTTCATGGCAGGGATGACATTGATCAACATCGCGGCCATCACATTGCTCGGTGGCGTTGCCTTCAAAGTTCTTAAAGACTACGAGGAGCAACGTGCTCAAGGTCTCAACCCACGCTTCTCGGCTCGTAAACTCGGTATCGAGAACACAGAGTGCTGGGACGTGGAAGAAGACGAAGTGGCACAAGGTACTGTTCAAGCAGCCGCTGCCGACTCTTCAAAATCTTAATTTTTGAAACGAAACAAACAGGGACCCTGCTAATCGGGGTCCCTGTCTTTTTATGCGTGATGACGCATCGGTTTGACGGCTTGATCCGTCTCTGATTTGTTCAAATATAAGTAACTTCCGGCGACGAATAAGGCACCACCGACAATATTTCCGAGTGTGGCGAAGAACAAATTATAAAGGGCACCGCTGAAGGTGATGAGGTCCGACGGTACATAGTGGAGCGCAAGGGCGAAGACGCCCATGTTCGCAATCGAGTGCTCGAATCCGGCGGCAAAGAATACAACGACTGGGATCATCGTCAGCATGATCTTTGCGACGTCGTTGTTTGATTTTAATGGCATGAAGATGGCCAAACAAACGAGCACGTTACATAAGATTCCTTTTAAGAATATGGCGAGGGCATCCCCACCGATTTTTTTTGAGGCGACGACGGCAAGCAAGTGGTCACTCGTCACGTCACCCATACTGTGAGCACCGATGACGAGCAGGGACAGAATGACGGCACCAATCAGGTTACCAACCCAACTGAGTCCCCATATTTTGACGAGGTCGAGCCAAGCGACACGTCCTCGTTTTGCACCGGTGTAGAGATACATCGTGTTACTCGTGAATAATTCTCCTCCCATCCAAACGATGAAGACGAGCGCGACTGAGAAACTGGCACCGGCGATGAGCATCGTACCAGGTGTGTCGATGAACATATTTCCGACAGTAAATGAAAAGACAACGCCAATCCCAATCAAAAAACCGGCGATGATGGATCGCAACATATATTGGGGAAATGAATGCTGAAGCAGTGACGATTTTTTAAACGCGGCTTCTTCCATATAATCGATGACTGGTTTTTCCATGAAAAAGACCTCCTTAGACCCTTTCAGTCTAGGAGGTTGACGTCGAGTTTGCAATTGTTTTCACAAACTTTTGAAAAGTTCTTATGAAACCGTTCACATTGTCGCCACGAGTTCGACTTTGATGCGGTCCGGGTCCTCAAAAAATAGTGCTGTATAGTTCGAGCCACCTGCGTGAGGAAAGCGGTCCGCATACAGTTCGTGAAAACCACGAGCCGTGAGCTGTCGTCGGATTTCTTCTAGTTGTGCGAGCGAGGATGCATGAAACGCCAAGTGGTTCAAACCGGTTTTCTTCCGGTGATAGGGTGGCGTAAGATGATCCTCTTTCGTTTGAACGAACACAAGATATGTATCTCCGTAACGATAACTCCGTCCTTCCGGCCAAGATTGGTAGATTGTGTATCCAAGTTGTTCACAGAGAAGCCATTCCCAGGCACCTACACTCTTATGTAGATTCGAAACATAAAGCTCAACATGGTGAAGCATGAGAATCATCCTTTCGATGGACGTTTGAAAACGGTCCGTTCGGTATAATTGAACTATACAACGTATGGGGGAGGAAGCATATGGATCGGACAGGGCTCGTCTCGAATATTTTAATCGCTGGAAAGACCGGCGTTGGAAAGAGTGCGTTCATCAACTATATTTACGGACATGACGTCGCCGAATCGCGTGCCGGAAGTCCGGTCACGGCAGAAGGGCTTCACGAATACGAGTATTACGATTTAGAACGAGGTATTTTATTTCGTTTCTTTGATACATGGGGACTTGAAGCGGACCGGTCAGAGGAATGGCACCGCGCGATTCTATCCATCGTTCATGAGCGTGAAGGGGCGCTCGATATCGCAGAATGGTTTCACACCATCTACTATTTACTATCCGTACAGTCGGGACGTGTCGAGGCATATGAGCTCGAGGCGATTTTAAAGCCGTTATATGAACGTGGGAGCAACGTCACGCTCATACTGACCAACTTTAACGAAGACGACCCGATGAGTGTACAAAAAGCGGAGGCGATGGAACAGGTATTGTTACGTGAGCTTCCCATCGAAGAAGAGAATATCATTCGAGTCAATAGCGTCGAAAAGAAGTTACTGACGGGTAAGCGCGTCCCGGTGAGTGGATATGAGACTGTCTGGAGGCGGAATCGGACAAATTTATGGAGAGACATTGAACGCAAGCTTCCTATAAATCTGACCAACCATTTATTAGAGGAATTGGAGGAATGGCGAGTTCGTAGTGTCGCTTCAGCGGAAACCATTCGTATGCTGACTCCCCAAGTGATGATTAGCTGGAAAGCCCGAAAGATTGAAAAAGATTTAGAAAAAACACTCGAACAGGCTGCCGTGACGACGGAAGAGGCGATGGCAGAAGGGGTACGCCACTATATTCAACTCATGCAACGTTATCCTTTAGTCGGTGAGCAGGCAGACCGATTGTTTAAATCAAGACGTGTCGAACTTGGGTTTGACTATTCATTTGGAAAAACCGTTCGGAAGATGGTACTTGGAATGATTCCTGGGGTACATTTCATCTACTGGGCATTCAAGCGTCGGACGGCAGAGCGAGGAATTAAAAAAGCGATTGAACAGCAATACGCATCCGTAAGACAAACGATTGAAGAAGAGATTCGACGTGGTTTTGAGCGCGAGATGCGTCAACTTGGTCGCACGCTCAACTCATAAGGGGGAGACTTGAATGGAATCGACGAAACGATTTAATTTTAAGGATTATGATGTAAAGGCGGAGCTTGAGCGACTACGTGGCAACGTCAAAAAGCCAAATATCTTGATTGCAGGGGCGACAGGAGCAGGGAAGAGCTCTGTCGTGAACTATGTGTTTGGACGTGATTTGACGAAAGTGGCAGCCGGGGAACCCGTCACACGAGGTATTCATCAATATAAGAGTGATGATATTGCAGTCACCTTATTCGATAGTGAAGGCTATGAAATCGGAAGTGCTAGACAACAACATTACGAAGAAGAAGTCATAGGATTCGTGGAAAGAGCATCCCGGCAAGAGGCATCGGAACGAATCCATCTCGTTTGGTATACCATCAATGCTGCAACCAAACGTGTCACGCCACTAGACAAGACCCTGATTCGCCGCCTGCGTGAATCAACCGCAGTCGCTGTCTTATTCACACAAATTGACCAGGTTGATTTAGATGAACTGACGGCACTACGAAATGAACTGAATGGACTCGTTCCCGAAGAGGCCATATTCCAAGTCAGCATTTCTTCGGAAATATTGAACGATGAAGCATTGCGACAATACGTGGATTGGGAACGATTGATCGTATGGTCGGTTGAACAACTAGATGCTTCTTTGCAGGAAGGGCTTTTGATGGAGATTCACGCCGAGAGTGAAGCGATGCTCAAGTTAAAGCGTAAGAAGGCGAATCGAATTATTTCAGGCTATGTGGCCAGCGCGGGGACGGCCGCTGCAGTGCCCCTCCCCTTTGCAGATGCCGTTGCATTGACGCCGATTCAGGTGACGATGAGCGTCCATCTGTTTCGCTATTGGGGTGTCAAAGCGAGTGACGATTTACTGAAGACACTCATTGGAAGCACGATTATTCCACAAATCGGTCGTACCTTGTCGAAGACGTTACTGTTAAATGTCATGAAATTTTTCCCGGGAGCTAACGCGGCAGCCGGTGTCATCAACGCGACCGTCGCATCAGGAATCACGTGGGCAATCGGGCTCGCCATTAACGAAATCGCTTATCGGAACGCGCTAGACTCTTCGAAAACGATTGAACAATTGTTAAATCAAGAGTTCGGGTCATTGTTTGAACAGTTTTTGAAGCAGACTCCGAAGTCGGATCGACCCTCTTAACGTCTCCTGTTTGGTAGACTACAGGTAAGTGTAGAGAGGGGGAGAAAGATGAAAAAACGAATCTATATTACGCGTCGCTTGCCGGAAGAGGCAGTCGAACCGCTTCGTGATCGATACGATGTGCATATGTGGGAGCATGAGGGGGAAAGTGTGCCACGGGAGGTGCTACTAGAGGAAGCGTCATCTGCGCATGCGCTTTGGACGATGCTCAGTGATACGATTGACCGTGACGTGTTTGAGCGTGCCACGCATTTAGAGGTCGTCTCGAACTTGGCGGTCGGATATAACAATATCGATTTGAACGCAGCGAAAGAGCATGGTGTCATCGTCACGAACACACCGGATGTCTTGACGGAAACGACCGCAGATTTGACGTTTGGGCTCATGATGATGACGGCACGACGTCTCGGAGAGGCGGAACGTGATTTGCGCGCTGGTGAGTGGAAATCTTGGCTACCGATGGGTTACGTTGGGATGGATCTCTATCAAGCAAAATTGGGTATCATCGGGATGGGTCGAATTGGTGAAGCTGTCGCACGTCGGGCACGCGGATTTGACATGGAAGTTCTATACCATAACCGGACACGACGCCATGAGTCCGAGTCGATGTACGGATTCACTTATGCAGAACTCGATGAACTATTGGCGCAATCTGATTTCGTCGTCGTTCTCGCACCGCTCACAGATGAAACGCGTGGTATGCTCGGAGCCGAAGAGTTTGCCAAAATGAAAGAAACCTCGATTTTCATCAATGTCGCTCGTGGAGAGATCATTGACGAACAAGCCTTGTATGAAGCGCTCGAGGCGAAAAAGATTTGGGGAGCGGGACTCGACGTGTTCACGAAAGAACCGGTCAACCTTGATCATCCGCTGTTGACGCTTTCGAATGTGACGACGTTGCCTCATATCGGAAGTGCCTCGATTCGAACACGTTTGGCGATGATGGCATTGAACCGAGATGCTATCACGAATGTGCTCGAAGGGAAAGAACCGAAGAATCGATTGACGTAACAAGAGCCTGACGCATGGCGTCAGGCTCTTCTTCATTAGAAGCGTCGGATATTGTCTGGGTCTTCGACATCGTTACGATACGCGCGATCGTCGAGTCCCCGTAGTTTTTCCTCACGGTCTGCTCTCTTCGTTTCTTCATCTAGCTTGTCTTGTTCCGGATCCACAGGGTGACTCGGGTCGACGGTCTGGGCCTCATGGTAAGGTTTTGAGTCGATTTCTAACCCGTCATCTGTGTGACTACCGAGATGGGTGGACGATGCGTCTTGATACGGTTTCGCATCAACCGTCACACCTTCATGATGACGACGTTCGAAATCTTCGTCCACGTAAACGAGAATTTTCCCGGCTTCCACATCGTCATAGTGGCGCTTCACTTCATCATCGCTAAGTCCCATGTTACGTAGACCGGCATAAACGTCCTCATGACCACTCAGGAAAGCACGGACCTTATCGAACCAACTCGCATGGTGGGTCGCTTCCGTATGGACATCGGTATCACGTCTTAAAATAGAGACGTTGTCTTCATGTTTCGTGACGACATAAATATGTGAATCCTCATAGCCTTTGGCGCGCAATTCTTCAATCTTGCCGATTGCTGCATCCTGTGTCTCATGCATACTGATGAATCGTTTCTCATTCATAGTCGTTCCTCCTTATAATCGTCGGTGGTCTTCTAAGCCAGAATGACCGCGTACAATCGGGTCATCTTTCGTACCTCGTGGATTCTCGTCATGGTCGTTGAACGGTTTTGCATCAAAGGCGATCCCGTCCGCTTTTTCCCCTTTATCATGGTCGAGCTCACTGTCTTTTTTATACATGTTCGGGTAGCGGTCGTATGAGTGTCGATCGATGTAGAGTAAAATTTGCCCTTCATCAATGGCGTTATAATATTGCTCTGCCTCTGCATCGTTCAGTCCCATATTACGAAGTTCGTCTCGTATCCGGTCACTCCCATGTAGAAAGGCTTTGACACGGTCGAGTAAATTGACGTCGCGGATACCGGATTCGGCATTCACATCTGTATGGTCACGTAATGCAGAAATTTCCCCGTCCCGCTTGGCGACGACATGCATATTTTTTTCGGCTTCCCCTGCAGCCTTCAATTCTTCGACTTTGTGCATGACTTCCGGTTCGGTCTGAAACAGGCCAATCATTTTTCGATCTGACATCGAATTCCCCCTTTAGAATTTCCAATCTAAAACAAGCGTCACAATAGGAGTAATTTCCGTTCTTACCATAATCGAAACAAAAAACGCCATCTCCGCTGAGGAGTGGCGCGATTAATAATAAAGCATCAGTGTATCGTCTCCGAGTGAACACCGTGTGCTCTTCCAGACATATTCGAGTAGCGTCCAAATCGCCATAAAACCACTGATTGTCAGTAAAATGAGCGCGTAAAGTGGCGTCAATTGAATAACGAATGACCAACCAAGTGTCATCAAGAGTGGCTGAATCCAAAAGATGGACGAGATGTAGACGACGACGATGAGTAAGGCGAACACGATTCGTCGTCCGAGCGTCTGAATGTGGTGGCGAAAGCGAGTCAATAAACCGAAGATGGCGCCTGTTACGAGGACGGGCAACAGGAAGGCTAAATAGTCGACCGGATATGTCGACATCGGAGCACTGAATAGACGTCCACTAAAGATATCATCGATGACGAGTAGTAAGTTGGCATAAGCGAACGCTAAAATCATTCCGAGCAACCAGCCGAAACGGTTCCAAATCCTGCGCGATGACTTGAGCGCTTGAATTTTTGTGTAGGCGAGGAAGGCGAGGTCACGTACCTCGATTTCTTTTAACGACAACTTCGCTTCATCCAATTGATTGACAGCCCAATCAAAGTCTCGGTTGGCTTGCACCTTTTCATGTGGTTTTAATTCATCCGAGGCATCAATCAACACGTGATAGCGTCGACGATATTCTTCATTTGTCTCCGGTTGCTCAATGAGAAAACGGGCGTATTCTTGAGGGTCTTGATTTAAAAGACTATCTAAAGACTGACCGCTTTTCTCTGCGTGTCGGATGTATCCAGCGAGTGCCAGTAGATGGCGGTCTGCCTCTGCCTCATTTCCAAGGAGTTCAATCAAACGCTGACGTACGGCATTAAAAAACTGTTGAACGTTCGGGTCGTGAATCATATTCGGTTCCAGGGAGATTCCTCTCCTTTCTTGGTTTGTCATAATCAAGCAGGGGGTTCGTCATTATGGGAAAGTTTTAGTGACTCAAAGTCACCTTGCTCGATGCTTCGAATCAAAATCTCGCTCCCTCCCATGTTTGTCGAGAGCGGGATGGAATACACGTCACAAAGCCGCATCAATGCGCTCACATCCGGTTCATGAGGTTGGGCAGTCAATGGGTCGCGGAAGAAAATAATCATATCCATTTCACCGCGAGCGACGGCCGCTCCAATCTCTTGATCTCCACCGAGTGGTCCTGAGCGAAAGCAATGAACAGGCAACCCGGTTGCTTCTGAAATTCGTTTTCCCGTCGTGCCCGTTGCGAATAGCTGATGCTTTTCTAGAATATGCGTATACGTTTTAATTAGCACAATCAAATCATCTTTCTTTTTGTCATGAGCCACTAAAGCGATATTCATAGCGATTCCTCCTATTTTGACTTCTCTTGTTATTCGTATCATATCTCGCGTCGTTTGACACGATTTCTCTCTTAACTTACGTACCCAATTCCAGCGAATCGTAATAATGATTCAGAAAGAGTTATTTTCAATCATGTTTGATGGTTTTGAAATATAGGTATGTAATGAATAACACTGTAAGTTGAATTCATAATTTAATTCGGTAAAGGGGGAAAGTTGGATGAACAATACGACATATAACTTCAATTCGTTCATGTCATGGCTACCAGATCTTTTGTTGGCAATTGTCATTCTCGTAGTCGGTTATATTTTGGCAAAAGTATTGGAAAACGTGACGCGAAAAGCATTGAAGAAGGCACGACTCGATGAGCGGGCCGGTATCAAAAAGGATGGGGAAAAAGGAGAAAAATGGACGCCCGAACGCATTATTGGAAAAGTGGTGTTCTTCGGGGTGTTACTCCTCGCATTCCTAATCATCTTTGAATTTATGAACGTTCCTGCAATCACAGAGCCGTTCAGTCAGATTTATGAAGGATTCTCCGGATTGATTATCGGTGTGATCAAAGCAGGCTTGATTTTACTCGTTGCTTGGGTCATCGCTACCCTTTTGAAAAAAGGGATTCAAATGGCGGGACATCGCTTAAATTTAAGCAAATTGATGGAGAAGACAGGTCAAGAATCGACAAGTGTCAACCAAACGAAATGGGTTGATACGGTCGCGAACATCGTCTTCTATCTCGTTCTCTTATTGGCGTTACCTGCTGTACTTGATGCACTCGGGCTTCGTGGGGTCAGTGGACCATTCGAAGACTTGTTGAACAGCTTCCTCGGATTCATTCCGAAACTTGTCGCAGCAGCTCTTATTTTTGCAATCGGTTATGTCGTCGCGAAGATTGTCCGCGACATTTTGACGAAGTTCCTCGAAGCAGCAGGGCTAGATCGCTTGGCAGAGCGATTCCATCTGTCTGATTATGTGAAAGGATCAAGTCTTGCGAAGGCGATCGGTACAATCGTCTTCATCTTCATCATGATTCCGGTCACGATTTCAGCTCTTGAGGCGCTCGATATTCGAGGCATCTCGGAACCGGCCATTGCGATGCTCAATGATGTACTGGTCATGATTCCAGACATTCTCGTTGCAATCGTACTCGTCCTCGTAGGGGTGTTCGTCGCAAGATGGTTGAAAGGTGTCGTCGTATCGCTCCTTGAGAACCTAGGTGTCAATTCGTTGGCTCAAAAAATGGGCTTCGGGGAACGTGCGTCTTCGATGTCAATCGCCCAAGTGGTCGGTGTCATTGTACAAGTCATCGTGATCTTGCTCTTCGTATCCGAAGCACTTCAGGTCGCGAATCTCGAATTTATGGCGTCCCTGGCGACAGCCATCTTTGCTTACTTGCCAATGGTCATTGCGGCACTCATCATCTTGGCAGTTGGCTTCTGGTTAGCCAACATGGCCGAACGCTTGGTTGGTAGTGTCCTTGTCGATGGAGCAGGACAACCTAGTGCGCTTCGCTACGTAGCGAAATATGCGATTCTCGGACTCGTCTTCTTCATGGCTATCAGTCAGCTCGGCATCGCACCGATGATTGTCAATACAGCATTCCTTCTTATTCTTGGAGCCGTCGCCCTCGCCTTCGGTCTTGCCTTTGGTCTTGGTGGTCGTGAGACGGCAGCGCGCTACTTGAAAAAGGCAGAGCAACGCATTGACGACACAGAAGTGTCAAAAGAAGGGCTCGAGCAGGAAAAAGAACAGATGAGCCGCGAAGCGGAAGCTGCGAAACAACAAGCGAAACAAGGTATGGAACAATCGAAACAAGAAGCGGAACAATCGAAGCATGAGATGAAGCGAGATGTTCAAAATCCGACGGTTGATCATGTGGAGGGACCAGAACCGAATCCATTCCACGAGAACATCACTCCGGATCAGGACAATCGATCACTTGATGATAACGATGGTCCGTTACGCCCATAAGTGATTCTTAAACGGATCTCCCACAAGGAGATCCGTTTTTTTATGTTCAACTCGGACGTCAGTTTGGTCGATAGTAAAAGAAAAGAGTGTAGGGGTGAGGGAAGTGTTTGAACGTTTTCAACGGACGCTCGTGATTAACTATATCATCGGCTCAGGATTAGCCGTCTTTGGAGTGGGTGGTGTCTTTATTTTTCAGACGCTTGACCTTTCCATTCGAGAGATTTTACTACTGTTAGGCATCATGTTGGGGTCGGGAATGATTATGATTTCTTCAGAACTGCTCTTATACCATCGCCATATTCGACCGATACGACAGCTTTTTATGACTGAGTCCCCATCGATTGACGAATTGACGTCGGCATTCGAACAAGCGAGTCGATTTCCTATTTTGACGATGCAACGGATTTTAGGTCCACATTTGTTTGGATTATCCATCCCGTCAATTGGTTTGACGACCGTCTGTATTTATAATGGCTGGATTGATTTACCGTATCGTTTGATTGGTCTCGCTGCCATTGGCGCCGTCATGATTGCGGTGTTACATGCCTTGATTGAGTACTTTTTGACAGTACGTTCGGTTGAGCCGTTACTTATATACATGAAAGAAAGGCACTTCGAACTGTATCATCAGCCTATCCATGCAACATATCGGTCATTCAGTGTCCGAACTAAATTATTGATCAGCATGCTCATTACGGGTGTCTTTCCCATCATGTTGTTCATGTTAGCATCAAGTGTGCAATTGTCGACTTCGAATCGGACGGATACGTATTGGAATTGGGCGTTCGTGATTCTTGTCATTATCGTCGGGATTGCGGTGCTATGCAGTTTCTTGCTCTATGACAATATCAAACGTCCGATTGGTCTCTTGACGTCAGGAATCGAACAGATGGAATCAGGACAACTCCAAAAAATCGAAAATCCCTATTTAGATGAGTTCGCTCAATTGATCGGGGGCTTCAACCAAATGGTCGAGACGGTGAACGCTCGGGAACAAGAGAATGCGCAACTTTTAGACAGCCTTTTCATTTTATTTGCGGCAACCCTCGATGCACGTGACCCATACACGGCCGGTCATTCAGAACGTGTGGCGATGTACTCGGTTGAACTAGCACGTGCTATTGGCTTACCTCATGCACAAGTTGATTTACTCAACAAATCGGCACTTCTTCACGATATCGGAAAAATTGGGATACGAGATGATGTGTTGTTGAAGGAAGGGAAGTTGACAGATGAAGAGTTTGCGAAAATTCAGGAACATCCGACGATTGGCATTCATATACTGAGTCAAATTCATTTACCGGCATCCCTTCAACCGATTTTAGCAGGGGTTCGGTCGCATCATGAACGGATTGATGGGAAAGGATATCCGGATCGTTTAAGTGAGGTCGATATTCCGTTATTCGGAAGAATCATGGCCATTGCCGATGCGTATGACGCCATGACGTCTGATCGACCTTATCGCTCTGGAATGCCGATGGCAAAGGCGCTTTCTATTTTAGAGAACGGTCGTGGAACGCAATGGGATGCCGAATTTGTAGACGTATTCATCCGACTTCGCCGTCAGGACATATCGGCATAAAAAAGGAGCGGCACCTTGTGTGCCGCTCCTTTATCATATCGTTTGAAAGATATATACCCCAAAGACAGCACCCATGACGACAACGACGAGATTGACCCGGAGGAGTGCCAAACTGGCGGCAACCATCCCGCCGAACAAGGCAGAGGAGAAGGTAGGTGTAGACGATAAGACTCCTGGAAAAATCAAGCTGGCTAACACGGCGTAAGGAACAAAAGCGAGAAATCGTTTCACGTACGGCGGCAACACTAAGGATTTTAACCAAAGTAGTGGAACGAGTCGCGGAAGATATGTGACGAGGGCAAGACCTAAAACGAGTAGAAATAGCGACATCATGTAGCTTCTTCCTCCTTAAATACCAAAGCACCGATTCCTGCCGCTAAAACAGTTGCGATGATGATTCGGATTCCGTCTGATATCGGGAAAAACGGTGTAATCCACCACTGGAGCATCGCTTGAATGCTAACGGCTAAACTCGCTACGACAAAGACGGGACGGGTCGTTAATGATGGGACGAGTAACCCGATGAACATCGCATACAATGCAATTCCCATACTCGCCTGTAACGAACTCGGAAGACCGAAGGCGAGAAAGACCCCGATCCATGTCCCGACATTCCATGCGAGAAAGGCAACCGTGTTCAACCCGAGTACGAACATACCGGAGCTAGCTTCCTTCCGAGTCGAGGCGATACTAAACGTCTCATCCGTCACACCGAACGCGATAGCAGCCAATAGTTTTCGAGACGTACTCTCAATTCGTTGGGACAGGGAGGCGGACATCAAAAAATGACGAGAGTTTAGAATGAACGTGGTCAAGATAATCTCCCAATACATCGAACCAGTCATCAACAATTGTACGGTAATGAATTGACTCGCACCGGCAAAGATTAAAAAGGACATCGATAAGGTGATGACGTTTGGTAGATGAAACGATTGTGCCAAAAGACCGAACGCGATGGCAATCGGGATATATCCGATGGCGACGGGAATCCCTGCGCGTAATCCTGCCCGAAAAGTGGGGCGCGGGGAACTAGAAGGTGTAGATTGTATAGAAGTTACCATAACAGCCCTCCTCGATGATCAAGATGATTTCTATGTCATTCGGGATGAAAGATTGGTTTCCTGCTCAAACGACAAAAAAGAGGGTATACATGTATCGTTAAGGAGGTTGATGACATGAGTCGTGCGGAAGAATTTTTGGCGTCCTATCATCGAATCGAGGATTACTTGAGTCGAGAGATGGGAGATGGCCAACATTTCAGTTTTAGCAACATGGTGAATCGTCTCGCAAAACAAAATCCAATCATCGATTGCTATAAAGAAGATTTACATCAAATGAGTCAGTTGCGAAATGCAATCGTTCACGAACGACGGGAACCGGATTTTATTATTGCCGAACCACACGAATCGCTCGTGGAATTAATATTGGAAGTGGAGAGAGAGTTGCTTCATCCACGTCTCGTCATCCCTACGTTTGCGAAATCGGTGGTGACGTTTCAGTCAGAAGATTTCTTGACGGAAGTACTCCGGGAGATTCGAGATAAAAATTATTCGCAATTCCCGGTATATCACGAAAATGGTTCGTGGCGTGGGCTATTGACGAAAAAAGGAGTGACGAGTTGGTTAGCCGAGACAATCGACGGGACCAACTTGTCACTCAAAGGCGTTCGGGTGAAACACGTGCTCCACCACGATCCACACATGCACCGATATCGATTCATTCGCAAGGATGCGACGGTCATCGAGGCGCAGCACTGCTTCACTCAAATGAAAGAGGGCGCACGATACGATGCCCTGCTCATCACAGAGACCGGAAATCCAGACGAGCCACTACTTGGCATCATCCGTCCTCAAGATTTATTGAACGCGCTCCGTTGAGGCGAGATGTTCAATGGCGACCTCGTATTGGGTAACCGTATTACCGAGAACAATCGGCTTCACTTCTGACGTCCCGTCATCACGTTTCTTATGGGCATGTTTGTAGGCGTTGCTGTCGCGCCAGTTTTCAAAACTTGCCGCGTCACGCCACGTGGTCATGATGACGACATGGTCCATCGCTGCATCAGACGTATCCGTCAACACTTGCATGCGAACAAAGCCGTCCATCGCTTCGATTCCTTTCGTTGTCTCAAAACGCGCTTTGACCACGTCGGTTTTTCCTTTTTCAACATCTAGTTTATTCATGACAATCCACATTCCGCAGTTCCCCCTAAATGAATAAGATGACTTCATTATAACGTGAACGGGGAATTGCCTGAAAAAGGATGCTCATTCAATGTTTATTCCACCACTCTTCAAACGTCCAGTTGTTTTGTTTCATGGTCGTTGCTTCGTTCACACCGACATACCGTAAGTGCCATGGTTCATAGTTGTATCCCGTAATCTTCTCTTTTCCTTTTGGATAACGAATGATGAAGCCATAGGAATGTGCGTTTTGTATCATCCACTTCCCTTCCGGTGATTGATCGAAGGATGCGTATAATCCTAAGCGCATTCGTTGACTGGTCATGTCGACGGCTAGACCTGTTTGATGTTCGCTGTGTCCGGGGATGGCTACATATTTTGAGGCATAAGAGACTCCACGTGTGTTGACGTAGTAGGTATAGAGTGACTTTTGGGTCGCATATGATCGATAAGCGCTCAGGGCATATAGCGTATACCCTTGTTTTCGACCGGCGTAGTACAATTTCGCCAAAGCATAAGCAGCCTCTGCCGTCATCAGAGTACGTTCACTTCCCTTTTGATAAACGGTTGGGATGGTTAATGTGACGAGTTGAGGGGAACGATAAGTTGAAGGAAGCCCATGTGACTTGTTGACCAGTCGTAAACGATCGGCAGATGGCATCTTCGGAATACCAGCTTTCAGATTGGCAGAGGGAGTGAAGTACTTTGTATTCCCGATATAGACGTTCGACCAACTTCGGTTATAGGTCGCGTAGCGAACCGGGACGTTCGTGCGTAACGTTTTGAGGACGGGAGAAGACTGCATGGCCCGACCGTATAAATATGTCGTTTTAATCGTGTAACCTGGTTGTGGAGATGAGGACGCCGCTATCACCGGCGATACTTGGAACAATAGCAAACAAATAATCAAGACACGCAGGGACTTCATAGCGAACGCCTCCTCAAGGATTGGATAATTCTCCTTTTCCCTGTTTTCTGAGAGACTGCACATGTTTTATCCATCTGCAGGTGGGAAGAGGATACGGCTAGGGCCCGATGAAGGTGGGCACGGAATCCGTTACAATAAAGATAACGAATGAGAACGTAGAAAGGAGTGAGCGAATGGAAGTCTTATTTGGATTACCACTGTTGTTGCTCGTCCTATTCTTTGCCTTTTTATACTTTAATATTAAAGGGCTATCGAATATGTGGAAGGACTATAACCGGACGAAATCGATGATTCCACTTGGCTTTTTCATCGTCGGGATTATCGGGATTTTCACAGGAGTTTGGACATGGCTTGTCATTTTGATTTACTATGTCGTCCGACCAAAAGACTAAACACTGTATGCAGACGCATACGGTGTTTTTGCTATACTAAGGACGAGGTGTTGAGATGGAAAAATTAATAAAAGCATGGTTCATCGTGACGTTGATCACGTTCGGGATCTTTAAACTTGGCGAAGTGATGACGCAACCTTATTCAGAAGCACCGAGTGAGGGGAATGTATATTGGATTGTGCTCTTGATTGGGTGGCCATTTGTTCTTCTATTCATGTGGATCACTGTCCGGTTAACGCTTCGAGTTGTCGCTTCTGTTCGACTATTTGGAAAGATTGGACTAGCAATCGGTAGTCTCATCATGGCTGGGATTGCCTGGGTAACGAATCAATCGCAAGCGGCGTCACTTCGAGAAGGAATTCGGGTATCCACGAATGAGTCTTTCGCAGAAGGATGGAATCAATTCACAAATATCATTTACATGAATCAGTTGACGTTCTTCTTTTTGACCGTTAGCTGTATGGGGATTGGTATCTTACTTTCATTCATGCCATTTCAAAAGCAGCAAGAAGAACCCGAATGAGCGTTCTCCTGCTGTTTTTTAGTGCATCAGAAGTTGGATCTGGCCGAACAAAAGCAAGAGGAGGATGATGCCGACGACGATGAGAAATCCCCAGTCGTTCATTCGTTTCGTCATACTGAACGTCTCCTTCATAAAACTGAATATTGATTCGTTCTTAGTATAGTCAGCCTCTTAAAAGAGAGTAGGATGAATAAATCACCAGGTTAAAAAAAGAAGCAGCTCATCGCTCAATCACAGGTCAGCGGGTTTAACGGGTGATGAATCGGGAACAGTAGAATCGTATGTTGATTTTTTAAGGAGGAATTGAGTATGTCGAAACATGTACTGATTGTCACAACGTCAGCGAATCAATTATCAAACGGTCATGCAACGGGACTTTGGCTTGAGGAGTTTGCCGTACCTTACTTGTTATTCGAAAAAGAAGGATACAAGGTGACGGTCGCAAGTATCGAAGGTGGAGACGTGCCAATCGATGCGAATAGTTTAGAAGATGATTTGTCCGAAGAGATTTTAAATACTCGTGAGTTGCTCAAAGATACGGCCCGACTCGATCAAGTGGCAGACGAATCATACGATGCTGTCTTTTTACCAGGTGGTCATGGAACAGTCGTTGATTTCCCAGGAAATGAAACGTTACAACGTGTCGTTCGTGACGTATATGAGAGTGGGAATATTGTTGGAGCAGTTTGCCATGGACCAATTGGTTTGGTGAATGTGAAGCTCAGCAATGATGAGCCACTCGTTAAGGATAAACAAGTGACTGGGTTCACTGATGCAGAAGAAAAAGAAATGCAGCTCGATTCTGCCGTACCGTTCTTACTTGAAACGGGACTACGCAATCAAGGTGGGCAGTTCAAAGGAGCTGACAACTGGGCGGTGAACGTGGCGGTTGATGAGCGACTCGTCACAGGACAAAACCCGCAGTCTTCTGAAGCAGTCGGGAAAGAGCTTGTCAAATTACTCGGATAATTGAGTGAAGCAACTTCGAATGTCGAAGTTGCTTTTTGTTTTGGACATATGTCCTATTCAAGTCCTCTTCCTTTTCGTAAAGTCATACGGAGAGAAAGGGGAATGACATGGGAATTTTATTTGCCATCTTATCTGGGACGTTCATCGCCCTCCAAGGAATCTTTAATGCGAAATTAGGAGATGCGGTCGGGGCATGGATGTCGGTCACCATCGTTCACTTCGTTGGACTTTTATTGGCACTTGCAATTTATTTCTTCAAGCGGGATGCGGACATGACAGCCTTCAAGCGTGTACCTTGGTATTATAGTTTAGGAGGATTGTTCGGCGTATTCGTTGTATTCGGCGAATTGACGGCGATTCAACAACTAGGGGTCACATGGGCCATCTGTGTATTGCTTGTAGCGCAATTGATAGGAGCCTTTATCATCGATTTGAATGGCTGGTTTGGGGTCAAACGGAAACCGATGAACACGGGACAGGTCATGGGACTCGTCTTGATGGTCGTTGGCATCGGAATTTATACATTTTCTTAAGGAGTTCACTTTACATGATGAATGTTATGGATGCACTGACACGATTGCAGTGGAATCATCTATTTTCGAATGAAACGCTTGAGTCCTCGTCTTTGGTGACATATGCGTCCGGGACCATGTTATGTTCGAACGATCAGCATATTGAATCTTTATTCGTCGTCCTTGAAGGGCGTGTCAAAATTTATACGCTCAGTGAAGAAGGGAAGCTTCGATTATTACGGCTAAAAGCAGCTCCTACGCTGATTGGGGATATCGAGTATGCGAGCGGGCGTAACGTCTTGCATACGGTTGAAGCGGTCGGTCCCGTTACGTGTCTGCGTATCCCGTTCGAGGCGCTTCGACGATATAATCGAACGGTCGAATTCACGGAGCATCTGTTACGAGGCGTATCCGAAAAATTATTCATTGAGGCGAACGCTTCATCCAACCATCTCATGTCGACTCTTGAAGAGCGGTTGGCCGGTTACTTGATTTCTCTCAGTGAATCCGGGAATGAACTGTTTCAAGCGGAGATGAGTCAACTGAAACGAAAAGAAGTCGCAGAATGGCTTGGGACGAGTTATCGTCACTTGAACCGAACGCTACAGGCATTCGTCGATGAAGGATTGGTCAAACGAACGAGAAAAGAAGTGATCATCTTAAACAGTGAGCGATTAAAGGAACGTGCGAACGGCATGTTTTATGAGTGAGGAGGGGTTATATGATTTTTGGGATCATCTGTTCGGCAGTGGCTGGGGCATTTATTAGCGTACAGGCGGCGGTCAACGCGAAAATGAATACAAATTTAGGGGCTTGGGCCACCACGGTATTGGTCTTTATCGTTGGTTTGGTCGGATCCATCATCCCGTTAGTATTATTTGGAGGAAATCTTGCTGGATTACGTGACTTGTCGCCGATCTATTGGCTCGGTGGTTTGCTTGGGGTCGGTGTCGTGTACTGTGTCATGCGAAGCATCCAGCTACTTGGACCGACTTTGTCCGTGTCACTCATTCTCGTGTCACAACTCATTTGGGCAATAGTCGTCGATTTGTACGGCGCCTTCGGGATGCCTCAAATCACGTTATCAGCTGGACAAGTCGTTGGGCTTACGGTCCTGCTCGTCGGAGTGATTCTCTTTAAACAGTCTCAGACGGCAGCCATCGCCAAACAAGCTGTCAACGAAGCCACTTCATAAGGAGTGGCTATTTTTTCGAGCAAAACGGGTACAGGTTGGTAACGATTTTTTGTTAAAATGAAGCAGTATGGTTTAAAAATAGCTGAGGTGATGAAAAAAGTGGATTCTTCCATAGTGATTGATTTGTTGATTGTTTTGTTTTTGATTGTGTTGAACGGGATTTTTGCGATGACAGAAATTGCGCTCATCTCATCGAAACCTGCAAAACTTGAGGTTGAAGCAAATCGAGGGAAGCGAAGTGCAAAGATTGCGCTTCATTATTCGAAAGACCCGACAGATTTGTTGTCGACCGTTCAAGTCGGAATCACATTGATTGGGATTATTAACGGGGCCTACGGGGGCGCGCGCTTCTCGGCACCGCTCGCATCGGCGTTTGAACAAGCCGGAATGAGTACGCAATATGCCGGAACCGTTGCTTACGTGGCCGTTGTTACCATCATCACATATCTATCCTTGATTATTGGTGAATTGGTCCCGAAACGGATCGCGCTCGTCTCGCCTGAAAAAGTCACGATGGCGATTATTCCCTCGCTCGATCTATTCAGTAAGGTGATGCGCCCGTTCATTTGGATTTTATCGAAATCGACGCTTTTCTTATTCAAGCTACTTGGATTGAAGGCGGAACAGACGAGTGGGGAGACCGAACTCGAGATCAAACAACTCTTGTTTGAAGGCGCACAGCAAGGACAGTTTGCCCATGAAGAAGTTCGGCAAGTTGAACGGGTCTTTGCGTTTCATGATCAATTGATTTATGAGCTCATGCAACCACGGACGACGCTCGAATGGGTCGACTTAGAAGATGACATGGACGATATGAAGAAGTCGATCTATGAAAGTAAACATAACAAGTTGCCGGTCGGCCGTGATTCGCTTGACGATTTTGTCGGGTACATCGATGTACGTGACATTTTGACGTTACCGACGTTGCGTGAGCCGTCACAGATTTTGAAGCGCATCAAACAGCCGCTCATCGTCCCAAAACAGCGAGAGGCGAGTCAAGTGCTTCAGATGATGCAGAAAAATGGTGTCGAAATTGCATTCGTCTTAGATGAATATGGTGGATTCCTCGGCATGGTCACATTGTTCGATATTTTAGAAGAAATCGTCGGAGAAGTCATGATTGAAGAAGATACACCGGAAGTGGTTCGTCGTGAAGATGGATCATATTTAGCGGACGGATTGCTCGGAATCGAGGATTTGAAACGAACGTTCGAGATTCGGGACGACCGATTCGACGAAGGGCGTAACTCCTATCATACGCTCGCCGGACTCGTCATTTATGCACTGGGCGATTTTCCGAAACGGGGCGATGTGGTTGAAGCGTACGGACTTCGCTTCGAAGTCGTAGATATGGACGGGAAGCGTGTCGACCAGGTTCTTGTCTCAGAGCTACAAGAACCAATCACAGAAGAGGACTGATGCATCGCATCAGCCCTCTTTTTCGTATGTCATCCATGTTCGTTGTAACGCGCCTAACATGACGTGAGCCGTGTGCAACATCGCCCGTTCATCCACATCGAAGCGAGGATGATGATGAGGGAAGATTGCGGAGAGCTCGGGATTTCCTGCCCCTGTGAAGAAAAAACTACCTGGAACGTGTTCCATATAATACGCAAAGTCTTCTCCGACCATGAGCGGTGCCATCTCAATAACACCGTCTGCGCCGACGACGTCAAGTGCGCTCTCGCGAACGAGTTCTGTTTCCCTCATATGATTGATGACAGCCGGATATCCTTTTATATACTCCAATTCATAATCGGCATCACTCGCCTCACAGACGGAACGGATGATCCGTTCCATATCAGAGATGATTTTTTCTTGTATCTCCCGAGTGAATGTACGCACGGTACCAGATAATCTCGCTTCTTCGGCAATGACGTTGAACGCTTGTCCGGAGTGGAGCGTCCCGATGGTCAACACGGCAGGTTCAAGCGGGTCGACTCGGCGGCTGACCACCTGTTGGAGATGGTTCGCCACGTTCACAGCGACCATAAGGGCATCGACCGTATGTTGAGGAATCGCGCCGTGTCCGCCCTTTCCTGTAATAGTCAATTCAAAGCGATCAGCCGCAGCCATGACAGGTCCAGCTTTTACACCGATCGTTCCGAACGGGAGTGGCGTCCAGATGTGCGCACCGTATATATAATCCACGTTGTCGAGACAACCGTCTTCAATCATCGGTTTGGCACCACCTGGAGCCAATTCCTCAGCAAATTGATGAATCAATACGACATCTCCAGGAAGAGGCATCTCGGTCAGTACTTTTGCAAGAACGAGGAGTGTCGCCGTATGGGCATCATGTCCACAAGCATGCATCACACCGTTCACTTTTGAACGATAGGGAACGTCCTTCAGATCTTGAATGGGAAGCGCATCAAAATCAGCACGTAACGCAATGGTCGGACCATCCCCGCCTTTGATTCGACCGACGACCCCATTACCGCCAACGTGCTCACGTACTTCGATTCCAAGTTCACGGAGATAAGAAGCGATCATCTTCGGTGTCTCGACTTCTTGGAAAGATAGTTCTGGATACTGATGAAAATGACGTCTTAGCGACACCATCTCTTCGAACAACTCAGTCAAACGTATTTCGGCATTCGTGACAACCATTGCGTACACTCCTTTGTGACCCTCGCGTCAAGAATTGAATTCATTTACAGTTTTTTATGAAAGTTAAGCTTATCTTATACGAGTAAAGGGAATTAATACAGGAGAAACTGAAGAAATGAGGTGCTATCATGGGGTGGATTATTGCGATTGTAGCGGTTGTCGTGCTCGTACTCATCTATTTTTCAATGTACAACGGGCTCGTCAAATATCGAAATTGGGTCGATGAGGCATGGGCTCAAATCGATGTGCAATTGAAGCGGCGGTATGATTTGATTCCAAACCTGGTTGAAACGGTAAAGGGCTATGCGAAACACGAACAAGAAACGCTTGCGAAGGTCGTCGAGCTTAGAAATCAGCTCGGAGAAAAGTCGAATCGTCAGGATCAGATGGCGGTGAACGATCAACTGAGCGGAGCATTAAAAAATTTGTTCGCGCTTCGTGAAGCGTACCCGGATTTGAAGGCGAACGAGAACTTTAAGATGTTACAGGAAGAATTGACACAGACGGAAAATAAGGTGGCGTACTCGCGCCAACTCTATAACAATACGGTCATGAAATATAATACGAAAATCGAATCGGTCCCGACGAACATCATCGCTTCCGTTCATCATTTCGAAAAGCGCGATATGCTCGAGGCTCGTGCCGAAGAGCGCGAAAACGTTCGCGTCTCGTTTTGATGAATCGAGGTGGCAACTATGCTCCTCTATGAACAGATTCGTAAGAATAAAATCAAGACGGTCTTCATCGTCACAGGATTTGTCTTGTTTGTCCTTCTTGTCGGAGCGGCCATTTCCTATGTCAATTATGGGGACGCACTCCCAGGATTGATTTTCACACCCGTCTTCTCGTTGTTTTATGTCGGCATCGTGATCATGTCGAGCACGAACATCGTCATGAAGATGAATCGGGCGCAAGAAGTGACTTCGGTGGAAGAGCATCGTTTTTTATGGCATACGGTCGAAAACATGGCAATGGTCGCGCGAGTACCGATGCCTCGTATCTTTGTCATCAACGACCCGTCGCCGAATGCTTTCGCGACCGGGTTAAAACCGGAAAAGGCAGCCGTCGCCGTCACGACAGGGCTACTAGACCGACTCTCACGAGAAGAAGTAGAAGGGGTGATTGCGCATGAGGTCGCACACATTAAAAATTATGATGTACGACTCTCGACGGTCACGCTCGCACTCGTGTCAGTCATCGCCATCATGAGCGATATTGGGTCGCGCATGCTCTTTTTCCGAAGTATTGGTGGTGGGCGACGTGACCAGAATCAGAATCCCATCTTTTTGATTATCGGACTCGTCTTGTTAGTATTAGCACCGCTTATCGCCATGCTCATCAATATGGCGATTTCACGGAATCGTGAGTTCTTGGCAGATGCGAGTGGGGCGGAACTGACCCGTAACCCGGACGCTCTCGCTTCAGCGCTTGAGAAGATTGCCAACGTCGAGACGCCGGTCGAGCAAGCGTCGAGTGCCTCCGCACCACTTTACTTCTCCGACCCACTTAAGAAGAAAGTGAGCGGTCTGTTCTCGACGCACCCGGATCCGGTCGAGCGTATTTCCCGACTTCGTCAAATGTAAATAAGAGCCTATCCGTTGCGGTAGGCTCTTTATGTTACACTGAATTAGGAAAATAAGGAGGTGGGTAAGTTGAGTAAAAAGAAATACATAGGGTATGGTCTGATCTTCTGTGTCGTCATTTTCTTATCGGGTTCGATATTCAATAATCCAATTTGGCAATTGATGCGTGTCATCATGTGGCTTACGCAATACATCTTGCCGTGGATTTTCCTCTACTATTTCATTCAATTCTATCAACAATATGCAGCCAAACAAGAAAAGCCACCTGAATGAGGTGGCTTTCGACGTTTATCCGACACGGTGGCTACGGATTTTTTCAATCTCATCGAGGACGAACTGGACGTTTGTACCGACAATGACTTGAATGTGGTTTGGACTGACGACTTTGATTCCTGGGATACCCGCTTTCTTGATTTGATCTTGGTTGACTGTATCCATGTCCTTCACATCGACGCGTAGGCGTGTGATGCAAGACTCGATGCCTGTGACGTTGCTGTCACCGCCAAGACCGTCATAAATCATATTTGCCATCGCTGAGTATTCGCTACCTGAAGCAGATGCGACTGGAGCCACTTTCGTTTCACCGTCTGCTGTCTCACTTGCAACCGCATCGACAACTTCATCTGGTTCACGACCTGGCGTCGCCAAGTTGAGTTTCACAATCATGAAGCGGAAGATGGCGTAGTAGATGACTGCGAACACAAGACCTTGAACGATGAGCATGTACGGTTGGTTCGCAAGCGGCAAGCGTGAGCTTAAGATAAAGTCGACCAAGCCTGCGCTAAATCCGAAGCCGGCTGTCCATTGGAACGTTGCCGCAACGAAGAGCGAAATTCCTGTAAGGACGGCGTGGACAAGGTAAAGAACAGGTGCGAGGAACATGAATGAGAACTCGAGTGGTTCTGTTACCCCTGTGAAGAATGAAGCGAATGCCGCTGCGAGAAGAAGCGAAGCCGCTTGTTTCTTCCGTTTTGTTTTCGCTGTATGGTACATCGCGAGTGCTGCGGCCGGAAGACCGAACATCATGATTGGGAAGTAACCTGCTTGGTACATCCCCGTCACACCTTTTTCACCTTGACCTGACCAGAAGTTTCCGATGTCGTTGATTCCTGCGACGTCGAACCAAAATACCGAGTTGAGGGCGTGGTGGAGACCAGTTGGAATCAAGAGACGGTTAAAGAATCCGTAAAGTCCAGCACCGAATGCGCCGAGTTTTGAAATCGATTCTCCGAATCCGACGAGACCTGTATAGACGACCGGCCAGATGAAGTAAAGGGCGACCGATACGAGAATCATCGAGAAGGCTGTCATGATTGGTACGAGACGCTTCCCACTAAAGAAGGCGAGAGCATCCGGTAGTTTGACTTGACTGAAGCGATTGTACATGGAAGCGGCGACGAGACCAGATAAAATCCCGACGAATGCGTTCCCGATTTTGCCGAATGCCGGGTTAACGGCTTCGACGTCAATTCCTTGGAATAACGCAACCGTTCCTGCAGAGAGAAGCGTTGTGACCGTCAAGAAGGCAACGAGCCCACTGAGTGCTGCTGAACCGTCGCGGTTCTTAGCCATTCCGAGCGCAACCCCGACTGCGAAAAGAATTGGAATGTTATCGATAATAGCGGCCCCTGCTTTAATTAAGAATGCAGCGGCAATGTTTTCAGATCCCCAGCCGACTGGGTCAATCCAATAACCAATCCCCATGAGAATGGCAGCAGCCGGAAGTACGGCGACCGGTAACATGAGGGAACGTCCGAGACGTTGGAAAAAGTTCATCATTGTTAATTTCCTCCTTTTTGATGGTGTTGATCTTGTAGACGTTGAATGTGGAGCGTAATATAACCAAGTTCTGACTCGGGCAAGACGACGCCATATGTCTCTTCCATTTCTTTCGCGACATCAGATGCGCACGCATAGGCAGACGTGAATTTCGTCTGAATCATGCGAAGCATGTCTTCATCAATCGTGTGATGATCGTAATGGTTGACCCGATCCATGACGAATCGTAAATGAGTTAATAATCGTTGGTAGGATAAGTCATCTTCTTCAATGGATACATCGAGTCGTCGTGAAATCGATTGAATCATGTCGCGGACAATCGTTGTCTGTTTGACCGTCTTGCGTAAATCACCTCCTTTCACTTTCATCGTATGGATATGAAGCGCGATGAACGCGGCTTCGTCTTTCGGCATTTGAACGTTCAGTTTTTCAGCAATATGTTCGATTGCCCATAGTCCAATTTCGTACTCATTCCGATAGAGGATTTTAATCTCATTCAACAGTTTGTTGCGTAACGAGATGCCATCCATTTCCCGCTCGATGGCAAACGAGATATGGTCGGTCAAGACGATGTGGATGTGTTCATTGAACGATGTCTCGAGACGCTTTTCCGCATACGAGATAATATCCTCGGAAACGGTAAAGTGTTCAACAGGAATCCTGCTCAACAACTGTTGGAACTTGTCATTCTCTGGCATGATGAATAGTTTTTCAATTTTGTGGGGATTCACGATGTCGTTTTTCGCTTTTTTAAATGCGACGCCTGGCCCAATCGCAATCTTTTCTTCACCCTCGTCTGAGACGATGACCGCATTGTTGTTTAGAATCTTTTTGATTTTAATCATGTGTCCTCCTTATTCCGGAGTCACGCTTCCACTCGGGCGACAACCGTCTTGCCCGGAACAGCTTCTTTCGTGAACGTGAAGGCATAATGATGAGCGAGTGCGCTACCATTCGTCACGACCATTGGCGTGACCGTGTCTTTACCAGCCTGATGAATTTGCGCCAAGTCTGCTGTGAGTAACAGCTGTCCCGTTTTGACGTGGTCACCCACAACTACTTGAAGATCAAACGGGCGACCTTCGAGTTCAACGGTATCGAGACCGACGTGTATCAAAATCTCAGCCCCATCCTCGGTCCGAATGCCGATGGCGTGCTTGGTCGGAGCGATTTGTACAATCTCCCCATCAGCCGGTGAGACGACGGCGCCGTCTGTTGGTGTGATGGCAATGCCATCCCCCATCATTTTTTCACTGAAGACCGGGTCCGCTACTTGTTCGAGTGGAATGACGTCTCCTTCCATTGGTGAGTGCAGTGTCGGTTTGTGTCGGTTCATTAACTTATTCCATAGCATATCTACTACATCCTTTCTTGAAACAAAACGCCGAAAAACAAAACAGGCATGGAGTATAGACGGGTGGCATGCACCGTACGTCTTACCCCATGCCTGATCGAATCAGTCACATGTGATCGCTATTCGTTTCTTCACGTTCAACATAACATGTGTCGGTTTGAGACACAAGTCTTTTTTTGAAAGCGTTCTCTAAAATTTTACAAGGTGGTGAATCTGTTGTATAGTAAGGGCGAATCTATTGAAGAAAGGTGTTGCATGTTGATGAGTGAGGTTGTATCTGCCTAACGAACTGAAAAATGTCGGATGACACGTCTTTTTGTCATGCCGTCATGTTCCGTTACAGATACCGCCCATCAAAAACTGCCAGACACCCGTCTGTCTTTTTGCGTTGGTCGTCATCGACCGACGCTTTTTTGTTTGCGCGGTATCTCGATTCTACGATTTGAGGAGAGAGACACATGAACGAACAAACATTTGAAAAATTACAATACAACGAATTGATGACGAAAGTAGAGCGATTCTGCATCAGCGGATTCGGAAGACGATTACTCAGACAGCAACGTCCGACAAGCCATATTGCGACGGTGAAGAAACGTCTACAGGAAACGTCTGAAGCCCGCGCGATTCTAGATGCGACGTCACATGTTCCATTCATCGGGGTATCTGATATGGAAACGATCATCGGGAAACTACAACGAGGCATCCAACTCGAAGCAAATGAGCTCGAAGCGGTCGCCGAGTTTTTACGAGGGGCGCGCAAGTTGAAGCGATTCATGCTCGAACATGAATTCTTTGCACCGCTTCTTTCGGCTTATGCTGCCGGTATGGGCGAATGGCGGACATTAGAAGAAGACATCACACAAGCGATTCGAGCCGGACAGATCGTCGATGAAGCATCGAAAGAGTTGAAGCGGATTCGTAAGCAAGTCGACATTTTAGAAGGACGAATCGAGGAACGATTGACCAAGTTTTTAAAGAGCGCGGCCAATCGCGAGATGATCCAAGACGGATTTGTCACGAAAAAACAGGACCGCTTCACCATTCCAATCAAAGCTTCTTATAAGCATAAAGTGGCAGGGACGATTGTGGATACATCGAATCGAGGGACGACGGTCTTTATCGAACCGGAAGCGATTGCGAAGTTAAATGCTGAACTCGTCGTCAAGCGTACGGAAGAAGCGGTAGAGGTGTATCAAGTACTAGCGACGTTGACGGGAGCGGTGACAGAAGTTCTTCCTGACATCGAATCGACGCTCGACGTCATCGCCCAGTACGATATGGTCTTCGCCAAAGGGAAGTACAGTCAGTCAATCGATGGCGTGACACCACACGTCAATGCGACCGGTCACATCCGATTGAAACGAGTACGCCATCCGCTCTTAGAAAGCGCTGTGCCACTTGATTTTGCCATCGGTACAGACTATCGTGGCTTGATCATCACCGGACCGAACGCCGGCGGGAAGACGGTCGTCTTGAAAACGATTGGACTCCTTAGTCTGATGACGATGACAGGACTGCATATCCCGGCGCACACCGATACAGTCATTTCGACATTTGATGAGGTGTTCGTCGATATCGGAGATAATCAAGACTTGGAATCGGCACTCAGTACGTTCTCTGCACACATGTACAACGTAGCGAGTATCATGCAGACCGCTGGAAAACGGTCGCTCTTGTTATTCGATGAAATCGGAAGCGGGACGGAACCGAACGAAGGGGCCGCTCTTGCGATTGCCATTTTAGAAGCGGCATATAAACGGGGCGCGATCGTTGTGGCGTCGACGCATTACGGAGAAATCAAATCGTATTCTGAATCCCACCCGGATTTCATGAACGCTGCGATGCAGTTCGACCCGGAAACGCTCGAACCGAAATACCGACTGCTCATGGGGCAGTCTGGCGACAGCAACGCCCTCTTTATCGCCCGTAAGATGAAGTTACCGGAAGCGATTCTGAAACAAGCATCCCGTTACATGAACGAGAAAACGTATGACACTACGAAAGTCGATGATTCTAAAATCACACGCGAAATCGAAGCGGTACCGCTTGAAGAGGCGGAACGCTTTGAAAAAGGTGACCGTGTCCGGTTGTTAGAGACGAATCAAGTCGGGCTTGTCTATGCGTTCGATGCATCTCGTCGGCATGTCCGAGTGTTCGTGAACGACGATTATGTAGAGTTACCGAGTCGCCGTGTCCGGTTGGAGGCGCGCGCGACGGAACTCTATCCGGCTGATTATGAATTGGATACGTTGTTCACGACGTATCAAGAACGTAAGGAAGCTCACGACTTTGCACGCGGATCGAAAAAAGCGTTACGACGAGTGGAGAAAGAGATTCGGGAAAGAAAGAAACAAGAGCAATCGAATCGAAAGTGAATGTAGCATACAGCGAACGGGTAAGAGCACATAGAGAGAAATCTTAATGTGGGAGGGACTTATGTGTTCGACTTAAGCTTTTGGTTTGCACTCGGTTTTGCGGTGATTCACTTTTTTTCGGGAAAGCTCATTCATGTGCATGAAGTGCCGAGAAGCCGTTTTTTATCGATAGCAGGTGGAATTGCCGTTGCTTATGTGTTTCTTCATCTGTTGCCCGAGTTGAATGAGTATCAACGCGAACTCGAAGGAGAGATTGGAAATAATATCTTCGCTTCCCTCGAGAACCATATCTTGATCATCAGTATGTTAGGACTGGCTGTCTTTTATGGGCTCGAACGATTCGCAACGGCCAATAAGCGTAAACAAAAACCGTATGTGTTTTGGATTCACATCGGTTCCTTCACGCTTTATACGTTTAGCATCGGTTATGTGCTCGCAGAAAGTGAGTTCCAATCGAATGGGACGATGTTCCTCTATTTTGTGGCACTCGGGATACACTTTGTAACGGTTGATCAAGGGTTACGTCAGCATCATCAGCAACTCTATGATCAGCGTGGCCGAATCTTTTTATCACTTGCTGTACTCATCGGATGGGCAGTTGGCACCTTTGCGGAAGTGAATGATCTCGGATTATCGATTGTTGTCGCTTTTTTAGCAGGAGGTGTCATCTTGAATGTCATGAAAGAGGAGTTACCTGCTGAACGAGAAAGTAGTTTCGGTGCATTTTTGGTTGGGTTATTAGGTTATGCGTTGTTGTTACTCGTCATATGAAAAGGCAGCCACCTCGAGTGACTGCCTTTTGACTTATAAGCTGTTGCTTTGATTTTCTACGTTGCTGTCGCTCTCTGTTGAAGCATCCTCATCTGAAGAAGATGAATCGTCATGATGTGGACCGTGCCCATGTCCATGGCGACCACCTTCACGTCCACCACGCATACCGCGAGCATCTTCTAAGTCATCGTAACTTGTCACATCGGCAAAACGCTCTTCATGGTCAGCAAGGATTTGATCCGCTTCTTCTTGCGTTAAATTTCCTTCCTCCACAGCAGTCGCGAGTTTTTCTTCATGCGACGTCATGATGGCGTCGATGAACGCTTCAATGGAAATTCCTTTTTCTTCTGCGAGTTCAGGGAGAGATTGCCCGTTTTCACGAGCCGCATCCACTTCTTCTTCCGTTAAACCGAGCGCTTCGATGAGAGCGGCATGACCCGCTTCTCGGTCCCCGAACATACCGGGTCCTTTTTCACCACGATCACATTGTGTGGATTCTGTCGTTGTCGTTTCGTCCGTTGTCGTGTCATTCGTCGCGGCATATACGCCAGTGCCTGATACAGCCAAAAGACCGGCTAAGGCGATTGCTAGTTTTTTTGATTTCATGTGTATCTCCTCCTTTTGATACTTCAAGTGTAGAACTGAAGGCTTCGGAAGTTGTGAGGGAGTTGCAAGATTTCTGCAAATTGTCTTTGGGAAACGGTGGGACGATTGATGGGTACGATATAATGGATGTGGAGGCGATATGAGATGAACATACTCGTTGTGGAAGATGAACAGAAACTTGCGGACGGCATGTCCCGCTTTTTAACATATGCAGGGTTTGATGTGACCGTGGCGATGACCCTTGGAGAAGCGAAGCGACAGTTACACCAGCGCTTTGATGCAGTTTTACTCGACGTCCGTCTTCCTGATGGAGAAGGATGGACCTTGATTCCAACGTTAAAAGCGCAACAGCCTGCTCCTGCAATTATCCTGACGACGGCTCGTGGTGAGGCAGATGATCGTGTATTTGGATTGGAACTTGGAGCGGATGACTACTTGGTCAAACCGATCGTCCTGAAAGAGTTGGAGATTCGGTTAAAGCGTCTCGTCAAACAGATAGATGTGATTCAGTTCGGCGCACTCACCATCGACATCAAATCGAGAATGGTGCAAGAAAATGGTCATCCTCTTCGTTTGACGAACAAGGAGTATGAATTGCTGTTATATCTTTGGAAGCATGTCGGGGAGGCGTTAGACCGAAACCGTTTGCTCGATGATGTGTGGGATTACGCATTTGTCGGAGATACACGTACGGTCGACACGCATATTAAACAATTGCGTGATAAATCACCAACATTAAAAGAGCGGCTGAAGACAGTTCACCGGGTCGGTTATCGATTAGAGGGACTGTCATGAATCGATTAATGAAGAAGTTACTTTGGACGGCCATTCTACCGCTTGCCGTGATGGCCCTTTTAACATTTGGTCTCACCTCTCTCTTAATCGGACGTTTCGCAGAAGAGGAAACATACACACAATTGGAGCGAGAGGCGGCGATTGTGTATGAAGCCATTCAAGAGGGGCGTGGAATCCCGGGGCAGCTTGACGTGCTGATATTCCAAAACGGGCAGCGTATTGAGTTCGAACGAGGTGGACGGATGCATCGCATGCCGCTCGTCACCCTTAATCCGAATGATTTAGCGATTCAAGATGAAGTGAGTGTGAACGGAACTCGCTTTTTGACATATTTACAAGAAGAAGGGGACATTCAAATTGTGACCTATAGCCCCGTTCCGTTCTCGAATCCACAATTCCAACAAATCTACCTCATCTTAGCGGGCGGATTTATTCTGGCCCTGCTGGTCGCCATCGCTGTCACGTTTTGGATGAGTCGTCGACTCACGCGACCGCTCGTCGAGTTGAAACAAGCGACCGCATCAATTATGGAGGGACGACACGACATCACTCTACCGAATGTGACGAACGATGAGATTGGGGATTTGACTGTTACCATCGGACAAATGAACGCATCACTTCAAGAAAAAGAAGCGCTTCAAAAATCGTTCATCTCTGGCGTGACGCATGATGTGCGTACACCGCTCGCCATCGTTCGAAATGAGGCGGAACTATTAGAGCTTGGCGTTGTAAACGACAAAGAGATTGAAGCGACCGGAAAAAGTATTACCGAGGAAGTCGACCGAATCGACCGACTCGTCAATCAGATGCTTGAATACTCCAAATTGTCCGCAGGTTCCATTCCGCTTGAAATGGAATCGATTCAACTCGATGAATTGGTTCGTCGATTGACGCCACGCATGTCCGAGTGGTTCCGACAAAAAGACGTGACGCTCGATTTACAATTAGAACCTGTGACGATACAAGCCGATCGACTAGCGATGGAACGGGTTCTTTCGAACTTCTTGAGAAATGCGTATGAGGCGAGCCCGATTGGGGGACGCATTACCATCAAACTGACACCGAATCGACTAGACGTGATAGACGAAGGGGAAGGGATTGACCCTGCCGTCCAATCTTCCATTTGGGGTATGTATGTGAAAGGGGACCGCTCTAACGGACATGGTTTAGGTCTCGCCATCACGAAACTACTTCTTGATGCACAAGGACTTTCATATGGAGTCGATTCAGATAAGGGGGCGACGTTTTGGATCGGATGGACATGACTTTATTTTTACGAGGGGTGCGGTTAGAGAAAGACCGCATCCAATCAACGGGTTATCCGTACTCGTTACCCATCTTTCAGACACTCGATGAACTGACGTTTCATCATCCGGTCACGTTTCTCGTTGGAGAGAACGGGAGTGGAAAGTCGACGTTGATTGAGGGGATGGCGGTCGCGGCTGGATTCAACCCAGAAGGCGGAGCACCTTCCTTCCAATTCGAAACGGAGTCAACGCATAGTTCTTTGTATGAAGCGCTACGCCCGATTCGAGGACCGTATCGTCCGAAAGACGGATTTTTCTTACGTGCGGAGACGGCATATCAGTTGTCGAGTTACGTAGATGAGATGGCGAAACTTGGACCTGACATGGAGCGGTTCTATGAAGCATACGGAGGACGTTCCCTTCACGAACAGTCTCACGGGGAAGCGTTTCTTTCCCTCATGTTGCATCGATTCCGTGGGTCAGGTCTTTATATTTTAGATGAGCCGGAGGCCGCATTGTCACCGATGCGTCAACTGACGATGCTCGCACGCATGCATGAACTTGTCCAGTCCGGCAGTCAATTCATCATCGCGAGCCACTCACCGATCTTGATGTCGTATCCAGGTGCGATGATTTTACAAGTGGAGACGGGACTTACTCCGACGTCGTTTGACGACCTCGAACATGTACGTGTGATGCGAGACTATTTGGATGCGCCAGAGCGGATGCAGCGAATCTTATTTGAAGAGTAAAACGGTCACGATGTAAGCGGTTTACTTTTTGTGTTGACGTCAAGATTTCTAGGGAGTATGCTTATATCGAAAAGAAGAAAATCCACTTTGGGATTGTTACTGGTGATGCAGGCAAAACCTAAATTGACGCCACGACTCCATATTGGATACTGGTGTGAATTTAGGTTTTTTTCTTTTCAGTTCAGTGGAATGAGAGTGAGGTGAGGAGACCATGCAGATTTCAAAAGTGTTCAATAATAACGTTGTAGCGATTGATGCGAACGGTCAAGAACAAGTCGTGATGGGACGTGGAATTGCGTTTCAAAAACGACCGGGCGATGCGATTGATCAGACGCGAATCGAAAAAATCTTTACGCTCGAGAGTAAAGAGAGTTATGAACGTTTCGTGCACTTTTTAAATGAAATGCCGACAGCTGAGATGGAGACCGTGAAACAGATTGTCAAGTTGGCCGAACAACGATTGAATCAACCAATCCATGATTCGCTCTATGTGACACTAGCGGATCACCTTCATTTTGCACTCAGTCGGTATCGGGATGGAATCCAGATTCGAAATCCTCTCGTTTGGGAAGTGAAACGGTTTTATGCGCCAGAGTTCGCCATTGGAAAAGAAGCAGTGAAACTGATTAATGAGCAACATGAGGTCACGTTAGATGAGGACGAGGCCGTTGCGATCGCCTTACACCTCGTCAATGCGACAATGTCGGGTGTCAAAGCCGAAAACTTGCATCTCGTCACGGAAATGACAAGGGCTACCCAAGCCATTTTAACGATTATTACGTATCATTTTCAAATTGAATTGGACGAAGAATCATACGCCTATTCTCGATTCCTGACCCACTTAAAATATTTTGTGCAGCGCCTCGCGTCGGGAGAAAAGGTCAAGTCCACGGGTGACGAAACCTTATTTCTCATGGTAAAACAGCGATATCCGGAAGCGTTTGAATGCGTCGAAAAAATCGCTGGATTGATCGCGACGAAATATCGTTATGACGTGTCGATGGACGAACGATTATACATGATGATTCACATCGAAAACTTAATGAAAGAACGACGATCCTAAGGATGGTTACTGATGATGCAGGCCAAACCTAAATGACTACACAACCTGTTGTGTGGTGATTTAGGTTTTTCTTTTTATTCAAAATGATGAGGAGTGAACAAAATGGACCAATACAAACAACTGGCAGAAACGATTGTGCAACATGTCGGTGGCAAGGAGAACGTTAAAAGCGTCTTTCACTGTGCGACACGATTACGTTTCAAATTAAAAGATGAATCAAAGGCTAATGCGACTACGCTGAAGGAACAAGATGGCATCATCACGGTCGTTCAAAGTGGCGGACAGTTTCAAGTCGTCATCGGAAACAATGTACCGTACGTCTACAAAGAGGTTGTTGACGTTGGTGGTTTCCAGACATCTTCGACCGACGATGAAGAAAAAACAGGGGTGTTTAACCGACTGATTGACGTGATTGCCGGAATCTTTACGCCAATCCTCGGACCGATGGCAGGTAGTGGTTTGTTGAAAGGATTGCTTGCGATTCTCGTCGCGCTCGGATTATTAACGCAAGAGATGGGGACGTATGTCGTCTTAAACGCCGCAGCAGACGCGCTATTTTACTTCCTCCCCGTGATTTTGGGGCATTCAGCTGCGAAGAAATTTGGTGGGAATCCGTATATTGGGATGATTATCGGTGGCGCGCTCGTTTATCCTTCGATTGTCGCGATTCAAGGAGCAGGTGAGTCATTAACGTTTCTCAATGTACCAGTCGTCTTGATGAGTTATGCGTCTTCGGTCATTCCGATTATCTTGGCGACATACGTTTCTTCAAAAGTCGAAACATTCTTTAACCGTCATACGCATGAAGCTGTACGAAACTTCACAACACCGATGATGGCGTTGTTACTCGTTGTCCCGTTGACGTTTTTAGCAATTGGACCGGTTGCGACGTATGCGAGTCAAGGGTTGGCGAACGGATACTCATTCTTATATGACTTAAGTCCGACCATCGCAATCGCATTCATCGGTGCGTTCTGGCAAGTGCTCGTCATGTTCGGTTTGCATTGGGGACTTGTGCCAATCATCATCAATAACTTATCGGTTGTCGGTACGGATACGATTGTTGTCGGAGTGTTGATGGCCACATTTGGTCAGGTCGGTGCTGTTTTAGCAATCACGTTAAAGGCGAAAAATCCAAAAGTGAAAGGTTTAGGGACTTCCTCCACCATTGCGGGTGTCTTTGGAATCACGGAACCGGCTATCTATGGCTTGACGCTTCCGCGTAAAAAACCATTTGTGTTTGGGGTTGTGGGTGGAGCGGCTGGTGGTGTCGTAGGAGGTTTGTTCGGCACGGCGGCTTATGCGATGGGAGGACTCGGAATCTTCAGCATTCCGGTCATGATTCCTCCAACGGGAGTCGATTTAGCCTTTTATGGCGCATTTATCGGAATGACGGTTGCGACGTTAGTCGCGCTCGTCTTGACGATGGTCTTCCACAAAGAAGAAGCGACGGTCGAGTCGACAGAAAAAGTGGTCGCACAATCAATCTCTGAACAAGTCGGTTTTCCTGTATCGGCTCCATTGAAAGGAGAAGTCGTGTCGCTTGAAACGGTTCGTGATGAAGTGTTCTCAAGCGGGGCGATGGGGAAAGGGATTGCGATTATGCCGTCAGAAGGTGCGGTATATGCACCGTTTGATGGAGAAATCGTCACAGTCTATCCATCGAAGCATGCAATCGGTCTTCGATCTGATACAGGTGTAGAAGTATTGATTCACATTGGATTAGATACGGTCAAGCTAAGAGGACAGTATTTTGAAACGGTCGTTACGGATGGGCAGAAAGTGACAGAAGGTGAATTGCTCGTCCGATTCGATATAGATGCCATCGCTCGTGAGGGATATGACACCATCACCCCGATTATCGTGACAAATACCGAACACTATCTCGATGTCTTACCGGTTTACACAGGTGTGGTTGAAGCCAATCATGGCGTATTGCGCGTCATTGTATAACAAAGGAGGAGACAATATGAAACAAGTATCAAGTGATTTTCTATGGGGCGGGGCCACTGCGGCCAATCAGTTAGAAGGCGGTTATCAAGAAGGTGGAAAAGGACTTTCGATTGCTGACGTCATGCCAGGTGGGAAACAGCGAATGAAAATTATTCATGATCCAGCCTTTGATTTTGAGTTACATGATGAACATTCATATCCGAACCATGAAGGAATTGACTTCTATCATCGTTATAAAGAAGATATCGCTCTCTTTAAGGAAATGGGATTCAAGACGTTCCGCATGTCAATCGCGTGGTCACGAATATTCCCAAATGGGGATGAAATAGAACCGAACGAGGAAGGACTTCAATTTTATGATCGTGTCATCGATGAATTAGTCGCCCAAGGCATTGAACCACTCGTGACCATCTCTCACTACGAGATGCCCTTACATCTTGCAAAGCATTATGGAGGGTGGCGTGATCGCCGTCTCGTCACATATTTCGAACGATACAGTCGTGTCTTGTTTGAACGATATCAAGGAAAGGTCAAATACTGGTTGACGTTCAACGAAATCAACGGAGCGCAATTCATGCCGATGCTCAGTCTCGGAATTGCGGTTCGAGAAGAAGAGAACACATTACAACTTACGTACCAGGGACTTCATCACCAACTGGTCGCAAGTGCACTTGCGACAAAAGCGGCCCGTGAAATCGACCCATCGATGCAAATCGGATGTATGCTGATTGCAGCTCCGGTTTATCCATACAGCTCAAACCCGGACGATGTTTGGTATGCACACGATGCTGAACGAATGATGAACTTCTTCTGCGGGGACGTCCATGTACGTGGGAAATATCCAAGCTTTGCGAAACGATTCTTCCGAGATAACGGAATTGAGCTCCATATGGAAGATGGAGACCTTGAAATCCTGAAAGAGAATACAGTTGATTTCTTCTCACTCAGTTACTATATGTCGCGCACTGAAAAGGCTGAAAAAGGTCAGGATGAAGCGGAAGGAAATATCATGAGCGGGGTGAAGAATCCATATTTACAAGCGAGCGACTGGGGATGGGAAATTGATCCGACGGGACTACGTGTCATCTTAAACAAATTATATGAGCGTTATGAGCTTCCGTTATTTATCGTTGAGAATGGGCTAGGCGCATATGACAAAGTTGAGTCGGACGGAACGATTCATGATCACTATCGCATCGATTACTTACGTGATCACTTGAAAGGGATGATGGATGCAATCGACGATGGAGTCGAAGTGATGGGGTACACGAGTTGGGGTTGTATCGATTTAGTAAGTGCCTCGACAGGCGAGTATAGCAAACGTTATGGTTTCATCTATGTAGATCGCCATGACGACGGTACCGGTACGTTAGAGCGAAAACGGAAAGAGTCGTTCTTCTGGTATCAAGAGGTGATTCGTTCACAAGGCGCAAGCTTGTATGAAGAAGAATCAGTCAAATGAAAAAGGCGGCCGCGGCCGCCTTTTTTCATGTTTTCGTGATTTTTCGCAATAAGATGATCGCAAGGCTAACGCCCCCGGCAATCAACATGTACAAGAGAATCTCCATCCACGTGCTCATTCGTCGTCCCCATCAGCAAATACAGCGAGCTCCCCTTGCGGCATCGCGACCAAAAGATAGGCGTCTCCACCAAGTGGTCGTGCGTCTCCCGCTTGCCAGCATTCAAAATGCTCTTGATATCCGTTGATGAATAGGAGAGAACCTGATTCAAATTCCAGTTCGAGATGGGGGTGTTCGTCACCGAGTCGTACGTGATGGATGCGCTCTCGTCTTAAGCGCATGAGCTGTTCGAGTTGTTCACCTTCGTCAAACGTACTTTGCGTCGCATGGACATGCCATGGTCCCTCGATGGAGATCCAAGATTCCAGTCCTTGACGACTGAAATAGAGAAGATGATGGTTCGGGCCAGAACCGAAATCGATTCCGACAAAAGAAGAGGCGGTAAAGAGGTGATGCAAAATAGATGTCGCTTGTTCGTGCTCTGTGGTAGACACACCGTCACCTCGCTTTAAAGAGTTGTTATGATTATCATTTCACGTTACCACGCTAAAGTAAACGAATCTAACTCAATCTAGAAAAGAAATCGCAAATGATTCGTAAAGTATAATGTTGATTTATTTCTCATTTATGTATACGAAAAAACGGACATTCACGATGAACGTCCGTTTTTCAAATTTCATTATGCTTCGACAAAGGCAGCGCCAATCACGCCCGCATCTCCTGACAATTGAGTGAGGCATAGACACGTTTTTCCACTAGCATGTGGATACATTTTATTCGAAACTGCTTGTTGTAATTCGTTCCAAAATAATGAGGCCGACATCATGACGCCGCCCTCTAATACAATCACATCAGGATCGACGGTATGAATGATATTAGCTAGTCCGCTGGCCAGTTCCTCGACGAAGTGATGGCGGTACTCATCATCTAATAATAGCGAAGGGACGTTTGTATACCCCTTTTCGCTTGCGCGATTCATGAGCGCCGTACCACTAGCGAGTGATTCGAGAGAGCCTCGATTCAGTACAGGGTGAGCTGGTCCGTTCGAACGGATAATCATATTTCCGATTTCACCGGCACTGCCGTTCGCCCCTCGAATGACTTGATGTTTATAGACATATCCGCCACCAATCCCTGTGCTGACTGTTACATAAAAAACAGAATCGAATCCTTTCCCTGCCCCAAATTTGGCTTCTGCGAGAGCTGCCGCATTCGCGTCGTTTTCAAGGGTGACAGAATAGCCGAGACGCTGTGTTAAAGGCTCAACGATTTTTTGATTGTGCCAATTCGGAAGATTTGGAGGAGTTAAAAACATTCCCTGTTTCAAATCGAGTGGACCGGGTGCCACAAGCCCGACATGCTGGATATCGAATTCAACATTGAATTGATGAATCGCAGTCTCGATAGATTGTAATGCCTCTTCAAAAGGAAGGTGAGGCTGCGTGTTAAACGTAAGTTGTTTTAGTACTTCACCATTGAGTGAAACAGCCGCAATCCGAGTGTTCGTCCCTCCTAAATCGATCCCGATTCGGACGACTTGCTTCTCATCGGAAGGAACACCAGTCACTAAACAAGTCGCTTCTCCCTCAATCAAGAACGACTCATTGGCCGGGAGAAGGAGTGTACCTCCCGTAGGTACTTCCATCTCATCAATGATTAATGTTCCTTGCACGACAGATAGTAACCGAAACGTGTCGGTCGAAATCTTTTCTTTCACTGTAACGTGCCATTTTTCCACGAAGAAGAATGGATTCTTCGTCAAACGTGTTCGAAAGTGATCGAGTTGACGGATTGGTTCGCTATAGCCAAGGTGAGGGACGAAAGAAGCGAGGACTCCCTTCTCTACGTGAAGCTCACGAGGACGACCGGTCGTCACATCTACTCGCTCGTAATCGTATAGACGATAGGTTGTGTCCGAACTTTGTTGAATTTCCAGTACGCATACCCCTTTTGTCAACGCATGCACCGTTCCAGCTGGGACATAGAAAAAATCACCGGCATGAATCGGTTTTCGTATCAAGCCGTTTTCCAAATCGCCTGTTTCAAGCGCTTTGTTGAAATTTTCCAAGGTGGTATAGGAGTGACCGTAAATGAGTGTCGCATCTGCCGGAGCATCGAGAATGTACCAACATTCATTTTTTCCATATGGTTCATTTTCGAGTCGGTTTGCCAACAAATCATTCGGATGAACTTGAATAGACAAATCATCGTTTGCATCAATCCATTTAATTAATAGCGGAAACACATCCGAGCTAATTTGAAACAACTCTGGATGTTGTTGATAGAGTTCATGCAAAGAAAGGCCAATGTAAGGTCCAGAAGCAACTGCTGAACTGCCTTTTTCTAATGCAGAAGCCGTCCAGGCTTCACCAATCGAAGGGTCATTGTATTCGAAACCAAATCGCTTCAGACGCTCCCCTCCCCAAAGTCGGTGTTGATAGTGTGGTTGTAAAAGAATAGCGCTCATATTCCATCCTCCTATTGTTTAATATACACTTATGAATTTAAAAACTAAACAAAGTTTAAATCAAGTATAGACATGAAATAAATCATGTGTATAATAAAATATGTAAACGATTTCAAATAAGGAGTGAGGACACATGAAGAAAATCTTATTAGCGTGTAGTTCAGGGATGTCGACGAGTTTACTCGTGACGAAGATGAAGGATCACGCCACATCAATCGGGGATGAGGCGAAGATTTGGGCAGTTGGTCAAGACCAGGTTGTAACCGAGATGGACGAGGCAGATGTGATTTTGATTGGTCCACAAATGCGTTTCCTATTGGATAAATTGAAAGCGCAAACATCAACGCCGATTGAAGTAATCGATATGATGGCGTACGGCACGGCGAACGGAAAAGCTGCATACGAGCAAGCCATGAAATTAATGGGGTGAACAACGTGGAACAGGTAGATGAGTTAACTTTGGAACAAATGGCGTTCATGATGATTTTGCACAGTGGCAATGCGAGAAGTACGATTCAGGAAGCGATTCAACTGTATAAAACGAGTTCTTATGAAACGTTCGAAGAAAAGATTGGCGAGGCACGCGAACAATTAAAAGAAGCACATCAAACACACTTTTCACAAATTCAGAGAGAAGCGAATGGAGAAAAAACAGAAGTCTCGTTATTACTTCTTCATGCAGAGGACCATTTAATGTCTACACAAACGATGCTTGATTTGACAGCGGGTTTGGTCGAAATGGTCGAACAAAAGATTGTAAATCCTAATCAAGAAGGGTGAATCATATGTCACAGGACAATAAAATGTTCAACATGATCAGTAAACTGCTCATGCCGATGGCGACCTATTTAAACAACAGTCGCTATTTACAAGTATTGCGAGATGCATTCATGCTCGCTTTCCCAATTACCATGTTTGGGTCAATCATCGTCGTCATTGCAAACCTGCCGTTCCTCGACCGTTTCATGTCCGAAAGTACACTCAGTGTATTTAAAACATCACTCGGAAACGCACCATCTGCAACGATGGGGATTATGTCTATCTTTGTCGTCTTCGGTATCGGGTATTATCTATCGAAAAGTTATCAAGTCGAGGCTGTGTTCGGAGGAGCGATTTCGCTCGTGTCATTCCTTCTCTTAACGCCGTTCTTGATTGAAGTGGACGGCATGTCAGAGGCAGTCGGGAATGTCCTTCCATTGGATCGCCTTGGAGCAAAAGGGATGTTCCTTGCGATGATTACAGGATTCCTGTCCGGTGAGATTTATCGATTTGTCGTTCAAAAGAACTGGACGATCAAGATGCCGGATGGGGTACCGCCAGCTGTTGCGAAATCATTCTCAGCACTTGTTCCTGCATTATTAACCTTGACTGTATTTTTAACTTTCAACATCATCGTGACGAACTTATTCAATACGAATCTTCATGACGTCATTTTCAACGTTGTTCAGCAACCGCTTGTGACATTAGGAAATGGTCTCATTCCAACATTGATTGCAATCTTCTTCGTTCAGCTATTTTGGTTCTTCGGACTCCACGGTCAGGTCATCGTCAACTCGGTGATGGACCCGATTTGGAACACATTATCTGTGGAAAACTTGACGGCTTATACCTCGACTGGAGATGTTTCGAACATTATCAGTAAACAGTTCATTGAAATTTACACAGTAGGGCTTGGTGGTTCCGGATCTACGCTTGCTGTCGTCGTGGCCATCTTGTTGTTCTTGAAATCGAAACAGTTGAAACAAATCGGGAAACTATCCATCGGACCTGGACTATTTAACGTAAACGAACCGGTCATCTTCGGACTTCCAATCGTCATGAACCCGCTCATCATGATTCCTTGGATTGTCGCACCGCTCGTGACGGTGACGGTCACATACTTCGCGATGTCGACAGGCTTAGTCCCACCACCAACGGGTGTCGCGGTTCCATGGACTGTCCCGATGTTCTTGAGTGGTGTCATGGCGACGAACTCGCTTGCAGGAGGTCTTCTTCAAATCGTGAACTTCTTCATCATTTTGGCGATTTGGTTCCCGTTCTTGAAATTTATCGACCGAATGAATTTGAAAAAAGAATTAGAAGAATCAACAGATCAACAAGAAGCAGTGTAAACAAATAGAGAAAATAGAAATAAGGGAGAGATAAATAATGACGAACCCGACCCAAACACGTATGAGAGAGCAAAAGACCTATCAATTTCCGACAGACTTTTGGTGGGGAACGGCTTCTTCTGCTACACAGATGGAAGGTGCTGCTTTTGAAGGTGGAAAAGGATTGAACATCTGGGACTACTGGTACATGCAAGAGCCGAACCGCTTTTTCAATGGCGTGAGCGCAACAGAAGCCTCAAACTTCTATCATTTGTATGAAGAAGATATCGCATTGATGAAAGAACTCGGACATAATACGTTCCGTTTCTCCATTTCATGGTCACGTCTTTTTCCACAAGGTGTCGGGGAAGTAAATGAAGAGGCGGTCACATTTTATAACAATGTCATCAATTGCTTAATCGATCATGGTATCGAACCGTTCATCAATCTGTATCACTTTGATATGCCGATGGCGCTTCAGGATCAAGGAGGTTGGGAGTCACGGGAAGTCGTGGAGGCATATGTCACCTTTGCGAAGACATGCTTTGAGTTGTTTGGTGACCGCGTCGAGAAATGGTTCACGCATAATGAACCGATTGTACCGGTAGAGGGTGGATATTTATATGACTTTCATTATCCAAATGTTGTTGATTTCAAGCGAGCTGTCCAAGTAGCGTACCACTCGATCTTATCGAGTGCGATGGCAATCGAAGCGTATCGTGACATGGGACAATCAGGGCAAATCGGGATCATCTTAAATCTGACACCCTCATATCCGAGAAGCCAGCACCCAGCTGATTTGAGCGCAGCGCGTATTGCTGATGCGATGTTCAATCGCTCGTTCCTCGATCCATCTGTTTTAGGCACGTTCCCTCAAGAACTAGTAGAAGTGCTGAAGTCTGAAGATGCGATGCCACAGATGGAAACAGACGATCTTGAACTCATTCGAGAACATACAGTCGACCTGCTTGGCATCAACTATTACCAGCCGCGTCGCGTGAAAGCAAAAGCATCACTGCCGAATCCGGACGCACCATTCTTACCGGAAAACTTATTTGATTTTTATGAGATGCCTGGACGTAAAATGAATCCATATCGTGGATGGGAAATTTACGAAAAAGGAATCTATGATATTTTAATCAATCTAAAAGAAAACTATGGTAATATTCCTTGCTTCATTTCAGAGAATGGAATGGGTGTTGAGGGTGAAGAGCGTTATCGTGACGAGAACGGAAGTGTCCAAGACGATTATCGAATTGATTTCATTCGCGAACATTTGAAATGGATGCATCAAGCGATTGAAGAGGGTTCGAACGTGAGAGGCTATCATCTTTGGACGTTCATGGACAATTGGTCATGGAGCAATGCTTATAAAAATCGCTATGGATTTGTAGGTATTGACTTAGATACGCAACAACGTACTGTAAAAAAATCAGGGCACTGGTTTAAACAGTTGATTGACGCTAATGGTTTTACAGAATAATGAAGTAAGCTGACAAAGACTACTCTTTGTCAGCTTTTTTTGATATATTGTACATATATGTCTATACATGAGGTGCTATATGTCTACTAAGAAAAAACCGAAATATGAAACCATTGCTGATGAAATTCGTAAAAGAATTATTGAACACGTTTATCCGTTAGAACATGCATTACCTGATGAAATCCATTTGGCCCAAGAGTTTGGGGTGAGCCGAATGACGATGAAACGTGCGCTTGAGATTCTCGTCATGGAAGGGCTAATCTATCGTAAACGTGGTAAAGGAACATTCGTTTTACAGTCGAGCTTCCAAAAAGATCGTATCAACGTGATTAGTAAAGAAACGAGAGGGCTGACTCAAGTAATCGGAGATCGCTCGTTACGAAGTGAAGTCCTCAATTTTGAGGTGAAGTTTCCGAGTCAGGAAGTCGCCAATCATCTCATGATTGAGCTGACAGAACCAGTCTATGAAATACGTCGTGTGCGTTACGTAGACGAGGAACCGTATGTCATCGAATTGACGTACATGGTTGCTAACCTCATTACAGGAATCACACGTGAAATTTTAGAACAGTCCGTGTACGCGTATATTCAAGAAGATTTAGGCTATACGATTACAAGCTCGCATAAAGTGATTCGAGCAGATAAACCGGATGAGTACGATCAGGCTTACTTGAAGAATGATATCACTGAACCGATTATCGAAGTCGAGCAAGTCGTCTATTTAAGTAACGGGAAACCGTTCGAGTATTCGTTTGCTCGTCACCGATACGATAAATTTGTGTTTTCATCGGTCAATATTGTGAAGTAAAAGTCGCCGCGATGGCGACTTTTTCGTAAGGAGGACCCATCGTGGATGTGAGAATTGAACAAGCAGGATACGAAATAAACGAACCTATCATTCAAGACATCTCGTTTGATGTACGGGCAGGTGAGATTTTAGGGGTGATTGGGTCGAATGGTGCGGGAAAAACGACCACCATCGCCTGTCTTACCGGAACGATTCCTTGGATGAAGGGAACGATCGAGATGGAACGCTATGCGTACATCCCGGAGCAACCGGTCTACTATGATTATTTGACGCTGTCTGAACATATCGCACTCGTCCAAGAATTAACGGGAATCGATTCAACAGAAAAAACGGAGGAGTTGCTAAAGCTTTTCCGACTCGATCATGTGACCGACCGGTATCTCTCCTCTTATTCAAAAGGGATGAAACAGAAGGCGATGATTTTATTGGCGCTCATTCAAGAAGCGCATGTATTGATTGTCGATGAACCATTTATCGGATTGGATGCGACGACGACCATTCAGTTACTTCGACTGTTAGAAGCGGAGCGTACGAGGGGGGCAAGTGTCTTATTAGTCACACACGTTCTTGATACGGCCGAGCGATTGTGTGATCGTTTCGTATGGATTGATGACGGGCAACTCCTGGCGAGTGGGACGAAAGCGGAGATTCGTGAAGCGCTCGACACAGAGGGGATGACGTTGTTCGATATGATGGAAGATGTGGCGCTCCGATGATTGCGAAACGATTGTTTTGGATACGTGTCTCCCGTTATATAAAACAACAGTGGAAGACGATCCGATTGATTGTCGACTGGGCGATTTTTTTATACGGTGTCCTTCCTCTTCTCATATGGGCAGGTTATTCCTACTGGCAAGTCTGGGAAGGGAGCTTCCCCTGGTTAGGTGACATCCCTTATTTTCTTTGGGCACTTCTGATTGGATGGTTCATGTGGCAAGATCGCATGTTTGTCTGGATTGAGCGTGCCGATCTCATCCTTGTAGCTGATCGTCATTTCATTCGACAGTTGAAATGGTATTCCGTCGTATATCAGATGACTCAACACCTGGTTCAATATGGATGTTATCTACTGTTGCTTGCACCGATTCTATACATAAAGGGCAGGAGTGTGGGCGAGATACTCGCGTTTGGGGCTGCACTATTTCTACTCGGTTGGTGCCATGCATGGATTCAGTATCAATTTCGTCTCCGACACGCCCATCTCATGAAGCGATTATTGATTATACTCCTTGCTTTTGTAGGTGTGTATGCGTTATTGATTGATTCGATGTTACTCAGTGTGTTGATCGGAAGCATGATGGTCACATTTGCGTTATATGTAGGGGAAGGATGGGTGTCGAAACATCCGAATATCGGTCGCGAGATTGAAATCGGGGAACGTGAGCGTGCCTCATTCGACCGTGTCCTGCTGACGACGTCAGGAGCCATCGAGAAGACGAGTGAACGGAAACGTCCCCTGTATCGACCGAGACCGAACCGCTTCGGCACCGTCAGACGAACGACGGCGCTCCTTATGTACTTTAGAACGCCGAGTCATCGGAATCTATGGTTTCGACTCATTCCACTCGGGGGAACGAGCGTGATTCTTCTCCCGAGCTGGTTCAAACTAGTGGTTCCGATTTATCTGTTATATGTCGCCTATCAGGAACAGACGTCGTTCACGAGAGAAATGGAGCGGCATCCATTCTTCCAATCTATTCAAGAAAGAGGTTCATCATGAACGAACAGCAATATGAACAACTGTTACAAATCGAGACGGCCAAACCACAGCAAGGATTCCCGTCCTCAGCCGAATATCACCGTTATGAGCCGACTCCTTACGAGGCACTCGATTTGCTTCGGGATGCGTTTCCGTTAGAGTCCACAGATACCATCGTGGATTTCGGTTCGGGAAAAGGACGTCTGCCGTTCTATTTAGCATATACGTTTCGCGTGCGGGCAATCGGTGTCGAGATGGACGGTGGATTTCATGAGGAGGCACTTCAAAATTGGATGAGCTATACGAAGAAACATCGTAATCGGGGAAGTGTTCAATTGGAACAGGGACTCGCGGAAGAATTCACGATTCCATCGGATGCGAATCGATTCTACTTCTTTAATCCGTTCTCGGTGAACGTCTTCCGTCAAGTGATCGCCAACATCATCGAATCTGTTGAAACGGTCCCTCGTCCGGTCGATGTGATTTTATATTATCCGGCGGATGAGTATCTCCATTATTTGAACGACAATACGCCTTTTCAGTACGTACAAACGGTGCGATTGCCGCTAAAGAATCTTCATGAGCGATTTTTGATTTATCGGTTTGATATGATGGAGTCATCTTGGTAATGGAGGAGTGAGCACGATGAAAAAGAAAGACATTTTAGAAGCGTATCGTTGGCGTCAAGCGACGAAAGCGTTCGATGCGGATCGTAAAATCAAAGAAGAGGACATGGAGTTCATTTTAGAGACGGGACGTCTTTCGCCGAGTTCGTTCGGATTCGAGCCATGGCAATTTGTCGTGGTGCGTCGGGAAGATTTACTCCAAAAAATTAAAGATCATGCATGGGGAGCGCAAGGTCAGGCACTGACTGCCAGTCACTTCGTGTTGATCCTCGCAAGAACCCCTAAAGCCATGCGTTATGATGCGGACTATATTCGTCATATCGTGACGGGTGTACAGGGCCGTACGGAAGAAGAATACGCACAGCGCGTGAAACGGGTACAAGAGTTCCAGGAGAACGACTACCGTCTCTTAGGTGATGAGCGTGTCTTCCAAGAATGGATCAAGCGTCAGACATATATCCCGCTCGGAAATATGATGACGGCTGCCGCACAAATCGAGATTGATTCATGCCCGATCGAAGGGTTCAATCAAGAGGAAATCGATGAGTTGCTCATCTCAGAAGGCGTGATGGAACGAGGCGAATGGTCACTTTCAGTCATGGTTGCATTTGGGTATCGAGCGCGCGATTTCGCACCGAAAACACGTCGTGACTTTAACGAAGTCGTCAAATATATCGGATGAAAAAAAGAGTCAATCGCCTCGGCGATTGACTCTTTTGAATTATTTCCAGTCTGTGATGCGGTCGACTGGGAAGCGGACTGATGGATACCCTTCTTCTGCTGCTTTCCCGATTGAGAGAAGCATGACTGGAAGGTAACGTTCTTTGTCGAGACCGAACGCTTCAGCGATGTTCGCTTTGTCGTATCCGCCGATTGGGTTTGTGTCATACCCGTGCGCACGTGCGACGAGCATGAGTTGCATCGCAACAAGACCTGAATCGAGCATGATGCTGTCTTTGACCATTTCTTTCGGTGCATCTTTGAAGATGCCTTTGATCATGTCGACTTGACGGTCGCGGACTTCAGCCGGCATCATACCGCGCTCTACCGCTGTATCAAAAATCTCTTCTGTGTAATCTGCCATTTGGTAGTCAGCAAAGAGGGCGATGACAGCTGAAGATGTTTCCACTTGGCGTTTGTTGAAGCTTGCGAGTGGAAGGAGTGTTTCTTTTCCTTCTGCGCTATCGATGACGACGAAGCGCCATGGTTGTAAGTTAAGTGATGAAGGAGCTGTTGTCGCTTCTTCAAGAATTTGTGTCATTTCTTCTTTTGAGATTTTGACGTTCTCATCGTATACACGAATCGAACGGCGTCCTTTGACAATCTCCATAAAGTCTTTTTGTGTAGCAGTGTTCATATTGTAGTCTTCCTTTCATGGTCAATAGTATCTTGTAACATCGTGAGTGATGCTAGTAACTGTTGTTGATCCTCTACCTTCATGTTGACAAAAAGTCGGTCCGTTAAGCACTCTTTTTGCTCAGTCCAATGTGCAATTTGTTCACGACCATCGTCTGTCAACTCGACATAGATGACACGGTTGTCTTGTTCGCAGCGTCTCCGCGTGATGAGTCCTTGTGTCTCTAATTGTTTCAGGTGTCGGGTGATGGCGGCGTGATCGACATCGACACGTTGCTGCAATTCACGTTGCCGCAATGGACCGACGTGATACAGGTTGCTTAAAATGTCGTAGCGACTCAAGCTGAGTCCGTCCATTTCCGAGTCGAATAATTGCCCCAATTCTTTTTGTACGGTGATGATGTGATAGAGAATTTGATCACGAAGCGAGCAAGAATCTCGCATGCACATCGCCTCCTCAAATCATTGATGACTCAATTATTGATGGGTCACACAATGTATAGTAAACCCATCGTGACGAGATTTCAAATAAAAAGTTTTAAGAAATGGGTTGTCAAACTGTTATATAATAGACTATATTGTAATCAACTGATATATAACAATGATTAAAGGAGGATGTGAACGCTTGGAACACTATGAACGACTAAATACGTATCATATTCATGAGAAACTGATTGAACTTGTGAATAAAAACGTTCTTGATCCCCATGAAATCAACGTTTTTTGGGAAGGCGTCGAATCGCTTCTAGAGCGTTTCATTCCAGTGAATCAGACACTTCTAGAGCAACGGACGACATACGAGCGATTGTTACAGGAGTGGTACAGTCGTCAAGAGGAAGTCGATCCAATCGAATATGAGACATTTTTAACGTCAATCGGCTATATCGAACCGGTCGTCGAAGATTTTCACATCGATGTGTCGCATGTCGATCATGAAATCGCGCATCAAGCTGGACCACAACTCGTTGTCCCGTTAGATAATGCCAGATATGCACTCAACGCCGCCAATGCCAGATGGGGAAGTCTCTACGATGCCCTTTATGGGACGGACATGATTGACGAGACAGACGGTATGGAAAAGGGACGAGTATATAATCCCGTTCGCGGTAAGGAAGTCGTTCGGTTGGCGAAACAGTTTTTGGATGACACGTTCCCGCTGCCGTCAGGATCGCACGAGGAAGTGACACGATACGTCGTTCGTGACGATGTCGCCTATGCGGTGATTGGAGACGACGAGCATTCATTCGCAGATGATTTCTTCGTCGGTTACACCGGGGAACCAAACGAGTTGAAGACATTGATGCTCAGACACCATGCCTTACATGTGGAACTTCAATTCGACCGAGAACATCCGGTCGGCAAAGTCGATCCTGCTGGACTGATGGACATCGAGCTCGAATCAGCCCTATCCGCAATCGTGGATTGTGAGGACTCGGTCGCAGCCGTTTGCGCGGAAGACAAAGTTCATTTGTATCGCAATTGGCTCGGTCTAATGAATGGGACGCTTGAAGCCTCATTCCAAAAGAATGGGAAGCGACTCTCTCGACGTTTAAACGAAGATAAGCGTTTGATTGGAAAAGGTGGGGCGGAAGTCGTGCTCCCAGGACGCGCACTTCTATTCATTCGGAACGTCGGACACTTGATGACGACGGATTTGATCCTTGATGCAGAAGGGCGTGAGGTGCCAGAAGGGATCGTTGATACCATCTTCACTTCATTGATCGCAAGTCGCCATCTCCATCGTCGTCTCAACTCTCGGGAAGGGTCGATCTATATCGTCAAGCCGAAAATGCACGGGTCTGAAGAAGTAGCATTCACCAATGACTTGTTTGACGCCGTAGAAGATCTACTGGACCTTCCTCGCTATACGTTGAAAGTCGGCGTGATGGATGAAGAGAGACGAACGTCGCTCAATTTGAAAAATTGCATCGCGCAAGTAAAAGATCGAGTCGTCTTCATCAATACGGGCTTCCTTGACCGGACGGGAGACGAGATTCATTCCTCGATGACACTCGGACCGATGCGTCGGAAGGGAGAAATGAAGACGTCACCTTGGCTCGCTGCATATGAACGGTTGAATGTATCAACCGGTCTCGAGAGCGGATTCCATCATCAAGCACAAATCGGAAAAGGGATGTGGGCGATGCCCGACCGGATGCAGGACATGATGCGTGAAAAAATGGCACACGTACGCTCCGGGGCAACGACGGCATGGGTGCCTTCACCGACAGCAGCGACGCTCCATGCGATGCACTATCATCAACTCGATGCTTTTAATGTACAGCGAGAATTGATCAAGCAGCCTCATTTGAAACATGAGCGGCAACAGCTCCTTGATATCCCGCTCGCGACGCGTATCTATTCGCAAGAAGAGATTAAAGAAGAGCTTGAGAATAACTTGCAAGGGTTGCTCGGATACGTTGTTCGTTGGGTCGAGCAAGGCGTCGGTTGTTCGAAAGTGCCAGATATTCACCATATCGGACTGATGGAAGACCGGGCGACACTCCGGATTTCGAGCCAACACGTGGCCAACTGGTTACATCACGGCATTTGTTCAGCGGATCAAGTGGAGGTCACGCTTTATCGGATGGCACGAGTCGTCGACGAACAAAACGAGTCAGATCCGAATTATCGACCAATGACGCCGAACGTCGATCAGTCGATCGCCTATCAAGCTGCCCACGAACTCGTGTTTCATGGGTTGAAACAGCCGAACGGGTATACGGAACCAATCTTACATCGCCGCCGCCGTGAATTTATGAAACGACAAACTGTGGAGTTCAATTTAAAAGGAGGAACCTTATCATGACAACGAAAAAAATGGAAAGCGAACAGTTGATTGAACGTTGGGTCGTCCGCCGCATCGTATCTGGAAAATCGACTGCATCACTTGCGAATACAGCATTCGTATATGGTAACGACTTGATGCGCCTCGTTTTGGACCGGACAGACGGTTCACTTCAAATCATGAAAGAGCCGATCGATGAAGTCGTCGTATTCCGCAAGCCGGAAGATCGGGACGAAGAGAACGTCTGTCGTTGTTGCGGGATGGAGCATTCGACGTTTAAGGCAGCATTGGAATGCTGTGCTTACCTCGATTAAGTCATTTCGTTTGTAATATCTGTTATATAACAAATTAAATTTATCAAAATTAATATAATACAGGAGGGTTTATTGATGAAACAACGCGAAGAATTATTGAACAGCTGGCAGTCAGAACGATTTGAAGGTGTAGAACGTCCGTACTCTGTAGAAGACGTCATGAAATTACGAGGGTCTATCGTGATTGAACAAACGCTTGCGACAAAAGGAGCGGAACGCTTGTGGCAATTGATGCACGAGCGTGACTACGTCCATGCACTTGGTGCATTGACAGGGAACCAGGCGATTCAGCAAGTAAAAGCAGGACTCGAAGCCATCTACTTGAGTGGTTGGCAAGTAGCGGCGGATGCGAACCTGTCAGGTCATATGTATCCGGACCAGAGTCTATATCCGGCCAACTCGGTGCCGAGTGTCGTCAAACGAATCAATCAGGCACTTCAACGTGCCGACCAAATTCAAACGGCAGAAGGAAAAGGCGATACGCATTGGTTCGCACCGATTGTCGCGGATATGGAAGCAGGGTTCGGTGGGGTGCTCAACGTATTCGAATTGACGAAGGCGATGATCGAAGCAGGAGCTGCCGGTGTTCACCTCGAAGACCAGCTCTCGTCTGAGAAGAAATGTGGTCACCTTGGTGGAAAGGTATTACTCCCGACGCAGACGGCTGTGAAAAACTTGATTTCGGCTCGACTCGCGGCAGACGTCATGGGCGTCCCGACAATCATCGTAGCGCGGACAGATGCGCACGCAGCGAACTTGATCACAAGCGACATCGACCCAATCGATCACCCGTTCATCATTGGAGAGCGTACATCGGAAGGCTTCTATCGTACGGAAGCTGGTATCGAGCAAGCAATCTCTCGTGGACTCGCTTATGCACCGTATGCAGACCTCGTCTGGTGTGAGACGTCTGAACCAGATTTGGCAGAGGCACGTCAATTCGCCGAAGCGATTCATGCGAAGTATCCAGGAAAACTTCTCGCTTACAACTGCTCACCATCGTTCAACTGGAAGAAGAAGTTGTCAGACGAAGAGATTGCCACGTTCCAACAAGAAATCGGCGCAATGGGCTACAAGTTCCAGTTCGTCACACTCGCTGGATTCCACGCGCTCAACTTCGGCATGTTCGAGCTCGCACGTGGGTACAAAGACCGTGGCATGGCAGCCTACTCGGAGTTACAACAAGCAGAATTTGCGGCTGAAGTACATGGTTACACAGCGACACGTCACCAACGTGAAGTCGGGACGGGTTACTTCGATGAAGTCTCGCTCGTCATCTCAGGTGGGCAATCATCAACGACTGCACTGGCTGGATCGACAGAAGCAGAGCAGTTCACAAATTGATCATATTTTGGAGATGCCAATTTGTTGGTGTCTCTTTCTTTATGTGAAAGTGTGTGAGACCAGTCGATGAATATGTGAAATAAGGGTGAATCGAAGTTCATTTTCACTTCTCCAATTCGACGAATAGTTGTCACAAATAGTAATAATAAACCGTTTCCATTCCTTGTATACTCAATCTGTTCACAAGTTGGACACAATGATAAAGGGGGAAGCGTTATGCAGGGGGAACGATTGAACAAACGCAACGCTTGGTATCAAGCGGTTTGGCGTTGGCACTTTTATGCAGGTCTTATATTTGCACCGATTTTCATTATCCTGGCTGTGACAGGGAGCATTTATTTATTTGAACCACAAGTAACGAAGATGCAGTACAAAGACATGATGACGGCATCATTCACGGAAGAACAGCCGATAGAAGTTCAAAAGGAATCATTTAGGTCAGAATATCCGGATGCGATGATCACTTCAATTCGATTGCCGGATGAAGGTGAATCGACTCGAATCGGTTGGATGAACGAAGACGAGATGATGTATACATATATTCATCCGGAAACGACAGAAGTTTTAGGAACACGAACTGCTGAAAGTAGCATGGATTTACTGTTTGTCATTCATGGCACGCTGTTGGGGGGACAAATTGGGAACTGGGTTGTCGAGCTCGCGGCGTCATGGGCGATTATTCTACTCATCACGGGAACGTTCTTATTCTGGCCGCGCGGTAAGAATCCGATTCGGATGCTTATGCCGAAGCTCGGGAAAGGCCGGCAGTGGTGGAAACAGATGCATGGTAGCGTCGCTTTATGGACATCATTCGGTCTCGTCATCATCATCAGTTCAGGTCTTGCCTGGTCATCCGTTTCGGGTGCGATGTTGCAGTGGGTTTCCTCGTCGACGAACACGGGAGCACCAATATATGCCTATGCGTTTGGCGCCAAGCCAGAATCGACCGTGACGACAAAAGATGTGGCGGAAGACGTGCCTTGGGCGACCCAGGCAGATCTCGTTCCAACGTCTTCTCCAAGTACGCTTCTGCCAATTGATTTGAATCAGGTCGTGAACAATACGTCGATCGATCGACCGTATACGATCTCACTTCCGGAAGGCGAAACTGGCGTCTATACCGTCACCTCGGCGGCGGGTCATCCGTTTAAAGAAGCGACGGTGAACTTAGATCAATACAGTGGTGAAACACTCAGCTCTGTGACATACGCAGATTACGGGATTCTCGGAAAACTGATTACGGTCGGAATTGCCTTCCATGAAGGTCGCCTATTCGGTTTGCTTAATCAATTGGTCGGAGTCACGCTTTGTCTAAGTCTCATTTTCGTTGTCATCAGCTCGTTCGTGATGTGGCGTAAACGAAAAGTCGGATCAATCGAACAGATGAAACGATTTGAAGACGACCGGATCAAACGAATCGTCGGTATCTTGATTTTACTGCTCGGTGTGACATTACCGCTCGCAGGAATCAGTATCCTTGTCGTTCTTGTATTTGATTGGTTGATTGGACGCCGGAAGTTGAAAGCGGAGGTGGCAGCATGAGACGATTCAAAACAGTGCTTCCTGTCATCCTAGCGACGATTTGGTTAGGCGCGTGTCAGCTTCAACCAGTAGAACGCACCATTGATCCGATCGGGATTCAACTGATCGTACCTGAACGTGTAGAAGTTGGAGCGACGACGCTTGCGATGAAAGTATCGAATGACGAACGCGTGACGGAAAGCCATATCCAAGTCACACCTTACGATTCGGAAGAGACCCGGACGTATGAAGTGACAGAAAAGGATAGCTATCTCGTGACGAGCGTGAAGCTCGACCAGGGAATCTATCAAGTGAACGGCATGGTCCATGAAGGGCAGAAGGTCTATACGCCTTCAGCGTGGATGATTGTCGGTGATGTACCGCAAGACCAAATCGACCAATTGCAACAACCAATCGTTCACTCACACGACCATAGCGGTGAACATCAGCATTAAAAAAGTAACCGTTGCGTATGCAGCGGTTACTTTCGTTTAAGACGTATCCCGATCTCTCCAATGAGAATGGCAATGCCCACGAATCCGGCACCGAGGATGGCCATCTGATTCTGGTTGGCGACCCCGATTCCGTTTTCGAATTGATAAATGTCACGAGTGAAGAATTGAATTGGCTCACCGGATGTGAGTGCTTGTTCATAACCGAGCCAAATCAAAATCGAGAATGTGGCAATGGAGACAACAAATCCGATGAGTGCAGTGATACTAACGCGGATTGCGATTCGAGTCATAATGGTTCCTCTTTTCCTGTTTGTCTAGCATACGTCACAGAAAGAGGAAAAGATTCGCAGTGCACTCATTTCGGAATGGTTAACACTTGTCCGACGCTGATGAGATTGACGTTCGTGATGTTATTGGCGGCTGCGATTTTTGCGACGGTCGTATTGTACATCGTCGCAATCTTATAGAGTGTATCGTCCGACTTCACCGTATACTTCACGGTCGTTGTAGGTGGTGGTGTAACAGTCGTTCCTGGAATGATGAGCACTTGTCCGACGCTGATGAGGTTAACGTTCGTGATGTTATTGGCGGTTGCGATTTTTGCGACAGTTGTATTGTACATCGTCGCAATCTTATAGAGCGTATCGCCCGATTTCACAGTATATTTCACAGTCGTTGTAGGTGGCGGTGCGACGGTTGTTCCTGGAATGATGAGCACTTGTCCGACGTAGATTAAGCTATAGTTCGTGATGTTGTTGGTAGCAGCAAGAGCGGATACGGTGACGCCATACGTCCGTGCGATGCTATACAATGTGTCGCCTGATTTCACGGTATACGTTTTGTTCGTCGATGTGTTTTGATACGCCAGTAATTGCGAGACCGTGACAAATTTGTAGCCCTTTGCTTTCAGTTGTGAAATCATCGTCGGTAATGCGAGTGGGGTACCCGGTGCACCCGCACCTGTATGCATCAAGACGATTGAACCCGGCTTAATGTTGGTCTGAACTTTCGTATTGATTTGACTTGCGGTTAATCCTTTCCAGTCAATCGTATCGATGTTCCATTGAATCGTGTAGCCGTATCCGGCAGCCCCCACACCGTTCAATACGGTACTATTGACGGCACCGAACGGGGCTCTGAAAATCGGTTTTGTTGTTTTTCCCGTCAACGATTTAATCAAAGCTTCCGTGCGGTCGAGCTCGGATTTCATTTGAGTGGCAGTCAGTTTGGTGAAGTCTGGGTGTGTATATGAGTGGTTTCCGAGCTGATGCCCTTTTGCGGCGATGTTTTTAATGTACTGTGGATGATTATTTGCGCCCGAACCCGTTAAAAAGAAAGTGGCCTTGACGTTGTTTTTTGTTAAAATGTCTAAAATCTTGTTCGTGTTCGCCCCGTCTGCCCCGTCATCGAACGTCAATGCGACGACCTTGCTCGTCGTATTCACGCTCGTGATAAATGTTGAAGCGGCGGCACTGACGGAAATCGATTGTGTGATCACCATCGCTAATAAGATGAACAGTGCCATCGCCCCACGAATGACCTTACGTTTCATCTGAATTCGCCTCCAGTCATGATGTAACTCCCTTGATGTTAAGACTTTCCAAATGTTTAACCTTAATATATTTTATATACCCCTTTTTAGAAGTGATGGACTAAAATACGGAAATGTACACAACAAATTTCGATTCAACTATATGTGTGAAATTTGTGAGAACATATCGTGGGTTATATCACAGAATGCTCACACTCTTTTTGGAAAGAGATGGTATCATGAACAATGTGTGAAAGATGTAAGCGATTTATAAGGAGGACTTATAATGAAAAAGATGATGACACGGTTTGGGGTCGTGTTTGGGCTCATCGGGCTGTTTGTACTCGGTGCGTGCGGCACGGAGAAAGAAGCGGAAAGTGCAACTGTTCCGCAATCAATGGAGCCAGTAGATGCAGAATTGATGGTTGAGGCAACAGCTGAAAAAGGAGAAGCTGTACCCTTGTCGGTTCACGTCACGCAAGATGGTCAACCTGTAGACGATGCGGATGAAATCAAGTTCGAAGTATGGAAGAACGGTGCGAAAGAAGAAAGTGACATGATCAAGGCGTCACTCACGAAAGACGGTGTCTATGAAGCCGAGACGACGTTCGCTGAAGAAGCGGTTTATACAGTTCAAGTGCACGTGACAGCGCGTTCGATGCATACGATGCCTACGACAAATGTGACGGTCGGACATCCAGAAACGGCTGCTGAAGCGGAAGAAGAGAGTGAGCATCATCACCATGCCGGAGCGGATATCACGCTTGACCCGAAAGAGGCGACAGCGGGAGAAGAGCAACCATTCATGGTGCACGTCATGATTGAAGACGAGATGCTCGCTGGGGCGGAAGTACAACTCGAAATCTTCCAAGACGGGGCAGAGAAGCATGAGTGGGTGAAGTTAGAGGAAGCAGATGCTGGGATGTATAAAGGTGTACACACCTTTGCTGAATCAGGCGCATACAACGTCCAAGTCCATGTCACGAAAGGTCATGATATTCATGAGCACGTCATGGAGACGGTAAACGTTAAATAAAAAATCGGCTCACGTTGAGCCGATTTTTTATTATGCATTTTGGTAAAGTGATTCTACTTGTTGTTGAAGCGCCTCGTTCTCCAAGTACTCATCGTATGTTGCTTCTTTGTCCACGATGCCATTCGGTGTCACTTCGATGATGCGTGTCGCAATCGTCGAGATGAGCTGATGGTCATGTGAGCTGAAGAGGAGTACGCCTTTAAACGACTCGAGACCGTTGTTGAGTGCCGTGATCGATTCGAGATCCAAGTGGTTCGTTGGATCGTCAAGGACAAGCACGTTCGAGTTCGAGAGCATCATCTTCGAGAGCATGCAGCGTACTTTTTCTCCCCCTGAGAGGACAGACGCCTTCTTCATGACTTCCTCACCTGAGAAGAGCATACGGCCAAGGAATCCACGGAGGAACGTATCTGACTCATCGGCTGGTGAGAACTGGCGCAACCAGTCCAAAATACTCTTTTCTGAGCCTTCGAAGTACTCCGAGTTGTCTTTCGGGAAGTACGACTGAGTCGTCGTCACGCCCCATTTGACCGATCCAGTGTCTGGTTCCATCTCACCCATGAGAATTTTGAAGAGTGTCGTGATGGCAACGTCAGAACGACCAACGAATGCAACTTTGTCCGTCTTGTTGAGTGAGAACGTGACGTTGTCGAGCACTTTTACACCATCAATCGTTTTCGAAACGTTGTCGACATAGAGAACATCGTTCCCGATTTCGCGTTCCATCGTGAATCCGACGAATGGATAACGACGTGATGACGGACGGATGTCATCAAGTGTGATCTTATCGAGCAACTTCTTACGCGACGTCGCTTGACGCGCTTTCGATGCGTTCGAGCTGAAACGTGCGATAAAGTTTTGAAGCTCTTTGATTTTCTCTTCTTTCTTCTTGTTCTGGTCTGCCGCCATACGTGTAGCGAGTTGGCTAGACTCATACCAGAAGTCGTAGTTCCCGACATACAATTGGATTTTTCCAAAGTCGAGGTCGGCCATGTGCGTACAGACTTTGTTCAAGAAGTGACGGTCGTGGGAAACGACGATGACTGTGTTTTCAAAGTTGATCAAGAATTCTTCTAACCATTGAATCGCTTTTAGGTCAAGTCCGTTGGTCGGCTCGTCTAAGAGGAGGATATCTGGCTTACCGAAGAGCGCTTGGGCAAGAAGGACTTTGACTTTCTCCCCACCTGTGAGTTCGCTCATTTGTTTCTGGTGGAGCGCTTCAGAGATACCGAGACCTTGGAGGACCATCGAGGCTTCCGACTCTGCTTCCCAACCGTTCAACTCAGCGAATTCCCCTTCGAGTTCAGCTGCGCGCATCCCGTCTTCATCTGAGAAGTCTTCTTTCATGTAGATGGCGTCTTTTTCTTTCATTACTTTGTAGAGACGCTCGTGACCCATGATGACGGTCTCGAGAACTGCACTGTCCTCATACGCGTAGTGGTCCTGCTTGAGGACCGCGAGACGCTCACCCGGTGTGATGCTGACATCACCTGTCGTCGTATCTTGTTCACCTGATAAAATCTTTAAGAATGTCGATTTTCCGGCACCGTTCGCACCAATCAATCCGTAACAGTTGCCTGGCGTGAACTTGATGTTCACCTCTTCAAACAACTTGCGACCGCCAAATTGTAGGCTGACGTTATTTACTGTAATCATGTATGGTATCCCTCGTTTTTCTGATTAGTTTACGACGTGTATTGTATCACGTTTTTGAAAATCGCGCAGTGTCGCAAAAAATCTAATAGAGTAGTGTGGTCGTCATATTGGAAAAAGCCATCATTACGATGGCTTCAATCGACTCGAACAACGGTCGTATTTAATTCAAACGCCACATTGCCTGAGAGCGCGCGTGAAATCATACATTGATCTTTCGCTTTTTTGGCGATGCGTTCAACAAGTGTGATCTCTCGATCCGTCATCTCTGACGGGACTTGAATCGTTGTCGCATAGCGAATCGTCTCGTAAGTGAAGATGCCGTTCGTCACATCGACGATGCCTTCCGCATCAATCGTGATGCCACGGTGAGTCAAATCACTCCGCCCGAGTACGGCTGCGAGTGTGATGATATAACACGTGGCCGCTGCCCCGAGGAGCATCTCATCCGGATTCGTGCCGACTCCAGGACCGTCCATCTCGGGCGGAATTGAAATCTGTGTCTTTAATCGCTCGGCCTCGAGGGTACCGACGTCATTTCGTCCGCCATCCCAGCCGAGGTTCATGCTAAATGTATGTTTCATCAAAAATCGCCTCCAATGTCTCTAGTGTAAAAGAGAATGATTGGAGGCGCATTTGTTATGCTTGTGCACGCTTCGCGAATGTGCGAAGTGTTTCGATGATGACTGTTGTCGCTTTTTCCATGTTATTCACAGAGACATATTCGAACTTCCCGTGATAGTTCTCCCCACCCGTGAAGATGTTCGGCGTCGGGAGTCCCATGTAAGAAAGTTGCGAACCGTCTGTCCCACCACGAATCGGTTCGATCTTCGGTTCGATGCCAAGACCACGCATGACATCAGCGACGGTATCCACGATGTGTTTGACCGGCTCGATTTTCTCGGCCATGTTGTAATACTGGTCTTCCATCTGGAGTTCAATCCGTTCTTCCCCGTATTTTTGTTTCCATTCGAGGACAAGTTTTTCCATCAACGCTTTACGCGCTTCGAACTTCTGTTTGTCATGATCGCGGATGATGTATTGAAGCGTCGTCTTCTCGACGTCCCCATTGAAGCCGTTCAAGTGGAAGAATCCTTCGTAGTTGCTCGTCCGTTCCGGTGCCTCATCTGCAGGCAAACGGTTTTGGAACGCCATCGCGAGCTTCATCGAGTTCACCATCTTGTTTTTGGCGCTACCTGGGTGCACGTTCGTCCCGTGGAAGGTGACGGTCGCACCGGCCGCGTTAAAGCTCTCATACTGCAACTCTCCGAGTGGACCGCCGTCCATCGTGTAAGCGAAGTCCGCATTGAATCGGGCGACATCGAACTTATGTGGTCCACGTCCGATTTCTTCATCCGGTGTGAAGGCGATGCGGACCGGCCCGTGTGGAATCTCAGGGTGCGCCAATAAGTATTCGATTGCTGTGACGATTTCGGCGATTCCCGCTTTATCGTCCGCGCCGAGGAGTGTCGTCCCGTCCGTTGTCATGAGCGTATGCCCGACATACCCGTCGAGTTCAGGGAAGTCTTTTGGTGATAAAACGACATTCAATGACTCATTCAAGACGATGTCGCCACCTTCATAATGCTCAACGAGTTGTGGGGAGACGTTCGTTCCTGTGAAGTCGGTCGCTGTATCGACGTGGGCAAGGAAGCCGATTGTCGGGACATCATGATCGACGTTACTCGGAAGTGTGGCGAAGAGATAGCCGTATTCGTCCGTCTCGACGTCTGTCAGTCCGAGATCTTTCAATTCTTTCTCCAAATGGCGAATCAAATCCCATTGTTTGGCCGTCGATGGTGTTGTCGTACTTGTGAAATCCGACTGTGTATCAATCTTCGCGTACGTCATTAAGCGTTCAATTAATTTTGCTTGCATGGATTGCCCTCCTCTAATAAGTTTCATCTTCATTAGTTTATCACGCGCAATCGAAGTCGAAACAAAAAAGTCGCGCCCATCGATGGACGCGACCTGTTCAAAAGAGAAACGGATATAGAATCGGCAAGATAAACGAGGTGAAGATGGCCGTCAATCCCATCGCGGCTCCACCTGTTGCGCCGGACAACGGATGTTCCGTTGCCGCTTGAGCGGTCCCAATCCCGTGACTGATCGTCCCGAGTGTGAGTCCACGTGTGAACGGGTCGTCCATACGGATCCATGTCAAGAGTACCGGTCCGAGCATCGCCCCTAAAATACCGCAGGCGACGGCGATCGAGGCGGCAAGTGTCGCATCCCCCTCTAGTTGTCGAGCCAATTCAAGGGCAATCGGGGACGTCGCCGATTTGACCGATAGTGCAATCAATACGTTTTCGGTGAACGAAAATAACTTGCCAAAAAGTACAGCCACAAAGATTGTGGAAAGTGATCCGATGACAATCGCGCTCAGTGCTCGCTTTGCCCGGGCAAGTAGTACGGGTAAGTTGCGATAGAGCGGTAATCCGAGGGCGACAGTCGCTGGTCCGAGTAAGATGGTGATGAGATCGGTAGCCGGTTCATACGCATCATAGGATTGTCCTGTCACGAGTAACAGAAGAATCAAAATCGCTGTACTTAAGAAGACGACATTGGTGAACGGAGATGCCCACTTCATGGAAAGTCGACGACTGAGCGAATACACGAGAATCGTCAATCCGATCCAAACGTATGTCATGATGTCTCACCTTCTTTCCCGGAAACAAACGCGGTCACGACCATCCCCACCGCCATGCTGGCGAGTAACGTGATAAGGAGCGGGATACCGGCAGCTTTTAACAACGTACCGTACGCCATAAGGCCGACGGCAATGGGGATGAAGAAGAAAGCGAGATGCTTCGTCAAATATCCGGCACTGTCCTCAATCCATTCCACGCGAATGACTTTTGTTAGTAAGAGGATGAGCAACAGCACCATGCCGATGACGCTGCCCGGTACTTTCCAAGCGAACGTCTCGACCATCCAATTGCCGAGTGTGCTCAGTCCGAATAAAAGAGCGAGCCCAATCATCCATTTTAATAATTTCATATACATGACTTCCTTTCACGTCATTCAAAACGTATGAATCTTCTCAAATTCAACGAGAGAGGTCAAGAAAAGGGTATAACAAAAAAGGTGAGGGGTACATACGTTCGGCATGCTATACTACATCTATCATAAACAAGCGGGGTGTCGAGATGGAACTAAAAACGATTGAGCAATTTATTCAAGAGCACGAATTACAAAACGGGGAAGACATTTTACGTGCGTTCACGAAGCGAGTCAATTTGGCGCTTGTACCACGAACCACACGAGAAGAAGTTCAAATCGGTCATTCAAAATTCGGTGGGCATCCTGATTTGCCACATGCTGACTTGCATCCAGGGGAGAATATGACGTTTTTAGCCCAGTTCCGTTTAAGTGATTTAGCTGAGTTTGAATCCGTAGATGCACTCCCGAAAGAAGGTTTGTTGTCTTTCTTCTATGACTTGGAAGAACAACCTTGGGGAGATGCGGACGAACGTCATCTTTGGCGTGTCGTGTATACGGAAGACACGCAACTTGAGCGAGTGCGAGTTGGAGAAGCATTGAATGAACGTGCTGTTTCCTTTGAAGAAAGCTATGCAGAGAATGAATACAGTTTATATGAGCTGCTCGACGAAGAGATGTATGATCGGTTACTCGAACAATTCGAACAAGAAGAACTTCATGCAATCGGTGGACATCCGAGTGAAGTACAAGGTGATGTCTTTGAAGAAGTACAAGAAACCTATGGAGAACGATTCGATGATCCATTCTTGCTCTTTCAAATGGACACCTCTGAGGAGTTGGATATTATGTTTGGAGATGCAGGGATGCTCTATTTTCTCATTCCAAATGATGCCCTCCGTGCAAAACGATTCGAAGAAACCGAAATCATCATGCAGTGTTATTAAGCACAAAAAAGAGAGTCGACTTTTAAGGTCGACTCTCTTTTGCTTACGCTTGTTTTTTCTTACGGAATCGTGCGAAGAACTCATAGACGATTGGCACGATGAGCAACGTGAGGAGCGTCGAACTTGTGAGTCCGCCGATCACGGTGACACCGAGACCTTTCGAGATGAGTGCCCCACCCTCGAGACCGAGTGCGAGCGGTGCGAGTGCACCGATTGTCGCGAGTGCGGTCATCAAGATTGGGCGAAGGCGTGTGCCCGCTGCCTCGAGTAACGCTTCACGTGTTGATAAACCAGCTTCTTCTTTATGAATGACGCGGTCAATCAAGACGATGGCGTTCGTGACGACAATCCCGATCAACATGAGTGCTCCGATCAAGGCAGAAACCGAAATCGTCTCACCTGTGATGAGAAGGGCGACGAGTCCCCCGATAATCGCATACGGGAGTGAGAACAACACGACGAATGGCGTGAGTGCCCCACCGAATGTGATGACGAGTACCAAGTAGACGATGGCGATCGCGGCGAGCATCGCAAGACCGAGCTGTGTGAACGATTCTTGGATCTGTTCCGTTACACCGCCGACATCATACGATACGCCAGACGGGAGCTCGATGTCTGAAACGCGTTCTTCAATCGCAGTGGATGCCTCGGTCGCTTTATCCGTGCTGAGTTCAACACTTACTTGGGCGAGTAGCTTCCCGTCACGCTCGACGAGCGTGTCCGGTGTCGTGCCTTCTTCGATCTCAATGAAGTCTGAAATCGGACGTGGACCGAACGGTGTCGTGATTTCTTGTGCTTGCAGGTCATCGACACTGTCATACGTCACTTGCTCGTTCGGGATGACGACGTCTAACTGTTTGTCATCCACTGTCACACTCGCAAGTGGGCTTTCTGGTGCCTGGAACTGGCTGATGACTTGCGCGATTTGTCCCGCTGACACACCAGCTTCTGCAGCGGCTTGTTGGTCGACGTTGAACGTGTATTGTACATAGGACTCACGTAAGTCAGAAGTCGCCTGACGGACGTAGTCTGTCTCTTCTTCGATTGTTTCGATGAAGGTTGGCACAATCGCTTCTAAATCTTCAAGCGAGTTGGCGTAGACGTTATACGTGACACCGCTCGTAGCGCCACCACCTGAGAAGTCTTGTTCTTTCCACTCCCCATTCGAAGCGAGCTCGTTCAACTTCTCGATATCCGCTAATTTCACATCAGCGAAATCTTCTGTGTCTGGATCATATTGAACGATGAAGATTCCTTGTTTGTTGTTTCCGGGGTTCAGTGGATTCTCTCCACCGACCGTAAACTGAACGTCCGTTGCGTTCGGTTGTTCATCCATGAAGTATTCTTCTGCCACTTCTGCAGCGGCAATCGAATCTTCAAGCGTTTGCCCCGGTTCTGGGTCGAATGTGACATAAAGTGTCTTATCTGCTTCCTGGTTCAAGAAGTTGACGCCGATTGTCGGAACCAGTGCGAAGCTTCCGATCAGAAGCGCCGTCGCGAGTCCGAAAACGACTAGTTTATGGTTGAGTGACCAGTTTAGGACACCACGATACCAATCTGCGAGTTTCCCTGGACCTTCTTCCGGCTTAAGTTTATCGCGGTTCTTAAAGAACGAGTCGGCCATCATTGGTACGACCGTGATCGCGACAAGCAATGAAGCGAGTAAAGCAAAGACAACGGTCAAAGCGAACGGTAGGAACAACTCACCGACAAACCCTGTGACAAAGCCGAGTGGTAAAAAGACGGCAATTGTGACGACTGTCGACGAGGCGATTGGGATGAATACTTCCTTCGTTGCAGCGATAATCAATTCTTTTCCACGGAGCGGTTCATTCGCACGCGTGAGTCGGCGATAGATATTCTCGATGACGACGATGGAGTCGTCGACAACCCGTCCGATCGCGACGGTCATCGCACCGAGTGTCATGATATTCAATGTGATATCCAATTGCTTCAAGACGATAAGAGCCATGAGAAGCGACAATGGAATTGAAATGACGGCGATGATGGTCGAACGGAAGTTTCGTAAGAACACCAAGATAATTAAAATAGCGAACAAACCACCAAGTAGTGCTTTCGAAAGCATCGTGTTCACCGACTCTTCAATCGGTTCACCTTGGTCGAGTGTGATGGACACGTTCGCCGTGTCGTATTCTGCCTCGAAGTCATTGAGTACTTCTTTGACAGCGTTGACCACGTCGACTGTATTTGCATCTTGTGTTTTCGTCACTTGTAACCCGATTGAACGCTCGCCGTTCGAGCGAGAAATCGACTCTTCGATTCCTTTGTCCTCAATCGTTGCGAGTTCGCTCAACGCGACAGTCGGGACGGTCGTTGGAACGTTTGGCGGTAAGGTTGACGGTGTTTCTGTCGGAACTTCTGTCGGTGTTTCAGGTGTTTGACCGGTTGGTACGTCAGTTGGAGCAGACGGTGTCGCTGGAGTCGACTGCGCCGGTGAGTATGGGATTTGAAGATCACGGAACGCTTCGAGCGTCTCCGATTTTCCATCAATGACGACGGCCTGTTCTGTGTCACCAAGTTCGTATAATCCGAGTGCGATGCGCGCATCGTTCGCTTGAATCAATTGCTTGACCGCATCTTCGGTCAAATTGTATTCAGCGAGGGCGTCTTGGTCGAATTGAAGTTCAACCCGACGAATCTCTTGTCCGGCAATCTGAACCGTTTGCGCACCCTCTACTCCTTCAAGAGCAGGTTGCACTTCTTCTTCGACGAGTTTCGTCAATTCTGCTAAATCCAGATTTTCATCGGAAATGGCAGCCCCGATTACCGGGAAGGCATCAAAGCTGAGACGTGATACCTGAGGCTCTTGAGCTGATTCAGGTAGTTCGACGTTACTTAACGCGTCTTTGACTTGTTGTTCCGCTTCATCCATATCTGTACTGAAGTCATAATCGATTTGGATATTTGAGGCGTTTTGGAACGAAGAAGAACGAACTTGTTCCACACCGTTCAAGCTTTGAAGTCGGTCTTCTAAGACGGTACTGACTTCTTCGAGCACTTGCTCAGGGGATGCACCTGGATAGATGGTCGTGACCGAGACAGTTGGTGTCGTGATGTCTGGTAATGTCTCGAGCTTCATCGTTAGACCGGCGAAAAGACCGGCGGCCGTCAAGATGATGGTCATCAACCAAACCGCAAACTTGTTGTTAACGGAGAAGGATGTGATTTTCTGCATGGTTTTTAATCTCCTATATCTATTGTTTTTCTGATTGGTTGTCGATATCGTGTGCCCGTTCAATCAAGCGGGCGATGATGGCTTGTTTGAGTTCGGCAGGCGGCACCCCGACTCCGAAGTGTTCGGACATCATCATGCCTTCAAGCGCATAGCGAATGATCATCGTTTCAACAGGATCTGCCGTTTTCTGAAACTGTTCGAAAAACGCATCCAAGTCCTCTTTCCATCGATTCGCATACTCTTGATCAACAGCGAACAACGTGAGAAATGCAATCATCTTCTCGACGTCGATTTGGATGGCAGCACGCTCAGGATGCAACTTCGTTTCATCAAATAGACGAACGAATGCCTCGACAGGTCCATAGCCTTCTTGTTGCAATGAAGCATATAGCTCGTTTTGTTCTTGTTGTAATCGTTCGACCATGGCCGTTAGTAATGCTTCCTTTGACGCATAGTGATAGAGAAGTCCACCTTTTGAAACACCTGCTGTTTTGGCGACTTCATCTAATGTAAGGTGATGCACACCATGATTCATGATGATTTCCGTTGCCGCATCTAGAAGCTTTTGTTTCGTGACGTTCGATCGGTTTGTCATGTCTCCACCTCTTTCTGTACCGACCAGACGGTTTGTTTGATTTCACTATAGCGAACGCTTTCTTTTGAAGTCAAGAAATGATGCCTTTAAAACTGTTAGAAAGCGCATATTAGCCTTGGATACGATTACAGAAAACCCTTGACGTGAGAATGATTATCAGTGATGATAGGTACTGAGAGTAATTATCATTACCAGAGAGAAATAAACGAACGTGGGGGAATGACAGATGAACAAAAAATATGTAGCGTTAGGGCTTTCAGCAGCGTTGACGACATCACTCCTTGCCGCTTGCGCAAGCACAGACGAAACGACTTCAAATGAAGGTTCGGACGATTCGAATGTCGTGAATGTTTATTCGAGTCGCCACTACGATGTCGATCAGCAACTATATAAACAATTTGAAGAAGAGACGGGCATCAAGGTCAACGTCGTGGAAGGGAAGAGTGACGAGCTTCTCGAGCGTTTGAACACAGAGGGTGAGAGCACAGAGGCTGACCTCTTCATCACGGCAGATGCCGGTAACTTGTACCAGGCGAAAGAAGCGGGACATCTTCAAGCGGTCGATAGCGATGAGCTTGAATCAAACATCCCTGAAAAATACCGTGATACGGACAATGAATGGTTCGGTTTGACGAAACGTGCACGTGTCATCGTCTACTCGAAAGATCGCGTGAAACCAGAAGAGTTATCGACGTACGAAGCGTTGACAGAAGAACAGTGGAACGGCAAAGTACTCGTCCGTCCATCTGAAAACATGTATAACATCTCACTCCTTGCATCATTCATCGAAGTAAACGGTGTCGATGAAGCGAAAGAGTGGGCGAAGGGCTTAGTGAACAACATGGCACGCGACCCACAAGGGAACGACCGTGACCAAGCGAAAGCGGTCGTCGCCGGTGAAGGGGACGTGGCCATCATGAACACGTACTACATGGGGCTCATGTTGAATTCTGAAGACGAAGAAGAGAAGAAAGTCGCTGAACAGCTCGGTGTCTTCTTCCCGAACCAAGATACAACAGGCACGCACGTAAACATTTCGGGTATCGCGATGACGAAAGCATCGAAACATACAGAGAACGCTCAGAAATTGATGGAGTTCATGTCAGAACCGTCAGCTCAAGAGAAGTTTGCGAGTGTGAACTACGAATATCCAGTCAATGAGTCAGTCGAACCGAACGAACTTCTTCAATCATGGGGCGAGTTCAAAGAGCAAGACATCAACCTCTCTGCACTTGGAGAAAACCAACAAGAAGCAATCCGCATCTTTAACGAAGTAGGTTGGAAGTAAGATGACTTCGGCTTGAACGCGAGTTCAGGCCGGAGATTTTTGCGTTTCTCACACCCTAAGCGCTACACGGGACGCGTAGAAACTGATATGATGGGACAGGAATTGATTGTTTACAGAACGGGAGCGGTACGACATGAACTGGCACGCGGTAAAACGACAACTGAATGGATGGGCGATCCTCAGCTTTCTTGCGATTTTATTGATCGTCTTGCCGGGGATTGTCGTGCTCGTGGAATTATTCGCACCGGTCAATGACAACTGGCAACATATTCAAGAGTATTTGTTGCCCCGTTATGTGCGGAACACGTTGTTCATCATGGTGGCTACGGGCCTCCTGACGACAGTGATTGGAACGAGCCTTGCCTGGTTCGTGACCGTCTATGATTTTCCGTTCCGCCGCTTCTTTAAATGGGCACTCATCCTGCCGCTCGCAATCCCGCCTTATATCGGGGCGTATACGTATCACGGCATTTTAAATTACACCGGAGTGATTCAAACGACGCTAAGGAATCAGTTCGGGATCACGGTCGATCAATCGTACTTCAACATCATGTCGATTCAAGGAACCGTGTTTATTTTCACGTTGTTCCTCTATCCTTACATTTATACGATTACACGAGCGTTCCTGCACAACCAATCGTCTTCAATGATTGAGAATGCACGAATCCTCGGTCGCGGGTCGTGGGATATTTTCTTCACGGTCGTCATTCCGATATCACGAGTCGCCATCATCGGTGGGGTCAGTCTCGTGTTGATGGAAGTACTGAACGACTATGGTGTCGTGAAATACTTTGGGATTCAGACGTTTAGTACCGCTATCTTCAGCACATGGTTCGGGATGAAGGATACGTCGTCGGCGCTGAAACTGGCGGGCACGCTCATGATTCTCGTCATCGCCATCTTGACGATGGAACGGCTCGTCCGGGGACGGAAGCAGTTCAGTTACGCCTCGACGAAAGTAAAGCCGCTCAAACCGAGACCGCTTCAAGGCTGGCATCGCTATGCTGTATTCACATATGTCTCGCTCGTCTTTGCGATCGCATTTGTCATTCCGTTCACGCAGTTGATTGCCTGGACGTTCCTGACGTTCGATACGGTCTTCACGGAAGAATTTTGGCAACTCGTTTGGAATACGGTACGAGTCGCCTTTACCGCGACCGTAATCATCTTACTGTTCGCACTCATTATCGCGAACTATACACGACTCTTCCCGTCGAACATGACGCGTGTCATTTCGAAGGTGACGACACTCGGGTATTCGATTCCGGGAGCAGCGATTGCGATTGCGGTCATCACGCTCTTTTTGTGGCTCGATGACAAAGTACTCGACATGGCACGGGCGCTTGACCTAAGCCAGACATTCGTATTTCGGACGACGCTCATCATGCTCATCTTTGCTTACGTGATTCGCTTCCTTGCGATTGGATATAACTCGATTGAGAGTGGATTCGAGAAGGTCGGGAAGTCGTTCACGGAAGCATCCCGTATGCTTGGGTGGAATACGGTCCAAACGTTCTTCCGCGTCGATATTCCGATGATCAAGGGCGCAATCATGAGCGCATTTATCCTCGTCTTTATTGATATTATGAAAGAATTGCCGTTGACGCTCTTTTTACAACCATTTAACTTTTCAACGCTTGCGACACAGGCGTTCAAATACGTGAGTGATGAGAAGATTCACGAAGCGGCACTCGCTTCCATCGTCATCGTCCTCATGAGTGGACTGTTGATATTCGTTTCCCATAAGGTGCTTGATAAGGAGGCCGACTAATGTTCGTTCAAATCAACGATTTACATTTTAGCTATAAAGGTGCACATGAAGAGACCATCAAAGGGTTCTCGATTTCAATCACAAAAGGCGAAATCGTCTCGCTTCTCGGGGATAGCGGTTCTGGTAAAAGTACGATTCTCCGATTGATTGCCGGACTCGAGATGCCGAACCAGGGCGTCGTCGTCGTGAATGACTGTGTCTGTTGCGACGATTGCCAGTTCATGCCGCCAGAAGATCGTGGCGTCGGGATGGTCTTCCAAGACTATGCACTCTTCCCACACATGACCGTTGAAAAGAACATTCGGTTCGGTCTTCATAAACTGAGTCGTAAAGAACGAAATGCGCGTGTCGAAGAGATGCTCGAGCTCGTCAACTTGACGGAGTTCCGTCACCGTTATCCGTACGAACTTAGTGGGGGACAACAACAGCGTGTCGCGCTCGCTCGTGCACTCGCACCAAAACCAGCGCTCTTGATTTTAGACGAACCGTTCAGTAACTTGGATACGTCACTTCAACATCGGATCCGTGACGACCTTCGTCGTCTCTTGAAGCAGACGGGCACGACGACGATTTTCGTGACACACGATGAGGAAGATGCCGAGGCGCTTGCTGACCGCATCGTCTATCTCGGAGAAGGCAAAATTAAAAAGCAGGTCATGACGGAGAACAACAAGACGTTCAACCCGCAGATTCCTTGCTTCGTATAAGTTCGGCGCACTCATTGATAAAATGAGTGCGTTTTTATGTCGATTCCATCATTCGACGTATCGATTGTCTAAAACAGATAGATGTTCCTGCCAATCTGGCCAATAGGACTGAAGTGATGTGAGAAATTCATGCCCACCGAAACTGATCGTACTTTCATGAGATGCATAAATGACCCAGTTCATGTGTTGGTCAAACCAATAACGTTCTAAATAACGACCATCGTAACAAGGATCCAAGGAATCGGTATCGATTTGCCAGAGCGTAAGGTCCTCGTGTAGTTCAAAGACGACATCCGCGCCTCGACGCAATATCCATTGTTGGATTTCCTTGATTTTTTGATCATCCTCGTCAATATAGTCGCTATCGAACGCAATCACATCGGGGCGCCGGGCAGTCGATAGAGGGTACCAATAATGTGAATCGGTCACACCCCAAATGGAGCGAATTCTTCTCTTTAATTGACTGGCGAGAGGTGATGAAAGCTGAGTCCTCATGACATGTAAACTCCTTATCCTAAAGTTGATGCATGTTACTACCTTCACTACACATAAGAAATAGAAAAACGTCCTTAGCTGTTAGACTAAGGACGTTTCGTACTACTGTGCTGTCTGGGACGGCTTCGACTCATTTCCAAGCTGATCAATCGCAGTCACGTAGTAGGATGCGTTGTTCTCATTTGTGACCTCGATACTCTTTCTAGCATGGGATGGGACACTTTCGATACGAGTCGCTGTTCCGTTGACGACTTCATAGACGCGATATCCAATCACGCTCTCTTGACGAACGGCGTGCCATGTCAACAAGTTTCCTTTTAGTTCGACTGCCGTTGGTGTCTCGAGATCGACAGTTTCGTTCAGATTGGTCTCCACTAGCTCTGTATAGACGACGAATCGTTTATCATAGCCCCCGTCCCCGAACGTACCCGAACAGGTAATCAAATTTAAGTTTCGATTTGATGTGGCACCGAAAATCTCTTCGATTGGCGCGGTTTTCGTATCATATCGTTCTGTTTTCGTGACGCGGAATCGTAAGGTGTTTCCCGCCTCATCTTGAATCAGAACGTCATCGCCTTTAGTCAATTGGTCAAGTTGATAAAAGATGGCTGGACCGGTCTTGCTGTCGACATGACCAGCAATTACGGCATTTCCTTTACTACCTGGTGTGACACCGGGTTCGAACCATCCGACTTGATTTTCGTCTTCTGGAACGCCCATCTGTCCGTTTTCTAACACACCGACTTGTTCGATTGCGGTATCGATTTTGATTTTGGGAATTTGAATTTGAACGGGTGTGACGGCTTTCGCATGTTCTTCTTCCTCTGCTAACCGGAGCTTCTTCACCTCTTCCTGTAGAAGTGAGAATTCAGCCGTTAAATCCGGGCTCTCCTCTATTTGTTTTTCTTCTACAGGTGGTGACGACGATTCTTGGGCGCTCGTCCACGTCCAGAAGCTAAAACAAAAGAGAGAGAGCGCCAGAAACAAAAGGCGCTTGTTCATGGGACTCCCTCCTTATTGATTATTGTTCAGACACTTTACGTTTGCGAAGCGTCACGAAGGCGAGTAAGATTCCGCCAAGGACAGCAAGTGCAGCGTAGAGGCTGTTCATTGATTGTTCTTGAGCGCCACCGAGACCTGTTTCAGGCATCTCTTCAGGCATCATTGTTTCTTCAAACTTGTCAGGCATTTGTGTCACGATCGCGTTACCGAGTGTTTCACCAACACCGAACATGAACGCATATCCTTCACGGAATGACATCCAAGCCGCTTCTGCATCACCTGCGACATATTGATCGAACGTGTCGAGTACGAGCGCTTCGTGTTGTTTGATCGCTTCTTCACCTGCAGCTTGCGGTAAGTTACCTTCTGTTGCTGCATCGAGGAATGTGCTGAAGTCGACGGCGAATGTGTCGAGGCGCATCCGAGCGTCTTTAATCATCTCTTCGTCACCTTCAAGTGTTGCGGCAACGATATCACCTTGTGCTGTGATGTGGTCTGTGTTCCAGATTTTCTCGAACTGTGCGGCACCTTCATCGCCATATACGGATGCGATGGCTGCTTTAAAGTCGAGTGTGTTTTGATCTTCTGCCCATGTCACGTAGTCATAGTCCTCTGCTTGATCGTACCCTTTTTGCATACCGATGGCAGCAAGGGCAAAGTGTTCACCTGCGAGACTATTTAATGTTGAGCGGAGTTCAACAGCTGGTGTGTCGGCTCCAGTCGTGAATTTGTCAGGCATTTGTGTGACGATTGCACCTGAGAGGGCTTTACTGATGTTGAACATGTGCTTGTAGCCTTCACGGAACGTCATGTAAGCTTCTTCGTAATCTCCTTCGACATAGTTATCGAATACAGAGAGGACTTGGTCTTCATGAAGTTCAAGTGCATCAGCTGCTGCTTCCTTCGGTAAGTTACCTTCTGTTGCTGCATCGAGGAAAGTAGAGAACTCATCTACGAACTCATCGACTTCTGCTTCCGCTTCCATGCGTAATTCTTTATTGTCTGATTTTGCTGCTTCTACAAAATCAGCTGAGTAGTCGTTATGACCACGGAAGATTTCTTCGAACTTCATGCCGCCTTCTTCCCCATAAATTGATGAGATCGCTGGCGTCATGTCGAGTGCGTTTTGATCAAGTGCTTTCATCGAAACTTCAGCATCTGCGGCCTCGTCGTATCCTTTCATCATCGATGTGACGGCTAATACGTAGTGCTCAGATAACAGTTGGTCGAGTGTCGCGCGAAGGTCACCTGCTGGTGTGCTCGCTGTCGGCGTGTGATCCGCTGCTTGCGCGTTCACTGGTACGAGTAGTCCTAAGGCAAGTGCCGGGGCTACGATTTTGTTTAACGTCTTCTTCTTCATGGGTAATCGCTCCTTTTCGTAAGTGAGTGTTGTCGTTATTTACACCCATCTAACGGAGCGGTTCAAAAAATGGATCACTCTTTTTTTATTTTTTTTCGTTTTTTTGTTGAAGAGTGCGATAAACCCCCGGTGCGACGCCATATTTTCGTTTAAAAATTCTGTGGAAATATGGATAACTTCGAAATCCAGACAGTTCTGAAATCGTTTCTAATGAATGTTTTGTATAGCGCATTTGCTCCTCGGCAAGCTGAAGACGAATTGATTGTGCATATTCGATGATGGTCATTCCAGTGTTTTCTTTAAAGAGATGGACGGTTCTTGAAACACTGAGTCCGACCGCAGTGGCGACATCCGCCACTTTGAAGTCAGTTGTTACACGTGCCTCGATAAAGCGCATCATGCGTGAGACGACGGGAGGTCGAGAATGGACATGGGCATCTTGCGTCGAACGATCAAGCATGAGTAAAAGAGCCTGTACGAGCGTTTCGATTAAGGCATCGCTCTGTTCAGAGGGTGGCCGACGTACTTCTTCCGTAATATGTTGCCAAAGGGAAAGTAGTCGGGGGTCAACATTTATAGAATAGGTGCGCTCGCGCGGAATGGCGTTCCACCATGAATCAATGGAGGAGCCGGTACAAAAAATATGATAGTCTCCGCTCGCAGGCGTATCGACATGCAATTCATACATATCTCCGGGAGAAACGAGTAACAAGTCACCGGGGCGTGTCAACATCGTTTCTCCGTTTACGACAACCCGTGCCGTCCCTTCTGTTTGCAGACGGATTAAATAGGTGTCTAGTGTAGTAGCAAATGGAAAAGTATAAGTCGTTGTATGGTACGAATAGCCACAAAAGCCGATTTCCATAATAATCTCCTCATTTAATAGCAAAATTGTGCATATTTTAATCATATCATGAATGGTCTCGGAAACTTGAAGGCAGTACGATGAAAGCGTTGAAACGGAAAACGAACTTCAAGGAGGACCTAACATGAAACAATGGTGGAAAGAAGCGGTCGTATATCAAATTTATCCACGTAGCTTCAATGACTCAAACGGAGATGGGATCGGCGATATTCAAGGGATCACAGAAAAGATGTCTTATTTGGCAGAGCTCGGAATCGATGTCATCTGGCTCTCGCCGGTGTACGATTCACCGAACGACGACAATGGATACGATATCCGTGATTACCGTGCCATCATGGACGAGTTTGGTACGATGGATGATTTTGATGCGATGCTTGAAGAAGCGCATCGTCACGGCATTAAAATCATGATGGACCTCGTCGTCAACCATTCTTCGGATGAGCACCAATGGTTCATGGAGTCGCGTTCTTCAAAAGACAGCCCATACCGTGACTACTACATTTGGAAAAAAGGGAAAGATGGTCAACCTCCAACGAACTGGGGGGCCTTCTTCGGCGGTAGCGCGTGGCAGTATGACGAAGCGAGCGATGAGTACTACCTCCATCTCTTCAGTAAGAAACAACCGGATTTGAACTGGGAAAGCGAGACGCTTCGTCGTGAAGTGTACGACCTCATGACATATTGGCTCGATAAAGGGGTCGACGGGTTCCGGATGGACGTCATCAATATGATTTCAAAAGATCAAAGCTATCCTGATGGTCAAACGCGAGGGACGGGGTATGGTGACGGCACGCCATTCTTCTTTAACGGACCACGCATCCATGAATTCATGCAGGAGATGAATCGGGAAGTCTTGTCGAAATACGACACGATCACGGTCGGAGAGATGCCAGGGGTCAGTGTGGACGAAGCGAAGCTCTACACGGGAGAAGACCGCAACGAATTGAACATGGTCTTTCATTTTGAACACGTGGATGTCGGGAACGGGAGCTTCGGGAAGTGGAATCCGACGGACTGGAAGTTGACTGAGCTGAAGACGATTTTCTCGCGTTGGCAAGAAGGGCTCGAAGAGGAAGGGTGGAACAGCTTGTACTGGAGTAACCATGACCAGCCTCGTGCCATCTCACGCTTTGGAAACGATTCGCCCGAGTATCGCGTCCGTTCCGGGAAGATGCTCGCGACGCTTCTCCATCTATTGAAAGGGACACCATACATTTATCAAGGGGAAGAGTTCGGTATGACGAACGTCGCCTTTGACTCCATTGACCAGTATCGGGACATTGAGACGTTGAACGCCTATCGCGATTACACATCAAACGGGTTATTGACGCACGACGAGATTTTCCGTGGCATCCATGAGCGAGGACGTGATAATTCACGCACACCGGTACAGTGGTCAGACGAAGCACATGGTGGATTTACGACAGGGACGCCTTGGATTGAGGTCAACCCGAACTATGTCGACATCAACGCGGAAGCGGCACGAAAAGATCCGAATTCACTCTTCCATTACTACCGTCAGTTGATTGCGCTCCGTAAAGCGAACCCAATCGTCGTCTACGGGAAGTATGAGCTGTTGTTACCGGAAGATGAGGCGGTCTATGCGTTCACACGGTCGTTCGAAGGTGAGACCTGGCTCGTACTCTGTAACTTCTCCGACGAGACACAACAACGAGAGTTACCATATGACGTGAAAGAACGTGTCATCGGAAATATGGAACCGATTGAACCGTTCACCCTTCGTCCTTACGAGGCACAAGTGTATAAACTGTGACGAAAAGCTCGCCAGACGGCGAGCTTTTTTGAGTGCATACGTATCTTCTCTCGATGATTCGGGAATAATGTAAGTAACGTCTGACATGAAAAGAGGGAACGACATGGGTACTTTGATTGCGTACTCTTCCAGATATGGGACGAGTGAAAAAGTGGCGGCTTTACTCGCCGAACGTCTATCGGGTGACGTTCGTGTCCAAAATATCGTAGAAGAGCCAGACATCATGTGGGAAATGGTAGACCACGTCATCGTCGGCAGCTCGATTCGAATGGGCACCATCCAAGACGAGATGAAGGAATGGTTGATGCTTCATGAAGCACATTTGCTTGAGCGCCCTCTCGCCTTGTACTTGTGCGCGGGAACACCGACAGAGTCCGAACGGATTCGTGAGCTAGAAGAAGCGTATCGTTCCACACTCCGCAACCATGCTTATTTCGTCGAGGTCGTCGGGAGCGGCTATGACTTTGAACGAATGGGCTTTTTGGACAAAGCAATCGTCCGCATGATGGCCAAACAGAAAGAAAGCTCACTTGAACTCGATGAGAGCAAATTAAACCAGCTCGTGGAGGCGGCTCAAACATCCGAACGGACACGATCTGAAAATCCCTGAGCGAGCAAGTCTTTCGCATCAATCGGACTTTTCGTGGAGATGAGCACATCTCCGCTTTTTTTCTGCCCTTCAATCTGATGAAGGGCGAGGTGTTCGAGTTGACGACCGATTTTTAAAGCGATGGGTGCCGATTCGTGGCATCGTAATTGTTCGATGCTCACATCATCGGTCCGGTTATCTCCTCCGAACAGTTCGAGGTCGGCTCGGGCTGTGGTGAACCCGCGTACGGAGACACGCTTCAGTTGAACGCGTCTCGATTTGTATTGAATCGCAAGCGCCGGGTGCTGTTCGTAATCGTAAAGTGGATCTCCGATTGCGGTCAATCCATGAATCAAGACATCCTGGTAGGCAGAAACGACCAAACTTCGGGGTGAGGATTTTGCATACAACGGACTGCGAATCGGCTCGAGGGACACTAAGTTCGTACCAGATAGGAAGCGGGCCGTTTCTGAATTCGGATCGTCTGCCAAATGATGACCGATATGGCGGAAGTTAAACGAGCGATTGTCGTGAACGGAGAGATGTCCGAAGATATGGACATCGTGTGCTGCTGATGACGTTCCATGTGCTTTTACTTCGATGCCTCCAAAACACCCTTCCGTTCTATTGTGAACGAGCGTGACGTGTCGCGATCCGTCATCAATCTCGATTCCGTTCGAGTTGGAGAACCCTAAGGCGTGTGTCCGTCCATGAGGATGGTGACAATAGCAGTTAGTGATGTAGATGGCGTCACTGTGGTGTGTCGTGATCCCGTCATCCCCGTAATTCGTCGCTTCGAGATGGTCGAGATGGATATATCGACTCCCGTTTGCCGCACGTAGTCCGTCTCCTAAGTAATGATAGTGCGGAGACGTGATATCGAACGCATGAAGACCGGCATGTTTAGCCGTCACATGATGCACCCAGCCATACGTCACATGCGCAAACGTTAAGGCGCTCGATGTCGTGTCACCGCTCGTCGTCCGTTTCACATCACCTAATCGCGCGACGTTCCAATCGAGTGTCAGATGAGATACCTCGATGTGGTGATTTCCGGCAAAAGGCGTAGCGTTCCGCAAGAGTTGGCGATGCTTCGGTGCACGGTCAGATAGTTTGAGAATCGTGACATCTTGTCCGGCGCCTTCGAGCGCACAGTTCGAAGGAAGACGGATGCCTCGCACGACATACACACCTGCCGGGACGAAGACGCGCCGGTTCGAGCGGATGGCAAGACGAAAGGCGAGGGTACAATCCGTTTTTCCATCTCCGACAGCGCCATAGTTCGTAACATCGACGTGTTGTTTCGTCGTCTGCATCAAGTTCAAATATTCAGCATCGAGTCGGCGCATCCAGACGGGGCGAACAATTCCGTCAACGAGTTCGAGCGGGAGTGACGTTTCGATAGGGGTGATCCGTTCCGTCAACGGAATCCGACAAGGGATGGTTTGTTGTTTCTTTGAGTAAGACGTTTCACGCGTAGCTTTATGCCATTCGAGCGTTTGTGGAATTAAATCTTCTTCGGACCAATCGGAATAAGAGGCAATCATTGATGCAATGGACTGTTGTTCAGGTGAGTGTTTCATCATAAATCCTCCTAGCGTCATCTTCTCTAGCTTGTACCCGTTTCGGTCCGTTTTTTAGCAATCAGAAGTATTTACTAGACAGAAGCATCTAGTCGTGTTATATTCAGTATGTGCTTAATTAAGAATAGCTGGAATCATAATTCACAAGTGCTTGGGATTATTTTTCATTAGATAATCCAAAGGCTTGTATTTTTTTTGGTCAAGTTTTTTCTAGTAAGGCACTACTATAACGCATAGCGTTTATTTCAGGAGGGTTCATTCATGAACACAGGTAAAGTAAAATGGTTTAACTCAGAAAAAGGTTACGGCTTCATCGAAATGGAAGGCGGAGACGACGTATTCGTACACTTCTCAGCAATCCAAGGCGACGGCTTCAAAACACTTGAAGAAGGCCAAGAAGTAACTTTCGAAATCACTGACGGAGCTCGTGGACCACAAGCTTCTAACGTTGAAAAAATCTAATCTTCCTTTCTAAGGAATATGATACCTGCTCGCATCGGCGAGCAGGTTTTTTTGTGTTTAATCCTATAGTTTGAGGGAACAGTATACGAGCGACAAATCATGAAGGAGGAATTTGGAATGAGTGCAAAAGAAACAGCTTTGAAAATCCTAGATTCGAGTGATGTCGGTACGATGGCTACGGTGTATAAGGTAAAACCACATAGTCGATACATGACATTTTTCCATGATGATCTCACACTCTATACGGCAACTTCAAATGAGACAGATAAAGTGGAGGAATTAGAGAAGAATCCATATACACATATTTTAATTGGTTATGACGGAGATGGAGTGGGCGACACCTACTTAGAAATCTTAGGGAAAGCGACCGTTTCAGATGATGAATCGATGAAAGAAAAAGTATGGAACGAGAAACTCGAGGGCTGGTTCGACGGACCGGACGATCCGAAACTCGTTATTCTCAAAATCGAACCAGAATCGATGCGTGTAATGAACAAAAAAGGTCAGCCACCTCAAGAAGTGACACTATAATTTCCTTAAAGGCACCTAAATCAGGTGTCTTTTTTTGGATGAATGTGAATAGAATATGGCATACATATGGACGAATCATGAACAAAGGGAAATACATATGTGAATAGGTGAGCATGAATGGTATATTGTGAATGTAATCACATTATTCATTTATTCAACTTCTTGAAAGGGAGGAATCATCATGTTCACGAAATTTTGGCAAAATCACAACATTGCCACAGCCATCTTGACAGTGTTGCGTGTATGGCTCGGTTATCATTGGTTAACAGCAGGGTGGGGTAAACTCACAGGTGGTTTTGGAACGGAAGGTTTTTTAAATAACGCACTGACTCTCGCAACTGGAGATCATCCAGCCGTCGCAGGATGGTGGGCTGCATTCTTGGAAAACTTTGCGATTCCGAACGCTGGATTATTCGATGTCCTCATTCCTTACGGCGAGTTCTTAGTCGGTCTTGGATTATTGCTCGGTGCACTCACACGTAGCGCGGCGTTCTTCGGATTGGTTATGAATATGGCCTTCTTACTTTCTGGAACGGTCAGTACGAACCCGACCATGTTAATCGTATCTGTATTGATTTTGGTGGCTGGACATAATGCTGGAAAAATCGGTGTGGATGGATTGTTCCTTCGTCGCTTTGTCGAAACGAAAGTCATGCACCGTTCACCAAATCGTCAAATAGCCTCGTAAATTCCGTGCTCTCTCCTGTGACAAATCTCTCATGTTTCGGCTACGATAGATATAGCCTACAGAGATAAAGGAGAACGCATATGACTACGACTCATTTTAAATGGCTTGGTTACACAGAAGGGGTATCCTTCCTGTTGTTACTATTGATTGCGATGCCACTCAAGTATATGGCCGGTATCCCACTCGCGGTCAGTATCGTCGGTGCGGCACACGGGTTCTTGTTTGTTGCCTACGTACTTGCAGCCATCTATATGGCATGGCGCTACCGCTGGGGATTCAAAGTGTTGACGCTTGCCGTGATGGCATCGGTCATCCCATTTGGACCATTTTTATTAGAAAAACGGGTACTCCCGTCAACAGAGAAGACATCGAACTGATTCGTTCGATGTCTTTTTCGTTAGGACACTTGTTCCATTGACTGAGCTGTTGCTCGTTCTGCTCGAATGTCATGACGGATACGGTGCATGGAAAATAAAGTGAGACTAAGCAAACAAATCATACAAATGGTATAGAGGAGAGAGACTAGTATTAAATCACTTAAAAATCCGAAAAGAATGAAACCGAGTGGTGTGATTCCCATCGCCAGCGATTCGAGAACTCCCATTACACGACCTAAATAATTGGGATCTGTATTCGTTTGTAAATACATTTGAATCGGGATATTGGCTCGAATAACGAAGAGACCACTTAGTAAAGCGAAAAACGAAAAGAATACGATAGCAGGCAATACGCTGAACTTAAAGTAAAGTGGGATGGCAGGACCGATGAACAATAAACTTAAAACAATTAAGGCACTTCTCATCGTTGAAAGTCGGTATTTAATTTTAAAGAACGGTAATGCATGTAATAACGAAGCGACTAAAAATCCGATAGCGAACATACTTTCTAAAAATCCAAACTGAAGAGGTGAGACTCCGACTTCTTGTAATGCGGCAATAGGGAATAAGACTTCGGATGCGACAAAAAAGAAATTAAGAAATGTAGCGAGGAGGGCGATGGTCCATAAAACGCGCTGTTTTTTCAGATATTGAAAACCGGATTGCACTTCTTTCCAAGTCGACTGAGACGTCTCTTGAGTATTACGGGATTGAAATTTAAGATGGGTGGCGACTAATCCTGCAATGAAAAATAAGACAGCTGAGCTGAACAAGAATACGGAAATCGGTAGAATTTTAAATAAAGCTCCGGCCAATAAAGGTGTGCCGATACTTGAAAATGAGATGATACTTTGGATTAATGAGTTGGTTCGTTGTAACTCTTCTTCCTTAAACAGAAGAGGAATCGAGCTAGACAAAGTCACTGATAGGAAAGTTGAAAAAACAGAGAGTAATGCGGTGATCAAAAGATAAGTAAGGACATTAAATGTCCAAATTAAGCTCGCAATTCCGGCAAGAACAAAGAGCAATCCATTTAATGTTTCCATATTTACGATGACACGCTTACGATTTAGTTTGTCTGCATAAGCACCAGCGAAAGGTGAAAGTAGGATGCGAGGTAGGGTTCCTGCTAATAAGACAATCGCAAATTGTAACCCAGACCCAGAAGTGGTGAGAACGGTCAATCCGGCGATAAATGTGAACAAGTTTGAGGCGAACAACGACATGAATTTTCCGATTAACAAGATGTGTAGATTCGAAAATGATTTTTTCATAGGAAGTCTCCTTTACAAATTAGTTAAATGTGATTTAACATTATCATAAAGGTATCGGGATGAAATGTAAATAGAAAGTTCAATATAATTTAACTTTTAGGGGTGTCATATGATTGGAGAGCGCATTAAAACATTGCGAAAACAGAAAAAAATGACTCAAACACAGTTGGCGGAAGGCATTGTCACGAAATCAATGCTTAGTATGATTGAGAATGGAAAAGCGGAGGCATCGATGCGCAGTTTGCGAGAACTCGCCAATCGACTGGATGTCTCAGTACAGTTTTTGCTCAAAGACCCTAGAGAGTCTGAACTACAAGAACTTGTAGAGGAAATTGAATATGCAGATATGGGTTTTATGAAATGGGACAATAAAGATATTATCGAGCGTTTAGAACCGTTTCTTGATAATGACATGCAATCAATTTGGTTGGGACGTGCGTATGTTTTTTATGGTGATGCGATTTTGACGAATGATAATCGTGATTTAGTATTAAATTATTATGATCGCGCGATTGAGTTATTTGAAAGATTAGGAGAAAAAGATGAAATTGCAATGACTCGAATCGGTCAAGCATACTATTTAATGCATTGGGATCGATTTGATGAAGCGAGTGAAAAAATAGAATTGATTGAACAGCTCGATTCTCAAGCGATGAAAACAAAAACACGTATCGAATTTTATATGTTGCTCGTTTTTAAAGAGTTACTTTATAACGCTCAGTTGTCTCGCGCTATTCAATATTTAGAAGAAGCGTTAAATTATATGAAACAGACACGAACTTATTATCGAGCAGATGATGTATATCGAGCTCTCGTCATTTGCGCACTATATCGAAAAGAGAACGAATTGATTCAGAAAGCAATCATGAAAGCTCGGCAGTATGTTGATTTTACCGAAGATGATTCTTCTAAAATGAGGTTGGCGTTTACAGAAGGTTTAGTGGCGATGAAGCAGAATAATGTGGATTTGATGGGGGTTCAACTAAATATTATCGAAGATATCTTGCATAAAGAAGAACGTTATGTGTTGATGAACGAAGAAAAACGCTTCATTACTCCTCTTGAAATGTTCAAAGGAGTGTATTATGCGATGAAAGGTGATATCGGAAAAGCAGATGTATTCTTAAATGAATTGTGGGAGAGAAGAAATGAATGGCAGCTGAAGCATAGTTTGATTGATCAAGCCATTTATTTAGAAGGACTGTTACTTGGTACCCTTTACGGATGTGGGAGTCAATGGTTAGAGGAGATTGAAGCGCTTATTGATCAATTCCCTGAAGGGTACTATCACCAAAACTTAACGGAGTTACTTATTAAAATCAAGGGCTGACGGATCAGCCCTTGAACGTTTGAATCAATGTCCCTTTGCCATGCTCGACTTGCACAGAAGCGTGTGCCCCATTGACGAGCGTCATCTGCGGGGGAACGTGTCCGCAGTCGATATCGAAAAAGATAGGAACTCCGAGCATGTGATGGAGCTCCTCATACACCATCTCGGCCGTATAGTCTTGATGGATAGATGGGGCGTCACTCCTTCCGAACAGAATACCAGACGTATGATCGAACCAACCGGCCCACTTCATTTGAAGGAGGGTCCTTTTTAATGCCGGAACGTTTAGCTCAGCATTTTCAAAATACCAAAGAATTGGTTCATCATTCAGATGTTCGCGCTGGAACGTCTTGACGTCTCCATATGGCGTCCCGATTGTATGTAAGAGCACATCGAGACATCCACCGAGCAATCGACCAGTCGCGTGTTGACCACCGACGGCTTTCCATTCAGTCGTTTCCGTCAAATGAAACAGATGTGGCGTCGGATTGTCGTATTGCCATTCTTTTTGGAATTTCTCCGATGAGCGTTGGATGACCGTCTCATCTACGCGGGTCGAGAGGACATCGAGCCAGCGTGAACTCGTCTCGTCCCACACATCCGCACGCAAGTCGACCAAATTCGGACCGTGTGCCGAGGCGATTCCGGTTTTTAGCGTATAGACGAAGAGCAATAAACTCGTATCCGAGTAACCGAGCATCCATTTTGCGGGTAAGGACTGCCAATCGATTTGATTGAGGATTTCCATTAAAAGTTCTCCACCCCAAGGCGGAATGATCAAATCGACAGTATCGTCCTGCAAGAGATGTGACAGTTCGTGGGCGCGTACCCGAGCCGGGGCGGACTTCCCGAATTGTTGTTTCCACGCATTCGGAGTGAACTGTAGCGTAAATCCTCGATTGGAAAACTTCTGTTCCGCTTGATGCAATAAATGGTGTAGTTCTTCTGGTATGCCCGACGAAGGGGCGGTGACACCGACGTGATGCCCGGTCAATTGTGGATAACGAATCATGACGACCTCCTGTGGATAAGTGATGTGTACGGTAAAAGAAGCAGGTTATCCACATGTGGACAACTAGTTGGAGCGCATCCGTTCGGCATGACGCATTCCCCATTCGTTCATCGCTTCGAGAATCGGGATCAGTGTTTTTCCATACTCACTTAAGCGATAATCGACGCGGGGAGGGACTTCTGGATAGACGGTTCGGATGACAATATCTTGTTCTTCTAAGTCGCGGAGTTGCGCGGTCAATATCTTTTGACTGATTTTCGGTAACGCTCGCTTCAACTCACTGAAGCGTAACGTATCTCCATTAATCAGAACGAGGAGGATGGAGTGTTTCCATTTTCCTGTGATCAGCTCGAGAGCCGTATCGACTTCGCAGCTTGTTATATTGGTCACATTGCTCTTCCTTTCTAATAGTATCGTTGAGGTAACTATACCACCTTTTTGTGCCTACTTCTGCAATGTGAGCCGAGCGGGTATAGTGAAGGTGAGGTGATGAAATGAAAATTGAGAATATTGAATTAGGACCGGTGATGTTACGTGTCCGAGATATCGCACAAATGACACGATTTTATGTAAATGTGATTGGGATGAGCGTTTTAGAAGAAGCCGAAGAATGGGTTACGCTCGGAACGAAGGAGCGTTCACTTGTCATCTTGCACAGTGTCCCTCAGGCGAAGACAAATCCGCGTGCGGCTGGATTGTTTCACTTAGCGATTCTCTTGCCGAGTCGCGTGGAGTTAGGAAGTATATTGGCGCATCTCATTGAGCAGCGCATCGAAGTCGGACAAGGCGATCATTTAGTGAGTGAGGCGTTCTACTTAAATGATCCGGAAGGAAACGGGATTGAGCTGTACGCCGATCGTCCGAAAGAACAATGGTCGTATGAAGCAAACGGTCATGTGAAAATGGCGACTGAACCGGTTGACTATGAATCGATGCTTCAAGAGGCGAGCAATCGACCGTTCAATGGCTTACCGATTGGTACGATCATGGGACATGTCCATTTTAAAGTCCGGTCCATCGAAGCGGCGAAACGCTTCTATCATGATCGACTCGGTTTTTCTATCACGACGGATTCTTATCCAGGCGCGCTGTTCCTTGCGGCAGATGGCTATCATCATCACATTGGGACGAACGTGTGGGCCCGTTCGAGTGAAACTCTCGGAGCGGAAGCTGGAATCGAGGCATGGACGCTGCTCGTCAATGAGGAGACGAATCAGGCATTAGGAGGGACGTCTTCTGAATGGTCATTGACAGATGAAGATGGGATTACGGTGCATATTAAAAGAACGGACGCTTGAGGCGTCCGTTCTTTTTAACGTGCGGATGTTTTCTTCTGACTTGCGTTAAACGAGAGACGAAGTCCGCGTTTTTGATACGCTTGCTCGACTCGTTTTGGGTTGAGACTGAGCTCGAGATGAGCTAGTTTCAAGTGGTCAAGTGCCGGCACCGTGACATCAAGACGAACGAGCTCCATGTTGCGCTCTGCTTTTTTGCGTGTTCGTCTCAAGTTACGGGGCACCTCCTCTGACGTCAGTGCCGCGATCGTTTCATTTACTTGTTGTCGTTTGTCACCCTTGATACTCAAGGCAGAATACAGCTTATCGAGCGAACCGAATCGCTTGATGAGTTGAACCGATTGGCTTTCGTCGAGTCCTGCAACTGGAGGAATCCCGTCAGAACGGTCTCCTGTCAACGCTTTGACGGCTGACAATTGCTTCGGTTTCAATCCTTCGTATAACGCCGCAATCTCTTCTGGTCGAATTTCTAAATGACGCTTGAGCGGCAACGGACGGTTATCACGAATGTCACAGCGAGCCTGCATTTGCTGAAGCTCCTGTGTCTGTAACCAAACGGTGATTCGTGGACTGACAAGCTGTAACAAGTCTTTGTCTTTTGTCATGATGACCACAGGGGCACTGCAACTGAATTTACGTGCGATGTGGGCAATCAAATCTTCCCCTTCATATCCCTCTACTTGGAATTGTGGAATGCCACTATCCTCAAGTAGTTGGCGCATGAGTTCCATCTGCGCTTTCAATTCAGGCGGTGTTTGGCGTCTGCGGCGTTTATAGCCCGGGTATAACTCTCGACGCCATAATGTTTCACGTGAGACGTCCCAGACGACGACAAAATGAGTTGGACGATGTCTGCGTAGAATCGTCCGAATGAGGCCGGTCATTCCGATGACGGCACTCCGATCGTTTTTGGATACCTCGCGTCCTTTTTTCGTTCGGCTCGCGGCGGCACCATAATAAGCACTGGCCAGCATGGAGTTACCGTCAATCAAAAATAGTTTGCGTTCCATGCGTAACCTTCTTTCTATTTCTTTCTGTTTAAACCGAACATTTCGCCATGTTACGGTGATGTTGTGTCATTGAGTGCGTGACACTCAAATAAGCAACATATGTGCAGTATATCACGGCAAGAGGCGAAAATATAGCGACAGTTCGGTTCACACATGAAAAACCCTTCTCCAAATCAAAGAGAAGGGTTTAATAGAAACCTTATTCTGAGAGAGGCTCTTCCTCTTCACGTGAGGCCAAAATCAGGTCGACGAAGACGATTCGGTGGTTATCAACTTCACTGACAATCAATTCATGGTCGCCAGGTAAGAGGAAGCGTTCGCCCGTCCGAGCGTTCGCTTTTTGCGATAAGACAAATCCACCAACTGTATCGACATCGTCTTCGATTTCGATTCCAAATCGTTCCTCGAGTTCTTGTGTTAACACAAGTCCAGAGAGACGATAATGTTTCGGAGCAATTTCCGTAATTTCTGCTTGTTCATCTCGGTCGAACTCATCGCGAATCTCACCGACGATTTCTTCCAGGATGTCTTCAATCGTTAAGAGGCCAGCAGTTCCCCCGTACTCATCGATGACGAGACACATCATTGTCTGTGCGTTTTGCATCTTCACCATCGCTTCTTGAAGCGGCGTGAACTCGGTAACGAGTGGCAATTGATGAATGAATGACTCAAACGGTGCATCATTTTTTGAAAGTTGCGCGGTAAAGAGTTGCTTTGCATTCACAAATCCGAGCACGTCGTCACGGTCGCCATCTCGTGTGACCGGATAGCGTGTATATTGGTGCTCTTCGACAACTGAAATAATCTCTTCAATCGTATCTTCTTCATCGATCGTGACCATGTTCATCCGTGGAACCATGGCATCTTTGGCGATGCGCTCGTCAAACGAGAAGATGTTTTGTACATAGGCCAACTCATTTTCGTTGATTTCACCACTACGGAAGCTTTCTGTCATGATGATTTTTAACTCTTCCTCGGAATGTGCCGTTTCCTGCGCAGTCGTCTGAACACCGAATAGACGGAGTGTGAGTCGAGCCATGCTGTTCAAGGCACGGATGAACGGATAGAAAAGTTTCGTGAACACGTAAAGCGGACGTGCAACGAGGAGCGTTAATTTTTCCGCTTCATGAACGGCGAGCGTTTTCGGTACCAATTCTCCGATAACGACGTGAACGAACGCGATGACGAGAAACGCAATCAGGAACGATAAGAACGTCACGAGTGATTGTGAAATATTCAACTGTTCGACCAACGTGTGAACGTACGTTTCGATTTGATCGGCACCAATCCACCCGAGACCTAGTGCGGACAGTGTAATGCCAAACTGTGAGGCAGAGAGCGAGTCGTCGATATTCTCGATGACTTTTTTTGCGCTGACCGCTTTCTTATTTCCTTCGAGCACGAGCTGATCGAGTCTAGCGCTACGCACTTTCACAATTGAAAATTCGGCTGCTACAAAAAAAGCAGTCAGAAAGATTAAAAGCGCAACGACGAGTAAGCTGAGTAACATGGGACTGTCCAACAATTCCCCCAAAAATCGGGGAGTCACCTCCATTGAGTATAAGATCAAACGTCTTTCAGGCGTTTCCTGAAAACGAATAGTTTGTTTCAGTATAGTTGATTTGTTTGAATTATTCAAAATGCAGTCAAACATGTTTGATGAAGAGGTGAATGCGGGAACTAAATCCGAGAAGATGAAGGAGGAATTGATATGGCAAACTATCCAGAGTTAAAAGGAAAGGTCGCGGTCATCACAGGAAGTTCGAAGGGACTTGGACGTGCGATTGGGGAACGCTACGCGAAAGAAGGGATGAACGTCGTCCTGAACTATCGTAGCAGTGAAAAAGAGATGGAAGAAGTCATCCGTGGCATCGAGGCGGGTGGTGGGAAGGCTGTCGCCGTAAAAGGGGACGTTTCTGAAGAAGGACTCGCCGAGAAGATGATCGAGAAAGCCATCTCTGAGTTTGGGAAGATGGATATCTTCGTCAACAATGCCGGTGTACAAGTCGAAGCGAAAACACATGAGATGGAGTTCGATAATTGGAAAAAAATTATCGACGTCAACTTGAACGGAACGTTCCTTGGTGTCCGGGCTGCCTTGAAGTACTTCGTTGAGAACAAAATTGAAGGCAATATCATCAACATGTCTTCTGTTCACGAAGTCATTCCACGTCCTGGTTACACACATTACGCAGCAAGTAAGGGCGGCGTAAAAATGTTCACGAAATCAGTCGCTCTCGAATATGCACCGAATCACATTCGTGTGAATGCGATCGCACCTGGGGCGATTGATACGCCGATTAACGAAGAGACGATGAGCGACCCGGAAGAGAAGAAGGGGTTAGAAGCGCTCATCCCATCTCACGTCATCGGGAAGCCGGAACAAATCGCAGCCGTCGCTGCTTGGCTCGCATCGGATGAATCGTCCTATGTGACGGGGACGACGATCTTTGCGGATGGCGGACTTTCGCTTTATCCGTCATTCGGCCCAGAGAACAAAGTCCAATAAACAAGAGGGTGCGCTGATGCACCCTCTTTTCGTTTAGCTACTCATTTGATTGGTCATATCCATTTTAGGGAGACGGACGGTGAAAGTAGAGCCTTTTCCAATACTCGATGTCGCGTGAATCGTTCCACCGTGACCTTCTGCAATCTCTTTACAAATCGCAAGCCCGAGACCGGTCCCTCCGATTTTACGACTGGCAGAGTTGTCAACGCGATAGAACTTGTCAAACAACTTCGAGAGTGCAGTTTGGGGAATCCCGATGCCATGATCTTCAATCGAAATATCAATCCAATCCGGTTGCTCACATGAGATGCGGACGTTGATTTCTCCGCCATTAGGAGAATATTTCACGGCATTATGGAGCAAATTCATGAACAGTTGATTGAGTCGCGACCGGTCCCCAAATACATACAAATCTTCCTGACAATCAAACGAAATATGATGATGTTGACTTGATCCTCGATGCACTGTGATGGCCTGTTCCAAAATATCAGACAGGCGTTCCGGCTCATTGTGGTACGTTTGTTTTCCGGATTCCATCCGCTGTACATCGAGTAAGTTTGAAATCAGGTCTTCGAGACGCAGTGTTTCTTGATGAATCATCCCTAAATATTTTTCGGAACGTTCAGCTGAAAGCTTTCGGAAACGGAGAAGCTCGGTGAATCCAATGATACTCGTGAGCGGAGTACGGAGTTCGTGAGAAACGGTCGAAACGAGCTCAGTTTTCAAACGGTCGACTTCTGTTTCGTGTGTCACATCACGGAAAACGAGCATCGTCCCGTGACGCGTCCCTCTCAAGTAAATTTTTTCCGCATACATTTGAATGAAACGTTCTTCCTGATTCATTGAGAACGTGACGCTCTCTTCTTTACATTGTCCATCGAATGATCGTTCCATGAACGCGAAAAAGGCATCCTTTTGGTCAACTTGTAATCCAAGCTCTTCGAGACTTGCATCCAAACGATATAAATCGACTTCATTTCGTTTCGTAATCGGCTGATTGAACAACACGAAGAGCGCTTGGTTCGCTAATTTTTCGCTTGTCGCATGTTCGACGTAGATGACGGCATCACGGATGGAGTGAAGGAGCCGTGCTGTCTTCTCGCGTTCTTCCTCGATTCGATGACGCTGTGTCGTGAGAGAGGAAGCCATCTGACGGAAAGAGGTCGTCAATTGTCCGACTTCGTTTTTAGATTGAACGGTAGCTGTCGCGACTGGTTGTCGCTCTCCGGCAAGACGTTTACTGTTTTCAATCAATTCCTGGAGTTGACCCGTTAAGCGTCTGACGTAAGGTCGAGCGACGATGAAGAGAATGAAGAGCACCCCGAGTAAAGAAAGGAGCCAGAGCGCCTGTGCCCATTTCGTATGTGTCGCAAGTTGAGCACGGAGTGCATCCTCTTCTGCGTTCAGTGAGTTCCGGTATTCCGTGAAGACGCTCTCCATGTCGACGATGCTCGCGCTCATATCCGCAGCACTTTTCGAATTGATTTTGAATTTACGATCTGCCGGTGGCTCTTTTTGAGGGTTCACCTTACCGAGCGTTGGCATCTTTAAAAAGGGCTCGGTTACACTACCGTCCCGTTTTCCTGCTACATAACGTTCAAGGCTTGGCATGACACGTTCCTGATACGCGACAAACAGTGTACGCGCATCGCTCGCGTATGTTTTTTCTTTTTCGGTCACTGCGTTCTGTTCGAACCAAGTCGTCTGTTCGTCAATCAAGACTTGTTTATCTTGCACACGTTCTAACATCGCATCGTCCCCAAGGAGGACATAACCGCGCATTTCATATTGCATCGACTGCCATGTCTCGAACAATTCGGTCGCATTTGTGCGCCGTTCACTGATGTTCTCAAGCGATGACGTCGTCTGTTCGATTTGGTTTTCCGTATACACATATACGGCAAGCGACGTGAGGAGGATCAGTCCGATGAATAAATAGAAGACGAATAAAAATTGTCTCCCGATCCGTTGGTCAATCCATGACTTCATAAAGACCGTTCCTTCCTAGAATGTTGAACATTCCGACTGTGACTAATATTCTACGTGTGTCGTTCTTTCATTGTACAGATTCAACTCTTTAGATGCTAGATATTGAGAAATCAAGGTAATGAACACTATTGGTCATTGAACAGTAGTGGATAGTATGCTATTGTTCTATGTATAATAGGGGGTGGGATGATGAATCCTCAATTCAAAAAAGGTGTGCTCAATCTGTGTGTGTTAGCACTCGTTGCGGAACAAGACCGCTATGGGTATGAGCTCGTCCAGGCGATTTCGGCCAAAGTGGCGATTTCAGAAGGTGCGGTCTATCCGTTGTTGCGTCGATTGACGACAGAGGGTTATTTCACGACATATTTAATGGAATCCGGGGAAGGCCCTCCACGGAAGTATTATCAAATTACGGAACAGGGCCGCGAGCACTTGTCTGACTTGCGAACGGAATGGGATGTATTTACGAACGGTGTCAATGACTTAATTCGAGGGGGAGACGACAGATGAATGAAGAACAGTACTTGTTAGAGCTCGAACAACTATTGATGAACGTGAAGGTGAAAGATCGGCTCGATATATTAAGGGATGTGTCTGAATATTTCACGAGCGGTCGATTAGAAGGAAGAAGTGACGAAGAAATGGCACGTGAGTTAGGGGAACCGAGCGTACTCGCATCGGAATTACTTGCCTCTGTAGACTTTGAAGAGTCAGTATCGACACGACCTCCGGCGGTTGTGAAAAGTTCGGCCGTAGCTTTTCAAAGTGTCCTCGTTCAAGTTCAACATGCGCAGGTGTTCGTCACTCCTTCACAAGACGGATACGCTTATGCGACGCTTGAAACAGAGACCGATCATGGGGTCGTGATGGATATCGTTGGGGATACGTTGGAGATTCGCATTGAATCCGAACGTCGTTTCGGTCTTTCGGATCTGTTCTCATGGTTTGGGTCGAAGGCACCAGTACTTCGAGTGGAATTACCACATCACGCCTATCATCAGATTCAGTTGAAGAATCGTCATGGTTCGAGTGATGTACAAGATCTCCAAGCGGAACGATTCCATGTGGAGAGTGAGAACGGTCGAATCGTCGCGCATCAGATTCAAGCGAAACAGGGTGTCCTGCGCACTTCGAACGGAAAAGTGGTCGCATCGAGTTGCAACGGTCACGACTGGGAGCTCCATTCCTCAAATGGTCGCGTCGAAGCGAAACATTCTCGACTCGAGCGGATCAACATCCATTCCTCGAACGGTCGAATCGATGTCAATCATGTCGAGGGAGCCATCGATGCCAAAACCTCTAACGGACGAATTGACTGTAGTGTTCAATCGATTCAATCACCAATTCGGTTGAAAACGAACAACGGGAAGATTGACTTACAAGTCGATGAGCGTCCGGACGATGTTACAATCCGAGCGAAGTCGCGAAACGGGAAAGTCAATGTATTCGGGGAGCGTTCGAAAGAATGCGTATTCGGAGACGGATCGATTGAAGTGAAGTTGACAAGCTCAAACGGGAGCGTCACGGTATCAGGATAAATAAAGTCCCACCATCAATCGATGGTGGGACTTTATTTATAGGTCATGCACCAACACATAGGCGACTCGAACGGGTATGGAGGACGTACAACAGAAAAAGATCCTCGTCATATGACAAGGATCTTCTGTCAAATTTATAGGAAGAACATTTCCAAGATGAAGAGTGCGCCAAACAAGTAGATGAGCGGATGAACCGTCTCTTTGTTCATCGCTTTGAAGATTGGGTACAAGATGAAGCCGAAGGCGATTCCCCGTTCGATGCTTCCTGACAAAGGCATGATCAAAATCGTCATGAACGCCGGGAAGTATTCGCTAAAGTCACTCCAGTCGATATACCGGACGTTCGTCAACATGAGTGCCCCGACGATGATGAGTGCAGGAGCCGTAATCGCCGCAACGCCAGAGATGGCGCCGATAAGTGGGCTGAAGAAGAGTGTCAATCCGAATAACCCAGCGACGACGGCCGTCGTGAGCCCTGTACGTCCACCTTGCGCGACACCGGCAGCAGACTCGATGTATGCCGTAGACGGGCTTGTTCCGACTAGTGATCCACCCATTGTGGCAAGTGAATCGGCAAAGAGTGCACGGTGACCATTTTCAATCGTTCCGTCTTCCTTTAAGAGACCTGCCTGTTTTCCGACACCGACAAGCGTACCTGTCGTATCGAACAATGTGACGAGGAAGAACGAGAGGACAGCACCGAACAAACCGTATTGAATGACATCACTAAATGCCGTCACGGGGTTGACCATGAGTCCTTCCGGAAGCGTCGGCATCGCCGTGACACCATCGATTTTTAAGATATCCATGAAGTATGCTGCAATCCCAGTGAGTACCATCCCGATGAGTAAAGAACCGGGTACGTTTCGTGAGAAGAGGAGTGCTGAGACGATCAAACCACCGAGTACAAGTAGTACTTCTGGAGAAGACACGTCACCGAGACGCACCAAGTTTGCTTCGTCAGCAACAATTAAGCCTGATAATTTTAATCCGAGTGAAGCGATGAAAAGACCGATTCCGGTCGTGATGGCATGCTTCAACGAAGTCGGAATCGCTTGAATCAACTTCGTCCGAATTGGAGAGAGCGACAAAATTAAGAAAAAGACGGACGAGACGAAGACAACGCCGAGCGCGGCAGACGGTGCAATCTGTTCTTGGGCGACGAGCGTGTAAGCAAAAAATGCGTTGAGCCCCATTCCTGGCGCCACGGCGATTGGTAAGTTCGCATAAAACGCCATCAAGCCAGTCCCGATGAGGATGGCAATGATTGTCGCTGTGAATGCTTGTGCGAACGGAATCCCTGCGTCAGATAGAATCGCTGGGTTGACGACAGAGATGTACGCCATTGTCACGAACGTTGTGATCCCAGCAGTCACTTCTTGTTTAACATTCGTACCATGTTGTTTCAATTGAAAAATATTCATCGATATAACTCCTTATTTCGGTCTATTTCCGAACATTAATTGAGAAAAATGTTTAAATTAACGTTATCAACTTGATGACTATACAAAAATGTTTGATTCCCGTCAATTGTTTTGAGTAAAAAACATGAAAAATGAAAATTGAAGACAAATAATGTTCGGAAATAAACTTTTTTAAAAAAGATACTTGCTCTGAAACGCGTTTCAGAAGATACGGTATAGACAAAGGGAGGGGAACCGATATGAAACCGACAACGTGGAAGACATGGTGCAGTGGAATCGTATACGAGCTCGTCATCAATCAGTTGTATACACCGTTTGGAAAAATGTTGTGTACCCGTTTCCGTGAAGAGTTTCTTCATCTGCCGTTAGAAGAGCGCTTCCGTCTCGTTCAAGCGATTCGTTGTCAAGTCATCGAAAGAGGTGACAGTCAGCAAGCAGAGTGGGTACACTATATGCAAAGACTGACAAGTTGAGGTGAGACGAATGGCAAACATTCGAGATATCGCAAAGCACGCTGACGTTTCGGTGACGACGGTTTCGCGCGTCTTGAACGAGCATCCGTACGTATCGAAAGAAAAACGGACCCGTGTCCACGAAGCGATGAAAGAACTCGGGTATTTGCGAAATCAACAGGCACTGACGTTGTCGACAGGGAAGACGCAACGAATCGTCGTCATTCTACCTTATATGGATCATCCGTATTACGGTTTCTTCGTCAATGGGCTTGCCAAGGCGGCGCTCGAGCACGATTACCGGCTCGTCATGTGGCAGACGGAGTATAAGTTGAGCGAGGAACGACAAGCGCTCGATTTATTGAAACATCGTGAAGTCGATGGGGCAATTGTCTTGTCTCACGAGATGTCCTTTAAAGAAATGGAGACATATCGTGCGTACGGACCGATTGCTGTGGCGACCGTCGGTGCACCGGAAACGATCTCGTCGATCCATGTCGATCATTACGCGTCGTTCGTATCAGGTATTCATGTGCTACAGGAGCATGGATATGAAGAGATTGGAATCATCTTGTCAAGAAGCCATAGTCCAAGTTCCCTTGCGCGTCAGCAAGCCTATTTCGATGAAGTAGCGCATGCGCGTGAGCAATGGATTTGGACCGGCTATTTGACGAGTGAGGACGGTATTCGGTTAGCTGAAACGTTTCTCTCTCAAAAAGAGCGTCCTCGAGCGCTCTTTTTCTCGTCTGATTATGTCGCTCTCGGATTTTTAGGAGAGATGCAACGGCGAGACATCAAGATTCCTGAGGAAGTCGCCATGCTCGGGTTTGACGGACATCCGATCGGTCAGGCATTCGGACTATCGACGATGCTTTCCCCGAATGAACAGATTGGTCGTCGCCTGTTTGAAACGACGCTCGCTGAGATGAATGGAGCCATCCCAGAGATTCACGGAATGACTGTCAACTATCAAGCGGGAATGACACTTTAGGCAACATCCTCGCTCGACTCTTTTGAAACGTTTAGAATGAAAGGAGTAGTCGAGAGGAGGAGATGTTATGAAGATTCAAGTAACAGAAGAAGCGCTCCAATGGTTTAAAGAAGAAATGGAAGTCGAAGCGGGCCAAACGGTTCGTTTGTTTGCAAAATATGGGGGTTCGACAGACTTGACGCACGGTTTCTCCGTTGGGGTCATCACGGAAGACGTGAACAATGCGGCTGTTGAGACCGAAGAAGACGGCATTCGTTTCGTCGTGGCGGAACAAGATGAGTGGTTGTTCCAAGGACAAGACGTGAAAGTCGAACTTCGCGGAGAAGAAATCGTCTTCGTGCAGGCCTGACGTTTCAGTTTGTTTACGTTTAATGAAATGTCGTTTGACGAAATCTGGCTTGGGGAACAGATTACGACAAGTCGGATTTTCGAAAGGATGACACGATATGTCAGACAAAGAAAAGCGTGAGCAAGAAGAAAAGTTGAAACGAGATCAACCGGACATCTCCCATGAAGAAGATTCAAAAGGAGATCACTCCGACCTCGAAGAGACAGATGAAGACGAACAATCATAAGAGCCGACACGGCTCTTTTTGTTTGGGAATTGAAAGAAATGCCGTGGACGTTATAATGGATAAGGGAAAACTATTTAGTGAGGAGAATGAGACATGAGTACAGTACTAGTCTTCGGACATAAAAATCCAGATACCGACACAATCACGTCAGCGCTCGCCTATGCCGAGTTGAAAAAGAAATTAGGAATGGACGCAGAGGCAGTTCGTCTCGGTGAAGTGAACGGGGAAACACAATATGCGCTCGATCACTTCCGCGTAAAAGCACCACGCTTGATTGAAAGCGTGAAAGGTGAGACCGAAGAAGTCATCTTGGTCGACCATAACGAGTTCCAACAAAGTGCGGATGGTATCGAGGACGTGCGAATCCTTGAAGTCATCGACCACCACCGCATCGCAAACTTCCAAACGGCAGACCCACTCTACTATCGTGCAGAGCCAGTCGGCTGTACGGCGACGATTTTGTTGAAGTTGTATAAAGAGCATGGTGTCGAAATCGCAGCGGATATGGCCGGTTTGATGCTTTCAGCTATCATCTCGGACTCACTTCTCTTTAAATCACCGACATGCACGGATGAAGACGTCAAAGCCGCGAAAGAACTCGCTGAGATCGCTGGCGTCGATGCAGAAGCATACGGGCTTGAGATGCTCAAAGCCGGGGCGGACCTTAGCCAAAAAACGATTGAAGAACTCATCTCACTCGATGCGAAAGAATTCGCAATGGGCGACTATCGTGTTGAAATCGCGCAAGTGAACACGGTCGATGCGAACGATGTCTTGAACCGTAAAAAAGAAGTCGAAGCCGCAATCGCCAACACGGTTGCAGCGAAAAACTTAGACTTGTTCGTATTCGCCATCACGAATATTTTGACGAACGATTCGGAAGCCATCGTCGTCGGACCAAAACCAGAACTCTTCGAACAAGCGTTCAACGTCACGCTTCAAAACGGATTAGCGACACTTCCGGGCGTCGTCTCGCGTAAGAAGCAAATCGTGCCTGTTTTAACAGAAGCGGCAACAAAATAAAAACTCGAAGCGAATGCCTCGAGCGGAACTGCAGCCGATTAATCGTCTGCAGTTTTTTCGTTTTGTTGAAGAAGAGTCTTTTTCAAATAATATTGTTTATGCTCTGTTGTCGGATGGTTCTCGATTACTCCAACGACTTCATAACCGAGTCCGATATAAAAGTCAGGTGCCTGAAAGCTGAACGTGTCGAGTTGAATGAGATGGCATTGATGCTCGATGGCACACTGTTCGATACGCGTCATCAACTCTGTTCCATATCCCTCTCCTCGAAGCTGTTCGTCCACCCATAAGAAATGAATATGCATCGAGTACCAAAACACCGTCCCGGTTACACCCCCGACAATCTGATTGTCATCGTCCCGAACGATGAAACTCACGTGTTCGATGGGGTGCTTCACTTCATCCGGCAATTGTGATGCGTTATATTCAATCAAACGCTGTCGAATATATTCGCGATCTTCCTGATTCCACTGTTGAACAATCTTCATCCACTCACCCTTTCTTCATTACGATCCTGTACTTGCAAAAGCGCGCAGTCCATATAACCAAAACCGATAGGCGATGACGAGTGAGAGGGTTGCGACAAGCGGGGTCGCTAGTGCAAACATGGTGAACCCACGTCCTTCAAAGAAATACATCGCCGGATAAAATGCTGTAAAGCCAAATGGGATGATATACGTCAATACGAACATGATGACTTTCGAATAGATGGTCATCGGATAGCGTGCAAAATCACTCAAACTGAATACAGCGAACACAACCGGTAGACTATCAATCATCCAAAACGAGAACGTCGCAAAGAATAAGTTGACCGCGATATAAATCATTCCGCTCGCGAGAACCATGATGAGAAGAACGATCACGTCCATCACACTCCATGTCATTCCGAGCTCATTCGAGGCGAGCCATAGTACGCTCCCCCCAATCAAGAGTTGACCGAACCCGTCTTGTTGAACCCGTTCGGCGACGATTTGGAACAGCGGATTCGGGACGCATGAGAATACGGTCCAAGTTCCCTGTACGGATGTATTGCCAGCCGATCGTCCAAAGGTTATCAAAAAAGATATGATGGACGGCTCGACCTAAAAACGCGATGCCATAGATGAACAAAATCTCGTAAAATCCCCAACCGTTCAGCGATTCGATGTGTTGAAAGACAATCGATAAAAAGAAGAGTGCGGCAAATTGTTGACCGAAGACCGACAAGACCCCAATCAAGAAATCCATCCGATATTCCATCATCACTTTAAAATGATTTTTGGCATAGAGCCAATACAGTTTCGTATATCGTTTCATCCGCCAAACACCGTCACTTTCCGAACCGCATACGCGAATAAGAGTCTTACAAATAGAAAGAAGGCAACGACCCATGCGAGTTGAATCAAAATCGACGACCATATTGAAGATGCATCGATCCCACCTGTATAGATGGCGACAGGCACATAGACGAGTGAGGCGAACGGTAAATACAAACTAATTGTCTGGAACCACTCCGGGAATAGGGTGAGCGGAATGATTGCCCCAGACATGATGGTAATGACCGCCTCCTGTAATACGGAAAGTCCCCACACGTTCACCGTATAAAAGGACAACACGCCGACGAGTAAATCAATCAGTGTCGCAAGTAAAATCGCGAGTATGACGCTAATTGAGAAGGCGAACACACTCTCGAGGGAAGTCGGAGGGTCAACCCCGATAAATAGCATGGCGATGACAAGAAGCGGTAGCGTCGAACGGAAAAAGGTCGATGTTTTTGTCCCGATGTCTTGAGCGAGTAATTTATCCAGTAAATGATAGGGGCGAAGTAGTTCGACGGCGACCCCGCCATGTTTGATGAGATGCGCGAGTTCACGTCCGGCGCCTCCTCGGAATTGATCGAGCATCGTTGCAAGTACGGCATACGTCAACATCATCGAGAGCGAGATGCCTGACACGTCGGTTTTATTCTCATAGACGGCCTGCCAAAAGAAATATAAGATGAACAGGCGCATCGTCACCGAGAACATACTTGCCCAGTACCAGGCCGTATAAGCCATATCGACTTTAATTTGTGAGGCAGCGAGCGCTACATATTTTTGAAGCCTCATGCGCTCACCTCAGGCTGATACAGGTTTCGAATCAACGTCTCCATTTTCGGTACGACAACGGATAAGTCTTTCACTTGATTGCAGTTCACGATTTCACGAATCAATTGTCCGCTTGAAATTTCATGATGGTTGAATGCCAGTTGAATGGTATCTGTCTCGGACGCAAGTTCCGTGACGACTCCTGTCACCGACGGCGGGATGGTGAATGTTGTCCCTTCGTCGAGTGTGATTTCAAGCGTCCGTTCATTGTTGAACGTCTGTTTGAGTGTCTCGATGCGGTCGTCATAAATGATGCGTCCCTCGTCTAGGACGATGACCCGATCACACACTTCTTCAATATCCTGCATATCGTGTGTCGTCAAAATGACTGTTGTCCCCCAGGCATCACTGATTTCCCGAATGAACGCCCGAATCGTCTCTTTGATATCGATATCGAGACCGATTGTCGGCTCATCTAAATACACCACACGGGGGCGATGTAAGAAAGCGGCAGCGAGCTCACAGCGCATTTTTTGTCCGAGTGATAGCTGGCGGACAGGTACGTCGAGCAGAAGTTCTAGCTGGAGTTGCTCGATGAACCAAGCAACGGTCTCATCGAACTCTGAACGCGGCACTTCATAGATTTCCCGAAGCAAGTCAAACGACTCCCGAACCGGAATATCCCAAAACAACTGTGTTCGCTGACCGAAGACTGCTCCGATTTGGCGAGCGTTTTGAATCCGGTCCTCGTGTGGATCGATGCCGAAGACACGGACGGATCCAGCATCCGGACGAAGGACGCCGGCGAGCATTTTGATCGTTGTCGATTTTCCAGCACCGTTGAAGCCGATGTATCCGACGCGTTCGCCTGGAGCGATGGACAAGTCGATTCCTTTCACGGCTTCTTTAATGCGATACTTTCTTGAAAACAAAGCCTTGATGGCGCCTTTTAAGCCGGCATCACGTTCTAAAATTTGATAGTGTTTCACGAGATCGTGGACCTCGATAGCTGACTGTGACATACGTTCCTCCTCATTCATGCAAGCGTTTTCCTTCATCAGAATAGCATGTGAATCTGGGATTTCCTACCTGTACAAAAAAAGACCGGACGATGAAGTCCGATCTTACGATGATTTTGTTTGTCGCCCGTACGTTCCGAGACGCCATAGTTTCTCAAACGGTCCATAGCGGTGACTCTTCAGCCACCACATCGAGAAGAACGCCTGGACAATCAAAATTCCGATGCTGAGGAATAAGCCTTCGGTTAAAGAAAGCGCCCCGTATGCCCCGAGTGCGATCACCGGTATGAAGACGATCAGTGTATGCGTCAAATAATTCGTGAGTGCCATCCGACCGAGCGCTTGAAGCGGCACGAACGTACGACCTTTACGAACGGCTACCGTGAACAGACAGACGTAAGTCGTGGCGAGTAACTTCCCGGAAATCAAGACGGCGAACAAGTTCAGCCAAAAGTATGGATACCCTTCACCGTAGTGATGCCAAATGATCACGCCGAAGAAAGGGAGGGCGAGGACGGCGCAGATGATGGCCGTTCGCATTAAGCCTTCTAGACGCCACGTCAGGAGTTTTCGTTCGCGTCCGATGTACAGTCCGAATAAGAATAAACTGAGAATCTCGAAGCCGACAACGAAAGAGTTGGAGAAGGCGTTAAAGATCTCAACAGAATATCGATAATCGAACCAGGCACCAAACCCTTGATTGAATACATCAGGGAACGGAATACCGCTGTAATAGGTTCCGCCCACGCTCCATTCATTCAATGCGGAAGTTCCATATAAGAGCAGGATACTTCCAATCAACAGTCCCCATGCCCACGTCAGAATGGCACGGTTGCTCAACTTATAGAAAAGGGGAAGCAATATGCCCCACATCGCGTACGTATGGAGGATATCGCCTGACCAAATCGCCAAGTGTGCGAGTCCGAATAAGAAAAGAATTGCAATGCGGCGTATGTAACGACTGACCGATTCGCCACGAGCGTAAGAACGCTCGAGGAAAATCGAAAAGCCGATTCCGAATAAGAGGGAGAAAATCGTATAAAACTTCGTCTGCACGAACAAATCGAAGAGTGTGCGGACGAACAGGTCGCTCCCATAATAGTCGGGACGACCGAATAGCCAGTCGCTCCCGAGCATGCTTGGGATATTGACGAGGAAAATGCCGCAGAGGGCAAACCCTCGGATAATATCATACAAAATAATCCGTTCATTCGTTTGAATTGGGCCAGCCATACGACACGTCCTTTACTGAGTTAGAATACTTTCGTCGTCCATGATTCACAGTTCCAGACGTCTGTGACGATATCCTCATAGAATTCTGGTTCGTGACTGATGAGGAGGACGCTTCCCTTGTACTCTTTCAACGCACGCTTCAACTCTTCCTTCGCGTCGACGTCCAAGTGGTTCGTCGGCTCATCGAGTAAGAGCAAGTTCGTTTCGTTGTTTAAGAGTTTACACAGGCGTACTTTCGCCTTTTCCCCACCACTGAGGACAGAGATTTTACTTTCAATGTGCTTCGTCATGAGACCGCATTTCGCGAGCATCGCGCGTACCTGTTGTTGGTTGAGTGACGGGAACTCGCTCCAAATCTCTTCGATACATGTGTTGTTGCTCGATGCTGCTTCCTGTTCGAAGTAACCCATCTCAAGGAACTCACCGCGTTCGACGGTTCCTTCAAGCGGGTTGATCAAGCCGAGCAGACTCTTCAAGAGCGTCGTCTTCCCGATTCCGTTCGCTCCGACGAGGGCAATCTTCTGACCGCGCTCCATCTGGAGGTCGAGCGGACGTGAGAGCGGCTCGTCGTATCCGATGACAAGACCTTTCGCATCAAAGATGAGGCGTCCCGACGTACGTGCCTGCAAGAAGCGAAATTCTGGTTTCGGACGTTCCGCGCTCAATTCGATGACATCCATCTTATCGAGTTTCTTCTGACGTGACATCGCCATGTTTCGTGTCGACACACGCGCCTTGTTTCGGGCAACGAAATCTTTCAAATCCGCGATTTCAGCTTGTTGACGCTTGTAGGCGGCTTCAAGTTGCGAACGCTTCATCTCGTACACTTCCATGAACTTGTCATAGTCGCCGACGTAGCGGTTCAACTCTTGGTTTTCCATATGGTAGACCAAGTTGATGACGCTATTTAAGAACGGGATATCGTGTGAGATCAAGATGAAGGCATTGTCGTAGTTTTGGAGGTAGCGCTTCAACCACTCGATGTGCACTTCATCCAAGTAGTTGGTCGGCTCATCGAGGAGCAAGATATCTGGCTTCTCTAAAAGCAACTTCGCGAGCAATACTTTCGTACGCTGTCCACCTGATAAGTCCGTGACGTCACGATCGAGACCAACGTCTAAAATACCGAGACCACGTGCGACTTCTTCTACTTTCGCATCGATGATATAAAAGTCGTTCGAGTCGAGCGTCTCTTGAAGTTCACCGACCTCAGCGAGCATGTCTTCCATCTGTTCCGGTGTCGCGTCACCCATCTCCATGTAGAGTTCGCCGATGCGCGTCTCCATGTCGATCAAGTATTGGAAAGCACCTTTCAAGACGTCCCGAATCGTCATCCCGCGCTCAAGCACCGCATGTTGATCGAGGTAACCGACACGGACGTTTTTCGCCCATTCGATTTTTCCTTCATCCGGTTGCAGTTTGCGTGTGATGATGTTCATGAACGTCGATTTTCCTTCACCGTTCGCTCCGACGAGACCGATGTGCTCTCCTTTTAAAAGGCGGAAAGAGACATCGTTCAAAATAGCGCGGTCACCAAAGCCGTGGCTCAAGTTTTGTACCGTTAATATACTCATAATTCGTTTTCGTTCCTTTCAAAGTAAACTACCCGATATTGTAGCATGAATCCGATTAAATTAGTACGCCAGTCCGACCGACTCCCGTACGTGTTCTTGTTCTTCAATCGCATGAAGCATGAACTGAGCGACGTCTGCCCGTGAGATGTGTTTCCCGTTCTCTGGCACTTCATCGATGGCCATGCGATAAGTCGAGGTGCGAGGACCATCCGTCAATTGCATCGGTCGTACGATGGTATAGTCGAATGACGAATTTCGCCATAAGTCCACGGCTGCCCGATGATCGCGGAGCGGTTTCCGCAGCATGAACGTAATGGCTTTCCCCGCAAGTCCCGGAATTTCATTGTCGATTCCCGCTGAAGCGAGATAGATGATACGTGAGATGTTGTTCGCTTTCATCGCCGGGACGAGTTTGTCTGTGACACTCGCTAAAAAGTCCGGGTCGCTTAAATCCGTACCGAGACAGCTGACAACCGCATCGTGACCATGCATTGCTTCCGTCAATGCATCGATGTCATATAAGTCGCCTTCGATGATTTCAAGTTGTGGGGTTCGAATCAACTTTTTCTGTTCACGAACGAACGCGGTGACGTCATGACCGTGCTCGATGGCTTGATCGATGAATTGATGTCCGGTCCGACCGGTTGCGCCTAATACGAATAACTTCATAAGGGCAGGGCTCCTCTCTCATATCCAGTATCTACAGTATACAGCAGTTTCAGAAAAATCGAACATTTCACCGTTTGATTCCAACCTATTGCATTTCTCTTCAGCTCGTCTACAATAAGGTCTATCTTAGAAAAATAGATTCGCACTCGTATATCAGCGGAAATATGGTCCGCAAGTCTCTACCGAACTACCGTAAATGGTTCGACTACGGGTGGCGCTTGTCGTATGCTGTCGTTGATTTCCATGCGGTTCGTTGCCTCCCGATGAGGGGTGACGAATCGCATTTTTTATTGGAGGGAACAACAATGAAGCAGTTAGAAGACAAAATCCGTGAAGAGGGTCGGGCCTTATCCGACCAAGTGTTGAAAGTCGACGCTTTTTTGAATCATCAAGTCGATCCCGTACTCATGCAAGCAATCGGTAAAGAATTCACGAAGCGTTTCAAAGACGCTCAAATAGACCGCATCGTCACACTTGAATCGAGCGGAATCGCACCGGCGATGATGACGGCGCTTGAGATGGGCATCCCGTTCGTATTCGCGCGTAAGCGGAAATCGCTGACGCTCCAAGATGATCTCGTGGAAGCAGACGTGTATTCGTTCACCAAGCAGGAGACGAACCGCATCAGCTTGAGCCGGCGTTTCGTCTTACCAGGCGAACGTGTTCTCGTCATCGATGACTTCCTCGCGAACGGGGAAGCGGCACTCGGATTGACACAACTCGTCGAAGCCGCAGGTGCAGAGGTCGCAGGGGTTGGCATCGTCATCGAGAAGTCGTTCCAACCAGGGCGCGATAAATTGATGGAGCGTGGCTATCGCGTCGAATCGTTGGCACGTATCGCGAAATTAGAGAAAGACCATATCTCGTTCGTGGAGGTCGTTCGATGAATACGTTCAAGACAGCCAGTCTAGGGTTCCAGCATCTCCTCGCGATGTACACGGGAGCGGCAATCGTCCCGCTCATCGTCGGTGGTGCCATCGGGCTTGGACCGACCGAACTCGCCTATCTCGTCGCAATTGATTTATTCATGTGTGGGGTAGCGACGTTACTACAAGTATGGACGACACGCTTCACGGGTGTCGGATTGCCGGTCGTCCTCGGATGTACGTTCACGGCGGTCGGGCCGATGATTGCCATCGGAAGCGCGAACGGGATCACCGCTATTTATGGTGCGTTGATTGCGAGCGGGCTCATTGTCATCCTCATTTCCGGTTTTGTCGGGAAACTTGCACGCTTTTTTCCGCCGGTCGTGCTCGGTTCGGTCGTGACGATTATCGGTCTCTCACTAATCCCGGTTGCCATCAATGACATCGGTGGCGGGATGCCGGGTGAGCCTGGATTCGCATCTATGCAGAATCTCGGATTAGGTGGTTTGACGATTTTACTCATTCTCTTCTTGAACCGAGTCGGGACCGTCTTCACACGTGCCGCTGCCATCCTCTTTGCCGTCCTCATCGGAACAGGGGTCGCTGCTTCGCTCGGTCTCGTCGATTTTAGTCCTGTCCGTGAAGCGAGTTGGTTCCAAATGGTTCAACCGTTCTACTTTGGGGTGCCGACATTCGATGTGTCTGCCATCCTCGTCATGACGCTCGTTGCCATTATCTCGATGATTGAATCGACCGGCGTGTTCTTGGCGCTCAGTGACATCACGAAAAAGCCGATCGGTGCAAAAGAATTGACGAAAGGGTATCGTGCGGAAGGCGTCGCAACGATTCTCGGAGGAATTTTCAACAGCTTCCCATACACGACGTTCAGTCAAAATGTCGGACTCGTTCAATTGTCAGGTGTGAAATCGCGCCGTGTCATCTTCTGGACAGGTGGGTTACTCATCTTGCTCGGGTTCCTCCCGAAAGTGGCCACATTCACAACCTTGATTCCAAAGCCTGTTTTAGGTGGGGCGATGCTCGTCATGTTCGGAACGGTCGCCGCTTCTGGGATTCGGATTCTGAGCCAAGTCGATTTTTCGAAAAACGAGAACTTGATCACCATTGCACTTTCGATAGGTGTCGGACTCGGTATTACAGCAAATCCGGCCATCGTCGCCAATATGCCGGAATGGCTTCAATTGTTCACAGATAGTGCCATCGTGGCAGGCTCCTTCACAGCACTATTATTGAACGGATTCTTCCGTATGATGGACCGTTTCCGTCCCGGGACAATCATTGCCGAGGAACGACAAGTCGGCTAGACTGAAGGAAATAGTAGTCGAGGAGGAGTCTTGAATGGGGAAAACTGCACTTGTCGTAGGCGCGACCGGATTGATTGGCCGCGAATTGGTTGAACAGTTGTTAGAAAGTGATCGTTATGATGCCGTCTGGATTGTCGTCCGTCGCTCGAAGCGTTGGAGCCATCCGAAGCTACATGAAGTCGTCGGGTTCGAGGAAATGGATGCATCCCTTCCGCATATCGATGACACGTATTGCGCACTCGGTACGACAATTGCGGTCGCTGGATCGCAAGAAGCGTTCAAACAAGTCGACCTGGAGTTGCCACTTGAAGTTGCCCGGATCGCTAAGGCACATGGTGCAACACGCTATGCGGTCGTATCGGCGCAAGGTGCATCGTTACGTTCATCCTTCTTTTACAATCGGGTAAAAGGGGAGCTTGAGAATGCGTTACGGATCTTCAACTTCCACCATTTGATTATCGCACGTCCGTCTTTATTGCTTGGGGAACGTGATTCATTCCGACTCGGAGAGAAAGCGGCTGAAGTTCTCAGTCGACCGTTCCAACCATGGTTAATGGAAAAGGCACCGGAAGTCGCACCGATTCAAGCACTGCATGTCGCCCGTGCCTTGATCATGGCATCTGAAGAAGGCGAAGGGGTCGAAGTGCTGACGTCAGGGATGATGCAGAGGATGAGCCGATGACTCCATTGACGAAAAAACGAACGAAAGCCGTCTTGATTGATAGTGTCATTGCAGGTCTTGTCAGCGTTGGCGTGGAACAACTCGTACGCAAGAAAGTAAAGAGCGAGTTCGTGCATGCGGTCATCACACCGACACTGCTGACGTACGCCATGGAAGCCTGCCAAATGAGTCGAGGCGGACAAACCATCGGCTATAAACTGATGGGGCTTGAATTGAAAAACGATGACGAAACGCCTGTCACGGCGAAACAAGCACTACAGCGCGCCCTACACCGTGATACTTCGTCAGTCGTTCGTTATTGGAAAGACCGTGCACATTTCGAACAAGAAGACGGCGCCGTGTTACCGCACGATGCCCGTTACCATATGCATGTACGTGAAAAGAACTGACCATAGGCCAGTTCTTTTTTCAATCCTTGATTTTACTTAAGATGGCAGTCGTTAAGGCGACGATTGTTCCGAGGACGAGTCCATTCGAAAAGACGGTCGCAAGGAGCGGTGGCAAGTCATTCATGGAACCGGGTGGCAGAAGCATCGCCCCGGCACCGATGACGAGTGGGAGACCGACCGTAAGTGAGGCCGTCGATTGTTTTAATTCGAAGGCGGCCTCATTGATTCCGATGATGATCATCGTCGCGATAAGCGGAGTCACAATCGCATAACCGACAGCAGCCGGGATACTCGCAATCAACGAGACGAATGGACCGATGAGTGCTAACCCCATCATGAGGGCGTGGGCAATCAAATGCGGAGCACGCTGGACGCTCTCCGTCGAAGAAAGGAAACCAGCTGTCCCGGAGATGGCGACAGGACCCGGTGTACCGAACAGACCGGCCACGACTTGACTGACGCCACTGGCGACACCCGATGCGGGAACGTTCCCTTTGATTTCTCGTTTTTCGCGAGAACTGACGATGCGCTCAATCAACTTGATGTTCGCAAGGACGTTTGTCATGAGAAGCAAGGTGATGACGAAAGCCGTCGGCAACAAGTTCCAATCCCACATCCAATTCCCGAACGGAAGCAGTTCCGGTACGAGGAAGAAGGATTCTGAACGAACGATTGGATTTCCAAGGTCGAGTAAATGGAACAAGCCGAACCCGACGAATAGTGTCATGACGAGTCCGTATTGTTTGAAGCGACTTTGTTCGAGCGTGAGCGCGAACAAAACGAGCCCTGCCGTCGCGACAGCTTGGACGACATTGATTCCGTTTTCCGTCACCCCGAAGCCACCTTTAATGACGGCTCCTGATAATTGGAGGACGAGTAAAATCATATAGACGCCAAGCACTTGTGGTGTAAAGAGGGAGAGCATGCGTCTTAAGATACCGGTGACAGTCAGCAACACACCGATCACACCGCTCAAAAATAGCATGAATCCGAGTGCCTGTAGCGTCTCTTGTTGACTTCCATATAAGGCGGGACCGATGGATGCGTATAAGGTGAAGACGCCCCACCAAATGCCGGCAGGTCCTTCGAGAATAGGGAGGCGATGGCCGAGCATTGTCTGGATGATGCTGAAGAGTGCGAAGATGAAGAGTGAGCGGGATATGAAGGTCATCGTCTCATCTGGCGAAAGTTCAAACAAGGCGGCGATGGAGAGTGGTGGTACAATATTTGTAGCTAAAATAAAAATAAACCACTGAATCGTCGTGGTTACATTACTTTTGGTCATGGTGTCCCCCTGATCATACTTTTTCTTATTAGTGTAACGTTATGGTGAAGTGGATGCAAATGGAGGCTATATAATGAAGAAATTCTTCAAGTGGACCGCACTCACAATCGTAGGATTGCTCCTTGTCGCGGTAGCTGGCTTTTTGATTTGGACACAGTTTACGTATGGACCGACCGATGAAGCGACCCAGTATGCGGAAGAGGGGAAAGTGGTCGACAACCGTCTCGAGTTTGGAGACACGGCGAGTGAAGTCGGTGTCATTCTATACCCTGGGGCGAAAGTAGAGAAAGAGGCGTATGCGTATTATGGAACACGTTTGGCCGAGGAAGGATACTTCGTTGCCATTCCATCGCTTCGTCTCAATTTAGGCATTTTAGATATCGACGCAGCCGATCCCATCATCGAAGCACATCCGGAGATTGAACGTTGGATCGTAGCCGGTCATTCACTCGGAGGTTCAGCGGCATCTGGTTACGCGCTTGAGCATCAAGAGTTAGTGGAAGGTGTCATTTTCCTTGCATCATATCCGATCAGCTCGATGGTCGATAGTGACTTACGCGTGCTATCTATCTCGGGTGAGCTAGATGGATTGGCTGTCCCAGAAGACATCGAGGCGAGTCGAAGTGATCTTCCTGACGATAGTCAATTCGTACAAATTAAAGACGGGAATCATGCGAATTTCGGAATGTATGGTCCTCAAAAAGGCGATCAGGAAAGTCCGCTCACATCGAAAGAACAACTCGACGAAGTATTATCAGCAATTCTCGAATGGTTATGAAAAAACGTGCGCACCTTCATCGAGGTGCGCACGTTTTAGCGTTGATCGAGCGAATAGCTGACTGCGGTCAATCCGGCCGTAACGAGTGCGACCAGACCACCGACGAGTGCGAGCGTCATGATGGGGCTCGTCGCATAGACGACACCACCGAGAGCGGAACCAAGCCCAATCCCGACGTTACTCGCCACGGGCATAAGTGATGAGGCGAGACCTTTGGCGTTCGGATTGAACTTCTCCGCCAAATCAATCAAATAAATCTGTGTCGATGTCGTCAATAAAATCGCCATGAACGACATAAGGGCGATATTGAGGAGACCGAGCGTCACATTCGACGTCGTCACGAATAAAGCGGCCAAGACGAACGCCTGGACGAGAAAGACGAACCGTAAGCGTCCGATTGGATTGTGACTGGCAATCTTTCCGGCAGCGATATTACTGAAAATCGAGATGAAGCCGTATGCGAATAAAATCGGACTGACCCAAGCGACCGGTACACCGAGGACATCTTTTAAAATCGGCACGAGATACGTATACACGACATATGTCGCCCCAAAACCGAATGCCGGAATCAAGAAGGCGATCAAGATGCGAGGGTTCGTCAGGAGTGCCATTTGTTCACGGAGTGATGCTTTTTCTTGAGACAATTGATTTGGCAAGACACGATAAATGGCAATCCAGGCGACTGCACCGAGCAGAGTCGTCAACCAAAACGTTGACTCCCAGCCTGCCTGTTGTCCGATAAACGTCCCAATCGGAACCCCGAACACGTTTGCCATTGTGAATCCACCGAAAATAAAGGACACGGCCACACCCCGTTTTGTTGGAGGGACGCTCTCGCTGGCGACGAGCATGGCAAGCGAAATCAAGACGCCTGTGACGACGGCCGTCAGCATACGCAAGACGAGTAACCACTCATACATGGGAGCAAGACTGCTCAACAAGTTCAGGACCGTGAAGAGGATGGTTAGGCCGAGCATCAATTTACGCTTTGGAAGATGACTCGTCAAGGACATCGTGATGGGTGTGCCGACGGCGAAACTGATCGCGAATGCCGATACGAGACTTCCTGCTGTTGCAATGGAAATAGATAGACCACTTGCGATGTCGGGTAATATCCCGACGATGACAAATTCACTCGTTCCGAGAACGAAGGTTAATAAGGATAGAGATAAAACTAAAGTCCAGTCGCTTCGACTGAGCGAGCTTGTCTTCATGTTCAAACACTTCTTTCTGTTTCATTCATTAGTAGTTAGACATCAGTCTTCTATCACGTTACAAGATTTTCCCCAAAAGAAAAACCCTTTTCTCCCAAGTCGGAAGAAAAAGGCGAATCAGCGCCAAAAGACAGTGGCTTCGACACCGGCGTGGTCGGAGACGACAGGTCCGTTCTCCCCATCGAAGACGACAGCATGCCGGGAGACGTGAATGGGTGCATTCGTCAACATCAAGTCGATGCGGAGCGATTTTTTGTTTTCATCCCATCCGGCAATTTTTCCTTGTACGGTCGCGTCGCCTTCGCGTTCTGTGGCGAGATGGAATAAGTCTTGAAGTCCGTTCTCCATCAAATAATCGTATCCTTCACCTCGGATGAAGGCGTCGTTATTGAAGTCACCGAGTAGAAGCGCGTGGTCGTCGTGCTCCACGCGATACAATAGTTCATCCAGTTGATGTTTCACGGGCTCTTCTTCGTCATGCCACCAACCGAGGTGACACGAGTAGACCGTCGTCGGAGCTTCATGACCTTCAATCACGGCTTTAACGATTTTACGGGACTTGTAATTGTCTGGGTCCGTCGTCTTGGATACAAAGAATGATTCGGTCGATAGGAACGGTGTGCGCGACAAGATGGCAACGCCCTCTTCGTAAATATCATAGCCGTAATGGGCAAAATCCCAAGTCATGTGATAGTGAAGGTCTAACTCGTTCAGACGTTCAACGAGGACGTGTGCGAAGTTGTTTTCACGGATGTTTCCGTAGATGAGTGGCGCCTCCTTATGTTGGTTGACTTCTTGAAGTGCGATGAGATCGTATTCTTCACTCGCAATACGTTCGACGATGGCATCGATCTTTTCTTGTTGACGGTCTTCTAACCAGGCATGACAATTGAGCGTTAAAATATTCACGGTAGTCCTCCTTTAGAAAAAAAGGCCAACTCTCGAGCGAGTTGGCCAGTAGATTATGCACCGATGACGTCTTGAATGTCTGATTTCAATACGTCGGCTTTCGGGCCATAGATGGCTTGGACTCCACGGTCTTTCACAATGAGACCCATGGCGCCATTTTTCTTCCATTCTTGTTCGTCAGAGACGAGTGTAACGTCTTTGACGGTCACACGAAGACGAGTCATACATGCATCGACATCTTCAATATTTTCTTCCCCACCGAGAAGTGTGATAATCCCCATGACTTGTTCATTACCTGTCACAGATGATTTTTCTGTCGTTTCTTCCATGTAGTTTCCGTTACGTCCTGGTGTCGGCAAGTTCATCTTCTTGATGAAGAAGTTGAATACTCCGAAGTTGAGGAAGAAGAACGCGACAGAGACGAGCACGAAGTTGATCAAGTCTTGAAGAAGTCCCGCTTTGATGATCATCGGGATGCGCGTCAAGAGTTCGATTGCACCGAAAGCATGAATACGCAAATCGATGATATCTGCCAATGCGAAGGCAGCACCAGCCATGAGTGCGTAGACGACGTAAAGGACTGGCGCAACGAACATGAACATGAACTCGATCGGTTCTGTGACACCCGTCAAGAAGACGGCGAGTGCGGCTGACAAGAACATCGGTTTGTATTGTTCTTTCTTCTCAGCATCGACGTTACGGTACATTGCGTACGCAGCACCGATTAATGCAGCGAATGACAAGATGACTTGACCGACTTTGAAGCGAGCTGGTACGACATCAGCAAGTAGAGCGTTGTATGCAGCTGTGTCACCAGCAGCACGCAAGTTGACGAGGTCTGTTACCCATGCCAACCAGAGCGGGTCTTGACCGGCAACGACCGAACCAGCTGTCGCACCTGTTAAAATCGTATACGTTCCGCCAAGTTCTGTGTAGTTCATTGGTACTGTGAGCATGTGGTGTAAACCGAACGGCAAGAGAAGACGTTCGAGTGCACCGTAAACAAATGGAGCAAGGACTGGAGCCGTGTTACGTGATGTGGCAATCCACTCACCAAAACTGTTGAGTGCCCCTTGGATTGTTGGCCATACAATTGATAGAACGATGGCAGCAACGACCGAACCAAGGATGACGACGAATGGTACGAAGCGCTTCCCGTTAAAGAACGAGAGGGCGTTCGGCAATTTATTGAAGTTGTAGAAACGGTTGTATAGCGCACCACCGAGGAAACCGGCGATGATTCCGACGAACACACCTATGTTGAGGGCAGGTGAACCAAGTACAGATGTGAAGTAGTCTGAGACGACAAGATTTGCACCAAAGAGTGACTCGATTGTCGCTTCTGGATCCTGAAGCATAGCGCCGTTGACACCGAAGATGGCACCTGTGACACGGTTGATCAAGATGAAAGCGAGGAGTGCGGCGAACGCACCACCTGCACGATCTTTAGCCCACGAACCACCAATCGCGACTGCGAAGAGGATATGTAAGTTGACGATGATCCCCCAACCTAAATCTTCAATGATACGAGCTGTTGTTAATAGAATACCGACGTCTCCGGCTGACATTCCAATCAATTTTCCGATGGAAATCATCAAACCGGCGGCTGGCATAACGGCGATGACGACCATCAAGGCCTTACCGAGTTTTTGCCAAAAATCGAATGAGATCATTTTTTTCATGCTATACGCTTCCTTCCTGTGAGGGAGTTTTATCTATTTTTTGTTTGCCAATAGTGCAATCGCTTGCATAAATGATTGTAATCGATTGCATAAATTCATGCAACCGTTTTCGCTATTTTCATTTGTTTTCATTTTTGAAGCGGGAATGGTAAATGTGAGGCGAACTTGTCAGTCGAATCGAATCTAGCTACAATATGATAGGTTGAAGGGAGCGAGAAAGATGGGTTGGAGACAGACGACATCTGCTTTGACGAAAGACGAGCAGATTGAATTAAAAGAAGAGTTATTGCAGAAGGGTGTATTGCACGAGGACGATCTTCCTCTGTATGAAATGCTCATGCCAGATCGCATCAAACGGATGTTTGAAGTATTGAATACACGAACGAACCATATCACGATTTTGACGGAGGGTGTCGACGATCCGCACAATCAATCTGCCGTATTGCGTTCGGCCGATGCGTTCGGGGTGCAGACGTTACACGTCGTCGAAGGGCGTGCGAAGTTCAAACCGAACTCGATTATCGCCAAAAGTGCCGACCGCTGGGTGGACGTCGTCGAGCATGGTTCGATTGAAGAAGCGATTGATTCCTTAAAAGAAAGTGGTTACCAAGTATATGCGACGGCATTGAGTGAGGAAGCGATTCCGCTCGAAGAAGTGGATGTGTCGAAGCCGACTGTTCTTCTATTCGGGAATGAACATAGTGGTGTCTCGGAAACAGCACTCCATAAGGCGGACGGGAACTTTGTTATTCCGATGCAAGGGTATGTGCAGAGTTTGAACATCTCGGTGGCAGCGGCGATTTCTTTGTACGATGTCACGACACGGTCGCGACATATCGTGACGGATGGCTATGAACTGCCTGTCGAGGATCAGGCACGCATCTTTAAAGATTGGATGGTCAAGAGTTTACCGAAACGTACGCTTGGACTATATAAACAAAAAGGTGTCACGGCTTTTGAACGGGAGACAGGAAATTCAGAATGAACGGCGAAATGAACAGACGTACGGAATCTTTGTCCAGAAACTGAAAGGGGATGGCACGATGAGTACGACGAGTTCATTTATCGTAAAAGATGTGACGAATAACTTTAAGGATTTTGAAGAGGACTTTTTCCGACTGTATCGCACGTTATATGGCGACCTCGATCAGTTGCGCTTTAAAGAGCGTCTGTATCGACACGCCAATCCACTAGTGCTCTTAGCATTCTCTGAAGAGCAACTGGTCGGCTTTAAAATCGGTTATGAGGCGGAGCCGTATCGGTTTTATAGCTGGGCGGGCGGCGTCCATCCGGACTTCCAAAAGCATGGTATCGGTCGCAAGCTGATGGACACGCAACTCGAATGGGTCGAAGCGCAAGGGTTCCATTCGATTCGGACGAAAGCACGTAATACGAACAAAGGGGTCATCATTTTGAATCTCCTTTGCGGATATGACATCATGGGCGCTTACACAGAAGATGGCGAGCCGCGCATCATGATGGAAAAACAATTGAACAGATGAATGGTTGCCGCGGTCGTGTGATCGCGGTTTTTTTGATGAAACCGATTCGCATGAATGAACGTACATAAAGAAAAAGGGGGAATTTGAAATGACAGTGTTTGGATTTGGCGGAGATCCGTTCGATAATTCGATGGGGGATTCATTTTTTAGTGGATTGTTTAGTATGTTTCCAATCATTTTCATGGTTGTGTTTGGTCTGATTATTTTTATGTTCGTAAAAATGATTTTTCATCATTCCAAAACATCGAGCACGTTGAAAGACTTACAACAATTCGCCTCGCAGCTCGCCGATGACCCGAACGATGACACGGCTGAGCGATTGGCAGACTACTTACGGGGCGTCGATTCCTTCTCGATTGAACGGACACGGATGGAACCGTTCCGTGTCGCACTCGGATGCTATCAATTGGTGATGGAGTCGAGATCCGTTCGCGAGGAGACGAAAGAGCGGCTCGATCGACAATACAAGCGTCTCGGGATTTTAGACGGAGAAAAATTTGCGGATGAGGCACCTCCACGTAGACGTTCCTCATCGAGTCACCATGATATCCATCATAATCACCATGACCATATGTAAAAAGCGAAGGAATCCCTTCGCTTTTTACATATAACGTGAAGCGTCAAATTCAATATCGGTCTGATAGCGGACGGCCTGGATGGCACTTTCGATTCGAAGAGCCCGTTTTTTTATGTCACGTGCTTTTAAGCGATATAGTTCTGGGTCATATAAGGCGTGTTTGATCACGGCGACCCCGTGCACGTATTCTTTCTTCGGACGAAGCGATAATTTTTCATAAAGTCGTGCTTGGACACGTAACTGAATGGCGAGTTCGATCGCTTCGACGAGCGGGAGCGGACCGTCGTGTGTTTCAACAACGGCTCGGACATTCGCCTCTTGAATCAGACGGTCGAGTTGACGCAAGTCTAAACGGATGTGCTCGAGTTCCATCTCGATGTCTTGAAGGGAGCGGGACTGAATGGTCGGAATAGATTCATTCGCTTGAAGCGAGATGAATGCCACATGCTCAATCTCTTCGGTCAATGTATCGATTTGCTCATGGAGCAACTGTTTCAATGTTAGGGCATCTGCAAGGTTCATATCGATTTCCTCCTTCTGCTTTCTCTAACCGTACCACATCGGGAATAACGAAAAAAGATGGGTGACATCTCATATTGCGGGAATAAAATAAATTAGAAAGGAGGAAGGACGATGAAGAAATGGAAAGCGCAGTGGGTGATTGCACTCGTCCTACTCCTGTTCGGGACGGCGACATTTCTCTATCAGTGGCTTGATGTAAGTCCGGGCGATATTCGCGACTATATCATTCAATTCGGTTGGCTAGCACCTTTGATTTATATCCTCTTATTTACCGTTCGTCCGCTCATCCTGTTTCCGACGTCCGTCTTATCGGTCGCTGGTGGGTTGGCGTTTGGGATCTTACCGGGGGTCATCTATACCGTGATCGGAGCGACATTGAGTGCCCTCGTCGCATATTACGTGGCCATCTATTTCGGTGACCGTTTCTTGCATCACTTCGAATCAACGAATTATGAAACCATCCAGCACAAAATCGAAGAGGACGGGTTTTTCTATGTTCTCATTTTACGTTTGATTCCGCTCGTCAACTTCGATTTGGTCAGTTATGCTTCCGGGTTGGCCAAAGTAAACGTACTCGCGTATCTGTTGGCAACCGTCGTCGGTATGATTCCCGGGGCGTTTGCGAATAATTTTCTCGGGAGCAGTATTGCGAGCGGGGATTGGACCCTGATTGCCTTGGCATTCGGAATCATGCTCGTGTTGACGCTCATTGCGACCGTGTTCCGTGAACCGATCAAACGACAGATTCATCGCTATCAAAAAAAGTAGGCGACTCCTGATGGAGCGCCTACTTTTTGATTAACGGTTGTCGACCGTCTCTGGATAGAGGTCGTGGTTGAACAGACGATGTTCTGCCATTTTTTCATATTTCGTGCCCGGCTTTCCGTAGTTGTAATACGGATCGATTGAGATGCCGCCACGTGGTGTGAATTTGCCCCACACTTCGAGATAGCGTGGCTCCATCAATTTGACAAGGTCCTTCCCGATGACGTTGATGCAATTCTCATGGAAGTCACCGTGGTTACGGAAACTGAACAAGTACAACTTCAACGATTTCGACTCGACGAGTTTCTCATCCGGGATATATGAGATGTAAATCGTCGCGAAGTCAGGTTGGTTCGTGATTGGGCACAACGATGTAAATTCGGGTGCGTTGAATTTGACGAAGTAGTCGTTCTCCGGATGACGGTTCGGGAACGCCTCGAGTACATCAGGTGTGTACTCAAAAATATAAGGGACGCTCTTCTGTCCGAGGAGCGAGAGGTCTTGTAAGTCTTCTGGTCTCATGTTCATTCTCCTTACACGCCACGTTCGTTGGCGTACAATAATGTGTGTAGTTGCGGTAGGACGCGAACGCTTTGCCATGACGGGTCGCGTGCGACGTCTTCCCATAGTTGTTTCAAGCGACGGAGCTGGGCATCGGTGATGTCTCCGTCAGCACCTGGCTCGGGGTTACCAGCCGACAAATACATGACGTCCGGTGAGTAGCGCTGTTGTACTTCTTTCGCGTAAGCGAGGTCCACTTCATCAAAGACAGCGACCTTGAATGTCGTCTGCTCCGGGCGTAAGCGTTCGACGATGTCGTCAAGTTGCTGCCAGTTCGTCTTCATACCAGACGACGGGGGCTTCGGACTGAGGGTCACGTCATCGATCTGTGTGAGCCAGTCTTGATAGCGGCTACCTTGCGTCTCGACGGCGAGTGTGACGCCACGCTCTTTCAACTTCACGACAAGGTCTTCCATGGCCGCGATGAGGAGCGGGTTGCCACCAGAGATGGTGACGTAATCGTACATACCGAGTGCGTCAAGGCGAGCGATGATTTCGTCGGCTGTCAGCATGTCCGGCTTTTCTGAGCCGTCCCACGTGAAGGCAGAATCGCACCACGAACAGCGATAATCGCAACCGGCGGTCCGGACGAACATCGTCTTCTGTCCAATGGCACGTCCTTCTCCTTGGAAGGTCGGTCCGAACACTTCAAGAACAGGAATTTTCACGATTCCACCAACCATTCACGGCGGAACTCAGCATACGACGTCGGCGTTTCATACAAACGGACGAATTCGACGCGCACGTCGCGTTCATTTGGCAGGTGTGTCGCCAACTGTTCAAAAATCCAATAACACATGTTTTCTGCAGTTGTATTCATATAAGGGAGTGACTCGTTCAAATAGCGATGGTCGAGATACGGCTCAAGCTCTTCTTTGAAGATCTTTTTCAAATCACCAAAGTCGAGCGTCATTCCACGATTGTCGAGAAAGCCGCTGACACCCATTTGGAGCTTATACGTATGACCATGAAGGGCACGACATTTGCCGTCATAATCAAAGAGATGGTGCGCCGCGTCGAACGTCACTTCTTTGACGATTTGAACGCGATGCGGGCAGTAGATGAGCGACCCTTCTTGTTTCGATTCGACACTGGTCGGGGCGAGGAATGGAGCATGTTTCATACGCGCACCTCCTCATAGGCTGTGAGTCCGTTTTGGCGAAGCTTGCACGCCGGACATTCGCCACAACCTGAACCGATGACACCGTTGTAGCAAGTGAGCGTGCGTTCTTTGACGTAGTCAAAGGCACCGAGCTCGTCGGCGAGTGCCCACGTCTCTTTTTTATCGAGCCACATGAGCGGTGTGTCGATGACGAATGGATAATCCATCGCTAAATTGAGTGTCACGTTGAGTGATTTGATGAATTGGTCTCGGCAATCCGGGTAACCTGAAAAGTCCGTTTCACACACACCGGTCACGATGTGATGCATACCGAGTTGTTTGGCCATGACGGCCGCAAATGATAAGAATAGATGGTTGCGCCCATCGACGAACGTGTTTGGAACATCCGCATTGTCAATGTCGAGATCGTGTCTCGTGAGCGCGTTTGATGTGAGTTGTCCAAGTAAAGACAAGTCGAGGATGTGGTGTGGGACATCGAGTTCTGCCGCAATTTCTTTTGCGACCTCGATTTCCGCATCATGGCGTTGACCATACGCGAATGTCACCGCCTCCACATGAGAGAATTGTTGTTTTGCCCAAAACAGGCAAGTGGTTGAATCTTGGCCACCACTAAAGACGACCAAAGCTTTTTCGTGTTGCATGAAGCACACTTCCTTTTCGCTAGTTTTGATGTCGGAGGAGGTTACGAACTCCGGAGGTCACCCTCAAGCATATAATTTATCATAAAAAGACGTTTGACAGGGAGAAAGGAAGCGAGTATAGTAAAAAACATCACTGACACGCTTTTGTGCATAAAAGCGTTTAAGCGGTTAGGCGAAATAATAAATAATCATGATATAACGAAAGGAGGGGACGTCGATGCAGATGAAAGGAAAAGAAGCTGTATTCGTCGTGTTGATGAGCGGGATCACCTTGCTCGCACTGATGTTTTTGGCCAAAGCGACGCCACATATGGCGATTTTTGGCACAATGGTAATGGTAGGTGGATACGCGTATTATCGTTCACGCGACTTCAAACAGATTGAAACGGCGATGATCAACGGGATTCGTGAAGCAATCATGCCGGTATTGATTTTGTTGTTGATCGGGATGCTCATCGGAGTATGGCAAATGTCCGGGACGGTCGCGACGATCCTCTCCATCGGTCTAAATACAATCTCTGCGGAATGGTTCTTACCGAGTGTCTTATTAATCACGATGATCGTCTCGACCTTCACAGGAAGTGCGTTTACAACCGTCGGAACGGTCGGTGTCGCCTTATTTGGAATCGGGACGGCACTAGGCATCTCGCCGGCGCTCGCCGCAGGTGCGATCGTATCGGGTGCCCTCTTCGGAGACAAGATGAGCCCGTTGTCGGATACGACGAACTTTGCGCCGGCAGTGGCGGGTGTCAAACTGTTCGACCACATTCGCTTCATGATGGGGACGACGATTCCGGCGTTCATCATCACGTTGATTTTATTCATGTTCCTCGGACGTAGCGGTCAAACTGCCGACACGACTCAAATCGCAGAGGCGCAAGCCGCGCTCAGCGGACGGTTCGACCTCTCATGGCTCACGTTGATTGCCCCTGTGCTCGTCGCAGTGCTTGCGTTCCGTCGGATGCCGGTCTTACCGACGATGCTCGTTGGGATGTTCGCGGGTGTATTGACGGCTGGATTCGTTCAAGGCAACTGGAGCATCTCGAACTGGCTCGGTGTCATGCAGTCGGGCTTCAAGTCAGGTGTCGAGAATGAGACGATTGCGACGGTACTCGATCGTGGTGGTCTTGAATCGATGCTTTGGTCGGTCAGTCTCGTCTTGATCGCCCTCGCGTTCGGTGGCTTGTTACGTGAACTCGGTGTCTTCCAAGCCATCGTTGAATCGTTGCTCGAGCGTTTGAAGTCACCAGGAAGTTCTGTTTTATCAGTTGTTCTCAGCTCAATCGGTGTCAACTTGCTCGCAGGAGAACAGTACTTGTCGATTCTCTTGCCAGGTCAGGCATTTAAACAAGGGTTTATCGATCGAGGGATCGACCCACGCTACTTGTCACGTGCGCTTGAGGATGGTGGGACCGTGATCAACCCACTCATTCCTTGGGGTGTCTCGGGAGCGTTCTTCGCAGCGACACTCGGCGTACCTGTATTGGAGTACGCACCGTTCGCCTTCTTCCTTTGGCTCAGCCCAATCTTCTCCATCATTTTGGGATACGTCCGATTGGGGAAGCAACGTGAATCGCTCAAAATCGCATCATAATATCAAGGTGTCCTGCAACGTAGGGCATCTTTTTTGTGTGTAGCATATGAGTTTTGAGAAAATGTAACAAACGGAGGTGTATCCATGAAGCGACTCGATTTAGCATTTTATGAACAACCGACACTTGATTTGGCGCGTGCCTTACTCGGTCAATATTTAGTAAGGCGACATCCAGAAGGTGACATCATCGCAAAGATTGTCGAGACAGAAGCTTACCTCGGTGCCATCGACCGAGCAGCGCATAGCTTCGGAGGGCGTCGAACGAAGCGGACGGAAGTCATGTTCGGACAACCCGGGCATGTGTACACATACCAAATGCATACGCATACGCTTCTGAACGTGGTCAGCGGTCCGGTCGGTACTCCGGAAGCCGTGTTGATTCGAGCCGTCGAACCGATTCAAGGACATGAATGGATTGCAACGAACCGTCCCGGGGTGAAGCGATATGACCAAACGAATGGACCAGGAAAGTTGACGAAAGCACTCGGTATCACCATGGATCTATATGGTCATTCCTTTCAACAAGACCCACTCTACATCGTGGAGGGTGAGACAGAAGTAGTGATCGAGGCGGGGCCGCGCATCGGGATCCCGAACACGGGAGAGGCGCGTGACTACCCGTATCGCTTCTTTGAACGCGACAATCCATACGTCTCGAAGTTCCGTTGAACGCCACTTGAGATGTTTAACGGATTCATGCCAGTGGAACAGTCCCTATGTGCATAAAACAAACAGAGGGAGTGTTTAGAACATGGCAAAAGTAGCAACGCTCATTACAGATATGTTTGAAGATGTAGAATTCACGGGTCCCCGTGACGCATTGGTGGATGCGGGACATGACGTCGTGACAATCGAGAAGAAAGCGGGCAACACGGTAGAAGGGAAGCAAGGAGAGGCGAAAGTGAACATCGATCAATCGATTGACGATGTATCGCCGGAAGATTTTGATGCCCTTCTCTTACCGGGCGGATTCTCTCCTGACTTATTGCGTGAAGACGAGCGCTTCGTCTCGTTCGCCAAATCCTTTATGGACGCAAAAAAACCTGTCTTTGCGATTTGTCACGGACCTCAGCTGTTAATTACGGCGAAGACGTTAGAAGGTCGTGACGCGACCGGCTACAAATCGATTAAAGTCGACATGGAGTATGCCGGTGCGAAATATGCGGACAAAGAAGTCGTCGTCTGTCAAAACCAGCTCGTGACGAGCCGTCAGCCGGATGATATCCCGGCATTCAATCGAGAGATGCTCAACTTATTAAAATAACACGTCGACCACGAGATTCGTCTCGTGGTTTTTTTTGTGTATTCGGGAATAGACAAGTAAGGAGGAGATTCAAATGAGAAAACGAGTACGTTCACCGAGTTAAGTTCGTCGAAACATCATTTGGTTAGGGTGGATTCGTTGGTTTGAAGGGTTAATTCCCGCATACGTGATTGAACGATTGTTTTGGGAGTCAAGAGGCATCACCATTCAAGAAGTCGTCTATTTGGAGATGATCTATGCGCTCATCATCGTCCTGTTCGAAGTGCCGACCGGCGTGTGGGCGGACCGGACGACACGGCGTCGGCTGATCCAGGTAGGTGTAGCCTTGGAGTGGTTATCGTTTTGGATCTTGTTATACTCGTTCACCTTCAGCGGATTTTTTGTCGCCCTCAGCTGTTCGGCCATTGGGTCGGTCATTCGAAGTGGAGCAGAGAATGCGCTGCTATACGAGTCCTTACAAGAAAGTCATGAAGCGTCGTCGTTCGAACGGGTTCTTGGTAAACTGAACGCGATTGGAATTGTTGCCGCTGTGACGGCGGCATTGAGCGGCAGTATGTTGGCTCAGTACCTTCCCTTGGAGTGGAACTACAGACTTTCCATTCTCAGTTTATTGATGGCGACCGTGTGTAGTGTATTTCTCGTTGAACCCGTTCACAGTGAAGCAGAAGAGCGCTTGACGTGGCGGCACTTATTGAAAGGTTTTGAATTTGTATGGTCGCACACAACCCTTCGTAACGTCACCATCGGATTTTTGGCCGCTGTGTCCGCATTCAATTTCATCGATGAATTCTGGCAATTGTACGCACGTGATGTATCCATCCCGATCTACTGGTTTGGTGCCATTTCAAGCGTCCTGCTTTTGATTCAGTTACCTGGTCAACTTTTTGCGGGGACGCTTATACGATTTGCGTCATCCGAGCGTTGGTTAAACGGGTTCGGTTGGTTAATGGGCGGTGGATTTCTCCTCGTCGGGTTGTTCCCGAGTCCGATTGGAATCGGTGTGATGGGACTCCTAGCTCTATTGTATGGGGCGATGGAGCCGCTCTATTATGGACTTTTGCACCACCAAGTTCCTTCATCCATTCGAGCGACGACCGAATCATCTGTCTCGATGCTGTGGCATCTCGGTATCCTTGTGTTGGGGATAGTCTTTATTGTAGGGACGACAGCGTCGCTATTTTGGGCGTTCATACTCATTGGGCTTGTCGTTTGGTTCGTTCATGCGATTATCCGCTAACCTTTACAGACATGGGGCATAAGCCATGTCTGTTTTTACGTCTTAAGACGGACGAAAGATTGTGTCGAGAAGTGTATGATGAGAATAATCTTGATGAATCAATAGGAGAAACAATGTGGAATGGTATGAATTATTTGTAGGCTTTTTGTTAGGTGTCGTCGAGGGATTGACGGAATTTGCACCGGTCTCGTCGACCGGTCATATGATTCTCGTGGACGGTCTCTGGTTGAATTCGAGTCAGTTTTTAGGGCAGGAAGTAGCGAACACGTTTAAAATCGTCATTCAATTAGGATCGATTTTAGCGGTCGTTGTCGTCTTTCGAGACCGGTTCAAAGCGTTGTTGAATCCGAAGTCGCTGCTCACCTTAAGGCAAAGCGGGACCGCACGCCAATTCAATCTCGTACATATTTTGATCGGATTGTTGCCTGCCGGCGTCCTCGGTATACTGTTTGAGGACTACATCGATACACATCTCTTCTCGGTCAAGACGGTGTTGATTGGGTTAGTCATTGGGGCATTCTTTATGATTGCCGCAGATTTATCAGGCGTGAAGCGTCAGACGACCTCCACGCTAGATGACATCACGTACAAGCAAGCACTTGGGGTCGGGTTGATTCAATGTTTCTCGCTATGGCCAGGGTTCTCAAGGTCCGGTTCAACGATTTCTGGAGGGGTTCTCCTCGGGATGAGTCACCGTGCAGCGGCAGATTTTACGTTCATCATGGCGGTACCGATCATGTTTGGAGCGAGTGCGTTGTCACTCTATAGCAAGTGGACGTACTTCACGCTCGATACGTTACCCGTGTTTATCGTCGGTTTCATCAGCGCATTTTTGTTCGCACTTCTTTCGATTAAATTCTTTTTGAAACTGATCAACAAAGTGAAATTGATGCCATTTGCGGTCTATCGAATCGTATTGGCTGTTGTGATTTACGTTCTTTACTTCTAAAAAAACACGTGCTAAGAGCACGTGTTTGAAACCAATGAATAGAATTGTTCGTAAAGTATAGAAGAGGTGAAAACATGGGACAAATCGTTGTAGTACTTGGAACGTTAATCGGTCTTGGGACCGTTGGGGCATTGCTTTATATGACCCGTCTAGCCTATGAATCATGAGAACGGATAATGATAGAAGCGCTCACGTTGGAGTAACTCCATGACGTGGGCGTTTTCTGCGTTATCAATCGCACGAAGTAGACCTTCCGTCTGAGACCGATGAGCAAACAGGGCGTCTTTCTTCTGTTCACTCTCATCCGTTACATCGACGATGACGTGTGGTTGTCCGAGTTCGTCTTCTGTGCGGCGATCAAAGGCAACACCTAAGAACTCAGGACGTGCCTCTCCCATCTCTTGAAGTGCTCGTACAACGGCGCGAGCTGTCGCTTCATGGTCCGGGTGGACGGCATATCCCGGATAGAACGAGATGACGGTTTCCGGCTTCACTTCGTCAATCAATGCGCGGAAACGGTCGGCGAGCTCTGCCTCGTCCTCAAACTCGACGGTCTTGTCACGAAGTCCCCACATGCGCAGATCTTCGATGCCCATCATACGACACGCGTCCTCTAATTCGCGTTTTCGAATCTTTGGTAACTCTTCGCGCGTTGTAAAAATGGGAGAACCCATATTACGTCCCATCTCACCGAGTGTCAGGCAGACGTATGTGACCGGAAGTCCCTGTTGACGATGTTGGATGATCGTTCCGGCTGAGCTGAACGCTTCATCGTCCGGATGTGGGAAAATGACGAGTAATGGACCATTCATTGTTTCTCCACCTCCGATGCGCCTTGTGGGAGCGGTTTGATATCGATATGCAGTGCACAGGCCAGTCGACCGAGTCGATCGTGACCAGCGAGTAACAATTGTTCACCGTGCAACTCGTAGTCGGTCAACCCTTCAACATAGAGCCAGCCATGATCGAGTTTTAAACCGACACGGTAAGGTCCGTTTCCTTTGATTTGACCGATGCTATATTTGATGTTGGCGTTACGGATAAACATCCCGGCGTTATGGAAGTCGGGGTCATTATGTGTCGCGTAGGCACCGTTCGTCGTTTCGACATGAACGAAAAGTGGTGTCGCGACGTGATTGTCTAAATAGTGCTGAATGTGATCAGGTTGAATCGCTTTCACGTCAGTCCCTCCAATGGAAAGGATGACCCGAAACGCGTGGTTCCGGGTCATCTGTTTACGATTGTGTTGCTACTTTTTTGCGGTATCCTGTGTGGTTCGTCGGTCCTACATACTGGTTTAGACGGAATGAGTGACGAACGGCTTCAGTGATGAACTCTTTTCCGATTTCAATCGCTTCATCAACCGTATGGCCATTTGCAAGAGAGGCCGCGATGGCAGACGAGAACGTGCATCCGCCACCGTGTGTGAATGCAGGCTCGATTTTTTCGCTTTCGAGCAGACGGAATTCATTTCCGTCGTACAAGACGTCGAACGCTGTATCAAATCCGAGCTTGCCACCGACTTTGACGATGACGATCTCTGCGCCGAGTTCGTGAATTAAACGAGCGGCTTCTTTGATTTCGTCCATCGTTGACGGTGTTTTGTCGAGGCCAGCGAGCATGCGCGCCTCGAATAAGTTTGGTGTGATGATTTTTGCGACCGGTACGAGGTGTTGACGCATTGCCACCGCGACGTTCGGATCGAGAATTTCATCGGCACCTTTACACGCCATGACCGGGTCGACGACCGCGTTCTCGATGCCATACTCTTTGATTTTACGAGCGGCAAGTTCGATAATTTCTGGTGTCGGGAGCATACCCGTCTTCACTGCGTCCACTCCGATTCCAGCGAGGACCGTATCGATTTGTTTTTCAATCAGTGTCGTTTCGATTGGAAAGACTTCATGGTTCCATGCGTTGTGTGGGTCTTGTGCCACGATCACTGTCAAGGCTGTCATGCCATACACACCGAGTTCTTCCATCGTTTTGAGGTCGGCTTGGATTCCCGCGCCACCACTTGTGTCAGAACCGGCAATCGTCAATGCTTTTTTCATCGTCATAATCGTCCATCCCCTTTGTCTGTTTGGATAGTTTCACTATAACGACTTTTTTGAATTCCGACAAATGCAAGGATTATAAGAAGTGTTCATAACTTTTCAGAAAAAACATGCAGGATATTCATCATATTTGGGGAATAATAATGAATAGGGTGTAGACCACTTTATTATTGGCTGGGAGGAAATCGCATGTTAGTGCATAGCTTATGTATCCCGAAGAAGGATGTTGTCACCATCAGTGAAAAGGCAACATTGCGGGAAGCGCTTCATACGCTTGAAGAGACAGGTTATCGCTGTGTACCTGTTTTAGATGAGACGGGAACATTTTTCCGCGGTAACATTTATAAAATGCATATTTATCGTCATGGAATGAACGGGGAAAACATGGACGATAATGTGATGACGCTTATTAAGAATACACAAAAGTACGTACATGAATCAGATGGCTTTTTTGAAGTATTCTTCTCAATTAAAGAGTTACCGTACATTGCCGTATTAAAAGACGAAAGCAACGAATTCTATGGAATTCTTCCACACGGGAAGATGTTAGGAATGCTTGAAGAGGCGTGGAGTCGCGATACGGGTAGCTACGTCTTGACGATTGCTTTGAGTGAACAAGCCGGGGCACTCGAAAAAATTACGAAAGTGATCAACAAGTATACATCCATTGCGAGTCTTATGACCCTCGATGCGAAGAGTAAAGTGTTGCGTCGAGTATTGGTGACCTTACCACCAGATTGTGATGAGGATAAGAAAAACAAAGTGGTTGCCAAGCTTGAGCAAAAAGGTTTCCGCATCGTTGAAGTCGAGAATTTGAATAATTAAATAAAGAATCCTTCCACACGGCGTGGAAGGATTTTTTAGTCGAGTCGTTTTTCCATTCGGATATCAGACCAAAATTGTCCGTCCCAATAGGTGAACTGTTCAATACGTCCGATTTCCTGGTAACCACATTTCGTATACAGGCGATGTGCTGCATGGTTAAAGGCGAATACGCCGAGTTCCATACGAGGGGTGTGTTGTTCTTTTAGTCGTTCTTCTAAGAGGCGGAGCGCTTCCGTGCCGACACCTTTCCCACGACCAACGGCTTCGCCGATGACGAAACCGAGCCATGCTGTACCGGGTTCTTGGTGATACAGATGGGGCGGATCGTACATGACATTCATTTCGCCGACGAGATGATCGTCTGCGTAAATGAGAAAAATATCATGTGTCAGAAGTCGTTCTTCTAAATCGTCAACTGTCATTTTATAAGAGGCAGTCAATTCTTCTTCAGAGCGACTCGGACGAATGAGGTGTACGATTTCAGGATCGTTATTCCATCGATTGAATGTATGGACGAGTTCGTCGGATGCGGTTGTTAGTGGAACAAGCGAGATATTCATAAGTCATTCTCCTTTCTCGCTTGAACACATTCGATTGATTCGTCAAAAAATCCTGCTCTTAGAGTGGTTTCAACACGTTTAAGTGACTTGGTAAAATTTCGAAGGTGAGCGGTAATGTGCCGCCCGTGTCACCATCTGCGTTGACTGGAAGGGATTCGGATGAAGTAACTTTCACGTGTGTCGTGCAAAACGAAGTGACGCTGTCCGTTTCCTTCAATTTTCCTGTGAACAGGGCAGGTGTTAATTGAAGCGCGTCTTTCAATCCAAGTTCTTCAAAGATATAGACGTGAAGAAGACCATCATTAAGACGTGCATCGGGTTCAAAGTTCTCAAATCCTCCGACCGAATTCGTCAGCGCGATGACAACGAGGTACGCCTCATCATCAAATTGACCATCCTCGCTCTCGATTTTCAGATCATAGGGACTATGTTCACGGAAGGCTTTCACGCCCTCGATTAAATAGGCGAACGGACCCCACTTCGTCTTATCTTCCACGCTTACTTCGTCGACAGCTTCGGCAATCAGTCCAATCGCGATCACATTCATAAAATAGCCGTTCTCATATTTACCGATATCCATTGGTGTGGGTTCAGCATCACGGAGCGCCTCGATTGCTTTTTTTGGATCGTTGGGGACACCGAGTGCACGGGCGAGGTCGTTTACTGTACCGAGTGGAATGATGCCAAAATCGGGACGATGTTCCGCTTCGGCAAGTCCGGTTACGGCTTCGTTCAAGGTTCCGTCTCCCCCCATCGCAATGACCGCACGATAGTTTTTTTCCGATGCCTCTCGTGCGAATCGGGTTGCATCTGCTTCTTTTTCGGTGAAGCGGACATCCACCTGTCCATATCTTTCACGTAATACTTCCTCCGCATGTGTCGCGTGTTTTTCCCCTAACTCTTTTCCTGAGGATGGATTAACGATCAACATGACTTTGTCCATTCCGGCATATCTCCTTTTCAGTTCGAATACTGTCCTTTATTCCCGTACGAGAAATCAATTACTCCTAAAAATCCCCCATGACCGTCAACACTTGTGGGCTGACCTTCATGGGGGATTAGAACAGATAGAGAGTTTAATAATGGCGAAATGCGGACATATCTAAATGACTCGCTTCTGACTCGTCGACCGCGAGCTCGATGCGTAAATGTTCGTTAAATGGTGAGACTAAGGCACCCATACACGCAACCGGTTCATGGTCGGGGACCGGTGATTTACGTTTCGTTTTGACGAACAAATAATCCGATCGTTTCAACGTCAACAAGAAACGTTCCACAGCATGCGGTTCACGGGTCACGTTTGGCCAAGGTAAATGATTGAATAATAAAAAGACTGCGCCTTCTTTTTCAAGCGCATAGTCCGGTGCGATGCCTTCTCGATTCAACAAATCGATGACAGCGTGCAAAAACTCCCGTTTGATCGTCAATGAAATTTCGTAATACTCACGCATACGGTCCACCCTTTCTGAAAATCACAATACTACCATTCTAAACGTTTCCGACATAAGCGACAATGAAGAAGTTCCTTGACGAAGTATTTTTCCCGGCTTATACTTCATAAGTCCTGCTATACTAGTGATATAAGATGAACGAATTGAGGTGAAACCGACATGATTGAATCCCTTGAATTGAAGGCATGGGTCGTTCTTGCGCGTGCGATGGATGCCATCAGTGATCGTGTAAAAGAAGATTTACGACGCCACCAGCTAAATTCAACAGAGTTCGGTGTTTTATCCGTTCTGTATAAACGAGGCGATACCCCGTTACAACAGATTGGAGACCAGATTTTGATTACAAGCGGTAGCGTGACTTACGTGATTGATAAGTTAGAGAAGCGAGGATTGATTGAACGAATCGCCTGCCCATCTGACCGTCGCGTCACATACGCTTCGTTGACAGACGATGGAAAGGCGCTCATGGACGTCGTCTATCCACAACACATCGAAATCTTCAAAGATATATATGGACCGTTAAGTGAAGATGAGACGGAACAATTAATTTCATTATTGAAACGAGTCGGTTACAACGCAGCGGGCAAATAAAGCCCGTTGCTTTTTTGTTTAATATCTTGAAGTTAAACTAATTGACGATGAGATATACAGATGATATAGTTCTAACTGTTATTGAAAATTAGAGATTACACAAATGGAGGATTTTACGATGACTAAAGTATTATATGTATCGGCTAACCCGAAACCAACTGAACTTTCATACAGCAAACAAGTGGCAGAAACATTCGTTTCGACACTCCAAGCAGAAAACGCATCAATCGAAGTAGAAGCAATCGAACTCTACGATGTCGATGTTCAAGAAATCGATGGGGACGTACTCAGTGCATGGGGCAAATTCGCTTCAGGCGAAGCACTCACTGACGTAGAAGCGAAGAAAGTAGGAACAATGAGCGGCATGCTCGAGAAGTTCATGGAAGCGGACCTTTACGTATTCGCGACACCAATGTGGAACTTCTTCTTCCCAGCACGCATGAAGATGTTCCTCGACAGTGTTCTCATGGCGGGTAAAACGTTCCGTTACACAGAGCAAGGTCCAGTCGGCTTACTTGAAAACAAACAAGCGATCCACATCCAAGGAACAGGTGGAATCTATACAGGAACAGACCTTAACTTTGCAGATGCATACCTTCGCCAAGCGCTTGCGTTTGTCGGTGTATCTGAAGTGACGACGTTAGCGGTTGAAGGGATGAACCAATACCCAGACAAAATCGAAGAAATCGTTGCGGATGCAAAAGCGAAAGCAGAAGCACTTGCGAAAGAAGTTGCAGGCGCTGTAACGGTATAACCTGGAGAGACGAGTCGACCGACTCGTCTTTTTGTATGCAATCATTTTGGGTATGATACAAAGGGAAAGGGGAGTATGCAATGGCAGATCAGTTATCGAGTCGACTACTTGGAGACTGGACGGATATCATCCAAGAGGAGATGAAACAGCCTTACTTTCAACAGTTGAAGCAATTCGTCGACCAAGCGTATGAAGAGACGATCGTTTACCCGACCCGAGAAGATATTTGGAACGCATTTATTTACACGAAATTTAGTGAGGTGAAATGCGTCATTTTAGGGCAAGATCCGTACCACGGACCGAATCAAGCGCATGGACTCAGTTTTTCGGTGCAGGACGGGGTGCGTTTCCCACCGTCTCTCCGAAACATCTTTCAAGAATTAAAAGATGACGTTGGGTGTGATTTACCGAAGAGTGGGAATCTCGAAAAATGGGCGAAACAAGGGGTCCTTCTCTTAAACACAGCATTGACGGTCGAAGCGGGGAAGGCGGGCTCTCACCGCGGAAAAGGGTGGGAGCAGTTCACGGATTCCATCATTGAGCGGCTAGGGAGTCGTGAGGAACCGATTGTATTCATTTTGTGGGGAAATGATGCGAAGAAGAAAATGAAATGGATCGGAGATCAACATAAAGTGCTCACTTCCGTTCATCCGAGTCCGTTATCATCCCATCGAGGCTTCTTCGGCTCAAAGCCATTCTCCCAAGTAAACGATGCATTGAAGGAGTGGGGACAATCTCCGATTGAGTGGTGTCTCTGACAGTCTACGGAAATTCGTAGGCTGTTTTTTGTTGACGCGTCGAAAAACGTTTGGTAAAGTAACTAACAAGACGTCACTTTAGTGCTTAAAAGCATATATGCATAACAGCATAACTGTATAAAAGATAAATAATTAAAGCGAAGAAAGAACCGAAGTAGAGACATCTTCCCTGGCCCAGAGAGCGTGTGGTGCTGCGAACACGCCCAAAAGATGAATCGAATTACAGTTCCCGAGCTCTCATCATTGAGCGGTCCCCCGTTATCGGATTCAAGCGGCTAGAATTTCTCTAGCAACCAGGGTGGTACCGCGGCTTTGTCGTCCCTATCGATTCAATCGATAGGGATTTTTTTGATTTTAAAGGAGGACTTCACATGTTGACACAATCGATTCCAAAACACCTAGCCCCACATATCTCACCGCAGTTCTACAATGAATACACACCAACGGATCACGCCGTTTGGCGTTTCGTGTTGCGGTTGAACTTGCACACGTTAGAAGGGAAGGCGCATCCGTTTTACATCGAAGGATTGAAACGGACGGGAATGGGACCGGACCGATTGCCGAACGTCGAACAGATGACAGACGAGATGCAGGCGGCCGGATGGTCGACAGTCGCAGTGGATGGACTCATCCCCGGTGTTGCCTTTTTTGACTTCCAAGGAAACGGGATGCTGCCGGTCGCAACAGATATCCGGAAAGTCGAGAATATTTTATACAGTCCAGCCCCTGACATCATTCACGAGGCGGCGGGACATGCGCCAATGTTGATGGACCCGACGTTTTCAGCAATCGTCAAACGCTTCGGTCAATTAGGGGCAAAGGCGTTCATGAACCGAGAAGAACATGCCTCGTTCGCCGCATTGAAACGCTTGACGATTGTGAAGGAGAATGCCAATTCGACCGAGCAAGACATCGAGGCGGCGGAGAAAGCCGTACATGAGGCGAAAGCACAAGTGACTGGCTTTTCTGAGGCACAACAGGTCGCGCGTATCTTTTGGTGGACCGTTGAATTCGGATTGATTGGCGACCTAGACAACCCGATGATTTACGGGGCGGGTCTCTTATCATCGGTAGGGGAGAGCCGTCACTGTCTGACGGATGCGGTCATCAAACATCCATTCGACTTAGAACATGCGTTACAGACGAAGCAGGACGTGACGAACATGCAAAAAGAGCTGTTTGTCATTCCTGACTTTGATACACTCTCTTCTGTCTTAGATGAATTAGAAGGAAGAATGGCGATTCGAAAAGGCGGGATTGAATCTGTGGCGAAAGCGTTGGCGTCGGGAAGTCAATCGACGATTCGACTCGAGGATGGATCAGAACGTGTCGGCATCGTTCGCCACATGACGGAGTCGAACGAACATACGCTCATTCAATGGGATGAATGTACCATTGTAAAAAGTGGTCAGTTAACGAAACGAGAGCGTCATGGACTCCTCGTTGTCCATGACACGGAATCTGCGCTAGACCGGGATGACCTCTTTGAGGACGGGCTGACCGTTCGTCAAGCATGTGCATCTGATGCGCTCGAAGACGTGATCGTTCAATTAGAAGGACGGACGATCACACTCGACTCGCTCGAAGTACGGGTCGATTCGCTTCCATCCGTTTTCCCGGGAACCACGGTAGACGAATTAATGATCATTGAAAAACCTGTGATTATCGAACGGGATGAACGTGTATGGACGAACGATGATCCGATGTTCAATCGCATCCATCTCATGCGTGAGCGGGGAGAATCAATCGACGGTCTCATCCCAGAGATCTTAACGAACCACCCTGACGCCTGGTTATTACACATCGAGTGTCTGGAGTTGGTGAAGGATGAAGGACTGAAACAGACATTGATTGAACGTCTTGAAGCGTTGCGTCAGACTTCCCCATCTCGAAATGAACTGATTGGTCGCGCGTTCGACCTATTGCGCTAACGAAAAAGAGGCGACGTTTTCCATAGTAGGAGAACGTCGCCTCTTGTGTATTAGACGGATTGATTTGTCGTTTCACGTAAGAACGTAATCAAACGACGATACGTGGAATTGGCCGCTGGGCGGTCCATTTCGAAGTAATAGTTATGGCCGAGTTCGTGCTCGTTTCGATCATAAAACACAGTCGTCACATCCGTGCGACCAGAGAGTACTGTCGCAAATTCTTTCGCCTGTTCCTCAAAGGAATGGTCATTTCCGTCCGCGATAAACGTCGGGACGAATGTGGCCGGCACATTGACGAGTGGCGATGCTTCTGCAACGACCGGGAGTGTTTCCCAAGTGTATGTGCCGAAGTAAGCCCATCCGATGCGTTTGAACAAGAAGCGGTTCACTGATTTCGATGATTCGAGCCACGATCGTTTCAAGTCGAGTGGAGCGGATAGAAGAATCGCTCCGAGAATAGAGGACTTCGGTACGACTTGTCCCACTTCGGCAGAAGGCGAATAGTCGTCATTCAACTGGATGCCGACAAATTGTGCGGTGAGCTGTCCACCATTCGAATCACCCGCGAAGAAGACGCGGTCCAAATCAAGACGGAAGCGATCGTTGTTCTCCGCGATGAACGAGTACGCTTCTTCGATTTGTTTGAGCGGGGTCGGATACGTCACGTCAGGTGCGAGCGCATAATTGATACTGACGACGTTGTAGCCGTTACTCGCAATCGAAGTGGCGTATTTTAACACATCCGATTTATCCCCACCGACGAATGATCCGCCATGTACCCAAAAGATTGTTGGGACAGGTTTTCGGTCGCCTTCATAGCGAATCAAATCAAACGTTCCGTTATCATAAGAAGACAAGTAGTCGATGTCTTTTCGGACAGACGTCTTTTGAACGACTTCCTCGAATCCCTTCATCTCTACTTCGTTTCCCCCCGCAAACGAAGTTTTGATTAAACGTGTGGCCGGTTTCGGTGAGAGAAATACATAAGCCGCTCCTGCGACCGCTGTTCCAATCAATCCGACTCCAGCTCGTTTCAACCCTTTATTCATCTTCCTTCCTCCCTTTCTACAATCAGAAGCTTATTGCGTGACGAGTACGTCCGTCATGTACGTTTCGATGACATGAGCGATTCCGTCTTCGTTGTTTGATTTTGTGATGAAGTCCGCTTTCCCTTTGACCGTCGTGTTGGCATTTCCCATCGCGACGCCGAGGCCGGCCCATTCAATCATCGTCAAATCGTTGTTTCCATCGCCACAAGCGATGACTTCTTTTTGCGCGATGCCGAGTTGGTCTGCTAGGAAGGCGAGACTCGTTCCTTTTGTGACGCCGGCTTCCGTAAACTCAAGGAAGAACGGTTTTGAGCGGGCGACGGCCAATTTACCAGCCAACTCTTCTTGTAGCTTCGTCTCAATTGGAGCGAGTGTGTCGCCATCGGCAAGCATCAAGCATTTAACGACCGGAGCCGTCACGGCATCTTTAAAATTGTCGACATGAATGACCGGCATGCCTGTCAACTCACCTTCAATATCGGTATATGGGTTCGGGCGATCGGTTACGATTTCGTTACCAACGTACGTATGAATCGCGATTCCTTCCCGTTCACTGATATCATGGAGATGGGCGACTGTATCCGGCTGGAGCGTGCTCGAGAAAATCTCCTCGTTTGTCGCGCAATCGATGACCGAGGCGCCGTTGAACGATAAAATGTAGCTTCCGTATTTCGCAAGTTCTAATTCACGGGCTGCATCCCACATCGCAAACGTTGGTCGTCCGCTCGCGAGAACGACTTTATAGCCGCGCGCCTGTGCATCGAGAAGTGCTTCTTTTGTCTTAGGGGAAATCGTATGGTCGCTCGTGAGGAGCGTATCATCCATATCCAATACAATCATCTTGTAACTCATAGTAGTAGGGGGTCCTCCTTCAGAATCTAATGACTCCATCCTAAACCTTTTTAAGGTCAATTGACAACCTTGTCGCAAAAACGTAACTATAATGTAGAGAAGTGAACTCTAGAAGAGGTGGAAATCGATATGAATCGAATTTTAGTAGCTGAGGATGAACATGCAATTCGCAGCTTTATTATTGTTAATCTAAAACGAGCTGGATTCGACGTGTTTGAGGCGACGAACGGTCGAGAAGCGGTCACCGCATTTGACCGCGAACCGTTCGATGTCGTCTTGTTGGATGTCATGATGCCGGAGATGGACGGATTTGAGGCGTGTGCAGCCATTCGAGATCTTGACGAAAACGTAGGGATCATCATGTTGACGGCACGGACGCTCGAAGAAGATAAAATTGAAGGGCTCGGTAAAGGGGCAGATGACTACATCGCCAAACCGTTCAGCCCAGGTGAATTAGTGGCGCGCATCCAAGCGTTGTTGCGCCGTGTTGAGAAAGTAAAACGAAAAGACTCAAAACGGTTGAAGTCAGGACCGTTCGCCATCGACCTCGCCGCAAAACAAGTGACAAAGTACGGTCAATCAATCGATTTGACACCGACTGAGTACGACTTGATTTGTCATCTCGTTCAAAACGAAGAAATCGTCTTATCACGCGATGCGTTACTCGATGCTGTATGGGGCATCAACTATTTCGGGGACCGAAAAACAGTCGATGTCAACATTCGTCGCTTGCGTCAAAAAATCGAAGATGATCCGAGTCATCCAATCTATATTGAGACGTTGTGGGGTCATGGTTATAAATGGCGGAGACATGAGGCATGAAACAACAGTTAGTCATTCGCATGATGATTGTCGTAACGATCGTCTTGCTCTTGCTCGTCGGAGTCTTGTCTTATGGGACTTACCGATATTATTACGAGTACGAGTCGGAAGCGTTACTAAGTCATGCGACCACGAGTGCATATCTATACCCTCAAGCTCAAGTTGGATTTGAAACGCCGAGTGCCTTTTCCGTCCTCGTTCGGACATTCGGGTATCCCGGGACTGATTTGACGATTGTCGACCGAAGCGGTTCAATTGTTAAAACGACAGGACAGCGAACGAAGCAGTCCTCTTTTTCACAGGAGCAGCTACAGCAGCTTTCACAAGGCGAGTCGGTCGTACAGGATTATGACATCGAGAGTGAGCATTACTTGTCGGTCACGAGTCCCATCATGACGAACGATACGTCCGAGTTTGCCATCAGTTTCACGCGTCCGCTTGAAGACTTAGACACGCTCATTCGCGAAATTTGGATGACGGTCGTCATGATTGGTGTCTTGGTTTGGTTACTCGCCCTGTACACGGTCATCCGAATTGCCGATCGTTTCGTTAGACCGATTCGCAAAATCATTGAGACCGCCGATGAAATGGCTCAGGGCGACTTCGACGTATCCGTTGAGTCGAACGAGAAACATGAGCTCGGGGCATTGGCTCGAACGCTCACCTATTTAGGTGCGAAAGTACAGCAACACCAATCGACGCGGAACGAATTTCTTTCGAGCGTCTCCCATGAACTAAGGACTCCTCTTACATCGATTAAAGGGTGGACGGAGACAATTCGGGGTGGTGACGAAAAACTGTCGGAAGAGACGGAGCTCGGTCTGAGCATCATTCATTCGGAAACAGAGCGCATGATTGGTCTTGTCGAACAACTTCTCGATTACACGAAGATTGAAGAGAGTCGATTGGTTTTGTATCGTCAGGAGCTGGATTTAGTCTCTTTGTTGCGAAAAGTGACACTGCAATTAAAGCAATCGCTTGAAGACAAAGAGATTACACTCATCGAGCGCTATCCTCAAAAATCGGTCGGCTTGTTCGATGAGAATCGATTGAAGCAAGTATTTTTAAATATTTTAGAAAACGCGATTCGTTTCTCACCAGAAGGGGGCACACTGACGATTCGCTTCGTGCAATCGGAACGGGTCGCTTTCATCTCGATCATTGATGAAGGTCCTGGTATCTCTCGGGAGCATTTGCAGCGGATCACCGAGATGTTCTATCAAGCTCATGTGACAGAGGGGAGCAGTGGACTCGGACTCGCCATCTCCAAAGAATTGATTGAAGCGCACGAAGGAAAGCTTGTCATCGAAAGTGAGGTTGGACACGGGACGACCGTGACCGTCTTACTGCCACTCGACCCGAGCGAACTACATTAATAGGATTAGACCTCCCGAATTCAGGCTACATATAGATGTATGTAGAATGAGGGAGGTTTTTATTATGGCGAATCAATCCTTGAAGCCGTTGAAAGGAAGTCCGAACGCTGTCTCGACGCAAACCTCGATTAATGAATTGAGAATGTCTCCGTTACCGTATGCGGGTAGTCGCGACCAATCGATTGAAGCGATTAAAATGGCGATGAATCAGCTCCCGCGGGCTGAACTCGTGAAGGAAACAGACGATGGACTTCATTATGTGGTGACGTCGAAAGTGATGCGATTTAAAGACGACATCGATTTTCTATTTGATGATACGACGCAACAGATTGAATTCCGTTCTGCGTCACGTGTTGGGTATTCCGACTTTGGCGTGAATCGAAAACGGATGGAAGATGTAAGTGAACGATATCGGAGGTTGATTCGATGAAGGATTATCAGTTGATTGTCATCGGTGGCGGTGCCGCCGGGATGACGGTAGCCGCGGGAGCAGCAAATTTAGGGGCGAAAGTCGCGCTTGTTGAAAAGAACAAACATTTAGGCGGGGACTGTCTGCACGTTGGATGTGTTCCGTCAAAAGCATTGATTGCGGCTTCAAAGGAAGCGAATGCGATGATGCGAGCAGCACGTGTCCTCGGAACGGAATTTAACGGTGCCGAACATTATCAAATGTCAAAAGCCCGTGTCGACAAAGCCCGTGCCATCATACAAGACCACGACGGAACAGAACGTTTTGAAAAGATTGGGGTCGACGTCTATATCGGAGAAGCCTCGTTCCAAAGCCCGACTGAATTGAAGGTAGGGAACGATTTATTAATCGGGAAAAAATTCGTCATCTCGACGGGGTCGAAGCCGACCGTACCTCCGATTGATGGACTCGATCAAGTCCCTTACTTAACGAATGAAACCGTATTTGAAGAAGAGACACTTCCGGAAAGCCTGATTGTCATCGGAGCCGGAGCGGTCGGTCTAGAATTGGCTCAGTCCTTTGTTCGACTCGGTTCACAGGTCACCGTACTCGAGGCGCAGGATGACTTCCTACCGAAAGAAGATCGAGATGTCGCAACGTACTTAAAATCTCAACTTGAGATGGCCATGCGGTTGAAAGTCGGCGTCAAGGTCAAACGAGTCGATGAAATCGATGGGCGCATTCGTGTCACGACAGAGGTGAACGGCGAAACGGTCGAATATGAAGCGGACAAGCTGCTCATGGCGACAGGTCGTGTTCCTCGGATTGATGCACTTCGTCTTGACCGGGCGAATGTTCAGGTGACGAAAGGATATATCGATGTTTCGTCGTCATATCGGACGTCCCAATCCCATATCTTTGCGATTGGAGACACGATTAAGACACTCCCGTTCACGCATGCAGCCGGCGAAGAAGGCAAGGCGGTTGTGGCGAACGCGCTCTTTGGATTGTGGAACAAGGTCGACTACAGTAAACTCCCATGGATTACGTTCACGGACCCGGAAGTGTTTCATGTCGGCATGACGGAGGAAGAGGCTCGTGAACAACATGGAGATGAGATCGAGACGTATAAAGCGAACCTATCCGAAGTGGACCGTTTTATTGCGGAGCGACAAGAGGCTGGATTTGTCAAAGTCATTACAAAGAAAAACGGAAAGATTATCGGAGCGCATGCGGTCGGTGAATCGGCAGGCGACTGGATGCAAATCGTCGTCTATGCGATGCAACGTGGTGATAAAATCGGAAAGCTGTCCCGCATGATTTACCCATATCCTTCACGAAGTGAGGCTGTGAAGAAAGTGACAGACCTTTACTGGCGGAAACGGTTGTTCGAAAGTCCACTGACAGAACTTGCGAGACGCTACTTTAAATTGATGCAATAACACAAATCACCCACTCGTTTGAGTGGGTGATTGTTAGTTTGGTAACGTGATGGTTTCAATCATCTTCGGTTCGCCTTCTGATAGGTCGACGAGCGGTTTGATCAACACTTCAACACGTCGGTTCTTTGAACGACCTTCTTCTGTATCATTTGTTGCGATTGGTTTGAACTCACCATAACTTGCGAGTGTGAACTGAGCAGGGTTCAAGGCGTCATTGGCCAATAGGCCGCGCATGAACGCAGTCGCACGTGCCGAACTGAGTTCCCAGTTTGAAGGGAAACGAGCTGTATTGATTGGAATATTATCCGTATGACCCGAGACGACAATTTCTCGCTTACCGGCCTTCTCTAAAATTTTACTGATATTTTGAGCGACGTTTCGAGCATCCGCATCGAGTGTCGCTTCTCCTAAGTTGAAGAGGGCACGGTCTTGTATCGTTAAGACGAGACCACTAGAATTGATGGTCGCTTTAATTTGGCTTTCTAGACCGTTCTTTTTAATGTATTTGTTTACATCTTCTTTTAATTCGTCGAGCTGAGCCAATTCATACGTCCGCGGGTTAGCCGTCGTATTAGTTTTATCCGTTCGACTAATATCACTGTTTGAAGCAGTCGAAGCTTGGAAGACACTGACGCCTCCGGAGAATACTTGGTTGAACGAACGCGACATTTTCTCAAGTTTCGTCTGATCGATATTACTCGATGCAAATAATACGATGAACAATGCGAGGAGGAGCGTCAATAAATCGGCGTATGGAATCAGCCATCCTTCTGGAATGTGTTCTTCATGATCATGCTTCTTTTTGCGCTTCATAGTCAGCTCGCTCCTTTGGAGACAAATACACAGACAGTTTATCTTCTAATGTTTTTGGAGATTCACCACTTTGAATCGATAAAATCCCTTCAATCATCATTTCTTTGATGATGACTTCACTCTTCGAATACTGCTTCAATTTATTCGCGAACGGGAACCAAAGGACGTATCCCGTGAAAATCCCGAATAGTGTCGCGACGAATGCGGCAGAAATCGCGTGTCCAAGCTTTTCAATATCCGATAAATCTTTCAAAGCGGCAATCAATCCGATAACCGCTCCGAGTACCCCAAGTGTCGGGGCGTATGTCCCGGCCTGGGTAAAAATATCGGCGTTCGATTTGTGACGCTGTTCCATGTTTTCGATATCACGGGACATGACTTCAGCAATATATTCGGAAGGTTGGCCGTCGATGACCATCATCATGCCTTGGCGTAGAAACGGCTCTTCGACTTGCTCGAGTGCCGTCTCAAGGGATAATAGACCTTCTTTCCGAGCTTGTGTCGACAAGTCGACGAATTGTGTGAGTAACCCAGACTTACTTGGGAGTTCTTGTTTTTTAAACAAGATTTTAAATAGTTTCGGTACGTTCTGTAGCTGTTCTTTCGAGACCGCAATACTGACCGCTGCGGCTGTCCCGACAAAAATGATAACCATTGCGGCAGGGTTGATCAGCGGTGCAACACCCGCTCCTTTTAATAACATTCCACCGACAAGGGTGAGGAACCCGAGTATGAGTCCGACTAACGTAACGACATCCATGTCTTTGTTTTCCACCTTTCCGAAATAAATCAGGACAAAAAAGCGAGAGACGCTACTCGTCTCCCGCAACATGCGTTCCCGATGATTAAGCGCCATTTTCATCAATCAGCATTTGGATGCTGATATTTCGTTCTTCACGCTCTATATCGGTTAATACGTCGTATTTTTTTAACAATGCGTACAATTGATTCACGACTTCTTGCTCGAGTGACCAATTGAGTAACTCTTCTAGCTGAAAATAAAGGTGAGCGGGCATACATTGTGATTGGCGCTCCAACCTTCGTGAGACATCCTCTATCGAATGATCTACCGTACTAGGGTCCACGGTTTCATTCAACCTCCTCAACATTCTTAAAGTCTATCTCCCATAATACCAAAAAATCGGGGAAAACGTTAGAGATACATTTTCTTGTTGGCATTTATAAAAGCGAGGAGTAACATGAGGCTTAGAATAATAGAAGTGAAGGAGATGTCGTGATGCGGCATAGATTGTCAGCGCGTGAGTTGCGCTTGAAACGAATCGAGGCATTCTATCGAATCATTTTTGAAAAACCCGCCCGTTTCATCGCTGGAGGGTTCTTACTCGCGATTTTCGTAGGAGCCACTCTTTTATATATGCCATTTGCCCAAGAAGAAGCGGTTTCCTGGATTGATTGTTTGTTTATCGCAACCTCCGCAGGAACGGTCACCGGATTGTCTACGGTCGATATCGGGTCATCTTTTAATTTGTTTGGAGAATTGGTCATCGTCGCCCTCATCCAAATCGGGGGTCTCGGTTTTATGACCATTGCCTTGATGCTTCTCAGCGTATTAGGGAAGAAAATCGGATTGAAACAACGAATTCTCTTGCAGGAATCATTGAATTTATCGGGACCCGGCGGAACGGTTCGCCTCGTTCGAAATATTGTATTCACAACAGTCATCGTACAATTTATCGGGATGCTGTTCTTAACATTCGAGTTGTATAGTTCAGAAAACTATTCGTTCGGAACGTCACTTTATTACGGCTTTTTCCATGCGGTTTCGGCCTTCAACAATGCTGGATTCGCTTTGTTCCCGGACAGTCTCATGTCATTTGAACAAAATACAGGGATCGTGGTGACGATTGCAATCATGATCATGATTGGGGGTCTCGGCTTTACGACCATCGCCGATGCCACGGAAGTGAGAGGATGGAAACGTTTGGCTCTCCATTCGAAAATTATGATTTTATCTCTAATGGTCATCAATGGAATCGCCTGGTTCGCGCTTATGATGTTTGAGTGGGTATCGAATGAAGGCGTCCTGTATGGACGATCGCTCGGTGAGGCGCTTCACGTCACATTCTTCCAGGCTGTGACAACACGGACGGCGGGTTTCAATACCATTGATATTTCAATGATGGCTCCGGCCTCGATCGGCTTGATTTTAATTTTGATGTATATCGGGGCAGGTGCGGCCTCAACCGGTTCGGGGATTAAAGTGACGACACTTGCGGTGATTTTCGCAGATATGTGGGCATTCATCGCCGGGAAGAAGGAAACGGTCATCATGGAACGGACGATTGGTCCATTTCAAGTGAAAAAGGCATACGTCGTCGCGATTTCGAGTTTTCTATTTATCCTCACTATTACGACGCTTGTCATTTTGACGAACGGCGATATTCCGGCGACCGCCATTTTGTTTGAAACGGTCTCGGCATTCGGAACGGTTGGGTTATCTTTAGGGATAACGTCTGAACTGAACGATGCGGGGAAAGGGTTGATCATGTTCATGATGTTACTCGGTCGTGTCGGGTCTTTGACGATTCTCTTTACGGTCGCACGACAAGCTGACCGGAAGATTCGTTATCCGAAAGAGAAGATTTTGATTGGATAAAAGTATGTGGTAGGCTGCACTCCTGATCAAAGGAGTGCAGTTTTTTTGTAGAGGTCACATCAACAAGTGGATGGAATCATAGTTAAAGCCCTGACGAATCAGGGCTTTTTGTGTGCAATAAAATAATGGACAATCTCCGGGAGATAGTCTTGCAGGTCCGGACAAACGATGCCCGTTCCGTCGAGCGCACGAATCGTTTGTGTCGTGTCAAAGTGAACGGGATGCTTGAAATACTCAAGTAGTTCATGAGGGACATCAAGTTGTTTCGTGTTCTTCCAGGCTGTGAATGCGGCATCGGCAATAACGTGAGGGACCGTTCCGCGAGGAGCACGTTGAAACATCGTCTCATGCAACATACGATAGACCTCCCGTGCGCCATGTGGGAACGGGTCCGTCAAATGGAACGTTCGTTTCATCCCGGTAGGAGAATGCGCTAAGAAGGCGGTCGCTTCCACTACGTAATCGTACGGGACGAGGTTGACTTCGACGTTCGCCCGCCCGATGTAAGGGAGTGGTTGCATCTGCTGAAGCTGGTGCATCAACTTTAAGACGAAATAGACGCCGTCAAACTTTTTCGTTTCGCCCGTTTGACTATGACCAATCACGATTCCAGGGCGAATGATGGTGATGGGCATCGTGCTCATCTCACGTGAGACGAGTGCCTCTGCTTCATATTTAGTCGCTTCGTAATGATTTTTAAACTGTGCCCGATGCCATAGCTCGTTTTCGTAGACGGTTCCCTGACGACGTCCGGCAATATAGGCTGTACTGAAGTACACATATCGTTTCAATGACTTCGAACGTTTGGCAAAGGCGGTGACATGTTTCGTCCCGAGAATGTTGACACGATATCCGGTGTCATAAGAAACGCTCAAATCATAAGCGGCAGCAAGGTGAAAGACGTAATGTACGTCTCGTTCAATGACAGACCGCATAATCGGGTCGAGAATGACTTCGGGTAACGTGATGTCTGCTTCGACGAGAACAAGTTGATGTGGCGCAAGTGACGTCGCTATGAGCAAGGTATCACGCAGGTCTTCTGCCTCACGTGTTTGATGCGGAAGGTGTAACGCATAAATCGTTCCGATTTGATGCGGTAACGAAGCGAGGTGTTCAATTAATTTACCTGCTAAAAAACCAGGGAATCCAGTAAAGGCATAATTGTTCATGACGTTTCCTCCGCTAAGTCTAATGTGAATGTGAAAGTCGACCCTTTCCCGACAGTCGATTCCACTTCGATGCTTCCACCGTGGGATTCGATGATTTCTTTACAAATTGATAAACCGAGACCGGTCCCACCAATTTTACGCGTGTCTGAATTGTCGACTCGATAGAACTTTGTAAATAATTTTTCGAAGGCATGTTCCGGAATTCCGATTCCAAAGTCACGAATGGATACATGAGCCTGATTATGGTCTTGTCGGACCCTCACTTCGATTTCTTGTCCATTCGGAGAATACTTGATGGCATTCGAAACCAAATTGACGAGTACCTGTTCGATGCGGTCTCGATCGGCAATGAGGTGAAGGTCCTCATCCGCGTCATCAAAATGAATGGCATGGTCATTCGTTTCACGAAAGCGCTCGATTACTTCTAATACAAGTTCGTTCAAAGAGAAGTGATCTTGTTTATACTCCTGATGACCGTCTTCCATACGTTGAATATCCAAGAAGTCGTTGAGCAATGAAGTCAGACGCTGCGCCTCACGTGCCATCGTCTTCAAAAAACGTTCCCGTTTTTCGGGTGTCAAATCTCGAGCGAGCATCAATTCAATGTATCCAGATAAGGAGGAAAGTGGTGTCCGGAGTTCATGTGAGACCGTACTCACTAATTCATTTTTAATTTGATCCATCCGTTCTTCTTCTGTCCGGTTTCGGAAAACGAATAGGAAACCACTATCCATACCGATTTGTCGTTTCGTATCCATGATGGTTCCGTACATTTCATAGTATTCTTCGTCCCGGTCGTTTGGCTGTGGGATTGAGAAGCGCATGGATACCTCTCTAGTCGTTCCATCAAGAAGTTGGTCCATCTTGCGCAACATCTCGCTTCGGTCGCGAGGGCGGAACGTAGAGAGGAGTGGGATACGCTCCTGAATTTTGTTTGGAGCGATGCCCGGTAAGTCCATGAGTCGTCGCGCATGGACGTTCATGAACAATACACTGCCGTTCGATTCGGTCAAGACGAACGCCTCGTTCGATGCCTGTAAGATGGACTGGATGATATCGCGCTGACGGGCAATCGCGTTTTTTTCACGTTCGAGCATGCGTTCTATTTTCTTGCGGTCACTAATGTCACGCATGACTGCTACCCGCAACGTTTGACCTTGATACGTCACTTCTTTTGGATATACTTCCATTTCTAAGAATGTGCCGTCCTCACGCCGTCCAATCACTTCATAAGGGGTTTGAATATGGTTCCGAATGCGACGCAGCACATCGGCCCGGTATCCCTCCGCGATAAATTCAACGGTTTGGCGACCTACCATCTGCTCTGCAGGAATTTTAAAGATGGATTCCGCCGCTTTGTTCGCATCGAGTATCATCCCGTCTTCATGGAAAAGGACGGCTTCGATGACGGATTCAGCAAACATCCGATAGCGTTGTTCCTTATAGCGGAGTTCTCGTTTCAGTTCGATTTCGGGACTCACATCAAATACGAAGAAAAAGAACGCGACGAGTTGCTCTTGCTCGTATACGGGATGCATGAATAATTTACCGATGAAATGTGTCCGATCCTTACATTGGAACTTCCATTCCCGGTCTCCTTTGTCGAGTGCGAGACGCAACATTTGTTCAAACGATAGCAACCGTTCCGTCTCATCTTGATAGGAAGAGCGCTTTTCACTTAACTCTCTCGACTCAAATAGAGCGAACGGTGTCATTTCGTAGAGCACCTCATGAGGAGCGTAGCCAAATAGTTCTGTTGCCCCTTGGTTAAAACGAGTGATCAATAGATTCGCATCTGTCATGATCATCGCCATGTCGAGTTCGGTACGCATCATCGCCTCAAACGCATTGTGTTGTATCGTCACGCGTGTATCGTGTGGCAATGGTTCAATAGAAAGAATATATTGTTTGTCCCACGGGATGGCATGGACACGCATCGTCGGCAGTTCATACATCCAAGGAAGTCCTTGTTCCATCCGACGGGACAATTCCATCGTGATGGGTGACTGATTGACCATATGGAAAAGGTTCGAACGTCTCTGTAGATTCTCTGGGAACTGCTCAAGAAATGGACGATTTGCCTGAACGATTGTTCCATCTTTCTGTATTAACGCAATCCCGTAAGGTAATGCATGTAGTAACTCACTTTGGAGATTGGCATGATTCTCCATGAACAGTCATCCCTCCTTCGTGGTGTCAGACGAGCACATCTTCTATATCATTCGACAGATCCCCCTTTCATTTCCTGCCCTCAAAAAGGTAAAGTGGGAGAGAGGACTCGGAAAGGAAAGATAAGGATGATCGGATTACTTGTTAGTATGATTGGAGCCGTGTGTTTATGGTGGTTCGGGGCACCACTTTGGAGCAGCATCTTGCTTCTTTTCATTGGAATCGTCTGGTTCGTTTGGAAGGTTCGGCTGTCGACGATCGATCGAATCGATCGAATGGATGGTCGAGAATTTGAACTGTTTTTAGAGGAAGTGTTCACAGCGCTCGGGTATAAGGTAGTGGTCACACCGGCATCGCGTGACTTTGGAGCGGACTTGTTACTCGAAACACCGGATGGATGGTCGATTGCGGTACAGGCGAAGCGCTATGAAAAAGTGGTCGGTCTCGAAGCTGTGCAACAAATTGCAGCGGCCGTACCGTATTATGAGGCACATGAGGGATGGGTCGTGACAAACTCAACTTTCACGGACAGTGCCTATGAATTGGCTGCTCCAAATCAAGTTCGTCTGATTGCAAGATTTGAGCTTGAAGAACTCTTAAAAGAAGCGGGATACAAGCGATAAACATCGACAATTTCACAAGTTCGACAGAATCAGAAATGATGTCGAAAAAAAGGGGTTGTCTTTTTCTTAAATCGGTGCAATAATCATCTTCGTCATATGAAATATGTAGTAGTTGAAACGAGATAAATACTACTGAGAGAAACGATTGGGGTTTTCAGTAATACCCGACCGTACACATACAAACAATCACGGTTGGAACGTGCTAGGAGGAAAAAGCGGTGCGCAAATTAATTTATGTAAAAGGTTGCGTCTTTACGCAAGGCGAGGCGACCATTTATGATGAGACAAATGATGCAATCGGATCTGTTCACCGCGACGCGGAAGGCAGTGTTCAAGTGCACAATTTGTCTGGACGACAAATCGCTCACGGGAAATATATCCCGAACTGCCAAAAATGGGTCGTGATGAACCATGATGGACAGGCGATTGGTCAATTGAAAGACAAGTTCTCGTTATTCGGGAAAAAGTGTGAGTACAACGTCTATGAACGCGGACTCTTCACGATTCAATACGATGTGGAACGTCATAAGTTCAGCGTTCGCGACAAAGCAGGCAAATTGGTCGCGGAGCTTCGGAAAGAAGAGGACGATACGTTCTGCTTAACGAAAGAAGCCGATCAGCTATCGATGTTCGAACTTCTTTCAGTCTTAAAGACGTTAACGGTTAAATCGCGGATGCCGCTCGCAGCATCTGTCTCATAACGATGACGAGCACCGGTCAGGAGACCGGTGCTTTTTCATGTACAAAAACCGCTTCATCAAATGAAACGGTTCAGGTAATGTTTTGCCTCGAGTTCAAGCGTTGTGACGCGATGTGCGTAAAGACAGAGCTTCAAGACATGAATGATATTCGGATGTGTGTATTTCGTTTTTTCAAGCGAACGCTTCGCTCGAGTATCGAGAAGGTCGATTGGACTTGTCGATTTTGCATACTCCGCATACAGTCGGTAAAAATCAATCGGAGAGATAAAGTCGTCTTCGTCCCGGTCAGGGTTATTGAAAATTAAAGCCAATAAGGAACTTGTTTCTTCTAATGAAAAAAGGTGTTTCAAGTCATCGAGAAGGTAAATGATGGCGGCTTGATGCAAAGAATACTTCTTACCGATTCGTGGGACCCCGATAATCTTACGGACTTCGCGTTTCGTCCAGTTTTGAATCGTCGTCGCCGAGAGGTGTTCACCTGTTAGTGCATTTGCGAGAGCGACGATTTGATTGATGGAGAGGCCATGCTTTTCAATATGAAACAAGTGGATTTTTCGAAGCTCTTTTGGAAAATGTTCACGCACGTCTTCAGGGAAGAGGGCGAGGGCTCGATCGATTTCTCCGACCTGCATAAAATGAAGGCAATCTGCCAAAGTTTGAATTGAAGTTGCGTCGCGCATACGGCCACCCTTTCTATCGCCAACATCGTACGTTGGCTATACAGTCATTTGACCTCATTCTACCAAATGTTTGAAAAGTAAGCTAGGATGGGCACTGATTAAGGTATAATGACGATATCATATACATTCTGTACATAGAGGTGGTCAAGCAATGAATGAATGGATTAGTTCAATTCTCTCGATCGTGTTCGTCCTTGTCTTTCTCGTAGGTCTTGAACAAGTCGGGAAGCGGCTCGGATGGACAGACGAAACGATTCGGAAAAGTGTACATATCGCAGTCGGACATTGGTCGCTGTTAGCGGTCTGGTTGATGGATACTTGGTACGTCGCGGCAGTGCCGCTCATCTTTTTCACCTTTGCGAATGCGGTCTTATTATATAAAAGTCCGTCGCCTGTGCATCAAACGGAACGCAAATCACTTGGAACTGTCTATTATCCGATTGCGCTACTCATCATTCTGTACTTCTTTTTTGAGTCAGAGCCTATCGCGTTCTTGGCCGGTTCGCTCGTTCTCGCGTGGGGAGACGGAATGGCTGCACTGATTGGACGAAAATACGGAACGGTTACTTATGATCTTTATGGTCAAAAGCGCTCATTCCAAGGGAGCCTCGCTATGTTCCTTAATTCGTACGCAGTCTTATTTTTATTGTTTTTGTGGAATGATGTCGTGATGTGGCAAGTGGTAACTTATGGGTTTATCATTTCCATTATCGCTACGCTAACTGAAGCGATTTCATATCGGGATTGGGATAACTTTACAATTCCCATCATTGTTGCTGTGGCGACATCGCTATTGTTATAAACTAATCGCTAAGTTGTAAGAAAAACGTTGCTTGTCACGTTCATTAATCATTTGTATACTGTGATTCGTACTGAAACGATTCAGTGACGTGCTCGGGATGAATGAAATGTGACCGAGACACTGATTAAATAGAACGTAAAGGATTGAGTGAACGCATGAGCTTTTTACAGCAACTCCAAAATATCATTCCGGCCGAGCGCGTCCTTCAAGACGAGCCGTTGTCGGCACACACGTATACAAAATTAGGCGGTAAAGCAGATTACTTCGTAGCACCACACACATATGAAGAGGTCCAAGCGGTCTTAGAACTGGCGCATCAGGAATCGATGCCATTTATGATTCTTGGGTTCGGATCGAACTTAATTGTTCGAGACGGTGGAATCCGCGGAGTCGTTTTAAATTTGAATGAATTGAATACGATTCGTCGGGATGGTAACCAGATCATCGCACAGGCCGGAGCAGCGATTATCGATGTATCGCGTCAGGCACTCGCTGAAGGGTTGTCCGGTCTTGAATTCGCTTGTGGCATCCCTGGAACAGTCGGTGGCGCCGTCTATATGAATGCCGGTGCTTACGGTGGGGAGACGAAAGACGTCATTGCGTCAGCGACGGTATTGACGCAGGAAGGACAGGTCCTCCACTTATCTAAAGATGAGCTACACCTCGACTACCGAACGAGCCGTGTCTCGAAAGAGGGCTTGATTGTACTTGAAGCGACGTTCGAACTTGAGCCAAAGAACTATGAGTTGATCAAAGAAGTCATGGATGATTTGACGTATAAACGTGAATCGAAGCAACCGCTTGAATACCCTTCATGTGGAAGCGTATTTAAACGTCCTCCTGGCTATTTTGCCGGAAAGTTGATTCAAGACTCAGGTCTACAAGGGAAGCGGATCGGTGGGGCTGAAGTATCGCTTAAACACGCAGGATTCATCGTCAACATTGATGAAGCGACAGCGACAGAATACATTTCGCTCATTCGTCATGTGCAAGCGACTGTCAAAGAGAAGTTCGAAGTGGAGTTAGAACCGGAAGTGAAAATCATCGGGGAAGACATCACGGTAGAGAACGCATAAATAGTAAAGAAAGAAGGAATCGGACGAAGCTGTCGTTCGATTCCTTCTTTATGTAAAAAGGCGACGAGAACGGGCATCTCGTCGCCTTGTGTTTACGCTTGTTTCTGTTTAGCAACTGCCTCATAGGCAGGGACAAACGGATACTCCAAATCACGAGCAACCGCTTCGTATGTGACCGTACCGTTAATCACGTTCAAGCCTTTGAGAAGTGCGTCGTTTTCAAGAAGTGCCGGGAATACACCTTTTTGAGCGCATTCGATGATGTATGGCATCGTTGCGTTCGTGAGACCCATCGTTGATGTGCGTGGTACGGCACCTGGCATGTTGGCAACTGCATAGTGCTGGACACCATAGCGCTCATACGTCGGTGCGTCATGTGTTGTGATATGATCAATCGTCTCACAAATTCCACCTTGGTCGATTGCGACATCGACGATGACAGAGCCTGGTGACATACGCTGAACCATCTCTTCTGTAACAAGCTTCGGCGCTTTCGCTCCTGGAATGAGAACTGCCCCAATTACAAGGTCACTCTCGGCCACTTGTTTCGCGATGTTGTACTTGTTTGAGATTAACGTATTGATTGTGTTTCCAAACAAGTCATCGATTTGGCGTAGGCGAGCCGGGCTGATATCCATCAACGTCACGCTCGCACCAAGACCAATCGCGATACGAGCCGCGTTTGTACCGACGACCCCACCACCGATGACGGTGACGTTCGCACGAGGTACGCCAGGTAAACCAGACATGAGGATTCCTTTGCCGCCGTGTGGTTTTTCGAGAATCTGTGCTCCGATTTGTGCGGCCATACGACCTGCGACTTCACTCATCGGCGTGAGAAGCGGTAACGTCCGATCAACTTCTACTGTCTCATACGCAATCGCTGTAATCCCAGAATCGACGAGTGCTTTTGTTAATTCCGGTTCAGCCGCGAGGTGGAGATACGTGAAGAGCGTCAAATCAGGACGGAAGTATTGATACTCTGATGCCTGTGGCTCTTTTACTTTGAGGGCTAGCTCAACGCCTTCCCAAACCTCTTTCGCCGTTTCAAGAATCGTTGCACCGGCATCAATATATTCCATATTCGTGAAGCCGCTACCGAGACCGGCATTCGTTTCGACGAATACATCATGACCTAGCTCCGTTAACATAAATGCACCCATTGGTGTCAAAGCCACCCGGTTTTCATTGTTTTTAATCTCTTTTAATACCCCGATTTTCATGGAACATTCCCCTTTCATTCCGTTGACACAAATTGTTCACACCCCTAGTATAGACCCATCCGAAAACGCTGTCTTTATCATGGATTCTAAAAATGAAGACGCTCACCTTGTGAAAAAACACAAAGTGAGCGTCTAGTCTTCTAAGCGATATTGACCGGCTTTAATCGCTAAGTAAATCATGGCGCGTTCTGGTAAAGATACTTGCGTGATATTCGTCAGTTCTTCGATTCGTCGAATCCGGTACAGGACGGTATTCGGATGGATGTGTAGGTGAGATGCGACTCGTTTTACGTTTCCTTCGAAGTAAAAATACCATTCGAGTGTCGTGACGAGTTCGGTCTGATGGGATGAATCATATTGTTGCAGACGTTCAATCGTCGGATGTGTCTCAAGACGTAACCCGATGCGACGTGCGAGCTCGGGAACAAGCTGATAGATGCCGATTTGTTCGAAAGCACGAGCGCTTGAGAGTTCAAGAGGGAACTTACGACGTAAGGTCGTAACACGTTTCGCTTCTTCGGCTGCCGCATATAACGTATCACTTTCGAAAAAGCGTCGACTAATTCCCAGTCGAGGTTCAGACTCGGCGAATTTGTCTTGGAGCAACTGTTCGAATCGTTCAGCCCAAGCCAGTAATTCTGTCTCCTCATCAGAGAGCTCAGATTTCATATAGTGCCAGACCAGTAACTGCTGACCATCGATGGCGTGTAGAACGACTTCGATTGCCTCTTGGGTCGCAAGGACGTAATGCAAACGTTCAGCCAGTTGAGGGGTGATCGGTTGGCTACAATCAATAATCGTCAAACGACTGGCGACCGCGATAGGAGCGAGTTCGTTTAATCGTTCACGATTCGGGTCGGAAAGTGTGGGTGAAGCGAGAACATCTAGCAAAAAGCGTTCAAGTTCGGCATTAATCCGTCGCTCATGCATCGCGATGGTCATGAGTAATTTCTTCGCAATGTTCGCACCTTCTTGAAGGATCGCCAACTCTTGGTCGGTGAACGGATTTGTTCGGGCTAAACTCCAAATATAGCCGAGTACTTCATCATGTTGTTTAATGACGACTGCAGCACGTTCCCCTAGACCGACAGCGAGTCGGGCGGGGATGACAACGGGTTCGTCCTGATCAATCACTTCTCGCAAAATGCCACTCTCCCATAAATCTTCAATGACGGCTTCCGGGACACGACGACCGATGATGGTCGCAATTCGGGCCGGATCAGTTGAATCGGGATGTGTACTGTACGCAAGTAATTGATGATGGCGGTTTTCGATAGTGATTGGTGCTCGAATGGCCTGTCCAATCGCTTCGGCGAGTGTATCGAGTGATTCGTATGATTTCTGCAAAAAAGGCATGTCGATTCCTCCTCACTCTGAGTATACCGTCTTCTTTGTGAAACTTCACAAAAAGAATCGAGAGTGTGAGAAATGACATACCTTCTATTCATCACATAGGGAAAAATAATCCGACGGCCAGACCGAGCAAGGCTCCGACAATGACTTGAAACGGTGTGTGACCGACGAGCTCGTTCAAGAGCGGGGTCTCATGTTTGATCCCTTTAAAATAATCGTTCAAGAGTCGGGCTTGGAAACCGACCGCTTGACGAACTCCGGTCGCATCATACATAACAATCGTGGCAAAGACGACGGCGAGTGCGAATAGGCCCGAATCGATGCCTTCCATACGTCCGATGGCAGTTGCGAGTGCGACAACCGTAGACGAGTGTGAACTAGGCATGCCACCTGAAGCGAACATGATTTCAATTTCAAAATCCCGTGTTTTAATGAGTTCTGTTACGAGTTTAGCAGCTTGCGCGATGAACCAAGCGAGCATTGCGGCAAGTAAAGGTTCGTTAAACATGCATTCACTTCCTGTCTGACATGGTATCTTGACTATACCCGAAAGAAGCGCAGACTAGACGTTAAGATTTCGTCAAAAAAAGGTGTCATGGACAAGTCATCCATGACACCTTCTGGTCGATTTTTGTTACCCGACTACTCCTTCAGTTTCCTGAATTTTCTCAGCAATGTTGTCAATGATATAACGGTTGCGTGGGTGTTCTTGACACTCTTTCGAGCATGAACGCATTTGTTTTGGTTCACACTCTTCACAACAGAAGTGTTGTACATTGCACTCCGGGTTAGCACAATTAACATAACGAACCGTCTCGGTTCCGCAATGCATGCAATGCGAGACGACAGTCGGGTTCACGGAGTTAACGGGGACGTTGATGCGCTCGTCAAAGACGTATAGCTCACCATCCCAGTTTTCGCCTTTTGTCGCTTCGTCTTTTCCGTACATCGCGACGCCACCTTTAAGGTGGAAGATGTTGTCGTGACCTTGGTCACGCATATATGCTGTAAATTTCTCGCAACGGACGCCACCAGTACAGTACGTGAGAAGTGTTTTCCCTTCGTAGAGGTCCTTGTTCTCTTCGAGCCATTCTGGCATGTAACGTGAAGCCTCTACATCGATTTTGATCGCGTTTTTAAAGTGACCAAGTTCGTACTCGTAGTTGTTACGAACGTCGAGGATGACGACATCATCACGATTCATCATCTCTTTCCATTCTGCTGGTTCGAGATATGCACCGTGTTGTTTCGGTACATCAAACTCGCCATCAAAGCGCCACGTCACGAGCTCTTTCTTGTGACGGACAAAAATTTTCTTGAAGGCATGTTCTTCGACTTCATCGATTTTGAACTCGATGTCGCTGAAGAGTGGGTTTGCTTTCAAGTCATTCATGTATTGCTCAGTCTGTTCCCATGTACCAGAGCACGTCCCGTTGATTCCTTCGGAGGAAATCAAGATGCGTCCTTTGATGCCGAGGTCCTTGCAATACTTCAAATGTTCTTGCGTGAGTGTTTCTGGGTCTTCGATGTTGACGTACTTATAGTACAGCAAGACCCGCATTGGTTTTGTTTCCATATTGTGTTGCTCCCCTGTGTTCAGTTTTTTGCAGGAAAACGAACGTTGGGTTGTGTCGTTCGACGAATGAACTTGCCTGCAACCACAAGTCCATTATTATATGATAAATATCACGACGAATTTTCGCAAATGGTTTTTAATTTTTTTTGACGAATGCAGGGAGATGCGTCTTGTGAATCGAATTCGGGGAATAGAGTAGTAATGAAAGTTGAAGGTGGAACGACTATGCTGAATTCTCTCCAACAATACATCGTCCAATTGATTGAATGGCTTCAAAGTTTGCCTGGCGGTCCTTGGGCCGGACTCGGTGCGCCGTTTTTAGAAGCGATTTTTCCGTTTTTACCACTCGTTTTAATCATATCGGCCAATGCAGCGACATATGGATTTCTGTTAGGCGTTCTCTTGTCATGGATCGGGAATCTCCTCGGGACGCTCGTAGTCTTCGCGGCTGTCCGATATGTCTTCCGAAAACCGATGACACGCTGGCTTGAGAGACATAAGGCAGCCGTGTATTGGCTAGAACGGATCAATCACATGAGTCCGATTTCACTTGGGTTCCTATACTCACTCCCGTTCATTCCGGTCAGTCTGATCACTTACTTGCTAGCGATTATTCAAATGCCACTTCGTACATTCGTTTTGGCAGCGGGATTTGGTAAATTACTCGTCGTCTTGATTTTCTCAGTCATCGGGGATCAATGGGAAGAATTTATTCAAAGCCCATTTCGTTTACTGATGCTCGGTCTACTTTTGGTCGCACTATGGGGCATCAGTCGAGGACTTGAAGAAGTGCTCAAACGACGCGCGTTCAAAAAACGAAACGAGCAGTTGAAACAAGATATGGTGACTAAACGACAAACACCCCTATGAAAGGGGTGTTTTTGATTATGACTGTTTTTTGAAACGTGGGAAATTGAATGCGATGGCGATTCCTCCGCAAATAAAGAGGAGAAACGGATAGAACATGAACGGGACGAGGTCAGGCGAAGCGGTCTTCGTTAGTTCTGCAGCGATGAGAAGTTGTGCCCCGTATGGGAGAATTCCTTGTACCCCGCATGAGAAGATATCGAGTACGCTCGCTGACTTTTTCCGTTCGATGTCATATTCGTCTGCGATGTTTGCGGCGAGCGGTCCGGCTACGAGAATGGAAATCGTGTTGTTCGCGGTCGCCACGTTCGTTGCACTGACGAGACCGGCAATACTCCATTCGGCACCGGCGCGTTTTTGGATCCGTGATGTCAATGCATCACGTAAATACGTAAGTCCGCCGTTATGGGAAATGAGTCCCACAAGACCACCCATGAGTAACGTTAGGAATGAAATTTCGGCCATGCCAATCATCCCGTCCGCAATGGCTGTCACGAACGCCGTGACCGACAAGCTTCCGTCGAGGAGGCCGATGATTCCTGTTAGCGTGATTCCGCCCAACAGGACGAGAATGACGTTCAGTCCCGTTAACGCCAGGCCGATAACCGCGAGATACGGAATGAGTTTATACCATTCGAATGCGGCGACATCGACTGTCGATTCACCGTTCGACAAGACGGCGAGTAAAATCGTCGTAATGATCGCGGCCGGTAACACGATCCAGAAGTTCGTTCGGAATTTATCCCGCATATTCGTCCGTTGCGTCCTTACGGCGGCGATGGTCGTGTCCGAGATAAATGAAAGGTTGTCCCCGAACATGGCTCCGCCAACAACTGCAGCGGCAGCGATGGCGACATTCACGCCGCTCTCTTCGTGAATGCCGAGAGCGATTGGTGCGAGTGCCGCAATTGTTCCTGTCGATGTGCCCATCGCCATTGAAATGAAGGCAGCGATCACGAAGAGCCCGCTCAAGAGAAGCGATGGTGGTAATAGCGTCAAGGCGGCATTGACTGTCGCGTCGATTGCTCCGATGGATTCCGCTACCGTTGAAAATGCGCCAGCCAGTAAGAAAATGAAAATCATGATGATGATACCCGGGTTACCGGCTCCTTGCGCGATTCGCTCCACGGTTTGGGTAGCGCTACCTTTGGTCATGAATGCTGCAACCATCAAGGCGATGATGGCCGCAACGAGTACCGGAAACTTATAAAAGTCCCCATAATAGACACCCGCCCCAATGAAAAAGAGCAAGAAGATCAGTAACGGCAAGAGTGCCCATTTGTTTGCTGTTGGTTGTTCCACTATATTCACCTCACTAAAAAATAAAAGGACCCTTTCTTAAGAAAAAGGTCCTTCGTCTGAAATACCCTTTTCATCTTTCGAGCATTCGCTCGCTGGATTTGGCACAGGTTCCCCGCTGCCGAGACTTCACAGGGCCAGTCCCTCCGTCTCTCTCGATAAAAAGTGAATCTATCCAATTAGTAAACACGTTCCCTAACGTACCTGTTTCGAATCGGCTTGTCAACCTAAAAACTCCCCCAATTCGATGTGAGAAAGGGGAGTTCAAGTCGTTAAATGATTAAAGTGTGCCACACGGTTACGCCCAGCATATTTCCCGCCAACGTAAAGTGCTCGGTCCGCGTTTCGAATGGTATCGTCTAGACGTTTGTTCCCAAACGACTCAATCGTATCGACACCAATCGAAGCAGTCACAGAGATATTATGGTGATCAACGATGAATGGTGTCGCTTCAATTTGATGACGGATTCGTTCAGCGACTTCGATTGCTTGCGTCACATCGCAGTGATTGAGAAGTAAGATGAATTCCTCACCGCCGTAACGGGCGGCAAAATCATCGACGCGAAGCACTTTTTTAATGCGTCGACCGAATTCTTGTAACACTTGGTCACCGACTTGATGACCGTACGTATCATTGATTTTTTTGAAAAAATCAATGTCGAGCATGGCAACGGAAATCGGATACATTGAGACATCAGAAATTTGCTGAATCCCGTACTCATAGAAGGCGCGTGCATTGGCGAGAAGTGTCAAACTATCCGTCCGACTCTCGGTATACAGACGGTCACGTTCATGACAGCGGCTGATGGTCCGGTTGAACGACTTTAACAATTTGGTGATTTCATGTTGAATGATCTTTGGATATCCATAGACAGCTTCCCCAGTCATCACAATCCAAGTACGGATTCCCTCAATCTCTTCTGAACGAATCGACACGAAACTGTGATAATCGTCATGGAAGGCGTCAGAGAGTGAGGCATCCCATTCGAATCGCATCTCGTAGTCGAGGACAAGCTCAATCGGTTGACTGATGTTGAGTAATGCAAATGCAACCGGGCGATCAATCGGCTGACGCGTTTTTAAGTCGAAGTAGAGCGTACGATCGAACAGTTTGAACTCTACGTATCCTTCGTCATAATGATTCAATTGTTCGCATTGACTTAAAAAGACTTCGATAGCTTGTGCCTCGCTTTGTGATAACGATACGGCCTCTTTCGCCTCATCATATTGTTCAATTAACGACTTAAACGCATCTTGTCGCTCTTTTTGAATGAGAAGTCGCTTGATGAAGAACGTCAACGCAGCGGCGATACTACTGACGACGAGTAAGTTGGTTTCTCGGAAAAACGCTGCCGCTAAGATGAAAATCAAACTGACGACATACGTGTAAAAAGCAATCTTCAAAAAGTCATTCAAAGCGATATCGACACGGAACCACCATCTCACTTGATATTTTTGAAAAACGGTATTTAAAAAGATGGCAAGAAACAGTCCGGCGAGCGGAACGAATGACTCTTGCGAATAAAAGTCAAGACCGGTTACCCCACCTAGGGAGAGATAGACGGTCGCTGGAATGACAATTTCTAAGTACGCCGTAATAGCGTTCCATGGATAGGTGAAGCGGAAGCGGCGTATGGCGACTTTTGGTCTCAGGTTAGCGAATTGGAAGACGAACAGTCCAATTTGGTTCACGATAAGCGCCGTTTCAAATCCGAAGAATAAAAATAAGATTAAGACGATACTTTCAGAGAATGTAAAATACACACCTTTGACCTCGATCGAGTCGAGTTGAAAAATGATGACGAGTAACGAAATCAGAATAAAGGACAACGGGTCGATCGTCGGGGCGTGTAAGACATCCAATGCAAATAATCCGATGGTGAAGATGAATAAAACACTCCATATACTCCAACCGAGCACGGACATCTTGCGGAAGTGGTTCATACGTTCCCTCCTAGCATGGGAAATTTCAAGAATATAATATAAAGATTCGTCACGATTTCGTGTGAGTCCTGCTTCTCTTCTATCATGCTTGAATTCTAGCATTGAGTATATAGGGAATATCCTCTATAATGAAATTGCTTTTCAACTGCATAGACGAAAGTCGATGAAAAAGAGAGTAACGATGGTTTAGTCAACAAAGCGACCTGGGGATTGGTGAGAGCCCAGGCTGACAAACGTCGCGAAACGCACTTTTGAGATGCTATCCGAAACGAGAGTAGGCATAGCCGGAGGGAACCGTTATCACCATAAAGCGGTCTGCATCATGCAGGCAAGAAGAGTGGTACCGCGGGAATTCCCGTCTCTTTGCATCTATGCAAAGGGCGTTTTTTTTATGAGTTGTTATTGAAGAAGGAGGACATACAGATGAGTTATGAACGCAAGTATGCAGAAGCACTATCCCGTGTCATCGGTGAAGAACTCACGATTGACCAAATTGAAGCATTGATTGAGAAGCCAAAACACGAGGCGCATGGTGACCTCGCGTTCCCTTGTTTCCAATTGGCGAAAGCCTACCGGAAAGCACCTGTCATGATTGCGACAGACATCGCGAATGACTTGAACGATGAACTGTTCACAAAAGTCGAGGCAGCAGGACCGTACGTCAACGTCTTCTTGAGCCGTGATGTCGTATCAAAAGAAATCATCAACACCGTGCTTGAGGAAAAATCAGAGTATGCGACACATGAGGCACGCAACGAAACGATTGTGACGGACTTCTCGTCACCAAACATTGCGAAGCCTTTCTCGATGGGTCACTTGCGTTCGACGGTGATTGGGAATGCAATCAACCAAATCGCACGTAAAAACGGATATGACGTCGTCGGCGTCAACCACCTTGGAGACTGGGGTACTCAGTTCGGGAAATTGATGGTCGCCTATAAGAAGTGGGGCGACGAGGAAGCGGTACGCGCCAATCCGATCGCAGAACTTTTAAAATTATACGTCCATTTCCACGAAGAGGCGAAGACACAACCAGAACTCGAAGACGAAGGTCGTGCTTGGTTCAAAAAACTTGAAGACGGTGACGCGGAAGCGACAGAGCTTTGGCAGTGGTTCCGTGACGAGTCGCTCAAAGAGTTCCAAAAAGTATATGACCTCCTTGGCGTAAAATTCGAGAGCTTCAACGGAGAAGCGTTCTATAACGATAAAATGGGACGCGTCGTCGAGATGCTCGAAGCGAAAAACCTCTTAGTTGAAAGTGAAGGAGCGATGGTCGTCTCGCTCGAAGAGGAGAACTTGCCACCATGCTTGATCAAGAAGAAAGATGGCGCGACTTTGTACGCGACACGCGATTTGGCAGCGGCGATCTATCGTTACGAGACGTACAACTTCGTGCAAGCGAACTACGTCGTCGGTGGCGAACAGGCGCTTCACTTCAAACAACTCTTCTCGGTTCTTCGTAAGCTCGGCTATGATTTCGTCGATGGCATGCATCACGTACCGTTCGGTTTGATCTTGCAAGAAGGGAAAAAGATGTCGACACGTAAAGGACGCATCGTTCTTCTTGAGGAAGTCTTGAAAGAAGCAATCGAAAAAGCACAAGCGAACATCGAACAGAAGAATCCGGACCTTGCGAACGCAGAAGACGTCGCACGTATGGTCGGTGTCGGAGCGGTCGTCTTCCACGACTTGAAGAACGAACGTATCAACAACATCGAATTCGATCTCGACAGCATGCTCAAGTTCGAAGGGGAGACAGGACCTTACGTCCAATACACGAATGCTCGTGCGAACTCACTCCTCCGTAAAGGGAACTACGATGGTTCACCGTTCACTGGTGCAGACGATGATTACTCATGGGGTGTCGTCACGATGCTCAACGCGTTCCCGCACGTCATCACACGTGCGCATGAACGTCGCGAACCATCCATCATCAGCCGTTATGTACTTGACCTCGCGCAAGCGTTCAACAAGTATTACGGCCATGTCCGTGTCCTAGAAGAAGATGCAGGTAAACAATCGCGTCTCGCCCTCGTGAAGGCAGTGACGCTCGTATTGACGGAAGGACTCCGTTTACTCGGTGTCGAAGCTCCGGAAGAAATGTAAGACAGACGAAAGGACCTCAAAAAATGAGGTCCTTTTTGTATTCACACTTTCATCCGCGTCACCGTTCGGGCTTCCGTGTCATAGAGACACCATTCCCGATCGAATATGACGGCACCGACGTTGATGACATATCGTTTTTTCTTCAAATGGAACGGTGTCCCGATTTCCCACGGCAAGGATCTTCCTTTCCGGTAAATCCCGGGAATATGACTATGTCCGATGAAGACGAGCGGATATTTCCCTTTCTCGACAACGGGTTCCCAGTCTTCATTCCACTTGACTTGATGCCCATGTAAAAAACGTGCTTCGCCAAGAGTCGTCTGTTCCGGCAATAAGGAAATCCGTGTTTTCACGGGATGGTCGATGACGAGCACCTCGTCGATTCGCTCTTCCTGATTGCCCCGTAGACTCGGGAACGTGAGTAACGCTTCATAATTCGAATCATACGTCACGACGTCTTCCACATGATGAAAGCGCTCGTGACGTCGTTTTTTCCCGATGTGGCATTCATACAGGTCACCGAGACAGAGAATATGCTCGGTTTCGCGCCGGACGTCATCGAGAACGGCCTTTAAATCATCAAACGAACCGTGTGGGTCACTGATGATCGCGAGTTTCATCGGAAGTTCGTGAATTGGGCGTCGACAGACAACTCGAGTTCACGAACGAGCTGCATGACGGCTTGAAGATCGTCACGTGATTTCCCCGTCACTCGGATTTGATCGTCTTGAATTTGCGATTTGACTTTTAATTTTGATTCTTTGATGGCGTTGTTGATTTTTTTCGCGTCATCTTTGTCGATTCCGCTCTTTAGTTTCACACGTTGACGAACGGTACCACCAAGTGCGCCCTCTACTTTTTGATAGTCGAGGTTTTTTGTCGGGACGCCGCGCTTGATCAACTTCGTGATCAAGACGTCTTTTAATTGCTCGAGTTTGTAGTCGTCATCCGAGATGAGGACGAGGTCGCCATTGTCGAGCGACATCTCACTCTTTGAGCCTTTGAAGTCATAGCGGTTCAAAATTTCCTTTTCCGCGATTTGAATTGCATTCTTTACTTCTTCAAGATTCATTTCTGACACGATATCGAAAGAATTGTCTTTTGCCATGTTTCATCCATCCTTTGTGTGGTTTTGTTATAATGATAGCAGATTTGAAGCAGTGAAGGAGTGAAGAGATGGAACGTACAATGGATCAACACACACATGCAGACTTAGATCACGTTGCCTATCACGGAAAAGACCTAGGGGTGACGTTCAAAGGAGAACAGATTCGACTACGCATCTGGTCTCCGGTAGCGGAACAGATGTCGGTGAAGCTATATCGCACAGCTCGTGCCCGTAAGTTTGAACGACTTGAGCTCGAGCAGGCCGAGAAGGGGACGTGGGTGATTGAACTCGACCGAGCCTTATTCGAAGGTCAATTTTATGTATTTGAAGCGCTGATTGATGGGAAGAAAGTAGAGTCGCTCGATCCGTATGCGAAAGTCGTCGGAGTGAACGGGAAACGAGGATGTCTGCTCGATCCGGCATCCTTGAACCCGGACCATTGGATCAAAGAACGTCCGCTATTCAATTCTTCACAAGAGGCGGTCATCTATGAAGCGCACGTACGTGATTTAACGAGTCATCCGGAGAGCGGGGCGACACACCGTGGGAAGTTCTTAGGGATGACCGAGACGGGTACGACGACCACGAGCGGTTACCCGACCGGACTCGATTACATTACGTCACTCGGAATCACACATCTTCAATTGATGCCGTTCTTTGACTACGGCTCGGTGAATGAGTCACGTGAAGGGGAAGACAACTACAACTGGGGCTACGATCCGGTTCATTACTTTGCGGTCGAAGGTTCTTATGCTTCGTCGGCAGATGACCCGGCGACACGGATCATTGAACTCAAAGCAATGATCCAGGCACTTCATGATCGAGGCATCCGTGTCATCATGGACGTCGTATTCAACCATACTCATGATGCGTTGACGACACCGCTCGGTCAATTTGTCCCGGACTATTACTATCGATTAAATGAAGACGGGACGCTTGCGGACGGCTCAGCATGCGGGAATGATACGGCATCTGAGCGCGCGATGATGCGGAAGCTCATGATTGAATGTGTCACGTACTGGGCGAAAGAATTCATGATTGACGGGTTCCGTTTCGATTTGATGGGACTCCATGACGTCAAAACAATGAACCAGATTCGGAAAGCGCTCGACCGTGTCGACCCATCGATTCTCGTCATCGGGGAAGGATGGGATTTGGATACACCACTCCCGGTCCGTAAAAAAGCGAACCAACATAATGCGCATAAGATGCCACGCATCGCTCAATTCAATGATGGGATTCGAGACGGTGTCCGTGGAGATGTCTTCATCGAAGACTTACCTGGCTGGGTAAGTGGAAACACGGATATGACGGCCGACGTGAAACGCGGGATTGCTGGTGGGATCACGAGCCAAAGTTTTGCCGATGAGCCGAACCAGGTCGTCAACTATGTCGAATGCCACGATAATTTGACGCTTTGGGACAAATTGTCCGTGACGAATCCGGAAGATGATGAGACGACACGTCGCCGTCGCCACCGTTTGGCGACCTCGATTGTGCTTCTAAGCCAAGGAATTCCTTTCCTCCACAGTGGACAGGAGTTCTTCCGGACAAAAGGCGGGGATGAGAACAGTTTCAACTCAGGAGAAGTCGTCAACCGTGTGGACTGGACCCGAGCTGAACAAGAAGCGCCGAGTGTGGAATATGTGAAAGGTCTCTTGCGTTTGCGGAAGCAATATCCGCTCTTCCGACTCGAGAACACGGAACAGATTCGTAAACACTTACGTTTCTTTGATGAAGCAGAAGGTGTGATTGCATTTGAATTGAGCCGTCACGTGGAAGGATATGTGGAACGACATATCGTATACCATAACGCACTCGAGGAAGCGGTCGAGGTCAAACTTCCGTCTGGTAAGTTCGAGGTGAACGTAGAGGATCATACCGTTAATTTGACGGCACCACGTCAAATCGAGGAGCGTCATATGACAGTCGCGCCACTTTCGACTCTTGTCGTGACCGAACGTCGTCCGGATTACAGCAAGTACGCCGTGGCCGGTGGAGCCGCACTCGCCGTAATCGGTGGTCTCTGGTATGTATCGAAGAAGCGCAAGCGCAAAGAGCAGTAACCAAAAAAGGAGACGTTAATCCGTCTCCTTTGGTGTGTCTTCCTCTGATTGAGATGCCTCGAGTTGCATCATTTTTTGAACGAGGATGTGTTTTGGCATATGCATCAGTTCCTCGAGCGGGACGTTTAATTTTTTTGCGAGTTCAACCGCGGTCTCTGGCGATAATTGTAATGGACGCATTGGTGTTCTCCTTTCGCGTATGTCTATACCGTCAGTATACAGGAAAATTGAAAATGTGTTGAATGAACACATTCAAAATCGAATTTCGTTTCGGTCGTTGCTAAGCTGAAATTAGGAAGTGATCAAATGTACAAACAAACAGCAGACTTTCAATTTCATCAAACGATCGAATGGTTAGAACGTATCGGTGAAGGTTGGATGTTGTACTTGGCGCAAACCGGATTTATGTTCTTTGACGAGTCGTCTCAAATTCGCTGGGAGATTGACTGGAAATGGACCCCGTGCGCCTTATATGTGGAGCCGAGTGCGGCACGTGCCGTAGCGTGGTTCCGGGACAGAGGACTTTACGGAGTGATTGATTTACAAAAAGGACAGATGGAAACACATGCCATTCCGCAACGTTTTAATGGGGATTGGTTTAGCAATTTGCACTATTGGCAGGACGATGATATCTATTTATATTCAGCTGAATCAGATGTCGTGGCTCTGAATCTCCATGATCATACGTTTCGATATAGTCGCTACGAAGAAGTTCCGATGTTTGGAAGAATCATCGAAATGGCGTATCAAGGTACGTATGATTTTGAACGATTTACACCAGAATCATGTGTGACCTTATTCGATGAACGAACGCATCACTTTTTAATCAACAATGTGAAGACGAATGAGAGTTGGCGTATTCCGTATGAAGGGAATCGGGAAACGGTCATTCTTGACCAAGTCGGAGATACGACAGCCATCGCTTCGACGGAATCGTTTCAACTGTTTCATCGGGATCGAGAGCTGTTTTCTTCAAGCGTGTGTGCAGACAATCAATTATTGAAAGTGATGTTATTAGACAAGCGAGGCGATCGACTCGCTGTTTTGTCCGCACCACCACGATTTTGTCATAGCTGGCTACAAGTCTTTGAACGCCAAGGTTCCTGAATCGGTGAACGGTTCGGGAATTTTTTATGAAGTCACGATGAAAGAGGAGAGAAACGGGAAGTAGATGGATAGACAGGGAGGAGTGACATCAATGGAATGGTTAGGTAGGCAGTTGGTTCGCTTTCGGTATGGCGTATTACTCATATGGGCGATTTTACTCGCGGGTTCAGTCTATTTCGGGCTACAGCTCCCGGGCGAGTTGAGAGGAAACGGGTTTGCCATTCAAGATGGACGTTTCCAACAGGTAGAGGATACGTTAAATGAACGATTTGATCGAGCGGGTGCTTCGATGATCGTCTTATTCGAAGATGGAGACTTGGATGCGGTCATGGACGAACAACAAAACCGCTTTGAAGCGATTCCTTCAATTGACGGCGTGATTACACCGACGGAGAATCCCGATGCTCGTTCAGGGGATGTGTCCTATTTCGTGCTGGAATTCGAAGATTATGATGCGGCGGAATCGTCAATCGATGCCGTGCGGGACGCGCTCATCGTAGATACGGATACCGAAGTTCGTTTGACAGGGGAACCGGTCTTTGCGGACGACTTGAACGAGGCGTCGAAAAATGACTTGATTCGAGCGGAGTTGATTGGGATTCCGGTTGCACTTGTCGTCTTATTACTCGTTTTCGGCACGCCGCTCGCCGCGCTCATGCCGTTACTTGTTGGACTGATTACCTTTATTGTAGCGGCCGGATCGCTATTCTTTTTTGCGCAAAACATGGAATTATCCATATTCGTCTTGAACGCCGTGGCGATGATTGCCATTGCGCTCGGTATTGATTTCTCACTCTTATTCGTCAATCGGTATCGAGAAGAGTTGACGCGTGGTCAATCGAGAGAAGAGGCGATTGTTCGGACTGTCGCGACAGCGGGACGCTCCATTCTTTTCTCCGGACTATGCGTCTTTGTGGGATTGGCTGGCCTATTGTTCATTCAAGTGGACGTTTTCCAGGCGGTCGCGCTCGGTGCCCTCATTGCCGTTGCGGGGGCTGTATTGTCCGCACTAACGCTATTGCCAGCATCTCTTTACTTGGTCGGCGATGCATTAAATAAAGGGCGAATCATCAAGTCGGACGAAACACGTTCTGAAAAGCGTTGGCAAAAGCTGGCGCGCTTCGTGATGAAACGTCCGGTGACGATGACGCTTGTTGCGTTATTGATTCTTCTTCCGAGTCTTTGGTTCGTGCGTGACTTAGAGTTGAACATTCCGGACGCAGACGCGCTCCCGACTTCATATGAATCGCGGTCGGCGCTCGAACGATGGGACGATGTGTTTGGGGATAACTCGACTGACGCGGTCATTTTGTTCGAAGCGAACGATTTGACGGACCCGATGATTTTAGAGGAATTGACGAGTCTTACGGATGAGTTGAATGAAGTCGATATCGTCTCTAACGTTTCGACCTTTTTGACGACGTCTGGTCTGACACCCGAGACCTTTACACAACTCGCCGAGACAGCACCGGAACAACTCGATCCGCTTGAGCGCCTCGTGACACTTGACGGGAATACAGATTTGGCACTTGTGAATGTTAGCTTCGATGTACCTCCGAGCGATAAAAAAGCGCAAGCGTTCGTACGGGATTGGCGAGACAAGGGGTTTGAAGTCGGTGGACCGGCAGCTTTCAATGAAGAAATTTATGACGAAATTTATGATAGCATTCCCTACGCGGTGATTACGGTTATCTTGGCGACCTTCTTCATCCTCATGTGGGCGTTCCGCTCTATCTTGATTCCGATCAAGGCCATTCTCATGAACGTGCTTGGTCTTGGGGCGACGTTCGGCTTACTCGTCATCATCTTTGAATCAGGGTACATCTATGATGCCGAAACCATCGGTATATTGACACCGGTCTTCATCTTCTCACTCGTCTTCGGCTTATCGATGGACTATGAGGTGTTTCTCGTTTCACGAATCGAGGAATATTACCGTGAGACAGGCGACAATGATTATGCGACAGAGATGGGACTGGCGAAAACGAGTAAGATCATTACCTCGGCCGCCATCATTATGATCGTCGTGACAGGTGCCTTTGCCTTCACGGGTGTCAGTCCAATCAAACAGCTTGGTGTGGGGATTGCGCTCGCCATCTTTATTGATGCGACCATCATCCGGATCTTGCTCGTTCCGTCCCTTATGAAACTGTTCGGGGATTGGAACTGGTGGTGGTTTGGGAAGAAAAATTTACCGAAACGTAACATGCACTAAAGGTAAAGTTCATGAACTGAATCAAAAGGTGTGGTAAACTACCTACAAGATTACGCGCAATTTGAGAAAGGAAGGTCTTTATGGATACCGAGAGGACATGGCCTCTGTTCCAACTTCCGGACTTCTAGCGTTGACTGATCACCTACACGTGTATCAATCAACAAACGGAAGATCGGAGATGGAACAGATGGAACCGCGGCTACGACTGAGGATCCTCCTCTCCGTCAAGAACGGGGAGGACAATCGGAATGAAACGAGTTGCTACCATAGTGCTCGGAACGCTGATCATGGCGTTCGGTTATTATTATTTGAATGAACAGTTTGGTTTGGCGGAAGGCGGGTTCGTCGGATTATCGCTACTCGGTCGTTATTTATTTGATATCGACCCGGCGATTTCGATGATCGTGCTCGACATCCCATTCTTTATCGTCGCTTTGTGGTGGAAAGGATGGCGTTTTGTCGGGCAAGCGGTACTAGCCGCTTCGTCCTTGTCGCTCAGTTATGCGATGTGGGACCGTCTCGACTTGCTCACGTTTGATATTCAAGTGTGGCCAGCGACGTTGTTCGCTGCGATTGCCAGTGGGATTGTGACCGGATATGGTCTCGGTCTCGTCTTGAAGTCAGGTGCGGCAACCGGAGGCGACGATTTATTCGCCCTAGGTCTATCGAAGTGGACAGGTGTGTCGGTCGGTACGATTTTGATTATTTTTGATGTGATTGTCCTTGCAATCTCACTCATTTATTTACCATTATCGAATGCGCTCTATACACTTCTTGCGGTCTCAATCGCCGGACGGGTCGTTACAAAAATGCTCGTCGTCGATGAGCCGAAAGCAACATCTGTCGTACAAAATTGGACACCAAAAAACGATCTCGCGTGAGATCGTTTTTTTAGTTCATCGAAACTGCGATGTCAAACAAGTCTTGTTTCGAAAGTTGATCTCCTTTGTAGTCGATTGCATATTCGACGCCATCTCGTTGCCAGCTGAGAATGGTGAGTTCATCGGACTCATTGATGTAGACAGGAGAACCTTGAATGGTTTGAGCATATGCTTCCCACGTTTCAGTATGGTGCCATCCTAGTTCAGTCGTGGCCCATACGGTAATAGACTGTTCATCATTTTCATAAACGAGTTCGACCCGACCTAAGCTGACGAGATGAGCATACTCGCTATTAGTGACAAAAGGTAGCTGCGTGGGGCTTTGAATCTCGAATGGGACGAAAGAAGTCGTTGCGTGAATGGGTAGAGGGACTTCGCTTCGTCCGATAAAAAGTAGAAGGAGACTCATGCCGAGGATACACTTGAAGATAAAACGACCCTTTCGATCTTGTGGCAGTAAAAACATGATCGAATTTCACCTCACTGAACAATTTATACATTTTCATTTAGTATAAATGAGGTATTTGGTTAAAACATACAAAAAATAACTTTTTATTCACTGATGATGATATCATGGAGGATGACTAGAAATGAGAGGTGCATCTTATGAAAAATCGAAATATCGTCAACTTTAGTATCCTCGTGTTGCTTATAGCAGTGATGGTCGTGAACAACGTTGATGGGCTACACACGCTCAAGACGTTGGTGAACGGTCTTGCAATCTTGACGTTATCTGTCATCGGAGTTGTATACGTGACAAACTATGCAAAAAATAAGAAACAGGCAATATGATGAGATAGGTGGCTGAGGCTACCTATTTTTCTTTTTCGTTATTTGTGCTAAACCTCACAGCGCATGCTATCACCATCCATTACACTAGTGGATGAAGGAGTGATAGGTGATGAAATGGATGATTCCAACACAACATGGGGCATGGTCGATGCTCATTTTGCCGTTCGTTCTTGGAGGAACGGTCGGAGGATGGACGTGGACACATATGCCTTTTGCCATTGCATGGCTATTTGTTTATATGGGAACATTCTTCTTGTTCCAATACATCAAACAACGTAAGAAATCGCGTGAGCTTTTACGCACAGTGATGATCTATCTGATGATTGCTACATTATCCATCATTCCAGTCCTATGGATGCAATGGAGTCTCATCTGGTTCGCTTTTGCGATGATTCCATTCGGTCTCGTGAACGCCTACTTTGCCAAAATCAAAGATGAGCGAAACGTGTGGAACGACGTCAGTGCCGTCACGTCATTCTGTATCGGAGGAATGGCGAGTTATTACCACGGAACACACGTCTTTGATGAAACGATTATATGGGTATTCGTTTTACCATACCTCTATTTCCTCGGAAGCATCTTTTTCGTCAAGACGATGATCCGTGAAAAGCAGAGCCTCACGTATCGAAACCTTTCGTGGGGGTATCATATGTTACTAATCATCGTTTTCATTACACTAGGTTATCCTCTACTCGCATTGGCTTATGCACCAAGCCTGGTACGCGCTGTTTGGTTCTACGGCAAAAAGATCCCAATCATGAAGATTGGGATTGTGGAAATTGCTAACTCGATTTTTGTATTAACGTGGCTCGCGACATATCTCCTGATTTAGTTTGTAGATGATGAAGTACTCGCGATGACGGCAGCAGTCGTAGCAGCGGTCGCCGCTTGTTGCATCGCCAATAAGTGGGCGAACGTACCATGTAGCAATAAGTCACTCGCCTCGCTCGTTATGCGTTCGGCCGCTACGAGTTGAAGCGCAACTAGAACGCTATGCGTATTAAACCAACGCTGTTTGTCCTTTTCGGTATCCACGATTTCTTGAACGGCGTGCAAGGTACTCGTATTCGGTTCCGTCACGATGCTAAGTAGTGCGAGTGCGGGCAAGTGTTCACGACGAATCGAGATATGCACTTCATCTAATTGAGACTTCCATGTCAGAAGTCGAGAAACTGCTTCTTCGGGTGAGGACTCGCTAAACGTCAAGAGGTGCGAGACGAGTTGCAGTTCGTTTGACTTCGGTAGCCGATCTTTCAATAAGGTATAATGCTGCTCGATCCGTTCGTTTAAATCGATGACATCGTCAAACGCTTGCACGAGCACGAGCGCCGACAACAAGTCTTCCTCGCTCGTCAACCAAGGATGATGTTGTTTAAACGTTTGATATAGTTCGGTCGCCTCATCGAGACGACGGTCGGGTTCATCTACATTGATCAGTTGATTTGCTAAAAAAGGGCGTAGAGAGCTGAAACGGAAATGTTTCCGGTCGAGTAACGTATCGAGTCGGAGCACCTCGTCGATTGCGGTCTCGATGTCCTCGTATTTGGCATCGAGAAACGAGAGCCAGACGAGGTTTTGACTGCCTCGAAATTTCGAGAACATCTTCGTTTTTTGCTTTAATACATCGCGTGCGTTCGAAAATCGAGATGCTTCGAACGGGGTGTCGTGAATCGCATAATGAATGGCCATCAAGCGCCGGAAGTCATCCGTCAGTTCCCATTTCGTTGCTGCCTTGATGGCGTCTAGTGCCTCTACATAGCGTTCATATCGTGTCATATCGAATCGCCTCCTCGTTTAGCTATACGAATTGGGGTGAAAAGATGTTTCAAAAAAAGCCGTCCGGAAAAAATTCCGGACGGCTTTTCATTATTGTACTTGTGTATACAATTTTTGCATGTACTCGTTCACTTCATCTGCCGCTTGGAACATCATGAATGAATGTTGCAAGATGATTTCTGGTGAGAAACCGAGGTCAAGGTCGAGTGTCGATGCGAGTGTGACATCGCGATCGCTGTCGAGTACGCAACGGAAGTACTTGAACTCCTGGTTGAACTCGTTCAAGGCATTGAGAATCGGTAAGTCTTCTACATAGTCTGGGACGTGCGTGACGGTAGCAGCGTACAACTCAGCGTCTGTCGTCTTTTTGTTAAAAGCGATAATCATAACGGGCTGAGCCCCGGATTTTGTTGTTTCACGAGTCAAAAACGTGACGTGCGTTTCAGTGTCGCTTTCTTTGAACGTCATGTTGCGTTCAGCGGCAAGCGCTCTAAATGATTCTACTTTTTCTTCGAAGTTCACAAGGAAATCCCCCTTAGTAAGTCGTTACTCTAACTTTCCCCCATTTGGGCAGGGAAAGCAAGGGGAACTAGCGTTTCATCAACATTTTAATAGCTTCTTCTACCGTTTCGGATGTATCTTCGCCACCTGCTTGTGCTGTGATGATACATTGCTCTAAGTTCTTGGCCACGATGATCGTAGACGCGCGATCGAGTGCGGAGCGTGCGGCGCTCAGTTGCGTCACGACATCACGACATTCCTTTCCTTCCTCCATCATGCGGATGATGGCTCGAATTTGTCCTTCTACCCGTTTCATGCGATTCAATACCTTCGGATCGTATTGATATTGTTCCATGTCCTTCACCTCTATAGTAAAAATTGTTCAGTTACCCAACTATTTAATATGTAGGCTCATCTTAATACATGGGGGAGTATGTGTCGAGCATCAACTACTTGAGAAGACTAGAATAAAATATTCTATATTTCGTCAAACTTATTTCTTGCAATTGCATACCTAAGGGGGTATATTAATGACGTGGAAGCGAAATGTTCAACAAATCACAAACTTGTTGAACGCCAGCTACCAAGCCGAATGGTATAGATTGAATCGAAAAAGGAAGGTAGATTAACGATGAAAGCGTCTGCTTTAAAACGTCAAATGGACTTTGAAGTGCCTGTAAATATCGTCGACGTTCGAGAACGTGACGAGTTTCAAGAAGCGCATATCGAAGGTGCCAAAAACTATCCGTTATCAGAAATCACAACGTGGATTGACACACTCGATCCAACTGAAGAATATGTCGTTCTTTGCCGCTCTGGTGCACGAAGCACGCAAGCGACTTGGCAAATGGAGGCGAAAGGCTATAAAGTGGTCAATATAGAAGATGGTTTAATGAGTTGGCCAGGAGAAGTTGTCAGAGGAGGAAATGGACAATGAGCAAGAAAATCGTAATCGTTGGTGGAGTAGCTGGTGGTGCATCTGCAGCGGCACGTCTTCGTCGTTTAAATGAAGAAAATGAAATTGTCATGTTTGACCGTGGAGAATATATTTCATTTGCGAACTGTGGTCTTCCATACTATATCGGGGACGTCATCCAAGATCGTCAAAAGTTGCTCGTTCAGACGGTTGAAGGAATGAACAAACGTTTCCAACTCGATATCCGCAACTTGACGGAAGTCGTAAAAATCAATCGTGACGAGAAATCGGTAACGGTGAAGCACGTCCAAACAGGCAAAACATACGATGAGTCGTACGATGTTCTCGTTCTTTCACCGGGAGCAAAACCGATTCGTCCGAATATCCCTGGAATCGACGAGGCAGAAGATATTTTCACACTTCGCAACATTCCGGACACAGACAAAATCCGTGGTTACGTCGATGAAAGAGCACCAAAACATGCAACGGTAATCGGCGGAGGCTTCATCGGAATCGAAATGGCGGAAAACTTACGAGAACGCGGCGTTGACGTGACACTCGTCGAGATGGCAGATCAAGTCATGACGCCACTCGACCGTGAAATGGTCGCACCGATTCATGAACATTTACGTCTGCACGGCGTCGAACTTCAACTGTCAGACGGTGTTTCTTCATTCTCTGAAAAAGGGAAGAAAGTACATTTGACGAGCGGTCGCGTCATCGATACAGACATGGTCATCATGTCAATCGGTGTCACACCAGAGTCGACGATTGCGCGTGAAGCAGGTCTTGAAACAGGTACGCGCGGCGCGATTCGCGTGAATGAAAAAATGCTCACATCAGACCCGAATATTTACGCAATCGGAGATGCGGTCGAAGTACTCGACTACGTCTTTAAAGAGCCAACTGTCGTGCCACTCGCATGGCCAGCGAACCGTCAAGGTCGTCTCGTTGCTGATATCATTAACGGTCGTGACGTGAAGTATAACGGAACGATGGGAACGGGAATCGCCAAAGTATTTGATATGACTGTCGCATCGACAGGATGGAATGAAAAACGTTTGAAAGCGGCTGGTAAGACGTATGAAGCTGTCCACGTGCACCCAGGTTCGCATGCAGGATATTATCCGGGATCGACGCCTGTGTCACTCAAACTCTTGTTCCACCCGACAACGGGTGAAATTTACGGTGCACAAGGTGTGGGGATCAACGGAGTCGACAAGCGCATCGACGTCATTGCGACAGCGATGAAAGGTGGTTTGACTGTCCTTGACCTGCCTGACCTCGAACTCAGTTACGCACCACCGTTCAGCTCGGCGAAAGATCCGGTCAACATGATTGGATATGTCGCGTCGAACGTCGTCCTCGGTGATAACGAAGTCGTACATTGGGATGAGATTGATGAACTCGTTGGAAATGGAGCGACGTTACTAGACGTTCGCGATGAATCTGAACACGAGCTTGGGAAAATTCCAGGATCAATTAACGTACCGTTGAACTCATTACGTGAAAACTTGGACAACTATGACCGGAATGAAACGATTTATGTGACATGCCAAGTGGGTCTTCGTGGTTATCTCGCATCACGCATCTTGCGCCAAAACGGCTTCAAGGTGAAAAACTTGAGCGGTGGCTACAAAACGTGGTCACAGATCAATCGTGATTTCGAGGCGCTTGAAGAAGCGAACGCATCAAATGAAACAGCGGCTACCGTTGTAGAGGAGGAACCAACCCAAATGACGAATGCTCCAATCGGCGAGGCGGTCGTGTTAGACACATGTGGTCTACAATGCCCGGGACCAATTTTAGAAGTGAATAAAAAAGTTGCAGAACTCGGGGAAGGCGAAACGCTTCGCGTCCTCGCAAGTGATCCAGGATTTTTCGCCGATATCGAAGCATGGGCGAAAAAGACGGGCAACAAGCTTGTCTCGAAACAATTCGTCAACGGACGCGTTGAAGCAATTCTTCAAAAAGGACAAGGTCAGGTTGCACCACAAGCGGACGCTCCTGTAGGCGACGGTGCGTCAATGGTCGTCTTCAGTGGGGATCTCGACCGTGCACTCGCATCCCTCATTATTGCGCAAGGTGCTGCTGCGATGGGGAAAGAAGTGACAATGTTCTTCACATTCTGGGGGCTTAATGTCATCCGTAAACCGGACGCACCGGAAGTGAAGAAACAAGGTCTTGAAAAAATGTTCGGCATGATGATGCCAGGGCATGCGGGCGAACTCCCGCTCTCGAACATGAACTTCGGTGGTGTCGGTCAAAAAATGATGAAGAAAGTCATGAGCGACAAAAATGTTCCTTCTGTAGAAGAAATGATCAAGTCGGCGCAAGAAGCAGGCGTGAAGATGGTAGCTTGCACGATGTCGATGGACGTCATGGGCATTAAAGAAGAAGAGTTGATTGATGGGGTCGACCTTGGTGGTGTTGCGGCGTATCTCGGCGCAGCAGAGGGCGGTAACTTAAACCTCTTTATCTAAATGAGATATAGAACGAGTCGGATTGCGATAAGCTTTTCGACTCGTTTTTTTGCTTTTCAAAAGAACCGAGATGACGTTGAAAAACGAATTAATATTGCAATTTTCGTATAATTTACCTATAATTCAAGTCATGTTAAAAAAGTTGACATGACTTTTTCTGTTGAGATTTTTAGAATGATGGAGGATTAGTATGGAGAAATTGGTAGAGAAACTCGTTTCGCAAGCAAACGATTTGTTGTGGTCGCAAGTGCTCATCGTTGTACTTGTCGCTTTAGGTCTTTATTTTACGGTTCGTATGGGCTTCGTTCAGTTCCGCATGATTCCTGAAATGTTCCGCCTCTTGTTCAAAGAAGGCACAGAGCGTGAAAAAGGCCAAGTGTCTTCGTTCCAGGCGTTCGCAATCGGGACGGCAGCACGTGTCGGGACGGGTAACATTGCCGGTGTGGCGACAGCGATTGCGCTAGGTGGCCCCGGAGCAGTTTTCTGGATGTGGCTCATCGCGTTGATTGGAGCAGCATCTGCATTTGTCGAAAGTACATTGGCACAAGTGTACAAGATTCGTGATGGACGCACATGGCGTGGGGGACCTGCCTACTACATGGAGCGTGCGCTCGGTCAACGCTGGCTCGGTGTCTTGTTCGCGATTTTGATCACGTTCTCATTCGGATTTGCGTTTAACTCGGTACAGTCGAACACGATTTCACTCTCTGTGAGTAACCAGTTCGGGATCAGCACAACAGTCGTCGGGATTGTCCTTGCGATTGTGACGGCAATTGTCGTCTTCGGTGGGATCCAATCGATCGCACTCTTGTCGAGTATCATCGTACCGGTCATGGCAGGTGGCTACATCTTACTCGCGATTTGGATTATGGTGACGAACGTCTCCCTTCTACCAGACGTCTTCAGCCTCATCTTCTCAGAAGGAGTCCTCGGAATCGAGCAACTCTTCGGAGGAGCGATTGGCGCCATGGTACTTCAAGGGATTCGTCGCGGTCTCTTCTCGAACGAAGCGGGTATGGGTTCTGCACCGAACGCCGCTGCGACAGCAGAAGTATCGCACCCTGTCAAACAAGGATTGATTCAATCGTTTAGCGTATTCGTAGATACATTGCTCGTTTGTACATCGACAGCGATGATCATCTTGATTTCAGGCGTAGCCGGCTCAGAGTCGTTTGCGGGTGTCGAATTGACGCAAGCCGCGTTGACGGCAGAAGTTGGTTCAGTCGCGACATCGTTCTTGACGATTGCGATCTTCTTGTTCGCCTTCAGCTCGATTCTTGGAAACTATTACTACGGTGAGACGAACATTCAGTTCATCTCGGATAAAAAAATCTACGTCACACTCTATCGCATCGGTGTCGTCGGAATGGTCTTGTTTGGTGCCGTCCGTTCTGCTGGACTCGTTTGGTCGATTGCTGACGTGTTCATGGGTCTCATGGCACTCGTGAACTTATATGCTATCTTCCGCTTAGCGAAAGTGGCTCGTGCCGTTCTCGATGACTACTTGTCACAACGACGCAAAGGAGAAGACCCGGTCTTCTATGTCGATTCAGTTGAGAATCTTCCAGGTCGTGAGTATGTGGAAGCTTGGGAAAGCGAAACAGAAGAACAACAAACGGGAACAAGTCGTTCTTGATCTAAGGAACCGTCTACGAATTTAAGTAGGCGGTTTTTTTACGTATACAAGACGGGTAATGTCATAAAAAGGGGGCGTTCATGTATGGAGACGACGCATTATGTACGTGTTTCCCCAGAAGTTTGGGTGTCTTTTAATCAAGATCCAGAGATGATTTTAGATTGGTTAATTCATATGCATGAGCAATATCGGGACCGCGACGAGACACTGACGCTCCCGAATGTGGAGCCATTTCAACGTGTACTCAGTCAAATTGAGGTGTATATCGATGGGGCTGACACATATAACATGGAAATGGCGCTCGTCGGCGAGGAGTTAATCGTCAATGAAGCGCAGGCGGTCGTGGTCGGCATCTTGACCCCGCAGTTACTTCATATCGTCAAAGACACGCTGCATGCGTTCGGGCGAGATGACGTGAAAGATATGGCGCTTGTACCAAAAGATGAATTCGAGACGATTTGGGAAGAATGGACCCGGTTGCAACAATTTTGTGAGACGGCCGCGTCCCAAGAAGAGCTCGTCCTCATTTATTATGAATAAAAGTGAGTTCCCTATGATATGATGTTAAAAAATGGATAAAAGGGGATTCAATCATGGACGTGTTCGGCATACTCATCTGGCTTGGCATTCTCATCAACCCGTTTCTTGCGTATCAAACGAAAATCAAATCGCTTTATCGCATCATACTCATCTCCTTTGTCACATTCTTGATGACATGGGGATATGCGGTGATGGGTGGGACGGTACCAGCCCTATTTGACACAGCGTGGAGTTTGTTGTTGATCGCTTACGTCGCGCTGTTAGTATTGAATAGTTATTTGGTCAGCAAACGGTTCGTTCCACAGATGACATGGGTTCGTTTCGGTATAATCGCACTGATTAGCGTTGGCGTCAGTCAAGCGTGGGTAGGATTGAGTACGGGAGAGTGGACGACATCCCTTTTCATGGACGGGGAATTCTGGATGATGAGTGTTATCGTATTGTTACTCATCCTGCTTCTCGTTACGATGAAGACGTTAGACCGTCGAGTAGAAGCATAAAAAATCCCGAAACGAATCAATTCGTTTCGGGATTTTGATTATTTCAAGGCTGTCTCGAGTGCCTTGACGTTTTCACGCATCAAGTCAAAATAGCTCTTGTCCATCTGTTCTTTTGTGACAGATTCCAAGTTGTAAATCGTCACGCTTTCTGCGCCGATTTCTTGTTTCACGACCTCGGCCACTTTCGGTGTGACCGTATCTTCAAAAGCGATATAGTTCAAGTCATGAAGACGCGCCTCTTCGATGATTCGTTTGAGGGCTTGCTGTGACGGTTCTTCAGAAGGTGTGAGGCCGGCGATCGGCAACTGATCGAAACCATAGCGTTCAGCCAAATAACCGTATGCCGCGTGTGTCACGAGTAACTCGGACTTCGAACCGTTCTCGACGGCTGCTTTTAACTCCGCATCGAGGGCGTTCGCTTCGTCTTTGAATGTGCTCAATCGTTCTGCGAATTCATCCTTATAGTCGGGTGCTTCCTCACTAAATGCTGCTTCGACAGCTTCTGCCATCGATACAGCATTCATTGGATCGAGCCAAACATGAGGGTCATATTGACCGTGGTCATGTCCTTCTTCAGCGTGCTCATCTTCAGAATGACCATCCTCTTCATGACCGTCTTCTTCATGAACATGGACCGTATCGGCTGCATCAAGCAACGTCACGTCCTCTGCTGTTTTGACAAAGGCGACGTTCTGTCCCTCTAAACTCTTCTCCATAGACTCGACATACGGTTCAAGGTCATGACCGATTGTCAAAAAGAGATCCGCTTCTGCGATTTGAGTCATTTGTTTCGAAGTTGGTTCATATGTGTGTGGGTCTGCTCCGGGTGGAATGACCATCTCCACATTGACACGATCCCCTCCGATTTCTTCGGCCATTGATTTTAAAGCAAATGTGGAAGCGTAGACGGTCAATTGCTCGTCTGTTGATTCTGATGCGTTGTCTCCTTCGGTATTCCCACACGCACCAAGCAAAAGTGTGCCAGCCGCAACAGCGCCTAACCATGTCTTCTTCATCTTGCATCGTCCACCTTTCAAATTATCTGAATATTAAATCGTAACTGTTACGTTTTATGACTGCGAATATTATTATAGTGTGACGTTCAAAGCACGTCAAGTCCGACTTCTGATGGATGGATTTTTGAAAAAAGCGGGAATATGATTAAAAAAGGAACGAGGAGTGGATTGTATGAGAAAGGAGACTGCCTGGTTTGTCGGGGGTGCGGCGCTTGCCGCAGCAACGGCAGCCGGGGCTAGCGTGTGGAGTCAGTACGGATCACTTGTCCGATGGCAAGAACCTGAGTTGCCGATTCGACCGACCACACGTCGGCGCCACACGTATACGTATAAAATTGTTCACGATCGTCCGCTCCAATTTGATTTGTACCTCCCACCAGGTGAAGCCCCCTTCCCGGTAGCTGTATATGCACATGGGGGGGCGTTCGTAAGAGGGGATCGGAGCATGGTGACATTGTTCCATCCGTTACTCGATCACTTTTTGGGGAAAGGGATCGCCGTTGTCAGTATCGATTACCGTTTGTTTGAGGACGGGGTGTATTTCCCGGACAACATTTTTGATGTGTCGGATGCCCTCAGTTATTTAAAACAACATGAATCGATTTTGTCGCTCGATACGAGTCAGTTGCTCGTGTGGGGTGATTCGGCAGGAGCGGCGTTAATGCTCGCGACCGCACTGGATCGCCACAAACAATTTGTGGGTGAGTTAGGTGATGACCTCCCGACCATTAAAGGAGTCATTGCGCTGTATCCACCGACGAACTTTTTATTGTTCAAATTTATCCAGACTTGGCTGGCGCATTTGAAATTCTACGAGGGGAGTCGTGAGGAGTGGCGTGAATTGATGGTGAAATGTTCTCCGGTTTCCCATCTTTACGCTGATGCCCCGCCGATTCTACTGTTACATGGGAAGAAAGATCCGATTGTCCCGTTCGGTCAAGCGCTTCACTTCGTCGAACATGCGAGTGACGTCGGCGCGAACGTTCAACTCATCTCATTTCCAAACGGAACCCATTCGCTTGCGAGTTTCCTTCAATCGGACAATCCAATCAAAGAAGAACAACTCATGGCACGCATGAATCGTTTTATTGATGAATGCCTCGTATGACGTTGCGATTTTTAGGGAAGATGGTACGATGGGGGATGATTGAAATCGTAAGGAGTGGAAGCAGTGACAGAGTTATGTTTAGTCAGACACGGTCAGACCGATTGGAATCGTTTAGAAATTATTCAAGGACGTGAAGACAATCCGTTAAATGCACTCGGACGTCGACAGGCAGAAGAGAGCGCGGCTTTTTTGAGTCAGGAGCAGTGGGACCTCATCGTATCGAGTCCGTTATCGCGTGCGGTCGATACCGCAAAAGCGATTGCGACAGCATGTGAAATCGATCATGAAGCGATTCAGCTAGACGAACGCTTCATCGAACGTGAATTTGGAGCGGCATCCGGAAAGCCGGTAAAAGGAATCTACGAAGCGGTTCAAGCAGACGACCAGGAACGTATTCCCGGACTTGAAACAGAAGACGAGATGCGAGCCCGTGTATTAGATGGGATGAAGGATTTGGTGGATACGTATCCAGGTAAGCGCATCATTGTCGTCTGCCATTCCCATGCGATCAAAGCGGCGCTCTCTGCTGTCGACGACACCTACACGTTCCGTCAAGCTATGCGAAACGCTTGCTCGAATTATATTAACTATCGACATGGTCAATTTGAGGTAAAGGCCATCAACGTGGCTGATCACATCACCGATTCGACCATGATGAAGTAAGGAGAATGTCATGACGACCTTATTGTGGATACTCATTATCGCGTCATTTATTGTTGCATTTGCCGGACTCATTTATCCGGTCATCCCAAGTGTGCTATTCTTGTTCATCGGATATATGATTTACGGGTTCGGTTTTTCATTTGAACCGTTAACGTGGACATTTTGGGTATGGCAAATTGTTTTCCTCATTTTCTTGTTTGTAGTGGACTACGTTGTCACTCGAGCCACAGTGGATAAACGAGGGGGTTCAGAACGAGCGAAATGGGGAGCGACGATTGGCTTGATTGCTGGACCGTTTATTTTTCCGCTCGTCGGAGTGCTTATCTTCCCGTTTATTTTCGCCTTTCTTGCAGAATTGACGCTAGGGAAGACGACGCGTGAGGCATGGAGTATCGGTGTCGGAACAGTGCTCGCGTTTCTCGGTAGCACGCTTTTAAAAGTGGTTGGAATGACGATGATGGTCATCTTGTTCTTTATTTACATTTGAGACGGAGTGTTGCTCTCCGTCTTTTTTGTTTGAGGAGTGAACCATTTTGGGGAAAGAAAAAAGAGGGTCACTCGATTATTCGAATGACCCGGTTTTCACCAATTGATTGAAGGCGGAGCGACTGAACGTTTGTTGCATCTCGACTTTCTTTTCGAAGAAGGCCGGCTTCAAGCTTGAGGTGGCGACCCCTTCTTGAATCAAGGAGTCGAGCACTTGTTTCGTCGCATCCTGTTTCGGCATCAACATGAGTCCTTCGGCGACGAACGTGTGATGATCGTTTAGAGCTCGCTCGCTTGTGAACGTCAGCGCGAGTGCGGCCGGTGCATTCGTTGGGGATGTAATGACCGCTTCAGCAAGGATAAGAATTCGTTTGTTTAAGTAGTGGTGGAGCGTAACGGCGGATTCGGTTGGGACAAGCATTTCGAGTAGCCATTCCGAATCGTGCTCTTTCGAGATGATCAAGCCGTCTAGCAAATCGATTGGTAAATTCAGTTCATTGCCGTACTCGTCTTGAACGAGACGGACTTGGACGAGGCGAAACGTTTTCATAGGATCGTTCCTTTCCGCGTTTTCTTTAGACCATCTTAACATAGTCTGTTGAATAGAATGTGTTAAGATAACGAGGAAGAAACAGAAAATAGAGAGTGAGGGAGGCATCAAGATGAGTTGGGTTGTTGGCGTAATCGGGTATATGACGATTCTCGCAATCGTCTATTATGGTGTCCTTTTCTTCAAAGTGAAACGGGAGCGGAGTCGGGCCGGCTATCGAATCTTTCTCTTGCTTGCCGGATTATTTTTTATCAGTGGGAGCGATTATATTATTGCACTGTTCCAAGGAGACACCGAAGCGACGTTTTGGCAACGGACTGTCTATTTTGTCTTGATATTGCTCTCTTTATCGATGGCGCTTTACTTTCGGAGAAAAGAAGATCAAAGCCAAGCAGGCGAGATGACAATGGTATAAAAAAAGTTGTGGGTTACGCACCCACAACTTTTTTTATTTCGGTACTCGCGTCTTGCGAATCATATCGAGCTTTAAGTCCCATAGAGGCTTACTGAACGTCACTGAATACACTTCTGGCAAACGGAGACGCTTATACTCTTCCCACAGTCCGTTCATCTGTTCGTGATGATACGTACGAATCTCACTCGTGCTAGGAAGATCGTATACCCGTTTTCCGTCAAGGAAGATTGGTTGCAACAAGCGTTTCACGTTGAAGTTGCGTGTCTTGATCTTGAAGGCCGGGTCACGGACATCGATCAAGTCAATCTCGGTGTACGATTCGACCGGTTCATCAGCGAGGGCGATATAGTCGCCTTTGAACTTTTTCGTTTCGTTGTCGATGATGCGATACAACTCTTTCTTGTGAGGTGTCGTCGTCTTCACTTTGGAAGAAGACACTTTGATGACCGGTTTCAGTTCTCCGGACTCATCCTCGCGTGCGACCAATTTATATACCATCCCGAGAGCAGGTTGTTCGTAGGCTGTGATGCCGCGCGTCCCAACAAGGAACGTATCGGCTTCAGCGCCTTGCATCCGTAAGTCTTGGATGACATACTCATCCAAATCACCAGAGACGACGATTTTGACGTAGTCGAGTCCTGCTTCATTCAACGCTTTCCGGGCACGTTTCGATAGGTAGGCGAGGTCTCCGGAGTCGAGGCGTACTGACTTGAGACGATGGCCTTTCGCCTCTAATTCTTTCGCGACCGTAATCGCGTTCGGAAGACCGGACTTGAGTGTGTCATACGTGTCGATGAGGAGACTTGTGTTATCCGGATACATCTCGGCGAACGAACGGAATGCGCTCAATTCATCGTCATGGAATTGAATATCCGCATGTTCCATCGTTCCCCCTGTCGGAACATCGAAATCACGTCCGGCAGAGACGAGACTCGTCACGTCGAAACCGGCGATATACGCGGCGCGTGTCCCGTAATAAGCGGCATCGACACCTTGCGCACGGCGTGCACCGCCCTCGAGCAATGTCTCGTTCGGTGCGGCTTGACGAATTCGAGCATACTTCGTGGCGATGAGGGATTCGTGGTTCGCGATATTGAGCAGCGCTGTTTGGAACAATTTTGCTTCAAAGATGGTCGATTCGATTCGAACGACTTGTTCGTGTGGGAAGATGACTTCTCCTTCACGGACACTATATAGTGAACCAGTGAACTTAAAGTTTCGTAAGACGTCTTCGAATTCATCTTCGAACCCGAGTTGTTGTTTCAAGTAGGCGATATCTTCTTCTGTGAACGAGACGTTCTCTAAATAGTGAACGATGTTCTCGAGTCCGGCAAAGACGACATAACCGCCGCTAAACGGATTCGAGCGATAGTAAAGGTCAAAGACGACCTGTTCATTATGGCGACCTTGCTTCCAATAGATATACATCCAGCGTGGAAGATAGAGATCCGTGTGAAGTGCTAAATTACGATGTAACATATGGTTTCCTTTCTGTTTTACGTCACTTTCCGACGACGGTCGCACCGAGTGTCGTGACGAAATGTTCGAGCGCCCATTCATGTCCGACCGGATTGAAACTCTGGACGGCATCAGCATGGACGACGATTTGATAACCGAGGTTGTAGGCATCTACGGCCGTGTGAAGCACACAAATATCTGTACAGACACCGACGAGATGAACTTCAGTGATTCCGCGTTCCCGAAGACGCAGGTCAAGATCAGTTCCGGCGAAGGCGCTGTAACGTGTCTTATCAATCCAATGATCTGCTTGTTTCGACGCTTCTTTCACGGCACCGTACAATTCACGACCCTCTGTCCCACGGATATTGTGCGGAGGGAATAACGTTGTTTCGGGGTGGAATGTGTCACCTGCATCATGGACATCGTTCGCGATGACAACATAATCCTCCGCTGCGAACGTCCCTATCAATTCGACGATTCGTTCTTCAATCTCTTGCCCGGGTTTCCCACAAGTCAAACGACCACTGTCTGCGATAAAATCAAATGTATAATCAATGACAATCAATGCACGCATGGGAGATGCTCCTCTCTCGTATTCAAAATGGTGGTTATCCACCTCATTCTAAATCATTATACATCATACGAGGAAGATTATTTTTCTCTAGTGTGGGTAGTAAAAGAGAGTAGAACGTATAGGGAAAGGGGATTGTGATGATGGTATACTCGCAAAATGAATTGACAGATGAACTGTCTCGTTTAAACGGTTGGGAAGAAGTAAATGGGGAGATTCAAAAGACATATCGGCTAGAAACGTTCCCGGAAGCCATTCAATTTGTCCATCTCGTGGCAGATTTAGCAGAGTCACTTGATCATCATCCAACTATTTTGATTGAGTATCGCGATGTGACATTGACCGTATCGACTCATGATGAAGGTGGTATTACAGAGAAAGACATCACGCTTGCGAAAGGGTGTGAGGAACTTGTCTAAACTCTTTATGACCTTTGCGTCAGGTAGTGTGGCGGATCAGTTGGCTCAAAAGCCGGGGGTGATTGCGGCGAACGGACCTGAAATGATTTTTCTTGCAGAAGGAGACAAATCTCCTTTTAGTAGCGGGAAAACATTTGAGATTGAAGAGGCGTCTGGGCAGTTTGAAAACAACGGGAACATCTTGTATGCGAATGTGCCTGCGGATGAAAACGCGCGTTCTCTTTTGTTTCATCAACTGTTGACCGAAAAAGCGCCGCTTGGCGTCGGTCATGCAGGCTTCTCGGCTTACCGGCTAGGCGTTGACCCTGACGATCATCATGCCGTCGTCTTCATTCAGTTCGCATCCGAGGGGACGCGATTCCGAGATACAACGGATTATGCAATCCTCGAAGACCGATTGAAACGGGCCGTGGAACAGCGCGGATCCGGTCCTGTCATAAAACACTATGTCGTCAGTAAGTCAGATAATCTATAATAAAAGATAACGTCATGTTAGGGGAGGATTTTTATGAACAAGAATTATTTTTGGTTGGGGATGGCAGCAGGTGCAGTCATTGGTGCAGCGGCATCACTTCTCCATAGCGAAACGCGCGATCAACAAGTGAGACAATTGAAAGGCATCAAGTCGAAGTTGAAGTCATCCAACACGTCGACTGAGGCACATGCAGTCGGTCTTCAAGCGTCATCAAAAGGCAACTTAAAAGACCGTGTCATGGAATGGAAATCGCTTTACGAAGAAAACCAAGATACGATTCAAAACCTCGTCGAAGACGTCAAAGACCTAGTCGATGCGCTTCAAGAGGCTCGTCATAAAAATCAAATCTAATCATAGGCCTGGTGCATGTGCATCAGGCTTTTTTTATTTGCCAAAACCCACGTACACCAGTAAACAAGGTATCATTCTATCAACAATGAATAAAAATACAATTGACAGAATAAATATGCGTATGGTTCAATCATTTTATTCTTCTGAGGAGGTAGAGAGATGATTACGTGTGGCATCGTCGGCGTAACAGGATACGCCGGGTTGGAGTTGCTGAAGCTGATCGAGCAACATCCGACTATCCAATTAGAAAAAGCAATCAGCGACTCGAGCGCCGGGATGACCTTGTCTGAATTGTACCCGTGGTTACAAGCAGGACAGAAAACACTCGAGCCGTTTCAAGTGGACAATTTAGTCGGGATTGATGTGTTGTTTCTTGCGACACCGAGCGGCGTGTCTGCTGATTATATTCGACAGTTAGCATCTTTTCCTGGGGTGGTCATCGATTTGAGTGGGGACTTGCGATTGCCATCCGACTTGTATGAAACGTGGTACGGGAAGCCACCTGTCAACGAAGTCATTCAAACAGAGGCTGTTTACGGATTGACCGAGTGGAATCGACACAGGCTCACAGACGCGAAATGGATTTCGAATCCGGGTTGTTATGCGACCGCTGTCTCGCTCGCCTTATTGCCATTCGTTCAAAATGACTGGATTGATCCGACGCGCATCATCGTTTCGGCTTGTTCTGGAATTACAGGCGCCGGTAAAGGATTGAGTGAGAAGACCCATCACGCCAAATCGAATGAGAACGTGCAGTTATATAAAATTCATGCGCATCAGCACATTCCGGAAATCGAACAGACGTTGTACGACATGGGAGGTAAAGAAGCGACAATCTCGATGTCGACGCATTTGCTACCGATCAATCGAGGGATCATGGCAACGATCACGGTCCAGCCGAACAATCACGTGTCGGAAGATGAGTGGGTGAATCGTCTTCGAAACGCTTATAGGGATGAACCATTTATCCGGGTGCAGCGGGGAGAACCAGAAATCAAGTCAGCGGTCGGTTCGAATTACTGCGACCTTTGGGTGTATAAAGAAGAACGGACGAATCGACTGACGCTCGTCTCGGTCATCGACAATATGCAAAAAGGGGCGGCCGGACAAGCGCTACAAAATGCGAATGTTCGATTCGGATTCGAGGAGACACTCGGACTATTGAATCAACCACAATACATTTAGGAGGATGAAGCATGATCGACATCATGGCGACCCAGAAGCCGGGCATCGTATCACCGAAAGGATTTCAAGCGTGTGGCATCCATGCAGGACTAAAACGAAAGCGTAAAGATTTGGCGCTACTCGTTTGTGAGCGATTGGCCAGCGCGGCGGCCGTCTATACGACGAACCACTTTCAAGCGGCACCGATTCAAGTGACGAAAGTATCACTGGCTGCATCAAATGGATATCTGCGAGCAGCATTGATCAATAGTGGGAACGCGAATGCCTGTACAGGAGATCAGGGATTAGAGGATGCCTACACGATGCGCGACATGACCGCAACACATATAGGTGTGAAACCGGAGGAAGTGGCGATTGCCTCAACAGGCGTCATCGGACAACCACTTCCGATGGTCCCGCTCATAAAGGGGATTGGTCAACTGCAACCGACGACCGACTGGGAAGATGGACAATCGTTTGCTGAGGCTATTTTGACGACGGATACGGGAACGAAACAGACGATTGTTCAATATGACGAAGGAGAAGCGACCGTGACGATTGCGGGTGTCGCTAAAGGATCGGGCATGATTCATCCGAATATGGCGACGATGCTTGGATTCGTCACGACAGATGCCGTCATTGCACCGGAATTGTTACAGCAGACGCTAAAGAAAAGTGTCGACGCCTCGTTCAATAACATCACGGTGGACGGGGATAGCTCGACGAATGATATGGTGCTCGTCATGGCGAGTGGGGCAGTAGAAATGGAAGAGATCAAAGAGGGAACTTCGGCACATGACGCGTTCCAACAGGCGTTGACAGATGTGTGTTTAGACCTTGCCAAAGCGATTGCAAAAGATGGGGAAGGGGCGACGAAACTCATCGAAGTGAATGTCAGTGGAGCAACATCCAACCAAGAAGCTAGAGCGATTGCCAAGCAAATCGTCGGATCATCACTAGTAAAAACGGCGGTATATGGACAGGATGCCAACTGGGGACGAATCATTGCCGCAATCGGTGCCGTGCCGTTCCCGGTAAACGTCGGAGCGATTGATATTCAAATCGGAAGTCAACTTGTTTTAAAGGACAGTACGCCTGTTTGGTTTGACGAGGTGTCTGCGACCGAAGAGATGAGTCGGGACGTCGTCACCATCACGGTCGATTTGCATGATGGGAATGGATTCGGCCAAGCATACGGATGTGACTTGACTTACGACTACGTCAAAATCAACGCGAGTTACCGGACATGACGAAGCGGAAAGTCATCAAACTTGGAGGCAGTGTCTGGGATTCGATGACACCTGCGTACTTTGAAGAGTGGCGGGCCTGGATGGAAGAAGGGAATGAACTGCTCATTGTCCATGGAGGCGGGCCGAAACTATCGACTTATTGCACATCTCAACAAATTGAACCGTTGTTCTTGGACGGACGTCGTGTGACGACAGACGAGGTGTTGATCGGAGCTTGGCGTGTTTTGGCAGGGGAAATGCAGACGGATGTCGTGTCGACACTAGCGCGAAATGATATCGATGCATTTGGTTTATCGGGGGTCGACGGGAGTGCGATTTTCGGTCAACCCCTACATGGACTCGGGAAAGTCGGTGAAGTGGTTTCGATTCGAAATGACGTGTTCGAACGATTGATGGATTCCGGACATGTGCCGGTTGTGACATCGGTGATTGGTGGCATGGATGGTCCGTTGAATTGTAATGGCGATGATTGTGCGGTGGCACTTGCCGTTTCGTTGCAAGCGGATGAATTGGAACTATTGACCGATGTGAACGGTATTCGGATACACGGTGAATTTCTGCCGATGCTAAACGAACTGGACGTTCGAGAAGCCATCGCATCTGGAGAAATTAATGGAGGGATGGTACCGAAAGTAGAGGCACTCTTAAAAGCAGTGGCAGGTGGGGTCAAAAGTGCCCGAATTCGAGATGGTCGTGACGCGACGCTCGCAGGGACAAGATTATGGGAGGGGAACTATGAATTCGCTGTTACCGACATACGGACCACGAACGATTGAGATCGCGCAGGCGAGCGGGTCGTACGTGACGGATGTTTTTGGAAAGACATACTTAGACTTTGTGATGGGCATTGCCGTTTGTGGGACGGGACATCGTCATCCATACGTGCAACAGAAAATTGAAGATCAATTGAACCGGGTGTGGCATACGTCCAACCTCTATTTGATATCTGGTCAGCAGCGTGTCGCTGAAAAGTTGACGGAAGGGACGCATCTGACGCATGCCTTCTTTTGTAACAGTGGGACGGAAGCGAACGAGGCAGCCTTTAAGTTAGTGCGAAAGTGGACGCAGAAGACTAAAATCATCACATTCACGCAGTCGTTTCATGGACGTACATTCGCCATGATCGGGGCGACTGGTCAAGAGAAAGTGAAACAGGGATTCGGACCGATGGTGAGTGATTTTATTCATGCACCGTTCAACGACATGGATGCTCTCAACTGGATCGATGACGAAACGTCTGCCGTTTGGCTCGAGATTGTACAAGGTGAGGGTGGCGTCGTCGTCGCAGATCCCCTGTGGTTGCAGGCGTTACAGGAAGCGGCTGACAAGTACGATGTCAAAATCGTCGTCGATGAAGTACAGACCGGGATTGCGCGTACAGGTACGCGTTTCGCATACGAACAAACACCGCTCCGCCCTCATATCGTCACGTTGGCGAAAGGATTGGGCAGTGGTATTCCGGTCGGCGCGATCTTGACGACGTCGGAAGCGGCGACGATCTTTGGTCCTGGGAGCCATGGGTCGACATTCGGTGGAAATCCCTTAGCGATGACCGCTGCAGAAGCGACGCTCGATGTCCTCTTCACACCGGAGTCTCTCAAGCATGTCACAGACATGGGGAATTATTTGAAAAAAGGACTCAATCGCTTCGTGGACGGAGAACGCTTCGTCGAAGTGAGAGGACTTGGGCTGATGATTGGGCTTGTCTCGACAGAACCAGTAAGTGAATGGGTCGCACAATTGGCAGAGGTGGGATTATTGGTCGTCATGGCAGGTCCGCACGTCATGCGTTTCCTTCCCTCGTTACTGGTTACTAAATGCGAGATTGACGAAGCGTTGACAAAACTTGAACAAATCTTACAGAAGGAGGGCGTCGTATGAACGGAAACATCAGCTTAATGAACGGCATGCATTTTGCAGGAACTTGGGAGACGAGTGCACGACGCGCAAGTGGCGAAGTCGTGTTCTTCACCGGTATGACGGGCTATCAAGAAGTGTTAACCGACCCGTCATATGCTGGACAAATCATCGCATTCACTTATCCGCTGATCGGACAATATGGACTGGAATCAGACGGGAGCGAAAGTACTCGCATTCAAGTGGCCGGCGTCCTCGTTCAAACACTTGCCGACGCTGGTGCCCAATCTGAATTAAAGGATTGGTTAGAGCAGGAAGGGATTCCGGTACTGTCACAAGTTGATGTGCGTGCGCTCGTTCATGTGTTGCGTGATGAAGGTGATCAATTCGGGATCATGTCAGCGGAAAAACATGAATCGATGGTAGTTCCCGAGCGTTATCACCTGACAGAGTATGTCACGACGACGTCGCTCATTCTGGAAGGAGACGGGGAGAAAGGGCATGTCGTCTGCCTCGACTTCGGGGTGAAGTCGTCGATGGTTGGTGAAATCGTGAAACGTGGGTATCGCGTGACGAGTGTTCCATACCATACGTCAAAAGAGATCATCGAGACGTTACGACCGGACGGGATTTTAGTATCGAATGGACCCGGGGACCCGCGAGATCATCTCGGGCAGATTGAAGTCATCCGGGAATTAGCGTTATCGTATCCGACACTCGGGATTTGCATGGGGCATCAATTGCTTGGACTTGCATTCGGCTGCAAGATTGAAAAACAAACCTACGGACATCGTGGCTCGAATCATCCGGTCCGAAACGTCAAAACGAACGACGTATGGATGACGTCGCAAAACCACGGCTACGTGGTCGAGCGTACGAGTATCGAACAAAGCCCGCTTGAACTGCTGTATGAGAACGTAAACGATCACTCGGTGGAAGGGTTGATTCATCCGAATGCATCGATCTTCACGACACAGTTCCATCCGGAGGCGAGTCCTGGACCGACGGACGCGCAGTCCGTCTTCGACCGTTTTGATGAAATGATTCAAGAGGGAGTGAACGTGTATGCATAAAAAAGTACTCGTGATCGGCTCAGGTCCCATCGTGATTGGGCAGGCCGCAGAGTTTGATTATTCCGGAACACAGGCGTGCCAAGCGCTTCGTGAAGCTGGGTGTGAAGTAGTCTTATTGAACTCCAATCCTGCCACAATCATGACGGACCCAGGAATGGCGGACGCGACGTATATTGAGGCGATGACCGTTCAAAAAGCAATCGACATCATCGAGAAGGAACGTCCGACGCACGTCCTCGCGACGGTCGGGGGACAGACAGCACTGAACTTGGCTCTTGATCTCGAAGAAGCCGACGTGTTGGCACAATATGGAATCGAACTACTCGGTACGTCACTCGACACGATTCGTGACGGGGAAGACCGTGAGCGGTTCAAGCAAAAGATGGAGCTGTTGAACGAGCCGATCCCGACATCGACGACGATTGAGACGATTGAAGAACTGACAGCATTCATTGAAACGACAGGTGTGCCACTCATCGTCCGTCCAGCGTTCACGCTCGGTGGGACCGGCGGTGGGATTGCGATGACGGAGGATGAGGCGTATACGATGGCACGTCGGGGTCTGGAAGCGAGTCCAATCTCACAATGTTTGGTCGAGAAGAGCATCGCTGGTTATAAAGAATTTGAATACGAGGTCATGCGTGATGCGTTCGGAACGTGCATCATCGTCTGCAACATGGAAAACATCGATCCGGTCGGTGTGCATACAGGAGACTCGGTCGTGTTTGCTCCGGCACAAACCTTATCGGACCAAATGCATCAGACGTTACGGAGTGCGGCGTTTCGAATCGTATCCGAACTCGGTGTGATTGGTGGTTGTAACATTCAGTTCGCGGTTCATCCGACGAAGTCAGAGTACTACGTGATTGAAGTGAATCCTCGTGTCTCTCGAAGTTCGGCCCTTGCGTCAAAAGCGACCGGTTATCCGATTGCCAAAATTGCGACACGTCTCGCTTTGGGTGAACCGTTAGATCGCTGTATCAATCCAATTACAACGAATACGATGGCAAGTTTTGAACCGGCACTTGATTACATTACAGCGAAAGTACCATGTTTCCCGTTCGACTTGTTCGCGGAGACAGACCGTGCCCTCGGACCACAGATGAAGGCGACTGGCGAGAGTATGGCGATGGGGAAAACATTAGAAGAAGCGTTACAAAAGGCATGGCGTGGTGCCGGGATTGAACAGTCACCGCTTTATCCGAAGTGGATGCATGAAGCCGCGGTCGACGTCTTGATGAATGAAGTCGAGGCACCGACCGATCGTCGATTGCACGCTTGTCTCGCCTTGCTCGACCGTGAGTTGATGTCGGCCGATACATTACAGCAGATTACAGGTATCACCCCTCATTTCATTCACATTTTAAAACGACTCATTCAGATGACGAAGGAGGATTTGGCGAATCCGATTCAGTTGCTTCAAGCGAAGCGACTCGGGTTCACGGACGCACAAATTGCCGACGTGATGCACATGCAAGTGGAAGACATCAAAGCGCTCCGAGAAGCGGCTTCCATTCAACCGGTATATCAGATGATCGATACATGCGCAGCCGAGTTTAAAAGTAAGACCCCTTATTTTTACGGCTCGTGGCACGGGACGTCTGAGGTGGAGTCGAGTGACACGCGAAAAGTGGCCATCATTGGGGCTGGTCCGATTCGAATCGGTCAAGGGATTGAGTTCGATTACAGTTCGGTACATGCGGTCTGGGCCCTTCAAAAACGTGGCGTCGAAACCATCATGATCAATAACAACCCGGAGACAGTGTCGACCGACTTCTCGATTGCGGACAAACTGTACGTCGAACCGCTGACGAGCGAAGACGTCATGAACGTGTTAGAAGCAGAAGGGTGCCAGGATGTCTTGATTCAGTTCGGTGGACAGACGGGGATTGCACTCGCTCATGATTTAGAAGCGGCGGGGTATCACTTGCTCGGTGCATCCGCAAACACCATTGACCAAATGGAAGACCGGGAACGTTTCTACCAATTCCTTGATTCGATTGAAGTCGAACATATCCCGGGTGAAGAAGTCACTTCCCCAACACAGTTGCATGATGCCGTTCAAAAGCTTGGCTATCCATGTATCCTGCGCCCGTCCTACGTAATTGGAGGGAAAGGAATGCTACTCATTCGTTCAGAGGAACAGTTGGAAGAGGCATTACCGACCCTTTCCTATCCAACGCTAGTGGATCAATACGTCGCTGGGCGTGAGCTCGAAGTGGATTGTGTGACGGACGGAGAAACGGTATATGTGCCGGTCGTCCTGGAACAAATCGAAGCGGCAGGTGTTCACTCGGGAGACTCGACGATGGTCTTGCCACCAGTTGAGACGAGTTTGTCGATTCAAGAACAAGTGGAGTCGATTGCGAAACGAATTGGACAGGCGCTCGATTACAAGGGAGCCCTAAACATCCAGTTCGTGTTGAAGGAAGACACGATTTACGTCCTTGAAATCAATCCGCGTGCGTCACGGACCGTGCCGATTGTCAGCAAAGTGACGGGTGAACCATTGATCGAATGGGCGACGTATGCGGCGTATGGTCTCGCATTGAAGGATTTCGTTCCGACACATCCTTCGACATTGACGAACTATGCGGTGAAGACCCCAATCTTCTCGAACGTCAAATTGCCGGGCGTCGATCCGATGACGGGTCCCGTCATGCGTTCGACAGGCGAGACGCTTCAGTTCAGTTCATCCCCATATGTGCCGGAGCGGTTCACGTATGATGCGTTGACGACACGAGTGATGAATCGTACGCAGATTGTATTTGGAAAAGGGTTTGAACATATCGGAGATACACCACTCGCAGACGTCACTGATTTCCAAGATGTCGCTGTCCTGTTATCGGACGTAATCGAAGAGCGAGAATCACGTGAAATCGCCGTCCGTCACGGGGTGCATATCATTTCGTCCAAACAGTTAGCTCAGTATTATCAGATGAGTCAGTCACAGACCGGCAATCCGGTTCAGTCGTTACAATCCATTCAAATGAGAGAGGGAGTAGCCAAATGACAGTAAAGACGATGCAACATTTTTTAACGATGGAGGAATTGACGCCGGATACGCTCGATACGTTGATTCAATTGGCAGACGAAGTAAAACGCTCGCCTCAATCTTACGCAACGGCACTGGCAGGGAAGAAAGTCGCTTTGCTATTTGAAAAGGCATCGACACGGACGCGTATGTCATTTGAAGTCGGGGTCGTCGAATTAGGTGGATACCCACTCTTCCTTAGCGGTCAAGATCTTCAAATCGGGCGCGGAGAACCGTTAACGGATACGATCCAAGTGATGAATCGTTACGTGGACGCGCTCATGATTCGAACATATGCGCATGAAACGGTAGAGACGTTGGCGCAACACGGTTCGATTCCAATCATCAATGGACTGACGGACTTGCATCATCCGTGCCAAGTCCTCGCGGATTTATTGACGATTGAAGAGAAGTTCGGGAGTCGTGCCGGAAAAGTGTTGACGTATATCGGAGACGGCAATAATATGGCTCACTCGCTCATGATTGGTGGGGCACTGAGTGGGATGCATATCCGCATCGCCTCACCGAACGGATATACCGTTGATCAAACCATTTATGAAACGTCGCAGAAGTTGGCCGCATCGACCGGGGGAAGCATCACGTTGTTTGAAGACCCGTCGCTTGCTATGAACGAGGCGAATGTTGTCTACACGGACGTCTTTGCGAGCATGGGGCAGGAGGAGGAAGCCGAGGAGCGTCTATTGAAGTTTAACGGGTTTCAAGTGAATGAAGAGTTGATGGCTCTTGCAAACACCGACGCCATCTTCCTTCACTGTTTGCCGGCACATCGCGGGGAAGAAGTGACAGCCGATGTGATCGATGGACCGCAGTCATGGGTGTTTGATCAAGCCGAGAATCGTTTGCATGCGCAAAAGGCATTGATGCTGACATTGTTGACGTAACGACAAAGGGTGACACGCGAAGTGTCACCCTTTTGTTATAGGAATCGCGCCAATAAACCAAAGATCGCTAGTCCGATGATGATGTAGAAGAACCATTTCCCGTCACCGGAATGAATGACAGGAGGTGCGTACGAACGTTGTTTATAAGGTCCGTAGCGAGTCGGTCTTGTGTACGGAACAGTGAATCGTGAGAGCGGGATGGCGAGTAAGAATCCTGCCAAGAAACCGTACACGTGTCCCCAAAGCGACACATTCGATCCAATCAATGTGAAGACGGCGCTGATGGCGACAAAGATATAGACCAAGCGGGCATCTTGGCTATACATCAATGTCCGGCGGAAGCGTCCAATAAATACGTAAAATCCGAGGACGGCCAAGATGGCACCTGACGCACCGGCTTGTAAATAAAATAAGTTGCTGACGGTAAAATACGTAAACAAGTTAGCAAGTGCTCCGGCAAATACATAAAACAAGGCAAATTTCACGTGTCCGACCATTCGTTCCATCGCCGGTCCGAAGATGATCAGCGCGAACGAGTTGAACAGCAAGTGGCCGAGACTCAAATGAATGAAGTTGGCCGTGACCAAGCGGTACCATTGTCCGTCCGCCAGTGCCAAATGGAACGATCCTCCCGTCGCCACGATTCGTAAGCCAGGAGCGAAAGAATCGATGACAAACACAAGGAGTTGGATTACAATGAACAGCGTTACGAGTGGATATGCCCGTACAAACGTTTGTACATTTTCCGTACGACTAAACATAACATCACCTCTTTCCTCAATTGTATAAGGAAACGGGGAAAAAAGGAAAGGAGCGAGTGTCCTGTGATTGTAGGAATCGGAGTCGATATCGTCGAGCTTGATCGGATGGCTCGCTCGATGAAACAACCACGCTTTTTAAAACGTCTGCTCACCGATGCAGAATATGAGTTGTCTCAACAGTATCCACTTCCACGTCAAATCGAATTTGTCTCAGGTCGCTTTGCCGCAAAAGAGGCTTACGCCAAGGCGATTGGGACTGGCATCGCACGTGGTTTATCGTGGCGTCATATAGAAATTTTACCGGATGAGACAGGCCGACCTGTCATGACCGCGCCGTTTGCGGGGAAGATTCATGTCAGCATCAGCCACAGTCAAACTTATGCCATCGCACAAGTCATCTTAGAAGAGGAGGGACAACATGTTTCGTCCTAGTCGAATCGAGATTGATCGGGCGGCCATTGCCCATAATATAAAAGAATTAACAAGACGGATTCCGCAGGACCTCATGGCGGTCGTCAAAGCGAATGCCTATGGACACGGGGCTGTCGAAGTGGCGAAAATCGCACTTGAGAACGGGGCGACGATGCTAGGTGTCGCATTACTCGAGGAAGCAATCGAACTTCGGGATGCAGGAATTGAGGCACCCATTCTTGTCATGGAAGCACAATTCCCGGAATATGCCGGAGTGGCGGCAGAACAGGGCATCACGCTATCTGTATTTTCTGCTGAATGGTTACAAGAGGCTGCTCCTTATATAGAAGAAAAACCGTTGACGGTTCATATCAAAGTGGATACCGGAATGGGACGTCTCGGCCTACGCACCCGTGAACAATTAGATGCCTTACTTGAAGAAGCGAACGACTTATTTGTCATTGAAGGCATCTACACTCATTTTGCGACGGCGGATGAACTTGATAGCGACTTATACTTCACACAACAAGAGCGGTTCGAACGCTTAATGGATGGGCTGCATGAGCAGTTCCGCTATATCCATACGTCGAACTCGGCCGGGGCCATCCGGATGGCGGGACAAGACGTTTCTTATAATCTGGTTCGTGTCGGCATCGCGCTCTATGGGTTATATCCATCACATGAGATGGAGACGTTCTATTCGTTCCTGCGCCCGGCTTTCACGCTAAAAAGTCAGCTCATGCAGGTGAAACGGCTAGAGGCAGGTCAGACAATCAGTTACGGTGCGACGTATACGACGTCAGCCGATGAATGGATTGGTACGGTCCCGGTCGGTTATGCGGATGGATGGTTACGCAAGGCGAGTGGATTTGAAGTGGAGGTCAACGGGGTCCGTTGCCCAATCGTGGGACGCGTCTGTATGGATCGTTTCATGATCCGACTTCCAGAAGAGTTTCCTGTCGGGACGGATGTGACCCTTGTTGGTGGAAACGTCACCATTGATGAACTGGCGTCTTATCTCGGGACCATCAACTATGAGATCGTCTGCCAATTCACAAGCCGATTGCCGCGTCTTTATGTATGAATCATAAATCGTGTGAAATTATCTGAATTCTTTCTCGATTTCTCTATATTTTCCCATTCCCGCGTGTTATATTGATAAAGAACGCGGGAGATTTTCCGCCAGTCCATGAAACGATTCTGGAGGTGTAAGATGTTGAAGCAGCGAACTGCGGGTGCGCTAGCGTCCGTCCCAGATCGGTTCTCGCAACAAGGGGGTCCGATTTCGATGAAAGACCGTGAAACACTGTCCTTGAACGATGTAGTGACATACTTGTCTAAAGAAATTGCTGATCGACAACAAGCACTGCGTGAAGAATTGGCGAAAGGCTATCAAGAGATGGCCGCGTTTAACTTGAATATGGCAGAAGAGATGCTCACGATTGAAACCGAAGCCGAACACGCTCTCTTACGTCAAGTAAGTGGGGTGTGAGCAGCGTGATCGTAAAGCGTGGTGACGTGTTTTATGCGAATCTGTCGCCCGTAGTCGGCTCAGAGCAAGGTGGCGTTCGACCCGTTCTCATCGTACAGAACGACATCGGCAATCGCTTTAGCCCGACCGTCATTGTCGCTGCGATTACAGCTCAGATTCAAAAAGCAAAACTGCCGACTCATGTGGAAGTATATCAAGAGAAGCACGGGCTCGAACGAGACTCTGTGATTTTGCTTGAACAGATTCGAACGATTGATAAGCGTCGTCTGACGGATAAAGTCACTCATCTCGATGATGAGACGATGCATAAAGTGGACAGAGCGCTAGAGATCAGTATGGGATTGATCCCTCTCTAGCCTTACATAGATAAGACTGGTACATAGGTATCGGTCTTTTTTTAAACTTTTTTTAAAAAAGTGGTTTAAGATTTTGTTGAAGGGGAATTTAAGTTAATCGTACTCAATTTTTCTGTACGGACATTTAGGAGGGAATAGACGATGGATTTAGCGATTCGCGAGCAAGTCATTGGAGAACAATTACACCTTTACGTATCCGGAGAAGTGGATACATATACTGCACCAAAATTGAAAGAAGTATTGCACCCGGCCATCAGTGAACAAGACGTGGTCGTTCATTTAGACGAAGTGGAGTATATGGATTCGACAGGTCTTGGCGTGTTCGTAGGGGCATTGAAAATTGCCACACGCAACGAGAAAGAATTGTCACTTGTCGGAGTCACAGACCGAGTCAATCGTCTATTCGAATTGACGGGTCTTCACAAACTTCTTTCTATTAATTCGAACGTAAGAGGTGGCACGCAATGAACAATGTTGAACAGACGGTCATGACGTTCCCGGCCAAACCCGAATATGTCGGTGTGGTTCGATTAGTCGTTTCAGGAATCGCTAACCGTATGGGATATACGTACGACGAGATCGAGGATATTAAAATCGCGGTCTCGGAAGCATGTGGCAACGCCGTCCAACATGCTTATGACGATCATCAAGATGGAGAAGTCAAACTCGCTTGTGGCGTCTATGCCGATCGTCTTGAAATCACGATTGAAGATTCAGGTAAGACGTTCGCAGACGATGTGAAGCGTCAGGCCGCTCCGGTCGAAGAGACGACCGAGATTGAATCGCTCCATGAAGGAGGACTTGGTCTCTTCTTGATCGAAGCATTAATGGACGATGTCTCGATCAATAAAGACAACGGTGTCAAAGTGACGATGACAAAACTCCTCAACAGGGACGAGGTGGATCAGAGTGCCAGCAAAATCTCAACAACGCCATCACAGTGATGACGAGGTACTAGAGTGGATTGAACGCTATCAACAAGACGATCAAAACGAAGAAGTGCAAATGCTCCTCATCAACCGCTATTCAGACCTCGTTGAAGCACTCGCCCGCAAATTCTCGCGTGGGCGTGCGATTCACGACGACCTTGTGCAAGTTGGGATGATTGGATTATTAGCGGCACTTCGTCGATTCGACCCGGAATTTGGTCGTAGTTTCGAATCGTTTGCCGTCCCGACAATCATCGGAGAAATCAAACGATTCATCCGTGACAAGACGTGGAGTGTCCACGTGCCGCGCCGGATTAAAGAGCTCGGTCCAAAGATTAAAAAGACGGTCGAAGAGTTGACGACCGAATTACAACGTTCACCACGGATCGATGAGATTGCCGATCACCTCGGTGTATCCGATGAAGAAATTCTCGAAACGCTCGAGATGGGTAAGAGTTATCAAGCCTTATCGGTTGATAGTTCAATCGAAGCGGATAACGAAGGCAGCACCGTCACGTTACTCGACTTGGTCGGTAGCCAAGAGCGTGGATATGAATCGGTCGACCAACGTCTCATTCTAGAGAAGGCATTCAATGTCTTAAACGAGCGTGAACGCGCCATCTTAGAATGCGCCTATTATAAGAATATGAGTCAAAAAGAGACAGGAGAACTTCTTGGAATCTCGCAGATGCATGTGTCCCGTTTGCAACGACGAGCACTCGAAAAGCTGCGTGAAGCCATCAAGGTCCCACTCAATGAAGTATTCTCAAGCGATGACTAATCGAGTCATCGCTTTTTTGTTTGAATGTTTGCTACACTTTGGAAGAGATCAAAAAAGGAAGTGATTCAAGTGATTACGAAAGTGGCTAACGCGTTAAACTTGAAAGTGAACCAAGTCGAGACGGTTCGGCAGCTCGCATCTGAAGGGGCGACGATTCCGTTCATGGCCCGTTATCGGAAGGAAATGACGGGAAATCTAGACGAAGTCGAAATCAAAGGAATCTTAGATGCTCTTCAATATGAAGAGAGTCTACAAAAACGTAAAGCGGATGTCCTTGCTAAATTAGAAGAGTTGGAAAAAAATACGCCTGAACTAACGAAAGCGTTAGAGGCAGCGACTACGCTTCAACAAGTGGAAGACATCTACTTGCCATATCGTCCAAAACGACGGACGAAGGCGGAACAAGGACGCGAAAAAGGATTACAGCCGCTAGCGGACTGGTTCCGGGACAAGTCACCTTATTCTTCGGACATGGTAGAAGAACTCTCTCAAGAAGTTGAGGTAGAAGAGGCGATGCCACTCGTTCACGCCATCATCGGCGAAGAATGGGGAGAAGAAGCGAAACTACGTCAGATGCTTCGCGATCGTGTACGAAAAGAAGGACTCTTGCGCTCGAAGAAGAAAAAACAAGCGGAAGACGAAAAAGAGATTTTTGCGCAGTATTATGAATATGAAGAAAAAATTGCTGGGATTGTCCCACACCGCGTACTCGCTTTAAACCGTGGGGAACGTACGGATGTGCTCCAAGTGAAAGTGGTATTTGACGAGACGCGTTTCATGGATCAAGCGCTCCGTACATATGAACGACTTCCGAAAGAAAAGCGTGAAGTTGTGGAGGCAGCTGTGACAGAGGCATACAAGAAGTCAGTCTTCCCAGCTATCGAACGGGAGATTCGTGGTGAGCTGACAGAAAAGGCAGAAGAGCAGGCGATCGATGTCTTCTCGAAAAACTTGAAACAACTTTATATGCAGCCGCCCCTTCGAGAGGTCGTCGTCCTAGGGATCGACCCGGCTTATCGAACTGGTTGTAAATGGGCAGTCGTCAATGAGATCGGAAAAGTCGAAGAGGTTGGCGTCTTCTATCCGACTGCACCGAAGCACGATATCGCCGGTGCTGAAAACGTACTGACGAGACTTGCGAAGAAATACCCAATCTCGGTCATCGTCGTCGGAAACGGAACGGCGTCACGAGAGACGGAACAGTTCGTCGCCGACTGGTTGAAGAAAGCGGAACGTGACATTGCTTATGCGATCGTGAACGAAGCGGGGGCGAGTGTCTACTCGGCATCGGAAGTCGCACGAAGTGAATTCCCGGATTTGAAAGTCGAGGAACGGTCAGCCGTCTCGATTGCACGTCGAATTCAGGATGCGATGGCGGAACTCGTCAAAGTCGACCCACAATCTGTCGGTGTCGGACAATATCAGCATGACGTCAGCCAGAATAAACTGAAGGCCTCTTTAGAGTTCGTCGTCGAGAGCGTGGTCAACATGGTTGGAATCGATGTGAACCGTGCGTCCGAGTCTTTATTGACGTACGTCTCGGGACTCAATAAAACAACTGCAAAAAATATTGTGGCATACCGTGAAGAGAATGGACGCTTTGAAACGAGAAAGGAAATTAAGAAAGTTCCTCGCCTCGGAGCGAAGGCGTTTGAACAAGCGGCTGGATTCTTGCGGATCATGAACGGGAAGGACGTTCTCGATCAGACAGAGATTCACCCAGAAAGCTATCCGCTCGCGTTATCGATTTTAAAAGAAATCGGTTCTTCAAAGTCGGAGGTCGGAACGGTCGCGCTTCGAGAACGATTGCAACAAGTCGACGCCAAAGCTTTAAGTGAACGATTGGAGGCAGGTCTTCCGACAGTCGAAGATATTTTGAAGTCGTTAGCCAAACCAGGTCGTGACCCGCGGGAAGATATCCAGAAACCGTTACTACGAACAGATGTCATGAGTCTTGAAGACCTTCAAGTCGGCATGGAATTCCAAGGGACCGTTCGAAACGTCATTGATTTTGGAGCGTTCGTTGACATTGGGGTGAAACAGGATGGCTTGGTCCACATTTCGAAATTATCGAATCGCTACGTGAAACATCCGTTAGATGTCGTGGCCGTTGGTGATATCGTGACCGTGTGGATCGAACAAGTCGATGTGAATCGGGGACGAATTAGTTTAACAATGCTTGCGCCGAGCATTAAATAAGAAGAAACTCGAATCAGGTAAAATGTTTTTCATTTTACCTGATTTTTTTTAGAAAAAGTGTTGACGGTCTTTTTGTACCATGATATCTTATAGAAGTCGCCGAGAGACGGCACGCGAAATAAACGTTTTTCTAAGAAAGTGATTGACAGGTTTCTGGTTTGCGGTTACAATATAAATCGTTACTTCGATAATTTCAAGCAACGTTCCGCAATAGCTCAGTGGTAGAGCAACCGGCTGTTAACCGGTAGGTCGTAGGTTCAAATCCTACTTGCGGAGCCATTTTATTTTGGAGACGTACCCAAGAGGCTATAAGGGGCTCCCCTGCTAAGGGAGTAGGCTGGGAAACCGGTGCGAGGGTTCGAATCCCTCCGTCTCCGCCACTTAACATTACTTAGAAGACACATAGATTGGCCCGTTGGTCAAGCGGTTAAGACACCGCCCTTTCACGGCGGTAACACGGGTTCGAATCCCGTACGGGTCACCATATATGGAGGATTAGCTCAGCTGGGAGAGCACCTGCCTTACAAGCAGGGGGTCGGCGGTTCGATCCCGTCATCCTCCACCATTTCAAATAAAAACGTAATCTGGTCTTGTGGTGTAGGGGTTAACATGCCTGCCTGTCACGCAGGAGATCGCGGGTTCGAATCCCGTCAAGACCGCCATTTACGTTGGGCTGTAGCCAAGTGGTAAGGCATCGGATTTTGATTCCGACATGCGAAGGTTCGATCCCTTCCAGCCCAGCTTTTTATTTGAGTCATTAGCTCAGTTGGTAGAGCATCTGACTTTTAATCAGAGGGTCGCAGGTTCGAGCCCTGCATGACTCACCATTTTTCTTTTTAACTTTATACGCTGCGGTCGTGGCGGAATCGGTAGACGCGCTAGGTTGAGGGCCTAGTGGTGGTTAACACCGTGGAGGTTCAAGTCCTCTCGACCGCACCATATGCACCCTTAGCTCAGCTGGATAGAGCGTTAGACTACGAATCTAAAGGCCGGGAGTTCGAATCTCTCAGGGTGCACCATTCTTTTTATGGGCCTATAGCTCAGCCGGTTAGAGCGCACGCCTGATAAGCGTGAGGTCGGTGGTTCGAGTCCACTTAGGCCCACCATTTAAACTGACGAACTTTGAAAACTGAACGATGAGGCAAAAATAAGTTTTACAATTTTTGAATGAAGCGCAAGCTTCGTCAATTTAAGAGCTATATC
>NZ_JACSKC010000011.1 GCF_018617395.1 Exiguobacterium sp. s48
ATGGTGCGGTCGAGAGGACTTGAACCTCCACGGTGTTAACCACCACTAGGCCCTCAACCTAGCGCGTCTACCGATTCCGCCACGACCGCGTATTAAAATGGAGCGGAAGACGGGATTCGAACCCGCGACCCCGACCTTGGCAAGGTCGTATTCTACCACTGAACTACTTCCGCATAAGTATTTAGAGATGCGGGTGAAGGGACTCGAACCCCCACGTCAAAGACACTAGATCCTAAGTCTAGCGCGTCTACCAATTCCGCCACACCCGCACGTGAAATTACGTATTAAATAAAAAATAATGAGAAAATGGTGAGCCATGCAGGGCTCGAACCTGCGACCCTCTGATTAAAAGTCAGATGCTCTACCAACTGAGCTAATGGCTCATTAAATTTTAATGGGGCGGCTGAAGGGAATTGAACCCTCGAATGCCGGAATCACAATCCGGTGCGTTAACCACTTCGCCACAACCGCCATGAAAAAATGGTGCCGGCGAAAGGATTCGAACCCTCGACCCTCTGATTACAAGTCAGATGCTCTACCAACTGAGCTACACCGGCGTGTTATATGGTGGCTTTGGACGGAATCGAACCGCCGACACAAGGATTTTCAGTCCTTTGCTCTACCAACTGAGCTACAAAGCCATACGTATTAAATTAAAAATGGCGGTCTCGACGGGATTCGAACCCGCGATCTTCTGCGTGACAGGCAGACATGTTAACCCCTACACCACGAGACCGTTTTTAAGTTATGTCGACTTCACCTATTTTAAAGGTCATTTTATGTAAAGTCAATAACTTTTTTAAAAAAATAAAGCCTGGCAACGTCCTATCCTCACAGGGGGAGATCCCCCAACTACTTTCGGCGCTGAGACGCTTAACTTCCGTGTTCGGCATGGGAACGG
>NZ_JACSKC010000012.1 GCF_018617395.1 Exiguobacterium sp. s48
AACAAGGTAGCCGTATCGGAAGGTGCGGCTGGATCACCTCCTTTCTAAGGAAAATGCCCATGTGGCATTGCCCATCGTTCAGTTTTGAGAGACCAAAACCTCTCTAAGAGGGCCTATAGCTCAGCCGGTTAGAGCGCACGCCTGATAAGCGTGAGGTCGGTGGTTCGAGTCCACTTAGGCCCACCATTTTTATGAACAATTCCAATACGGGGCCTTAGCTCAGCTGGGAGAGCGCCTGCCTTGCACGCAGGAGGTCAGCGGTTCGATCCCGCTAGGCTCCACTTTTGTTCCTTGAAAACTGAAGATTCATCAAGACATCAAAAACCAATTTCACATATGGTCCGCAATGGACCGTGTGTCTTAGACGCTAGATCAAGGTAGAAAGGGCGTACGGTGGATGCCTTGGCACTAGGAGCCGATGAAGGACGCGACGAACAGCGAAATGCTCTGGGGAGTGGTAAGTACACTTTGATCCAGAGATCTCCGAATGGGGGAACCCACCGCCGGGAGACTGGCGGGACACCCACGTGAATACATAGCGTGGCGTGAGGCATACCCGGGGAACTGAAACATCTAAGTACCCGGAGGAAGAGAAAGAAAATTCGATTCCCTGAGTAGCGGCGAGCGAAACGGGAACAGCCCAAACCAGGAAGCATGCTTCCTGGGGTTGTAGGACACTCTACACGGAGTTACAAAGGGATAGGGTAGGCGAACGACCTGGAAAGGTCGGCCAGAGAAGGTGACGGCCCTGTAGCCGAAACCCCATCCCCTCCAGAGTGGATCCTGAGTACGGCGGGAC
>NZ_JACSKC010000013.1 GCF_018617395.1 Exiguobacterium sp. s48
ATAGCTCTTAAATTGACGAAGCTTGCGCTTCATTCAAAAATGATAAAACTTATTTTTGCCTCATCGTTCAGTTTTCAAAGTTCGTCTGTAAAAAATAAAAATGGTGGAGCCTAGCGGGATCGAACCGCTGACCTCCTGCGTGCAAGGCAGGCGCTCTCCCAGCTGAGCTAAGGCCCCATATAAGTGATGATGGTCGGGAAGACAGGATTCGAACCTGCGACCCCTTGGTCCCAAACCAAGTGCTCTACCAAGCTGAGCTACTTCCCGTCGAAAATGGTGCACCCTGAGAGATTCGAACTCCCGGCCTTTAGATTCGTAGTCTAACGCTCTATCCAGCTGAGCTAAGGGTGCGAGACGAATAATCATCATGGGAAAAATATTAATGGTACCGAGGGCCGGACTTGAACCGGCACGAGGAAACCCTCGCAGGATTTTAAGTCCTGTGCGTCTACCAATTCCGCCACCCCGGCAAGGTATAATTTCTAGCGGTAGACTTTTTAAAAAAGATCAAATGGTGCCGGCGAAAGGATTCGAACCCTCGACCCTCTGATTACAAGTCAGATGCTCTACCAACTGAGCTACACCGGCAGGTGTAAATGGTGGAGGATGACGGGATCGAACCGCCGACCCCCTGCTTGTAAGGCAGGTGCTCTCCCAGCTGAGCTAATCCTCCAATATGTAGCCTGGCAACGTCCTATCCTCACAGGGGGAGATCCCCCAACTACTTTCGGCGCTGAGACGCTTAACTTCCGTGTTCGGCATGGGAACG
>NZ_JACSKC010000014.1 GCF_018617395.1 Exiguobacterium sp. s48
TGGCTCCGCAAGTAGGATTTGAACCTACGACCTACCGGTTAACAGCCGGTTGCTCTACCACTGAGCTATTGCGGAACGATCTTGCCTGGCAACGTCCTATCCTCACAGGGGGAGATCCCCCAACTACTTTCGGCGCTGAGACGCTTAACTTCTGTGTTCGGCATGGGAACAGGTGTGGCCGTCTCGCTATCGCCACCAGACAAAATGAATATTAACACCACGCTATACGCGTGTCAATATTGTTTTAGGGCTTGTTCCCTGAAAACTGAGGATTCATCAACACAAACCATTAGACTAGATCAAAGCCTCGACCGATTAGTATCATTCAGCTCCACGTGTCACCACGCTTCCACCCATGACCTATCTACCTCATCGTCTCTGAGGGGTCTTTCTTGATTGCTCAAAGGGAAATCTCATCTCGGAGGGGGCT
>NZ_JACSKC010000015.1 GCF_018617395.1 Exiguobacterium sp. s48
GACACGTGGAGCTGAATGATACTAATCGGTCGAGGCTTTGATCTAGTCTACGGTTTGTGTTGATGAATCCTCAGTTTTGAGAGAACAATCTCAAAAAAACATGTTGACATTATGTTAAGATAATGTTAATATAATATTTGTCTGGTGGCGATAGCGAGACGGCCACACCCGTTCCCATGCCGAACACGGAAGTTAAGCGTCTCAGCGCCGAAAGTAGTTGGGGGATCT
>NZ_JACSKC010000003.1 GCF_018617395.1 Exiguobacterium sp. s48
GTTCCCATGCCGAACACGGAAGTTAAGCGTCTCAGCGCCGAAAGTAGTTGGGGGATCTCCCCCTGTGAGGATAGGACGTTGCCAGGCAAACGGTGGTTCTGGAGCATTCGCTCAAGGGCCGCCGTTTTTTCATATCATCGATTCAGCTTAGTGGAAGAGAGGACGTAAGAAGAAATGGCTAAGAAGATCAAAGTATATGTCGAACCAAATGAAACGGTCAGCGAATGTTTAGATCGAATCAACGAAATGGGTTATCGTCCTATACGCCGCATTGAAAAGCCCGTCTTTGAGCAAACGGGAGCCAAAGATGAACCTGTCCATTCCCATCAATCGATTTTATTTGAATGCGTCTCTAAAGAATCCTAATGCCAAGCCGTCACACAATCTGTGTGACGGCTTTTTACATACTCAAAATGAATGCTCGCGTTCAAAGCATCGGTCTCCAAGCGCGTCCAATAAAGTTTGAGCTCGTTTTTCTATCTTTTTAGGAAGGTTCTCTTTACTAAAGTATTCAAGAGCCAAACTTTCCCCATCTTCCATGGCGAGCTCTCCATGTACTCTTTTTGCCTGGTATAGATGAATGACACCATATGTCTCGTCTCCGTTCGGATATTTAAAGTAACCATCTTCCCCGGAAAAAACCTGAATTAATTCGAAGTGCTCAGCGAGAAGTCCGGTTTCTTCTTTCAATTCTCGTGTAGCGACTTCTTCCAATGTTTCCCCGAGTTCCATCGATCCTCCTGGTAAACCCCAATCAAGCGTATCGGATCTATGTTGCATCAGTACCTCTTTCTTTTGATTGATGACTAAAATAGTGGCACCAACACTGATGATCGGGCGGTTACCAATCACTTCTCTAAGACTCGATATGTAACTCATCTAACTCCCCCTTTTCAATAGCATACATTATCGGAGAAGATTGTGCAGATTACATCTAAAAGGCGAACGATAAATATTCAGACAATTAAAATGTTCGCAGTTTATTGACATGTTTTCAAAGAACAAGGTACGATAGGCGTGTGAGATAAGAAAAATAAATAGTGCTCCATATAATCGCAAGGAAATGGCTTGCAAGTTTCTACCTGATCACCGATTCTGATCAGACTATGGGGTGTAGCGGACGTGTATTTGTCATGCCTATACCCTAAACTGATTGTCGGTTTAGGGATTTCTTTTTGTAAGGGGGACATTTGGAATGAACGTAGTCGTTGGAGTAATCATGGGTAGCTCATCTGATTGGGAGACGATGAAACATTCATGTGACGTGTTAGATGAGTTACAGATTCCATATGAAAAACAAGTCGTATCAGCTCACCGTACACCAGACCTTATGTTCGAATATGCTGAAGAGGCACGAGGCAGAGGCATTCAAGTGATCATTGCGGGTGCTGGTGGGGCAGCCCACCTTCCTGGAATGGTCGCTGCGAAAACGACACTTCCTGTCATCGGTGTCCCGGTACAGTCGAAAGCACTCAATGGAATGGATTCGCTCCTCTCCATTGTTCAGATGCCTGCAGGAGTTCCAGTAGCAACTGTTGCGATTGGTAAAGCGGGAGCAACGAATGCAGGATTATTGGCTGCTCAAATCCTGAGCATCCACTCCACAGACATAACACATCGACTTGATGCATTTCGGGAGAAGAAACAAGAGATGGCGATGCGAGGAACGGAGGAGTTGGTCTGATGAGAATCGGAATTTTAGGTGGAGGACAACTTGGACGGATGATGTCACTCAGTGCGAGTGCAATGGGGTACACGACGCTTTGTCTCGATCCAAACCCACATGCACCGACTGCTCAAGTGGCTGATTCAATTGTTGCCTCATTTGATGATGTCGATGCCGCAAAAGAACTCGCTGCTCGTTCAGACGTTGTGACGTATGAATTCGAGAATATCGACACGGAAATGATTGCAGCCATCGAAGAGAAGTGTCCACAAGGTATGGACGTGTTGAAGGCGACGCAACATCGCATCTTAGAAAAAAAAATGATTGAATCTGCTGGGTTACGAGTCGCGCCATATATTTCAGTTCGTACAGTTCGAGATGTACGGCAGGCATATGAGAAGCTCGGCTTACCATTTGTCATCAAAACGTGTCGCTTCGGCTATGACGGAAAAGGGCAAACGGTCATCCGGACGGAACAGGATGTTCAGGCGTTCACTGAACAGTTCACCGAACAAGAATATGTCGCTGAAGCTTGGTTGCCGTTTGAAAAAGAGATCTCCGTCATTGTGACACGAGGAGAAGAAGAAACGTCGACGTTCCCGATCAGTGAAAATATTCATCACAACAACATCCTACATCTCTCCATCGTACCAGCTCGTGTGGCAGGTGAGATTCAAGAAGATGCGAGACACCTCGCACTCCAGCTCGCCGATCATATCGGTTTAATGGGGACACTCGCTGTCGAGTTGTTCGTCATGCCAGATGGTCGCCTTTACGTAAACGAACTCGCACCGCGTCCCCACAATTCTGGACACTACACGATTGACGCATGTGAGACCTCACAATTTGAACAACACATTCGAGCCGTGACGGGGATGCGTCTCGGACGAACTACACTGACCACTCCGGTTGTCATGGTCAATCTTCTCGGCGAACATATGCAACGACTCAATGTCAAAGCATTGCCATCGAATGTTAAACTACATCTGTATGGAAAAGATGAAGCGAAGACAGGTCGCAAAATGGGACATTTGAACGTCCTTGCTGACACGGTCGAAGAAGCGCTTCATACCATCGAACAACTGGCAATTTGGAAGGAGACCGTTTTATGATTTCACGCTACACCCGCCCAGAGATGGCAAACATTTGGACTGACCAAAACAAATTCGAGGCTTGGTTAAAAGTTGAACTTTATGCCTGTGAGGCTTGGAGTGAACTCGGCATCATCCCGAAAGAAGATGTCCAAGTCCTTTGGGACAAGGCATCGTTTGATGTGGATCGCATTCTAGAGATTGAACAAGAGACACGTCATGATGTAATCGCGTTCACTCGTGCCGTTTCCGAGACACTCGGAGAAGAGAAAAAGTGGGTACATTACGGCTTGACGTCGACGGATGTCGTCGATACGGCACTCTCGTACTTAATCAAGCAAGCCAATGATCTTTTAGAGGCCGATTTAGATCGCTTCATCGGTATTCTTGCAGAAAAAGCGAAAGCACATAAGTATGACATCATGATGGGACGCACACACGGCGTGCACGCAGAACCGACAACGTTTGGTTTGAAGCTCGCCCTCTGGTATGAAGAGATGAAACGGAACAAAAAACGTTTCATGGCAGCTCGCGAAACGATTGAATTCGGGAAGATGAGCGGAGCGGTCGGAACGTTTGCAAATATCGATCCGTTCATCGAGTCATATGTCTGTGACAAGCTCGGTATCCAAGCTGCACCGATCTCGACACAGACACTCCAGCGTGACCGTCATGCCGAGTACATGTCAACACTCGCATTGATTGCCACATCGATTGAAAAGATGGCAACCGAGATTCGTGGACTTCAAAAAACAGAGACACGCGAAGTGGAAGAGTTCTTTGCGAAAGGACAAAAAGGGTCGTCTGCGATGCCGCATAAACGTAACCCAATCGGTTCTGAAAATATGACGGGTCTTGCACGCGTCATTCGTGGTCATATGATGACGGCTTACGAAAATGTTCCGCTCTGGCATGAGCGTGACATCTCGCACTCGTCAGCAGAACGCATCATCATCCCGGATGCGACGATTCTCCTTAACTACATGTTGAATCGCTTCGGCAATATCGTGAAGAACTTGACGGTCTTCCCGGATAACATGCGTCGCAACATGGACCGTACGTTTGGAATCATCTTCTCGCAACGGATTTTACTCGGTCTCATCGAGAAGGGGTGGTCACGTGAAGCGGCATATGATGCGGTTCAACCGAAAGCGATGCAAGCGTGGGAAGAAGAGACAATGTTCCGGACATTGATTGAAGAAGACAAAGAAATGGGCGCACTCTTTACGAGTGAAGAGCTCGATGAGTTGTTCGACCCGCGTTATCACGTACGTCGTGTCGATACAATTTTTGAACGCTGTGGTTTGTAATCGTTGAGGGGCGATACGCCCCTCTCACTTTTAAGGGGGAACGGTTCAGATGAAAGCAATTTATGAAGGCAAGGCGAAAGCGTTATTTGAGACAGAAGAAGCGGGTGTGCTTCGTGTGTACTACAAAGATGATGCGACAGCATTCAATGGAGAAAAGAAAGAGTCGATTGATGGGAAGGGGATTTTAAACAACGCCATCACGACCCAGTTGTTCGAATTGATGCATGACAACAAGATCCCGACGCACTTTATTAAACGAATCTCGGAACGAGAACAGTTGGTTCGTCGTGTCGACATCATTCCGTTAGAAGTGGTCGTCCGCAACGTCGCGGCCGGTAGTCTAGCGAAACGCCTCGGTTGGGAAGAAGGAACACCGCTCCTTGCGCCGATTGTCGAGTTTTATTATAAGGACGATGCCCTTGGGGACCCACTCCTCACGGAAGATCATATCCGGTTATTGCAAGTTGCTACACACAAAGAAGTCGAAACATTGCGACAACTAGGTCTTTGGGTGAACGACGTCTTGCTCGATTTCTTTGGTCAACATGGCATCGACGTAATCGATTTTAAATTAGAGTTCGGGAAAGTGGACGAAACGATCATCTTAGCGGATGAGATTTCACCGGATACGTGCCGTCTCTGGGACAAAGAGACAAAACAAAAGCTTGATAAAGACGTATTTCGTCGCGATTTAGGTTCTTTGACTGAGACGTATGGACAATTGTTAACACGCATAGGGGGAAACAGACAATGAAAAAAGTAAACGTGTACGTGACATTACGTGAAAGTGTACTCGACCCACAAGGAGTTGCCGTAAAGGGCGGACTCGAACATCTCGGATTCGTTGGAGTTGAATCGGTGCGGATCGGGAAAGTCATCGAGCTTCAAGTAGCGGACGACACGACAGAAGACATGGTCAAAGAAATGTGTGAGAAGTTACTCGTCAATACGGTCATTGAGAATTATGAAATCGAGATGGGGGTACTCGCATGAAGTTTGCGGTCATCGTCTTTCCAGGATCAAACTGTGACCTCGACATGTACCACGCGGTAAAAGATGTGCTCGGGGAAGAAGCGGAATACGTGTTTCATACAGAGACCTCACTTGAAGGATTCGATGGGGTCCTCTTACCAGGCGGTTTCTCATACGGAGACTACTTGCGTTGTGGGTCAATCGCCCAGTTTTCACCAATCATGGCTGAGGTGAAGCGTTTCGCGGAAGAAGGACGCCCGGTACTCGGTGTTTGTAACGGCTTCCAGGTGCTCGTCGAAGCGGGACTCCTTCCAGGCGTATTGATGCGAAACCGCGATTTGAAATTCATGTGTAAGACCGTCGATCTCGTCGTCGAAAACAATGAGACGATGTTCACGAGTGAGTATGCGGTACAGGAAACGATTCGCGTGCCAATCGCACACGGTGAGGGCAACTACTACTGTGACGAGACGACACTCGAGACATTGAAGGCAAATGGCCAGATTGCGTTCACCTATAAAGAGAACCCGAACGGATCGGTCGAAAACATCGCCGGCATCACGAACGAGGCAGGAAACGTACTCGGCATGATGCCACACCCGGAGCGTGCGGTCGAAGCGTTGCTCGGTGGAGAAGACGGTAAACGGTTATTCACGTCAATCGTAAAATGGGGGGCACGACATGTTACTTACAACTGAACCGACAGCTACACAAATCCGTGATGAACGGATCTATGCCACGATGGGATTATCGGACGACGAATACGCGCTCGTCGTCTCACTGCTTGGCCGGGAACCGAATTATACAGAAATCGGTCTCTTCTCGGTCATGTGGTCTGAACACTGTTCGTACAAAAACTCGAAACCGGTGCTCCGGAAGTTTCCGACAACCGGCAAGCACGTCTTACAAGGACCAGGAGAAGGGGCTGGAATCGTCGACATCGGAGACGGTCAAGCCGTCGCCTTCAAAATCGAGAGTCATAACCATCCATCCGCGATCGAGCCTTATCAAGGAGCGGCTACTGGGGTGGGCGGAATCATCCGTGACATCTTCTCGATGGGCGCCCGTCCGATTGCTTTATTGAACTCACTCCGTTTCGGAGATTTGAACGAATCACGTGTGAAACATTTATTCGGTCATGTCGTATCCGGTATCGCTGGATACGGGAACTGTGTCGGCATCCCGACTGTCGGTGGGGAAGTCGCATTCGACCCGGCCTACTCAGGCAACCCGCTCGTCAACGCAATGTGTGTCGGCTTCATCCGCCATGAAGACATTCAAAAAGGAATCGCGGAAGGTGTCGGAAACTCAGTCATGTACGTCGGAGCAACGACAGGGCGCGACGGAATCCATGGTGCCACGTTCGCTTCTGAAGAACTCGGAGAAGACGCAGACGAGAAACGTCCAGCCGTTCAAGTCGGAGACCCGTTCATGGAGAAGCTCTTGATCGAAGCGTGTCTCGAAGTCATCAAACATCCGGCACTCGTCGGGATTCAAGACATGGGCGCAGCCGGATTGACGTCATCGTCAGCAGAGATGGCATCAAAAGCAGGAATGGGAATCGAGATGAACCTAGACCTCGTCCCACAACGTGAGACTGGCATGACACCTTACGAGATGATGCTTTCGGAATCGCAAGAGCGGATGCTCCTCGTCGTCAAAGCAGGACATGAAGACGAAATCGAAGCAATCGTCACGAAGTGGGGACTTCATGCAGTCAAAGTTGGGGAAGTCATTGAAGAAAAAGTACTTCGTCTCGTTCATCAAGGAGAAGTCGCAGCGGAAGTACCGGTCGACGCACTCGCAGAAGATGCACCGGTTTATCATAAGCCTTCTAAAGTCCCAGCATATTATGAAGCCTTCCAAGCAATGGAGCCGGTCACACCGATTGTCGAAGATGTGATGGCGACATGGAAAGACGTCCTTGCGATGCCGAGCATCGCCTCGAAACGTTGGGTGTATGAGCAATATGACCATATGGTACAAACGTCGACAGTCGTCGCACCAGGTAGTGATGCCGCGGTCATTCGCATTCGTGAGACGGAGAAGTCGCTCGCGATGACGACAGACTGCAACGCGAAATATGTCTATCTCGACCCACGTGTCGGTGGAGCCATCGCTGTCGCGGAAGCGGCTCGAAACATCGTCGCAAGTGGTGCAGAACCACTCGCTTTGACGGACTGCCTCAATTTCGGGAGTCCAGATAAACCGGAAGGGTTCTGGCAACTCGACCAAGCCGTCGAAGGAATGGCAGAAGCGTGTCGGACGCTCGATACGCCGGTCATTGGTGGGAATGTCTCGCTTTATAACGAATCGAACGGACAAGCCATCTACCCTACACCGGTCGTTGGAATGGTCGGACTCATCGAGAAACCAGAACATATTACGACATCGTTTGCGAAACAAGCGGGAGACGTCGTCTTCTTACTCGGTGAGACGAAAGCGGAATTTGGCGGAAGTGCCCTTCAGATGTTGCAAGACGGAAAAGTGAGCGGTCATGCGCCGACACTCAATCTTGAAGAAGAACGTCAGACACAAAAGGCGTTGCTTCACGCTATCCGTGAAGGCCTTGTCACGGCGGCACATGATGTATCAGAAGGTGGTCTTGCGGCAGCGTTACCGGAACTGGTCTTTGGAACAGGGTTCGGCATGGACGTGACGATTGACACAGATCTCGTGACGGCGCTATTCAGTGAATCACAGTCACGTTTCCTCGTGACGGTCGACAAGGCACATGCCGAGTCATTCGCGAGCATGACGAACGGAACAGCAATCGGGACAGTTACAGAAGCATCAACTCTTGTCGTTCGTGCAAGCGACCGCTTGATTGAAATGGATGTACAAGAGTTAGAGCGTGTATGGGAAGGAGCTATTCCATGTTATATGACATCCGAGGCATGAACGAGGAATGCGGCGTCTTCGGTGTGTTCGGTCACATCGAGGCGTCACACCTTGCCTATTACGGACTGCACAGCTTGCAGCACCGTGGGCAAGAAGGAACGGGAATCGTCACGGCAGACGGAGAACGTCTCCATGCGAAACGTGGACTCGGACTCGTCACCGAAGTGTTCGATGAGACATCACTCGACACGCTCACGGGGAACCATGCGATTGGGCACGTCCGCTACTCGACGGCTGGCGGCAACACGCTCGAGAATGTTCAGCCGCTTCACTTCAAGTCGTTGACTGGTGATTTGGCGATGGCGCATAACGGAAACCTTGTGAATGCGAACGAATTGAAACATATGCTCGAAGCGGAAGGCGCGATCTTCCAGACGACTTCCGACACGGAAGTCGTGGCCCACCTCATCAAGCGGAGTCGCGGCAATTCATTGAAAGAACGGATCGCCGACAGCTTGGCCCGTCTCGTCGGGGCATTCGCATTCCTATTCTTGACGGAAGATGCATTGTACGTCGGTGTCGACGTGCATGGGTTACGTCCATTGTCACTCGGTCAAACTGAAGACGGGGCTTACGTGTTCGCTTCGGAAACGTGTGCGTTTGACGTCGTGGGGGCGACGTACGTACGGGATGTTGAGCCAGGAGAATTGCTCATGATCACGAGCGAAGGCATCACGTCAGAGCGATTCAGTGAAGCGGCCGTCCGTGCCATGTGTTCAATGGAATACATCTACTTCTCACGACCGGACTCCATCATCGATGGCATCAACGTGCATACGGCACGTAAGGCCATGGGGAAAAAGATGTTTGAAGAAGCACCGGTCGAAGCGGATGTCGTGACAGGTGTGCCGGATTCGAGTATTTCTGCGGCAATCGGCTATGCTGAGGCGAGCGGAATTCCTTACGAAATGGGACTCATTAAAAACCGTTACGTCGGACGGACGTTCATTCAACCGTCCCAGGAATTACGAGAGCGCGGCGTGAAAATGAAGTTGTCAGCGTTACGCGGTGTCGTGAACGGGAAACGCGTCATCATGGTCGATGATTCTATCGTCCGTGGAACGACGAGTCGCCGAATCGTCACGTTACTTCGAGAGGCAGGCGCGACGGAAGTGCATGTGCGCATCACGTCACCGCCGATCAAACATCCGTGTTACTACGGAATCGATACATCTACCAAGGAAGAGTTAATTGCGGCAACCAAATCCATTGAAGAAATCAGAGAAGAGATTGGTGCCGATTCACTAGCGTTCCTCACATTAGACGGAACGGTCGAAGCCATCGATCGTCCGTTTGAAGGAGCGTTACGCGGGCAGTGTGCTGCATGCTTCACGGGACTTTATCCGACTGAACTTGCAGAACTCGTGACAGAGACAAAGGCTTAAGGGGGAAAAGCGATGAGCGTTCGTTATGAACAAGCGGGTGTGAATTTAGAAGCGGGGTACGAGGCCGTATCCCGTATGAAACGTCATGTCGCTCGGACGATGCGTCCGGAAGTGATGACAGGGCTCGGTAGTTTCGGAGCGATGATTGATCTCGGTTCGATGAACATGAAACACCCGATTCTCGTGAGCGGGACCGACGGGGTCGGGACGAAGCTGAAATTGGCGTTCGCGCTCAACCAACATGACACGATTGGAATCGATTGCGTCGCCATGTGCGTCAACGATTGTCTCGTGCATGGAGCAGAACCGCTCTATTTCCTCGACTATATCGCGACCGGAAAAGCAGAACCGGCCAAGCTCGAGCGCATCGTCGCCGGCGTTGCCGAAGGATGTGTCCAAGCCGGTTGTGCGCTCGTCGGTGGCGAAACGGCTGAGATGCCAGGAATGTATCCGGATGGCGAATATGACATCGCTGGATTTGCGGTCGGTGTTGTGGAGAAAGAAGACTTGCTCGACGGTTCGTCGATTCAGGATGGAGACATCGTACTCGGCCTTGCATCTTCAGGCGTCCACTCGAACGGGTTCTCGCTTGTACGTCATATCGTTGAAGCGCAAGGTCTTCATTATACGGATGAGATTGCGATGCTCGATACGACCCTCGGGAACGCCTTGCTTTTGCCTACACGGATTTATGCTGAAGCGGCGAAAGCGGCGATTTCGACAGGTAAGGTTCAAGGGATGGCACACATCACGGGTGGTGGATTCTATGAGAACGTCCCTCGCATGTTGCCAGAAGGTCTCGGAATCACGTTCGATGCGTCGAGTTGGCCGAGTCTTCCTGTATTCGACTGGCTCGAACAAGTCGGAAATATTTCGAAGCAAGAGATGTTCAACGTCTTCAATATGGGGATCGGTTATATGATTACGGTACGAGCTGAAGAGGTGGAACTCGTTGAAGCGGCGCTCGAGCGTGTCGGGGAGACTGCGTACCGAATCGGTAAAGTCGAGAGTCGTCCAGGAATTCGAATCTCAGGAGTGGACCAATGAAACGATTTGCCATCTTTGCGTCAGGATCGGGAAGTAACGCCGAAGCAATCTGGCAAGCGATCGCCGATGGTCATTTGTCTGCCGAATGCGTGTTGCTTGTGACGGACAAACCAGAAGCTACGGTTCTTGATCGTGCGGAACGTCATGGGATTCCAAGTTTTTCATTTACACCGAAAGCGTACGCGTCGAAAGAGGAGTTCGAGGAAGAAATTCTCGTTCTTCTCCATACGCTGCAAGTGGACTATCTTGTCTTAGCGGGGTATATGCGCTTGATTGGAAATGTGTTACTATCCGCATATCCGAACCGCATTTTAAACATCCATCCGTCGCTTTTACCTGCTTTTCCGGGTAAAGACGCGATTGGACAGGCGCTTGACGCCAACGTGCCGACGAGTGGTGTGACGGTTCATTATGTGGATGCGGGGATGGACACGGGTCCGATCATCGCACAGGCGTCTGTCGAGATTGAAGGATGTGACCGCACCGAGGCGACACGTCGCATTCAAACGATCGAGCATCAACTGTATCCGCGCGTATTACAACAAGTGTTGAATCAACAGGAGGTTTTCAAGTGAGAGCATTATTAAGTGTTTCTGATAAAACAGGCATTGTCGAACTCGCAACCGTCTTGCATGAGGCGGGCATCGAGCTCATTTCAACAGGTGGGACCGAGGCGGCGCTTCAGCAGGCGGGATTACCAGTCAAAAACATTTCGGAAGTGACATCGTTCCCTGAAATGTTAGACGGTCGTGTCAAAACGTTGCACCCACTCGTTCACGGGGGCTTGCTCGGACGTCGTGACCTTGATACGCATGTCGCGCAAATGAAAGATCATCACATCGAACCAATCGATTATGTCGTGGTCAATCTGTATCCGTTCAAGGAGACGATTGCGAAAGAGAATACGACATACGAAGAAGCGATTGAAAATATTGATATCGGTGGACCGAGTATGTTGCGTTCGGCAGCGAAGAACCATGCGAGCGTCACGGTTGTCGTTGATCCAAGCGATTACACACTCGTCGCCGATGAAGTACGTGGTGGCGGCACATCGTTTGAGACACGTCAGCGTCTTGCGACGAAAGCGTTTCGTCACACGGCGGCATACGACGCGTTGATTGCCGACTACTTAGGTCGTCAAATCGGCGAAACGTTCCCAGAACAGTTGACGGTCACGTATGAGAAGGTTCAAGACCTTCGTTATGGGGAGAACCCACACCAACAAGCGGCGTTTTATAAGACACCTTTATATGACGGGATGACGCTTGCGAATGCGACACAATTACACGGGAAAGAGCTCTCGTATAACAATATTCAAGATACGAATGCAGCACTTGAAGCACTTAGTGAATTGAACGAACCGGCTGCTGTCGTCGTTAAACATATGAATCCTTGTGGTGTCGCGGTAGGACAAACGATTCATCAGGCGTTTGAACGTGCACACGCAGCGGATCCGGTCTCCATCTTTGGCGGAATCGTCGCCTTGAACCGCGAGGTCGACATCGAGACGGCAGATGCCCTTCGCAACATCTTTTTAGAGATCATCATTGCTCCATCCTTTAGTGAGGCAGCACTTGACCGATTGAAAGAGAAGAAGAACCTCCGTTTGTTGACGTTAGATATGGGACAGATGACAGGCATGCGCCTTACGGCTGTCGCGGGAGGATTGCTCGTACAAGATGGCGATGACATGACACTCGATGATGCAGCGTGCCAAATCGTGACGGATCGTCGTCCGACAGCATCAGAATGGGAAGACTTGAAACTGGCATGGCGCGTCGTCAAACACGTGAAGTCAAACGCCATCGTCGTCGCAAAAGACGAAACGACGATTGGAATCGGTGCCGGACAAATGAACCGTGTCGGCGCAGCAAAAATCGCCTTCGAACAAGCTGGGGAACGCGCGACAGGCGCGGCTCTCGGAAGTGATGCCTTCTTCCCGATGGCAGATACGGTCGAAGCGGCAGCAGCGGCAGGAATCACGGCCATCATCCAACCGGGTGGGTCGATTCGCGATGCCGAATCGATTGAAGCGGCAAATCGCCATGGCATCACGATGGTATTCACATCAGTCAGACATTTCAAACACTGAGAGGGGTTCGCGTCATGAACGTATTGGTCATCGGTCGAGGAGGACGCGAGCATGCGCTCGCATGGAAGTTGAAACAAGACGGGCATGACGTCTTCGTTGCACCGGGCAACGACTTCATGGAAGGGATGACGTGTGTGTCAATCCATGAAACAGACGTGGAGGCGCTCGCCCATTTCGCAGAAGAAAACGAGATTGGATGGACGATTGTCGGACCTGAATCGTCGCTCATGGCAGGGGTCGTCGATACGTTCCGTGCCAAAGGACTGAACATCTTTGGACCGACGAAAGCAGCTGCCTTACTCGAAGGCAGCAAGGCGTTCGCCAAAGAAGTCATGATGGAAGCCGGGATTCCGACAGCAGCGTACGAGGCGTTCACGGATGTGAAGTCGGCGCTTGCCTATATCGAGAAGCTTGGGGCACCACTCGTCGTCAAGGCGGATGGATTAGCAGCCGGTAAAGGCGTCACGGTCGCGTTCACGGTCGAAGAGGCGGAAGCTGCCGTACGTGATATTTTCACGACGGATAAATTTGGTCAACAGTCACAAGTCGTCATCGAAGAGTTCCTCGACGGGGAAGAGTTTTCACTCATGGCGTTCGTCTCGGGAGAGTGTGTCATTCCGATGATCACCTCGCAAGATCATAAACGAGCCTATGACGGCGACAAGGGACCGAACACGGGTGGTATGGGCGCCTATAGCCCGATGCCACATCTGACAAAGGACGTGTATGAGGAGGCGGTTGAGACCGTATTAAAACCGCTCGCACAAACGATGGTCAAACGAGGGACGTCGTTTGAAGGATTCTTGTACGCCGGTCTCATCTTGACGGCGGATGGACCGAAAGTCATCGAATTCAATGCACGCTTCGGTGACCCGGAGACGGAAGTCATCTTGCCGAACCTGAAATCACCGCTCCTAGACGTGATTGAAGCGGTCGTTCGTCAAGAGTCGTATCCGGTTGAGTGGGTCGACGGATATACGATGGGTGTCGTCATCGCGGCCGAAGGGTATCCGGACCGACCAATCACGGGTCAGGTGTTATCAGGATTTGAGTCACTTTCGAAAGATGTGCTAGTCTTCCATGCCGGTACGACAAAGAAGGGTCACCAAATCGTAGGAAGCGGAGGTCGTCTATTTGTTGTGACGGCGACGAAACCGACACTACCTGAGGCAAAAACGGCTGTATATGAGGCAATTTCGCAACTCGATTTACCTGAAACGTTCTATCGATCTGATATCGGGGCACGAGCGTTTGAACACATTATTTAAAGGATGGGTCAACCCATCCTTTTTTTCATGCGAAAAAAAGGAAATACCGACATCCTGTTCTACAATAATAAAGTAGATTGAAGAAGGAGGGTGGTCGGCCTGCGTGTTCAAACAAAATTATTTATTGCGATTGCCGTGAACATCGTACTCTTCATCGGCGTCATTTTATTCGTCATCAAACCGTATTTTATAGAGAAAAGTATTGAACAGGACAGGGCGATGACTCGTGATCAAATCGAGAGTGTATCGGAAGTGTTCGCCAATCACCGTCTCATGCTCGAACGGATCCTTGTCGACTGGTCAGTCTGGACGAACGCCTATGATTTTGTTCAAAATCGAAATGAAGCATTTGTTGAGAATAATATGGGAGCAGATACCCTTGAAAATCTTGGAGTCGGTGCGATGATTTTTCTCGATCAAAATCGAGAGGTTGTCTATTCCGAATTCAATCAATTTTATGAGTTGGGCAATAAAGAGGAAAAGAATGATTTCACAAATGAATTGATACGTTACGTGAACTCGTCTGGTGTCACGCAAAGTGCGGTATATGGGACCGACTTCGGCCCTGTCGTTTTCATGAGTCATCCGATTGTAAAAAGTGATGGAACGGGGGAGCCTGGTGGCACACTGATTCTGATTCAAAAAATTGGTCCGGATTTCATGGCAGCGATGAGCGCCCAAGCAAAAACAAAATTATCGATCAGTCCACTGTCTCACCAACAATTGACGGTTGACCAAGACGAGCAATTTTCCCGTGTCTCGTTACCGCTTCAGTCCGTCTATCAAGATGCGAACTGGGAACTCAACTTTTCAGTCAAACGCACGTATTATACGAATACGCAAACAATGCTAGAAACAGGTATGTTCGGTCTGGTCGTTCTAGGTCTTGGTCTATTGATGACACTATTTTGGACGGTGAATCAGATTATCACGAAACGGTTAATGCGCATCGTCAACGAACTGAAATCGATCACGAAAGAACGAAATAGCCGTTTGCGGATTCGATTGCAGCCGAATCAACAAGATGAGATTGAAGAGATGGCTGTCAGCATGAACGAAGTGCTAGATGCCCTTGAACAGACCCAAAAAGAATCGTTGACGCGAGCCTTCCGCGATTCCTTAACGCGTCTTCCGAACCGGTTAGCGGTCGAAGAGATGTTTATGAATTTGCCTGAATCGTCTAAATCAATTGGAGTCATGGGAATCGATCTCGATAACTTCCGACGAATCAACGATCAATTCGGTCAACGCACGGGCGATGCGATGCTGACGTTCTTTGCGTCTCGATTGATGTTTTATAAAGAAGATGGGTTTGTGGCACGGATTGGTGCCGACGAGTTTATTTTGATTCATCCAGATTGGACGACCGAAGAGTTACTGATTGTCGCCAATCAACTAGTGAAGGATTTGCGTGAATGGGGTTTGAAGCAAGGCATGAATCATTTGACCTTGAGTATCGGTATTGATGAATTGATTGAACCATCGCATCACTCATATGAAGTGATGATGGCACGACTCGATGTCGTCTTACACGAGGTGAAAGTATCAGGGAAAGATAAAATCCTCTCCTATCAAGAGATTGAAGATGGGAGTCACTACTTGCAGGCGCTCGAGATGGAGCGGGATCTTCGCTATGCGTTGCGCCATGATGAGTTCGAACTGTATTATCAGCCGATTGTCTCTCCGCAACCGTTTCAGGTACGAGGGGTAGAAGCGTTGATTCGTTGGCACCATCCGACGAAGGGGTTCATCTCTCCGGGCGTCTTTATTCCAGTCGCGGAACAACTAGGTCTGATTTCAGATGTCGGGCGCTGGGTGCTCAATCATGCCATCACTGAAATCCAAGAATATATCGAACACTTTGACTTGTTCTTGTCAATCAACGTATCGAAGCGTCAAATTCTAGACGATTCATTTTTAGAAGCGTTAGAGGAAACACTGATGAAGACAGGATTTCCGCCGCATCGATTGCATGTCGAAATCACAGAGAGTGAAGTTGGGGGAAACGTGTATGAACTTCAACAGTTCATCCAAGCATTGAAAGGAATGGGCGTTAAAATATCGCTCGATGATTTTGGTGTCGGAACATCCTCACTCTCATTCCTGCAATCGCTTCATCTAGATATCGTTAAGATTGACCAAAACTTCGTGAAAGGTATTCCTGAGAACAAGTTTGACCGTGCCTTGTTAGAGGGACTCTATCAAACGTTCCAAACACTAGGACTCGAGATTGTCACGGAAGGGGTCGAGCGGCCAGAACAGCTCGCGTTCGTATTAGAATATAGTGGTTCACTTATTCAAGGCTATCACTATAGCAAACCGATTCCGGTTAACGAACTACACCTCTATTTACGTAAAACGGTCATGACTCAAATTTGAGGTAGGCGGCTCTTCATAGGAAGAGCCGCCTTTTTTGTGAAAAATATATGTGAATTTTGTTACAATAGGGAACATAACTTGCGACCCATTCAGAGAAAAGGTAAACTTGAAACAGGGAAAGAAAACGCTTTCAAAACTATTTTTTAATAACTTTGAAAGGGAAAAGGGAGGATTGGGTTCGATGCCAACAAAAAGAACGGCGCGGGCACCGTGGTCTAAAGTGATGATTCGTTCACAACTTGAAGTCGTAGATCGATTACGGCCACCTTCGCTCGTCTTACAGAATGCGACGTACTTGAACGTCTACGTGAAACAATGGAGAACGGCGAATATTTGGATTGAGGGAGATCGCATCGTGTATGTCGGTCCAGATCTACCAGAATCAGCGGTCGAAACGGTCGATATGACAGGGAAATATATCGTACCAGGTTACATTGAGCCGCACGCTCATCCATTCCAATTATACAATCCGGCGACGTTGTCGAAATATGCAGGGGAGCGTGGAACGACGACGCTCGTCAATGACAACATGCTGCTTTTTTTACAAGAGAAAGAGCAAGCGTTTGCGCAACTTGAAGCGATTCAACAATTGCCAACGAGTACGTATTGGTGGGCACGACTCGATACGCAGACCGAACTAGATCGGGAGAGTGTTACGGTCGACTCTGAACGCGTCCACGAGTGGTTCAACCATCCAGATGTCGTGATGGCAGGAGAACTGACGGCATGGCCACGCGCCTTGAAGGGCGATGATGAGATGCTTCAGTGGATGCTCGATGCCGAGACGTGTGGGCTGCCAGTCGAAGGGCACTTTCCGGGGGCATCTCCTAAGACATTGACGAAAATGGCGTTGATGGGAGTACACAGCGACCATGAGGCGATGACGGCGGAAGAGGCGTTCAATCGACTAGAGCTAGGTTATACGACGACGCTACGCCATTCCTCGATTCGACCGGACCTGCCAGGGATGATTCGTGACCTATTGGCGAACGGATTGACGGCGTTCGACCATCTTATGGTGACGACGGACGGCTCGACACCGGGCTTTTATGAGGACGGCATGCAGGATGCCCTCGTCCGGATTTTGATCGAAGCAGGGCTACCGGCCATCGAGGCGTACCGGATCGTTTCGCATAATGTAGCACGCCACTTCGACCTCGATCATATTTTAGGTGCGATTGCGCCGGGCCGAATCGCGCATTTGAACATTTTGGACGCAATCGAGGAACCGCGTCCGACAGCTGTCATTGCGAAAGGACAATGGATTTATCGGGACGGTGAATCGCTATTCCCGAACGAATTAGTGGAAGCGGTGCTCGACATGATGCCGTCGACAGACGTTTCCATCGAACTGACGCCACAAGACTTGTCATTCAGCATGCCTGTCGGACTCGATATGGTCAACTCGGTCATCATGAAGCTGTTTAAAATTACGCATGACACGGGTCAAGATGAACTACCGCGGGATGGAGATGAATCGTTTCTCATGTTGCTTGATAAAGAAGGCAAGTGGCGATTGAACACAGTCCTAAAAGGGTTCGCCCGAGATTTCGGTGGACTCGTCAGTTCGTACTCGATCAGTGGGGACTATTTGATTCTCGGAAAATGCAAACAAGATATGTTACAGGCGTTTGAGCGAATGAACGAACTTGGAGGCGGGATTGTTCTCGTCGATCAAGGAAAAATCATTGCCGAGATTCCATTGCCACTCTGTGGGATGACATCGACGGAGCCACTTGAAACGCTCATCGGTCAAGAGAAACAGCTACGGGATGAACTTGTGGCGAGGGGTTATCAATTCGAAGATCCGATCTACACGTTACTCTTTTTAGCCTCTACCCATTTACCTTATGTTCGGGCGACACCTCTTGGAATTTATGAAGTCATGAAGAAACAGGTACTATTTCCTGCGATTTTGCGATGAATAGTTGAGTCCGGGGCGCCCCTGCTTTAGAATGAGAAAGAAGTATGAGTAGAGAGGATGCTTGCGGATGCAACTCGATAAATTACGAGGTCGAGAGCTCGATCAATTGTTTGAAGCTATTTTGAAGCTCGAGACGCTCGAAGACTGTTATCAATTATTTGATGATTTAGCGACTGTCAATGAAGTTCAGGCCCTTGCGCAGCGACTTGAAGTGGCGCGGCAAATACGTGAAGGAAACACGTATCATAAAATTGAGGATGCGACAGGCGCCTCAACCGCAACGATTTCACGTGTGAAGCGGTGCTTGAACTATGGGACAGGCGGATATGATCTTGCTCTTGAACGTCTACAACAAACAAAAGGTGACTCGTAAGAGTCATCTTGTTTTTGATGGAGGGGAGGGGCAAGATGCAACAAAAATTCATGAAACGGAACTTACAACTGTTCTTTCGAAACTTAACACCGGTTCAAACACTTGTGTTGATCTATAGTGCGGCGGCGATTTTGTCCGTGTTGCTCCTCGCCTTACCAATCGCCCATAAACCCGGTGTGACCATCACGTTTACCGATCTCGTCTTTTTTGCGGTGAGCTGTGTCAGTGTCACGGGACTGACCCCAATCGTGGTCACCGATACATTTTCCACGTTCGGCTTATTCATCATCCTATTCATTGTCCAAGTGAGCGGTGTCGGATTGATCAGTCTACACGTCATCATGTGGATTTTGCTTGGGAAGCGGATCGGGTTCCGGGAGCGACAACTGATTTTACGTGACCAAAACCAGACATCGATGTCTGGGATTGTCAAATATATCACGGAAATCGTTATCACCGTCATCGCGATCGAGGCGGTCGGCGCCGTCTTACTCGGTGTCCACTACTTAAATTATTTTGATACCGCCGGAGAGGCTTTCTTACAAGGATTATTCGGGTCGGTCAGTGCGACGACGAACGCCGGATTTGATATTACAGGTAGTTCGCTCGCGCCGTTCCGAGAGGACCCCTTCGTCATTTTCACGCAAATCGCGCTCATGACTGGTGGTGCCATCGGTTTCCCGGTACTTGTTGAGATTCGGACATACTTGGTGAGTCGAATCACACGAAAACGTCACACGTTCCCAAGTCGTTTCTCGTTATTTACAAAACTGACGGTTTCGACATTCTTTATTTTAATCGCTGTTGGTACGGTCGGATTGTTCATCTTTGAATACAATAATGCGTTCGAAGGCTTACCGCTCTGGTTGGCGTTATCAGATTCATTATTCCAGTCCGTCACGACACGAAACGGCGGTCTGTCGACGGTCGATGTCAATTTGTTCTCCGAAGCGAGCATGTTGCTCTTATCGATTCTCATGTTCATCGGGGCCTCGCCATCATCTGTCGGTGGGGGGATTCGAACGACGACGTTTGCTGTAGCCGTACTCGGTGTCGTCGCGTTCATCCGTGGAGACTCGTCGATTAAAATTTTTGGTCGAGAGATTGTTCTTGAAGATATTTGGAAAGCGTTCGTAATCATCACCGTTTCACTCGCTGTTCTTTTATCTGGCGTCATGGTCATGGCTTACTTTGAAGATGCCTCATTGACGCGGATCTTATTCGAGGCATGTTCTGCGTTCGGGACGACAGGATTATCGGTCGGACTTTCTTCCGAATTTAGTAACGTCGGGAAATGGGTACTGACGATTCTCATGTTCATTGGACGAATCGGGGTCATCGCCTTCATTCTCATCTTGCAACGGAGACAGCCGAAGCGGATGTATAACTATCCGAAAGAATCAATCATCTTAGGATAAGGAGATTGTCACATGAAAGCATTTTGGATCAACTTTGGATATGTCTTTATCGTTCCAGTCCTGCCATTCATCGCTGTCGTCAACGGAACAGCACTCTGTTCACCGGATTCTCCGTTACTGGATATCCCCGTACTCGGATTCTTTTTGGCAAATCCGCTTTGGTTCGTACCAGTATACGGCCTATTCGCCTTGCTTGTAGCGAAATGGCTCACAGATCGGGAACGGAATCGTACGGCACGTTCGTGACTTGCTTCGGCAAGTCTTTTTTTGTTGGGGAGATGCACGCAAAGAAAAAAATCGATACACTAGAGAAGGATTCGATAGGAGGGGACGAGTTGGAATTTCAAACGTGGCGCCATGTATTTAAACTAGATCCAAATAAATCGCTCACAGATGAGGCGCTTTCTGCCCTCATTCATTCGGGAACGGATGCCTTCTTGATTGGAGGAACGGATGGAGTGGATGCGGAAAACACGTTTGCGCTTTATGCGAGAGTCCGAGATGCAGGAATACCGGTCGCGCTCGAGATTAGCCATCCAAGTCAGGTTATCCACGGATTCGATCATTACTTCGTACCGACTGTGTTGAATGCAGGGACAACGGAATGGATCATCGGACATCACGTGCGTGCGTTTGAACGGTACGGCCATTTCTTTGATTCTCGTCTTGTGACGGCTCAAGGGTATCTCGTTTTAAATCCGGATGCGAAAGTCGCGCAAGTGACAGAAGCAAAATGTGATCTATCTATAGAAGAGGTGGTGGCCTATGCGGAAGCCGGACATCATCTGTTTCGTCTCCCATCCCTTTATATCGAATATAGTGGACGGTTTGGACAAGTAGATGTCGTCAAAGAGATTCGTCTGGCGTTGCCCGATGCCCATCTCTTTTATGGTGGCGGGATTGATGGGGAGGAGACAGCTCGATTGATGAGTGAGCATGTCGACACAATCGTTGTCGGTAATATCATTTATGAAGACTTAGACGGAGCACTTGCGACTGTGCAGGTACTCCGATAAAATAAGAACAAACGTTTGGAATAAGGAAGGAATCAATTATGTATAATCTTAGCGAAGAATTAGTCAAAGGCATGAACCCGGAACAGGCAGAAGCGGTTAAACATACCGATGGTCCTCTTTTGATTATGGCGGGAGCGGGGTCTGGAAAAACACGTGTCTTGACCCATCGTGTCGCCTACTTGATGGCGGCGAAGCAAGTGGCACCATGGAACATTTTGGCGATTACGTTCACGAATAAGGCGGCGCGAGAGATGAAAGACCGAATTGCGCGCCTTGTCGGTGGAGTCGCTGAAGATATTTGGATTTCTACGTTCCACTCGATGTGCGTCCGGATTTTACGCCGAGATATCGACCGTATCCGGTATGACCGCAGCTTTTCCATTTTAGATGCATCGGACCAATTGACGGCAATCAAACAAGTATTGAAAGAATTGAACCTCGACCCGAAGAAGTACGAACCGCGTACCCTTCTCGGGATGATTTCGAATCATAAAAATGAACTACGTACAGCGAAGGATGCAGCTGCACTCGTCGGGAATAATCCTTACGAGCGCATCATCTCGGACGTCTACACAGCGTATGAGAAAAAGCTGAAACAAAACAACGTGCTCGACTTTGACGACTTGATCATGAAGACGATTCACTTGTTCCAAGAAGCACCGGACGTGTTGGCGTTCTATCAGAAGAAATTCAAATACATCCATGTTGATGAGTATCAGGATACGAACCGTGCCCAATACACGCTCGTCAAACTTCTCGCGCAGGCGCACGAGAACTTGTGTGTCGTCGGGGATTCGGATCAATCCATCTATCGGTGGCGCGGTGCAGACATCGCTAACATTCTGACGTTCGAGAAAGATTATCCGAGCGCCCACGTCATCTTGCTCGAACAAAACTATCGTTCGACGAAACGGATTTTGGAGGCGGCGAACGGTGTCATCCAAAACAATGCTTCGCGCAAAGATAAAAATCTTTGGACTGAAAACGACGAAGGGGAGAAATTGTTGCTCCACGTCGCATCAGACGATCGCGATGAAGCGTTCTTCATCATGAACCAGATGAAAGAGCTGAAGATGGAAGGGATGGACTACGGTCAGATGGCGGTCCTTTACCGGACGAACGCCCAGTCGCGTGGTCTCGAGGAAATGCTCCTCAAGTCGAACATCCCATACAAGATGGTCGGCGGGACGAAGTTCTATGAGAGAAAAGAAATCAAGGACGTCTTGGCGTATTTGCGTTTGATTGCCAACCCGGATGAGGACATCTCGTTCGTTCGTGTCGTCAATGAACCGAAACGCGGCATCGGTGCCGCGACGATTGATAAACTAGGGGACTTTGCGGACATGCAAGGTGTCTCGCTCATGGATGCGATTCGTGACATCGAACTCTCAGGCATTGCCCCACGTACGGCGACGAAACTTGCGGACTTCCGTCAGATGATGATGGATTTACGTCAGATGGCGGACTATCTCTCCATTTCAGAACTCGTTGAGGAAGTATTGAAGAAGACGGGTTATGAAGAGATGCTCAAAATCGAGAAGACGCTTGAAGCAGAAAGCCGACTCGAAAACTTACAAGAGTTCCTGTCGGTCGCCCAAAACTTCGAGAAAGAAAGTGACGAACAGACGCTCGTCGCCTTCCTCACGGATTTGACGCTCGTCTCTGACCTCGATTCACTCGATGAAGTCGATGAGTCGCATCAAGTCACGTTGATGACGCTCCATTCGGCCAAAGGACTTGAATTCCCGGTCGTCTTCTTAATCGGAATGGAAGAAGGACTCTTCCCACATAGTCGTGCCTTGAACGACGAGGAAGAGATGGAAGAAGAACGTCGCCTCGCCTATGTTGGAATCACGCGTGCTGAGAAACGTCTCTATTTGACACGTGCTCAGTCACGGATGTTGTATGGTCGTTTCCAAAACAACCCGGAATCCAGATTCCTTCATGAATTGCCGGAAACGTTGTTGGAACGTTCTGGCAAGGCGAGAAAACCGATGCCATGGAACCCGGTCGAGTCACCAGGGAAGTTGCCGGTGAATGGCTTTAGTTCGAAACCAAAACCAAAGCTTGCCCAATCGTCCGGCGCCGAAACGGTCGGATGGAATGTCGGTGACAAAGCGAATCATAAGAAATGGGGACAAGGGACGGTCGTACAGACACGTGGAGAAGGCGATCAACTCGAAGTCGACATCGCATTCCCTGAAGTCGGAATCAAGCGCCTGTTGGCTAAATTTGCCCCTATCGAAAAAGCGTGAGGTGACAATATGGAGATGGCAGAACGCGTAGAAGAGCTACGTAAAACGTTAAATCAATACGGTTACGAGTATTACGTGCTCGACCGTCCGAGCGTACCGGACTCCGAATACGACCGTTTGATGAATGAGTTGATTCAAATCGAAACTGATTACCCAGAACTTCGAACACCGGATTCTCCGACGCAACGCGTCGGAGGAGCACCACTCGACGCATTCGTCAAAGTGACACATGACACACCGATGCTCTCGCTCGGCAACGTCTTCTCGAAAGAGGAACTCGTGGAGTGGGTAGAGCGAATCGAGAAAGACCTCGGGTACACACCGACATTCGTAGCGGAACTCAAATTTGATGGTCTCGCTGTCTCGTTAAAATATGAGAATGGCCGTCTAATCCGTGGCGCGACGCGCGGAGACGGGACGACAGGTGAGGACATCACGCAAAACTTGAAGACGATTCGTTCCATCCCACTTCGATTGAACGAGGACGTCACGTTTGAAGTGCGAGGTGAGGCGTATATGCCGAAACGTTCGTTCGAGCAGTTGAATGATGAACGGGAACGTGTCGGCGAGCCATTGTTTGCGAATCCGAGAAACGCGGCGGCCGGATCACTTCGACAACTCGACTCGAAAATTGCGGCGTCAAGAAACTTGGCGTTTTTCGCATACGGTTTAGTATCGCAAGACGATCTCGTCGCGTCACATGACGAATCACTAACCTACTTGAAACGACTTGGTGTCGCGGTGAGCGGGGACTATACGACGTGCCAGACGGCAGATGAGCTGTGGGATTATATCGAAACGTATGTGACGAAACGAAGTGAACTCCCATATGAAATCGATGGGATCGTCATCAAAGTCGCAGGATATGAAGAGCAGGAACAACTGGGGTTCACTGCGAAAAGTCCACGCTGGGCCGTCGCGTATAAGTTCCCGGCAGAAGAAGTCGTGACGACGATTGAGGACGTCGACTTCAGTGTTGGACGGACGGGGAAAGTCACACCGCGGGCCCGCTTTGCCCCAGTGTCTGTAGCAGGATCGACGGTGACGTATGCGACACTTCACAATGAAGATTTTATAAAGGAAAAAGATCTTCATATCGGTGATCGGGTCGTCATCAAAAAAGCTGGAGACGTCATTCCTGCCGTCGTATCGGCACTTGCGAGTGAACGAAACGGCGAAGAGCGGGTAATTGAATTTCCGACGCATTGTCCGGCGTGCGGATCTGAACTGGTTCGACTCGAGGACGAGGCAGATCATCGCTGTGTCAATCCGGAGTGTCCGGCACAACTGCTCGAAGGACTCATTCATTTCGTATCGAGACAAGCGATGAATATCGATGGGCTCGGCGAAAAAGTGATCACGCAGCTTCACGAAGCAGGACTCGTGCACAACGTGGCCGACCTGTATCGCTTGAACCGTGACGATTTGCTTGCACTCGAGCGCATGGGAGAGACATCGGTGACGAATCTCCTTTCTGCAATCGAACAGTCGAAACAAAATTCGCTCGAACGTGTACTGTTTGCCCTCGGAATTCGACTCGTCGGTCAAAAAGCCGCTTCTTTAATTGCAGAACGGTTTGAGACGATGGATGCGATCATCGATGCGACGGTCGAAGAATTGACATCCATCGATGGCATCGGGACGAAGATGGCGGAATCGATTGTCGTTTACTTCGAAAAACCGGAAGCGCGTGAACTCATCAGAGAATTGGCTGAGTCAGGTGTGAACTTATCCTTTAAAGGAGCAAAACGTCCTGTGACTGACGGGGCACCGCTTTCTGGAAAGACGGTCGTATTGACCGGAAAGTTACACGAGATGACACGTGGAGAAGCCGGGAAACAGCTTGAACTCCTCGGAGCGAGTGTGACGGGAAGTGTCAGTAAGAACACAGACTTGCTCGTGGCCGGTGAAAAGGCGGGCTCGAAGCTGGCGAAGGCCGAATCTCTTGGCATTGAAGTATGGGATGAGGCAAAACTGCTCGACTTTTTACATGAACAAGCGTAAGACGTTCGCTTCGGCGAACGTTTTTTGCTTTTTCGGAAATAAATGGGATTGAGCAGGTTCGCACAAGCGTTCGAGGGGTATAGATTAACTAAATCAAAATGTTAATATATTTTTGCGAGAGAACCCTTAGACATCAGGACTTTCACACACACATCCCTCTCATTCCTCTACGTGGTGAAAGTTCGACATCGACACGACATCGATTTGAGCGCCTGTTTTCACCTTAGAGGAGGGACCAACATCATGACACATAACATCCAGCGCTTCGTTGCCGTATTCATCACCCTCATATTTTTGTCACCTCTTTTCACCATCCATATCGTTCATGCTGACACGACAACATTTCGTTATATCCAACTGAATCTAACGGATCAGGAAATAGAAACACTATATGAAGCAAGTCTTGTCTACGAAGACATCACGTATTATGGAGTCCGTGAATCAGCAGACGTTTGGCGTTTCATGATTGATGCGGAGTCGGTAGACGACACATTGATTGACATCGTCACGCTCTATGATGCGGAAGGTGTGCCGTATACGTTTATACCGAACACCATCACGGAAGCATATCCCGTTGAAGTGGTTGAACCTCCTGTTACGACGGAACCAGAACCAGTAGAAGAAGTGACACCACCGGTTGAAGCAGAACCGGAACCAGTCGCCGAGGAACCGATGGCTGAACCGATGCTACCGAAACTGGCCATTGTAGCCATGAATATCGCTGGAGTCGACCGGGCCGTAGTCGGGGGTGACATTTCCTATACATTTATGATCGAGAATACGGGTGATGCGCCACTGAAGGTGACAAATCTGTCCCATACGTTTATCAGTGGGGATGTGTCTCATCTATCGATTGAAGCATTCAACCAACGTGTCATCCATCAATTCACCGAATCGATTGGCGAGGATGGTTTACTTCCTGGTGAACGAGTGGAAGTGACAGAAGTCTTGACGATTCCGATCGATTACTCGTTCGATGCCCATCCTGAGATTGGAAGTGTCTTTCAGGTGACGGGAGTCGATGAATTCGACCGGGTCATTACGGCAGAAAGTCAACAAATCGTTCTCTTGCAGCAACCTGACTTCACAGTGAATGCAACGAGTGAGAAGACGAACGTAGAACCGGGAGAACCCGTTCACTACATGTACACCGTCCGAAATACATCGGACATCACATTATACTTGTCTGACGTCATGCTTACATGGCCGAGCGGCGCCTTGACGAAAGAGGAACAACAAATGGCGAATGAACGATTTGTGAAGCAAGTCGAAGCGATTCCTGCATTCCTAGATGGGCTCGGACCTGAAGAAGAAGTCACATTTTCGTTCGAACTCCCCCTCCTCCCATCCTATGACGTAAGAGCAGGGGCACAATTGATCCAACATGCCGCATTTCGCTTTCATGTGAACGAAAGCGTAAATATTACACGGATGGTTGATGTACCGGTCGTCGTGAAAAAACCCGTGCCGGTTAAAGAAGAAGTACCGAAACAAAAGACGGAAAAACCGTCACAAGACATGAAAACAAACAAACCAGTCGTGCAAGTAGTCGTCAAAGAGAACGGCTCGACTCCAGTCGAACTCCTCGACGAAACAGATGTGTATGCTCAAGAGTTGCTTCCGATGACCGGTGAAACGGATGATACTTGGCAGGCGATGGTCGGTACAATCCTTTTTGCATCGGGACTTCTCTTGTTGATTCGTCGCAAACATCCGTCAACCAAACCATAAATCGACATCCCTTCTCGCTCATGCGAGGAGGGATTTGTTCTGATTCCGCTTCGATACTTTTTTCGTGCAACGATTTTGTTATAATGGACAAAGTGAAATAGGAAACGACGTTCAAAGGAGTCAGACATAGATGAAATGGAAACAACTCGTCATCCCGACAATCGCTTCGGCGCTATTGTTAAGTGGGTGTTCAATGAAAATACCGATGGGTGAAGAAGAAGCGACACCAACTGGGGAAGAAACTGCAGCGGAAGGCGTCACACAAGCGATTGAAGCACGTGACTCATATTATCAAATGGTCATCCCTTTTAAACCGGCTGCGGCAAGAGGACTTGCTCAACGTCAGGTCAGTTCGTCACTAGAACTTGAAGAAGTCGAGCTTGGACTCATGCGCCATTCGACGGATGCGTTTGACCCGGACAAATTCGCCTATCAGGAAGGACAGCTTTTGAATGCAGAAGATGTGTCCCGATTACTTGCGCGAAAAGATAAGAGTAAAGAAGGGTTGACGCCTTTGAACCCGGCTTATGCGAATGGGAAGGCAGAAGTTGAGGACGACAAATTTGTCGATGCGAATAAGAAGTCACCGCTTTATTTGGCTTCTATCGTCGAACAGAACTACATGACGAAAGAGGATAAGGGATACCAATTGGGTGGCGTATCATTCGCTCTCATTTTGAATCGTGAGTACGTCTTTCAAGCGCCAAACTATGGACCGACGTATACCGTCAAACTCGATCAAAAGAAAGTGATCGCAGAAGGAGAACGTATGGCGAATGAACTCGTCTCCCAGCTACGCAAGCGTGAAGATTTTAAAGAGCTGGACATCAATGTCGCGCTCTACATGAAGTCGACACAAGGTTCACCGACTCCGGGGAACTATATCAAATCTGCATTTATCGGAACGGGAAACGAGGTCAACTCAGGTGACTGGCAGGCGATTGATGAGAAATATTACTACTTCCCATCGACTGCAGCGACAAACGACGTGCGTGAGGACGCTCAGAAATTCACGCTTTTCAGCGACCGGATTGCCGATCTCTTCCCAGACTATAGCGGAATGATTGGGAAAGGATTCTATCAAAATGGGGATTTATCGCGATTAGAAATTGATATTCCGATTCAATTTTATAGTCGTGCCGAACTCGTCGGATTCACACAACACGTTGTCGGTTTGCTTGAAAACCGTTGGGAATACAGCCGGAATGTCCCGGTCCGGATCAACGTCACGTCACTCGGCGGTGATCCTGAAGTGACAATTGTATTTGAGGACGGGATGGATAGTCCAAAAGTGTACTTCTAAGAGAGAAGGGGTTCGTTTTTTGAAACGAATCTCTTCTTTTTTTCGTATGAAAAGAGAAAGGATAATCTTTGACCTTATTTGACCAATTGAGTAGAATAGAGTTAACAGAAACGGGAAAGGGATAGGTGAGGTGAACTTTTATGGCTAAAAACTATTATGACGAGCTCGGTGTCTCGAAGGAAGCGACCGAGCAAGAGATTAAACGCGCATACCGAAAATTGGCGAAACAATACCATCCGGACGTCAATAAAGACCCTGGTGCACAAGATCGATTCAAGTCAGTCCAAGAAGCATTTGACGTGCTGAGTGACCCGGAGAAAAAGGCGAATTATGACCGGTACGGTAGCCCGGATGGACCATCGTTCGGACAAGGATTCGGTGGCGGTGGGGAAGCGTATGGGGAAGGGTCATCACAGTTTGAAGATTTATTCCGGCAATTTGGCGGCGGGTCGCGTACGACTTCGCGTACGTTCGGGTTTGAAGACATGTTCGGTAGTTTCTTTGACCAAGCGGTCGAGGAAGACTTGGATGAGACCGTCCGCGTCAATATTCCGCTCAGTCAATTGACGAAGGAATCGAAAGTGAGTCTGCGCCTTCAAACCGGTACCGTGAATGTCAAAATTCCACAAGGTGCCTATGAAGGTCAGAAGCTACGTTTGAAAGGAAAAGGTAGCCGCGTCGGGCAATCGGGAAACCGAGGCGATGTGTATGTCGAACTTCACTTTGCCGATGACGATACGTATCGTCGTGAAGGAGAACATATCGTGACCGTGAAGCGATTGCGACCGCTCGAGTTTTTAGATGGAGCGAGCGTGATCATCGCCACGCTTGACGGGGGGCGTGTGAAGTTGAAAGTGAAACCGGGTAGCCGTCCGGGACAACGGATGCGGATCCCCGGCCGCGGTGTCATGACCGGTTCAAAAGTACGGTCGGACTTGTTCGTCCAACTTGAGGTCGACCTGCCACTTGATGAGACGTATCGTCCTATTTATGAGCAAATTGAACGTTAACGGATAAGGAGGAATCGTGATGGACTTTAATCGTTTCACAGATAAAGCACATGAATGCATTGTCAGTTCACAAGCGTTAGCGAAACAGTATCATCATAGCGAAATCAATGAGTGGCATGTATTGGCATCGATGATTTCACAAACAGACGGGATTGCACCGTTGCTGTTTCAAAAAATGGAGATCAACGTATCGGAGATTGAAGGCGAAGTCGCGCTTTCTCTGAAGAATGCACCAAAACTTCAAAACCCGACAACGCCGATGATTTCATCTTCTCTTTTAAGTGTCTTGACGACAGCCGAACGTGAAGCGACCGGTATGAATGACGAGTACGTATCTGTCGAACACATTTTACTAGGCATTCTATTGAACAGCAGTCAGGCTCAGGGGATGCTCGAGCGTAAAGGGATCACTGAAGAACGTCTCCGTGAAGCGCTCGTCGCCGTACGAGGCAATCGTCGGATTACATCCAAATCACCGGAAGCGACGTATGACGTCTTGACGAAATACGGACGAGACCTCATTCAAGAAGTGAAGACAGGAAAAATCGACCCGGTCATCGGACGTGATAGTGAAATTCGTCGCGTCATTCGGATTTTAAGCCGGAAGACGAAAAACAACCCGGTCTTGATCGGGGAACCAGGGGTCGGGAAGACGGCAATCGTCGAGGGACTCGCTCAGCGAATCGTTCGTGGCGACGTACCGGAAAGTTTGAAAGACAAAACGATTTTCAGTCTCGATATGAGTTCACTTGTCGCCGGTGCGAAATATCGCGGGGAGTTTGAGGAACGTCTTCAGGCCGTCTTATCTGAAGTGAAAGAAGCCGAAGGGACCATCATTCTCTTCATCGATGAATTGCATACAATTGTCGGCGCAGGGAAGTCAGAAGGGTCGATGGATGCCGGTAACATGTTGAAACCGATGCTCGCTCGAGGCGAACTGCATTGTATCGGTGCGACGACACTCGACGAGTATCGTCAATATATCGAGAAGGACCCGGCGCTCGAGCGACGTTTCCAACAAGTGCTCGTCGCTGAGCCAGATGTCGAAGATACGGTTTCTATCTTGCGTGGTTTAAAAGAACGCTTCGAGATTCACCACGGGGTACGCATCCATGACAACGCGCTCGTGGCGGCAGCGATGCTCTCAAACCGATACATCACAGACCGATTCATGCCAGATAAAGCAATCGACCTTGTCGATGAGTCGTGTGCGATGATTCGGACAGAGATGGAATCGATGCCGGCGGAGCTAGACGAATTGGTTCGTCGGGTCATGCAGCTTGAAATCGAAGAAGCGGCGCTTAAGAAAGAGAGCGATGCAGCTTCTATGAAACGTCTCGAAGCACTCCAACAAGAATTGGCATCGCTCCGTGAACAGTCTGACTCGTTACGTCTTCGCTGGGAAAATGAGAAAGAGTCGACGCACCGCGTTCAGCAAATCCGTGGAGACCTCGAAAAGGTACGCCTCGAGTTACAAGAAGCAGAAAGTCGTTATGACCTGAACCGGGCTTCCGAACTAAAATACGGACGAATCCCTGAACTCGAGCGAGAACTCGAAGAAGCGGAACAGTTGGCGAGTTCGGTGACACGTGAACTCGTGCGTGAAGAAGTGACGGAGGAAGAAATCGCCGAGGTCGTTTCGAAATGGACCGGCATCCCGGTGACGAAGTTGACCGAAGGAGAGCGAGATAAACTCCTCAATCTCGAATCGGTCTTGCATAAGCGTGTCTTCGGGCAAGATGATGCGATTCGTCTCGTCAGCGATGCGGTCATTCGGGCCCGTGCCGGTATCAAAGACCCGAACCGTCCAATCGGTTCTTTCCTTTTCCTCGGACCGACGGGGGTCGGGAAGACGGAGCTCGGGAAGGCGCTCGCGGAAGCGATGTTTGACTCAGAAGATCATATCGTTCGACTGGATATGAGCGAGTATATGGAGAAACATGCCGTATCACGACTTGTGGGTGCACCTCCTGGCTATATCGGTTATGAGGAAGGTGGACAGTTGACGGAGGCGGTTCGCCGTAACCCGTACTCGGTTCTCTTACTCGATGAGGTCGAGAAGGCACATCCGGACGTCTTCAACATCTTGTTGCAACTGCTCGATGATGGTCGATTGACCGATTCGCACGGCCGCATCGTCGACTTTAAAAATACGATTGTCATCATGACATCGAACATCGGGGCAGACATCTTGCTCGAAGCAGCAAGGGATGGTGTGATTGATGAAGAGGAGGAACGTCAAGTACTCGACAAACTTCGTCGCCACTTCCGTCCAGAATTCTTGAACCGGGTCGATGAAACGATTCTGTTCCATCCGCTCACGAAAGATCAAATCGGTCAAATCGTCGAGAAAGCAGTTGGACGAATGAGTGATCGGCTCACGACGCGCTCGATTCATATCGAGATCACAGACGCAGCCAAAACGTTCGTCGCCGACGAGGCGTACGAACCTCAATTCGGCGCCCGTCCAATCAACCGTTACGTGCAACGGACAATCGAGACGAAACTTGCTCGAAGCATTCTAGCTGGAGATGTCGAAGATGGTCAAACGGTCGTCATCGATGTCGAGAACGGGGAATTGACGTTACGTCCATCGACGGTCAATGCATAAGGAAAGAGGAATCCAATTGGATTCCTCTTTTATGTACGTTGATGTTTTCGTCTCAAAAGCAGAAAACTGACGCCGATAAAGATGAGATAGAGTACCGTTCCAAAAATGGAGTTGAGTACCCATGGGATGGTCCCCATGAATGTAGTGCGTGTCGCTTCCTGAAACCAGAGCAGTAGCCAAAAAAATAGGCCAAAACTCGTTGCGAGTAGCGTGTAAAACCCCATCATGACTTGTTTTGTCCATCGCTTGATCCAAAATCCCAATAAAGCCGTAACGATGAAAATCGCACCTAGCCCACTATAAAATAATCCATCGATCGGTAATGACTGCACCCACATGACTCCCTTCTCACCATCAGATTTATATAATCCAATCTTACATGGAGAGGAAATGAATGGGAATCTTTATTGTGAAATGAGAGGTCGTTTTGGTTGATAGATGCAGTACGGTTCTGATTCCTTGAAGTCGCCTGTGACCGCATATGCCCTAGCTCGAGATCCTCCACAAAGATAACGATATTCGCAATACCCACATTTACCATGATGTGTATCTGGGTCACGTAATGCCTTGAACGTCGGATGGTGACGATAAATGTCCGCGAGAGGTGTTGTTCGAACGTTCCCACAGGTGATGGGTAAAAATCCAGAAGGTTGGACGTCCCCTGTATGGGAGATGAAGACGAACCCGTTCCCGTCATTCGTCCCACGAGGCGCCTTCGCCAAATCATCGTGCGGATGTCCAATTGGAGGAAGTCCTGCTCGTTTCCGTCGCTGATTTTCTTGACGCGCGACCCGACGATAGAACTGGGCCTCCGTTGTCGAAATGATGAACGGTACCGTCTCTTGTAATGCAAATGCCCATTTCAACACTTCTTCATGTCGTTCGGGAGAGATTGGTTGTAACAGCGATCCTCGCCCGGTCGGCACGAGGAAAAAGAGTGTCCATACCGACACACCGAGTGATTCAACGAGTGTTGCCATCTCGGGCAAGCGATCGACGTTATACTCGGTCACCGTCGTGTTGATTTGAAAAGACATGCCTTCTTCCCGGAAGTAAGAGATTCCTCGGACGGTACGGTCGAAACTGCCACGTGTTCCTCTAAAGTAATCGTGTGTCTGTGCATCCGGACCATCGATAGAGAATGCCCAACGTGACAAACCGGCAGCTTTCGCACGTTTCACGGCATCGTGCGTGACACGAGGGGTGGCAGAAGGCGTCATGGAAACGCGCATTCCGAGCGAAGCGGCATATTCGGTCAACTCGAATAGATCTTCACGCATGAGCGGATCACCACCTGTAAAGACGAGAATCGGGTTATCCATCGCCTGAATCTCGCGGATGAGTGCCTTTCCTTCTTCCGTGTCGAGCTCGTTTTCATATCGGTGAAACTGTGCCTCGGCTCGGCAATGAACACAAGAGAGTGCACAGGCACGCGTCACTTCCCAAATGACGATGAAGGGATTTTTTTGATAGTCGATGTGTTTCATACCGTCACCGCCTGTTTGAGTTGCAAGCGTTCAACTGCCCGTTTCGCCGAATCGACACAGTCCGGCAATCCGACTCCATGGAGAATGGCGCCACATGCTTCTACCCCATCCCATGACAAAAGTGCTTCTTCAAAAGCACGTACGTCCTGCTGATGCCCGACCTCGTATTGTGGCATCGTTTGAACGTGCCGTTCGACTTTCGTGAAGAGGGGAGTTCCAACGTTTTGGATACGTCGAAGTTCACTTAGGGCAAAGGTTGCGACCACATGGTCTTCTTCATGCAGGAGAGACGGGACATACTCGGAACCGACATACATGCGAATCAATGCTTTTCCTTTAGGAGCCATATGTGGCCATTTCTTATGCATCCAACTGCAAGCGGTCAAGGCATTTTCTTCCGATTTGGCGATGACGTAGCCGGTTCCATCTAATGCATCAACATCTGCTTCGTCGAAGGCGGCGAGTACGGTCATCGAAGACGTCCTTTTTAAATTGGATAAACGTTCAGCTTCCGGGAATCCGAGTAGCGGACCGAGAGCGTGGGGAGAGGTAGCCATGATGATTCCATCAAACGATTCACTCGTCCCGTTTGCCAACGTCACCTCATGTGGGCGGACAGATTGCACGACCGTTCGTAACTCGAGTCGGTCAATGGAAGGGCGAAGTGCCTCGACGAGCACACCGAGTCCTTGGTCGATGGATAAAAATTTACCTGTATCCGAAGGCTTCACACCAGCCTGAACGGGAGGAGTGAGTGCCTTCATCCCGAGAATCAGACTGCGAGTTTTTTGTTCAATCGTGATAAACTGAGGGAAAGTAGACTCGATGCTCATATCGTCGAGTGTCCCGTTGTAAATCCCGGACAAAAGCGGTTCAATCATTGTATCGACGACCTCTGAACCGAGTCGCGTCCGAAAGAAACGATCAAGCGAGATATCCTCTCCTGTATAGACGCGTGGAATCACAAGATCGAATCCCGCGCGAAGCTTTCCTTTCCACGTGAAAAGATCTGTCTTGACCATCGGCCAAAATTTAGTTGGAATGCCCATGACCGATCCAGCTGGCATTTGTCTCAACCGTTCACGGACATAGATATAAGATGTTCCTGTTTTGGAACGAACCAAATGATCTTCTAGTCCGAGTTCTGTGATGAGAGATGTCAACGTTGGTTTACGAGCCATATAGCCGTCAGGTCCGGTCTCTAGCGTAAAGCCATCACGATAGAACGTTTTGATTTTCCCACCGAGACGATCTTGCGACTCGAACAAGGTGACATGAGCCCCGGCTTGTTTGGCGTAATAGGCAGCAGCGAGTCCGGTGATGCCACCTCCGATAATTGCGATACGATTCAATCGATTCACCCATTTCTCTAAAATATTGTCATAGTAACGGTACCGAGAATCTTGACGGAGACATAGGATAAGTGTCACGGAGTTCTAGACAAATTTGTCACGAATGAGAAAGGGGACGGAGAAATGATTACTTTCATCGTCGTTGCAGCGCTTGTCGTGCTAAGTGTAATCGGGTTCATTTTGGCGATGAATCGACATGGGGAAAAGTTGACGGGAGATGAGGAGTCCCCACCCATGATTTGGGCGGATGAGAACTGGTATAAAGATGATGGACCGCCAGACGGATAATATGATAAGATGACCCGGTTGAAATTTGATGGAATATGAGGTGATCGAATGAATGTACTCGAACAACAGTTGAACCACCTAATTGATGAGTGTCGTCCGTACACGGCTCAAGGGAAAGTGGCGGACTATATTCCAGAACTCGCACATGTGAAAAACGATTTGCTCGGTGTGGCGATTTGTTTGCCGGACGGTACGTACATTCATGCGGGGGACGTTCATCACAAATTTACGATTCAAAGTGTATCGAAGGCGCTTACGCTCTGTTATGTTCTGATGGAATTCGGGGAGGACTATGTCTTTTCAAAAGTAGGGATGGAACCGACGGGTGATGCCTTCAACTCCATTGCCAAGCTTGAGGAAACGGTCCCGTCAAAACCGCTGAATCCGATGATCAATGCCGGAGCGTTAGCGGTGACGAGCATGATTTTAGGAGAAACAGCAGAACTTAAAATCTATCAGTTCCGTCAGTTTTTGGCGACACTTCTCAATCGACCGGTTGAGGAAATCACGTACGATGAAAAAGTCGCCCGCTCAGAATATGAGACGACCGACTTGAATCGCGCGCTTCTATACTTTATGCGACATCATGGGATTGTTGAGGGAGAGGTCGATGACATTATCGACGTATATACGAAGCAATGTGCCATTGAAATCGATTGTTTTGATTTGGCGCGAATCGGACGTGTCTTTTCTGGGAATGGGGAAGACCCCGATACGGGTGAGGAATTGATTCCACGCCGAGTCGTTCGGATCGTCAAAGCGATTATGACGACATGTGGCATGTACGACGCATCAGGGGAATTCGCGGTCCGAGTCGGATTACCGGGTAAAAGCGGTGTTTCGGGTGCGATTTTGGCCGTTGGGAACCACGAATTGGATTTGCATAATGTCGGATTCGGCATTTTTGGTCCATCACTGGACTCAAAAGGGAATTCGATTGCGGGAATGAAATTATTGGAGCTCTTGATCGAGCGTTATACGTCTCGTTAAATCGATAATTTTTGAAGTGATGTTTTCAACTCATGTTCCAAGCGTTCGATTTTTGAATCATATGCAGATTGTAAGTCGGCAGGAGGGGTGAACGCTCGCCAGCGTTTTAAAAGTTGGTCATGGTCGTTCAACTCACCAAGCTCGGTTTGCATCTTTTTTAACGTACGTACAGTGTCCATCGAGGCATCTGATTCATAGTTCAAGAAATACTCGTTTAAATAGCGCTCCCGTTTGACGTCTAAACGGACTTTATGAAGCGCCTCTACCTTCTCATTTTTATTCGATGGTTCGTGATACGCGCGAACTCGTTGCATGCGTTCACGTCTCGCCTTTTCTAACATCGGAGAGGCGTTCATTTTTTTGAATGCACGAAATAGTGGGCCAGCGATGAAGCGACGAATCTGCTGGTCGAGCGAAGGTGTCATCTTTTCACTGACCCGTGTTGCGAGAATCGTGCGTTCGATGGCGCGCTGTTGTTCCATCGATTCAAGAAATCGTTCATCGAGTTCCGTTTGAGAATCAAAAGTCTCGATGAGTACATCCAAGTCGCGCACCCGACCAAGTGCTTCCATCAGTTGTTTGAGTTGACGGAACGTTGCAGGTTTTGTTTCATACACCTGCATGAACGTGATCAGTTTACGTAAATGAACGCGAGCATGGTGAATGTCCTCGGAGTTTTTGAAGGTGAGGGCTTCAGTGACATAGTGATTGAACGTGCTCCACGTTTCTAACAGCTCAAATTTAAGTTTTTCTGCATGCCGTTGATTCATGATATTGTTTCCTTTCTGAAAAAGAGATGAGGGTTGTCCATGTACCAAACACATTCATTAAACGAAAAAATCAAACTGTTCTTTACGATTTTCTTTCCGATCCTAGTCACGCAAGTGTCTTTTTATTTGATTAGCTTTTTTGACACGGTCATGTCCGGGCGTGCGGGCGCAGTCGACTTGGCCGGCGTCGGTGTCGGTTCTAGTCTGTGGATGCCGGTTTATACCGGCCTCAGTGGGATTTTACTTGCCGTCGCACCGATTGTTTCACAAGCACTCGGTGCACGAGATCACCATCAGATTCAACGAACATTGTTTCAAGGAATCTATTTAGCGATCTTGTTGAGTATCCTTACGTTGACGCTCGGATCATTTCTGGTGCCACTCGCAATCGAGGGCATGGGACTTAGCACAGAGGGTAAACGAATCGCAACGCAATACTTACTTGCTCTTGGGTTCGGTGTCTTACCGATGTTCTTGTTCAATGTGCTTCGCACGCTCATGGATGCGCTCGGCAAAACGAGAGTCTCCATGATTCTTATACTATTAGGGTTACCCATTAATGTCGGATTAAACTACATCTTCATTTTTGGAAAACTCGGTATTCCGGCGTATGGAGGTGTCGGGGCGGGAATTGCCTCAAGTATCACTTACTGGTTGCTCTTCTTCATGGCGTTGTTTTTCGTCAGAAACGGGAAGCCGTTCCGTGAATACAAGTTTTTACGAACGGCAGAACGCATCGTCTGGCTCAAACAAAAAGAGCTGCTACAGCTCGGTACACCAATCGGACTCGCCATTTTTGCAGAAGTCAGTATCTTTGCGGCAGTGACGTTACTGCTCAGCTCCTATGGGGATCAAATCGTTGCAGCACACCAGGCGGCGATCAACTTCGCTTCGTTTGTTTACATGCTACCGCTTTCGGCTTCGAGTGCATTGACGATCGTGGTTGGATATGAACTTGGGGCGAAACGACTTCAGGATGCGGTTCGCTATGCAAAGATCGGAATTTCGCTCTGTCTTGGCGTTTCGATATTCTCTGGTGCTTTGTTGTTTTGGCAAAACGAACGGGTCGCGGCCATCTATACGAATGATCCGACAGTCGTCGATCTCGCCGCGCACTTTATGATTTTTGCTGTGTTCTTCCAGTTGTCGGATGCCGTCGCTGCACCGATTCAAGGGATTTTACGAGGCTTCAAAGACGTCAATATTACGCTCGTTCTGTCACTCGTCGCATATTGGATTATCGGATTGCCGCTCGGTTATGTGTTAGCAGAACAGGCGGGCTTCGGACCAGACGGCTATTGGATTGGCTTGATTGCGGGACTCGCAGCCGGGGCAGTGTTGTTATTTGTCCGGTTAGTTTGGATTGTTCGACGCTATAAAACGGTTTAGGAAGTAAAGATTGTTCGCAATTGTGAACAATCTTTACTTTATTTTAAATTGGTCTATACAACTATACTTATATCGGATATGATAACATGGAAGAAAACATGAAGGAGTGATGAACCGATGGGGACCTTGATCAATGCGCGTATCGTCTCAGCGGATCAAACATGGGAAAGAGGATATATCAGCTGGAATGGAGAAACGATTAGCAAAATCGGATCGATGGAACAGTTTGAACAACAAGATGATCATGTGATTGACGTATTCGGTGCCCTTGTCACACCGGGTCTAATCGATGTGCATATCCACGGGGGATACGAGGTCGATACGATGGACGCAGATGAATTGAAACTCCGTCGGTTGAGTCAGGACATGCTACAAGAGGGTGTCACTTCTTTTTTTGCAACGACAATCACGCAGTCTAAAGAAGCGATTGAACGCGCCTTGACGGCAGTACGAAATGTGATTGATACGCAGGACACGACGCTCATCGGGATTCATTTAGAAGGTCCTTTCGTAAACGTAGAGATGGCTGGAGCGCAACCGGCGGAATATATCATCGACCCGGACGCCGGACAATTTCGAAAGTGGCAAGAACTGGCGGGCGGTCATATCCGACTCGTTACGTATGCGCCGGAGCGTCCGGGAGCACGTGCGTTCGAAGCAGCCCTTCGTGAATCGGGTGCGATTGGTTCTGCCGGACATACGAGTGCGACATTTGAAGAGAACAAGCAAGCGGGCGTCAAACACGGGACGCATCTTTATAACCAAATGCGTGGATTACACCATCGCGAACCAGGAACGGTCGGATATTGTCTCTTAGAAAAAGGAGTCATGGCGGAAATCATTCCGGATGGGATTCACAGTCGTCCAGAGATGGTCGACTTCGCGTACCGATTAAAAGGAGCGAACGAACTCGTCGTCATCACAGATGCGATGCGAGCGAAAGGATTACCGGACGGACAGTACGAACTGGGCGGTCAACCGGTCATTGTAGAGGAAGGTGCTGCAAGACTAGAAGCAGGAAATCTTGCCGGCAGTGTGTTGACGATGGACGCCGCCTTCCGAAATATTCAGGCATATACGGGATGTACGGTGGAAGAGGCGGTCAAAATGACCTCGACGAATGCGGCCAAAGAATTCGGATTGACGACAAAAGGAGAGATCAAATCGGGGTTTGATGCAGACCTTGTCGTTTGGGATGACACGAACAATGTTCAAATGACTTTTGTCAAAGGTCGAATCGTATATGAACGGGAGGAACAAAGATGAACGTATTAGTCGCAAAGACGGCGAACGACGCGGAACGAATCGCCTATACGCTAATCAAAGAACGAATTTCAGGGAAACATGACTTCGTACTCGGTCTTGCGACCGGTAGCACGCCGGTCGGGATGTATCAGATGTTTAAACAGGATGCGCTCGATTGTAGCCACGTGACGAGCGTCAATTTAGATGAATATATCGGATTATCGCCAGATCATCCGCAAAGCTATAACCGCTTTATGAAAGATCGCTTGTTTGACGAAGTGCCGTTCAAACAAAGCCATCTTCCTCAAGGTGATGCACCAGACCCAGAAGCGGAAGCGGTTCGCTACGAAGGTCTCGTTCGGGAACTTGGTGTCGATTTACAACTTCTTGGAATCGGAGAGAATGGACATATCGCCTTCAATGAACCGGGTACGGCGCTCGATGCGAAAACGCATGTGACCGAGCTCACGGAGTCGACGCGGGAAGCCAATCGTCGTTTCTTCGACCATCTAGAAGATGTGCCGACTCACGCCATTACCATGGGACTCGATACGATCATGAATGCGCGTGAAATCGTCCTCGTCGCCACAGGTGAGCGGAAGGCAGAAGCGGTACAACACATGATTGAAAGTGTACCGACGGTCGATTGGCCGGCCACAATTTTACAAGCACACCCAGGCGTGACCGTCGTCCTCGACGGGGCAGCGGCGTCCCGTTGTGCAGAAGCTCTTCAAGCAAGAGGACAAGAGGCAGCCACACGATTTTTTACGATTCGAGCTTAAACGACCTGCGGAGGCGTCTCCGCAGGTTTTTGTCTGTTCAACTATGGGAAATTGTAAAGAAACGAATTTGTCATCAAAACGTTTTCGACAAATTTCACACTTTCCTCTATAATGAGTGAAGCTCATTATTTTGACTCGAAGGAGACCATCATGAATTCTAGAACACATACTCGTAGACAGCGCAAAGGTCCGTCTGCGTTTTATAAAGTATTTAGTGCCCTCGTGCTGATTGCGATTATTGCTGGGTCTAGCATTTACGGTACAGCATTTTATAAAGCCCATAATATGTTATCGGGAACGCAAGTCACGTTAGAGGATGACCCGACGGTAGAACCGACTCGATTTGATAAAGAAGATACGGAATCGTTCTTGATTTTAGGGACAGACCTTTCTCCGCAAAAGAAAGCCCGGGGTGAGTTCGGACGCTCGGATGTCATGATTGTCGTCGTTTTGAACAAGAAAGAAAAGCAGACGACGATGCTCAGCATCCCGCGTGACTCTTATGTCAACATCGACTACACAGGATTTAACATTCCTTATGGGAAGACGGGGCTTGATCAAGATAAGATCACACACGCCTACTACTTCGGTTCGATGGATGAATCAAATCCGAATAACGGGATGCGCATGGCGACAAATACGGTCGAAAATCTGGTCGGGATTGAAATCGATCATGTCGTTTCCGTTAACTTCCAAGGGTTCGTTGATTTCATCGATGCGGTCGGCGGCGTAGAAATCGATGTGCCGTTCTCTTCACAACAAAACAGTTATGATGCCTCACGTGAGACGGTTGCACTCGAAGAAGGACTGCAACAACTTTCTGGAGAAGAAGCATTGGCCTATGTCCGAAATCGTCATGATGACCCACGTGGAGACATCGGTCGCGGACAACGTCAGATGGAAGTCATCAATGCCGTACTCGAACAATCTCTCGGGACGTCACTCATCAACAATTATGATAAGGTCTTGAAAGCAGTCGGAGACAATATGCAGACAACGCTTGGACCAAATGATTATATGCGCTTGATTGAAGACGTCGGAGCGTTGCATAACACAGTGCAATATCAACTGACCGGTGAAGGTGCGCGCGCGGATGATGGACATTTCTATTACTTCTTGAATGAACCGCTTCTTGAAGAAGTACGCTATCGTGTACAACAAGCGGATGCGGGGAATCGCGTGGAACAGATGACGGATACAGAACTAGAATCTTATATGTTAGACCCGAATGGGGTCACATATGAAGCGCAATAAAAAAAGTTTGCCCTAGGGCAAACTTTTTTTATATGCGATCCATCGCGACCGTCAAGGAGTAGGAGTCTCCACGGAACAGGGAGCGACTATATTCAAACATACTCCCGTCTTCTAGGTAAGTTCGTTGGTCAATCAACAGGACGGGCGCATTCGGTGAAATGGTCAATAAGTTGGCCTCTTCTGGACCGGCACTACGGGCTTCAAGTGTCTGTGTTGCATTTTTCAGGCGTAAGCCGTGCTGTTCGGCATATGCATAAATCGATCCCGTCGCGTCATCTTGCGTCAGGTCAGGCAATAATTGAACGGGAATATAGGCGGTCTCGAGCGCAAGTGGATTTTCATCTGCTAGCCGAAGCCGTTTCATCTCATAAACAGGGGTTTGATTCGGGATACTCAGTTGCTGCGCGATGCGATCGGTTGCCGGAATGACCTCGTAAGAAAGCAGGCGGCTGAACGGTCGCATGCCGCGATGTTTGATTTCCTCGGAAAAACTCGTCAGTCCCGATAAGGTCATGGCGATCTTCTGACTCGCGACGAACGTGCCTCGTCCTTTTTGACGGCTCAAGTAACCGGCGTTGACGAGGTTCATGATGGCTTGCCGAATCGTCATCCGACTGACGTGAAATTGCTCGGAAAATTCACGCTCTGAAGGCAAGGTGTCTCCTGGTTTTAACAATCCGTCATCAATTTGTTGCTTTAAGTACGCTTCAATTTGATAATAAATAGGTAACGGAGATTGTTTATCGATTTCTAACATATCATTTCGCTCCTGACTGAGAAGATGTATGTTTCATTATAGACGAAATTAGACTAGTTGTCTGAACAGATTATAGAGAGAAGGTGGAGGACAAGATGGAACCTTATACAGCAAGTACAGTCGTGACCTCGATAAAGGAAGACGGCAATGGGCATTGGCACACACTCGCGAACAGTCCGTTTTATGCGGAAGGTGGAGGGCAACCGGCTGACCGTGGATGGATTGGGACGCATAACGTATTAGATGTACAAATCAAGGACGGGGAAGTATGGCATCTTTTGTCAGAAGCATTACCTGCGGGCAAAGCGGTAGAGGCTCGAATCGATGAGGACGTGAGACGAGACCATTCCATCCAGCATACTGCTCAACATGCGTTAACGGCGATTTTGGAAGACCGCCATGGCATTCGGACGCTTAGCTTTGGAATCGGCGAAGCGGAATCATCCATTGAAATTGAAACGGCAGCGATGGATTGGGCGCATGTCGAGGCACTTGAACGAGAGATGCAACAACTCATCTTTGAAAACCGTCCGATTCGTGTCTATGAGATTCCGAAAGAAGAAGTAGACCGGACACGCTTACGGAAAGAGACGGACCGAACGGGGATGATTCGCATCGTCGAAATCGAAGGTCTAGATTACAATGCATGTGGTGGTACTCATGTGGAGACAACCGGACAGCTCGGTACCATCCATGTGACATCGATAAAGAAAGTAAGAGGAAACATCCGCTTGACGTATGTGGCCGGAAATCGAGCAATCAAGGCAACTCAACAAGCGCGCGAAGCGTTGCGGTCGATTCACCATACATTCTCGACAACGAATGAGTCCGTGGCAGCACGCGTGATCGAAGAGCACACGATTCGTTTGGAACGTGAAAAAGAAATTAAAACGCTCGAAGAACGGATTGCCAAAGCGAAGGTAGAGGCCGTGTTGAAAGAAGACAACTATGTGGCCTTACATGTCGGGAGAACAGAAGCAGAGACGTTGACGACTGCCATCATCGAACGAATCGCAGCAACCGGACGAATCGCCGTCGGGGTCAACTATGGAACACAGAAATTGTTCGTCATGCATGACGGGACACAGGATATCGCCGTCGGCACATTCTTGAAAGCGGCCCTGCAAGAGATGCAAATTGGTCGTGGTGGTGGAAACCATAAACAGGCCCAAGCGCGATTCACATCCGTAGCGGAACTAGAAAAGGGAATGAAAGAAATCGTGAGACGTTTACAGGAAGGGGTTTTACCATGTTGACGATTCAATCGGGAAACGAAGCAACGTTGATTGAACTGGCCAAACAAGTGCGGGAAATCGTATTCGTTCAGGAACAAGGGATCGATGCGAGCTTAGAATACGATGACCTAGATGGAGTCTGTACGCATGTGGTCGGTCTTCTTGACTCTGAACCGGTGACGACAGCGCGTCTTCGCCCGGTAGACTCGATTGTCGGAAAAGTGGAGCGAGTGGCGACGATTCTATCGGCCCGGGGCCATGGATATGGGAAAGACATTATGATTGAAGTTGAACGTGTCGCGAAACGTCAAGGGTTGGTCGAACTACGATTGGGTGCACAACTGACGGCGCTCCCATTCTATGAAAAGCTCGGGTACGAGGCGTTCGGAGATGAGTTTTTGGATGCCGATATCCCGCACCGCATGATGCGAAAAACATGGTAATCCTTTTTTGAAATATCCCATTTTTCTAAAAAAAGGTTGGCAAGTAGATTTCGTTTTGTTATAACTAATACTAACAACTGACAGATAGAGGTTGCGAATGACATGAGTAAGCTTGGTTGAAACGGACGCACTCCGGACCGAGCCGAAAGGGGAAATTCGCCGAAGTCGACGTTCACGTGCGTGTGAACGAAGGCTGGGGTAGTCGTGAATAACGCCTACACTGCCATGGTCAACTACCATGGAGCGCTATCTACGGAACGATTCTTTAATCGTTTTTCAACTGCGCGTACAAGCGGCAGACCGTAGGGAGAGTGCTTCCTACCGGTCTGCCGCTTTTTCTGTTGGTGGACATCTTGAAAGTGGGGAACTTGATGACAACCGTACTGAAGTTTGGTGGTAGCTCCGTTGCCACAATCGAACAAATACAAGCCATTTCGGATTATTTACAAACACGTGTGGCGACCGGTGAAAAATTGGTCGTCGTCGTATCGGCGATGGGCAAAACAACGGATTCGCTCCTGTCGCTCGCGAAACAAATCACGGATCGCCCGATGATTCGCGAACTCGACCGGCTACTCGCCGTTGGAGAAGAGCAGACGATCAGTTTACTCAGTATCGCCTTGAACTCGAGAGGAGTACCGGCCATCTCTCTAACAGGACAGCAAGCCGGGATTGATACGATGGGGATTCACACGAAGAGCAAAATCAAAGCGATTCGGAAAGAAGTGTTACACGAGAAGTTGCGTCAATATGATGTCTTGATCGTTGCTGGATTCCAAGGCGTGAATGAAGCGGGAGACGTCACGACACTCGGACGTGGCGGTTCGGACACGACAGCGGTTGCACTCGCGGCCGTCCTCAGTCAGCGTTGTGAAATTTATACGGATGTGGCCGGGGTATATACGACAGACCCACGAATCCATCCGACGGCAAAACGACTCGATACCGTCTCTTATGACGAAATGATGGAGATGAGCGCACTCGGTTCAAAAGTGATGGAGATGCGAAGCGTGGAGCTCGCAAAGAAATATGACGTCAATATTTTTGTCGGAAAGACGCTCTCGAGCGAAGGAGGAACATGGATCATGGATATGACGCAAGCAATGGAACAGAAAGCAGTCACGAGTGTAAGTGTCGTCAAGAACGTACTCAGTGTCTCGATCAAGCATATTCCGCACACGGCGGCGGGAGTCGCAGACATCTTTGAACGATTGTCAGAGCGACACGTCAATATCGATATGATTTCACAGACGGCATTCGACGGTGAAGTATTCCTCTCGTTCACATGTCCGCTCGATGAGGAAGCGTTCTTAGAAGAGGCACTCGCGGAGTTGACGGCGAGCTTACCTCAAATCAAAATCGATCGTCACACGGAACATGCAAAAATTTCGGTCGTCGGAATCGGTATGCGAGACGCGACAGGTGTCGCATCAGAACTCTTTGCGACATTCCGCGAGATGGGGATTCCATTCTATCAAGTCACGACATCTGAGATCAGTATTTCCTATACGATTCAAGAACAAGACGTAGAAGCGGCAGTTGCAGCCATTGCAGCCCGATTCAACTTATAAGGGGGTAGCACGATGTATAACGTAGCAGTCGTCGGTGCAACAGGTGCCGTCGGACAAAAAATGATCGACGTTTTAACGGAATATGAATTTCCGATCAGCGAGCTGAGACTCTACGCTTCAGCCCGCTCAGCAGGAAAGACGGTCGAGGTGAACGGACAATCGGTCGTGATTCGTGAATTGACCGATGCGATTTATGCGGACCCGATCGATATCGCACTCTTCTCTGCTGGTGGGAGCATTAGTGAACAATACGCCCCGCGGTTGAGCAAGCAAGGAGTCATCGTCATCGATAATTCAAGCGCATTCCGAATGCAAGAAGGAATTCCACTCATCGTACCGGAAGTGAACCAAGTCGAACTCAGTCCGGAGAAGACGCTCATCGCGAACCCGAACTGTTCCACGATTCAATCGGTCGTGGCGCTCGCACCATTAGCGGAAGTATACGGACTGACACGTGTCGCCTATACATCGTATCAAGCAGTATCGGGATCGGGTCAAAAAGGGATTGATGACCTCGAGCGCGGTGCGCGCGGAGAAGAACCAACGAATTATCCGTATCCAATTTATGATAACGTGTTGCCACACATCGATGTATTTTTAGAAAGTGGCTATACGAAAGAAGAACAAAAAATGATTGAAGAGACGCGTAAAATTTTGAACGCGCCGAACCTCGGCGTAACAGCCACTTGTGTCCGAGTACCAGTACGAAACAGCCATGCGGTATCGATCACGGTGACGCTCGAACGGGATGCGACGGTCGCAGAAGTCAAAGCCGTACTCGCAGATGCGCCAGGTGTCGTGGTCATGGACAATCCATCTGAACTAGCCTATCCGACACCGCTCGATGCGAACGGGACGGATGAGGTGTACGTCGGACGAATTCGCCGAGACGATTCACAACCCAATACGTTCCATTTGTGGTGCGTTGCAGATAACGTCCGAAAAGGGGCGGCTGCGAATGCCGTTCAAATCGCACAATGTATGATTAGTCAAACAGCGACGAAATAAGGAGGAGATGACATGTTCACAGGAGTGGCGACAGCACTAGCTACCCCATTTCAAGAAAATGGGCAGTTGAATCTAGAAGCATGGGTAGCATTGATTGAAGACCAAATCCAGGAAGGTGTGACGGGTCTCGTTATCGGCGGGACGACCGGCGAAGGGATGACGATCACCGATGAGGAGTTTGAAACATTGCTCGTCCGGGCGGTTGAGGTTGCAAACGGCCGAGCCGTGATCATCGCGGGAACCGGATCGAATAATACAGCAGTCAGTATCGAGAAAACGAAACGGGCCGCCGAACTTGGTGCCGAGATGGCGATGGTCGTCACACCGTACTATAACAAGTCGACGCAGGCTGGGCTGATTGCTCACTTTACTGCGATTGCGGATGCGTCACCAATCCCACTCATGCTCTATAATGTCCCGTCACGGACGGGTGTCGCCTTGGCACCGGAGACGGTCGGCGAGCTTGCGGAACATCCACGCATCACCGCCTTGAAAGAAGCGAGTGGGGATATCTCGGTCATGGCGCAGATGATGGCTCATATTCCGGAAGGGTTCACTGTTTACTGCGGAAATGACGATCAAATCTTGCCATACATGGCTTGGGGTGCACAAGGTGTCGTCTCCGTTTTATCAAACGTCTATCCGGGAGCGACGGTCGCGTTGGCAGAAGCTCTGTTGGCAGGTGATTTACAGACGGCTCGGACATGGCAAATTCGTTTGCTCCCAGTCATCGATGAACTCTTCGCAGAAGTGAATCCGATTCCGGTAAAGGCGGCGCTTCAAGCGCGAGGTTTTGAAGTCGGCGCACCACGCCTGCCGCTCGTTCCGATGAGCGCGACGGCTGAAGCGAAATTACTGTCTGCGATGGAGCAATTCAATGAGGTGAGACAATGAATGTGCTCATCCACGGATTCGGCGCGATGGGAAGGATTGTCGAAGAGGTCGCACACGCGCAAGGTGTGAACATCACGGCAATCGTCTCACCGGGGAGTGACGAACACGCGGCGACTCTGAGTGAGGTAGAGGCACCTGTCGATGTCGTAATCGACTTTTCGAATCCGGCGTTACTCCCTGACTTGCTCGCGTTCGGACGGGAGCGCAATATTCCGCTCGTCATCGCGACGACGGGCTTCACGCCGGAAGAACTGGCTGAAATCGAAACGGCTTCACAAGACATCCCAATCTTTCAGTCGTATAACACGTCATATGGGATTGCGCTCTTGAAGCAGTTGCTCGACCAGCTCGTCCCGCTCACTCTCGGGTACGACATTGAAGTGATTGAGGCGCACCATCGAAAGAAAGTGGACGCACCAAGCGGTACGGCAGAATTATTGGCACGTGCCATCGAAGCGAAGCGTGACGTGACACCGATTTACGAACGCACATCACGTCGGGAAGCGCGTGGAACTGAAGAGTTGGGCATGCATTCCATTCGGGGTGGCACCATCTTCGGTGAGCATACCGTGCTCTTCGCCGGAGATGATGAAATGATTGAATTGAAACATACCGCGTTATCCAAACGCGTCTTTGCAAACGGGGCCCTTGCCGCAGCGGCAACGATCATCGATCGCCCGGCAGGACTTTATAATCTATCGAACTTATACGAGGAGGCTACTCATGTTACTCACAAACGCTTATGAAATCGCACAATATATTAAAGATGCCAAGAAGGAAACACCAGTCAAGCTTTACGTCAACGGTCAATTGGCAGGTCTTGAAATCGAGGAAGCGAAAGCATTCGGAACGGATGAGTCGAAACTGTTCTTGACGACGGCAGAACGAGCTGCGGCATTTTTGGAAGCAAATGCATCGGTCATCACGGATTCACATCTTGAATACGACCGTCGCAACAGTGCCGTACCGATGCTCGATACGACACGACTCAATGCTCGAATCGAACCAGGGTCGTTTATCCGACACCACGTTCAAATCGGAAATAACGCGGTTGTCATGATGGGAGCTGTCGTCAACATCGGAGCGGTCATCGGAGATGGTTCGATGGTCGACATGAACGCGGTCATCGGAGCGCGCGGAACGCTCGGGAAAAACGTTCACCTTGGCGCGGGTGCCGTGGTTGCAGGTGTCCTTGAGCCACCTTCAAAAGATCCGGTCATCATCGAGGATGGTGTCATGATCGGAGCGAACGCGGTCATCTTGGAAGGCGTTCGCGTCGGTGAAAATGCGGTTGTCGCAGCTGGAAGTGTCGTCACACAAGATGTGCCTCCAGGCGTCGTCGTCGCGGGAACACCGGCACGAGTCATCAAACAGAAAGATGAAAAAACTTCTGAAAAAACGCAACTTGTTGATGACTTACGCTCTCTCTAACGTATAATAGACAGAAAATATAAACAATGAGGAATGGGAGAGTTGCATTATGGAACAGTATGGACAATGGATGTGGAAAGACGGGGCTTGGATTGAGCCGACTGACGCAAACACGAGTATCATGACACACGCGATTCACTACGGAAGCGGGTTCTTTGAAGGGATTCGCGCGTACCACACGGAGGAAGGTCCTGCCATCTTCCGGTTACGTGAACACTTGGAGCGACTTGTTCGCTCGTGTGCATACTACCACGTCACACTACCGTATACGGTTGATGAACTCGAACAAGCGACGATGGAATTGATTGAGCGAAATGGATTTGAAGCATGCTACATCCGTCCGTTCGTCTTCCTTGGAACACCTTGGCAAGCACTTATGCCGACTGCTGAGACGAAGGTACATGTTGCCATCTCGTGTTGGCCGCTCGGTGAATACTTCAACAAGACGGTCGGGATTCGAGCGAAAGTGGCCTCGTATCGCCGCGTGTCTTCTACGATGATGCCGATGCAAGCGAAGGCGGCATCGAACTATATGAACTCACAACTATTAAAAGGAGAGGCGCTCCGTGACGGATTCGACGAAGCGATCGCTCTTGATATGAACGGAAACGTCAGTGAGGCGAGTGTTGCGAACATCTTCCTCGTGAAAGGAAAAACGATTACGACACCGTCCCTTGACTGTTCTGTGTTAGATGGCATCACACGCCAAACGGTGATGCAATTGGCTCGTGAAGCCGGATACGAAATCGTCGAGCGTCATATCGGGCGTGATGAACTATATGTAGCCGATGAAATCTTCTTGACGGGAACGGCAGCCGAGGTGACGAGTGTCATCGAGGTCGATCACATCTCGATTGGAGGCGGCGTCCAGACGGTCGCGACAGAAATGTTGACACGCTATCGTGAAGCCGTGACAGGACAGCTTCCGGAACACCGAGATTGGATCACGTTTGTAAAATCAGCAGTCATAGAGTAAAGGAGTTTTGAACGATGGGAGTCACAATTGACTTAAATGCGATTCGCGAAAACAAACGCCGGATTGAAGCGCTCGGGCGCCCTGTGTTTGCGGTCGTGAAAAACAACGCCTATAACTTAGGGATGGAGCCAGTTGTGACGACTTTGTATGACGAAGGGGTCCGTCACTTCATGGTGACCACATTAGAAGAAGCGACCGAAGTGCGAACGCATGCAGAGTCGGCTCGCGTCCTCGTCATGAATCCGGTATATACGTGGGAACACGTGCATGCCCATGATTTTGACGTCGCGATCGGTTCGTATGAATGGCTCGTCTCACAGCGGGAGCATCTCGATGGCGTTCGCCTTCATTTGAAGCTAGACGTCGGCATGAACCGATTCGGCGCCAAAACGTTTGAAGAAGCGCTACAAATCGTCGCCTTCTGTCAAAATGAAGGATTGAACCTTGTCGGACTGTGCACGCATTTCCCGCTCGCGGATGCAGACAATGCCGAAGTCGAGCATAGCGTTCAAGTCGAACGTTTTGCTGACTGGTCGACGCGTTTGATGGAACGTCATACGTTTGAATTGATTCATGCGGCGAACAGTGCGGCAACACTTCAAGATGATTCACGCTTGCATCATTGCACCCATGTGCGCGTCGGTATTTTCTTATACGGCTATTCATCGGTCGAGCCAGTGGAGTGGCTCGTGCCTGCATTTTACTGGGAGACAGAAGTGGTTGCTGTCCATGACATCGAAGCGGGGGCTCATGTCGGGTATGGAACGGGGTATACCGCGGAAACAAAGGAACGAATTGCCGTTTTACCGGTCGGATATGGAGATGGATTAATGCGAGCGCGACGTCATTTGCCTGTTCACATTTCAGGAAAAGCCTATCCATTCGTCAGCAACATCTTTATGAGTCATAGCTTCATTAAAGTGGATGAAGCCGTACAAATCGGCGACCGCGTCATGCTATATGGGATTGAAACGAAAATCGATGACGTGACACGTGTTGGCTATGCCAACAATTCAGAACAGCTCTGTGCCCGTTCGTGGCGTGTCCCACATCGCTTTGAAGGAGGAATTGTATGTACACCACCAATCAATCAGAATGTTTGATCGAGGGCGTGTCCGTCCGTGAACTTCAAGCGACGTACGGGACACCTTTATACATCATGAGTGAACCAGAACTAGAGCGTCGCCTTGGAATTGTCCAGAATGCGTTTCTAGACAAGTATCCGAACACGTATGCGTTATACGCGTCAAAAGCGTTATCGATTGCGGCCGTGTATGAAAAAGTGATGGCCGCAGGGCTAAGTGTCGACGTCGTCTCAAGGGGTGAGATGTACGTGGCACTGCATGCTGGCGTACCGGCCGAGCGCATTCACGTTCACGGATCTAACAAGACGATTTTGGATATCACGTTCGCGCTCGAACAGGGGATTACACACTTTACCATCGACAATATGCGTGAAATCAGCCTTTTGTCAGGACTTGCGGCTGAATATAATCGTGAAGTCGATGTGCTTCTTCGCATCGTGCCTCAAGTCGTTGGAGGCGCTCATGCGGCGATTCAAACGGGTGGGGTTGATACAAAATTCGGTTTCCCTACGCATGATGACACGTATTTAGATGCGATTCGTGCGACGTTGGAAGCGGAACATTTACAGTTGAAGGGGATTCACTGTCATGTCGGCTCTCAAATTCAAGATCCGACCCTCTTCATCAACACGGTGAAGACGATGGTGCGCTTCATGGATACGATTCGTCAGGAAACCGGCTATACGACGGATGTGTTGAATATCGGTGGCGGCTTCGGTGTCGCATACTTAGATGAAGACGAGCGTCTCGACTTCGCACAAACGATGGAGCGTGTGATGGAGACGTTGGTCGAGGAGGTCGAGGCACGTGAATTGCGACTTCCGAAAATCGGGATTGAACCGGGCCGTTGGCTCGTCGCCAATGCCGGTGCCACGCTATATGAGGTGGGGACCGTCAAAGAAGTGAGCGACGTTCGTACTTTTGTGTCTGTCGATGGCGGGATGACGGATAATATCCGTCCGGCATTGTATGACGCAGAGTATGAGGTCGTGGCAGCGACTCGAATGAATGAAGAGAAGACGCTCGAGGCAAAAATTGTCGGAGCGTGCTGTGAGTCGGGAGACATCATCTCGAACCGCTCATTGATCCCTTCGGTCACACCAGGTGACTTATTACTTGTCAAAGCCACGGGAGCGTATAACTTCTCGATGGCGAGTAACTATAACCAAATGCTTCGTCCGGCGGTCGTCTTCGTCAAGGAAGGGAATCACCGCCTTGTCGTCCGTCGCCAAACGTTTGAAGACTTGGTGGCATGTGAAGTCATTAGTCAATCGACGTAAGGCTGCAGAGCAATCTGTAGTCTTTTTTTGATTTTGAAATGAGAACGTTTTTCAATTATGATAGAGAAGAGAAAAAAAGGGGAAGTGACGGTCATGACAAAGACAGCAGCACAACAGTTAATTGAAGCAAGACGTACGGTCCGTATGTTCAAGGAAGAACCAATCGATACGAAAGTGCTCTATGAAGTGTTGCAATCGGCACACCACGCACCATTTCACAATAAAGTCGAGCCGTGGAACGTGTATGTGTTCAATGGGGACGGGAAGCAAGTGTTACTCGATGCGCTCGAACCAGCCTTCTCGGAGGCGTCAGAAGGACAACGCGAAAAGGTGACGGGACGGATTTTAAATGCGGCAACCTGTATGTATGTGACGGCAAAACATTTTGAGACGGACAAAGGGAATCGAGACGCGTTGCTCGCGACGGCGACATTCATTCAAAATGTCCAACTCTTGTTAAGTGAACGAGAGATCGGGATGGTCTGGCGGACGGGTGGACTGTTTGACGATGCACGGTTGAAGGAGATGATCGGGGCGGAAGGTGAGACGTTTGTCGGTCTACTTCAAATCGGTAAATATGATGCCGAGGATATCCCGTCACCAAAAGCGCGGCAACCGATTGATTCGCATCTCATCATGTTTGAATAATAAAAAGCGAGCGAGGGGGAAATCCCTTCGCTCGCTTGCTGTATATATCTGAGTTATCGTTTTATTTTTGTTGCGAGCCAATCTTGAATCACAGTCGTTGGAATCATTCAGTCGTTCCTCCATTATTAACATCTTCTTCTCTACTATTATCCAAATGCATACGTTCCCAAACCTCTCGATGTGCACCGTGTAGGACATCATCGAATGAATCATCGATATGAAGGCCATAACTTGGATTGATGGATGTGGCATAGAGGTCTAGCATGAGTTGATCATGGTTCGGATACATAGAGTGGGCTCCTTTCAATACATCAGCTTGGCTACACCTTCAGTATACAAAGGAACTATGTAGAAAATTCGAGAGAAACGTTAACATTTTATGAATCTTGTAAACGCTTTCACAAACTATGCTTTTGGCTTACAGGTATGCACGACTGTTGGTATTGTTCGGCACGTTTGGCGTACTTTTTCACTGTTCTTTCCATGATAAAGCGATCATCGTCGTTTAAAGGACGCACAACTTTGGCGGGAACCCCCATGACCATCACCCCTTCAGGAATCTGCATATTCGGTGTGACGAGCGCACCAGCTGCTATAAATGATCCTTTCCCAATCTTTGCCCCATCGAGTACGGTTGCGTGCATGCCAATTAAGCAATCTTCTTCAATCTCACAGCCATGAATCATCGCCATATGACCAATCGAGACGCGGTCATGGATGATTGTCGGTGACCCTTCATATTGATGAATCATCGAACCATCTTGAATATTCACATAAGAACCGATTCGAATGGGTCCCTCATCTCCTCGGATGACGGTATTGAACCATACTCCTGAGTGGGCACCGATTGTCACATCACCAATCACATGTGCCCCTGGTGCAAGATAAGTCGTTGGATCGACGTTTGGTGTCAACTCTCCTAATTTGTATTGCATCGTTGTAACCCCTTTCAGACAGATATGTTATCATTGTCGCACAACTTGAAAAAGAAATTGCAACGAAAAGAATATTCTTGGTAAGATAGTTAAAATACGTTGAATAAGGAGATCGAGAGATGGAGAAACAACATTTGATTGACATCGCCGCAAAGAAAAAGAAAGCGGCCGTCGTCTTTAAAGACGTCGCAGTGATTGACGTGTACAGTCGTGAAACGATTCGTACAGACGTCGCCATCGACGGGGGATATATCGTGGCTATTGGGAGTGGGTACGATGGAGAGGTCGAGTATCACGACCCGACCTGGACGCTTGCGCCGTCCTTTATCGATTCTCACGTCCATATCGAGTCATCGATGGTTCCACCACACGAGTTTGCGAAAGCGGTCTTGCCACTTGGCGTCACGACCGTGATTGCCGATCCGCATGAGATTGCGAATGTGAACGGGGCGCTCGGGATTGAATACATGTTAGCGGATGCGAAAGGACTCCCACTCGATGTCCGGATGATGCTCCCGAGTTGCGTACCAGCGACACCGTTTGAACATGCAGGTGCCAAACTATATGCCGAAGATTTGGCACCGTTTTTAGGAGATCCAGGTGTGCATGGACTAGGCGAGGTCATGGATTATCCATCGGTCGAAGCCGGAAGCGAAGATATGCTTCAAAAGATTGCTCAGACGGAACAAGCAGGCAAAGTCGTGGATGGTCATGCTTCAGGTCTCAACCCTGATCAACTGAATGTATATCGTTCAGCAGGAATCATGACGGACCACGAATGTACGACTGCCGAAGAGGCGATTGAACGGGTGCGTCGTGGATTTTATGTTCAGATTCGAGAAGGGTCGGTCGCAAGAAACGTGGAGAAGGTGAGTTTAGCCGTCACGGAAAGCAATGCCCATCGTTTCCTCTTCTGTACAGACGATAAGCATTTGGATGACCTGGTCGCGGAAGGTGGGATCGACTACAACATCCGCACCGCCATCAAGCAAGGAGTCAAGCCGGAAACGGCCTATGCCATCGCAAGTCTACATGCAGCAGAGGCTTATGGATTGAAAGAAGTCGGGGCAATCGCACCTGGTAAGAAAGCGAACTTCGTTATCTTGTCAGACGTCGAATCGGTAAAAATTGAGCAAGTATATGTGAATGGTACGCTCGTTGCTGAGAAGGGGAATGCGACATTTGAGTCTGAAGGAATCGAAGTGCCGAAACCGATGAAAGGTGAACTGGCGTTACCTGAATTGACGACGGATTCGTTCCGACTTGCGCCGAGTGCAGAAGAGGTTGATGTCATTCAAGTGCTTCCGAATAGCTTGTTGACGAAACGACAACGACTTTCATTTCAACCAGATGCCTCGGGGGCGGACTTGTCACAAGATATCGCTACGCTCGCTGTCATCGAACGCCATCACGGGACAGGTCACATGGCCCTTGCCCCGGTGACAGGATTTGGCTTGAAGCGAGGTGCGCTTGCAGCCACGGTGGCCCATGACAGTCACAACTTGGTGATTGCTGGGGTCAGCCCGGAAGATATGTTGCTCGCGGCGAGAACGCTTGAGAAGGTAGGCGGTGGTGTTGTTGCTGTATCGGAAGGAGAAGTCCTTGCCGTCCTCCCACTTGAAATCGGTGGATTGATGACGAAACGACCATACCGTGAAGTGGCAGAGATATTAGAACAGCTGAACGATGCGTTAGATGTCGTAGGAGCCCATCGTCATTTCAACCCTTACTTGACGATGTCCTTCCTCGCCTTACCGGTCATTCCAGATTTGAAATTGACCGACATGGGGTTGTTCGATGTGACCACCTTCTCATTTATCAACGATTGACTCGGTCTAACGTATGATTTTTGTTAAGAACCATCGATAACAATTGAATGCTTGACTAGAAGTTGGTATATTTACGACAAGTTTCATCGGGTCAACATTGAAAGGGGGGATATTACAGATGGAACAAGTTGCTTACAATCGGTCGTATGATGAACATGAGGAATTGATCAATTCTGTATATCGTGCTTTCAAGGACCGATGCGAAGAACTACCGGAAGAAACACAAACGAAACGTCGTTTACGACGACTGATTTTCTCTACGATTAAAGAACAGACGAAGTCTCACGCTGACCGGTTCGTGTTATATCACTTCTTCAACGACTTCTTTAAAGCGGTAGAAACGAATGACCAAGAAGCACTCGCTGTTTTGAAGCGAATCATTCGTGATGAAAAAAACTATTGATATGTGACGTCAACTTGTGATAATTTAGACGTAACTTTAAATGAATATTCGTGCTATCGATGAGGTAGAGGTGCGATGCTGATGAGTAAGTAGTCGGAGGATGACAACGATGAGGACTACAAAAAGGCAGGATCGCCGAAGTGCAACACCATGTCCGTGGGGTTGTGCTGGGCTGACGGGAAATACCCGTCGGACTGCCATACATATTTACGTATGGAGCGCTCCAAGTCGGCTAAGAAAGACGGAACATCCAGCGAGGGTGTCGGCTTTGTTGCCGATGCCCTCGCTTTGCGTTTTTTTAAGCATAGGGGGGCCTCATCCTAATCAAAAAAGGAGGAATTCAGTATGGTAGATTATTCAACTTCGGTACTCTCGCTCGTACCGGCATTACTTGCAATCATTATGGCAATCACAACAAGAAAGGTCATCCCATCACTTGGTGTCGGGATTATCGCAGGAGTCCTTCTCTTGCACAGTTTCAACCCAATCGACTCCATTCAATATTTATGGTCGAACATCATCGCCTTATTCTGGTCAGATGGAGCCATTAACGAATGGAACGTCTTGTTGATTGCGTTCTTGCTCTTACTCGGGATTTTATCATCCATCATTCAGACGTCAGGTGGTGCACGCGCATTCGGTGAATGGGCTGCGGCGAACGTAAAAACGGCACGTGGTGCCCGTCTCGTCTCATTCGGACTCGGAATTTTGATTTTCATCGACGACTACTTCAATAGCTTAGCGGTCGGGAATATCAGCCGTCCGCTCACGGACCGCAAAAATATCTCACGTGCGAAATTGGCATACATGATTGACTCGACGGCAGCCCCTGTCTGTGTCATCAGCCCACTTTCGAGCTGGGGTGCATATATCATCGCCATCATCGCAGGTATTTTGACGAAGTATTCGATTGACAGCTACTCGTCATTCTCTGCATTCATTCAAATCATTCCAATGAACTTCTATGCGGTCTTTGCCCTCTTGTTGACAGCCTATGTCGCATTTACTGGACTCGCGATCGGACCGATGCGCACGCACGAGCTTCGTGCCCTTCAAGGTGAATTGTATGATTCAGCTAAAGGTAAACCAATGGGAATGAGCGAAGACTTGCATGAGCATGAAGGTGGAAAAGTCCGTGACTTGATCGTGCCAATCATCGCCCTCATCATTGCGACGGTATCGGCAATGCTCTATACAGGTGGTCAAGCCCTGGCGGCTGATGGTCAAGACTTTACGCTCATCGGTGCATTCGAATCGACAGACGTGACACGTTCACTCGTGGCCGGTGTCGTCATCAGTTTGATTGTGGCATTCTTACTTCTCATCGGACGTAAAATTCCTGCACGTGACTACGGTAAAGCAGCATGGGAAGGTGTGCGCGCTATGTGGCCGGCAGTCTTGATTCTCTTGTTTGCCTGGACGATCATTGCAGTCATCAGTGATATGAAGACTGGTGAATACTTGGCAAGCTTCGTGACAGATACGATTTCGGCTTCGTACTTGCCACTTCTCCTCTTCTTGATTGCTGGAATCATGGCATTCTCGACAGGGACGAGCTGGGGAACATTTGGTTTAATGCTTCCGATCGGTGCGGATTTGATCATGGCGGTTGAACCAGAGCTTCTCCTTGCATCACTTGCCGCTGTATTGGCCGGTGCTGTATTCGGAGACCACTGTTCACCAATCTCGGATACAACGATCCTCAGCTCAACTGGAGCGGGTTCACATCATATCGATCACGTAGTGACACAATTGCCATACGCGCTCCTCTCAGCAATTGTCTCAGCAATCGGATACTTGGTGCTCGGTATTACAGCATCGATTTGGATTGGCTTCTTCGCGGCATTGATTTCGTTTGTTGTCTTTGTTGGCATTGCACAAGTGATTTCAAAACGTGGGAAAGTACCTGCTGAACTTCGCGCGAAGCGTGAGGCGTGATAGATGAAAATGACTTCCATCGATTTGATGGAAGTCATTTTTTGTATATGGCTTTCTGTGAACGTACAAGATAATCGAGTAGCATCCCAAATATGAACCAGAAAGCGATTGTCAGGGCATAAAGCGTCCATTTCGGTAGTACGGTCGGATGAATGACGTGCGAAGAAAACCAAGGTGTCTCGAGCAACCAAAATGGAGGTGAAGTCAAAAACAATAAGATGTTCTTGTCATCGAATCTGGAAACATTCATGATACAGATGGTGACAGCTAATAGGGTGAACCACAGTGTCCAACTCTTCATTAGATAGAAGCTCCTTTCACTACAGAGAAACCTCCTTGATCCATGGTGGAATCAAGGAGGTTGGTTACACACATTATTTCACGTCAAGCCACTTGAAGCTTGCATCGGCACCGAACGGGTGACGGTACATGTTTTCGATATTCGAACGCTCTAAGTATGCTTCACCTTTTTGGTAAATCGGAGCAATCGCGAAGTCTTCTTCGAGAAGGATGCGTTCAGCTTCTTGCATGGATTCCCAACGCTTCATCTGATCTGCTTCTTTCTTCGCTGATTGAATCAACTGATCATACTCGTCATTTGAGTAAGCCATACGGTTAAATGGTCCGTCTGTGATCCACATGTCGAGGTATGTCATTGGATCTTGGTAGTCAGGGCCCCAACCGGCTGCAGAAACATCGTATTCACCTTTACTTTCAAGGTCAAGGAAGTTTTTGAACGGTTGTTGCTTAATGTTGAGTGTCAAACCAGGTAAGTTCTTCTCAAGTTCGCCTTTGATGAACTCGTTTACTTTCTTGAACGCTTCCTCATCACGTGAGAGGAACTCAAGTTCGACCGTCTCAACGCCAAGTTCTTGAAGTCCTTTTTCCCAAGCGGCTTTTGCTTCATCTACGTTGTAGCTGAGGAGATCCGGGTATTTCTCGCGGAAGTCAGCCCCGTCTTCTGTGAATGTGAAATCTTTCGCTACGATAAAGTTCGCTGGTTCTGAACCGTCCGTTAGAATGATGTCTGTCACACTCTGCTTATCAAAGCCTTTTGCAAGTGCTTCACGGATATTGACGTTTTGAAGAGCTTCATTCTTTTGGTTGAAACGAAGGAAGTTGATTCGAGCGTCGGCACGTGTTTTGAACTCATCGCTGTCTTCAAATTGTGGAACGAACTCAGATGAAAGGAGTGTGTAATCCGCTTCTCCTGATTCGAACAAGTTGACTCCCGTCGAGACGTCTTTTACGACTTTGACGTTGATCGTGTCCATCTTGACGTTTTCAGCGTCCCAATACTCAGGGTTTTTCTTATAAACCCAACCAGCGTTGTCTTGCCACTCACTCAAGACGTAAGGACCATTATAGAGTGTTTTGTCGACTGTCGTCGCGAACTCTTCGCCCTGTTCTTCAACGAACTCTTGTTTTTGTGGCATATACGTTGGGAAACCAGTCAATCCTAAGAAGTATGGCGCTGGCGCTTCCAATTGAACTTCAAGTGTCTTCTCATCGACTGCTTTCGCACCGAGATCGTCGAGTGACATTTCGCCTGCAAGGATTTTATTCGCATTTTTCAAATCTTGGAGAATATACGCATACTCGGCACCCGTTTCAGGGTTAAGTGCACGTTTCCAAGAATACACAAAGTCCTCAGCTGTGATTGGTGAACCATCTGACCAGTTTGCGTCACGTAATTTGAACGTGTATGTAAGACCGTCTTCAGACACTTCGACATCTTCGGCAATCCCCGGTGTCGGTTGGTTATTTTCGTCTAAACGATATAACCCTTCGAACACGTTGTTCGTGACGATAATAGATGTCGAGTCCGTTGTGAGTGTTGGATCAAGCTGAGGTAAGTCCGTCGCTGATACCATCGTGATTTCTTTTTTTGCATCGCTCGAAGATGAGCCGTCCGAGCTAGATGAGTCATCCCCTGTACTACAAGCTGCCGTCGCCAATAATGCGACCCCCGATAAAGCTAGCCATTTTTTGTTACGCATCATACAACCTCCCGAAAATTCTGATAATTTAGAATATGTTGTAATTAAACTACATCTGACATGAATATGCAATGGAATTTTTCAAATTATTCGAAAATATAAACTTATTTAGAATGACTATTCATCAATCCTTTCAGGAAGTAGAATAGAAAAATCAACGAATGATTATACAATATCTTTGTATAGTTATTCGGAAAGATTGAGTATGGTGGAGGCGTTAATTTGAAACAACATTCAGCCGGAATCGGCTTTTTCGGTCTTGCGGCGATGGTCGTCGGGACAATGATTGGTGGAGGGGCCTTTAATCTACCCGGTGCGATGGCGCAGGGAGCAGGGGTTGGTCCTGTTTTAATTGGATGGGGGATTACGGGTGTCGGCATGATCATGCTTGCCTTTGTCTTTCAATTTTTAGCGAACACGCGCCCGGAGCTAGAGGGTGGAATTTATGCCTATGCCCGGGAAGGGTTCGGGAAGTTTGTCGGATTCAACAGCGGATGGGGATACTGGATGTCAGCTTGGATTGGCACAGTGGCGAACATCACGTTGATTTTTAGCACATTGGCATATTTTTTCCCTGTTTTTTCTGCGGAACATCGACTGTTCCGTTTGCTCATGAGTGTCGTCCTGATTTGGGGCTTGTTTTGGCTCATCTCACGTGGGATGCGTGAGGCGGCACTTTTAAATATCGTCACAACGATTGCGAAACTCGTTCCGATTTTCTTGTTCATCGTGTTTATTTTATTCGCGTTTCAAATCGATACGTTCCAAGTCGACTTTTGGGGTGAAACAGGATTTGTCTGGGCGAATGTGTTTCCACAAGTGAAGTCGACGATGCTCGTCACACTCTGGGCGTTCGTCGGGATTGAAGGCGCGGTCGTCTTATCCTCGCGCGCACGTCATAAAAAAGATGTCGGTCGAGCGACGGTGATTGGTCTGATCGGTACGTTATTGATTTACATGATGATTTCTATCTTCTCGTTTGGTGTCATGACTCAGGAGCAACTCGCGGCGTTACCTGAACCGTCGATGGCGTATGTGTTAGAAGCGGTTGTCGGTCCGTTTGGGGCAACGTTGATTAACATCGGACTACTTGTCTCGTTGACAGGTGCATTACTCGGATGGACGATTTTAGCGACTGAAATTTCTTATGTGGCGAGTCGAGACGGGGTGTTTCCGAAAGTGTTCAATCGTTTGAATACAAACAGTACACCAGTGAACGCCTTGTTCATTACTCAAGGGTTCACTCAAGTCGTCACGGCTATTGCATTGTTTTCGGAACAAACATATCTCGTCCTTTCAAGCATTGCAGGGATCGCGGCGCTCGTCCCTTATTTATTCTCGGCACTCTACGGTTGGATGGAGGCGAAACGGAAGACGTCGTTACAGATGATGACCGTTTCCGGCATTGCGTCGTTATACGCCGCCTGGTTACTTTATGCTTCTGGGTTAGAGTACGTCTTGATTGCGATGATTCTATACGCACCGGGCATCTTTGTCTTTCTTTTGGCAGAACGGGAACAAGGACGACCATTCTTGACCCGTACCCAGTCGATGATTGCTTTGATTATTTTATTGTGTGCGACCTATGGTATTTATGGGCTTTGGACCGCTACGATCGCCCTATAAAAAACTCACCGACGCCTCAAGCGTTCGGTGAGTTTTTTGATGACCGGAGTAATTGTTCGATCGCACTTGGCGAGGCAGGTCTTGCATAAAGATAGCCCTGGAAGGAATCGCAATCCGTCGACTTTAAGTGTGCCAACATTTCTTCATCTTCGACTCCCTCCGCGACGACGTGGAGATTTAAGCTCTTCCCGAGATGCACGATGACATCGAGGAGATGCGATTTGGACGTCATCCAATCGTCGAGAAAGACTTTATCGATTTTAAGCTCGTCGACAGGGAAGGACTTCAAATACTGTAAGGACGAGAAGCCAGTTCCGAAATCATCAATCGACAGTCGATAGTTCAAGCGCTTGATTTGTTCCATACGTTCGATAATCTCATCGGTCTGTTGCATGACGAGACTCTCTGTAATCTCTAAAATGACGTCGGACGGGTCAAGTTGAAGTTGCTGTTTGATGTTTCGCAACGTATTCAAGAAACTGTCGCTTCGGAACTGGTTTGGTGAAATGTTGATTGCCATGGAGAGAGGTTGGTCGAATTCGGCTTTCCAAGCTTTCAGCTGTTTCGTCGCTTCTAAGATGACCCAGTTGTTTATCGGAACAATCAGCGCCATCTCTTCAGCGAGCGGGATGAACTCAGAGGGCGGGATTTGTCCGAGTTCTTCATGATGCCAACGAAGAAGTGCCTCAAACCCGATGAGGCGATCGGTGGCGAGTTCGTATTTTGGCTGATACTCAAGATAAAAATGCTTTTCTTCAAGGGCTCGGTACATCGCCTTTTCAATATGGATTTGTCTCGAGAAGGCGGCATCCATATCCTTTGTCACGAACTGAATCGTTCCAACCCCAATCTGTTTTCCTTTGAAAAGGGCACTTTCAGCACGCGTGTACAGTTCCTCGAGCGAACTTGTGGAGGACGGATAAAATACGCATCCGACGGAAATCGATACCATAATCGAATGGTGGTAAATTCGAAACGGTCGCTGCAGCTCGTGTTGCAAATGACGTAGCACTTGAAACACTTCTTCTTTTGATTGCTCGAAGAACATGACTCCGAACAGTCCGCCCATTGGATGGAACAAGAGAGAAGATTCTGGAATGAGATGCAGGGCGCGTTCTTTGATTTGAATGAGGAGTTCGTTCCCGACACGAGATCCGAACGACTCGTTGATGATTTTGAAACGGTCGATATCAAACAAGGCGATATGAAGGAGACCTTCTCGCTCATCGATTTGTTGAAGAATCGAGTCATAGCGACGTAAAAAACCTTTTTTATTGTAAAGTCCGGTCAATTCATTTTGGTAGGCGAGAAGCTCAACTTCTTTTTCAAGACGCTTCTTTTCAGATACATCAAAACCAAATGCCGTATACTGAATGACTTCATTTTTTTCACTGACAATCGGTACGACGGTCAAGTTGAGCCAACACGCATCTTGCTCATGCTGTTTACAGGAAATCGGCATCTCACCATTCCAAATTCGATTGGTCGCCAATGATTTTAAGACGTTACGCGAAATGCCGTCTTGGTCGCTTGGATCATGGATGAGCTCGAACCATTCACGTCCAATCAGCTGTTGTTCGGTTATATCAAGCAATCGGCACAACGATGGATTGATATCGACGATCTCCCCTTTTGCATTCGTCGCTAAGTAATGTGTGGACTGTTTAATCATTTCTTGAAAATGATGCAATAAGTTGAATTGCTCTGTACTAATGAGGGGACCAAATCCTTTCGGAAGAAAGGCTAAGAAATAGCCGTACACGTCTTCGAGCGAAAAGGACTGCAAGTATGCGGTCGCATAGATGACGGAGCCGTCCTTATGTTGGAACGGCGTCATTGCCGTTGTTGAAAATGGATATTGCAAGAGGAGTGGTGTCCACGTCTCAAGTGCTTGATCAAGCTGCTGGACGACCGGCAACGGTTGATGGAGGACTTCTTGACGTTCCCAGCCGAACAACACTTCGGCATGACTATTCCACAATAGGACCGTACCATCTTGAGAAATATAACAACATGGAACAGATAAAGCATCGATGAACTGATCTACCGACAAATCACGCAATGAAGCCACATCATTTCCTCCAATCTGTCATGCTAAATGCATATTCTAATGTCAGTGTACCTGATTTTGCCAATTCAAGGAATGCTTAAGTTCGTCATTGTCAAAAGAAAGAGGGACATCATATACTGAAAGGGTAAGATAGTTTTGAATAAGGGGGAAGTAATATGTCAAAAACACATGATGTTATTGAGATGACAGAGAAGTTCGGGGCACACAACTATCATCCACTACCGATTGTCATTTCGGAAGCGAAAGGGATTTGGGTAACGGATCCTGAGGGGAATCGCTACATGGATATGTTGAGTGCATACTCTGCTGTCAACCAGGGACACTGCCATCCGAAAATCATCCAAGCATTGAAAGATCAGGCGGATAAGATCACGTTGACGTCACGCGCCTTTTACAACGATCAACTCGGACGTTTTTACGACAAAGTGGTAACGCTTACAAAAAAAGAGATGGTGTTACCGATGAACACTGGTGCGGAAGCAGTCGAGACGGCTGTGAAAACGGCACGTCGGTGGGCATACGATGTGAAAGGTATTCCGGGGGAAGCTGAAATTATCGTCTGTACGGGGAACTTCCACGGACGCACGATGGCCGCTGTGTCGATGTCGACAGAAGCGGAATATCAGCGTGGATTCGGGCCGCTCTTACCAGGCTTCAAAGTCGTCCCGTATGGTGACATCGATGCGTTCGAAGCGGCAATCACAGAGAATACGGCAGCGTTTATCGTAGAGCCGATTCAAGGTGAGGCAGGAATCATCATTCCACCGGCTGGCTATTTGAAGCGCGCATCTGAACTCTGTAAAGAGCATAACGTCCTCTTCGTCGCAGATGAGATTCAATCGGGACTTGGACGTTCTGGTAAATGGTTTGCCATCGATTGGGAAGAGGTCACACCGGATATGTATATCCTCGGAAAAGCACTCGGAGGCGGTGTCTTCCCGATTTCGTGTGTTGCGGCTGATAAGGAGATTCTCTCGGTCTTTAACCCGGGATCACACGGTTCAACGTTTGGTGGAAACCCACTCGCTTCCGCTGTTTCTGTCGCGGCACTTGAAGTATTGGAAGAAGAGAATCTTCCAGAGCGTTCGCTTGAACTCGGGACGTACTTCATGGATCGCTTGAAATCGATTGATAATCCAATGATTCGAGACGTTCGCGGACGTGGATTATTTATTGGCATCGAATTGACAGAGTCAGCACGTCCTTACTGCGAAGCACTTAAAGAGCGGGGCCTTCTCTGTAAAGAAACACATGAAACCGTGATTCGATTGGCACCACCTCTCGTCATCACAAAAGAAGAATTAGATCAAGCGTTTGAAGCGATTGAAGCCGTTTTGGCTCCTGCAGCTATTTCGTAAATGAAGACAGCTTGATATAATCGTCTTAGCTCAATCGACACCTGCGTTGCAGGTGTCTTTTTCGTGGAGGAGGAATTCAATGCTGTACGTATACGTCGGACTAGCAGGGGCGATTGGTGCGACGGCGCGCTATGGACTTGGTTTGATGGTTGGTTCATTTGGATCGAGCATGTTTCCCATCGCAACGTTTCTGACCAATCTCATCGGTAGTTTTCTATTGGGATGGTTGACGCACACATTTCTTCAAAAAGGCAATGCCTCACCTCAACTCGTTACAATCATCGGCACCGGTATGATCGGCTCCTTTACCACGTTCTCGACGTTTAGTGTCGAAACGATACGACTGCTAGAAGAAGGTCATGTATGGATTGCCATGACGTACGTCTTCTTGAGTATCATACTCGGCCTATGGAGCTCATGGCTCGGTTACCGCGTTGGTTCGAGACGGAAAGAAGGGGTGAACTAATATGACATTCATATGGATTGTGGCTGGCGCTTTCTTAGGTGCGATTACGCGTTTTGCCATTGGACAATTCATGAAACGGTGGTCGGATTCATCATTCCCGTGGGCGACTCTGTTCGTCAATGTTTCAGGTTCGTTTGGTCTCGGTTATTTATATGCCCATACCCATCATCCGTCGCTTATTCTTTTTTTAGGAGTCGGATTCTTCGGTTCGTTCACAACATTCTCGACGCTAAAACTTGAACTGATGCGTTTTGCGACGAAAGATTGGATTCGATTTGGCCTCTATCTGCTTGCGACTTATATGTTCGGATTAGTGGCTGCATATGTCGGATGGTCACTCTAAAACAACACCCCTTCGATTGAGAAGGGGTGTTGTTTTATTCTGCGAGTTGAAGTTTTTCAGTGCATGAAGCGCAAGTCGTTTCGTATGACTCACACTGTTCGTCCATATGCTGTCCGCATTCCTGACATGTTTTGTCCGGTAATTTTTGATAAAACTCGACAGATGATTCGAGACGGCTTGCCCATTCGTTCATAATAAAATGTCCTCCTTTAGAGAGTTTCACAGTATTGGTTGTTGAGTTGATTGTATTATAACAGTGTGTAATTAGTCAACCATAATATATAACAGATATATTCAGTATTTTTTGTTACACTATACACATCAAAAGACGAGGTGAAGAAAATGAAAGTGCCACAGTGTGAAACAATCGGGATTCAATCTGAGGACGTCCCTACGCTACAATCGGCCTTGGCGCAACTAGACGCACCGCGTGTCAGTCGATTGTTTAAGGCATTCGCTGACCCGACCCGTCTAAAGGTGCTATACGTCTTGACGCTTGAACATGAACTGTGTGTTTGTGATGTGGCAGCCATCATTGGTCATTCGAATGCGACTGCATCCCATCATTTGCGGACGTTACTTGAACAAGGGCTAGTGAAATACCGTAAACAAGGAAAAGTCGTCTATTATTCATTAGACGATGACCATGTCAGACAGCTTGTTGAAATTGCCTTGGCACATAGTGAAGAACAAAAAGACGTTTGAGTCTAATGACCGATCCTTTTAAGGGTCGGTCATTTTTGCCTATTGTCACGTCTGTCGTTTCGCGATACGATATATTCAAATGAACGTTTGAATGTCAGGGGGATATGATGAAAAATCGAGAGGTACTACCTGTATCCGGGATCACTTGTACAAACTGTGCGGCTAAAATTGAACGTGATGTAGCAAAACGTGAAGAAGTCGCCTCTTGCCAAATTGATTTTGCGACAAGTCGAATGGTGATTGAATGGATTGACGCTTCAGAGCGAGATCGGATGCTCAAATCAATCGAACAGACGATGATGCGGATTGAGCCGGGGGCGAAGTTTGTCAAACAAGAAGACGATCAAACCGAAGGACGAGATTGGACGCTTTGGAGGTTTATCGCGGCCGCCATTATTTTTTCGATTGCCGCTTGGACAGATTCGATTCCAGGATTTATTGTAGCTTACGGACTTGCCGGCTACGATGTCGTATATGGCGCAATTCGAAACGTATGGCATCGGGAATGGTTCGATGAGAAATTCTTGATGACCATTGCGACCGTTGGGGCCTTTGCGATTTCAGAATATCCGGAAGCTGTAGCGGTTATGTTGTTTTATCAGCTTGGAGAATACGTGCAAGGACGTGCGGTACGAGCTTCCCGGAAATCCATTCAGTCCTTGTTAAGTATGAAGCCGACACGAGCACGTGTACTTGAGGCGGACCGGGAAATTGAACAATCGCCAGAAGACGTTTCAATCGGGTCGCATCTCGTTATTCGTTCAGGAGAATTGGTTCCGATGGACGGATTTGTCGTGAGTGGGGCGAGCTCTCTTGATACGGCATCATTGACAGGTGAATCGGTTCCACGACAAGTGAGTGTGGGAGAGGAAGTCTTGGCAGGAATGGTCAATATAGAAGGACGACTCATCGTAGAAACGACAAAGATCGCGTCTGAGTCGAGTCTTCAAAAAATGATTGCGCTCGTCGAAGAGGCGAATGGAAAGAAAGCCAAAACGGAGCAGATGATCACGCGTCTGGCAAAGATTTATACGCCTTTCGTCGTGGTCATGGCCGCACTTGTCGCATTTATTCCTCCGCTATTTGTAGGGAATTTAGACGAATGGATTTATCGCGCCTTGATTTTCCTTGTCATTAGTTGCCCATGTGCACTAGTGATTTCGATTCCGTTAGGCTATTTCGGTGGAATCGGTTCGGGTTCGAAACAAGGAATTCTTGTGAAAGGTGGAGAGTACCTCGATACATTGACCGAAGTGGATACCGTCGTCTTCGACAAGACAGGGACGTTGACGACAGGACGATTTGAGGTGACGGACGTTGTGACGGCAGCAGGTGTCGACGTTGATGAGCTGTTACATCTTGCTGCCCGTGTCGAACGAGCGTCTAATCATCCGCTTGCGCAAGCGATCGTCCAACGCGCTGGAGAGGTTCAAGCGTTTGAATCGATTCAAGAGGAACCTGGATACGGACTCTATGCGCGTGACGGTGAGAATCATGTGTACGTCGGAAGTGCTCGTTACATGGAACGACTGGGTCAGACGATTGACGATTCATCCTATGGTACGAGTGTTCACGTGATGAAGAATAATCGGTGGTTGGGCCGGATTGAGTTGATGGATACGGTGAAATCAGATGCGTTCAGTACCATTGAAAACCTGAAGAAAGCAGGACTCCGGACGGTCATGTTATCTGGAGATCGCCGCGATGTTGCGACAAGGATCGGTGAACAGCTTGGGATGACTGAAGTGCGAGGTGAATTGCTTCCACATGAAAAAGTAGAAGCGATTGAGCAATTGACCCTCTCCCACAAGGTCGCGTTCGTCGGGGATGGAATGAATGATGCGGCTGCTTTGGCCCGGGCAGATGTCGGGCTCGTCATGGGTGGGGTCGGAAGTGATACCGCGGTCACAGCGGCAGACGTCGTCTTGATGCATGATGCGCCGACGGATGTCATTCGAGCCATCGAACTAGGGAAGCGAACGAAACGAGTCGTCTGGCAAAATATCTTCTTTGCTTTCGGAGTAAAGGCACTTGTTATGCTGTTCGGACTATTCGGAATCGCTACAATGTGGGAAGCCGTGTTCGCAGATGTCGGAGTGGCGTTATTAGCCATTGCGAATGCGACACGATTACTTCGCACGACTACATGAAAGAAGTGTCTCAAGTGGAATCTTGAGACACTTCTTTTTTATTCGATCGTTTCATGTTGCGGTTTGATTCGCAACAATAAAAACGTGAGGATGACAACGACAGTAAAGAGTAAAAAAATGATGGTAAAGAGTATTTGTGTTAAGAAGGATACTTGATTCTCTGCCGCAATCAATTCTTTATGGACGTCTTTGTATTGCATTTGTTTGAGGGATCGTAAGTCTTCTAAAATCGTTTGACGTTGCTCCGTCATCGTTTCCGCAACAGCCGTTGCTTTTACTAAGTCGCCTTCTTCATAGATGACGAGCACGCGATCGGCTTCTTTTTCCCAAATGGCATCTCGATCAAGCAAATCGAGAACCGAACTCGGGGTATCCGGATCAGTGATGACAGACTGTTTTAATTCTCGGGCTTGTTGAGACATGCTGTAGTACATCTCTAAAAAGTGGCGGTCTTCATAAGCAAGTAGACCACGGATGGCATTGGCGCGCTCGACATTATAATACATAATATCTTCAATCGCTTCATAAGAGTCGAGTTGTTCACCTTGTATGATTTCTAAGCGTTCGTTTGTTTCTTTCAATTGAAAAATGAATATCCCGATAATTGAAATCGATAAAATGGACAGACTGATCCAAAGTAAAATCCACTTTCGTTGCGACATCATATCCCTCCTTCCTTCTACATCGTACATGATTTTGTGTGAAACAGCAGAAAATATTTTTTTGAAAAAGGAAAAATCGGGGAAATGTATAATCAAGTAATGTAGTGTCTCTTTACCGAAGGGAACAATTAGATGCATAAGGAGAGTCAATATGTCAGAGAACTCATCGTTACACAAGCTGTATCAGGTGTTAGAAGACAAGCGTACAGATCTTACTTATGAGATTCCAAGCCTTTGGAATCGCATGCGTTTCACTTCCGAACCGGTCCGTAACGGGGTCGAACGAGTCAATCCGTATGACTTTTTAAAAGAAACGATTGAAAAAACGATTTTCCCGTATGCGACAGAGAATCGGGATTATCGTACGTCCATCGCGCTTGCGGATAGGCATTTACAAACTGGTGGCGATTGGATTAAACGAGCTTCAGTCTATTCCATGCAAGTACGGACCTCGACTTCTTGGGATCATGACGGATCGGGTTACGTGGAGATGGAGAACACGTTTGGAATGAAAGACACAGGTACTTTTGTGAAAACGCTTGCGCTCATTCCGCATCTTCTCTACATGGGAATCGACACCTTATTCCTTTTACCCATTTCGCAACATAGTCATAAAAATAAGAAAGGAGAATTTGGCTCTCCTTATGCCGTTCAAGATTTCTTTGCCATCGATGAAGAGTTGAAAGAGACGTTGACGGGTGACGCGATGACTGTCGAAGAAGAGTTTGCCGCCTTCGTGGAAGCTTGCCATATGGTAGGGATTCGTGTCGTCATCGATGTCATTCCTCGAACATGTGCCCGTGATAACCGATTGATCCTTGAAAATCCAGAATGGTTTTATTGGATTCCATTGACGGAGGTCGATTATTATCATCCGCCATACGTGCCTGGTATCGGAGAAAATGTAAAGCCGGAATTTGCTTTCTTGCCGATGGTGTATAACTCGGAGGACGTTTGGCAGCATTTACGTCGATTCTCCATGGCGCCGAACTTGGTTGACGGTGAAAAGTGGAATCGGGTCCGGGAGTTTTTACTTGAACATCCAGAAGAGAACGTATTGGCGATGATTGAGCAGGAGTTCGGGCTGACGACAGCGCCGGCTTTCTCAGATTGTATCAACGACCCACAACCCCCGTGGTCAGACGTGACGTATTTCCGTCTCTTCCTTGACCATCCACTTGCATCAGCACCATATGTCAATGATGCAGGAGTGGCGCCGTATATTCTATTTGATTCAATCAAGTCCAATCAATTCCGGGGAAATGAAGTGAACGAGCCGCTCTGGGAGATGCTTGCTGACATCATCCCACACTACCAGCGGGAATATGGGATCGACGGAGCTCGAATCGATATGGGACATGCCCTTCCAGTCGATTTAGCGCAACGGATTTTAGAACAACCTCGTGCCATTGATTCCAATTTCAGCTTTATTGCGGAAGAGTTGATTGAGTCTGGGGCTTGGGCGGCTAAGGACGCAGGCTATAATATGATCATCGGATATGGATTCTATAAAGAACCACGATTCCAAACGCATGAAACCCATCAATTTTTATATGATTCACGTTTTTTGCCTCTTCCAGTGTTCGCCTCAGGTGAAACAGCTGATACAAGGCGTCTTGCTACACGCGATGGAGGTCGACAGGCGAGCCGATTGTTGACGGTATTGAACGGATTTATGCCAAACGGGGTTCCGATGACGAACTCTGGGCTAGAGTTATATGAGACGCAACCGATGAACACCGGGCTAGACTGTCGTCCTGAAGAAGCCTATCAGCTCTTCCCGACGGACCCTTATTTCGGCAAACTTGCATTTTTTGATGCGTATCAATTCCATTGGGATCATCCGGAACGGGATGAGATGATTGAAGTGATGCATCAAGTGGCTGAAATTCGTCGTCGATGGTTAGACGTACTCGTTGACCCGAATCACTTTGAGCCGCTGATCTTAAACGAGCCGTTCGCACCGTTCATTGGATTCGCTTGGTTACGTCCAGAGACGAATGATACGCTACTTGTCGTGGCGAATACGAACATGGTTGACTCGTTGCGAGGAGTCGTCGCGCTTGATGGGGTACGACGTCGAAATTGGAATGCGAGTCGTTTTGCGGAAATGATTTATTCACCATATACATGGCCATATGCCGAGCATTCGTTTGATGAAAATTGGAATCTCCTCGTCGATTTGAAGCCGGGAGAAGTGAAAGTGTATGAGATGAGATGAAAAAACGCCTTGGACCGAAATGCGGTTCAAGGCGTTGTATTTTTCATGTAGTAAATAATAAACTCGTCAAGCGGCATCGGTTTCGCATAACGATAACCTTGCATCGAATCGCATCCGATTTTACGGAGGAAGTTTTCCTGATATTCGGTTTCGACACCTTCGGCAACGAGCGCCATTCCGAGTTGTCGTGCCATGGCGACGATGGTCGTCGTGACCATTTGATATTCACGGTTCTCTTCGAGTTGCATCGTGAACTCTCGAGGAATTTTCAATTCATCGATCGGATATCGTACGAGATAAGCGAGCGAACTGTAACCTGTCCCGAAATCATCAATGGAAAGCTTAATACCGAGTGCTTTTAACTCTAAGATGCGATTTAATACGCGATCCGAGTGATGTGCGGCAACAGTTTCCGTCAATTCAAAATTGAGTCGTGACGGCTCAATCGGGAACCTTTCGAATAGCGTTTTTAGATAGTCAATCAAGTGTTCGTCAAACAGCTGTCGGACGGATAAATTGACCGAAAGTTTCGGTAAGTGAATGTCCCCTTGTTCAAATATGTGGATTAACTGGAATGTCTCATGAATCATCCAGCGGCCTAAATCCTGAATGTGACCCGTTTCTTCGGCAATCGGGATAAATTGGCTAGGTGGTATGAACGTTCCGTTATGTTGCCAACGCATCAATGCTTCCGCACCGATGACGGCTTTCGTCGAGGCGTCGACTTGAGGTTGAAGAAAAAGGGAGATCTCTCCTTTTTCAAGAGCGGTTTCAAGACCTTCCATCAATACTTTCCGTTCCTCTTTGTCCTCGCGTAACTCCGGTTCAAACATGACCGTTTCGTCACGTCCTTTATCCTTCGCACGGTACATGGCCAAGTCGGCATTGGATAGTAAATGTTTTAATTTCTTCCCGTGCTCCGGAAAACGTACGATTCCGATCGAAGCGTGCACTTCGACGAGCGTCCCCGCCATGTAGTATGGTGGGCGATAGACGAGCCGTCGCAATCGTTCCGTCAACATTTCGTCGTCTCCATGTTCCGCGACGACGATAAATTCATCACCACCGAGTCGTCCTGCATATTCGTTCGGTAAGAGTGCGGTACGGAGTCGTTTTCCGATGTGTTGAAGAAGTTCGTCTCCCATATGATGTCCGAATTGGTCGTTAATCTCTTTGAATCCGTCCAAATCGGAGAACATGAGCGTGAACGTACGACCTTCTTCCATTAATCGCTCGATCTGTTCTTGAAGTGCATAGCGATTATGAAGACCGGTCAGACTGTCGAATTTTGCTTGATACAGGATTTGCTCTTGTTGCTCAATCATCTGAGTGATGTCTTTCGCAATCGCATAAATACCCTCAACTTCTCCATCGATAATCATTGGTACGTTGACGAGTTGCCAGACACGTGTCTCGCCTTCGTCCGTCATCACGCGTACGTCGATCGTTCGCGGTCGACCGTTCGTCAATTCTTGAAGAATGATGGTGTAAGGAGCACGGTCTTTCGTTTCGATGATATCGAGAATGTTTGAGCCGAGTAATGTCTCTGTCGTCAGTCCTAGAATCGAACTGCCAGCCTCATTGACCGATAATACTTCACCGTGTAAATCGAATAAGAAAATCGGCTCTGAGTGGTAGGCGAACAGCGAGCGATACTGTTGCTCACGAATCTCCAGTTCATGAGCTTTCGTTGACACGGCAACCTCTAAATCTGTATTCACCGTATGAAGACGATGGCTGATGAGTGCATTCTGCTTCGACACGACAAACTGACGAATGAGTAACAACAGTACGGCATTCGCAATCATCGAGTCGAGCACGGATGAACCGAGCAAGCGATCAGAGGCCAGAATGAACATCATCACGACCACGCTATACAAGACATAATCCATGATCGAATCGTAGGCGAGTGCGTCTTCTGACAAATCATCGACCCAGTAGCTGATGGAGATCGTTAAAATACTACTGATTTGGACGATGTGTATCAAGTCGTGGGTAATGCCCGAAAATACAAATAATGTGTTGGTAATCGAAGCGACTGTGAAACCGAGTATACCGACGAGTAACAAAATCCGGAATTGTTGACCGGTCGAGACGACCCGATTTAAATAAAGGAATCCAAGCATCATGTACAGACTGATGAGTAGCATTTGTTCTTCAAACCCACTCAAATGGGAAACAAGGGTAACGTCTTGCGTGGTATAAAACCAAATATGTAGACCACCAATCACAATAAAACTAAACAAGGCGAACAAATCAAACGTGCGTAGTTTTAATGTACGAATCTCAATCGATTGCGTGATCACAATAAGAGCCATGATTAAATAAAAGAAATTTTGTAGGAAAAGTAACGATTGCGTATAATCATCATTCGTATGATAATGCATCAGCAAATAGAGCGTGAAACATACGTTTCCTAAACTGATCAACGTGTGGATGAAACGCCGCATTCCTTTATATTTAAAGATTGCTGATCCACTAAACAAAATTGCCGTACTTGAGATGACGAGGTAATAAATAAGTAACGTCATATTTCGTAAATCATGTGGAGTTAAAAATAAAAATAAAAGTCCGGTAGAAAAAGTTCCGATCAAAATTGCCGGAACGTATTGGCGCAACGAGTAAACAGACAACTCATGCACCTCCTTCTGTATATGTATGGGGCTCTTATTTATTATCGGAACAGGTGAGCGAAGATTACACAAAAAATCGACAACAATCTATATTGTTGTCGAAAATTTTAGATTTACAGTGTATACGAGTGTTCTTTAAAGTTCCCGACGACCGAATCGATTTCAGATACAGTGACAAATGCCTCAGAATCAATGTCAGATACGATTTGTCGAAGTTTAGGAATTTCATTGTTTTGAACAACAACGTACAGCATTTTTTTCGAGTCGTTCGAATATCCGCCTGTCGCATCCATGATGGTGACACCACGTTTTAAGTTCTGCTTGATGACCAAATTGATTTCATCTGCTTTTTTGCAAATGATGAAACATTGCTTTTGAGCGGAGAAGAACTTATGAATTGTGAGCAACGTGCGTGACCGGACAAAACTTAACACAAGAGCATACATAACGGCTTTAATATCAAAGACGATGAACACCAACACATAGACAATGATGTCCTGTGTCAAAAATATTTTTGGTAACGATAAGTTTCGATTATTCATATAGATCACTTTTCCTAAAATATCGAGTCCGCCAGTAGAGGCTCCTGCGAATAGGAGAAGGGCGAGTCCAAGTCCTGAAACAATCCCGCTAAATACCGAAGCGACAAGCGGATCGTCGAGTGGGGTCGGTGGAATCAGGATGGGCAAGCTATCAATGAGAATCGAGGACAGCACGACGACAATCCCCGTCATCATAATGAAGCGGCGCCCTAAATATTTTAACCCTAAGATGAAAAGCGGGATGTTGAGGACGAGTTGGGTCATCCCGATCGGTGTACCGAAGAGTTCATTCGAAATCAAGGTGATCCCGACAATTCCACCTGAGCCGATTTCATTAGGTTTTAGCAGTAAGCTGACAAAGACAGACTGAAGGATTGTCCCGGCAATGATGAATAGTACCGTTTCGAGGGCAACCCGTTTTCGAGTTTTTGCATACATAGGTAATGGCTAGGCCTTACGCCTCCTTTAAGAAAGTCTTCTGCTAGCGTACTGCTACTCGTGAATCATTTCAAGTCATAATTCGTTATGAAAGCGGTCGATGTCACTTGCTAATTGCTCATGTACATAATCGATGACTTGGGCATCGTCAAATAGACCAAGTGGGACATCGTCAGGAATCGCATCGAACGGTGAAACAAAATACAAAATCGCTGCCACAAGTTCTTCTTGCTTGTCGGGTTGCATGTCGAATTGGTTGTTATATAATGCGCGCAACATGTTCAACATTTGTTTCATCTGAAAGTAGAGAGTAAGTTCTTCCTCACGTTCGATATTGCTGATTTCGTTGGACGCCACATCCACCGTGACTTTTGCGAGCGCACGCTCACCTTGAACGAGCAAGTCACCGAGTTGTTCACGGTCGTGGACGTCTTCTTTCGCCTGTTTTAAAAAATGTGTGTATGTTGTTTTCCAATCTGCCATGTGTATTCCTCCTTCATTCTTCAATTACTAATATGCCCGTTTTTGCGCATTGGTTGCAACTTTTCCTGAAATTTAAGAAAATAAAGATAACTGAAAAGGAGGAACGATACATATGTCTATGATTTCTATGCCGACAGAGGCAGATTTTGCACGCTATGCAGAACTAGCGGTGAAAAAAGGGGTAAACATTCAACCGGGTCAACAGTTAGAAGTACGTGCTGATATCAGTCAGGCGCCACTTGTCCGTCACGTGGTGAAAGCTGCGTATGCGGCAGGAGCGAAACAAGTATTCGTCAACTGGAGTGATGAAGAAACGTCAAAAATTCGCTTTTTCGATGCGCCGGCAGATTCGTTTAAAGAGTTCCCGGATTGGCTCAAGGCACGCTTTGAGCAATTGGCTGAAGAAAAAACAGCATTTTTGTCTATCGTGAGTGATGACCCGGATGCCTTGAATGGTGTCGAGTCGTCACGAATCTCAGATGCGAACCGTTCTGCAGGACAAGCGCTTGCGAAATGGCGTCAATACGTGATGAGTGACAATGTCAGTTGGTCAATCGTTGCAGGCGCTTCAGATGCATGGGCACAAAAAGTATTTCCAGATCGGGAAGATGCGGTTGCAGCGCTTTGGCAGGCCATCTTTGCGGCAACGCGTATGGATCAAGAAGATGTCGTCGCGGCATGGGACGAACACGATCATTCACTCCGTAGTCGCGCGAAACTGTTAACAGAGAAAAAGTATGCGAAATTACATTACAGCGCGCCAGGAACAGAGCTCACAATCGGCCTTCCGAAAAAGCATGTATTCCTCGGTGGTGGCGGTCCGAACGCGGACGGAATCGACTTCATTGCAAACATGCCGACTGAAGAAGTGTTCACACTTGCAGATAAAGATTCTGTCGAGGGGCACGTGTCGAGCACAAAACCACTCAGCTATAGCGGAAACTTGATTGATGAGTTTACCCTTTGGTTTGAGGGCGGCAAAGTCGTCAAAGCAGAAGCGAAAAAAGGGCAAGCGGCTCTTGATGAATTGTTGAACATGGATGAAGGGGCACGCCGCATCGGTGAAGTGGCACTCGTTCCAGATGATTCTCCAATCTCGAATTCAGGTCTTCTCTTCTACAACACATTGTTTGACGAAAATGCATCATGCCATTTGGCATTAGGTCGTGCTTACTCGACATGTCTTGAAGGTGGCCCTTCGATGTCACAAGAGGAACTTGCGGCAAATGGGGCGAACGACTCAATGACGCACGTTGACTTTATGATCGGGTCAGCCGAAATGAATATCGATGGGGAACGGGAAGACGGCACGCGCGAAGCGATCATGCGTGACGGAAACTGGGTTATCTAAACGAAAGAGCGAATTCCGATTTCTTCGGAATTCGCTCTTTTCATGTGATGTCGTATAAATAGCGAAGAGCGTGAGGCAAGCGGCGACGCCATGCTGATTCGTGATGAATCGCATCCGGTTCCACTTCATATCGGAAGGCGACGCCTTTTTTTGCGATTGCTTCAATCAGTTTTGCATTCGTGAACAAGTAATCGCTCGCTGTGATTGGTCCGCTCTCTTCGTTTGTGCCGATATCCATATACAGTTTTCCTCTAAGTTCCCCTTGTTGCAACGCTTGGATTAACGGCTCAAGGTTCGCCCAAGCTGCGGTGGAAAGAGCACCAATCTTTTTGACGGAAGGATAAGTCGCCATCATATATAAAGCGATGACGCCACCCATCGAACTCCCCATGACACCGACATCCTCTGGGTATGTCGCATACTCTTTGTCGATTCGTGGTTTCAACTCTTGCATGATCCAGTCCGTGTATATGCGTCCTCGACCACCCAGTGTCGGACGTGTTTTCGCAAGATCGGGTCCGATACGACGATATAACATCTCATCTTCTTCATATGAATATTCGTCATATCGGTCGAGCCAGTTCGATGCGCTCGCGATGGCGACGACCATGAGGGGGAGTCGGAGTGTATCGATGCAACGGTCGATTTCCCATCCTTCTCCATATGTAGCCGTGCTTCCTGAGAATACATTTTGCCCATCATGCATATAAAGGACGGGTAAACGGGTGTCGACATCGACCCAGTCGGGCCGAAACACGCGGACAATCCGTTTTTGACCACGCACCTTCTCCGTCGGAATCGTCACGTTCAATTGTTCAATCATCTTTTTTCACCTCTTTCACCTTGTATTGTGGAGAATCATCATTCAAAATACAACTAGATTCCTTGACTACCTACCGTTCGTTAGGTAAAGTGTGAGGCAAGGAGAGTGAATGACGTGAATACAAAAGAAAAAATCATGCAATCTGCACGCACTCGATTCGCACGTGAAGGATATGAAGGAGTATCACTCGCAGCCGTTGCGGAGGATGTCGGAATCCGTAAGGCCTCTTTATATGCCCATATCGATGGGAAAGAGCAATTGTTTAAGCAAGTTGTGACGGATATGGCGAATCGTTACGAAGAAGCATGGCGGGAAACATGTGAGGGTACCGAAGACCGACCACCTTTAGAACGGATCGAGTCGATCGTTCGTACACTCACGTCATTTTTTAGTGATCATGAGACGTGGATGTTGACGAAGCGAATGCTACTCGTGCCACCACCGGAATTTCGAGAGTATATTGAGGAAGTGATTGGAGAAGTAGAGGCGGAATTAAAACAGTTTGAACAAGAACAGTTTCGTCTCGCGATGGAGCGTGGAGATTTGCCATTGCAACCACTCGACGAACTCTATGCGGCGTACTATTGCTTTTTAGATGGGGCTCTTTTGTCTCTATTCACATTTGAAGATGATCGGGAGATGCGACAACTCGCAGCGTTCCGCGTTTTTAAGAAAGGGGTGGGCTGGCGTGAGTAAAGAAAAAGGTGCATGGGTCTCCCTCCTGTTTGCAGGACTACTCGAAATCGTGTGGGCGACGACGATGAAGTTGTCAGAAGGATTCACGGTTCTCGGTCCGACATTGTGGACGATTGGCCTCTTAATCATTAGTTTTGGATTATTGGCGAAGGCATTTCGCGTTTTACCGGCAGGGACGGGGTATGCCGTGTTCACGGGAATTGGAGCAGTCGGGACGGTGATTGTCGGAGCCTTCTTATTTGATGAAGGGATCAGCGGTTGGAAATTTTTACTTGTGACGACGTTGATCATCGGAATCATCGGATTGAAACAAGTGACAGGAGGCGAAGAAGCATGAGTTGGGTTTACTTGATTGGCGCCGGAATCGCTGAAATGACAGCCGTATTTTTTATGGGGAAATCAAAAGGATATCAAATCATAAGATGGTCGATTGCATCCGTCCTATCCTTTTCGCTCAGCTTTTATTGGTTATCAAAGTCGCTTGAAGGTATCCCACTCAGTCTAGCTTATTCCATTTGGGTCGGGATTGGAGCGGCAGGCGGTGTCATATTAGGCATGCTTTATTTGAACGAATCGAAAAGTCGCTGGCGGATCTTTTATTTAATCTTGATTATCGGAAGTGTGATCGGATTAAAAGTTGTAGCGTGAAGGGTTGAAACAATCTGAAAAAGGGAATTAATTAGTTCAGATTACGAGATGGATGAATGAAAGGGGCGGAAAACGATGCATCTTGTCGAGTTGCAATCCGAACGTTTGCGGTTTGAACCGTATACGATTTCTGATTTCTATTTTGTTAAATCGCTTCTCCAAGATCCTCGGGTGATGCGTTTCATCAGTCCGGACGGGAGACCATATACGGATGAACAGACAATCGAATGGTTCGAACGGCAATTAGCACGTTACGAGACTGGGCGTCAAACGGGGCTATTGAAACTGATGACGTTTGACAGTGATGAACCGATTGGTCATGCCGGTACACTGTTGCATGAATTGGACGGGAAAATTGAATTAGAAGTGGGATATTGGTTGACACCGAAGCATTGGCATATGGGATATGGACGAGAAGCTGCCGCACGATTGATGCAGCATGCTTTTACCGAGGGAGAGAAGGAAATTATCTCGCTCATTCATCCGGAAAACGTTCCGTCTCAGCGTGTCGCCAAAGCGAACGGTCTTCATTGGGACCGCGACACGTTATATCAAAACATGCTCGTATCCGTTTATGCTGGTGATCTGGAACGATTATGCCGACATATCGATCGCCAACAAATGACGCGATAAAATAGTTTTAAAAAAGATGAAAAAAATTGTTGCCAACTCAATAGTTTCTTGATATATTAATAGTGTCCTTAAGAGAGGACACGACCTGATTCTGTAGCTCAGCTGGGAGAGCGCTACCTTGACAGGGTAGAGGTCGCTGGTTCGAGCCCAGTCAGAATCACTTGGGTGCCAAACCCTCGAGAAACCCACCGGAACATGGGTTTCCGCGAAGCCACTTCTTGCGAGAAGTGGCTCTTTTTTTGTATGTTGACATCAAACGAAAGCAATTGGTATATTCCTTAACATACATAACGAAACGGGGAATGTTGCATGGTGCTAACGGGAACGCTCGTCAATGCCGGATTAATCGTCATCGGGGCATTGTTAGGTCTTTTATTTCATCGTATTCCAGAGCGGATGAAAGAGACGGTGACAGCCGCAATCGGACTTGCAGTTATCTTGCTTGGCATTCAGATGGGAATGAAAAGTGAAAACTTCTTGATTGTCATCGGAAGTCTTGTCGTCGGGTCTGCGCTCGGGGAGTGGTGGAAGTTAGATGAATTGTTGAATGAAGTTGGTTATCGCCTGGAGCGGCGTCTTGGGAGTCAATCGAGTGTAGCGGAAGGGTTTGTGACGGCCACGCTCATCTTTGTGATTGGAGCGATGGCGATTATTGGCGCACTTGACAGTGGGTTACGGGGCGACCACGATGTATTGTATACAAAAGGCTTGATTGATGGTTTTACAGCCCTCGTGTTAAGTTCGACACTTGGAATCGGTGTGATGTTTTCAGCTGTACCTGTACTCATCTATCAAGGCGGAATCGCACTACTTGCCATTCAAATCATGAAATTCATTCCAGAGTCGCTTATGGACAGCTTTATTTTAGAGATGACCGCGACCGGTGGGGTAATGATTGTGGCGATTGGCTTGAACTTGGTTGGTATTACAAAAATACGAGTGGCTAACTTATTGCCTGGCATTCTTGTGGTCGCGATGATTGTCACGACGATCCATATGCTATAAAGAAAAAAGACTGAATTCGATTCAGTCTTTTTTCGTGGTTGAATGCAAAGTTGAAGGTTCTTTTTGTAGAGCTTCCGCAATGATTTTATCCCAATCGGCTGCGTCGCATGCCGTTGTACAGGTCGGTTCAATTTCACATGTTGCACATTTCCCGCCTTTTGCTTTACGTGTGTAGCGGTAAAGTGAAAATGCGGCATATCCAAATACAATGAATCCGATGAGTAAGTCAAAGAATGACATGATCTTCCTCCTTACGCAAATCCGAATAAGCGACCAACTTGATAAATGATCAGCGACACGACATAGGCAACGCCAAGACCATATAAACTGGCGAACCACGTCAACTTGGCACTACCAACTTCTCGCCGGATGACAGCGACTGTCGCCAGACAAGGGACATACAGCAAAACGAATGCCATGAAGCTATAGGCGCTGAGCGGGGTAAAGATGGGCAATAGCGACTCCGATAAATCTGATTCGCCGACCGCATAGATGATTGCCATCGTAGACACGACAACTTCTTTTGCCAAGAATCCGGTAATGAGCGAGGCGCCTGCTTGCCAAGTCCCAAATCCGAGAGGGATGAGTACTGTCGCAATCAATCCACCGATCAGGGCCAAGAAGCTCTCGTTCATCGGTACATCAAAGCCATTTGGACCTGAATAGGCAAGTAGCCAGATGAACACAGAACCACCAAAAATAAATGTACCCGCTTTTCGAACGAAACCTTTGGCTTTTTGCCAAGTGCTACGCCACAACGTTAGTCCTTGAGGGACACGATATGGGGGTTGTTCGACGATGAATAAGCTTGTCTGATCTTCAGCGGCTAGTGCCTTCGTAAAGATTTTAGCGGCAATCAAGGCAAGAAGAATTCCGAGCATGTAAAGCGAGAGAACGACGAGCGCTTGATGAGTGGCAAAGAAACTTGCCGCAAACACAGCGTAAATCGGAAGTCGGGCCGAACAAGACATGAACGGTGAGATGAAGATGGTAACAAGACGTTCTCGTTCCTCTTCCACCGTTCGGGCAGCCATGATTCCAGGGACGTTACATCCGAACCCGATAATCATCGGGATGAAGCTTTTTCCGTTCAGCCCTACGAGTTGCATGAAACGGTCCATCACGATGGCGACCCGAGCCATATATCCCGAGTCTTCCAAAAATGAAATGAAGAAAAAGAGTACAAAGATTTGCGGGACGAAAACCAATACGCCCCCGACACCTGCAATGACGCCGTCTACGAGAAGGGCTTGAATGAATGGAGAAGCGCCTACAGCCTCTAACATCCAAACCGTTCCTGATGTGATCGGACCAGACAAAAGTCCATCTAACGCATCGGAGAGCGGTGCACCAACCCAGTTGAATGTCACATGAAACAGTGCATACAGGACCCCGAAGAAGATGGGCAAACCTAAAATGGGATGTGTCACGATGGCATCAATACGATCGGTCATCGTCACGTGCTGTGCATTTTGATTTTCAATGACTTGGTGTCGAATCTGTTTCGCCCAATCGCGACGACGCTCAGTGATATGTGCGTGTGCAAAGCGTCCGAGAGTGGCTTCGAGATGCTTACGAACGGTGACGACATCCGGGAAGGACGTCTCTAAATGGTTAACGATGATTCGATTCCCAGCCAAGTATTGAATCGCAATCCAACGATCTGTTCTCGAAAGGCCGGTTAAACGAAGGATCTGTGTAATCGCTTCTTCTGTTTCAAGACCATAGTTCAACTCGAACGGTTGACGTTTTTCCATTTGGATCGATGAGAGCAAGACATCACATCCATCTCCCGTTCGTGCCGTAATAGGGAAGACATCTACTTGAAGGAGTGTTTTTAATTTGTCGAGATCAACATGCATCCCACGGTTTTCTGCTACGTCAACCATGTTCAAGCCGATTTGAAGCGGACGCCCCATCTCTAAAAGTTGCAGGGTGAGTTGTAAGTTCCGTTCTAGCTGCGAGGCATCGACGATGTTAATCATCCCGTCAAACGGTTCGTGAAGTAGGAAGCGAGAAACAATAGCCTCATCTGCTGAGAGCGGGTCTAGGTCGTATACACCGGGCAAATCGATGAGCTGTCCAACTTTCCCGTGCAACTGACCAACTTTTTGTTCGATTGTGACGCCTGCCCAGTTCCCAACGTGGGCGAACGAGCCTGTCAATCGATTAAATAATGAGGTTTTTCCTGTATTTGGGTTGCCAATCAATGCGATTCGTTGATTCATGGCACAATCACTCCGATTTTTTCGGCATCTGATCTTCGGATGGCGATAATTTGTTGATGATCTACTTGTTCAATTGTGAGCGGTCCTGAAAAAATAGCTTTTCGTTTTACTCGTACCGAACACCCCTCATAAAACCCAAGTGAAATCATTCGGCGACGCAAGCGATCATCAACTTTAGTCAAATCAGATAGAATGACGGTTTGATTCAACGTGATATGACGTAATCGATTCATAATACCCTTCCTATCTTTTGATAACGATTCTCATTCGCTATCGTATCACGTTCACTGAAAAAGTGAAATATTGTTCATGTAAAAAGTTATATTTGATAATGAATAAGGTCGAGTGAACATAAAAAAGCGTAAACGAATATCGTTTACGCCTCTTCGATCGTTTCATGCTCTTCTTTAGCGCTCTCACGTAAGGCTGAAGCCATCACGTCGGCAAGGTTACGTTCACGCAGTACGCCGACGCCTCGGTCTGTCGGTCCACCTGGAGCAGCCACGTCAGCAATCAGGTCCTTCGTTGCGCGTGTCTCGTGTGAAAGTAACTCAGCTGAGCCTTTCATCGCTTGAGCGACAATTTGACGAGCCGTCGCCTCATCATATCCCACATCGGTCAAGACCGGTGTCATCGCACCGACAATCTCATAAAAGAAGGCCGGGCTACAACCTGCTGCTGCCATGAAGGCAGACATCGTTTTCGCATCGGTGACGGCCGTTCGACCAACTCGTTCAAAGAGAGCAGTCGCTTTCTCTCGATCCGCCTCGTCCGTCTCGGGTCCAAACCATAATCCTGTCATTCCGCTACGATAGGCGACAGGAGTATTCGGCATCGCACATACGGCAGGGAGACCAGAAATTTCTTCTAACTGACTTGGTTCGATGTGGGCCGCAACAGACAGGAGTAATGGGGTCGTCCATTCTTTCGATTCCACGTACGGAATGACGCCATCCGGTTGCATGGCAAGTACAACGATGTCATAGTCGTTGACGTCTTCTTCTTCGACGATTTGAACACCGAGTTCACTTTGCAATGCGAGTAACCGTTCCCGGTCACTACGGTTCGTCATTGTGATCTGTGTTGGTTCGATTCCAGAGTCGATCCACCCTCGAACGAGTGCCTCACTCATCGATCCTGCACCGACCATTAATAATTGATTCATCATTCGTCACCTCTTCTTTTCGATTCGGTCAATAGTTATGTTGACTATCATAACAAACCTGCTCTCGAATATCGCCCATCTTGCTCATATGTAAGGAGATGGAAAAGGATTTGTCACATGAATCGATGAACATGACAAACATTTCAAATCGCGTTATGATGGCTCTAATTCAAAAGAGTGAGGCGAATTTGAGTGAAACGTGTACTCGTAAAAGGAATTCAAGGTTATCAACGTTTTATTTCACCGTTAAAACCACCAACATGCCGATTTTATCCGAGCTGTTCACATTACGGGATTGAAGCGATTGAAAAGCATGGAGCCATCAAAGGGAGCTATTTAACCGCACGTCGGCTTATTCGGTGTCAACCGTTCCATCCAGGTGGCCTAGATTATGTACCGGATACATTCGATTGGAAAGCGCCTTTGCAACGAGAAAAACCAGAGTCGCAGCGAGACGATTAAGTTCGTCTCGCTGTTTTTATACAGAAGATTTATTTGATTATTGTTTTAGTACAATACTTTTGCATTGTTCTAAGTATTCTGAAAAAATAGAAGCGTACACTATTCTTCGGGGAAGGGGATACTTTATTATGGGGCAATCATTTAGTGAATGGGTGAGTACGGCATCCAACTTTGTATGGGGACCACCGCTCTTGATTTTGCTTGTGGGGACAGGCATTTACTTGACGGTGCGTCTAGGTGGGATTCAAGTTACTAAATTACCGTATGCGTTGAAATTGGCGTTCTCAAAAAACCAAGATCAATCTTCGAGAGGGGACATCAGTCACTTCCAAGCCCTCATGACCGCCCTTGCGGCAACCGTCGGTACGGGGAACATCGTCGGGGTGTCGACAGCGGTTGTATTAGGAGGTCCGGGTGCGATCGTCTGGATGTGGGTCTCTGGATTCTTTGGGATGGCGACAAAGTATGCGGAAGCGGTCCTTGCCGTCAAATATCGGGTGACCGATGAACGAGGTCAGATGGCCGGTGGGCCGATGTACTATCTAGAACGAGGATTGAATCAGCGCTGGTTAGCGGTCGCTTTTGCGGCATTCGCATCCATTGCGGCGTTTGGTATCGGAAACGGGGTTCAGACAAACTCCGTCGCATTGGCGCTTAAAACGACATTCGACGTACCATTATACATATCAGGGATCCTCATTATGATTTTTACGGGTGCCGTCATCTTAGGAGGCGTTCGATCTATAGGGAAAGTGGTCAGTTACTTTGTACCTGTTATGATCGCCTTCTACTTAGGTAGCGGTTTAGTCATCATGATTATGAACTACTCATTGATTCCGGATGCGTTCTCACTCATCTTTAGCAGTACGTTCAGTGCAGAGGCTATCGGTGGGGGGGCAATTGGGGCTGCAATCCGTTATGGCGTCGCACGCGGTGTCTTTTCGAACGAAGCGGGTCTCGGCTCTGCCCCAATCGCTGCAGCAGCAGCGAAAACGGACATGCCAGGTCGTCAGGCACTCGTCTCGATGACACAAGTCTTCTTAGATACGCTTGTCGTCTGTTCGGTGACAGGATTGACACTCGTCATGGGTGGCCAAATCGGTACGGGATTAGAAGGGGTTGAATTGACTTCGGCTACATTCGAATTATTCCTCGGTCCTGCGGGGGGATATATTGTCACCATTGGCCTTGTTTTATTCGCCTATTCGACAGTGCTCGGTTGGTCTTATTACGGGGAACGCTCGATTCATTACTTATTTGGGCAGAAGTCAATCATTCCATATCGGATTGCCTTTGTCCTTGTGGCGGGGCTAGGTGCCATGACGACCAATCTGAACTTAGTTTGGGCACTGTCCGATGTCTTTAACGGTCTGATGGCCATCCCGAACTTGATTGGTCTTCTCTTCTTGTCGGGTGTCGTCATCGCGGAAACGAAACGCTTCAACCAACAGCTTGAAATTGAAAATCGGAAAGTTTCCTAAACGGAAGGACGCCATCCTCATGAATCAGAGGGTGGCGTCTTTTGTTTTGCTTCTAATTCATCGAGCCGTGCTTTTTGTAAGTGGTCGAATACCTTTGTGATAAAGCCGACCATGATACCGACACCTGTGATGACATAGCCGATTGTGAAGATTTTCCCGATGTCGGTCTGCGGTGCAAAATCACCATACCCGATCGTCGTTAACGTGATGACACTAAAATAAAGTGCATCTAACCATCGCATCGCCTCGAATCGTGTATAAAAAAGTGTACCGGACAGAATGGTGAGAAAGGCGAGGCTGAATAACACTTGGAACTCAGGGTCACGCAGTCCGCGCCAAATACCTCGTACGATTCGACGTAAAGTTAGTAAGAACGGTAGCATATCACTCGCTCCTTTCGATATTAGGTTTGTTCGCTAACAACAGGGGAACATCCTTTGTAGTTCGAAAAAAGAGAAAGGGTGAGGTAGATGGCAAAAGTCATACCGAAGCAAGAAGGACTCGACCATAGTGTCGATTTTTTACGAGAGGGATATTTATTCGTCGCCAATCGACGGAAGAGTTTTCAATCCGACATCTTTGAGACGCGCCTGCTTGGGGAGCGTGTGATTTGTCTTGGAGGAGAGGAGGCAGCTGCCTTGTTTTATGATGCGGACAAATTTACACGTCAGGATGCCGCGCCGAAACGTCTTCTCAAAACACTATTCGGGGAAGATGGGGTGCAAACATTGAATGGGGCGGCACATACGCTCAGGAAACGTATGTTCATGTCCTTGATGACAAAAGAGAACATCGATCGTCTGCTTCGGCTGACGGACCGTGAATGGAGACGAATCCGACATGCTGAAGAAGAAATCGTTTTGTATGACGAGGCGCAACAGGTATTGATGAAAGCTGTCTGTGAGTGGGCTGGAGTTCCACTTGAGCGAGACGAAGTAGCGAAGCGGACCGATGAAATGAGATTGTTATTTGAATCGGGTACCTCTCTAGGTCCGACGTATGTGCAAGGTCGGAAAGCACGAAGTTCCGCTGAAGCGTGGATTCGACAAATGGTCAAAGAAGTACGGTCAAATCGATTGTTACCGAATAAACAGACGGCACTTTATGAATTTTCGTGGCATCGTGATGAATCTGGTGAGCTGTTGCCTGAAGAAGTAGTGGCTGTTGAAGTGTTAAACATTTTGCGACCGACTGTTGCCATCTCGGTCTATGTCCTCTTTACGGTCCTAGCGCTTCATCAATTCCCTAAAGAAAGAGAACAAGTAAAGCAAGGGCAGGTTTCGAAAACGGCCTTTGTCCAAGAAGTGAGACGTTTCTATCCATTCTTTCCAGTTGCGGCAGCTCGGGTCGACACCGATTTTGAATGGGACGGATACGCGTTTACTGAAGGAACGCTGACGCTCCTTGATCTCTATGGAACAAACCACGACTCCTCGATTTGGACAGAACCCGATCAATTTGATCCTGCTCGTTTTATGGACTGGAAGGAGAGTCCGTTCAATTTTATCCCGCAAGGAGGGGGAGATGTAGATTTTGGACATCGTTGTGCAGGGGAGCACGTGACGATTGCAATCCTCGAACAAGTCATTGAATTGTTTACCGAAGAGTTCTCGTATACTGTTCCTCCTCAAGACTTGAGTTATAGCTTCGTTGATATGCCGAGTCTACCAAAAAGTAAACTGCGATTGACTGATGTAAAATAATTCGAATATGCAAACGCCTACTCTTGATTGAGTAGGCGTTTTGTATGGGGTACGGTTTATTTCGTTTGCAAATTTAGACGCTTTGATATCGGACGGATGGGGACGGATGGGTCAATCATTCGGTTATCCCGTTTCGGTTCATCCGTGCATTCAATCTGCCAATCGGCGTCATGAAGCTCTTTTAGCCCGACAGCAATGTCGTATAACGAATAGTTGGCATTTCCGTTTAGCTGATAGATGCCGGGCCCGCGTTTCGTCAAGATTTCGAATAGAGCTTCTGCTGTATCCGGTAAAAATGAGCAAGATGGATACCAATGCTCACTCGCTTGAATGACACCTCGTTGTTTCATCTCGTTTGTAAAATAGTCCATCATATTGTTCGATCCGGCTTCATCCCCAATTTGCCACCCGAGACGAACAATCTGAGCACCCGGGTTGACGCGAACGATGGCTCGTTCGCAGTCACGTTTATATTTTCCATAGTCATCTTCAGCATCTGGTGCCGTGTCCGATGAGATGGGTCCGGTCACATCATCTGAAAAAATCGACACTGTACTCGTGAACAAGAACGGAATCTTCATCTCCCCGCATAAACGAGCGAGCGTCTCAGCCCATTCAACCGGTCCCATACCGATATGTAAAAAATAATCCGGACGGACGCTTTCAATGAATTGTCGCATCTCCTGTTCGTCTGTCGTAGACACTTGCTCACGATTCCATGCAATCCCTTCAATGCCATGGCGCTGTAAAGTTTCGGCAACAACCGGTGCTACCGTGCCGTTCATTCCAGTAATAATTGCTCTCATTTCGTTTCGCCCCTTTCTCTTTATATGATGCCACAAAACGAGTGCAGACAAACTACCGTTGTGGGCAGCTATGCTAGACTAAATGATGGAGGGATCAATCATGAAGATACGACAAGCGACAAAACAAGATAGTAAACAAATTGCACCCCTCATGTATCAGGCGATACATGAGATTGCGTACACGTTGACGGGATCGACGTATACCGATGAAGTATTAGAGCGATTGGCGATGTGGGTGGAGAAACCGAAGAATCGTTTAAGCCACGAAAACATATGGGTCGCCGATATAGAAGGGGAAGTAGCTGGCATGATCATTTCGTATCGAGGGGACGAGGCGGAAGCATTAGATCGTCCGATTCGGGAATGGTTGACGGCACATGGGAGCGCGACGGAATTAGATGTCGAGACGGAAGGGTTCGTTCAATATATCGATTCGCTGGCTGTCGCGGAGGCATTCGGAGGTCGTGGAATCGGAACGAAGTTAATCGAACATATTGTGACGGTCGCAAAGGAACGGGGTGTACCCGTCGTCACATTGAATGTAGACCAAGAAAATCCTGCGGCGCATCGCTTATATACTCGTCTCGGATTTCAAAAGGAAAAGGAAATCGACATTTCGGGAGCGCGATTTGACTATATGAAAAAAGAAGTCGATTCGACTCCATTCTCGGTCTAAAAGCGGATGCGCAAATAATTGTTCTCGACTATACTAAATGCTTGAAGAAAGATACACGCAAAGGAGAAATGTTATGGAGTGGAAGAATATTTGGCGAGGGATGGCCATGGGAACGAGTGACTTGATTCCCGGTGTGAGTGGCGGGACAATCGCTGTCATCTTAGGAATCTATGATCAACTCATCGAAGCGATTAGCGGCGTGTTTAGCCGATATTGGAAGAAATATATTGGCTTTTTAATTCCGCTAGCAGTCGGGATGGGAACCGCGATCATCGCATTAAGTCACCTCATTGAATACTTATTGCTGGAATATCATGAACCGACACAATTTTTCTTCATCGGGTTGATCTTAGGAATCATTCCTTTATTGTTCGTGGAATTCCAATCTCGGACGTCGATTCGCCCGATTCATGTCATCGCGATGATTGTCGCAACTTTACTCATCGCAAGCATGGCATTTTTGAATCCTGTTGACTCATCTATCATTACAGACGTGACGTTTGGAACCGCGCTCTTGTTGTTCTTTTCGGGATGGCTTGGTAGTATGGCGATGTTACTCCCTGGAATCAGCGGGTCGTTCGTCTTACTATTGATTGGCGTTTATCCAACGGTCATCAGTGCGATTTCCAATTTCAACCTGATGATTATCGGGATTGTCGGTGCGGGTGTTGCGGTCGGATTTATTGTGAGCAGTAAAGTCATTCGCTACTTATTGGCGAATTTCCCGGGAATGACGTTCTCCGTCATTATCGGATTAGTCATTGGTTCGCTCGCTGTCGTGTTTCCTGGCCTCCCGAATTCAGGAATCATGTGGGTACTCAGTATCTTCGCATTCATCGCAGGAGCCGTCGTCGTCCGATTACTCAGTAAATATGCTGTCTAAACAACGAAGGAGTCTGGCGATGAGCCGGACTCCTTTTTAATAGATAAAGGGAAAAAGACGTTTGCGCGTTTTCGACCAAGATTGGTAAGACTGACCGAAATGACGGACAAGCATGCCTTCTTCGATTCGAATTCGATACAATAACGCGAGTGAGGTAAGACCTGCACCGATAAAGGCAATGCCCCAATGAATAAAATATAGCGAAAACCCGAACGAGATCAATAATAACCCCGTGTATAGGGGATGACGTAAAAAACGGTAAGGGCCTGAACTGACAAGCTTGTCTTCCGGTCGAACAACGACGTGTCGTGTAAATTGATGACGCAAATGAAAAATTCCCCAATAGCGTAACGACACACCGGCTATGTAAAAAGTAAGTCCAATCATGCGCTGAAGCGTTGAGGGTTGTGATTCGAAAATGATAGAGGAGACAATCGACAAGGTGAACACACCAATCATCGCCGCTGCTACGAAGTAGAAGCTCTTTCGCTCGACATTATCATCTGTTGCCTCGTTCCGGTTACGAAATCGCCACGTCTCAATTAGCCAAAAAAATGACACGACAATTAATAGGAGATTCATCCAATCCATCACATACATCCTCCCTTTTGATTCATGTTTCATTACCCGACCTTCGCCTAGGAAAAACCAAATGCACAACGACTATCTTCGAAAAAAAATTGTCAAAGCGATTGAAACAGGTTATCATCTAATGAGAATGATTATCATTTTTATATACAGAGAGGAAGGGTGCGACGATGAACGAGGAAGTATTCGACGTGACGATTATCGGTGGGGGACCTGCTGGATTGTATGCCGCTTTTTACAGCGGTTTACGAGGCATGAAGACAAAAATAATCGAATTTCAACCTTTTTTAGGTGGGAAAGTACACGTCTATCCAGAGAAAATGGTCTGGGATGTAGGTGGACTCCTTCCAACGACTGGGGCGAAACTGATTGACCAACTCGTCGAGCAGGGTCTCACCTTCTCTCCGACGGTCCTTCTTGGCGAGAAGGTAGAGTCGATTTCCAAACGCTCAGACGATTTATTCGGAATTGACACGACGAACGGTCATCACATTTCCAAAACTGTCATCGTTGCGACCGGGAGCGGAATCCTCAAACCTCATAAGGTTGAAGTGAGCGGAGCGGAGCGGTTCGAATTGTCGAACCTCCATTACACGGTTAAATCACTTGAACGCTTTAAAGGCAAGCGTGTCTTGATATCGGGTGGCGGCAATAGTGCTGTGGATTGGGCCAATGCGCTCGAGCCCATTGCAGAGCAGGTCGTGTTGACGTATCGAAAAGAAGAACTCAGTGGACATGAGGCGCAAGTGGAAAAAATTAAAGAGAGTAGAGTCGACTGTTGCCCTCAATCTACAGTAACAGATTTGATTTCTCACGATGGGAAATCGATTCAACAAGTTCTTTTGACTCATGTCGAATCAGGAGAGACGAACGTAATCGACGTCGATGAAGTGGTCATCAATCACGGATATGAGCAAGACGCGGAGTTGCTTCGGAACAGCGAACTACAGGTCGACATGAAGGATGGGTTTTATGTGAAAGGGAATTCAGGTAGCGAGTCATCCGTACCGGGATTGTATGCTGCCGGTGATATCCTCACGCATGAAGGGAAAGTACATCTGATCGCGGGAGCGTTCCAAGATGCGGCGAATGCGGTGAATCGGGCCAAAACCTACATTGATCCAAATGCGACCGCTACCGCAATGGTGTCCTCGCACAACGAACGGTTGAAAGAGAAAAATCGTCAAATGATAGAAGGAACCATGTTAAAGCAGTGAGAGAGATCCTCTCACTGCTTTTCTTTAGGATAATCACAAAGTTCAGTAATTACACCGCCTGAATGACGGGGATCCATATAAATCAGTCGTCTTCCTTTTGCCGTGGTACGCAGTGTGTCTTCTAAAAAGGTGATGCCATTCTGTTTATGGGTGGCGATTGCTTCGTCTAAGTCGTCTACACGATATGCGATATGGTGAACCCCTTTTCCTCGAGCTTTCATGAATCGAGCGATCGGGCTCGTCTTGCTTGTCGGGAGTAATAATTCGATGACGTCCTCTCCGATGTGGATGACGGCAAGCTCGGTCTCAACCCCAATTGCCGTGTTCGTATAGCGATCCACGAGTTTTCCTCCTAAGACGGTCGTATAGAATTCAATCGCCTCGTCTAAATCTCGGACGGCGATTCCAGTATGATCAATATGCATAAACATCCCTCCTCACTTCACAGTGTGCCTAAAGTTGAACAAAATGTCACTTCACAACGTTTCAAGCGTATCCGATATAATAGAAGAGGGAGGGACCGCGAAATGAACGGAAAAATCACGATGGGTTTGGTGGGCGCATTCGCCCTAGTATCATTTGTGTTTGGACTCTCGCTTGCGACATTTGTCGATTATCGCATCAACGAAGAACAGGTCGTACTTGAAAAGTTGACCACCCATAAACAGATTGGTCCGACGGAGTTGCTGTCTACCGAGGTCGATTTTCATTTGAATGGATCGAATTATGCGATTCGTTTCAAGGATGAACCGAACATCACGTATTGGTTTAATGTCGTCGATCGCAAAATCAAATTTGATCGAATTGAATCGCTCGATTTGAGAGACACGGGACTCCGGACAGAACTGTTTAAGGAAATGCCGCCTTTGGCGATGGATGCGACAACTGCTGCAGAATAAAAGACGTCGAATGAACCACTTTTTCCAATGAGAAAGAGTTGGCTGACTCGACGTCTTTTGTCATTTATGAATAAATCGGAGTCGGTGGAACTTCCTGAGTGAAGACATAGCTACTGGCGTTTGAGACTTGAGCGCCATGTTGTCGAAGGGCGTACGTCAAATCAGGTTGCAGACTTGTTGCGGAGATTTGAGCTTCATCGATGTAGCGAAACCCATAGAAAAATTTATGTTGAAGGAAAGAGATGGCTTCTCGTATCTGTGGAGCCTCGCACTCTAGATGCATCTCTTGTATAGAGAGATGATACATATGTAATCGTACTTTCATGAAGCCGATTGGTTGTTGACACCACTTTAATGTGTAGAAAAGCGTTTGTTGGCGAGATTCTTGTGCGAATCGTTCATCAGTCATCGGAACGGCTTCCGGAAGAGTATGACTGTAGGTATTTCGAGATACGAGCCATTCCGCTCTTTTTGCGTAATTCATCAACTCGAGTGTCCAGTATTTATGGGTATTCTTCTCGCATGGAATGAGAGGCAGTCGATAGGTATTCGTTTGATGGAAGTATTGAAAACCGGCCGCTTCATAAACTCGAAATTTATCTTGATTCTGTGTATCGTGCTCTTGAAGATAGTAGGTGATTGGATGTTTTGTTTCTCGACTTCGCTCATAGGTGATTCGATTGAGAAGTCCGCGAAAGACATGGCGATCGTTATATGTCGCTTGAGAGAGTTGAATCGAGTGAAACGCTTCAAGTTGTTCATCGTTCGCGACGATGGATGCTAGCGGAGTCTTCTTGTTTAATGCAACGTATACATGATGATGATGAGGAGGCGAAAGGAGAATGGGGGATTTGGTAAAAGAGTATAACGTTTGAATGGAAATACGTTCTTGTAATGGTAATTGCCTGCATTCTACAAAACGTAGTGCTCGTTTCACAGAGAATCCTTCTTTCTTCATTGGATGATGAATCTATATAGATTGTAAGCGTTATCTAGTCGATTCGTGTATGGCGTTATTATGACACCTGATTAAAGAAAAAGTAATGAACTCCATGAAAAGAAAATAGAAAAATAGATTGTAATCATTGAATATAGGAAAACCGATCCATCTCGATTCTTGAAGTGTGAGTTTCATCAAATGTCGCGGCATCGGATGACACAGACGTGCTATACTTATTCACAATGAAACCAAAGAGTAGGAGTTTATCATGAAATATATCTATCAGTTGATATTGGCCACTGTATGTTGGATGACCGTGATCCCGTCTACTGTGATAGCCGAGACAGAACCGGTGGTCATCCATGAGAATATCATTGTAGAAGAAGACGTTGAGATCCAGGAAGGGTTTCAATCGCCGAATGAGATGGTTTATGTATTCGTATTAATCGTCCTGTTATCTGTTATCGGGTTGGGAATCATGAATACGATTGAATAACGTGAAATCGTTCACAAAAATGCAATAAGTGATTTGGTAACGGTTACAATTGTTCATTTATACTACTAGATGTAGGGAGAAAGTTCTGCACCAACTTTCTGTCCTCCTTTTCAAATGAACACCCCTCGTTCATATCATGTATTGGAGTCAATCGATCCCATCGATTGACTCCCTTTTTTTAAAAGCGAATTCGTTTTTCTTTGGCAATGCGCTTTAAACGTTTCGTTTCATTGGTGTGTCCGTGGCTCTCTAAAAAGTCGACATAGACCCGAAATGGTTCGGAGCGATGGGAAAAGAATGGTATATATTCGGAGAACAGTTTTTGTTCCGCCTCTTTTAAGTTGCCTTCCGCCACAAGCAGGCGAAGTTCTAGCATTTTCAGTGCTTGATAATTTTCGAGCGCTGTATCTTCTGTTTGAGATTTTTCTAACATGCGATCGCAAAGCTTTAAAAGTCGGGAGTGAAGAATTTTTCTTGTGTTGGCAGGACTGTGTTCGATGGGTAACGTTGAGAGTAATTCGATTCGTGTAGAATCAACATCTTTTGGCACGTGGAGTGCGGTGTATAAAGCGCGGTCAATCCAAACGGTATCAATCGGGGCGTCAAGCTGATAAAAGTGGATCAGTTTTTGGAGCATGGTGACTTGTGAAATTTTTAAGAGTCGGAACGGATCACTCGTTGAAAAGAGAGGTTCTTCTCCGGCCGATGTAGATAACAAGTAAAATATTTCTTCATACATCGTTCGCGCTTCTGCGTGTTCTTCTGCATAATGACCGAGGTCACGGATAATTTTTTTAGCATGAATGTACCAATTTTTTTGGTCGCGTTCAGACATGACCTGATTTTGGCGAATGTATAAATGTTCGTACGCGGAATCGACGAATCGTTCAGCCAATGTAAGAGTTTGTGAGAGCGAATGTCGCTCTTCAGAATGTTTTTTTTCTTTATAACGCGTGAACTGACTAATCATAAAGTCGAACTCTTGGTCGTCAATCACATCTTTAGGAGTATGACGGTACATTTCAACAAGTAAATCGCGTAATGTGGCCTCACCGTATTGTTCTAACAACACGCGTAATTTCCCGATGCGCATCAGCTCTCCTCCTTTCGTATATATGTGAGAATCGTACATTCGATTTGGGCAGACACCAATTATTATTCCTTTCCCGGTTTTCATCTGAAACAATCCTTTCCTCTCATGCTTAAGACGGATTTTAACAAGAACCGTTGTCAGACGAAGGTGGGTTCGGGATAATAGAGAAAAATTGATAAAGTTGAGGACTAAATGATGAAAGATGATAAACGTTTATCACGAGTAGAACGCAGAAAGCGTGAACTCGAACAACAAGAGCAAGAAAAGTCGATTCAACCGGACGAGCAGTGGATGGGCGAACCGTCGCAACAGGAACATCGGGAGCAGATGTCTGATCAGTCCGAACATCCATTTTTAAATGAATCGTCTCGAGAACCAGCACAATCGGGGAGCAAGAAATCGAAAGCGCGCCGAAAACAGATGCCACGAATCCCGTCGCTTTCGAAACGAAAGACGACTCGACGAAAATCGAACCAAGCGACGCAACCATCCAAACCCTCGAATCCACAAAAGCGAGAAGTGGATTCAGCGTCAAAATCACCAAGCAAACGAAAGCGAAAGTGGAAAGGGAAAGTCGCTCTACTTCTCCTAATCGCCTTGCTTGTCGCCGGATACGTGGCGACCTCCCCGTTCACGTTCCTGATCATGGGAAGTGATGCACGTGTAGGGGAATCGCTGTCGGGATCTCGTACAGACTCCTTGCAGTTGATGGAGTTCGTCCCCCGATCACGTACGGTTCAAAATGTATCGATTCCACGGGATACGTATACGCCCATCCCGTGTGAACCTGACCGAGAAGGAGATAAAATTACGCACGCCTTTGCCTATGGCGGAGCGGAATGTACAATCGGTGCTGTCGAAGAATTGACGGATGCCTCGGTCGATGGACAAGTCGTCATCACATTCGAATCGTTTATGGAATTGATTGATTTGATTGGCGGAGTCAACGTCACGGCGACGCATTCGTTCAGTGAGAAAGGGTTTAACCAGACGTATGAATATACGGAAGGTGTTTCTTATGCGATGGATGGAGACATGGCGCTTGCCTATGCGAGACACCGTAAAACGGATACGGACGGTGCCCGCTCTAATCGTCAGACAGAAGTCATGACGGCTGTTGCAGAAAAATTGGCAAGTCCATCAGGATGGACAAAAATTCCGGAGACATATCGCTTCATGAAAGAAGAGATGGGGTTAGAGATGAACGTCTTACAAATGGCCTCTGTCGGATTGACGATGATCTCGAATCCTGAGGTGAACAAGATGCAAGTCGAGGGTCAAGATGCCTACATCAATGACATCTATTATTATGAGCCGCTAGAAGAAAGTGTGCAGGCGATTCGTGATGCCCTTGATTTATCCATTTGGGGCACTGTCAGATAATTTAAAGAAAAGGGTTTGATTCTGACTTGAAAGAGGAATTTTAAACAAATGAACTACTCTTTTGAGGAGGGAAATTTGAATGAAAGTTTTAGTCATTGGAGCAACAGGAAAGATCGGGAAACGTGTACTGAAGAGTCTGGCGAAAACCCATCAAGTGACCGCTTTAATTCGTTATCCTGAACTACAAGCAGAGTATGAAAAAATGGGTGCGCATGTATTGACGGTTGACGTCGAGAACGAACTTGAGAAGAAAGTTCATGAGGCGACGAGTGGACAAGACGCTGTGATTATCGCAGCAACTGCCGGTGCGGACGGTTCGAGCGCTGAAATCGAACTGCTTGACCGAAACGTCGCGATGAATGCCATCGATGCTGCGAAGAAAGAGCGGGTGCGTCATGTCGTCTTGCTGAGTGCATACGGCGCAGACCAACCGAACGCAGCTCCAAAAGAGCTCTTTAACTTTTTGTCAGCTAACAATGCCGCCGATGAATATATTGAACACAGCGGTTTGAATTATACGATCATTTGCCCAGTGGCGATTGTCGATGAACCGAGTAAAGGTTCAATCGAAGCATCTGAAGACTTGAGTGATGCGGATGGAGCGACGATTTCTGAAACGGATGTCGCAACGGTCATCGCAGCATCTCTCGACAACCGAGGTTTGTATGGTCGTCGAATTGAAATCAAATCTGGCAGTACGCCGATTAACGAAGCGCTTGATTTTGAAGGACGTGGAGAAGTGGCGAACGGAGGAAGAACGACGTTACGTCGCCCACAACGATCATAACGAACTGAGGAGAAGATGACATGGAACGAAAGTTATATAAAGACCCGAGTAATCAAATGATTGCGGGAGTGTGTTCCGGACTCGGAAACTATTTAAAAGTTGATGTCACCATCATGCGCGTTCTGTTCGTAGCGATGGCACTTCTAGGAGGTCCGGGACTCCTCATCTATATCATTCTAGCAATCATTATGAAAAAACCACCATCAGAATATGAAGTGGAACAGGAAGATCGTTTCTAACAAAAAAGCAAACCGACGTCTCGTCGGATTGCTTTTTTATTTCTCTACATATAAGGTGTAACTCGCTTCAAACGTCTCGTTTGGCGAAAGGAGTTGAATTCCTTCTTTGTGAAGGAAGTCTTTTCGGTGCCCTTTATAATCTGCATGTCCGAACCAAGGTTCTAAACAGACGAAAGGAGCTTCTTTATGCGGTGGGGACCAAATACCAAAATGAGTGAAGGACGGGCTTTCCATCACAATAGCCGTTCCTGTTGGTTGATGTCGGAGTGCGGCATACTCGATCTTCTCAAAGATCAGCGCATCGTCATCGAACAATGATCGGGTGAGGGGAATGTACTGACGCTCTCCGAGTGGTTGATACGCGCCTGTCAAATAAGGACCTTCTAACAGATAGCGATCGAGTGAGCGGACTTCCCCGAAATCAATCGTATAGTCCTCGAATGTCCCGCCATTGAACGGGACATTAAACGCAGGATGACCGCCAAGGCTAAACGGTAACACCATATCGCCTGGGTTATGCACACGATACGTCACGAGCACTTCTTCACCGACTAGTTGATACGAGACGGTTAATGTAAATGGGAATGGATAGTGTTGACGCGATTCCGATGTATCATTCAAAGTGAATCGAACCGACGTGGCAGATGATGATTCGATGTCAAACGTGGCGTCGCGGGCGAAACCGTGTTGGCTCATCGTATAGGTGTTTCCGTCGTATACATACTGATCATCAAGCAACCGACCGACAATTGGAAAGAGAATTGGAGCTTGTCTCCCCCAATAGGTCGGATCACCTTGCCATAAATATTCATGTCCGGATACTTTCCAACTCGTCATCTCAGCACCTTGTGCCTTTAGGGTAATCTGTATTTTTTCGTTTTGAAGTTGCACGATCTACACGCTCCTTTACGGTTTATGATAAGTTAAGTGTAGAAATCTTACGTAAAACAAACAAGGGGTAAATCATGCGCTTACAAAGAATTGTAGTGGGAACGCTAATCCTTCTATTGATTGCAGGACTTGCTTATAAGGGATATGACGAATATATGACGTCGTTAGAGAAAGACCAGACAGCCCCCATCGTCCAAGATGAATCGGTGTTAGGGGGGCTTGAAGTGGGACAACAAGCGCCTAACTTCACACTGAAAACATTGGAAGGGGAGCCACTTACCCTCTCTCAATATCAAGGGAAGCCGGTCGTGATTAATTTCTGGGCATCTTGGTGTCCGCCTTGTAGAGATGAATTTCCGGAGCTTGTATCTTTTGAAGAGACCACAGCGATTCCCGTTCTCGGAATAAATGTGACGAAGAATGAACGTCGTGGAAAAAAAGACGTTGAAGCCTTCTTAGAAGAGTACCCGGTTAAGTTTCCCATTTTGTTAGATGAAGAAGCAACTGTCGAACAGCAATATCGTGTCGTAGCATTACCGACAACGTACGTGCTCGATGAAAATGGTATCATCGTCGCGAAGAAAACAGGTCCTGTCGACGAGGCATGGCTTCGAGAACAAATTGATGCAGAAAGGTAATCTCTAAAAAAAGCTGAACGATTTGCCCGATAGATTTGGGCAAATCGTTCAGCTTTTATAATGTTGCTTGATCAATGCATCAAAGTTGGGAGTCATATCTTCTTCTAGATAGTAATGATGATTGTCTCGGATGATTGTATCACCAACACGTGCTTCGGACGGTAGGAATCGTCTAGGGATGAAACTTGAGCCGTTATTCCATCTCAATACGGCATATTTTCCCTCGATTCGTACCAATGTACCGTACTTAATCATACCTCTTCCTCCTCGACGAGCAGCTTCTGTCTCTTTTTTATCCTTACACCTCTATTCCCAAATTACACAAAAGCTACACATCTTTACAAACGTCTGTACAGTCAGAGTAGATGTATTGTGGTAAATAACGGAAAGGATACGTTATGGTAAATGTGAAAGAAGTTTGAAGAAAACGCTTTCTTTTTTGGGTTCTGTCTTCTATAATAAAACCACGGGGTGATTATGACGAAACTGTGAACAATGGGGGGATGGTCATGTTTTCTTCTGCAATGATTGGGTTACTTGCTTTGACGGGAGTAACTGTCTATGGGGTTGACCGTATGTTCACGGTCCGCTCAGAACGCGTCACAAAGAAATAAATAGGTCTACATAGGGGGAAATCGCAACGTCTTGGGGAGACGTTGCGATTTTTTTAATAGTCTTGCTGACGAGACCGGCGATCGGTCTCTTTTTGTTCTACCATTTTTCGATTCCGTTCATGAACACGGTCGAAAAAAGAATGTTCTGGCCATGAAGAGGACCAATGGCGGTCTTCAGGAAGTGCTAATATATACTCTTCGGCCGCACTCAATCGTTCAATCATCTGACTTCGATTATCGCACAGGTCGCCGTGACCGGGTACGAACCAACGAATCTCATGTTCGTAGATGAGTGATTGTAGCGTCTGTAACGTATCGAGGTATGCCGTGGAATCGTGCTCGATAAAAGGGGGTTCGATGTTTGAACCATAATCCCCACAGACGAGTAGATTCATAGACTCGATGAGAACGGACATATGTGTCGCATCATGACCAGGTGTAGAAAGGAATGTAACCGGTACAGAACCGATTAACAAAGTCTGATCAGGTTCAACGACGAAATCAATATCGGGTTTTTTGATGGGACGATCGATGTAATGCTGCTCATAAAACTTCCTAATCTCATCAAGTTGATCGGACGAGTCTGCCTCAACAAAAGCTTGTGAGGCAATTGTGGTTGCATCCGTAAACCCATAAGCGCCGATGATATGATCGAAATGATGATGCGTAAAGATCACATAGAGCGGACGGTTGCGACGCTGTAACTCGATGTCACGGCGAATCGTCGCAATTTCTTCAGGAAGCCACGTCGGATCAATCAATAAAATGGCATCGGGAGTATCAATGAGGGTTGATGTTGTTCGCATCAACGCACTTTCGTATACGGTGAAAGATTGCAGCTTTGCTTGAATCAATGGGGTTCCTCCTCATTTGATTAGAGTCACTCATTCTTTTCCCAAATTATTTAGAAGAACAACAAAAAAAGCAGAAAGTCTGATGACTTTCTGCTTTTGCAAGGTCTCAACCGTGCAGTGTATGTGTGCGAGAAGTTCTCGCGTATATGTCGATATTGGAGCGGGTGAAGAGAATCGAACTCTCGTCATCAGCTTGGAAGGCTGAGGTTTTACCATTAAACTACACCCGCATTCAAAGAGAAAAATATGGAGCGGGTGAAGGGAATCGAACCCTCGTCATCAGCTTGGAAGGCTGAGGTTTTACCATTAAACTACACCCGCAAAACGTATTTGCTCTTAACGTTACTTTGATATAATAGCATATCGAATTGAATTTGCAAACCCTTTTTTAAAAAACTTTTTAGGTTGCAGAATCCTGTCCACAACGAAGATAATAGAAAAAAGGGGAGAAACAGATATGAGTGAGCGAAAATCCTATTTACGACTGATGGGTGAAGGATTTCGGATGTTGAAGCAATCAAAACAGACGGACACATCGGTGTCTCTCCGTAGCTGGACGTTTTCAATCCATCGCGATCAAGAATGGCACGTTGTGTTGCGCTCGAATCGAATCAAATGGATAGGACTACCGAGTAGAACGTTTGATATCCGTCCGGATGCCATACGCATAGGAGATCTTCAAATCATCCGTCATCATGAATCGAACGAAGTACGTTTGACAATCAATGAAGAATGGGGATTGGAAAATAAGGTTGTTTGTGACAACCTGGAATGGGAAACGTTCGTCGATGCGCTCAAACAAGTGAAGGGGGAGTAAGTGTGAAGGGAGAGAGGTTGTATCGGATGGAAGCCGAGGCTCGAGGGAGTGCTTGGCGTGCCCGAGTTTTAACAGGGATTCAGCGATTTCGATTTTATAAAGGGGAATTACTCGCGCCGACAAACCGACCGTACGTGGTGTTGAGTATCTCGCAAGACGAAGGAGCCTTGCCTGATTTGATTGAAACCGATATGGGCATCCTCTTGATTCATGAGCGAGTGGGACCGATCTTTATGAATGTCTGTCCGTATGACGTTCAGCTCGTTCGGGTCGAGCTTCATACGAGTACTGGGAAAACCGACCGTTACTGCGCGCTCAACATCCTCCGCCGCTTTGAAATCGAATACTTGGAACATTCGAACGAATATCGTCCGCTAAGTGCGGACCGACTCTATTTCCTATCCAATCAAACTGTCCGTATGAACTTATTTGGACATATGATTGCCCAAGACGTAAATAGCCAACGTCTTTATGTGACAGAACGATTGAAGTTTGCACTTCAAACGAAAATGGTCACTGGGCTGGCATTTAAGCAAGTAAAGGAGAAAACAGCATGAAAGAGTACGAAATTGATGGGTGGTTCCGCCTGACATATCCGGAACATTATGAATACAGCGAAGAAGAAGATTACGTGAGTTTCTATTCGACAGAGGCGGATGCGCAAGGGACGCTTCAAATCTCAATCTATGAATCAGAAGATTCGCAAGAGCCAACGCAATCTGCCTTGAGCGAGTTAAATACGTTCTTAGGGGAGTTTCCGATTGATGTGAAAGTCGCACCGAGTGTGACTGGTGAGACGTCGAATATGACGACGGCCTACGCGAGTGGGATTGAAGACGGCATGCATTTAGACGTCTGGTCCTTGACCGATGGGAAGCGGCTCTTATTTTTAACTTACGTAGCCGATCAAGTGACCGATGAAAAAATGGAAATCGAGTCCATCATCGATTCAATCGAGTGGACATAAAAGGAGACACGACGCCAACGAGGCGTGTGTCTCTTTTTGTTACTGATATTTTGGTACATCGAAATTGAGTGTGTAAGCATCAAGTGATTGATAGATATTATAGATGCTTGTCGTTTGTTTCGCAGCCCAACCGATATCGGTTGCGTACTGATGTGTTCCTGGTGAAGAAGGATTGAAGCGCATCTTGTACAATGTATTTTGTTTATACGTCGGATGATTGATATAGCTAGCTCCGATCCAGTAAGCCCCACCGATAATCGCTTCCTCCGGAGAGAACCATTTTTGTTCGAAGGCGTATTTAGCACCGTTTCCGAGTGGATTGCTATCGGTTGCTTGAATACCGTACATATTATAGACGGTTGCCGCAACAGGACGTTCTGGATAAATCCGAGTACCACTCGAGTTGATCAATGCATTACCATCTTTATCGACAGGAACTCCTTTTGCGAGAAGGGAAGTGCCATGGCCTGTTTCAAGAAGGGCATGCGAGAGAAGATATACTTCGTTCACGCCGTACATACTAGCCGCATCCACGAATGCTTGACCTTGTCCGCTGAGCGTTCCTTTTGATGTGAGGACTTTGTTCAGTGTAGTAGCAGTTGTCCCGGCGCTCTTCGACAAATCTAAGAATTGATAGAATGATCGAGAGTTCGCATCAATCTGACTAGGGTCGACATATGGGAGAAGATCGTCAACTGATGCGCGACGCCATGTATTATCAAACACTCGGATGTTGTGTCCAGCCGGTCGTTTATATGAAATCATGTAGTATGTGCCAGATTGCCCTGTAATCGTAACGGTTTCGCCTGTATTGATTTGACCGTACGCATGAGATGTTAAAATTGGACGGCTCAAAATGTTGGCGGTTCCGACGACTGAACTCGGTGTTACATATCCGGTCATCGTGCCGTATTTTACTTTATACCAAACAGTTGAACCGGAAGTATAACGGTCAACATATTGAATGGACGCACCATATGGGATAGTGATGAGTGAGGACGAGCTTGAAGAAGCCGTCATCTTTAAAGCAGTACCTAAGCCTGAAATGACAGTCATCTCAGATTTCACAATCTTTCCTGTCGAACCGTTGACACTCACCCAAGCGCGAGGTAAGTATGCTTCATCGTATCGATGTGCATCCGTTTGGGCGAATTGAGCTACTTGACGGTCTGCCATCTGTCGAACTGTCATCGGATAACTCGTATACGAGACTTTCTTCGTGATGCCTGTCGCAGGCGGGGTCGTTGTGACAGGGACGACGTAATCCGTATGAATATAGTTGCCGCTATACGTCCCGCTCGTAAGGAGTGCCCATTTCGAACCGACAATCGGTTTAATGTTGACGAGTGTTCCCGTACTTAGCGTTCCGACTTTGTTTGCTGACGTTACTTCAGGTGTAGACCGAACGTTGAGTGGCTCGTTCCCATCTACATAGATACGAACTTGACGTTCTTCTTCGTATTGTTCGTCTGACGGTGGTGTTTTCGAGAAATAGTCCGCCGTCGCATAACCTGTGATTGGACCGTATTCGATTTTAAAGAATCGTTCCGTGAGACCAGATTCCGACACTTGTTGAACTTTCGTACCGAACGGGATGATTGCAATCTTCACTTTTTCCGCATCCGAACGGTTATATAAGACGACATCACGCGTTGTGTAATAATCTGTTTTCACAATGACCTCTGGATTTTTCAATGAGAAGTGACTAGAACCTGCATAACCGGTTTTTCCGTCGTAGCGAATCTTGAACCAAGAGCTAGAGAGGCCGCTTTGCGAGAGTTGCTCCACTTGTGCACCAAACGGAATCGTCGCAATCTTCGTCGCACCGGCTGCAGACGAGCTATACATCGCTACATTTCGAATGGCGAAGTATGGTGTGATTGTCACTTCTTCAGGTGCCTTCGTTGAAAAATGGCGAGCGGCAGCGAAGCCGGTGACTCCATCATATTCAATTTTGAACCAAGAGTCCGATAAGTTGGCGTCCGACACTTGGACGACTTTTGTTCCTTCTTGGATCGTGCGAAGACGGGCCGCTCCGGAAGCAGATGATTCGTATAATACGAGGTCTCGCACCGCATAATAGGTTGTTTTGACAACGGCTTCAGGTTTTGATGTCGAGAAGTTACGTGCGGCCGCATAGCCGACCGTGTCCCCGTACTGAACCTTATACCAAGATGAACTCAAACCGTTTACGTATACACGCTTCACTTCTGCTCCGAGTGGAATGGTCGCAATTTTTGATGCGCCTGTTCCTGATCCGTTGTAAAGCGCAACGTTTTTCACAGCGTAATATGTCGTGACCGCATCGGCTGTGAGTGGTGTTGCTGTAAAATTGCGTGCCGGTGCATAACCGACGAGTGAACCATATTCGATTTTGTACCAAGACCCCGTCGCCCCTAAAGAGTCCAAGTATGTGACTTTTGCGCCTTCTGGAATCGTCGCAATTTTTGATGCGCCAGTGCCGGTCTTATCATACAGAACGGCTGTCGTGGACGCGTAAAATGTAGGGCTCGTTTCGCTAAAGTATCGTGCCGCCACATATCCTGTATATGTACCGAATTGTACTTTATACCAAGATCCTGTAGCACCATGCGTCGAGAGATGCGTCACGAGCGATCCTTTTGGGATGACCGTTTCGATGGAAGCAGACGTCGACATCGAAGAACGAAGATTAACGTTCATTTCAGCGATATATAATGAAGCGGATGTAGCAGACGTGGTAGACGTTTTTGCGAGGGATGATCCCATCGTCAAATATGTAGATGAGACGTATCGTTTTTGACCCTCAAAGTTGATTTGTGCCCATTCATCGTTAACGGCATACACATCTACCGTTGTTCCTTCCGTTAACTTGCCGACGATTGAAGATGTCGTCGACGAATCAGACCGAACATTTAAGATGGGTGTGTTGACTGTTCCTTCAGATGTTGCTGCGTATGATTGGAGTGGTGCGAGAGTGCTCAAAATCGTTCCTGAGACAATCGTAGCTACTCCTAATCGTGAGAGTGTCGATTTCAATATGTTACCCCTTTCGAATGAGAGAGCATGATTTAAATGATTGCGGTCTAAGTATAACGCACTTAAAAAATGGAAAGAAGAAGCAGAATTACAAAAAAGGTAAATGATTAAAATTTCATTTCTAAAATAAGGTAAATAAAAAATCCCCTGATAAAGGGGATTAAGTAAATTAATGGGTCTTACTTTGCTTCATCCATGTGAGGATATCGGACCACACCTGTTCACGATGGATTTCACGGAGGATTTCATGACGGGCGTGATCGTACGTGGCCACAGCGAGATCGATATCTGCATCGCGATACTTTCGAATTATGCCGGTTAACCCTTCACCGTCATGCGTGACGGGATCATCCATTCCAGCTACGAATAGCACAGGTAGTGACTTCGGGTGCTCATGTATACGTGCAGACGTCGTGACATCTAATGAGGCACGTGTCACTTCGTGTAAAAATCCGAGAGAAGGTAGTCCGCCACAATTCGGATCGGCGAGATAGGAATCGACTTCGTCAGGAACGCTTGAGAGCCAGTCGCTATCTGTTCTTGCAGGTAAAAACTTTAAGTTGTAGCGGCCGAACAATAGTCGTTCAAAAAATCTAGACTGGTGTGTTTCATCTTTCCGTTTCATCGCAGTGGCGATGAAACGATGCCCGAGTTCCCCTGCAACTCCGGGATGGGGTGGCGGAGCGACGGCGACAATACCGGCGAGGGCGTGTCCCATGACTTGTCCGAGTCGTCTGACGAGAAGGGACCCAAAACTATGGCCTAGCAAATATGTCGGGCGCTCGTCCTCATATTGATTGATGAGGTATTGGGCATCATCGACGAGTTGTTGAAATCCCGTTCCTGGCTTGAGATGACCGTAAGTTCGTTGGTCATGAGCGCTCGTACCCGCACCACGCAGGTCGCATACATAGACGTCGTATCCATTGTTTGCCATAAAGTGTGCAAACTCAATATATCTTTCGTGATGTTCGAGCATCCCATGAAACATGAATATTTTTCCAATTGCTTGTTCTGCTCGAACATGCATCACTTCCGTTTGATACCCGTCAGAATACGTCAACTCTGATACCATCATGTGCCTTCCTCCTATTTAGAAAAGTCCAATCGCTTTTCCAGATTCGTCAATTCCCATATTGAGAGCTGCCGGATGTTTTGGTAAACCTGGCATCGTCAGCACGTTGCCTGTCAAGGCGACGAGGAATCCAGCTCCCACTGATGGTTTCAATTCGCGAACGGTGATCGTGAATCCTTGTTGATAGCCGAATTTCGAAGGGTCGTCTGAGAGAGAGAATGGTGTCTTCGCCATACAAATCGGAAGATTTGCCCAGCCATTCGCCTGAACTTCTTTCATTTGTTTTTGGGCTTTGGCTGTAAACATGACGTCTGCAGCACCATATACTTCTCGGGCAATGGTTTTGATCTTTTGTTCAATCGAATCGTTCAATTCATACAATGGCGTCAGCTTACTTTCGTTCGACTCGACGGCTTCAATGACCGCTTCGGCCAACTGTCGACCACCAACCCCGCCGTTGGCCCACACTTCGCTGAGGGAAGCACGAATGCCGTGCGCCGCACACCAGTCAAGAACGGTTGCTAGTTCCTCTTCCGTATCTGAATTGAAACGATTCAATGCGACGACCGTCGGCAGTCCGAGTTTTTTCATCGTATCGATGTGTTTCGCAAGCAATTTCAATCCTTCTCCGACTGCACCGACATTCTCGATGTGAAGTTGATCTTTCGGAACGCCGCCGTGCATCTTTAAGGCGCGAACGGTTGCAACGAGGACGACCGCATCCGGATTCAACTCACCGACTCGAGATTTGATATGACAGAACTTTTCGGCCCCGAGGTCGGCCCCGAATCCAGCCTCTGTCACGACATATTCACCGAGTTTTAATGCAGTCTTCGTTGCAATCAATGAGTTGCATCCATGTGCGATATTTGCGAACGGACCTCCGTGGACGAGTGCAGGTGTTTGTTCGAGCGTTTGGACGAGGTTCGGTTTAAAGGCTTCCTTCAACAATAACGTCGCAGCACCGGCAGCACCGATTTGTTCAGCGGTAATGGGTTCTTTTTGATGGTCATAGGCGACGACGATTCGTTTAATACGTTCCTCAAGGTCGCTCAAGGAGTCTGCCAGACAGAGAATCGCCATGATTTCCGAAGCGACGGTAATATCAAATCCATCCTCACGAGGAACTCCATGAGCCGGACCGCCAAGGCCGACCGTGACATGACGAAGGGCGCGGTCGTTCAAATCGAGGACGCGCTTCCAGACGATATGTCGGACATCGATGCCGAGGTCGTTTCCTTGATGCAGGTGATTGTCGATCATGGCACTGATCGTATTGTGGGCAGATGTGATGGCATGCATGTCCCCGGTGAAATGGAGGTTGATGTCTTCCATCGGGAGAACTTGACTAAAGCCACCACCTGCGGCGCCACCTTTTAAGCCCATCGTCGGGCCGAGCGAAGGTTCACGGAGACAAACGATCGCTTGTTTATCTAATTGGTTTAATGCTTGTCCTAATCCGACCGTCACCGTTGACTTCCCTTCACCAGCTGGTGTCGGATTGATCGCTGTGACGAGAACGAGTTTTCCATCTTCTTGTGTTTTTACACGTTCGAGGACATCGTAAGATAGTTTGGCTTTATATTTTCCGTAGAGATCCAGGTCATCTTCGTGTAATCCGAGTTTTGCTGCGATGTCTTTAATCGGCAAGGTTTTGGCTTGTTGGGCAATTGTAAGGTCAGATAGTGGTTTCGTCGTTGTCATTCAAAAAGTCCCTCCATTTATCGAACAATATATCTTTTTATATAAAAAACATTCGGTATTACTGGGTTAAAAAGTGAATTGAGACAGTATAAATTCAACCCGTTCGTATTATCATTGATTTTATCATAACTCATGATGGGTTCAAATTCATTCATTTCGTTCAATATTTTCCACCCTTTCTGTCAAATGTATCCGTTTTCATAAAAGGGTAGGCACGATACAGTGATAGTGGAGGCGATACACATGACTGAGCGTGCAAAACGAACGAAACGAAGACGAAATTGGAAAAAACCTGCGAGCTTTTTAGCATTTGTCGGACCTGCTTTTCTGGCATTTGTCGCCATCGTGCTCATCCCGTTTTTCAATGGAATTTACTACAGTTTCACAGATTGGAACGGTGTGACAGGAGAATTAAATTTTGTAGGATTGGAAAACTATCACCGCTTGTTCTTCGAAGATGAACAGTTTCGGGCATCTTTTTGGATCACGACGAAATATACGATCGTATCCGTCTTATTGACAAACATCGTCGGTTTTTCGTTGGCACTTCTGTTGACGATGAACATTAAGACACGGAACTTTTTACGCACGATTTTCTTCATGCCGAACTTGATTGGTGGATTGATTCTCGGATTCATCTGGCAGTTCATTTATGTAAAAGGATTTGCCTCGATCGGTGCGTTGACGGGGTGGAGTCTATTCGAATTACCGTGGCTCGGAGATGCGCAAACAGCCTTTTGGGGCATCGTGATTGTTGCCATCTGGCAAGGCGGTGGATATGTCATGGTCATCTATATCGCGGCGTTACAAAACGTGCCGACTGATTTGATGGAGGCGGCACGAATTGATGGGGCGAACCGTTTCAAGATGCTTCGACATATCACGTTGCCGATGATCATGCCATCGATCACCATCTGTTTGTTCTTGACCATCTCTTGGTCGTTCAAAGTGTTCGATACGAACTTGTCGCTCACGAATGGGGGGCCGTTTAAATCGACCGAGATGTTAGCCTTAAATATTTACACGGAATCTTTTGTGAATAACAACTATGGTCTCGGGTCGGCCAAGGCGGTCATCTTCTTCTTGGTCGTGGCTGCGATTACGGTGACACAAGTGTATGTGACGAAAAAACGGGAGGTGGAAGCATGACGACGGAAAAACTAGATCAAGTCGAGAATCAACCGACTTTGAAATCACAACGTATTCCGCAGCGACCGCTTCGTCCAGGAACCTACTCTTGGAATCTTGGAGTCATTGAACTCGTTGCCATTCTACTCGGATTGCTTTATTTGGTACCGTTCTATTATGTTGTCGCCAACTCGTTCAAATCGATGGCTGAAATCTTTACGAACACGTCTGCTTTACCGAACGAATGGTTGACGTCGAACTATACAGAAGCGTGGGAAGCGATGAATTATGGACGTGTCTTTTTGAACTCGCTCCTCATCACGGTTGGGGCGAATGCGGTCATTGTCATCTTCACCTCGATGGCGGCGTGGAAACTCGTTCGGACGAAACATTGGATTTCCACAATGATCTTCTTCTTGTTCGTGGCTGCGATGGTCATTCCGTTCCAGTCCATCATGATTCCGCTCGTGAAGGTGTCTAGTATCCTCGGTCTGTTGAATAGTCATTGGGGACTGATCGTCATGTATCTAGGTTTTGGGTCTGGTATCTCGGTGTTCCTTTATCACGGATTCATGAAGTCGATTCCTGAGGAAATTGAAGAAGCCGCCATCATCGACGGTTGTTCGACGTGGGGTGTCTTCTGGCGCATCGTCTTTCCACTTCTCAAGCCCATCACGGTGACAATCGTCATCTTGAACAGCCTATGGATTTGGAATGACTTCTTATTGCCATCACTTGTTCTCCGTGATGTCGAGTTACGGACCATCCCGCTCGCGACATTCTATTTCTTTGGACAGTACACGAAACAATGGGATTTGGCGTTAGCTGGTTTAGTGTTAGGAATCGTTCCCCTTCTGGTCTTTTTCTTCGGCATGCAAAAGCATATCATCAAAGGGATCACAAGCGGTTCGATTAAATAACCCTCCCAAGGGAATCCTCCGTTCGCTACACGGAGGATTATTTTTTTTGAAAAAAACCGTTGACATTAGTCAGAATATTTATAATAATGAACTCAATTCAATTGTGAACGACGTCGAAAGGACGAGTACACGAAGGTAGTGAGTCAAGCGATCCGGGGGTGGTGTGAGCCCGGTCTTAACCCTTCGTCGAAAAACTTCCTGGAGTCGCTACCCGAACGCTTTGCCAGTAGACGTAGCCGGACCGCTCCCCGTTATCGGAGTTACGAGATGATTGTCTCGAAAAAGTGAGTAGATTCGTCTACTAATTTGGGTGGCACCGCGGAACCGAAGTCTTCCGTCCCATGTTCGATGGGAATGGAGGGCTTTTTTTCATGGCTTCATTTTCAAATATTCCACAATTGGAGGAAACGGAAAATGACAACAGCAACAAGCACGATGAAGGAAAGACAGCAGACGATCGCAGCAGTAAAGGCACTCTTTGAGGAGAAAGTCTCACGTGAACTCGGACTGATTCAAGTACAGGCTCCGTTATTCGTCGAATCAGCGAGTGGGGTAAACGATCACTTGAACGGCGTGGAGCGTATCATTCAGTTTGATACGATGTATCCGGGACATGAACTTGAAATCGTTCAGTCACTTGCGAAATGGAAACGCGAAGCGCTCGGTCGTTACGGATTCGGTGTCGGTGAAGGGTTATATACTCAGATGCGCGCCATTCGACGCGACGAAGAACTAGACGCCACACATTCTCTGTTCGTCGATCAATGGGACTGGGAACGAGTGATTGCTCGAGAAGAACGGACGATGGAATATTTGAAAGCGACGGTTGAGTCAATTTACGCAGCGCTCCGCGAAACAGAAGCGGAAGTAGAGAAAGCGTACGGCATTGAAGCGATTCTTCCGGAGATGATTCATTTCATCACGAGTCAGGAGTTGGAGGATGCGTATCCGACGATGACGCCAAAAGAACGTGAAACGGCAATCTGTAAAGAGTACGGTGCCGTCTTCATTTCACAAATCGGAGATCTTCTCGCTTCAGGCATGAAACATGATGGGCGAGCGGCGGACTATGATGATTGGTCACTCAACGGAGACATTCTCGTATGGCATCCTGAACTCGAATCAGCTTTTGAACTGTCGTCGATGGGTATTCGTGTCGACGAAGTGGCACTCGATGCGCAACTGAAGAAAGCGGATGCGGAAGAGAAACGTGCGTACCCGTTCCATCAAGGGGTACTTGAAGGAACGCTCCCACTCACAATCGGAGGTGGAATCGGGCAATCGCGTATTGCGATGTATCTCTTACGCGCTCGTCATATCGGCGAAGTGCAAACATCGGTCTGGCCTCAAGAAGTCATTCAGTCGTGCAAAGAAGCCGGCATCAGCTTGTTGTAATATAATAAGAAGAAACACGGAACAGGACTCGGTAAAAGAGTCCTGTTTTTTCTGTGCAACATTTTCCACCCTATTCGTCAATTTTGACACCTACATAGTGGAAGCGTTTTCATTTAAAGTTGAATTTGTAAAGAATGGATGAGATTAAGGGAGGAAATGAGATGAAACGGAAGTGGAAATTGTCGACAGCGGTCATGACGGCAGGGATGGTCTTATCACTCGCGGCTTGTGGTGGCGGATCGCTCACGGATGAGGGTTCTTCTGAAGGAAATAACGACAGCGGTGACAAAAAAGACGTCACGTTAAACGTTTTCCAATTCAAAGCGGAGATCGCGAAAGACCTCGAAGCGATGGCGAAAGAGTACGAAGAAGAAACAGGTGTGAAAGTCACGGTTCAAACGGTCGGCGGCGGTGCAGACTATGGGGCAGCCCTCAAATCACAGTTTGCTTCAGGCAACGAACCGGATATCTTCAACAATGGTGGATTCACAGAAGCACAGACATGGAAAGACAAATTGGAGGACCTATCAAGTGAGAAGTGGGTCGGAGATTTGACAGAAGTCGCCAAAGAACCGATGACGATGGACGGTAAACTTTACGGTATGCCGATGAACCTAGAAGGATACGGATTCATTTATAATAAAGAACTATTTGAAAAAGCGGGAATCAAAGAGTTACCTAAAACACTTTCTGAATTGACTGCTGCCGCTGAAAAGTTAGATCAAGCAGGAATCACACCATTCTCTGTCGGTTATGCAGAGTTTTGGATTTTAGGCATTCATTTATTAAACATTCCAATGGCACAACAGGATGACCCGGATGCGTTCATTCAAGCATTGAACGAGAATAAAGCGAAGTTTGAAGACAATGAACAGTTCCAAGAGTTTTTAAAACTGTTTGATTTGACGATTAAATACGGAAACAAAAACCCGTTGACGACGGACTATAATACACAAGTCACACAGTTCGCCCAAGGAGAGACAGCGATGCTCCAACAAGGGAACTGGGCGCAACAGATGATCCTTGATGTGAATCCGGACATGGAAATGGGCTTCGTTCCGATCCCGATCAATGACGATGCAGAGAAGATGGATCGACTTCCGGTCGGTGTCCCGAACAACTGGGTTGTCAATAAAAACTCGAAGTATAAAGAAGAAGCGAAAGACTTCTTAGAGTGGATGGCGACGTCGGATACTGGAAAAGACTACATGGTCAATAAATTCAAGTTCATCCCGGCCTTCAAATCGATTGAAGCCAATGATCTTGGACCACTCGCTGATGACATTTTGGCGTATTCGAATGAAGGGAAGACCATCTCTTGGAACTGGTTCAAGTATCCGGATGGAGCTGTAAACGAATATGGTGCCCTCATGCAGGCATATGTCGGTGGACAAAAAACAGGTGAAGAAATGCTTCAGGACTTCACGAAAGTATGGCAAGACAAAGTGAAATAAGGATGGCGCAGACGGTGAAATGACCCCTTCATCGTCTGTGTTTTTTTTATGAAGAAATTGTCACAGTAATCCCATACAAACCACACACATACCTGTGGGGGTTTCAGTAGAATGATTGTTGTAAGCGCTTTTGAGAAGGAGGGGACATGAAACGATTACTGATTTGTATCCTATTTTTGTGTTGGGCACCACATGTTGACGCGAAAGAACATTCAATTTCGTTGACTGAACCCATCATCATCGAGTCGAATGAACATTTTGATGGAAATGGGAAAGTCTATACGAGTTGTGGACAACCTGCGTTTATCATTCGTGGAACGGGAGCGATGCTCGAACGTGTATCAATTCATCAGTGTGAGGAAGATGGGGTGCCGGCCATCCAAGTATCTGGCCTCGGACATCAACTTCTCGATGTCTCCATTGAATCTTCTGGAACTGGACTATGGATTGAGGATAGTTACGGAGTTCGTGTCACTCGAACCGTTGTGGTTGGGAATGGAAAGTCAGATGGGCTCGTTCTTATGAATAGTGAAGCGGCTGAATTAAATGGAGTTGTCGTGAAGACGGTACGAGATGGGATATACATAGAGAACGGGTCCAATCACACGATTGTCCGACCCACAGTCTCGCATTCGCGCTACGGCATTCATTTGATGTTTCCGACAGATGTTGTGATTTCGGTACCCGAACTTCATCATAATTTGACCGGTGCGATGATTATGGGAACGAATCGAGTCGTTTTAAAAAACGGGAACGTGCATGACCAATTCGGAGGAACGGCAACGGGACTGATGTTATATGAGGCCGTTGACACAACGATTGAGATGACAAATATTTTTGGGAATCATATTGGCTTACTCGCAGAGCAGTCGGCAGGAACGACACTTGAGCGGAATGCAATCAATGGGAACGATATTGGGTTCCAATTAAAACAAGCAACAGGGATGATGGTTCTTCAGAACAATCTGTTGGGGAATCGTGAAACCGTGACGACGGTCGACTCACATGACAACGTCGTACAAGGAAATGTCTGGGGTGGTGCGACACTAGACCTGACTCATGACGGGTATAGCGAGATTCCATATCGAACCGATCCGTATTTGTTCTTACTGACGGAATCCTATGAAGCGTTCGAACTGTTGTATGGGTCGCCAGGTCTTCTTATGCTAGAAAACATATTAAGAAGTCCAGAAGAAGAATCTTTAACCGATCTATCGCCGAAAACCTATTCGGCGACATGGAAGTGGAATGGCTCGATTTGGAGCTTGAGCAGTATTGGATTGATTATCATGATTTGGATATTTGGGAGGAAACGACATGAAATCGTATAAACAAGTAGCGGGACTTTTATCTGTTGCAGGACTATCTTTGGCACTCGGAGCATGTTCAAGTGCATCGGCAGAACCGTTTGACATCAAATGGGGTGAAACCGAGTGCGAAGTATGTAAAATGAAAATTATGGATCAGCAGTTCGCAGCGGAAGCCATCATGGAAAATGAAAAGGGATATGCGTTCGATGACATCGGTTGTCTCATGCGTGATTGGTATCCTGAACAAAAAGAAGAAGATATTGCTGCGATGTACGTAAAAGACTTCAATACAAAAGATTGGGTCGAGTTAGATGAAGCGATGTTTGTTTACGACAAAGAGTCGAAAACACCGATGGCGTATAACATACTCTCGTTTGCGAAAGAGGCAGATGCTGAAGCATATGTCGATGAAAATGGCGGCGAGATGATGGACTTTGATCAATTAAAAGATCATACATGGGAACGTGGCGAGATGAATATGAAGATGGACGACGATGGTTCAATGGACGGAATGAATCAAGATGGTGAGATGGACATGGAGATGGACTCAGAAGAAGAAGGACAGTAAATCATGTCTCTATGGAAGATGGAGTGGGCACGTAGTCTACGTCAACGAGAGAATTATGCTTTTCTCCTGACTTGGGTCCTCACGCTCGTCCTTCTCGGTGGACTTGGCCAAGCATTACCTGTAGCCGCAGAGTATACGAATGTCAGTGCAACGCTCATCACGGTGCTTGGTCTATTGCTTCCTTTATTGATTTTGCTGACGACAGCACTTCATTGGGGGCAGGAAGGGGAGTCGAAAAGACTGACCCTTCTTTCAACATTTACTTATCCGAAGTGGAAATTGATCTTCATCCGATTCAGCTCGTTTTTCGTTACACAAGTCCTGATTTTGTTATTAGCTTTCTTCATTGCCTCACTCGTGGTCGCACAGTCGTTTGCAACATGGATGATTCTGTTGTTTTATGCGATTGGATTGACGATGTATGCGACAGCGCTTGGGACCTTGCTCGGACTACTCGCGCGCAAACGGATTCGAGCAATACTACTGGCCTTTCTCATATGGGTTGTCTTCATTTTACTTTGGCCGACGATTCTTGTGACCATCATTTCTGAACTTCCTTATGGGATGCAAGTGAACGGGATGACAGTGGCACTATTTCTAAACGGATTTGACTTGATGCGAGTGTGGGCAAGTACGAGCGTGTCATCAACCGACGTGTTCGGGGATGTCTATCTCGATTTGTTGCATTGGATGAATCAACCGATCGGGCATGTCGTAGTCTGGTCTAGCTTGCTCATGACAAGTAGTTTCATGCTATGGCTAGCCTCGACAGCCATGTACGGAGGGAAGAAACATGATTAACTGTATGGACGTTGGGAAAAAATATGGCGATTCATGGTCACTCCATCCCGTTCGTGAAGAAATCGCCCCAGGTAAAATCGTTGCACTTACCGGAAGCAACGGTGCGGGGAAGTCGACACTTTTGAATCTAATGAACGGTACGATCAAACCGAGCACCGGAACCATACAGTTGAATGGTTACACGATGAAACAGCGGATGAAATACAATGATAGTTTTGGTTATATGCCAGATGACTTCTCATTTGATGAAGCATGGACCGTCGAAGAGACCTATGCCTACTATGCTCTTTTACAAGGAGCACGTCCGAATTCTGAAGTACTAAGACGAGTCGGTTTGTATGAACATAAACGGAAGCGCGTTGCCGAACTTTCAAAAGGGATGCGACAACGCCTCTTGTTATCTCAGGCTCTGGTGAGCAAACCCGACATCTTGTTGTTGGATGAGCCGACGAACGGACTCGATCCGCTGTGGATGCAGATGCTTCAAAACTTACTACGCGAAGAGGCGGAGCGAGGAGCAGTCATCGTATTTTCAACACATCAACTAGATGTCGCGGCAATGTTGTCAGATGAAGTCTGGATGATGAAGGCTGGTGCTATTTGTGGGAAGGTACATGTCCACGATGAACGAGCGGCATACGAACGCCTAAAAGAATTCTATTTGAATCGAGAGATGACACTTGTCAAATCGACGCGGCTCGCACAAAATAATAGACAGTTGAAGTGGTGTTCGGAACCTTCCGACGCCACTATTTTTTTGGGGAGATGGAATGAATGAGAAAAAACGTAACCGTTGCCCTCTTACTGGCAACTTTTTTAGCGGCGATTGAAGGGACGGTCGTGTCGGTTGCGACGCCTGTCATCGCCAGTGAGTTGAACGGGGCAACACTTGTCAGCTGGGTGTTTGCCGCCTTCTTACTTTTTACGGCGGTCTCAACACCGATTTACGGGAAAGTGGCAGACTTGTTCGGGCGTAAGCGCGTCTTGTTGTTTGGAATCGGATTGTTCACGGTGTCGTCCTTGTTATGTGGGTTAGCGACATCCATGGAACAACTCATCGTCTTTCGGGCGTTGCAAGGTCTAGGGGCTGGTGCCGTCCTCCCGATTTCGATGACGATTATTGGAGATTTGTATAAATATGAAGAGCGTGGAAAAATTCAAGGGATCTTAAGTGCCGTGTGGGGTGTATCAGGTGTGCTCGGTCCTGTCATCGGTGGATTTTTGGTCGAAACGTTGTCTTGGCGTTACGTATTCTTATTAAACGTGCCATTTGCGTTACTCTCGTTCATCATGATTATTCTTTTTTATAAAGAAACCGTCGCTGAAACGAGCGAGCGGATTGATTTGAAAGGTGCTCTCTTGTTCGCTGGGGGAACGACCGCGTTTTTATACGCTCTGATCACGTTCAGTGAAACGAATGAATGGACGACGACCATCGTCGGGAGCGGTGTACTAAGTCTCGCATTGTTAGGTGGATTTTTCTTGTCAGAACGAAGAGCAAAATCACCGTTATTGCCGTTTGATTTGCTCAAGCAACCGACGATTGCGGCCATTAACGGTTCTGTCTTTTTCGCGGCCTGGGTGCTCGTTTCCATGTCTGCCTACATCCCGATTTGGGCGCAAGCCGTATTAGGAAAGACAGCGACCGAGGCTGGATTCATGTTGATGCCGTTGTCTGTTGCATGGACATTCACTTCGATTATCGGGGGACGGACACTCGGTGTGGCCTCTCCAAGACGCCGCGCGTTAGTTGGGATGGGGCTACTCGTCATCGGAACGTTCACGTTGACACTCTTATCTCAATCAAGCTCAGATTTGTGGGTATATGGTGCGGTGGCACTGATTGGGGTAGGATTCGGATTGTCGCAACCGATGTTCATCGTCGTGTTGCAAACCGTCGTTTCCTATCATCAGCGGGGAACGGCAACCGCGACCAATTCCTTCTTAAGTACGGTCGGTCAAACACTCGGTGTCGCCGTGTTTGGAGCTGTCTTTAACTTTGTCGTGCTCAACGACTTTAAAGAAAGCATTGCGTTATCCCAAGTATCTTTAGAAGACTTCTTCAATCAAAGTATCACGAAAACGCTGGATGCTTCTGTCCGTCTGCAAGGTGAACAGATTATTGCGACCGGACTAAACAGTATCTTCATCGGGGCGATGATTGCAGCCGTGATTGCCTTCATCATCGCAACCCGTTTGCCAGCCCGCCCACCGGAACCTTCACAGCGCCCGTAAAACAAGGGTATGATGAGGAAAAGGGAGGCGAGCCAACATGAAACGTCAAATCGGGATTGTGACACTATTGTTTCTTATGGGATGTGCGCCAGAATCGACGAACGAAGGTACGGAATCACCACCTGCGGAAGAACCACCACGTGAGGAGACGACCACCACGCAGGAATCAAACACTGGTGAAGAGACGGAGCTAAACGTTGGAGATGTGACCGCCATCGCTGAAAATTTGGAGATTCCGTGGTCACTCGCTCGAACTTCGGACGGATGGCTCGTATCGGAACGTGGTGGCACTATCACGGTAATCGATGATTCGGGTCGCGCGACACAACAGGAAGTGACCTTGAACGAGGACGTGTTCGAAATTGGTGAGGGCGGGTTGCTTGGGATCGCGCTAAGCGAAGATTTTGAGTCGAGCGGAATCCTTTATGCGTACCACACGTATGGCTCGTCCGGAAGGAATATTCAGAATCGGGTAGTCGAATTGACGTGGGACGGGGAACGATTTGAAGAGACCGGGGTTCTGCTAGACCAAATTCCGGGGGCGCGCTTCCATAACGGGGGACGTCTGCTAATCGATGGAGCATACCTTTGGGTGACGACAGGTGATGCACTTGTGCCTGAACTCGCTCAAGACGAATCGTCTCTAGCAGGGAAGATTTTACGAATTCCATTGTCGGGTGACGGCGAACCGACCGACTGGATCTACTCATTGGGTCATCGGAATCCACAAGGACTGAGTCGGATTGACGACGTTCTCTATGCGAGCGAACATGGGGCGAGCGGACATGACGAGGTCAACGTGATTGAAGAAGGGAACAATTATGGATGGCCACTCATTGAGGCAAACGAGGAACGAGACGGTCTCGTCACGCCATGGTTTGAAGTCGGGGACACGTCTTGGGCGCCATCCGGGATTGCGACCGATGCGCAGTATGTCTATATGGCGACACTACGGAACGAACGACTTGTCGCCATCGACCGGGAAACGAAGCAAGTCACGACGATTGTCGAAGGCGTAGGGCGAATTCGTGACGTGTGGTTGGATGACGATACGTTATATTTTATTTCGAACAATACGGACGGACGTGGCAATCCACAATCGCAAGACGACAAACTCTATCAAATGACCATCCGCTAGAAACTGACACATCCGTCAGTTTCTATTTTTTTCGTTGTTTCTTCTGGAAGGAACGGTATAATTAAACATGTATTTTGGAAAAAGAAGGAGAAAATAGATGGAACATTCAAACTTGGTACATAAACGAGAAAAGTTATACTTCTCATTATTAGTCGCTGCAAGCGTACTCGTCTTGATTTTAGGAATCGCTCTGACAATCGTATCATTCGGACTTTTCTTATGGATTATCGGGACAATTGTAGCACTCTCGCTGTTTACGCACTGGATTCAAATCGGATATATTCGAACGAATGGTGTCAAGGTGACGCCTCGTCAGTTCACAGAGCTTCATGAGTTGGTTCAACGCGTGGGGACTGAGATGGGCATTCGATTGTTGCCGGATGTCTATATCTTACAAGCGGGCGGCCTGTTAAATGCTTTCGCCACACGATTCTTTCAAAAGAATATGGTCATCTTATATTCTGACGTCGTGGAATTGACACGGACTGGTCAGACAAAAGAAGTCGAGTTTGTCATCGCGCACGAATTGGCACATATTCGTCGCAACCATGTTCAAAAGCAATGGGTCGTCTTGCTTGGTAGTATCATCCCGTTTTTAGGGTCCGCTTATTCCCGTGCTTGTGAATATACGTGTGACCGGATGGCTGCGCATTACCTTCAAGATTTCGGAGCGGCGAAACGAGCGTTAACTGTCCTAGCCATCGGTGGACCACTTGCCAAAGAAGTGAATGAATTTGACTATCTGTATGAAGCGAGTCGGGAGAACGGATTCATTGCGAAGTTTAGTGAATTATTGTCAACACATCCAACGTTACCGAAACGCATCGCGGCGATTGCGACACATGCCGGGGAAGAAAATGTTCCGGTCTTTAAAACAGCAGAATATGTAAGAGCCTCTGTCATTTCAATGATTCTATTGACGGTCATCGGATACGGGGCGATCATCACTTATTTCGTCATGAATGATGATTTATCTGACATCATTGCATCGGCAATGAGCGAGGATTTCGAAGAGGATTGGGAAACGGAATTAGGTGAACCGATTCAAGAGCTGACGTACATGAATGCGAACTACGAAGATATTGAAGCGGAACTGGCAAACGGCGCAGATGTGAACATACAAGACGAATATGGGGAAACACCACTTCATAACTTGTTCTATAATGACGACATCGATCCTGAAACGGTACGCCTCTTACTTGATAACGGTGCGGACGTCACGATTGAAAATGAAGAAGGCATGACACCGATTGATTTAGCGCGAGACATGGGACAAGGTCCGGCAATCATTGAATTAATGAAATCATATGAGTAACAGATTGAATCTCGTTTCGAAAGGAACGGGATTTTTTTAGAATTCTTTGCAAACGTTTGCATAACGCGTGATATACTCGTGAGGTAGGGGGGATATCGGTGAATAGCATTCGGACAAAGTTAACGGGAATGATTGCATTGACCATCATCGTGCCGGTCATAATCGCGACAATCATTTCGTTTTGGTATGTACAAGACCGTGAACGTGAACGCGGACTCGAAATGACCGAATGGTCGCTCGAACGGGGAACGCGTCAGATGGAACGTTATATCTCTGACTTGAGTCGACTGCCGACAAGTCTATACGCTGATCGTGACGTATTGGACATATTGGAGTATGGACCGGGGTTGTCATTAAGAGAGACGGAGATTGAAGTAAGACGTGCGCTCCTCGCGATGTATTTGTCCCGGGAAGATGTAGCGCAAATTCAACTGTTGATGCTTGAAGATATGGACTCATTTGCTGCTTATAAAATGAAGGTGTCACCACGTTCGAAGCGAGAACCGAGTGCTGTCCAACAACAGTTGTTGAACAATCCGAAAAGTCGCGTCCTGCTTGAAGCGTCACATCCGCTCATCCCGTATCATGATTTTGGACCGATTGTGACACAAGAAGATGTCGTCACCCTTCATTTCAGACTCGATAAAATTGAAACGGATGAACCGTTAGCCATTCTATCACTCGATATCCCAGAAGATTTATTCATCGGACAGTTGGCTTCTCTTCAAAATAGTCCGGATGAAAGTCTATGGTTCGTCGGTGAGGACAATCGTGTGTTCGCCCATCTTGGGGATGGCGAGATTCCTTCTTCGATTCAACCGAGATCGCTTTCGACTGATGGGAAACACCATCAAATCACAAAAACATTTGAGTTTGATCATCAACAATTCTACGTTGGAAAGTCAATCCCAGATCAGCTCTTGACGGAACCAGCCTCACGAACATCGTTCATTATTTTATTAGTTGGAATCATCTCTCTCATATTGGCACTGATCGGCGCGACCTATGCCTCGATGAAACTGACGACTCCCATCAAGACATTGACTTCAAATATATGGCGAATCGAGCAAGGGGATATGACCGTGTCGTTCGATTCCCTCGGAAATGATGAGTTCGGTGTGCTCGGGAGACAGTTCAAGCGAATGATTGAACGGATTGATGATTTAATTCAACGGGAGTATAAACTGGCATTAGAAAATCGGACAAACGAACTTCGGGCGTTGCAGGCGCAAACGAATCCGCATTTCTTATTCAATGCGTTACAGTCGATTGGCACATTGGCATTGAAGGGAGACGGCAAGACGGTCTATCGATTGATCACACAACTCTCTTCGATGATGCGATATACGATGCATCCAGAAGAGTCGATGGTGACGCTGAAACGAGAGATTGAACATTTGAACTCATACATTCGGCTGCAAGACGTGCGTTTTCCGAATCAGTTTCAAGTGAGCGTCTCAGTCCCTGAAGACCTTCAAGAACGGATTGTTCCCAAAATGATTTTACAGCCGCTCGCAGAGAACTTTTTCAAACATGGGTTCGAGCGGGATGGATCAGCTTTAGCAAATCGATTTGATGTGAAGGTATGGAATGAGGGGGCAACACTCGTAATTCGTTGCGAGAATAGCGGTCGTTCTTTGACGACGGGAGAGTGGGAACGAGTCATGTCACGAATCGAACAAAATGATTCGACATTTTATGACACAGAGGGCACAGGATTACGAAACATTCGTGATCGACTCATGTTAAACTATAATCGGGAGGCAGAATTTATGTTGGCTACACCTGAAACAGGCGGTTTTCGAATCATGATGCGTTTCCCGGCAACGGATAAAGAGGTGGCATCATGACGAAAGTGTTGATTGTAGATGATGAATCTCCAGTAAGGGAAGCGGTAAAATTACTCGGCGAATGGGAACGGTTCGGTGTGAAGGCCGTACTCGAGGCAAAGAACGGACTTGAGGCGAAGGCGCTCATCGAGCAGGAACGACCGGCTTTAATTCTATCCGATATTCAAATGCCCCATTGTGATGGCATCGAGCTGATGGAGTGGGTACACGACCACGCTTCATATTCTAAGCTCGTTGTGTTGACAGGATACGATGAATATTCGTACATGCGGCGTGCCATTCAATACGGGAGCTTTGATTATTTGTTGAAGCCGATCGACCCGGATGTATTAAACGATACGTTGGCACGTGCGTTGGCGGACGTAGTACATGAATCGAGTGAAGATCCGATTGCCCAGATTGGAACTTATATTGAACAACACTTTGCGGAAGAACTGAGTTTGCAAGGAATGAGTGAACGGTTTTACTTAAGTCGGGAGTATATCTCACGACGATTTAAACAACAATATGGCGTGAATTTATCTGAGTACGTATTGACGATTCGGATGAACGAAGCAAAGCGCCTGTTAGAAACGAGTAGACAGCGTATCTATGAAGTCGCCCAAGCAGTCGGCTTTTCGGACGACAAATATTTCCGAAAAGTCTTTAAAAAACAAGTCGGTGTTACTCCGAACGAATTTCGGGAACAAGTTCAACGACAAGCTTAAAGGAGGAATTCAAACATGAGTGTACACATTGGAGCTCAAGAAGGACAAATTGCAGAAACGGTATTACTTCCAGGGGATCCGCTTCGCGCCAAATACATCGCGGAAACGTTTTTAGAAGACGTCGAATTATATAACGAAGTTCGTGGCATGTACGGCTTCACAGGAACATACAAAGGCAAACGGATCTCGGTTCAAGGTACAGGGATGGGTGTCCCATCGATGTCGATTTATGTGAACGAACTCATCATGTCGTACGGTGCTAAAAACTTGATTCGTGTCGGAACAGCGGGCGGCATTCAAGAAGACGTCAAAGTACGTGACGTCGTCATTGCGATGAGCGCATCAAGTGAAATGGGACAAAACCGTGTTCGTTTCAACGGAATGGACTATGCGCCAACAGCGACGTTCGACCTCCTACATCGTGCGTATATGAACGCAGAGAAAGCAGGGATTCCGGTCAAAGTCGGACAAATCTTCACGGCTGACCAATTCTATCAAGATGATTTCCATCACTTCAAGAAATGGGCGGACTTCGGTTGCCTCGCGATCGAGATGGAAGCAGCAGGTCTTTACACGCTTGCAGCAAAACACAAAGTGAATGCGTTGACGATCCTCACGATCTCTGACCACTTGTTGACTGGTGAAGAGACGACTTCAGAAGAGCGTCAGTCGACGTTTGATGAAATGATTCGTGTCGCTCTCGACACAGCCGTCGAAGTGACAAACTAAGCGACTTTCCCTATAGCCTCTGGCTGTAGGGATTTTTTGTGTCTAAACCCATTCATCCCTATGAAACGATTGGAGCTCCAGCTAGACTAAGAATAAGATCACGGGAAAGAGGAATAGTCCGATGAAAACGCCATCACGTTTTATATTATATACAATCGTATTTTTTGCCTTTTTTGATTTATTCGTCCAACTTCCAATCATGAGTACGTTTGCGGTATCCGTTGGGGCATCTTCGTTTCTCGCTGGCTTTTCCATTGCAATCTATTCGTTGACGAACACGTTTGGAAATGTGCTTTCCGGTATATGGACCGACAAAAGTGGCCCATATCGTGTGTTGATTCTCGGTTTATTTTTGACGAGCCTCAGTTTATTGGCCTATCAATTCGTCGAGTCGCCATTCATGTTACTGCTTGTCCGATGTGTCCACGGCTTTATGGCAGGACTCATCGTGCCGGCTGCCTTTACGCTGTCTGCGAACATCACCTCGATGAACCGTCAAGGAAAGAAAGTTGCCATCACCGGTAGCTTTGTCGGATTGGCGGCCATCATCGGTCCTGCGTTCAGTGGAATTGTCGCCAGTGTCACATCACCACCGACCGTTTTTTTATTCGTCTCTTTATTCGGTTGGGTGATTCTCGTCGTGACGATTGTGACGATGCGACGAAGTCAAACGGGCGAGACAATAAGAGAAAAAGAGAAGACACGGGAAAAGCCGGATCCGAAAGTGATTCGGGCCTATTGGGGTGCGTTCTTCCTCATGTTTTCCCAAGGGGCACTCGCCTTTTTATTACCGCTCCATGTACAGGAACTTGGATATGATTCAAGGTTGAGCGGGACGCTACTTAGTCTGTTCGGCGTGGTCGCCGTTTCATTCTTTTTATTACCGACGAATCGATTGTTCGATCGGTTCTCGCCGACCAAATTGACCGCGCTTGGGGTGGCAATCATTGGGGCAAGCCAGGTGTTCATTGGACAATCGAGTGTACAAATGAGCCTATATGGGGTACTTGCCTTATATGGTGTCGGGTTTGCCATTTTATTCCCGGCCATCAATACGTTGTTGATTCAAGCAACTTCTCCACAAAATCGAGGGAGGGCATACGGTGCGTTCTATGCCTTTTTCTCTCTTGGAACGGTAGTGGGGTCATCGTTCTTAAGTGTTCTTCCGCTCTCAATCGCCCAGCAATTCACACTGACCGGCTTGATTTTAGGGAGCGCGAGCCTCATCTTTCTTGTCAGTGCACGAAAGAAGGGACAGATGTTTTGACACGACCGAGGCAATCGATTACTCTATGATTAAACGTTTAAACATTTAAACGCTTTGTGTGCGTTAAATCGATGAAAGCGTTTTTTTTCGATTCGCTTTTCACACGATGTTACAATGAAATCAATGTGATGAATCATAAGGAGGAAATTTCATGCTGGCACCGATTGAACAGTTGACGATTGACGAACTAGTCCAGAAACAGCGCCGCTTCTTTAAAACCCAGGCGACAAAATCAATGGCATTTCGTTTGAGCATGCTGACGTTTTTAAAGGAGTCCATTAAGCATCACGAGGCGGATTTGTTAGAGGCCCTTCGCGAAGATTTGAACAAGTCCGAAATGGATGCATACACGACGGAAATCGGATTTATTTACGACGAGATTTCACGAACGACGCGTGAATTGAAAAGATGGATGCGTCCGAAGCGTGTCCGAGGAACGGCCATCCATCTTGGGATGAAGAGTGAGGTTCAGTACGAGCCATATGGTACGGTATTGATTATCGCTCCATGGAATTATCCATTCCAATTGGCTGTTGCGCCGCTCATCGGTGCGATTGCCGCAGGGAACACGGCCGTCGTCAAACCTTCAGAATTAACGCCGAATGTGGCGCGCGTCCTGACGCAAGTGTTAGAGCGTGCCTTCACTGACCGATATGTGGCGAGTGTCGAAGGAGATAAAGACACAGCGCAAGAGCTGTTGGACCAAAAATGGGATTATATTTTCTTCACGGGATCGACGCAAGTTGGCCGAATCGTCAACCAGGCGGCAGCGAAACACCTGACGCCAGTCACGCTCGAACTTGGTGGAAAATCACCTGTGATCGTTCACGGAGATGCGAACGTCTCCATTGCGGCAAAACGTATCGCGTGGGGAAAATGGATGAACGCCGGGCAAACGTGTGTCGCACCAGACTATGTGCTCGTTCATGAATCACAACAAGAAGCATTATTAGAAGCGATCAAACAAGAGGCGTTTGCGATGTTTGGGAACGGTGTCGGTACGAAACGATACACGCGCATCGTCAATGGATCACACTTCGACCGTTTGTCTCACTATTTGACAGAAGGTGATCTTGTGTTCGGTGGAGAGACGGATCGGGATGAACTGAAAATCGCACCGACCGTCATGACGAACCTCCATGAAGATGCTGACGTGATGAAAGATGAGATTTTCGGTCCGATTTTACCGGTCATTCCATATCGTCAACTAGATGAAGTGATCGAGTTCATCTCGGACCGACCTCACCCATTGGCGCTCTATCTCTTTACCGAGTCGAAGGATGTGGAAAGAACCGTCATGAAGCACCTTTCCTTTGGTGGCGGATGTGTGAATGATGTTATCATGCACTTGACCAACCCGAATCTACCGTTTGGTGGAGTGGGTGAGAGCGGAATGGGAGCCTATCATGGACGTACGAGTTTTGAGACGTTCAGTCATGCGAAGTCCATTTTGAAAAATACGACGAAATTTGATTTACCGGTCCGATATCCGAACTTCAAACCGGCCGAACAATTGATTCGTTTTATTCAACGATAAGGGAATAAAGAGATTCGGGTGCTATACCGAATCTTTTTATTTTGAAAAGATTGTTTGAAATGTCACATACTTTTCTGATACTCGCTGTCACACTCCTGTATAATAAAGTCATAAATGGAACGGACGAATGAAACATGGAGGGAGCACCGAGCTATGTCAATGCAATGTGGAACGACCCAACCGAACAGTTTTGTATTCTCAGATGAAACGAAGCAATTGTTACTCGAAATGATGACGATCCAACATCATCCGAAAGCGAGTATCGTATGTTGGGAAGGCGAGAAGTGTGAAAAGTTCTTTTACTTAAAGAGTGGTTCTGTCAAATTCACAAAAATCACGAAAAAGGGAAATCCGCTTGTCATGTTCATGTATGGGGCAGATGATTTCTTTGGTGAATTCGATATTGTGGAGACTTTCCCTAGTTCATATAGCATCGAGACGACCGAAGAGAGTACAATCGGGACGATTTCAAAACGTGAATTGGAATCGCTCATGCAACGTGATATTCGATTTGCTGGAGAAATCTTACGATGGACCTCGATGATGCGTAAACATTCCGAGATGAAAGTACGTGACTTATTGCTATACGGTAAACCAGGGGCGTTAGCCTCGACGTTGCTTCGGATGGCTGCGATGCAAGGTGTGGAGGAAGAAGGTACAATCGTGATTCCTCGTCATCCTTCCGATGGTGAGCTCGGACAATTGATCGGAGCCCCGCGAGAGACGGTGAACCGCTTGATTAGTCAGTGGCGAAAGGATGGGGTCATCAGCACGACCGGTAAATCGATCGTCATCCACGATGTCGATTTTTTAAAGGAACTATGCCATTGCGAGGGTTGTCCAGCAGGAATATGTCGTTTGTAAACCGCCTCTACATCAGGCGGTTTTTTTGTGGACTGTTTTGAATAAATGTGAACTTTATGTGTTGAAACTACGCAAAATTGATGTGATTGTCACTTTTGAAGTGATAAATATCACATATTAACGCCTTGGCGATTGCATACAATAAAGGTGGAAAAACAACCGAAAGGGGTCTTACACGTGGAACATAAAGATGGGCAAGAGCCGAACTTAAAGGGAACGTTTACATCGGTCATGATCGTGGCGGGTGTCATCATCGCCATGTGGTCATCAGTCTTTTACTTATTCGTCACACGATAAACATGTAGGGAGGAGGTCTCGTCGTGCATATTCATAAACTAGAAAAATATTGGCTAACATTTGGTATCATTCTTCTCGCAGTCTTCTTGACTGTTCTTGGGGTATCCGCATTCGCGGCAGGCAATCAACCCGCATCGGATGCGGATTTGATTGACCCGGCAAAAGTAAATCAGACAGCTCCATTTGACAAACCAGGACTTCATCAAATTGGTGAAAATGAATACGAACTGGTCATGATCGCACAAGCGTTTACGTTCACACCAGGAAATGTTGAAATTCCAAAAGGGGCAAAAGTGACATTCCTCGTCACGTCACCTGACGTCGTTCATGGATTTCAGTTGACGGGTACACCGGTCAACATGATGGTCGTCCCTGGACATATCAACTCATTGACGTATACGTTCGAAGATGCGGGTGAGTTCTTAATTCTTTGTAACGAATATTGCGGATCAGGACATCACATGATGTCGACTAAAATCAAGGTGGTGGAGTAAATGAATGACGTATCATCTAAACTAAAGCAATGGGAGATGGAACGTGGGGTCCCGGTTCCGAGCATCGGAGCGAAGGAAGCACGCCTAGCTTATGGTCACGTTTTTGTATCGGTACTCGCCATCTTGATTGGGGCGCTAGCCGGATTGACTCAAACGTTGATTCGGACGGGTGTCATTCCTGAAATCTTTGGATATTATCAATTGCTAACGGCTCACGGTATTATGCTCGGGATTGTTTTCACGACCATGTTCATCATCGGTCTCTTATATGCACTCCTTGCGAAATCGTTCGGACGCTTTGAATCATTCCCGACACGCGTCGCGTGGCTCGGTTTTTGGACGATGATCATCGGTGCTGTCATGGTAACCGTCATGATTTTGGCCAATAAAGGGACGGTCTTATATACATTTTATGCACCGCTTATGGCAGACCCGCTCTTCTATGTCGGGCTCGTCTTATTCGTAGTCGGGACATGGATGGCATCGTTTGCGATGTTCCGCATGTATGCGGACTACAAACGTGACAATCCTGGGATTCATCCACCACTCCCTGCATATATGAGTATTATGACGATGCTTCTTTGGGACATTGCTACACTCGGTGTCGCAGCAACGATTCTTTTCCAACTCCTTCCGCTCTCGTTAGGATGGACAGATACAGTCGGAATCGAGTTGTCTCGTACATTGTTCTGGTACTTCGGACACCCACTCGTTTATTTCTGGCTCATGCCGGCATATATTGTATGGTATACGGTCGTGCCGAAAGTCATCGGTGGAAAAATCTTCTCGGATGCGTTGGCACGGATGGCGTTCCTGTTGTTCTTGCTCTTCTCGTTCCCGGTCGGTTTCCACCATCAGTTGACAGAACCAGGGATCGAACCGTTTTGGAAGTTCGTTCAAGTCATCTTGACGTTCTTGGTCGTTATCCCATCGTTTATGACAGCATTCTCGCTCTTTGCGACGTTTGAACTTCGTGGACGCGCGCTCGGCGCGAAAGGGTTGTTCGGTTGGGTGAAGAAAATGCCGTATGGCGACGTTCGTTTCCTCGCACCATTCATCGGGATGTTATTCTTCATCCCAGCTGGTGCAGGTGGGATCATCAACGCTTCGCACCAATTGAATGCGATGGTCCACAATACACTTTGGGTCACGGGTCACTTCCATATCACAGTCGGAACTGCCGTTGCCTTAACCTTCTTCGGAACGGCATACTGGCTTGTCCCAGTCCTTCGTGGTCGTACGTTGACGAAGGCGATGAACAAATTTGGATTGATTCAAGCAGGGACGTGGGCAGTCGGTATGAGCATCATGTCGTATGCGATGCATATTTCAGGATTAAACGGGAACCCACGTCGTACGGGTCCGGCAACTTATTTCTCGGATGCGTTGACGCGTGAGTGGATCCCATATCACGTCATGATGGCAATCGGGGGAACGATTTTGTTCATCTCTGTTCTCATCTTCGTCTACTCGATGTTCAACTTGTCATTCCTCGCTCCTAAAGGAGAAGAAGAATTCCCGCTCGCTGAGACAGAAGAGGCGGCGATGGATACACCTCGTTATTTCGAGAACTGGAAACTATGGATCACGGTGACATTCGTCTTGATCGCCTTTGCATACACGGTTCCAATCTGGCACTTGATTGAGAGTGCACCTCCTGGAGCACGAGGTTGGGTACTCTGGTAAACTAAAGTCAGCTCATTCGTGAGCTGACTTCTTTTGTGTGAGGAGGAACGACATGAACGTATCGGACGTCATTCGTGCAGCGCATTCGATGCACTCAGGGAATCGACCGTTTGTCGTAGCGATTGATGGATTGAGTGGAGCGGGCAAGACGACACTCGTCTCGCATTTGAGCAATGAACCGAATGTTTACGTTCTTCACATCGATGACTATATCGTCGAACGTGACAGACGCTATCAGACCGGAAAGCCTGAACCGACCGAGTATTACGCACTTCAATGGGACGTGTCGCGCTTAGAACGTGAACTGTTTCGTCCATTGAGGAATGGGAAGACGGAATTGACGTTACCTCGTTACGTGTATGAACGAGATGTCATCGCAGAGGAGGTCGTGGACGTATCATCTGCGCATACAGTCGTCGTCGAAGGAATTTTTCTACAACGACCGGAATGGCGACCTTATTATGATTATGTGATTTATCTCGATTGTCCCCGAAAAGTTCGGTACGAGCGGGTATTAAACCGGGATACATACCTCGGTGATCCGATAGCACGGCTTGAGAAATACAAGCGCAGGTACTGGCCAGGGGAAGAATTCTATCTACAACATGTCGACCCGAAAAGAGGAGCAGACATCGTGCTCTGACTGAACGTTTCAACATCTGACGTACGTGTCAGATGTTTTTTGTTTGGAGAAAATTTGAAAAAAATGATTGACGTCAAAGTGTATTACGCTAATAATACAGTTAGAAAGTGTATTAACCATGTCATACACTTAGAAAGGTGATGAACATGCAATTCAATACGAGGGCACCGGTTTACCTGCAAGTCGTCGACTACTTCAAGAAGAAGATGGCGCTCGGTGAACTGAGAGCCGGGGATGAGATGCCATCCCGACGAGAACTAGCAAACGATTTAAAAATTAATCCGAACACCGTTCAAAAAGCGTTCAAGGAAATGGAGGACCAACAATTGATTACGACCGAACGAAATCGACCGAGTCGCGTGACGACAGATGACGTCATCCTCAAACACATTCGCTCTGAGATTGTAGATGATGCGGTCGCGGTATTTGTGGAAGCGATTCAAGAACTCGACGTCTCGGTGGACGAGCTGGTCGAGAAAATCAAACGACAGTACAAGGAGGGGATGTACGATGATCGAAGTGTTGGGAGTTAAGAAACGCTATCGCCGGAAACAAGTCATTGAAGACGTTTCGTTCACAGCAAACAAAGGGGAGATCACGTGCCTCATCGGACTAAACGGAACGGGGAAATCGACGTTATTGAAAGGCATCATGGGATTGACACCTTTCGATAAAGGTTCGGTATTGATTGATGGAAAACCAATTGATTTGAATCGTGTCGCCTTTGTCGCCGACCATGCGATGTTCCCAATTCATTTCACGATTGAACAATGTGAGGCGTTTATGAAAGATTTTTATCCGACATTTGATTCGGCATTATTTGCTCGTCTCGTCGAAGATTTTAAATTGTTCCCGGAGGACAAGTTGAGCGAGTTATCGAAAGGGACGCTCGCCAAAGCGAACCTTGCGCTCGGGATTGCCCAAGATCCGGATTATCTATTGCTCGATGAGCCGTTCTCAGGAATCGATGTCTTTTCGAAAGAACAGATTGTTGAACTGTTCTCTAGTGAAATCATGGAGAACCGGGGCGTCCTCATCACGACACATGAAATTGAGGATATCGAGTACTTGATCGACAAGGCGGTCATGTTGAATAACGGACGCATTGTTCGTGAGTTTGATGTCGAGGATGTCCGTTTCATTCACGGGAAATCCATCGTCGATGTGATGAGAGAGGAGTACGGGGCATGAATTTATTGAAACTATTGAGTTGGGAAGTCGAGCGTGTCACGAAACCGTTCTTAATATTCGTCGCAGGTCTCCTCGTCGTCCAGTTTGGATGGCTCGGTTACTTTTTATGGAATGAGACGGATAAGTATGAACAGTTGCGACGAGAGGGAGCAGCTGACTACAAATTAATGTTTGTCAGTTACTTAAACGGGACTCCATATCTTTTATCCCTCGGGATTGCCGTCGCTACCGTGTTACTATACAGCATATGGATTTGGTATCGCGATTTTCAAGGACGAGGGACGTTCATGCTACGACTTCTGACGATGCCACAAAAACGGATGACAATCTTTTCCGCCAAACTTGCTACGATTTTGATGATGACTTTAGGATTGTTCGCCGTCGAATGGATTGCCCTCAAGTTACAATACATAGCATTTATAAGTTGGTTCGAGGACAAGATGATTCCGACTCAAGGATCATTTGAACAAGCACTATCGTACCAACCAATGCTATCTATGATGTATCCTTCTTCGCTCATCAACTTTGTCATTCATCAATTGATGATCACGATTGTTGTGCTCTTCATCTTCACATTCGTATTGATTGAACGAAGTTTCTGGCAACGGACGATGTGGTCACCGGTACTTAGCTTGTCGATCCTAGTTGTCATCTTTACTATTCCCATTTTAGGCTACGCGTTCTTGTCGAATCGACTAATTTATGACGAGACGATCGTGTATGTCGGTGTGGTGTTGATGGTATGGGTGAGTGTGACGATTTGGCTAGGCAGACACTTTTTACAGACGAAATTGAATGTGTGAGGTGAAAAGATGAAACGAATGTGGAATGTGGCCGCGCTCGGTGCGGTCATCGTGATTGGACTTGGGACGTTTGCTGTAGATGCGACAGAACCGAAAGCAGAATGGGCGTTAGACATCAGTTCGAATCCATCTGTGTGGGAAGATGCAGTGGTAGAGGTCAGTTATAGCACAGAGAACGATATTGAACAGCGGTTTGAAGTGACGACTGAAAAGAGTCACATCACGTCAAATTTGAACTATATAGCTGAGGGAATGCGGTATCGTGAACGTTTGAATGGAGATGCGCGTTCCATCCATAGAATCATGAATGGATGGACGTATGCCCAATCGATTCGAACGGAAGACGGATATATTGGGGTTGGTCAGGATGGGATGAAAGAGCTCATCGTGTTTACACAAGAAGATGGAGAAAAGTTATCGACATTTTCATTCGATGCCAATGATTCAAAAATATACGACATCGTGAACGGGGTGTGGGCAGGCGCATTTCTAAATGATGGCCAGTTAAACTTAATCTATCGAGATGGATATGACGAAAACGTAAAAACAATGATTGCCACGTTCAATGAAGTGATGAATGAGGTGACGGTCAAAGAGTTGAGTATGGACAAAGGATTTATCACCCATGTCATCAATACGAATCGACTTTACAATACCGATGTATCCTCTCAAATGACAGAAACACGATACATCCCAGTCGGCGTCAGCTCGTACGAAGTGATCCGAGAAGGGGAAGAAGAAATCAATGTTGAGAATCCGAATCCAGGACTCTTCGCTTACGACACAAAAACGGGTAAAGTTGTTCAATTAGCAGAAGACCAAGGCTTTTGGGATTATACAGTGTCGAACCACAATCTTTTCGCATTAAATGAGGACGGCGAGGAAGTCGTCATTGATTTGAACACTGGGAAGCAGATGACTCGTAAAGTTCTCGATTCGGTGGATGATGCCTTCTATGCGAATGGTCGCCTGTACCAAACGCGCCAGGCGAAAGACGGTGTCGTCATCGATGTGTACGAGGATGGGAAACAAATCTCAAGTGCGGCGATCACGCCGGAAAATGAAGACGCACGTGATATGCTCAAAGAAATTAACGTATATGTCAGATAAAAAATAAGCAAAGGGCCGCGGCCCTTTGCTTATTTTGGTGGTTTCGGTATGATGACGCCATCTTCTAAATCCAGCAACAAGTCGATCAGTTCCGCGCAGAACTCTGGGAACTGCTCCAAAAAGGCACCGGGACCGACTTCATCTGTAAAGTCGATATATAAATCGGCAACATTCCCAGACATCTTCGCAGGTAAGGCGAGAAACGCCGAACCGAAACGCCAACTGCCTCGGATATCGAGTAACTTCCCGAGAACGAGGTCGCCGGTCTCACGTTCTTCTGGTAACTGAACAGCGTATGTCTCTTTGGACTCCCAGTCTTTCAACTGACCGTCTTCTGTGACTTCAAAAATGCTACAACGCGGGACAGCTAGTCCACGGAGTGCGTGATAAAGGGCAGGGGACATGTCGTTCTTATGGTCGGCCAAATAGCGACCATGTGGCGTCATTCCATCCTCATCCGTTTCAAAGAAGACGGCCCAATCGATAAAGAGGTCGCGGAAGAGTTCGGCATCTTTTAAATGCCATGTCCCTTCCGAGGCAATCTCTTGAATATAGTTCGTCCACTGTGTGCTTCGCGCTAGAGCCGCTTGCTCATACAACTTTTTCAGTTCGGCAAGCAATTCGGACTCTTCGACGAGCAAAGGGAAGGGAATTACTTTCCGGTCTTTTTTCATCGGCGCGGTCCTCGCTTGTTCGCAGGGCGTTTGACGACAGGAGGCTTCTCCTCAATCCGTTTCTCAATCACGTCACCGCGATAGATTTCGAGCTCTTTCAACTCGACACCGAGTTGACGCGCGAATGATTTTAAGTGTGGCAAATCGTCCGTCGTCACGAGAGAAAGGACGGTTCCGCCTGCATTCCCACGAGCGGTACGGCCAGAACGGTGGATGAAGTCATCGATTGATTCCGGTAAGTCGAAATGGACGACGTGCGTCACGTCTTCAATATCGAGACCGCGTGCAGCAAGTCCTGTCGTGATGAGGAGCGGATATTCGCCTTTTCGGAATTCGCGGAGCGTCTCGACGCGTTCACGTTTTCCTTTTAAGCTGTCGAGCATCCGATAGTCCACTTTCAACTTTTCTAGTTCTCCACGAAGTGGAGGCAAGAATGAGCGGTTATTGATGAAGGCGAGTGCCTTTACGCCATCGACGTGCGAAAGGCGACGAAGAAGTTCCGGTTTATAACGGCGCGTCGTCAACAAGTAACCGTATGTCACTTGATCGCTGACAGCACGTTCGATTTTGATATGAGCCGGTTCATTCATGAACGGTGCCGACCACTCTTTAAGTGAATCGGTAAGTGTTGCCGAGACGAGTGCAAGTTGACGTTCGTGCGCAGTATGCTTGATGATCCGTTCTGCGGCCTCTGTCAAACCGCTGTCGATGATTTGATCGGCTTCATCTAAGATGACGGTATGCGTTTCGTGAAGCTTCAGCTTTTTCTTGTCGATCAACTCGACGAGACGACCCGGTGTCCCAACGATCAACTGAGGTTTTTTCTTGATTCGGTCGATTTGGCGTTTCAATTCGACGCCGCCGATGAACGAGCCGATGCGGACATCTCCCTTTTCGGTGAAACGTTGTGCGACTTGTTGAATCTGCATAACAAGTTCACGAGTCGGAGCGACGATGACGACTTGGATACGGTCGTTCGATGGATCGATCTTTTCAATGGCTGGGAGCAGGTAGGCGAGTGTCTTACCCGTTCCGGTTGGTGCCTCGATTGTCACGTCTTTTCCATCTAATAGTAGGGGAAACGCTTCTTTTTGGACCGGCATCGGCTCACTGAAGCCCATCCGTTCCCACGTTTCGTTAATAAAAGGTTTTGTAAAATTCATATTCGGTCTCCTTATCTTTAGGCAAAAACAAAGGAAGCGAAAGCGCTCCCTCCTCAAATATAGCGAACATGCTCCTGACCATCTTCCATGGAAGAACGTAACGTCTGTGTGTACGTCTGACCGTCTTCAATGAGTTGGATGTGGGCGTCTGCACCTTCTGCTGTCAATTCAACTTTCTCGATTGTGAAGCCCTGATAGACGCGATACTGCAATTCGGCCGTCATTTGCTCGAACGGTTTCAGTTCCGGATGTGTCGTAATGACATGGATTGGACGCGACAAAAGGGCGGCGAGTAACTGGTCGCGATAGTCGATAAAATCTTCATTCTCGATGTCATCGTCAAAGCGGATCCAAAACCCTCCGTCTTCAAACTCTGTGATAAATCCGTCACGCTTTTCACCGGTCTCATCGACCTTCAATGAGATACGATCGCCAACTTGAAAGGCGTGATTTGCTGTTAATGGTTCATACGTCATGAGTAGAACCCCTTCCTCTTATACAATGTTCTGCCTTCATTGTGTCTGATACGACACAAAAATTCAAGTTCTAACCGAGTGATGTGAGATTAATCACCTTAAAAACTGTATAGTTCGTCACAGAACAATCAAAGTAGTACAGATAATCGATAAACCTGATTCAATTGGGATTCAGCTGTTTCATAGTATATATACTAACAGATATAACAGTTTATAAAACGCTTTCAAAAATGGCTATATCATCCCGTTCATAAGATTGTTACAAGTTTCACAAGAATGTAAAACATATTGTTCACGTTTTCACGTACACTCACAGTATAGATAACACGCAGTTACTTTCGAGAATGAGGAGTGAATCAACATGGCAACCGAAATCAAATCCGCATGGTCAGGTTTTGTTCCTGGTCAGTGGACGAATGAAGTGAATGTCAGTGAGTTTATCCGTTTGAACCGTCATGAATACACAGGAAACGATACGTTTTTAGCAGGTCCGACAGAAGCGACAAACGTTCTTTGGAATCGTGTGATGGAACTGACAAAAGAAGAGCGTGAACGTGGAGGCGTCTGGGACGTTGATCAACACACACCATCGACAATCGTGTCGCATGGACCAGGTTACTTAAACAAAGAGTTAGAGAAAGTCGTTGGCGTTCAGACGGATGAGCCGTTCAAACGTTCGATTCACCCGAATGGCGGGATTCGCATGGTGGATGCCGCACTCGAATCATATGGTTTCGAGCCAGACGAAGAAATCACAAAAATTTACTCGGAAATTCGTAAAACACATAACCAAGGTGTCTTCGACGCCTATACGCCTGAGATGCGTGCCGCGCGTAAATCAGGAATCATTACAGGACTTCCAGATGCATATGGTCGCGGACGCATCATCGGTGACTACCGTCGCGTCGCCCTCTACGGAATCGACTTCTTAATGGCAGAACGCAAAAAAGACTTGGCGAAACGTGGTGGATTCTTATCTGAATCGGATATCCGGGACCGGGAAGAACTATCGGAACAACTTCGTGCCCTCCAAGAATTGAAACAACTTGGGGCCGCTTATGGATTTGACCTCGGTCGTCCTGCAGAAAACACGCAAGAAGCGTATCAATGGGTCTACTTGGCGTATCTTGCTGCCATCAAAGAACAAAACGGTGCAGCGATGTCACTCGGTCGTGTCTCGACATTCCTCGATGTGTACGCTGAACGTGACCTTGAAGCGGGTCGTTTAACAGAATCGGATGTTCAGGAAATCGTCGATCACTTCATCATGAAGCTTCGAATCGTCAAATTCTTACGGACACCGGACTATAACGAATTATTCTCAGGTGACCCGACTTGGGTAACGGAGTCGATCGGTGGGATGAGTGAAGATGGTCGTTCGAACGTCACGAAGAGCTCGTTCCGGTTCTTGCATTCACTCACGAACCTCGGACCAGCGCCAGAACCAAACTTGACCGTTCTTTGGTCGACGAAACTTCCAGAAGGGTTCAAACAATACTGTGCGAAAATGTCGATTGAAACGTCAGCGATTCAATATGAGAACGATGACTTGATGATGCCACAATTCGGTGATGACTATGGGATCGCATGTTGTGTGTCACCGATGAAGATCGGGAAACAAATGCAGTTCTTCGGTGCGCGTGCCAACATGGCGAAAGCCCTTCTCTATAGCATGAACGGTGGACGCGATGAGAAGAGCGGAGCACAAATCGCTCCGGTTTGGGAAATGAACACAGAAGACGTGCTCACGTACGAAAAAGTGTATGCCGACTTTGACCGGACGCTCGACTGGTTGGCGGAATTATACGTCAACACGCTCAACGTCATTCACTTCATGCACGATAAATATGCGTACGAACGCATCGAAATGGCGCTTCATGACCCTGAAATCTTACGGACGATGGCTTGTGGAATCGCGGGTCTCTCGGTAACGGCGGATAGTCTCTCAGCAATCAAATACGCAAACGTCAAACCTGTCCGTAACGAAGAAGGAGTCATCGTCGACTTCGAAACAGAAGGAGACTTCCCGAAATTCGGAAACAATGACGACCGTGTCGATGCCATCGCGGTCGAACTCGTCGAATCATTCATGGAGAAAGTGCGGAAGCATAAAACATATCGGGATGCGCTTCATACGCAATCGGTCCTCACGATTACATCGAACGTCGTGTACGGTAAGAAAACAGGGAATACGCCAGACGGACGCCGTGCCGGTGAACCATTCGCTCCAGGAGCGAACCCGATGCATGGACGAGATACAAAAGGCGCGGCTGCCTCGCTCTCATCTGTTGCGAAACTTCCATTTGAACATGCACAAGATGGAATCTCATACACGTTCTCGATCGTACCGAAAGCACTCGGGAAAGAAGAGATCGCACGTGAACTCAACTTGGCGGCACTCCTTGATGGATACATGAGTGGAGAGCATAAAGGACATCACTTGAACGTCAACGTCTTCAACCGTGAGACACTCCTTGACGCAATGGAACATCCAGAAGAATATCCGCAACTCACGATTCGCGTATCAGGATATGCGGTCAACTTCATCAAGTTGACACGTGAGCAACAGATCGACGTCATCAACCGTACGTTCCACGGTTCGTTGTAAGTAAAGGCTTAGCGGCCTTCCACGGAGGACCGCTCATTCGTTAGGAGGTCATTTCGATGACAATGGGATATGTACATTCGGTCGAATCATTCGGAACAGTTGACGGCCCAGGGATTCGCTTCATCGTCTTTTTACAAGGTTGTGCCTTGCGTTGTTTATACTGCCATAATGCGGACACGTGGGATTTCAAAAAGAATAACCACCGCTCGGCTGAAGACGTCATTCAAGAGGCGCTCAGTTACCGTCCGTTCATGGAAGCATCGAAGGGGGGCATCACCATTTCTGGTGGTGACCCACTCGCGCAACCTGAATTTTTAGAGGCGCTGCTGCGTGAAGCGAAAAAGCATGGGCTTCATACGACACTTGATACGTCCGGTGCGCTCCGACCTCCTAATTTGGATGCGATTTTAGATCACACCGACCTTGTCTTGCTCGATATCAAGCATATCGACGACGACATGTGTAAGAAGTTGACGGGACGTAGCAATGCCAACACGCTCGCGCTTGCCGAACATCTTTCCGAGCGCGGAACGAAAATGTGGATTCGCCACGTCCTCGTCCCTGGATGGACGCTTGAGGAAGGTGCGCTTCGTCGCACCGCCGCGTTCATTCAAAAGTTAGACCATGTCGAGAAAGTCGAGATTTTGCCGTACCATGAGATGGGTGTCTACAAATGGGAGGCGCTCGGTCTCGATTATCCGCTCAAAGGTACGAAACCCCCGACGTCCGAGGAAGTCGAATGGGCGGAAGGGATTTTGCAGGGAACTGTATAAAACAAGCGCAGACCGGCTCGGTCTGCGCTTGTTTTTTAAATCAGAAAATAAAGGTTTGGATGATTAAGAAAAGATTTAATGCGATGACGATTGTCGTAATTCCCCAACCGATCCATGTCGTCATCCGATGATTCACGAGTTCGCCCATCAAGGATTTGTTGCTCGTGAAGAGAAGCAGAGGAACGAGGGCGAATGCGATACCGAACGACAGGATGACTTGGCTCCACACGAGAGCATTCGTCAAGTTCACACCGGAAAGGATGAGTAAGAGTGGCGGAGCCATCGTAATCACACGACGTACATAAATCGGGATATGTTTTTGAATATAACCTTGCATGACGACGTCTCCAGCCAAAGTCCCGACGGATGCGCTCGACAATCCGGCAACCATTAGTCCAATTCCAAACAGCATGGCGATCGGTGAACCTAAAAAGGAGTCAAATTGCTGGTGTGCAATCTCTAAGTCGCTCACGACGAATCCATTCTTATAGAAGACAGCGGCTGCGATTATTAGCATACTCGCATTGATTGCACCAGCGAGCACCATGGCAATCGTTACATCGATTCGTTCGAATTTCATGATACGTTTACGTGCGACGGCATCTTTACCCGTGATGCGTCGTTGTGTCAACGCAGAGTGTAAATAGATGGCATGAGGCATAACGGTAGCGCCTAATATTCCGGCAGCCAATAATATACTCTCCGTCCCATCGAACCGAGGAATGAGAAGACCGGATAAGAGTGGTTTTACTTCTGGTTGAGCACTGAACGTTTGAATGGCAAAAGCGAGCGCGACGACGAGTAGCATCCCGGTCACAATCGTTTCAAGTGGTCGATATCCCCGACGTTGTACTTCCAAAATAGCAAAAGAACCGACGGCGGCCAGAAGTGCCGCTTGAATGAGTGTTACATCAAACACGAGATAAATTCCGAGTGCCGCCCCTACAAACTCTGCTAAATCTGTCGCCATGATCATGAGTTCGGCTTGAATCCATAAAAAGATAGCAGTCTTCTTAGAAAAACGGTCACGACAAATCTCAGGCAAGTTTTTCCCGGTCGCGATTCCAATTTTAGCAGACAATGTTTGAATCAATCCGGCCATCAAGTTAGCCACTAAGATGACCCATAAAAGCAAGTAACCGAATTGAGATCCAGCGGCAATATTCGTTGCATAATTTCCGGGATCGATATAAGCGACCGAAGCGACGAACGCTGGTCCTAAAAAAGGAAGAAGTGTCTTTATTTTTTGAGACATTGATTTGTGAGTGAGAGCCGAATCCACTTCATTCAGCATGCCGAATCCTTCTTTCTTTTGCGTAATGGTTAATTTGTTTCCCTAGGTAAACTTTTTAAGTATACGGCAATTTTACGCCTGTGATGAGAACCTGTCAAATTTCAAATAAAAAACTGTGAGTCGTTTGACTCACAGTGCAACGGATCTAAGGTCGACGTTTTTTCTTTTCTAATACACGAGCGTGTTCCGCCTGTTTCTTTTCCATATAAAGAAGTTCACGTTCTAGCTTGACATAACTTGCATAGCGCTTCGCGTCTAGCGTGCCGTTCGTGAGCGCCTGTTGGACGGCACAACCCGGTTCTTTTTGATGAGAACAGTCGCGGAAACGACACGTCTCGGCAAGAGCTTCGATATCGCGGAACGTCTCATCGAGATGCTCGCTTCCTTCCCACAGACCGAACTCGCGCATTCCCGGTGTGTCGATGACGTATAAATCATCGATTCGGAACAGTTCGCGATGGGTCGTCGTATGCTTCCCACGCTCATCCTGCACTCGGACGGCTTGTGTAATGGCCACTGTTTCGTGGGCGAGAGCGTTCGTCAGCGTAGATTTTCCGACTCCGGATGAACCGACGAAGGCAATCGTACTTTCACTCGGTAACGCCTGACGAAGTTCAGCAACTCCTTCTCCCGTCACAGCACTGACAGGAAATACTTGAATTCCAGGTGCGTTTAGCTCAATGTCTTCGAGCAGTGTGTCGACGGATTCGACTTGATCGGTCTTCGTCAAGACGATGATGGGGATGGCCCCGGTGTCCCACGCAGCTAGCGTATAGCGCTCAAGGCGGCGGATGTTGAAGTCGTGTCCGCATGCCATCGTGATCAAGACGTAGTCGACGTTCGCGCAGATCAGTTGTTCACGCGTCTCGTTGCCGGCGGCCGCTCGTGAAAGAACGGTCCGACGCTCAAGGAGATGGTGAATCGTCCCTTGACCATGCTCGCGAACTTGAATCGTGACATAATCGCCGATGACCGGGTAATCCCGCTCGCTCGTCGCTTCATGTCGAAATTTTCCGGAGACCCCGCACGTATAAACGTTGTCTCCGACAGATACCGTATAAAGATGTTGGAACTGTGCCGTGACACGTCCCGTTTCAGTTTGTTGAAACAAAATAGAATCCTCCCTTTAATGATGGAGGACGACAGCCCTCCGATTCGCTGACATTTGGTGGCGTGCATGCATCATGTTGCTCATAAAACATCATCCTTTCATTGTTCGATAAATTGAGTGTACCACAGTTATTGGAAACGGTAACATCTCGGTCTAAAGACCGAGGCGAAACAAGCCTTCCGGTCGTCGACCGATTCAAAATAACGTATTATGATAAGAGTGTACTTAACAAGGAGGGATGACAGATGAATCACCAAGTGAAAAAGGTGTTGTTCATCGTAGCCGCAATCGCTCTAGTGCTTGTGTTGATCGGTTCTTTACCGAATATGATTTTATTCGGGTTAGGAGCGCTCTTGACGCTTTGGGCTGGAGTCCGTTTTAAGGCTGTGACACACATCGGTGCTAAAGTTGGTTTCGGGATCCTTGCCGTCATTGGGATTGGGACGATGCTCTCAAACATTTGGGCGCTCGTCGGAATCATCGTCGCGTGGTTGTTGTTTAAAGGGTATATGATGTATACAGGTGAAAAGCGCGACCCGGAAGTCGAGATTTTAAATGCAGATGGAACGCGTGCTAGCCGGAGCAGCTTCCAACAGTTCAATCAAGTGTGGCAAAAATTTGTTAATCGTCGTTGAGATTTCATAAGGAGGATTCACCATGAAGACACCGTTTGATCAGTTTCGTGAGTTAGCGAATGAATTGACGAAAGAGATTTCAAAAGAAGTGAAGAAGTATCAGGACAAAGAGATGCCACGTTCAAGCGGAGAAGCGGAATTGAACCGTCATATTCGTGGAGCGGAGAAGGAAGCGTTATCGGTTGAGCGCCTCGTCGAACGTCAACGTACATTGCTCGCAGAACTTGCCGAAAAACGTGATGATGCCAAAAAGATGGCGGATAAACGATATGAACAGACGGAACTGGCGAAACAAGCCGGGGAAGAGAAATTGGCAGAACGTGCAGCACTCGAATCCAAGCACTACGGGGAACAGTACCGTTACTTTGAAGGGTTGATTGATGAAGGTGAACGTGAGTTGGATACATTGGAGCGTCGTGCGCTCGAGATGAAACTCAAACTCGATGAAATGCAAAATAAACGTTATGAATTTGCGATGCGTGAAAACCTAGATCTGTTAAAAGGGGCACTCGACCAAATCTTTGGTCAAAACACGTCGCAGTCTCATCCGTTTACTGAAGAAGAAAAGAAAGAACAGCCTGCTGAAGAAAAGCAAGACACACAGGCAGACGAAGACGACTTTGAAGCAAAACTAAAAGAACTGGAGCGTCGCTTTAAACAAGAGTGAGGTGACGGTTCGGCGATGACCTAAATCAGGTCATCGCTTTCTTTGCTTCATACATATATGAAATGAAAGGGGGAATGGACATGGAACGTTGGAACACGCGTCAAATCATTGGATTCATGATTATTTTATTTTCGGTTGGACTCTTCATTGATATCGTGACGGGTGGAAATAGCGTCTTATTCAGCATGATCCTCCCATTGCTGCTCCTCTACATCGGGCGACGGTTCAGTCGACGAGGAAAGCAGTCAACCAGCTACATTTTTTACGCCATCGGGGGTATTTTGTTAATCGGCTTGATCTTCTCGTCAGCCGCCTTCGGATTTGTACTCTCCGGACTTCTGCTATTATTCGGCTATCGACTTTATAAGAATCGACCGGTCGAATCGAAAATCCGGACACCTCTTCGTCAGGAACAGGCCTTCTCGTTTGGAATGAAAGAATCGGGACACTACGTGTTACGTGATACAAATGAGTTCTTTTTACTACGGGATGTCGAGATGGATTTGTCACAAGCCATCATTCCGGAAGGAGAGACGTTCCTACTCCTCAATGGGCTTGCCGGAGACATTCGGATTCTCATTCCTGCGGGGTATGACTATTCAATCGATGCATCGATTGGATTTGGAAAAGTGCAAGTCGATGACTCGAATTATTCACCGGTGTTCAACCGCCGTTTCTATACGGCGTCAGACGATTATGTTCAAGCGACACGGAAAGTTCGAATCCACATCGTGCTTATGAGCGGAAGTGTGGAGGTGATGACGGTTTGAAAAAAGACTCCTATCCCCGTACGGTCGTCTGGCATCAATTATTCAGTAGCCTGTTAACGGCTTTCTTGATTACAGTGGCGTTTCTCATAGGTGACTCGATTTCACTGAGCGATTTATTTTCACGTGAAGAAGGGTTGCCTTTCGGTGTGTCTATTTTAGTAATCGCCGTTTTGGTCGGGAGTATCTTTGGTGTCGGATCGTATTTTTATTTGCGCCGAGACTTCCGTGAGGTTGCGAATGCCCTTTGGAAACTAGAAAATCAAAAAGAGATTACCTTCCGTCCATTGTCTCCTTACCGAGATACGCTCGAACGAATTGTTCGTGTGTCAAAACAACGCCAAGAAATGATTGAGATGGCGAAACGAGTTGGCGAACGTCCTGTCAGTGTCGAAGAAGCAAGGAGTGAAGCCGTCGTCGAAGAAAGACGACGGGTCGCACGAGAACTTCATGACTCGGTGAGTCAGCAGCTTTACGCCATCTCGATGATGACGACAGCAATTAAACAAACGATGCAGACAAAACCGGAACTAGCAAATAAACAAATGGAACAAGTCGAGCTCATGGCTCAGACCGCACAGGCGGAGATGCGTTCGTTACTCCTACAACTTCGACCGGTAGAGTTAGAAGGTATGACGTTGAAGACCGGAATCGAACGTCTACTAGAAGAACTGTCTCGTAAACAATCGACAGAGCTTGTCTGGCGTTTAGAAGAAGTAAAATTATCTCGGCACACTGAGAATGAACTGTTCCGAATTGTTCAGGAAGCGATCAGTAACACGTTACGACATGCCAAAGCGACGCGTTTAGAAATCGAGATGCGGACCGTGCAACAGACGGTTATTTTAAAGATTAACGATGACGGAATCGGATTTAATGTGGACGATACACAAGTCGCCTCATATGGATTACAATCGATACGAGAGCGTACGGCGGAAGTCGGTGGAACGCTGCGATTGGTCAGTGTACCGAATGTCGGGACACAAATTGAAGTACGTGTGAAACAACAAGTGGAGGGGTAATGATGATTCGAGTTGTATTAATTGATGATCATGAAATGGTTCGGGCGGGCGTGTCTGCCTTTTTATCGACGCAACCGGACATCGAAGTCGTCGGTGAAGCATCCGACGGAGCAACGGGAGCGGAACTTGCGATTGCGGAGAAGCCGGACGTTGTCCTCATGGACTTAGTGATGGAGCCCGTTGATGGCGTCGAATCGACGAAACGAATTAAAGCAAGTTGGAAAGAAGCGAAGATTTTGGTCGTCACGAGTTTCTTAGATGATGAGAAAGTGTATCCGGTCATCGAGGCAGGTGCGATGAGTTATGTCCTAAAGACAGCGAATGCGAACGAGATTGCAGACGCGATTCGTCAAACCGCCGCCGGCAATCCCGTCATGGCCGCCCAAGTGACAGGAAAGATGCTCGAACGGCTGCGCCATCCAGAGATGACCCTCCACGAGAGTTTGACTGCCCGGGAACGTGAAATTTTGCAGCTTATGGCAGAAGGGAAGTCGAATCAAGTGATTGCGGATGAATTGTTCATCTCACTTAAAACGGTGAAGACACACGTGTCGAACATCTTGACGAAGCTTGATGTGTATGACCGGACACAGGCGGTCGTCTATGCGTTCCAACATAACTTGGTGAGTAAAGGATGACTCAACTTCCTGTGATTGAGACGGATCGTCTCCGATTACGTCCTCTTCAAATGGAGGACGGCCCACACGTATTCGCCATCTTTTCAAATGAACGAGTGTTACGTCACTACGGAATGGAGCCACATCAGACGTTAGAAGAAACGGAGCAGATGCTTACCCATATGCTCGCTCAAATCGAAACGGGAGCGATTATTCGTTTTGCCATCGAACTTCGTGAATCGAACACGTTAATCGGAACGATTGGGTTTCACAATCGTGCGCCATCACACCGCCGTGCCGAAATTGGGTATGAGCTCAGCCCGGAATACTGGCGTACGGGTTATGCGACTGAAGCGCTTCAGGCTGCCCTTCAGTTTGCCGCAACATGTGAAATTGAACGTGTCGGTGCCATCGTCTATATCGACAATATTGCTTCCCAACGTATGTTAGAAAAGAATGGATTCATTCAAGAAGGACGTCTACATAACTACATGCGTCAACATGGGCAATCGCATGACGTCTACCTATATAGTTGCATGACAAGAAGCTGACTGTTCAAAGCGCACCGCTCGCAAGGCGGTGTGCTTTTCGTTTGTCATAGAAATAAAATGGGAACGAAGTAAGGGTGAGCCAACAAAAGGAGGACGATGAGATGAAAGCAGCTTATATCGAACAGTACGGTGGGTCAGATGAATTCAAGGTAGGGGAGTTGGAGCAACCGACGATTGGTGCAGATGACGTATTGATTGAAGTGTATGCCGCGAGCGTCAACCCAGTTGATTGGAAGCTACGTGAAGGATACTTGAAAGAAATGCTCCATTACGAGATGCCGCTCGTCATCGGATGGGATGTATCGGGTGTCATCAAAGAAGTCGGGACGAATGTGACCGAGCTTGAGGTCGGAGATGAAGTGTTTAGCCGCCCTGATATTGCGCGGCAAGGCACATACGCCGAGTACGTCGCGGTCGATGCCCATCTCGTCGTCAAAAAACCAGCCTCGTTGAGTTTTGAGGAGGCCGCTTCACTGCCGCTCGTGGCCCATACGGCATGGCAAGTCATGTTCGAAGTGATGGATGCCAAACCGGGTGATCGCATCTTTATCGGTGCTGGTTCAGGTGGTGTCGGGACAGTAGCCATTCAACTCGCGAAAGCACACGGCTTGTATGTTGTCACGTCGACGAGTACGCCGAACGTGGACTGGGTCAAACAACTTGGAGCCGACGAGGTCATCGACTATAAACAACAAGACCCGGCAGAGGCCGTCCGTGATCTTGATTTTGTATTCGATACGATGGGGGGCGACGGGCAGAGCAAATTGTATCAAATGCTTAAAGAGAATGGGATACTCGTCTCCATCTCGACCCCACCGAATGAAGAGGAGGCAAAACAGGCAAAAGCTCGCGCCGAATATGTTTTTATGCAACCGACAGGGGAACGGTTGAAAAAAATTGCGGAAGCCGTCGAATCAGGTGAACTGAAACCAGTGATTGACCGAGTCTTTGATTTAGAAGAAACGAAACTCGCGCACGACTATGGTGAAGAAGGTCATGCGAAAGGAAAAATCGTCATCAAAGTAAAATGATGCAGAAAAAGAGGTGGATTCCCGGAGCATACGCCGGAGATCCACCTCTTTTTATTGAATATGATAGGCTACCTCAAGTGGAGGTCAGCCTTTTTTCTGTGCTTGCATTTGTTCATCGATTTCAGAAAGGTACGTCCAACGTTCCATCTTCGCATCGAGTGTTTCTTTCAGTTCGGCGATTGTTGCATACAATTCATTGACTTTACCAAGGTCGCTTCCCGCTGTCGCGAGTGTCGCTTCTTGCGCTTCAATCTGTTCTTCAAGCGCGGCGATGTCTTCTTCGATCGTGTCCCATTCCTTCTGTTCTTTGAAGGTGAATTTCACGACTTCCGACTTCACGCGTTCTTTTTTCTCTTTTGGTTCTTTTTCTTTCTTTACTTGACGGACCTCTTCTTGGCGCATGTCCAGATAATCGCTGTATTCTGCATGATATACCTGGATTGTCCCATCTTCAAAGGCAATCAACTGCCCAGCGACACGGTCTAAGAAATAGCGGTCGTGACTGACGGCGATGACTGTACCTGGGAACGATTCTAAATAGTCTTCTAAAACAGATAATGTTTCTGTGTCCAAATCGTTCGTCGGCTCGTCAAGGAATAAGACGTTCGGTTCATCCATGAGAATCCGAAGGAGGACAAGACGTCGTTTTTCACCACCCGATAACTTCGCAATCGGTTTGTATTGCGCGTCCGGTGAGAAAAGGAAACGTTCGAGCATTTGACCGGCCGTGATGACCTCGCCATCTGGCGTATGGATGACTTTGGCGATGCGTTCGATCTCATCGATGACACGTCTTGACTCGTCTTCAAATTCGACTTGTTGTCCGTAATAACCTAGGTGAACGGTCTCCCCATGCACGATCGTACCGCTTGTCGGTTCTAAGCGTTTTGCAAGTAAGTTCATCAGTGTCGATTTCCCACTCCCGTTTGGTCCGACGATCCCGTAGCGTTCACGACGACCAAAAATCCAATTAAATTGCTGAATCAGGAGAGAGTCGTCATAACCGAATGACAAATCTTCGACTTCGATGACCTTTTTACCGAGGCGACGTGAGCCGACCGAGACGTCGAGCGTCTCGTCTTCCGCTAAGCTCTCTTGATGCTTCAAGTCTTCAACACGTTGAATGCGTGCCTTTTGTTTCGTGGTCCGGGCTTTGGCGCCTCGACGTAACCAGGCGAGTTCGCGACGTAATATATTTTGTCGTTTCTGTTCCATCGATTGGGCCCGCGCTTTGCGCTCGGCACGCTTCTCGAGAAAGAGCTCATAGTTTCCGTTATAGAAGTAACTCGTTCCATCCGCAATCTCTAAAATGTGATTCGTGACACGATTCAGGAAGTAGCGGTCATGGGTGATGAGAAGGATTGCTCCACGATAATCGGCAAGCATCGTCTCGAGCCACGCAATCGTATCGGCATCGAGTTCGTTCGTCGGCTCGTCTAAAAGAAGTAAATCCGCTTCGTCAAGTAGCGCGGCGGCCAGTGCCACCCGTTTTTGCTGTCCTCCGGAAAGGGAGTTTACATCGACTGATACATCAGGAAGACCGAGACGGTTCAGAATCGATTTCAGTTTTGCTTCTGTTTCCCAAGCATCTGCGGCATCGACAGCCTGTTGAGCCTTCATGAAGCGTTCGAGTAAATTTTCACTCGTAGGCTCGGCTTCGAGAGCCTGACGGGCGCGTTCAAATTGTTTCAATGCTTGAACGGACGGAGTATCACTCGTGAACAACGCATCTAGAATCGTCTGTCCTTCATCGAATTGAACACTTTGCGTCAGATAACGAATCCGATAATCGTTCGGATGTTGCATGTTGCCTCGGTCTGCCGTCTCGGTACCGGCGATGATTTTCATGAACGTCGATTTCCCAGAACCATTCACCCCGATAATTCCGATACGGTCTCCAGGGTGGATGGTCATCGTCACATCATCAAATAAGACTTTGTCGGCAAACTCTTTATGAATGCCTTCAATCATTAATAAACTCATGCGTTCTCTCCTTCAAGCTGTTGACGAATGGCCGCTTCAACTGTCGCTGCAATTTCTTTGTTCGGCAAATCAGCCGGATCAATCGCAGGTAAGAAAGTGACATCGACCGTTGCTGGGGTGATTCGATTTTTGGCTTCTAATAATTTGTAGCTTCCTTGAATCGCGACCGGAACGATTTTTGCACCACTTGACGTAGCGAGCGTCAAACTTCCAGCTTTAAATTCTTTCATCGGTCCACCTTTTGAGCGTGTGCCTTCTGGGAAGACAATCATCGATTGACCGGATTGAATCGTTTCGACACCGGAACGGATGGCTTGAATCGATTGACGACGGTCACTACGGTCGATAAAGATACATCCCATCAATTCCATCCAACGTGGGATGATCGGGAATTTTTGAACTTCAATTTTTGAGATAAAGGCTTTCGGTCGTTTCGTAGCCGTCAACATGATCGGGACATCGAAGTTCCCTTGATGGTTCGACACGTAGACGACCGGTTCGTCGGGAATCTGTTCTTGTCCATGAACGCGAACATCGGCACCCGCGACTTTCAATAAGAATTTCGCCCATTTATAAGCGATGTCTTGTACATATCGATAACGTTTCGGTATCTCAATTTGTTTCGCTTTCTGTAAAAATGGGACAGTGATCGGTAGTACTGCAAAAAATGAGAAAAACCATACAACTGTTCGAATCATTCTTTTCTCTCCTCTCATGATGACAACAAGAAAGAGTCTTCTTCTCTAGACGAGAATCCGACCCTTCGGCATGAATCCTTATTCCCAAAAGCGAGAATCGCTCTCTTCTTCCTCTTCCTCTAGCTCGAACGTAATCCGTTTGTTCACAGGATCGACGACGAAATAAGCGCCATCTTGTTCAATACTTTTAATTTGCATAGCCTGGTCATTTCCGATTTCAAGGGTGAGACGGATGCGATTGTCATCATCGACAAGTAAGATTCCATCTTCCTTCAGCCAAAGCTCCATAACAGGTGAGTAACGAAGCAGCCATTCATTCGATAACGGAATTTCATTCATACGATTGTGTGCCTCCTGCGATTATAAATCCATTGTACGTTGTCTGTTCCTTCATAGGATACCAAATGTCGCGATGGAAGACGAGCGTTATGTAGAGCGTTTTCGTGTCGTGGAGTGCATCCTGTCTACCACTCGTTTGATTCGTTTCTGATTCCGTCTTTCTACAAAGAACTCGTTCGCCTGCATAAAGAGTTGTTTGAAAGAAGATAGACCCATTGCGATGAGGACGGCAAAGAGGAATGTTCCAATCGGATCTTTGTACATGTCAGTTTGAAACAGGAAAGCTAGTCCTACAGTAGATAAAATCGTCGTAAGAAAATAAAAAATCATAGCGGAGTCTCCTTTTCTTAGAAGGTAGGAAAGAAAAAGGCAAGGTCTTTTAATCGTATTCGACCTTTTGTAGGAAATTCCTGTTAGATCGTGCATAGAAAAAACGCCTTCAGCTGGCTGAATGGCGCTTAATCTTGAGTTACATAAGTTGAAGATGATGATACATTCGTATCCACGCCGCTTGAGAAAATAAAGCTAAGCGATGCGAGCAACGCGAAGAAGGCAACGAGTAAGCCTTTTGTAAATCGTTTTGCAAATGAACGAGACTGTATGTCAAACATTTAATATCCCCCGATCGATCTTAAATGAAACCTTATTTGTACTGGACACTTCCTATATAATAACGTTTTCAAAAAAAGGATACTAGCAGAAAAAAAGGCGTTCACAAAATTGTCACAAAATTTTAACAAATCGAATCCGTTTAATCAATAATCTTAGTGTTGACGGTTTTGAAATACGTTCACATTTTAGACACATCTATCCAAAATGTTGAAAGAGAACATGATATGATTAGGAACGTGTGTAGATAGGTATACTGACAGTAATAGCTTAGAAAAGGATGTGGATGTAATGGCATTGCGCGCAGGAGAAGTAGTAGATTTAGTCGCGGAACGTTCTGCTGATTTTGGAGTATTCATTAGTAACGGCCGCGAAGAGGTGCTCCTTCACCGTAAAGAACAAACGGAAGAAGTGACAATCGGTCAAACGGTTCGTGTCTTCCTGTACCATGATTCAGAAGGGCGTCTCGCTTCAACGATGACGATTCCGAACGTTTCATTTGATGAGTATGAATGGTTTGAGGTGACAGGAGTCCGGTACAACACTGGGGTCTTTGTGAATATCGGAATTCAAAAGGACGTTCTCGTTTCCATGGATGATTTACCGGAGAACCGGTCGTATTGGCCACAAACAGGCGATCAATTATGCATTCGATTAAAGTATGACCAAAAAGGTCGTTTACTCGGAGACCCTGCCCCATATGCATTTTTGAACTTGTTGGCACGTCCTTCGAAAGAAGAATGGAACAACCAGGATGTCCAGGCCATCGTCGTTAATAAACGCGAAGTGGGCGTCAACGTATGGGTTGAAGGAGAGTCACTCGGTTTCTTACATGAAGCAGAGATGACGCGTTGGCCACGTCTTGGAGAACAATTAACTGTTCGCGTGACGCAGGTCAAGCAAGATGGTACGGTACTCGTTTCCATGAAGCCACGAGCGTATGAGGCGATTGATGGTGATGCAGCGAGCGTCCTCTCTTATATTGAGGAACGTGGTGGCCAGATGCCGTACGGTGACAAGACAGCCCCTGACGTCATCGACCGTGAATTCGGGATGAGTAAAGCGGCGTTTAAACGGGCGCTCGGAAAACTGTTAAAAGAAAAGCAAGTTGAAAAACTCGACAACGGCTACAAATTGAAATAAGATAACTCATGTTCGGGTGACATGAAAAAGTTTGAAAATGTATTTCTTTCATTTTAGGAAGAAATACGTTATAGTTAATAAAGTTGACTATGAGGAAACATTGAGAAAACGTCTGTAGATCTGTCAAACTGAACTCAGACGTTTTTTGTATGAACAAAGGAGAATATAATTTGACAAAATTCCAAGATTTACAATTAAGTGAAGCGTTAGTAAAAGGTGTACACAAAATGGGCTTCGAGGAAGCTACACCGATCCAAGCTGAGACAATTCCTGTCGCACTCACGGGAGTGGACGTATTAGGACAAGCACAAACAGGTACAGGGAAAACAGCAGCTTTCGGTATTCCGACAATTGAGCGAATCGATTCAAAGGCGCGTCAAGTCCAAGCACTCGTTCTTGCACCGACACGTGAACTTGCGATTCAAGTTGCAGAAGAATTAAACAAAATCGGTGAAACGAAGCGCGTATACGCACTTCCAGTATACGGTGGTCAACAAATCGACCGTCAGATCCGTGGTTTGAAAAAGAACCCGCAAATTGTCGTAGCGACACCAGGACGTCTCATGGACCACATGAAGCGTAAGACAATCAAACTCGATGACATTCAAACAGTCATCTTGGATGAAGCGGATGAAATGCTCAACATGGGCTTCGTTGAAGATATCGAAACGATTTTGGCTGGCCTTCCTGAAGAGCGCCAAACGCTTCTCTTCTCGGCAACGATGCCACCACAAATCAAAAAGATTGCTGAGCGTTTCATGAAGTCGCCGACAATCATCAAAGTCAAAGCGAAAGAAATGACGGTTGAGAACATCAACCAGCAATTCCTCGAATTGCGTGAAGGTCAAAAATTCGATACACTTTGCCGTTTGATTGACATCGATTCACCAGAACTCAGCATCATCTTCGCTCGTACGAAGAAACGTGTAGATGAAGTGACAGAAGCACTCATCAAACGCGGATACACTGCAGACGGTCTTCACGGAGACTTGACGCAATCAAAACGTGACCAAGTTATTCGTCGTTTCAAAAATGGAACAATCGATATCTTAGTAGCGACCGACGTTGCGGCACGTGGACTTGATATTTCAGGTGTCACACACGTTTACAACTTCGATGTACCACAAGACCCAGAAAGCTACGTACACCGCATCGGTCGTACAGGTCGCGCTGGTAAGACAGGTACAGCCCTCACGTTCATCACGCCACGTGAATTTGGACAAGTGAAGGCAATCGAGCGTGTGACGAACAAGAAGATGAACCGTCGTCACGTACCGACAATCGCGGAAGTACTTGAAGGAAACCAAAAGCAAGCAGCTGAAGAGTTGATCGAACGCGTTCAAGCGGGCGACTTCAAAGCTTACACGCAACTTGCGACAGAACTTCTTGAAGAGTACGAAGCAGTCGAAATCCTCGCTGCTGCCCTTCGCGGATTGACAAAAGAGCCAGATTCAACACCTGTTGAAATCTCATACGCTGAACCAGTTCGTGTGAAACGCCAAGGTGGCCGTGGTGGCGATCGCGGTGGATACCGTGGCCGTAACGACCGTCGCGGTGGTGGCGGTGGCCGTGGTGGCGACCGTCGTGGTGGACGCGGTGGCGAACGTCGTGATGGACGTAGCGGAGACCGTAAAGGATCATACCGTGGTGACGATCGTCGTCGCTCGGATGACCGTGGTCCACGTCGTCCACGTGACTAATCATCATGAAATGCCGCATTTCCTTAAGTGGATTTGCGGCTTTTTTTATAGTGTCGTGCTACACTAGTTGAGTAGAGATGGAAGGATGAGGTGTCAACGGATGGTGGAATTAAGTTTCGGTCTCCTTGTGCTACTTGGTTGTGTAATCGCATTGAAACCAATTGTCTCAAGGACGGATCGTCCTAACTTTCGTTATATCCCCGTGGCAACATTGTTATTTGGAGCGATGATTTTCTTAGTGTTAGCCATTGGAGTAGGCGGAAAGATGGGCATTGCATATGGCGTGGTGAGTATCGCCTATTTTATTGCTTGTTTTGGTGCCTATATGTATGTACACACGCGAACGAGCTGATTGTAGCTCGTTTTCGCATTTAACGAAGAGGTGATGAATTGTGGATGCGGTAGAAGTGATGGTCCATCCTGAAGAAGTGATGGTGACGTATGAACCAATCCTTGGAGCGGCGACGTTTCAAGTGGAAGGATATATGGTACACGGACGCTTTCGTGGTGAATCGTTGACACCATTTTTTTATGATGATGACGTTCCCATCGAGTATCAATTAGACATCGCTCAGCGAATGGAACAGTTAGCGGCTGAACAACTTCGTGACGCTAAATCTTTTGTCACGTTTAGATGCCGGGCAGAGTGGATCCTTGAAGAAGGAGGAGAAGCGTTTTTAGCACCGCTTCGCGAACTCAATTTTCCGTTACATCGCATATACGTGACACTCCAAGGAACGGATTTAGTTGATGTCTCTCGTCTGTCGCGTGTCATTCAGTACTATCGGTCGTATGGATTGAAGATTGCGTTAGACTTTGCGGAATCGACGAGCATCGAAGACATCATGACACTTGCGCCAGAATTGTTACTCGTCGACCTTGGTACGATGATTGAGAAAAAGACGTTATCGGTCACCTATCCGAATATGCTTCAGACGATGGAATATATCGCTTCAAAGCTCGGTGCACCGCTTCTTTACAAATCCATCGACCATGTTGGACAGCTTCGATACGCGTGGCAGCACGGTGGTCGCTATTACATGGGGGGTCTACTTGGATTGGAAGATGCGCTTCCCCAACGAGAAATCAAAGGAATGGGTGTATTGGCACAAGAAGTCCCCTCCTTCTTTTTACATGATCAGAAACGATTGAATCGCTTGTATGAGCTTGAATTTGAGTTACACCGCCGAATCGGAGAACTCGTTCAATCTGGAAAATGGTCGAGAGACAAGAAAGATGAGTGGATTCAATTCATCGCCCCAAAACTGGAAGAGGTGTTTGTTCGTTATTATATAACGGATAAGACAGGTTTCCAGACGAGTGCGAACGTTTACTGCGTGAATGGAGAGTGGCGTGTCGATAATACGTATCGAGGCTATAACTGGAGTTTCCGACCGTATTTCATTCAGACGATGGCGGCGATGGATGTACGGGGGCGTGGCTATTTATCGGGAGACTATCGTGATTTCAGTTCGAACGAAGTGACGAGAACCTTCAGTTATCCGTTACCGGACGGCATGTTCTTATTCGCAGATATATCTGAAGAATACTTATATCAGAATCGATTATTAGATTGAAAGGGAGAATGATGATGTTAGATTATGATTACGATGCACTACGCGAAATCGGACGAATCGTCGCGCTTGCTCGTGATGAGATGGCGAAAGCTGTCAAACCGGGTATGACGACAAAAGAGTTGGATGCAATTGGACAACGCATTTTAGAAGAAGAAGGTGCGGCTTCTGCGCCGATCACGATGTACGAATTTCCGGGATATACGTGTATCTCACTGAATGACGTCGCTGCCCACGGTATTCCGGGAGATGAAGTCATTCAAGAAGGCGATATCGTCAACGTAGACGTCTCCGCTGTGAAGGATGGCTATTATGCCGATACAGGTCGTACCGTCATTGCAGGGGCGGCGAAGTCGCCTCAGCACGAGCGCTTAGTAGAGGTGTCCTTGACGTCACTCGAAGCAGGACTCAGCAAGGTCAAGGCGGGCGTGAAAGTCAATCAGATTGGGAAGGCGATTTACGCTGACGCGAGAAAGAATGGATTCACGGTCATCCGTAACTTGGCCGGACATGGTCTCGGTCGGACATTGCACGGGGAGCCGGAAACGATTTCGAACTATTATAGTCGCGAAGAAAATCAACTCTTAAAAGCTGGACAAGTGATTGCTGTCGAGACGTTCATCTCGACAAAGGATGAAATCGTCTATCAATCGGAAGAGGATGGTTGGACGCTTTTCACACCGAACAAGAGTCTTGTTTCGCAGTTCGAGCATACAGTCGTTGTCACAGAAGATGGGTATGAAGTATTAACGGGCTCATTCCGTTAACGTAAAGAAGGTGTGGTTCTTCTGAACCGCACCTTCTTTTATGTTTGTAATGTAATCATTTCTTCGCGTAGTTGTTCAATCAGATTCCAATCTGGTTGTACCGAATCTGGTAGCAACAATTTCCCGTTCTCGACTTCAAGCGGTGTATCGAGTAAATCTTGTTCAAAATAAGCGCTCGTCCCCGACATATCCGCAGGGAAATGTGCACCGCTTAGTGATGCGAATAAGAGCGTATGATATCTTCCGATGCCTGATTCATACATTCCGCCGACCCAGTAGGGAATTCCATATTCTCGAATATTTAACGCCTCACGCAATCCGCCGACACGTGCAGGTTTAATATTGACGATTTTGCCTGCACCTAGTTGCGTCATCGTTTCCACATCATCATAGGACGTGATCGACTCATCGAGACAAATTGGCGTATTCAGTTTTTGTTGGAGAGCCGCTGATTTGACGAATTGTCGGCTCGGGTATGGTTGTTCAATCATCAATAATTGATGGGCATCGATTTGCTGGAACCATTCAATCGGTTGCTCGGAGGCACTCCCATTCAAATCAATCATAAGTGGTGCGTCTGGGAAGACGGTACGAATTTCTCGGAGTGCAGGTAATAGTTCGTGGGGAAATGCCTTTAACTTGATTCGTTCAAATCCCTCTTCTATGGCCGACTCGATGGATTTCATCGTTTGATTTAGTAAACCAATCCCTATTGTTCTCCCGCAAGAAACTGAATCACCTGCCTTCAGATACGTCTTCAATGACTTGTTGGCACGTGCTGCCTCGATCTCCCATAAAGCACTTTCCCACATTGCTTTTGCCATCCGTTGACCGATGATGGAAGAGACGAGTTTTGGAAAGAGATCAGTCGTCACGGTCATTCCTTTTAATAGATTAAGAATCAGTTTAGATGTGTCAATCATGGATTGGGTCGTTTCTTCGGTATACCAAGGAGTCTCGAATGCGACACCTTCACCGTATCCAACTGCACCATCTACTGTCTCGAGACGGAGGATGATGGTACGTCTGACAGATAAGACGGCATGTGCTGTCACGATTGGGTGTTTGAATCTCAATGGGACAATAGAAAGTTCGGCACGTTTAATCATGACAATAGCTCCTTTAAGCGATGACGCATTAATTTTCCGTTCGCATTTCGTGGTAGGTTCGGTACACGGTGAATGGCAATCGGATGCTTGTATTTGGCCAACTGGGAGTTGAGCATTTCCTGCATCTCGGTCGGGTCATAAGTACCGACGACGAAAGCGACGGGCACTTCTCCCCAAGTCGGATGCGCTTGTTTCGTGACGCCGACATCTTGAACACCGGCACAACGTAACATGGCGGCTTCAATTTCAGCGGGGTATACATTTTCGCCACCTGAAATAATGAGATCACTTCGCCGGTCGTGTACATAGAGATAACCATCCTGCATCGTTCCGAGGTCACCCGTCTGCCAAAAACCATCGGGTGTCCAAGTGTCTGATTCAGGTTGTTCGAAGTACCCCTTCGTCACCGTCGGACCTTTCACTTCAATCTCACCGTCTTGATTGATGCGAATCACTGTCGGCGGAATGGGGCGACCACTCGAACCGATATGTGAGAGTGCTTCGCTCGGAAGTAGCGTGGCGACTTGAGAGCATGTTTCAGTCATACCGTATGTTTGCGCAACAGGTAACTGTCGTCGTTCCGCTTCTTCTAGTAACGGACGAGGGACGGGACCACCACCGACGAGCAATGTACGAAGATGATATCGCGCTAGTCCTGCATCGAGTAGTCGTTGCAGCATGATGGAGACGAGAGACAGTTGTGTGATTCCTTCCGTCCGAATCAAGTCAAGCGTCCGATTGACATCAAATCGTGGTTCTACGTAGAGTGTCGAACCGATGATGGCACTCCGATATACTTGTGACAGTCCACTCATGTGAAATAGGGGAGTCACCACTAACATACGGTCAGATGCGTGATAGTCTAGATGTGACTCGGCAGCGCGTGCGCTAGCAAGATGATTGCCATACGTCTGTTGCACCGCTTTGGCCCGCCCCGTCGTACCGGATGTGAACATGAGAGACATCGTGTCATTTTCTTTCCACTCATGTGTCACAGTGAAACCTGAACGCGCCCGACGTGTCACTAAAAGTTGTGTGAGCGGCAAATCAATCTCGTCATCGACGAGAAGCAAATCGACTCTTGCTGTATTTAACTGAGTGCGTACTTCCTCTAAGGTCAATCGTGTGTTCAGCGGCACGATGACTTTACCAAGCAGGTGCACGGCATGGACGGCGATGACGTAATCTTTGCTGTTTTGAGCGAAGATGCCGATTCTCTCGGAAGTGGGTACCTGTTCATGGATATATTGGGCAAGTTGCAAGCTCTCGGCACGTAATGTTCCCCATGTCAATCTTTCCTCGCTTGTTACGAGTGCAATCTGTGATGCCGGATGTTGATGAATCCATTCATACATATGTGTAACCTCCAAAAAAAGAGTAGCGGAATCGCTACTCTCTCAACAAAATTAAGGGAAACGTGGAAATTGACCGAAGTCAGGATCACGTTTTTCTTTGAACGCATCGCGTCCTTCTTTCGCTTCATCCGTTGTGTAGTAGAGAAGCGTTGCATCTCCAGCGAGTTGCTGAAGGCCAGCAAGACCGTCTGTGTCTGCGTTCATCGCTGCTTTCAAGAAGCGAAGTGCAGTCGGTGAGTGTTGTAAGATTTCTTGGCACCACTTGACTGTTTCTGCTTCGAGTTGATCGAGAGGGACGACGGTGTTGACGAGTCCCATTTCGAGTGCTTCTTGCGCATCGTACTGGCGACAGAGGTACCAGATTTCACGAGCTTTCTTATGACCGATGATGCGTGCTAAGTAACCAGAACCATATCCTGCATCGAACGAACCGACTTTAGGACCTGTTTGTCCGAAGCGAGCGTTGTCCGCTGCAATCGTTAAGTCACATACGACGTGAAGGACATGCCCTCCGCCGATTGCGAAACCTGCGACCATGGCGATGACCGGTTTTGGAATGACGCGAATGAGGCGTTGAAGGTCGAGGACATTCAAGCGCGGGATTTCATCTTCCCCGACGTATCCGCCATGCCCACGAACTTTTTGGTCTCCACCTGAACAGAATGCCTTTTCGCCTTCACCCGTCAAGATGATGACGCCGACTTCTTTGTCGTCACGTGCGCGTGCGAATGCGTCAATCAATTCATTGACCGTCAACGGACGGAACGCGTTGCGTACCTCAGGACGGTTGATGGTGATTTTAGCAATCCCATTCCATGTCTCATATTTAATGTCTTCATACGTACGGACCGATGTCCAGTTCGCTACTGATTCCATTTTAAATACCCCCTAAAATCAATTTCTTTATTATTGTACCAAACTCTGGTGCATTCTCGATATGAGGAGCATGCCCCGCATTTGAAATTTCATAAATTTTAAGATCAGACCGTTCTTCCTGCATCTGTCGCGCAATCGCGTTGAACTTATGATCTTCTGCTCCGACAATCAAATCGGTACGAGGAAGATGCTCTAGGGCGCCCCATAGCGATGGCATATGACCCGTTCCGATAGCTCGCAAACTGTTCGCAAGAGCAGTTGGGTCTTGTGCGAGACGGTCCTTTCGAAGTGCATGCTTCATTTCTTCTGTTTGTCGCCAAAGCGGAAGGTTCTCCCATCGCTTGACGAAAGCAACGAGTCCTTCGGTTTCGATGAAGCGAGCGAGTTCTTCGTCTTGACGTCGGCGAGCTGACCGTTCTTTTGAAGAACGGAGGCCGGGTGTCGTACTGATCCCGATGACATGTTCGACGCGCTTGTCGCATGCGGCGAGCGTTAATGCGATCCGACCACCGAGTGAATACCCGACGACCGTCCATGGACGGTCGTCTAAATCGAGTAGGCGTGAAAGGTCCTTCACTTGTTGACTCATTGTCGAACGGCAGACAGTAGGATGTTCCGTTGACCCATGTTGAAGGAGTGAAGGGGATACGGAGCGGATCGGCATCGCAGGCAGCCAATCAATCCAGTGACTAGTTCCCGTAAACCCGTGTAGGAACAGCACTGGTTTGCCTTCTCCTTGAACAGTTACCTCGTAGCGGACGCCTCTCAAGTCGATATTCATGCTTCATTTTCCGTGATGAGGCGAGCGCAAACGGATTGTGTCCATTCTCGATGTGTGATGACATTCTGCTCGCGATTCGATGGGAATTCAATCAAGTGAATGCCATCTTCAACTGCTGCTTGAATGTCATCGGGCCGTTCAATCAAACGATAGGTCAAACCGTACGTCTCCGCAAATCCACGAATATTTAAATCGAGTGGTGTCCCGAACAAATCTTCGAATAGCTGAGCGTCAACTGAAGCCTGCGGTAAAAAGGAGAAGATTCCTCCGCCATTGTTATTCGAAATGACGACAGAAAATTTTCCGGGGTGATGCTTCAATAGTTGGAGTGCATTGCTATCATGATAGAATGCCAAATCACCAATAAGTAGAGCGGCTTGGGTCGTGTCATAACAACTGCCGAGCGCGCTCGATATCACACCGTCAATCCCATTTGCGCCTCGATTGGCGAGGACATGAACTGGTTTTCCGGCTGATAATGTCGTATCGACATCGCGAATTGGCATACTGTTACTGACAAAAAGTCGTTCGATTGACGTATCAAGTAATCGTTTCGTCAATTCCGCTTCTCCTTGAAGGGAAGCTTTTGCTGACTCGGCGATACCTTCGAAGAGACGTAGTCGTTCGATATAATGTGGTTTATTGATTGATTCAATAAGTGGTAAAAAGTCGAGCGCGTCTCCATAACAGATGGTCGCGTGGCTACTCGGGTCACGGTAAGAACCGGGTTCTTCGACCACAAGTTGGTCAGCCGAAGACATCCATTGATTGAACCGCTTGGAAACGGGTGCGGCACCGAAGCGGATGAATACATCGGGTAACCAGTCGGCACGATGCTCACTTGCGAGCCACGTGTCATAGTTCGTCAAGACATCATCAAAACGCCGCATATCGCTAAGTGGATCGGCGAAAATCGGAATGTTATGTTCCGTCGCGAATTCATATATTCCTTCTTGCCATGTTGACGGTGTAGATGGCCCGACGACGAAAGCGAGTTGTTTTTGGTGTGTCCGTTCTGAAAAGAGATCACGGTCGGCACGTGTCGGACGAACGCGCTGCCTTTCTCGTGTAATTGGTTCACCTTTTAGAATTTGCTTTAAGTATTCAAGGTCTGGAAGCAATGGTTCTCGGAACGGGACATTTAAATGAACCGGTCCCATCGGAGCCTGCATGGCAACACTTGTGAACCGGGTGACCGTCTGTTGCATGAATGAGAGCGTCACTTCTTCCGGAACGGGGAGGTCGAGGCTCATTTTTACCTGTTCGCCGTATAACCTGACTTGATTGATTGTCTGGGGTGCCCCGACATTTCGGAGTTCATGCGGTCGGTCGGTCGTGAGAACGATGAGCGGTAGCTGAGAAATATACGCTTCCGTCACGGCCGAGTAATAATTCGTCGCGGCTGTACCGCTCGTGCAAATGAGTGCGACAGGACGGACAGTGTCCGTTGAACGTGTCAGACCGAGCGCGAAAAATGCGGCAGAACGCTCGTCAACGATGATGTGATGACGAAGATGAGGGTGTAGATAAGCTGCCACAGCGAGCGGGGTCGAACGAGAACCCGGGCTGATGACTACATCCTTCACACCGGATTCAACTAGTCGATTCACCATAGACGCCACCCATTCGGTCAACATCTTATTCATGTGGGCTGCCTCCTTGGTCGTGCGAATCAAACTGCAGTGCTTGTTTGATTGGACTCATTTTCATTTCTGTTTCTTCGAGCTCTTGTTCTAGGACAGAGTCTTTGACGATGCCGCCTCCTGCATAAAGCGCAACGAACTGATGTTGAACGAGCGCGGAGCGGATGGCGACGATAAATTCTCCATCCCCTTCATTGTCAATCCAACCAAAGGGAGAACCGTACCATCCGCGGTCGAAGCGCTCGACTTCACGAAGCAATCGGACCGATGTCCGCTTCGGTGACCCGCCGAGTGCAGGCGTCGGATGTAAGGCTTCCGCCAATGACAACAGCGAGGCGTTCGTTTCAAGTATCGCCTCAATTGGTGTGTGCAGATGGAACACAGAGCGATTCGCAAGGATTTGTGGGGTCTCGCTCGTTTGAATCGGTGCCGTGTACGGTGTCAATGCTTGTTTAATATCTTTCACGACAATCTGATGCTCTTCTCGGTTTTTGGCATCATTCAATAGGTACTCTTTCGCGAGGTCGGCTTCAATTTCGGTTTTTGGACGTTTGATTGTGCCGGCGATTGCTGCGGTGTGGAGGTGCAAACCTTCTTTTTGAATCAATCGCTCAGGTGTTGCTCCGAAGAACCCGATGTCCCGCTTCGGTTGATATAAGTAGATGTAACTCGACTCCTGGTGGTCTGCTAAGTGTTTTAAACTTTTAGCAAACGGAAAGGCACCTTCAGAGCGTTGATAAATTTCTTCTCGGGCAATGACTAGCTTTTCCACTCGCTCTTCTTCAATCAATTGTTTCGCTTGTTGAAAACTCGATTTATAATGATCGATTCCATCCTTTACTTTCGAATAAGATGGCGTGGATTCTTCAGATGGGCGAAGCAGATTAAATTGAGCCAATTGATCGGCCAATTGGATTAAATACTGTTCGACCGATTGTTTTGAAGAAACGAGGGTGGCGACGGTCATCGTGTGTCGATCTTTGTAACGACGGTATAGAAATTTTGGGACGACGAGTGATGCCTCCCCAAAGGCATCCCACATGCTCTTTTGTGGTCGCATAAACGTGTCGAATGAAAATCCGGCAAACGCATAGATTTTGGCATCGACGTCTCGTCGATGTAAACTCCAATCGTACTGAAGTCGCTGAAAGCGCTCAGGTCCAGAAGCGCTCAAGACGAGCGCATCCCCGCAACCAAGCATCTCAAGTGTGCGGTCCGGTGTCATGAAGTAATAGTGAGACGTATCGGTGTTCTGGATGATTTGGAAAGCATCGAACGCCGAAACCTCCCATGTGTAGGCTGCTAGGACAGGTCGCTGCCAAGCACGCGCCCGTTTATGGGCTTGTTCGATTCGTTGTTTTATATGTGTTTGAGTATCTGGCATAAAAGAAAAGCCTCCTCAATCCGATAGAATTCTCACTCTTTAGTGTATCACGAGTTCCCGACTCACCTGTCTATGAAATGCTCGAGAAATTGTAAGGAATGCGAGATGTCGGGCTGACGTTGACAGATTTTTTCATCGAGACGTAAACTAACGTAGGGAGGGAAAGAAATGAAACAGAAATCAAAGGGTGCATATTGGCGAATGATTCGCCCGCATACCCTGACAGCTAGCTTTATTCCGGTATTGCTCGGGACGTTCATCGTCCTCGATCAAACGGAACTGAAGTGGGGACTCTTTCTCGCCATGTTAGTGGCGTCTGTCCTCATTCAAATCGCGACGAACTTATTTAACGAGTATTATGATTATAAGCGCGGACTTGATCATGAAGGTTCTATCGGAATCGGTGGCTCTATCGTTCGGGATGGATTCACACCTCAACAAGTGTTGACAATTGCCCTTAGCATGTATGCCATCTCCGCATTACTCGGACTCTATATCGCAGCTTCTACGAGTTGGCATCTATTATGGGTCGGAGCGTTGTCGATGCTTGTCGGATACTTGTACACGGGTGGTCCGCTTCCGATTGCCTATACACCGTTTGGGGAACTGGTTGCTGGATTATTCATGGGTTATGTCATCATCGGGATTTCCGGCTATATTCAAATGAATACGGTGACAACAGAGTTGTTACTCGTGTCGTTCCCGATGGCATTGTTGATTGGTGCGATCTTACTTGCGAATAACATTCGTGATTTAGATAACGATAAAGAGAATGGTCGAAAAACGATTGCTTGTCTCGTCGGGCATCGGCGTGCGGTATATGTACTTGCCTTATTCTTTATCGCTGCACTAGTCGGAATCATCGTCGCCGTCGTGTATTATGGAGTCACACCTTGGGTTCTATTGTCACTCTTCACGGTTCCGGTCATGGTAAGAGCCATTCAACAGTTTTGGAAAAAGGCTGAACCGGCGGAATTGATGCCTGCTATGGCGATGACGGCGAAAGTGAACACGTTGTTCGGGGCGTGGATGGTCATTGGGTTAATCGTATCAAGATTTGTATTGTAAAAAGGGGAGGCGTTAACGTGTCAGTCGTAAAAGAAATGCTTGAATTCAATAAACGTTTCGTAGAGGAAAAACAGTACGAGCCGTTCGTATCTGATAAATTTCCGGATAAAAAAATTGTCATTTTAACGTGTATGGATACGCGTTTGACGGAACTGTTGCCTCAAGCGCTCGGACTCAAGAACGGGGACGCTAAAATCATCAAAAATGCGGGCGCTGTCTTGTCCCATCCATTCGGTTCGGCAATGCGCTCAATTTTAGTAGCGCTCTATGCACTAGGTGCAGAGGAAGTCGTCGTCGTCGGACATTATGACTGTGGGATGGCGGCAATCGAACCATCTGTAGTCATTGAAGAGATGGAGCGTCGAGGAATCGATTCACAAACATTGAAGACGTTGAAATCGTCAGGAATGGATTTAGAACAATGGTTACATGGGTTTGATTCAGTCGAAGAGAATGTCGTTCATTCCATCAACTTGATCAACAATCATCCGTTGCTTCCACCAGGGACAAACGTTCATGGATTTGTGATTGATCCAGCGACGGGTCGTCTCGATCCGGTAGAAGTATAAGAAAAGGGCGCGTTCAGCCGAACGCGCCCTTTTTTGTTACCCATACGTATTCGTCGGGATGTCATCGTAATTGTCTTCTGCTTTTTGTTCTTTCGCTTTCTTTTTGTTCTTTTTAAAGTCACGTTCGTATTCTTGCTCACTCGGTGTTTTGAAGAAACGCATCCACGTTGCATTGATCTCAGAACCGATGAGAATAATCATCCCGGTGAGTTGCAACCAGAGCAACGTGACGATGATTCCACCAAGGGACCCATACGTCGAATCATAGCTCCCGAAGTTTGAAACGTACAAACTAAATCCGAGGGAGACGAGTTGCCATCCGATGACGCCAAAAATGGCGCCAGGAATCGTACTTTTCCAAAAGACGTGTTGTTGTGGAGATACTTTATAAAAAATCGAAAGTGTCAAAATCAAGACGACGGTTGTCAGAACATATCGGAATACGTTAATCATCATTTCTTCGGCCCCGGTAATGTTGACGGGTAAGTATTCAGTGACGAACGAGATGATTTGAGATCCGAATACGTTTGAGAGAATGAGTAACAGCATCCCGATCCCTAATAAAATCGTCAATCCGAGGGCAAGTCCCTTCTTCACGAAAAAATTGCGTTCATTGTCTTCCCCGTAGGCGTGAAGTGAAGTGGTGATCAGGCGGTCAACCCCTTTTGAGGCGGACCAAATGGCCAAAATCGCACCGAGTGACAAGAGACCGCCACGTGGTTCGCCAATCGCTTCGAAAATACCGGTTAAAAATTCGGAAGCGGCTGAGCCTGGTGCTAAATCGTTTAATTGATTTTGAAAGGACTCTTGTGAGATTTCAAAAAAAGATAAGAGTGCCAAAATAAAAATGATTCCCGGGAAAATCGATAAAAACCAAAAGAATGCGAGAGTAGCCCCGTAGTCTTGTACATCATGCTCTTTAAAGCGTCGGAATAACTCCTTCGCGAAAGAGAGCCAATTCTTCTTTTCTTTTACTTCCGTCATTGCCATCATAAAACCCTCCTGACTCGGTCGTTAAAAAACGTTTCCCGAATTCGGGTGAGGATACACCTGATTAATCTTCAGACAACGTCAAATCGTAAAATCGTGTCTCGGATGAGGCGAGTTTTTCAGCGAGTGACGGTGGGCGAACCGGGAGGTGGGGAAGAGCCGACCGTTTAATCCACATCGGGGTGTAGGAACCGTTCGTTTGCTCTTCTTGGAATTCTTCGCCCGTACCTGTTCCGAATTCGCCACCGGTTATCTTCGCCCAATAGTAAGGATTTAATTCGTTGTTGAATGCGACGTAAGCAGCGACCCCTTCTAATTCCACATGAACACCAAGCTCTTCGAATGCTTCGCGAATCGCCGTTTCTTCTGTCGTATGTCCATATTCCACGCCACCACCCGGAAAGACGTAGTATAAGACGTTTTCTTTTTCACGCCGGATTAAAGCAACTTCATCCTGATCATTCGTTAAAATGACTGCACTTCTTAATTTCGTTCGAACCACTGAAATCGTTCCTTTCGTTCCTGTAAATTTGCACAAAACGCATCGACGATTCGCCGATGCGTTCAACTCATTTTTGCGTAGGTTGTTCCAAAGAATCATACATATCTTGCGTCAATCCATTTTCATGTGAGGCGATGACTTTTCCTGCGACGCGCATGCCGAGGCGAAGTGCCTCTTCGATTGAATGCTTTTTCATCAGTTCAGAGATGACAGCGGAGAAGAAAGAATCGCCAGCTCCAGTTGAATCAGCGACTTTCACTTTTGTTGTCGGAACATGACCCTGTTCGTTCGTTCGAAGGTCGACATATACGGCGCCGAGCTCGCTCATCGTGACGATCGTGAGGGGGGCGCCTTTCATAGCGAGTACTTCTGCGACACGTAACGCATCGTCAACTGTGACAATCGACATGTCGGATAAGATTTCCGCTTCTTCACGACTGCAGATAAATCCGGTGAAACCTTGAAGTAAATGACGGTTTCGTTCGATGACAGATAGGTGACCACAGACACCATAGAGCGGTAAATCCATTTCACGACATAACTCGATCGTCTCGTTCAAGACGTTGACCGATAAGTCTAAGTCGATCGCAACGGCATCGCTCTCTTCAAAGACCGTATCGATTTGACGTAAAATTGCTTCTTCCATTCGTGCTTCGTCCGGTTGCTTCGAAATAGACGTTTGAAGGTCGCCGTTGTTGTCCATGACAGCGAGCCACATCCCCATACCATTATCCTCGAGCATGTCGACGCCGTCGACGTTTACGTTCAAACAACGCAACTCTTCGAGGACACCGACACCGATCTGGTCATTCGTGACGGTTGAGACGAAGCGGACGTCGTTGCCGAGCACGCCTAAGTTCTGAGCAACGTTTCGACCTGTTCCACCATTGGAAAACGTGATGTCGCCGACATTCTTCGCATCTTTATGGAGCGGTGCGAAGGACGTTCCTTTAATATCGACAAACACCTTGCCGATGACTGCAATCGTATTCATATCTTGTACCACCTTTAGTCAGTCTTTCGTCTGTTTCAGTCTGTAGACACATTGTTTCAATTATAACGAAATCGACAAATTGTTTCAATCATCGATTCTATTTTGTCGAATTACTCCCAGGATGATGTGAGGAGACGGAGACCGTTTAAAATGACAAGGATGGTAGAACCTTCGTGACCGACAACGGCAAACGGCATGATGAGTAGTTCAAAAATGTTCGTCGCAATCAATACAAGGATGACAGCTAGGGCGAAGACAACGTTTTGCAGGACGATTCGATTCAACTTCCGCGATTGACGAATCGCGTCACTCAATCGAACGAGATCGTTTTTCATCAAGACGACATCTGCCGTTTCGAGAGCGGCGTCTGTTCCTTCGCCCATAGCAATCCCGACATCAGCGGTTGCGAGCGCAGGTGCATCATTGATTCCGTCGCCAATCATCCCGATTGCCCCATACTCTTCACGTAACGTCTTAATTTGCGAAACCTTCTCTTCTGGCAAACATTCAGCGATATAGCGTGTCAATCCGGCTTCGTTCGCGATGGCGCGAGCGGTCGCTTCATTGTCTCCAGTAATCATGATGGTTGCAATGCCGAGGTCATTCAATCGCTGAATCGCTACCGTTGCCTCGGGACGTAGTGTGTCACGCAAGGCGTACGCGCCGATTGTACGTGTTTCATCACTGATGAAGACGAGCGTATGACCCGCTTCTTTTAAACGCTCAACGTCCTCTTTATAGAAATCTCCGCTCCGGTCCGCAAATTTTTGTTTCCCAACGCGATACGTGACACCGTCAATCGTCGCTTCAATCCCAGAACCTGTGATGTCTTTAAAGTGTGTCATTTCCCCGGTATGTTTTCCGGTATACGATACGAGAGCTTCAGCAAGCGGATGCATCGAGTGTTCTTCAATCAAACTGACGATTCGGTTGACGTCGTTTTCATGCAAATCAGATGAAATAATCGCTTCTTGTACAATCGGTTTCCCGATTGTAAGTGTGCCGGTCTTGTCAAACGCAATGGCTTTTAGACGTCCCATATTCTCGATATGAGCGCCACCTTTAAAGAGAATGCCGTGTTTTGCTGAAGAGGCGATGGCGGCCAGGGCAGCTGGCGTGATGGCAGCGACGAGAGCACAAGGGGAAGCGACGACGAGAAGAATCATCCCCCGGTAAATGCTCGTTTCGAGAGACCATGATGTGAAAAATGGTCCGAGCAAGATGATGGCTGCGACAGAGAAGAGAACGATTTGAACATACCGTCCTTCATAGCGATCGATGAACTGGGCAGATGGCGACTTTTCTTCCTGTGCTTGTTGAACCATTTGAATGATTTTTTGGAACAGGGTCTCGGTTGCCAGTTTTGTCACTTCAATTGTCAAAACACCGTTTAAGTTGACGCTTGAACCGAACACGTCCTCACCGACTTGGCGGTCGACAGGAACGGACTCTCCCGTAATGGCTGCTTCTTCGACAGAAGCGCTTCCCTTTATGATTCGTCCATCGACAGGGATGCGTTCGCCCGGACGAACATAGATTCGATCACCGACTTTTAGGTCATTGATATGAACCACTTCAAGTTCATCAGAAGCAGTCAGACGAGTCGCTTGTTCAGGTTGTAATTCCATTAGCGATTCGAGAGCTCGTTCATTCTTATTCATCGTATACGTCTCAAGGGCACCGGATAGGGCGAAAATGAAGATGAGAATTGCTCCCTCCATCCAGTAACCGATGGATGCGGCACCGATGGCAGCGATAATCATGAGAAGTTCTACGTTAAGCGATTTCGTTTCGATGGTGTCCGTGATTCCTTCCTTCGCTTTGGCGTAGCCGCCGATGAAAAAGGCAGATAAGTAAAGCGTGACGTAAGTCCAAGAAGCTCCGCCTTGTGTTTCGGCGATATAAGCGAGTACAATCAATACACCGCTGATGAGCGCCATGATCAATTCGATATGTTCGTACCAGCTAGCCCGTTTGAAAACGTGGCTTTTTTCGTGTGTGACCGATTGGACGTTCATGAAATCCCTTCTTTCTAATTGATAATGAATCTCGATTAAATGATAATGAGTGATGATGATTATCATCTTCAATCGGCTTAAAATAAGGTTGATTGCGACGTTTGATGTGATTTTTTAATTTATAATAATTATTATCTAGATTTATTTTAACATGCTCAGCGGGTACTAACAAATATAAAGATTAAGGAGTTTTTGTGTCATGCAGAATATATTTCAACGCCCTTGGACAGTGGCGTTTTTAGCGATTTTTAATACATTGTTATGGGGGAGTGCCTTCCCATTCATTAAACTAAGCTATGAAAAACTGGATATTCAGTCGAATGAATATGGACAACAGTTGTTATTCGCAGGAGAGCGCTTTTTACTTGCCGGACTATTGCTACTTTTAATTAGTCAGACTGTGTTAAAACGGTCGGTCCGATTGACGCGTGAAAAGTTTAAAGCGTATGCGCATCTCGGTTCATTTTTGACGTTCCTACAATATTTGTTCTTCTATATCGGACTTTCTATTTCGACCGGCGTTCAAGGGTCAATCATTGCCGGTTCCACATCATTCTTTCAAATGGCTCTCGCTCATTTCCGGTATGAAGACGATAAGTTGAATCGTTTGAAAGGGTTTGCTCTGACGTTTGGGTTTTCTGGAATCGTGATCGCGAACTGGCCGGCGACCGGGTCGGAAGTCGGATTCGGCTTAGGTGAAATTTTACTCATCTTGGCAATGGTATCCGGGGCATTCGGGAACTTAATTGCGAAGGATTACTCAAGAATATATGATGTTGCTCCGATGACAGCTTGGGCAATGGTGATTGGTTCTGTCGGGCTACTGATCATCGGCTATCTATTAGATCCAAATGGCATCGACATGCCATATACCGGACAGACAATTGCATTTCTGTTTTACTTGGCGATGTTATCAGCGATTGGATTTACATTGTGGAACACGTTGATGAAATACAATCCGGTCAGTCGAATCTCACTCTATATCTTCTTAGTTCCCTTATTTGGGGTCATGTTGTCAGGGATTTTACTCGGTGAAACGATTCCGTGGAATGCGGTTGTCGGGCTTGGGTTCGTCATCGTCGGGATTTATTTATCGACGTATTTCCAAGGTCGCCGTACGAAAAAACAAATCGATCACATTTGAAACGAGACAGAGTTGACGGAATTGAAATCCCATGCCAAAATATATTAAAAATTCTGAATTTTAAAGTTCGAAAATCGGTCTTCGTTTGAAAAGACTTGCGTGCACAATCATTCAAAGAGAGGAGGAAAAACAATGACTAGAAATCGAATCGTCCGAAACATTCTCATCTCGCGTCAACCGAAAGATGAGTACGTGAAGTACGTGATGAAGTGCGTGAGTCAAAGTTTAAAAGAACGTCACGGTCCAGTGGCGACTCGCGCCACAAGACGGGGTGACGATATTCAGACGCGATGGCAGTTCGATGACCGTGTCGTAGAGGTGACGCTAAAATCTGATGTCCTCGCTTCACTAGACACGGAGCCATTCGCGCTAGACGAAGTGTTCATTCAAGCTTTACAGTTAAACGACGAAGAAATGGAACGCGTTGTAGAATAAACAGAGGCAGATGGTTCATGGGAACCATCTGCCTCTGTTTATATGTCGATCGGCTTGGTGGTCGACGTGAAAAGTCGAAGCGCCAGAATACCGAGAATGACGGCGTACATAAAGAAATAGACTTCTTTCGGTAAAGACAACCAAAAGGCGCCAATCATCGGACCTGAGATTGAGCCGATGCTAAACGAGATGCTGTACAGCATGTTTCCCGTTGGCAGTAACGAACGGGGGAGCACTTCTGTCATGTGGGCCAACCCAAGTGAATAGGTCGATCCTAGTCCGGCGCCGGCAAGCGCAAATAGAATGAGTAGGCCGACATAGTGGTCGACTACGAGATTGGCTAAGGCAAACACAAGTGTCCCGAACGTCAGCACGATTTGTAAGATCCGTTTCTTACCATACAAGTCTGCGAGACGACCAAGCGGAAGCTGAACGACAATCGACATGACGATGAACGTCGTGATGAGTGTACTCGTTTCTGTCAAACTCATCCCATTCCGAGACGTGAAAATAGGGAAATTGGCATTTAAACTCGCTTCAAGAAAACCGTATGTAAAGGCGGGGAGAAGCGTGTATCCAGCACCGATAAGAATCAGTCGAATTCGTCCCTTCGAGTCAGTCCTCACTTTTTCGACCTCCGGAAACTCATTCTCAACTTTAAAGACGAGCATCAACGAAGCGAGACAGAAGAAGACGATGACTAAGAAGGGTAGCCAAAACCATAGGTCGACGAGTGGGGCAATCAATGGACCGATGGCGAAACCGAGACTGAACGACATGCCATAATACGCCATCGCTCGACCGAGGCTGCGCTTATCGCTAGCGGACGTGACCCATACTTGCGAGCCGTAATGTAAGGCAGAATCGCCAAACCCGATGAAGAACCGCATCATCGCCCAAACGAGTAAGGACGGCCAAATTGGTAAGGCGAAGGTAGCAATACCCGTCAAGACGATACCAAGGACGATGGTCGGACGGAATCCGTATTTTCGGACGAAGCGCTCCAAGAGAGGCGCGGATACGATCACGCCGACGTAGAGCATCGTCGCGTTCAATCCGTTCACCCAGGCCGGAGCACCGTCCCGTTCAATCAGCGTGGAAAGGAGCGGAATCAGGGCACCTTGAATCAAACCGGAAATAAAGACGATCAATAATAAGATCATAAAACGAAAGCGGAGCATACATTCACCTCATGAAGTCAAAGTAAAAAGCCGAGAAGGTTCTCAGCTTTTCGTGTCGTCAATCGGTTGTGGAGAGTGGTTCAAATGTAGCAACTCATCATCCCAACTGCCTTGACTGAACATTTCATCATGCTCTACTTTGTCTGAAACGAATGCGGCTGTCAATAAGATGCTAAGCACACCACCAAAAATAATAATGGCCATGATTGTAATCATGAATACATAAATCGCTGTCATCTATACACACCTCGATTCAGTTAATATATAGAACATTTCCCGAAACGAAATAATTAAAACGAGGTAGCCTTACGAGATTGGAAATCCACTGTCGGATAATAGGCTTGCTTGACGAGCGCGTTCGGACCAAGACATTTCACGGCGGGACAGTGGCATGAAAGCGTGGCATTCAATTGACTGTTCGTCCACGTATCATATGCCTCCTGGAATGACGTGTCATAGACGGTCCCGAGTGTGCCGAGTTCATCACCAAAATCGGTCACGATGATTTGTCCGTCAAAGATATTCGTGTTGAGACGGGAGCGGCCATCCGGGTCGTTTCGAACGGTCACGTTTTTTGTTTCATGAAGTCGTTTCAACAGGGCACGATCTTCAGGTAGGTCAGAACATGCATAGAATGGTAACGTACCAAAGAGCATCCAAACATTCTCGTCACGGACGTCGAGCAAGTCATGGATGGCCTGTCGCGTATCAGCAAGGGAAGCTGATTCGAGGGCGCTAGCAAAGTCTGCGGGGTACATTGGGTGCACCTCATGTCTTTGGCAACCGAGTGAGACAATTTCTTCATGGATTTCTTTCAAATGCGGAATCGTCCGCTTGTTAATCATCGTCTCTGCTGACACGATGATCCCTTCAGCTGTAAGGGCGCGGGCGTTGTCTTTCATCGTCTGGAGCATTTTCAACCGAGCCTCTTCACTCGGTTTCCGGTCCATCATCGCGAATCCGCCTTCAAGGAAATCGGCATCGGTGCCCCAGTTATGCGAAATGTGCAAAACGTCCAAGTAAGGGGTAATAAGATGATAGCGGGATAACGGTAACGTCAAATTCGAGTTGATTTGCGTACGGGCCCCACGTTCTTTCGCATAGCGTAACAGTGGGACGACATAATTGCGAACAGATTTCATCGATAACATCGGTTCACCGCCTGTAATCGAGAAGGCACGCAAATGTTCGATCTCATCCAGTCGTTGAATCAACAGATCGAGCGGCACTTCTGGTTCTTCTGTTTGGTCGAGCATATACCCGACCGCACAATGTTCGCAGCGCATGTTACACAACTTTGTTGTGGTGACTTCGACATTGGATAAGACGAGTCGACCGTGTTCGACTTGGTCGAGATAGGCTTCCCAAGGGTCGAAAGTTGGGGAGATGTTTTGCATGTGGATTCCACCTTTTCATCAAGTTACACGAAATAGTATGCTATAATAGCAACTCTTTGTCACGAACCAAAGGAGCGATTACAAGATGGGTAAATCACGTACAGATACCGCCGGAAAGATGAACGTCCTAAAATCGAGAACGGAATTGCTCTGTCTATCGGTCAATACGCTAGATGAGCATACGACACCTGAAGATTTACATCGCCTGTTAGCCGACATTGATTCGTTGCGCGCCAAAGTTGTGCGTTACGCCAAAGACCTAGAACAATCGTCTCGAAAGGATGAATCAGATTGAAATTAATCACAGGAGATTTTAAAGATGTCACGGTCGAACGACTTGGCATTAATGGAGAAGGCATCGCGACAATTAATCGCATGGTCATCTTCATTCCAAATTTATTGCCGGGAGAACGAGCAAAAGTCGAAATCACGAGGGTAGAAAAAAATTACGCGGAAGCACGTGTCGTCAAGCGCGATAACGATTCGAAAGACCGCGTCAAAGCACCTTGTCCGATTTACGACGAGTGTGGTGGATGTCAAATCCAACATATGAGTTCGCGTTTGCAGATGGAGTATAAGGAAGAAATCGTTCGGAACGCTTTCCGTCAAAAGACAAAACTCAACGTGGACAAATCGGATATCCGTCCGACAATCGGAATGGAAGATCCATGGTATTACCGCAATAAATCACAGTTTCCGCTCGGTACACGCCGTGGGGAAATCGTGTCTGGTCTTTACAAGCCGAATTCGAACCATCTCGTACCAATCGAGCACTGTATGGTTCAACAACGTGACACGACGAATATCAACAATGCGATTGTCCGTATTTTAAACGAACTCGATATTCCCGTCTACGACGCACGCCGTGATACCGGGTATGCGCGTACAATCGTTGTCCGTTCAGGTTATAACACGAATGATGTTCAAGTTGTTCTGGTCGTCGGACACGAAGATGTTCCGGACTTGGATGAGTTGAGTGACCGAATCATGGAATTGCCGAACGTCGTGTCGTTCCATATCAACATCAACGCGAATCGTTCAGGTGTGATCTTTGGTTATCGGACGGTCCATATCGCAGGTCAAGAGAAGATGGATGAACAGCTAGATGATGTCCATTATCATCTGTCACCACGTGCATTCTTCCAGTTGAATCCGGCCCAAACGGAGAAGATGTACCGTGAAGTGGTCGAGGCAGCAGGATTGACGGGTGAAGAACGAGTCATCGATGCGTATGCGGGAGTAGGATCGATTGGTCTTTGGTTAGCTCCATACGCGAAAGAGATTCGCGGGATGGAAGTCGTGCCGGAAGCGGTCGAAGATGCGAATGACCATATGCGTGAAAATGGCTACAATCATGTCATGTATGTAGAAGGACGTGCCGAGCACTGGATTCCACGTTGGGTGAAAGATGGATGGATTCCAGACGTCGTCGTCGTCGACCCGCCACGAACAGGGATGGACCATCAATTGATCAATTCCATCATCTCTTCTAAAACGAAGCGAATCGTTTACGTGTCATGTAACCCACAGACACTCGCGCGTGACGCTGACCAGTTGATGAAGGCGGGATACAAGGTGAATTACGTTCAACCGTATGACATGTTTCCACAAACTTCACACGTCGAATCCGTTGTTGTATTCGAGAAAAAGAAAAAGAAAAAATATTGACGAGTCCGTGAAAAGACTTGCCACGTAAGCGTTTTCACGATATAGTTCAGATGTCAGACTTCTTTTCAAATATAGAAGTGGAGGAACATCCAATGATTTCACAAGAACGCGTACAAGAACTCGTGCATAAAGCGATTGAAGCGAGAAAACGTGCTTATACACCATATTCAAAGTTTAAAGTGGGAGCTGTTGTCATCGATGCAGCCGGAAACGAAGTTTCGGGATGTAACGTAGAAAATGCCTCATATGGTCTATCGATGTGTGCCGAACGCACAGCCATTTTTAAAGCCGTGTCAGAAGGTAGTGACGCGATTGAAACGGTCGTCGTCGTCGGTGACACGGAAGGCCCGATTTCGCCATGTGGTGCGTGTCGCCAAGTGATCGCTGAATTCGCTGGTGAAGACTTCACGTTGATTCTCGCGAACTTGAATGGTGATACGAAAGTGATGACGAAAGAAGAGATGTTACCTTACGGATTTTCACCGAAGGATTTAGCATAACAAGCTGCGGACGTTTGTCCGCAGCTTGTTTAGTTGTCTGTATATTTCTTTTCACTCGAAGATTCATTTTTTGAGTGACGTTTGTTCTTTTCATCTTTTACCCGCTCATTCAATTCCTCGACAGGAATTGGGTCGACGGTCTGCATGCCATCCTCGTCAAAAATACTTTCTTTGTCCGTGTCTACCGCGTCCGGATTATCGAACGGACGTTTCGAGGTAGGTCGTTTCTTTTCCATCCAATCGCCTCCTTCGTCTAGAGATTCCACTACTCGATTCGTTGTAAACGTTTACGCATTTTGTTTTGAGATGATCAATTGGTGGAATGAAGAGTGCATAGTGAAGGAGGGGTTAGGATGGATCGGAAAGTATGGATGGGGATTGTAATCGGTGTCGCAGGCGCGGTGCTCGTTGCCCCAAAAGTGGCAGCACTGCTCTCGCAGCGCGAAGAGGAAGACACGTGGCAGAAGATGGACGAGCGGGAGAGCGTAGACGCGAATCAAGATGAAGCGGAGCAGGGACTCACGCAACTCGATTCAAGTCATCGTGCCGAGTGGCAAGCGAACGGTTTTCCGCAGACGCATGCCGAACGAGAACGACTCGAACAAGAGTCGGTCGAACAATATAAAGGGAAAGATATATAAAATGGCAGCCTCAACGGCTGCCATTTTATATATCGAATGCGTCGTCAGGAAGAAGTGGTAATCCAACTGTGACAGTCGTTCCTTGCCCGACCTCAGAGCTGAAATGAAGGGATCCTTCATGCCGCTCGATGATATGCTTCGCAATGGCCAAACCAAGACCGGTTCCGCCATCTTTTCGTGTCCTTGACTTGTTGACGCGGTAAAATCGTTCCGTCAGCTTCTCTAAATCTTCTTTCGGGATGCCTCGACCTTCGTCACGTATTTCCGTGATCGCATATTCGGTTTCGGCGAACGTCTTCACGTAAATCGTTTTGCCTGCATCCGTATATCGGAGCGCGTTGTCGAGAAGATTGCCGATGACTTGTTCGAGTCGGTCATGGTCACCGAGGATAATCAAGTCGAAGTCTAAATCCGATTCGATCGTCACACCTTTTGCCCGGGCGATCGGTTCGAGCCGATAAAGGACGTCTTCTAGCACTTGGGAGTAGACGACCGGTTCTTTTGTCATCGGGTACGAATCCCGTTCTAGCTGCGCGAGATCGAGCAAGTCCGTGACGAGACGCTGAAGTCGGTTCGTCTCATTCTCAATGATGTCGTAATACTGTGCCCTCGTTTTTTCATCCAATGATTCATTTTGAAGCATTTCGGTATAACCGCGGATGTAGGAGAGTGGCGTGCGAAGTTCATGACTGACGTTAGCCAGAAACTCTTTACGCTGTTCTTCAACGAGTCCGAGCGACTCCGCCATCGAATTGAGCGTGTCCGCCAATTCGCCGATTTCGTCATCGTAGACAATCGGAATGCGGTGGGAGAAATCACCTTGCGCATAGACTTGTGAGGCGCGCTTCATCTGGATGAGTGGTTGGATGATTGTGTCGATGATCTGTTTACCGAAAATGAGCAGGTTCACAATCATGAGAACGAGTAAAAACGTGATCATGAGCCGGATCGGTTGAAACGGTTCACTAATTTTACTGAGTTCCATATAGAGGATCAGGGCATTGTCGAGCTCCCCGTCGCGTATGAGCGGGAAGGCGGTCATTAAAATGTCGACATCCTCGGTCGGGTGCTTTCGGGTCACTGAAATCGCATAACCGTCCTGTAGCCGTTCGAGGTCTTGTTGTCTTAAAAATGTTTTTCCTGACCCGAGTGAATCTTCTCGAACCGACGAAAGGAACACCTTGGTTTCCGTCAATTCGTTCGTATACGTCATACTGTCTGCAAATGCATCCGAGAATCCGTCTGCCTTATAGATGGTGACAAGTTTCTCTCCGCGATTTTTGAGCAGTTCTTCTTGCGTCTGGATATAGAATTTATCGTACAGATAAAACGTCATAATCAGAAACACGAACGCTGAGAAGAGACTGGCTGTCCAAATGGTTATCCAAATCCGCTTCCGGATCGTGTATCGTTTCATCCGTTCGCCTCGAATTTATAGCCAATCCCCCATACCGTTTGAATATAACCACCTGCTTCGCCAAGTTTCAGGCGTAACGTCTTAATATGCGTGTCGACCGTTCGGAGATTCCCGTGGTACTCCGTTCCCCAAATTTGATCGAGTAACTGCTCACGAGAAAATACCTTTTCATCATTTGTGATGAACAAGTAGAGCAAGTCAAACTCTTTACGAGTCAAGTTCACCGTTTTTCCTTTCACGCTGACGGAGCGCCCCTGGATATCAATCGAAAGAACGCCAACGTCAAATGTCGCTTCTTGTTCTTTTGAGAAGCTGTGTGTACGTCGCAATGTCGCTTCGATTCGAGCGAGTAATTCGCGTGGACTAAACGGCTTTGTAATATAGTCATCTGCCCCGATTTTTAGACCGTGGATTCGATCGAGCTCTTCTGAACGTGCCGTCAACAAAATAATCGGTACATTTGAAAACTCGCGAATTCGCATGCAGGCCGTCAATCCATCAAGTTCGGGCATCATGACATCGAGCAAGACGAGGTGGAATGTTTCCTCCTTTAGCCGGGCGATCGCTTCAAGACCGTTTGAGGCGGTGACCGTCTCATACCCTTCTTTTTCTAAATTTGATACAAGTAAATCTCGCATTTGTTCTTCGTCATCAGTTACGAGGATACGGAACATTGATTCTGACATATGCCATTCTCCTTTACAAAACAGTTAACGGGAGTTGTGATGAATCCCTCATACCTTTATCATACCTAACTCTTCGAATTAGAACAGATTTATTCGACTCCGACAAGTTACCTCCATCAAATCCACACAAAAAAGCCACAAAAAAGCCAATTCTTTGACAGAATTGGCTCATGCTTCGAGTTGTGCCTCGAAAGGTACTTCGTATTCCGGGACGTGGAGGGCATGCAAATACAGTTGGAAACTCGATTTGGATACCTCATATAGTACGTATTCAACGTCACCTTGGTTGATCTCTGCAAGTAATTCGGAACGAATCTCGTTTGCGCAAAATGCATAAGGTAACTTTTCTGCGGCAGCAATCGACCGTTCATTCGATTTACGGATCTTTAAAAATACACTTTCAATATCAAGTTCAAAGAAAAGTTCTGAGAAGAATGATTCCTTTGCCACTTGATTATAACCTTTGCCGTGATATGGCTTGCCAAGCCACGTACCAAGGAATCCATAGCCAGATTCGACATCAAACAAGCTGATTGTCCCGATTGGGGTGCCATACTCGTTCGTGATGGTACGTGAGATGATTTTTCCTTGCTCCTCTAGCTCGATGATTTGCTTCGTGCTAAATAAAAACTCGTCAAAGTGGACCGTATTTTGACGGACATACGGAAAGACATCTGGGTGTTGCATCAGTTCGAACAACTCCGCGCAGTCGGTGAGCTCACGAAATTTGAGCACCTTTACATTCCTCCTCCTATTTCAGACCGCTGAAGAATAGTCGTAACGAAAGCATACTTCTGGCTTCGCTGTTCGAACCGCCTTGGCTGCTTTATGAAGTTACAAGATAATTTTATATAGTATTTTTAAAAAAGCAAGTAAATTATGCGTAAAAACGTTATGAAAAATAATGAAAATTATTCGACCTCGTGATGTGATTCAGCGCGGTCTGTTTTATAGACAATTTCACCGTTCACAATCGTCATAATCGGCTTGGATAAGTAGTCGAGTGGGAAATGACTCCACAGCACGAGATCGGCGTCTTTTCCGACTTCGAGAGATCCTATCCGATCTTCAACACCGAGTGACTCTGCTGGATTGATTGTGATTCCTCGTAACGCGACATCGACAGGTAACCCTTCACGTGCCGCAAGTCCGGCACACAAATTTAAGTACTGGACAGGTGTATACGGATGGTCGGTCGTAATGGAGACGGACATGCCATGCTCATGAAGAATCCGATAAGTTTCCCACGTCTTATTTTGTAACTCGATTTTTGACTTGCGTGTAAATGTCGGGCCAACGGTGACATGTTTCACACCGAGTTCCTGTAACTTTTCTGCAACGAGATGCCCTTCCGTACAATGTTCGATTCGGTAGTCAAGGTTGAACTCATGCGCGAAACGGACGACAGAAAGAATATCGTCTGCACGGTGCGCATGTACGCGAATCGGCATTTCGCGGTCGAGAGCGAGTTGAATCATTTGGCTACCAAACGTTCCGATTGTTTTCGTCGATCCGACAGTTCGGAACGCTTCACGCAACAACCCCATGATCCCCATTCGTGTCAGGTCTCCTGTTTTCCCCATGCTATGAATGCGTTTCGGGTTTTCGCCGAGTGCCATCTTCAGTCCGGCATGACGACGGACGATCATATCGTCAATGTAGCGACCGTGAGTTTTGATGACGCTAGTCACACCACCGATGACATTCATACTTCCAGGCATGACCTGGACAGCGGTCACACCTGCCATCAGTGCTTCCTCAAACCCTTCGTCAAGTGGATACACGCCATCGATCGCACGGGCATGTGGGGTCATCGCCTCGACCGTTTCGTTCGCATCGTTCCCGACAGACCCTGTCCCTTCATCGTATAAACCAAGATGGGTATGGGCATCGATGAAACCGGGGAATAAAAAGTTTCCTTCTGCCTCGATCACGTGCTCTCCATCCAGTGGTTCGAGCAATTCGGCCATTTCGACAATTTTTCCATCGCGGACACGAAGGTCTCCATAAAAATGTGATGCGGTGATCGGGTAAATATGGGCGTTTCGAATAAGTAAGTGACTCAATCTTCATTCTCCTTAAGCTTCGTGTAATAGTTGTGTGAGCGCAGGTTCAAGCGTTTCGTATCGGAATTCAAATCCATGTTGCAATGCCTTCGTTGGAACGACTTTCGCCCCTTCTAGGACGATGACACTTTTTTCACCAAGGACAAGCTCCATCATTGGAGCAGGTGCCGGGATCCAATGAGGACGATGCATGACTTTCGCAATTGTCTTTCCGAATTCATTCATCGTGACGGGTGTAGGTGCGGTTCCGTTGACGGGACCTTCAATGGAATCGGTTTCGATGACGTGTACGAACAAGCGAACGAGATCATCTAAATGAATCCACGGGACCCACTGCTTACCTGACCCAATTTTACCACCGACCCCGAATTGATAGGGAAGTTTCATGAGTGGGAAGGCGCCACCATCATTGGATAAGACGACACCGGTACGCATCGTCACGAGACGAACGCCTAAGTCACGTATCGGTTCTGCTTCCTGTTCCCAAAGGACACACACATTACCGAGGAAATTGGTCCGTGTCGGTAATGGCGTTTCTTCTGAATAGGTAATGGAGCGGTCTTCACCGTAAATACCGATGGCCGAACCACTGACGACGACCTGTGGTTTTTGTTTCAACTGTTGAATGATCCGGACGACTTCTTTCGTTCCCTCAATCCGGCTTTGAAGGATGGCTTGTTTTTGTTTATGGGTCCATCGTCCGTCGTTGATAGAAGCACCGGCCAAATGGATGAACGCGTCCGTTCCCTCGAGTTCTTCCTCTGGTTTACTATTCGGTGTCAACCATTCGATAAAGGACACCCCGCGATGACGAGGGCGTGGATGACGCGTCAATACGACGACTTGATGCCCGGCATCGGCTAATGCACGGACGAGTGGTTGACCGATGAGTCCGGTCCCACCAGTGATTGCGATTTTCATGAAATTCCCTCCGATATCATGTGTTGTTTCTAAAATGGGTATAAGTCAGTATATCCAATATGAATACCCTTTCTTCTAACTTATCAAAAATCCTTTACGTTTCTTGAACGTGATATGTTAGAAACATGGAATGGAGGGGAGTCGTTATGAAAATTGCGAAGTTCACGACCCAAAAAAAGAATCAAGATCGACTGAACGTCTTCATTGAGCGTGAGGGGAAAGAAGAGTTTGCGTTCGCCATCGATGTTGATGTGTTCATCAAGTATGGGCTCACAAAAGGAATGGAGCTCGAAGACGATTTTGTTCAAGACGTCCTTGAGGCGGAGGAAGCTCAGAAGGCCTATAAGTTAGCCATCAATTATTTATCGTATCGAATGCGCGCCATCTCAGAGGTACGCGACTACCTTGTGAAGAAGGAGTTGAGCGAATCGGCGATCAAACATGCCATCACGCGACTGAAAGAGCAGCGTTACTTGAATGATGCCGAATTCGCGAAAGCGTACGTTCAAACGAAATTCAATACGAGTCCGAGTGGACCGATCAAAATCAAACGGGAACTGGAGCAACTCCAGATTTCACCAGACGTCATCGAATCGGTATTGTCGTCAATCACGCACGAAGAACGCGTTGAGAAGGCCGGAAAGTTCATAAAACGGAAACAAATGGAAACAAATCGCCGTTCTGCCACAGAAGTGCAACAAAGAATTCAACAAACCCTGATGCAAAGGGGGTTTACCTTTGATATTATTTCAGAGGCGATTCAAACTTTTTGGGAAGAAGAGGACGAGGATGTCGAGATTGCGGCATGTCTGAAGCAGGCTGAAAAGTTGAATCGGAAGTTCAGCGGGTATGATGCGTTCGAGCGCAAGCAGCGCATGAAGATGCAGCTTCGGCGCAAAGGATTTCCGTATGATGTGATTGAACGTACGTTAGAGAGACTCGTTGAAGAAGAATCGTGATGGGACATCTGTTTACGGTAGGGGAAAACACGAAAAGGTGGTTCTACAATGACGATTTTTGAATGGATTACAGCACTAACACCGATTGTGGCCGTGCTCATCTTATTGGTCATTATGCGTTTACCTGCATCAGTAGCCATGCCCTTGTCACTCGTGACGACGGCGATTTTAGCATTCTTCGTTTGGCAATTGGATGCGACTCGAATCATGGCGGCGACGCTACAAGGACTCGTCATCGCCGTGACGACAGTATGGATTGTCTATGGTGCGATTGGGATGATGAATACGATGAAAGAAGGGGGCGGGATGAATGCGATTCGCTCTGGATTCGTCAACATCACACCCGACCCGCGTATTCAAGTTCTGATTGTAGGTTGGCTGTTCGTTTCATTCATTGAAGGGGCTTCAGGGTTTGGTACACCGGCGACGGTTGCGGCACCGCTCTTGATGGCGCTCGGTTTTCCACCGATTGCCGCTGTCGTCATCGCACTGTCTGCGGACGTATCAGCCGTCACATTCGGTGCGGTCGGGACACCGGCACTCATCGGGATCGGGAATGGTCTTTCGCTCGACGTGAACCAGCCCGAGTCGATTGAGTTTATTACAGATGTCGTCTTGCAGACTGTATTGATCGATATGGTGGTCGGTCTATTCATTCCATTTATTTTGATTTTGATGTTAACCCGTTTCTTCAGTAAGGAGAAGTCGATTAAACCGGCACTCGAAGTATTTCCAATCGCAATCGTGGCCGCGCTATTGTACAGCGTGCCTGCGTACATTTGGACACTCATCCTCGGATTTGAATTCGGTGGGATGCTTGGTGGACTAACGGGTCTCGTCATCCTCGTCGCAATGGCTCGTAAAGGAATCTTCATGCCGAAGCGCGTATGGACGTTCGATGGATATGCGGATGAAGTAGAACCTTCAGCTGAAAAAACGACCTCGAAATCCAACCCTCGTGAACTACCTCAATGGAAAGCGTGGGCACCTTACCTTATTCTAACTGTTTTCTTGATTTTAACGCGTATTGTTCCGTTTTTAAACGAGTTAACACGCAGCGTCCGCATCGACCTTCAGAACATACTAGGTGTCGAAGGAATCTCAACTTCTTGGGAACCGTTCTATTCACCAGGATTCATGTTTATATTGACCATCATCGTCACATTCTTCCTACACAACATGAGTTGGTCACAAGTGACGTCGGTCTTTAAGTCGACGACGCTTGGAGTCGTCGGCACAGCAATCACGTTAGCGGCTTCTGTTCCAATGGTCCGTATCTTCATCCACTCCGAAAATGGTGGTGCCGGACTTGAGTCTATGCCGGTCGAACTTGCAACGGCAGCTGCTGATACGTTCGGTGGGGTATGGCCGCTTGTCGCACCGTGGATCGGGGCGCTCGGTGCCTTCGTCTCGGGATCGGCGACCTTCTCAAACATGATGTTTTCAAGTTTAACGACAAACGTAGCAGAGTCTGTCGGACTTAACGAGACACTCGCCTTATCGATGCAGATGGCAGGGGCGAACGCAGGGAACATGATCTGTGTGTTGAACGTCGTAGCGGTGGCTTCCGTTGCGGGACTGCTCGGTAAAGAGGGGACCATCATTCGATACACGCTCATGCCGATGATTTATTACGTCACGGCAACAGGGGTCATTGGTCTCGTTTTGGGCATGTTTTTCTTAAACTAAATCAAGTTACAATTTTTTTACAAAATAATGTTGACAATTTTCAGAACAGTCTGCTAAGGTTTGAGTAGATTTTAAAACAATGAAACGAGAGGAGCCAGAATGATGAACAACATTGTACTTACAAACACACTCAAAACATCATATGGCTACTCGTATTTGACTGCGTGACTTTGGCAGCTGGATAGGGGTAGTGTCCTTTCCCTGACCATGCAAAAGACTGAAGACTACTTCAAGCGCGCTTCATTTGATTGGTTGCACAATCAGGTGGAGTGCGCTTTTTTGCGTGTTCGGATGGATTGGGCGGAAGGGGGAAATCAGTCATGAAACTGATTAAACAATTGGATTGGTTTATTAAAAGACAGAAACGGACGTATGTGATTGCGATCATCTTACTGATCATCACAGGGGTTGTAGACATGCTACCACCTTGGATTATAGGACGGGCGATTGATGCGATTCGTGAAGGAAGTTTGACGACAGAACGATTGATTTTAATCGTGTCATCGTTACTCGGCATCATGGTGTTGTCGTACGTGATGTCGTACTTGTGGATTGCCCGACTCTTCGGGACAGCCTTTTTACTTGAAAAGAAATTGAGAGGTCGCTTCTTCGGTCACCTCCTCAAACAGACACCGCGCTTTTATCAGCAGCATCGTACGGGTGACTTGATGGCACTTGCGACGAATGACTTGAAAGCGGTGGAGCGGACAGCGGGATTTGGGGTCATGACATTGGTCGACTCGTTCAACATGACGCTCATCGCATTGACGATCATGGGCGTGTTCATCGATTGGAAGTTGACGCTTGCGGCACTTTTGCCGATGCCAATTCTCGCTTGGTCGATGAATAAACTTGGTAGCCAGATTCATACGCGCTTTACGGCAGCCCAGGATTCGTTCGGAGTGATGAACGACCAAGTCGTCGAATCCATCTCCGGTCTTCGAGTCGTACGTTCATTCGTCCAAGAAGAGGCGGATACGAAAAAATTTGATGACATCACAGATGATGTGTTGGAGAAAAATATGCACGTCGCAAAAATTGACGTCTTGTTTGAACCGGTTATCAAGTTGCTCGTTGGACTCAGCTATTTGATTGGTCTTTCGTTTGGGACGTACCTCGTCTTTACGAACGACATTACGCTCGGTCAACTCGTCTCGTTCAACATTTATTTAGGGATGCTCATTTGGCCGATGTATGCCTTCGGGGAACTCATCAACGTCGTCCAACGCGGAACGGCAAGCTTGGAACGAATTGAATCGACGATGAATGAGGTGCCAGACGTATCCTCTACGGGTACGTTGCACATCGACGTTCCTGAGAAAATCACATTTAAATCACTCTCATTCCGTTATCCGAATGCGAATCGTGATTCGTTAGAAGACATCGTCCTACACGTCTCACGTGGTGAAACGATTGGGGTCGTTGGACCGACCGGGGCCGGCAAGACGACGTTACTCCGTCAGTTACTTCGGGAGTATCCGATTGACGATTCGCTTCTCGTGAACGGGGTTCCGATTTCGGACATTAAACTTGAAACGGTTCGCGGATGGAGTGGGTATGTCTCGCAAGAGCATCTCCTGTTCTCGAAAACGGTTCGCGATAACATTCGTTTCGGCGTAGACGATGTATCGGATGAAGCGCTCGAGACGGCGATTCACCTCGCTGCGTTTGATACGGACATCGAACACTTGGAGAACGGGCTCGATACCGTTGTCGGGGAGCAAGGGGTCATGCTATCGGGTGGACAAAAGCAACGTCTGTCGATTGCACGAGCGCTACTCAAAAATCCTGAGATTCTGCTTCTTGACGATTCACTCTCGGCAGTCGATGCGAAGACAGAATCGCGCATTATCGATTCCGTTCGCACGAGTCGTGAGGCGAAGACGACCTTTATCGTCGCACACCGTCTTTCTGCCGTGGCGCATGCCGATCAAATCCTCGTCCTTCAAGATGGACGAGTCACCGAGCGCGGTACTCATGACCAACTGATGGAACGCCAAGGTTGGTATTATGAACAATTTATTCGACAAGGAGAGTCGGAGTAATCCGGGAAAGGGGGAATCTCTCATGATCGATCAATATGAATTAGATCCAGTCCGTCGGAAGAAAACGATCCGTTCACTCGTTGGGTATGCCAAGCAAGTGAAACGTTCGATCTTCCTCGGATTGACATTACTCTTTTTAGCGGTCGGTGCAGAACTTGCCGGACCGTATATCGCCAAAATCATTATCGATGAGCATATCGTCGCCATCGAACGTGACTGGGTTCAAGTTGAATCTGGCGGCAGTGTTTCCTTTGATGGGGACTCATATGAGAAAGAAACAAGACTCGATGGACAGGACGTGATTCAGCCCGTCTCAATCGTTCAGACGACCGATGGGTACTATCTCGTTCCCGATGCGGTTATGAGCGGAGGGGTCCGAGACGTCGAAGGAGACGTGCTGACGATTACAAGAGGTGACGAGTCGGCGACGTATGAAAATATTGTCTCGCTCTCGTCGACCGATGTGTTCCAGTTTTATCAGACGGACTTGCGAGCGGTGCTTCTCTTATCGGGACTTTATGTCGTTCTATTGCTACTCGCCGCCGGATTGAACTGGGGACAACAGATGCTCTTACAACGATCGGCGCATAGTATCGTGAAAACAATGCGCCTTGACGTGATGAAGCATTTGCAAACCATTCCGGTCCGCTATTTTGATCAAACCCCAATCGGGAAAATTGTCAGTCGTGTCACGAATGACACGGAGACGATTCGAGACCTATATTTAGGGGTTCTCGCTCGCGTCTTCCAAAGTGTCGTCATGATGATCGGGGTATTGATTGCGATGTTCTTCCTAGATGTGCGTCTAGGACTCGTCTCGCTCATTATCATTCCGGTCGTTATCGTCTGGATCAAGTTGTTCCAACGTTTCTCGACGGAGAATAACTTCCGTGTCCGTGCTCTCGTTGCGGATATGAACGCGCAGTTGAACGAGAGCATTCAAACGATGCCAATCATTCAATCGTACGTCCGTGAAGACCTCGTTTACGACGAGTTTAACGAGAAAAACAGTGACAACTTTCAAACGAGACGAAAGTTGTTGAAATTGGATGCATTGATGAGTCATAACCTCGTCAACTTCTTCCGGAACATGGCGCTCGCTTTACTCATCTGGTTTGTCGGGGCGCAAACGCTCGGGACGGGTAGTGTACTGACGCTTGGGATTTTGTATGCGTATATCGATTACGTCTCGCGAATTTTTGAGCCTGTGACACAAATCATGAACCAATTGTCGCCACTCCAACAGGCGCTTGTCTCGGCCGACCGGATGTTCCAACTGCTCGACGAGAAAGGGGAGCCGGTCTCGTCAGAACGTCTTCCGCGCTTTAAAGGGGAAGTCGTCTTTGATGATGTGACTTTCAGTTATGAAGCCGGTAAGCCGGTATTGCAACAGATTGAGCTCCATGCCGCTCCTGGTGAGACGGTCGCACTCGTTGGACATACGGGGAGTGGGAAGAGTTCAATCATGAACTTGCTCATGCGCTTCTACGATCCATCTGCCGGAGTTCTTCGGATTGATGGCATGGACGTGACGAAACTACCGACGCAGGCGGTGCGAGACCATCTCGGGATCGTCTTACAAGACCCGTTCCTATTCACGGGAACGATTCGCACGAACGTCACACTTGGCGATGAGACAATCACGGATGAACAAGTGTGGAAAGCACTCACAGCCGTCGGGGCGGATCGTTTCGTGAAGCAGCTGCCAAAAGGTATTGATGAGCCGGTGATTGAGCGTGGAGCTTCTCTCTCGAGTGGGGAACGTCAGTTGATCAGTTTCGCCCGCGCCCTCGTCTTTGACCCAGCGATCCTCGTCCTCGATGAGGCGACAGCGAGTGTCGACTCGGAGACGGAGGCATTGATTCAAGAGGCACTCAAAACCCTCACGTACGGTCGAACGACGTTTGTCATCGCCCACCGTCTCTCGACCATTCGGGAAGCGGATCAGATTCTCGTCCTCGACCACGGTCGAATCATCGAGCGAGGCAATCACCAGTCGCTCATCGAATTCGGTGGTGTTTACGCTCGAATGCACGAGTTACAAAGTAAGCAACAAGCAATCAGTTAAAACGGTTATAGGTAGGAAATCTAGTCGACATCGATTCGTTCATCGTCTAGTATCAACCGAACAATCTAACCATCACACAACTTCAAGGCGAACTGAGTAATATACTCAGTCTCGCCTTTTTCTTTTTATGCAAAATCTGATACGCTTACATCGAGGTGAACGAAATGGAAAAGCGCTTAAGTGACTTATCGAAATATGAGTTAGAGCAAGAGATTCAAGCATTACACGAACGGAAACGGAAGGCTGAACAAATGGGCATGGTCAGTGAAATCGAAGTCGTCCTTCGACGGATTGCGATTGCCGAAAGCTATTTGATCGACCCGACATCGTTCCGTCCTGGTGAAACATATGTCGTCAACTACAATAATCAACCGTTCCGTTTAAAATTCGTCAACGGTGTCATGGGCTGGGGGACGTTTGAAGGGGACATGACAGAACGGGCCATCCCCCTCTCTGAACTGTCGGAGGTGAAACGATGAATCGAAACGAACAGTATGAGCGACTCGCGGCCATTTTAAAAGAGAAAAATGACGTATTGAACGATACGGAAGCCATCACATGGGTCGAAGTGCTATGGGAAGATTTTGAGACATCACTCGCCAAGGCAGGCGAACCGTATCCAGGGGAGGCGAAGGCGTTCCAGTACGTCATTCAACAGATTGATGCATACGGTGCACAGCTCCATTTGTTCCAAACAAAAAACGAGAAGTTTAAGCACTTGATGTCAAAACGAAATTTACATTGAATCACGTCCGGTGCGACGTGATTTTTTATTTGCAATTCTCATTCAGTTCGTTATAATGAAGGTCGCTAATAGTTTGCTTTTAAGTATAGTATAGATAAACTTTCTTTAGTTGAACTCATGTTTCACTAAACTAGAAGGAGGCGTTCAGTCGTTGGAAGTAGGTCAAAACATTAAGCGACTCCGGATTAAAAAAGGATTGACCCAAGAAGAGTTGGCGGAGCGCACGGATTTGAGTAAGGGATATATTTCTCAAATCGAACGGGATTTAAGCTCCCCTTCACTCGAGACGTTATTTGATTTATTAAGTGTTCTTGGAAGTTCTCCGAAAGAGTTCTTCGATGAAGACTTGAATCAAAAAGTCGTATACACGGTCGACGATCGCACCACGTATACAGATGAAGAACGGAAATATCGGACGGAATGGCTCATTCCAGAATCGAATGAAAAAGAGATGGAACCGATTCTCGTCACGTTCTTCAAACATGGTGAATTTAAACAATATGAACCTTCCCGTTCAGAGACACTCGTATACGTCTTATCTGGTAAAGTGGCTCTCAAATTAGGGAATCACACGTATTTCGCCAAGGCAGGGGAAACGATGTATTATGTCGCCTCGGATTCACATCAGCTCGTCAACGACAATGACGGTGAGAGTGAATGCCTCATTGTAGCGACCCATTCGTATTTATAAGTCAATAGAGGAGGAAACAGCATGAATGCAGAGACAATGATTCGCTTTGACCGTGTGTCTAAGCGATACGACGATACCGTCGTTCTAGAAGATATCAGTTTTGAGATTGAGCGTGGAAAGTTTTATACGCTTCTCGGTCCATCGGGATGTGGGAAGACAACGATTTTACGATTGATCGCCGGATTTACCGATGCAACTGAAGGGGATATTCACTTCAGTGGTAAACGAATCAACGATGTGCCGGCCAACAAACGACAAGTGAATACCGTGTTCCAAGACTATGCGCTGTTTCCTCATTTAAACGTATTTGAGAATGTCGCGTTCGGTCTCCGGATTAAAAAGTTAAAAGAGGCAGACGTGAAAGCGAAAGTGGAACAAGCCCTCAAATTTGTCAACTTAGAAGGATATGGCTCACGTGAAATCGATGAGATGTCCGGAGGGCAGCGCCAACGAGTCGCCATCGCCCGTGCAATCGTGAACGAGCCGGAAGTCATCCTCCTCGACGAACCCCTTTCTGCCTTAGACTTAAAACTACGGACAGAAATGCAGTATGAACTTCGTGAGTTACAGCAACGCCTTGGCATCACATTCATCTTCGTCACACACGACCAAGAAGAAGCACTCGCCATGTCGGATGAGATTTTCGTCATGAACAACGGAAAAATTGTTCAAAGCGGGACACCGACTGATATTTATGACGAACCGATCAACCGTTTCGTCGCCGACTTTATCGGAGAATCAAATATCGTTCCGGGTGTCATGCCAGAAGACAACGTCGTCACGTTCGCTGGTAAAACGTTCGACTGTGTCGACCAAGGGTTCGACCGCAATGAAAAAGTCGAGGTCATCATTCGCCCAGAAGACTTGGAGATGACATCGATCGATGCGGCGAAACTTGTCGTCGACGTCGATTCTCAATTGTTCCGAGGTGTTCATTACGAGATTTGCTGTTACGACCAAGAAGGGAACGAATGGCTTGTCCATTCGACGAAGAAATCGATTGTCGGATCGAAAATCGGATTGACGTTTGATGAAGAAGCCATTCACGTCATGCGTTTAGGGGAGACGGAAGAAGAGTTCGATCGTCGTCTCGAATCCTATGAGGAGGTCCCTCATGAATCAAACTAATCAGACCGCAAAGACGGTATATTTGACGACCTATTGGATTTGGATCGCCTTGTTCGTCATCGCACCACTCTTTCTCGTCGTCTATTATTCTTTCTTTGATATCGAAGGGAACTTGAGTTTAGAGAACTATCAAACGTTCTTCACGTCGACGTATTTAACGATGACGCTGTCTTCGTTTTGGTACGCGTTCCTCATTACGTTCTTCTCGCTACTTGTCGGGTATCCGACGGCTTACTTGTTGACAAAGACGAAGCATAAACAGCTTTGGCTCTTGCTCATCTTGCTGCCGTCTTGGATTAACCTATTGTTAAAAGCGTATGCGTTCCTTGGTATTTTTGGAACGTACGGGATTACGAATCAGTTTTTAGAGGCAATTGGAATTGGTACGAAACAGATCCTCTTCACGGACTTCAGTTTCGTTTTCGTCTCGGTATACATCTTCATCCCGTTCATGATTTTGCCAATCTATAACGCGATCGAGAAGTTGCCGCCATCACTCGTTTATGCGTCACGAGACTTAGGTGCATCAAACTGGACGACGTTCCGACGCGTCATTTTCCCGTTAACGCTTGACGGCGTCAAGTCGGGAATTCAAATCGTCTTTATTCCGGCGTTGTCGCTCTTCATGATCACACGCCTGATTGCTGGAAACCGTGTCATCACGCTCGGGACAGCGATTGAACAACAATTCCTCGTTACGCAAAACTGGGGGATGGGATCCACGATTGCCGTCTTCTTAATCTTGGCGATGGTTCTCGTCATGGTCATCACGCGTGACTGGGGTGCGAAAGGAGCGGTGCGTCGATGAAACGCAAACGATTCAAACTATCAAACCTATATTTGGCGGCCGTCTTCTTTATTCTATATGCGCCAATTCTTTACTTGGTGTTCTACTCGTTCAATAGTGGTGGAACGATGAGTAACTTCGAAGGCTTCACCCTTGAATGGTACAAGTCGCTCTTCACGGATACGAGACTTCTCGTTATCGTCTTGAACACAATCGTCATTGCGCTACTCTCGGCGACCATTTCGACCGTGCTTGGCGTCATCGGGGCGCTCGCCATTTATACGGCGAAACAAAAATATACGAAGACATCCCTCTTATCATTGAACAACGTCTTGATCGTCAGTCCGGACGTTATCATCGGGGCATCATTTTTGATTCTCTTCACGATGCTCGGGATTCAGTTAGGCTTTTATTCGGTCCTCTTGTCGCACATCGCCTTCTCGGTTCCGATTGTCGTCATCTTGGTGTTACCGAAACTCCAAGAGATGAGTCCGACGTTGATTGATGCCTCACGTGACCTAGGTGCGAGTACGTGGGACGTATTGACGAAAGTCATTTTGCCATATATCACGCCAGGTGTATTTGCCGGATTCTTCACGGCACTCACATACTCCTTAGATGATTTTGCGGTGACGTTCTTCGTGACGGGGAACGGATTTACGACGCTCGCTGTAGAAGTTTATTCACGGGCACGTCAAGGCATCTCGCTTGAAATCAATGCGTTATCTGCCATCTTGTTCGTCTTTACGCTCATTCTTGTCATCGGTTATTATGTGTTGGCACAACGAGGATCAAAGGAGGTTAGACGATGAAAAAACTAGTCATCATGCTGGCTGTCCCTTTAATTGTCAGCTTCGGTCTTCTTCTTTGGATTCAGCAGTTGAATGCCGCACAAGGCTTCGGTGGCGACAACACGCTTGTCGTCTATAACTGGGGAGACTACATCGATGAAGACTTGATTGGGGAGTTCGAAGAGCAGAGCGGGTTGAAGGTCGTTTACCAAACATTCGATTCGAACGAAGCGATGCTCACGAAAATTGAGCAAGGTGGTACGGCCTTTGATGTCGCCGTCCCATCCGATTATGCAATCAGCAAGATGAGAGAAGAGAACTTGCTTCTCCCGATCGATTACGACAAACTTGAGAATTTCGACAACATCGACCCTCGTTTTCTCGATAAATCGTTCGACCCTGGTAACAAGTACTCAGTCCCTTATTTCTGGGGAACGGTCGGGATTGTCTATAATCCCGAACTAGTCGACGGTGAGATCACCTCGTGGAACGACTTATGGGAGATGCCCCTTAAAAACGATATCCTTCTTGCGGACGGGACTCGAGAAGTGATGGGCTTCGGCTTGAACTCGCTCGGGTACTCCCTCAATACGACGAACAAAGATGAGTTGATTGAGGCGGAAGAAAAGTTAACGACGCTTTGGCCAAACATTAAGGCCATCGTCGGAGACGAGATCAAAATGTTGATGGCGAACCGTGAAGCGGCGGCAGCCGTCGTCTGGTCTGGGGATGCGTCGGAAATCATGTATGAGAATGAAGAACTGACGTATGTCATCCCGGAAGAGGGGACGAATCTATGGTTCGATAACCTTGTCATTCCGAATACGGCACAAAACGTGGACGGGGCGCATCAGTTCATCGACTTCATGTTAGATGCTGAAATCGCAGCACGTAACACGGATTACGTTGGATATTCGACTCCGAACGAGGCAGCACTTGAGTTCTTGGATGAAGAAGTGACGTCAGACGAGCGGTTCTATCCGTCTCGTGAAGTGACACAAGATCTTGAAGTGTACGAAAACCTCGGGAAGCGTATGAACGCTTACTATAACGAATTGTATTTACGCTTTAAAATGCAGAGTAAATGACGAAACATCCCCGCGTTCATGATGAGTGCGGGGATGTTTGTTTACTGCTTGATCGTCGATTTGATGTCTTCGATATGTTTCAAGGTGACAGCTGCATCGACTTGCGTGAAGGAAGTGAGTACTTCGTATAGTCGTAATTGTTCATCATGATCAAAGACGAAATCCTGATAGGTGATCAGCTGTTTAGCCCATTGTTGCCGATTCAGGACAGGAACATCAGGTGATTCGATTTGTTTGAGCGTCGAGCGGTTGCTGAACACAATCCAGGAATGGAGGTGTGTACGGTCTAGTCCAAGCACTTGCTCGATGGCTTTAAGATGCAATTCATTTTGTTTGATCGGATTGAAGAAGCGATGCTTTTTTCGACGAGGGAGGGTCTGTGTCCAATATTGGTCACGTGCCCGACCGAATATCCATCCACTATAATTTTTGGATTCGATGACATGAACGCCAGCCTGATTGATGAAGACGACGTCAATTTCTGTTGTGCGACCTTGTTTCGATGGATGTGGCAAATAGAGGTTCGTCAAAATCAGGGGTTGAAAGAATTTTGACTCGATTTCTGCCACGCATAAATATTCTCCGAATAGACCGGTATCCTGGACCACTTTGAAGTAGGAGTGCCGAGTTTGTTGGGCATACTGACTGTTTTGATAACGTTTGATCTTATAGACGATGATGAGTGTGAGGATTAAAAAAATGGGTGCAAATATGCTGATTAAAATAACCAAAATACTTTCTAACCATTCTGTTAGCAATGAAGCCATCGAATCCCTCCCTTTTTATCTACTATACAAAAAAGAAACGTATATAATATGTAATTTTTTAGCAATGGGGATAATCGTTTTTTTCAAATGATAAAGGACCCATCGAAACGGGTCCCTTCAGTCATGCTTCACGTTTTAATGCGTCACGCTCTTCTTCTGTAAAGACTCGAGAACGTCCTAAAAATCGTTTCCCTTCGACACCCTCGAGAGAAAACATGCCACCCCGACCATCGACCACATCGATGATCAGTTGTGTATGTTTCCAATAATCATACTGTTTCTCGTGGATATAGAACGGTGTCTCTCCGATCTCCCCAAGGAGTACATCGTGGTCACCAATCATAAACTCGTCACGAGGGAAGCACATTGGTGCACTCCCATCGCAGCAGCCTCCTGATTGGTGAAAGAGAAGGGGACCGTGTTTTGATTTTAGACGCTCGATGAGTTCGAGCGCGGCGGGGGTGGCCTCGACTCGTTTTACCATCTTAAAAGAACCCGAGCTTTTGTTCGCTGTAGCTGACGAGCATGTTTTTCGTCCGTTGATAATGACCGAGCATCATCTTATGGTTCTCGCGACCAATCCCAGACATTTTATACCCACCGAATGCAGCATGTGCCGGGTATGAATGGTAGCAGTTGATCCAAACACGACCTGCTTGAATTTCACGACCGAAACGATAAGCGCGGTTCATGTCACGAGTCCACACGCCTGCCCCGAGTCCGTAAAGCGTATCGTTCGCGATGGCGAGTGCTTCCGCATCATCTTTGAACGTCGTCACCGAAAGGACCGGTCCGAAAATTTCTTCTTGGAAGATCCGCATCTTGTTATGACCTTTGAAGATCGTCGGTTGAATGTAGTACCCATCCGCGAGATCTCCGTCCATCATGTTTCGCTCTCCACCGATTAGGCATTCTGCGCCCTCTTCTTTCCCGATTTGGAGATAAGATAGGATTTTCTCCATCTGTTCGTTCGATGCTTGTGCACCCATCATAACGTCTGAATCGAGCGGATTGCCGAGTTTGATTGCTTTGACGCGCTCAAGCACGCGTTCCATGAACTTGTCATAAATCGACTCTTGAATCAATGCACGAGACGGACATGTACAAACTTCTCCTTGATTCAAGGCGAACATGACGAGACCTTCAATCGCTTTATCAAAGAAATCGTCATCCGCGTCCATGATGTCGGCAAAGAAGATGTTTGGTGACTTTCCACCGAGCTCAAGCGTGACCGGGATGATATTTTGAGAAGCGTATTGCATGATTAGGCGACCCGTCGTCGTCTCACCGGTGAAGGCGACTTTATCGACACGGTCGCTCGACGCGAGTGGTTTCCCGGCTTCGAGTCCGAAACCGTTTACGATATTGACGACACCAGGTGGTAATAAGTCTTCAATCAGTTCCATGAGGACGAGGATGGAAGAAGGTGTTTGTTCGGCCGGTTTTAACACGACGCAGTTTCCGGCAGCGAGGGCTGGAGCGAGTTTCCAAACAGCCATTAGAATCGGGAAGTTCCACGGAATAATTTGTGCGACGACCCCTAGCGGCTCGTGGAAGTGATAGGCGACCGTATCGTGATCGAGTTCACTGATACCACCTTCTTGAGAGCGGATGACTCCAGCGAAGTAACGGAAGTGATCGATGGCGAGTGGAAGGTCAGCGTTGAGCGTTTCACGAACAGCCTTCCCATTTTCCCATGTTTCCGCGTAGGCAAGCATCTCAAGGTTCTCTTCCATACGGTCTGCAATTTTATTTAAGATGACAGAACGCTCCGTGACGGACGTTTTGCCCCAATCGTCTTTGGCTGCATGAGCGGCATCTAAAGCAAGTTCTACATCTTCTTTCGTTGAGCGGGCGACTTCACATAATACTTTCCCATTCACAGGGGACGTGTTTTCAAAGTATTCTCCACCAGCTGGCGCGGTCCACTTTCCGTTAATATAGTTCTCATAACGGTCCTTAAACTGTACTTTCGTTCCTGCTGAGTTCGGTACTTCATAAATCATGATCGTTCCTCCCTTTTCATACGAGATAGAGGAGTTATGTATGCGCTTACATTTTTAAGTAAGCGAACGACTCCCTTTTTCATCGTAACGGTCTTTTGTGATAAAAGTCAAAATTTTTCGACAATAATTTGTCAATCTTTTGTAAAACCGTTTTGAACTCAAGATTTGTGGTAATCAGTAGATTGTACACATTAATCTATCCATAAGGAGTGAGTCACGATGGCTAAGACATATCAAGTTGACCCGGCGCATAGTTCAATCACATTCACGGTCAAGCATATGATGATTTCTAAGGTGAAGGGCGAGTTCAAAGAATTTGATATTAAGGCGAACGGTGAGCCGGACGATTTAGCGAATGCGAGCGTGAGAGTGACGATTCAGGCAGCATCCGTCGATACCAACAACACGGATCGGGATAACCACCTTCGTTCAGGTGATTTCTTCAATGCCGAGGAACATCCGCATCTCGTCTTTCACTCGACATCTTTCCGTTCGAAAGGGGGCGGAGAATTCGAATTGACAGGGGACTTAACGATTCGAGGAACGACTCGGGAAGAAACATTTGAAGTGGAGTATGAGGGAAGCGCAAAAGATCCATGGGGCAATACGAAACATGCCTTCTCCGGTAAAGGTTCGCTCAACCGTGAGGATTATGGATTAACATGGAACCAGGCGCTCGAAGCGGGCGGTGTCCTCGTCGATAAGAAAGTCAAATTTGAGTTCGAGCTTCAGTTCACTGAATCAGAGGCATAAGAAAAGTCGCTCAGATGAGCGACTTTTTATTGTTCGTATACCAATTTCTTCTGAAGGCTGTCCTCACTAAACACCCAACCCGTAAAGGAAGACAATACCTCGTTCGACTGTTCATCAACGATGACGACAGCGACGAACGGATACATATTTTTAGAGAAGTAGCGCAAATTTGTGAAGCGGTATTCAATCATTCCGTTATGGCGTGTCACAGTATACGTGTGAATTTTAGAAAAATCGAGAAACGCTTGTAAATCAGCATTTTTTCGAGCTTCGACGAAATGAAGATCGTCTTCTCCCGGCATCGGTTTGTCGCGGAAGCGACCACATTCGATGACTTTCCCTTTCTTCACTTTTACGGCTCCGAGACCATCGCGGAAACGGACGGCGACGTGCCAATCATCCCAACCGATTCCTGGTGAGATGAACAGTTCATGTGCGCCTGCAAAGTGTCTCGCCACGGTAGCGAGCGCACGGTTACGCAATTTAAACTGAATCGCATAGTAACTGATGACAAGCGCAATGAGCAATGCAAAAATAGGGACAGTCGCACCCGTTATCATCCATAATGCATATGCTCCGTAATATGCAGAGAACAAATACGGATCAAACGTCCCGATCACACCCCAGCCAATCCATTTTTTTGAGAACGGCTGTAACGCCTGCGTCCCATAAGCGTTGAACAGGTCGACCGTGACATGTAACAACACGGCGATTTGTGCCATCACCCAAAGAGAGGCAGGATTGACGCCAAGGACCGTCCCGATGACGGCACTGACGAGAATCGGCCAAGCGAGCAATGCGGTGATTCCGTGTGAACGACCGCGATGTTGGCGTAAATACGTGCTATTTCCTTTTAACTTAAAGACGGTGTCGAAGTCTGGTGCATGCGAGCCGATGAGCGCCGTCGCTGTCATGGCCAAAAACATCTGTGCATCGCCTGACACTTCCGGGCTGAGCGTCGCGATGGCACTTAATCCAAGTCCCATACCAATGTGTGTCGCAGTATCCAATGTGCTTCAGCACCTCCATCAATAAACAAAAATGATACGATCTATTCCTATTTATCATACAATATTTTAAAAACGAGGGGAAACACAATGCTTAATCTTGATAAATTGTTCACAAATTATAATATTCATCAGTTCAATGAGGAACTTGTCACCTGGTTTAATCGTGAAAAGCGTGATTTACCTTGGCGTCACGCAAAAAATCCATATCGCGTTTGGGTCAGTGAAGTCATGTTGCAACAGACACGAGTCGATACGGTCATCCCTTATTACAACCGGTTCATGGAACGATTCCCGACGCTTGAGGCGCTCGCTTCTGCTGAAACAGACGAAGTCGTAAAATATTGGGAAGGACTCGGTTATTATTCGCGTATTCGAAACTTACATGAAGCGGTCAAAGAAGTCGCTTCTGTTTATGATGGAGTCGTTCCAGAAGAAAAGGAACGTTTCGAGAAACTAAAAGGGGTCGGTCCGTACACGACGGGGGCGGTGCTTTCGATTGCATATAATCAACCCGAACCGGCTGTCGACGGAAACGTCATGCGTGTCATGTCTCGTCAATTCGGGATTTATGATGATATCGCAGTACCGAAGACGCGTAAAATCTTTGAACAAGTCGTTCGTCGATTGATGAATCCAGATCACGCATCCGATTTTAACGAAGGCGTGATGGAGTTGGGTGCTACGGTCTGCACACCGAAAAATCCGATGTGCTCACTCTGTCCCGTGCAAGACACGTGTTATGCGTATGCCCATCATGTTCAAGAAGAATTGCCGGTGAAGACGAAAAAAGGAGCGGCACGCGTCGAGATGTACGACGCACTTTGGATTGAAAAAGAAGGGAAAGTCGCCTATGTGCAGCGCCCGGACAAAGGACTACTCGCCGGGATGTGGCAATATCCGCTTACTGAACGGGGAACGGGGGAACAACTTAACGGAACATATCTTGGGCAAGTGAAACACGTCTTCTCTCATATCGTCTGGTATATCGATTTATATCGAGTTGATACGCTTCCGACGGATGACGTTGTCTGGTTGGATGTTTCGGAGCGTGATGTGAAGACGGTTTCTGTGGCTCAACAAAAACTAGAACGATTGGCAGGTGGAGATCATGAGACGATTTGATGTAGAGACCACATACGATACGACGGTAGACGAACTGTGGGAGTTATTACAGGATGCCTCGCTTTTGACGAAGCTGACAACGTTTCCGAAAGTACGATTAGTGGGGGATGGTGCTTCGGTCGAAGGGAATGAAGTGAAGTTGTTCGTTGGGATCGGTCCGGTAGAACTGCCATGGAATAGCGCCATCAGTGTTGTGGGAAACTACGCATTTTGCGATCAAGGCAAGGCGTTACCGTTTCCGTTTAAGCGATTCACGCACGTGCATCGGGTCGAGTCGCGTGATGGCAAGGCGGTCATGATTGATGAGGTGACGTTCGATAGCTATGTTCCGAATATACTCGTCGAGTATTTTGTCCTTCGTCCGATGTTTCAAGAACGGGCACAGGCCTTCCAAAAAACACTAAATTCATGAAAATAAGAGATTTCCTTTTTCATTGGTTCTGAAAGTCGCTATAATTAAATATGAGAATTGTATAGCATCATAGCGGAAAGGAGGAGCTTATGAGCTTATTTCCCAAAGCAGGTAGCAAAATCGAGATACAGAGCTACAAGCACAACGGAACTTTGCATCGCGTTTGGGAAGAAACGCTCGTCCTTCAGTCGTCAAAAACGGATATGATCGGATTCAATGACCGCATCATGGTCAGCGAGTCAGACGGTCGGCAATGGAGAACGCGAGAGCCGGCAATTTGCTACTTTTCATCTGAGTATTGGTTCAATGTCATCTGTATGATTCGCGAAGACGGGATTTACTACTACTGTAATCTAGGTTCGCCGACTACATTTGATGGGGATGAACGTGCCATCAAATATATCGATTACGATTTGGACATCAAGGTGTTCCCAGATATGTCGTACACGATTTTAGATGAAGATGAATATGAGCGGCATCGTCGCGAGATGAATTATCCGAAAGCGATTGATCGAATCTTGAAGCAGAACGTGCAAGAACTGATTAACTGGATTCGAGGACGGAAAGGGCCGTTCAACCCAACATTCGTCGATGAATGGTATCGCGAATACGAAGCACGTTACCGGAGATGATTCCTCATCTCCGCTTTTTTTCTTAACAAGGAGGAACTATGGGTAGTATTAAACGTTATCTGCAATTTGTCAGTCCATATAAAAAGCAAATTGCCCTTACCATCTTCGTCGGGATTTTAAAATTTTCGATCCCGCTCGGATTACCGTTACTATATAAATATGTCATTGATAATTATTTAGGAGATAATGCGCCGAAACAGGACTATACGACACTCGTCTGGTTATTCAGTATCGTCTTCTTCGTCTTCTTGGTCCTTAAGCCGCCAATCGAGTATTTGCGTCAATATTTGGCGCAGTGGGCAGCGACCCGCGTCTTATTCGACGTACGGAATCGATTGTTCGACCATGTCCAGAAGTTGTCCCTTCGCTTTTATTCAAACAATAAGACGGGGCAAATCATTTCTCGAATCATCAACGACGTCGAACAGACGAAAGACTTCGTCATCACCGGCTTGATGAATATTTGGCTCGATATGATTACGATTTTCATCGCTATTGGAATCATGTATACGATCGACCCACAACTCACGTTGATCGCCATCTTACCACTTCCGTTCTATGCGTTTGCGGTCCGCTATTTTTACGGACGATTGCGTAGCTTGACGCGAGAACGGTCGGCAGCACTCGCTGACCTCCAAGGTCATTTGACAGAGCGTGTGAACGGGATGGCGGTTATTCGAAGCTTTGCGCTTGAACCTTACGAAAGTAAAGCGTTCGAACAACAGAATGGTGGCTTTTTAAAAGCGGCACTCAAACATACGAGTTGGAACGCCAAGACGTATGTCGTCGTGTCCACCATCACCGATATCGCACCAATCCTCATCTTCACGACAGCGTCGTGGCTTGTTATTCAAGAACAGGTATCGCTCGGGACACTCGTCGCGTTCATCGCTTATATTGACCGTCTCTATGCGCCGCTCGGACGTCTCGTCAACTCGGCGACGACCCTCACGCAGTCGGTCGCTTCGATGGACCGAGTCTTTGAGTTTTTAGATGAAACGTACGATATCGAAGAGAAACCAAACGGATTCGTCCCATTGTCGACGGCGGGTAAAATCGACCTTGACCACGTCAGCTTTTCATATGAGCAGGACGGGACACGGGCATTGAACGATGTGAATCTTCAAATTCGTTCTGGAGAACGCGTAGCGTTTGTCGGGATGTCCGGTGGCGGAAAGTCGACGCTTGTCAGCTTGATTCCTCGTTTCTATGACGTGACAGATGGAAGCATCAAAATTGACGGAGTCGATGTGCGTGACTTTAAATTACGTGCGCTCCGTGATCAAATCGGGATGGTCATGCAGGACTCGGTCCTCTTCAGTGAATCGGTCGCGATGAATATTCGGATGGGGAAACCAGATGCGACGGACGAGGAAGTCATCGCAGCTGCCAAAGCGGCAAATGCTCATGAATTTATCTCGAAACTGCAAGACGGATATGCGACACCAGTCGGAGAAAAAGGGGTCAAACTCTCCGGGGGACAGAAGCAACGGCTCGCGATCGCGCGTGTATTCTTAAAGAATCCTCCGATTTTGATTCTAGACGAGGCGACGAGTGCGCTTGACTTAGAAAGTGAAGCGATGATTCAAGATTCGCTGGCCCGTCTGACGAAAGGACGGACGACGTTAATCGTTGCCCATCGTTTGTCGACCATCACGGACGCTGATCAAATCGTCGTCGTGGATAACGGTCGAATCATGGAGGCGGGGACGCATGAAGAATTGATGCGTCGTCGGGGAGCATATTACGATCTTTATATGATTCAAGATTTAGCCGTAGTTGAATAATAAAAAAGTCGAGTCCTATGGGCTCGACTTTTTTAGCGGTCTAAAAATCGTTTGCGAACATCTGGGGAAGGAAGTGTGCACACTTCCTTTTTTCCAAATAGACGTGTCCGATGTTTGGCGAAGAACGTATATCCATGATCACGAATCGGTCTAGGTATGAAACGAATGAGTCGAAGCAGGCGCCAACGGCCATCAAGGTGTTCGGCAATTCGAATCGCAGCGTCTGATTTTAAGTAGGGAACCCCATCTTCAATATAGACGATGCTGTCGACTGATTCCGGGATCCGGTGTCGTGTTCGGAGTGACTGACCGACCTCGCTTTGGAGTGAAGCAAAGTGAATCGAGGCGTGTCGATCATGACGAATGATGAACTGGACACTGGCATCACAGAAGTTGCAATCGCCATCAAATAAAACAATCGCAGGCAAGTACTTCGCCTCCTTCATCGTACTGTTTTACCGTTTTGTCTTCATGTTAAACGTCAAGCAGCGAGTTGGCGAGCAGGTTGCATCTTGTAGAGTGAGATGTAATACAAGTAAGCACCGAGTGCCCCGAAGATAAAGATGTAACCACTCATTAGGATTGGACCGATGAACGCACCGACGACAATCCCTGCTGCTGCGACTAATTTAGCGCCATGGAATGTGAGACCGCCGAACGCAAGGTAAGAAGCTCGGCGTTCCGGGTCGAGCAAATCGATTTGCTTCACCTGCCGAATCGGAGAATAGAGTAGTTCGCCGATGGTAAAGACAATGGCAAGTATCGCAAGAACGATGAAGGAACTCATCGAGGTGATGGCAGCGTACGCCGTAACGTATAATGATAACCCGACGAAAAAGACAGCTTTTTCTTTAAAACGTTTGACGAACGCAGTAACGGCAAACGTGATGGCGACGACGAGCAATGTGTTTTCAAGTTGCATGAACGCCATCATACGAACCCCGTCAATTGGGATACCGATGATTTGTCGACTGTCGAACGATTCCGCTAAATGTACCCCGATGTAGTTCGCCATATGAAACTCGGTCGAAAAGACGAGCATACTTCCGAGGACGAACGTGATCCAGCGGCGGTCCCGAAGTGCGATTTTATAGTTTTCGATGACGCCATGAATCGGATTTGACGGTGTTGAACGGTTACCGGTGTATGTGTCGACCAAGAGGCGTTGAAGGACGATTGTGGTCACAGTGAGAACGACCGTCATGCCGATGAAAAGAGCGAAGCGATGGTCACGATAGAAGGCACCGCCGAGCATGACGCCTCCGGCAATCGCCAAGTTGACGAGCCAGTAGTCATACACGTAGATGGCTTTTCGATTCGATTCTTCCATCGAATCAATGACGATTGCCTCCAGTGCCGGATAGTTCAATCCGTTCGAAACGGCATGACCGAAGTAGAGGATGGCGACGACGAGTGCCCAGTTATTCGATGGGTGAATCGCGATGGTCATCCCGAGGAAACAGATGATTTGAATCACCTGACCAATTTGTAAGACAGCCTTCCGATTGAACCGATCGGAAAAGTACCCACCGAATAGACCGGTCAAATAACCGACGATAACGAATGAGGTCATGATGATTCCAGCGGGGACTTTCCCCAACTCTTCTGAGAAATAGAGTGCCATGAATGGGAAAATGGCAGATCCGACAATTCGAATGCAAAATCCGCAAACGAGTCGCAAGCGGACGTTTAATGGAAAATCTTTAAATTTCATATGGTGAGCACCTCCTTGGTTCTACTGTAATGGGGGACGATGCCTCATAAAAAGAGACACTTTTTTTGAAGATGTCCCCTTTTACAAAAAAAGAGAGATGCTCGCGCATCTCCCTCTCTTACAATTGAGCAAACGAGCGGTTCACCGCTTCGATCGTCTCTTCGATATCTTGCTCCGTATGTTCCGTCGTCAGGAACCAGGCTTCATATTTCGATGGAGCCAAGTTCACGCCGTTCTCAAGCATTAACTTGAAGAATCGTCCGAACTTCTCACCGTCTGATTTTTCTGCACCTTCATAGTCGGTGACGATTTCATCCGTGAAGTAAACGGTAAGGGCACCTTTTAAGCGGTTGATTGTGATGGTGACATCATGCTTCTCTGCCGCCTCACGGATTCCAGCTTCCAGTTTTGCACCGAGTGCGTCTAATTTTTCGTAAACACCAGGTTGCTCGAGCACTTCAAGGCAAGCAATCCCTGTCGCCATCGAGGCCGGGTTTCCTGCCATTGTGCCGGCTTGATATGCCGGTCCGAGTGGTGCGACCGTTTCCATGATTTCCGCTTTTCCGCCATAAGCACCGATTGGTAGACCACCACCGATGATCTTACCGAGTGCCGTCATATCCGGTTCGATTCCGTATACTTGTTGAGCACTTCCGTATGTGAAGCGGAACGCTGTGATGACTTCATCGTAGATGACGAGCGCACCGTGTTCGTGTGTAATATCGTTGACGGCTTGGAGGAAACCAGGTTTTGGCTCGACGATTCCGAAGTTCCCGACAATCGGTTCGACGAGAACGCAAGCGACCTGGTCTCCCCATTCTTTCATCATCTCGCGATACGCTTCGACGTCATTGAACGGGACGGTGATGACTTCTTTGGCAGTGGCTTTCGTCACACCAGCAGAGTCAGGAGAACCGAGTGTCGCGGGACCGCTACCTGCTGCAATCAGCATGAGATCCGAATGTCCGTGGTAACAACCGCTGAATTTCACAACGAGTTCACGACCGGTGTAAGCACGGGCGACTCGTACCGTCGTCATGACGGCTTCGGTTCCCGAATTCGTGAACCGCACTTTATCCATCGACGGGATGGCTTGTTTTAGTTTCTTCGCAAATTCAACCTCGAGACGGTGTGGCGTCCCGTATAATAAACCTTTTGAAGAAGCGTTCATAAGCGCTTCGTGAATGTGTGGATGGGCATGGCCGGTAATGATTGGACCGTATGCCGCCAAATAATCGATGTAACGATTGCCGTCTACATCATAAAAATAGGCGCCTTCGCCGCGTTCCATATAAACAGGAGCCCCACCACCGACCGCTTTAAATGAGCGGGACGGGCTGTTGACACCTCCGACGATATGAGTGAGTGCATCTTGGTACAATGCATCAGATGACTGACGATTTGATGAAGTAGTCATATGTATTGCCTCCTTATTCAAATTCGCACTTATTGTATCATAGCCGTCAACCGCTTAAGCTCAGTGTTTGACGAGTAGTTGAGAAATCAGTACACTATTTATAAAGATTACTATGTAAGAAATAAGTTAATGTTCAAAACTATTTCGCATGAATTTTATAGAAGAAATGAGGGATTGACGTGGGAAGCGAAATGCTTGACCATGCTGTTCAGTCGCTCCGAGAACATGGAGTCAGAATGACGCCTCAGCGCCAGGCCATTTTGGAGTACCTCGTCACGGAGCACAGTCACCCGACAGCGGATGACATTTATAAAGCACTTGCCGCACGGTTTCCGAACATGAGTGTGGCTACTGTATACAACAACTTGCGTGTCTTTAAAGAAGTGGGTCTCGTTCAAGAGATGAACTACGGAGACGCATCGAGTCGTTTTGACTTCGTGACGTCGAAACATTATCACATCATCTGTGACACGTGTGGGAAAGTCGTCGACTTTAACTATCCTGTATTAGATGAAATCGAATCGGTCGCCTCTCAATTGACTGGATTCAAAGTCGATCGTCACCGACTTGAAGTGTACGGAACGTGCCCGTCTTGTCAGTCTGAACAATCGCAAACACATTAAAACCACATCCGAGGATTCGGATGTGGTTTTTTGTATCAATCCGTTTGTTGCGATTGACGCTTATTATATTTCTCATCAAACTCTTTGCCTTCGAGTGACTGATCGATTGTAAGTGGTTCGTCACAATGCATACATAAATCAACACGGCCGAGCATCTTCGTTTCTTTTTCACAGTTCGGACATGTCACGATAATCGCTTTAGTCGAGGCCATTCCGATAATGAAATAGAGTGCAGAGCTTGCGAGGACCATAACAAACCCAAGTAGCATGAAGATGATCATGAGCCATGTGATCGATTTTGCGAGAAGTCCGAGGTACATGACTCCAATTCCTCCAAAAATGAGGAGTAAGGCTATATTACGTGCACGGTTGATTTTGTTCCCCCGTTTTTTCATATATGAATCCCTCCAATAGTCTGTCTCTATCATAGCTCATCTTCAAACAGGTGAGAAGTTCCTGCGCTTTTTCGGCAGGAGTTTTTTGAAAAGAGGGCGAATTTGGTTCGTATCGAAATGACAATCGTCATATATAGTCAACGTACGATTGAGAGAGAAGGGGTCCGGATGACGATGGAATATGCGACTCGCACCATTTATTCAGAATATGCTGCATTAAAAACGACACTCGGGATTATTGAAGTGAAGAAAAAACGAGCACGGGATCCATTGACGGATCAGTCGGATCGTCTGCTGATTGTCATTGAATCAAGGCAAGATCCGTTTTGGACCGTGAAACATTATCAGGTCGGACAAGAGAAGATTGTCCTACATGTGGTTAGTGACTCGATGATGGATCGATGGATTGTCATGAATGAAAACCGGCGTGCTATTCATTGGATTGAAGATGGGCTCGTTTTATTTGAACGAAATGAATATATTTTGGAGTTACGACAGCGAAATCGGAATTTGACGAATCGGGAGCAGCGTCTACAGCTCTCGCTTTCATTCGCGAAATTGTTACGTCGATTTGAGGACGGGCGCTATTTATTTTTAGAAGGAGAGTTTCAAGACGCCTTCACTCAGATTCATCATGCGCTCACCCATTTGGCACGACTTTCGATTTTAGAAGCGGGCATTCATCCTGAAATCGTGTTGTGGGAACAAGTCCGAGCCATCGACCTTGAGATTTATAAGTTGCACGAAGAACTTGTCGGTGGACAGGAAACGCTCGAACAAAGAATCCATCTTGTCGTGATTGGTATGGAACATTTGATTCAATCGAAAGTGTTACCAGGTACATTGTTGTTACTTCAGACGATGCAAGAAAAAGATGAGGCATGGACGTTCTCTGAATTAATGGAACATCCGAATTTGAACGAACTTCGGGTCGACCTCGGAAGTATCATTGGTTTTTTAGTGAAAAAAGGATATGTTCGTACGGTCACGAGACCGACAAAAGGAGTCGGGGTAGAAGCAGTTCTTTATGAGATTGCGTAACGACCCCTGCTTAGGAATGACGAGGAGAAAAACAGGTATATGAAACTATTGAAATTTAGCGTGGGCACCATCTTTATTTTGTTCGTCACGGTTGTGATTTCCGTCTTTGTCGCGCTCTTTACGATGGGCGACCCAATCACACTAGGGCGACCGATTATTTGGACGGTATGGTATATAGCCATTCTGCTCATCGTGTGTATGGGACTCTATGATTTTTCGTCCTTTTCAAAACAAAAGATTCGAAAAGTTCTAGGCTGGGGTGCGTTGGCCGGTGTTGTCCTCTTCGCTTCTGTGAAAGGATACTATATGTATCAAGATAGTTTGAAGATCGAGGAACGCGGTGTGGAGTTGACGGATTATCAGCCGTTCACGAATTCTGGACAATTGGCAAAGCTCGATCATGAATCCACGGTGAAGTTTGAGGGAGGACTGCCACGATTAGACGGGGCGACCGCACTCTATCCGATGTACGCTTCATTCGTGGAAGCAGTCTATCCGGATTCGGAAACGTATGACCCATATAATGATCAAACGAGTAAAGTCGTATCGACGACAACACCGGAAGCATACAGTCGACTCATGAACAATCAGACTGACGTGATTTTTGTCGCTGGTCCATCTGACCGTCAGTTGCAAGAGGCGGAACAAAAAGACGTCTCTCTACATATGACAGCAATCGGCAGAGAAGCATTTGTGTTCTTCGTTCATGAAGATAACCCCGTCGATTCTTTGACGATGGAACAAGTTCGTGGTATTTATTCTGGAGATATTCAGAATTGGAAAGAGGTTGGGGGCAACTCAGAATCCATCCGAGCTTTCCAAAGACCGGAGGATAGCGGCAGTCAAACGGCGTTACAAAAGATGATGGGCGAACAAAAACTCATGGAAGCACCGGTAGAAGATGTTCCTGAGGGGATGGGCGGAATTATCCAACAAACTTCATCGTATCGGAACCATAAAAATGCGATTGGATTCTCATTTAGATACTATGCGACAGAAATGGTGAAGGACCATAAAATCAAGTTACTTCGTGTAGAAGGAATCGAACCGACCGTTGAAACTATTCAGGATGGGTCATATCCATTAACTTCAGAATTCTATGCGGTGACTACGAATGAGAAGGCGAGACAATATGGAGATTTTCTAAATTGGCTTGCAAGCGAGGATGGGCAGACCTTGGTTGAAGAGACGGGCTATGTGCGTCTTGATTGATCCAAAGTAAAAGGTTTACTTTTCGTTCTATTGACGGGAAGTAAATCTTTTTTTATTTTTTATCGTTTTTTGTGTTGACGAAGTGGTAAATAGAGATTATAGTTATAAACGTTGTCACGGCAAAAGATTATTTCAGAAAAACAATTTGTGAAAAAGTTGTTGACGAGAATGGTTGAAACGTGATAGATTAATGAAGTCGCCAAGAGCGGCAGACGAACTTTGAAAACTGAACGATGAGGCAAAAATAAGTTTTACAATTTTTGAATGAAGCGCAAGCTTCGTCAATTTAA
>NZ_JACSKC010000004.1 GCF_018617395.1 Exiguobacterium sp. s48
CGTCCTGAGCCAGGATCAAACTCTCCAAAGAATTTGATATAGCTCTTAAATTGACGAAGCTTGCGCTTCATTCAAAAATTGTAAAACTTTTTTGCCTCATCGTTCAGTTTTCAAAGTTCGTCTGCCGCTCTTGGCGACTAAATGATAATAACACTTAATTCTTTTTGATGTCAACAACTTTTTTGTTTGTTCAACGTTTGTCGCTGGCAACAGAGATAACTATATCACCTGCATTTTAATCTTGCAAGCATTATTCTAAAAAAACTTTTAATTCTTTTTTCGCATCATCCAAAGTTCAAATCCCAACTTCTTGAAGGAAGAATAAATCACTATAAAGAATACACCTATATCTAATAACGACTATAAACCTATAAGGAGCCCTTCATGATGCAATCTGATCTACAGCGTCCTAAGAAACGTTCACCGCTCAGAATATGGTCCGGTACCCAAGTATATACGTTAAAGAGACGACTTGAATGGATGACGGATAAACGAAAATATGTTTCAAAACGAAATCCTGACCCGATGCCATATCTGATCCATACACACCGCACTCCTCTATATCGCCAACTCCGAGATGTCGACATGGAAGTTCAGCATAACAAGGTAACAAATCTGAAGATCGCCATCGCCAAACTGAACGGTTCTATTTTAACTCCAAACGATGTCCTCTCTTATTGGAAGATGATCGGTAAGCCGACGAAACGTAAAGGATACGTTGACGGAATGATTCTTCATTACGGAAAAGTCACCTCAGGAATCGGTGGTGGTCTATGCCAACTATCAAACTTGATGTATTGGATTACATTACATAGTCCGTTGACCGTGACGGAACGTTATCGACACAGCTACGATGTGTTCCCTGATTACCGTCGAGACCAACCATTCGGAAGTGGTGCGACGTGTTCTTACAATTATCTCGACTTACAAATTACAAACCAAACGTCACAAACGTATCAACTTCTTCTATATATAGAAGGAGATCATTTAGTCGGTGAGTGGCGTTCGAACATCCCAAATAAAGAACAGTATCGTATATACGAAGAAAATCATCACTTCACTCGTGAATGGTGGGGCGGGACGATCCGACATAACCAGATTTTTAGAGAAGTCACTTCAATGAATGGCACACATCTTCGAAACGAGTTCATTACAGAAAATCATGCAATCACGATGTACGACCCATTCCTTCCTGAAAATACCGTATACAAAAAAGCCGACTCTTCATAAAAGAGCCGGCTTTTCAAATGAACTTATGCGTGTGGCAAGAACATGAAGTATGCCAAGAAGATGACTAGCATTCCATACATGATTGGATGAATCTCCTTCGTCTTCCCTTTCGCAATCATCATGAGTGGGTAAAGGATAAACCCAAGCCCAATTCCCGTTGCGATTGATGACGTCAATGGCATCATGATAATCGTCAAGAATGCAGGAACTGCAATCTCAATCTTTTTCCAATCGATATCAAGAAGTGCCGAAGCCATGAGCACTCCAACGATGATGAGTGCAGGCGCTGTGACTGGCGCCGTCACGACTGCCAATAATGGCGAGAAGAACAACGCTAACCCGAAGAACAATCCTGCGAAGACGGCAGTCAAACCTGTGCGTCCACCAGCAGCGACACCTGCTGATGACTCAACATATGAAGTCGCTGTAGATGTTCCGAAGATTGCACCTGCTACCGTTGCAGTCGAGTCAGCTAACAACGCTTTACTTGCACGTGGTACTTTGTTTTCTTTCATAATTCCTGCTTGACGCGCTACCGCGACGAGCGTTCCCGCTGTATCAAAGAAATCGATGAAGAAGAACGTCAAGATGACAACGAGCATTTGAAGCGTGAAGACATCACCGAAGTTGATGAATGCTTGACCGAACGTTGATGACATACTTGGTGGCATGGATACAACGTCTGAGATTGCTGTCGGAGTCGGCACGAGACCGAAAATCATTCCGACGATCGCCGTCAACAGCATCCCGATGAAAATACCACCTTTTACGTCGCGTGCCATGAGCAAGGCGCTGACCACAAGACCAAATACCGCAAGTAATGTCGTACCCGTTCCAAGTGAACCAAGACTGACGAGTGTCGCTTCGTTCGCAACAACGATGCCTGCATTTTTCAAACCGATGAACGCGATGAAGAAACCAATCCCTGCAGCAACCGCCATTTTGAGCGGAGCTGGAATCGCGTTGACAATCGTTTCGCGAATTCCTGAGAGCGTCAATACGATAAAGAAGAGACCTGATACGAGTACACCCGATAAAGCCGTTTGCCATGGGATACCCATCCCGATGACGACACTATATGCGAAGAACGCGTTGAGGCCCATGCCCGGCGCAATCGCAATTGGATAGTTCGCGAGAAGCCCCATCGTCAATGAACCGACTACCGCGACAAGACCTGTCGCCACGAAGACCGCCCCTGTATCCATACCCGCTGCCCCAAGGATGTTCGGGTTAACGAACAGAATGTACGCCATTGCGAGGAATGTTGTGAATCCCGCGATCAGTTCCGTGCGAACACTCGTCCCGAGTGCCGTGAGTTGGAAGTAACGATCGATCCGACTCGTTGTTGATGGTTGTTGCTGTTCTTGCTTGAGCTGTGTGCTCATTTGTTTTCCTCCTTGTACTCGCCGTAAAACGAGAAAAGGCCCCCGGCAAATGACCGAGGACCCCACGCGAAACATACGAGGGTATACACCCTCATCTATGTCTCGCCGTAGTGAAATCATTTAAGGTGATTTCGTAGAGACTCTCGGGCCATATCCCCGACATTATACGGCAAAATATTTTATAATTGTTCGGTTATAATAAGAACGTTCTTATCGTATCAGCGTGAAAATAGAATGTCAACTAAATTTACGGATTTTAAATCGATAAAAATCGTTAATGTTCGGATTTAAAGCAAAACAGAGGGGGTTTCCCTCTGTTCAACTTATTCCCATTCGATTGTTGCAGGCGGCTTAGACGTAATGTCATACAGCACACGGTTGACGTGGCTGACTTCATTTACAATTCGGACAGAGATTTTCTCAAGTACATCCCATGGAATGCGCGCCCAATCAGACGTCATCCCATCAATTGATGTAACGGCACGAACGCCAACTGCATAGTCGTACGTACGCTCGTCACCCATGACTCCGACCGAGCGAATCGGTGTGAGCACCGTGAAGTATTGCCAGATGTCTCGTTCAAGACCCGCCTTCTTCACTTCGTCGCGTAAAATCGCATCGGATTCACGCACGATTTCTAACTTCTCTTCCGTGATTTCACCGAGGACACGAATTCCGAGACCTGGACCTGGGAACGGTTGGCGCCAAACGATATAGTCAGGAAGACCGAGCTCTGTACCGAGTGCACGGACTTCGTCTTTAAAGAGCGTGTTGAGTGGTTCGATCAACGTGAAATTCATATCTTCTGGCAATCCACCGACGTTATGGTGTGATTTGATTGTTTGTGCTGTGTCTGTCCCACTCTCGATGATGTCTGTGTAGAGCGTCCCCTGTGCGAGGAAGTCCATATCGACGAGTTTCGATGCTTCTTCATCAAATACGTAGATAAACTCGTTTCCGATAATCTTACGTTTTTGCTCAGGGTCTGAGACACCAGCCAATTTCGTCAAGAAACGCTCTTGTGCATCAATTTTAATGACCTTCATGTTGAATCCGTCTGCGAACGTCTTCATGACGCTATCCGCTTCTCCTTTACGAAGGAGACCATGATCCACGAACATACAAGTCAATTGATCACCAATCGCGCGATGAACGAGTGCCGCCACGACAGAAGAATCTACGCCACCTGAAAGGGCACAGAGCACTTGCTTGTCGCCAACGATTTCACGAATTTTCTCCACTTCGAGATCGATAAAGTTTTCCATCGACCATTCGCCTTTGGCACCACATACTTCATAGATGAAGTTTTTCAAGATGTCGTTTCCGTACTCCGAGTGACGAACCTCTGGATGGTACTGGACGCCATACATTTTCAACTCATCGTTTTTGATTGAAGCGACCGGGCAAGATGGGTTCGTCCCATCGACGATAAATCCTTCCGGTGCTTCCATGACGAGGTCACCGTGGCTCATCCATACTGTATGTTCGACTGGAAGCCCGTTGTAAATCGCTGATGCTTCCGGCGTCGAGAACAATGTCGCTTTTCCGTATTCACGATGAGCGGCACGTTCTACACGACCACCGAAGTGATGTGTCATGAGTTGCATCCCGTAGCAAATTCCGAAGATTGGAATACCTAGTTCAAAAATCTCTGGATCACAACGATATGCACCTTCCGCGTATACGCTGTTCGGTCCACCCGAGAAGATGATGCCGATCGGGTTCAATTCGCGAATCTCCGCTGCCGTCATCTTATGTGAATGCAACTCACTGTATACGCCAAGGTCACGGACACGACGTGTGATCAACTGGTTATACTGACCACCAAAATCAAGCACCAAAATCATTTCTTGTTCTACCTTCACGAAATCTCCACCTTTCTGCCTTCTCCTCAAAAAAAGGACGCGCCTCTCCCCCAGATTCACCCAAACCGAAGAAGAAGCACGCCCTTTTCTTTGTATACGAAACGTGCTCCTTCATAGTCGGTCCATTTACGGTGGTCCGGTAGAGACTCTCGCGCCAATTCACGAGTATATACGAAGGAATGCCATGTTCAATTATCTAACTAATGCGTCTATCTTACTTGATGCACCCCGTCACTTCAACTCATAATTCGACGAATCATGATTTTCCAATATTCTTTATATTTTGAATTCGGCTCTTGTTCCGCATACACTGCTTGTTCAAACAGAGCTGTTAAGCGGGTCATGTCATTTGTTTCATAATAGGCATCCACTTCTTTGGCAAGTTCCGAAGGCGTCCGACCATCGATTTTAAATCCGTTCGCGCGCAGTCGCTTCATCAAGTATCGATGCATCGAGACGAGACTTCCATCCGTGAGCGGGCGACTCATCCACCATACATACATGACTTGCCGTTCAATCACCTTCCGATTCCAAATCAGAATCGCCACAAGGAAAAGAATGACGATCCAGCCCCATACTGGGATACTCCGACTTTCTTCCTGGACATCGCCTGTTGTGACGTCATCAATCAACAAATCTTCTTGAAGACGGTTTTGCGTGTTGCCATCCGAATTTGCTTGCGGGTCGTTCGTAGCTGGCGTGTTATCTTCCGTATCCGTCTCCCGCTCCATTTGAAGTAAGTTAGCATCCGAGAAACTGATCGTTGCCTCTAATGGTACCCAACCCGCACCCTCTATGAAATATTCGACCCATGAGTGAGCGTGGCGATTTCGAATCGTGTATTCTTCTTCACCTTGAACGACTCCACGTGCATCCCCCATCGTAAATCCTTTCACCCAGCGTGTCGGAATCCCGTTTGCCCGTAGCAACACGGCAGCAGATGTGGAGAAGTTATCACAATATCCGATTTGTGTATCGAATAGGAATTGGTCGACGTAATCTGTATCCCCTTCTGGTTGGGCAACATTTTCCGTGTCGTATTGAAATTCTCCGTTTCGGAAATATGCTTCCACGGCATTTGCTTTTTCATTCGGCGTTTCACTGTCCGCCGTGATTTCCGTTGCCAAGTCACGTACCCGATCTGGTAATGCGTCCGGGAGTTGTAAATAGACTTGCTTTTCCTCATCTGTGAGGGAGCTCACTTCTTCATTTAATGCGAGCTGTTCTTCAGAAAATGCAGGAACACTGTATCGAAGTTGAATCGTTCGAGGTGTCGCCTGCCCCTCATTTTCAAAGACAATTTTCCCGGAAGGTTGCATCGTGATCGTTTCATTCGGGAATGCCTGCTCGATATCACCGACACGGAATTCGGTTCCTGATTCTGTTTCTGTCGCTTGCGGATATTCACCACCGTATGGCACAAAAGTCTGGCGGCGATCAAAACGTAACAGCGCCTGTTCAGGGGTCGTATCCACATCCGAGTCAACTAACTGTCCGCGATTATAATTAGAGTCCAACACCGGTGCCTCGACCCACCCTTTTCCTGTGTAGATGGCTTTGGACTCGATGCGCCAATAACGGGCCGGAACCCCTCGTGCGATAAAGACAATTCCATCGTCCTGTTCAAACGGACCACCTAACGCCTCATCGTTCACACCGTATCCGACTCGCCCCGGTCCACTCCCCTCTCCTTCCGTCGTCGCATTCCGGAAACTCGTCGTTATTCGGTCAGACCAATCACCTTCGAGCGTTGGGGATGCACTTGCGAGCGCAACAACTACGCTAAGAAGCAAACCGATACTGACGAACCGTACTAGTGATTGACTCGGTCGTTTCGCTAAATCGGTGACAAACAACAACAAGAGCGATGTGATGATCGCATACAAGATGTTCCGTTCTCCGTCATAAAGCGTCCAGGTGTCAAAGTAAGCCATGACACCAAGTGTCGACACAATCATGCCGAGTGCAAATCCATAACTCGGATAGGTTCTTCCGACTAGTACGGCGAATAGAAGACCAATGAGTGCCATAGCAGAAAAGAAAATGGCCTCGTTCGGTAAGTTCCCGCTCACCACCCCCATCAAATCCTGCATCCAAATCCCAAACCAGTCGACGATACTTCCGTGATAGAAGTACAGGACGATCAAGAAGTTCAAAAGAGAAATTCCAAGAAAAGCACTCCATGTCAGAAGACTAGCGAACATTGGCACAATCAATAAAAAATAAAACGGCCAATCGGAATCAAACGTCGTACTACCGACAATCGGCTCAATCCAGAAAGACAAAAGATAGGCAGCGAGCGCTGTATAGAGGATTCGTGTCACCCATGTCTTCATGCCGTCACCTCTCTTACTGCCGTATACAGATGATAACTTCCTTGCGTCTCATGCATGAGTTCACGAATTGAGTTCGTTTCAAACGGGCTGATTAAAATAATATCCCCGGTCTGTTGCGGTAGATTCCGCTTGACCCGCTCCACGAGACGCCCTTCCGCTTCCGGTGTTGCGGTGAGCAGGTAATGACCAACCTCTGCACTTTGATCCGGAAGATGGAACAAGCGCACTTGTTCTTCAATCACGTATAACTCAAATGGTAAATTTTTTCGTTCTAACTGACGAATCGCCCCAACAAGCAAGGACAAGGAACGTTCGAACGCTTCTTCATACTCTGCCGAAGCGGCAGGGACAAACACGAGAGAGAGTTTCTTCTCTTGTTCTTGGTCAAACGTTTTTGTCATCAAATTCCCCCGGCGTGCGGATGCTTTCCAGTCAATCCGTCCGATTCGATCTCCCGCCGCATATTCTCGAACTCCACTCGTCGTATTCGCCACTTCCGTATACGTGCGTGTTTGACGATATTGTTCACCACGTCCACCGATGTGTTCATCCCGTGGTAAGTCAAAAGGAAGTTCTGCGGGAGACACTTCGACAACGGTTTCGATCCGTAACGTCCTTTTACGGTCGAACAAACCAAATACATCACGCACGTGGAGAATCGTCCGGTCAAAGACATGAATCCCCCGCTTGATCGCATCGACATCATAGTGAACGACTTCGGCACGTCGAAAGAAACGGTCAACCGGAACGATTATGGTTTTGTGCTCATTAATTAGCCGCTGCGGCAATCGTTCTTCTAATGTGACCATTCCGATCAAGAAGGGATATTTTCGTTCGATTCGTAACTCGACATCCATCGATTGACCGGACACAAGTCGTTTCGTTGTCACACGACGCGATACGTTTGCGGCCGTCACGGGATAAATCATGAAGAGCGTCCAGTAGACGGTCAGCACGACGAACGACCACCATAACGTGGATGCGACGATACTACCTTCAATTCGGGCAAATGCGTACAATCCGAATGCCGCCGCCCATACAACGAACAGCTTCATCCAGTTTTTCATACTTCATTGACCTCTCGATCCATCGGGACAGGTAACGTGTCGAGCCAATCTTGAATCAATTGATTTGGCGTCTTTCCTTTATACCGTGCTTCCGCCGTCAACAAGACACGATGTCCGAGAACACTCGTCGCCATCGCTTTGACATCATCCGGCAACACAAAATCACGATTGTGAATATAGGCCCACGCTTGTGAGGCTTTCATCAATGCCAGAGTAGCCCTTGGACTTCCTCCTAAATACGTATGTGGGTCTTTCCGCGACTCATGTACCAAACGTACGATATATTGTTTGACCGCACTCGATACATGAACCTCCCTTACTTCACGCTGCATCAGTTCGACTTCTTGTTTCGTGATGACGCTATGAAGTGTTTCGAGTGGCTCCTCTTTTTCAAAGCGTGATAAGAGTGCAATCTCTTCATTGAAAGTTGGATAGCCCATTTCGATTTTGAGTAAGAAACGGTCTAGCTGCGCTTCCGGCAACGGGTATGTTCCTTCATGTTCAATCGGGTTCTGTGTCGCCATGACGAAAAATGGTGACGGTAGCACCTTCAACTCTCCGTCCACTGTCACACTTCGCTCAGCCATCGCTTCTAATAATGCCGACTGTGTCTTTGGTGAAGTCCGGTTGATTTCATCTGCCAAGATGATATTCCCCATGAGTGGACCAGGACGATATTCAAACTCTCTCGTTTTTTGGTTATACATCGAAATCCCAGTCAAGTCAGATGGCAACATGTCAGGGGTAAATTGAATACGTTTAAAATCTAAGTCGATGGCTCGACTAAACGTACGAACGAGCATGGTTTTCCCCACACCCGGTACATCCTCAAGTAAGATATGCCCTCCTGCCAATAAGGCAGTGAGACTTTTGGCGATGACTTCTTCTTTTCCGACAATGACGGTTTCAATAGCGGTGATAATCGATTGGACAGTTGGACGGTACATGACGGACTCCCCTTTTTCTCTGATCTAGGATGACTGAAAGTTAGAATGTTCTGACTTTATTGTGACATAAGCGAGTAGCGGAATGAAAGAAATACCGCACACAAATACGCTCCCTCTTTCTTTACCCAAAAAACGTGTCCATTCTTTAGAAAGAACGGACACGTTTATCGATTATTCCGGACGTTTCACATCGAAAAGTTCACCGAGTGTCGCATAGCTGTTACCAGCCATCCGACTGACTGGAGCCAACCGTTTCGCATCGATACGTCCATGCACATATAATTCCCGATCGATATGAAAACGCACGATCCGCGCAATCAGTAAATCTGCAGTCACTTCTCCATCGTGTTCGATTGGTAAATGGTGATGAAGCACGCACTCGAATCGGATCTTCGCTTCTTTAATCCCGGGTGTCGCAATCACGTCACTCGGTTGAAGCGTGAAGTTCGTTCGTGCTAATTCACTCTCATCTTCTGCCAAATTCGCAGCGGTCTCATTCACGTCAAGAACGTTTGTCTCATCCACCACATGAATCACCAACTCATTCGTATGCAACGCGTTTCGTGCAGTGTCTTTCATCACACCATTTTTTCGTTGGACGGAGATGGAGACGAGCGGTGGGTTCGAAGCCACTACATTAAAATAACTGAACGGGGCTGCATTAATCACGTCGCCATGTTGTGTCGTCACGAAGGCAATCGGCCTTGGTACAATGCTCCCAATCAAAAATTTATACGTATCACGTTCGGTCAAAGCCGACGGTTCGATGGATAACATGTACTCACACTCCTCATTTTTATCTTAAATTCAAGATAATATCTTTCATGAATAATGTCAACGTCGAGAAGATTGACACGTATATATTTTAGCAAATACGGGTAAATCGCTTTATGTGTCATATTGGCACATCGCATAAGCAAATTGTTTCATTTTCCTTTCCCCTTTTCATAAAATGCAGGGCAAGGAAGAGGTAGCCGATCGGTTTTTTATGTTCAAGGAAGGAAGTAGAAAGAATGATCAGCAAGTGGATTGAACAACTGAACAGTCGTCAAATACTCAGTATTTTATATAGTGTATGTGGATTCAGTCTCGTTTTGACCTTGATTGGAGCTTGGTTCGTGAGAGATGGGAATGTCTCAACTGCCGAGCTCACGGCCCTCCGATGGATTTGGATGATTGGACTAGTCATGTTCATCAGCGCCATTTTATTGATTGGTCGTCCGCTCATCAATCGGATGGCAAACCAGAACAGCAGACTGAAAGCGAAGAAAGAAAAACTTGAATATGTATTAAATGAATCAAAGCTAAATGAAATGAATCTTCAACACCGAAATGAGTTGATTGAAGTGTTAGCTTCGAAAGAATCACTCTTCGACTACTCTTCTGTGATTGAAAAAATTGTCTTACTCACAAAATCTGAATTTGGCGCCCTTCTCCTCACTAAAGACGGTGAAATCACATCAGTCGTACCAAAGGAGATGACAGAAGACCAACAAGAAAGTTTAAAGAAGGAGTCACTCTTGTTAAAACGAGTGATGATTTCAAAATTACCTGCAGCAACTTCTAAACGCGTCGTCGATGCGTTACACACGTATCCGTACTATATCTATGAAACGGTCATTCCGATTATGGACCCGTCAGACAATAGTCTCATCGGTTGTTTGTATTTGGCTCGTTACGATGAGCAGTATGATGCAAGTGAAAAGTCAGAGTTGAACGCGTTCGCGAGTCAACTTGCCATCTCGCTTCTTCGGATGCAGCTTTATCGTCAGATGAAACAGGATCGAAAAGAGACCGCACAATTGATTAACTCGGTGCGTGAGGCGATTTTATACGTCAACTATGAGGACGACACGATTGTAGGTAACCGCGCCTTCATCCGTATGTTTGATGACCTTCACTTTGATTACAAAGGATATGAAGAACTATCAGCCATCGACATCAATATCGAACAGCTAGCAGAGCGGGTCGATCAACAAGAGCAATTCGTTCGTTACTTCGAACGTGTTTTCGCACAAGACACACCGGAAGACGGACTCACCATTTCGATTGACCAAGGAGACTGCTTCATCCAGCTCTATGCGGAAAGCGTCTATCGTGACCGTCGACTTCGCGGAACGATGCTCGTCTTACGTGACGTCACAGCCGAGACGGAAGTAGATCGTATGAAATCCGAACTCGTATCGACCGTTTCTCACGAACTCCGAACACCCCTTTCGTCTATCTATGGATTTACCGAGCTCATGCTGTCGCGTGATTTGAAAGAAAATCGACGAGAGCTCTATTTAAAAACGATTCATGACGAGGCGAAACGACTGTCTTATCTCGTCAATGATTTCTTGGATCTACAAAAAATGGAGTCAGGAAAACAAACATTCGAATGGGAACCTGTCGATTTGTATCAACTCGTGTCCGATAGCGTTACCTTTTATCAAGAAACGACCGACCAACACGAGTTATTCATCGATGCTGATTCTGAACAAGATTTCATCATTGATGCAGATTTAGAAGGGATGCGGCAATTGCTTGGCAACCTATTGAGCAATGCCATTAAATATTCGCCGGATGGTGGGAATATCCTTGTATCGCTCGAGCGCGTAGATGAAGAAGTCGTCATGAAAGTGAGAGACCATGGTATGGGAATCCCAAGCGCCTCGCTCCCACACCTTTTCGGTAAATTTTATCGCGTCGATAATTCAGACCGCCGAAAAATCGGAGGAACCGGTCTCGGTCTCGCCATTTGTAAAGAGATTGCCAAAGCACATGATGGACAACTCCATGTAGAGTCCGTTTACGGGGAAGGAAGTACATTCATCTGTGAACTGCCAACTTCGAAAGAACACATCATGCAATAACACGGTCTTCACGACCGTGTTATTTTTGACTCTTTTTAACAAGGTAAGCAGGAATCACTTTACAAAATATAGAAAGGAAAGAGAGCGATTTATCTGAAACAATGGGGATATACCTATTCATTTATTTTTGCGCGTATTAAACTGAAAACAAGATATACTGAATATAAAGAGATGCTAGGATCGGAGGTCTTGCCATTGGATTATCGTGACCCACCCTTTTCAGAAATTGGAGATTTTAATCAATGGGGACGTTTTGAGATTGACGTTCCTCAAATAGGCGAACAAGCAAAGTTTCAGGCCGCCGCTTCTTTGATTCGAAAACATATTCCATTACGGCTTGGGGGATTTTACATCATAGCGAGCGAGGAAGAAATTTTGCACAGCGGCTCACACGATGGAAATCTTCAAAAACACTTGATTCATTTATTGCAGCAAGTCCTGAACGGTCATATAGAAGATGAACGCCTGACTCAAGAGCACGTCTGGACTGTGCACTATTTTACGACACCATAAAAAAGAACTCGATTTAAGTTCCTTCACTTATCTCGAGTTCTTTTTTATTTACTCCCAACGAGACATCATTGAGATCGTTTTTTCATAATATTCCGTTGCAAGTTTGTATTTCCCTGTGTTCCTTAATTCTCTAGATAACCATAGTGCATATTTATGTGTGTAGTATTCATCATAAGCTTCGAAATAATCCACTGCTCTTTTCAAACTGTTGATCAATTCATTTTGATTAAACTTTTTATACTTACTTACATAAATATCGAAATGATAGTCGAACTCAATTAATTCATCTTTACTCCCTTTTAGTTCATAACCAACCTCTAACCACTCCATAATACCTTCAACATTATTTTGAGCGACACTCACTTCAAGTAAAGACATGACACTATAGAGTTTACTTTTCGCTCCTTCTTTAACGTTGAAGCTATCAAGAAAATATTTTTGAGCTTTTTCTTGGTCACCAATTAAAAAATAGATATCTCCCATGTTGTTATAAAGCATTCCATAGTAATCGTTTAAATTCGCTTTATCCGCTACTTTGGCTGCTTTTTCATAATGTTCTAATGCAATTGTGTATCGTTTTCGTCGTTTGAATGATAAACCAATAATCATGTGTGATTCGATGATTCGTTCAAGGCAAAAATTCTCTTGAAAATATTCAAGTGCCGGCTTTACATAATCAATTGCTTGCGAATAATCTGTGAATCGATGATACAACGCACCCATTACATAACGCATATCTGCTTTTTCCCAATCAGGAAGACCTGAATTCATCATGTCTTTCCCTACTTTTTCTAACAAATTAACGGTTGTTTCGCGATCAGCAGACTGATATAAGAACATATAAATACACTGTATCAAATCGTATCGCAAACGATCATCACTCGATAGTTGATCTTTAATCCAACCCACTTCAATTAAATATTGAACATTGCCACCTGGCGTGATTCCGAATCGAGCCAATGTGATTAACAACGTAATATACAACTCTTTTGATTGTAGGACGACAGGATTTGTTTGAAACTTTTCAATTCGTTTAAAATACTTCTCTTCTTGCCGAGATAACAATGCTTCCTTCAAAGTATCTCGTATCTCCTTCTTCGTTTGATCGATTTTTTCACTAAAATCGTAGTAAAGCGGAACATCTAATTCCAGTCTGTCAAAAATCAATTCTAAAACTTCATCACTAGGTGTCGTTTGATTATTTTCAATTTTACTTAAATATGAAATCGAACAAATTCCTCTTGCAAGCACAGACTGCTTCATATTTTTCCGCATACGTTCTACTTTTATCAAGTTCCCAAAATTATATTCCATATCAAGCAGTAGCCCCTTCGAACTAAAATGGTCGATTTTTTTAAAAAAAATTAGTCTTTTTGTCACGCATATAGGAAACTAACCTCAAATAATCTGTCTAAATAGGCACTTTTTGAAGGAAGTTTCCCAACTGAATCATCCCCTTTTATAAATGATGACATGATAATATTGAACTAGTAAAAAGAACTTCTACAAATTACCTAGTTAATTTTTACTAAATCGTACTTTCATTTTTTATCGTAAACACGGGGGTGGAAATGACAAATGGGAAAACTAAGTTTCTTACTTGCTGAAGACTACATTAAGCCTAAAATTTATTTCAAGTCAAAGCAAGCTCCAACCTTAAATACAAAATACACATCTGAAGATTATAAGAATTTTGTAGGCTTGGAACACCTAACTCAGTTGTTATGTTCTCCTAAAGGTTTCATTGTAAACGCTTTTCAAATTGATTACTATCAATCCTTACCAAGACTTATCGCTAGATCGTTACAGCAGAGCCATTCTTTTAAAAAACTTTACATTCTAGGTCCTGAGCTCTCTCTTTCTATTTTGAAACGAAGTACCAAAACCGCATATGAAAAGCACTTGCTTGATTATGAATATATTAATGTAGAACAAAATCCTGAATTTGTCACAAGTCAATGCATTACCTTGCTAGAAGAAGGACATATTCTATATATCCTTCCGGAGACATCTGTTTGCTGGAAGCCAAGTTTACTGGGCGAATCAGATAAAATGTCTCATTCTTTCTGTAGCACATTATTAAGTCAACAAGTAGGTGTGTCAATTTTAGCAACCGCTTTAGAGAATGAATCTGGAAAGGTGACTATTTTTCCAGCAGACACACCCGATTCATACTCAGGCGATATTGAAACAAAAATTCATCAACAATCCGAAACGCTTTATTGCTTGTATGATTCATTAAACACTAAAGAATAAACAAGCCATTGGTAAATGATTTACGTATTGAACACATAAATTCACTATATGATGGAGGTTTTATTAATGAAGAAAGTAACAGGAGTATTATTTATCGCTACAGCAGTTTTACTTTTAGGAAGTTCTGTCAGACCATTAGTTGACGATATGCCTCGTATCGTCAAAATAAATGAGCCCGTCAAACTTCAGGTTGATGATATGCCTCGTATCGTCAAAGTGAATGAACCTATCAAACTATTTGTTGATGATATGCCTCGCATTGTTAAAGTAGATGAGCCTACCAAACTATTCGTCGATGATATGCCTCGCATCGTTAAAGTAGACGAACCAATTAAGCTATTTGTTGATGATATGCCCCGCATTGTATAACCCATTTTTAAAAAGACGCCTCGTGCGTCTTTTTTTGTTTTTGAAAAAAAGATAAATGAATTATATATTTCCCTCCATTTTTTCCTTTTTACTTATATAATAAACAGGGACAACTTAGATGCACTCTCATATGCCGCCCTTGTCGCTAGTTTAATGAATAAAGGAGCTTGAACATTGAATGAATCAAAATCTTCATGGAGCTTAAAACTTTTTTTAAGTTCTTCGCTTGTATTATCCGGGACAGCGATCGTCCCATTCCACTTGGATTCATCTGGAATCCAATCAACCGTCGCTGAGGCCGCTTCAACTTACACGACAACCGCCAACTTAAACCTCCGATTAAGTGCCGCAACATGGAGCCCTGTTCTCTTAACAATCCCGTCCGGCTCTAGCGTGACTTATGTCAGTACATATGGTTCATGGTATAAAGTCAGTTACGGAGGAAAAACCGGTTATGTTTCCTCTCAATACGTGAACGTCTCGAGTACTTCAAATTATTATAAAACAACAGATCGGTTAAACATGAGACTCACTGCTGCTTCCTGGAGTGATGTCGTCACCGTCATTCCTGCCGATGCTACCGTCAAATATGTCAGTCGCTATGGCTCATGGTATAAGGTCACGTTTAACGGGAAGACCGGTTATGTCGCATCGGACTATTTAACACCGACTAGCGCCCCCGTCCCACCGTCAGACTATTATAAAACGACAGCAAACTTAAATATGCGTTTAAGTGCCGCTTCTTGGAGTGATGTCGTCACGACGATTCCTTCTGGCGCAACCGTTCAGTATGTGAGCCGCTACGGCTCATGGTATAAAGTCACTTATAACGGGAAAACCGGTTATGTCGCATCAGATTATTTATCGGCTACTTCAGCTCCGGTGACACCATCATCTTATTATGAGACGACAGTCAACCTAAACATGAGACTCAGCGCCGCTTCTTGGAGCGATGTCTTGACGGTCATTCCGGCTGGATCGGTTGTCAAATATGTCAGCCGTTACGATTCTTGGTACAAAGTCACCTATAACGGAAAAACCGGTTATGTCGCCTCCGAATACCTCAAACCGACGACAGTCACAACACCGACCGATACGAACGGAACTGGCAAAACGGTTGTCATCGATGCTGGGCATGGCGGAAATGACTCCGGTGCCACGTACGGTTCCGTTTACGAGAAAGTGATTGTACTTGATATCGCCCAGCGACTTGCGAGCGTATTATCGAATACGTATGATTATAATGTGAAATTGACACGTTCAAACGATACTTATATTTCGTTAGCCGATCGCGTTTCTCTGAGTAAATCCTACAAGTCTGATGTCTTTGTCAGTCTTCATGCGAACTCCTCTGTATATAACACTGCAAATGGACATGAGGTACTCGTACCAACGTCAGAGAGTTATACGACTAACCCTTACGTCTCTGCTAGCCGTACCCTTGGCTCAACCATCAATAAAGAGATTGCTTCGCGAATCTCGACGATTCAAAATCGTGGCGTGAAATATCAGAACGTATACGTAGTCGGGAAAAACATCGCCCCGTCTACACTCGTGGAGTATGGATTTATTAGTAACTCTAGTGACCGTTCTTACTTGTTAAGTACGACATATCGTCAGCGCATGGCTGAAGCGACTGCTTCTGGTATTCATCAATTCATGCGTGCATACTACTAAAAATAAGGAACTTAGCACTCAGGCTAAGTTCCTTATTTCATGTCTTTTAGATCGATTCGCCAAATCATGTGCGGTGCACCGGGTCCCCAATAATGTTCGAGGACAAGGGTCGGTGCCCCCAATCGTTTTTGCCAATACGTTTGCGCACTTGGAAATCCTGCATCTAAATAGAAGACATGTCTTTTTCGTGCAAGCATTTCACGTCGCATTTCGGATAATACATACTGCCCCACGCCTTGTCGCTGCATGCCCGGAGTCACGTACACACTCCCTAATTCAATCGCATCACGTTCTAGCTCCAGATGTCCCGAGATAATCTCATTCGGAGGTAATAACGCTCCCGCTCCGACAATGGTACCATCCTCTTCCACGACGTACAGGTGAACCGTATCATCATCGAAATGATCCTGGATCGTCGTATTCAGACGCGCCACTTCTTCATCGAGTAAATCAGCATCTTCAAAACGCTCTCGTCGAATCAACTCACTCAAACTCTCCATGAATAAGCGCTGCAAAGATTTCACGTCTGATTGTTCGAGTGCACGAAAATTCAAGACGTCCACTTCCTTTTCTTTTTTTGTTCTACTCTTTACCCTCGCGCAAACGTCGCGTAACACTCGGATACGAGGGAAGCATTTCTTCAAGTGGCTCATAATTTAACTTCCCGTACGTCTTCCATATGACGATAATCGCTGCCGTCCATAAGATAATCGTCAAGTGAATAAACCCGATCGGATAACCACCTTCCGCTTCAAATCCGACCATCACGAGCATCACATTGAACATCGTGTGCATCAAAAAAGCAGACCACAAATTACGCGACGAGCCATTGTATACCCAAGTGATGAGGATCGTATAGGCCATCACGGCTAACCCGTACGCCCAAAACGGCAAGTTTCTCTGTCCTGTTCCAATCATAAAGAAGAGCGGAACGTGCCAAAGTGTCCAAACGATGCCTAATGTCAAACTGGCCCAGAGCGGGGCGAGTCTTGACTGCAACGCATCGAGTAAGTAGCCGCGCCATCCATACTCTTCTTGCAACGTCCCACCGAGAAACAACATGTAGAGGAAATAAGGGACAACCCACCATGGTTCGCGAACGATTAAGGCACCACTTCGATCTGTCCACCAGTAGGCAACAAGAAATAAGAACGGAATCAATACGAATGGAATCGCATATGTTTTCCAACTCATTTTAAACTGAATGCTCTTTCGAAGCAGGTGTTTGACTCCCGCCCCACCTCGAAGTCGATACATCGTCAAAATACCGGAAATGCTAGGTCCAAACGCCCCCAAGATGACGATGGCCATGATGGGTAAATCGGTCCACCAATAAAGACTCATCCAAACTACCCATGAATAGCCGAATGCAATCAATAAAAAGAAAAGAATGAATCTGTTTTTATACATTGTCAGCACCCCTTCAGCAATCTAGTACCCGTTATTTGATGCGAAGAATAACATTTGAATTTTTTATATGTAATTTTAAGTGTTCCGCATATAATGAAGTGATGAATGGATTAAATAACCTTATGAGGTATCGACACTATGGAACAGATTAGCACGCATGCAACGAGTCACAATGTATTTTTGATGATGCTCGCCTTTCTCATTGCCAGCGTTTCTGCCTTGATGGCGCTTGAATTAGCGAAACGGGTCAAAGGAGGTTTGACATCGTCTCATCGTATTTGGATTTTGTTTGGAGGTACCACGTTAGGTCTTGGGATTTGGTCCATGCATTTTGTAGCCATGCTCGGTCACGCTTCCTTACATGAAAGCACCTATTCCATCTGGCTCATTATCGGATCGATGATTCCGGCAATCGCTGGATGCATTCTGTCGTTTGGTTTGATTTCTCGCAAGACGAAATGGATGTCCTTACTGCAATCTTCCGGTTTGATGGGGTTTGGAATCGTCAGCATGCATTATATTGGCATGAAATCCATCCAAGGTGTTCAATTGGACTTTGATCCCTCATGGGTATTGGTATCCATCGGCATCGCATGGGGCGCTTCCTTCCTCGCCTTATGGGTTGGTTTCTTTTCGTCCTACGCTACGGCACGGACATCCTTGCCCGTGAAACTGATGTTCTCTCTTTTGATGGGAACAGCCATCTTCAGTATGCATCTTACCGGAATGCAAGCAACAACCATTATTCCGGATGCTTCACCCGTGAGCCGAGTCCCGATTGACCCGACCTTACTCGCATGGCTCGTCACAAGCATCGTGTTTCTTTTGTTCGGGATGTACTTGATCGCCTATACGCTAGACCGCCAAATTCAAAAACGAGATCTCTTCCAAACGACGATTTTAGAGTCGACAACGGATGCAGTGGTGACGACGACAAGTGACGGTGAAATCCAATATCAAAATCAAGCGTTCGCTCACTTATTCGAGGGATATGCGACAGAACCTTTTTTTCAAGATTATCACCCTTTATTATCGGTTCAACAGCCGTTCCACCAGCCAATACAGATTGAAACGCATCAACGCACGTTAGAAGTGACGTCTTATCCACTTCAAAATGACTCGAACAACCAAATCCTCTGGTTCATCCGGGATGTGACCAAAACGGTCGCTTCCCAGCGTCTGATTGAACATATGGCCTTTCACGATGCGTTGACCGATTTACCGAATCGTCATAAACTCGATTCCCTCTTACAGGAGAGCATCTCACAGGAGCGCTCGGTCGCCTGTTTATACATCGATGTGAACCGTTGGCGTTTCCTAAGCGATATCCTTGGGCACCACGGAGCGGATGAGTTAATTATTCAAGTCGCCGAACGTCTCAAATACACGATTCATACGGACGACGTGTTGACACGAATCGGCCCATCCGAGTTTATCATCTTACTGTTCGCGCAACGTAGTTCACTGGCTCACCAAAAAGCAGAGAAATGTATCAAGGAGATTTCATCTACGTTCGATGTAGATGGAACGACACTCGAATTGACGATGAGTGCGGGAATCAGTCATTACCCGAAAGATACACATTCCCCGAATGAATTGATTCAATTCGCTCGTTTGGCTGCCCATGAGTCCAAACGTGACGGGAAGAACAAAATTAAGACGTTTGAAGAGTCGTCTCGTCCTCAAATTTTACGTCATATCGAGATAGAAAAAGCGCTCGTTACCGCATTGAGTAAAGATGAACTCACACTCGTCTATCAACCGAAAATCGATTTGAAGCGGAATCGATTAGAAGGCGTGGAAGCGTTACTGCGATGGCAACATCCGAAAATCGGAAAGATTGCCCCGTCTGACTTTATTCCGATTGCAGAAAACACTGGATTGATTCATTTAATCGGCAATTGGGTCATTCGGGAAGGCTGTCGTACTTGGGTACGTTGGCAACGTAGCGGAATTCGTCCTTTTACGCTATCCCTAAACGTCTCCCCGCTCCAATTCGCGCGAGAAGACTTTGTCGATAAGCTCCAGTCCATTCTATTAGAGACAGGGATGAACCCGATGTTTCTCGAGTTGGAAGTGACGGAGTCATCGAAGCTATCATATGAGGCCTCGACTCGTAACAAACTGACACAGTTGCATCAACTCGGGATTCTCATCGCTCTCGATGATTTCGGGACAGGTTATTCTTCGTTCAGTCAACTTCGGGAACTTCCTGTGCAAGTATTAAAAATCGATCGTTCGTTTATCGTGAACTTATTCACCGACCGCAATCAAGAGGCCATCGTCCGCTCGATGATTCAACTCGGTCACAACCTTGGCATGAAAGTTCTCATGGAAGGCGTGGAAACGTCCGCTCAACTCGAATGGTTACTCAATGAATCCTGTGATTACGTACAAGGTTTCTATTTCAGTCACCCCTTGCATGAGACAGACGTGCCGTTTCATGTAAAAGAGACGACTACCTATCTCGAGTTCGGGAAGCACTAAAAAAACCGCTTCTGTCAAATTGACAGAAGCGGTTTTTGGTTATGACACACGTTCTTTCTCTTCTTCACGAATCAAATGATATTGATCGAGAATCAATTGCGTCAATGTATCGCTCTCATGGAGCTGCAAATATTTTTCAATCGTTGAGGAAATCCCGTGCTCCTCGATCGACAAGTTGAGTTCTGACGATTCCGAATCCTCCGGGTTGTAGTAATGAAGGGCTGCTGCAATCCCGTAAGCGAGTTCGTTCGGCTCGATGCCGTTATCCATCAATTCACGTGCCGGCTTGACGAGACGGTCGCTCGGTCCGAGTTTACGAATCGGTGAACGTGCCACACGCGACACTTCATCCTTCAATTTCGGGTTTTCAAATCGCTTGATGATCTTTTGAATGTATCGGCTATGCTCTTTCGCCTCGAATCCGTATTTCTCAAGCAATAACCAACCTGTCTCATATAAGGCGCCTTGGACGACTTGACGCACACGGCGATCTTGTAACGCCTCGTCAATCGTCGCCTTTCCGAACAACGAGCCGATATAAGAGGCGATGGCGTGTCCCGTATTGACCGTGAATAATTTTCGTTCGATATACGGTCCAATCTCTTCAACCCATGTCACACCTTGAATCGGTGGTTGTTCGTTCAGCCCTTGTGTCTCGATGACCCATTCATGGAACGTCTCGACTTCTACGTAAAGCGGGTCTTCATGTTGTTGTAGCGGGACGATACGGTCGACAGCCGCGTTCGGGAAGAAGACATTCGCCTCTCCGACACCGCCACATGACTCTACTTCTTGACGAAGAATCGCACTACCGCCGATCATGTTCTCACATGCGATGACATAGACCGGTGCGTTCTCAACTTCACGCGCACGGAGACCTTCACTGATCAATGGCGCTACTTTTGAAAGAAGTGATGGTCCGACTGCCGTCGTCACGAGATCTGCTTCTGCGATCAAGTCCACGACCCGAGCTGGTTCTTTCAAACTGTTGACACCGCGAACTCGGTCGACGACGACACGATCGACACCGTCTTCCGCGAACCCGACTTCATAATGACGTTTTGCCTCAAGTGCCTCGATGACCGTATCATTGATGTCGACAAACGTCACCTCGTAACCGCTTTGGTTGAGCAACAATCCGATAAAGCCTCGTCCGATATTTCCGGCTCCAAAATGAACAGCTTTCATTTATGCCACCTCTTCCATGAAGAGCGCCAAGATTTCTTCTTTCGTCTTCGCCTGAACAAGACGCTCTACATTGCTTTCGTCCGAGCAGAGAATCGCGATTTGCGAAAGGAGCTCTAAATGTTCATCATTCACGCCTGCAATTCCGATGACAAGTTTGGCCGTCTGACCCCCAAAGTCGACACCGTCTGGTACTTGCAGGAACGAGATTCCCGTCTTTTGAACCGCTGATTTCGCTGCTTCTGTACCGTGTGGAATGGCGACGTGATTTCCGATATAGACGTTCGCGAGTGCTTGACGTTCATGCATCGCTTCAACATACTCCGGCGTCACACAGCCGGCGTCTTGTAGGACGGCCCCGGCTGCTGTGATCGCTTCCTCTGTCGTTGCAAATGATTGGTTAAGTCGAATCATCTCTGTTTGAATGAATGGCATTTTAATTTCCTCCTAATGGCTAAACCATGTCTCTATCTGTTCTGCGTTCAAGAAATTTTGCTGCGTTCCGCTTTAATTTCTTCTACCAATTGGTCGTAGTAGTCGGCGTTCAAGAAGTTTGTGACCGAACGATGAATCGCATTCGGCGCTTGTGCTTCCGCACGCTCTGTTAAGTCTTCGTGTGTGATGACAAACTGAGCATCTTTCGGCAAGTTGCTGATGGACGTGTTCGTTACCTTGATCGGTAAGTTCGCTTTGTTGACCTTGTTTCGGAGAACCGATGCCCCCATAGCACTTGATCCCATCCCTGCATCACAAGCGAAGATGATGTGGTCCACTTTATCAAGACGATCTGTCACGAGAGCTGATGCGTAAGACTGCTTGCCTTTCATCGCACTGACGTTTTGTGTCGCTTCTTCGAGTGATACGTCCTCTGCTGCGCTCGATTTCAAGATGACGCTCGCCACAGCGAATGTGACCGTTGCTGACAACAGAATCCCTGCCACGAGACCGAGGTACGAACCGCGTGACGCCATCGCGAGAATGGCGAAGATACTACCTGGTGAAGCCGGTGCGACGAGACCGACATCAAAGAGTACGAACGTGAAGATCCCTGTTGCGCCCCCTGCGATCATCGCAAGAATTAAGACTGGCTTCATCAACACGTATGGGAAGTAAATCTCGTGAATCCCACCGAGGAAGTGAATGATAGCTGCACCTGGTGCCGTACGTTTCGCTGCACCTTTGGCGAAGAACATATATGCAAGAAGTAATCCAAGACCTGGTCCTGGGTTGGCTTCAAGTAAGAAGAGAACTGACTTTCCAGCGTCTGCGACTTGATCGACACCAAGCGGGCTTAAGATCCCGTGGTTGATGGCGTTGTTTAAGAAGAGAACTTTTGCTGGTTCGATGAAAAGACTTGCTACAGGAAGCAATTTCGCGCCGACGATCCAGTCAACACCTGCCGCCATCACTTTATCGAGGGCACTCATGATTGGACCGAAGATTTCGAATCCTCCAAGCATGAGAAGTCCACCGATGATTCCAACTGAGAAGTTGTTGACGAGCATTTCAAATCCTGCTTTAACTTTGCCTTCAAGAGCACGGTCGACTTGGCGGATAACATAACCACCGAGTGGACCCATGATCATCGCACCGAGGAACATCGGAATGTCTGTTCCGACGATAACCCCCATCGTGGCGAGTGCCCCGACGACACCGCCTCGAACGTCGTGAAGTAATTTACCACCTGTGAAACCGATGAGTAATGGCAAGAGATATGTGATTGTTGGACCAACGAGTTCTGCTAAGTTTTCGTTCGGCCACCATCCTGTCGGAATGAAGAGTGCTGTGATAATCCCCCAGGCAATGAAGGCACCGATGTTCGGCATGACCATTCCACTGAGGAAACTACCGAATCGTTGAACTTTGACTCGGACCCCGCCCGAGCTCGCTTGCGTATTCGCCATGTATAAAACCTCCAGTCGTTTAAATGTGAAAGGTTGAATGTGTAGTGTAGCTAACCGGTTTGTGCTCTACACCCATATTGTATGCCCGGAGTAAGCGCTTTCTCAATTCAATCCAGTTCACACTTTGGCAACATTTTGTGCCAAATAAAAAAATGACCATGGTTCGGTCATTTTTCGTACAACGTCTCGTGAATCATTTTCTTCATGCATTCGTGAAGCAGTAGACGAAGGTCTTCTTTTGTTCCCGTGCTGTATAGACGCATATGCTCCTCACTCTCAATGAGTGATCCACTGATCGCACTCAAGAACTGAAGCTCGACATCCCGTGCCTCTTCCGGTGCCAGAAGCACAAGAAGACGTGTTACGGGTTCGGTCGACTGATCCATCATAAGGAGCGGAATCGATGTCGTTAAATCAAACGCGAACACACTCGCCTTCTCAATCGAGGCATGTCGTCCGTGGAACAATGCCAGTTTCGTACCCGGCACCCCAAGACCCGCGACTTCGTGACGACGAAGCAGTTGGGCAGAGAGCTGAATCCCGCTTTGTACGAGATCACGTTCTTCTAAATGTGTACCGATATCAAGCAAGATATCTTCTAAACGGTCCGTATTGTTAAGTGTGACCAAATCAAACTGTTCATCCATACGTTCAAACGTCTCCACGAGTTCCCCAAGTTCGGCAAAATCAAGCATCGTTGAACGAGGCTTCGTTGCGAGCGTTTGGAATGATTGCGGTAATGACAACAAGAGATGGCGGACGCGTTGCACTTCTTCACTCGTCAAGAGCGGATTGACGATTAACGTCGGCACCGAGAGGGGTGGTAATGGTACGGTCGACAAGATGACATCATATTCTTCTAGTCGATGTTGTTCGAGTCCAAAAAGGGATGAGTTGATGACATCTTGCATCTCTGGGAATTCTTGACGTACGCGGTTGACAAGCATCTTCGACGAACCGAGTCCGGCCGAACAAACGACGAGCGCCCGATACTCACGGCGCCGTACCGGTTTGACGAGTGCTGCCGCGAAGTGCATCGCCCAAAAGACTGTCTCTTCCTCAGAGAACGTACTCGTCCCAAAGACGATGTCGGCGGCCTGTTGAATGGCCGAACGAAGTCCCGGGTAGTCGCGGTCGATATGCGGCTTGACCGTACTTGTTTCCGGAAGCGCCTGCGTATTCATACTCGAGAGAATGTGTGCGAGCAGTCCTCGTTCGAGAGCCGCGTCATCCGTAAACGTAAACCCATAGATGAGGGAGACGTGATGAATCAATTTATGCACGCGAATCTGCATGATCCAGCGTTCTTCCTCGTCTTCTTTCATCTGATCTTTAATCGAGCGCAGACGGTTCGCTTCCTCAGCGAACCAGACTCGTTCCGCCATCGAGTAAGTGATACCGAGTGCCTTTTCCATATCTGTGGCGACTTTCAAATAGTCCTCGGACCGTCCTTTTGTATACATTTCTAAAAAGAATCCGGCCGCTAACCGTTCTTGTTGCACCCCGTAAGCGAACGTGACCCGCATGATGGTGCGGTCATCCATCCGCTCAAACGAGTGCGATTTTAAATAATCATAGCCGTCTCGAAGCCCTTCTAGCATTTCTTCACATGGTACAGTCTTCAAAAAGGCTGGAATATAGTCATCTTCCCCACGGACGAAGCGATAGAATGCGAGCGTGTCCCAATGGGCAAGCAGCGCGTTGATGAGTAACTTACGCTTCTCGGACTCATAGCCGAGCACTCTAGCTCCGACTCCTTTTTTTCGCTCAACTTCTAAGTGATACTCTTCAAACCATCGATCTAACTTCTCCAAGTCTTGTGTCAACGTGCTCGGCGAGACGTGCATCTGTTTGGCGACCGCCTGTAATTTGAGCGTATCGTTCTCAAATAAGAGACGCCACGCGAGCTCAAATAAGCGGTCCTCACTCGTCGGGATCGCTTCTGCGGATAAAATGAGGTCTTCTCGTAATTGCTGCTTCGCAGACGGTTTGCCAACCAGGCTCAGTCCATGCCCACGTTGCCAAGCGAGCTCGAGCTCGAACTCTTTTAAGATGCCTTCAAGTAATTGTCGTTCCCGTTGAATCGTTCGCTCAGACAAATTCACCGCCTGCGCGATTTCGGCGAGCGGTGTCGATGTCTCGGTTGCCAATAAGTGTAGTAAAATCGAACGCTCTCGTGCGCTCCACTCATGTCTCATGCTCATCCATCCATTCTTCGACAAGTAGTCGGTATTCCTCGAGCGACAGGAGTTGTCGGACTGACCGGACACGTGCGGTTGGATGGGTGACCGAGGTCGCCCCTTCCTGATAGAGAATCAAATCCACCTCGTTTGGGATGTTTTGAATCGTTCCGTGCGTAATCGTACATGACAAGCGCCCCTCGCTTGCCTGTGCGAACAACTTCGCTGCCATTGCACTTGTCACAAACCCGCTATGGCAAGCAATGTATACGTTCATGTCAGCCCTTCTTTCGTCGCTTATCTTTATCTAATCATAAGTTGGAACCGCTTACTTCTCCTACTATTTTGCTTGTTGGCAAAGATATCGGCAAGGAGTAAAAAGGTTATGTCTACGTCACTAGACTCACTCCTTTATAAGGAGCTAAAGTCTTCGTGAAAGTATTCATCTATGGTTTAATCGACAGTTCATTAAAGATATACTTTTAGATTAAAACATCTATTCTTGTAATGAATTGTATTATAATTTATTACATCTTGTATTTACAGAGAGGGATGGACAGAATTGCCTAACTTCAATTGGGAACATTTAAACCACTTACAGCTTGGAAGATATGCAGAATACTATGCAAAAATGGAATTCGCATCTTACGGATGTGACGTCTATACATCAGAGGTAGACGATCACGGGGTTGATTTTGTCATCAAAGATTCTAATAATCGCTTTTGTGAGATTCAAGTAAAAGCAATTCGTAATTCAGGATATGTTTTTATGCAAAAAAGTAAATTCGATCTCACGACTCCAAATCTTTATTTGATACTTCTGCTATTCAATCAAGCCGCACATCCTGAACTTTATCTAATCCCCAACAGCGCTTGGTTAGCCCCCAATGAATTATTTGTTGATCGGGACTATGACAAACCCGGACAAAAGAGTAAACCAGAGTACGGATTAAATCTTTCAAAAAAGAACCAATCCTTACTTGAACACTATCGATTCGATACAATGATTCAATCCTTTATTTTAAAACAATCCGAAGGAACCAGTTAAAAAACTGCACTCTGTATGTTGAAAATGTCCAACAAACAAAGCGCAGTTTTTTATTAACTCAATCTTTTATCCGTTTATTCCACCGTCACCGATTTCGCCAAGTTACGTGGCTTATCGACGTCACATCCACGAGCGAGCGCCGCATAATATGCCATCAACTGAACCGGTAAGACGTTGATGAGCGGTGCCAAGAGTGGCTCGACATGCGGCAAGATGAAGTCATCGTTCTCATGTTCGACGCCTTGCATGGAGATGATACAGGCGTTCGCGCCACGGGCCACGACCTCTTTGACATTCCCGCGAATATTCAAGTTCGTCTTCGGTTGCGAGATGAGCGCGATGACCGGTGTCCCGTCTTCAATCAAGGCAATCGACCCATGCTTCAGTTCCCCACCTGGGTACCCTTCCGCTTGGATATACGAAATCTCTTTTACTTTGAGCGCTCCTTCGAGACAAACAGAAGCGTCAAGCCCACGACCGATGAAGAACGTGTTTGGTGTCGTCTTCAAATAACGTTCCGCGAGATCCTCAAACAGTTCTTTTTGTGCCATGATCGAATCCATGATCGTCGCAACACGAGCGAGTTCCGGCATTAGATTGAACGGCAACTCTTTCCCGATCGTACGGGCGATGTCATACGCAAGAATCGCAAGGACTGCGATCTGTGCCGTGTACGCTTTCGTCGAGGCGACGGCAATCTCCGGTCCGGCGTGGAGGAGCATCGTTTCGTTCGCTTCACGCGACAATGTCGATCCCGGTACGTTCGTCATGGTAAGTGCTTTGTATCCGCGTTTCTTCACTTCGACGAGGACAGCACGGCTGTCCGCTGTCTCGCCGGATTGTGATAAGAAGACGAACAATGGGCGTTCACTTAAGAGTGGCATGTTGTAGCCAAATTCAGAAGAAACGTGCACTTCTGTCGGAATGCCGGCGATGCGCTCCAAAATATCTTTTCCGACGAGTCCGGCGTTATAGCTCGTCCCACATGCAACGATATAAATCCGGTCCGCTTCCGAAACGAGCTCGCGCACGCCTTCTGTGAGTTCGATGTCGCCGTTCTCGTTCTGGTAATGCTGGATGATGTTGCGGATGACGGCCGGTTGCTCGTCCATCTCCTTCAACATATAGTGCGCGTACGTGCCCTTCTCGATGTCTGATGCGTCGATTTCGGCCGTGTATGGTGCGCGTTCGAGCACTTCACCGTCGAGCGTCTTGATCGTCGCTGACTCACGTGTGAGGATGACGATCTCACCGTCGTGGAGCTCGAGGTACTGGTCCGTCACCTGGAGCATCGCCATCGCGTCTGATGCGACGACGTTGAACGTGCCGTCACCGAGTCCGACGAGGAGCGGTGACTTGTTCTTCCCGATATAGAGGCGCTCTTTGTCCTCTGAGTCGATCATCGCGATCGCGTACGAACCGTGGAGGTCCGAAAGCGTCTTGCGGAACGCCGCCTCGACATCGCCGAGTTCGACGAAGTGCTTCTCCATGAGCTGGACGATGACTTCCGTGTCCGTCTCCGAAAGGAACGGAGCGTCGAGCGTGGCTTTTAATTGCTCATCGTTCTCGATCACGCCGTTATGCACGAGCGTGAAGCGTCCTGTCGTACTCTGATGCGGGTGGGCGTTCGGTACGCTCGGTACCCCGTGTGTCGCCCAACGTGTGTGGCCGATTCCGATTGTCCCTTCAGCGTCCGCCGGTACGATGTCACGGAGTGCTTGAATTCGTCCTACTTCTTTGAACGTACGAACGTCCTCACCGACTAATGCAATTCCTGCTGAATCATAGCCACGATACTCGAGCTTTTCAAGCCCTTTCAATAAAATCTCTTTCGTTCCCACTTGTCCGATCATCCCTACGATTCCACACATACAAAACTCTCCTCTTTGCTTCGATTTCTCGAAAAAGGAAACGGGCTTTTTTGAGTGATGTCATCAAGTCTCGTTTTGTCCGCCCGGTCACCCGAACGTTTTATCAAGACTCTCTCAGTCGTGACACGCGACTGGAAGGCATCCGCCGAAATCTCGATCACCTTCGTCCTCGTCAACTCCGCAGAGTTCTGGCGCTTTCACTTCACATCTAGCCGTTTCTCCAGATACGCTTTCATGCTATCGAGTACAAGACGTGTTGGATAGAGAAATCGTAAAAATCGTCATTCAATACTTTTTTACCGTTCATGTAAAAGTCACCACTTTCACTAAAAAGCCATCAATGTATCAGGTTTTCGAGTAGGGAGAGAACGGGCATGATACAAGTAACGAGTAAAGAAATGAGGGGACACACATGGGTGGTATCTTCCTATTGATCGGCATCCTATTATCCGTCTTATCCAGGTGGCTCGAATTTGAAGGGAATGACACGTTAGGGGACGTCATGTTGTTTCCTGCGATCTTCTTCATGGCGATGGCATTTTTCTGTAGTTTTCCTTACTTCAAAGAGTGGTGGGAAGACCACTCCACCCGTAAGAAAGCATTGTTATTTGTGATTTTTGCCGCAGTCGGCATTCTTTGTGTGCAAGCCGCTTTCTGGTTTGTCGTTTGGCGCGATCAATGGCTTGGACTTCTTCTCCTTCTTCCTTTTGCGGCATGTGTGGGGTTCATCGCTCGATTATTCAAATAAAAGGAGGATGCGCAATCGCACATCCTCTTTGTTAATTCACGGTAAAGTCGACCAGCACACCGTAGTGATCACTCGGTACAACATCCCTACTCGTCCGCATGTCGCCGAATACATCGATATGCTGAACCTCGAGTTCACTACATTCCGAACGAAACAGAATCCAATCATATCGTTCAGGTTGCTCGAGATGAGAAGATTGCAAGTATGGATTGTGCTTTACGTCTAACGTCGGGCGTGCCTCTTCGCCAACAAACATAATCACGTCCGACCATCCCCCATCCGATAAATCTTGATAGATAGAGGATTGAGGATTGTCATTGAAATCTCCACATAACACCTCGACCGATTTTTGGCGTCCTTTGTGTAACCAACCTCGCACCGCTGCCATCTGACGTTCTCGAATCGACACGGAACGCCAATTCAGATGTACGTTCGTGAGTCCCCATTCCTGACCACCGAGCGTAAACGTCACTCGGGTCGCACAAAAGTTTGACTCTTCCACATCCTCTTCCCAAATCGCTTCAACTGATGACAAAGGAAATTTACTCAAAAAAGCGAGTCCTTCGTCCGGTGAATCAGGATAAGGATGAAAGACGCAGAACGGATAACCCGTCGCTTCCGAAATGTCATGAGCCACACTACCTTCTTCGTAAGAACGGACTTCTTGTAGTGCAATCACGTCCGCGTCGATTCGATTCATTTCTTGGCAAATCGCTTCGATTCGCTCTTGCCATGACGTGTCATGGTTCCAGATGTTATATGTCGCAATCCTCACTTCATGTTCCTACTTTCTCGAGTGAGTCACGCGCTCCCCCATTTTTGTTCTTCTTTTAACTCTCGTTCCGTGACATAGTTCTCGTCGAGACGAACCATATATCGCTCGTACCATTTATGTCCGATGACGGATATGAAACCTCCAGTCACCATCAATCCGATAAAGTAAGGTGTCTCAATTTGTTTCGTTACCCATCCGAACATGAGGATTAGCAAAATCGGGAACGTCAAAAAATTAAAAATCGACATCAAGTGTATGTGACGTTTGGCGTCTCGATTCGTTAAATATTTCAATTGAATCGTTTCTTTCTTCCAAGATTTTTTAATCGCAAATAAGCCCGCAAATTGACCAATTAAAAGAACAGTTCCTGCTGACACCCATCCTTTTTCAGTCGCAACAAACAGCGCAATACAAATCATCCACGACAGAAAAGTGAAGACTCCATTCTTCTCAGACTCAACCCTGGCGAGCTCTCTCATCTGATCACGTTTGTTCACGACGTTGCTCCTTCTCGTATTCGCGGACTTCACGAATTTCTTTTAAATCTTGATCCGTCAAATAGTTCTCGTCATAAGATTGAATGACGCGGTCAAAGCGCTTCGCCAAATATTCAATCCCGAAAAACGTAAGCTGAGAAAGGAGGAACACACGGAACGATTGTGGACCTGTCGTTTCACTCGTGAAGTAAAAGAGTCCGTAAATCCCGACCCCCGTCAAAGCGAGCGTATGTGCCATCATCTTGAACGATAAGAGGTTACGTGCCGTCTGATTTGTCACAAAGCGTAGCCACATTCGATATTGGATAAAAATACCCGTCAAGACTGCGGCGAGCACCGCATATAACGTTCCCGTGACGACACCGTCCGAGAGTGTCCAATATGAGGCGTAAATCAAAAAACTGACGACGAGTCCGATTCCAATGATGCCGACACCCCATTTCGTCAAACGGTCTACTTTTAAAATGGTGTCGATTTGCGATTTCACTTTTGGTGATAATTCCATATGTCCTCTCCTCCTTCCAACACTTCTTCAAACGTCGGTAATTCCGAATCAATTTGCTTAAGTTGCTTTGTGAACCACTTCTGCCGAAGCGGACTAAGTACTCCCCATATCCCGAAAAAGAGACCAACCATGAGACCAAAGTCTTCTGCTGTCAGCAGCGTCACCATAAGAGCCGTCAACAAAATCGCATCCACCCATTCGAATACGTATTGGAATATAAGCATTCGATGAGCTTTCGGATGTTTTGTCATTCGCCACATGATACGCATCTCTTGATAGCCCGTCACGACGATGATCACGGAGACGGACGCCATGATAGGGATAAGCCACATTTTCTCTAATAAGAGAGCGACAATAATGGCCGTGACATAAAGAATCAAGATGGGTACGGCATACCCTCGCATTCGTCGCATCCACTTTACGCCTTGCTCCACCTATATCGCCTCCTTGTCAAAATGTATATACTCCATATCTTGTTGCTTCGTTTGTTTGTTCACGTTCAACGTCCATAGCATCGCACAACCGATGAATACCGTGACACACATATACGCCACGTTTGATGTGAACAATAGTTGATGATTCAACGCGAGGAAAAAGGCAGCACTGTTGATCCCGTCCCGAACGAGTTGACGACGATACAACCCTTTCAGTTCTGGTTGAAACCTCAGACGCATTCGATAGCGCTTCACATATAAGATGTTCAGCGGAATGAGCGTACAGGCGATATAGAGCACGCCCCACGTAAGGTCATCTGTTAATAAACTGATTGGTAACATCAGTACTACGAATGTTCCAAATATACCGAAAATCCATTGGTCGAATAAACGTTTCCATACTTTTTCTTGTGTCATCCGTTCAATCATTGATTTCGTCGCTCCAAATCTAACTGATGTAACAGCGGAACACATTCATTTAACTTCTTTTGAAGCATCCGTGACATCTGATCGCTGACTGCTCCCCATACGAGCAATCCGATCGCTAACGTCAAACTGTCATATTGAAAGATGAGCAAAGCCGAAACCAAGGAGACGAGCACACCTGAACTGATCAAATCATAAAGTAGGTTCCACTTCAGTAATCGTACGGCATCTCTGTCCTTCATATACGCACGACGCATCCGATACTTTTTCACGTCTAATCCAATCATGGCCATTCCAATCAAGACGAAAGGGATCGTCAACCAGACGTAACGTCCGAAAAAGGATAAAATAATGGCCGTCAAAACAAATACCAATAATGTATAGCCTAGCCGAAGGTGTGACTTGCGCCATGTGGTTTCTTCCGTATACCAATGTGTCTCAGTCAACTAGAGCACTTCCTTTCTTTCCTGTGCATTAATCCTCTATACGTACTCTATGCCATCATTGTTTCACATTTTCCGAATATTCTAGCATTGAATCGTTCGACTTTTTTCAACAATTGATAAATGAAACGTATCCGCTTACAAAGGTTATCTGCTATACTGTTACCAAATTCATTCCCACAAATTTTTTTGAAAGGTGTAGAACTGTATGTCTCCGAAGTACAAGCAAGTTGCGAGTCAGATTGAAGCGGACATCGTCAATCACGTCTACCAACATACGAATAAATTATTGACCGAGGATGAGTATGCCAATAAATATGGCGTCAGCCGCAATACGGTCCGAAAAGCGATCGAGATCCTCGTCAACAAAGGGTACGTCTATCAAGTTCAAGGGAGCGGCGTCTTCGTCCGTGACCATTACAATAGCGATTACATCAATTTAGAAAAGCTCCAAGGTTTAACAAGTGACTTCAGCGGTCGAAAAGTCGAGACACGCGTCTTACATTTCGAACAGACGGTGGCGAACGATGAGGTCGCCGAACGTATGAAGTGCCCGATTGGGACACCTGTCTACTTCGTGAAGCGTCTACGTCTCGTCGATGACCACCCGTTCTCGGTAGAGGATTCATACTTCCGAAAAGAGCTCGTCATCTACTTGGATGAGAACATCGTCCAAAAGTCGATCTATACGTATTTACGAAGCGATCAAAAACTTGCGATTGGATTCGCCGACCGAGTCATTTACGCAGACTTTTTAGATTCAGAGTCCGCCGACCTACTCGACCTGAACGAGAATGACCCTGCACTAATCGTCGACAATACAGTCTATTTGACGAATGGACAAATCTTCGACGTCTCTCGTTCCATCCATCATTTTAAACATGTTAAAATGCTCAAAGTCTCGAACATCAAGTCCTAAACGCGCCCGAGAGATGCTTTTCTCGTGCGCATTTTTTATGCCATTTTTTCGAAAAGAAAGGGTTTACACGAAAACGCTTTCGTGCTACTATCAACGTGTAGAAAATATTTGTACCTATGAATTTTAGTTATCCATACAAAAAGGAGAGATATTATGGTTTCTGAAACAATCGACATCTCACCGGAAGATATTTTCGGTCTCATCGCCCTCTCGGGTGACGCCAAAGCGAGCTACCATCAAGCGATGCTCCTCATGCAAGAAGGAAAGAAAGAAGAAGCCGAGGTAGCAGTCGTTGCTGGTGACGCGACATTAAAAGAAGCACATGCGATTCAAACAAAATTCGTCACGCTCGAAGCACAAGGTAAATCGGCAACGGTCGGTGTCCTCATGGTGCACGCGCAAGATCACTTGATGAACACGATTCTCGTCAAAGAAATGCTTGGATATATGATGAACATGCAAAACGAAATCAACGAATTGAAAGGAATGGATCAACAATGATTAAAATCGGACTCTTCTGTGCGGCAGGTATGTCAACAAGTATGTTAGTAGAAAAAATGAAAGCGGTTGCCTCTGAACGCGGCATCGAAGCTGAAATCGCTGCTTACCCAGAATCGGAGATGGAAACTTACGTCGACAACATCGACGTTGCACTTCTCGGACCACAAGTGAAGTACCTCCTTTCAAAAGGGAAGCAAATCTGCGAACCAAAAGGTGTTCCAATCGACGTCATCAACACAGTCGACTACGGCATGATGAACGGTGCGAAAGTATTAGACCACTCATTGAAACTTGTAAATAAATAAACTGAGGTGATGACTTTGAAAATGCCTAACAATTTCTTGTTTGGCGCTGCTTCGGCCTCTTATCAGGTCGAAGGCGCGTGGAACGAGGACGGGAAAGGCCTCTCGAACTGGGACGTCTTCTCGAAAATTCCTGGTAAAACATTTGAAAACACAAACGGCGACGTCGCAGTCGACCATTACCATCGTTACAAGGAAGACATCGCGCTCATGGCAGAGATGGGACTCGAATCGTATCGCTTCTCGATCTCATGGCCGCGTATCTTCCCGAACGGTACGGGTGAAGTGAACGAAAAAGGACTCGAGTTCTACAACAACTTGATCGACGAATGTTTGAAACATGACATCGTCCCATTCGTCACGCTCTACCATTGGGATCTCCCACAAGCACTTGAAGAAAAAGGCGGCTGGAAGAACAAAGAGACGGTTGACGCATTCGTCCGTTTCGCCGATACTTGCTTCCAATCGTTCGGTGACCGTGTTAACCATTGGATCACGTTTAACGAAGCGGTCATCTTCTGCTCACTTGGATACTTAACAGGCGCACACCCACCAGGGATCGAGGGCGACGTCAAAGGCTATTTCCAAACGACACATAACGTCTTCGTCGCTCACGCTCGTGCAGTCGAATTGTTTAAACAAAACGGTCAAACTGGCGAAATCGGGATCACACACGTGTTCAACCCGGCGTTCAGTATCGACGACGCAGAAGAGAACAAGTTTGCTGAAATGCATGCGAACGCTTATGCGACACATTGGTTCTACGATCCAATCTTGAAAGGTGAATACCCAGAGTACGTCGTGAACGGTCTGAACGAACAAGGTCTTCTCCCTGAAATGACGGAGGAAGAGCTCGACGTCTTGAAACGTACCGCTCCGATGAACGACTTTATCGGTCTCAACTACTACAGCCCACAGCGCGTCATGAAAAATGACTCAGCGCTCGTCATGGCTGGTGGACGTGAGAACTCGACAGGTCGCCCGGGTAACCCATCGTTTGATGGCGTCTACAAGACAGTCAAGATGGACGACAAAGTGTACACGAAATGGGATTGGGAAATCTCACCGGAAGCGTTCCTCGATGGGATGCACATGTTAAAAGATCGTTACGGCGACGTCAAAATCTATATCACAGAGAACGGTCTCGGTGATGTCGACCCGATCGTCGACGGTGAAATCATGGACACGCCACGAATCGAGTACATCGAAGGTCACCTTCGTGCAGTCAAACACGCTGTTCAACAAGGCATCAACGTTGCCGGTTACTATGCTTGGTCTGCAATCGACCTTCTCAGCTGGTTGAACGGTTATAAGAAACAATACGGCTTCATCTACGTCGACCACAACAATGGGCTCGCACGGAAGAAGAAACAGTCGTTCCACTGGTATAAAGAGATCATCGCCACGCGCGCTGAAGACCTATAAGGAGGTTCCCCTATGAGCCGCTTAGAAAGAGTATTTGAAAAGTTCACCCCTGCTTTTGTTCGCTTTGCGAACGCCAAGCCCGTCCTTGCGATTAAGGACGGGTTCATCCTGACGATGCCGATGACCATCATCGGGTCGCTGTTCCTTCTCATCCTGGCATTACCGATTCCAGGTTGGGCTGACTTCATGTCAGGTCTATTCGGAGCAGACTGGTCACTCCCGCTCACGCAAGTCGTCGGCGCGACGTTTGACATCCTTGCTTTAATCGGTGTTTTTGGAATCGCTTACTCGTACGTCAAGAACGAAAAAATTGAAGGCGTACCAGCTGGTATCCTTGGAATCATCTCGTTCCTCATCATCACACAAGCTTCTGTCTTGTCTGAATCTGGGGAATTCGTCGGTGGCGTCATTCCAAAAGTATGGACAGGTGGACAAGGTGTCCTCGCTGCCATCATCGTCGGATTGACAGTTGGATTCATCTACTCGCAGTTCATCAAACGCGGGATCAGCATTAAAATGCCAGACGGTGTACCGCCAGGCGTATCGAACTCATTCTCTGCACTTGTTCCTGGTTTGGCAATCATCTCGCTCGCCGTTGCAACGTTTGCGATTTTCCAAGCGGTTGCAGAGCGTACGTTCACAGAAGTCATCTATGATGTGCTTCAAGCACCGCTTCAAAACTTGACTGACACACTCGCTGGAGCCGTTATCATCATGGTGCTCATGTCTGTCATGTGGTGGTGTGGGATTCACGGTGCCGCAATCCTTATGGGAATCATGGGACCACTTCTCACAGCGAACGCGCTTCAAAACCAAGCAATCATCGATGCAGGTGGTACGCTTGTCGCTGGTGAGAACGCAAAAATCGTTACAATCCAGTTCCTCGATGTGTTCACGAAACTCGGTGGATCAGGGATCACAATCGGTTTCATCATCGCGACACTGATTGTCGCACGTTCGGCACACTTGAAGCAGCTTGGGAAGTTGTCACTTGCACCAAGTATCTTCAACATCAATGAGCCGGTCATCTTCGGGATGCCGATCGTCTTCAACCCGATCATGTTCGTCCCATTCGTTGTCGTGCCAGCTATCGCTTCATTCATGGTGTACTTTGCCATCCTTTGGGGTTGGGTCGAGCCGTTCAACGCGCTTCAAGTACCATGGACGACCCCTCCAGTCATCTCTGGTTTCTTGATTGGTGGATGGCGTGCTGCACTCTTACAGATTGCAACGATTGCTATGGCCGTTGCGGTTTACCTTCCATTCGTTCGCATTCAAGACCGCGTTTCGTACGGTGAAGAATTGAAAGCACAAGAAGGCTCAGATCAAGCATCAGCCTGAAACAAAAACGACAGCCCTTCTCAGCAATGAGGAGGGCTGTTATCATGTAGGAAAAGATTGGAAAGTTGGGTTAGGATGAAAAGAAAAGTTACCGTCATGTTCACGCTATTTGCATCTTCCTCATTTGCAGCAGGTCTCGCCTTTCAGTCCGTCATTCCTTACATCATAGGTACCCTATTCATTCTCGTGGCCGGGTATCAGGCAGGAAAGCAAATGGAGACGAACAAAGCCTGAGTTCACTACAATGAACTCAGGCTTTTTCTTGGGCATCGCTACAAATATTAGAAGATTTATATGCTATAGTTTGAATGAATCTAACGAAGGAAGTGATCAGCATGAAGGCACTCGTCTTTCATCAATTCGGTGGTCCGGACGTCCTAACATATGAAGAAGTCCCGACACCGATGCCACAGGTCGATGAAGTATTGGTCCGCACAAAAGCAATCGGATTGAACTATGCCGATGTGTATCGCCGGAAAGGCAACTATCATCTTGTCGGAGAACCGCCATACATTCTCGGATATGAAGGAGCCGGCGTCATCGAGGCGGTCGGGGCGAACGTCTCATCGCTTCAAGTTGGGGACCGCATCGCCTTTGCCGATGTCCCGCACGCCAACGCAGAATTTGTTGCCGTCCCGCTCGACAAGGCGATTCCTCTTCCAGATGCCATCTCATTCGAAACGGCCGCATCGACCATGCTTCAAGGATTGACGGCCCATTACCTCGTTCATGACAGCTACCGGATTCAACCTGATGATGTCGCAGTCGTACACGCAGCCGCTGGTGGTGTCGGTCAACTATTGACGCAAATGATTCAACGCCTCGGCGGACAAGTCATCGGTCTCACGTCCACAGTCGAAAAAGTGGCGACTGTCCAAGCGCATGGTGCCCGTGCTTATCGCTATGACGAAGCATGGATCGAAGCGATTCGTAACGCTACAGACGGTCATGGGGCCGATGTCATTTATGACTCGGTCGGTTCGACATTAGAAGATAGTTTCGAAGCGACTCGGATTGGCGGGACGGTCGTCTTCTACGGCATGGCCGGCGGTGACCCAACACCAGTAGACCCACGCATGCTCATGGATACGTCGAAGACGTTGACGGGTGGCGACTTATGGAACGTCCTCACCTCAAAAGAGGAACGGATTCGCCGGTCGCACGAATTGTTCAGCTGGATCGAGGACGGTTCACTCGTCATTCCACCACCGACGACGTTCGCCTTGTCAGACGGGGCATCGGCCCACGCCTTTTTAGAGAGTCGGAAGAGCCAAGGGAAGATCCTCTTGATCCCATAAACAAACGCCAGCCCGTTTTCGGTGCTGGCGTTTTTACATATCTTCTTTCCGGAGTGAGTATCCGTCCACTTCAAGCAGTCGCATCCGTCTCTGGTCAATCGCCGCATGGACAATCACGGTCACACCCGGGTTGAGCTCTATCATCTTCTTGATTTTTCGTAAGTCGTCTCCCTTGATCTCAACCGGCAACACGAACTCCCCTTCTCTTAAATGAACGAACTTGATTTTTCCTTGGTCGTCATAGCCCGTCACTTCGTATGTTGAAAATTCTCGTTTCATAGAATATCCCTCCCCTATCCCCGTTCCCAAATCAGAAAGATTCCACACAAAAAATCCATCCCCGTAGCGGCAGGGATGGATACATGTTACGCCTCGACGCTATCCGCGTGTTTGGCTTTATGGTCAGCGATGACATCGGCATACCACTTCGCGCTGTCTTTCCAGATACGCTCTTGTGTCTCAAAGTCGATATAGAGGATTCCGAAGCGCTTCTCGTATCCGAAGCTCCATTCGAAGTTATCCATGAGTGACCAGAGGTAGTAGCCTTGAATGTTCATGCCTTCATCGTTCAAGTCAGAGACGGCTTCGAGGTGCTGGCGGACGTAGTCGATCCGGTTATCGTCATGGACTTCGCCATTTTCCAGCACGTCGTCAAATGCGGCGCCGTTTTCTGTGATGTAGATTGGAAGGTCAGTATACTCGGCGCGTAAACGACGGATCAGGTCTTTGAATTCGTTCGGGGCGATATCCCAGCCCATGCCCGTCTTTTCGTAGTCCGAGTAAGCGTCTGCCTTCAAGAAATCATTTGCTGCGTTGAACTCGACAATGCCTCGGCTGTAGAAATTGATACCGAAGAAATCGCAAGCTGTCGAGATCGTCTCCATATCACCCGGTTGGATGAAATCGAAGTTATGCACATATTTGGAGAACAAGTTCATCATGTCGACCGGATACTCACCTTTGAAAACCGGATCGAGGAACCAGCGATTCGAATACCCGTCGGCATTGTTCATCGCAAGGCGGTCATTCGCCGAATCCGTCTTCGCATACATCGGTGACAAGTTGAGCGTGATGCCGATCGGGGTCGTGGACGTCATCTCTCGCTTCAACAATTCGACCGCTTTTCCGTGCGACAACAAGATGTGGTGCACGGCGCGTACCGCTTCGTTCATGTCACGGTGACCCGGTGCGTGAACACCGACATGGTAGCCGAGGAAGCCGGCACACCAAGGCTCATTGTGAGTGATCCAAGAGTCGACGATGTCATCGAGCTCTTCAAAACAGACTTTCGCATAATCGAGGAACCAGTCGACCGATTCACGGTTGACCCAGCCACCTTCTTCGTGAGCCCACATCGGAAGGTCCCAGTGATAAATGGTGACGGCTGGTTTGATTCCTTCTTCACGGAGACGCATCGCCAAGTTTTTGTAGAACGCCATACCTTCTGGGTTGTACTCTCCCTTGGCAGGGAAGATGCGTGGCCACGCGATGGAGAATCGATACGTATCGACACCTAACTTTTTGATGTGCTGAATGTCTTCTTCGTAACGATGGTAGTGGTCACATGCGACATCGCCGTTATGCTTTTCAAACACGCGCCCGTCGATGTCACAGAACATGTCCCAGATGGAAGGGGTACGGCCCCCTTCATTATGTGCGCCTTCAATTTGGTACGAGGACGTGGCTGTCCCGAATACGAAGTCTTTCTTAAAATGCATAGTGTTTTCCTCTTTTCTCTATATTTATTCTTTGACAGCACCTGCCGAAATACTGCTGACGATGTACTTCGAGAGGAACAAGAAGGCAATCATGATCGGTACGACCGAGATCGCGATGCCTAGGTAAAGCGCGCCAAGGTTTTCTGCGACTTGTGATCCTTTCAAGAAGCCCATCAAGACAGGCAACGTGTATTTCTCAGGAGAGAATAAGAGGACAAGTGGCATCAAGTAGTTGTTCCACGAGCCGATGAACGTAAAGATCGACATCGTCGCAATCGCCGGCATCATCATCGGGAGGGCGATCGTGTGGAAAATGCGCAACTCGCTCGCACCGTCAATCCGTGCCGCTTCAATCAAACTGATATGAAGGGTCGCTTGCGTATACTGACGGATGAAGAAGACCGTGAACGGTGTCGCAATCGCAGGGACGATCAACGGAATGAACGTATCGAGAATTCTAAGCGTCTTTGAGATTTCGTAGAATCCGATGAGTCCGAGTTGAGCCGGCACCATCATCATGACGAGCATGAAGATGAACATCGCATTCTTCCCTTTGAAGTTGTAGAACGTGAATCCATACGCTGTAAGGGCTGAGAAGTAGCCCGAAAGCACCGTGACCGATACCGAGATGATCAAGCTGTTTTTAAAGCCGGTCCAGATGTTGATGTACTCGCTCAAGGTAGCGTAGTTATCGAGCAATGCTGTACCAGGGATTAAAGTGAAGCCCGAAATGACTTCTCCGTTCGTCCGAGTCGCGTTGATGATCATCATCAAGAACGGGATGAAGCAGATAATCGCAAGAATAACCAAGCTTGCATAGATCAAGCCTCGAACAACACGATGCTTCGACTTTTGTTTTTTAGGTGGCGCCACTTTGAGTGGACGGTCTTCTTTACGCTTTGGCTGCGCTTCGCTATCAGGAAGCATTCGCCGTGTTTCTGCATTTTGTTCCATCGCTTACGCCCCCTTCTTCTGTGTTGCGCGTTCGTTGCGGAACATACCTTTGAAGACGATCGCCGAGAAGATGAGCGTGATCAAGAATAAGCCGTAAGCGACCGCAGATGCGTAGCCGTAGTTGTTGTACTTGAAGGCTTGGTTATACAAGTAAAGCACCATCGTGTTCAATGAACCGTCTGGCGAACCGATTCCATCGGTGATCAACATCGGAAGGTCGAACAATTGAAGTCCACCGATGAGCGATGTGATCATGATGTAGAGAAGAATTGGTTTCAAGAGCGGCAACGTCACTTTCGTAAACATTTGCCAACGGTTCGCACCGTCAATGTGAGCGGCTTCAAAGTAATCTGTTGAGATTCCTGAAACACCCGCCATGACGATGATGAAGGAGTGACCGAACCACATCCATGTCAAGATGAGCGAAACGGATAACTGTGCCGTCACTGGTTCTGCTAACCAGTCGATCGGATTGGAGATCAAACCGATTTTCATCAACACCATGTTGAGTGAACCATGCTGCCAGTCGAGCAAAATACCGAACAAAAGCGCGACCGAGCTGATTGTGATCAAGTTTGGAAGATAGAAGAATGAACGGAAGAAGTTTAATCCTTTTAGCTTCAAACGGAGATCTGAGAATAAGAGCGCCAATAAAAGGGCCATTCCCATCTGCAAGGCGAAGTTGACTCCCCAAATCTTGATGGTGTTGAAAAACGCTTCGATGAAGTATGTGTCCGTCAACAACCGTGTATAGTTCGCAAATCCGACAATCTCTTCTCCTGGGCTACCGGTGTAGTTCGTGAAGCTATAGTAAAGCGTCAAAAAAACCGGATAAATGCTAAACGTCAAGAAGACGACCCAGAACGGGGCGATGAACAGATAGCCGTAACGATCTAATTTTTTCACGTGTATTTCTCCTTCCATAAGAACCGAGGGAGGAGTTTCCTCCCTCGTGTTGGTCATCGTCAGTCAACAACGATGTCTGGGTAAGCGTTTTTAACTTGTTTCTTGAATTCTTTCAATGCTTCGTCTTTCGTCTTCTTACCTTCTACGTAAGAGTTAACTGCCGCTCCGTAAAGCGTGTCGAGCTGTTGGTCGTATTTCGTAACGATCCCTGGTTTGATCGATTCTGCTTCGCCGAGGAAGAACTCGTAGTTGTTCTGTCCACCGAGGAACTCATCGCTGAAGTCATCTTTGATTTTGTCTGTAACTGGGTTGAACGCAAGGACGTCACCTGTTTCTTTCGCCCATTCAGTCAAGAACTCTTCATCTTGTGTCATGAGTTTGATGAAGTCATAAGCTTCTTCTTTATGTTTAGAGTCTTTGTAGATTCCGACCCATGTACCGCCCCAGAAGTATGGGCTCGGTCCGCTTGTTACAGCCCAGTCACCAGCAGTGTCTTTCGCGTTTTCTTTCAAGACAGCGTGAAGACCCCAAGTTGGGAGGACGTAAGAGAAGACTTCTGTTTCCGTTTCTTTGCCGCCTTCTTTTACTTTGATCGGTTTGTCCATTCCTTCGAACCAAGATGGTGACCATTCTGGTGCGAGAGCAGTTAAGTTATTTTCGCGAAGTTCTTTCGCGTAGTCGAAGTAGTTTTCTTTTCCTTCAGTCAAGACAAGTTCATTGTCTTCGTTTACCCAAGCTTGTGGGTCATTGCCTTGTGCGAACCAACGGATTGAACCTTCGTCCGGGAAAAGTTTGTAACCTTTATCTTTAAGTTTTTCACCGACTTCGAAGAGTCCGTCCATCGAGCTCATCATTTCGCCAACTTCAGCCGGGTCATCTGTACCGAGTGCTTCTTTAGCGATGCTACGTTTGTAGTAAATCCCACCCGGAGTAGTTTGCCATGAAAGGGCACGAACGTTTCCGTCTTTGTCTTTCCCGAGGTCGAATACGTAAGGAACGATGTCTTTCGACACTTCTTCTGCGTTGTATGGTTCTTCCGAAAGGTTTTCCCAGTATCCAGCGTCGATCCATTGTTTAAGGAACGCGATTTCACCCGTGAAGACGTCCGGTGCGCCGACGCCACTTTCAAGAGCTGGCTTCAACTTCGTTGCGTAGTCAGCTGTCGGTACGATTGTCAATTCGACTTTCACGCCGTTACGCTCTTCGAATGTTTTGATTGGTTCTTTCAATTCATCCGTGAATGACCAAATTTTTAAGACATCATCTTTTGAACCTTCTGAAGATGATCCTTCGCTGCCGTCAGAGCAAGCGCTCAAGACACCGACTGAAAGTGCTCCAATGGTAAGTAAGCTAACAAGTTTACGCATGTGTTGTTCCCATCCTTTTATAAGTAGTATTAGAAAGCGCTTGCAAGAAGAGGTAAATAATTATCGAAAGCGCTTTCGGTTTATCCAAAAATAAAATATCGAAAGCGGTTTCGATTTTCTCTAAAAATGACTTTCGAAATCGCGCTCCCTTCTCCATCTGCTGAAGAAAAGAGAGCGACTTCGAAATATCATTGGCTATAAATCACTGTTTGACCGGTGCACAAGATGCCCGTTCGACTAAGCGTACCGGAATGACGCGACGTTCAGTGAGTCGCTCTTTCGCGGTCATTTGTTCAAGTAAAAGTTCTGCTGCCGCTTCCCCGATTTCGTCCGTATCTTGGCGAATCGTGGTCAGTTTCGGCGTGATATATTGAATCATTTCAATGTCATCATATCCGATGACTGAGATGTCATTCGGGACATGAAGACCATGTTCGTGAATCGCTTCGATGACACCGATTGCCATTTGATCCCCTGCTACAAAGACTGCAGTCGGTTGATCGTCTAGTTCAAGCAATCGTTCCATCGCTTGCTTGCCTTCCCCAACCGAGAAGAAACCGGCGTTGACGAGGTAGCCTGGTCGAATCGGAAGGTCCAGTTCTTGCATCGCAAGTTCATATCCTTTGATTCGCGCCGCTCCGGCGTCAATCGTTTCATCCCCAGCGATGTGGGCAATTTTCCGGTGACCGAGTTCATAGAGATAATTCACGGCGAGACGCGCCCCTTCGATGTTATCGGAATAGACGACGCTACAGTTAGCGCTGTCCATATCGACGACGACGATTGGGATGTCGCTTCGCATGAGCTCTTGAACTTGCTCATCCATTCGGTCCGAGCAGATGACGACGATGCCGTCGACCGCACGGTGTTTAAAATGTTCGAGGTAACTCATGTCACGATTGCGCAGATTCCGCGAGGCGAAAATCAAATCGTAGCCCTGCTCCTCTGTCGCGTGACGAAAACTTTCGATGATCCCGTTGAAGAACGGGTGTTTCATCCCGACTTCATTCGCTTCTGAGAACATGACCCCGATCGCCCATGATTTTTTCGTCGATAACGACTGGGCATGTGCGTTCGGCAAGTAGTCCATCTCAGCAGCGGCTTGAAGAATCTTCGCTCTCGTCTTGTCACTCACGTCTTTATAATTGTTCAACGCTTTGGACACTGTCGTGATTGAGAATCCTGTTTTTTTGGCTAAATCATAAATCGTACCCATGTCATTCTCCTCTTCCCGAAAGCGCTTTCGGTAATTTGATTGTAGCGTATGGATTTGTAGGAATCAATTCTTTTTCGAGGAAACTTTTTGATTCTTTTTTCCATTCCTTGTTTCTTCTATATTACTGTATCGAGAAATTTTTGTCCTTAGTGTGTCCGCGTGTACAACCACACGAGATTCGTAAATTTTTGTACTTCTGTTTCGCCCGTCACGCCTTTAAATAGACGCTGGAACGGCTTCAACAATTGCTCTAACACGATTTTTCGAAGACGCTCTTGTTTGAGCTCGAATGAAATCGCATCGAACAAATCACGCTGTTCTTCTGTCATCTCGACATGCTCTTCGATACGAGCAGCCATCTCAATCAATTCTTCGATCGTAATGAGATGTTTATCTGTCGTTCCACGCATTTGATCGACCGTGACCGGGTTCAAAACGTGCTCTCCTGTCTCCATCATCCGAGCGGCAATCAATTCGACATATGTGTATAAACTCCGCACCACTTTTTGAGGAGAGTAAGCGGCATTTGTGATTCGATTCGTGAACAAGATATGTTGCAACATTCCGTTGAAGAGCACCGTCAATTCCATCGAATACGGTCTTACTTCCTCCCCGATAATTTCCGTCAAACGCATCGCAATCCATTCAATCTCATAAATGCGGTGTTGAAGTACGAGTTTCTTCAATTCATTCTCGTTTGACGACATGATCGATTCAAATAACGCATGCAAATTCCGTTCTTCGTTCAATTGAATCAATATCGAGATTTGCTCGATGAAGACGTCACGATCTCGTTTATCGCGCCCCATCTGCATCTCAATCCGGCGTTGCCCTGCATCATATCGTAAGTTCTCGAGGATACTGGCGACACAATCCGTCTTAGATGAGAAGTAGTTATAAAACGTCCCTTTGGAGATGTTGGCACGATCGATAATCTCTTGCACCGATGTATGCTGTACCCCATTTTCGATGAAGAGAGACATAGCAATATCGGCGACTTTTCTTTTTTTCTCTTTCATTCTTACATGGCTCCGTTCTGTCTAGTTTGTACCTTTACTATAGCACCGAAAACCATTTTAGACTAACAGTACAAAATGGTTGCTTTATTTATACAACGGGTATAAAATCATTTCATCGACACTTACCAACACATAACTATTTAGAAAATAAAGGAGCCATCCATATGAAACCAGAATTCCAAAAGAAACCGCCTTACGTCATGTTGGCGGTCCTCTTTGCGGGTGCGTTCATCGCATTCCTGAACAACTCATTACTCAACGTCGCGCTCCCATCGATCATGGTCGATCTCGAGATTGCAGACTACTCGACCGTACAATGGCTCGCGACCGGCTTTATGCTCGTGACAGGTGTACTCGTCCCGGCATCCGCCTATTTGATCACTCGTTTTTCAAACCGAAGCTTGTTCATTACGTCGATGAGCATCTTCGCCATCGGTACGGCTATCGCGGCCTTCTCGCCGAACTTTGGCTGGTTGTTGAGCGGTCGGATGATTCAAGCCGTCGGTGCCTCGACAATGGGGCCACTCCTGATGAACGTCATGCTCGTCAGCTTCCCTCGTGAAAAACGGGGGATGGCGATGGGGATCTTCGGGCTCGTCATGATCTCGGCACCTGCGATTGGACCGACACTTTCCGGTTACATCGTCGAGTACTATGATTGGCGCGTCTTATTCGAAATGATTTTACCACTTGCCATCATCGGTCTCGCGCTCGCCGTTTGGAAAGCAGAGAACGTCATGGTCCAAAATAAAGATCAGTCACTCGATTACTTGTCACTCGTCTTATCGACACTCGGATTTGGTGGGATTTTATACGGTGTCAGTTCAGCAAGCTCGGATGGCTGGGATAACCCAATTGTCTTAGCGACGATGATTATCGGTGCCATCTCATTGATTGCCTTCATCTACCGCCAGCTCCATATGGAGAAACCATTGCTCGACTTGCGTGCTTACAAACATCCGATGTTCGCACTCGCGTCAGTCATTGCGATGGTCAATGCGGTCGCGATGTTCTCCGGTATGATTTTGACACCGGCTTACGTCCAAAGCGTACGTGGCATCTCCCCACTCGATTCAGGGCTCATGCTTCTCCCTGGTGCGATCATCATGGGAATCATGTCGCCAATCACAGGTAAACTGTTTGACCGATTCGGGCCAAAATTATTGGCACTTACCGGATTGACGATCACCGCCGTATCGACGTACATGCTTGCAAACGTTCAACTTGATTCAACGTATACGTACATCGTCTTGACGTACACGTTACGTATGTTTGGGATGTCGATGGTCATGATGCCAATCATGACGAATGGACTGAACCAATTGCCGACTCGCCTCAACCCGCACGGAACGGCAATCAACAACACAGCACAACAAGTATCTGGTGCGATTGGTACGGCAGTACTCGTGACCATCATGAACTCGGTGACACGTACAGAAGCTGAATCATTGATGACAGGAGTCGATCCTGCGACACTCACTGAGAGCTCGATGGGTGCCATCACTCAGCAAGCCCTCTTATCTGGGATTCAATATTCATTTTACGTTGCACTCGGGATGAACCTTTTAGCGCTCGTCCTTGCGTTCTTTGTACAACGCGTGGACGTTCGTAAGTTTGATGACCAAGTGGAGACTGTTGAAGAATTGAAACAGGCTAATTAAATGTTGAGAAGCCGCTTTGAATGTTGAATTCAGAGCGGCTTTTTTAATTTCTCATTCCCTTCATAAATAAATCTGAAATTAAAATTTAATCCTAATATGGTATTATTTCTCAATAGATAGGATTCGTTTAGGAGGGTACATATGATGAAAAAAGTGTTTAATTTGATAATTGCATTTCTTCTGATCACATCTTCTCTTCTCTCGACTGGATCAATCGTTGAGGCGGCCCCGAAGAAGCAGAATCATGCTATTATGGGAGTATCGGCTTTGACTCCGCAACAAATGGCGGATTACGTAAAACAAAAGAATCCTCGTGATGTACGGCTCGCGAACACCTCTGTCGAAAATTTGGCGAAACTCTTCGTCATCATCGGCGCGAAGGAAGGCGTTCGTGGGGATGTTGCATTCGCACAAGCATTGAAAGAGACCGGTTATTTTCGTTACGGTGGCGATGTCCTTCCGAAGCAGCATAACTACTCCGGAATCGGGACGACTGGGAACGGCGTGAAAGGACACTTTTTCCGTTCCCCACACCAAGGAGTGACTGCTCAAATTCAGCATCTAAAGGCATACGCCTCTAACGATGCATTGAATACGAAACAAGTCGATCCACGCTTCCATCTCGTCAAGCGAGGCTCTGCGAAAACGTGGCCATCTCTTCACCAGAAATGGGCCATGCAGCCGAAAGGAAATTACGGGACCGAGATTCTTTCGATTTATCAAGAAATGTCGAAAACACCAAAACGTGTCGCTAAAGCAAAAAGATGAGGAAATGTAGGGGTGAAAGAACGTGACGTGCAAACAAGTTAGACTCGCGAGCGGAATCGCATTATTCGTGACCGGCGTGATGTTGTTACTCAAACGCTAATGAGCATTTCGGACAATCGTCCGAGTGCTTTTTTTTGAGGTTATTTGCTCGACACAAAAAGTCGCAGCCTTTTATGAGCTACGACTTTCAAAACGAAGGACAGCTATTTACTCACGTTCTATATGTTGATGAGTCGGAAACGATACCCGAAAACAAATGACCTGACCCTCTAGCGGTTCCGCTGTCAACTGTCCTCCATGCAACAGAATGATTTGGCGGGCAATCGATAGACCCAATCCATCACCTGGAGTGACCCCTCTTGAGGAATCGACACGATATGTGCGATCAAACAGATGAGGAATGGCTTCAATCGTTTCAGCCGTTGTCGCATTTGAAATAGACCATTCAATCTGTTGATTTTTCGTTTGAAGTCTAATCTCGATCGGACTCTTCTGCTCTGCATATTTCCATGCGTTCGAGAAAAGATTCTCAAAAGCACGAATAAGCTGTTCTTGATCAGCTACTATCCATCGGTCAGGTTGAATCGATAGGTGTAATCGATGGCCTCGCTCATTGAACAACGGCTCCATCTCGTGGATCAGCTGGGTCGTCAATAAGCTCAGATTGAGTTTCTGTTTTTTTAGTTGCATGTGTGGGGCATAGAGGCGGTTCACGTCCATCAACTGATCGAGAAGATGTTCAAGCTGCGCCGTTTTTTCATTTAAAATACGAAAATGATTGTTCTCTTCAGCTGTCAGCTCGCGGTTCATTTGCAGTAGTTGGGTGTAACCTTTGATACTCGTGAGCGGTGTTCGTAAATCGTGTGACAGGTTGGAGAACAGTTGGTTCCGCTCTTCTTCGTGCGCTCGCTCTTTCTCAAACAATTCGCCTAACTGCTGTGACATTCGATTTACACTCTCTCCAAGCGAGGCGATTTCATCTCGCCCTTCCACCTCAACCGTACGACCGAGGTCACCATTTGCGATCTGTTCAATCTCACTCGACAAATACGTGATTTTTCGAAGTGTTTTCCGCATCGTTAGTGAAAACCCAATAATAAAGATCAGAATGACAATGAACGTCACCCCTAAAAATACTAAGTTGGCTGTTAGCGGATCCGGTGTTATTTCGTTTTCGATGTAATATAGACTAATCGAATAGCCCATGATTAGAAAAGCAATCGTCGCAATCAATGCATTGACTAAAATAATACCAATCAACTTCACTAGCAAGCGATCCCATTGTCTCCGTCTCATAATCGATACCCCACGCCCCACACCGTCTTGATAATGGTTGGTTTTCGTGGTATATCTTCTAACTTTTCACGAATTTTCGTGATATGGACCATCACTGTGTTGTCGACCTCAAATGCTGCCTCTCCCCACACCGCCTCGTAAATCTGTTCGACGGTGAGGACTTGATTTGGATGCCTCATAAAATAAGCGAGAATATCAAACTCTTTCGGTGTAAGCCGAATCAACATCTCACCCTTTCGACATTGTCGCGTCTGTAAATCAAGTGTCACATTTTCAAAGACGAGTGTACTCGTGAGGTCTGCTCGATCTGCCCCATAGTCACGATACCTTCTGAGTAACGATTTGACTCGAAGCGTCACTTCCAGTGGGTTGAACGGTTTTTTGATGTAGTCGTCCGCTCCAACGGAAATGCCTTGCATCAAATCCAAGTCGCTCGTTTTGGCTGTCAGCATCAAAATTGGCATAAACTGCGTCTTTCGAATTTCGATACAGGCCTCAATCCCGCCCATAATCGGCATCATCAAATCGAGAATGAGCAAATCAATCGTTTCGGTCGACGCGAGGTCGAGCACTTCTTGCCCATTTTTCGCAAACCGAAGTGCATATCCTTCATTTTTTAAATAGATGGCAAGCAATTCTCGTATCGCTTCGTCATCGTCCGCGATACAGATAACAGGTTGTGAACGCATGTCTTTCCTCCTCACATAGCACAATGAAATAAGTATGCCGATGGTACATTACGAAATTCTCGCTCCACCTTCACACGACTAAACACTCGTTGAAAATGCTCGTATCGACCTTTTGTATATTGAAACGTGACAAACCAGCCTGTTTTGGAGAGAACCGCCTTTGCTTTTCGTAAGACGGTTTCTGTTTGCTGAGCATCGAATCTTGAAAACGGCAGTCCAGAAAAGATGACATCCACTTCCTCGATGTTCAATGCTCGTAATATGTTCTTCAAGTCGACAGCATCCGCTTCGACAATAATGATTCGATGATCTCTTCCATATCGCGTCTTTAAATAGTGAACCAGATCGATGTCAGATTCAATCAATATGAGCGTAGCATCTTTTCGCATTTTCCGAAGGATTTCTTCGGTACAACCGATTATCCCAGGTCTGATTTCAACAATTACATGCGCTTCGCTCAATACTGTTTTCCGTGTCATTCGCTCTGCCACATAGGTTGATTCTGGAGAAATCATCTTCATTTCTTCAAGGTAGTTCTTATATTTGTTGAGCCATGATTGGATCATCTCGATTCCACTTCTTTCGTTGTTGATAGCTTGAGTGTATCGAGTGAATCGCAACACATTCTGACGAACTTCTTAAGATTTCTTAAGAGAATACTAAAAACTCCTTACGCTTGCGAGTGAATACTAGACAAGGTAAGGAGTGAATTATTATGGAAATGATCATACATTATGGCATGCTCGCCATCGGCATCATGTTTACCCCATTATCTGACGACGTCTTGATGATCACCCATCTGACGGTCGCGGATGCCTTTATTCCAGGTTGGCTTTTATTCGTCTCCACTTGGATTCTCTTCACGCTCACGTTCAGCTGGTTTTACTTAGTCGGGAAAGGACTACATCACATCTTACCCGTGCGACAACGCGAATCTCGTTATCTCAAGAGAGCCGAGACCTTTTATCAAAAGTATGGAGCACGCACCATTATGATTTCTTATTTTATCCCTGGCCTTCGGCACCCGCTCCACTATATCGCCGGGTTCACCTCACTGAAGCTTCGCACGTATGCGTTCTATACGACTATCTCTGCATTTTTCTATACGGGTGCTTGGTTTCTCGTCATCGGACTGGCCAATCAAATCCCGGCGTTTCAACAGTTTCAAGATTGGGTGTTGTCGTTTTAACTCAGTGTCCTCTGTATTTCTCGAGCGCCCGCATGTTCAAGAGATACAAGACCCCTGCATAGAGAATCAAACCGAGTAAATACATCCAAATTCCTGAGAAGCCACTTCCGTAAATCATGACTTCCTTGATTGCTGTCGCTCCGTAGTAGATTGGCATGACGTAACTCAAGTTCCCGAGACCGTATGGGATCAAGTCGAGTGGGATGAGTCCCGAGAAGAACACTTGCGGGATGATGGTGAACGGAATCATCTGAACAACCTGTAATTCCGATCGGGCAAACACTGAAATCGTCGCCCCGAAGAGTACCGCCGTACCTGCCATGAGTAGCATCGTCAACATGACCCACGCCATATTCCCAAGAGAAGATAGCCCGAGCACATAAATCGAATAGAGCACGATGAAAATCGATTGGACGACCGCAAACGTTCCGTACCCGAGCGTATATCCTAAAATGACTTGCCCTCGCTTGATCGGAGTCATCAAAAGTCGTTCAAGTGTACCGCCACTACGTTCTTTGACGAGTGCCATCGCCGAGAGAATGAACACGAAGAAGAACGAGAAGAGGGATAGGAAGACAAACCCGAACGAATCGAACGTCGACTGTCCTTCTTCCCCATAGACGAATGACGTATCAATTTCGGCTGCAGGATTGAGTGTCGTCAACGCATCTTGAATCTCGCCAACCGCCTTCGATGACTTCGTCGACGGTTCACGTAACGTGATGGTCGTTCCTTCTTGATTCATTTCAAACACGGCATCGACATGTTCGTTGTCTTCGATATATGCTTTCGGATCATCGAACGTGGCCTGTTCCACCTCGAGCGTCTCGTCTTTAAACGCATCGACGAGCTGTTCTGGGGCGTTATCGTCCAGGACGACAGTCGGCACGTAATCCGAGTCCCCGAGTAGGAAGTAGACGAGGGTCAAAATAAGAAGTGGCGCAATCAAAATCAAGGCGACGCTTCGCTTATCATTTAACGTCTGAAAGATGACACGCTTCGCTAAGTTACGCATGGTCACCCACCTCCTCTTTCCCAGCAATCAAGAACAGTTCTTCGACGCGACCGTTCTCGGTCTGGTCGAGCAAGTCCTGCACATGATCATAGGCAATCAACCGTCCATTGTAGACGAGCGCGGCCCGATCACATTCGAGCACTTCATCCATGACGTGCGTCGAGACGATGATGGTCGTCCCTTCCCTCCGAATCACCTGAAACTGATCCCAAATTTGACGACGTAAAATCGGGTCAATTCCGACTGTCGGTTCATCAAGAAACAACACATCCGGCTTATGCAAGATGGCGATGGCTAGTGACAGACGTTTCTTCATCCCGCCTGAAAAGTTGCGGACGAGCTTATGCCGGTCGTTCGCCAAATCGACCAGATTGAGTACTTCAGTGATGCGGTCCTGGAGCGCCTTTTTCCCTAACTTATAAATCGACCCGAAGAAGGCGAGGTTCGCCTCGGCCGACAAGTCTTCGTACAAGCCATCGTTCTGCGGCATAAATCCGATTTGTTGGAGCATGTCCATGTTTGGCATCTTCGTTTCGCCGATATGGACACTTCCTTTGTCCGGTGCGAGGGCGCCAATCATGAGTCGGATGAGGGTCGTCTTCCCCGATCCAGATGGTCCGAGTAAGCAGCAAATCTCTCCGGATGGGATGGTGAAGTCGATGTTGTCGATGGCGAGTTGGTCACCGAATGACTTCTCGACGTGTTGCAGTTGAATGTTCATTTCTGTCACTCCTTTTCGGCGCCTCATCGTGTATACTCAAGATAATCGACACCGTGTTGGTTTATAAGTTCAGTATAGTCCTCGTTCACGGTGGCAACAATCGTCAATATCGGTCATCGTGTCGGTTTTCCGACAGATGCAATGAATGTGTTGAGGAAAAGGAGAAAAAGCATGGAACAAACTGACTTACGCGTCATCCGAACGAAAAAACTGATCAAAGACGCCTTCTTCGGTCTCATTGAAGAACAGGGATTTGAAGCCGTCACCGTCAAGCAATTGACCGAGCGGGCCGGCATCAATCGGGGCACCTTTTATAGTCACTATGTGGATAAGTTCGAATTGATGGAGAAATGCGTCGACGAAATCTTTGAAGAGGCTGAACAAAAGTTGATTCACCATCTCCCGCACATCTTTGGAGACGAGCGAACTGACAAGTCGTATCATTATCTCGTTCCGTTCATCCGTTTCATCGAAGACAACCAAATCATCATGAAGCCACTCCTCGGACCAAACGGAGATCCGACGTTTCAGGCAAAGCTTCGAAAATTTATGCAGGCCGCCTTGTTTCAGCGCTCCCCGGTAACCTTGTTTGACCCGAACAAGATGATGGTCCCGCCTCCATATCTCGTCGCCTATCTGTCTTCGGCTCACATGGGCGTCATCTACGAGTGGTTGAACAATCCGTCTTCGGAAGAGACAGCGGAAGACATCGCCCGAATTATTTATACGATCACCTATGAAGGACCACTCGTCGCAGGCGGTGTGAAGTCAAACGAATAAAGCCTCCCGCACATATTGCGAGAGGCTATTTTTACGAAACCCGAACGTGCACGTGTAAGTTCCCATTTGCTTCAGTTGTCGTCTGGTAAGCATTTTGCACCGCTTCTAGATCATGCCATGCGATGCGGTATGACTTTCCTCGCATCCCTTCAAATTCGAAGACGAGATGTTGTAAATCCGACATACCTAGGATACGGTCAAACGGTCTACCTGGACCATCCCATTCCAGTTGGTTTGCTGAGTTTTTTAGCACGAGGTCGAGCCCGTGCATCACTTTTTCTTTGATCAACTGACCATCCGCCGCAAGACGCATCCCGTCTTGAATATCATGCATCCGACACGATTCAATATCATCAAACGGGATGCTGATCTCGTCGCCGTTCGCAAAGTGAAGCGTGATTGTTTTTACGATCATCTTAGATTCCTACTTTCGTTCAGTCTCTGTTCCCTTACTATACAAAACTTTTCCCGGTTCAGGGATGACATCTTTGTGGATGTGGCAAATCCGTAAAAGCATGTTCGATTCATTTGGAAACGGGAATAGAAGAGGTAGCACTCATTCTGTTTTTTGAAAATAACACTTCGGAAAGGCGGCGAATATATGCCATCAGTGGATAAGTCGGTCATCGTCATCGGCGGAGGGCTCGGTGGATTGTCAGCGGCCATCTCGCTCGCTCAAAAAGGTTACGACGTCTCACTCTATGAAAAGAACGATCATATCGGAGGGAAAGTGAATCGGCTCGAACAAGACGGATTCGGTTTCGACCTCGGACCCTCGATTTTAACGATGCCCCACATCTTCGACAAACTATTCCGTGGAAGTGGAAAGCGGATGGAGGACTACGTTTCCATCAAACGATTAGAGCTCGAATGGCGCTCGTTCTTCCCAGACGATACCGTCCTCGACCTCTACCATGACCTCGAACAGATGCAACGCGCGAATCCTTCCCTCTCTCGAAAAGACATGCAAGAATATCGTGAACTGTTGAATTACGCAGCCCGCATTTATAAGACGACCGAGAAGGGCTACTTGGCTGAAGGATTTGAATCCCCATTAGAAGCCGTCATGAAGACGGGAATCTTCCCAACGCTCTTTGGGTTCGATTTGACGTCGACGATGTATAGCGCTATCAAGAAGCGCATCAGTAATCCGCATCTTCGAGACATGCTGTCGTATTACGTCAAATATGTTGGGTCCTCTCCATATAACGCACCGGCCGTCCTCAATATGATGATTTACATGCAGTACGCCCAAGGCTGTTGGTACGTCGAAGGCGGTACTCACAAACTTGCGGAAGGGTTGACGAAGCTCGCCGAAGAGATTGGTGTGAAGCTACATACCGGAGAAGGTGTGGTTCGTGTCCATACGGTGAATGAGAAGGTGACCGCCATCGAGCTTGAAGATGGACGTCTTCGCTCCGCCGATTATTTCGTCTCGAATATGGAAGTCATCCCGTTCTATCAGAAGATGGTCGATGCGGACGAGCAGTACGTCGACAAACTCGTCGATCAATATGAACCGGCGAGCTCCGGATTCGTCCTCCATCTCGGGGTGAAAAAAGCCTATCCACAACTGGCACATCATAACTTCTTCTTCTCTGAGAACTTACATGAGCAGATGGACAAAATCTTTGAGAAACACGAACTTCCGGACGACCCGACGATTTACCTCGTCAACGTCAACAAGACCGATCCGACTCAAGCGCCAACGGGACATGAGAACATAAAAATCTTGCCTCACATCCCGTATATCCAAGACAATCCGTTTACGGAAGAAGAATATGCCGCTTTTGAGGAACGTGTGCTCGATAAGTTAGAACGGATGGGGCTCGATGGGTTGCGTGAACATACGGTGACGCGTGACGTATGGACGCCTCACGATATCGAACGGACGTATGGTTCGGACCGAGGTGCCATCTACGGGACAGTCTCGGATAAAAAACGAAACGGTGGCTTCAAGCATAAGAAACAGAGCGAACTTTATCACAACCTCTATTTTGTCGGCGGGACCGTCAACCCGGGCGGTGGCATGCCGATGGTGACGCTCAGCGGTCAGCAAGTGAGCGACAAGATCGCGAAGCGCGACAAAGTGAAATGATACTCTTCAATCCCTCATTCAACATGAGGGATTATTTTTTTGAAACTTTTTCCAATCACCTTCCGTATATTGTGCTACGATACAAACAATCAAACATACAAACGGAGGAACAGGATGCATCAAATCACAAGTTATTTCTTTATGTATGCCAAAGTTGTCGTCACGGATAAAGTTCCATTCTTTTGGACACTCGGAATTCCACTCGTCATCGCTTTGACGACACCATTATCAGGTGTTCATCAAGCGACACCTGCAGAATATTACGGACAAATCGCTTATTTTTGGGTATACATCGTCCTTGCTACATATGTGAACGGTGTCGGCATGGAGCTCGCTCGCATGCGCGAATATGGATTGATGAAGACGTACGTGATGATTTCCGGCAACAAACTGACATATGTCATCGCCGTTATCTTGGCACAGCTCTTGTTCGCTTCCATTAGCTTACTTTTATTCACAACGGTCGTCACGCTCGTTCACGGGTTCTTCTCGTTCACGTTACTCGCGTCAGCTTTACTCATTTTACTCGGAAGTATCCCGTTCGCGGTCGCGAGTGTCGCCATGACGGCACTTCCGATCAAAATAACGAGTCTCACGATATTTGCGAACATCTTGATGTTCCCACTTTTCATATTGGCGACAAAGTCACCCGATTACTGGTTCAGCTTCCTCAATCCGTTCTATGCACTCCATCAATTCGCGCTCGGATTGTTGCATCTGACGACTCACGTCGATCTCTCGTTCGGAGTATGGGCGACAAGCCTCTCCGTACTTGGATATTTCATCATCGGAGTGATTGCGTTGAAACGCTTCAGTCTCGTCTCACTCATGACACGCTAGGAGGTTCTTATGCACGTAAACCAACTCACTTATCGCTATCCGAAAGCGACACGTCCTGTACTCGACGGCGTCTCGTTCACGCTACAAACGAATAAATTGAATGTCTTAATCGGACTGAACGGTGCCGGAAAGACGACACTGTTTGATTGTATGACGGGTACCCTTCCCGTTGACAAAGCATCACTCGATCTCGTTCCGACGACGGACATGTTGTATTTGACACAACTCATGTATAACCATCATGAGTTGACGGGGAAAGACTTCGCCTATTTCATCGGACGTCTGTCGCAACGTCCCGACTTCAAGAAACTCGAATCGTATATGAATAACCTTTCAACTTCTCGCGAACAAGAACTGTTCGAACATCTATGGACGATGAAGCTCGGGAAGATGTCGGTCGGGGAGAAGAAATGGCTCTTCGTGACGCTCTTGTCTTCAATCAAACGTTCTCTCTATTTATTTGATGAGCCGACGAGTGGGGTCGACCCGGCGTCACGCATTCAAATCATGCGCCGCCTCCAGCGACTCGTCGATGAGGGCAAGACATGTCTCATCTCCACACATCAGTTACATGACTTGGTTCAACTTGATGCCCATGTCATCTTCCTGCATGGTGGACGCGTTTTATATGAAGGGGACTTCCAAGACTGGCTCGACGAGTCTGGAACGTCCGACCCGGACGAAGCGTTCGTTCGAATGGTCGACACGCCACTTGATGATGTGGCGGTGACACGATGAATGACTCGTTTTGGGAACGACACCGGTTCACCTTTTATACAATCGGTATGGTCGTCTGCTGCTTTCTTATTTCCATATTCTCATAAAAAAATCAGCTCTGACGTCTGTCAGGGCTGATTTTCTGTTTACGATGTGCTTGTCGTAACTCTCGATTCGTCACGTGCTCCGGGTCCGCTTCACGTAGTTTACGATCCATCGGCACGTACAAGATGAGCAGCGGGATGACACCAATCAATGCGACACCGAGTAGTTCTTGCATCGAATCGAGTACGAACCTCGTGAGGAAGGTGAATATACCAAGTGACCCAAACATGGCGACGATGATAAGAAATTCTCGGCGCACGAGGCGTTGGTATTCCTCTTCTTCGTTGAATGTGCGCAACAGCTTCATCCGCCGCCACGCTTGATAGAGCATCGGCAGTTGGGTCACGATGAAAGAGAAGGCAACCGTCGTCACCGTGACACCTTTTATGACTGAAACGACTAGAAATAAAAGTAGACCGATGATGCCAAATATCGCGCTGACGCCTCGTGCGTCGAGATCCTGTTCCACCATTTTTGGGAGGCGTTCTTGTTTATCCATTCTCCTTCCTCCTTTGTTGCTTCTCCCGATTCATCAATCCTAATAAACTCTCAACTACGTGTTCGTCATCAATCTTTAAAATCTTCCAGTCGACCCATGACTCAAGAATGAGGCAACTCGCAATCAACGTCGCACAGACAAGGCTTAATGTATCAAGCGATATGTATTTCAGTGCATATAACGCCAAAAGCGCTAAAGTTCCAATCAAGAGAGCGAACTGGACCGTCCCTTTCAAATAGATAAAGCGCTGATACGTAGATGAGTCATTGAACTGTAAAAACAACTGGATTTTATGCCACGTCGCCACCAAAAGCGGCATAAGCAACGCCGCACAAAAGATGAACAGGGATAGGTTCATCCTTGAATCATTGAACAATAACCAAAGCGCTGTCACTACACCGATGACAATCACAAGGAGCGGACCCTTTTTAGTCCATGATTTGTCGTACAGATACTCCATTCGTTCTTCCCGTAACACCACACACACCTCCAACAGTAAAAATCATCCAATTCGCCGATATCTATATCTTAACAATCCATAAGCAAACTTTCGAGGTTTTCCCATTAAAAAGGAAAAAGCACCTGACGATTGTCAGATGCTGATCAATTTGAGTCTCGGCGAAGGAATCGAAATAAAAAGACTCCAATCATCGTCAACAACCCTAGATTCAAGATTGCCCATGCCATGTCCATCACTCGTTGCATATGATTACCCCTTCCATTCTGTTCTTCTAACGTATACGTGTCTTTCTAAAAAAGGATTCGTTCAAAACGTGGAACTTTTTTAACGTTTAACTCGCACGATTCATCGACGCGCGAGTTGGTTTACCCTTTCCGCTCAACTGAAACACGAGCACTCCACCGACAATCAAGACAATCCCGACGACTGTCTTCCATGTGAACGGGACGGCAGTCAAGCCGAACCATCCTAACGTATCCCAAAGGAGCGCGAACAAGATTTGAGACACCATGACAATCGAAATGGCATAACTCGGTCCGAGCCGCTCGACACCTTGCGTCACACTCATGACGACCCCAACGCCGAGGATTCCGCTGAACCAGTACCATCTCTCCATCTCTTCTACTCGGAACAAGGCACTTCCTTCTTGGAATAGACCAATCAGGAGCGATGCTAAAAATCCAAGTCCAAGGACGAGTGTCGTCGTCGCCCATGCCCCGACACGCTTCTTGACGTTGGCGTTAAACGTATTTTGCACACAGACGAGCATTCCGCCGATGACAGCAAGCATCATCCCAATCGCCATGATCCTCCCCTCCTATTCATAAATGCTCTCCCCGACAATCTCCAACAAGCCTTCCCGATCGACGAGCGTGATCACCCGCCGATTTCGTTCAATCAATCCTGCCTCGACGAAACGACGAAGCGTCCGGTTCACATGGCGATAACTCGTCCCAATCAAATCAGCGATATCCGTCAATTGGTCGACGGTCGAGCCGAGTGTTTGGTCATTCGGTGTCATCGATAACAGATAACTCGCCAGTCGCACTTCAACGGGATAGAACAGATTGAAGCTGAGCGATTGTGATTTCCGTTCAAATTTTCGCGTGATTTCTTCTAATAAATAGTGTAACCACGCAACATTTTGATGCGCATGACGAACCAAGTCCTCGAACCGAATGACGAGCATTTCGACTTCCGTGACGGCCTCGACCGTATTCAAAAACGGGGTCCGTTGAATATATTCGATATCCCCGATCAAGTCGAGCGGATATTTGAAGGAAAGGACGAGGCGCTTGCCGGTAGCAGAAGTATGGGAGACGCGAATCTTCCCTTTTACTAAGAAACGGAGATGCTCCGCTTCATCGCCTTGCGTACAGATGACGTCTCCCGGCTCGTATCGGACGAGCTGCAACTCGTTTTGCGCTTCTTCTGGTAAGACAGCTAATTCAAATTGCTTCACATACGCGTCAACCATGTACGCTCTCCCCCTACCATTTTAATATGATGACGCCCGCAATCATCATGAACACCCCAATCAACTGCATCCCGTTCAAGTTCCGACGCACCATTCCGAACCAGCCTCGCCAATCGATAACGAGCGCGAGCGCCAGTTGCGCAATGAGAAACAATGAGATTGTCATCGTGACCCCGAGTTTATGGACGGCCGTCATATTACTAAATAAGATAATCGCCGCAAATGCTCCGCCCGATAAATAGAGCGGCTTCACGTGACGCATCTCGATATACGTGCGGTCGCGTAACGCCAACATGACGAGAAGTGCGACGATGAATCCTGTGAACTGTGTCAACGTCGCCGCTTGCCACGTTCCAATCTGTGAACTGATTCGCGCATTCGCCACACTTTGTAATGTCAGAAAAAAGCCTCCGCTGATTGCAAACAACACCCCTCGCATCGTTCTCCCCCCTTAAGATAGACGAATCAATACAATCCCAATGACCATGACAACCAAACTCACAAGTTGAACACCAGTGACCGGATTCTTCTTCGCTCCGAACCAACCGAAACGGTCAATCAGTAAACTTCCGCATAACAGTCCGACAATGACGATGATGACAGCGATCCCTGTCCCGACAATCGGTACGATGAGGACGTTTCCTCCGATGAAGAGCGCCCCAATGATCCCACCGAGCCAAATCCACCACGGTTGACCTTTCAATTGACCGAGCGGAACGGGTTGGCGTGAGACGAGTAAAATAAGCAAGAGCGCCAACGTTCCGACAATGAAAGAGACCAATGCCCCTTTCAGAGCCGATTCGAGCACTGTTCCCAAATAGCCGTTAATGGCCGTTTGAGTGGCACTCATCATCCCAGTGAAAATCCCGAATAGTCGCCAAAGGTTCAGATTCCCCGTGTCCGTTTCCATGGAGACGACCAGCTTGCCTCTTCGGCGGTTGAGCCAGTCGGATAAAGCGACCGTTCCGATGACTCCTAACAAGACGAGCACGACCCCGAACAAACGAAGCGCCGTAATTGAATGTTCGACAGAATGGAACCAACCAAAATGGTCAATCAACAACCCCATCAAAATCTGACCAAAAATCGGCATGATGACCGTCTGGACACTCCCGAGTCTAGGGAACAGCAAGATATTTCCCGTTAAGAACAAGACCCCTAACAGTCCGCCAATCCACATCCAATCCGGACCTTCCTGAATCACCGAGCCATCAAATCCGAATGACTGTCCGGTCAATAAGAGTAATAGGGACAAAAAGATCGTCCCGACCGAAAACGATAAAAAGGATGCGACGAAAGGCGAGCCGACCATCTGACGCAAACGTGAGTTGACACTCGTCTGCATCGGCAGCAAAATCCCAATCGTCAATCCAATCACAATAGCTAACATGAATGTCTTCCTCGATTCTTCTAGTTCTGTGTACATTGTCAGCTTACGCCTCCGTGCCGAAGAAGAAAAGGACCGATGTCCTCAAACAAAAAACGAACCCTTCTCAGGTGTTCGTTTTGGACTCATGGAAGCGTTGATTGCGTGCTTCACGCAATTCTTTCCCTCGTACATGATGCGCATCGAGCGTGTGTAGGTTTCGATTAATGACATACGGTGCCAGAATCGATAAAACACCGATCCCGAACAACCCGACAATCACGATGACGGACGACAACGAGTCGGCATAATAGGCAGCCAACAAGCAGATGGTTACGACGAAGCAGAGCCACTGGACCCCGAAGTCTGTATACACCAGACGCTGATAACGCGCATCCTCGTTAAAGGTAAGAAGCAATTTTGTCTTCCGCCACTCGAAACAGAGATACGGGAAAAAACTGATGAAGACGAGGAGTGGGGCGTAGAGTTTGGACTGCGTGGCAATCACGAGCGTCATCACGACCGTCGCGATGGCGACACCCCACCCCCAACGCCAATGACTGTCATCCTGCTCCAGCAACTGTTCAATTCGCTTTTCTTTCGTCAGCATATGTACTCCTTTCATACGAACGGTATTGCTTTGTCACCTCATCTCGTGTCGGTTGCTCCGGGTCGACTTGTCGTAATTGTTGGACGGTCTGATAGTGCGTCCATGCTAACACGATGATGCCTAGGCCGATGATGATCCATGCGACGGGTGTAATCTGCAGACGACTGAAGAGAACTGCTGCTGTGACCGCTCCAATCCAGTAAGAATAGAGGCGATATAAGCGCTTTGTCAGCAAGACCCCTCGACCCACCGTGAAAATCTGTAAGACACGTCCTTCCTTGAGTGTCAGTCCTATGAGCAGGACAGTTGTAAGGACCGAACCGATTCCCCATATCCACCATGCGTCAAAACCGAGCACAAAACTGTTACAAAAAATAAAAATTCCCGTGAGCCAAAGATGGAAAGTTTGTCGCGACTGCCGATATCCTCCGATCACTTCAATCCGTTCTTTCTTTGTCATGACTGCTTACGACCTTTCCTTGAAATATCATCTAACGTAAGTTTCAAACGTTCTCGGTTTGCCCGGGTCCACTCGCCCGATGTGACGTGGTGCTCATCAAGCGCGGACTGTTTCCGGTCAATCCAACGTGGAATCAATATGAGACACGGTCCGCCTATCAGGAGCGTCCAACTCATCCACGGTAAGAGATCGATTCCGTTGAAATGCAACCCAATCAAAATCATGAACCAGATCAAACTGACCAACGTGACAGAAAAACCGATACGTAACAGACGATGATAACGTGTAGATGGGTTGAAGGACTGCTGTAATATCATCTTCCTCCATTCAAGCCATGTCGTATAAAGAAGTGCGACACCTGGTACAAGAATGCTATACGGACTCCATGTCGAAAGAAAATAGATGGATACGCCTAGCATGACTATGCTCACGATGATGTTGAGACGAGTATATCGTTTCTCGAACTGTGCGATCTGTTGAAATCGTTCGGCTTTGTCCACGGTATCACCTCAATCTTTTACGAAGTCGAGTCTGATTTCACGACGCATCGGCTGTTCCACGTCGTACTGTGGAATCTGTCGGTCGAGCATTCTCTGTGCGACTTGCAACAAGATGACTCCGCTTAAAAAGACGATGAGGAGCGACCATATCGGCCAATCAATCAGGACGATTAACGGGAAGAGAATCGCCAACAAGACGAGGAGTCCCATTTCCGATACATATTGCCAATCGATGATGCGCTTGGCTTGTTCCACACTGGTCAACTTTCTGACGAAGCGACGTTCTCGTCCGATGACGTAAAGCATAATCGTGAGTGTGAACGCTAACGGGATGGTGTACATCGGTTCTCCGTTAGACTGAAGGGTGAGAACGACAAGTCCTCCTATTAGTATTGCAAGAATCGAGCGCAACAAAAGCCAACGCTGCTGATAACGATAAATCGTATTGATCCGTTCTTGTTTGTTCATTTCATTCATCCTTTCAGAATCGTCGAATCTCACGACGTGTCGGTTGTTCCGGGTCGAGCCAGCGGATTTGTTGATCGAGTTTTTCTTGAGCCCATAAGATATAAAGCAATGCCCCTCCGATAAGAACCACAGGAATCCAAGACCATTCCATGATTCGAATGGCTAGCGGATTGACGAGTGCGAGCAATGTGATGAAGAGGAAGTCCAGATGATACTGCAGTGTCACGACACGTTTCACCTGTTCTTGCTCCGACAATTGACTGATCGCCTCTGCTTCATTCGAAAAGAAGTAACGAGTCGCAAGCAACACCCCGCCAATGATGGCGAACCCAATCCAGATGTTCCCGTCCGTTCGCATGAGGAAGTAAACTGCGAGACCTGCCGGAAGCGCTAAGAACAGTCGTTGCAAAAGTCGCTTTCGATTTGATTGTTGAATGGTATGTAGTCGTTCCTCTTTATTCATCTTAATTCACCTCTTATTCCACTATACGGGATGAGCATGAGAAAAGTTCCGTTATTTTACAAATTAAAAAGGAAGAGCCTGATTGCTCTCCCTTCTCACTCATCCTTGTTTGGCTTGATAACGCTCCATGCCTCTAACCGCATACTCATGATCGAGCTCCGGTGTTAAGCCTGCGACCGTCACCGTACCAATCATCCCGACACCGTTCACGCGGATCGGAAGCGTCCCTCCGATGGCCTGATAGTCGTTCGCTGGCAACAGTGAATTTGTATCGTGCGAAAGACCCGACTCCTCAAAACGCTTCGCGATGAAGTGCGAGCTACGTTGATAGTGGTCCGTCACCCGCTTCTTCCGGAACAACCACATGTAATTCTCTTCTGTCGTTCCTTCCATCAAATGCGTGAAGACCGGGATACGGTTCTTTTCAATATGAACGGCGACGTTCACCCCGTCCTCTTTCGCCAAGTCGATGATCGTCTGACCGAGTTGGAGGGCCTCTTCGTGACCGAACGTCGAAAGTGTCAATTGTTCCTCTTGTGCTTGAAGTTGTGTTGTATTCATCATAATCTCTCCTTTTGTTTGTTGTAACTGACCATCGCAAGAAGTGACGCGAGTAACGCCATCCCTGCTCCGACAAAGGCCGTGTTCAATACGTCTGAGACGGCGAGGACGACACTACCGAGCGTCGAACCGAGGGCGATCCCAATATTGAATGCCGAAATGTTTAACGCGGATGCCATTCCTTTCGCCGACGGGACATATCGTTCCGCGAGCTGAACGATGTGTGTCTGTACGCCGGCCGACATCATGAACGCCACCAGTCCGAGAAGTGAAATGGCGACGAGCGCCAAGAATTTCTCCGGTAACAGGACGTATTGAAGCGCTAAAATGACCGCTTGAGCAAGAAAGACGAAACGTAAGCCTTTGAGCGGCTCCTTGTCTGCGATTCGTCCGCCGATGATATTCCCGATAGCGACAAACACGCCGTATAGTAACAGAATCCACGTGATGCTCGAGCTCGCATACCCACTGACACCCGATAAGATCGGTGCCATATACGTGAACAGGACGAACGTCGCCCCGAACCCGAGGATTGTCATTGTGAGTGCTCCTAATATATGAGGATTCTTCACGAGCGCTCCGATATCACGAAGGGTTGTCTTTTCTTCAATCTGCTGGTTGTCTTGCTGCACGGATGTGAGAATCGCAAGCAAACCCATCACACCGAGCACGGCGACGACACCGAACGTGGTGCGCCAACCGAACGACTGACCGACCCATGTCCCGAGCGGTACGCCTAAAATCGTTGCGACCGTGAGACCTGTGAACATGATGGAGACGGCAGTTCCTTGCTTCGTGGGTGGAACGATTCGTGTCGCCACAATCGTCGCCATGGCGAAGAATAATCCGTGCGCAACGGCAGTCACGACACGGGACACCATCAACCATTCATAGGTTGGTGCGATGACCCCGAGGGCATTCCCGATCGTGAACACGACCATCAACCAAACGAGCAAGCGTTTTTTGTTCATCCCGCTGAAGACGACCGCTAAAATCGGTGTCCCGATGGCCAACGCGAGGGCGTAACCGGAGACGAGACTCCCAGCCGTCGTCAACGAGATGGCTAAATCATCCGCGACTGTCTCGAGCAGACCGACGATCACAAACTCGGTCGTCCCGATGGCGAAGGCACTGATGGCCAACGCGAATAAGGCGCGGTACATCTGTTTCGTCATAATGAATTCCTCCTGAATTATTGAATGAAGGAGGTGATGGCTTGACTATACTGCTGAAGGACTTTACTGAGCTGACGGTCCCGCTTTTTCGTCAATCGTGAACTTGGACCCGAGATGGCGAGCGCGGCGATGACATGACCGTCACGCATAATCGGGACAGCGATACAACGCAGTCCGATTTCGGCTTCTTCGTCATCCACTGCGTACCCTTGTTCATGAATGGCACGAAGATGATAGGTCAACAACTGACGATCGACGAACGTGTGCGCCGTCTTTTGAACGAGTTCGAGTTCCGTCATGACACGCTGTAACGACGACTCGTCCAAGAAAGCGAGAATCGCTTTTCCGAGCGCGCTTTGATGCGCCGGCGAACGTTCTCCAACTTCCGTGTGACTTCGAATCGAGTGTGTTCCGTCCACGACTTGTGTGTTGACGACGTTTGTGCCATGCAAGATGGCGACATATACCGTTTCGCCAGTTTCTTCACTCAACTGTTGGAGCGGTGGCACGGTATACCAGTTCGTCACCGTATCAATCGGTGCTTCGACCGATTCGAGCTTGTCACCGAGGCGATAGCCGTCTTCCGTCTTCTCCACATAGTTCAGTTGTTCGAGCGTATACAGGAGACGGAACGTCGTCGTCTTGTTGTAACCGGACGCTCGCATCAGCTCGGTCAGTGTCATCGATTCATTCACCCGAATCAAATCAATCAAATGTAGTCCTTTTTGCAGTGTGGTCACCATGTATGCTTCCATGTTGAATCACCTCATGTCGCTTATCATAAGCAGAATGTATTGTTACTTCAAAGATACCCAAAAAAGTTTCGATATATGAAACAAGCCTGTCACACTGAGTGACAGACTCGATTAATCTTCTATGTTGAATTGTGTTACAATCCGCTCTGCCGAACGTAACGCCCCTTCAATATGTCCCCCAAACTGCGCATCCGTCTCCGAACCAATCAAATGGAGACGGTCTCCGAGCTCGATTGGACCGTAAGCCGGGAATGCTGTGAGCGGCATGAGGTCGTCAGATGTCGCTGTCTCTGATTCTGCCGACCAGTCCATGTAGTGAAATCGCAAGAAGTCATTCGCTCTCGGACCATATAACTTCTCTAGTTGTTCGATAACGCGCGTCTTCACTTGTCCTTCTCCCAACACTTCCCGTTCTCCCGGTGACAGACGGAAGAATCCAAACAGGGCACCTGATCCGTCCACCGGAGAAGCGTCATGAATCTCTTGGAGCGGACCGACCCAACTCATCCCAAAGCCAGACAGACCCTCTTCTCGCCAGAACGGTGTCTCGTATACGATGAGTGCCTTCGCCTGAGATGCCATCCACGTCGGAGTCGTTTTGAGCGCATTCCGTGTCGATTCTGATAATTCAGGTTCGATTGTCAACTTGGCGACAAGGCGTGGAGGAAGTGCGAGAATCACTTCATCCGTGTGATGCACCGCCCCATTTTGGAACGTCAATTGGACTCGGTCTGCCTGTCGGTCGATGGATGTGAGGCGATGCCCAATCCGAACGATGTCCTCGGGTAACTTTGCGTATAATGCTTCCACTAAACTCGTCATCCCGCCGACTACACGTTTCGATCGGACGATGCTTTCCTCCGGCAACACGTGTCGTTCCGGGGCAGTCGTCGTCTGGCGTTCGAGCACCATTTGTCCTGTCGTATGTTGAAGGAATGACTCGAGTCCAAGTCTGTCTACAAGTTTAGAGATGGTCTTCTCCGTATCCGGCCAATACCATGTCGGTCCGAGGTCATAACCATCCTTCGTGAAGATACGTCCTCCGACTCGGTCACGTGCTTCAAAGACTGTGACGTCATATCCTTTTTGTTGAAGTTGGAGTGCTGCATAAAGCCCGCTGACACCAGCTCCGATAATGGCGATTGATTTCATTGTAAATTCTCCTTTGTCGTCCGTCTCTCCTCGATTATACTGAGTTAGATGATTGGATCTGTTCTAGAAAGGACGACATCAATTGAAAAATATGTTCTATTATCTCTTCTTCCCTTATATCGTATTGATGCGCATCCTGTACCGATTTATTCGGACAGAAAATGGGATGACTTGGGCGATGTGTCTCGTTTCACACTCTATATGGTTTCTATTTTTATTCGATTTCATTCAATGGCCGATTTTAGTCGAGTCTGTGATCGTTCTTTACGTAACGAGCGCTCTATACACGCCCCAACTCTACTTTGAGACGGACGTACAGCGAAGACGACCAAACGGGTATATCCCAATCGAAGAACGACATCGTTAAGTCCAATCTATTCCATTCAAATAGTCCAGAAGCTGTTGATTCGTAATGTCATCTTGTCTCAACAGCGTTTCCCCCTGCTTTACTCGCCGATCTTCCAGGAAATAAAGTTTTAGAATCGCCAAGCATTCTTCTACGGTCGTCGCAAAACTTTGGTCCTTCACATTGATCGTCAAATACCAACCTCGGATGACGCGCTTCACGATGGAGCGCTTCTCCAGATGTGACATCTGTCCCCAAAACAATTTCGACTCGGCTATTTCAATCAAAGAAATCAAGTCCTGGTTCAACGCCTCACTTACACGAGCATCCGGCTTCATGCGTGGGAATCGAGTCGAGACATCTTCCCCGTCCACACACGTACAGAGATGTCGTAACCAAAAGCCCCATTCAAAACGGTTCGCCGGATTCAGTGCCACATCCAGACGCCCGATGTCATAATCGATTTTGATGACTTCCGGATGCTCCATTAGCAATCGCTCCGTCTGCTCCACCAATTCCGTCGCATCGACATCCTCATGCACGAGCACCGTCAAATCGAGATCTGATTGTCCAGCAACGGCCGTCCCGCGCCCGATGCTTCCATAAAGGTATATGCTGTGTAGCTGTTCATCGAATGCTTCTTTCACCAACTCGATTGCTTTAAAAAGAACGGTTTCAAAGTCAGGCTGTATATGACGGATGGACGTCTGGTTGATGACATAACCCGCATCGTCCGTACCAAGTCGGGTCGGCTTGTTCATGACACACCTTTTTCGACGAACGATTGGACATCAAGCACTTGGTGAAGATGAATCTGGTCGACGATATAGTAATATTTCGTATTCGTTTCAGGATATTCCTCAACGATTGCTTCGCACCATTCACGGTCGAACATCTTCTCCCACGATGTACGAAGCTCTTCCTCGCTCTCTGCTTCACGGTCTTCAAAAGAAAGGAACCATCGATTTAAGGCGAACACCCAATACCCTGCTTCCAGTTCTAACACGGCCTCATCAGGTAGCTCGACGGTCAATACGACACCCGGCTCCCCAACCTCTAAAAACCCACCACGCGCGACATTTGGTGGGGTATCACTAAGCCAAACGGGATCATTCCCATTCAGTAATCGTTTCGTGCGCTTCTCATATTGGTCAGCCAGCCAATCGTAGGCAGATCGATGATTGGCATCTTCCTCATCTTTAAGCATACCGTAGTTCGGGTCACCGAATAAAAAGCCACTCTTCTTAGTGGCTTCCCACGCACCTGCATGTTGATATGTATAATAAATTGCCATTCAATCGACTCCTTTCAAGTCTCTGTATTCAGTGTAACGAGAATATAGGATACAATGCCAGTGACAGTCTTTTAATCTGGATGTATTTGGAAGTATAATGAAGACGTAGAAAGGGAGGCATGTCTATATGAACGTCATCATGGTTTCATTATTCGGACTCATCTTCACGATTTTGCCAATCGCCGTACTAATCATCGGTATGTTGTGGATTCGTAATGTCGTCGTACGCTCTGAGAAACGGGCTGACGAGCAACTCTTTATGGAACGTGAACGCTCGAAACAGATACAAGTATTGATCGAACGTCTCGACCACATCGAACAACAATTAGATTCGAACGCAAAACGCAGCTGACTTAAGTTAGCTGCGTTTCGTCTGATCACACTTCCCATTCAAACGGTTTAGATCGAATGAGTCCGAGCTTATGCCCGATTCGCCATCCAATCCCTCTCACTCGGTCTAATAAACTATCGCCTCGACCGATAAAAGGCATAACGGCTCGAACTTGAGTTAAATCAATTCGGTGGATGACGTGTTGATATACCAATTCGACATTAGGTTGGTCCGCGACAGACGCTTCGCACCATGCTTTGTCAAAGATACGTTCCCACGATTGACGCACGAACCGTTCGTCCGGTTCGTCTTCTCGGTCATACTCTTCTAACGTCTCATACAATGGAAAGTTACTAAGCACATGATGCCAATACGAAAACTCGGATGCCAACACTTCTTCATCGGGTATCTCAACAGTCAAGACGACACCTCGGTTCCCCTCACCAATATGTCCACCCCGTCCCAAATCGGGAAACTCGTCCCAACACCAGATCGGATAGTTCCCATTCAATGAGATACCGATACGCTTCTCGTATTGTTCTACCATCCAATCATAGGCAGGCTTGAACTCTTCCAACCCGTCTTCACTGAACAACGCATATTCTCCACTCGCTTCAAGATATCCTTTCCTCAAAGCTTGTCGCCATGCTTCTTCTCGTTGATGTGTGTAGTAGATGCCCATACCTTTCAATCCTTTCATCGTTACTCGTCTGCTAGTTTAAAAGATTTCAGCAGAAGAGCTACGATAAAAAAATAACCAGGTTATATTATATGATGGGTCTGAATGATACGGTTGAAGATAGATTTATCAAAGATGAGGGACGACCGTATTCCATCGACTCATCGATGAACGTCTCTAATGTGCGTACATTCTCCGTCACGACTTTGACGAGGTAACTATACTGCCCGGCTAAGCGATGACATTCGATCACAGACGACTGTTGACGACAAAATTCACGGAACGCCTCACAACGATGTGTGTCGTAAAGAATAAAGGCAGTCACGTGTTTGTCCATCTTTTCGGGGTCAATGACGGCCCGATAGCCAATGATGACTCCGCGTTCTTCAAGTCGCTTTACCCGTTCGGTCGCAGCAGGCGTAGACAATCTAATCTGTCGTCCTAATTCAGTCATCGAGATTCGGGCTTGTTGTTGCATCAATTCAAGAATATGGCGGTCTATTTCATCCATTTGGCATTCACCTTTCAAAATAAAGTGAAACGGTACATAATCCGTTCTTTCTTAAGTCATTCGCTGAAACTTCCGTCAAACCTCTATGTATCTGTATTCCTCCGTTGCATACACTTGAAGTAACCAATTCAAGGGGGAATCAAGATGCAAACACCAGTCGTTCCATTACTCATCATCGATGTCCAACAAGCCTTTCACGATCCAAGCTGGGGCAACCGTAATAATCCACAATGTGAAGAGAATATCGCACGGTTGATTGAAGCTTGGGAAAATCAAAATCAACCAATCATCTACATCCAACATGTCACGAACGTTCCAACCTCACTCTTCTATTTCAAAAAAGACGGTCATTTGTTCCAAGACTTCATTCAACCTCGTGAACAAGATATCATCCTAACGAAACAGGTGAATAGCGCCTTCATCGGAACGGATTTACAAGAGCGACTCGAAGCACTTGGTGTGACACAGATCGTCATCACCGGATTGATCACGAACCATTGTGTCGAGACGACCGCACGGATGGCAGGAAACTTAGGATTCAATCCAATCGTCGTCTCCGACGCGACGGCAACCTTCGACCGTCAATCAATCAGCGGGACATGGATCCCCGCAGCGGTCATCCATGATGTGTCGCTCGCTAGTCTAAATGAAGAATTTGCATCGATTCAAACGACAAATGAAGTCATGAAAAATGTATTACAAAAAGAAGTACAGTCCTTCTCATGAAGGCTGTACTTCTTTGATGTCATCTGAAGCGCATAAAGCGAACGCCTCAGGTATTCTTATCGATGTCGTGTAAAACAAATCAGAGGGCGGTCTACGTATAGAAGGTTATATGTCGTTCAAGTAATGACGCATGACTTTCTTCTATTCCAATATGTTTCGAGTGCTTTCAATCAAAATGACCGACTTTCCCCCGACTGTATAATCGGTGGGTCACATGAGACGCATCGACTTGCTTCAATTTGCGGTCAAGATTCGAGGATGCAACGATTCCAAATAAAACGAGACTACAAGCCAACAGCAATCCCGAAGTGTACCCTTCTCTAAACAAAATCATCATACTCAATAATGTAAATAGTACAATCATTCCAAAACCTATCGCACACTCATACCAGACGAGCCGTCGATATCGTACACTTTTGTTAAATGTCAAAAGAACATTCGTCCGAGTTACAAGCTTGATACACGCCGTGACAGGAAATAAGATGATGAACCAAGTCATTTCAGCTAACCGTTGATCATCGTTCCAGTAAAACAGAGCACCACTGAAGACAATCAAGAGCCCTACTTGAATTGCAAGACGGGTCGAGCGTTTTGCAGATACGTACATATGATTGAAGCGTTGTTTCGTTTCACTCATCCACTCACCTCACGACATGACTTTTCGTTTCATCTGTTTCCAGTGTACAAACGCATTCGCAAACCAGATGATCGTCAACAGCGGAAACATGACGTTCATCCAGTTCGAACGTTCTATGTAGAACAAAGGAATCGCAAGAAAGAGAGCCAAACTCAATATACCTGCTCCAAGATACATGAAAAATAGTAATCGGTGATTCGATTTCATCGTGAATCCTCTGTATTCAAAACCGGATACTTCACTGCGTTTTTCTCGAGCTTGTCTTCAATTGCTTTCGAGACATCGATTCCAGCAGCGTGAGCGAACGTCAATGCGTAAATCAACACGTCAGCAAGCTCCTCTTCCATCTCCATCTTTTTCGTCTCAAGCGCTTCTTCACTCGACACCCATTGGAATACCTCAAGGAGCTCACTCGCCTCAAGTGATAACGATAACGCCAAGTCTTTCGGGTTATGATGGAACGCCCAGTCGCGCTCATCTCGGAATTTAATGACCTCGTCCATTAATCGTTGTACTTCGTTCATATACTCCACATCCTCACTTTTCATATTTAATCATGTTCCCCACAGTAAAAACTCCACGTCTTACATACTCTTGAATCAATCGAACGGAAATCTCTTCTGATAACTCCTCTAATTCAAGCACTTGTTTCAATTCTTCATGAAATGAAATCAGCGTTGGTATTTTGTTTTCAAACTTATACGCCTTTTCGAGACGAATCAGAAAAAATGAAACGTCATGTCTCTTTCCGACTGGTAAATCATGCTTTAATAAGACATATTCTAATTCAGTTTTTAACTGATTATGTAGTATTGAATCTTGCTCAATCACTCGAAGTAGAAGGGATTGAAGCATTTCAACTTGAGATTCTAACTCGAACACGCGTGTCTGCATCTCTTCGAATTGCTTATCCATTAAATGAGTCACTCCCTTCACTAATTCGTCATGTATCTTATTTTACCAAAAGATGTAACTTTCATGTGTAATCATCTTCCTCTTAAGCCCTTCTCTGTAAAATGTTATACTCCAACTAAAAAGGGAGGGATTTGGTGCTTACTTTCCAAAACGTCTCGGTGCGCCAACAAGACACACTCATTCTCGAAAACATTTCATTTACGATTCAACCAGGTGAGTTAGCGGCTGTCCACTGTGGCTTCATTTCCCGAGAAATCATCTTCGGTCTCATCAGTCAGGAAATCACGACTTATACCGGGAACATCGACCACCCTTCAACACTATCCCTCTTCTCCATACGGGACGGTTTATACGAGCGACTCACCATCGAGGAGTATTTACGCTTTACCAAGCGCCTATATGATTCAACTGACTCGGTCGACTCGGTGATGCAGCAACTCCAACTCACGACTTACCGCAAGCACCGCCTCCACCGTCTTAATCGCTCTCTTGTCAGACGCACGCAGTACGCCGCGCTGCTTCTCCAGGATCGTGACCTGTATGTGTTTGAAGAACCTGACCAAGACGTGGACCAAGAGACACGCCATCTTTTACGCGATGCGTTACAGACATTGACGTCAAGACAAAAAGCCGTCCTCGTGTTGACGAGCAACATGGAGAGTGCACTCTTCATGACATCGACCATTTATCGGATTGACCATCGTCACTTGCGCCTGTTAGATGTGGAACCGGAAGAAGCGGATGAGACAGACATCTCATCTGAGGTCATCCATGTCCGTTTCGAGAAAATCCCGACGAAAGTGAATGAAAAAATCATTTTACTCGATCCTCCTGAAATCGACTTCATCGAAAGTCAGGACGGACAGTCGATTCTACATAGTCAATCGGATCAGTTCCCGAGCGTCTTCACGATGAACGAGCTCGAGACGCGTTTGACTCCGTACGGTTTCTTCCGTTGCCATCGGTCATATCTCGTAAACTTACAACGTGTCCGCGAAGTCATCACCTATACGAAAAATAGCTTCAGTCTCGTCTTGGATGATTCAGAGAAGACGACAATTCCGTTATCCAAGACAAAAATGGCAGAATTGAAGACGATGATGGGGCTCAAATAGTCTCCATTCACACTTCTATTCGCTTCGTTCAACTCATGATAAGCGCCGTTTGTCGCCATTTGAATGCGGTCCTCCTTTATTCCTTATACGATAGAGGCAAGCAAGACGACATCGACAAGGAGGAACGGGAATGGAACCAATCATTCAAGTGAACGGGTTGAAGAAATTGTTTGGAAACGAGGAAGCGTTACATGATGTGACGTTTACAGTCGGAAAAGGGGAAGTGTTCGGCTTCTTGGGACCGAGTGGCTCAGGAAAGACGACAACGATTAAAATTTTGACGTCACAACTCGCACAGACGGCTGGCGATGCTACCGTATTCGGTGTGCCGGTCGCTGACTTGAAACAAGAACAGTACCGCAAACGCATCGGCGTATTGACGGACAATAGCGGTCTCTATACACGACTTTCTATAGAAGAGAACTTGAGCTTATATTGTGACCTCTATAATGAACCAAAAACTCGGATCGATGAGGTATTGAACATGGTCAATCTTAGCGGGGAACGGAAAAAGCGCATCGACAAACTCTCTAGAGGGATGTTGCAACGGGTGACGCTCGCACGCTCCCTTCTTCATGAGCCAGAGCTCCTGTTTCTAGATGAACCGACCTCGGCTCTCGACCCGGTCAACTCTCGACATATCTATAAAGGGATTGAACGGTTGAAGGCAAACGGAACGACCATATTTTTAACGACCCACGACATGCAAGAAGCCGAAGAGCTGTGTGACCGTGTCGCTTTCTTACATCAAGGGTCGATTCAACTGCTCGATGCCCCGAACGTATTGCGCAGGAAATATGCGACGGGATCGATGCGAGTTGAATTGAACAACGGTCAGACGCATGAAGTGACGCAAACCGACGAAGGCGCGGACTGGCTCCATAAACAGATGCGTGCTAAAAATATCGCATCGATTCACTCCAATGAGCCGACACTCGGCGACATCTTTATCGAAGTGACAGGGAGGAAATTATCATGACTTTTTCAATGAAACGCGCACTCGCCATTTTCCAAAAAGACTATAAAGATTTGTCTCGAAACTTGTTCGTCTCGTCGACCTTGATCATGCCTCTCTTCTTCGCTGTCTTCTATTCGCGAATCGGTGACGGTGGCGTCGACATCACGTACTTCGTCATCAACATCACGTTCAGCCTCGTCGCTATCTTTGTGCAGTGTGCATTGATTGCCGAAGAGAAAGAGAAGAACACGCTTCGCGGGCTCATGTTGTCCCCAGCGAGCACGCTCGACATCTTGCTCGGAAAGAGCGCTCTCACATTCGTGACGACGATGATCCTCATCGTAGCCTCGTCATTTTTGATGGATTATGCTCCACAAAATCTGGCTGTGATCGCCCTCGCGCTCATCGTTTCAACATTCTTTTATATCGGAATCGGAACGATGTTCGGCTTGATGACGAAGACGGTCATGGAAGCTTCATTGATTGTCATGTTGCCGTTCTTTTTCTTCTCGTTCTCACCGATGTTGTTACCACTACAAGATCGTTTCGCCATCATCGGAGTGCTTGAGTATTTACCGAACGTGCTCTTGATTGATGTAGCTCATCAAGTGGACGACGGTGCGAACTTCGGTGCCGTCGGGCTAGAGCTCGGGTTGCTTACGGCGTGGGCGCTTGCTGCATTCGTCGGTAGCGTCGTGATGTATAACCGGAAACAGACGGACTGAAAAAAGAATCGCCTGAGAAAGGGCGATTCTTTTCGTATATACTCATTTATGTTCCGCCGGTGTCCAACGCTCCTGTTCACTCGACGCAGGGTAATCAATTCCATCCGGATAGGCAATCAGCTCGATGAGCGATCCCCACGGCGCCTTCCCGTATACACCTTGGTTATCCCCATTGTCTTCGACGCCGGCTAACGGGTGTGGTTTCGATAACAACTGTCCACCCGCACGTTCAAAGCGCTGAGCCGCCTCCTGCATATCATCCACATAAATCGCGAAATGATGTAAACCGTACGATGAGATTCCAGTCGGTTCGGTTCCTTTCACATGGGCGACTTGAAATAGTTCAATCGACGGTCCTGATTTGATTTGAAGCAGTCGCATGTGGATGATTTGTTGTCCGTCTGGTAAGTCCAGTTGCTGCTCTGCCTCTTTCCCTTCCATCGGTTCATCTTCTGGACGTTGCACGTCATAGCAAATCTCAGCGTCGAACGCATCTTTCAAAAAAGTAGTCGCCTTCTCAATAGAAGGCACCGTCATTCCAATGTGATCAATTCCTCTGTTCATGATGAGTCCCCTTCCATTGTTGACGGATCCGATCCATCCACGTCATGACATCCCGTGAATAAAGTCGCGTCTCGTCAGCTTCACCAGAAATGACACGATGCATCGCGTCGATTTCATAGCGTAATGCCTGCTCCGTCTCCCCAAGCTGAACGGTCTCGGCCGAGCCATCTTTCGTGTACGTGATGGTTGCCTCCGTCGCACGAGGAAACGCATTGACGGTAATGTACCCCTCTTCTCCGGCGACTACTCCTTGCTTCGGTAACTTCGTACGCATCGCAAGGGTAATGTTCACCATTTGATCAGAACCTGTACGAAGGATTATACTCGATTGTTCATCAACCCCGGTCTTATATGGTTTCATCGTCGTCAACACTTCCACTACTTCTTCATCTAGGAAATGTCTAGCGAACGATAAAGCGTACGTTCCGATATCGAGCATCGCACCCCCAGCCAATTCCGGATTGAAGAAACGGTTGGACGGATCATCTTCTTTATAACTGCCGAACGTCACATGAATCATATTGACTCGTCCGATTGCACCTGCCTGCACACGCCGTCTCAACTCTTCAAAGAGCGGCATATGATAAATCGTCATCGCTTCGAGCACAACCACTCCTTGATCATCAGCCAGACGTTGAATGTTCTCGAGCTCTTCACTGTTTAGTGTGATAGCTTTTTCGCAAAGGACATGCTTTCCATGTACGATGGCTTGTTCCATCATCGAATAATGGAGGTGATGAGGCGTCGCCACATAGACGATGTCGATGTCAGGTGACGACAACATCTCATCTAATGTTTGGTATACATGTCTCACACCATATTTTTTCGCAAATTGTTCGGCTTTTTCAACATCTCGTCCCCACACCCCGTAGGCAATGCCATCTGATTGCTCGAGTGCTTGAGCGAATTCTGTCGCAATCGTACCTGGTCCAATGATTCCCCATTGCTTCATTTCACTTCCCCCGCTTCTGTTGAATAGACGACTGTATCATGATGCGATGCGACGATGACGTGCGTGACGACATCTGTGAACAAGGACGTATCAACCACGCCACGTACTTGAGATAACTGGTGGTTCACCTCAATTGGATCTTCAGACGGGTGGACGACCACATCGAGTAATCGGTTTCCGTTCATCGTCACCAAAGCCCCATCACTGTTCAAACTTTGACGAACTTGTAGAGATTCCACCCATGGGAGCTTTCGGACTTTCTCGCTCACATAGGTGAATGCTTGCGGAAGAACTTCCAAGACAACCGGATGATCAAACGTCAATCGTTCAACAAATTTAGAGTCATCCACTAGTAATACGTATCGCGTCGCCATGGTTGCAATGAGTTTTTCTTCCGTATGAATCCCGCCTCCGCTTTTTAATGCGTGGTGTCGAGCATCGACTTGGTCACAACCGTCAAAGGCAAGGTCGATCAGCGAGACATCCCCCGTCTCGATAACCCGAAGCTCTTTTTCAAGACAAGCACGTCGTGTGACAAAAGAAGGTGTCACGATTGTCACGTCCAGTTCACTCGCATGAATCATATTGATGAGGTGTTGAATCGTACTGCCGCCCCCAAGACCGATTGTCATCCCCGATTCAATCCAAGGGAGCGCGGCTGCCGCACACTTCTCTTTCACATCCATCTGTTCATTCCCCCTGTAACAGTTGTTGTGCCGTACGATCAGTTGTCACGATGACATCAATTAGCTGATGCTCGGCTGCGACTCGAATCGCCTCTACTTTCTCAATTCCATAGGCCACCCCGATTTTAAGTGGCACCTTTGCGAGTTGTTGATGCTCAATATGGACTGTTCGATCCGATAACGAAGTGGTCATGATCTTTCCGTTTTGATTATAAAAGTGCGAGCAAAGATCTCCGATGATTTGGAGTTCGTTCATTTCCTCGGTAAACGTTTGACCATAGAAGGCCAACCAGTTGGATTCCTGATTCAGTTGGGCCGAACCAATCCCAAAGAGGGCGATGTTCATCTGCCCCCACAGCTCCACGACTTCCTGAGCATATGTTGACTGCGTCAATGCTTGTTTGATGGCGGCATTCGGTAAAATAGCAGGAACATCGATTAATTTAGAACGTCCACGCCATTTTCTTGAGGCGTCATACGCTAACGTGTTCGCATGAAAACGACTTTCGAGCTTTCCGTCCGGCCCACCGATGAGTGGCACACATTGGATACTCGAATATGCTTCTTTTGGCGTGAGTGCTTCCACAACGGCAGCGAGTGCTGTCCCCCAAGAAAAGCCGATCACATCGTCCTCGGTTACCATCGACTCGACGTATGTTGCGCACGCTTCCCCCATACGCTGTAACGTCTCTTCGCGTTGTCCTGACTTTTCAGGTACAAGGATGACATGTTTTAGACCGAACTGCTCTTTTAGTTGAGCTGCCACGTCAATTGATTGAAAGCGATCATAATCGATTTGGAACTTCACAATCCCTAATTCCCGAATGCGTTTTAACATGCGACTAACCGTGGCCCGATTGACATCGAGTGTCTCCGCAATCTGGTGTTGTGTTTGATTCTGTTCGTAATACAAGTGCGCTACTTCGTAAAGTCTCTTCAGTTCTTCTGACATTCAGTCACACCCCTTTGCACAAATGTACAACTAAATGAACATTTGTGCAAATTAGAAAGAGCGACGAATTAACTCGTCGCTCTTTCTTTTCTTATATACTTCGTACACCAATCAGACTTACGACGCTCAGTCTTTTTTCGTCAGCAAATTAGTAAGTGTTTTTCTCACTTCTGGATTTTTTGCTAATGCTAATGCGGCACCACTGACTCCTGCTACAATCGATGCCCCCATCCATTTCTTGAACTCCGAATCTTTTTGAAATGACTTATCTACCATGCGTTCAATACGATCATTGAGTTTGTCTCTATTTTCATCCGATAGGTTGTCTTCTTTAAGTTGCTCAGCAAAGACCTCAATCGCTTTATCAATTGTACCGTACACTTTATCTTGCGATTTTGAGCCAACTCCTCCCATGTTGCTAACGGCATTTATGACGTCTGGAGTATGCTTCAATATCATTTCGTATTGTTGAAAAGGGATGTCATTCATCTCATGTTCATCTCCCATAAGCTGTTTTGCAGATTGAACAATTTCTCCTTTTTCACTCATCACTCTACCTCCTAGTGTAATCTCAGTTCAATGATATGATACCCAATATTCGACAAACAGGAATACTGATAATAACGATATGACAACTTTCAACTTTACATGTTATACAAACGGCAATGCCTCTTCATGTTCTGTATTCGCATTGAGCAAGCCACGGTTATGGAACGTCGAACTTAAATCTGCATAATGCGTTGTGATTGGCAGTCTTGTTTTCAATAGCGAGTGGACGTGCATGAACGATAAGCGATAGACATCCGTCAAAATGGCTTCAAACGGCAAGGTCGTTGTTTGTTGTACGACTTTGAGTGGTTTTGCCATCCCGACACGCGCATGAGGATTCGTCGAGAGGAGATAGCCCATGCGCTCTTTTGTATAACTGAGTCCCTGTGAAGTTTTCCACTCATCTTCATGAATCGCCATCCGTCGATTGATATTCTTCAAAATTTCCACGTAGTCGAATTGAATTTCACGCGGAGATAGAATTGAATCAATAAGAGTCAAATCTTCACGCCCAAATCCATCTCGATGGAACGTAATATGCTTCGGGGCATGTCCGTACTGTTCTTCAAACGCATGAAGTGTATCATAGACAATTTCTCGCATCGTCTCGGAACTGATTTTCTCCCCCGCTTCACTTGTCGAGAGTGCTTTCTGCTTGATCATCGCCCCGTCTTTCCCAATGATTTGAATGATGCCTGCTGCATGTTTACCATTCTCATGACTTACGTCTAATCCGACAAAACAATCCGAATGGAGTGGCTCACCAAGAATCCAAGGTTGTAGACCTGCCTTCACGTAAATCCCCAGTAGAATGTTGTATAGCGTGTCCTCAGAATTCAATACACGGTCATGTAACTCGACGCATTGCGTCACCACATCCTGTTTCCCGCCAAATTGTCGTTTGATGGCTTGATATGAATGTTGGAGCGATGCTTCCTCGGCAATGACAACGACGACACCCTCAAAGTGTTGAGGGATACTCTTCAGTTGGTATAGAATATCTTCTGTCTGCAAGAAATCAGAAGGTAGTTTCTGACTCAATCCTTTTGGTTTATGCGAGACATTGAGAGTCACCCCAAAGCGCTCAGAGGTAGTTTTTAGTTTATTGATAAACTCTAGGACTTGCAGTTTTTGATGATCTCGTAATTTCGGGTCGACAAAGAAACTGACGGTCGCCTCTCCTGTTTCAAACACACCACCTTGCTTTAAGCCAGTTTTTGCATAACTAGTGGTCCTCCCTTTACCGAATCGGAGACGTGGCGAAGGCAACGTTTGAATTGAGTAACCAAGACGAGCTGCTCGTACATCTTGTCGCTCAAACTGAAGCATTGGGAGACGACCAATTAACGCAAGCGCTTCCGGCATAAGTTTCGACATGCGTGCGTCAGGCGACAGTTTGATGATCCGATTGACTGCACCGAGATGTCTAGCTGGAATTGTCTCAAAGGAACAACTTTGTTTTAGTTGCTCAGGTAGGTATGGAAGAATCTGATTGTTTCGATCTTTAACATGAACGACGAGCGTATCTGGCGTGATTATACGTTTCGGGTCTTTCTTTGCGAAATAATCAATAATCGAACACTTCATAATCGGGCTCACTTCATTTGCTCGGTATGGCGCGACCTCTACAAATTCGTACTCATACGACTTCGGGTGAGTCGAATCGATGACACGTATCCCTGCAGATACGGATTTCGGATCACGCTTGATCTGCTGCAATAAGTTTTCACGGTATTCAAATTGATGAGTCAAATCGAATCCGAATACAATTTCAGCCGTCTCAGATACATTCACATTGAGATCTAATGCCGGATAGATGATGAGCCCACTTGTCGACTGTGGATGCGCCTGTTTCGAGCGAAACTTGCCTCGGTTCATCATGTAATTTGGATGAGCCAATCGCTCCAACTGTTTTTTCAACAGACGTTCAAGTAATGTTCGCTCGACATTCCGTGAAGGACTGATTGGACGCGCCTCATATTGAAGAAACGTCTCGTCTCCCCATTGTTTGATTTCCTCAAATGAAGCAATGTACTGATCGAAAAACACCATTGGTTGAAAATTGTTCAATTTATTCAAGTGAAAAATCAACTTCCCACCCTGCGTATTTCGTGATGATGGATCTTTGAGCGGTACGGTATAGAGATGGAGTGTCACTTCCGTTGCTTTCGTTAACGCTCGCCATTCTGTTAAATAATATTGGTTCATCTTTCCCTCATCCTTCCCCGTTGTTCAATTCTTGCATCTACTATAACGGATTTCCTAATATTAGGTAGATAAAATAACGGATAGGGTTCAAATGAGAAGTTTACTTATGAGATAGAGATTCTCTAGGAAGATTTATGTGGAGTGTTATAAGGGTGGAAACGGCTGAATTTGAGCAAAGAAAAGACGGGGACAAAGCTTTAGGATGTTTTTATTGAAGTGACGTAAAAGAAATTATCATGACATTTTCAATTAAACGGGCACTCGTTATTTTCCAGAAAGGCTATAAAGACTTGTCGCGCAACGTATTCGTCTCGTCTCCTCGACGTTGATCATGCCGCTGTTATTCGCTATCTTTTATTCATAGTTCGGCGGAGAAAGTATCGACGTGACATACTTCGTCATCAATATCTCGATCAGCCTCGTTGAGACGTTCGTCCACTGTGCTTTGATTGCCGAGGAGAAAGAAAAGAACACGCTTCGTGGGCTAATGTTGTCGCCGGCAAATACGCTCGACATTTTACTCGGAAAGAGCGCGCTCACGTTCATAACAACACTCGTTTTGATTGCAGCGTGCGCCTTTATCATGGGTTGCAGCCCTGCGAACCTGCTCGTCATCTCACTCGGATTGATGACGAAGACGGTTATGGAAGCCTCGCTCATCGTCATGCCAGCTTTTTTCTTCTTCAAGTTCTCGCCGATGCTTTTGGTATACAAGGACCGCTTCTCCCTTATCGGTCTACTCGAGTACTTGCCGAACATCGTCTTAATCGACCTCGCGCACCAAATCGAGGTGGATGCTGGACTCGGCTCTACATGGGTGGAACTTGTGATTCTGTCTGCCTGGGCACTTGTCATGTTCGTTGGAAGTGTAGTGATGTATAACCGAAAACAGACGGATTGATTGAAACCGGTTGTCGCCTTGACTTTAAAGGCGGCACCCTTTTCCATTACTCGCTTAAGCGTCCATCATCATTCCATTGCCCGTACATCTCATATGCTTTCGTTTTCTCAATCAGTTTATCGAGTGGTCTCAAATACGTCTCTCGTTCTTCGCGGACACTTTGAATCGTATCAATCCGAATACGGCGATACAATTCAGGAAAGTCCATGATCGGACAGAACACGTAATCCACGGTCATCAATCAAATCAAGTCGCTACAATCGACGAACGCGTTCTTTATTCAGTTCGATCCTGTTGCCCCGTTTTCGTCTCGGTGAGAAGCGCTGAGTTAATTCTCCGTCAGCCATCTTTTTCGCAATCCTATCAATCCATCTAAAGCATAATACTTCTTCTGAATCATCTAAACACAGCAAGCTTTTATTACTCTCCTCCCAACCCGCAAACAACCAACAAAAGGATTTCCGGGCACTTTTGAATTTACCGCTTTGCATAATTTTCCCAGTATCAAAATTAGTTAATTATAGAAATAAAGCCATATAGCTCTTGCAAATCTCTATGTGTTTGTAATATCTCCCATCCATCAAAATAATTTGATACAATTAATGAAATAGAGTTTTCACATATGTATAAAGGATGATTATCAATGACATTGACTTCGCCACCCCACATGAAATGGTTTGTAAATTCGGGTAATAACATATCAACACCTGATGGAAATAATATTGAAATTTGGGTTTTAGATTATGCTCTTGACGATGTAATTTTATCAAGTTGGGCAAAGCATTTCCGAACACATTATTGTTTAGATGAAGAAATTGACTTTTTACGAGAAGGCTACGGATATTCAAGAGCAGATTACTTAAATAAAATAAAGTTTCCAGATATATCTATTTCTCCAGGACCAAGTATACGCTCTGGAGACTTTAGTGAAATACTCGTTAGTGATTATTTAGAATACATATTAGGTTATTGGGTGCCACGTACTAGATATGGCTCTAAAGTAGTGAGGAATGAATCTTCTAAAGGCTGTGATACGTTAGCCTTTAAAATTGTTAATCCCAAAAAAGATACGCCCGAGGATACCCTTGCAATTTTTGAAGCTAAAGCTCAATTTTCTATTTCTCAAAAAAAAGCAAATCCGAGACTACAAGATGCAATAAACGATTCAATAAAAGATGAAATAAGGAGAGCTGAATCTCTTAATGCTATTAAACAGCATTTGTTTGATAAAAAGAGTTTTGAAGAATCAAAACGAATAAATCGGTTTCAAAATCCAGTCGACCGTCCATTTAAAGAGATTTCTGGAGCTGCAGCTTTATTTTCTTCACATTTATTTGATTCTGATCTAATATCTCAGAGTTCGGTTGAGCACCATCCAAATCACAAAAACTTGAAGCTAATTGTTATTCACGGCGAAAATATGATGGCCTTAGTTCATGAGTTGTATAGGAGAGCTGCAGATGAAGCCTGATCAAATGTCAAAAAAAATGTTAGGGGTTACTCGCTCCAAAGCAAAATTATACGAGTATGATGTTGAAGAAAAGTATCACATTGATATCGTTAATGATCCAGCAGCATTATTTTCGATAACTATAGGCATATTAGGAGAGATTGCTGCTCATTATAATTCTGAAAGTCCTAATGACGAGTATCTAAACGAATTACGTCTAAATCTTCAGTTTTCTGCCCATTTTTTTGATTCCTATTTAAATACCCACCTCTCTGAAGAACTTAATAATTATCTTTTACTACTAGGTTCAGCTTCTTATTACTTATGTGAGTTACCAGGAAGTTCAAAAGTTTTAGCAAGTCATATTGATAAGACAACCTTAGACCTAGATGCTTCTGAGTTAGACATTTTGTTAAGTTGGCTCCTTAATGGAGACTTTTCTGTTCAATTAAATACTCTAGAGGGAATTTATGGAGAAATTATAAAAATTTCAACTTTGCTGCAAATCTTTTTTGATTCAGGAAATCATGAAAATGAAATTTATAACTTGTTAGACTCTCTTCGTAAAAAAGCTTATAGTATGGGAACGTCTAGAGAATTACTTTTTGCTGATATCATTAGTGCTGTAACTAAAAAAAAGATAAATAATTCCACTTGGAAATGTTTACCTTATTATTCCGGAATCTCATTAGATGAATGGGGACCTATTCTAAAAAAGAAAGAATTCATATCAGAATTATGGCCTGCTCAACATTTATTAGGTGAGAATAATGTTTTTAAAGGACAGTCTGCCGTCATTCAATTTCCTACGAGCGCAGGGAAGACGAAAGCAGTAGAAATTATCATTCGAAGCCGCTTCCTAAAACAGAGAACGTCTTTAGCTGTAATAATTGCGCCCTTTAAAGCTCTATGTCATGAGATATGTAATACGCTCAACAATGCTTTTAAAGATGATAATATTCACATAAACGAGTTATCTGATAACCTTCAAATAGACTTTGATATCTCTTCAATATTTCGTAATGAACAAATAATGGTCGTTACCCCAGAAAAACTTTTATATATACTTCGAAATATTCCTCAATTATCTAAAAGGATAGATTTATTGATTTATGATGAAGGCCATCAATTTGACAATGGTACCAGAGGTATTAATTATGAATTACTTTTAGCTTCACTAAAAAAAATGATTTCAAAAGATACACAACAAATATTGATATCAGCAGTAATTAGTAACGCAGAAGAAGTAGGAATTTGGCTAAATGGAGACAATAATAAAACTATTCCTGGATCAAATCTTTCTCCAACTTATCGTACTGTAGCCTTTGCAAGCTGGCTTGATCGCCTAGGTAGACTTGAATTTGTAAACACGGATAATCCTGAAGAAAATGAATTCTTTCTCCCTAGAATCATAGAAGGACAGCAACTTAACTTAAAAGGCAAAGAAACTAAAGAACGTGTTTTTCCTGAAAAAAGTGACAGCAATTCTATTGCTTTATATTTGGGTTTGAAACTTGTGCCCAAAGGAAGTATTGCAATTTTTTGCGGGAAGAAAACTACAGCCTCGAGTCTAGCCACTAAAATTATAGATGCATATAATCGTGGACTAATTTTAAAACACCCTATTGATTTTTCCGATAAAGAAGAAGTGAATAAACTACATTATTTACATACTTGCCATCTTGGTTTGAACGAATCCATAACTAAATGTGCTTCAATAGGGATTTTTACACACCACGGAAGCATTCCGCATGGTATTAGAATCGCTATAGAACATGCTATGTCGGAAAATTTAGCTAAATTTGTGATTTGTACCTCTACTCTAACTCAAGGGGTTAACCTCCCAATCAGGTACCTCATTGTTGCAACTCTTCAACAAGGAAGCGAAAGGATTAAAGTACGTGATTTCCATAATTTAATGGGTCGTGTTGGACGTTCAGGTATGCATACTGAAGGAAGTATTATTTTTTCAAACCCTGCTATCTATGACAAACGAACTGTAAGAAATGAAAAATGGCGTTGGGAAGAAGTCAAGAAGCTCTTGACCATCGAAGAGTCGGAACCTTGTGGAAGTTCAATATTAACAATTTTTGATCCACTTCTGAGTGATAATAAAAAGGTGATTCATGAAATCGATTTTGAAAAAATTATTGTAACTTACTTTCAGAACCCCTCTCAAATTTTCAGTGGACTCGAGGAAATCGCAAATAACAAGGAAGGGTTCTCTATAGAAAACCTTAGTAGGCAGATGTATTTTAAAATAAATACAATTACAGGAATAGAAAGCTATTTGATGACGAATTGGGAAGAAAGTGAAATGAATGAGCATGAAATAATTGAACTTGCTAAAGAAACATTGGCTTATTCTTTGGCAAATGATGAAGTAAAAGAAAAAATTCTGACCCTGTTTTTAATAATTTCAAATCACATTTCAATAAACGTTCCTGAAAATTCGAAAAAAAAGTTATTTGGAAAGATGTTATATGGAGTAAAGAATTCTATAGAAATTGAAACTTGGACTCTTCAAAATTTAGAAATACTAAAAAAGTGTAGTAGTATAGATGAAATTATTTATACAATGTGGTCATTATTATCAAAAAATATTAATAATCTCACTTTTATAAAAGTTAATCCTTCTGACGTTTTACCTGAGATTGTTATAGGTTGGCTACAAGGAAAATCATTTGCCGATTTACATGAATTATTGAACACAAAAGAAGTCAAACTTAAAAGTAAAGTACGAGAAACCAACTTTAAGATAGAACAAGTGGTAGAGTTATGTGAAAATGCGTTTTCATACGAGGGTATGCTCCTTGTCGGGGCTGTGGCAGAAATAATTGAAAATCTACCAGACGATTCAAATAAAAATGTTCATGATGAATTAAGAATATTACAAAAAAGGCTGAAGTACGGTCTTCCCACGCTACAAAGTATCATGTTTTATGAACTAGGGTTTGCAGACCGTATTGTTGCCCAAGAACTTGGTTATCTTTCAAACAGATTAGGCTTTCCTAACAAACGTAAAAATGTTTTGATTGATAGTCTAAATAAGTACTCAAATGAGTATAAAAAAATTCTCCTTAAATATCCCGCTTATTTTACTATAGTGTTTAATAATTTGAACAAGTAAGTATAGAAAAGCGAAAGAAGGTAGTGACTATCCGGCCACTGCCTTCTTTCGCTATTTTCTTAGTTGTTAAAAATGAAAATAATTATACTTTATCTATCTTCAAACCAAAAATCAATAACTGTGGTTAGCAAGTGACTTACATCATTCCGCCCATTCCACCCATGCCGCCCATGTCAGGCATTGCAGGAGCGTCTTTTTCTGGCTTGTCTGCGATGACGGCCTCTGTTGTGAGGAACATCGCTGAGACAGATGCCGCGTTTTGAAGTGCTGAACGCGTCACTTTCGCCGGGTCGACGATACCATGTGCGATCATGTCGACATATTCGCCAGTTGCCGCGTTATAGCCGACACCGACTGACTCGTTCTTAAGTTTCTCGACGATAACCGAACCTTCTTCACCCGCGTTTTCCGCGATTTGACGGACCGGTGCTTCGAGGGCACGAAGGACGAGTTTGACACCAGTCGCTTCATCCGCTGTCACTTCTGCAAGCAACGCACGAACGGCTGGGATGACGTTGATGAGTGATGTACCTCCACCCGCCACGATTCCTTCTTCGACTGCCGCACGTGTCGCGTTGAGTGCGTCTTCGATGCGGAGTTTACGCTCTTTGAGCTCTGTCTCCGTAGCTGCACCGACTTTGACGACGGCTACACCACCTGCGAGTTTCGCGAGACGCTCTTGGAGTTTTTCACGGTCGAAGTCAGACGTTGTCTCTTCGATTTGGTTGCGGATCGTTTGAACGCGTGCTTTGATTGTTTCTTCGTTTCCTGCACCTTCGACGACAGTCGTTGTGTCTTTTGTGACGACGACTTTCGATGCGCGACCGAGCATGTCGAGTGATGCTGATTTGAGATCGAGACCGAGGTCTTCTGTGATGACTTGACCACCTGTGAGTGTCGCGAGGTCTTCGAGCATCGCTTTACGACGGTCACCGAATCCTGGTGCTTTGACGGCTACCGCGTTGAACGTACCACGGAGTTTGTTCAAGACGAGTGTCGCGAGTGCATCGCCTTCGATGTCTTCTGCGACGATCAAGATTGGCTTCCCTTGTTGCACGACTTGCTCGAGCACTGGGATGATTTCTTGAATGTTTGAGATTTTCTTGTCTGTGATCAAGATGTACGGGTTGTCGAGTGACGCTTCCATCTTGTCAGAGTCTGAGATCATGTATGGTGACAAGTATCCACGGTCGAACTGCATCCCTTCGACGACGTCGAGTTCAGTCGTGAAGCCGCGTGATTCTTCGATTGTGATGACACCGTCGTTCCCGACGCGCTCCATCGCTTCTGCGATCAATTCGCCGACTTCTTCGTCCGCTGCCGAGATCGCTGCGACTTGTGCGATCGCTTCTTTAGACTCGATTGGTTTCGAGATAGCTTTCAACTCTTCAAGTGCGCGTGTGACTGCTTTGTCGATTCCTTTACGAAGAATCATCGGGTTCGCGCCCGCTGTGACGTTCTTGAGCCCTTCACGAATCATCGCTTGTGCGAGGACTGTCGCTGTTGTCGTACCGTCCCCTGCGACTTCGTTCGTCTTCGACGCGACTTCCGCAACAAGTTTCGCGCCCATGTTTTCGAAGCGGTCTTCGAGTTCGATTTCTTTCGCGATTGTCACGCCATCGTTTGTGATGAGTGGTGAACCGAATTTCTTCTCGAGGACAACGTTACGTCCTTTTGGTCCAATCGTTACTTTGACTGCGTCAGCGAGTGCGTCGACGCCGCGAAGCATCGCATGACGTGCATCTTCTGAGAATTTAATATCTTTTGCCATCGTTCATTTCCCCCTAAAAAAGTTTTTGAATAATGGTGCTTAGCCTACGATTGCGAGAATATCGCTCTCGCGAACGATTAAGTACTCTTTTCCATCATGCTTCACTTCGGTACCTGCGTACTTCGAGTAGATGACCAAATCATTTTCTTTCACGTCGAGATCGATGCGCTTGCCTTCGTCCGTCACGCGGCCTGTTCCGACTGCGACGACTTTCCCTTGTTGCGGCTTTTCTTTCGCCGTATCAGGAAGCACGATGCCCCCGATCGTCTTTTCTTCTTTCTCCACGACTTCGATGATGACACGATCGCCTAGTGGTTTTAACATGGAAAAACCCTCCTCCGAATATGAATGATGTAATGTGTATCGTAAGGTTTTAGCACTCAGTTAAAAGGAGTGCTAACACTGATTAGTGTAGTATGTGTCGATAAAAAAATCAAGGGGGATACATTAAAAAATGCTCTTACTCGCGGTCAAGAGAACTTATTTGTTACAATGAAAAAAAGGTAGGTTCACTCTTATGATTAAGGACGTGTTGAATTGGCTACACTAAACTCAAACCAATCGATAAATACCCGTTTTTCGATGGCGCCTAACATTCGTCTCCGGCACCTCACCCCGATTTTACTATATGCGTTCGTCCAACTGTTCCCGCTCGTCATTAGTGAAGTACGGCCGGAATGGTTGACGGAAACGTTCGTCGGGCTCTGGCTAGCCATCGGATTCGGTGTAACGATTGTTCTGTCGATCTTGCTCATCTGGCCAGACTTGAAACAATACAAAGCCCAAGGTATCCAGTCGAACTTGAACGACACGGTCAAATGGATCGGGCTCGGGATTTTGATGCAATACGGGCTCGTCATCGTGGCGAACTTGATTGAGACGGCCATCTCTGGTGAACTGGTCGAGTCGATGAACACACAAAACATCGCCGAGATGGTGGAAGTCATTCCACTTATGATTTTGCCAGTCGTCTTACTCGGACCGATCATCGAAGAGATTCTCTTCCGTCATATTTTGTTCGGGAACTTGAACGCGCGCTTCGGTTTCTGGATTGCCTTTGGTGTCAGTTCGATTCTATTCGCACTCATCCACCAAGATAATCGGTTCCTCGTGTATATCGCGATGAGTTTTGCATTCTCGTACGCATATGCGAAGACAAGACGATTGATCGTTCCAATCGCCATCCACGCGTTTAACAACGCGCTCGTGATGCTCGTACTATTTTTAATGTAGAAATGAGGTGGCAGTTATGCCGCGACAATTAAAAGTGATGATGCTCTTCAGTCTATCGTTCGGTGTGTTGTTCACCGTCCTCGCGTACTTCTCGGTACAAGAGTACGGCTTCAGCTTCTGGACGTACTTTATCATCGCCGTCGCCGCTTACGACTTTTTCAAAGTGTATCAAATCTTGGCACTCGCCCGAAAAGTCAAAAAAGAAGGCACGGACAAATCCGCATAACGAAACCCCGAGCCTTACGAGCTCGGGGTTTTTCTTATGGCTGTCACTTTCGATCGATTCTGTATTTCTTCTTGATAGACACTCCGAATGAGCAGTCCACGCAGACCGAACACCACACCTAACAATACATAAATGGCGTCAATCAGTAGGATATGTGGTTCATTCAAGAAGAAATTGATGATAATGCTAATGACCAGCATACCGTAAATCATAATGCTCATGAGTGTCGCATCGACCTGTCTCATGATTCTCTTCGTCACCTTTTCCTCAAGTTTTTCAATCTCTTCGTGTCGATAACCATAAATCGCAAACCCTAGGCCAGTGATTGACAAGGCGACGAACTCACCATCCCATAGCGCGAACAAAAACAGTCCTACAAAAAAGACCATGAACCCAATGAGTAACTTCTTACGCATCATATCCCTCCTTAAGATGGAATCCATAGTTTGGCAAAATCAAAGTAGCCGAACAAGTCGACACAGACGTCCTTCAACTCGACCGGGAACGGGATGGTTCGCTCCTCGTTATAGAGCGGGATGAAGTACGAATTTTCTTTCAACTCGCGTTCGATCTCCCGGTGCAGCGGCAACCAGTCCTCAAACGGCAGGTCATCATATTGTCCAACCCGCTCCGTCATCCCCTCTATATAAGGGAACACTTTATGCGGGGGTGAGTACTCGTTCGTCATAAACTGTTCAAACCCGAGCGTGATGTTCCGCTCGAATACTTCACCATGAACGACCAAATCGACGTATTCATAATACGTTTTGTCATGAATCGAATCTTTGAAGCTGATGGGCACGAACTCATATGCAATGCCGTGACGCGTCAACATCTCGGCAATCCAGTCGGTCGTATCATTCGTGAAATCTGTCTGTTTGATGCGAATCGGTCGGTCGAATGTGACAGGTGTTCCTTCTGGAATGCGATACGTCTCGCTCATCGTTCCGAGAAAACCTCGGTCGTTCGGTGTTCTTCGCTCATTCAACGTCCCAATTTCCGGACGAATCTCCGCAATCAATCGATGCATATAATGCCGCGCTTCTTCATTGGCGAACACACTATTCGGGTGACTGTTCAAGATGACAAGCCCGAACCCGGATGGTGTCGAGATGTGTCCAGTTTCTTTGGAATCTCTTGATGAGATGCGATACGTCGGATCGTATCCGTCCGGCACTTTGATGAACTCGACCCGGTCCAAAAGCGCCCGCACCCCAAAATAATTCTCGAAGGCGAGAAGGACCGTCTTCTCCTTGTCATGGCGATCCAATTGAAACGGCCCAGTCCCGACACTTCCTTTGGCGATACTCGTATGGATCATCGACAGTTTCGGGATGTACGAATTCCGTCGCCGGTCGAGCGTGACGTCGACGCGATACGTGCCGTTCGATGCGATATGCCGGACGTGCCGATACATATAGCGATACGCATCTGACTGAACGAGCATGCGCAGACTCTTCGTCACATCTTTACTCGTCATGAGCGACCCGTCATGGAAACGGACCCCTTTCCGAAGAAACAAGACGAGCGTACTCCCCTGCCATTCATAGTGATGCGCAAGTTCCCCCGTGACCTCCCCGGACGCGTCAATCATGAACAGACGATTGAAGACGTTCTGGACGAGGTGGGCACTGTGGATGTCAGCCGCCTCGAGCGGATGTGTCGTCAAAAAGTGACGGCGTCGCGGGATGATGAGTGCATCGCTCGACGTTTGGACGTAACCGAACTTCTTCTCGAGCTGGCGCATGAACCGTCCTGCCTGCGCAGGCGACCAGTCCCACTCCAGTTGATTCGTCACTGCCTCGACCGACTCTTTCTCCATGCGGTCAAGCAACTGTTTTGCCAAATCACGCTCGACGTGTCGTAGCCATTCGAGACGCGTCAAATTTCCCCGTCCGCGTCCACTCGTATACGTGAGCCACCCTTCTTCTTGCCACCGTGCCAAATGACGCTTCGTCTGTTTCGGGCTTAAATGAATGGCTTCCGCCATATCGGAAATCGTGTACGCCCCATCCCGACACTCTTTCCACAATCGAAATAAATATGCATCCACGTCACATCCCCCCCTTAAAAGTGGACATCATTTCCCCATGTCGTCCATTTTTCAAATCTGTTGTCTTGTTTATCATACAGGTACAGAATGGAAGGTGACAAGATGAAATGGAAAGATATACCTAAACCAATAAAAGTTCGACTCGTGACATCATTTTTTAACCGTTCGGTCTCATTCGCCATCATGCCGTTCATGGCACTTCTCTTTGTCAAAGCGTTCAACGAATGGATAGCGGGAGTCTTCTTGATCTCGCTCGTCTGTCTCGGATACGTGATCGGGTTAATCGGGGGATACCTCGCCGATAAGTTTTCAAGAAAGCGACTTCTCGTGTTGACGGCCAGCCTCACGGCATCGATGTTTCTCGTCATGACGCTCAGTCTTCAGTTCGACCAGATGATCGTCTTTATGATCGCCTATACGATTTTCACGGTCACGAATAACCTCGGGCGGCCTGCGATGAGTGCCATCATCATCGACGCGACAACACCTGAGAACCGAAAAGCCGTTTATGCGCTCGATTACTGGTTGATCAACCTCTCAATCACGATCGGGACGGCACTCGGGGGCTGGCTCTATGTCAGCAACCAACTGTTACTGTTTTGGATTTTGACGTTCACGTCGAGCATGTTGCCGATCGCGTACGCCATCTTCCTCGAAGACACGAAACGGACGTGGACGTCCCAAAAGCTCCGCCTCGTCTTCGTCGACGTGTTCCAAAGCTATCAAATCGCCTGGCGTGACCGTCCGTTCGTCAAAGTCGTCTTCGGCTCGATGTGTATCCTCGCTGCCGAGTTCTCGATGGGTAGTTATGTCGCGGTCCGGCTCGCCGATTCATTCGAATCGCTCTCGATTGAATCATGGACAATCAATGGGGTGCGGATGATGAGTCTCATTCAAATCGAGAACACGCTCATCGTCGTCGCGTTGACGTTCTTCATTCAACGTCTCGCCTCCCGTTTCTCAAACAAGCATACGCTACTCGGCGGACTCGCGTTGTACACGATCGGATACGCCGTCATCACGAGTGCGAACTCGATGATGCTCCTCCTCGGTTTCATGCTCATCGCAACGTTCGGCGAATTGTTGTACTCGCCCGTATTGAATACGGAGAAGGCGAACATGATGCCAGAAGACCGACGTGGTGCGTACTCGGCGTTTGCCGGAACGTCGTTCGCCGGTGCCGACTTCTTATCACGCTCGACGATTTTAATCGGGTCGCTCCTCACCCCGTTCATGATGAGCGTCTACATCGGACTGTTAGTCAGCTTCGGTTGCTTCCTCGTCTATAGCGGAATTTATGTAAAAGAAAAGCTCGTCCTACGACGAGCGGCGTCCTAAACAAAAAACCATCCTTTCTCAGCGGAGGGATGGTTTTTAGTCGAGCTGTTGTTGGTACATCGCATAGATCAAGGTCAACGCCCGGATGCAGAAGATTGTCGAGAAGCCGTAAATGCTCAGCTCGAGCAACGAAACGGATGGATATTGTAGGCCAAGGGAGACCACATAGCCTACCAAACAAAGCAAGACGACAAGTGTGATCGTCCACTCATCCGACTTCCGCTTCATCTTCTCGGCTAACCCCTTCTCTTCTTTTTCTACACGCTCCCGTTGCCAAAAGTAAAAGAAAACTGCATACATCGCAAACGAGATTCTCGGAACGTCGCCTAAGAGTAAATCAAAAATGATGAGACTTAAAAATAAGTATGTCCCCAATTGATAACCGCTCTTCATTTGAAGTCGCGAACGCAGTGGTCTGTTCGTCATAATCCAATCACAGCTACGGTCAACCCACCGTAGACGAACCCGAGCACGATGGCACTGATGGCCATGCGCTTATATTGTGGATATTGATAAAGGGCAATCGCCCCACCAACGACGTGAACGAAGGCGACGATGAACGTCAAAATCGGAAAAAGCATAAAGAACCTCTTTTCTTTTCAGGAAATCATGGAAATAAATCCATTTTCCGATATACTTGAGTGCGAACTCATTATAACAATTATGGATAAGGAGTTGGAGTCCTATGTATGATTCGCGTATGGATTTGACGACAGAAGAAATGTTACTCGTGAACAGCGAAGTCGAAAAACGAAAACGTAGCTTGCTCGTCGCCTACTTGCTTTGGTTTTTCCTCGGTGCATTTGGTGCGCATCGTTTCTATTTCAAAAAAATCGGTTCAGGAATCGCCATGGTCCTACTCGTCGTCTTGACGCTCGGTCTCGGTGCATTCATCACAGGCATTTGGGCACTCGTTGATGCATTTCTCATGCCGGGTTGGCAACAACGTGAAGTTGAGCAGATTGAGCGCGAGACGATTAAGCTGCTTCAAACCCGTTCTGATCGCTATACAGGATTCTAATCAAAAAAGACGATTGAGGCATTTGCCCCAATCGTCTTTTAGCGTTCTGTTAAGTAGAAGGCGAAGTCCCGTGACTTTCGCTCTTTCACCGCATTATGAATCCAGAGCCACGCCAACCCTTCGAGCTCACGAGCAAGCTTCAGACCGTGGAGTGGATGTGTATCGAAGCCGATTTTGTTTGATAGCTCGACGACAAGCCCCACCGCTTCCTCATCTTCACCCGCGACGAACATGACGGACCCATTCGGATCGCCTAAATTCTCGACCCCGGTCTGATTGAACGCCTTCACAACTTTCGTATCCGGAATGAGTCGCTGTAAATACTCCGCACCCGATACCCCGTCCGGTCGCTCGACTTCGTTAAATTCGATGGCGATTGGATTCGTCACATCAATCAATACTTTCCCATCTAGTCCGTCGAGTGTCGGTAACAGGTCGACCGCTGCCGCGAACGGCGTACATAGCAATAAAACATCACTCGTCGAGGCGACCTCTTGTAAGGTCAACGTCCCTTCCCGCTCTGTACGTGTTCCATACAACACCTCATAACCGGCCTGTTCGAATCGCTCCCCGAGCGTGCGTCCGACTTTCCCGGCACCTAAGATTCCGAGTTTCATGTCTCACAACTCCTCGTCTGTCCGTGTGACCGTTCCTCCAAATTCTTCTGCGAGCCCATCTAAAATCGATGGATCGAACTCCTCCCCGATGGCCATGACGCCCGTCTGACCCGGTTCGATGTTTCCGACCGTTCGTTTAAACGTATCTTGAATCCCTTGCATATGCTTCACGTCTTTCGTACCACCGATGAGACCACCTGTGAGTGTCCCGAATAAGATTCCGAACGGACCCCCGAGGATTCCGACCGCCATCCCGATGAGTGCACCTTTCGTCGACTTGTTGACCGGTGCGAGCTGCGCCGCATCCTCAAACGAGAACGCCCCGTTCTCTTCACGCTTGATGACGACCAATTGTTCGAAACCGACGAGTCCATCCGAATGGTACTTTTTCAGCTTACTAAACGCCTGATACGAGATTGATTCTTCTGGGAACGTGAATGTAACGATATGATACGGTTGTTTTTCCTTTTTAGCCATGAAACATTCCTCCTCTAAGGTAGACAGCATGACACGCACTTACCCTATCCTTTTTCCCCGAGTAACTTGTAAATAATCTACATTAACAAATCAATCGGTGAGGATGTTTTATGTACTTATTATGGTAAAATTTACATATCAACTCATAAGGAGCTTTGTTATGCAACGTACACTTCGTAAGTCGGCGACCGACCGCTCCTTGTCTGGAGTATGTGGTGGGATTGCTGAATACTTTGGTATTTCTTCAATCGGAGTTCGACTCGTCTTTTTGATTCTGCCAGGGAGTTTCTTGCTTTATATGATTTTGACGAATTCCATGAAAGATGAACCACGCTATCTATAAGAAAACGCGAAAGCTGTTAGCTTCCGCGTTTTTCTATTAGGCATTCACTTTATCTTTCATCGCTTCAAGCGCTCCACTGTTCAGGAAGTACCATGGTTTGTTGTAGTGTGGTTGGAAGAAGAAGTCGACATAGGCGAGTTCTTCGATTGTCATCTCGTTTTGGATGGCTAGCGAGAGCGTGTTGACCGCTTGCGTCAAATCCGCTTTTGATAACACTTGTCCACCGACAATTCGGTGTGTTTCTTTTTCATAGACGAGTTTGAATTCGACTTTCTCTGCGGTCGGCATGAACTCCGGACGATACGCATCCTCGATGACGACACTTTCGACGTCGAGTCCAAAGAGCGCTGCCGCTTCTTCCGTCAAACCAGACGACGCGATATTCCAGTCATAGAGTCGAAGTCCTGACGTTCCTTGTGTCCCTTGGTAGCGGACGCGTGGATGCATCATATTTTCCGCGACGAGCGTTCCCATGCGGACAGCGTTCGTCGCAAGTGGGATATAGGCATGTGTGCGTGCCGGGTTGTAGTAGACGGCACAGCTGTCACCTGCCGCAAAGATGTCCGGGTTGCTCGTACGCATATATTCGTCGACGATGATGGCACCGTTTCCGAGCATGTCGACCTGTCCTTCAAGGAGCCCTGTGTTCGGACGGAATCCGACACAGAGAATGACGAGATCCGCTTCGAATTCACCTTTGTCCGTCACGACATGTGTTACATTTCCATCTGTACCACGGAACGCCTCGACCGTCTGACCGAGTTCAAGGTCGATTCCGCGACTGGTCATGTCTGTTTCTAATTGATCCGTGAACGACTTATCGAGATATTTGTTCAAGATGCGGTCGGCACTATCGATGAAGGTGACATGTTTCCCGTATGCTTCGAACGCCTCGACGAGTTCGACCCCGATATAGCCCGCCCCAATGACAGCAATCTTCGTCGCATCTGTCGCACGCTCGATGATGCGTTGGGCATGCGCATAGTTTTTACAGAGCTCGATTCCATTCATTTCGATTCCTGGGAGCGTTGGGACGATCGGCCATGAACCCGTCGTAACAATCAAGCGATCATACGTGTCATGCACGTCTTCCCCGGTCTCAAGATTTTTGGCGTGGACCGTCTTCGCTTCAGCATCGATCGACAAGACGTCATGTTTCATGCGCATCGTTGCACCGAGTTCTTCAAGTTCACGTGGAGACGAGTAGAATAACTCTTCCGCACGTTGGACGACCCCACCGACGTGGAGCGCAATCCCACACGAGAGGAAGCTGACGTTGTCGTTCCGCTCGTAAACGGTGATATCGAGATTGTCGTGCTTGGCGAGTAATCCTTTGACTGCTGCTGTCCCTGCGTGTGTACATCCAATGACTGCGATTTTCATATGAGTCGTCTCTCCTTTTATGTTAGACAGTACGTTTCGTTTTTATTGTGATAAATATCACATTTACTTCTTGACCTTAGTGTACTATTTCACAATATAAGGTTCAACGACTATGCTCACTATTTCACGTAAAAGTGTCTAAAGTTTGAACAGCAAAAATCCGCTCATTCTCATGACCGGACTCGTCGCTTTTTCAATAGATGATAGCTTATTACAAATAGATGCACGATCAAACCGAAGACGTTCATGCAAAGTCCGACGACCGCCCACCACAGTGCTCCCCAGCCGTACCCAAACGTCAGACTGCCAATTAGTAGTATATAGCCACTTACGGCCAATACTGTATTTAAGATTAATGGAAAAGGCCTTTGTTTTTTCGTTCGAATCATTTGATATGTTGAAATGATGACTCCCAGTGTGAGTCCAAACAGCAGTACGAGCAAAATGGTGATGTCATTCATCCTTATTTACCTCCATAACTTGATTGGAAAGACGCTTTCAAGACTGTCCCTCACGTCTTATTTTCAGCTTCTGATAAATGACAATGCCAACGTGAAGAATCATACCAAGTACGTACAAGATCAACCCTAGTGCAATCCAACCGAGTGCATCCCAACCACGTACGATTGTCATTCCGACAAGAAATAAGATATAGCCAGTTACGAGTAGCAACGACGAGACGAGGAATTGACGTCGCAATCGAGATTTGATAGAGAAAAACAAGAAAAGTAGTAGGATGGTTGTCAGAGCGCCTAGCAATATAAAGTCTTCTCCGTTGTACTCTCAAATCATCGTGCCTCCCCCTTCACTGTGCGACTCATTTTATTGTAACACATGAAATGGAAAATTATCTCAATCACTCATACCGTATGACATCAGCTTGAAACGACAAAAAAAGCATCATTCCAATTACGGAACGATGCTCATTTCTCATTCATCTGTTTCATTAAATCCATCTGTTCTTGCACCATCGCCTCTTTTTCCCGACGCAGCACCCCTTTGTAGGCGACGCGTGAAATCGATAAACTGATTTCATATAGGAAGAAGAGTGGCAATGATACCATGAGGTGCGATGTCAAATCCGGCGGTGTGATGAATGCCGCGACCACGAATAGCGCAAAATACGCATACTTACGAATCTTCGATAAGAAGTACGGTGTCACGACACCGATTCGAGTGAGGAACATCGTCACGACCGGCAATTGGAACAATAGACCGAACGGGATCGTCAGTTGCAACAAGAACGTGAAGTAATTGTTCGCCCCGATGATTTGTTCGAGTCCGAGGTCTTGCCCGAGGTCCGTCGAGATATCGAGGACGAGCGGGAACAACCAGTAGTAGGCGAACGCAAGACCGATCAAGAACAGTCCGAAGATGATCGGGATATAGGCGAGCGTGCCTTTCCGTTCATTCGGATGCAGACCGGGTGCGACAAACGCCCACACTTGATACAGTAGGAATGGGCTCGCTGCAATCAGACCGATAATGAGCGCCAAGTTCAAGTAAATCATGAGCGGGTCCGCGACCCCAAAGGCGTTCAGTTCGAGCCCGCGTTCGACGAGATCTTCTTGCAAGTACGCGAGTACATATTTGACACTCGGCAAAGCCATCAAAAAGAAGGCAAAGACGACAAATGCAGATAGCATCAGTCGTCTCCGCAGCTCTGTCAAGTGATCGGTGAGTTCCCGCTCTTGATCAGGTTGATGATTCATGGCTTACTGCTCTTTCTTTTCGATAGCTTTCTTGTCATTCTCGTCGTGCTCGCTCATCATGCCATTCGTTGCATTTTTGAACTCACGAAGCGTTTGCCCGGCCGCGCGACCAAACTCCGGCAATTTCTTCGGTCCGAAGAGAATAAGCGCGATGATGGCGATGACGAAAATACTGACGCCACCAGGCATACCGACGACGAGTGATGATGCTAGTAATTCCATTATTGATGGACCCCCTCAGCGGTTGGATAGTGTTGCATAAAGTAAATGAGTGACTGCAGCTCAATCGACAAATCGATGTGATGGACGCGAACCGTGTCCGGTACGGTGAGTCGTGCCGGTGTGAAGTTCAAGATGCCCTTGATTCCGAAACGGACCAAGTCGTCTGCGACGGACTGCGCATAGGCAGAAGGTACCGTCAAAATGGCGACGTCGATCTTGTTTTGCTTCATAATTTGTTCCATCTCATCGACGTGATGAATTGGGACGCCTGACATCGTCGTGCCGACTTTTGTCTCGTCTGCGTCGAACCCGACGACGATATGTGTGTTATTGTTTTTAAGGAAGTTATAGTTGACGAATGCCGTCCCAAGGTGACCGACCCCGACCAAGGCGACATTCGTAATCTCGTCCTGATTCAGTGTCTTTCGGAAAAAGTCTAACAGATACTGCACGTTATAGCCATATCCCTTTTTACCGAGCGCACCGAAGTACGAGAAATCACGGCGAATCGTAGCCGAATCGACCTTGACCGCCTCACTCAGTTCTGCTGAAGAGACACGCTGTTTCCCTGACGCGTGCAGGCTTTGAATAAATCGATAGTATAGTGGCAACCGTTTGGCTGTCGCTTGTGGAATCTTTGGTTCGTTTTGACTCAACGGAAAGAGCCTCCTTTTTACGACACGTTACAAACGAATCTGAATTTCATACACCTTGATTGTAAACGAATTCACATGACCACTCAACGAATATACCTAAAATCGCTGAAAAATACAGTATACTAAATAGAGAGAAAGGGGTTTTTTCACTTGATCCTACTGCAAGTCAATAACTTATCCAAATCCTTCGGCGTCGAGCCGATTTTAGAAAACGTCAAACTCGAAATCCAGGAAGGCGAACGCGTCGCACTCGTCGGCCGTAACGGGGCCGGTAAGTCGACGCTTTTGAAAGTCATCGCAGGTGAATATAACTATGACTCTGGGGACATCATGAAACCAAAAGACGTCACCATCGGCTATCTCGCCCAAGACTCAGGGCTCGAATCCGACGAAACGATCTGGAACGAGATGCTCACCGTCTTCACGGACTTGATCGAGCAAGAGAAGACGCTCCGTCGCATGGAAGCTGACATGGGATCGGAACGGATCCTAAATGACTCTGCGGCTTACGAACGTCTCCTCTCCTCTTACGATGAAGAACAGCACACGTTCAAAGAGCGCGGCGGTTACCAGTATGAAGCGACCATCCGCTCGGTCCTTCACGGGATGCGCTTCTATCCGGACGACTTCGAACGTCGGATCGATACGCTCTCTGGTGGACAACGGACACGTCTCGCCTTAGCGAAGATGCTCCTTCAAAGTCCCGACCTGCTCATCTTGGACGAGCCGACGAACCATTTGGACATCGAGACGCTTGCCTGGCTTGAGAAGTACTTGAGCGGCTATAAAGGCGCCGTCCTCATCGTCTCCCACGACCGATACTTCCTCGACCGCGTCGTCTCGGTCGTCTATGAGCTGTCACGTCACCGCAGCCGTCGCTTCGTCGGGAACTATACAAAGTATCTCGAGCAGAAGGCTGCCCTCTACGAACAAGAGAAGAAGCAGTTTGAATCGCAACAAGAAGAGATTGCCAAGATGCAGGACTTCATTCAACGAAATATCGCCCGGGCGACGACGACGAAACGGGCACAAAGTGTGCGAAAGCGTCTGGAGAAAGTCGACCGTCTCGATGCTCCGGATGGTGACGAACGCAGTGCCGTTCTCTCATTCTCCATCAAACGACAGAGCGGGAACGATGTGTTGAGCGCGAGTGACCTCGCTATCGGGTATGAGGAACCGATTGCCCAAAATCTCCGCTTCCAGCTACAGCGCGGGGAATCCGTCGCTCTCGTCGGTCCGAACGGGGTCGGAAAGTCGACATTACTAAAAGTGTTGACGAAACAACAAGCCGCCCTTACCGGTGACATCCGTTACGGGACCGGCGTCGAAATCGGCTACTACGATCAGGAGCAACAGAACTTGTCTGACGCGAACCGTGTCATCGATGAGATTTGGAACGACTGGCCGCTCATGCGCGAGCAAGAAGTTCGGAGTCTTCTCGGACAGTTCCTCTTCAGCGGCGATGACGTCATGAAGCGTGTACACGAACTATCCGGTGGCGAACGGGCACGCCTCACGTTGGCCAAGCTGAAGCTTGAGCAACCAAACCTGCTCATCCTAGACGAGCCGACGAACCACTTGGACCTCGACTCGAAGATGATCTTAGAGAATGCCCTTCTCGACTATCCGGGCACGATTCTCTTCGTCTCGCACGACCGCTACTTCATCGACCGTCTCGCGACGCGTGTGCTAGAGATCACGCCGAACGGTATCGACGAGTATCTCGGGGACTACTCGTACTATGTCGAGAAGAAAGAAGAGCTCGAGGAACTCGCGCGACTCGCCCGTGAGGAGACGAAGCAGGTCGTCGTGAAAAAACAGCGCGCCGATAAAGAACAGCAACGGGAAGAGCGCCGCATCAAACAGCGCATCGAAGAGATTGAACTGGCAATCGAGCAACATGAGAATCGTCTCGATGAGATTGAACAGTTGCTTTGTGAGCCGGACGTCTTCAACGACTTCGCCCGCGCACAAGAATTATCGACTGAATCGGATGCAGCGAAAGAATCGATCACCGCGCTTTATGCGGAATGGGAGGAACTCCATACATGATGCGTACCCGTGCCATGCGAATCGAGTTCATTCAAGCGTTCCTCACGGGACTCGCTTATATCGTGCCGACCGGGACCGAGTTCGTGTCTGAACTCATCCGCGGGGAGCCGACAATCGTCCCGTCTATTCTCTTTTTCTTCCTACCTGTCGTCATCGGTTTTATCATCCAGACGTGGCCTGGAATCTTGCTTAGTCTCTTCAGCGGACTACTCATGAGCACGCTCTTCATCCGGATCGTCGTCTGGCCGGTCGATGTGACCGTTCATACGTTCTATGCGCCTGGATCGGTATGGGCCCACTTCTATGAAGAGACGCTCTTCATGTGGATCCTCGCCCTTCTTGTGTTTATCGTGAGCCGCATCAATACGTGGCATCGAGAGAATTATCGACAACCAAAAGCGTGAACAGACCGTCCTCTTTTCGAAGGGGACGACTTTTTCATTTATGTATAAATATATTTATAGATAAGGTACTTTTTCTTAATTTGTTTTTCGTTAGAGTGCGCGTTATTCTAGTCACGTACCGAAACCCCGGATTATTTCTTAGGAGGAATGACAGATGAGTAAACATGTATTAATGGTCGTGACGAACGCAAAAGAAATGAAGGAAGGTCATGCGACTGGAATTTGGTTATCCGAGTTCGGTGAGGCATACCTCGAGTTCAAACAACAAGGATATGACATCACGGTCGCTAGCCCGAACGGTGGTCAATCTCCAATCGACGCACGCAGTTTAGAAGGAGAAGTACCAGCTGACATTCAAGCGACGGTTCCCCTTCTTGAAGACACAATCGATTTGAAGACGATCACCAACTTCGATCAATTCGATGCCATCTTCATGCCAGGTGGTCACGGAACGATGTTCGACCTTCCACAAAGCGAAGCGTTGAATGTTGCGATCCGTTCACTATTTGAAGCAGGTAAAACAGTTGCTGCCGTCTGCCACGGTCCAGCTGGTCTTGTCGGTGCGACATTGTCTGACGGCACACCACTCGTGAACGGTAAAACGATTGCGACGTTCACGGATGAAGAAGAACGTGCGACAGGTCTTGATATCTACATGCCGTTCCTACTTGAAACGCGTCTTCGTGAACTCGGTGCGAACATCGTGCTCGCAGACAACTTCACAGAAAACGTTCAAGTCGATGGAAACTTGGTGACAGGCCAAAACCCACAATCAACCGTTGCTGTCGCAAAAGCCGTCATCAACACATTAAACTAATCGATTCTTTCTCGTTGCCAGTCGATAGAAGAGAATGACCCGCCTGTCCAAACAGGCGGGTTTTATAGATGAGGAGGAATAAAGATGATCACCATCTTAGCTCAGATTCAAGCAAAGGCTGGTCTTGGGGCAGAACTTGAGACACACTTACGTCAAGTCGTCACCCCATCACGCGCCGAGGCAGGTTGCGTCTTCTATACGTTACATCGTGTCGAAGACAACCCCGACACGTTCGTCTTTTACGAAAAGTGGGTCGACAAGGCGGCACTCGATGCGCATATCGCCTCACCCCACTATCAAACGTATCGCCAAGAAGCAGAGCCGCTTCTCGCTAGTCGCGACGTTCAATTTTTAGAAGAGCTTACTTAATTGAAAAAAGTAGGGCCCACGTGGGTCCTACTTCATTTTGCATCTTGGAGCGCTCGGATGACTTGATTGATGACAGGGTCATGCTTCGACTCTGTCCGGTGCGCGAGGTAAATGACGTTCGTCGCAAAACGCTCAGGCGCCACGACTTGAACCGTTCCTCGCTCGAGTGCATGCCGAATCAAATAATTCGGCAAGATGCTAATGCCACACTTCGATTCGATTGCCGCAAGGATGGCGTCGACGTTCGGTAGGATCATTTCCGGACGGATGTCTGGGCGTTCCCCGAACTGTGTCTGGTAGTAACGACGGATGATGGGAAGCTCCAATCCATAACTGATCCACGGCTGACGGTCCATCCAGTCTTTTAACTCGTCGGTTGGGATTTCCCAATCGTTCGGTGCCACTAACAAAAACGATTCGTCGGCAATCGGGACATATTGAATTCCTGGCTCCTCCATCCGCTTCGTCGCGATGACAAAGTCGAGCTCCCCGTCCGCCAAGCGTTTGATCAAATCTGCTGTCATCCCGAAATCTGCGATGTACTGTGCAGCATCAAGCGGCAAAGCTGGTATAATCTCATGTGTGACGAACTCGGTCGGTCCACCGAACTTGAGGACAGGACGCGGTTGCTCCCCTGAGACGTATTTCATCTCAAGCGATAATTCCTCGAGACGGTCGATCAAGCCGACCACTTGCGTGTATAGTTCCTTCCCCGCATCCGTCGGAATCATCTGACGTGGCGCTCGTGTGAAGAGGGACGTCTCGAGTTCCGCTTCGAGTGCGGCGATATGCTGGCTGACAGCCGGTTGGGTCAAAAAGCGGACACGCGCCGCTGCCGACACGGAACGTTGTTGATACACGTGGATAAAACTGCGATACCATTCAAAATCAATCATCTGTGTAAACTCCTTTTGTATTCGTTATCTTCAGTATAAAAGGCAGTAAATCATAAGACAAATAACGTTTAAAGGATATATCGATAAATAAATTTATAAGGAGTGGATAGTTGATGAAAGCTTTATTACTACACGAACCGAACACATGGCAGACGATGCGAATCGAAGAGGTTGATACACCGACGCTTCGTTCCGGCGAGGTATTGATTGAGGGAGAATATGCAGGACTGAACCCGGTTGACTATAAAACGGCGACCAACGGCAAACCCGAATGGTCATACCCTCACGTCCTCGGGCTCGATGTCGCGGGTACAATCGCCGCTGTCGCGGATGACGTGACGAATGTACAAGTCGGTGACCGCGTCCTCTACCACAGCAACTGGAATGAATGGGGTGGCTTCGCCGAGTTCACTCGTGCCAAGGCGCACATGGTCGTCCCGATTCCAGAATCCGTCTCGTTCGCTGATGCGGTCGCCTTACCGACAGCTGGATTTACGGCGTACCAAGCCATCTTTGAGAAACTTCCGATGAATGCGATCGACACGATCCTCATTCACGCGGGTGCCGGTGGTGTCGGTGGATTTGCCATTCAACTAGCGAAGTATCTCGGGAAGCGTGTCATCACGACCGCTTCAGCGCGCAATCATGACTGGGTCAAACAGCTCGGAGCTGACGAGGCGATCGATTACAATACGGAAGACTGGCAACAACGAGTGATGGAACTGACGAGTGGTCACGGTGTCAATGCCGTCATTGATCCCGTCGGTCGTGAGACGGCGACCGCTTCCCTCAAAGTCATCGCCTATAACGGACACATCGCCCATATCGCCGGAGCCCCTGACATGAGTGTCATTAAACCGTTCACACGTGTCATTTCCTACCATGAGGTCGCCCTCAATGCGATTCATCATCAACAGGACCGCGTGAGCGAGGCGAACATCGTCCGCATCGGCACGCACATGCTCGAACTGCTTGCAGCGGGCGAGATTCAACCGATGATTCAAGAGACGATCCCATTCACGGACATCCCGAAGAAGTTGGTCGAACTCTCAGACCGACACGTCGTCGGGAAGATTGTTGCCAATTTGAAGGCATGAAAAAAGAGGTCAGCGTTTTGAATACGCTGGCCTCTCTTTATATTAGAAATATCGTAACGGTTGGAATCCAATCGTGTGGAAGTCGAGCTTCGTCCCGTCCTCAGCGATGAAGAAGACAGCCTCGTTCGTATCGACGTCACGTGTGAACACCTTATAGAACGTCATCGGCTTTTCGCCATTCGTCACATAGCGTGCTTCATGTGTCGAGATGACTTGTGCGAACAGTTGCTGATCGTCGAGCTCTTCAATCAAATCATCAAACTTTGCCGCTTCTTCTTCCGTTGCCTCGCGACCCCGCTCGATTTCATAATAAGCATCGCTCGCTTTTGTCTGTACCCCGAGATTACGATCGACGACGATCACACGCTCTGGCTCTTGATCGACGACGCTTGTGTAGCCGTATAGTGACTCGATTAAGGTATTCTCTCCGGTCACGCGACCGATGCCCTCCAATGTGTCTTCTCCAGTCAATGACTTCACTCGTGTCTCTTCTGGCACAATTTCTTCTTGATAGGCGATATTGTAAGCGCGGATGATCTCACGTACTTGTAAGAATGTCGCAACGACGAGTAGTACGATGAGTCCTCCAATGATGATGCGTTTCGTCATGTCTCTATTTCCCCCTAGACTGTCATGCTCTCTTCTAAGGATAACCCAGGAACCGCATTCATCGCTAGTGTATCGCGCTTCCCGCGCACATACGCGTGATGAGCCGCCACCCCGATCATGCCCGCGTTGTCCCCACATAGGTCAAGCGGTGGGATGACGAGTTGAATCCCTTCAGCTGAAGCCGCTTCTTGAAGCGCTGCGCGGAGGCCACGGTTCGCCGCGACACCACCTGCGACAAGCAATTGCTTCGCCCCTTTTTCCTTCACGGCACGAATCGCTTTCTCGACGAGCACTTCGACGACACTCGCCTGGAAGCTCGCTGCCAAGTTTTCAGGGATAACCGGCTCGCCTCGTTGTTCCGCATTGTGTACGGCGTTGATGACCGATGACTTCAAGCCACTGAAACTGAAGTCAAAGCTACCCGGTTCGAGACGAACACGTGGAAAGTTGTACGTGTCTTTCCCGACTGCAGCCAAGCGGTCAATCGCAGGACCTCCCGGATATGGGAGACTGAGCGTGCGTGCGACCTTATCGTACGCCTCACCCGCTGCGTCGTCACGTGTCTCCCCGATGACTTCGAAGACACCGTGTTCTGGCATATAGACGAGCTCTGTGTGTCCACCAGAGACAACGAGACAGACGAGTGGGAACTGCATCTCTTCGACGAGTTCGTTCGCGTAAATATGACCCGCAATATGGTGGACGCCGATGAGTGGTTTTTGATGGGCAAACGCCAATGCTTTGGCCGCACTGATCCCGACGAGAAGGGCACCGACGAGACCCGGTCCTTGTGTGACCGCGACCGCATCGACATCTTCCATCGTCACGCCTGCCTCACTCAATGCATCGTCAATCACGTACGTGATCCGTTCCACATGATGACGAGACGCCACTTCAGGGACGACGCCACCAAATCGTTTATGACTCTCGATTTGAGAAGAGACGACGTTCGACAATAACGTCTTCCCGTCTTTGACGAGCGCAACAGACGTCTCGTCACAGCTCGACTCGATCGAGAGAATCAGTGATGTGTTCATTCTGACTCACTTCCTAACTTCGCCCAATAAATATAGGCGTCTTCATTATTATCCTGATAGTAGCGTCTTCTCCGACCGGCTTGCATAAAACCGAACTGTTCATACAGTTTTTGCGCGCCGACGTTCGACACGCGGACTTCTAACGTCAATCCGACGAGTCCTTTCGACTTGGCGAACGCGACAAGTTCCGCTAACAATTGATTGCCGATGCCCTGTCCACGAAACTCAGGTAAGACGGCAATGTTTGTGATATGTCCTTCATCGACGATTGTCCAAACGCCGACAAACCCGACGACCCGTTTGTCATGGACCGCGACAAAATAAGCGGCCTGTTCATTTCGAAGCATCTCATTCATGAACGCCTCTTTTGTCCACGGAATGGCGAATGACGCTTCTTCGACTTTCGTCACTTCCTCGACATCAAGCCACGTCATCCGCCGAATTTTCACGTCAGCCATTATTTTGTCCCTCTAACCATTTCGCTTCCGCCTCGGCGAGTCGCAAATACTCCGGTTCAAACGCATGGACATCGCTCGTCTCATCGCTGAAGACGACCAAATCACTCGCACGCCCGTATCGATGGGCAGCCGGCGCCTCGATAAAGTCATATTCACTTAACACGTCACGGAACGGTTCCACGTCTCCGACGACAAGGAAGCGACCTTGACTATTCAGTCGCAACCAATCCGCGACCGAGGCGTGCTGATCGTGCGTCAGTGCCTTGTTGTGCTGATAATATCCGATATAGGCATTGCCACGGCGCGCGTCAATCAATGAGACGACCGGCAATTCCGTATTCGGGGCTGCTGCCATGAGTTGAAGAGCGGACACGCCGATGAGTGGAAGATTAAGCGTATAAGCGAGTGTCTTCGCCGTCGTCACTCCGATGCGAATTCCCGTATACGACCCGGGTCCTGTCGTGACAACGATGCGCTCGAGCATGTTCGGTGTCCACTTGACCGCTGCCATGAGCTGTTCAATCATCGGCATGAGTGTGACCGCATGGTTTTTTGAGACCATGACCGTCGCTTCTGCTTGAATCTCTCCAGCCTCACTTAACGCGACCGACAAACGTGTCGTCGCGGTATCAATCATCAATTGCTTCATGCGAGCACCTCCTTGGCGATTTGAACGTAACGCTCACCCGTCGGAGCGAGTGTCAGTTTGCGTTCTTCGTCGCCGACCCGTTCAATCGTGATGGCCAAGCGTTCTTCTGGAAGAGAAGACTCGATCAAGTTCGACCACTCCACGATGGCGACACCGTCACCGTTGATATATTCCTCAAGACCGATGTCATCCCCCGTATCCTCGAGACGATAGACATCCATATGATAGAGCGGCAATCGCCCTTTGTATTGTTTCATAATCGTGAAGGTCGGACTGTTGACGTTCCGCGTGACTCCAAGTCCTTTTGCGAATCCTTGTGTGAACGTCGTTTTGCCGGCACCGAGGTCACCGTTTAACGTGATGACCGTCCCTGCTTCGACGAGTGTGGCCAAACGTTCTGCCACTGCCTGCGTCTCCGCCGCAGAATGCGTAATCAATGTATACATGAATGGTTCTCCTTTTTCACTTCTCATACGTACTCATTGTACACTTCATTTTAAGCAAAAAAAAACACGAAACGCTATCGTTTCGCTATCTCATTTAAAAATTGGTTGCGGGGGCTGGATTTGAACCAACGACCTTCGGGTTATGAGCCCGACGAGCTACCAGACTGCTCCACCCCGCGACGACATATGAAATTAAATAAAAATTGGTTGCGGGGGCCGGATTTGAACCGACGACCTTCGGGTTATGAGCCCGACGAGCTACCAGACTGCTCCACCCCGCGATGGTTTGAATTGTTTCGACATCCTCTATAATAAGCGAGACAGTTATAAAAAGCAACCATTTTCTTAATGTTTTTTCAAAAATGGAATCGGGAACAGATATAACAGCACAGACTATCAGAGAAAAGGGGCGCGACCGCCATGTCCAAATGGGGAAATCGATTCAAGAAATGGTTCTTTTCGGAGATCGAAGCCGAGATCACGTTTGACCCGGCAGCACTCATTCCGAAGCAAACCGTGACGGGTACGTTGCACGTCTCCAACCCGACAACGAATGTCGTTCGCTTACAGGAACTCACCCTGACCTTCTTGACGACGTTCAAAGACATCACCATGGAAGGAAACGAGTTCAATCGAGAAGCTGATATTCAAGAAGTCCCAATCCCACTATCGCTTGTACTAGAACCCGGTGCAAAAGAAGACGTTCCGTTTTCCTTCGAGTTGACGATGTACGCACCCTCTTCTGCCGGTGCCCCATATAGTATAGAGGCTACGTTATGGGACAAGGACATCAAACGGGTTTGGTTTGACGTGATCGAACACATCGAAATCGAACCGATGCCTGAACTGAAACGATTACTCGATGCGACCGCTCATGCCGGACTTGAGCCGATGTTCGTCCGAAACGTGATCGACCCGCTCGGGGAAGAACGTCCGTATCCATTCGTTGAAAAGTATGGATTCAAGCCGGTCGGGGAATGGGCCGATGAGTTCGAGGTCGTCAAATCGTTTTGGCGCTTGCATGAAGACGGGATCGACCTCTACTACTGGCTCGACAACATCGAGAAACAGCGAACGCTCGAATCGATGGCGACCGACGTCGAATTACGTCATCGTTCCCTCACCTGGGAACAACTCGAGCGCGAACAGGAACAGCTCGGTCTCGGCATTCAAGATACGCTACGCAGTCACCGCTCCTCGTGAGCGGTGATTGTTTTTTTAAGGTGATGTGTAGCATTCCTTGATCAATCAAAACACTCTGAATAAGATACTTTTTCATTTTCTTATTCGAGTCGCTTTACTCTGTCTTTAGCTAGTTTTTTCTTTTCTAGTCAAAATAAACTGATGTAAAATCGAAGCAATCACCCCTATGACTGATCCTATAATACTCGATACTAGTAAAATCGAAAAAATTTCTTGATAGGTAACGGGCAGTAATAATTGAGTTGCCATCAATAAAAAGACGAGGATTACACCAGCTATAATCCACAATAACGGTTTTTTCAAAGTAAGGTACTCCCTTCTTTAATAATTTTACCGTGCTCATTTCTTCTAATTTGAAGTGTAAAGTACATATCTTGGAATCGATAACTCGGAGAGAATCGTCTGAATCCATTCGTTGAAGAGTTTTGATTCAAATCGATTGAAAAATGTGCCGACGAGTTCGAGAGTTTCAAATCGTTTCTATATTTTAAGATACGCTACGCAGTCACCGCTCCTCGTGAGCGGTTTTTTCAATTTGAATTTCATTCTTACTCGTGTTGACGATGGTTTGAAAATGGTGGCGATACGGATGCATGAACAATTCATATTGAATACGTCGCTCTACATGTGAGGCGTGTAAATAGTCCAGCTCCATCCCTCGTTCCTGAATATCACGATGCGAACGTCGCTTGAACTCCGTCTCCCCATCCGTATAAAGATATATCGATTGGTCAAAAGACGAAAGATCCAGGAATGCGACACTCATTCCTTCAATAATCGTAATCATTTTTTTCGGGTCAATCCACGTACGTTCTAAATATGATACATCGATTGTGTAAAAGCCGATTCCCTCTCGAATCATACGGACATCTCGCTCGAGTGACAGCAGATGATGCGCGGCCGGATGACACGCCGTCATCTTATACTGATGGGTCATTCCATCGTGTTGATACGTGAGAATCGTTTGTTTCCGCAACTGTGAATCTGTAATATACGGGTCTGTGTGAAGCAGGTTGATATCACCGAGTCGTTCCCGTAATTTTTCTGCCAACGTCGATTTTCCGGCCGCCCCATGTCCGGAGATGGCAATCAGTGTCCGTTGATCCGATTTCACACTTTGTACAATATCCTCAATCAGTTGTTCCATGATTCTCCCCCTTCGGTACACTTGATGTACAAAGGAAATGTAACCATCTCATGTCCACTTATCCATCTTCTCATCTCACAGGCTCATCTGCACGCCATTCTTCGTCACGAGTAAAGTTCTCACTTAGGTCAAACGGCTGGAACTATTGTAATGAACAAACAGCTCATCGTGTCAAGATGAGCTGTCTTCTTTTTTCTTCAGTCTCGTCAAGCTTCTGTTCTAACCGTTCCACTTGTCTCGTCATACGAGCAATCACCTGACTGATTTCCTTATCCAGTCCGTTCACTTGATCTAAAGAATCATTGATTCGTCCATGCATCGTCCATTCTGAAAAAATATCATCCAAAAAGTAATCTGCGAACTGAATGAGTGAACCTCGATCGACATGCAACTCCTGAACAATCCCTTGCACGTCCGCTAATTCACGGGAGAAGCGCTCCAACGCAGATTGTAATTCATGCATCGTCTGCTCGGAAGCATCTAGCGCCTCATGCTTCATGGCTGTAGCAATCAAGCCACCCCCGAAGAACGTATCATACGTCGACCACCCTTTCGCACTATCTAGATGTTTGAGTGTTTTTGCAATCGTCGACCGTGCCGCCTTACCGGCAACGATGGCTTCCCGATATTCGATGAGAAGTTCATTCGTTTCGGCTTGTTGATTCGTGAGATGGTGTAAGTCTCGGCGAACAGCTGGGTCTTTCACCAGATGGGATTCTTTTGATTGTAAGAAGTTCTCCCACTCAGCGTCGATTCCCTCATATCCCTCGAGCTGTTCTTTTAAATCTCGATGTTCGAGCGTCAATTCGTCAATCATCGCTTCGTGTTCTCGTAATTTCAGCTCAGCGCGAGCAGCCTCTTCCATTTCAATCGTCCGTTGTTCATCAAACGTTCCTCGTAATTTTCGCCACGTGTTGACGAGCGAGAAGCTTTCAAGATCATACACATCACGTTGTTCTTTCGTGAATGTATTGAGTAGTGCTTTCCGCACCGCCTCATGCTCTTTCAACTGTTTGTTTAGTATCTCTTGCTTACGCACAAGTCGATCACGCTCGGCGATACGCTGTTGTAAGTCTAATTGGGTCTCCTGAAGATTTTGCATGATGTTTCTCCTCTCATTTTGTTTATCGAATGAGTCAATCTGAGGAAATTCATGATATATAAACAATCCCCTCTTTCTCTTACTTAGTACGAAAAAGAAGGGACAAAGTTTCAAAGAAACAAAAAAAACGACCGAGCGTATGCTCGGTCGTCCTCTGCGTTGTTGCCTGGCAACGTCCTATCCTCACAGGGGGAGATCCCCCAACTACTTTCGGCGCTGAGACGCTTAACTTCCGTGTTCGGCATGGGAAC
>NZ_JACSKC010000005.1 GCF_018617395.1 Exiguobacterium sp. s48
GATTGACCCGAAAATAGGATATTTCTCATGAAAAAGTGATTTCTAGGAGAGTAAGTCCCTTAGAATCGATATTTTTATCTTATCGATAAGAAAATGACTTTTGAAACAAATGGAAGAAAGTTAAAACGACCCAGGTCATATGATGTGACCTGGGTCGACTATTTAGATTTGATTTGTATCGCATAATCGATGAGGGGAATGACTATTTTAAGCTGAAGAATGACCTCGGACAACATCTGCAAACTTTATCCAATCTTCTGGGGTGTTCCTCAACCATCCTATGGGTAACCCGTAATTGAGAGTGCAGTCCAACTTTGGCCCAATATGTTTGCGAGAATTTCCAGGCGCATTGTTTATCAGTCTGGTCAGATTCTCCTGGAACGAACGATGATTAGAAATCACATTGTTGTTCTTGCCTCGAAGATTTCTGATTAACCAGGGGTTATATAGACGTTCACCAGCCTTATATTCTATCCACCCCTTCCTCGTTTCGGGATCGACCAGGTCTTTGTTAAATGCATACCCTAGTATGCTGACCTGCCAGTCATGTCCTCTAAATGCATATGGATCGTTTTCGAAATCTTGACCATCAGGCATGTTCGTGAGTATTCCGATAACATATATTTTGGTGTCGAAGTCAGTCATTTTTTGTTTTTCGACAAGGAGCCATTTTGAAGAACTTCTGCTTCCTTTGATGTCCGTCTTGAAATGAAAATCCCTCTCTTCCCCGTCTATGATTACCGTAGCCATGTCGTGTCCGTTGTCATGAACGTGTTGGTCGTCCCAAACCGTCAAATCGACGGAGAAGCTAATCTTGAAGTTTTCTTCTAAAAAGCGCTTGAAACCAAATTCCACCACTTTTCCAATCACGTGGTCGGCGATATAGTCGTTCCTTTTCCGTATGATGTCTCGCCTTCCGAACTGTTTTGGACTTGCAGCCATCTTTTTATATAGTTCCTCGGCGAAAGTGAAGCTTGCATTCACCTCGGACTCCGTGACACTTATTTTCGTATTTAACTGTTCTTTTTGCATTTTTACACCCCAGACTGTCAATTAGTAGAGTACGTACTAAGAAAAAGGTTCTATACTTTGGTTGGTCGGATAAGGATGTGGCTAGGATTATCTACTGAAGCTATGACGGTTTTTGATTACTCCATCGAACTAGAGCGATGAACATCATTGGGATGGATTATCGATTAGTAATTTAGATAGTTCTCTCCCTCTTATCCAAATGTCTTGTCTATATAGTTCCAATCCGTTTATGGTTAGCGTTTTCTTTGTGGCGTCTGACCCGCTCCCTCTCATAAAGAAGAGGTAATCTTTTGATTTTGGGAGGTTCGTCTCGGTTTGAGGGACATTGGTCTTGGGGGAGAGTTTCAGCTGTCCGTTTTTCTTATACATCTTTCTCACTTCTAACTTATCCTCAATCATAAGTGTGCGAACGTCTGTCCAAGTCCTTTTAAGTTCTCTGTCAAACAACTCACTCGATAGACTCTGTAGTCTGAAACCGACGAATGTACTGTCTGAACGATTCGATCCTCTCTCAGGAATCTTAAAGATCGCAAAAAGAAAATGTATCTCATTCAATTGAGAGAAAAAGTCGGACTCCTCGAACCTTTCCTCGTAGGCGAGGTTTTGAAGATCGACAGGAAAAAGTTTGGTGTCTTCGGTGTTCAGACCCGAATCCGTCAATGTGACCGATTTGGCTGTGATATTTAGCTTCGAAAACAGGTCTATGTCATTCAATCGAGAACTATCAGCCTCAAACATATGAATGATAATCTTTTCCGTCATGGATTTAGAGATTGTTTTCTGTGACTCGCTCGAAGTTCTGATACCGAACTTGGTCATCAGGTCATTGGCCTTCATACCTCCATAGAGACTGGAAAGGCGCTTCAATTCCTCTTTGAATTGTTCGATTGTAGTGACCTTCTTATCGATGTGATCGTATTGTTTTCCTAACCTCTTGTTGACCATGTTAGAAACGACAGCCCTCTTAATTCGAAAGCGAGGAGGATTTGGATATTTCGGAGACGTGTCTAGGAACATGAGCCGGTCACGGAGAGCGGAAGAAAGCGTATGGTAGTGTTCTCTCGGATTCTTTGAACTTTGATGAAGGTCACGTATATAGTCTCGAATGATTTCCCAGTCGTTTTTCAATGTCTCAATCTCATCATTCGAAAAACGATGAAAGTCATATCCTTTTATGGGGAATGACCGATAGCCGGCGGCATCGACCTTCACTTCTGAGGCATACTCATAATAAACCATCAATAGATTTTCTGCTTTTTTCCAAAAATGTGATGTGTAGAACTCTTCTTCGATAAGCGATTCAGGGCTGACCGCAGTTATTGTAAGAGGCTCTTTGGCCTCGTACTCATATTGTTTGTTCCGTTTAGGTTTTCTGATTCCGGTGGTCTTCAACTCAATGTCAACCCCATCCACAATCAAGTCTGGCTTGCGACTCGAATTTGCCGGACTCCCTAGGAGAGACTGCTCAATGACGTCCCCTGCAATGCCAGTAATCTTCTTGTGTGTCAGTGTCCTGTTAAAAACCTTATTCGTATCGACCTCTTCTAACGTTTTATCGATGGAGGTTTCTAATATCTTATGCAACTCGCTCCGATTGAATTCAAGTCTTGCCATTCAATAACATCCCCGTTCATTGTGAAAATACATGGATATTTTTTATATCCCAGACGGCTTCTATTCGAACCATCCAAACAACATCTAAAAGGGCAAACGCCCATTCATAATCTGGTAATATATTCATATATTATCAGATTATGAATGAATCTGTAGGACAGATTTTGAGGCTTGTTGATTTAACGTGATTGAGGAGGATTTCTATGAATTTCAAAGGTGGTATCATCATGCTCGTGAAAGATAATCACGATTGCATTCATCTATACATGAAGAAATCAAAAGATAGCAACCCTATGGAAAAGTACCTGGGTTTTTTAGAGGACGTTCAAAAGGAACATAATTTGGTCAGGGCATACGTCTTCGAAGAAACTCACTCCGGATATAATTATATGTGGGGGACTTCAATGTTCAGGGATGATTTAAACAGAGAACTTGGCCACAATGAGAGAAAGTATATCTCTTATCTTCATGAGCATAGGCCAGATATCCTCTTGAGATCGCCATATAAGTCCAAACGACGAAAATCCCTACATCTATGCAATAAAGGGCATGAGTTCTTACAGACCCCATCAGCGATCATGGAAGGGAAGAAGTGTCCAAAGTGTAAAATTTTGTCCCAGGAATCCAAAGGAGGTAAGTTCATCACCGAAGTGTTGGCTGCAAAAAATATTGAATTTGTGAGAGGCGTTTCAATGAGAAGGCTAGGATGTGAGAATGACCATAGATTGGATTTTTTGATTGTAGAGAACAACCTTCCTTTGCTTGCTATCGAGTTTCACGGTATTCAACATTATAAAATAATAAACCGTGAATTTTTTGGGGGGAGAGAAGGATATAAAAAAAGGGTGGAGAGGGATAAAATTAAAAGGGTTCAGTCTTGGAAAGCAGGTATTCCTTTGATTGAGATTCCTTACACTGAAGGTGAAAATGAAATCGAGTCGACAATCGAATATTTCTTAGGGCTTTATGGACTTGATAAACGGAGTTCAGGGAGAAGCTGAGCCATCCAAAAGGAATCCCTTCTCCCATCGACACGATTCTTGAGAACTTTTTGATTTTATTTCTGGTGAAGGTATTCATGTTCAGAAGGTTTCTACATCTGAACTTCATCCGCATTGAATCTTTGAGTCATTCATAAGGCAAAACTGTGTTTGATATGTTTGATAGTTTATTCATGGACTGCAAATAACCGTTTGTCGTGTTGATTGACTCGTGACCGACCACTTGCATGACACTGATCAACGGGTTGCCATTGGCCAGTAGCTTGGTGATATAAGAACGACGAAACCAATGGGGTGGTGTACTTTCTTCGGTTTCTACATGGTTTACCGCATTGTGTGTCATTAGGCGAAGAGCTTCATAAGTCATCGCCTTGTCTGATTTTTTCATGCTAAAAGCAATAAAAGGAGAGTTAATCTCCTCAATCATCATGAGGGTCTGCAAACGATTGATTAGATAGCTCGCCTTCTCAGTGAGCGGGACGCGTCGCCACTTGTCACGCTTCCCTTTGACTTCGAGATAGAACGTGGTTTGGTTTCTTCTCACATCAGTGAATTTGACCGAAAGTAGCTCTGTCGCCCGCATCCCGGTCGTCAGCAGCAAATATCCTATCGTCTCGTTCCGGAGCTCTATGAGCTCCTTGTTCTTTGTCCGTTTGACGGTGTGGCGGAAAGCCTTGGCGATGCGCTCGACCTCTTCGAAGTCAATCTCGCGACGAATCGGCTCAGGTCGTCTCTGATTCTTCACATGGAAGGCCAGATTATGTTGATGATAATGGTTGACATGAAGGTACGTCAGGAGCCTCTTCAGCATGTTGTTCTTCCGCTTCGCGCTTCGTGGCGCGTATTTTTCGTTCACCTCGAACAGGTAGCGATGAACGTCCAGAACCGTCAGTCGCTTCAGTCCCTCAGAATTCGTCATCACGAAGTTCAGGATGAACTCGAGGTCCTGCTTATAGGCGCGGCGAGTGTGAGGACTCTTCTCAGCATAGATCGGGAAGAGCTCAGTCGCCCAGAACACCTCTATGATTTCGATGGCTGACAGTGTCTCGAGGTCTATATGGTCTTTCCTCAGCGCGTCCACAATCCTCGGATTCGCACCGGCCATTTCCTCTAGCGCCATCTCGAACATTTCCTGCCTTTTATCGATTTCCATGCTTCTCCCTCTTTCTATAGTGTATTTTTTCTGACTTTAATTATCTTGTCATATCCCACTCGATATATTCGTATTACATATGTAATAAGTTATATTTACAGAAAATGAATGACTGAAAACTATTGTAATTAATGTATTACAATTGATATGAATAAATTTTAAATATATATCAACTTGTGATAACCTTATATTATCACAAGTTATTTATTCAAAAACTCTAATTCTATTTATATTTAAAACATTTTAGTAGAATTAGAGTTTTTTAGTATTTAGTCAAATTCAACACCTGATAACTGGATAAAATGATTAAAACTTGAAAACAGCTTTTCATAGTCAACATCGACTTTGGTATATTCACTTAAAAAAAGTGGAATGTTTCCGACCATTTCGTGTAAATTCGTGTTCATATCAATTTGAAAGATTTTACTACACAATGCACTGTGAAAAATTATTGTAACTGTATCTGTTAAGTAGTCAATATCAAAATGATCATACAATTCCAAATTACTAAAAGCACTGTGATTTCCATCAGGATAACCTGCTATTTTAATAGCATCCCAACTGTGTTCAATTAAAAATGAATAGTCCTTGTTAGTTACGTAACCTTTTTCGTGAATTGAACGTGCTTCTTTAGAGTAATCATTATTATTGAAATCATGAACAATTAAATTTTGATATTCAGATGGAATTTTATCAGCGTCATTTGACGATATTTTTATTCTATAACTATAAACTTGTAAAGTTTGAAGAATATTGTGCTCGAATTTTGATGCTAAAACCCTCTTTAGTTCGAAGAATTCAATGGTTTTATTATATTGATGATTACGCAATAAATCTGAAAAAGCTTCTTTTACCAAATCTTCGTCTAATAGATTAATTTTTTCAGTTGAAAGTTGTAGAATATTTAACTTTAAATCGTTCCTAAAAGAGTAAACTCTATTGATAAAGTATAAGAATTCTTCAATAGTAAGTAGATCTATATAGTCATCTAAAATATGTCTTATTCCTTTTTCAGATTTTGATTGAAAACCATTGATAATTTTAACAGAATTTTCAATGGTTAACTGACCAGTCTGCTGAAAAAGCTTTAGACTTTTCCCAATGTTGTGTACTGAGTAATCCTTTCTAGCATAATAATTAGTGAAAGCAAGTGAAATTGAAGATATGTCAATTTTTCTATCAGTGTAAAGTGCTAATCTTATGTAGTCTTCTATCACAGAAATCAGATAATACGAATCATATTTTAGGTGATGTTTAATAAAATGCTCTAGGTCAAATTCTAAAAATTCGTTATTATTTTTTATCACCCCTAATGATTTTAGTTTATGACTAGTAGACATCAATATTGAATGAGCGAAAAAAGCATTTTGTTCATAATGTATAATATATTTTTTAAGATCTCTCATAACATTTTCTTGGTGGTCTATGTGTTTATGAATTAATTTTTTTAAATTTAACAACCGCTCATCAGTAAAGGTTATTTCATGTATATACAGCTTTACTAGGAGATCAGAAAAATAGGTATTAAAGGAAAAGTCACTCATTTTTTTACTTAGTACTTTATTGATTTGTTCGATATCTAGTTTTTGGAATGGTGTTAAAAAATACTTATCCTCATTCTCAATTTCAGAACTTAATTCCATATAAAAATTTTCAATATTATAAAAATTATTAGCGGTTACAGTTTCTAATTGACTGGATTGCCCTTCAATCACAAATAAAATCATTCCAAATAAATATCCACTACTTGTAATGTCATCTGCGGAATACCCATTAGAAAGTAAAGACTTTGAATAAAGATATAAAAAACTATTTAAAGAAGAAATATGATCTCTTTCCACAATATTTAATATCAGTGTGAAATCATAATAATTATAAATAGGAATGGTTTCGGGATTTAATACATTCAAAGTTATTCTTAAATTTTCGTAAAAAACTTGTACTGCTTCAATGTCTATTGTGTTTTTAATCCACTCGTTAAAATAGTTTATATCTGAATACTTATAAAAAATATTAAAGTTCTGTTCTAAACTAAAGTCAAAATAAGAATATCTACTAATGTATTTCTTTTCACCTTCTAAAATGGACAAATAAACTTTGTTTGTTATCTGTTCAATAATATTTTTTACATTAGCTTGATTCATTAATGAACTTCGAAGATAAGTGTTTAAACTATCATGGATTAAAGAAATGCGGTTTAACTTTACTTCAAAAAGATATGGATGATCGTTTAGTATTTGATGAATCAACATTCCACCGTATGTACCTAATAGTTCTTCAATTTCAGATTTCATAAAAAAGGAATTAGATGATAAAAATAGAGCTAGAGACTCTTTATTTCTATAATCATTAGTAATAACATCATAATAATCGTTGACACTATCCAATTCGGGTAAGTCAGCAATAGCATCAGTTATTAAAAACTGTTCAGCTAGAAACTTTACTAAAATGGGGTATCCTCTAGTTATTCTTTGAATGCTATCAATTACAGATAAATCTTTGATGTGATATTTGGTCTCTAAGAAAAAAGTTGTTTGTACTCTATTCCAATTACTTATTTGAATCTTCTGCCAAGGAGTTTCAGTTTTTAGAGGGCGCGATAGAAGAATAATATTGATGCCTTGACTTTCCATAAGCTTAAAAAGCTCTATAAACTTGTCGAGGTCAAGTGGGTTATAGTTTTCTACATGATCAAATCCATCAACAATCAATGTTATTGAATCTGTTTTAATTTTTTGTATAATTTCCTCAACAGTCCTTTTTTCAAGTGTTTTAAAAAGATCTTTAATAAGATTGTTTAAAAAACTATCAAATTTTAATCGCTCCTGATATTGAGGATCTTGGCTGGAAGTCCAAAAACGATATATAGCTCTATCTTGATTAATTTTTATATTGTTTACTAAGTGACTTTTCCCGACCCCTGGCTTCCCTTCAATAAAAACTATACCTGTTTGTTCAATTTCAATTCGTTGTACTTCTACTGTTTTATCAACTAACTCAATAGAAAATGATTTGATTGGAGGTAATTCATTAATTCTTATCAATAACTCCCTTGTATCAAATTTCTTTTCAAAGAATGATTCAATCGAATATAAACGAGATAGATCTATTGAATACAAATCCTCTACTTTTTGTCTTATTTCGTTCCTTGAAAGTGAAATAACATGAACATTATCTTTCAAATAACTAGGTAGGCCCATAAAAGTCGAATTTGTAGTTATACTTATATTTTTGATAAAGATGATATTACTATAAGGTGACATCCGGTGAGGACTTGATTTTAGTTTTACAATATCTTTTTCTAAATCTATAACGATATGAGAAATTTCAACGTCCTTATAATCTTTTATCTGACAATAGATTTCTTTGTCATCTGTAATAATTTTCAAGTCGTCAAAATTATGACTAACATCAGCTTCAACTTCAATCGAATTAATTGTTCTTTTAGTATCCATAATCGCCAAAAAATAAAAAGCAACTAGCTTTTGATATGAATAACCAATAATTGAGTTCTTAGCGGCTTTCATTTTAGACCTACTTTCTTGATTACCTTTTAATTTAAATGTGAACAAGGAAATCAGAATTTAAATTTTTCACTATCAAAGAATTTATTTAAAGATATATCTACTCCATTACAAAATTTTTGAATAGTACTAATTTTAGGATGTTTTGTGCGTCCATTCATCAATTCCGAAATTGTTGCCTGGTTTAACCCGCCTTTTTGAATCACTTGATGGATTGTCATATTATGTTCTGCCGCGAGTTCCTTCATCCGCTCAACAATTGCCTCATTCAGCTCCACTTGCTCACCCCACGATCGTAGTACTCTCTTCATCCTTATTCTTTATTAACTCTTCTATTCCTCTACCCTACCATAATCTCTTGAAATCAAAATACTTGTCATTATTTTCTATACTTAAAGCTTTATTTTTTACAGTTGTGCGACAAAACAAAAAATATTGAGTTACTGTTGCTCTTCATCCCTTGTACAGAGCGGATTCGACAAGAACCGTCAATTGTAAAAATTCTGACATATCAGAAAACTGATGATTTTTAAATCTAATCCTGTTATATTGGAACCAACAAAAGGAAACATCTGTTTGGTCGCCGCTCTGGTTTACAGAAAGGGGAAGGCTTATGTATCGATTCGGTGAGTGGTTGAAGGAGAACCGCCGACTCTCAGGTTGGTCACAGGTTGAATTATCAGAGAAGACATTTGGAGAGATTTCACAGCCCGCTATCAGTCAATACGAACAGAATCGTTCGATGCCATCGATTGCCGACATCGATCATCTGGCTCGCGCATTCGGACACACGCTCGCGACGGTTCCATGGGACGCCATCGAATTTGGATACGGCTACGGGGCAAAACATTCTGTCTCCAAGCTCGAGCGTCGTCGGTTCGACCTAAAGGAACTACCGCAGGCCGACTCGGTCCGAACCTTCGACGGGAAGACCTATGAACTGCACGGCTTCATCGGTATCGAGAAAGGAAGCGGCGAGACGGTCCAGTTAACACAACTCTATTATCGAATCCGGACGGTCGTCTGTGACGCCCACGTGCTCGCCAAACGTAAAAATCCGGATGACGAGCTCATCCATGTCAAGAAGCGGAAAAGGGTCTTACAGTAACCGGCATCGACGCAGCAGCACATCCTTAAGGATGGTCTCCTCCAATCACATACCGGCGTGTCCCTCATCAGTGACCGGGTGGGCGGGATCTACGCACAGATGGTTCGGCGAGAGTCGCCTAAAACTCGCCACAAGGTCACCGCATCGTTCCGGGTCATCGAAAAACCCTGTACAACTCCTCCAATTCATGAGGAGCGGAGTTCGTGGGGGAACGGCTAAAAACCCACCGCACCGAATCCGACTGTCCTTAATGATGTGCTGCTGCACATCACGAGATCAAGGGAAGGAAGTGTGTACCGTGGCAACCAAAGAACAGAAACAGAACCGTAGCTTCGCCGAGAAACTCTTACGCATCCGTGGGAAGGACTACGAGGAGTGGCTCGACGAACAGCATCAACAGGTCATCCAGGACAACCAGGAACTCATTTTGGAGGCGCTCGAGGCGAAGCTCAGCTTCAAGTCTTCGGCGCACCAGGACTAAGGAGGGAACGACATGGGACTCAATGAGACAGGGCTCAGCTTGCTTCAGTTCTTCCAGGGGCTCGCCGTCATCGCCGCGGCCATCGCTTTCGCGATCGGGGGCTTCTACTTCATCTTCGGTGGGGATCGTGGCCGCTCGAAGGCCGTCGGATGGCTCGTCGGGGGCGCCGTCGGTCTGATCATCGTCATGGGTGCGTTCACGCTCGCCGAGATGGTCGATCAGAACATCAAATTCTAATGCACACTCACGAAGCGTTCCAATCGGAAGGCTTTTTTTGTTGCTTGAAACGAGAGGAGGGACAAGATGCTGTTTGTACGATTCACCGACGTGCCGGACACACGGATCCAGAACTATGAACGGCTCACTTTCGTCGAGGCGGTAATCGCGACCCATGACCTGCATCAGGCATGTAGCGAGGAAGGGACGAGCTGTTCCGGTGATTTCCGGATCTTCGACCAGAAAGATGAGTTACTCTATCGGGGGACGTTCACGTTCGGGACCGGAGGAACCTATCCGAACCTGTACCATCAGGTGAAGGACCGGGTTCAACGGATACGGACAAAGAAAGAGGAGAACGCGAAGAAGATATGGCTCCTCGATGAGATCGAGATCGAGACACCGGATGACTATAAGCGCCAGTCCGTTACATCGAACCCGATCGTATCGTCGACCTATCAGTCACGGCTGACCCGACTACAGCGCCGCCTTATCTACGGGGCGGCCACGACCGGAATCCTATTCACCTCACTTTTCACTGCCGCGCAATGGTTCATCGATAAAGAAGCGCACGCCGAACAAGTGACCGGTGGCGAACAGGCGTGGCTAGATGCCTACGAACAGGCGCTCCAAGGTGAGGAAGCCTCGCTCATCGATTTACTGGAACGGAAAGTCCGGTCCGAGGAAGAGGATGCTTTACTGGTCGATCTTTATCTGGCGGAAGGAGAAGACCAGAAAGCGCTCGAGCTCACGGATGACCCCATCCTGATCGAGACGAAGCTGGACGGACTCGATCTATCCGGTCAGGAGAAATTGGAACGGCTCCAGGACTTCCAAGCGTCATATCCGACCGATGAGGGCGCGTTCGATCTTGCCGTGCTGAAACGGGACCATGAGACCGTGGCTAAAACGGATGACGTGGAGTGGACCGCTCCACGTATCTCGGCGAAAGTGATTGCCTACCTCTATCTCGGAGACATCGAGTCCGCGAAGGAATGGACGTCCAAAACGAACGACCCTACCGTACAAGTAAAGGTCGATAAATACCAAGACATTGCGGCCACGATCAACGGACTAAACGATAAATTGAAGAAAACTTCTAGCAAAGACACTTCCGCCCGAGAGAAGATTCAAGCCGCTATCGCTACAGAAGAAGTTCAACTGCAAACAATTCTTTATTCAGATTAAGGTAGGTGAAATAATTGAGAACTCCGTCCCAATCACCACGATTCCCGATACGTCTGATCTTCCCCGCCTTGTTCTTCCTGTTGGTGTTGCCGGTCGGGATTTTTTATCTGTTGAACGGGGTCTACAATATCATTCGACAAATCATGACCCCAATTCTAAAAGAAGGGCTGTTGGCCGGGGCGACGATCCCGATGCTCTCTCCCTCCTTGTTCTTGGAGGTGAGCCTTCCCTCTTCGATCGTCTTGATTGGGCTGATCGCGTTCAGTCTGTTCATCGGACTGATCGTGTTCGGCAAGGTGTGGCTGAACTTCCGTGACCTGCGGAAGAATCAGAAAGGGAGCGCCCGCTTCACCTCATTCGATGAATTGAAGCAACAGTACCGTCGTGTCCCGGACCGGAAGAAGCGCTATGACGGATTGGGTGGTGTCCCCGTCGGACGGGTCAAGAACGAGCTGTTCATCGATGACTCGCCCGTCAACAACCTCGTCATCGGGACGACCCGATCCGGGAAGGGCGAGACGTTCGTCTTCTCGACGATCGACCTGTACAGTCGGGCGAGTGACCAGGCCAGTCTTATCATCAACGACCCGAAAGGTGAGCTCTTTGCCGCCTCGAAGGAGACGCTCGAGCAACGCGGCTATCAGGTCGAGGTGTTGAACCTGATGAACCCGCTCCAATCGATGTCGTACAACCTGTTGCAACTGACGATCGACGCATTTCTCGAGGAGAACTATTCGCTCGCCCAACAGTATGCACGCTCGGTCGCGTTCATGTTGTACCATGACCCGAAGGCGCGGGACCCGTTCTGGGCCAACTCATCGATTGACCTGTGTACGGCGCTCATCCTCGGACTCTGCGAGGAGTCGAAGGACACGCCGGAGAAGATCAACATGTACAACGTCGCGCTCATGCTCTCGGACCTCGGCTCACGAACGGTGGTCACGCGGCAAGGACAGGAAATCTCCGCGCTCGACGAATTCTTTCAGCGATTCCCGGAGAACCATCCCGCCCGGCTCCAGTTCGCGACGCTCCACTTCTCGGGTGGCCAGACACGGGCGAGTATTTTAGCCAATACGAATGCGAAACTCGGGATCTTCACATTGAACGGGACCGGGAAGCTGACGTCGATGAACTCGCTCGACATGCGACGCATCGGATTCAACCGCTGGATCAGTGGACGGACTGAACCTTTGACACGGATCACGTTCAGATTCCCCGATGGGACGACCCATGCGCTCACGACGGACGACGACGGCAGCTTCATCGTATACCATACGTCACCACTCCAAATTGGGGACGTCGTTCAGATCTCAACCGACTCAAGCACGTCGACGATCCAGCTGGAAGCGCATGACGAAGATAGTGGACGGTTCCGCTACTCCATCGACGGGACGATACAGATCCGTGAGGTGATGCATCAACTCCATCCCGTGGCGGTGTTCCTCATCGTCCCAGACTATGACCCGACATTCAACGTCATCGCGTCGCTCTACATCAAACAGGTGTACACCGCGCTCGCGCGTGTCGCCTCGCAGACGAAACAGGGCAAATGCGAGCGTCAGGTCGTCTTCCTTCTCGATGAGTTCGGGAACATGCCTCCGATCGAGGGCATGGCCAACATCATCACGGTCTGTCTCGGCCGGAACATGCGCTTCAATCTTGTCATCCAAGCCTATTCCCAACTCGAGAACCTGTACGGAGAGGACTGGAAGACGATCGACGGCAACTGTGGGAACACGCACTATCTGTTGACCGCGGACGAGTCGACCGCCGAACTGATCTCGAAGAAGCTCGGTGAGGCGACCATCGTCACGAAATCCCGGTCCGGTCAGACGTTTTCGCTCAAGAAATCGAAGACGGAGAACGTGGACGGGCGTCGGCTCATGACGGCGACCGAAGTCATGGGGTTAAAAGAAGGTGAGATGCTTATCATCCGTGTCATCAAGCGTCAGGACACGAAGAAGCGACGCATACAGTCGTATCCAATTTTCCTGAGCGGCAAGACGGCGATGAAGTACCGCTATGAATACCTGGCGGACGACTTCGACACGGACCGTTCCCTGCATGACATCGATATCCCCTGTCGTCACGCCGGTCTCGACTTCGAACAGATTCGCGTCTGTTTCGCGAAGAAAGAAGACGAGACGGACGCGAACACGCCATCGAATCAGGAAGACAAGTCCTTGACGGTACGAGACGTGCTGCAGGATAGCATCCTCCGCTCGATGTTCGAGGGTCATGACATCGGAGGACTTTCCCTCCCTGAGTTCGAGACGAACCTGAACTTAGGAGTTTACGACGTCACTGACAGCCAGAAGAGCTTTTTGAGCACGATGATCGCGAAGCGACTCGAGAAACTGAAGCAAGGCACACCGTAGAGAGGAGGCCGAACCCATGGCCGAAAGTGCGAGAGAGAAGCGAATCCAGAACGAACTGCGTGTCGTCGCAAGGATCATCGAGACGCAGCGCGTCCGTCTCGAACGGGGCGACGTACTCAATATCCAGACGAACGACGGCTTTCTGACCGTCTATCAGGACGACACCTCAGACACCCCGAAAACTGTTACACTTATAGATAAGTTCGATTTCAGGGTCAACCTGAAGATCGCGGATTTACTAAAGGGGAAAATCGTCTGACGGAGGGGTAAACGTTATGAGGAAAATCTTGATTGGTGTCCTACTCGGAAGTTCGTTACTTTTAGCATCATGTGGTGCCGAAAGTTCGAATTATCTTTCTACGACTTCTGTTGAAGAAATTGCAGATATTAAAACTGAGCAAGAAAGTGCATACGTTCTTGTAGACAGCGATAGTCAAGGTAATGAAGGGGCTTACGTTGATACTGTGCGAGAAGTCGCCACGGAAAAAAAGAAAGACGTTCTCTTATTCAATCCATTTCAGCCTAATGGGGAAGATCTTGAAGAACGTTCTACCCAAGAACATCCTGAACTTAAAGGTGGCAGATTATACGAGATGACTGACGGTGAAATCAGTCGTGAATTAAATGTATCTGCCCTTACAGAAGATGAATTAAAGGATCAAGTCACTAATTTCATTAAATAGCCTCTGAATGGAGGGATTCTATGGGTGATAACGAAGTCGTAAACAAGCTACAAGAGTTCACTGATATCCTTAGTCTCAGTACATTGGTACTGGATGCCCTCCGCTCAATGGGTTGGATTTTAATACGTGGCTTAGCAGTATTGATTGATGGACTTGAAAAAGTCACTGACAGCATATTACTAACGAAAACATTTTTTAATAACTCTCAAGTGGTTGAATTCGTTTCTACGATTCAACCTTTTTTGTACGTTCTTTTAGCTGCTAGCTTCCTATTCACGGGTTACCTCATCATTTTTCAAAAGAAATTTGATCGAGAAGGATTTTTAATCAATCTGTTTATCACGTTGCTCATTCTCGGACTATTATCTCCAACGATGACGCAAGTAAGTGAATTCAGTGATACCGCGATTGATTTCACAACTCAAAACTCTGGAGAAAACTCTTCCGGTGAATCGATATCAAATCAGATTTTAAGAGAAAACATTCATGATTTGATTGAGTATGACCGAAACGATTTTTCCGGTTTGGAAGGAGAGGCTTTGAACTCGCTGCCTCGAAGTCATTTACGAAATATCGACATCAATGAGGTATTCGATAGTAATGAATTTCGCTTGGGAAGTACTGGCGAACAAATCTCTCAGTCCAAACTAACCTGGAATGGTGAAACGATGGGAACCTCAAAACTCGACCAAGGTGGCGTCGAATGGAACAACCAGTATTACTACCGCTATCAGCCGAACTGGTTGACCATCTTCGTGACACTCGGGATTATGGGCTTCACGCTGTTCTCGATCGCCTACAAACTGGCACGTCTCTCGTTCGAGCTTGCCTTCAACTATGTCTTGGCGATCCTCGTCGCACCGGCCGACCTTCACAGTGGCCAAAAGACGAAGAAGGTCATCCAGAGCATTTTGAACACGTTCCTCGTGACCATCCTGATCTTCGTCTCCATCAAGTTGTACACAATCGGGACCGCCTATCTCGCGGAGACATTGAACGGGTTCGCCTATCTGATCGCCCTCATCGCCTTCTCGGTCGCGTTGATCGACGGGCCGAACATGGTCGAGCGGCTGTTCGGGATCGATGCGGGACTTAAACGGGGATGGGGTGTCGCCCTCGGCGCCTATGCCGCCGGGAAAGGTGTGACCTCGGCCGGTGCCCACGCGGTCTCGAAGGTCGCGCGTGCCACACAGGGCGCACCGAAAATGCCATCGCTTCATGAGGCTGCGACGGCTCGGATGGATTCGAATGCTATGCCACAAAGTGACTCACCGCTTAGTGTGGCGACCCAAGCTTCAAAGCAGATGGACGCCGAGAGACAAACTGATCCAGATGGTTTTACTCAGACGAATCAAAGCGCAAGTCGTACTCAACCTGATCAAGACAAACCGACAAGCCCGCAAGACGTTGCGCAACCAATCAGTGGTCAAGAATCAGAACCGGAATCGCAAGACTCTACACACCTAAAAGAAGTATCAGAGCGTACTTCGTCTCCAGAATCGATCCATGCGACGAACCCTGAATCAAATACCGAACGTGGGCCCGACCATCGAACGACGTCATCCGAGACGCAAAGACCGGACTCGATTCACGACCATTCAAGCTCTGGTCATTCTCCAAGCCCTAGTTCGTCGCCTATCGAACCGATCACTCGTTCTATCTATACCGCATCCGGACCTGACAATCGTCAAAGCGAATCGGTAGCCGGAGAAGCCCAGACGTCACCGACACACCATGACGTACCACGTTCAAACGGCTCATCTTCGTCTTCGTCATCTGCGCCGGATTCAAATGACACGGTATCAGAGAAACGTCAAGGACACGCTAGACGAACTATCCATCAGGACACCGTGATTGATGTAGAGACCGAGGTCATCGAACAGGTACGTGAGAATCAGACACACCGTCATAGCCAGCACCAGGAAGAGACGCGACGGATCTATCCGACCTCGCCACCGCGTCCTGACCATATTGAGAAGAAGGAGTGATGACCCATGCGCAACTATCGAATACCAAATGAGGTCACGACCGAACTGAAGATCAACAAGATGCTCTATCTGCACGACTTCCTGTTCCTCGTCGGGCTCATCGTGCTCCGGCTCGTGACGCTCCCGTTCATCCCGTCGGTGCTGCACATCCCGTTCACGGTCTTCCTCGTCGTCTTCGGTCTATTCATGGTGCTCAGACCGGCGACGAACCCACAGAAGCGGATGGTCCACGCGCTCTACTACGCGCTCATCAAACGCAAAGACACCTATCTCGCACTCGACGCGCAGACGAAAGGACGTGAGTGAGATGGCGTTCATTGAAGACACGCTACAGGGACCGAGACCTACGGGTACCTGGCTTGACGAACAGGACGTGGTCGAGAAACGGAAAGTCAAAGATAAGGTCGTCGTCAAACCGACGATCGCCGAGCTGATGCCAATCGTCGATGTCACTGATACCGAGGCGTTTGAAATGCGAGACGGGACCTATCTCGACATGGTCCAGCTCACCTCGAAAGATATCTATTCACTGAACGAGGAGGAAAAAGACCATGACGTGTTCTCGCTCGCCTATCTTCTGCAAGCGTACACGCACCCGCTCAAGGTGGTGCCACTGAACACACCGCTCAATCTCGAGCGGCAGAAGATCAGCATCGAACGACAGATTCGACAAAATCAGACACCGGCCTACCTGCCCTTCTTGTTGAAGAAGAAACAGGAGCTTGAATACCTCGAGGAGCATCGCACCAATCGCGATTATCTCCTCTTTTTTTATGCCGATGACGAACGGACACTACGCGAGCGGAAGACACATCTCTATAAACTGCTCCGTCGCTCGAACCCGATGCGCGAGCTGACGCTCGACCAGAAGGTCCATGTGCTCTACCAATTGAACAACCCGAACACGAAACCGCAACTCGACGCTTGAAGAAAGGAGTAATGCGTATGTGGCAGCGCCTGCTTAAGCGAATAGTCAAACAACAGAACCCGGAGACCGTCAAAGTCGAGAAAGGCTATAACCCCGACGTCATCGCCAAGATTCAGCCACAGGGCGGCATTAAGTTCGACGCCAACTTCGTCCGGCTCGGGGACGGCTATCTGTCGTGCCTCCATGTCTATAAATATCAGTCGCTCGTCTACGACTACTGGCTCGAACCAATCCTGAACATGCCGGGCGTTTTGACGACGCTCGACATCGGGACGGCCGACAAGCGTGAAATCATCCAGACCATCAACAAGTCGATGGCCGAACAGAACACACGCTTCGAGAATGCGAAGGACAACATCGACCGCATCGACGCTAGGGAGACATATAAGGAGCTGAACGAGCTCTATGAACAGATCACCCAGGGCGAGATGATGAAATATCTGCATCTGCGCCTCTATGTGAAGGCGAAGACGCTCGACGCGCTCGAGGTAAAAGTGCAGGAAGTGATGGAAGAGCTCGAGGCCCGGAATTTCCGCTCGACGATCTTCCTGAACGAACAGGAATGGGAATGGCAGAGCCTGTTCACGAGCTATGATCAACAACAAAAGCTCCCGAATCGGCGCCGTGGGAAAGAGATCCCGTCCCTCTCCATCGCCGGTGGCTATCCGTTCCACTTCACGTCGCTCCAGGACGCGACCGGAACATATTACGGGACGACCGACACGAACGGCAGCGTCATCTTTGACCTGTTCCACAAGGACAAGCAACGCAAGTTCTACAACGCGCTCATGATCGGCAAGATGGGATCCGGCAAATCGACACTTCTCAAGAAGACGGTGCTCGACCAGGCGATCAAGGGCAACAAGATTCGTATCCTCGACGTCACGGGCGAGTTCTCCGACCTCGTGCGCCAGCTCGGCGGGAAAGAGATTGCGCTCGACGGGTCGGCCGGGCTCATCAACCCGCTCCATGTCTATAAGACCGTGACGAACAACGACGGCAGCGCCAACGAGGCACTCTCGTTCATGCAGCACCTGTCAAAGATGGCCGTGTTCTATCACTACATCAACCCGGCAGCGACGCAGGAAGAGACGAACGAGTTCGAGATTTTGCTTCGGGACCTGTACGTCCGGCACGGGCTCTGGAACGAACAGGGCGAGCTGCCGATCACGACGCATCCGGCGAACCGGTACCCGACGTTCTCCGACTTCTTGCATCTCGTGCGTCGTGAGCTCTACACGGACGACACGCGCACCTCAATCAAGGAAGCGATCAGCCCGAACCGGGTCCGACGTCTCGAGAACATCGAGCTCGCCGTCACGAACCTCGTCCATAACTATGGCAACATTTTCGACGGCCACTCCTCGATCGACCGGTTCGACGAAGAGCTCATCGTCTCGTTCCCGCTCCGAAACCTCACAAGCCTACGGGACGAGGTATTCCAGGCGCAGGTGTTCTCGCTCATGAACATGCTGTGGGACGGGATGATCGCCAACGGCTCGAGTCAACTGAAGGCCTACAACCAGGGCGTGCTCCGGACCGAAGAGGCGTGCAAGTATCTCATCGTCATCGACGAGGCGCACCATTTGATCAACACGCGCGACATCGCGCAACCGGCCATCCTGTATCTGCAACGCTGTATGCGCGAGGCGCGCAAATATTTCGGTGGCATCTTCTTCGTGTCGCACTTGATCACCGACTTCGTGCCGGCCGGATCGAAGTCTGAGAACGCAGAGAACGTCAAGTCGCTCTTCCAGCTCACCCAATATAAGATCATCGGCGAACAGGACGCGGAGAGCATCCCAATCATCCAGACGGTGTTCGACGGACAGCTCTCGAACTCCGAGATGCGCATCATCCCCTCGCTCGAGACGGGGCGTGTCGTCCTCAGCATCTCGGGCGTACAGAACCTCATCTTTGACGTCGATGTCGCACCCGAGGAGCTCGCCCTGTTCGGTGGAGGTGCCTGATGTGGGCGGCCGCGAAACGGACGGCGCGCTTCGCCGTCACAGCGAAATGGCAACTCGCGACGCTCAAGTGGCGACTCATCCTGCTCGGCATCGCGGCACTCGTCTTGTTCCTGGTCATCCTCGTCGTCGGAATCCTCGACACGCTCACAGGTGTCCAGAACGAACAACCGACCGACGTCACGTTCAATACCGCAGGAGGTCTACAGGTGAGAGACCAGGTGCTTCAATATCGTGGTCTCGTCGAATCGGAACTGACGAAGCACGGGCTGGTCGAACAGACAAACCTCGTACTCGCGCTCATGATGCAGGAGAGTGGCGGACGCGGGAACGACCCGATGCAGGCGAGCGAATCGAAGTGTGGACGGATCGGATGCATCACCTCCCCCGAGGAGAGCATCGTCTACGGCGTCGAACATTTCGCCTCCGTTTTCGAACGGACGAACCGCGACGTGCAGCTCACGTTACAGAGTTACAACTTCGGCGGCGGATTCATCGATTATGTTCAGGAGAACGGCGGACGCTACTCGAAAGAGCTCGCCATCTCGTTCTCGCAGATGATGTACCAGCGCGTGAAACACACCGGTATCTATCGTTGTCATCGCCCGAGTGCGGTCCAGCACGGCGCCTGTTACGGGGACATCGAGTATGTCGATGCGGTGTTGAAATACCTCGCGCCGGTCGTCGTCGCCGACGGGGTCATCACGAAAGAACTGTTGTCGGGGTTACATTCCCCGCTCGCCATCCCGCTCAACGTGACATCGCGTTTCGGGTGGCGCGTCGTCTTCGGACAACGTGACAACCACACCGGCATCGACTTCAGTTGCACCCCGTCCGACACGATTCACGCGGTCAAGAGCGGCACCGTCATCTTTAGCGGGAACCGCGGACCGTACGGCAATCTCGTCCAAGTCCGGCACGACAACTACATCACGGCGTACGCGCACCTGAGTCGTCTTGGCGTCCAAACGGGTCAACAGATCGACGCTGGGCAAGCGCTCGGGTACTGCGGCACGACCGGCCGATCGAGCGGGAACCATCTGCATTTCGAGATCAAGACGGGTGAATGGTCCGGTCATATTGATCCTGGACCTTTGTTTCAATAAAGTTATTTGAATCTACCGTATATGATACTATCAACCTAAATAAAACGAATTGGTTAAGGAGATTTTGAATGGCCGACTATGTCAAGAGCATGCGTAATTTGATTGGATCGAGACCTTTCATCATGATTGGTGCATCAGTGGTTTCAATGAACAATAAAAACCAAGTATTAATGCAGCTTCGATCAGATACATTGAAGTGGGGACTTCCTGGCGGAGCCATGGAAATTGGGGAAACGATAGAGGAAAACGCAAGCCGTGAACTGTTTGAAGAAACGGGATTAATTGCGAATACACTGGAACTCATAGATGTCTTGTCCGGAAAAGACTTCTACTTCCAGTATCCAAATGGCGATGAAATTTATAACGTCATCCATGTGTTTCGCGTAAAAGAAACTGTAGGTGAATTATTAAATCAAGAAGAAGAAGGATTGGAGATTCGATACTTCTCGCTCCACGACCTGCCAACCAATATGGATGAACGAGCATCTTATATCATTCAAAAACACTGTAAGTAAACCAAATAAAAATTTACTTCACCAGCACTCGACATTACCATGTTGAAGTGCTTTTTTTATTACTCGAACACCAGAAGGAGGATTGTGCATGGATTTTAACAGCAAACATCTCTCTTATCTGTTTGGGGTTTTGCTCCTCATTTCGTTCGCAGCGAACGTCTTTTTCTATCAGCAAACTCCACCCGTGGCGAGCACTTCGATTGATAACAAGACTCATACCGAGACCATCACGTCCCCTGGGTCGGCAACCCCGACCGACACATCGACGGAGACGGAACGGATGAAGGAGCTGACGACACAGGCGACACGCTTCGTCGAGTACGCCTTTACCATCACGAAGGACAGTTACACGACCCAAAAACGACAAGCGAAAGACGTCATGTCGGAAGAACTCGCGGCCATGCTCTTCGCCGCTGACGGGAGCGATGTCGGCACGTTCGAGACGACCGTCCGCGACATCGAGGTGTTCCCTTCTGTCTCCGGAGAAGATTGTCTCGTCCGGTTCGCACAGGACCTGGTGATCACCGAGACGGGTTATGAAGAGGCAACGCAAGAACTGTTGGCCCTGACGTTCGAGTCCATCGACGGACGCTTGGTCGTCACCGCGATGGCAGACCTGACACCGGAAGGAGGGATCTAGATGCGACCGAAAACGCGACGACGCCTCACCCAGAACGTCTCCCGGTTCTACCTCGGACTCGGTGTGTTCTTTGTCGTCGGTTTCCTCTTCTTCGGTATCTCGTCTTTCTTCTTCGCCGAGGAGGCACCGGTCAATGAGACGCCAATCAACGAGGCAATCCGTCTCTCGAACGGGGAGACCGTGACGCTTCATGCCTGGGGTTATGACACGGAAAAGCGGACGATGCGCGTCCGCCTCTCACTCGATGACGCACCAGGTAACACGAACAATCATCTCTTCCGCTATGTCTATAGGGCACGTCCAGATTCTGAAAAGGAAGTTGATTTGCTGTATGAACGGAACGACCAGTACGTGCTCGAATTGAAGGATGTGCCGAACGACTTCGACCAACTCGCCGTCCGAATCTACGGATTGGATGAGTCACAATCAGTCGATGCACTCACACCCGAGGAACAAGAGAACAGTCTTTTGACGTCACTCTATACCGACCGTCGGACCATCGAACAGGCGAGCCACACCTCATCTGACGAGACAACTTTCACAAGACTGTTCGTCGAGGACGAGCTCGCGGAGACCGAACGGCATTTGGAAACAGCACAGCAGTCAGTCGAAGCACAACGGCAAAAAATCGAGCGACTCGACCGTGACAAAGAGGAACTCGAAGGCGAACTTCCCTACCTCTCGCTCGACGAACAGGTCGAACAGGAGAACGAGATTTTCGACCTCGGCCGGAAGCGTGACGAGCTCACACTAGAACTTGAAAAGCTCGAACAGTCGGTCGTAGCGCTCGAAGAAAAGCACGATAAACTGCGCGTCCGGCTCCTGGAACTATCGATTTAAGTGGCACATCTCGTGCCAAATCGCTGATTTAACTGGCACATTTCGTGCCGTTTTCGGACTTTTGGTGATATCACGGAAACCCCAGGCTCTGCCTGGGCTATCACGACAAGTGATAGCAGTTTCCCCTTATGCTCTTTGAACGAACTTTTAGGACGTCGGCAATATGTAGCCTCTAGAAAGGTGGTCAGTCAAATGGATCTGTTACTCCGAGACATCGACCCCGTCATCGTGAAGCAGATCGATGAATGGGCGAAGGAACACAACCGCTCCCGGCAACAATATTTGAAAGAATTGCTCGCCTCCTGGTGCGCGAACGGCATCCAATCGACGCAGGTCGAGCGGCTCGAACGACAGCTCGAGGCGAACACGCTCCACTTGAAACGGAGTGCGGACGAGCTCGCCGAAGTGACCCGTTTGTTGAGTGAGGTGATGCAGGATGCGTGAGACGCCGGGTGTCGTCATCAAGTCGAAGTTCAAGGTGCCGGGCACGAAAAAGAAATCGCGTCGCTACACGACGTACCTCGACTACATCAATCGTCCGGACGCGAAAGACAGCCGCGAACAGTTTGAGACGTATCACGACTATATGGAAGATAAGACGAAATCGAGCGGTCTGTTCACGCGCGAGGACGATCGGTTGAACGACGAAAAACGTCGCGCCGTCCGCGACATCTTCAAGCATGCGCAAGAGAACGGGAGCATTCTCTGGCAGGACGTCATCTCGTTCGACAACGCCTGGCTACGCGAGACCGGGGTGCTCCACGATGACCTCGTCGACGAGAAACGGTTGATCCAGGCGACGCGGAACGCGGTCGAGGCGATGCTCCAAAAAGAGAAGATGGTCCATGCCTATTGGACCGGTGCCGTGCATTACAACACCGACAACATCCACGTGCATGTCGCCATCGTCGAGACGAGCCACATGCGCGAGCGCGGCAAACGCAAACCGAAATCGATCGAGCTGATGAAGTCGAAGGTCATCCATTCCCTCGCCGACCGGACGAAAGAACAGGAGAAACTGAATGCGTTCATAAGAGACGAACTGATCGCCCATAAACGGAACCGGAAGATTCCAACGCTCCCGAACCGTGTCCTGCATCCCGATCTTGTGCGTCAGTTCAAGGACATCTATGAACGGTTGCCGGAAGACAAACGACAGTGGCGCTACAACATGAACGGGATGCAACCGCTCCGTGAATCGCTCAATCGTCTGACCGACCGCTATATCGACATTCACTTCAAAGCAGAGTTTCAAACCTTCAACGAACGGCTTGAACAGGAGGTGTCGTTCCATCGTCGCAGCTACGGCGACACGGAGAAGGCCGATTGGTACCGGATGACAAAGCGACAGGACCTCTACACCCGGATGGGGAACGCCATACTCTCTGAGATGCGAGACTTGTCAAAAGAACAAACGATAGTTGAGAAAAATGGAGACCCCAAACATCCGGTCCGACGTGCGTTCAACCAAAAAAAGATATTCAACGAATCACTCTACCGGATCGAAAGGCACATGAATGACGAGTTCGAACATTTGAAGAACCAACGCGCTTTCGAACAGTTGGAACGGGACATCGAATATGGAAAGTGAGGGAGGACGATGGAAGAGTTGAGACAGATCCGCCTTCGCTTGAAACCGGAGACGGTCACGTATTTAGAAGAGTTCGCCGACGACAAACGTTTCGGCCATCTCGGTCAGGTCATCGATCATATCGCAGAAGAACATAAACAATTGGCTGACGAGAAGTGGGACATGCAGTTCCTCACCCGCTCGATCAGCACTCAGGTCTCGCGTCATATCGAGGAGTTAATGAACGAGCAGGTGTCGACGGAACTCGAGCGGATCCGGCTCGCCGCGAACCGTTCCGATCGTCAAGGACAGATCCTGACAGAGCTTTTGCAGGCGCTGATGCAGACCGAGGGCATCGAGGACATCATGACGACGGACCAGTTCAATCCAACGTTCCTCGAGACGGCGGAACGTGTCGTCCAGGAACGTATCGAACACCAAAAACAGAAGAAGGACACACTAACTTTTGAGAGAGGATGAACCTTATGCGACCACTTGACCGTCCCTTTACGATGGGACAACTGTTGACGCTTCAACAGAAAACTGTCTCGGTCCTTATTTATGGAAAACGGTACGACATTCCGGTGTCCGTTTCCGAGCACCAACTTTTGACCGCCATCGCGCAAGACGAGATTGTCTTGCTTCCCGTCAATTTCAAGCGGACACGGCTGTTACTCGACATCCCGGAATCATCGCCACAACTCGAACGTGAACTGAACGAGTTTACGGATACTGAAGAATCTGTCACCGACTTGTTGAAGGAAGGAGTCTGACAAGATGGCTAAGATGAAGACGAACGAAGAACGGAAGGCCGAGCTCGAGGCCTTGACGGAACAAACGGGAAAACAGATCGACAGCTACTTCGAGAGTCCTGAGAAGATTCGGGAACATCTGCAGTTCCTCGGAAAGTTCCATCAATACTCGATGCGAAACGCGATCTTGATCAAGTCCCAGTTCCCCGGCGCGGTCGCAGTCGGCTCTTATCCGTTCTGGGAAAAGCAAGGCGCACAGGTCCAAAAAGGCGAGCGTGGCATCAAGGTATTCATCCCTAACCCGGTGACGTATGCCTTGCACAAAGATGAATGGGTACCGCTCAGCAAGGCACAGAAGTCGATCAAGGAAGGCGTGAAACAAGGTCGCATCCCGTCACGCAAGATGATGTATTTCAAAATCGGTCACGTGTTCGAATACACGCAGACCGATGCGCGCGAAAAAGGGATCGAGGTCTCGGACATCTTCAAACGGTATCACCGGGACGGAGGGTTCGAGAACGAGCAAGACATCCGTGACGCCTTGACGACGCTCGCGGATGCCCGAAATGTGACGCTATTGGAGGAACCGCTCGACGAGATCGGAACAGCGAAGGGGTGTTACTATCCGGAGTTGCATGCAATCGCCTTAAACCCGCGGAACACACCGATTGAGGACATCAGCGTCTTAATCCATGAGCTCGCTCACGCGGAGCTACACAACCAAGAGCGGAATCTCGAACGGGACCAACCTCTCACGGCACCCGAGAAGGAATTCCAGGCCGAGATGGTCGCCTACGTCGTCTCACATCAACTCGGGTTCCCGACGGACGACTTCTCGCTCTCTTACTTGGCCGGTTGGACGAAAAACAAAGAGCTAATCGACAAGGAACAACTGTTGCAGGAGGTCCATCAGACATCCTCAACCTTTCTTAATCATATCGAGTTACACTTAGAAAAGGTGCGCACGTTGGAGCCAGAAAAGGAACAGACCCCACTCGAATATATCGAGCAGCTAGATCGGCGTATGGGATGGAAAGACACCGACCTGACACTCTACGAACGGGTTCACGCCGTACAGCGTGTGTTTCCTGAAGAAGTGGGATCCTATCTAAACGCAAAAGCGGCTCTCGAGACGAACCTGGAGATGGATCGTGTCGATGAGCCGCTCATGTATATTCATGGTAAAGGATTCGGGTTTCAACAGTTCGGTATTGCAAATAGTCATGACTTCAATGAAGATGCACTCGTTGCCTACACTGTCGCGCTACCAACTCAACCTTTGATCAGTGGTCACTTCGACCCTGAAAGAACCGTGCATCCTTTACATGATTTAGAAAAGAACAATAAGGTTGAAAAACCAACCCTCAAAAATCTTGAAGATAGTTGGCATAATGTGTTGCTCGAAGAAGAAAAAAACTTTCGTCAAGAACTGCATTATTAAATATAGAACGATTAATCTAGTTTTTATTAGCATAGGACTATTCAAAGGACTATTCAAAGTTCTATGCTAACTCACTCTTTTATATTTTTGAAGTGCCTAAACAATCTAATTAAAACGTTTTCTAAAAATGTAGAATAATCAAAGATTAGAATGTTGACATACAATATCAATAAAACATTATCTTAAAGTATTAAAAATGAACCAGGATTAGTTTCAGTAATACTATCTAAAAATGAATTCAGTAATCACTTTTTTAAAAAATAATCACTAACTTTAATTACATAGTGTAAAAATAACCAAGGCAAAATGAATTTCGTAATCCATTCAAAAATCTCTAAGCCTAGTGCGAGTGGATAGCTTACAAAAAAACCAGATATCATTATAATTATAAAAAATGTTACCAGAAAAGTTATAATCCATTTCTTATTCATATTTTCTCATCCCTTCATTACTAATTTGTAGTTAATGCTACTCTGGCAGAAAACTCTAGCATAAATTCTTCACTAAGTGGATTCACTTTTTTAAATGGTGACTTTATAAGTATAGCAGAAAAATTATTCACCTTTCTATCCATCAATTGCTTGGTTGCAATTTCCCCTTCAACAACAGATGTTGGGTTATATAAGTGTTCACTATATACGATTTTTCTTTTCGAACTAATAGAAACTTGTTCCCAATTTAAAAAAGATAAAGCTATAAACTCTTGATTTAAAGGAACATTGAGATTCATTTTATAGAATATTCGAGAAGTGTCATCATCAATAGCAATATTTTCAGTTATCCAAGGATTCATCAAACTTTTTTTTGTTAAAAAAATTCCTTCAAATTCTAGAGGTATACTGGAAACTTCATTAATCCTCTCAAGGTTTATTTCTGTTTTTTCTTCTGACTCTATTCTCAAGCACTCAACAGTCGATCTGATGCTTAAAATATTAAATCCTGAAGTCGATAATCGATATTCTTCAGATAAATTATCATCATATGGATTAGGTACAACTAAAAAAAGTAAATCATTCAAACCTTTTTTTAGTTCTTGAACTTTAAAAGGTACAAATCCAATTTCTCCAGGCGCTAACTCAATTTTTAAACTATCTTTTCTTGTATCATTGAACTTGATTGGAGTTTGTTGATAATTTATGAGTGGTAGAATTAAATAAGTTTCATTTGTTTTATTTTGATTTACTATAGCTATCGTACCTTGATGATCACCAGAGGAAGTTTCAAAGTTCCTTCTCTCATCTAAAGATTGATATGATTTATCCACTAATCCCAAAGATGTTCCAGCATTAGCGCCTGGAACATAAGAATAATTACTAGCCCTACCGACTTTATAATCATTCATATCTTTTAATTCTTCATTAAATTGAGAGACAATTAAGTGCTCTCTAATTTCTTTATCCAACTCTGGAGATTTTTTTTCATCCACATATTTTATTTCTAATATTATCAATGCGATGAGCAAGATAACCGTTGAGAAAAATAGCCCTTTCAGGAAGCGAAATTTATTTTTAGTCCTCATTTTATAGTCACTCCTATAAAGCAAATAAGATACAACACTTAACGTTGTATCTTATTTGCTTTATATTTTAATATTATTATTTATCATAAGTATTGAAGTTATGTTCCATGTATCCACTCTCTTTAAATTTATGCTCACCATAGCTTTCAAGACCATTCTCGTTTTTACCAGTAAATATTGCTTTAGCACCTGCATAACTTCCATAGTTAGTAGTATCTTTTTTGTCATTTAAAAAAGCACCATTTTTATAAAGCTTCGCTCTTGCATAGACTAAGGTAATATTATTTTTTTTAATAACACCATTGCATGTTTCAAACGCTTCTGAAGTCGCAAACGCAGATTTTTCTCCCCACCCAAAAATTCCTTTATTTAGTTTAATGTTGAATCTGTATGTAGGATAACAACTTGAAGACGCTGTAGTTGCCATAGCTCTTAAAGAAGAAGCTTCAGGAATAGGGCTATATTCTCCTGAAGAAGGTAAAAGTCTTGCACTATCAGGCAATTTATCTTCTCCGTTATCATTAGCTGCATAACCTGTTGTAGGAACTACAAGTGCTGTTACAGCTATAGCTGCAACTAAACCTTTTTTGAAAAACATTTAAAATCTCTCCCTTTATGTTATATGTTATTTATTACATGTAAAAAAATAACATTAAAAAACTTTATTTTCAACTACTTTTACATATTTATTTTGTTTATATTTCAAATTTCTCACTAAATACTTTTTCATTTTAAATAAAATAAGTCAACGTTGGTAATTATTTGGATGGGTTGCTAATAAATCTATCTCATTAGCAATTTTTAGTGCCTACACATCGACTACATTTCGTCCCTTAATGAAATCGTTCAATTAACAAAATGTCTAACGACTCTCAATATACAGACAGCTGATTTATTCAACTTTTTATCCGTTCGATCACATATCATAAAATGAAAATTTAAAAAACTAACTGCTATAAAATTGTGGCGTAAACAACATATTGCTGTATTTTTTCGTATTCCCATAATTCTTATGGTTTTTTCTAAAATTCAATAGTTTCAAAAAATTAATAGCTAATTGATTCCAAATAAAAAACATCATTCAGTCGAATGGTGCTCCTTGCGTGACGCTAGACGCGCCCACGCTCTTGCTTTTGACGTTATCCTTACGCTCCGTGCCTCCCGTCAGAAAGGCCCAGGAACATAGAGATGCGGCGGTAAGCCAGCAGCTCTTGTTATCGGACCGTCAGGGGGGCAGCGGTGCGATGAGCGACTTCGCCAAGAGGCGCTAGACGCTCACGCATGAGCCCGGATCACCATTCCTTCTCCCATGCCCCATTCTCGGACACACCCCAATCCTCGAACCGATACTTGATGAGCCAATGGACATGCATCACTTCATATTCGAATACACCCTTGGAGAGCTCTGAGACCACAAAACTGACGCCTCCATTCCCCACCACCCATGTCCCATATAGATATACAATCTTGATTGGACGCTCTTCTGCATCCAGATAGATCAATACACGGAAATAGGGAGAGTTTCGTCCTTCATCGAACCGGACGACCTTTTCGACGCAATGTTCCTTGTCGACGACGCGCATCCAATCGGGACGCTCCATCAATTCAGAGAACACGGTCTGGACGAACGGATCTAATCCATCGAACGCATAGTCATCAAGTAGCCGCTCGTCCATCACACCTCATCCCTTTCAGTTTTTATAGACCGATTCCCGATACTTATGTGATTCACGCTTCGTTAAAGACTCACGTGAGAAAAATAAATGTATACACGTATACAAATCTACAAGTATACATGTATACATTTTGAAACAATCAGTTATGTACTTGAAGCGTGTTTGTATTAAAGAAGACCGTCATTTGTTTTAATCGTTCTCCTTCTTTCACCTCACAAAGGATATCCATGCTTACTAACTCAAATGCCTCAGGATTGATGTCCATCCGTTCAGGAAGTCTTTTAAGCAATACCGCTTTCATCTCTTCAATCGTTTGTTGGTCCAATGTGTGATTCATTTGAATCATCCTCTCCTGTTGATAGCTCAACGATACCTCGAATCGGACCACTCGACATCTCGGCTTATTTCATATAAGCCCTGGGCTTGTTTGAAACAAGCCCAGGGCTTACGTAGGAACAACGACCATTTTCACCAAACAAGCACTCATTTTTCATTAATCCAAACATCGCAAATACACATTCATGAAAAAACAGAGCACCGGGATTTCTTTATGCCTTTGACTTCTCACAAAAATCATTTGTTCTCGTCACGCGAAAACATTCCTTCTCCCGGATCCGAATTCTGGATCCATGCGAGAGCAAAGCGAGTAGCCAATCTTGTAAAAGAAAAACGTATGTTTTTCCTCCTTGCCCTTACCGGAAGGATTAGGACCGGTCCCCCGGCCCCGCCCCTTTCCATTCAACCCATATAACCTCGCTGTTTCATGCTGACATATGACTCGTCCGCACCGAGGATGAGATGGTCGAGCACCGGGATGCCGATGAGGTCGCCCGCCTCATGTAAGCGCTCTGAGACGAGTATGTCCTCTCGGCTCGGGCTCGGGTCCCCGCTCGGGTGTTGGTGACAGGCGATGATACAAGAGGCATTGTTCAAGATGGCGCATTTGAAGATTTCCCGCGGATGGACGACGCTCGAGTTGACGCTCCCGACGTGCGCCCGATGAACACCGATGACCCGATTCTTCGTGTTGAGCATGATGACGAGGAACACTTCACGGTCATCATCCCCGATGAAAGATGCCCCGATTTGTCGGGCGTTGTCGGGTGATTGGATGATGGCGTGCTCGAGCGCGACCATTTCCTCTCGAACCTCTTGCTTGATACGGATGACCTCGATGATTGACGAAAGTTCCATGTTGGTTTGTCCCCTTTCGGATAAGCTGTCCTCAGAACGAACACCGTTGTGCGTCCTGTTGACGGGAACGAAGCGAGCGTCGGGAGACGGTGCAAGGGCGACCGCAGGGAGAGCCTCAAAAAAATGCGTAGAGCAAACGTAGGACCAGGCTTCCGTAGCCAACGAGCGAAAAGCCTTGCTTTGAGCCAAAAGCGAAGGAAGACAGACCGAAGGGCGCGTCATTTTTTTTGACGTCCCTTGCACCGACGACCAGCGAGCTAGAGTACGGAAACAGGACGCACGGATCACCGATAAAGAAAAAGGCTGTTCAAACGAGATAAAACGGGTATAAAATAAGAACAAATGTTCGTTTATATGAAAGGAGAATTTTGATGACGATGTATCGCGACCGGGGCGAATTGAAATGGGTCCCATTTCTCATGCCCGAACACAGAGCCCTGCTGACGAAATACTATAAAGAAATTCAAAAAATTGAGATGCCTAACGTCGACGAACAGGTCCTATCGGTTTATGAGAACGTGTTAAACGATGCGATTTTCAGTGGGGACATAGTTGAGGTGAAGTATGTGGAGAAGCGGGAGATAAACCGATTCAGAGGGTTCGTGCATCGAACTGACTACATGGAGCGGACCGTCGAGCTGGCTAATCAGCGTGACGGAGTCATCCATGTTCCATTCGAGGCAATCATTCACGTGGAACAATCGATGGACTAACGCCCTGGCGGTTGTTCGAAGTCTGCGTTACGAAACGAAGTGTCGCTCCTCGACTTTCCAAAAATAGAAGGGAAGAACACAATTGTTCTTCCCTTCGCGGCACGATTCACTTATATAACTGGATTTGTATTTTGATTTATACGAATTGCTTTAAATCATTGAATCCTTTGTTTTTAGCATTCTCAATAAATAAACGGACCCGTTCTTCTCGAGGGATTTGATTCTCCAAACAATAATCTAGAAAACCAATCAACACCTCACGCGTGATCATTAATCCTTCGATCGTTTCACCTGTTAATTTTTCCGCAAGAGACGTGATTGACTTTAATTTTTTGTCACCCGTGAAGCCTCCAGAGGTGACATATCCATAAAACTCAAGCTTACTCTCGTCATATGTCATATAGTTTTGAATGTACTCTGATGCCATGTAATTCGCGAGCTGTTGCGTTAAGCCAAATCCATTCGGGTAATGTTTGGTGTCGATGATGCCATGAATGGAACCTGAACGAATTAGAATTTCGATTTCTGTTTGCTTACCCTGAATTTTAGGCTGATAGATTGTCTCGAAACCGATCGCCTTCAAGATGTCAGTGGTCGTTCGTTCAAATTCATTGTGCGTCATGTCCCCTAGATATCTCTCTACAAAATCTTCAGAAAGGTGGTTCATCGTTCCTTGTCCGGCTCGAACCGCACTCACAGCTTTCAGTGCATCGCGTTTCCCGAAGATAGGTTCGAGATAAGATAGAAGCTCTTCATCTGTCCATTCTGTGGGAGTAGGGATTTTACTTAAAGCGGCTTCAATTTTTTTGGCCATTTTAGCCGAGTTATTGGCAGGTTTGATGTCACCAAACTCATTTGATTTGTAGCTGTCAATGTCTAGACCGCTGTTCTGGGCCATCCGTTCCACTGATATGAGGTAACGAGTGTTAAACGGGTAACGCGTATCATAGTAAGCGATACTCTTCATCGCTGCCTCGACCAAAGACAGATCTGTTTTCAGAATCGACGTTCCTCTCTCATATTCAACTAGTCCTGTATACTCACATAGCAACATGAATGTGTGTGCAACGTCTGAATGAGCCTGATAGTAATCGCGAGCGGCCTTATCATTCCGGGCACGATGATCGTAGTGAACCGCCACCTCTTGCTTCATTGCTTCTTTTTGTTTTGGAGACGCACTTCGGAACGATAGGATTTTTGAGACAACCTCTTGTTCCTGTGAATCTTTTTGTGCAGTTAATACAAAATACGTGATTTCTTCTTTAGATAGACGATACTCAAGATCTGCTCGCTGTACGAGTTTGATTAGAAAGCGCGCCGGGCGAATACGGAATCCCTCTTCGAATTTCGGGCGGAAACCTTTTTCCATGAAATAGGCATTCGGGATTTGAAGCGTAAGGATTTGTTTCTTAACATTTTCATACGGTTGGACTCCATCCACTAAAGCTTTCCCTACCTTAGTCGGTTTTACGAATCCTTCTTTGTCGATGTAACAGTACGAGAACGTCTTTAACATCGCGCACCACGTACGTCCACCTGACCCGTCGTTGCTCACGTTGTTACGCTTTAATCCATGTGCAGCGAGGACCGATTCATAGTGCTTGTGCAGTTCTCGGTTCCCTTCCCATTTCTTCGTAAAATTGTCTGTCGCCTCTTTCAATGCAGTGACAGCCTCCGAGTGGAATTGAGGATCCCTCTCCGGTCGTGTGATAAACCATACTTTACGTTCAGCCATATCGTTTCATCCTTTCGGTTCTCATTTTATTTTTACGTTCTCGTATGTCTGGTCGTTCATTCAATTCAATCAATAGTTGTTTTTTGACCATTCGGTTTCCTGGCAATGGATTTTTGTCATAATATTCGACGACTCGATAGATGACATCAAAATGATTTTTGACTGCCTCATCAAACTCAATTTCACCATCGAGTTCAGATACCGATTCGATAGTCTCTGCATATTTTCTAATGATTTCCTCGATGTCGAGAATCGAGATATTTGATGGATCACTGTTTTTTGTAAAAGAAGACATGGTTCCATTGATCAACTCTTTTTTCATTTCTAGCGCCGCCTTCCAGTATCGAATCAACGTGATCGCATTGAAGACGTTCCCGGCACGTTCGTCTCGATAAATCGAATTGAGTTCTCGCCCTGTCTTCTCCGATAAGATCCTTCTGATATCTTTTTGTGCCAAATGTTCTTTGAACGCACTTATGATTTCTTCTGTGATGAAACTCGAACAGAGGTACATTTCACATAACTCTCTTAAGTTTCTAAGGCGCTTATCTTTCAATTGTTCCTCCCCCTCTTAGGTATCCGTTGCTAAATCCAGATTACAATAAGCCATCAAAGTAAAATCATTCGACATTGAATGTTTTTACTTTGATAACCTTCTGTATTTTATAGTTTTTGTAATTTGAGCTTTAGGGCTGCTATTTGTTAAAAAGAGATGTAGAATAGGCTTATGAGTAAGCAAGAACATACTTTCGTTTTTATTAGCATTAATAGTGAGGAGTTTTATTATGATATTTAAAAAAGGTGAACTTTTTAACGGTCCAGGTGGCCTTTCTCTTGGTGCGAAAAATGCACACGTGATTCATCCAGAGACAAACGAGGAGTATCGGATTGTACATGAATGGTCAAACGACTACGATGAGCAAGCTTGTAAAACATTCCGTTTCAACATCTGTGATGATATTGATGATAATTCCGTCCATCATGGGCCCGTCGAACAACTTCCAATCGGAGACAAGTCTGTCCTGGGTGACATCGATTGCTTCGCATTCGGATTCCCATGTAATGACTACAGCCAAGTAGGTGAAAAGCATGGATTGAACGGTACATTCGGCCCTCTCTATTCTTATGGAGTTAAAGTACTGAACGAGTATCAACCAAAATTTTTCGTCGCAGAGAACGTCGGTGGTCTTCAAAGTGCCAACGAAGGTAAAGCGTTCATTCAGATTTTGACTGAGCTTGAAGAGTGCGGCTATGTATTGACGCCTCACCTCTATAAATTTGAACTTTATGGCGTCCCTCAGGCTCGTCACCGGATCATCATCGTTGGGATTCGCAAAGATTTGGCAGAGCAAGGAATCGAATTTAAAGTTCCGGCGCCACTTAACACACTCGACAATGTCAAAACAGCAAGTGAAGCAATCTTGAACCCTCCGATTCCAGAAGATGCGATGAATAACGAACTGACCAAACATTCTAGTAAAGTGGTGGAGATGCTTGGACATATTCCACCTGGCGAAAATGCTTGGTACTTAGGGATTCCAGAACATTTGCGATTAAACGTCAAAGGTGCACGTCTGAGCTCGATTTATAAACGATTAGACCCGAACCGTCCAGCGTATACGGTGACTGGTAGCGGTGGTGGCGGTACGCATATGTATCATTGGGAAGAAGAACGTGCTTTGACAAACCGTGAGCGGGCCCGCCTCCAAACATTCCCGGATGATTTCGTATTTATTGGGAGCAAAGAACAGGTACGCAAACAAATCGGCATGGCCGTTCCCCCTGCAGGAGCTCAAATTGTTTTCGAGGCGATTTTGAAGACCTTTGCTGGTATAGAATATGAATCAGTTGAACCTACTCCTAAACTTCAACTCAACAATTTAAAAGGGAAAAAAGCTGTCGCTATTAAAGATGCTTTACTAACAAAGTAAGAGCGGGTAAGTTTTATTAAATTGTTTATAGTAATTCTTATTAAATGTAGCATCGTTTTTAAAATTCAGTTCTTCAACAAAGTGCGAAAAAGGAGCCCTCTTATTAAATAAGACGGCTCCTTTTTCGTAAATTTTAAAATCATGATTAAAAGTTTTCAACATTGAATAGGACGTGAGATTCCCCCACAGGAAAACGGAACCAAGGAATCCAAAATGGTGTGTCATCCCACTCTGATTTCACCCCAGGGTTCCTAGTTAAGATGACCAATGGAATTGACGGATCAGATGAAGTAGCTAAATCTTGGGTAGCTGGACTTAGTATTGACCCCAAAGCTTGGCTTCCCCTACTAGAAGCCAATCCGACATTCGCTTCAGTAATAATCAAATTAACTTTTTCATTCGAATATTTTTGAATGTAATACGTATTTAAATACGAACAAATGACTTTTTCGTTCCAACTTCCTGTAGAAATTAATGGTATTCTCGATAAAATATCAGATACTAAGGATATATCTATTGATATTACTTGTTTATGAGGAAATCCGTGTAACTTAGTGTCAATATAATTTGTAATAAGCTCTATCTTACTTTTATTAAACTCTGGAATTCTAGGGAAAGTTGATTTTCCTGGTTTATAGATCCCAACAGTGGTAGGAATGACGTTTGGTCTAGTTGGTTTCACTACGTCGTGTTCTAAATATAATATGCTTTTAAACTCACCTGATTCAATAAGCTCTCGTTGTCTACTATCATGGTCACTAATTGTTGCAAAAATAGAAGCCAACTCTTGAGGAATAAAGATTCGGGTAACATTTAAGTCTTTAGATCTATATCCGCACATACGAGCATGTTGAAATAAAGTATCGACTTGTGGTCGACTAGAAGATCTTCCATAGTAAGTTACTAATAATCGAGGTAATGTAATACCTCGGTTCAAGCGATTTCCTCCAATAACAAAATTAAACTTTTTATTAAAATTTAATTCACGAACACCGTTCGGGCTTGAATTTACAACTAAAACATCATGTGAAGCAATATTTTGGTCTATAGCTTCTAATATTTTTGAAAAAACAGGAACACTAGAACATGTTCCTACTACGTCTTCATATGCACTATTTAAACCACTTAGTATATCAGTTCTAGTTTTATGCTCCGTTGGTATTTTCAAAGCATGAGTTAAATCCCTTATATAAGCTTTTATCATTACTCGAAGTGTTTCATGCACTTGTTGAGAATGGCTTATGTGACTTAAATAAGTGAATTGATTATTTTGAGAATCTGGTTCTTCAAGGATTTTAATAGCCCCAGCTACAATAAAAGTATTTAGTGAAGATAGTAGTCCATCAGGCAAAATCGAAACATCTTCATCAAATATTTCTTTCAATTCTTGAACTTCTTCTAGATTCACGTTTCGAATATAGTTCAATGAATTGATTTCGGAAAAGAACTCATCAATACCAACATATCCCTCTCCTGCTTTAGACAAAACTACAAATTCAGGATGAAAACCACCATCAACGTCATTTTGAAGAACAATAGCTTGAGGTGTAGCCGTTACTTGTAACATAAGATGACTTGAAAAAACTTCTCGTAAATTTACTAATGCAGCATTAATAGTACTCACTTTATGTTCTGAATCTTCATTTCGTTGTTTTGTATTCAATCCAATTGCATCTGCTTCATCATCAATAATCAATGTTGGAACATTTGCAATATCACTAAGTTTCGATAAAACTAGATTTAATTGTTCCAAGTCCCTCGGATCTTTTTTAGATATTATGACTAGTCCATCAGTCTTCACATATATATCTAGTAAACCCATGTCGTCTTTTTCTAATTCTGAAATTTTCTTTATATAAGGTGTGGATAAAGCATCTTCCGATCTTCCGACAGTTTGGGTTTGTAGCGTATTGTTTCTATCAGTTAAAATGATGGACAATTTAAATGACTTATCGATTGCTATAGCTGTTGTCATATTTATTATATTTGTTTTTCCGCTTTGTACTAATCCATATAATAATCCTAAAACTCTCTCAGGCTGATCTTCTTTAGGCGCGTAGTCAAAAATTTCTGAAGCCGTCTTTAACACTTGATTACTTGCTACTTCTCCTATTTCCTCAGTTAACCTTTTTTTAAAATATTCTACATTCGCTCCCAAGGGAACCACTCCTCACCTTTTTATATTCAAATTATAACCAATTAAATAGTAGAATGAGGCTATGATCTAAAAATAATTTTAAAATATTGGTCAATTCGAAAGTTATCTAGTTTTGTCTTTTAAACGAACGTTTAAAAGACATATTTGTGAATGAATCACCCGATTCACGAAGGGTGGGGTGACGCCCATTTATTTTTCGGGAGCATGTCCATAAACCCATCTTTTAATCAATGCCTCTTTTTTAGTATGATTGACGGGAAACAGACAAACCCAAGGGATGGGATCATGTGATGACGAGAATCGAATATGTCCGCAGGTCAACTATCGAGCAGAACCTGAAGTTGCAGCTCGACGAACTGAATGAGCGGGAGTCACCTCCATATCCTCACCTTGGGAGTCGACACCTCAACGCCCGCGGACAAGCTCTTTTTCACGCTGATGGCCGGACTGACCGAGATGGAACGCGAACTGATCCGAGAACGAACGCCGGACTGAGCGCAGCGAGGGTGATAGGACGGATTGGGGACAGGAAGCCGATTGATTCGGAGGTCATGACTCGAACTATGTTGATTTACGAGGCAGAGATGGCCGTCTTCGATATCTCGAAAACGCTTGGTATCTCGCAATCCACCTCCTACAAGTACATGAGACAGTGAGACAGAAAGAAAGGACGTCATGAGCTTCCCCGTCACCGGGTTGAACCTGCCTGACTGGTTGCGACTGTGTTCGCAGGAAGAATGGGGTCTGGTAGAGCTATTGCCGGCATCCGTCGATATGAGCTCCGGGACGACCATCTTCCTCCTCCGACTTGGGCTCGTTCATCTCGCCTACAGCTCCAAGGAGAAGCGAGACGGGATTGAAGTACGGGTACTGCTCAGTGACGGGCGCATCCACGAATGAATGGCGTGCATCGAGGCGATCCGTTTTGAGGACCTATGTACGACTCCGTACGTCGGAACCGTTTACAACAAGTTAGGATGGATGGGTGCGATATCTGCTACTCTCCGATGTCTAAGACCTCCGATTCCGCCACGGACATGTCGGAATCTTGAACTTCAAACCGGAGGCGAAGTTCGGATGAACGCAGATACGAAATATACTCTCCCCTCTTCATGTCTTGGAGTATTATCCTTCCATTTACCTCAAAGGAAAGGAACAGTAGTGACCTTCGTTGAGAAGCACAGAGCGAAAGAACAGGTGAGGGTTATTTCTGTGCTTCATTGTAGATTTGAATCAAGAGAGTGATGTTAGCACCTGCGAGGTTGAGGGCATATTGGGTCAAATAGTCCGGCGTATTAATAACGTTCGCCCCTTGCCCATGTCCCGTGTTATTATTTCGGACGGTCGGAAGACCCTCCAATGTTGTTCTTAGCGAGTTAAGCTGGGTCTGGTAATAGTTCGGTAGGAACTGGTTGTCGAAAAGCGTTTTTATGAGTGCGACGGCCGTCCCTTTACCTGTCGACCACCCTTTTGCTTGGCAAATGGTTTTCATCGTGCTCTCGAACGCCTTGGCGGCAGAAGTGATGGCGGCCTTGTTGTCTCCGTTCCGATACTGCTCATGTGCCTCCAGATACTCATCAAGGGGACCTGAGAATCCTGTACTGTGCATGAGGATCAGCGCGGGCTTGACAGCCTCGATGTGGAGGATGGTGGAGTTAATTTTGACGAAGCGATCTTCTACAAACTCTAAACCCACTCCATTTTCTCGAAATCTATGATTTAGTTTTTCAATATCTTGTTGATTAGATAAACCTAATATGAGAGAGGACCTTACTAACAATTCGAGTATGTCAACCACCCAATCCCCCACTTCACACATTCGAATAAAGTCTTGTGAAGCATTTATAGGGTTATAGTGGTGACGGATGAGACCCGGAGCCTGTGAAAAATTAAATAACCCATGTTCAGCACAAATATGAGTATTAATTTCTTTGAACACTTTTTCAACTTCAGGAGAAGTGTGCGCTTTAGAGAAAAGATCACTCCCATTTGAATACACTTTATATACAGAATTCAAAAAGTGATGAATTTGTATTCTGAGGCGTTCCGATAAGTAACCGTCATATGGGAGTAATTCGATATCTTTTGGGTTGTTTCGCTGTGAAAAGAGCATATGTATCGCCTCCACAATTTTTTTAACCTCTAATGACATTCCATATGGTTCGCATCGAATCTAGGCCGCGATGAAACCTCTCTAAAGAATTATCCAATCACTGCGAGAACTCCTGCTTCAGAGGGGTAATAAGTGATTTATGGCTAGTTTGACTTGTTGAATTAAACTCCGGAGAATGCCCCAAGCGTGAGGAGCTTTTCAAAATCTGCGTCTCTCTAGTGAAATGACGACAAGGCAGGGAGGCGGCTCCCTATCTTCTTCTAGTAATTGGAATCTCATATACCGGTCTCGGAAACGATTGAGATCGGACGCCCCACCAAAAGAGAAGGTTGTCTTTTGGTGCGCCTTTGGTATTATATTAGATTCTCCGCATCGTTTTGAACTTGTAGCAGACTTATATATGTAAAATAACGGTATATGAGGTATGTCGAATGCCAAAGGGGCAAAGAGAAAAAAGTTTGTTAAACCGTGGGTTCGTGTACTCGCAATAGGGTTGTGGATGTTGTCAGGCATTATAGTGATTGATATTTTCCTTAGTGACGATGAACTAACCAATGAGAAAATGGAATAAGAAGTAACTCAGCAATGTTATGATGACGCAGGAATTTTGTAAAGCTGGTGTTTAAGACGATAAACAGAGTGCTGAATAACGCGATTTTCAGTGGGGACATAATGGAGATGAAATATGAAACAATCGTGATCCGTTCTTTTTATAATTCAACTTAATCATTTTATATGTAGCCTTCAGATTAACTATAAGTATAATTTTACCTTTTTTACTAGGTAAACCCTTTTCTCACCTTTGGTTCATAGCATTTCGAGTTTATAATGGGATACATGCGGTATGGTATACTAAAAAAAATGACCTGGAGTGAATAGGATATGACCTCAAACGAAACAAAAGTAAAATCATTTCGTGTCTCTGAAGAAGTGACAGAACATATTCAACGTTTAATGCAAGAACGACAACTAACGACGAATCAATTGTTCGAAGAATTTATTCAATTGGCTGATAAACAATCACCAGACCCATTAATCGATGAAGAAAATGGTGTACTTGAAACTACACTTAATCAGATTACTTCACTCTTTCAAGAACGAGCGCTTCGCTTAGAGAAGCAACAAAAAGAAACTCAACGTATGACAATTCAATATACCGAAACGATACGAGAACTCGAAGACAGTGTTGTGAAGGAAAGTGAAGACCTTCATCGAGAATATGAAGAAAAAGTCATGCAACATCAGGAAGAGCTAGAACAACTTCAACAGCAATTGGACCAAATACATACAGATAAACAAAACTTACTAAACACACTGGAGTTGGAGAAACAATCAGCGAAAGAAGAGTTGAAGGTTCATAAAAAGACGATTTTTGATTTGGAAGGGACTATTCGAAAGTTAGAAGAGAGTCAAAAACAATTAAATCGCCAAAACCAAAATTTAATGGATGCGGTGGATGAATTAAAAAGCAAATCACGTCGAAGTGATCAACTCGAAGAGGAGAATCAAAAACTTCACTTAGAAGTGCAACTTCTTCGACGCGAGAAAGAAACGTTTGAACATCGACTACAAGAACAGGTGGAGCTTGCTGTTCTTCGGGAACGAAACCATAATTCTTAAATCAACACAAAAAGTACCTGCTTCATTACGACACGAATGAAGCAGGTACTTTTTCTTTGTACATTTAAAAAGGAAGAAATGAAAGTATACTAGTTTCTTTAAAAATAAAGAATATTATAATTGTTGAAACAGTTAAAATTATTCGTCGATCTGTTATTTTAAAAAATATTGAATATAGAACAACCGCAGCTACAAAACTAAATCCACTGTGGATATCAATTCCAAAGTAATTAATACGTATTTGAGTTGCTTCAGGATTAAATAAAAGATCCGGCAAGAAATAGTAACCTTTTTTTAATAAATATGCCGTTGGTATTGAAGCCAAAACGGCACCCGCTACCCCTCTTTGGCCAGCACCCCAAATAATAAAGCCATAAATGAATGAAAAAAGACCGATGATCAACCAGAGCCAAAAAAATTGATAAGGAAAAAATCCTAAATTCAAATAATACATCAAATAGTATGCTAATACCGAGGATACAAGTAAAGTTACTGTATACATCGAAGCTTTTCTACGTGAAGTACTAAAAATTGCAATTAATGTTACAAGGAAAAGCCAAAACTCAAGTGTAGTATCAAAGCTAATCCATGAAGAACCACTTGCATATTGATCTAACCATCCTAGAAAAGCTCCCATTAACCCAAAAATAATAAAATATTTATATTTTTTAGAAAAAATTGTTACATTATTTTCATTTTTTGATATAGAGCTATTCATATGTCTTTGATTCATCCTTTCGTATTTTATTTAGTAAGTCGCAGTAATAGAAGATATTGATACATAGTTTCGACACTTAAAATATTATAATCACCTTTCAATAAGACTATATTCTCAATTTCCTGCATCTCATAAAAGGAATTTATTTCTTCTTCTCTAATTTTTTCTCCATTTCGATTTTTTAACATTTGGTACATAAAAAATTCTTCACACGTCATATTTTCTTGATGATTTTCTATGCCTGTCTGTAATCTGTTCCACAACTTTCTATGATGAATTTTGTCTTGGTTAAAAATATAATCTAAATCTATTCCTGCCATAATAGAGCGATAATCGTTGTTTTGAAAGGCTTGGTTAATCTCTTTTTTTAAACGGCTTTGTTGATGAGATGTCAAACGATAGCCTTGTAAATATGCTGCTTGAAATAAATAATAGTTTTCAGTGATATTATTTTCACCAGATACTTTCTTCAATATATTTCTAGATTTTATACCTGGCATTTCAATATTTTGTTCAACTGCTAATAGCGTTTGATAAAAAATCTCCACCTGGGACTCAGGTAAATTAGTGTTTTTTAAATGCTCTGTTAAGAGTGGTGTAAGTGAGCTGATATTTTTGGCTCTTAAGTGTGTCATTATTATTTCCCATTGAAACATTTCAATTAAGTTGTTTTCTTCGAAGACTACTAAGGGATAAAGTGACGTAGCATTTTTTTGAGTTGAATAAAGATATTGTAAATATGATTTTCTTGTTTTTACTTCGAGTTGATCACCAGATAACTCAACTAACTTTAGGTTGTAATACATAACACGTAAATCAAATGTATAATCAATTTTCTGAGCATTTATTTTTTTTATAATCGAATCTGGATTAAACTGCTTATGTAGAATAACGCTCAATGAAAATGCATAATAAAGTGTTTCTGAATCAGTAATATTTCCGATGTCAATATTATCTATTATTTCATATCCGATATCACGAATATTTTTATGATTCGTATGCAGTGGAGCATTCATATTTACTAAATCAAAATACCATTTTAAATAGTAAAGCAAAGTTTCTGAATCACTTTCATTCAAAATAAAATCTCCTATAATTTTGGTCGCTTCTGCACTAACAGCATCATTAGTACTTATAGAACCATAATATATCAAGTAAGGATTTGCTTCAGTCAAACAATTTTTACATGTAAATTGTTGTTGCAAATCATTATTTATCATTTGATGAATATCATTAATAGAATTGCTTTTATATTCTTTTATTATGTCTAAATAAATATAGTTTGAAGGATCTTCTTTCACTTTATTTAAAGTTTGTTTAATAAAATTATTGGTTATTTCTTCATTTACAGGAGAATCTAATAACTCTAAAATCTTTATATAATAATATGTTTGATCGATACTTTCATTGAACGTATCAATACGTGTAGAAACAAATCCTGCAGAAGATACCATCTTATTGAGAAAAGAGTATATTTTTTTTTCTTTAGAAGAACTTTCGTTTGGTGATTTTTTGTCATAATCAATAAGTTCTAATTCAAGTGGCATAACCATATTAGATCTATACGATGTATTAAAATAATTCAAGGTACAAAAACTTAGAACTATTAGTATAAAAATTATAAAATAAACTCGTTTTTTAGTGTTCATTTTTTCCTCATATCAATCAATTAAAAATTGTTCTCAGCATTTATAAAGTGATGCCATAAGTTTTAAGCCTATGGCATCACATAAATTTTTAATTACTTATTATTTAGAAACAGAAACTTGACTATTGATTGCAGCTTTCTTTACAACTTTATTTCCCCAAACAGAGGCTTCATTTGTCAAAGTTACTTTTTTCCATTTTCCTTGGACAGCTAAATTAGATCTATACGATGCGTCTTTTTGTGATTTTGTATTTTGGTAATACTTTGATGACGTACTCTTAATAGTATCTGTAGATGTGGTAGAAGCTTCAACCGATCCGCCAGTAGTAGAAAGTGTAACTTTAGCCGTACTACTTGTACTTATTGCTTCGATAGTTGCATGCCATTTAGTTTGAATATATTGATGATCTGTCTTTGTATAGTTTGCAGATACTTGATAATCAATTAGTCCCCCTGAGTGAAGGCTACTTAACCAAGTATTACTTTTTAATGTCCCACCTGTGTAAGATGTAGTAGAGCGCGAATTGTTCGCCATAGGTTCAAAACCACTGGCCGCTCCTTCTACTCCATGTTTAGGGAGTAAACTTGGTTGAGAATTTTCTTCTGCTGCGGCAGTAGCATCTTCTATGTAACTGTTCTGTTCCGCAAATGCTGTTACACTACTTAAAGTTGTAACTCCAAGAGCAAGGGCAGACATTGTTAAAAATTTTTTTTTCGTTTTCTTCATTTTTACCATCTCCTTATTATTTTCCTTACAACATAAATTTAGCATAATAAACCATTATTTTTAATTATTTTTTTGCTTTTTACCTTTTTTAGTATTTTATACCCTTTATTCTTTTTTTCTTTCAGGCTAAAATCCTCTTACTTTCTAACTAGTCCTATTAGCTTTAAAAACTTGATTATTTATTTAAATCAATATAAAATCCAATTTTCCCTAGTCATAAGGAGGAATTTTAAATTACCAATCATTAAAAAAGGTATCTCATTTCGAAATAAATGAGATACCTTTTCTTTACCTATAGGGTTATTTAGATTAGGAATTCAATTGAACTCTTAAAGCGTTAGGATTTAGCTCTTATTCCACGAGACTTAAATCTTTTACGCTTTTCTTCCAACCTTACTTTCATATCGATAGAGAACGCACTTTCAGGATTGGTATAGGCTCGGCGTGCAGCCATGCTGAGCATTTTAGCCACATCCTCTACCCGGTCCTCTGATAACTCTTTAGCCAAAGAGCCGACAAAGTTGCGTGCCTCCACTCGATTACAAAGCGATTCGGGGACCTTAACATCATGACTCAGAACAAGCGCCAGTTGAGCTGTCTCTTGACGATAACTTGTCCCACCAAATTGCATACGATCTTGTTCACGCAATAGTTCTTGATAAAGTCGCTCATGTTTCCTCTTTGTCATCGGTCACCCTCCTCTTCGTTTATTTTCTTTATTATATACCCTTTTCCTGAAAAATTCGACTTAAGTCATGTACATTACAAAACGGGTCGTTCCAGGTCATGTTTGACTTGTACTCCTCTACAAGCTCGAGGAGTTTGTTTTTATCGCAGAGCTTCAACAAATTGGTGTTCTCGAGATCTTCCAGGTCCTTCTGACGAGAAGAAAAGATTTTCGTACACGCCAACAGTTCAATGTCTGGGATATACACATCAATTGCTTCAAATAACCCTTCGATCTTATGTCGAAATTCTTCTTCCTGAAAATCTTCACGTGGAGGGAATTGAATCACACCCTCGACAATTTCAATTTCATATTCTTGAAGTGCATCTTTCAATTCTGTTGTCACGACACCCTCTGTTACTCGAATATCTATATCTCGAGTTGGTCGATACTCCATTTCCTTACTCATCATTTCAATGAAGAGAAGGATACCTGAAGCACCTACTACAACAAATTCGACGCTAATTTTTTTCGCGGCACAAAACGTATCAAGGACGAGCAGGGTGTCGATGATATCCTCAACATCTTTGTACTGATTGGAATAAGACATGATTGCCCCCCGATTCACAAAACCTTACGTAAGCCCCGTCAACATATCGGGTCTACGTCTTGCTTATTTTGTATTCAAATAGGCATTGAGAGCCCGACGAATAATTTCATCTTCAGACACATGCTCTTTTTTAGCAGCTTGTGTTAATCCGACATACAGTGGGTCCATTAAATCTGAAAATCGAATATGGACTTTCATAGGTTTCACAGTGGGAGAATCAGCTTCAATGACGCGCTGCTCTTGACGCTCGATCAACATACGCTTCACTTCACGTAATTCTTCACGTGTCATTTCATAAACTGTTTTGTCCCCATTTGCTGTGTAATATTTCTTACTCTCAAGTAATGCGAGCTTTGGGTCTTCCGGCCATGATAAGAGTTCCGCTAACTTGGTCGCACTGAAATCTTGTTCAATCGTTTTTTCTAAAATATTCGGACCAAACGTATTCCAAAAAGAAACAAAGCGATTCACTTGGGAATGAGACATCCCAATCTTCGCTAAGAAGTCTTTCCAATTTCCCTCTTCTTGTTTAAATTCCTTTTTTGTTTCCGGATCACGGAACAGGCTATTTGCATGCGCAAGAATACGACACTTTTCGACAAAACTTGTCGCCTGAATCGCATCAATATGATTATAGTATTGAACAATGCCCTCCATGTCTTCGGGCAATTTTTTTGTAATAATACGAGAAAGCCCGGTTGCTGGTAAGGATTGATACGGATTCGTGATGGTCGTTGTTGCAGAAAATTCTTTGACCGCTTCCACTTGATCGGTACGATCTTCACTAGATTGTGTTCCTTGTTTCACCGGTAAATTAGCACTGAATGTCGAAATTTTAGGCGTATGTTTTTTACGAGGGCGACTCATAAAGAAAGTACCTCCTGGGCAAGTTGTAAATAAGCATCCGTTGCGGGACTTTTATGATCGATCACAGGTCTAGATTCACGTTGTAGAGTTTGCACCTTAACAGCATACGGGATTGTTGTAAGGACAGGAATCCCGACCTCTTTCCCGAGTTCCTCAAGTTCCTCTACCGTCGTCGTATCCCCTTTAGAGCGTGCGCTGACCATTGTCGGGATAAAGGCTGCGATATGAATATCTTCTCGGAATCGCTTCATCTCCTCTAACTCTTCAGGAGCCGAGTATACCGCATCCATCGAAAACTTTTGCATTTGTACAGGCATGATAATTCGATCTTGTGCGACAAGAGCGCAGCGCGCATAAGGATTCAACGCTGACGTCGAACCAGGACAATCAATTAAACAAATATCAAATAGTTCATCTAGTTTGGCCAACTCTTCACTGAGTCGATACTCATAACCAATTTGACTCGTTAAATCACTCGGTGAAGCAGACCGTCTTGTCGGAACTAAGTAAATCGTTCCAGTCTCATATTCACAAGTGACGATGACTTGTTCAATCGGTGTATAAAATGGATCGTTGTCTTCGAGTAGACAATCCAATAGCACTTTTCCTTCGTAGTCGTTCGTCAGACCTAATCCATTCGTTGAAGACGCCTGATCATCGGCATCAATCACGAGTACACGTAAGCCATCCCGTGCGTAGGCATGAGCTAAATTGATGGTCGTCGTTGATTTTCCAACTCCACCTTTACGATTGTACAATGCGATTTTCTTCATGACTGTTCTCCTTGTTCATCTGTGGCTTCAATTATATTGTCTGATACAGTTCGTTCAATCATTTCAGCTAGTAACTCACTGACACTACGATTATGTGCATGGGCATACTGTTGAAATTGTTCCGAAAGATCACTTGGAATACGCGCGGACAAGATCGAAGATGACTTTTTCTCTTGCTGAAAAGGTTTCACTTTAAGGGGTGTATTGGTGTTCCCTTTTCGAAGATCACGGATCTGTTTGACCGTGAGTTCTTTGACCGGTCTTCTTTCACCATTAATATATAGGCCTTGCTCGACGACCTCATCGACATTATCGAGATACATCAGTTCAAAAATTTTGGATGCTGGTAGACTTGTTAGCGATGACTCGAGTGGATGCAGCGTCTCATAGGCTTTTATATATCGTGAGGCAAGTGAAGCGGACATGGAGACCGCTTCTAAAAACGTCCCCCACTCTTTTTTATCATGCATCTCAGAACGGGCGATCACTAGACGTTTGCCAATCTCAAATACGGAAATGGTTTGTACTTTGGCGAGTTCATTGATTTCGTGAACGAGGTCTTCAACTTCCTTTGAAATTGGCAGCTTTTGAACCAGTGAACTGATATTCGTTAAACCGCTCTGATAAGGGTGTTGCTCACTCGGTTTGATTTTATGAATGTTACGATTTCTGGCCTTCATACAGAATCACCTTTGGCTGTTCGGATCATGTGTGCCAACTCTCGAAACGGTTCAGATAACTGTTTTGATTCTCTGGAGCGGTATTGAATGACACTTTTTCCGCTATCCGCTGCTTTTTCAATAAATGTCGATCGTTTGATGACAGGTAAAATAGTCAATGATTCAGTCAACGCAATTTGTTCCATTGCTTCGAAGTATTCTTTATCGGCTTTTAACGTATGGTCCATCGCCACAGGCAAGACCCCTGCAATCTCTAAATTAGGATTATAGAACTTTTTCACCTTTTGAACGGTTCGAATGGTACTTCCTAGCTGATCAAAGACAAGCTTTTTCGGCATAAATGGAATAATGGTCGTATTGGCAGTCGACAAGACAACTTTTGAGAGTTCGTTGATCGAAGGAACTGAATCTAAGATGACCCAATCAAATTCATCTTCGAGCGGTGCAATCATATCTTTTAATAGGAAGAGCTTATCTTGCTCAGAAAGTAGATTGATCAACCTTGCATTTCGTTCATTTGAAGGAAGAAGACTGACATGATACGTTTCGTCATCAAACAAAATATCTTTAATATCTAAATTTCGTGTATGTACATCAAACATGGTCATGTATTTGATCGTATCGGATTCTTTTAACATTAGTTTGCTAAGAGAACCCTGAGGATCTAAATCAATGAGAAGAACACGTTCCCCTAACTCTCCTAATGCATAGGCCATGTTCAAGGAACAGGTAGTTTTACCAGATCCACCTTTCGAAATGTAAAACGTTAATATATTCATGTCCTCTCCCCTTTCTAGTTCTTATAATGCCACACTCTATTTTATGGAACAACTAAAAATAATGAACAACTGACATATTCAAATAAATAATTTGTATACAAATTAAAAATAGTTTGTATACGTGTTTTATACTCTTAAATTTATCATCTGATTTGTATACATTTCGACGTCGAAATGTATACTTTCGACTCTCACCTCAAGAGTGTTTTACTATTTGAAATAGAAAAAGACTACAACCTTGGGTTATAGTCTTCGAATTTGAAATTAGTGAATGAATAATACATAGCAACTTGAGCTAAGCCCTCATAAGGATATGTGGATACTAGAAGAACACACAATTTCTGGCCATACATAATTAAAGTTAAAAACACCGAACATGGAAACATGGATAGATAAGATGAATCAAATAAAAGCGAAGACAATCGTGTAGCTCTAATGATGTATACATTCCATGTCAAATTGATAGGTTGGTTCCATCAGCGAAACAGAGAGCGATCCTAGTGTATAGACACCGTCATCTTCGTTATGTAAATGTTCGAATATCGCATTGGTTGTGACACAAGGGGCACCGAGTATTTGTGTCATGTACTGATAGAAAATTTCAGTTGCAAAAAATTTCATCTAACATTTGACCCGTAAATACGAGATTCTCAATATCTTCTCCTGCGTTTTTAAGTTCTAAATCTGTAATCTCATCACGATATGTCCAATGTCCATACTTTTAATATTGTCAAAACCAGCGAATACATAATCAACTACATAGCGAATAATTCGTTTCATAGGAAAGACCTCCTAGAAGATGATATATACTTTATTGTATGAGGGGTATATAGGATTAAGTCATCAGGGATGTGACATCTTCATGATATTGAATGGACGGTTTCTTGAACGATTACTATGATTTAAGTCGTTAGAGAATGTACATGTAATCAAACGCTCAGATCTAATCGATTAAGAGAAGAATACAAAACCATATTCTTATGAATAAAAAAGATTAAATAGAATGAATAAGAATTAAAGATAGATTAAAAGAATTAGGAAAAATGAAAGTCCGAAAATCCTTTTGACACCAACGTTTTCGAGAGATTTAGAAGATTGTAAATATGTCAGCTATAGTTTCTTTTATTCAAAGGGACTATTTTTTTTTCATTTCTTTTTTGATAAATCATATTCAACAGCCAATTTTATTCGCTATATATTTGAAATTAAATCAATCATATTTGATTTTTTTCCAAAAACGCAAAATATAAAAATGACCTGATGAAACACAGGTCATATACGATGCCTTTTGATCGAATGAATCAACAATGGATATAGATTCGGGATGTTTTCATACAATTTTTCAAAATGAGGCATGCCAAAAAGACCATCATGCGATCGTCAATTTTTCCACTTTATGTTTTAGTTGTTGATGAAGATAAAGAATCGGCTCATTGAAGAAGAGTTGATTCTCACTTGAATGAATTAAGTCTTCACGATGGTGAAGAAACGCTTGTTTCAAGTCAGCCAAGACTTCACGGAACGCTGATGCACCGAACGTATCACTCATTGAGTAGAGAGATTCACGGCTTACTTTTAGTGCATCGAAATCGAAGAACTCACCAACGCGCTTACGCAACTCGAACCAAGCAATTTGAGCATCTGAACGCTCTTCTTCTCGGATCACTTTACTGTCTTGAGACTTGTCTAATGTCAATTCAACGAGGACTGGACGTGTAATATCTTGAACGCGTTTTTTAAGCGTGAGATTTTGCTTCACCACATTTAAGAAATGACGGCTGCCTTCTACAAGGGACACTTGAAGGAACTTCAAACGATCCATCATCTTTTGAATGGCAAGTTTGTGGCCACAATATTTAGGCAAGAAGCCTTTAATCTCGTCATAGGTAAGGATGGCTTGGTCACGTGATTGAACATGGATATCTTTCTCAACTTGTACGAGTGCACGTAACGCAAGACGCAAAGCGTTCACGTTATCAAGCGTGAGAAGTTCGGAAAGAAGATCATGCCAAATAGACGTGTACCCGGTCTTCGAAACGACAGAGGCCCCGTCAACATAAAGGTCACGATAATTCTCAAGATAATCGGTTAGTTCAATCGAGAGTACTCCAGGGAAATGCCGGACAAGTCGTAACAAGCCATGGCTCTCAAATGTTTTCAAGTTGTTATGTAAGGAACGGACAGACGTATGAGCGAAAGAAGCAAGCTCTTTATCTTCTATAAATTCAATCTTACCTTGATCATCTGCATAAGAAAGAAGTGTTAGGACATGGCGAATCCGTGACTTTGTCCATTTAAAAGAAGTAAAGCATGTAGGGATGTTATAGTGATGCTGTTCATATCGATAGTGATCAGCTCGTTTCGTCCAACGAGTCAATCCACTCATCGCGACGAGTAATTTGTTTGCAACTAAAATGTGACGGTTTCTGTAAGCCACGTACCTTACACCTCCTCTATCCTAAAATATGCTAGTTTCAGTATCTTGTTCTTTCGAGATAGTGTCAAAGTGTGGGTTTGGTACGATGAATTGCGACCAAATTTGATAAAACGTTGATGTTAAGCCATTCTAGAACTATAAAAATGTGTCATTTCAGTACGACGATTTGCGACCAAATTAGGAGGGATTGCTTAATAAAGCCATTTTAGAGTGATTCAGAGTAGAAATTTCATACAAAAAGTATTCAACATGTTGATTCAGTACGACGATTTGCGACCATTTTAATAAGAATGTCGTTTCAGTACGACGATTCACGACAAAAACAATTAAAAATGCGGCTTCAGTACGATGAATTGCGACCATTTTTAAGGGACAGACACTTTAATTTTTTTTAATTTTTCATCAAAAAGTTGAAAAGTGTCGTTCCAGTACGACAAATTGCGACAAAAACTAATCAAATGTCGTTTCGGTACGATGAATTGCGACCAAATTAAGTGGTATGTCGTTTCGGTACAATGATTTGCGACTAAATTCAATTAAAATGTCGTTCCAGTACGTATTTGTACGACCAGTTTCACCAAAAGCGGACAATTTGCTAGGAATGTTTCTCTCTAAATAAAAACAAAAGTGTCATTTTAGTACGAGGAGTTCATTCAACTAATTTACGAAAAAATATTTGGCCACATCACGTAATTGTAATTTGGGAGGCTCTAACTTGTAGTTAAGTACTGGCGTTCACCTATATTGAATAATCGCTCACTAAAAAACGTTCCATGTGAAACATATAACGAAGATTAAGTACAAAAAGAAAGAAGCCCGTTATATCGAAGGCCTCTTTCTTTTCATTTCTATTTAAAGTAGCAAAGTATCGGTATGATTTAATAGTTCCCATGACTCGAGTGGATAAAAGGTGAAGAAATAGTAGTCGCCGGAACGGTGCCAGTCTTTCAAAATGAATTCATGTTCTTTAATACGGTCTAAGTTTGTCTCAAGCTCGCGTAGGTTCTCTGACTTGCGAGATTTGTTGAAACGAATCGAATAAGTGAATTGACGCCAGTGTCGACGTACCGGGCTTTGCTCCCCTGTCTGAATCGACGCAATACGTTCTTTTTGAAGAACGAAGGCCAGGTGATACGCAAAACTCCCTTTCAACTGTTCGATCTGTTCGCCATAGATACTGACGATTTGCTGCTTGAGTAGATCGTCATACACCTCTTCGGTTACTGTGACGATGACCTGGCTATCCGCGAGTGTTGTCGCATTCTTGATTGTGACCGAAGAAAAGAGTCCACGGACGAAGAAGTCCCCTTCATCATTGTGACCTGCAACTCGGTAATAGCCGAGCTTCATGAGACGCTTTGTCGTTAAATCATAACTTTTGCCGCTCTTGTTGGCATAGAGCTTTTCAACCAATTGAACGAGCGGGAAGATGATTTTACGACTCGTCTGAAACGAGATGTCACGGTAAGACAAGATCTCTGTGAAGGCCTCGAAGTCTTTCGCGTCCAGGTCAGGCACTTTACCATTTAACTCTTGGATAAACTCTTTACTGACTAGAACGGAAAGATTCTGTGGGACGCCCTCTTTATATTTTGGTACGACGGAGTCATAATTTAGCAGTTCAAGATTTAGCTGTGACGCGTCATTGAGTTTTTCATCAAGTTGCTCGGTTTTATTTTTGATGCGATCAGACATCCCGAAAAACGGGATATCAACAGCAAGTGTCGGTGAATGGTGGGCAACACGCTTGGTTGAATCGATTTCCTTGGCGACTTCCCCTAATATCATGAGCACATCTGTTTTCAACGTCGTTGTTTTTTGGTTGAGGGTCTTTTGGGACCAATACGGATAAGTATGGATTAACTGGTTTGGGTCTTCTGCCCAGTCCTCAATCTCGGTGATGCAGAGAGTCATATAGTCTTCAATCGTTTTCACGTGAAACTCTTTGTACAGTCCTTCGAGCCCTGCGACTTTTACATATGCTGAGATCATATCGTGCTTGGCTCGTAATTCTTTATTGTACCCTCGGGACTCTTGGTAATTCCGGACGGCTGTTTTGACCCACCGACGTTTTAATTTCATAAAGGAATAATAGCGAATCTTTTTATAGGCACTTTCGATATTCTCAAGCGCGTAGTGTGCTTGATAAAGTGATGCGACAAATTCATTGATGTCGAAAATGGATACGCTATGGAGGATTTCTTCCATACCGTGTCGCTTGATCGTATTGACCGCTTGCGAGATAATGAGTTGCTGGGTGCGGCCGTTGGAGGATGAGTGGTTCTCCATGTTAATCACCTCTTCTCAACTAAATATAGCACAGGTCCTTGAGATAAAAATTCAAAATCAAAAATTAATTTTATTTCAAATACCGTTAATGGAAAAGTGTGCGCCGGCGCACACTTTTCCATTAACGATATTTGTTCGGAATCAATCATTTAAATTCAGTTTATATGGTAAAATTTATTAAATAGCAATGATAAAAAGTTAGGATGAATTTCATGGTTGAGAACAAACTGAAACTACATTTGAATGAAGGCATCGTTAAACTCCCTGACTGGGTCGTCTTTTCTCTTTCGATTGGAAGATATTTAAAGGAACATACCCGTTCACAAGGTAAGCCGACCCGTATGTTGATCTCCCTTCCCAACAATGATTACATACCGCTATTGATTGCCATCGGAATCGCTGATGGGAATTTTGAGCTGAATGAGGATAGAGAGTCAGTCAAAGAGAAAATTCTGAGCCTTCAAGAAGGGCACCGTATTATCTACTTAAAAGATGGGAAACCGACGAATGTGTCCGTCATTGAGGTCGGTACTAGTCCCGTGACTGAAAATGAGATGATGTTACATGTTTTGATAGAGGGCATGAAGTTTGGCATCCCAGAGAGGCAGTGGTCCGATCGCATAATATTGACGAACGGAGATGAGGGGATAGTAAAGCGCTCAAGAAAAGTGAGCGACAAAAAGACACTCGGAATAAAAGGAAACGGACTTCTAAAGAAAATATACCCCCTAGAAAATCTCCTCAACTCCTCTTCTTATTCAGAAGACGCCTTTTATATGATAGGAAATCTTAAAAAGGTTCACAATCAAATGAATGAACATCTCTTTTATACGGACGATGTATACGGGAGTCCGAAGGACTTCTTATATACTGATGACGAGAACAGTTTTACCAATGGTAAGGTGATTTCTTCTCAAAAACGAGACATTGATTTCAAAGTGATGGAGAGTGTGCCAGTTATTTATTGGGGATGTGATAGTTACTTGAGACAAAGGCATCATTTCAAAAGCAATCCTTCCATTACTATTTTTAGCAGAACCGAAAACGAGAGCAGAATTGATGAGTTACTGAACGAGGTCGAACGAGAGATGGTCCATGGAGGCCACGAATATATGACCGACCACATGAGACGTTATCTGAATGAAAAAAGAGTAGACTTACCTAGGGGTATCGAATTGATAGTGTGGAGGTGACGGTATGATTTCAGAAGTTAACAGACTGTACAGAAAAACAGACATTAGTATAAAGGTGGAAGAGGTTTCTTCTGATCCGGTCACACGATTGGCGATGAGTATCAGGGAACTTAAATCCGAAGTGGTTGCCAATTATCAAGGTCATGAAGATGTAACGGATTTGGTGTTTCTTTTTCGAAAAATCTTATATAAAATCACGACAGGTCTTTTGGATTACAATGAAATCTTGAGGAGTGAAGATAAGGACGAATTGCGCGCATCCCTGTCCCTGGCCCATAAGTCTTATCCTTCACTATTTGATGCCCATCTGAAGAAGGTCGGAAATAGTTTGAAAAGTGTCTTGGAGACAGAGGGGAATCCACTCATCGAAAGGGTTATTGATTCAATCAATGACCAAAGATTCGAGATGAGGGATATGAGTGTGGCCGTCGTCACCAAAAAATCGTTGATTGAAGAAGAACGATACAGAGTGGCAAGTCATTTAAGACTCACAACATCAGTTAGTTTCTTTACTGAAAACGGCTTCAGGGTCGACACGGAAGACTACGATAAAGTCATTTACATAGGAAGTCCAAATCATTGTGGCATGTACGCGACCAATACGTTCAAATCGGAATCGGTTACTTTCATCACCTATGACTTCTATGACAATTCGTTTGTGAAACGCGAAACCCTCAACAGGTTTGGGGAGGATCGTTCGATTAGTACGGTGTATGAAGATGTTGAGATTGAACAGCCTTCAATGAGGAAGAAAACATTGTTGATGCCACCTACTATGGAACCTTCAGAACTGCTAAATCGCTTTATAATGAAGGCTCAAAAGGAAAATCAGGATGAGGATCCGGAATTGATTGAAGCGATGGTGGTATATCTTGAGAACAACCATTTCATCTTTATTCCAAGGGATGTGAAGATGAAAACACTGACATCTGAAGGGGAAGTGAACGATACCAAGGTAGAAAGTATAGATGAAGGCTCTTACATCATAGTTCGAAACAAAAGCGAGAGCAAACTAATAGGTGAGGTTGCGGATGAATTTTTCCTGAAAGACAGAAGAGATGAGTTCAGGGACTTGCAGCTTAAATGGAAAGAGCGACTCATAGAGTCAATAAAAGAATATGGGGTGGATCGGTTTTCTTACTTGTTACGAACAAAACACTCAATCACTTATGCCAATCCAATCATAATAAAGACATGGATTAAAGAAGAGACCATTGCACCTAGGGCCATCGAGAAACTATTGCCAGCTTTGAAATATGACGAAGCAGAAATAGAGGAGACTCTGATTGCGACGAAGGAAATCCGAAGCGCACACCTAAAAGCTGGCAGATTGATTTCTAAGAGCATCATGGACGCCATCTCCCCTGAGATGATAGAAATCGTGAAGGAGAGGGGGTTCCATACCTTCGAGTCTGAAGAGTTCACTGATGTCACCTTTAACATAGAAAGGGTCATATACATCGATAATGAAGTCAGAGAGGTGGCAACAAGCCAGCTTATGAAACTGTATAAACTTATATAGAGGGATAAGGGGGATACCATGGGAATTCAACTTGAACAATCACTGAAGAACAGAGAATCCATTATAGACGGTGTAAGAGAAGAAATGATTGGGCCCTCGACTATAATGGAGCATTGGCATGAGTTCAATCCAATCGGGAACGCAATCGTTCCAAAGATGGACGCTCCATTATATTGGAAAAAGGGAGGCCTCAAAGAGGAAATCCTACAATTTCAAACCCCAACACAACGTTATGTGAGCGGATTGTTGTTTCCGCTAGGAATTTCTGAAAATGAAATGGAGTCACTAGAAACGTTACTTCTAGATAAAGAAAAAGAGGAAGATGCCGCCACCAGTAAAGAAGAGGATGTATCTTTTCATGCAGATGACGAGGAATCAATCACCGAGGAAGAGGGCGAAATGGAGTTGCTTCCTCAGAAAAATGATTACATGCCCTCTTCTATGGGAATCACTTTTTGTTTGGATAAGGACGTCGAGACCATCCATGTAAATGTCACCGGAGGGACATACGACCCTCAAAACATTAGGGTGGAAGATAAGGACAAAAACAGCACGTTGTGGCTAAGGTCTTCACTTCGAGGGGGGGAAGATGTTGATATCGCAACGGCTCTGAAGCAGGGGACCTTGATACGCGATGTTCGCATGTATGATGCCACATCGCAAGAGGTCAACCGTTTCAAAATGCAAATCCAAATCGTCATAAGGGATGTCGGTGGAAAATACATCACCACAATCAGTTTGACCAATAGGTCCGAAAAAGCAATCGGTCAAAATGAATCGAACGAGACGTATCATAGGAAGGAACAACTGATATTGTTCCAGGCAATGATGGAGGTCTGTGTGAAGGAAGGTCGCGGATTCTCAACTTATCCGAGCAGATATGACCTGACCTCGAAAAAAATTCCCGACATCGAGCTTGAGTCTGAAGAATTATCGATGGAGTTACTGTACAGGAAGAATGGGAACTATGCTTTTGGACATGGGTGTTCGGTTCATTGGGACCAAAATGTCGAGAGTGTCACTTCTTTGAAAACGACATTCTTACCAGAGTACCAAGCGATGAGCATGACACCAGACATACAAGTCATGGTCGATGGGAAAATGGTTGAGTTGAAGATACTGATGGCGGACCTGGCTGGGATCACAGCAAACAGAAACCCTAAAAAAATATTAGAATCGCTAATCAAAGGATATCAGAATTGGATCATATCTAAAGAAAGAGAGCTAGACCTGATACCCGCACACTTGAAACCTGTTGCAAAAAAACATCTAAAGCTGTGTACTGAAAGTCACGACCGTATGCTGAAAGGACTAGATATCCTAGAAGAACCACAGGCACTTAAAGCTTTTCAGTTGGCTAACCTCGCAATCTTGCTACAACAGAGAAACGGCAAAGAAAAACGAGATGGTGTGATCGACAAGAGTTCCCTGGTGTTTGATGAGGAAATCGATGTAGAAAAAAACAGTCTACATAGACTCGCTGAGAGTGATAACTCTTGGAGAGCTTTTCAAATCGCGTTCATTCTCATGTCTCTCGATTCGTTCGTGAACGAGACCGGCGAGTCGAGAAATATAGTCGACCTCATCTGGTTCCCAACCGGCGGAGGAAAAACGGAAGCCTATCTGGGAGTGGCCGCTTTCCAGATGATATATAGAAGACTTAAGAATCCTGATGACGCTGGAGTGGACGTCATCATGCGATATACCTTACGTCTGTTGACGGCAGACCAGTTCCAAAGGTCATCCAGACTCATGTGCGCATTGGAATATATCAGAAGACGACATGAGAAAGATCTGGGTAAAATCCCTTTTTCTATAGGCATTTGGGTAGGGTCGGCGACCACGCCAAATAGAAACAAAGATGCAATCAAGCAATTGAACAAACTTCAGGGTAGAAACAAGAAAGACAATCAATTCATCGTGAACAATTGCCCTTGGTGCGGAGCCAAGATGGGATACTACAATGACAAGATGAATAAAGGGAATCCTCAATACCAAGGTTTCAAGAATGAAGAAAATAGTTTGATATTGTATTGTCCGGACAGGAACTGTGAATTTTCTGAGAGTCTCCCTATCTATATCGTCGATGAGACCATATATAAAAAACGTCCAACTTTCTTGATAGGAACCGTGGATAAATTCGTTCAATTGGTCTGGGAGCCTGAAGCAAGGTCGTTGTTCGGATTGGATGGGAACGGGGAACGGATTTATAGCCCGCCCTCCCTGATTGTACAAGATGAGCTACACCTGATTTCAGGACCCTTGGGCACATTGACAGGGCTATTTGAAGTATTAATAGAAGAGCTTTGTCTCAAATATATAGATGGACGAGTAGTAAAGCCCAAAATCATTGCTGCCACCGCGACTATCAAACAATATGAAGAACAGACGAAAGCACTCTTCGGAAGGCCGGTCGCAAGGCTTTTCCCTAGTCCTGGATTAGAGAGTGAAGATTCATTCTTTGCAACCCCTGCCTTGGATGCCATCGGGAAACCGATGCCAGGACGAAAATATGTCGGCGTATACACGACCACTGTGCGAATCATGATGTCGCAGGTCATGACGTTCTCATCCATTATTCAGAGTGTGAAAGACATTGGTCCTCTTGAAAGAGACCCATATTGGACACTCCTGGCTTTCTATAACACGTTGAGGGAGCTTGGAGGGGGGCTGACCCTGACACAGATGGATATATCTCAGTATTCGAATGCTATGTCCAAACGGAAAGGCAAGAAAGGGTCATTGAGATATTTAAATAATGTGCTGGAGCTGACGTCAAGGAAACAGAGTCACGAGATCTCAAAGGCCATTGATGACCTCAAAACAGGTTACAAAGAGCCTGTCAAATCGACCGGTAGGAAAAGGGAGACGAAACAGACCATCGATATGTGCCTGGCCTCGAATATCATCGAGGTGGGGGTGGATATCGATAGGCTATCTGTCATGGCCATCGTCGGACAACCCAAAATGACAGCACAATATATTCAAGTGAGTGGTCGGGTCGGACGCAAATGGTGGGAGAGGCCAGGTCTCATCTTCACACTGTACTCGAATACCAAGTCGAGAGATAAATCCCACTTCGAGCATTTCAGAGAGTATCATGAAAAACTATATGCACAGGTCGAGCCTACGAGTGTGACACCCTTTTCAGATGCAAGCCTAGAAAAGGGATTGACGGCAGTGTTGGTAGGTTATTTGAGACAAGCGCTGAGCAAGGATTTAGGGAGAGCGCCTTCTTCGGAGAGTATTAAGAAGCATCAGGGAAATATCCAAACTTTTTTGCGGCGCATTATCGAAAGAGCTGAGATGGTCGACCCTGAACAGGTACCTGTTCTGAAAGATAAATTAAACGAAATTATAAAAGAGTTATTATTTACCCCGTTCTCAACCTGGGAAGTAAAGGGCGATGATACCGCATATATGTATCGGGCAGGTATGGTCGTTTCTCGTACGATTGAGAGCGAATCTGTCCCTATGATCAACTCGCTACGGAACGTCGATTCCGAATGCAGGGGGATGATCTCCTCGCTCTATAACAAACTACCTTCGAATGATGAAGATGTAGATGGATGGGAGTTTTTGAAATGAAAGACCTACCATTAAGAAGAGGACAGTTGGTGACGACATTCGGACCCGGATCTTTGGTCATCAGTCCGGAAGGTGAGACTGCGATGGTCGGTGCTCTTGATAAATGGTATATCAATGATCAAGGGAATCGGATCGATATCAATCAATATGAGCTGCAAGAGCCGAGATTAAAGACCTTATTGAAGGTACAAAGATTATTGGCCCCCCCAGACTACAGGGCAGGTTATAAGATGAAAAATGTCTCTTCAGCGATGAAGCAAGAAAACACTGACATTTTCATTCCGCTCTTGCGTTTTCCCCAGTGGCATTATTGCCCAAATTGCAGAACCATGCACAAGAAAGGTTTGTCGGAACGGACGAACCGTTATTATTGTAGGGGATGTGAAAAAGAAGTCAACATGAATCAAGTACCATTTGTCATGGTCTGTAGTCATGGTCATATCTCTGATTTTCCCTGGCGTGAATGGGCGCATAGAGACGAACATACCAAGTGTGAGGGAATGCTTAGATTGCTCAGTACTCCCGGCGCGACACTAGACTCTCTAGAGGTAAGGTGTTCTTGTGGCAAAAATCGATCATTGAAAGGGATAACGACTCGCAAAGGCGTCATTGGGGAGGGTGAGGAGTCAGTCAGTGAACTGAGCAAGAAAATGAATCAAAATGGGGAGGGGATATACATCTGCCCGGGATTCAAACCTTGGTTCGGGTCAGATCAAAATGTCGTCGGTTGTACACAGTCTCCAGTGGCCGTCTTGAAAAACTCGCTCAATGTATATTATCCCAACACAATCAGTGCGATATATCTTCCAGGAAAAGTCAAAGAAGCAGAGGAAATCATAGATTTTCTGACTAAAAAACATGTGACTGCGACGCACCTGTCAGGATATTCGACTCCAGAAGATAAATTGCACTATGCGATGATAGGGGCCCCAATACATATCAAAGACATCGATAGAGATATGTGGAATCTAGCTATCGCTTATATCGAGAATGGTTCAAGCAACGATTTGGGCAGTTATGAGGGGCAGTCAGACGATGCGAATGAACGGTTGAAGCATGCAGAGTACGATAAGTTGGTAAAAGAAATGGATAGCAAGCATTTGAAAATACGAAAAGAATGGGACCATGCCGATTCTCAGAATCATCATAGATTCTCGGGGAAGTTCAATCTAATCAATCGTGTGACGAAGCTCAAGGAAACTATCGTACTCACAGGGTTCACTCGTCTGACGACCGGAACAGAGACGATGACTCAAGAGAATTTGTTGGAGGGGAAAAAACTGCTTTTCAACGAACCCGATGCCCCTCAAAACGACTGGTTGCCCGCTCATGAGGTATACGGGGAAGGAATCTTTTTTACTCTCCCCTTGCAAAAGATTAAAGCATGGGAAAAAGACCCTCAAGTAAAAAGATATTTTGAGAAGTTCAAATCTAGATTAAGAAGACAAAAATCAAGAATCGACCCTGAATCCCTGCTTCCACGAAAAGTATTGCTGCACACGCTGTCACATCTTGTCATAGATGAACTCGCCCTGACATGTGGGTACAATGCATCCTCTATACGCGAGAGACTGTACGTTTCTGACGAGCATGTAGGCGTGCTTATCTATACGTCATCTGGGGACGTGGACGGTACCTTCGGTGGATTGGTACGGATGGGAAGGGAGGAACACTTCTTCCCAATCATCGAAAAAGCCATAGAGAAGGCGAGTTGGTGCAGCTCTGACCCGGTCTGTACAGAAATCGGGAAGGGTTCGGGCCAAGGTATAAATCAGTTGAACGGTGCGGCATGTCACAACTGTTGCTACTTGCCAGAGACCTCTTGTGAAATGGGAAATCTATTGTTGGATAGGTTGTTATTGATTGACCCGAAAATAGGATATTTCTCATGAAAAAGTGATTTCTAGGAGAGTAAGTCCCTTAGAATCGATATTTTTATCTTATCGATAA
>NZ_JACSKC010000006.1 GCF_018617395.1 Exiguobacterium sp. s48
AAGCGTCTCAGCGCCGAAAGTAGTTGGGGGATCTCCCCCTGTGAGGATAGGACGTTGCCAGGCAACAACGCAGAGGACGACCGAGCATAGCGCTCGGTCGTTTTTTGATATAGCGGTGCTCTCCATAGAGGGCATCGCTTTTCGTTTGCCTTTTTTTAAATCAATGATAAAATATAGTCAAAAGTCAAAGATGGTCAGAGGGTGGTGGAGATGAGAAATATTTCGGATGTCATTGAACAGTATTTGAAGCAAGTGTTGAAGGAAAGTCAGGCGAATGCGATTGAAATCAAACGTCAAGATATCGCGCAACGATTCGAATGTGTCCCATCCCAAATCAATTACGTCATCAACACACGTTTTACCGTCGAAAAAGGATATTTAGTGGAAAGTAAACGTGGCGGTGGTGGATATATTCGTATTCGACGCGTTGTGTTGCACGAGAAACAAGACATTCTATCTAGTTTGATGGAGGTCATTCATGAGCACCCACGACTGAATGAACAGCTCGTAGAAAATGTACTTGTTCGGTTAGTCGAAGAGCAAATGATGCATGAGCAAGAAGCCCAGTTGATTTATCATCTCTTATCAGATGAAGCATTGAACTTACAAGTTGATGATCGTTCCTTTATTCGTCGTCAACAATTACTCACATTGATGAAAGTACTTCGTTATCGTAATGGAGGATAAGTCGAATGTTATGCGAACGTTGTAAACAACGACCGGCTGTCAATGAGGTCGTCGTCATGGAACAAGGTGTACCCGTAAAAAAACGACTATGTCGACAGTGTACGGTAGAACTGATGACAGGCTACGTCCCGGACGTGAAACGCTGCCCGACCTGTCACATGACGCGTCAAGATTTATTACGTGTCCGAAAAGCAGGATGTGCGACGTGTTATACGGTATTTCGTGATGAACTGGTCAAGATCACGCGTCAATATCAGCAAGGACATGATCATCACGTCGGTTCTATTCCTGACCAGTTACGTACGCCGCATGAACGAATTGAAGAGCGGCTTGAAAAGTTGGCAGGGGAGTTGACCCGTGCTGTCGAACAAGAAGATTATGAACGGGCAGCACGCATTCAAAAAGAAATGAAGCAATTAGAAGGGCAGGGTGATGTTTGATGGAAACGTTCCTAACACATCCACTTGGTCCAAAAATGAAAGAGCGTGCCAAACTGGATGACTTGGTCGTCTCCACAAGAATTCGATTGGCACGGAATGTGAAAGACACTGTGTTTTCTCCAGTCCTTTCTAAAGAAGGAGAACGTCAATTGTGTGACCGTCTCGAAGGACGTTTACGCGGATTAAAGGGATTTGAATATCTTCATATGCATGATTATGATGAGGTCACCCGGCAGGCGTTGATGGAGAAACACTTGATTAGTCCGGCCATCGCGGCCAATGAAGAAAGTGCCGTCTTTTTAAGCGAGGATGAAACCATCAGTGTGTTGATTAATGAAGAAGACCACTTGCGAATTCAAACATTGCTTCCGGGTTATCAAGTGAAAGAAGCGTTTGAGTTAGCGAATCAAGTAGATGCACTGTGCGCGGAATCACTCTCTTACGCCTTTGACGAACAGTTAGGTTATTTGACGACATGTCCAAGTAATATCGGAACAGGACTCCGGGCCTCGGTCATGTTACACTTACCGGGACTCACGTTAACGGGCCGAATCAGTCCGATATTACGAGAACTTCGAAAACTTGGCTATACGATTCGAGGTCGCTACGGTGAAGGAAGTGATGCGGCAGGACGCTTGTTTCAGTTATCCAATCAACGAACATTGGGCAGTCATGAGTCACAAATACTGGCTGACTTTATGGAAGTGACAGAACAAGTGATTCAAGCAGAACGTCACGCGCGTGAAGAGCTCGTCGCAAATCGACAAGTTGAGTTAGAAGATCGATTTTATCGGTCGTATGGGATTTTACGGTATGCCAAACTTCTGTCATCCACCGAAGCCATCGAACGACTATCAGATTTACACTTAGCGAGTGACCTGGGCATTTTGTCTGATTGGAGTCCACCGAAGTTTCATGAACTCATTGTTCGGCTACAATCAGGTTTTCTACAAAAACATTTCGGGAAAACATTATCTACGCAAGAACGGGATCGAGAACGAGCGACACTCGTTCGTCGAACGTTAGATCAAGGCTTAGTTTGATCCAACTCTAAGGAGGTTATGTCAATGATGTTTGGACGATTTACAGAACGAGCACAACGCGTATTAGCTTTAGCACAAGAGGAAGCCGTACGTCTTGGCCATCATAATATTGGTACAGAACATATTTTATTAGGATTGGTTCGTGAAGGAGAAGGGATTGCGGCTAAAGCGCTCTTCGCTCTCGGATTGACTTCTGAAAAAATTCAGCAAGAAGTAGAATCTTTGATTGGGCGTGGGTCTGAGAATGGGTCAACGATTCATTACACGCCACGTGCGAAGAAGGTTATTGAACTCTCAATGGATGAAGCTCGAAAATTGGGACATTCATACGTTGGAACGGAACACATTTTGCTTGGGTTGATTCGTGAAGGAGAAGGGGTCGCAGCGCGTGTCCTCAATAACCTTGGAATCAGTTTGACGAAAGCACGTCAACAAGTCTTACAACTCCTTGGGAACACGGAGTCATCTTCAAATGCATCACAACCAGGCGCGAGCGCTGCAACCCCAACACTTGACGGGTTGGCACGTGACTTGACACAACAAGCTCGTGAATCACGCTTAGACCCAGTCATCGGACGTGCAGGTGAGATTCAACGTGTCATTGAAGTCCTGTCTCGTCGAACAAAGAACAACCCAGTTCTCATCGGGGAGCCAGGAGTCGGGAAAACGGCTGTCGTCGAAGGTCTTGCTCAACAAATCATTAACAACGAAGTGCCAGAGACACTTCGTAACAAACGCGTCATGGTACTTGATATGGGTACTCTCGTAGCAGGGACAAAATACCGTGGTGAGTTCGAAGACCGATTGAAAAAGGTCATGGACGAAATTCGTCAGGCTGGTAACGTCATTCTCTTCATCGATGAGTTGCATACCTTGATTGGTGCGGGTGGCGCAGAAGGTGCAATTGACGCGTCAAACATCCTCAAACCGTCACTGGCTCGTGGAGAGCTTCAATGTATCGGGGCGACAACGCTCGACGAATATCGCAAGTATATCGAGAAAGATGCGGCACTTGAACGACGCTTCCAACCGATTCAAGTGAATGAGCCGACGACAGAAGAAGCAGAACAAATTCTACTCGGCTTACGCGATCGCTACGAGGCACACCACCGTGTGACGATTACAGATACGGCGATTCATGAGGCGGTCGTTCTCTCTGACCGTTATATCTCAGATCGTTTCTTGCCAGACAAAGCGATTGACCTTGTCGACGAGGCGGCATCGAAAGTACGACTTCGTTCATTCACGGCACCACCGAACTTGAAAGAGTTGGAGTCGCGCCTTGAATCGATTCGTAAAGAAAAAGACTCTGCTGTTCAAAGCCAAGAGTTTGAAAAAGCAGCTTCTCTCCGTGATACAGAACAAAAATTACGCGATGAGTTAGAAGAGTTGAAAGCAGAATGGCAGAACAAGCAAGGAAATGAAAAACTTGAAGTGACAAAAGAAGATATCGCTCAAGTTGTCGCCAACTGGACTGGTGTACCGGTCACGAAGATCGCGGAAGAAGAGACGGACCGTCTCCTCAAACTCGAATCGATTCTTCACAACCGAGTCATCGGACAAGACGATGCAGTGAAATCGATTTCTCGTGCCATCCGTCGTGCCCGTGCTGGATTGAAAGATCCAAAACGTCCAATCGGCTCATTTATCTTCCTCGGACCTACCGGAGTCGGGAAAACCGAACTCGCGCGTGCGGTTGCTGAAGCGATGTTTGGCGATGAAGATGCCATCATTCGAATCGACATGTCCGAGTACATGGAAAAACATGCGACGAGCCGTCTCGTCGGTTCGCCTCCTGGTTATGTCGGGTACGAAGAAGGCGGTCAGTTGACAGAAAAGGTACGCCGGAAGCCATACTCGGTCATTCTACTCGATGAGATTGAAAAAGCGCACCCTGAAGTATTTAACATCTTGCTTCAAGTACTTGACGACGGCCGCTTGACGGATTCGAAAGGTCGCACAGTCGACTTCCGAAATACCGTCATCATCATGACGTCTAACGTCGGAGCCGCAGCGCTTCAACGAAACAAATATGTAGGATTCACAGTGGAAGATGATGTGAAACGTGAGTATACAGAAATGAAGGACAAAGTACTCGAGGAATTGAAGAAAGCGTTCCGACCTGAGTTCTTGAACCGGATTGATGAAATCACGGTATTCCACTCACTTCAAAAAGAACACATTCAAGAAATCATCAAACTTATGGCAGAGACGCTCAAGAAACGTCTCGCCGAACAAGGTGTTGATTTCAGCTTGACGGATGCGGCACTCGATAAAATTGCCGATGTCGGCTACGATCCGGAATACGGGGCCCGCCCTCTCCGTCGTGCCCTTCAACGGGAAGTGGAGGACCGCCTCTCAGAAGCAATGCTCGGCGGTACAATCGCTAGAGGCAGTAAAGTTGCGCTCGACGTACAAGATGGAGAGTTCGTCGTTCGTAACGAAGGTGTAGTTCAGTAAATCATTCAGCTCCCTCGTCGTTTAGAGGGAGCTTTTTTTAGACAGGAAGGGAACTTATGGCCAAAATTAAAACGAAATACGTCTGCCAATCGTGCGGATATGAATCAGCCAAATGGATGGGGCGTTGTCCGGGTTGTAATGAATGGAATACACTCGTCGAAGAGTTTGTAGAAGAGAAGAAAGCCAAACGTGGAGCGGCCTTTGTGCATAGTTCATCGCGACAATTGAAACCGGAACGATTAGCGAACGTCGTCTCACAAGAAGAGACGCGCGTGCATACGAATAGTCGTGAATTTGACCGTGTGCTCGGCGGTGGGATTGTCCCAGGTTCACTCGTTTTAGTCGGCGGGGACCCGGGAATCGGGAAGTCGACCATTCTGTTACAGGTCAGCGCCCACTTAGCCCATAGTGGCAAAAAGGTACTGTATATCTCGGGTGAAGAATCACTCAAGCAAACAAAACTACGGGCGGAGCGTCTCGGCTTACCGACTGAAGATTTATACGTACTCGCTGAGACAGACATGTTGATGATTGAGCGGGTCATCGATGAGGAACAACCTGGATTCGTCATCATCGATTCGATTCAAACGGTGTATATGGATGAAATTCAATCGGCTCCAGGTAGCGTTTCACAAGTTCGAGAATGTACGGCCGCCCTGATGAAGATCGCAAAAACACGAGGAATTGCTGTCTTCATCGTCGGTCACGTAACAAAACAAGGTTCGATTGCGGGACCACGTTTACTCGAGCATATGGTCGATGCGGTACTTTACTTTGAAGGGGAACGTCATCATACGTTCCGTATATTGCGAGCCGTGAAAAACCGTTTCGGTTCAACCAATGAAATCGGAATTTTCGAGATGAAAGAGAGTGGGCTAGAAGAAGTCCTCAATCCGTCCGAAATTTTCTTAGAGGAACGAACCGCCGGTGTGTCGGGTTCTACGGTCGTCGCCTCGATGGAAGGGACACGAACGGTACTTGTAGAACTCCAAGCACTCATTTCGCCGACGTCGTTCGGTAACCCGAGACGCATGGCGACGGGAATCGATCAAAACCGGGTCGCGCTTCTCATGGCCGTCCTTGAGAAACGATCAGGTTTGTTGCTTCAAACACAAGATGCTTACTTGAAAGCGGCGGGTGGTGTCAAACTAGATGAGCCTGCGATTGACCTTGCGATTTGTGTCTCGATTGCTTCGAGTTTTCGTGACCGTCCAACCCGTCCGACAGATGTCTGCATCGGTGAGGTTGGATTGACCGGGGAAGTGCGACGCGTATCCCGAATCGAACAGCGTGTCGCCGAAGCGGCGAAGTTAGGGTTTACCCGGGCGATTATACCGAAGAATAATATGGGTGGGTGGACCGCACCCGCAGGCATTGAAGTCGTTGGGGTCGGAACAGTGGATGAAGCACTCCAGTTGGCGATTCCGTTCTAACGGGTCGCCACTGGCAGTTTTTAACGCTTTGTAACGAACGTGATTGAAAAAATCATGTTACAATGAAAGTGTTATTTTTTGAAATTTTATTTCATATAGAAGGAGGTGGAATGAGTGAAGATTGCTGTACGAATCGGATTTATTTTGATTGGACTCGTCGTGGGTTGGTTCGGAATTATCGAGGCGACGCTTTTATTAGGAGACCTTGGCATGAATGTGCCGGAATGGTTAACGATTCCATACGTAGCAAGTTTGATTGGTGGACTTATCTTCTTCATTCTTAGTTTATTCTTAACCGATGGTGTTGTTGCATTTATTCGTTTTGTCGAGGAACGGCTCGTCCGTTTACCGGTAGGAGATATTTTATTCGGTTCGATCGGACTCATTATCGGGCTTTTGATTGCCTTTTTGATCAGTGTGTCGCTTGAAGTCACGAATATTTTCTTACTGAGTAAAATCGTCCCGATTTTTGTCACAGCGCTGTTTGGTTACTTTGGTTTCGCGGTCGGGTATCGGAAGCGTAACGAATGGATTAAATTATTTGTGAAGAGTGAACGGGATAAGACGGCAGCCCCAGTGAAACGTTCAAATGATAAAATTTTAGACACGAGTGTCATCATTGATGGACGCATCGCTGACATCGCCACAACGGGATTTGTAGAAGGGACATTGATTGTTCCACAATTCGTCATCGGCGAACTGCAGTACATTGCCGACTCTTCCGATACGTTGAAGCGGAATCGTGGTCGTCGTGGTCTCGATATATTGAAAGAACTTCAAGAGAATAAGCGTATTCAAGTCGAAATTTACGATGGGGACTTTGAAGACGTACCGGAAGTTGATATCAAATTGATTAAACTGGCTGAATTGAAAAATGGGATTGTCGTCACGAATGACTACAACTTAAACAAAGTGTGCGAGGTACGGAATGTTCCTGTCTTGAATATTAATGACCTAGCAAATGCCGTTAAACAAATCGTCATTCCTGGCGAAGAGATGGTCGTGACGGTCATTAAAGAAGGGAAAGAGCAAAATCAAGGCGTCGCCTATCTTGAAGATGGGACGATGGTCGTCGTGGAAGGTGGACGTAAGTTGATTTCGAAGACGTTACCTGTTGTCGTGACGAGTGTCTTACAGACGTCAGCTGGAAGAATGATTTTTGCTCGTCCTGAATAATTCATAAAAAAGAGACGCGCGAGCGCTCTCTTTTTTCACGAAGAGAGGTTTTTAGATGGTAACGTATACGGTTGTGATTCCGGCTGCTGGGAGAGGGAAACGAATGGGAGCAGAAGCGAATAAGCTCATGCTATCGCTACGTGGTAAACCGATTATTGCATGGACACTCCAAGCATTCGATACCGATCCATGGTGTGAGCGGATTGTTTTAGCCATTCGTTCGGAGGAGCGAAGTTGGTTTGAAACAATGACGGCGCATATGAAAACACCGGTTACATATGTGACAGGCGGGGAAGAACGACAACAGAGTGTTTACGCCGGACTAAAAGTAGTTTCGACTGACACGATTGTCATGATTCACGATGGTGCTCGTCCGTTTGTAAAACGAGAACACTTGCATCAAGTGGCTGAAGCGGCGCGTCAAGGTGGTGCCATCTTAGCAGTGCCTGTAAAAGATACGGTCAAACAAGTTGAGCATCAAAACATTGAACGTACCGTCCCTCGTGAAAACTTGTGGTTGGCTCAAACCCCACAAGCCTTTCCGATCAACGCAATTTTGGATGCGCATAAACGAGCGTCCGAACAACATGTAATGGGAACGGATGACGCGAGTTTATTTGAATGGCTCGGTGAATCGGTACAGGTGGTTCTCGGCGATTATCATAATATCAAAATGACGACACCCGAAGATTTATTATTTGGTGAAGCGATTTTAGCGAAGGAGGAATTACAATGAGAATTGGTCAAGGATTTGATGTACATGCATTCGCAGAAGGACGCCCGTTAATTTTAGGAGGGATTGAGATTCCGCACGAGCGCGGCCTTCTCGGTCATTCTGATGCGGACGTGTTACTTCATACGATTGCCGATGCAGCGCTTGGAGCGATTGCAGCAGGAGATATCGGGAAGCATTTCCCGGACACGGATCCGGAATTCAAAGACGCAGATTCAAAAGTATTGCTTCGTCATGTTTGGCAGCTCGTGAAAGACCGAGGATACGTTCTTGGGAATGTTGATGCGACGGTCATGGCACAACGGCCAAAACTCCGCCCATATATTGATGAGATGCGCGCGGTCATTGCCAATTTGCTAGAAGCGGACATCGAACAGGTGAACGTGAAGGCAACAACGACAGAAAAACTCGGCTTCACAGGACGTGAAGAAGGAATCGCGGCGCAGGCGGTCATCTTACTCAACCGGGCTTGACAGAAATGGTATACTATTTGGGCAGAAGAGAAGAAAGGTGGAACTATTATGAGTGAAGTGCGTGTACGCTATGCGCCTAGTCCGACGGGGCATCTCCATATCGGAAATGCGCGGACTGCGTTGTTTAACTACTTATTTGCTCGCCATGCAGGCGGAAAAATGATTCTTCGGATTGAAGACACTGACCAGAAACGGAATGTGTTGAACGGTGTTGAGAGTCAGATGAAATACTTGGAATGGCTCGGCATCGACTGGGATGAAGGTCCAGGTCGTGACGGGGACTACGGTCCTTATTACCAAATGGAACGTCTTTCGCTCTATGAAAAATACGTCAACGAATTGATGAGTAAAGGCCTCGCTTACAAGTGCTACATGACGTCTGAGGAACTTGAAGCAGAGCGTGAAGCACAAATCGCACGAGGAGAAGCACCGCGTTATTCTGGTGCGCACCGTAACCTCACTGTCGAAGAACGTGAAGCGTTTGAAGCGGAAGGTCGTAAACCGTCTATCCGTATCCGTGTGCCGGAAGGTGTGACGTATAAATGGACGGATGTCGTCAAAGGAGACGTCTCGTTTGAATCGAAAGATTTTGGGGACTGGGTCATCGTGAAACAAGATGGTATCCCGACATACAACTTCGCGGTTGTTGTGGACGACCATTTGATGAAGATCAGTCACGTATTGCGTGGAGACGATCACATTGCGAATACACCAAAACAGATGATGGTTTATGACGCACTCGGTTGGGAGTATCCTGAATTCGGTCACATGACGCTCATCTATAACGATCAACATAAGAAGTTGTCAAAACGAGACGAGTCGATCATTCAGTTTATCGAACAATATGCGGATCTCGGTTACTTGCCAGAAGCGCTCTTCAACTTTATTTCGCTTCTTGGGTGGTCACCGGTCGGTGAAGAAGAAATCTTCTCAAAAGAAGAATTCATTCAAATGTTTGATGCGAACCGATTGTCGAAGAGTCCAGCTGTATTTGACCAACAAAAACTTTCTTGGATCAACAGTGTATACATGAAGAAGGCCACGCTTGACGAAGTGGTGGCACTCAGTTTACCATTCTTACAAGAAGCAGGACGATTACCCGAGGCGGTATCTGTCGAGGAAGCGGATTGGGCCACAAACTTGATTGCATTGTATAAAGAACAAATGACGCACGGTGCAGAAATCGTTGCGTTGACAGACTTGTTCTTCAAAGATGAAATCGAGTATGACGAGGAAGCGAATGCTGTTCTTTCTGGTGAAACGGTACCCGCTGTCCTTGCAGAGTTCAAACAACAGCTTGAAGGAATCGAAGACTTCACGCCAGAAGCGATTAAAGCGGCGACGAAAGCGACGCAAAAAGCAACTGGTCAAAAAGGAAAGAACTTGTTCATGCCAATCCGTGTCGCTACGACAGGACAAACACATGGACCAGAGCTTCCGAACGCGATTTCGTTAATCGGAAAAGAGCGCGTATTGAAGCGTCTGACAACTTTATTAGCGTAATAAAGGCATCGATGAGGAAAGTAAGCGGTACGACACGTTACAGAGACTAGAACCTAGGCTGGGAGTTCTAGATGTGTTCCCCGAAGAAGTGCACCTCGGAGCCGTCTCGGCGATATGTAGTCGAGGCCGTGACTCGGCGTTAACGAGACTTGAGAGGGGAACGCATTTTCCCAAACAGAGTGGAACCGCGCTTATGGCGTCTCTGTGCCTTGGCACAGGGGCGTCTTTGTTTTTGTATTAGAAAAGGAGATATCAACTATGGGATTTTGGAGCAGTGTACGTGAAGATTTACGGACTGTCCTGGAACTAGACCCCGCCGCCCGTTCAAAAGTCGAGGTGGCCTTGACTTATCCGGGATTACACGCAATCTGGGCGCATCGTATCGCGCACGGATTATGGAAACGTAACGTGAAGCTAGTGGCCAAATTGTTGGCTCAATTCAGCCGGTGGTTGACGGGAATCGAGATTCATCCCGGCGCCGTTTTAGGTAACCGTGTGTTTATTGACCATGGCTTCGGTGTCGTCATTGGAGAGACGGCGATTATCGGAAATGACGTGACGATTTATCAGGGCGTCACACTCGGTGGAACAGGGAAAGAAAAAGGGAAGCGTCATCCGACGATTGGAAGTGACGTGCTCATTTCAGCGGGAGCGAAAGTACTTGGAAATATCACGATTGGCGATTGCGTCAAAATCGGAGCAAGTTCGGTCGTGTTAAATGATGTGCCGTCTGACTCGACTGTGGTCGGGATTCCAGGGCGTGTCGTCATTCGCAATGGTAAACGTGTGAAACAACATGATTTGGACCATCGTTTACCAGATCCAGATCGTGAGTGCCAAGAACGTCTTGAAAACGCTGTGGCAGAACTTCAACATAAATTAGAAACGCTTGAGAAGCGGATGGAGGAGAAGACACATGATTCAGCTGTACAACAGTCTCACGAATAAAAAAGAACCGTTTGTCCCGATTGTCCCAGGTAAAGTATCCATGTACGTGTGTGGACCGACCGTCTACAACTACATCCATGTCGGAAATGCGCGTCCGGCAATCGCCTTCGACACGGTACGTCGCTATTTGACTTATCGCGGGTACGAAGTGAAATACGTCTTGAACTTCACGGACGTGGATGACAAAATCATTCGCACCGCCAATGAATTAGGAGAAGATACAGAAACGTTGACGAACCGGTACATCGAGGCGTACTTAGCTGATACGGGAGCTCTCAACGTGCAACCCGCCGATGTACACCCACGAGTTACCGATACGATGGAAGAAATCATCGCATTCATCCGTCAGTTAGAGACGGAAGGGTTTGCCTACGAATCAGAAGGAGATGTCTACTTCCGAACGAAAAAATTTGAGACATACGGGAAGTTGAGTCAACAATCGATTGAAGATTTACGAGCTGGCTCACGTGTCGACGTCGGAGAAAAGAAAGAAGATCCGCTCGACTTCGTTTTATGGAAAGCGGCGAAGCCCGATGAACCATCATGGGAGAGTCCATGGGGCAAAGGACGTCCCGGCTGGCATATCGAATGCTCGGCGATGGCGAAAAAACATCTCGGGACCACAATTGACATCCATGCGGGCGGTCATGATTTAAAATTCCCACACCACGAGAACGAGATTGCCCAGTCAGAAGCCTGCAACCATGCGAAATTTGCGAACTATTGGCTCCATAACGGGTTCATCAACATCGAAAACGAGAAGATGTCCAAATCGCTCGGGAACTTCCTCCTCGTCCATGAGGCGCTAAAAGAAGTTGACCCGATGGTACTTCGCTTCTTCATGTTGTCTGTCCATTACCGTCATCCGATCAACTATAGCCGTGAATTGATTGAACAAGCGGCAAACGGTTGGAGCCGAATCAAAGAAGCGTATCAAAATATCGAGTATCGTTTATCGGTTACGGCTGGACTTGGTGAACCGAGCGAGTCGATGGAGCGGAAATTAGAATCGATCAAGGCTTCATTCATCGAATCGATGGATGATGATATCAATACGGCAAATGCCGTAACCGTCCTTTTCGACTTAGCAAGAGAAGCGAATATTTATGCGAAGGCAGACCATGTAGCGAAAGCGACACTTGAACAGATCCTATCGTTATTCGACGAATTGACAGGCGTACTCGGATTGACATTGGTAGAAGAAAAAGAATTGCTTGATGCGGAGATTGATCAATTGATTCAAGAGCGGAACGATGCACGGGCTGCACGTGATTTTGCTCGGGCGGACGAGATTCGCGATTTACTAAAAGAACAAAACATCCAACTCGAAGACACGGCCCAAGGGGTTCGGTGGAAGCGGTTATGATGCAACCGAAACAGATGAATGCTCTCGCGCTCGCTTATATGGGGGACGTGGTGTATGAATTGGCTGTACGAAAACGACTGCTTGAGACAGGATTGACGCGCCCGAACGATTTACATCGAGGCGCTGTCCGCTACGTGAATGCGCGAGCGCAAGCGAACGTCGTGACCCATTGGTTAGAGACGGACGTGTTGACGGAAGAAGAACAAGCCGTTGTCAGACGAGGCAAGAATGCGAAGTCAGGCTCGATCCCCAAACGGGTCGATGTGCATACGTATCGGTATTCCACGGCATTTGAGGCATTGATTGGATATATCTATTTGACAGAAAGAAGGGATCGTCTTGAAGAACTCATCAAACAAGCGTTCGAACGACTCGAAGCCGAGTCGCCCGAAACGACATGACGGAAAACGGGGAGCGGAAAAACGAACGTTTGACCGCCCGCGCGGAGAACGACCAGAGCGCCCGCGTCGCCAAAAGGCGGAGCGTCCGGATTATAAAGAAGTCGATGTAATGGAAGAGGGAATCGATTTCCTCTATGGTCGAAACCCTGTGCTCGAGGCACTCCGTAGTGGTCGGGATATGAATAAAGTATTTATCATGGAAGGTCAACAAAAAGGACCGCTCGCGCAGATCATCGCAATGGCGAATGAAGCATCTGTTCAAGTATCGTTCGTACCGAAAACAAAGCTTGAGAAGATGGCTGGAAGTGAACATCATCAAGGTGTCGTGGCGGCAGTGGCCGCATACGAATACAAAACCATTGAAGACATGTTTGCCCTCGCAGCTTCAAAAGAAGAAACACCGCTCTTTATTTTGCTAGATGAGCTCGAAGACCCGCACAACCTCGGCTCGATTTTACGTACTGCCGATGCCGTCGGTGCACACGGAATCATTATTCCGAAGCGTCGCTCGGTCGGTTTGACTCAAACCGTCGCCAAAGCGTCGACCGGTGCGATTGAACATATTCCGGTGGCGCGCGTGACAAACTTGACGCGAACCCTCGAAGAATTGAAAGAAAAAGGACTTTGGATTGTCGGTACGGATGCGAAAGAGAGTCAGGACTACCGGCGATTGGATGGGAATATGCCACTTGTTGTGGTCATTGGAAGTGAGGGGAAAGGCATGAGTCGACTCGTGCGCGAATCATGCGACTTCCTCGTTCATTTGCCGATGGTCGGTCATGTCACGTCACTCAATGCATCAGTTGCAGCGGCACTCCTTCTGTATGAGGTGCATCGCTCACGTCATCCATTGGCATGAGTATCTTAAAGCGCGAGCTCCTTCTTGTTGACGGATATAATATCATTGGTGCGTGGCCCCACCTGAGAAGTTTACGGGACGTGGACTTTGAACAAGCACGCAATCTGTTGATTGAGGCGATGGCAGAATATCAGGCTGTGTCCGGCAAAGAGGTCACGATCGTGTTTGACGCCCATATGCGATATGGTCGTGAATCGAAAGAGAAACGAAGTCGCGTCGATGTCGTCTATACGAAAGAAAATGAGACGGCAGACGAATGGATTGAGCGACGGGCCCACGAATTAGTGGATAACCGGTTGGTCACGTTGTTCGTAGCGACAAATGATTTTACCGAACAGTGGGTCATTTTTGGACAAGGTGCATTACGTGTACCGGCAACAGAACTGTTGAAAGATTGGAAGCATGCGAAAACACTGATTGAGCAACAGCGTATATCGCTAGAAAAGGAACAATCGAATCGAAAGACAATCGATTTTCCACCGCATATCCAAGCGAAGTTCGAGGAAATGCGGCGGCGCAAATCAAAAGGTGACTGAAATCACGGGCGAGTTCATGAATTGGACTCGTCTTTGTTTCGATTTTGACATTTTTTTGCAAAGGAATGTTGTATACTATTACATATATAAGTTACACAGAATTGAATTGACGGAATTTTTAGAAATTTGTTTGACGCATAGGAGTAGGGAGTCCTATAATGGGACACAACCTTACATAGTTCAGGATCAATCGCCGGGGGGTAACGAGCATGAACGGATGGCCGTACGAACAGTTTGAAAAAATGTCAGACGAAGAGTTGGTCTTATTGGCGCGCAACGAAGGGGATAGCGATGCGCTCGAGTTTTTGATTGAACGATACCGGTATTTTGTACGTGCGAAGGCGCGCTCTTACTTTTTGATCGGCGCAGATCATGAGGATATCGTGCAGGAAGGGATGATCGGGCTCTATAAAGGAGTGCGTGACTATAAAGACGAACGACTTGCTTCATTCAAAAGTTTTGCCGAGATGTGCATTACGCGTCAGATGATTACAGCAATTAAGACGGCGACGCGTCAAAAACATATTCCGCTCAATTCATATGTATCACTCGACAAACCAATTTTTGATGAAGAGTCGGATCGAACGTTACTCGATGTCATCTTACCGCCGCATCCGACAGATCCACAGGAACTGATTGTGACCCAGGAAGAGCAGACATTCATGGAAGCGAAGATGGATGAGATTTTAAGTGACCTCGAGCGGAAAGTATTGCGTCTTTATTTAGATGGCCGTTCGTATCAAGAGATTTCCGACGACCTCGATCGTCATGTCAAATCAATCGATAATGCCTTGCAACGTGTGAAGAAGAAATTCGAACGTCACGTCGATGTCCGTATGCTCACGAGCTAACCGATTATTGACCGCGTGCCTCCTATGTGATACTTTAAAAGCAGCGCCTTGTCCGTAGACGCCATTTACAGGAGGCGTTTTTTTTTCGCTCTTTTTTAAGAGGGAGTAGTCGAAAGGGGCGCTTATGAATGGCAAAGAAAGTAAGTCTCGCTTGCTCAGAATGTGGGTCTAGAGAATACTCGACGACAAAAAAAGACGGCATGTCGACACGGCTTGAAATGAAAAAGTTTTGTCGACGCTGTAACGCGCATACGATGCATCGAGAATCAAAGTAACGTAGATTGGCATTCAATGTAGGAGGAAGCTACCATGAACTTTTTGCGCGACGTATGGAAAGAGTTAAAGAAAACGAGTTGGCCAACTCGTAAAGAACTCACGAAATATACCATTACTGTCATCGCGACTGTTGTCGTGATTGGCCTGTTCGTGTTCGGCGTAGATAGTGGAGTCAGCTATCTCGTCAATTTATTGATTAACTAAGGAAGAGGTGAAAGCCGTGGAGAAACAATGGTTTGTTGTCCAGACGTACTCAGGTTTTGAGAATAACGTCAAAGAAAACCTAGAACGTCGAATCGGTTCGATGAACATGGAAGATAAAATTTTCCGCGTCCTCGTCCCGACTGAAACGACGCAAGAAGAAGTCACATTAAAGAGTGGCGAGAAGAAAATCAAAGAACGTGAAGTCAAAAGTTTCCCGGGCTATGTGTTCGTAGAGATGGTCATGACTGACGATTCATGGTATGTTGTCCGCAACACACCAAACGTCACCGGCTTCCTCGGTTCAACAGGTGGTGGGGCAAAACCGATCCCACTCCAACCGGACGAAGTGACAAACGTCTTGTCACAAATGGGGCTCATCGAGAAGAAAGATCGTTACAACTATGAACTTGGTGACCTTGTCCGCGTGAAAGAAGGCGCATTTGAGAACTTTGAAGGAACAATCGACGAGATTGAAGCCGACAAAGAGAAGCTCAAAGTCGTGGTCGACATGTTCGGTCGTGAAACAAAAATTGAGCTTGATTTCGAACAAGTTCAGAAAATTAACTAAACCCACTTGCTAATCCGTAAAACGGATGGTACAATCGAAAATGTTTGATGTTGTGCTTTATTTCGGTACAAACTCGACCTAATAGATTGAGTGGGAGGGCGCACAACGTCCAAGAAACCACATTTTAGACTTAAGGAGGTGTGTCTCGTGGCGAAAAAAGTTTCTAAACTCGTTAAACTTCAAATCCCAGCTGGTAAAGCAAACCCAGCTCCACCAGTAGGTCCAGCACTTGGTCAAGCAGGTGTTAACATCATGGGATTCTGTAAAGAGTTCAACGCTCGTACACAAGACCAAGCCGGATTGATTATTCCTGTAGTCATCACGGTATACGAAGATCGTTCGTTTACATTCATTACGAAAACTCCACCAGCTGCAGTTCTCTTGAAGAAAGCTGCTGGTATCGAGAGTGGTTCTGGTGAACCAAACCGTAAGAAAGTAGCAACGGTTAAGCGTGACAAAGTTCGCGAAATCGCTGAACTTAAAATGCCTGACCTTAACGCATCATCTGTAGAAACAGCGATGCTTATGGTTGAAGGTACTGCACGTAGTATGGGTATTGTAATCGAAGACTAATTGTTAGTCTCTGGGGTTGTCGGTGAATACTGCTCACCTTCAATCCCTTCATTATGTGGGAGGAAATTCCGCTAACCACAAGGAGGAAAAGATCATGGGTAAAAAACACCAAGAAGCAGCTAAGCTTGTTGACCGCACGATGTCATACGACCTCGCTGAAGCTGTCGAGCTCGTTCAAAAAACAGCTACTGCTAAATTCGATGAAACAATCGAAGTTGCTGTCCGTCTCGGCGTAGATCCGAAGAAAGCAGACCAACAAATCCGTGGTGCCGTTGTACTTCCACACGGTACTGGTAAAACACAAAAAGTTCTCGTCTTCGCTAAAGGTGAGAAAGTGAAAGAAGCGGAAGCTGCTGGAGCAGACTACGTTGGCGACGCTGAGTACATCAACAAAATCCAACAAGGATGGTTCGACTTCGATGTAATCGTTGCGACACCTGACATGATGGGTGAGGTTGGTAAACTTGGTCGTGTTCTCGGACCTAAAGGCCTCATGCCTAACCCGAAAACAGGAACAGTTACTTTCGACGTAGAAAAAGCAATCGCGGATATCAAAGCTGGTAAAGTTGAATACCGTGTTGATAAAGCTGGTAACATCCACGTTCCAGTTGGTAAGAAATCATTTGAAGCATCTAAACTCTCTGAGAACATCGAGACAATTCTCGAAACACTCATGAAAGTGAAGCCTGCTACTGCAAAAGGAACTTACCTTAAAAACATCTCGCTTTCATCTACAATGGGTCCTGGGATCCGTGTAGCGACTGCAGATTTCCTTAAGTAATCTTGTTGAAATAAATTGTTGACAACGTGTGACACCGCTGATAAAGTAATACACGTTCAACCGAATATGTTGGATTACCGTAGACAGAAGGTGGACATCGGTCCGTAAACCCTTCCGAGGTGTCTTTGCTCGAACTTGAGCCTGTTGTCACAGGTTTACTTTCAAACAATTACGCCCTCGTATGTCTTCATACGAGGGATTTCTTTTGGAGAGCAGCCTCTCGTCCGGTATAAGAATTGACTAGGAGGTGCAAACACATGGCAAACGAAAAAATCGTAGCTCAGAAATCGGCACTCGTCGATGAAATCGCTGAGAAAATGCAAGCGAGCGTTGGAACAGTTGTTGTTGACTACCGCGGACTTACAGTTGAAGAAGTGACTACACTCCGTAAATCACTCCGTGACGCTGGAATCGAGTTCAAAGTTTACAAGAACGGTCTTCTTCGCCGCGCAGCTACTCAGTCGAACTTCGAAGGTCTTGACGAAGTCTTCACTGGTCCTACAGCAATCGCCTTCTCAAACGAAGACGTGATCGCTCCAGCGAAGATCTTGAACGACTTCTCGAAAGAGCACAAAGCGCTCGAACTCAAAGGCGGAATCATCGAAGGTAAAGTTTCTTCACTCGAAGAAATCAAAGCCCTTGCAGAACTTCCATCACGCGATGGTCTTCTCTCGATGCTTCTCAGCGTACTTCAAGCTCCAATCCGTGGGCTCGCAGTCGCAACAAATGCAATCGCAGAACAAAAAGAAGAGCAATCAGCTTAATTTTTGTCGCGTAGCGTAACTCAAAAAACTTTTTTACAACATCAAAGGAGGAAAACCATAATGGCTTTCAACAAAGAGCAATTCATCGAAGACCTCAAATCAATGACGGTTCTCGAACTTAACGAACTCGTAAAAACAATCGAAGAAGAATTCGGCGTATCAGCAGCAGCTCCAGTAGCAGTTGCAGGTGCTGGCGCAGGCGCAGCAGCTGAAGAGAAAACTGAATTCGACGTAATCCTCACAAACGCTGGCGCTGGTAAAATCAACGTCATCAAAGCTGTTCGTGAAATCACAGGTCTCGGCCTTAAAGAAGCAAAAGCACTCGTTGACGGAACTCCAGCTCCAGTCAAAGAAGGCGTTTCTAAAGAAGACGCTGACGCAATCAAAGCTAAGCTTGAAGAAGCTGGCGCATCTGTTGAAGTTAAGTAATTCAACTTCACAACCTATAGAAGCTCGCCATGGCGAGCTTCTTTTATTTCCTTGAAGAATGGGTTAGGAGGTTCAACGCATGGGAGATCATTACTATACGAACGATCCACGTTCGGAAAGTGCCCCAGAGACATGGACGTACGAGTTGCGAGGGAAACAGTATCATTTCACTTCGGACCGCGGTGTGTTCTCGAAAGGATCGGTCGATTTTGGGTCACGTCTTTTAATTGAAACGTTTGAGATGCCTGATGTGTCGGGACGTATTTTAGATGTAGGCTGCGGCTATGGTCCGATGGGGATCTCGCTTGCCGATGCCTCTGGGCGTGAGGCCTTGCTCATCGATGTGAATGAGCGTGCGCTGGCGCTCTCTGAGCAAAACGCCGCCCGTAATGGAGTGACGGTCGAAACACGGCTTTCTCACGCGTATGACGCGGTGGGGGGAGAACGGTTTGCCGCCATTGTCACCAATCCGCCGATTCGTGCGGGGAAACAAGTCGTCCATACGATCCTGCGTGAAGCACATACGCACCTCGTCGATGGAGGAGCAATTTATGTCGTCATTCAAAAGAAACAAGGAGCACCTTCTGCTAAAAAGCTATTAGAAGAGGTGTTTGGTCAAGTCGAAACGATGGCGAAGGAGAAAGGTTACTTTATTTTCCGAGCAATTCGGTCTTGACAAACGGTGAAGTCTTGTTGACTCGCTATAACGTATATGCTAACATTATAAAATGCCATTGGAATGGAATTCGCTTGAAACTGCCGTGTCTGCCGCTTTTTAGAGACGGAAAACGAGCGACATTCAATGACAATGTTCGATTATTACGCCCGAAAAATTCGCTAAAGAATTGGGGGTCTGAGAGGTGAATCAGTTGACTGGTCAACTTGTTCAGTACGGTCGTCACCGTCAGAGAAGAAGCTATGCCCGTATCAGTGAGGTTCTAGAGCTTCCGAATTTGATTGAAATTCAAACTGCTTCTTACGAGTGGTTCTTGCGTGAAGGATTGAAAGAGATGTTTACGGACATTTCACCGATTTCCGATTTCACAGGAAACCTCGTATTGGAGTTCATCGATTACTCGCTCAGCGAGCCGAAGTATTCAATCGATGAATCGAAGGAGCGCGACGTTACTTATTCTGCGCCACTTCGCGTAAAAGTGCGTCTCCAAAACAAAGAGACAGGTGAGCTCAAAGAACAAGAAGTATTCATGGGGGATTTCCCGCTCATGACAGAATCGGGAACATTTATCATTAATGGTGCAGAACGCGTCATCGTTTCCCAGCTTGTTCGTTCACCGAGCGTGTACTATAACGCTAAACTCGATAAAAACGGTAAACGTGGATTTGGCGCAACCGTCATCCCGAACCGTGGTGCTTGGCTCGAACTCGAGACAGATGCCAAAGATATCGTTTATGTTCGTATCGACCGTACCCGTAAAATTCCGGTAACGGTGTTGTTGCGTGCCCTCGGATTTGGTACGGACCAAGAAATTATCGACCTTCTCGGAGATGACGAATACCTTCGTAACACCCTTGAAAAAGATAATACAGAGTCTACAGAAAAAGCGTTGATCGAGATTTACGAGCGTCTACGTCCTGGTGAACCACCAACAGTAGAAAACGCGAAATCACTTCTCGTGTCACGTTTCTTCGACCCGAAACGTTATGACTTAGCAAACGTCGGTCGCTATAAGATGAACAAAAAACTTCATCTTAAGAACCGTTTGTTCGGTCAAAAATTAGCGGAAACGCTCGTGGACCCAGAAACAGGCGAAGTACTCGCTGAAGCTGGAACTGTCCTCGATCGTCGCAACCTCGATCGTATTCTCCCGCATTTGGAGAACGGACTCGGTTATGTCGACGCGGAACCAACTGGTGGTGTCGCTGAAGGTGAACCGTTCGGTCTTCAATCAATCAAAGTCGTCTCACCGGATGACCCAGATGGAGAGCGTATCTTGAACATCATCGGAAATGGCAATATCGACCGTAGCGTAAAACATATTACGCCAGCCGATATTATCGCTTCAATCAACTACTTCTTCAACTTACTTCACGAAGTCGGAACAACAGATGACATCGACCACTTAGGAAACCGTCGTCTTCGTTCAGTCGGAGAACTTCTCCAAAACCAATTCCGGATCGGGCTTTCCCGTATGGAACGTGTCGTAAAAGAACGTATGTCGATTCAAGATCAAAACGCGATCACGCCACAGGCGCTCATCAACATCCGCCCGGTTATCGCATCACTTAAAGAGTTCTTCGGTAGCTCGCAATTGTCACAGTTCATGGACCAAACAAACCCGCTCGCAGAGCTTACGCACAAGCGTCGTCTCTCTGCACTTGGACCGGGTGGTTTGACACGTGAACGTGCTGGTTTCGAAGTTCGAGACGTTCACTATTCGCACTACGGTCGGATGTGTCCAATCGAAACGCCAGAGGGACCGAACATCGGACTCATCAACTCACTCTCGTCTTATGCGAAAGTGAACGAGTACGGTTTCATTGAAGCACCATATCGTCGTGTTGACCCAGAAACGGGTCTCGTTACTGGCGATATCCAATATATGACGGCTGATGAGGAAGACCTCTATGTCGTCGCACAGGCGAACATGCCGCTCACAGAAGAAGGCCACTTTGCGAACGAACAAGTTCTTTGCCGTTTCCGCGGACAAAACTTGTCAGTTGAGCCAAGCCGAGTCGATTACATGGACGTTTCGCCGAAACAGGTTGTTTCTGCCGCGACTGCATGTATCCCGTTCCTTGAGAACGATGACTCGAACCGTGCCCTCATGGGAGCGAACATGCAACGTCAAGCAGTACCACTTCTTCAACCAGATTCACCGATTGTCGGTACTGGAATGGAGTATGTATCTGCGAAAGACTCTGGGGCAGCCATCGTTGCGAAATACCCAGGTGTCGTCGAACGCGTCACAGCGCGTGAAATCTTGATCCGTCGCACGTCTGACGTGAACGGTTCTGAGGTTTCGGGTGACTTGGACCGTTACAAACTTCAAAAATATGTCCGTTCGAACCAAGGGACATGTTATAACCAAAAACCAATCATCGCAGCTGGTGACCGTGTTGAAAAAGGAGAAATCCTTGCAGACGGTCCATCGATGGATATGGGTGAGCTCGCGCTCGGCCGTAACGTCGTCGTTGCCTTCATGACATGGGATGGTTACAACTATGAGGATGCGATCATCATGAGTGAGCGTCTCGTGAAAGATGATGTGTACACGTCGATTCATATCGAAGAGTACGAGTCAGAGTCACGCGATACGAAACTCGGACCAGAGGAAATCACACGTGATATTCCAAACGTCGGAGATGATGCACTTCGTAACTTGGACGATCGCGGAATTATCCGCATCGGGGCTGAAGTCAAGGATGGCGATATCCTCGTCGGTAAAGTAACACCTAAGGGCGTTACAGAATTGACGGCGGAAGAGCGTCTCTTGCACGCAATCTTCGGTGAGAAGGCACGTGAAGTACGTGATACGTCACTTCGTGTACCAAACGGTGGAGATGGAATTATCTTGGATGTCAAAGTGTTCGACCGTGAGAACGGTGACGAATTGTCTCCAGGCGTCAACCAAATGGTACGTGTCTATATCGTTCAAAAACGTAAGATTCACGAAGGGGATAAGATGGCGGGACGTCACGGTAACAAAGGTGTTATCTCGCGGATCCTCCCTGAAGAAGATATGCCATACATGCCAGACGGTACACCGGTTGACATCATGCTCAACCCGCTTGGGGTACCATCTCGTATGAACATCGGTCAGGTACTTGAACTCCACCTTGGTATGGCGGCGAAGAAGCTCGGCATCAAAGTGGCAACACCTGTATTCGATGGAGCGCGTGAGGAAGACGTATGGGCAACGATTGAAGAAGCTGGTATGGATAAAGATGCGAAAACGCGTCTCTACGATGGTCGTACGGGTGAACCGTTCGATAACCGCGTCTCGGTCGGTGTCATGTACATGATCAAACTCGCGCACATGGTTGATGACAAACTTCACGCTCGTTCGACAGGACCATACTCACTCGTCACGCAACAACCGCTCGGTGGTAAAGCACAGTTCGGTGGTCAGCGCTTCGGGGAGATGGAAGTTTGGGCTCTTGAAGCGTACGGTGCAGCCTACACGCTCCAAGAAATCTTGACAATCAAGTCGGATGACACGGTCGGTCGTGTGAAAGCATATGAGGCCATCGTGAAAGGCGAGAGCGTTCCGAAAGCGGGCGTTCCTGAATCATTCCGCGTCTTGATCAAAGAGCTTCAAGCGCTCGGTATGGAAGTCAAGATGATGTCAGCGGATGATGAAGAAGTCGAAATGAAAGATGAAGATGACGACAACATCCCGAACGCAACATCGGCGTTAGAACAAGTCGTTCAACCGACTGTTACGGAAGAGGAATAAGGCGAAAAGGGAGGTCGGCCCCTTGGTAGATGTTAATCGATTTGAATATATGAAAATCGGCTTGGCTTCATCAGAGAAGATCCGTTCGTGGTCTTACGGTGAAGTCAAAAAGCCGGAAACGATCAACTATCGTACACTTAAACCAGAGAAGGACGGATTATTCTGTGAACGAATCTTCGGTCCTACGAAAGACTGGGAATGTTACTGTGGGAAATACAAACGTATCCGTTATAAAGGAGTCATTTGTGACCGCTGTGGCGTTGAAGTGACGAAAGCGAAAGTGCGTCGCGAGCGAATGGGCCATATCGAGCTCGCGGCACCAGTTTCGCACATCTGGTACTTCAAAGGGATTCCAAGCCGCATGGGGCTTGTTCTCGACATGTCACCACGTGCGCTTGAAGAAGTCATTTACTTCGCATCTTACGTGGTCACAGAGCCAGGTGATACTCCGCTTGAGAAGAAACAACTTCTCTCGGAAAAAGAATTCCGTCTCTACCGTGAAAAATACGGTAGCGACTTCAAAGCAGACATGGGTGCTGAAGCCATCCGTACACTTCTTCAAGACGTGAATCTTGAAAAAGAAGTAGGCGAGCTTCGTGAAGAGTTGAAAACAGTCCAAGGTCAACGTCGTACACGTGCGATCAAGCGCTTGGAAGTTCTCGATGCATTCTTCACTTCAGGAAACAATCCGGACTGGATGATCCTTGAAGTACTTCCTGTCATCCCACCAGAGCTTCGCCCGATGGTACAGCTTGATGGTGGACGCTTTGCGACATCTGACTTGAACGATTTGTATCGTCGAGTCATCAACCGGAACAACCGTCTCAAACGTTTGCTCGACCTCGGCGCGCCGAACATCATCGTGCAAAACGAGAAGCGTATGCTTCAAGAAGCGGTTGACGCCCTCATCGACAACGGTCGTCGTGGTCGTCCGGTAACAGGTCCTGGTAACCGTCCGCTTAAATCACTTTCACATATGTTGAAAGGGAAGCAAGGTCGTTTCCGTCAAAACCTTCTCGGTAAACGGGTCGACTATTCAGGACGTTCGGTTATCGTCGTAGGTCCGAACTTGAAGATGTACCAGTGTGGTCTTCCAAAAGAGATGGCACTTGAACTCTTCAAACCGTTCGTGATGAAAGAGCTTGTCGGTCGCGGCATCGCTTCAAACATCAAGAACGCCAAACGCAAAATCGAGAAGATGCAACCTGAAATCTGGGGCGTCCTTGAAGAAGTCATTCGTGAGCATCCGGTCCTCTTGAACCGTGCCCCGACGCTTCACCGCCTTGGTATTCAAGCATTCGAACCGATTCTTGTTGAAGGTCGTGCGATTCGCCTTCACCCACTCGTATGTACGGCATACAACGCCGACTTCGATGGTGACCAAATGGCTGTCCACGTTCCGCTCTCTGCTGAAGCACAAGCGGAAGCACGTCTTCTCATGCTCGCTGCACAGAACATCTTGAACCCGAAAGACGGAAAACCAGTTGTTACACCATCACAGGATATGGTCCTCGGTAACTACTACATCTCACTCGAACGTGAAGATGCCGTCGGTCAAGGGAAAGTGTTCTCGAACGTCAACGAAGCGTTGATTGCTTACCAAAACGGTTATGTCCACTTGCACTCGCGTGTGGCACTTCCGGCACGTACGCTCAACAACCCGACGTTCACAGACGAACAGAACGAGAAATTGCTCATTACGACTGTTGGTAAGATGATCTTCAACGAAATCTTGCCAAACACGTTCCCATACTTGAACGAGCCAACGATGGAAAACTTACAGGAAGCAACGCCTGATAAGTACTTCATCGACAAAGGGGCGAACGTTGCGGAAGAAATCGCATCACGTCCAATCATCGACCCGTTCAAAAAAGGTTTCCTTGGAAAAGTCATCGCGGAAGTGTTCCAGAAGTTTGAAACGACTGAAACAAGCCGCATGCTTGACCGGATGAAAGATCTTGGCTTCAAGCACTCGACAAAAGCGGGTGTCACGGTTGGGATTGCCGATATCATCGTACTTCCGGATAAACAGGAAATTCTTGACGAAGCACAAAAACAAGTCGACCAAATCATGAAGTCGTTCCGTCGTGGTCTCATCACTGAAGATGAGCGTTACGAGCGCGTTGTCCGTGCTTGGAACGAAGCGAAGGATGAAATTCAATCACGATTGATGAAATCCCTCAACCGCTTGAACCCAATCTTCATGATGTCTGACTCAGGTGCCCGTGGTAACGCATCGAACTTTACGCAGCTTGCGGGTATGCGTGGTTTGATGGCCGCTCCATCTGGTCGCATCATCGAACTTCCAATCAAATCGTCATTCCGTGAAGGTCTGACGGTTCAAGAGTACTTCATCTCGACTCACGGGGCTCGTAAAGGTCTTGCCGATACAGCCTTGAAGACAGCCGATTCAGGTTACTTGACGCGTCGTCTCGTCGACGTTGCGCAAGATGTCATCATCCGTGAAGAAGATTGTGGAACAGACCGCGGAATCCGTGTTTCTGCACTCCGCGAAGGTACGGAAGAAATCGAAAGCCTGTACGACCGTCTCGTCGGACGTACATCGTTCGAAACGGTCACACACCCTGAAACGGGCGAAGTGTTGATCGATAAGAACGAATTGATCACAGAAGACATCGCACGCATCATTGTTGATGCGGGTGTTGAAAAAGTTGAAATCCGTACAGCCTTTACATGTAACACGTCACACGGCGTATGTAAGAAGTGTTACGGACGCAACTTGGCGACTGGATCTAACGTTGAAGTCGGAGAAGCCGTCGGTATCATTGCCGCACAATCAATCGGTGAGCCAGGAACGCAGCTTACAATGCGTACCTTCCACACAGGTGGGGTTGCCGGAGACGATATCACACAAGGTCTTCCACGTATCCAAGAGGTATTTGAAGCCCGTAACCCGAAAGGTCAAGCGGTCATCTCGGAAATCTCTGGTACGGTCATCGACTTCACGGAATCGCGTGACAAGCGTGAACTCACGGTCGAAGGATTTAGTGAGACTCGTTCATACACGATTCCATTCGGAGCACGTCTACGTGTTCAAATCGGCGATACAGTAGAAGCCGGTGAAGTCTTCACGGAAGGTTCGATCGATCCGAAAGAATTGCTCGCCGTCCGTGGTGTGTCTGGTGTTCAGAACTATCTTCTCCAAGAAGTTCAAAAAGTTTACCGGATGCAAGGGGTAGAAATCGGTGATAAGCACGTTGAGGTCATGGTTCGCCAAATGCTTCGTCGTGTCAAAGTCATCGAATCAGGTGACACACCACTTCTCCCTGGATCACTCGTCGACATCAGTGTCTTCAAAGAAGCGTGTAAAGATGCGATTCGTGATGGAAAACACCCAGCGACTGCGAAACCGGTCCTTCTCGGAATCACGAAAGCCTCGCTTGAGACAGATTCGTTCCTCTCAGCGGCTTCGTTCCAAGAAACGACTCGCGTCTTGACAGATGCAGCAATCAAAGGGAAACGCGACTATCTCCTCGGACTCAAAGAGAACGTCATCATCGGTAAGCTCGTTCCAGCTGGTACTGGAATGGCCGTCTACCGTGATGTAGAACTCAAAGAAGATGAGGCGCCAGTTGCGCTCGAAGATACAACAGTCGAGTAAAATACGTCTTGACAGCGCAGGTTGGCGGTGCTACTATGATTTAGTGCCGCCAATCGGTTGTTGTCGATGACAACGATGTCCAGCAGTCGGCAAGCTACTTGGACGTCCATCCGAACTTTCTACGGGAAGGTTTGGCTGCTACAATTGCCACTTTCAAGGTATAACTCACGTTTTTGCGAGGTCATGGAATGCCTACGCCTCGTAAAAGCGTTTCGTTATGACCTTAAATGAACCACCCGGGTCGGTGGGACTAGAAAATAGCAACATTCAGGAAGGGAGGATCTTCAAAGATGCCTACTATTAACCAGTTAGTCCGTAAAGGACGTAAATCGAAAGTCGTGAAATCTGACTCTCCAGCACTTAACAAAGGTTACAACAGTTTCATCAAGTCACAAACAAACGTGAGCTCACCACAAAAACGTGGTGTTTGTACACGTGTTGGTACAATGACTCCGAAGAAACCGAACTCGGCGCTTCGTAAGTATGCTCGTGTTCGTTTGACTAACCAAATCGAAGTGACTGCGTACATCCCAGGTATTGGCCACAACCTTCAAGAGCACAGCGTTGTTCTTATCCGTGGAGGACGTGTAAAAGACTTACCAGGGGTACGTTACCACATCGTTCGTGGTGCGCTTGACACTGCAGGTGTTGATGGACGTATGCAAGGCCGTTCTAAATACGGTACGAAACGTCCGAAAGCTGCGAAGAAGTAATTCTCGCAAACTAAACTACAATTGAAATTTTGAAAGGAGGGTACTCGGATGCGTAAAAACCGTGCAGAACGTCGTGACGTTATCGCAGATCCGATCTACAACTCGAAATTGGTAACTCGCCTCATTAACCGTGTCATGTTAGACGGTAAAAAAGGTACAGCTCAAACTATCATTTACAACGCATTTGGCCTCATCGCTGAACGCTCAGGCAAAGAGCCAATGGAAGTGTTCGAAGAAGCAATGAACAACATCATGCCTGTACTTGAAGTTAAAGCACGCCGTGTAGGTGGAGCTAACTACCAAGTTCCTGTAGAAGTTCGTCCAGAGCGCCGTACAACACTTGGTCTTCGTTACCTCGTGAACTACGCTCGTCTCCGCAACGAAAAAACGATGGAGCAACGTATCGCGAACGAAATCATGGATGCAGCCAACAACACTGGTGCATCTGTTAAGAAACGCGAAGACATGCATAAAATGGCGGAAGCTAACAAAGCGTTTGCTCACTATCGTTGGTAATTTAATCGTAAAGTCCACTCCGCCAAGCATGGCTTAACGGAGTGGCTTTCGGGTATAATCATATCGTGTGCGCGCACACGAAAATCAAACATGCGGAAGGAGAATACCCAGTATGGCAAGAGAATTCTCCCTAAAGAATACTCGTAACATCGGGATCATGGCTCACATCGATGCCGGTAAAACGACAACAACTGAACGTATTCTTTATTACACAGGTCGTATCCATAAAATTGGTGAAACGCACGAAGGTGCTTCACAAATGGACTGGATGGAGCAGGAGCAAGAGCGTGGAATCACGATCACTTCAGCTGCGACAACTGCACAGTGGAATGGCCACCGTGTAAACATCATCGATACACCTGGACACGTAGACTTCACAGTAGAAGTTGAACGTTCACTCCGTGTACTTGATGGTGCGGTTGCTGTACTTGACGCTCAGTCAGGTGTAGAACCACAAACAGAAACTGTATGGCGTCAAGCGACGACATATGGTGTACCACGTGTCGTATTCGTCAACAAGATGGATAAAATCGGCGCAGACTTCTTGTACTCTGTGAAGACGCTCCATGATCGTCTTCAAGCGAACGCTTACGCGATCCAACTCCCAATCGGAGCAGAGGACGATTTCAAAGGGATCATCGATCTCGTTGAAATGAAGACTTACATGTACAACAACGACCTCGGTACTGACATCGAAGTTACAGATGGCTTCCCAGCTGACATGGCTGACCAAGCTGAAGAACTTCGCGGTCAATTGATCGAAGGTGTTGCTGACTTCAACGAAGAGTTGATGATGAAGTACCTTGAAGGAGAAGAGATTTCAATCGATGAATTGAAAGCTGCGATCCGTCAAGCGACACTTAGCGTCGAATTCTACCCTGTACTCGTTGGTTCTGCCTTCAAGAACAAAGGTGTTCAGCTCATGCTTAACGCCGTTGTTGATTACCTCCCATCACCAGTTGATGTAGAGTCAATCAAAGGGATCAACCTCGATACAGAAGAAGAAATCACGCGTGAGCCTTCTGACGAAGCTCCATTCTCAGCACTTGCGTTCAAAGTTATGACTGACCCTTACGTCGGTAAATTGACGTTCTTCCGCGTGTACTCTGGTACAGCTGAAGCGGGATCATACGTGAAGAACTCGACTAAAGGGAAGCGTGAGCGTCTCGGTCGTATCCTTCAAATGCACGCAAACAGCCGTGAAGAGATTCCAATGGTATTCGCTGGTGACATCGCCGCTGCTGTTGGTTTCAAAGACACGACTACTGGTGACACGCTTTGCTCTGAGAAAGATAACATCGTTCTCGAGTCAATGACGTTCCCAGAACCAGTTATCTCGGTTGCAATCGAGCCTAAATCGAAAGCAGACCAAGATAAGATGGGTCAAGCTCTTGCGAAACTCGCAGAAGAAGATCCAACATTCCGCACTGAAACAAACCCTGAGACTGGTCAAACGATCATCTCTGGTATGGGTGAGCTTCACCTTGATATCCTCGTTGACCGTATGCGTCGCGAGTTCAAAGTAGAAGCTAACGTTGGTGCACCACAAGTTGCTTACCGTGAAACAATCCGTGGCGCTGCGAAGATCGATTCGAAATTCGTTCGTCAGTCTGGTGGACGCGGTCAGTACGGTCACGTTGTCGTAGAATTCGAGCCGAACGAAGAAGGCGCTGGATTCGAGTTCGAGAACAAGATCGTCGGTGGTGTTGTACCACGTGAATACGTCCCTGCTGTTCAAAACGGGATTGAAGAAGCTCTCGAAAACGGTATCCTCGCTGGTTACCCAGTAGTAGACGTTAAAGCTCGTCTCGTATTCGGATCGTACCACGATGTCGACTCGAACGAGATGGCGTTTAAAGTTGCTGCTTCGATGGCGGTTAAACAACTTAAGGACCAAGCGAAAGCTGTCATCCTTGAGCCAATGATGCGTGTTGAAGTTGTTATCCCAGAAGAATACATGGGTGACATCATGGGTGACGTTACGTCACGCCGTGGACGCGTAGAAGGTATGGAAGCTCGCGGTAACGCACAAGTCGTTAAAGCGATGATTCCACTTTCAGAAATGTTCGGTTACGCAACATCACTTCGTTCACGTACACAAGGACGTGGAACGTACTCGATGCACTTCGATCACTACGAAGAAGTACCGAAATCAATTGCTGAAGAAATCGTCAAAAAAGCGAACGGCTAATAACGGTTGTATCGCTAGATTGATTGTTGTAAGCTAAGGAGGACGTATGTTAAAAGTAACCTACGTCTTCCTAGTTAAATAAAAACTAATCGTTTAATAGAGGAGGAATCTAGAATGGGTAAAGAAAAATTCGACCGTTCTAAACCGCACGTTAACGTTGGTACAATCGGCCACGTCGACCACGGTAAAACAACTTTGACTGCAGCAATCTCTGCTGTACTTTCACGTGCACAAGGTAAAACAGCTACTAAGTTTGACCAAATCGATGGTGCTCCAGAAGAGCGCGAGCGCGGTATCACAATCGCAACAGCTCACATCGAGTACGAAACTGACAAGCGTCACTACGCACACGTTGACTGCCCAGGACACGCTGACTATGTTAAAAACATGATCACTGGTGCTGCACAAATGGACGGCGCGATCCTCGTTGTATCTGCAACAGATGGCCCAATGCCACAAACACGTGAGCACATCCTTCTTTCACGTCAAGTAGGTGTTCCTTACATCGTAGTATTCATGAACAAAGTTGACATGGTAGACGACGAAGAGCTTCTCGAACTCGTTGAAATGGAAATTCGTGAACTTCTTTCTGAATACGACTTCCCAGGCGACGACCTCCCTGTAATCAAAGGTTCTGCACTTGGCGCACTTAACGGTGAAGCTCAGTGGGAAGAAAAAGTTATGGAACTCATGAACGCTGTTGATGAGTACATCCCAGAACCAGTTCGTGACACTGAAAAAGACTTCATGATGCCTGTTGAGGACGTATTCTCAATCACTGGTCGTGGTACTGTAGCGACTGGTCGTGTTGAGCGTGGTGTTCTCCGCGTCAACGACGAGATCGAAATCGTTGGTCTTACAGAAGAAACGAAGAAAACTGTATGTACTGGTGTAGAGATGTTCCGTAAGCTTCTTGACTATGCTGAAGCTGGCGACAACATCGGTGCACTTCTCCGTGGTGTATCACGTGACGACATCGAGCGTGGACAAGTACTTGCTAAGCCAGGTTCAATCACACCACACTCAAAGTTCAAAGCATCAATCTACGTTCTTTCTAAAGAAGAGGGTGGCCGTCACACGCCATTCTTCGCGAACTACCGCCCGCAGTTCTACTTCCGTACAACTGACGTAACAGGTATCGTTCACCTTCCAGAAGGTACTGAAATGGTAATGCCAGGAGACAACATCGAGTTGACGATCGAATTGATTTCTACAATCGCGATCGAAGACGGTACACGTTTCTCTATCCGTGAGGGTGGCCGTACTGTAGGTGCTGGTTCAGTAACAGAAATCATCGAGTAATCGATTGATTCAACTGAACAACTTCAAGCAGTCCGCAATATGCGGGCTGCTTTTTTATGTTTTCATCATGACATGATAAGATGAGGCATATGAGAAAGGAGTGGCGTCATGCTGAAGCAACTAGAGACGATTTGTCGCTTGAATGGGATTGAGTATCGGATCGGCGGCTCGGAGCTGTTGAAGCACCATCACATTGTCGAGGTGACGAATGACATCGATGTCTTTGTGGAACCAGACCAGTTTGAAAAAATCGACCGGGTACTCAGTCGTGCCGGTGAGAAGCAATCATCTGAACCACATGAAGCGTACTTGACGACTTACTTTGGAGAGTATGTATTCGAGGGGGCAGATGTGGACGTCATGTCCAGTTTTCGAATGAAGTGCACGGACGGGATTTATACGCATCCTTTCATTGAGCCGACTGGACAATGGATGCACCTCGAGGAGTGGATCGTTCTTTATACGGTGATTGATCGTGAAGAAAAACTAGATTCCTTGATTCACTATTTTAAGCACCACTCTATTAATGAAGGAATTGTCCATGAATGTTTAAAAAGAGCTCCGCAATCGGTCATAGAAGGGGTTACAGAGCGTTTTGGCGAGTTGATGAAACGCTAGGTCGAGTTGACATGGGAGTTCGTTTGAAAAATAGTTCAATAAAAGAATGAATTTTTGCTTGCAAAAGCTCGCGAATCTTGTTACATTAGGGAACGTTGAGCAACTCATCAGACAACCGGCAACTTCAAAAATCTAATCTTGCATTCCATGACCAGATTAGATATAATGATTAAGTGTTTGTGCGAGTGGTGAGAGACTTTACAGCAGAAAATGGGTCCAATCGTTGATTTGCAATGATCGGATGCCTCTGCTGACACAAGCACGCTGCGTTGAAGCGGGAGGTTATGACACGCCAGGCAGCATTGCCATGGCCGGTGTGGAAATTTCCGCGGAGAATTGTCTATTTTAAAAGTAGGCGACAAAGGAGGGAAACAAACATGGCAAATGAAAAAATTCGTATTCGTTTAAAAGCATATGACCATCGCGTTCTCGATCAATCAGCTGAGAAGATCGTTGACACTGCGAAGCGTTCAGGTGCAAAGGTATCGGGTCCAATCCCGCTCCCAACTGAAAAATCGATTTACACGATCCTTCGTGCGGTTCACAAGTACAAAGATGCTCGTGAGCAGTTCGAAATGCGTACACACAAACGCTTGATCGACATCGTAAATCCAACACCGAAAACAGTCGATGCGCTTATGCGTCTCGAGTTACCATCAGGTGTAGACATCGAAATCAAACTTTAATTCTTCATATAGTAGATACTAGCCAGAAGAGACAATAATTATTAACAGGAGGTGTATCTCATGGCTAAAGGAATCTTAGGAACAAAACTTGGTATGACTCAAATCTTCAACGAAGCAGGCGAAGTTGTACCAGTAACAGTAGTTGCTGTAGAAGGTAACGTCGTTCTTCAACTTAAAACAGTTGACACAGACGGTTACGAAGCAGTTCAACTTGGTTTCGGAGACATCAAAGAATCACGTCAAAACAAACCATCAAAAGGTCACGCTGCGAAAGCAAACGCGACACCTAAGCGCTTCATCAAAGAAGTTCGTACTTCAGTAGAAGGATACGAAATCGGTCAAGAGATTAAGGCAGACATTTTCGCTGCAGGTGAATTAGTAGACGTTACAGGTACATCGAAAGGTAAAGGATTCCAAGGTGCGATCAAGCGTCACGGACAATCACGTGGACCAATGGCTCACGGTTCGCGCTACCACCGTCGTCCTGGTTCGATGGGTCCTGTCGCTCCTAACCGCGTATTCAAAGGGAAACTTCTTCCTGGTCAAATGGGTGGAGAGCGTAAAACAATTCAAAACCTTGAAGTCGTTAAAGTTGATGTGGAACGTGGCCTTCTCCTCGTGAAAGGTGCTATCCCAGGCGCTCGTAAATCGAACGTCATCATCAAATCAGCGGTCAAAGGTAACTAATTAACTGCACGGAAAGGAGGAATTACGAATGCCTAAAGTAGCTTTGCTTAACCAAACAGGTTCACAAGTTGGCGAAATCGAATTGGCAGAAGCCATCTTCGGAATCGAGCCAAACGAATCAGTACTTTACGACGCAATCGTCATGCAACAAGCATCACGCCGTCAAGGTACTCACGATACGAAAGGTCGCTCGGAAGTACGCGGTGGCGGCCGTAAACCATGGAAACAAAAGGGAACTGGTCGTGCGCGCCAAGGTTCTATCCGCTCACCACAATGGGTTGGTGGTGGTACAGTCTTCGGTCCAACACCACGTTCATACTCTTACAAACTTCCTAAGAAGGTTCGTCGTTTAGCACTTCTCTCGGCTCTTTCGTCGAAAGTACAAAACAACGAATTCATCGTCCTCGAAGGCCTTGCTTTCGATGCACCAAAAACAAAAGATATGGCTGCTGTACTCAACAGCTTATCAGTAGAACGTAAGGCTCTTGTAGTCACAGCGGACTACAATGAGACTATCGCTCTCGCAGCTCGTAACATCCCAGGAGTGACTGTGATCGACGCAGCAGGCGTAAACGTTCTTGACCTCGTTGCTAACGACAAAGTCATCTTCACTAAAGATGCGGTTGCGAAGGTAGAGGAGGTGCTTGCATAATGGCTCAAGCATACGATATCATCAAACGTCCGATTATCACTGAGCGTTCAGTTAGCCTCATGGAAGCTAACAAATACGTTTTCGAAATCGACGTAAAAGCGACTAAATCGCAAGTGAAACACGCTATCGAAACAATCTTCAACGTGAAAGTTGCTTCGGTAAACACAATGAACTACAAACCGAAAGCGAAACGTGTCGGTCGTCACTCTGGTTACACAGCTCGTCGTAAAAAAGCGATCGTAACCCTTGCTGAAGGCAACACAATCGACTTCCTCGGTTAATTAACTACCTTAGAAGAAAAGGAGGGAATCCTCGATGGCAATCAAAAAGTTTAAGCCGACCACTAACGGTCGTCGTAACATGACATCTCTCGACTTTGCAGAGATCACAACGAATCGCCCTGAAAAATCGTTAACTGAAAAGCTTTCGAAAAAAGGCGGACGTAACAACCAAGGTCGCTTGACTGTTCGTCACCAAGGTGGCGGTCACAAGCGTAAATACCGTATCATCGATTTCAAACGTAACAAAGATGGCGTTGCAGGACGCGTAGCAACGATCGAATACGATCCAAACCGTTCAGCAAACATCGCACTCATCAACTATGTAGATGGTGAGAAACGTTACATCCTCGCTCCTAAGGGCATCAAAGTAGGCATGGAAATCATGTCTGGTCCTGAAGCGGATATCAAAGTGGGGAACGCTCTTCCACTCGTAAACATCCCTGTCGGTACAACAATCCACAACATCGAGCTTAAGCCTGGTAAAGGCGGTCAGCTAGTTCGTGCGGCTGGTGCATCGGCACAAATCCAAGGACGTGACGGCAAGTACGTCATCGTTCGTCTTCAATCTGGTGAATCACGTTTGTTCCTCGGCACTTGCCGCGCGACAATCGGTTCAGTTGGTAACGAAGAACACGAACTCGTAAACATCGGTAAAGCAGGACGTTCACGTTGGTTAGGCAAACGCCCAACAGTACGTGGTTCTGTAATGAACCCGGTTGATCACCCACACGGTGGTGGTGAAGGTCGTGCGCCAATCGGTCGTTCGGGCCCACTTACTCCTTGGGGTAAACCAGCTCTTGGTCTTAAGACTCGTAAGAAAAACAAATCGAGCGACATGTACATCCTTCGTCGCCGTAAGAAATAATTACTACATGATTCTCGGGCGGTTCGAAAGGGCCGTTCCCGAATCATTCCAAAGGGAGGTTCTAACATGGGTCGCAGCTTGAAAAAAGGTCCATTCGCAGATCACCACTTACTCGCTAAAGTTGACAAACTCAACGAATCTGGTGAGAAGCAAGTCATCAAAACTTGGTCACGTCGCTCGACGATCTTCCCAGAATTCATGGGTCACACGTTCGGTGTGCACGATGGTCGTAAACACGTACCAGTATTCGTGACAGAAGACATGGTTGGTCACAAACTTGGTGAATTCGCTCCAACACGCACTTACAAAGGTCACGGATCAGACAAGAAAACGAAACGGTAATTTGAGGGGAGGTCAAATCCATGCAAGCTAAAGCATCAGCTAATATGGTCCGTCTTGCTCCTCGCAAAGCACGTCTCGTTGTAGACTTAATTCGCGGGAAACAAGTCGGCGAAGCGCTCTCTGTCCTTGCTCACACGAACAAGGCAGCATCGCCAGTCGTTGAAAAAGTATTAAAATCAGCGATTGCTAACGCAGAGCACAACTACGATATGAACATTGAGAACCTCGTTGTAACAGAAGCTTACGTAAACGAAGGTCCAACACTCAAACGCTTCCGCCCACGTGCGATGGGTCGCGCAAGCCGTATTAACAAACGCACAAGCCACATCCACATCGTGGTAACTGAGAAATAAGGAGGGATATGTAGTGGGTCAAAAGGTAAATCCGCACGGTCTTCGCGTTGGTGTTATCAAAGACTGGGATTCGCGTTGGTACGCTGAGAAAGACTACGCTGATCTCCTTCATGAAGACTTCGTTATTCGTGAATACATCGAAAACAAAATGAAGGATGCTAGTGTTTCTAAAGTTGAAATCGAACGCGCTGCAAACCGCGTGAACATTTCGCTTCACACTGCGAAGCCAGGTATGGTAATCGGTAAAGGTGGTTCTGAAATCGAATCACTCCGTAAACACATTACAAAACTCGCTGACGGAAAACGCGTTCACATCAACGTTGTTGAAGTGAAAAACGCTGACGCTGTTGCGAAGCTTGTAGCAGAAAACATTGCTCGTCAATTGGAAGGTCGCGTATCATTCCGTCGTGCAATGAAACAATCTATTCAACGTTCGATGCGTACTGGCATCAAAGGGATCAAAACTGAAGTTTCTGGTCGTCTTGGTGGCGCTGATATCGCTCGTTCAGAGAAGTACTCGGAAGGAACAGTTCCACTTCACACACTCCGTGCCGACATCGATTACGGAACAGCTGAAGCAGACACAACTTACGGTAAAATCGGCGTAAAAGTTTGGTTATACCACGGTGAAGTTCTTCCAACAAAAAACAACACAGCGAAAAACGCTGAATAATAAACACTCTTTCAGGAAGGAGGCAACACACTATGTTGTTACCTAAACGCGTGAAATATCGTCGTGTACACCGTGGTAAAATGCGCGGGAACGCTAAACGCGGCACAACTGTACACTTCGGTGAGTTCGGTCTCCAAGCTCTCGAAGCGAGCTGGATTACAAACCGTCAAATCGAATCAGCACGTATTGCAATGACACGTTATATGAAACGTGGTGGTAAAGTGTGGATCAAGATCTTCCCACACAAGCCGTACACTAAAAAGCCTCTCGAAGTCCGAATGGGTTCGGGTAAAGGTGCTCCAGAAGGCTGGGTAGCTGTAGTTAAGCCTGGCAAAGTAATGTTCGAAATCGCAGGTGTATCTGAGGAAGTGGCACGTGAGGCACTTCGTCTTGCATCGCACAAACTTCCAGTAAAATGTAAGTTCGTGAAACGTGAAGAAAATGGTGGTGATACGAATGAAAGCAACTGATCTCCGTCAATCAACAACTGAAGAGCTCAACGGTAAAGTGGGCGAGTGGAAAGAAGAACTCTTTAACCTTCGCTTCCAACTTGCTACAGGTCAGCTTGAGAATCCTGCTCGTATCCGTGAAGTACGCAAGTCGATTGCGCGTGCTAAAACGATTCTTCGTGAACGCGAACTCGGCATCAACAACGGCTAATTACATCGGATTCTTGAGAGGAGGTAACACTCATGGAACGCAACAACCGTAAAGTGTTCACTGGTCGCGTCGTGTCTGACAAAATGGACAAAACGATCGTCGTCGCAGTAGAAACAAAGGTTCGTCATAAACTTTATGGCAAACGTGTAAACTACACGAAGAAATATAAAGCACACGATGAGAACAACGTCGCTAAAGTGGGCGATATCGTTCGCATCGCGGAAACACGTCCTCTTTCTAAAGACAAACGTTTCCGTCTTGTAACAGTAGTAGAAGAATCAGTAATCATCTAATAACAGTTCGGATTTATTAAACATCCGGAGGGAGGTACACTCGCATGATTCAACAAGAATCTCGCTTGAAAGTAGCAGACAACTCTGGCGCGCGTGAACTGTTGACAATTAAAGTTCTCGGTGGTTCTGGTCGTAAGACTGCAAACATCGGTGACATCATCGTCGCAACGGTAAAACAAGCAACACCAGGTGGCGTTGTTAAAAAAGGTGACGTTGTCAGAGCAGTTGTCGTTCGTACAAAACGCGGCGCTCGTCGTAAAGATGGTTCGTACATCCGTTTCGATGAGAACGCAGCAGTCATTATCAAAGATGACAAGAGCCCACGCGGCACACGGATCTTCGGGCCAGTTGCACGTGAACTTCGTGAAAAAGAATTCATGAAGATCGTTTCGTTGGCACCGGAAGTACTTTAATTTCCAATTTCAATCCTATAAGGAGGTGCGCAAACGATGCATGTTAAAAAAGGCGATACAGTCCAGGTAATGTCTGGTAAAGATAAAGGCAAGCAAGGGGTTATCCTCAAAGCTATGCCAAGCAAAAACCGCGTAGTGGTTGAAGGCGTAAACGTGATGAAAAAACACGCGAAACCTTCACAAGCGAATCCACAAGGCGGGATCCTTGAGATCGAAGCACCAATTCACGTCTCGAACGTAATGCCACTTGACCCTAAAACTGGCAAACCAACTCGTGTTGGTTTCAAAGTAGTCGATGGTAAAAAAGTTCGTGTCGCGAAATCGGGCGAATCACTCGATAAATAAGAAGAACGTGACGAAAGGAGGTCCATTCGACTATGAACCGTTTGCAAGAGAAGTATAAAAGCGACATCGTGAAAGCGATGATGGATAAATTCAACTATGACTCGGTCATGCAAGTACCGAAAATCGAAAAGATTGTCATCAACATGGGTGTAGGTGACGCTGTTTCGAACTCGAAAGCACTTGATATGGCAGTTGAAGAATTAACAATTCTTTCAGGTCAAAAACCACTCGTAACGAAAGCGAAGAAATCAATCGCTGGTTTCAAACTTCGTGAAGGTATGCCAATCGGTGCGAAGGTTACACTTCGTGGCGAGCGCATGTACGATTTCCTCGACAAATTGGTAACTGTTTCACTTCCACGTGTACGTGACTTCCGCGGTGTATCGAAGAAAGCATTCGACGGACGCGGTAACTACACGCTTGGCGTGAAAGAGCAACTTATTTTCCCTGAGATCGATTACGATAAAGTATCTAAAGTACGCGGTATGGACATCGTTGTTGTTACAACAGCAAACACAGACGAAGAAGCACGTGAATTGCTCACACTTCTCGGTATGCCATTCCAAAAATAATCTAGAGGGAGGTCGACAACATGGCTAAGAAGTCAATGGTGAATCGCGAACTTAAACGCGAGAAACTCGTTGCCCAGTACGCTGAAAAGCGTGCGAAGTTGAAAGCTGAAGGCGATTATATCGGACTCAGCAAATTGCCACGTAACTCGTCACCTGTACGCTTGCACAACCGTTGCAGCATCACAGGTCGTCCACATGGTTACATGGGTAAATTCGGGATCAGCCGTATCAAGTTCCGTGATCTTGCATACAAAGGTCAAATCCCTGGTGTTAAAAAAGCAAGCTGGTAATCCACTAACAGTGTGAAAGGAGGTACATCGCATGGTAATGACAGACCCTATTGCAGATATGCTTACACGTATCCGTAACGCTAACATGGTTCGCCATGAAAAAATGGAGCTTCCAGCTTCGAACATTAAACGTGAGATCGCTGAAATCCTTAAGCGTGAAGGTTTCATTCGCGATGTTGAATATATCGAGGACGCTAAACAAGGTACACTTCGTCTTTTCCTTAAATATGGAGCAAGCAACGAACGTGTAATCACTGGTCTCAAACGTATTTCGAAACCAGGTCTTCGCGTATACGCAAAAGCTGATGAAGTACCTAAAGTACTCGGAGGACTCGGAATCGCAGTTCTTTCGACATCTAAAGGTCTTATGACTGATAAAGAAGCTCGCCAACAACAAGTCGGCGGCGAAGTGATCGCCTACATCTGGTAAGTCACTTTTCTAACAAGAACGGAGGTGTAATCAATGTCACGTATTGGTAAAAAACCAGTTACGATTCCTGCTGGCGTTACTGTAACAGTTGCTAATGACAACACGGTCACAGTAAAAGGTGCTAAAGGTGAACTTTCGCTTTCAGCTAACCCGGCATTGGAAATCAAAGTTGAAGAGAACGAATTGACGGTTGTTCGTCCAGACGAATCGAAAGAAAGCCGCACAATTCACGGTACGACACGTGCCCTTATTGCCAACATGGTACAAGGTGTGTCGAACGGATTCCAAAAAACACTTGAGATCTCGGGGGTTGGTTACCGTGCTACGAAGCAAGGTAACAAACTCGTCCTCAACCTCGGCTACTCGCACCCAATCGAGTACGTCGCTGAGGAAGGTATCGAAATCGAAGTTCCTTCAAACACGCAAATCATCGTAAAAGGGATTAACAAAGAGCGCGTCGGTCACGTTGCTGCTCAAATCCGCTCGTACCGTGCTCCAGAACCTTACAAAGGTAAAGGTGTTCGTTACTCTGATGAACGTATTCGCCGTAAAGAAGGTAAGACTGGTAAGTAATTCGTCACGAAATGAACGGAAAGGAGTGGCATAAATGATCACAAAGGCAGATAAAAATGCAGTTCGTAAAAAACGTCATGCTCGCGTACGTCGTACGATCACGGGGACGGCAGCTCGTCCACGTTTGAACGTATTCCGTTCGAGCAAGCACATTTACGTTCAACTTATCGATGACGCGGCACAAACAACGCTTGTGTCTGCATCTTCGAAAGATAAAGCTCTCGATCTTACAAATGGCGGTAACGTTGAAGCAGCGAAAGCTGTTGGTAAACTTGCTGCAGAACGTGCACTCGAGAAAGGTATCGACACAGTTGTGTTCGACCGTGGTGGATACCTCTATCATGGCCGCGTCAAAGCTGTTGCAGAAGCAGCTCGTGAAGCAGGTCTTAAATTCTAATAAAAAGGAGGGGACACTCGATGCGCCAGTTAGACGTTAACATGGAACAACTTGAAGAACGCGTTGTTACCGTAAACCGCGTCGCGAAAGTCGTAAAAGGTGGCCGCCGCTTCCGTTTTGCTGCTCTCGTAGTCGTAGGTGACAAAAATGGTCACGTCGGTTTCGGTACAGGTAAGGCACAAGAGGTGCCAGAAGCGATTCGCAAGGCTATTGAAGCCGCTAAGAAAAACATGGTACAAGTACCTATGGTTGGTACAACAATTCCACACGAAATCACAGGAGTATTCGGAGCAGGTCGTGTATTCATGAAACCAGCTTCTGAAGGTACTGGGGTTATCGCTGGTGGTCCAGTTCGTGCGGTGCTCGAACTTGCAGGTGTAGGTGACATCCTTTCGAAATCGTTAGGTTCAAACACACCGATCAACATCGTCCGCGCGACGGTACAGGGCTTGACTGAGCTCAAAAAAGCAGAGGAAGTTGCTAAACTACGTGGTAAAAGCGTAGAAGAACTTCTTAACTAAGGGAGGGAACTAGACATGGCGAAACTCGCAATCACCCTCACACGCAGCACAATTGGTCGTCCGGAAGATCAGCGTGTTACTGTACGTACACTCGGTCTTCGCAAAATGCATCAAACGGTCGTTGTCCCAGACAACGTCGCGATGCGCGGTATGATCAACAAAGTGTCGCACCTTGTGACTGTAAAAGAAATCAACGAATAATAAAGATTTTAATAAATAAGGAGGTGCCACTATGAAACTCCATGAATTGAAGCCAACTCCAGGTTCACGTCACGAACGTAACCGTGTCGGTCGCGGTATGGCGACTGGTAACGGTAAAACTTCTGGTCGTGGACACAAAGGTCAAAAAGCTCGTTCGGGCGGTGGCGTTCGTCCAGGATTCGAAGGTGGACAAAACCCACTTTACCGTCGTCTTCCAAAACGCGGTTTCAACAACCCAACTCGTAAAGAGTACGCGGTTGTTTCCCTAGACACGCTTAACCGTTTCGAAGCAGGTACTGAAGTTACTCCAGAACTCTTAATCGAGACTGGTGTTGTCAGCTCTGCTAAAGACGGAATCAAGGTCCTTGCTAACGGCAAGCTTGAAACTAAATTGACTGTAAAAGCCAACAAGTTCTCGGGTGCAGCGAAAGAAGCAATCGAAGCAGCTGGCGGTACAGTTGAGGTGATCTGATGTTTCAGACGATCTCCAATATGTGGCGCGTGAAAGATATTCGACAGCGTATTCTCTTCACACTCGCAATCATCATCATTTTCCGCATCGGGGCTCATATCCCGGTGCCGATGGTGAATACGGATGTGTTGCGTTTTGACTCAGGAGGTCTTCTTGACTTCTTGAACTTGTTTGGAGGAAATGCTTTACAGAACTTCTCCTTGTTCGCAATGGGGATCATGCCGTACATTACGGCATCGATCGTTGTGCAACTTTTACAAATGGACGTCGTTCCAAAGTTTGCCGAATGGGCTAAACAAGGAGAGGCGGGCCGTAAAAAGTTAGCGACGGTCACGCGCTATGGGACGATCATCTTAGGCTTTATCCAAGCGACTTCATTGTCGTTTGGATTCAACCGCCTCTACCCAGGTCTCGTCAATGAGATGTGGGGAACGGCAACTTACTTTGTGATCGCGATTGTACTCACTGCGGGTACAGCGTTCTTGATGTTCCTTGGTGAGATGACGACGGAGAAAGGTGTTGGGAATGGTATTTCCATCATCATCTTCGCTGGTATCGTTGCCGGGTTCCCAAGAATCTTCACGCAGATTTATGAAACAAAACTCCAAAACGCTGGAGATGCATTGTTCATTAATATCGTTTACTTGGTTGTATTGGCACTTGTTATTTTGGCGGTCACGATGGGCATTATTTATGTTCAACAAGCGGCACGCAAAATTCCAATCCAATATGCAAAACGCACGGCGAACCGTACCCCAGTGGGTGGTCAGTCGACGCACTTGCCAATCAAGCTAAACGCAGCAGGTGTTATCCCGGTCATCTTCGCGATTTCCTTCATGGTAACACCACCAACTGTTGCGAGCTTCATTGCTTCTCCGGAGACAACGCAAAAATTACAAACGTACTTTGACACGACGGCGCCAATCGGAATGTCGATTTACGTTGCATTAATCATTGCGTTCTCATATTTCTATACGTTTGTTCAGGTCAATCCAGAGCAAATGGCAGAAAACCTGCAGAAGCAAGGTGGTTATATTCCTGGGATTCGTCCTGGGGCGCAAACAGAACAGTACATCACGAAGTTGCTGTATCGATTGACTTTCTTCGGAGCGATTTTCTTATCGCTTGTGGCGATCATGCCGACAATCTTCATTAAGCTTGCCGGTCTCCCAACTTCCGTTCAAATCGGAGGAACGAGCTTATTGATCGTCATCGGGGTAGCCCTCGAAACGATGAAACAAATCGAAAGTCAACTTGTAAAACGACACTATAAAGGCTTTATCCGTTAAAGCGGAAGGAAGGGTTGACCCTTCCTTCCTGTCGTGTTTACGAGACCTTCGTGAAAATCAAAACTGGAGGCTAACCGAGATGAATCTAGTACTCATGGGCTTACCGGGTGCTGGGAAAGGGACTCAAGCGGCTAAAATCGTAGAAGAGTACCAAATCCCTCACATTTCGACAGGCGACATGTTTCGTGCGGCAATCAAAGGCGGAACGCCACTCGGTAAAGAAGCCAAGTCATTCATGGATAAAGGTGAACTCGTACCGGATGAGGTAACAATCGGAATCGTACGTGAGCGTCTTAGCCAAGATGACACAGAAAAAGGTTTCTTACTCGATGGATTCCCGCGTACTGTTGCTCAAGCAGAGGCACTCGAAAGTTTGCTTAAAGATTTGGGGAAACAGATTGACCACGTCGTCAACATCGATGTGGATGCGGAAATTCTCGTTCCACGCTTAACAGGTCGTTGGATCTGCCCAACGTGTGGTGCGACATATCACGTGATCTTTAACCCACCAAAAGTGGAAGGCATCTGTGATGTGGATGGGTCGGCTCTTATGCAACGTGAAGACGATAAAGAGGAAACGGTTCGCCGTCGCCTTGACGTCAACATCGAGCAATCGAAACCACTCATTGACTTTTACGCTGAAAAAGGGTATCTTCGTACATTGGATGGAGATCGTCCAATCGATGTCGTGTATGCCGATGTCAAAGCATTACTCGGTGATACTGAATGATCATCACGAAGACGCCTCGTGAAATTGCGATTATGCGTGAGGCTGGGCAAATTGTTGCTCGAACGCACCAGGTGCTCAAACAGCACATTAAACCAGGAATCACGACGCTAGAGCTCGACCGGATTGCGGAAGATTACATTCGCAGCCAAGGTGCGACGCCATCGTTCAAAGGCTACAACGGTTTTACCGGTAGTGTTTGTGCTTCGGTGAATGAGGAGCTTGTTCATGGCATTCCAGGAAAACGGGTATTGAAAGATGGAGATATTATCTCAATCGACATCGGTGCCTATTACAATGGATACCATGGAGATTCCGCTTGGACTTATCCAGTGGGAACAATCTCGGAAGAGACACAGCGGCTACTTGACGTAACCGAAGAAAGTCTGTATAAAGGATTGGAGCACGCCAAGGCTGGAGGGCGATTGACAGATATTTCGCATGCGATTCAAGCATATGTTGAATCACATGACTTTTCTGTCGTCCGCGAATACGTCGGTCATGGTGTTGGACAAAATTTGCATGAAGAACCGCAAATTCCACACTATGGTCCACCGGGGAAAGGGCCGCGCCTGAAGACTGGGATGACGTTAGCCATTGAACCAATGGTCAACGCTGGTCAACGCTATGTTCGAACACTGGCTGATAACTGGACAGTTGTCACCGTGGACGGTAGCATGTGCGCCCACTTTGAGCACACCATCGCCATCACAGACGATGGATACGAGATTTTAACGAAACTCGATTCCGGTGAATGAGGCTCTATTGTTTCATACTGATCCATTTTGGATCCTTCTCTCACAGTAGATGGCAATAGATCGTCTGTGCTCCTAAAGATTTTCATATAGAAAGGGGAATAAATGATGGCGAAACAAGATGTCATTGAAGTGGAAGGCACTGTTGTCGAACCACTTCCGAACGCAATGTTTAAAGTGGAGTTAGAAAACGGCCACACGGTGCTCGCGCACGTCTCAGGGAAAATTCGGATGCACTACATTCGGATCCTTCCAGGTGACCGCGTAACTGTTGAGTTGTCTCCATACGACTTGACTCGCGGGCGGATTACGTACCGTTATAAGTAACTCCGATTTTTCCAGGAGGAGGGTATACTCATGAAAGTAAGACCGTCGGTAAAACCGATTTGCGAAAAATGTAAAGTTATTCGCCGTAAGGGTAAAGTAATGGTAATTTGCGAAAACCCGAAACACAAACAAAAACAAGGTTAATTTCAGAGGAGGTGCACACATGGCACGTATTGCTGGTGTAGATATTCCACGCGAAAAACGTATCGTTATTTCGCTCACATACATCTATGGTATTGGTAAAACAAAAGCACAAGAAATTTTGAAGGCTGCAAACGTTTCTGAAGAGACACGCACACGCGACCTTACTGAAGATGAACTCAACCGTATCCGTGAAGCAATTGACGGAATCAAAGTTGAAGGTGACCTTCGTCGTGAAGTTTCACTTAACATCAAACGTTTGATCGAGATCGGCGCATACCGCGGTATCCGTCATCGCCGTAGTCTCCCTGTTCGCGGTCAAAACACGAAGAACAACTCGCGTACTCGTAAAGGCCCACGCCGTACAGTAGCGAACAAGAAGAAGTAAAGGAGGGAATTGAACAATGGCGAAACGTAAGCAAAACGTACGTTCTAAACGTAAAGTTAAAAAACATGTTGAAGTCGGTGTGGTACACATCCGTTCTACATTCAACAACACAATCATTACAATCACTGACACGCAAGGTAACGCGATCTCATGGGCTACTTCTGGTAACCTCGGATTTAAAGGATCACGTAAATCGACTCCGTTCGCAGCACAAATGGCTGCTGAAACTGCAGCGAAAGTTGCAATGGACAACGGTATGCGTACAGTAGAAGTTAACGTTAAAGGTCCTGGTGCTGGACGTGAAGCGGCTATCCGTGCGCTCCAAGCTACTGGTCTCGAAGTTACTGCAATCCGTGACGTAACTCCAGTTCCGCACAACGGTTGCCGCCCTCCGAAACGTCGCCGCGTATAATCGCTTGAGCGTGTGAAGGGCTTACCTAGCACGACAGCTTATACTTTAGCAGCTCAAACTGCACGGCAGGATATACTCAAGGAGGGGTTCAGATGATCGAGATTGAAAAACCAAAGATCGAAACGGTCGAAATCAGCGAGGACGCTACGTTTGGTAAATTCGTAGTAGAACCGCTTGAACGTGGATATGGCACTACTCTCGGTAACTCACTACGTCGAATTCTATTGTCATCGCTCCCAGGTGCAGCGGTAACAGCGGTTCAAATCGATGGCGTGCTTCACGAGTTCTCTACGATTGACGGTGTTGTCGAAGACGTCACTCAAATCGTACTCAACCTCAAGAAGTTGGCACTCAAAGTGTACTCGGAAGAAGAGAAAACGCTTGAGATTAACGTTTCAAGTGCCGGTGCTGTCACTGCGGCAGACATTACCCATGATAGCGACGTTGAAATCTTGAATCCTGAGCTCCACATCGCGACTCTCGCTGACAATGCGACGCTTCGCATGCGTTTGACTGCTCGCCGTGGTCGTGGTTACGTCCAGGCAGAAGATAACAAACGTGATGATATGCCGATTGGGGTCATTCCAATCGATTCGATCTATACACCGATTCAACGCGTGAACTACGAAGTAGATAAAACACGTGTCGGTCAAGACGCAAGCTTTGATAAGCTTTTGTTAGACGTGTGGACAGATGGTTCAATTCGTCCGGAAGAAGCTGTATCATTAGGGGCTAAAATTTTGACTGAACACTTGAACATCTTCGTTGGTTTGACAGATGAAGCTCTCAACGCAGAAATTATGGTCGAGAAAGAAGAAGACCAAAAAGAAAAAGTACTCGAAATGACGATTGAAGAACTCGATCTCTCAGTTCGTTCGTACAACTGCTTGAAGCGCGCTGGCATCAACACTGTTCAAGAACTCGCAAACAAATCAGAGGAAGAGATGATGAAAGTTCGTAACCTCGGACGTAAATCACTCGAAGAAGTTCAACATAAGTTGGACGAACTCGGTTTGGGCTTGCGTAAAGAAGACTAAGTTCAACCGAAGGAGGGAAATGTAATGGCTTATTCGAAACTTGGCCGTACAAGCTCGCAACGCAAGGCGCTTTTGCGTGATCTTGCAACTGACCTAATCATCAACGAGCGCATTCAAACAACTGAACAAAAAGCGAAAGAACTTCGCCCAGTCGTTGAAAAATTGATCACTCTTGGGAAACGTGGCGATCTTCATGCCCGTCGTCAAGTAGCTTCATTTGTTCGTAAGGAGAACGCTGGAGAAAAAGACGCAATCCAAAAATTGTTCGAAGACGTGGCACCACGCTACGCTGAACGTCAAGGTGGATACACGCGCATCATGAAAGTCGGCCCACGCCGCGGTGATGGTGCAGAAGTTGTAATCATCGAACTCGTCTAATTCATTAGGCAGTCAACAGGGCATGCGGTGACGTATTGCCCTGTTTCCACATCAGAAAGGAGTCGACCCATGGAATCACAAATTATGGTACGGGATGTCGTATTTCATTACCCTGGACAATCTGAGCCGGCGCTTAACGGCCTATCGCTCGATGTATATAAAGGGGAATGGCTTGCGATCGTTGGCCATAATGGTTCCGGCAAGTCGACGCTGACAAAGTTGTGGAACGGGCTTCTTATTCCTGAACAGGGAGAAGTCCGCGTCGAGACACTCGATCCGTCGAACGCCACAGACGTGTGGGACGTTCGGACGCGAATCGGGGTCGTCTTTCAAAATCCCGACAATCAATTTGTTGGGGCGACCGTGCGCGATGATGTGGCATTTTCTCTCGAAAACATGGGACTTCCACGTCAAGAAATGGTTCGTCGAATTGATGACAGTCTAGCGCGCGTTGGATTATCGGAACTAGCGGACCGTGAACCGCATCAGTTATCCGGTGGACAAAAGCAGCGCGTTGCGATAGCTGCGGCTCTCGCAATGCGCCCGCGTGTCCTCGTGCTCGATGAAGCGACCTCTATGCTCGACCCGATTGGGCGACAAGAGGTATTACAAACGGTACGACAGCTCGTCTCGGAAGGGATGACCGTTGTTGCCATTACACACGAGCTCGACGAAGTGTTGTTTGCCGACCGTATCATTGCACTGTCGAAAGGCACGATTGCGATGACCGGCACACCTGAAGACGTGTTTCAACATCCAGATACGCTTCGTGACATTCAATTAGATGTCCCGTTTATCGTTCGGATGCAACTCGAACTGAAGGCGCGTGGCATTCCACTCGATCGTCTGATGCTACAACATTCGGAGTTGGTGAACCATCTATGCCGATACGCATTGAAGAAGTAACATATCAATATCAACTGAATACTCCGTTTGAACGAACCGCGCTGCGCGATGTGAATGTAACCATTCCGTCGGGAGCGCTTGTTGCGTTTCTTGGGCATACGGGCTCTGGGAAATCAACACTCGTTCAACATATGAACGGCTTATTGCGCCCGACTGACGGACGCGTGGTGGTCGATGATATCACTGTCACCCCAATTCGGACGCGTCGTGACAAAAAACAGAATCTTTTACCGCTTCGGCGTCGCGTTGGGCTCGTCTTTCAATATCCAGAGCACCAATTGTTTGAAGAGACGGTCGAACGCGACGTCATGTTCGGTCCGCGCAACTTTGGGGCGACAGATGCCGAAGCGAAAGAGCGTGCCCACGAGGCCCTTCGTCTTGTTGGGTTAGATGAAGCATTATGGGATCGTTCTCCGTTTGATCTCTCAGGCGGCCAGATGCGTCGTGTGGCGATTGCTGGGGTTTTAGCAAGCCGTCCCGACGTGCTTATTGTCGATGAACCGACAGCGGGTCTCGACCCGATTGGGAGACGGGACATGCTCGCCTTATTCAAACGCTTGCGGGAAGAGTTGAATCTGACGTTGATTCTTGTCTCGCATGACATGGACGATGTACTCACCTATGCAGAACGCGTCATCGTGATGGAGCATGGTCAAGTTGCGTTTGATGGGGATCCGTTTGAATTGTTTCAAGACGAGGCACTAGTCCGACGTCTCCAGTTAGATCTCCCGCATGTTCTTGAACTCGCTCGAGATTTAGCGCCAATATTTGATGAAACAGAGATTCCGCTTATACGGACCGAGACTGAATTGGCTGATTGGATAGCGGAACGACTGAAAGGGGGAGCGACATGATTATCGGTCAGTATATACCGGGACATTCGTGGCTCCACTCGCTTGATGCTCGTGCCAAGACACTTTTCATATTAGGATTTATCCCGGTCGTGTTTTTAGCAGACAACTTGTGGACGAACTTGTTTCTACTAGCATTCACGTTGTTTGTGGTTAAACTATCACAACTGTCGTGGCGTTATTTATGGAATGGATTACGCATGATTCTTTTTTTAATCGTCTTCACATTGTTGTTGCAGTTGTTATTCAATCGAGACGGCACACTTCTTTTCGAATTAGGTCCGATCGCGATTTATTCGGAGGGGATTCGGATGGGGCTGATCGTCTCGCTTCGCTTCTTTTATCTCGTCATGTTGACAACACTCGTGACGTTGACGACGACACCGATGGAATTGACCGATTCGATTGAAGCGGGACTACGACCGTTCGAACGGATTCGTGTGCCGGCCCATGAGATTGCGTTGATGCTCTCTATTTCACTTCGTTTCCTCCCGACCCTTGCGGACGAGACGGACCGAATTATGAAAGCCCAGCAAGCTCGAGGCGTCGATTTGATGAGCGGACCTTGGAAATCCCGACTAAAAGGGGTCATTCCTCTTTTGATTCCATTGTTCATCTCCGCGTTTAAGCGCGCTGAGGACCTTGCTACAGCGATGGAGGCTCGTGGTTACCGTGGAGGGGAAGGGCGGACGAGATTGCGTGAGATGGAGTGGCAAATGCGTGATACGGCCGTATTACTCATCTTTGTCGCCTTGACACTCATATTGTTTGGATTGAGAGGGATTGGATGAGACGTATTAAACTGATTGTTTCTTATGACGGAACGCGTTATGCAGGATATCAAGTACAGCCGAACGGTAATACCATTCAAGCGGAAATCGAGGCAGTTCTGACCCGCATGCATCGTCATCCGGTAAAAATCGTCGCCTCTGGTCGCACAGACGCCCGTGTGCACGCATTAGGGCAAGTGATTCACTTTGATACGTCGCTACAGATGCCGGCCGAGCGGTTCGTCAAAGCGTTAAACGCGATGCTACCGGACGATATCCTCGTTAAACAGGCGGAAGAAACGGATACCTCATTTCACGCACGTTACGGTGCGAAACGAAAAGAGTATCGCTATCACATCCGTCAGACGGAGGACCCATTTCGTCGGCACTATGCTGCGACCGTGACCTACACGCTGAACGTAGAAGCGATGCGTCAAGCCATGGAGCGGTTGATCGGGACCCATGACTTCACGTCGTTTTCTGTAACAAAGGCAGAAGTCGAAGACCGTGTCCGTACTATCTACGAAGCCGAAGTGCTCGAGATAGGGGACGAGATGATCTTTCGGTTCGTTGGATCGGGCTTTTTATATAATCAAGTCCGCATTATGGTTGGGACGGTCATTGAGGTCGGGAGAGGGAAGTATCAGCCCGCTGATATCACCGAAATGCTGGGAGCGAAAGACCGCCGCGTGGCGGGAATCACCGCGCCGCCACATGGTTTGTATTTATGGAATGTGAATTATGAAAAAGTAGATTGACATTCCCCCTATAAAATCGTATTATATTCATTGGCATTTCATTTTCACATTTAGAGATGAACCACAATCTTAGCCCCGTAAACTAGGATTATGATAAAGCATCAAAAAATTAAGTGAACAGACATTTCTAGGAGGTATTCCACATGCGCACAACATTCATGGCTAAAGCATCTGAAGTAGAACGCAAATGGCTCCTTATCGACGCAGAAGGCAAAACACTTGGTCGTTTGACTAGTGAAGTAGCTTCACTTCTTCGCGGTAAGCACAAGCCGACTTTCACACCACACGTTGATTGCGGAGACCACGTCATCATCATCAACGCTGAGAAAATCAAATTGACTGGTAACAAATTGAATGACAAGATCTACTACCGTCATTCAGGTCATCCAGGCGGTTTGAAATCACAAACTGCAAAAGAGCTTCTCGCAAAACGTCCAGAGCGTATGCTTGAACTCGCGATCAAAGGGATGCTTCCAAAAGGATCACTCGGTCGTCAACAATTCAACAAACTCCACGTTTACGCTGGAACTGAACACAAACATGAAGCACAAAAACCAGAAGTTTACGAACTTCGCGGTTAATCGAGACACAGGGAGGAACTAAACGATGGCAGATGTACGTTACTACGGAACAGGCCGCCGCAAACACTCGGTGGCTCGCGTTCACCTCGTTGCAGGTGACGGTAAAGTTGTTGTAAATGGCCGCGATATCTCAGAATACTTCGGTCATGAGACTTTAATCATGATGGCTAAATCACCACTCGTATTGACTGAAACAGAAGGTAAATACGATGTAATCGTTAACGTTAACGGTGGTGGATACACTGGACAAGCTGGAGCGATTCGCCACGGCGTATCACGTGCGCTTCTTCAAGCGGACCCAGAATTCCGTCCAAGCCTCAAAGAAAAAGGCTTCTTAACTCGTGACGCTCGTATGAAAGAACGTAAAAAATACGGTCTTAAAGCAGCACGTCGCGCACCACAATTCTCGAAGCGTTAATCTTCGCGAAGTGGTTCGAACTCTCCATCCTTTCGGGTGGAGAGTTTTTTGTTTAAATTAGTCGATTCCGAACCCGTCAAGAAAACGCTTTTTTTGATATACTGATATCGAAACAGTTATAAGGGGGAAGCAATATGCTTACAGTAGAGCAAGTACGCGAGGAATTGGCGGGGCTTGTTGATCCGACAATCAACCGAACGCTTGGAGATACAGCGGGAGTTAAAGACATCCGCATTAAAGAAGACTATGTGAGTGTGAAAGTGGCACTCGGGCAAACAGGGAGCGGGGAACAGCTTCAGTTACAACAAGAGATCGTCACGTTGCTCAAGGGGAAAGGCTTTAAGACGGTTGGACTTCGTTTTGAGGCATTGAACGACGAAAGCTTGAAGGAGGCAACAAAGCCGGCAATCCTTCGTGAGAATTCAGGAACAACGTTTATCGCGATCGCTTCAGGTAAAGGTGGCGTAGGGAAATCGACAGTATCCGTCAACTTAGCTGTTGCCCTTGCGCGTGCCGGGAAGAAAGTTGGCTTGATTGATGCGGATATTTATGGATTCAGTGTTCCGGATATGCTTGGGATCGAAGAACGTCCGGTCGTTCGTGGGGAAAAAATCATTCCAGTTGAGCGGTTCGGCGTGAAAGTCATTTCGATGGGCTTCTTCGTTGAAGACAATGCGCCGGTTATCTGGCGTGGACCGATGCTTGGGAAGATGCTCAATAACTTCTTTAATGATGTGGAGTGGGGAGACCTCGACTATCTATTGCTCGACTTACCGCCAGGAACTGGAGACGTCGCGCTTGATATTCATTCCATGCTCCCGTCATGCCAAGAATTGATTGTGACGACACCTCATGCGACAGCAGCCTTCGTTGCTGCACGTGCGGGAGCGATGGCGATTAAAACGAACCATAAAGTGTTAGGTATCATTGAGAACATGGCTTACTTTGAAAGTAAGCTGACAGGTGAAAAAGAATACGTATTCGGTTACGGCGGTGGAGAGAAATTGTCAGAGGCGCTGAAGAGTAAGCTTCTCGCTCAAATTCCACTCGGTCAACCGTATGACAATGAGGAAGATTTTGCTCCTTCCGTCTATCGGGATGGCCATCCGTTCGAGCATACGTATGATGAGTTGGCGCAAGCAGTCATTCAACAAATAGAAGGGTGAATCGGTGAGAGATGAAAGTACAAGGTTTTTTACGTTTGTTTTGGACAACGCTCGTATTTGGAACGTTGTTTGGATTCCTGATGAATTTATTAGCGAATCCAGGTTATTTGGTCAGTCAGTCCTGGGAGGCAATTGTTACAGCGCTTAGTTACTCGAGTACATGGACTGGGATCAGCATGATGGGCTTCTTTGCCTATTTAATTGTTCACCGTGTGGGACTTGATTTATTCAGAGGACCACGTCTATGGAATCGAGTGCAAGTTCTGTTGATTGCATTCGCGATTTTTGATGCCGTCTACTTACGAGTGCTCGCATTCGGAAATGATCATGTGTGGCGTTATATCGGCGAGATGGTTGTGTTACTCATTGTCGCTTGGGTAGTTGCGACGAGTAAGGCGAAACAAACGAACATGACGGCTTTCATCCCGACCCTTTTCTTAATGACAGTGATTACGTTAATCGAGTGGATTCCAGCACTTCAAACAACGGACGAGATTCCATTACTTTGGCCGGCGCTAGCTACCTTAGTGTTTGCGAACGCCTATCAAGTGTTGATGCTTCATCGTTTCCAACAAACCGGACAAGTTGCTGAATCAGCTTCATCTGGAGAAGTGAAGAAAAAAAGCAAAAAACAGATGTCGTCAAAATCCTCTTAAACGTTACCGGTTGTATGGATTGCTCTACTTCAGTGGAGCGGTTCATCAACCGGTTTTTTTATATTTAATCGTTCGAATGAAAAAAATAAAAGTTTTTTTAGAAAAATAGTTGACGGAATTTTAGGATGCTGATATATTAATAAACGTCGCTGATGTTGTTCACGAAACAACCTTCAGGAAGCGAAAAAAATAATAAAAAGTGGTTGACTTTACTGAGTCAAATCGCTATTATTAAAAAGTCGCTAACACGACAACGATTGGTCTTTGAAAACTGAACGATGAGGCAAAAAAAGTTTTACAATTTTTGAATGAAGCGCAAGCTTCGTCAATTTAAGAGCTATATCAAATTCTTTGGAGAGTTTGATCCTGGCTCAG
>NZ_JACSKC010000007.1 GCF_018617395.1 Exiguobacterium sp. s48
CCGAACACGGAAGTTAAGCGTCTCAGCGCCGAAAGTAGTTGGGGGATCTCCCCCTGTGAGGATAGGACGTTGCCAGGCAACAACGCAGAAAACGATCAAGCATACGCTTGATCGTTTTTTTCATATTTAATAGTTTAGGAGGAATAATCGATGGCTCCTTCTCGAGAAAACCCTTTTACGTTTCTGGAAATGTTAGAACAACATGTGCGTGAACACCGCGTTTCTTTTCACGTACCGGGTCATCATAATGGGACTGTGATAGATGACACATTACCAAGTGCGTTCGCGAAAGTTATGCCATATGATCTGACTGAGTTGGCACACTTAGATGATTTGCATGATGCCTCAGGAATCATCAAACAGGCTGAAACCGCTTTGGGTATGTTGTACGAAAGTAAAAGCAAATGGCTAGTCAATGGATCTACAGTCGGGAACTGGAGTATGCTTGCTGCAACAGTACAGCGCGGTGAACGAGTATATGTACAACGAAACTCACATAAATCGGTATGGAATGCGATCGAATGGCTAGGACTAGAACCGATATTATTAATGCCCACCATTGAACGAGGTACCGGTATTCCAACGACTGTAACCTTAGATACAATCAAACAGGCCATACTAGAATTTCCCGGAGGACGCGCCGTCATGTTGACGTCTCCTACATATTATGGAGATATGGCAGATATTCGAGCGATTTCTGATTATTTATCGCCGAAAGATATTCCCTTACTTGTCGATGAGGCGCATGGTGCGCATTTAATTCATCCAAAGTTACCACGTCGTTCTGCCATCTTTGAAGGCGCAAGCGCGGTTGTGCAATCTGCACATAAAACGTTACCTGCCTTCACGATGGGAGCTTGGGTTCATTATAAAGAAGATATCGACGAAAATCGTTTAAAACATGCACTGTCATCCTTTCAAACGTCAAGTCCTTCTTATCTTATTATGGCTTCATTGGATTATGCACGTTCTTATTTAGAGACATTGACTGATGAGGCATGGTCCTCCATACAAAAAAGTCATGCGCAGTTTGTTCTTGAATTGAAACGTTCCGGTTTTGTCGTAAAAGTAGGAGATGACTTTACGAAAGTGACCATCATGACTTATCCGAAGAATGGATTGATTTTTAGTCAACATCTCGCCTCGATTGGAATAGATATTGAATTAGCGGCAGTTGATCATGTGTTATTCTGTTTACCATTAAGGGAAATAAAGAAACAGGAAATTGAGCATTGGCTGAAATTGATTAAGAAAGCCGCTACTCATGTACCCATCATCGATGACGATGAGACCATCTTTCCATTCCCTCAATCACAATGTGTATCTGAACTACATCCGGTGAAAGAGTATGCACGAATTCAGCGGGTATCTTTTGAGCAGGCGATTGGATTGATTGCGGCAGAAACGGTGATTCCATATCCACCCGGGATTCCTTGGATTTTAAAAGGAGAACAAATCACAGAAGAGAAAGTTCGTGTACTCTCCGATTGGATTTCTTTAGGGAGGAAGCTTCAAGCGAGTAAGCATGTTATGATAGAGCAAATTGATGTTATTGTAGAGGAGTTTTAAAACGTGAGCGGAATGTTTATTACAGTTGAAGGACCCGATGGTTCAGGAAAATCCACACAACTTCAATTATTAATAGAGAGTCTGAAGGAAAAAGGGTATGACATTGTCGTAACCCGTGAACCGGGAGGAACAACGGTTGGGAATCAGATTCGTGAAGTTCTGTTGTCTCCTGATCATCATGAGATGACGCCGCGAGTCGAGATGATGCTTTATGCCGCTTCACGGGCACAAAATGTGGAACAAGTGATTCGTCCCGCATTAGAACGAGGGGCGATTGTCCTTTGTGATCGATTTATCGATGCCTCTATCGCCTACCAGGGATACGGATTACAATATGACCTTGATCAGATCCGGTCACTAAATGAATGGGCAACCAATGGTTTGACGCCCGATTTAACATTCTTATTTGATTTGAGTCCGGAGCGAGCGAGCCAACGCATGAAAGACCGGGGACAGCTAGATCGAATTGAAAGTCGTGATCAAGCATTCCACGAGCGTGTTTATGCAGGATTCCAAGCATTACTCAAACAGTATCCAGAACGGATCGTTCGAATCGATGCTGACCAACCGATTGAAACGATCCATGACGAGGTACTCGACTATACAGTAGAAAGATTAGAACAAGGAGGCACACAATCATGATGAAAATGGTAATTGCAATCGTACATGATAAGGATAGCGCACGTTTGTCTGACGCACTTGTCGAACAAGATTTTCGTGCAACAAAATTAGCCACAACGGGTGGGTTTTTGAAAGAGGGCAATACGACGTTTATGATGGGGATTCCGCAAGAACGTCTTGATGATTTGATGGATGTGATTCAATCGAACTGCTCGAGCCGTGACCAAATGATTACGCCGATCTCACCAATGGGTGGACATGCCGATTCTTATATCCCTTATCCAGTGGAAGTACAGGTCGGAGGGGCGACGGTATTCGTCTTACCGATTGAAGGATTCCATCAGTTTTAATGGGAGTTGGACATATGCGTTTTCAAGAATTGAGCGAGTCGCAAACTGTCGTTTCTCGCATCATTCAAAATTCAATCGTTTCAAATAAAGTAGGTCACGCGTATATCTTTTCCGGAGATTATGAACCCTATTTAATTGAAACGGCCACACTGTTTGCAAAAGCTTTGTTTTGTGAGTCGCCACAGGGGGCAGAACCTTGTGGCGTATGTCGAAACTGTCGACGGATGGATTCCAAGAACATCGTCGACTACATTGAAGTGGAGCCGGACGGTGCGAGTATTAAAAAAGAACAGATTCAGCAATTGCTCAGTGATTTATCACTACGAGGCGCTGAAGGCGATCGCCAAGTGTATGTCATTCATCAAGCGCACAAGATGACGACACAAGCGGCGAATAGCTTATTGAAGTTCTTTGAAGAACCGGGAGTAGGCAAGCTTGCTATTTTAGTGACGACTCAACCTCAGTTACTGCTTCCGACAATTCGGTCGCGTGCTCAACAACTTGCGTTTCGTCCAATCGATCGTGGGCAGTTGGCGCAAGCGATGTCTGAAGAGTTGTCTTGTACGTATGATTTGGCATACCTCGCCCTAACGGTTTATCCGAAATGGGACGATGCGAAAGAAGCACTCGAACAGGAGTGGTTTGTACAGGCATACGGGCTAGTGGTACAATTAATTGAAGTATTGACGAAACGACCTCAAGAGTTGCTCTTATTCGCACAAGAAAAATGGTTAGGGCATTTTAAAGGACGAAATGAGTTACGAGTTGGCCTGGAATTATTCGAACATTGGTTAGAGGAGGCACTTCATTTAAAAGTGCGAGAATCGTATACTCCGAAGCTATTTACGAATGAGGCTGCCTTGTATCATGCATTTATTCAAAATCGATCTGTCTCGAAGCTTACACATGCGATTGAAAGTGTGCATGCAGCGATTCGACGACTCGAGGCAAACGTCAATCCTCAATTAACGTTCGAACGACTTTCGTTCGATTTGCAGAAAGGATAGAAGCGCGTGCTTGAAGTAGTTGGAGTCCGTTTTAAAGAAGCGGGAAAAATCTATTACTTTTCACCAGGCGATGCAACGCTAAAACGTGGGGATCATGTCATCGTTGAAACGGTACGTGGTATTGAATACGGGGAAGTCGTTCAAACCGATAAGCAACTCGGTGAAGACGAAGTCGTCATGCCGTTGAAAACAATCCTCCGCGTCGCGGATCAAAAGGATGCGGATATCGTACGCGATAATCGACTGGCAGCCGTCGATGCTCATGCCGTCTGTGAAGAAAAAATTCGAGAACATCAGTTAGAAATGAAACTAGTTGATGTTGAGTATACATTTGATCGCAATAAAGTGATCTTTTATTTTACTGCCGAAGGTCGCGTCGATTTTCGAGAACTGGTAAAGGATTTGGCTAGTGTGTTTCGTACGCGAATCGAGCTCCGACAAATCGGCGTTCGTGACGAAGCGAAGCTTCTTAGCGGGATTGGACCATGCGGTCGAGTTCTTTGTTGCTCGTCATTTCTTGGGGAATTCGAACCGGTCTCCATCAAAATGGCCAAAGATCAGAATCTCTCGTTAAATCCGAACAAGATTTCTGGAGTATGTGGTCGTCTGATGTGCTGTTTAAAATATGAGAATGACACATATGAAGAACTGAAACGAGATTTACCAGACGTCGGCAAGCGAATCAAAATTCCAGAAGGTGATGGTCGGGTAATCGGTCTGAATATATTAGACCAGCTCATTCAGGTCGAGCTTCACGATCGGACGCGCGTCGTCACATATACGATTGATGAACTCGTTGAAGTGGGCGCGATTAAACGAAAACCGTCAAAACAGTGATGGGGTGCTGAGCAGTGGAAAGAATGGATAAAAAAGAAGTGATGATGCGTGTAGACGCGATTGAGCAACAGATGCAACTTTTAACGGAGCATTTAGGTGTGCTGAAAGAACAGCTTGCGTACTTGCTTGAAGAAAATCAGCATATGTATCTAGAGAATCATCACTTACGCGAAAAAGTCGAACAATTAGCAGAAGTTGATACGACAAATGGTGATTCACAAATCGCATTGTCTGGAAAAGGGCAGAACAATTTAGCTGCGCTGTATCAAGAAGGATTCCATATTTGTAACCTCCATTACGGACAGGTACGAAAAGATGGGGACTGTCTCTTCTGTTTGTCGATGCTCAATAAACATTAATACGGGGCGATAGATAGGGGTTCCCTATCCGTCGCCTTTCTTTTATAGAAGGAGGAAACGATGGTAACGGTTAAGGATGGAGAACGCCTTGATGATTTACTCGGACGTCCAGGTAAAATCATTCAAAGTGATGATGTGTTCTCATTTTCATTAGATGCGGTACTGCTTGCAGAATTTGTGTGGGTACCGATTCAAAAAGGACAGCTGGTTGATTTGTGTGCCGGTACCGGGGCAATTCCGCTCTTTTTATCGTATCGTACAAAAGGAACGATTACGGGTGTCGAAATTCAATCAAAACTGGTCGATATGGCGAATCGAAGCATGGCGGTTAATCGTCTTGAAGAAAGAATTCGAGTAGTAGAAGGGGACGTCAAAACGGCAGCGACGCAGCTCGGGCATGCGCGATATGACGTGGTCACATGTAACCCACCTTACTTTTTGGCGAATGAGACCTCGCTACGGAATCAAAATGAGCATCATACGATTGCCCGACATGAAGTATTATGCACGTTAGAAGATTGTATTAAAACGGCTAGCCAACTCGTCAAACCAGGAGGAAAGGTGGCGTTCGTGCATCGGCCAGAACGCTTACTCGATATCTTAACCTTGATGCGTGCGTATCGGATTGAACCGAAACGAATGCAACTCGTCTATCCAAAAGCGGGACGTGAGGCGAATACTTTATTAATCGAGGGATCGAAAGATGGAAAAGCAGGTCTTAAAATTTTACCACCATTTGTTGTCTATGAAGAAGACGATACGTATACGGAAGCGATGCGAGCCATACTCGATGCCTAAGCACTATACCTACATCGTGGAATGTCGTGATGGAACGTACTATACGGGTTATACAACGAATGTGGAAAAACGACTCCTGGCCCATAATGCGGGGAAAGGCGCAAAATACACGAAAGCACGACTTCCGGTAGAACTTCGGTACGTGCAGTCGTTCGATACGAAACGGGAGGCCATGCAATACGAGTGGTCCATCAAGCAATTGACTCGTGCACAAAAAGAGAAGTTGATGGAGGGGACGACCAATGAATTCACAAAAGAGCTACCAAACTGAACAACCGACACTGTTTGTCGTACCGACACCGATTGGAAATCTAGAGGATATGACGTATCGCGCGGTACGGACGCTTCAGGAAGTCGATTTAATCGCAGCGGAAGATACGCGCCAAACGATGAAATTATGTCGCCACTTTGACATTCCAACAAAATTGATTAGCTATCATGAACATAATAAAGAAGTGAGCGGACCAAGACTGATTGAAGACCTGTTGTCAGGGAAGTCGATTGCAGTCGTATCGGATGCTGGGATGCCAGGGATCTCGGACCCAGGAAGCGACCTCGTTCGATTGGCGATTCAAGCCAACATCCCGGTCGTCGTCTTACCCGGTGCGAATGCAGCACTCACGGCACTCGTTGCGTCGGGTCTTGCGACAGAGCGTTTCCTCTATTACGGTTTCTTGCCGCGTAAGAAGAAAGATCGCGTTGAGGTCCTCGAATCGATTCAATACGAACCGGGTACCGTCATATTCTATGAGGCGCCACATCGTTTGAAAGAGATGTTGACAGCAATTCGACAAGTGCTTGGGAATCGACAAATCGTATTAGGTCGTGAACTGACGAAAACGTTTGAAGAATTTTTGAGAGGTAGCGTAGATGAGGCGTTGACGTGGTGTGAAGGCGAAGTACGAGGTGAGTTTGTCGTCTTGGTGAGCGGAGCGACAGAGTCTGCACCGACGACGACGTGGTGGGAAGCACTTTCTGCATATGAACATGTCGTTCATTATATTGAAGAGGGATTAAAACCAAACGCGGCAATCAAGCAGACGGCGAAAGACCGTGGCGAGTCTCGAAATGATGTATATGATGCGTACCATCAACTACATAAAAAAGAGTAAGCAAGGAAATCCTTGCTTACTCTTCGCTGTAGTAGTTTTCGAGCATGTTCTTCAATTCAACGAGAACACGTTGTGCACCTTCTGGTGACAAGATTAGTTTGCCATCTGCCAATTTGAAGTTATCATCTGATACTTCGCCTGTAACTTGGCAAGTCATGTTTGGTTTATATTTTTTCAAAACGATTTGATCGTTGTCGACGTAGATCTCGAGTGCATCTTTCTCTGCAATTCCGAGTGTACGGCGCAATTCGATTGGAATAACGACACGACCAAGCTCATCAACCTTACGTACGATACCTGTAGATTTCATTTGTGTTTCCTCCTCCAATGGTGTCGAAATCTCGTGGTGACATGAATCGTCAAAATTCGACAATGTGACTACAGCAAAAAGCATACTAAACTTTCCAATTGCAGTCAACTGCTTACTATCTGGAAAAGTAAATTTTCGAAAATTGTCGAATAAGGAACGATATATACCTAAATTTCCCCGATAGTTTGAACTTGAAACAAAGAAAGGGTATTTTTGGAACATTTATGACGGAGAATACGCAAAAAAATTCCAAACAATTAGGTTTGGAAATTCTTTTGTCGAACCGTGTATAATGAGAATTGCATATGTCGAAAGGATGGAGAATAAATCATGGCGAAGCCGACTTTTTATATTACAACCCCAATTTATTATCCGAGTGCAAAATTGCATATCGGTCACGCATATACCACGGTAGCAGGTGATGCGGTTGCGCGCTACAAACGCTTAAAAGGCTTTGACGTTCGTTACTTGACGGGAACGGATGAACACGGTCAAAAAATTCAAGAAAAAGCGAAAGAAGCAGGCGTGACGCCACAAGCTTTCGTTGATGAAGTGGTGGGAGAGATCAAGGTCTTATGGGACCGTCTCGAAATCTCGTACGATGACTACATCCGTACGACAGAGGATCGCCACAAGAAAGTGGTCGAGTATGTTTTTGAAACATTACTTAAAAATGGGGACATTTATCTCGGTGAGTACGAAGGATGGTATTCTGTACCGGACGAAACATACTACACAGAATCGCAACTCGTCGATGGAAAAAGTCCTGACAGCGGACATCCGGTCGAGCTCGTTCGTGAAGAATGCTATTTCTTCCGTCTCAGCAAATACGCGGACCGCTTGATTGAATATTTTGAGTCACATCCTGATTTTATCTTGCCGGAATCACGTAAAACTGAAATGATTAATAACTTCTTGAAGCCGGGTCTTCAAGACTTGGCTGTATCGCGCACGACGTTTGATTGGGGCGTACAAGTCCCATCGAACCCGAAACACGTCGTATACGTATGGGTCGATGCACTCACGAACTATATCTCATCACTCGGTTACGGGACAGATAACGATGAACTCTTCAATCGCTATTGGCCGGCCGATGTCCATTTAGTAGGAAAAGAAATTGTTCGTTTCCATACGATTATTTGGCCAGCGCTCCTCATGGCGCTCGATCTACCATTGCCGAAGCAAGTGTTTGCACACGGTTGGTTACTTATGAAGGATGGAAAGATGTCGAAATCGAAAGGGAACGTCGTGGATCCGATTCCATTGATTGACCGTTACGGACTCGACTCAGTTCGTTACTACCTTCTCCGTGAAGTTCCGTTCGGGGCGGATGGCACATTCACGCCGGAAGCGTTCGTCGATCGTTTGAACTTTGATTTAGCGAACGACCTTGGGAACTTATTGAATCGCACTGTTGCGATGATTAAGAAGTACTTTGATGGAAACATTCCGGCATATAACGGGAATGTCACGGCGTTTGATGCAGAACTATTGAACGTGGTGAAAGAAACGACACGCAAAACAGAAGAAGCCATGGAACACATGGAGTTTTCGGTCGCCCTCACAAATATCTGGCAACTTGTCAGTCGTGCGAATAAATATATCGACGAGACGCAGCCATGGGTTCTCGTGAAAGAGGAGTCGAAACGTGAAGAATTAGCTTCTGTCATGACACACCTCGCAGGCGTGCTTCGTCATGTCGCCATCATGATTCAACCGTTCATGACACGTGCCCCGAAAGAGATGTTCCGTCAACTCGGACTTGAGGGAGAAGACATGTCTTGGGAGGCGTTGGATACGTTCGCAGACTTCAACAACGCGGTCGTGACGGACGGAACACCAATCTTCCCGCGCCGTGATGTGAAAGAAGAAGTGGATGCAATCCAAGAAATGATGCGTCAGGCTTCTAAAGCACGGATTGAGGAAACGGAGACGACATCAGTAGAAGAAGTCGATGAAGACGTTCGTCCTGAAATCACAATTGATGTCTTCGACCAGGTCGAATTCCGTGTCGGTCAAATCATAGAAGCCGATAAGATTAAAAAAGCGAAGAAACTGTTGAAGCTACAAGTCGACCTTGGGAAAGAGACACGTCAAATCGTGTCTGGTATCGCGGAATGGTATGCCCCTGAAGATTTGGTTGGCAAAAAAGTCATCGTTGTCGCAAACTTGAAACCGGTCAAACTCCGTGGAGAACTCTCGCAAGGGATGATTTTAGCGGCAGATCGTGACGGAAAGCTAGAACTCGCGACGGTCTCTGACCAGATGCCGAACGGTGCCATCGTCAAATAATGAAATGGGGGAGACTATGGTCTCCCTCTCTTTTTCTAAGGAGGAAATAAGATGTTGATTGATACACATACGCACATCAATGCGGAACAATTCAACGAAGATGTAGAAGAGACAATCGAGCGGGCAAGAGAAGCCGGCGTTTCCCCGCTACTTGTCGTTGGATTTGATACACCAACAATCGATCGAGCCATCGAATTGGCCGAGTCTCACGACGACATCTATGCCATCGTCGGATGGCATCCTGTCGATGCGATCGACTGTACGGATGCAGACTTAGCGCGAATCGAGGATCTCATGAGTCATCCGAAAGTGATGGCACTCGGCGAAATCGGTCTTGACTATCATTGGGACAAATCACCGAAAGATGTGCAACAGCACCTCTTCCGTCAACAGATTGCCATCGCCAAACGGACGAATATGCCAATCGTCATTCATAACCGAGAAGCAACGGCAGATGTCCTTGATATTTTAGAAGAAGAGCATGCCGAGGAAGTCGGTGGCGTGTTCCATAGTTACAGCATGTCTGTGGAACTATTGCCTCGTTGCTTAGACTTGAACTTTTATATTTCGTTAGGAGGACCGGTCACTTTCAAAAATGCGAAGGTTCCGAAGGCGGTGGCGCAAGAGGTACCACTTGATCGCCTACTTGTCGAGACTGACTGCCCATATTTGACCCCGACACCGTTCCGTGGAAAGCGTAATGAGCCGGCATACGTCAAATATGTAGCTGAAGAGATCGCTTCCCTCCGTGACATACCGTATGAGGAATTAGCAGAGGCGACGACAACCAACGCGAAGACGTTGTTCCGACTCCCATGATCAAACGTGTAATAGCGAGTATCGGCGTGATTGCAACGACCTCTGTAGCGTATGTGATGTTGCAACCTGAAACCATCAAGGTCATCGATGACGGCGTCGTCATCGAGCATGAGACACGAGCCGACTCGGTTCTCGAGGTACTTGATGAATTGAACATCACATTGGACGAGGCAGACTATGTCACACCTGCGCTTAGCGAAGATGTACCGGATGACCATTTGATTCGAATCGAGCGTTCGCACGAAGTTTCGCTTCAGATCGGCTATGGACAAACCGAAACGGTTCAAACACGTGAGCGGACCGTTGAGGACGTGCTGTTGCGTTACGGGGTCACCGTACGGGACGGAGACACGGTCTATCCGGCTGTACGGACACCGGTGACGAACGGGATGACGATACGTTATCAGCCAGTTGTCGCGGTGAACTTGATTGTCGGGCAAGAGGCGTTGACTATTTATACGATGGCGACAGATGTCGGACAATTACTAGCAGAAGAGAAAATTGATGTGTCGGAAAGTGATACGGTCATGCCGGCAACATCGACACCGATTCGGGAGGGGTTGACGATTACGGTCAATACGAATCGTGATGTCGTTCAATATGAGAGTCGATTGATTCCGTTCGATGTGGTCGAGGAAGAGGACGATACGCTTGAAGAAGGTGTGAAACAAACGGTGCAAGTCGGGATTCCTGGACTTGAACGGACAAGGTATGCACTTACTGTGGAAAATGGTACAATTACAAATCGTACGAAAACGGAAGTCGAAACATTGCGGAAAACAATGCCCCAAATCATTAAGGTGGGGACAAAGAAAGTGACGGAACCGGTAACGGAGCCTGAGTCGACAACCGCAAATGAATCGAGCCCATTCATTCCTGAAGCTGAAATCGAGATTGCTGAACCGCCGAAAACAGATGACGTACTGGATTTCTCATCTGCGAAGCAATTGCTTGTAGAGGCGACGGCCTATACGAATAATCCCGAAGATACCGTAACGTATAATGGTCGAGTGCTGACAAGAAGCGGATACGACGTGACAGACACGATTCTCTTTGAAGGGATGCGAATCATTGCGGTCGATCCTGCCATCATTCCACTCGGGACACGCGTATATGTCGAGGGAATTGGTATGGCGATTGCCTTAGATACGGGAAGCGCGATCAAAGGGCAAAAAATCGATATCATGATGGATGAAAAGGAAGAGGCCGTGACGTTCGGTCGCAAACCGCTCACCATCTGGGTGATTCCGAAGCAGGAAGAAGAGAAAGAAGGATCAGACAATGCGTGAGAAAATACAGGAAATTATTGTCGTAGAAGGGCGTGACGACACGGCGCGACTTCAAGAAGTATTCGACGTCGATACGATTGAGACGAACGGCTCTGCCGTATCCGATCAAACGATTGAACGAATCCGTCGTGCCCAGGAAAAACGTGGAGTCATCATTTTGACCGATCCAGATTATCCAGGAGACCGTATTCGGGCAATAGTCGAGGAACGCGTCAAAGGATGTAAGCACGCACATTTACCTCGTGCCGAAGCAAAGGACAAGCGTGGAAAAATTGGTGTGGAACATGCGAGTCCAGAGTCACTTCGTCGTGTCTTAGGTGCAGTGTTTGAACCGCGTGTCGAAACGGACCGACCGATTGTCACGCGGAAAATGGTATTGGATGCGGATTTAATCGGTGGATCAGCGGCCGCAACGCGTCGGAAACGACTTGGGGTGTTGCTTCGTATTGGTGAGCCGAACGCTAAACAATTTGTAAAACGGGTCGAGGCGCTCGGCGTCACGATCGAAGAGTGGGAGCAGGCACTTGCTCAATTAGAGGAGGAACAGGGTTGAAAGATATTGCAACAATCCAACGAACGAAAGCGATTTTAGAGCGACATGGTTTTTCATTCAAAAAATCGCTCGGGCAAAACTTTTTAATCGATTTGAATATTTTAAGTAAGATTGTCGGGGCGGCAGAACTGAGTGAGGCGAGCGGTGTCCTTGAAATTGGTCCCGGGATCGGCTCATTGACCGAACAATCGGCCAAGCGTGCAAAAAAAGTCGTTGCGCTTGAAATTGACCAGCGCCTTTTGCCAATTTTAGACGATACGATGTCGCCCTATCCGCATGTGAAAGTCATCCATGGGGATGCGTTGGAATTAAACTTACGCGAAATTGTCGAACAGGAATTCTTAAATGAGGGCATTGAAGATATCTCGGTTGTCGCCAACTTACCTTACTATGTCACCACACCGATCATCATGCGTTTACTAGAGAGTGGTGTGCCATTCCGTTCGCTCGTCATGATGATTCAAAAAGAAGTGGCAGAGCGGATTGGGGCAAAACCTGGTACAAAAGCATATGGTTCCCTTTCGATTGCGATTCAATATTATGCGGAGGCAGAAGTGAGCTTTGTCGTGCCGAAAAGCGTGTTCATCCCAGCACCGAACGTTGATTCTGCTGTGATTACGCTACGAATGCGCAAAGAGCCGGCCGTACAAGTGAAAGACGAGGCATTTTTCTTTGACGTTGCACGCGCAAGCTTCGCACAACGCCGTAAAACCATCTTAAACAACTTGACAAATTATATTGGAAAAGAGCACAAAGTCGAACTTGAACGGATGCTCCACGAGGCGGGAATCGACCCAAAACGTCGCGGAGAGACGTTAAGTCTAGAAGAATTCGCACGTTTGTCTGACACAATTTTACCACTTAAAAATAGTTGACGACCTGAAAACGAGTCGTTATAATATTAATCTTTATTTTCATATTCAATTATGCTATACTTGTAACAGTGAGGTGAAGCGTATGCCAAAGACGTTACAAGAAATCAGACAGAAACTCGAATCGCATGTTGGTGAACGATTGACGTTGAAAGCAAACGGCGGTCGTAAGAAAGTCGTTACTCGGTTTGGAACGCTCGTTGAGACATATCCTGCGGTGTTCGTTGTGAAATTAGATGAAGACCTGCACAATGTTGAACGTGTCTCGTATAGCTACGCTGATGTCCTAACGGATACAGTTAAAATTGAATTCGGCAATTGATTTATAAATGAGGGGCGGATGCATTGGCAGCTGCTTCTTTTTTTGTGCGCCCGTTTACGGTACAATGTCGAACAGGAGACAAATGGGAAGGGTGAACGTGATGCGCACGATCAGTGTGAAAGCGCCGGCAAAAATTAATTTGACGCTCGATGTCATCGGGAAGCGTCAGGACGGCTATCATGAAGTAGAAATGGTAATGACGACAGTCGATTTAGCAGACCGCCTAGAGTTGACGGTTTTAGATTCGGATGAGATCCGGATTCAATCAGAGCACGCGTATGTACCGAATGACCATCGAAATTTGGCGTATCGGGCAGCCGAGTTGTTGCGCGATCGTTTTCATATTCAACAGGGAGTTGAGATTGTACTCGATAAACAAATCCCAGTGGCAGCGGGCCTTGCTGGAGGGTCGAGTGATGCAGCGGCAACCCTTCGTGGGATGAATGAATTATTTTCATTGAATTTGTCGTTAGAAGAGTTGGCAGAGCTCGGTGCGGAAATCGGCTCAGACGTTTCGTTTTGTGTCATCGGTGGGACTGCCATTGCTCGAGGGCGCGGGGAACAGTTAGAAATGATCCCGGCACCGCCACCATGTTATGTCGTACTCGGTAAACCGAAAATTGGGGTGTCGACTGCGGATGTGTATCGTGCAGTGCGTATGGACGAGGTACATCATCCGAATACAGGCGCTATGGTTGAAGCCATCCGTCAAAAGGATTTCCAAGGAATTTGCGAAAACCTTGGGAACTCACTTGAGAGTGTAACGCTTAAACTACATCCTGAAGTAAAACAAATCAAAGAAACGATGCGTCATTGCGGGGCAGAAGGTGTTCTTATGAGCGGAAGCGGACCCACTGTATTTGCGCTCATTGAGCATGAGCAAAAAGCGCATCGCATTTATAATGGTCTAAAAGGATTTTGCCCGGAAGTGTTCGTCGTTCGGATTCTCGGCAAAAGACATTGAACAAAAACGAATGAAAGTGATATATTCTCAATAGAACATTCGTTTATTATTGAAGATGTGAAGGAGAATCCGTATGAAAATTCGTAGAAGTGGTCGTCTCGTCGATATGACCCGTTATTTACTTGATCATCCGCATCAGCTTGTCTCGTTGTCGATGTTTTCAAGTCGCTATAAAGCTGCAAAATCATCGATTAGTGAAGATTTAGTCATCGTCAGTGAAATGTTGTCCCATGATGGCATCGGAAAACTCGTGACTGTGCCGGGTGCGGCAGGTGGGGTGATGTTTATTCCAGGTTGGAGTAAAGAGAAATCACTTGAGATGATTGATACGCTTTGCGATCAACTATCAAAACCAGAGCGCCTCCTACCAGGGGGGTATCTGTATCTAACCGACGTATTGGGTAACCCGAGTCAAGTGAAACCGATGGGGCAGGTCTTCGCATCTGTTTTCGCCGACCGAAAAGTCGATGTGGTCATGACCATTGCGACAAAAGGGATTCCAATCGCCTACGCTGTGGCTGAGCAATTAGGGGTTCCATTTGTAATCGTTCGTTCGGATAGCCGTGTCACAGAAGGATCGACCGTCAGTATCAACTACGTATCAGGTTCATCGAAAGCGATCCGTACGATGGCGCTCGCACGTCGCAGTTTGCCACGCGGTGCAAACGTGCTCTTAATCGATGACTTCATGAAGGCCGGAGGAACAATCCGTGGAATGATGAGTCTCTTGAATGAATTTGAGGCGAATCTTGCGGGTGTCGGTGTCTTGATGGAAGCGGAAGGCGCTGAGAAGAAGATGGTGAGTGAGTACGTCAGCTTGATGAAATTGACAAACGTTGACCCGGACGAAGGGCTTGTCACTATTTCGCGGGGGAATGTGGAACAATTCCTAAAATGATTGGCAAAATTTTGATTTCGTTTTATGATTAGAGGGTATACAGTTACCAATATGTAATCATGACGTTCGTTTGAAACCATCTGAACCTTACAGAAGACCACACCATGGCGTAGACAACGATGAAAAGGGGATGCGAAACATGCAGATCACAGACGTAAAAATTCGCAAAGTCGCGACGGAAGGCAGAATGAAAGCGTTGGCCTCAATCACACTTGACCATGAATTCGTTGTACATGACCTTCGAATCATCGAAGGAAGTAGCGGTCTATTTGTCGCCATGCCGAGCAAACGGACACCAGAAGGTATTTTTCGGGATATCGCGCATCCGATCAACGGGGAGATGCGACAGAAGGTCGAAGCAGCTGTATTGGAAACATATTCCAATATGAGCGCGGATGTCCTTGACCCACAACATGTGTCGTATGGCACAAATGAGTGACAAGAACAGCGGGTAGGGTGCCTCCCGCTGTTTTTTTGCGTTTCAATGGTTAAGGAACGGTACAGCTATTGAAACAAGGGCATGGTTTCGATATAGTAGAAACGGTGTAAATAGGATTTAGTTGTAACTATACAGACCAATCACAGCTGTTGTGAGATAGGAGCGAATCAAGAATGGAGCGTTTTGCAGTCATTTTGGCAGCAGGAAAAGGAACGCGAATGAAGTCAAAGCTTTATAAAGTACTTCATCCGGTTCTCGGAAAACCAATGGTCGAGCACGTTGTCGATCAGTTAGACCAAATCGGTGTCAGTCGTCAAATCGTAATCGTTGGCCATGGGGCGGAAGCGGTACAAGATACACTCGGCACACGAGTGGAATATGCAGTCCAAGAAGAACAACTTGGAACAGGGCATGCTGTTCAAATGGCAGAAGCAGAGCTTGCGGGTAAAGCCGGGGCGACACTTGTCGTCTGTGGAGATACACCGTTACTAACGGCAGAAACGTTGGAAGCTCTTCTCGCTCATCATGAAGCACAACAAGCGAAAGTTACAGTGCTGACTGCGATTGCAGACGACGCGACAGGATACGGTCGTGTCGTTCGTGGTGAAGATGGGAACGTGACGAAAGTCGTTGAGCATAAAGATGCTTCTGAGACAGAACTTGCCATCCATGAAATCAATACGGGAACGTATGTGTTCGATAACGAGTTATTGTTCGACGCGCTCAAACAAGTCGGAAACAATAACGCGCAAGGCGAATACTACTTGCCTGACGTCATCTCGATTGCAAAAGAAGCGGGCGAAGTCGTCGCAGCGCATACAGCGCCAACGTTTGATGAGACAATCGGGGTCAATGACCGCGTTGCCTTGTCACAAGCGGAAGCGATCATGCGCAAACGTACGAACGAACGTCTCATGCGTGAAGGGGTCACATTCATGGACCCGGCATCGACATATATTTCTCCAGATGTGGTGATTGGTTCGGATACGATCATCTATCCGGGCACGGTCATCCTTGGGAAGACGATCATTGGTTCGGAATGTGTCGTCGGACCGAACTCAGATATCCGCAACAGTGTGATTGAAGACCATGCCGTCGTGCGCCAGTCTGTCGTGACAGATAGCAAGATCGGTGAAGCGGCTCAGGTCGGACCGTTCGCTCACTTGCGTCAACAAGCTGTACTTGGTGCAAACACACGCATCGGCAACTTCGTTGAGATTAAAAAATCGTCGTTTGGCGATGGTGCGAAAGCTTCCCACTTGAGCTATATCGGGGATGCGTCAATCGGCGAACGTGTCAACTTAGGTTGTGGATCGATCACGGTGAACTATGACGGCAAGAACAAGTTCGAGACAGTCGTGGAAGACGATGCGTTCGTCGGCTGTAACGTCAACTTGATTGCCCCTGTAAAAGTCGGAAAAGGCGCGATTGTCGCAGCTGGATCGACGATTACGAACGATGTACCAGAAGAGGCGCTTGCGATTGCACGTGAACGCCAAACGAATAAAGAAGGCTATACAAAACGATAACTTGCTGCCAATCATTATGGAAAACGATGGAGGAGAATCCTAAACATGTCTACTGTATACGAACGAGAAATTCGTCTATTTAGCTTAAACTCGAACCGCCCGCTTGCTGAAGAAATCGCGAAAGAAATCGGTGTCCCGCTCAGCGATTGCCAAGTCAAACGTTTCAGCGACGGTGAACTCTATATCAACATCGAGGAAAGTGTTCGTGGAGATGATGTGTATGTCATCCAATCAACGAGCTCACCTGTAAACGAAACGCTCATGGAGTTACTCGTTATGATCGATGCACTGAAACGTGCTTCCGTCCGTACGATTAACATCGTGATGCCGTATTATGGGTACGCACGTCAAGACCGTAAAGCACGCTCACGTGAGCCGATTACAGCGAAACTTGTCGCTGATCTTTTGACGGTGGCAGGTGCGACACGTGTCATCACGATGGACTTGCATGCAGCGCAAATCCAAGGATTCTTCAATATTCCGGTTGACCAATTACTCGGTGTGCCGCTCATCTCGACTTACTTCGAAACAGAAGAGTTTCAAGCGAAAGATATCGTGGTCGTTTCTCCAGATCACGGTGGCGTGACACGCGCACGTAAATTGGCAGAACGTTTGAAAGCGCCGATTGCCATCATCGACAAGCGCCGCCCGAAAGCAAACGTCGCCGAAGTCATGAACATCGTCGGCAGTGTCGAAGGGAAAACAGCTATTCTAATCGACGACATCATCGATACAGCAGGTACGATCACACTTGCGGCGGATGCCATCGTCGAAGCAGGTGCGAAAGAAGTATATGCGTCTTGTACGCATCCAGTCCTTTCTGGTCCAGCGATGGAGCGTATCGACAATTCATCGATCAAAGAATTGGTTGTGTTAAATACAATCGATTTGACGGGTCGTCCATGCTCAAGCAAAATCAAGCAAATGTCGGTTGCCCATTTACTTGGGGAAGCGATCATGCGCGTCCACGAGCACAAATCGGTCAGTACTCTATTCGATTAAAAAACGAGGCCCGGAGGCATTCGCCTTTGGGCTTTTTTGTTCAGGAGGTAATGATATGAAATGCATCGTCGGTCTCGGGAACCCCGGGAAAAAGTTTGAGATGACCAGACATAACGTTGGATTTTTGGCGATTGACCGTCTCGCCGAAAAGCATGGCATCTCGTTGAATGAAGCGAAGTTTAATGCCCTTATGGGAACGGGAAGAATCAATGGTGAGCGTGTTGTACTCGTGAAACCGTTGACGTACATGAATTTATCCGGTGAAGCCGTCCGTCCCATTTTAGATTATTATAAAATTGAGATTGACGATTTATTAGTGATTTATGACGATTTAGATATGGTGCCTGGTAAGCTTCGTTTCCGTCCGAAAGGGAGCGCGGGTGGTCATAATGGAATCAAATCACTCATCCAACATTTAGGAACGGCTGAATTCAAACGATTAAAGCTCGGAATCGGACGTCCACCACATCCAATCAAAGTTGTGGACTGGGTGTTGATGAACTATCGTAAAGACGAGTTGCCGGAATTGAACGAAACACTCGACCACGCCGTAACCGCAGCCACTGATTTTGTAGACACAGATTGGCTGGCGCTGATGAATCGATACAACTAAAGGGTCATTGCACCCTTTTTTGTCGTATGAGTTGGAGGAAAACAAATGAATGCTTTAGAAAGATTTATGGTGTCACTACCTGAAACGAATGTCATTCGTGAAAGACTTCAAAAAGTGGAACGTCAATTAGTGACGGGACTGACGACTAGCGCGAAAGCTCTCGTCCTCGCCGGACTTGTGAAATCGTCATCGAGACGTCTCGTCGTCGTGACACACAATATGTATCAAGCACAAAAAATGTTCGATCAACTGGAATCTCTCATTGGCCCGGACAAAACGCTCTTATATCCAATCGATGAAACGTTAGCTGGAGAATTGTCACTAACGTCCAGTCCTGAGCTGTTGGCAGCTCGCATCGATGCGCGTACCCGTCTCCTTGACCAAACAGGAGGCGTTGTTGTCGTTCCACTCGGTGGATTGCGACGCTATATGCCAAGTCCGAATGCGTGGCAGGATAGTCGTGTCATGTTGAAGCCGGGAAGTGATCTTGATTTAGCACACTTTTCGAAGCAATTGACGGGAATGGGGTATGAACGGACGGCGACAGTGACGACGCCTGGCGAATTTTCCGTACGAGGCAGTATTTTGGACGTCTATCCACTCACGGAAGCACGTCCGTACCGGATCGACTTATTCGATACCGAGATCGACTCGATTTTTACGTTTGATGCGGAAACACAACGTTCACTCGGTGTAGTGGGGGAAGTGTGTATCACACCGGCGACCGAGTTTATCGCAACAGAGGAACAACTGAAACAAGCGGGAAGTGCGCTTCGGAAGCAATATGACCGAACGGTGGAATTGATTGAGAACGAAGTGATTCGACAAGCTCTTGAAGAAGGTGTTGTGACGGACATCGAACGGCTTGAGCGAGGCGATTTCCCAGATAAAGTCGGAAAATATTCGCCGATTCTCTATAAATCGACACTCCTTGATTATGTAGGTGATGAGGCTGTTTTGATTCTAGATGAAGTGGCGCGAATCGATGACGCGGCGGATGTACAGGACAGAGAAGAAGCGGAGTGGTTCTCTTCACTCATCGAAAAAGGAGAAGCCGTCAGCAATTACACGCTCGCCGTCCCGATGCATAAGGTGTTTCGTAGTTTGAAGCAAGTGGCGTTCTCGTTACTCCCGTCCCGTCGATCGGGCATTCCGGAGAGTGACACCGTCCATTTGAGCTGTCGTCCGCTACCGGCGTTCCACGGTCAGATGCATTTGTTGAAGCAGGAAGTCGAGCGATGGCAGCAAAATGATCAACGTATTGTCGTGCTTGCGGGCGATAAATCACGTGCCGATAAGATCGAAGCGTTGCTTTCCGACTACGGCATTGCCTCGACATTCACGAATGTCGATGGAGAATTAGAACCGAGACGTGTATCGGTCATCATCGGTCAAATCGAAGGGGGATTCGAACTGTCGACGAGCCGTCTCGTCGTCGTATCAGAAGAAGAGTTGTTCAAGCGTGTGACGAAACGAAAACGTCAGACGAAGAATTTGACGAACGCGGAACGAATCAAGAGTTACCAAGAACTGAAGCCGAACGATTATGTCGTTCACGTTCACCACGGAATCGGGAAGTACCTTGGGATTAAAACGATTGAGGTCGGCGGGATTCATCAAGATTACCTGCACCTCGTCTATGCGGGCGATGACGCCCTCTACGTGCCGGTCGACCAAATCGACCTCGTCCAAAAATATGTCGGCGCCGAAGGGAAAGAACCAAAGATTTATAAACTTGGCGGCACGGAATGGAAGAAAGTAAAATCAAAGGTTGCCAAATCGGTTGAAGACATTGCGGATGAACTCATTAAACTGTACGCGGCACGAGAGGCTTCGGTCGGGTTTGCATTTCCACCAGATGACGAAGAGATGGATCAGTTTGAATCATCCTTCCCTTATGCCGAAACAGAGGACCAGGTCCGTTCGATTGCAGAAATCAAGGCGGATATGGAACGCTCGCGTCCGATGGATCGCCTTTTATGTGGAGATGTCGGATACGGGAAGACGGAAGTGGCAATCCGGGCTGCGTTTAAAGCGGTGCTCGCCGGCAAACAAGTAGCCTTTCTTGTCCCGACAACCGTCCTCGCCCAACAGCATTATGAAACGATGCTCGAGCGGTTCAGCGAATTTCCAATCAACGTATCGGTCATGAGTCGTTTCCGGTCGAAGAGTGAGATGACGGCGACGAAGAAGGGTTTGAAAGAAGGTACCATTGATATCGTCGTCGGGACACACCGCGTGTTATCAAAAGACGTGACATTCGCCAACCTCGGTCTCGTCATCATCGATGAAGAACAACGGTTCGGCGTCAAACATAAAGAACGTCTAAAACAGTTGAAGACGAACATCGATGTCCTCACGTTGACGGCAACACCGATTCCACGGACACTGCATATGTCGATGATTGGAATTCGTGACTTATCCGTCTTAGAAACACCACCGGAGAATCGCTATCCTGTCCAAACATACGTTATGGAATATGACGGCATCGTCTTGCGTGAAGCGCTCGAGCGTGAACTCGCTCGCGGGGGACAGGCGTTCTTCCTCTATAATCGTGTCGAAGGAATCGAACGGAAAGCAGAAGAGATCCGGGCCTTACTGCCAGATGCACGAATTGCTACGGCGCACGGGCGCATGACGGAAAGTGAGCTCGAGAGCCAGTTGATCAGCTTCCTTGAAGGTGAGGCGGATATTTTAGTCTCAACGACAATTATCGAGACGGGAATCGACATTCCAAACGTCAACACCCTCATCGTTCACGATGCGGACAAGATGGGGCTGTCTCAGCTTTATCAACTCCGCGGTCGTGTCGGACGTTCGAATCGAATCGCCTATGCGTACTTCACATATCGGAAGGATAAGCGCTTGACGGAAGTGGCAGAAAGTCGTCTTCAGGCCATCAAAGAGTTCACGGAGCTCGGTAGTGGATTTAAGATTGCGATGCGCGACCTATCGATTCGCGGAGCGGGGAACTTGCTTGGTGCACAACAGTCCGGATTCATCGATTCGGTCGGTTTCGACTTGTACTCGCAAATGCTTTCTGAAGCCATCGAAGAACGGAAAGATCGAATGCGTGGACAAGCGAAACAAGTTGTCTTTAAACCGGAGATTACTTTCCAAGCGGATGCCTATATTCCGGATGACTACTTGTCAGATAGTGAATTGAAGATTGAAATGTATAAACGTTTCAAATACGTGGATACGCCGAGCGCGTTGTTCGCCCTTCAAGATGAACTGATTGAGCGATTTGGCGAATTTCCGGAACCGGTCGCACTTCTCATTCAATTGACACGTTTACGTATTTATGGAGAACTGGCAAAAGTGAGTCGAATCAAGCAGACACCAGGGCGTATCGAGATTGTCTTATCGAAGGAGTCGACGACAGCGCTAGATGTATCCTCCTTCATGGAATGGACGATGCCGCTCGGTCGCAAACTCGGGGTCGGTCAAGAAGATGGTGCCTTGAAACTATCACTCAGCGGTCGGATGCCGCTAACAGAGCTCTTGAATGATGCCGATACTGTATTAGAAGAACTAATGAAGCGGTTGGTAGGCGATGCGGTCGCCAAGTAAGTTTGCGCAAGGCGTCGTTCTGTTCGCCCTTGCCGGCTACGTATCGAAACTGATCAGTTTCGCCTATCGTGTCCCGTATCAAAACTTAGCGGGGGACTTCGGGCTTTATGCCTATCAAACCGTCTATCCATTCGCTGCCATCGTGGCGTCACTTGGTATTTATGCGATGCCGGTCGTGATTGCGAAAATTGGTGTCGGTGCGAAAGGGACGAACCGAAAGTTGGAGGTGCTATGGGGAAGTTTTTACGCTCTGTTGTCATTATCCTCCCTTCTTGTCGTCACGGTATGGCTGTTCGCCCCGACTCTCGCGAAGTGGCTCGGAGATGAGCAGTTGGCTCCTGCGCTACGCGTGATTAGTTTGAGTTATTTACTCATGCCGGCGTCAGCCGTGTTGCGCGGCGCATTTCAATCGAGAGATGACTTGCGACCGAGCGCATGGTCACAAGTGCTCGAGAACTTTGTCCGCGTGACGGTCATGTTGACGCTTTTATGGGTCGGGGTTCGTCTTGGAAAAGATGCATATGTGCTCAGTCAATACGCATATGGTGCGACACTTATCGGCGGGATTGTGGCAATTGCCTTTTTAGTTTATCGCACGCAAGGGGTCCGGATTGTGAAAGTGCGAGGCACTACTTTTAAAAGTGGACTTCGCATCTTGCTGACGACAGGATTTGCGGTCGGATTCGCCTCGCTCGGAATTTTATGGATGCAACTGGTCGATTCCTTCACCATCGTTAATTTGATGGGGGGGACGTATGATGCAAAAGTGAGCAAAGGTGTGTTCGACCGAGGATATCCACTCGTTCAGTTTGCCATTCTGTTCACGACGACCATTGGGATGGCGAATGTACCAACGCTCGTTCGTCATTATCGAGCGGGACATCTACAAAAGACGACACAGGGACTTCGTTCGATGATTCGTGTGACGACGGCGATTGCTGGCGCGGCGACCATCGGATTGATGGGAGTCATGTTTTTCTTGAACGTGGCCTTGTTTGAAGACGAATCCGGGACGAGAGCCCTTGTCTTCTTAGCGACGAGCACGTTTGCCGCCTCCTTGGCGATTGCGAGTATGACCTGTTTGCAGGCGATTGACCGGGAATGGGTAGCGGCTCGTAGTATGGTCGTTGCGATTTTAGTGAAGAGTGCGGTAAACGCATGGCTCGTCCCGAGTTACGGAATTGAAGGCGCGGCAATCGGGACATCGATTGGATTTTTCGCTATGGCATTTTATAACTTTCGGGCACTCGACCGCTCGATCCCGCTCGGGTCGTTTCGGTCGAAACACTATAAGTCACTATGGAAAGCGCTTGTCCCCATGCTGATTCTCGTTGCCGTGTTAAACTGGCTAGGTCAGGAATGGGTTCATTCAAGAGTGGATGCCTTTGGCTGGTTAATCGTTATGGTATGTAGCGGAGCTGTCCTCTATATATGGAGATTATCGAGCACACGAATGTTGTCAGTTTCTGAATGGGAGCTGATTCCGTTTGGCAGTCGTCTACTCGGTATGTTTGAAAAAAAGGAGAACTAATATGGGTTATACAATCACGGTGGTCGGACTCGGGTCCGGTGAGTTGAATCAATTACCGCTCGGGGTGTACCGCCATTTAAAACAGCAACCGCTCGTTTGGTTGCGCACGAAAGAACACCCGGTCGTTCAAGAGTTAGAGTCGGAGGGACTCGTATTCGAGTCATTTGATTCAATTTATGAATCGAGCGATACGTTTGAGGCGGTGTACGATCAAATTGTCGATACATTATTGAATAAAAGTGAAGAAATGGCCATTACGTACGCTGTACCGGGTCATCCGTTCGTCGCAGAACGCACGGTTGAGTTACTAGTAGAACGCGGAGCCGACCTTCATGTGCTCGGAGGACAAAGTTTCCTCGATGCCATGTTCCAGGCGCTTCGAATCGATCCGATCAATGGATTTCAACTGCTCGATGCGACTGCACTCGATCTTGAACGTTTGCAGGTGACTCAACATGTGCTCATCGGACAAGTGTACGATGGATTCGTAGCGGGAGATGTCAAAGTTCAACTGATGGAACGATATCCGGATGAACATCCTGTCACCCTTGTGACAGCTGCAGGCACGACACAGGAACGAATCGAGCACATTCCGTTATTCGAGATGGACCGGATAGCGGAAGTGAATAACTTGACGACGCTCTACGTTCCGCCGCTCACTGATGAATCGTATTTGGCGAAGGATTTTGCGACACTCAAACAAATCATCGCCACACTACGTGGACCAGATGGTTGTCCGTGGGACCGTAAGCAAACACACGAATCCCTTCGCAAATATCTATTGGAGGAATCGTACGAGTTAATTGAAGCGATCAATGCAGAAGATGACGACGCCATCATCGAAGAACTCGGCGATGTGTTGCTACAAGTCATGTTGCATGCCCAAATCGGAGAGGATGAAGGCTATTTCGATATTCGTGACGTAATCGGTTCAATCAGTGAAAAGATGGTGCGCCGTCATCCGCATGTCTTTGGAGAAGTCACCGTCGAAAATGCCTCTGACGTTGTGAAAAACTGGAACACGATTAAACAAGCGGAAAAAGGGGAAAAGAAACAATCGCATCTCGATGGTGTTCTCATCGACCAACCTTCATTGATGCGAGCGGAGCAACTTCAAAAGAAAGCGGCTCACGTCGGATTTGAGTGGGATGATGTATCCGGTGCCTTCGAAAAACTTGAAGAAGAGTTGAAGGAGTGGCATGAAGAACTAAGCGATGAATCAGAGCTTGGGGACGTATTGTTCTCCATCGTGAACATCGCACGATATGTCGGGCTAAATGCCGAGCAAGCATTAGAACAGACGAACCGAAAGTTCAAACGTCGATTCGAGTACATGGAAGCGAAGGGTGACCTTCAACAGATGACACTTGAACAGATGGATGCGCTTTGGAACGAGGCAAAGGAGAAAGGTTTATGAGACTAGATAAGTTTTTAAAAGTGTCACGTCTAATCAAGCGACGTACGTTGGCAAAAGAAGTAGCGGATCAAGGACGGATTCAGTTGAACGGGCAGGTTGCCAAGGCGAGTACAGAAGTAAAAGTCGGAGATGAATTACAAATTCGCTTCGGGAATAAACTAGTCACAGTCGTCATTGACTCAATCGCAGAACACGCTCGTAAAGAAGATGCGAAGGAAATGTATCGTTTACTTAAAGAAGAGAAGATGGACGGTAGTATCAACACGTAAAAAAAAGTATACTTAGTGTATTAAGAGGAGGAGGATGAGGCGATGAACGGACGTAATCCGATGGATCGACAACGGCGCATTCGAGCGTTAGATGAGCGTAGAGAACAGCTGGAAAAAGATACACATCGTCGACGAGTTCATCTTCGACGTCGCTTGGCGGCAGCCTCACTTCTCTTTCTATTTGTCATGGTATTGATTGGACAGAGTTACTTCTCGAAAGTGGGATATGTATCGGATCAACAACAAGCTTACGCACAAGCGAAAGTGGAATTGCGGGAGCAACAAGCCGAGCAGGACGAATTGAAAGAGCAAGCGGAACGTTTACAGGATGAGGATTATATCGCGAACTTGGCGCGAAACGAGCTCCTTTTCTCTAAAGATGGCGAGATTATTTTCTACTTCTCCCCTGAGGAATAAGTTGGTTCGTTGACCGTTAAGGAAACGACTCGTATAATTGTAAAGAATCAATCAAAAAAGGAGTACATTATTTTATGTCAATTGAAGTAGGAAGCAAGGTACAAGGTAAGGTTACAGGGATTACGCATTTCGGAGCGTTCGTCGAGCTCCCAAATGGCAAGACAGGATTAGTACACATCAGTGAAGTGGCAGACTCTTACGTCAAAGACATTAACGAAGTGTTGACAGTCGGTCAGGAAGTCACGGTAAAAGTGTTGAACGTCGAAAATGATGGGAAAATCGGGTTGTCCATCAAAAAAGCAGTCGATCGTCCTGTAAGTGAACGTCCTGAGCGTCCTGAACGTCCAGCTGGTGAGCGTTTCTCTCGTGGTCCACGTCCAGGTGGCCCAGGTCAAGGCGGTCCACGCGGTGGCGGTGGTCCACGCGGTGGCGGCCCACGTGGTGGTGGTCGTCGTGAACAACGCCGTGAGCCAGAAACGTTTGATACGTTGATGAGCAAGTTCTTGAAAGATAGCGACGAGCGTCTTTCGACGTTGAAACGTCAAACAGACTCAAAACGCGGTGGACGCGGAGCCAAGCGCGGGTAATCCTTCGTATACCAATTAGCTTCTACTCGTAACCATATAGGTCTTGAATAAGACGAGCCATGAACATTTTCGTTCATGGCTTTTTTTCTGTGTAAAAAAATTATGAAAAAGAACTAAAATGGTTGCTTTTTTTCGAAGAAGGGGGCAAAATAAGGAACATGAAAAAATAGTTATGTTTTATAAGTGAAGGTGGAGAGAAAAATGAATGGATGGAAACTGTGGACGGCGGAGTGGCGGAGTATCTTTAAGAACCCACGTGTGTTGGTTCCGATTCTCGCAGTCGCGCTCGTACCGTTAATGTATGCCGGTATGTTCTTATGGGCCTTTTGGGATCCATACGGACAGATGAAAGATTTACCGGTCGCCATCGTCAATGAAGACAAAGGGGCATCGTTTGAAGGGGAGTCGCTAGAGGTCGGGAATGACCTCATCGACAAGCTACTGGATTCAGAGGCCTTCGAGTTTGTCGAGACGACAAAGAAAGAAGCAGAATCTGGACTGAAAGACCATGATTACTACATGGCCATTGAGATTCCAGAAGATTTTTCGGAGAAAGCGACGACCGCTCTAGATGAACATCCGGAGCGATTGGAGCTCAAGTATATTGCGAACGAATCGTATAACTTCCTAGCCGCTCAAATCGGCGGTTCTGCAATGGAACAAGTCAAAGCAGAGCTTTCGACCGAAGTTTCGAAACAGTACGTCAGTGCATTGAAAGATGGATTGAACGATATGGCTGACGGACTCGGCGATGCTGCGGACGGTGCAACGGAACTTGCGGACGGTTCAACGTCAGCGAAAGACGGTGCTGTCAAATTAGCAGATGGAACAAAACTATTAGCTTCGAAACAGCGCGAGCTCGCAGACGGGGCAAGTCAGCTAAATGATGGAATAACTCAGTTAGCCGACGGCTCATCTGAACTTGCGGATGGAACGAAACTACTCGCTTCGAAACAGCGTGAGCTCGCTAATGGAGCAAGCCAGCTAAACGATGGAGTGGCTCAATTGGCTGACGGATCTGCCGCGCTCGCTGACGGTAGTCAGCAGGTGTACAGTGGATCAGCCTCTCTTGCGGACGGTGTTCATCGTGTCAACGATGGCGCTTCCGCGTTGCAAGACGGAACAAGTCAACTCGTCGAAGGAACAGGTGCGTTCGCATCAAAACTAGATGAACTTCACGCGGGTGCGAAGACGTTGAATCAAGGCGTTCAAGACCTCGCTGCAGGGATCAATCGCTCGAAAGAAGGCGCATCTGCATTGAATGATGGTGCGACTCAACTTGCGGGTGCATTGACAAAAGCGAAGGATGGCAATGCGGCACTGATCGCGGGTCAGACCGAAGTCGTCAATGGAATTGGTCAAATGAAGTCTGAATTGACCACGAAGCAAGATGAGTTGATTGGACAATTAACCGCACTTGCTGAGTCGGGTCAATCCGCATCACCTGAAATGCTTCAAGCCATCGCTGCACAATTAAGCGAAGGGAAGCAAGAGACGGTGGCAGGGTTTGATCAATTAGCTGCTGGCGCGACCCAAGTGAAGGATGGACAAACATCGCTCGCTTCAGGTCTTGAGCAAGCAGAAGCGGGTGCTGGGAAACTATCAGCCGGCCTTTCTGACTTGAACACAGGTCAAACGAAGTTGGCTGAAGGTGCAAACGCGCTAGCAAGCGGGTCAAGTCAAATCGAACAAGGGACGCAAACGGCGGCCGACCGTTCACAAGAACTCGTGTCAGCGAGCTCGAAACTGAACCAAGGTGCCACACAATTACAAGGTGGAACAACTGAACTCGCGACAGGAAGCGAAAAGCTCGTAGCCGCAACGGGACAGCTGTCCGAAGGAAGCGAAAAACTTGCGGATGGCGCGAAGAGTGCGAGCTCTGGTACAAGTGAGTTAGCAAGTGGTGCGAATCAGTTGGCGGATGGCGGTCAAAAACTGCAATCTGGTAGCCGCGAATTGGCAGATGGCGCGAAGAGTGCCGGAGCTGGAACAAGCAAGTTGACAGATGGTGCCAATCAACTCGCGGACGGAGGACAAGAACTTTCAAACGGTAGCGGAGAACTCGCGGACGGTATGAAAGATCTTGCATCGGGTAGTGATGAACTTCGTGACGCTCTAGTAAAAGGTGCGAAAGATGCAGACATTGGTTTAACGGATGACAACGTCGAGATGATGGCGGGACCGGTATCGCTCGTCGATAATTCGATCCACGAAGTGCCGAACTATGGTACAGGATTCGCGCCGTACTTCATGTCACTCGGACTTTTCGTTGGGGCACTCCTTCTCTCGATCGTTTATCCACTATACGATCCAGCAGGACGTCCGAAGCGTAGTCTATCATGGGTATTGTCGAAGTCTGGTGTCCTCGTCGTCGTCGGATTCTTACAAGCTTTGATTCTCGATGTGGCCATGGTGCAACTATTAGGCCTTGAAGTGAGTGAACCATTGAAATTCCTAGGGTTCAGCTGGTTGACGAGCATCACGTTCCTCTTTATCGTGCAGCTACTCGTCACAACACTCGGAAACCCTGGACGTTTCGTGGCGATCGTCTTATTGATTTTACAATTGACGACTTCTGCCGGAACGTTCCCGCTCGAATTGATTCCAAGAGCATTGCAACCGTTCAATGCGTTACTTCCAATGACGTATACGGTTGCCGGATATAAAGAAATTCTATCAGCGGACGGTGCACAATACTTGCAGACAGCGACCATCTATTTAGCGTTTGTGGCTGCTGGATGTTTCGCATTACTATGGGCGTACTTCCGAATCGCATGGAAGAAAAAATATCGCCAAGTCGCATCAGAAGCATGATGTAAAAACAGTATAAAATCGTGTATAGTGAGGAAGACGACACTATGCACGATTTTTTTATTAAAAAAATATAAAAAAAGAATTGACACTCGGATGGTGACTGGTTATTATAGAAAATGTGCTTAGGACACAACAATAACATGGCGGTGTAGCTCAGCTGGCTAGAGCGTACGGTTCATACCCGTGAGGTCGTGGGTTCGACTCCCTCCGCCGCTACCATTTTATTTAGGCCCGTTGGTCAAGCGGTTAAGACACCGCCCTTTCACGGCGGTAACACGGGTTCGAATCCCGTACGGGTCACTTAACCTAAGCGAAAAGAAGCCATCTCAATTGAGATGGCTTCTTTTGTTATATCAAGGAGGGAATGCATGAGAAAAGTACTCGTCGCCGTGTCCGGCGGGGTTGACTCCATTGTGTTGTTAGATCGACTCGTCAAACAGGGATGGGATGTAGCGGTAGCACATGTCCATCATGGTCTACGTGAAGCATCGGATGAGGAGTACACGTTCGTCTCGAACGTCGCGGCATCTTATCAGATTCCGTTTCATGGAACATCTCTCGAGTTTAAGAGAGGATCACAGGCTCGTTATCGAGAAGCCAGGTATCAATTCTTTGAAGACATCATGAATGAATATGGATACGAGACGTTGGCGACGGCCCACCACGCGGATGACGAGTTGGAAACGGTGCTCATTCAACTATACCGAAACGTGCAGGAGGTCAAAGGGATCCCGGAGAGCAGACCGTTCGGTAACGGTGTATTGATTCGTCCTTTATTGAAGGAAACGAAAGAACAGTTGATCCATTATGCGCGAATGACTGGACTTGAGTGGCGAGAAGATGTGACCAATCAGGAGCGGACGTATTTACGAAATCGAATCAGACATGAAATTGTGCCACGGTTGAAAGAGATGTGGCCGAACGTGGTGCATGAAGTCAGTGAAACGGCGAAACGGGCCCGTGCCGATTGGTATGCGCGCTATGCATTATGTGAGCGTTGGATCGATGAATACGTAGTATTCGAAATGAAAGCGTTTCATGTGAAACTCGTGGATGTTGCGCATCTATCTTCCCTTGATCGATATACAGTCGGTCGCTTGCTATCCCGTCGTTATGGGGTAGAGGTCGGTGAGGCAATCGAGAAGCTAACCGTGAGCCGAAAAGATACCGGAATCTATCATTTGACGGGAGATTGGTTCATGACGAAGCGGAATGGGGTACTTAAACTTGAACAGAACCTTAACATCAATCAACTTCCCCCGATTGAAATCGAATCGTTGCCGACGGTGATTCAATTTGGGGAGCATACGGTTTCGTTATCTGTCGTAGAAGGGCAAGAAGGTATACCGCTAGATAAAATTTCTTATCCGCTGACCGTTCGCACGATTGCACCGGGAGACCGAATGCGCTTGAACGTGGGATCGAAAAAAGTAGCACGCATTTTAATCGATGAAAAGATTGAGCGGACGATTCGCCCGACACTTCCACTACTCGAAGACGCCTCGGGACAAATTCTCGCGATTGTTGGAGTAAGAGTTTCAGAATTTCTAGACAAGTCGGATGCGATTTGCCTACGATTAATGGTAAAATGATGATTGTGTCGAAACAGAAAGAGGAGGATTTCAAGATGTCATTAATGAACGATATGGAGAAAGTTTTAATCTCACGTGAAGAGATTCAAGAAAAGGTGAAAGAACTCGCTGGAACACTGAGCGAAGACTATAAAGAAGAGTTTCCGCTTCTCGTATGTGTATTAAAAGGTGCGATGCCGTTCATGTCCGACCTCGTCAAAGAAATGGATATCCATTTAGAGATGGACTTCATGGACGTGTCGACGTATCACGGAGGAACTTCTTCAACAGGTGAAGTAAAAATCGAGAAAGATTTAAATACATCTGTAGAAGGACGCGACATCTTGATTGTAGAAGATATTATTGATAGTGGATTGACGCTTGGTTACCTCGTCGATCTTCTTAAATACCGTAAAGCGAAGTCTGTGAAGATTGTCACGCTTCTCGACAAGCCGACAGGTCGTAAAAATGGTTTATCAGCAGACTATAGCGGTTTCGTGATTCCACACGAATTCGTTGTCGGTTACGGTCTCGATTATGAAGAGAAATATCGTAACCTTCCTTACGTCGGTGTGCTCAAACCGAGCGTTTACGGGGGCTAACGTTTTTCTTTTGAAAATGTGACGTGGTAAGATAAAGGAAATCCCCAAAGTATAGGCATATACTGAATGGGCGAGAACATCGTTTCTCGGAATAGGAGGCAGAGAATGAATCGTGCAGTGAAAAACACATTGGTTTTTGGTGTGATTTTCCTAGCCTTGATCTTGTTCCTTCAATATTTGCAGAATCCGAATAGTCAGAGTGAAACGCTCTCGTATTCGAAATTCCTACAATATGTGGAAGATGATCGGATTGAGACGGCAACCGTACAAGAAATCCCGGGGGCTATCTCGATTACAGGCGATCTTACAGGAGATGAAGACCAGCGTTATGAAACAAACATTCCAGCGAACGAAGCGGAATATGCGGATGTATTAACGCAGCTTCGTGCGAATACGGATATTCAAATCGAGGAGGCTGAATCGAACAGTAGTTGGTTCAGCATCGTCTTCGCGATTTTACCGTTCATTATCATCTTCATCTTGTTCTTCTTCTTGTTGAACCAGGCGCAAGGTGGTGGCGGTGGTGGTCGTGTGATGAACTTCGGAAAATCGAAGGCGAAACTATACGACCAAGAAAAACGTCGCGTCACATTCAAAGATGTGGCTGGGGCGGACGAAGAGAAGCAAGAACTCATTGAAGTCGTTGAATTCTTGAAAGATCCTCGCAAATTCTCGAAACTCGGCGCACGTATTCCAAAAGGGGTCTTACTCGTTGGTCCTCCAGGGACAGGTAAAACACTCTTGGCTCGTGCGGTAGCCGGTGAAGCCGGTGTTCCGTTCTTCTCGATCTCAGGTTCGGACTTCGTTGAGATGTTCGTCGGGGTCGGGGCATCACGTGTTCGTGACTTATTCGAAAACGCGAAAAAGAATGCACCATGTATCATCTTCATCGATGAAATTGATGCGGTCGGTCGCCAACGTGGTGCCGGTCTCGGTGGTGGACACGATGAGCGTGAACAAACATTGAACCAACTCCTTGTTGAGATGGATGGATTCAGTGATAACGAAGGGATCATCATGGTTGCGGCGACAAACCGTCCGGATATCCTTGACCCAGCCCTCCTTCGTCCAGGTCGTTTTGACCGTCAAATCACGGTCGATCGTCCGGATGTCAAGGGACGCGAAGAAGTATTGAAAGTCCATGCACGCAACAAGCCACTCGATTCGACGGTAGACTTGAAGTCGATCGCACAACGTACGCCTGGTTTCTCTGGGGCAGACTTAGAAAACCTCTTGAACGAAGCAGCGCTCGTTGCGGCACGTTCGAACCGTACAGCCGTTTCAGTGGTTGATGTGGAAGAAGCGATTGACCGTGTCATCGCCGGTCCTTCGAAGAAGAGCCGCATCATCTCGGAAAAAGAGCGCAACATTGTTGCATATCACGAAGCAGGTCACACAATCATCGGTCTCGAGCTTGAGAATGCGGATGAAGTACACAAAGTGACGATCGTTCCACGCGGAAACGCGGGCGGATATGTCGTCATGCTTCCGAAAGAAGATCGTTACTTCATGACAAAACCAGAACTCGAAGACAAGATTGTCGGTCTTCTTGGTGGGCGCGTCGCTGAAGATGTCATCTTTGGTGAAGTGTCGACCGGGGCGAGCAATGACTTCCAACGTGCGACTGGTATCGCACGTAAGATGGTCATGGATTACGGGATGAGTGATAAACTCGGACCGCTCCAACTCGGTTCAAACCATGGCGGACAAGTCTTCCTTGGTCGCGATTTCCAGACAGAGCAGAACTACTCCGATGCGATCGCGCAAGAAATCGATTTGGAGATTCGAGACATCATCAATCGCTGTTACGCGAAAGCGAAACAGATTTTGACAGAACGTCGCGAAGATCTCGAACTCGTTGCGAAGACGTTGCTTGATGTCGAAACGCTCGACTCGAAACAGATTCGTCATTTGATCAAGACACGCGAATATCTCCCGCATGAGCCGGAAGAGGACGTGGATGGATCGGTGGATGCGGACGACGCAGCGAAGAAAGATGAGGCAGCCGTTCAACACGGTCAAGTCGTCGATCAACCTGAAGTTGTCCAGGACAGCCAGCCGGATGTCGTACCTGAAGGCGATAAGCCAGAAGCGACACCGACAGAACGTCCGAATAACGAATCACGTTAATGAATGAGACGAATGCCCTTCACGAGGCATTCGTCTTTTTTCGTGTTATAATTCGAGCGAACTGCAATTGACAACAAAGTGAGGAACTATATCATGATTTTAGTGATTGATGTTGGAAATACAAATATTGTTCTCGGGATGTACGATGGAGATCATCTCGTACACCATTGGCGCATCTCAACCGATCGTACAAAAACAACGGATGAATACGGCATGCTTGTGAAATCGCTATTCGACCATTCGAACGTCTCGTTCGATCAAGTCGAAGGTGTCATCTTATCCTCTGTCGTACCTCCTGTTATTTTCCCACTTGAACAAATGTCACAACGATACTTCAATGTACGTCCAATCGTTGTGGGACCAGGTGTGAAGACAGGGTTGGACATTCACGTCGAGAATCCTCGCGAAGTCGGGGCCGACCGAATTGTCAACGCGGTAGCAGGGATCGCCAAATATGACGGTCCGCTCATAATTGTTGATTTTGGAACGGCAACCACGTATTGTTACATCGATGAGAAACGTCGTTACCATGGCGGAATCATCTCACCGGGTATCATGATCTCAGTGGAGGCGCTCTATCAGCGTGCCGCTAAACTACCTCGGATTGAATTGGCGACCCCACCGACAGTCATTGGAAAGAACACGATTCAAGCGATGCAGTCCGGAACGTATTACGGGTATGTGGCCCAAGTGGATGGTATTGTGAATCGAATGAAGCGCGAAGTCGGTGAAGCGACCGTCATTGCGACGGGCGGACTGGCACGATTGATCAGTGAACATGCAGAGACGATCGACCATGTGGATTCGTTCCTGACACTCGAAGGCCTTCGTCTCATTTACGAGCGCAATCAAAAGTAAACTAAAGGAGTTAAATCATATGATTCATACAGAACAACAAGCATTACTCGATCAGATGAAAGATGACTATCTCGTTCGTGCCCTCGGTTTTAACGGAGAAGTCCGTGCCTTTGCTGCACGTACGACAAAAACGGTGTATGAAACTCAACTTCGTCACCAGACGACACCGGTTGCTTCAGCTGCCCTCGGACGGACGATGACAATCGGCTCGATGATTGGAGCGATGCAAAAAGGTGCAGCGCGCGTCACGCTTAAAGTAGAAGGTGATGGTCCAATCGGGAAAATCATCGTGGACGCAGATACAGCAGGAGATGTCCGTGGATACGTATCGTACCCGCGTGTCGATGGCGGAACATTCGTCAACGAACAAGGGATGACGAAGTTGAAAGTCGGTGAAGCTGTCGGGAAAGGAACGATTTCCGTCATCAAAGACTTAGGATTGAAAGACTATGTCGGAGGATCTTCAGAGATTCAAACGGGCGAAATCAGTGAAGACTTCACGTACTACTTCGCAACATCTGAACAAGTGCCATCAGTCGTCGGAGCAGGTGTCCTCGTCTTACCGGAAGACGAATCCATTCTTGCTGCAGGCGGAATCATCGTCCAGTTACTTCCGAATGCATCTGAAGAGACGGTTCAAGCGCTCGAAACAGCGCTTCAAACGTTCCCACCCGTATCTGTCCTAATCGGGGAAGAAAAAACACCAGAAGAAATGCTTCAATTACTCCTTGGTGACAGCCTCGATGTCCTCGACACGAACCCGATTCAGTTCAACTGCACATGCAGTCGTGAACGAATGGAAAGCGCCATTATCGGTCTCGGAAAAGAAGAGATTCGTCAGATGATTGAAGAAGATGGCGGAGCCGAGGCAGTTTGCCATTTCTGTGGTGAAAAGTATCATTTCTCAGCTGAACAGTTAGAGACGATGAAAGGACAGGCGCAATCGTAAGCAACGTTCCAAATTGCATATTTTCAATTCGATAGGGTATGATAACAATATCGGAATAGTCGGAATTATGAAGGAGGAAATGGAATGCGAATCGTAAACTCAGTAACAGACTTGATTGGAAAGACCCCAATTGTGAAATTGAATGGGATGACTGGACCAGAGGATGCCAACGTGTATCTGAAGCTCGAATATATGAATCCAGGATCAAGCGTCAAAGATCGGATTGCCCTTGCTATGATCGAAGCGGCTGAAAAAAATGGTATCTTGAAGCCGGGTGATACCATCATCGAGCCGACAAGCGGGAACACAGGTATCGGTCTCGCCATGGTTAGTGCCGCAAAAGGATATACGGCCATTCTCGTCATGCCTGAGACGATGAGCATGGAACGCCGGAACCTCCTTCGCGGATATGGAGCCGAACTCATTTTAACCCCAGGACCTGAAGGGATGGGTGGTGCGATTCGTCGCGCCACGGAAGAAGCAGAGAAACATGGCTACTTCCTCCCGCAACAATTCAACAACGCAGCCAACCCGAACGTCCACGAAATGACGACGGGACCTGAGATTGTGGAGGCGTTTGAAGAATCAGGACTTTCTGTGGACGCGCTCATTGCGGGTGTCGGGACAGGCGGTACCATTACCGGTGCAGGTAAAGTCGTGAAAGCGAAGTACCCAGACGTCAAAATTCTCGCCGTTGAACCGGTCGATTCACCTGTCTTATCGGGCGGGAAGCCGGGACCTCATAAGATTCAAGGAATTGGGGCTGGATTCGTTCCATCAATCCTCGATACAGAGATTTATGAAGGTGTTCTTCAAATCACGACAGAGCAAGCGTTTGAGTACGCTCGCCAAGCGGCACGCACGAATGGTGTCCTCGGTGGGATTTCTTCAGGGGCCGCCATTGCAGCGGCACTTGATACGGCGAAACGCCTCGGTAAAGGGAAAAATGTATTGGCGATTATCCCGTCAAACGGGGAACGTTACTTGAGCACACCGCTTTATCAATTCGATGAAGAATCAAACGAAAGTCGCGTATAACAATTCAGGCAGTAATCGAGAGACATTCTCTTTCGGTTGCTGCCTTTTCTTGTGTACAATAAAAGGCATGAATGAATAGACGGAGGAATGACCAGTGAGATCGACAGCGTTCAGAACGAAGCGGATGACGAAAGAAAAGATGTATGAGGCATATATGACGTTGACGGCAGACCAGCCGTACCATGCATGGCTAGAAAGTGGAAGGGCGGGACGATATACGATTGCGGGCATCGAACCGTTCGGTCGCTTCCATGTAAAAGATGGTGTCGGTCTTTTGCATGTAGGGGAAACAACTGAAACGATGTATGGGAAACCGCTCGAGTTGGTCAGTGAAGTTCGACAACGTTTTGAGGCTGAACGACCGGAAGGGGCACCCCCCTTCTTCGGTGGCATGATTGGGTATGTCAGCTATGACGTGGCTCGAACGATTGAACGACTCCCTGATCAGGCAGAGGATGATTTATCGACGCCGGACGTCTCGTTTCTTTTGTTTGACGAAGTAGCTGTGTTCGACGAGGAGAGTTCGATCCTTTACTTGATGGTCACGGCAGAGGGTGATGCTGAACGTAAAGCGGATCGATTGGCAGCCATGTGGAACGTCGAATCCCATTTTGCATTCAAGCCGACTGAACAATTGCCTGTCGAGCGTTCGCGTTCCATGTCTCAGGACGAATTTGTGGAGGCAGTCAAGCGGATTCAGTCATATATTGTGGAAGGGGACGTGTTCCAAGTGAACTTGAGCGTTCGTCAATCTGAACCACTTCTCGCCGATCCGCGTCGTGTATACGATACGCTTCGTCAAATGAATCCATCTCCGTACATGGGATACTTTGTGGATGATGCCTTGACAATGGTCTCCGCTTCACCGGAACTGTTGATCGAAAAGCACGGATCTGACATCTCGACGCGCCCGATTGCGGGTACCCGTCCACGTGGGAAAGATGATGCGGAAGATTTGGAATTGGCCAATACACTTCTTGAAAACGAGAAAGAGCGGGCGGAACACGTCATGCTCGTCGATCTCGAACGGAACGACCTTGGCAAGGTAGCGGCATATGGCAGTGTACACGTCGATGAATTGATGGTGATTGAGAAGTATTCACACGTACAGCATATCGTCTCGAACGTACGTGGCACGATTCGCGAAGACATATCAGGAGCCGAAGCACTGGCAGCGATGTTCCCAGGTGGCACGATCACCGGAGCTCCGAAAATCCGGACGATGGAAATTATCGAAGAACTCGAACCAGTTCGCCGGGGATTATACACCGGGTCATATGGATGGTTAAGTTGGGACGACGACCTCGTCTTTAACATCACCATTCGAACGATGGTCGTGAAAGAAGGGATGGCATACGTTCAGGCCGGAGCAGGAATCGTCATCGACTCGGACCCGGTTTCTGAGTACGAAGAATCACTGTCCAAAGCGAAGGCGCTATGGGCAGCGAAACAACTAACGGAGGAGACGACATGATTGTACTAATCGACAACTATGACTCATTCACATATAACTTAGTGCAGTATTTTGGGGAACTCGGTGAAGAACTGGTCGTGTATCGAAACGATGAAATCACGATTCAAGAGATTGAGGCACTTGCCCCGAGCTATCTTGTCATTTCTCCAGGTCCTTGTACACCGAACGAAGCGGGAATCAGTATCGAAGCAATCCAAACGTTCGCAGGCCGTATTCCGATTTTAGGGGTTTGCCTCGGTCATCAAGCGATTGCGCAAGCGTTCGGCGGAGAAGTTATTCATGCGGAGCGGCTCATGCATGGAAAAACATCGAAGATTCAACATGACGGAAAGTCGATTTTCAAAGGTATTCCTCAACAAACCATTGTGACCCGCTATCATTCGTTAGCCGTGGAACGTTCGTCTCTACCGGAATGTCTCGCAGTCACTGCAGAGACGGAGACTGGGGAAATCATGGCGCTCCGTCATCGAACACTTCCGATTGAAGGGGTGCAATATCACCCTGAAGCGATTTTGACCGAGCATGGAAAAGACATGATTCAAAACTTTATTGAGGAGTATCGTCATGTGGTATTGGCATAACGGGGAGGTAATCGAACGAGAAAAAGTATGGATCCCGGTTGAGGATCATGGTTTCTTGTATGGAATGGGATTGTTCGAGACGTTTCGCACATACAATTCCGTCCCTTTTCTGTTCGATGCCCATTGGGAGCGTTTGATGAAGAGTCTCGATGAGTTGTGGATTCACTTTCCGTATACGAAAGCAGACATCGAGGCGGCGATTCAGCAACTGTGCCGGCAAAACGATGCACCCAACCTCTATATCCGTTTGAACGTATCGGCAGGGGTTGCGCCACTTGGTCTTCATGCCGGGCGTTATGAGGCGCCGAACGTCACGATGATCGTCAAACCACTGCCGGAAGCAGTCGAGCCACAGGAGAAACAGGTCGAATCGATCCCGTTCCCAAGAAGCCGTCCAGAAGCAGCATTTCGATTAAAATCGCATCATTACATGAACAATATCCTTGGGAAACGGACCTTACAAGACCAGAGTGCTGAAGGGCTGTTTGCGGATGAACACGGATATGTAGTGGAAGGGCTCGTGTCGAACATCTTTTGGGTCGGTTCGGATGATGTGTTATGCACGACGCCCCTTTCGAGTGGAGCGCTCGCAGGTGTGACGCGGAACTGGGTGATGAAACATTTTCCTGTGGTCGAGCAACCAATCACATTTGCAGAATTAGCTGTAGCGAAAGAGATATGGATGACGAATTCAATCCAACAAATCGCTCCGGTGACGCATTATCAGAATCATCATTATCCCGGAAAAGACGGGAGTCGATTTAAAGAAGTGTGGGCGAAACTGATTCGCTCTATTGGTTAGGAGGCGGAAACATGACGAAAATCATGGGTATTTTAAACGTGACCCCGGACTCGTTTTCGGATGGGGGACGATATACGGCAATCGAGGAGGCCGTGCGACATGCGAAACAACTCGTTCAAGATGGCGCCGATGCGATTGATGTCGGGGGGGAATCGACGCGTCCGGGTGCAATCCTTGTTTCTGCTGAAGAAGAGATTGAGCGGGTCGTCCCGATTATTCAACGACTGAGAAAAGAAGTCGATGTTCCGATTTCGATTGATACGTATAAGCCGACGGTTGCGAAAGCGGCATTAGAGGCCGGTGCAACGATCATCAATGACGTGTGGGGTTCGAAATGGGGAGACCGCTCGATGGCACGGGTTGCTTTCGAATATGGGGTTCCCATCATTCTCATGCACAACCGGGAAGACCGGGATTATCATCATTTCGTTGAAGACGTCGTCCGCGACTTGCAAGAATCGATCGACATCGCGCATGCGGCAGGCGTAAAAGATGAGCACATTTGGTTAGACCCGGGCATTGGGTTTGCGAAAGACGTGACGCAAAACCTTGAGCTCATGGACCATCTCGATGTGATTACACGTCTCGGGTATCCTGTGCTACTCGGTACGTCGCGCAAATCGTTTATCGGGCAGACGCTCGATTTACCGACAGAGGAGCGGCTCGAAGGGACGATCGCGACGACGTGTCTCGGAATCATGAAAGGATGCGACTGGGTGCGTGTTCACGATGTCAAAGAGAACGCCCGTGCGGCAAAGATGATGGATGCGATGATCGGAGGAAGTAGACGTGGATAAAATTTTTGTGAACGGGATGCGCTTTTATGGGTACCACGGAGTATTTGAAGAAGAGAATCGTCTCGGGCAACGGTTTCACGTGGATTTAATGTGTGAACTGGACCTCGCGCCTGCGGGACGTTCGGATGATTTGAATAACGGGGTCAGCTATGCCGGCTTGTATCAATTGACGGAAGACATTGTGACGGGTGAACCGGTCAATTTACTCGAAACACTTGGAGAACGCATCACGACAGCCGTGTTGGCGCATCATGATTTGATTCAACGTGTGACGGTTAAAGTGATTAAACCGGATCCACCCATCCCGGGACACTATGACTCGGTGGCAATCGAAATGACAAGGGGACGGATGTCATGATTTATGTTGCATTAGGAGCAAACATCGGAGATCGGGCTGGACAATTGTCTGCCGCGATCGATGAGATGGAGCGGGTAGGTCTCCACGTCACGAAGCAGTCGTCGGTTTATGAGACGGCCCCTGTCGGATATACAGAGCAACCTTCGTTTTATAACATGGTCGTTGAAGTGAAGAGTCGCCAATCCGCGGAGGAACTGCTCCAAACGCTCCAACAAATCGAACAACGATTAGGACGGGAACGTCTATTTAAGAATGGTCCGCGTACCATCGACCTTGACATCCTCTTTTATAATGGGGAAGATATACAATCAGAACACTTAACGGTTCCGCATCCGCGTATGCAGGAACGGGCATTTGTGCTCGCCCCGTTAGCGGAGATTGCACCGGAACTAATTGTAAAAGGACGAACAGTCACTTCTTGGCTTGACGAGTTACCGAGGATAGACCGCGAAGATGTCGTTCAGTTATCGTTGCTTACGAATTTGGTGAAATGAAGGATGTGTTGTCTTGACAGGCTTTAAGATTGGAAACATAGAGATTAAAAACCGTGCGGTCCTCGCGCCGATGGCCGGCGTGACGAACCCCGCTTTCCGCTTGATCGCAAAAGAGTTCGGAGCAGGGCTCGTTTGTGCCGAGATGGTGAGCGATAAAGGCATCTTGCTCGAGAACGCTCGGACGATGCGTATGCTATATGTCGATGAACGGGAGAAACCGCTCAGTTTACAAATCTTTGGCGGTTCGAAAGATACACTCGTCAAAGCGGCACAGTACGTCGACCAAAACACGAATGCAGATATTATTGATATCAACATGGGGTGTCCCGTTCCAAAAGTGACGAAGTGTGATGCTGGGGCGAAGTGGTTACTCGACCCGGATAAAGTGTACGAAATGGTCAATGCCGTCACCAATGTCGTCGAAAAACCGGTCACGGTGAAAATGCGCCTCGGCTGGGATGATGAACATATCTTTATTTTGGATAACGTCAAAGCGGCTCAGACGGGTGGAGCGGCAGCGGTTGCCATTCACGGACGCACACGGGCACAACAATATGAAGGAACTGCAAATTGGGATTGGATTGGCGAGGCGAAGAAAGTAGCCACCGTACCGATTATCGGGAATGGTGATATCGCGACTCCTCAAGATGCGAAGCGTGTCATCGACCAATACGGTGTGGATGCCGTCATGATCGGTCGCGCTGCACTCGGGAACCCGTGGATGCTTTATCAAACGGTTCAGTACCTTGAAACAGGTGAACTTCCGCCGGAACCAGAGGCTCGGGAGAAAATCGATATTTGTATGCTCCATCTCGATCGGTTGAGTGCAATCAAAGGTGAACTGACGGCCGTTCGCGAAATGCGTCAACATGCAGCCTGGTACTTGAAGGGGTTGAAGGGGAGCGGTCCAATTCGTAAGCAAATCAACGAAACGGAATCACGCGAAGCGTTTGCGGCGGTTCTTTATGGGTTTGTCGATCAACTTGAGCGACAACTGTCAGAAGTGTGAACTAGAGAAATGAACTAATTTATGGTAAGCTTGTTTGGCGAAAAAGTGCACCACAACGAATGAACGGCTTCGGCTGTGCTGTTGACCATCGGGTCGACAGTTTTTTGTTAGGGATAAACCAATATGGATAGAGGAGTGAATGGAATAGTGAGCAACGAGTTGGAAATGAATGATCAAATGCAGGTTCGTTTTGAGAAGATGACCGACATGCGCGAACGTGGTCTAGACCCGTTCGGTCATCGCTTTGATCGTTCTGCGCACGCAGGTGAACTACATGAGCAGTATGAATCAATTGAAAAAGAGGCTTTGGCTGAACAAGATGTCGAAGTGACATTGGCAGGTCGTATCATGACGAAACGTGGGAAAGGGAAAGTATTCTTTGCCCACATTCAAGATGTGACGGGTCAAATTCAAATTTATGTTCGCAAAAATGATGTCGGTGATGAGCCATTTGACTTGTTCAAATCTTCAGACCTTGGTGACATCGTCGGTGTGAAAGGGAAGCTCTTTAAAACCAACGTCGGTGAGCTCTCGATTCACGTAGAAGAGTTTGAATTATTGACGAAGGCCCTTCGCCCGCTTCCTGATAAATATCATGGATTGAAAGATGTGGAGCAACGCTATCGCCAACGCTATCTTGACTTGATCACAAACCAAGATTCGCGTCAGACATTTATTTTACGTAGCCGCATCATTTCGGAGATTCGTAACTTCTTAAACCAAAAAGGATATTTAGAAGTAGAAACACCGATGTTACACACGATTGCCGGTGGAGCAGCAGCGCGTCCGTTCTTAACGCACCATAATGCATTGGATATGGAACTATACATGCGTATTGCAATCGAACTTCACTTGAAACGCTTGATCGTTGGTGGACTCGAGCGCGTTTATGAAATCGGACGTGTCTTCCGTAACGAAGGGATTTCAACACGTCACAACCCTGAATTCACGATGATCGAATTGTATGAGGCGTATGCAGATTACAATGACATCATGGATTTGACGGAAGAATTGGTTGCGCACGTGGCGAAAGAAGTGCTCGGCACCACAGATGTACAATATGGTGAAGATACGATCCACCTTGGCATCGGTTGGAAACGTGCACACATGGTCGACCTTGTTAAAGAAGAGACAGGTGTAGACTTCTGGCAACAAATGTCCGATGAAGAAGCACGCGCCCTCGCTAAAGAGCATGGTGTAGAAGTGCAAGATCATATGACGTTTGGTCATATCGTGAATGAATTCTTCGAGCAGAAAGTGGAAGAGACATTGCTTCAACCGACATTTGTCACAGGACACCCTGTTGAAGTGTCGCCATTGGCGAAGAAGAACGAAACAGACCCACGCTTCACGGATCGCTTTGAATTGTTCATCGTTCGTCGTGAACATGCGAATGCCTTCACGGAGTTAAACGACCCGATCGATCAACGTGAGCGTTTTGAAGCGCAGTTGCTTGAAAAAGAAGCAGGGAACGATGAAGCGCACGAACTCGATAACGATTTCCTTGAGGCGCTTGAATATGGTATGCCGCCGACAGGAGGACTCGGAATCGGGATTGACCGTCTCGTCATGCTATTGACGAACGCACCTTCAATCCGCGACGTTCTTCTTTTCCCAACAATGCGTCATCAACAATAATGGATTGTAGAGGCCGAATCATACGAGAGTGTGATTCGGCTTTTTTTATTATTTAGTTAAGAAACGCGTAGGTAAGCCATTGAATAGGAGAAATCATCTAGGGGGAAAACTTTTTTGAAAAAACTTTAAGAAAAACCCTTGCGTTAATGAGAGGTGTGGGGTAAAGTAATAAACGTTGCCGCTGATGGCAGCGGAAAAGAAATAAAAAAAGTGGTTGACAACTGTGTCGATGACTTGTATTATTTTAAGAGTCGCAAAGAGCGACAGACGAACTTTGAAAACTGAACGATGAGGCAAAAATAAGTTTTATCATTTTTGAATGAAGCGCAAGCTTCGTCAATTTAAGAGCTATATCAAATTCTTTGGAGAGTTTGATCCTGGCTCAGGACGAACGCTGGCG
>NZ_JACSKC010000008.1:0-12423 GCF_018617395.1 Exiguobacterium sp. s48
GCCGAACACGGAAGTTAAGCGTCTCAGCGCCGAAAGTAGTTGGGGGATCTCCCCCTGTGAGGATAGGACGTTGCCAGGCAACAACGCAGGACGACCGAGCATACGCTCGGTCGTTTTTTTACGTACATAATGAAACCGAGCTCCATGTTCTATCCGTCTACACGGTGAAATTCCGAACAATTTGCATGTTATTTGAGTGAATGAACACAATTCTGAACTTTCTGAACATCGGGAATTGAATTGCACTTTTACGTTATACCTGTTACCATTACAGAAATATTTCGAAACAAAGATGTAGGTAGAACGAGAAAGGGGCCATCAATTTTTATGTGGGAAAATAAGTTTGCAAAAGAAGGTTTAACATTTGATGATGTATTACTCGTACCACGATTTTCAAATGTTTTACCCCGTGACGTTGATTTAAGCACGAAGCTCTGTGAAGGACTCGAATTAAATATTCCAATCATCAGTGCCGGCATGGATACCGTCACAGAAGCCCCAATGGCGATTGCTATGGCTCGTCAAGGTGGTCTGGGTGTCATCCATAAGAACATGTCGATGGAAATGCAGGCTGAGCATGTCGATCGCGTAAAGCGCTCAGAAAATGGTGTCATCACAAACCCGTTCTATTTAACTCCAGACCGTCAAGTATATGATGCAGAATACTTGATGAGTAAGTATCGTATTTCGGGTGTCCCAATCGTCAACTCAGAAGAAGAACGTCAATTGATCGGTATCTTAACGAATCGTGACCTTCGCTTCATTAAAGACTATTCGACGGTGATCAAAGATGTCATGACGACAGAGAACCTCATCACAGCAAAAGTGGGTACATCGCTTGAAGAAGCTGAACGTATCCTTCATCAACATCGTATCGAGAAACTTCCACTTGTCGATGAGAACGGCGTATTGAAAGGTCTCATTACGACGAAAGATATCGAAAAGGTCGAACAGTTCCCGAACGCTGCTAAAGATAAGCAAGGCCGTCTTCTTGTCGCAGCTGCAGTCGGTGTCACGAAAGATGCGGCTTCACGTGCTCAAGTGTTAGTTGAAGCAGGTGTGGATGCATTAGTCATCGATACGGCACACGGACACTCAGCAGGCGTACTTGAAAAAGTTCGTGAGTTACGTGACATGTTCCCGTCACTTCCAATCATCGCAGGAAACGTAGCAACTGCTGAAGCGACGCGTGCATTGATTGAAGCAGGTGCATCTGTCATTAAAGTTGGGATTGGACCAGGCTCAATCTGTACGACACGTGTTGTCGCTGGTGTCGGAGTTCCACAAATCACAGCAGTTTATGACTGTGTGACAGAAGCGAAAGAGCACGGTGTCTCAGTCATCGCTGACGGTGGAATCAAGTACTCTGGTGATATCGTCAAAGCCATCGCCGCTGGAGCCAACGCAGTCATGCTTGGAAGCTTGCTTGCAGGTGTGAAAGAGAGTCCAGGTGAGATGGAAATCTACCAAGGTCGTCAATTCAAGACGTACCGTGGTATGGGATCGGAAGCATCGATGAAACGTGGTAGTCAAGACCGTTACTTCCAAGAAGCGGACAAAAAGTTTGTTCCAGAGGGTATCGAAGGTCGCGTCGCGTATCGCGGTGAACTAGCTGACACGGTCTATCAATTGATCGGTGGTCTTCGTTCAGGTATGGGGTATTGCGGCGCTGCCGACATTCGTGCCCTTCGTGAAGACACACAGTTCATTCGTATGACAGGTGCTGGACTCCAAGAGAGCCACCCACACGATGTCAACATCACTAAAGAAGCACCAAACTATTCACGTTAATGAAAAGCCGCCATCCTGTTCACTCAGGATGGCGGTTTTGTGATTATTTTCGTTTTTCAACGAGGATGACGGTACCTCCCTGGTCTTGGGCTGGTAACGTGACGGTGACTTTCCCGTCTTTTTGTACCGTGTATGCTTTCCCGCTGTAGCGGTCGACCAATACCGTTTTTGGTTTGTACGCTGTCTTAAATGTGACTTGTTGGGCTTTCTCTTTCGTGTTCAACCCGACGAGAACGGACTGTTTGCCGTAGACCCGCTCAAAGATTGAATACCCAGACGCAGCACTCACAGCGACGGATGAACGTGTTCCTTTGCTGAATACGTGAGAATAGTCTGCACGGATGTTCAACAATTTCTGGTAATGCGTATGCATCGCTTTTCCTTCCCCTTTGACACGTGACCAGTCGAAATCATAGCGATTTTCGTTGAACTCGCCTTTATCCATATCCCCTGCATGTTTCCCAGATTGTCCGACCTCTTCCCCGTAATAAATGACCGGTTGACCTTTTGCCGTAATCTGAAGGGCAGCAGCGACCATTTGCTTGCCTGTGTCTCCACCTGCGCGCGAGACGAGGAATCCATCTTCGTCATGGCTACTTAAGAATTGTCCAAGCGTTGCTTCATTCGATAATTGGTTATTTCGGTATTGGAGCGCTTTTTCTACATCTTCAATGTTGCCGTTTACGAATCGCTCGGCCTGGTATTTAAAATCGAAGTCGAGCAAGGAATCCATTTGCCCACTTCTCAAATAACCGCCTGTATTGTTGATGCTGGCTCCATAGTGTTCACCGATCAGTTTGAAATCTGGTTTGATTGTGGTCAGCTCATTTTTGAATGACTTCCACGTCGTTGAATCCACATGTTTGACCGTATCGACACGGAAATAGTCAATCGTATTCCCTTTTTTCGTCTTCGAATGTTTGATCCAATCGGTCTGCCATTTGACCAACTGTTCTCGAACGGCCGCTTCTTCCGTCTTGAAATCAGGAAGACCAGACAAGGACATCTTCAGGTCATCCCCGTCGACCGGATTCTCCCGAATCATGCCATCGAACACTTGACGTTCTGCGTCCGTCGGGAAATTCGTGACAGCTGAACTTGCGCCCGGTTCCATGCCGTAGCCTGGATGGTTCAAGACGACATCGACCATGATTTTGATGCCGCGCTTATGCGCCTCGTCAATCAATTTGTGGAATGCGGCCATGTCGCCGAGATGTTCATCGAGCTTCTCGAAGTTTTTCGCCCAGTAGCCATGATACCCATATTGAGACCCGTCTTTTCCGTAACGTAAATCCCAATCGATGTTATCCACAATCGGTGTCACCCAGATGGTATTGATGCCGAGATCATCCAAGTAATCAAGTTTTTTCGTGACACCCGCAAAGTCTCCACCGTGGTATGATTCCGGGTGGTCTTGGTCATAATACTCACGGTTCGGGTTGTCGTTGGACAAGTCCCCGTTATAGAAACGGTCCGTCAACATGAAGTAGATTCTTGCCTCATCCCAATCAAAGGTTTGTTTGTCTTTCATCGTTTTCGGAACGACACGGATCGTGGTCTTCGAGCGATGGACATTTCCGTATTGGTCAATGGCTGTGACAGACAGTGTCTTATTTCCTGGTTTGACTGTATCTTTCACCGCGATGGTTTGAGCATTCAGTGCACGATCGATATGGAGCTTGGCAGGTCCACCGAGAGGTCGTGCATCGATATAGAGTTCACGAAGCGTCACGCCCTTCGGTAAGGTTGGCTTCACTCGTACGACGGCATTTTCGCGGGAACTAATCGCTTTTGGACTGACCGATGAAGTGAGTTTGACGGTCGGTTGGCGATATTCGATCTGGGAAGTCTCGAAATACGGATCTTTCACTTCAGTCGTCACCCCGTCTTTTGTGACGAGGTACGTGTAGTCATGAACGCCTTCAGGCAAACGTACTGTGTGACGGAACCATTCGTTGTCAGGCTCATACGTCATCGGATAAGTTTCCCCATTGATCTTGAGTGCGACCTTCTCGATATCGCCCATTTTTCCAGATTCATAGAGCGCTACATCACGATAGAAGAAACTAATCCCATCGGTACCGTATACCGGTCCGTTGATTGTCGGAACTTGATGGAACACACCTTTCCCGCTCTCGACGATGACTTTCGTGACACGGTCTTCTCCAAGTGTGACGTATCTGTCTTCTCCATAAGCGTCCTTCACAGCCCAATCCGTACCTTTTCGGATGACAAACCCGACTTTGGTGGCGTCTTGACCGACTGGGATTCGGAAGATGGCACCGTCCTCTGTGATGCGATACGGGTCAACTTGACCGTCTTTTTTGCCGGTGCTCCATGTCCACAGGTTCCAATCCGTATAATCACCATCCGCACGAACATACTTCATCTCGATATAACGAGTCGTTTCCCACGGATCGGCGATTTTGGTTGCTGTTTTGAACGTTGTCGTCAAGGCAGGGAGTGTCGTGTTCGAAAGTGTCCCCGTCACCGCATCCGCTGGGATGGTAGCCGTATAGGACGTATCGAGAGCGAGTGCCTCTTTCGGCTGGATTGTAACAGTTGCTCCGTTCGTCACCACGTCGACCGGGATCTGCGTTTCTCCTTGTTGTAGCGTGACTGCTTCAGCATCTAGACGGACGGGTTCGTTGAACGTCCATGTGATTGGGGAAGACACATCCACGTCGATTGAGGATGAAGCCGGGGTCACCGAAACGACTTCAAGCTGATCAATCGTCTCCACCCCATTTAATGTGAAGGGAGCACTATACACAGATTGCGTCGACGGCGTAGCAGCGACGTTCCAGCTGTTTGCTAGTTGGTTTGCGGCGTTACTTGGAATCGTATCGAATGCACCATGCTCTCCCGCATTATTTCCGCTCAATACAGTCAAGGCACGCACTTGGTCCCCGTTGTTTAGCCCGAGTAAGGAGAGCGGAATCTTTCCTTCGAATCCTTTCGTTCGGTCCACTGCGAAAGCCGCCCCGTTCAATTGGTTCAATTGTAAGAGAGGCGTGTCCTGACCGGCCTTATAGAGGGCCGCTTCTTTGACTTTTTGATCGCCGTCGACACGAACGAGAATATGATATTGAGGTGCCTTGTCGACACCTGAAAAGTCGAATGGGTATCCGAGAGGATTTTTAGAAATGCCAGAATCTTCATCGTTAATTTGAAGGGCGATGTTAATGTATTGGCCATTGTCGCCCCAATTCGGGACATTGTTCGCATCTACATAAAAATAAAGGTGTTGAGCGTCGTTTTGTATGTATAAATCACCGACATCAAATCCTTGCCAACCCGTAGCAGGTGAAGTCGCGAGGGCTGGGATCGAGCTCCAGTCCGTCTTCGATCCGTCGATGGTCACAGTGGTCGGTTCCGCCAATGCGTTCATCGGGATACCGGCTTGAATGAGTAATGCACCCGAAAGAATCAGCGTTGAAGCCTGACGAGCGGTTGTTTTTTTCATGAGGCACCTCTTTCTGTCAAATGTATTTGCACAAATTTATGCAAACGTTTTCAAAAATAGTTTAGCGGAATTTGAAAGCGCTCACAATATGTTTTTGGAAAAATAATAAACCGCCTCTCCGAATTAAAAGGAGAAACGGTTAGGTTGAAGAAGTGACGAGCGTTCCTTTGACAATCAGGCGCTCTGTCGTATCGAACGTACACGTGATTAACGTGATTATTGGGGTGGAGGTGTCATCTAATACATCGACCCGTTCAGGAGAGACGGTTTCAAGCGAAGTGACCACGTACTCATACGTTTGCGTTTCATCTTGAAGATAGATCGTCGTCCCTATCTCAATCTCATGGAGTGGACCGAATAGAGCGGTCGCATTTCGTAAATAATGCCCGGCGAGTGCATAATTTCCTTCGCCCATTCGCTGGTCAGGATGCATCGTTCCCGCTCCGACTGCCAAATTTTCATCATCTAGCCCTTGAATGATTGGCAGTTTAAGTGAAACATCGGGAATGAAAATCACACCAATAGTCGGTAAATCATGAAATCGATTGCGCGCCTCTAAAACATCTTTTAGCGAGAGTGGCGTGACGGCCTCGAAATCATAACTCGGTTCAAATGCGTCATCTGGCTGTACTTCCATATGTTCTATTACGTATTCACTAGTGGAACGGGTGATCGTATCTTTCCAAATCGAACTTGTCAGTAAGAGAATGCCGCTCCCGATGAGCAAAAACCCGATGAGCCATCGAAGTCGTGGATTCATGACTTTCCTCCTTTTACAACTGCCCACGCAAGCATCAACTGCTCAATCACGTCAGGTAACGTCGACTCAGACAAATGCGCAAATCCGAACAGAAATTGCTTGTGGGAATCTGGATGCACGATGCGATAGTCATTCATGGATTTAATGGCGATTCCGGCGGATTCGGCGGACTGCTTCAATTCTTGCTCCGTGCGCTCGGTGGCGATGGTCAACACAACGTGCAATCCGGCACTGGCTCCGGTCACGGTGACGGTCGGTTCGAATGGTCGGAAGGCAGCGAGGACACTTTCTAACTTACGACGGTATATTTTTCGCATCCGGTTCAAATGCTTCTCAAAGTCACCACTCGACATGAATAACGCCAACGTCTGTTGTTCGAATCGGGGAACGCTACAGGTGAAATAACGATGTCGTTCCCGATAACGGTTTAACAAAGGTGTCGGTAAGACCATATAGCCAATGCGTAAGGATGGCATGAGCGATTTTGAAAACGTACTGATGTAGATGACCCGTTCGTTCGGGTCCATGCTCTGAAGCGACGGAATCGGTTTGCCGCTATAGCGGAACTCGCTGTCGTAATCGTCTTCGATGATATACGTCTGATGGACGAGCGCCCAGTTCAACAATCGTTGTCGTCGACTGACAGATAGGACAGTCCCCGTCGGAAATTGATGGGCGGGTGTCACGTATAGTGCATCGATTGCATGACGTTCAAGTTCCTTCACACAGACGCCGCTATCGTCCACCGGAATCGGGATGGATGTGCGTCCTTGTTGCTCGAACAACAAGCGTGTGAGCGGATAACCGGGGTCTTCAATACCGAAGATGGACGAGTCAGGTAAGAGATTCAAGAGTTGGGGCAACAGTTGTTCCGTCCCCGAACCGACGATGATCTGTTCCGGTGAGCACTGCACGCCGCGGGAGTGATAAAGATACGTGGCGATTTCTTGACGCAATTCAAGGTCTCCTTGAACGGAACCTAACGCGAGGAATTCATGATGCACGTCATCGACGACATGTTTGACGTGGCGCTTCCATCGCTCAAAGGGGAAGGCAGTCGTGTCGATTTGACTCGGTGAAACATCATACTCATACGTCTTCGGCGGTGGAGCGGGAGTGATTGTACTGCTCGATCGCCGGACGTATAGCTCTTCTTGTGGTAACACATAAAATCCTTTTCGAGGAATGGATTCGATGTATCCTTCGGCGAGTAACTGGGCATATGCGAACTCGACCGTTGTCTGCGACACATCTAAAAATTGAGAGAGCTTCCGTTTCGAAGGTAATTTCGTTCCTGTCTTTAACGTATCATCGAGAATGGCGTCCCGAATATGTTTATACAATTGCTCGTAAAGCGGGATGGACGATTCTTGATCAAGCGATAAGGTAAGCATGTCCATGGTGTGATGTTCCTTTCTTTATGAACCCCAAAAGAAGTAGAGCATAAACCCAAGAATGATGAGGAAAGAGACAATCCCGGGTGTACCGAATGAGGCACGATGACCTCCATCGAACGAATCACGGTTTAACATACATATTCCTCCTTTATACTTCAACAGGTTCGTGACAGATGGAATAGAGTCCTTTTTTAAAAACTGACCACTTTAAAAAATAAGAAACTGACACTTTTAATATAGTCAATTCAACTTATACTAGCAAGTAGAACACGAATCAATGGAGGGATTTCAATGGAAAAGAGACAAGTAGGGACAGATAAAGTAAAACGTGGGATGGCAGAAATGCAAAAAGGTGGCGTCATCATGGACGTTATCAACGCGGAACAGGCGAAGATTGCGGAAGCTGCCGGGGCTGTAGCTGTCATGGCGCTCGAACGTGTACCATCGGATATCCGTAAAATGGGTGGCGTTGCCCGCATGGCCGACCCGACAATCATTGAAGACGTCATGGGTGCGGTATCTGTACCGGTTATGGCAAAATGCCGAATCGGACATATCGCTGAAGCACGTGTCCTTGAGTCGATGGGGGTCGATTTCATTGACGAGAGCGAAGTATTGACACCAGCCGACGAAGAGTTCCACTTGTACAAGCGCGACTATACGGCACCGTTCGTATGTGGGGCACGCGACCTCGGTGAAGCAGCCCGCCGGATCGGTGAAGGGGCAGCAATGATTCGTACAAAAGGGGAGCCAGGAACAGGGAATATCGTTGAGGCGGTTCGTCATATGCGTACCGTACAAGCGCAAGTGAAACGTCTCTTGTCGATGAGTGTGGATGAAGTCATGACAGAAGCGCGCGACCTCGGTGCACCGTTTGAAGTATTGATGCAAATCCGTGAAGCGGGCCGTCTTCCGGTCGTAAACTTCGCAGCAGGTGGAATCGCGACACCAGCGGACGCGGCCTTGATGATGCACCTCGGAGCAGACGGAGTCTTCGTCGGATCAGGAATCTTTAAAGCAGAGAACCCGGAGAAATTCGCACGTGCCATCGTTGAAGCGACGACGTACCACGATGACTATGAGCGGATTGCGAGCTTGTCAAAAGGATTGGGTGAGGCGATGAAAGGACTCGATGTCCGCACGCTCAAAGAAGAAGAACTCATGGCACCACGAGGCTGGTAACATGGTGACGATTGGCGTATTAGGAATGCAAGGGGCGATTCGCGAGCATGTTCGCATGCTAAAAGCGATAGGTGCTCGAACTGTTGTCGTTCGTTCGATAGAAGACTTGGAGTCAATCGACGGACTCGTGTTACCAGGTGGAGAAAGTACCGCAATGCGTCGACTGCTCGATCGGTATGGATTACTTGAACCACTTCGGAACATGGAGACGTTACCGATGTTCGGTACATGTGCCGGCATGATTCTTCTCGCGAACGAAGTCGAAGGTTATGATGCGCACTTGAAGAAAATCCCGATGACAGTAAAGCGCAATGCGTTCGGACGTCAGGTCGACAGTTTTGAAGTCGATCTTCCAGTAAAAGGAATCGATGAGCCAGTCGAAGCGGTCTTTATTCGTGCCCCACAAGTGGCGCGAGTTGAACCGGAAGTAGATGTGCTCGCTGAAGTGGAGGAAGCGATTGTAGCCGTTCGCTATAACCAATACCTTGCTTGTTCGTTCCATCCAGAATTGACGGAAGATTTATCGTTGCATCGCTATTTCATCGAGATGGTGAAAGAAAATCAGAAGCAATATGCATAAGTTTGGAGGACCTCATAAAAAAGGGGTCCTTCAAACTTATTTTTTGTTACACTGAAACAAGAATCGTATAGAAAGGGGAAACGATGTGAAGGCCCGTTATTTCATCATCTTACTCACATTCGTCTTCGTCATGCAGGCAATCCTGCCTTCAGCTGTCTCTGCAACCACACCGAAAGTGGATGCGGCGAGCGCGATGCTTGTAGACGTGACGACAGGTCAGGTGTTATTTGCTAAACAAGAAGACTCGATGCTGCAGCCAGCTTCAATCACGAAGCTAATGACAGTATTTTTGACACGCGAAGCGATTGAAGCAGGGAAACTCAGTTGGAAACAAGAAATCACACCGAGTGACGCCGCTCTTGCCCTCACGAGAAAGCCGGGATTGGCAAGAATCCCGCTCCTAAATAAACCATATACCGTTAAAGAATTGTATGATGCCGCATTGATTCGCTCCGCAAATGAAGCAGCCGTGACACTCGCGGAAGCCGTATCGGGTTCGGAAGAGGCATTCGTCAAAGAAATGAATCGCCGGGCTGATGAACTCGAGATGACCCAAACCACGTTTGCGAACGCATCAGGTCTCGATTCTGAATCGGCTGGTTTACCCGGTGATAATTTGACGTCTGCTAAAGATTTGATGAAGCTAGCGATCGCTTTTTTATCAACGTATCCTGAAGTGCTCGACGTGACGAAGCGAACGTATGTCGATGTTGATGGAGTTCGATTCGATGCGACGAACCGTATGTTGACTGGTCGCGACCTCGCTTATCCAGGGATGCTCGGCTTTAAGACGGGAACGACAAACGAAGCTGGGTATTGTTTTGTCGGCGTGTCAACGCGAGATGGGCGAACTGTTCTTTCGGTCGTATTAGGTGCGACATCGGATGAAGGACGGTACGCCGCAACGAAAGCGTTACATGACTATGCGTATACAGATTTCGTCATGACCCCGATTTTGCGAACGGGTGAGACCGTTTCGAAAATGGCGTCGGTCTCAAAAGGTGAGGAAGAACACGTGGAAGTTCGAACGACGAATGACTTTGAAGTGTTAGTCGAGAAAGGAAAACCTGTTCCTGAGGTAAAAGTTGAATTACTCGATTTAAAGGCCCCGGTCAAAATGGATACGCAAGCAGGCGTGGTCACCATCGATTCTTCGGAACACGTTCGTTATTTAGAAGGGGAAGTTCCCCCGAAGGTGACACTAGTCACAGCAGATTCCATCGATACGGCTTCATTCTTGACGAGAATAACGCGAGCTTTTTTGGATTTCCTCGATCAAATTCGACTTGCACTTGGAAAAATCAGTCTTGTCGAACAAGAACAGATGTTGTAAAGTAAGATTAATTCAATGACAGATGCGATGATGAGAATAAGTACGTTATGTACATCTACTGACAGAGAGCTAGTGGTTGGTGTGAACTAGTGAGATGGTGTAACCGAATCGGCCTCGGAGCATTGACTTGGAAACAGGTCACGTTTGCACACGTTACGTGCATCGAGTGGCTCAATTGTTTGAGCAACGAGGGTGGCAACGCGGATCCAAGGTGGTTCGTCCCTTTCCTACGGGAAAGGGACGAACCACCTTTTTTATATGAAAAAGGAGGAATAGCAATGTTAGACATTAAACGTTTGCGACAGGATTTTGAAGGAATTAAAGAAAAGTTAGCACACCGAGGGGAAGACTTGAGTGCACTTGACCGTTTCCCACAACTAGAGGAGAAACGCCGTGACTTGATCAACGAAGTGGAAGTGAAGAAAGCGAAGCGCAACGAAGCGACAAAACAAATCGCTGAATTGAAGCGGAACAAAGAAGATGCGGAAGGTCCGATTTTAGAGACACGCCGCCTCGGTGATGAAATCAAACTATTGGATGAAGAGTTACGCGAAGTTGAGGCAGAGCTTAACTTGATCTTACTCAGCATCCCAAACATCCCGCATGAATCAACTCCAATCGGAGAAACGGAAGATGATAACGTGACGATTCGTGAAATCGGGACGAAACCTGATTTTGATTTCGAGCCGAAACAACATTGGGACGTGATGGAAGATCTTCAAATCGTCGATGTCGAGCGCGCAGGAAAAGTAACAGGTAGCCGCTTCGTTTTCTATAAAGGATTAGGTGCTCGCTTAGAACGTGCCCTCATCAACTTTATGATGGACCTTCATTCAGATGAGCATGGATATGCCGAGGTATTACCACCTTACATGGTCAATCGTGATTCAATGACAGGGACGGGTCAGCTTCCTAAATTTGAAGAGGATGCTTTTAAAGTAGCAGATACGAACTACTTCCTCGTTCCGACGGCTGAAGTACCGGTCACGAACATGCACCGTGAAGAAATTCTTCCGGAAGCACAGCTTCCAATCGCATATACAGCATACAGCGCGAACTTCCGCTCTGAAGCCGGGTCAGCGGGACGTGACACGCGCGGTTTGATCCGTCAGCACCAATTCAATAAAGTCGAGCTCGTCCGCTTCGTGAAACCGGAAGAGTCTTATGAGCAATTGGAGTTGTTGACAGGTCATGCCGAAGAAGTGTTGAAACGTCTTGGTCTTCCGTATCAAGTGCTCAGCATGTGTACGGCAGATCTCGGATTCACTGCGGCGAAAAAATACGATATTGAAGTATGGATGCCGGCACAAGGGGTCTATCGTGAGATTTCTTCTTGTTCAAACTTTGAAGATTTCCAAGCGCGTCGTGCGGGAATTCGTTTCCGTCGTGATGCCAATGCGAAACCGGAGTTCGTGCACACGTTGAACGGTTCAGGATTAGCTGTCGGTCGGACGGTCGCAGCGATTTTGGAAAACTATCAACAAGCGGATGGATCGGTCGTGATTCCAGAAGTCCTTCGTCCTTACATGGGTGGAAAAGAAAAGATTGAAATGCCGAACTAAACGCTTGAGCAGCCTCGATTTTGAGGTTGCTCAATTTTTTTAATGTTTTTTCACAAAAGGGTTTGACATCTGTCTCTTCAGTTGGTACTATAAATCATGTCGAGCGACACTGTTGCTCATGAATTGCATATGAGCTTTGGAGGTGTACCCAAGTGGTTTAAGGGAACGGTCTTGAAAACCGTCAGGGGTGTAACAGCCTGCGTGGGTTCGAATCCCACCACCTCCTCCATTTCTTTTTTGGAGGCTCACACAATTTTATATCTTTTGGAGGTGTACCCAAGTGGTTTAAGGGAACGGTCTTGAAAACCGTCAGGGGTGTAACAGCCTGCGTGGGTTCGAATCCCACCACCTC
>NZ_JACSKC010000008.1:12523-18284 GCF_018617395.1 Exiguobacterium sp. s48
CTCCACTTTCTTTTTTTTACACTTTTTTAGGCCTGGAGTTGTACCCAAGTCCGGCTGAAGGGGACGGACTCGAAATCCGTTAGGAGTCGCAAGGCTCGCGTGGGTTCGAATCCCACCAACTCCGCTTTCAATCGGGCATCTGCAGAGGCAGATGCATTTTTTGTATCCACAGACATATGCGCTGTGGATTTTTTTGTGCACAAAAAGAAGGATCACGCTGTCGTTGGCGCAATCCTTCTTTCGATTATCTCACTTTTGCTTCACGCGCAATCGTGAGTTGCTTTTCAATTTTCTCAAGAATGAGTTCGACTGAATCTGGGTCGTTGATGAGGTCGTACTCTTCGATCGAGAGACGTAATACCGGACACAGGTTGAAGTTGTTGATCCATTCTGTGTAGCGGGCGTACATCTCTTCCCAGTAGGCGATTGGTGTTTGCTGTTCCATCTCGCGACCACGCATCTGAATGCGTTCGAGTACTTGTTCGAACGAACCTTCAAGATAGATTAATAGATCTGGGTGCGGGAAGAATGGTGTCAATACCATTGCCTCGAACAAACTAGAGTACGTTTCATAGTCTGTTGGTGACATTGTCCCTTTTTCATAATGCATCTTAGCGAAGATGCCTGTATCTTCATAGATTGAACGGTCTTGGATAAACCCACCGCCGTATTGGAAGATTTTCTTTTGTTCTTTAAAACGTTCTGCTAGGAAGTAAATTTGAAGATGGAAGCTCCAACGCTCGAAATCATGATAAAATTTATCGAGGTAAGGGTTGGTATCTACTTTTTCGAGAGACGTTCGGAAATTTAATGCATCGGCTAACGAATTGGTGATCGTGGATTTTCCGATCCCAACCATTCCACCGATTGTAATGATCGTATCGTTCGGGATGTTATATTTATCAATCAGCTTCATTTTATTTGGGCTCCTTTAGTTAATTCTAATTCACGCTCAATCGTTTTCAGGACATGAGTCAAGTCGTCCGGATTTTGTACAAAGTCGAGTTCATCCCCGCTGAACGAGAGGATCTTCACTTCTGGATGGGCCGCGCGATACGATTCAACAAATGTCTCATAATCGTGAGCAAGTTGTTCGAGGTAATCACGAGACATATTCTCTTCGACTTCACGTCCACGCAAGGCGACTCGTTTCATTAAGGTCTCAATGCTGGCGTGTAAGTAAATGACGACATCAGGTTTCGGCATATCATGTGTCAAAATCTTATAAATCTGCTCGTACTTGTTCAAATGTGCTGGTTTCAGCGAGCGATGAGCAAAAATCAAGTTTTTGAAAATATGATAGTCCGAAACGACGGATTGTTGCTGACTCAAGTGGTGTTGATGAATATCATCTAGTTGCTTGAATCGATTGCACAAGAAGAACATTTCCGTTTGGAAACTCCATTCTTCGATATCTTCATAAAACTTGCCGAGAAATGGGTTCTCTTCTACAATTTCATTCAGCATCTGCATTGAGAAATGCTGACTGATGATATGGGCGAGTGATGTTTTCCCGACACCAATCGGTCCTTCTACCGTTATAAACATATGATGTCATCCTCCATTATCCAAAGTGCAAGTTCCATTCTAGCATACAATACGAGTGATATGACGAGGGATTTGATTTTCATTTTTTTTCATAGTTTCAAATAGGAAATGAGGTGAATGAATGGAACGCGATGAACGATTTATGCAGTTAGCCATCGTAGAAGCAAAGAAAGCAGAAGCCATCGGGGAGGTGCCGATCGGCTGTGTGATTGTAAAAGGAGACCAAGTGATTGCGACTGGGCACAATCGTCGTGAGACAGATCGATTGGCAGCGGCGCACGCCGAAATGATTGCGATCGAAACGGCCAATGAGACATTAGAGAATTGGCGATTAGAAGACTGCGAGCTATACGTTACCCTTGAACCGTGTCCGATGTGTGCGGGTGCGATTGTGTTATCTCGCGTGAAGCGTGTCATTTTTGGTGCCCATGATCCGAAAGGTGGATGTTGCGGGACGTTAATGAATTTGGTGCAGGATGATCGGTTCAATCACCAAGCAGAAGTGACGGAAAATGTTTTAGCAGAAGAATGTGGGCAACTCCTCACAGATTTCTTCCGGACGCTTCGAGAGAGGAAGAAACAAGAACGACTCAATCAGAGAGGTTGCAACCCAATCGATTAAACAGTATAATGTAATAGCACTCGAGATAGTGCTTAATTTCATTTACCCATTTGCCGTGCTAGGTGGGGAGGTAGCGGTGCCCTGTCACTCGCAATCCGCTGTAGCGAGACTGAATCCCGATTCGAGGGAGTGCGCTGGTGTGGTCTGCCTTATGTAAGTGGCGTTGACGTCTGAGTCCTGCGCAACGGTCACCCATGAACCAGGTCAGGTCCGGAAGGAAGCAGCCTTAAGTGGTGACGTACCGTGTGCCGCAGGGGTGCTTGGGCTGAGCAAACTGCATGAGTAACGCATGTTGACGTACTTTCAGAAATCGGTGCGCGGCAGATTTATTTTATAACTTCAATCTATGGCCCCAGGGCTGTAGATTTTTTTGTATGATGAGATAGAGAAGAACAAGTAAGGAAGGAGGCGAACTCATGGCGTATCAAGCGTTATATCGTGTATATAGACCTCAGTCGTTTCAGGAGGTCGTCGGTCAAGTCCATATCACACGTACGATTCAAAACGCTCTGTTAGAGGAGCGGATGTCACATGCGTACTTGTTTTCTGGTCCGCGTGGAACGGGGAAGACGAGTTTAGCGAAGATTATCGCTAAGGCAATCAACTGCGAAAGTGCGCCGACACGTGAACCATGTAACACCTGTCCGACGTGTATCGCTATCACGGAAGGGACAAGTCCCGACGTGTTTGAAATCGATGCCGCATCGAATAACGGAGTTGATGAAATTCGGGAGATTCGAGATAAAGTCAAATATCCGCCGTCCCAAGGACGTTACAAAGTATACATCATTGATGAAGTGCATATGTTATCGACTGGTGCATTCAACGCGTTGTTAAAGACGCTTGAAGAACCGCCGGCACATGCGATCTTCATATTAGCCACGACAGAGCCACATAAAATTCCGGCAACCATTATTTCTCGCTGTCAGCGATTTGATGTCAAACGACATGAAGTGAGTCAATTGCAAACGCGGATGGCCTATATTTTGAACGATCAAGACCATGACTACGACCCGGAAGCGTTGAAACTAATCGCACGTGCTGCCGATGGCGGGATGCGAGATGCCCTTAGCCTACTCGATCAGGCGCTCGCATTCAGTGATGGACGGTTGACGGAAGACGCGGTGTTAGAAGTCACGGGTGCCGTGACGGATGAAACATTGCTTGATATGGCGTATGGTCTCCAGCGGAAAGAATTAAATGCTATTTTGAGTACGCTTGAATTGATGTTACGTGAAGGAAAAGACTTGAAACGTTTCATTGAAGATTTAGTGTTCGTCCATCGGGACGCATTGCTTTTAAAAGCTTCTCCACAAGCTGCCGACCTATTAGAGCGTGCTCGACCGACGGATGAATTTCGTCAGTTTGTCGAAGCGACTTCGACGGACGAATTGTTCCAAGTGATTGAAGAGCTGAACGATTGTCAGCAACAGATGAGGTTGTCTAACCATCCTAAAGTGCTGGTCGAATTGACGTTCATCCGGATCGCAGAACAAGGTCGGACGATTAGTGAGCAAATGGTACAACTTCAAGATCAAGTACGCGAACTGAGTCGTGAATTAAGTGAAGTGAAGAAGAATGGTGTTGCTGTGACAGGTGGGGAAGTAGAAAAACCGAAGCCTGCCCCAAAGCGGACGCAAATCCGTGTGCCGAAAGAGCGAATTCGTCAACTCTTGCAACGTGCTGAACGCCAACATTTGAATGCGATTCGCGATAGCTGGGGAGACATCATGACGAATATTCGGATACAAGACGGTCCGATATTCGCGCTCTTCTATGAAAGTGAAGCTGTCCTTTGTGCAAGTGACACCTTACTGGTACAATTTAAAGATGGAATGACATGGCACTATGAACAAGTGAGTTCGAATGGTCGTACCCGTGATGTGATTGAACAGGCGTTATTCGAAGTGACGGGGATTCGTCGCGAAATCATGGCGGTGCTTGAGACAGATTGGAATGAACTGAAGAATGAGTTTATCCTTCAGAAACAAGCAGAACGAACGGAACGAGTCGAAGAACCGGAAACCGAGGATCCGCTTGTCGCGCAGGCGATGGAACGATTTGGCGATGTTGTTGAAATCGAAGAAACATAAGGGAGGCGCTCTGAATGCGTGGAATGGGAAACATGAACAATATGATGAAGCAGATGCAAAAGATGCAAAAAGACATGGCGAAAGCTCAAGAAGAATTGAAAGATTTATCGGTAGAAGGAACTGCAGGAGGCGGCATGGTGAAAGTTGTCGTCAGCGGTCATAAAGAAGTCTTAGACGTTATTATTGCTGAAGATGTTGTCGACCCAGACGATGTGGATATGTTACAAGATCTCGTTTTAGCAGCAATCAATGATGCGATGAAACAAGCGGATCAGCTTGTGAATGATAAGATGGGGCGTTTCACACAAGGGATGAACCTCCCAGGCTTTTAAGTGAAGAAAGGATCGATGCGAGTTGCAATACCCTGAAGCCATTGGACGATTGATTGAGAGTTTTACGAAGTTACCTGGGATTGGCCCGAAAACCGCGGTGCGCTTGGCATTCCATGTCTTAGATATGGAAGAAGATGATGTATTAACGTTTGCGAAGTCTCTCGTCAGTGCGAAACGTGACATAAAATACTGTACCGTCTGTGGACATATTACAGACGTGGATCCGTGCGCAATCTGCAAAGACTCGCATCGGGACGAGACAGTGGTTTGTGTGGTTCAAGACTCGAGAGATGTGATTGCTATGGAGAAGATGAGAGAGTATAGAGGGAAGTACCACGTTCTCCATGGAGCCATTAGTCCAATGGAAGGGATCGGTCCAGAGGATATTAACGTTTCAAGTTTGCTGACGCGCTTACAAGAGAATGAGTCGATTCAAGAAGTGATTTTAGCGACCAATCCGAACATTGAAGGAGAAGCGACTTCGATGTATTTATCGAGATTACTCAAGCCTACGGGGATTCGTGTGACGCGTCTCGCCCACGGTCTACCAGTCGGTGGAGATTTGGAGTATGCAGATGAAGTGACGTTGTCTCGAGCGATGGAAGGTAGAAGAGAGTTATGAAATGGTTTCGTAAGTCGTTAAGGGATGATTATGATCAACGACTACTTACTGAGTTATTAGAAGCGAAAGCTAAGTTTGAATCAAAACGTCGAATGCTTGAAGTGAGCATTGAAGATACGGGAGAGTTGGCTGCTCAGGTCAAACAAGCGGAAGCTCTCTATTTCTTTTATTTAAAAGAAGCGAAGAAGCGAAATGTGTCGTTATCATCTCTCCGCTCATAAGGCGATGCCTCTGGCTCGCCTTATTTTATTTTTAGCTCTATATAATGAAGGGAAAAATCAGATCAGCTGAATAAATAGTGGATTTATATATTTTTTAAATCTTTTTTTGAAAAAGGGTTGCATGGTTAAAGTTTTACTGATATATTAATAGACGTCGCCGAGATAAGCGACAAAGAAACAAAAAATATTTTTAAAAAGTGGTTGACCTTTTGTTCTCCACTTGGTAAGATATTTAAGTCGCCAAGAGCGGCAGACGAACTTTGAAAACTGAACGATGAGGCAAAAATAAGTTTTACAATTTTTGAATGAAGCGCAAGCTTCGT
>NZ_JACSKC010000009.1 GCF_018617395.1 Exiguobacterium sp. s48
GAACGACCTGGAAAGGTCGGCCAGAGAAGGTGACGGCCCTGTAGCCGAAACCCCATCCCCTCCAGAGTGGATCCTGAGTACGGCGGGACACGTGAAACCCCGTCGGAATCCGGGAGGACCATCTCCCAAGGCTAAATACTTCCTAGTGACCGATAGTGAACCAGTACCGTGAGGGAAAGGTGAAAAGCACCCCGGAAGGGGAGTGAAAGAGATCCTGAAACCGTATGCCTACAAGTAGTCAGAGCCCGTTCACGGGTGATGGCGTGCCTTTTGTAGAATGAACCGGCGAGTTACGATGGCGGGCGAGGTTAAGCCGATGAGGCGGAGCCGCAGCGAAAGCGAGTCTGAACAGGGCGCATCAGTCCGTCGTCGTAGACCCGAAACCAGGTGATCTACCCATGTCCAGGATGAAGGTCAGGTAACACTGACTGGAGGTCCGAACCCACGCACGTTGAAAAGTGCGGGGATGAGGTGTGGGTAGCGGTGAAATGCCAATCGAACCTGGAGATAGCTGGTTCTCTCCGAAATAGCTTTAGGGCTAGCCTCGAGGTGAAGAGTTCTGGAGGTAGAGCACTGATTGGACTAGGGGCCCCCACAGGGTTACCGAATTCAGTCAAACTCCGAATGCCAGCAACTTGTACTCGGGAGTCAGACTGCGAGTGATAAGATCCGTAGTCGAGAGGGAAACAGCCCAGACCATCAGCTAAGGTCCCCAAGTGTATGTTAAGTGGAAAAGGATGTGGCGCTGCACAGACAACTAGGATGTTGGCTTAGAAGCAGCCACCATTCAAAGAGTGCGTAATAGCTCACTAGTCGAGTGGCGCCGCGCCGAAAATGTAACGGGGCTAAACATACCACCGAAGCTATGGATCCCGTAAGGGATGGTAGGAGAGCGTTCCAAGCAGCAGTGAAGCGGTATCGTGAGGAGCCGTGGAGCGCTTGGAAGTGAGAATGCCGGTGTGAGTAGCGAAAAGAGGGGTGAGAATCCCCTCCGTCGAAAGCCTAAGGTTTCCTGAGGAAGGCTCGTCCGCTCAGGGTTAGTCTGGACCTAAGCCGAGGCCGAAAGGCGTAGGCGATGGACAACAGGTCGATATTCCTGTACCGCCGTACCACCGTTTGAACGATGGGGGGACGCAGAAGGATAAGGTGACCGTGCGACTGGAAGTGCACGGACAAGCAGCGAGGCCGTCGGGTTGGCAAATCCGCCCGGCACCAAGGTTGAGCTGTGACGTGGAGCCCGTAGGGCGAAGCACCGGATTTCACGCTGCCAAGAAAAGCCTCTAGTGAGGAGGTCGGCGCCAGTACCGCAAACCGACACAGGTAGGCGAGATGAGAATTCTAAGACGCGCGGGATAACTCTCGTTAAGGAACTCGGCAAAATGGTCCCGTAACTTCGGGAGAAGGGACGCTTATGGCAACATAAGCCGCAGTGAATAGGCCCAAACGACTGTTTAGCAAAAACACAGGTCTCTGCTAAATCGCAAGATGAAGTATAGGGGCTGACGCCTGCCCGGTGCTGGAAGGTTAAGGGGATGTGTCATCGCAAGAGAAGCACTGAACCGAAGCCCCAGTAAACGGCGGCCGTAACTATAACGGTCCTAAGGTAGCGAAATTCCTTGTCGGGTAAGTTCCGACCCGCACGAAAGGCGTAACGATTTGGGCACTGTCTCAACGAGAGACCCGGTGAAATCATAGTACCTGTGAAGATGCAGGTTACCCGCGACAGGACGGAAAGACCCCATGGAGCTTTACTACAGCCTGATATTGAGGCTTTGTACGCGATGTACAGGATAGGTGGGAGTTTGTGAAGCCGGAGCGCCAGCTTCGGTGGAGACACCCTTGGGATACCACCCTTTGCGTATAGAGTCTCTAACTCGCAGCCGTGATCCGGCTGGAGGACCGTGTCAGGCGGGTAGTTTGACTGGGGCGGTCGCCTCCTAAACAGTAACGGAGGCGCCCAAAGGTTCCCTCAGAATGGTTGGAAATCATTCGAAGAGTGCAAAGGCAGAAGGGAGCTTGACTGCGAGACCTACAAGTCGAGCAGGGACGAAAGTCGGGCTTAGTGATCCGGTGGTTCCGCATGGAAGGGCCATCGCTCAACGGATAAAAGCTACCCTGGGGATAACAGGCTGATCTCCCCCAAGAGTCCACATCGACGGGGAGGTTTGGCACCTCGATGTCGGCTCATCGCATCCTGGGGCTGGAGTAGGTCCCAAGGGTTGGGCTGTTCGCCCATTAAAGCGGTACGCGAGCTGGGTTCAGAACGTCGTGAGACAGTTCGGTCCCTATCCGTCGTGGGCGCAGGAAATTTGAGGAGAGCTGTCCTTAGTACGAGAGGACCGGGATGGACGCACCGCTGGTGTACCAGTTGTTCCGCCAGGAGCATCGCTGGGTAGCTACGTGCGGACGGGATAAGTGCTGAAAGCATCTAAGCATGAAGCCCCCTCCGAGATGAGATTTCCCTTTGAGCAATCAAGAAAGACCCCTCAGAGACGATGAGGTAGATAGGTCATGGGTGGAAGCGTGG